>NZ_CP016460.1:0-3085000 GCF_001713435.1 Blastomonas sp. RAC04
TTCATCACTTCGGCGCCGGTGTCGCGAAAGGCTTGGGTGCTGTAGTCTTCCTTGACCTGCGCGCCGGTGAGGCCATGGCCCGGCTGATCATACCGCACCACGCGATAATCCGCCTTCAGCGCGTCGACCCAGCCATCCCAGGTGTGCAGCGAGGCATTGGATCCATGGATCAGCAGGATGGCGGGCGCATCGCGCGGGCCTTCGTCGCGGATGTGCACGCTCTGGCCATTGGGCAGCTCGATGAACTGCGAGGGCGGCTGGCCATATTGCGCCTGCAGCTCGCTCGGCTCGATGTCGGGCGCATAGCCCCAGATGCCGAGGCCGATGATCGCGATCAGCAGAAGGATAAGCAGCCATTTCAGGAATTTGAACATCGCAGGCGTGGTCCTTGCGGCAAGGGGCAGGGGATATTGGCGCCAAGTCTAGATGCAATGGCATGCGAGTGCCAGCCCATTGCCGCGCCGCGCGTTCTGAGCATTTCAGCCCAAGTTTTCTATTGCAGTTAAGAATGCCTATCATTAGGCGAAGCTTGCTGCGAACGAGAATCGCTGGCAGCCGGCGGCAAGCCGATCGACCTGAACATCGACCTCAAAAAGGGGCAAACCCATGAAATCCAGTTTTGCGCGCGCCGTCAGCACGATGGCCATGGTGTGGGCTGGAGCCGTGGCATTGCCCGCTGCCGCGACCGAGGCAACGGCAGTTGCAGCCGCTGCCGCAGACGCCGCAGGCACCGAAGCGGTCGATGCCGAATCCGATGCCGACCGGCGCGAGATCATCGTTACCGGACGCAACGAGGGGTATCTTGCGCTCGACATCGTCCGCGCGTCCAAGACCCCGACGTCCCTGGTCGATATCCCGCAGGCGATCTCGGTCTATACCCGCGAGCAGATCGAGGATCAGGCGCTGCAGGACCTCGCCGATGTGCTGCGCTACACCCCCGGCGTTTCGACCAATCAGGGCGAAGGCCACCGCGATCAGATCTCTATCCGCGGGCAGGACACGACCGCGGACTTCTTCGTCGATGGCATCCGCGACGACGTCCAGTATTACCGCCCGCTCTACAATCTTGAGCGCGTTGAGGTTCTCAAGGGATCGAACGCCCTGTTGTTCGGTCGCGGCGGCGGTGGCGGCGTGGTCAACCGAGTCACCAAGACCCCGGTGCTCGACGAGACCTTCTATGGTGGCTCGGCCTCGGTCGACAGCTTCGGCGCCTTTGCACTGACCAGCGACATCAATGCGGCTCTGGGCGAAAGCGTCGGCCTGCGGCTCAATGCGATGTACGAGGAGTTCGACAATCACCGCGACGTGTTCGAGGGCAACCGCATCGCGATCAACCCGACCGCAGGTTTCCGCATCGGTGAAAAGTCGCGTCTGGTGCTGTCCTACGAATATGTCGATGACGACCGCATCGTCGATCGCGGCATTCCTGCGGCCACCGGCGGGACAGTCGCCAATCCGGCGGGCCCGGTGCGCGGTTTCTACCGCACCTTCTTCGGTTCGCCCGAGCTCAACACCACGACGCTGGAGGCGCACATCCTGCGCGGGCGGTTCGAGCACGATTTCACCGACAATCTGCGCTACGACATGACGGTCCAGTATGCGGATTTCGACAAGGCCTACAGCAATCTGTTCGCTGCGGCGAGCAATCTGGCCGCCGGACGGGTGACGCTCGATTCCTATCGCGATGCCACCCGGCGCGAGAATTTCTTTGTGCAGGGCAATCTGGTGTGGACCGGGCAGACCGGCGCGCTCAGCCATACGCTGCTGGCAGGCTATGAATATGGCGACCAGCGCTCTGCCAACAGCCGCCAGAACGGGCGGTTCGCGACCAGCGGCACCAATATCGCGACCTTCGCGTTCACCGACCCGCTGGTCATCCCCGCGATCACCTTTCCGGTCAACAACCGCAACACCGTCTCGGACGTCACCTTCTATTCGGTCTATCTGCAGGACCAGATCGGCCTCGGCGATCATTTCGATGTCGTGCTCGGCGCGCGCTATGATCGGTTCGAAATCGACGTCAACGACATCCAGGCCGGCCGCCAGCTCAGCCGTACGGATACCGAATGGTCGCCCCGTGTCGGGCTGATCTTCAAGCCGCTCGAGCAGGTGTCGATCTATGCGAGCTACACAAAGACCTTCCTGCCGCGCTCGGGCGACCAGTTCCTCACCCTGACGCCCGCGCAGGCGACGCTGGCTCCGGAAGCGTTCGACAACTACGAATTCGGCGCCAAATGGGACATCGCGGCAAACCTGCGCGTGTCAGCGGCGGTGTTCCAGCTCGATCGCGAAAACGGCGTGGTGGTCGATCCCGCCAACCCCGCCAACTCGCTGATCACCGGCAGCCGGACCCGCGGCTTCGAAGCGCAGTTGACCGGTCAGGTCATGCCCGGCTGGCAGGTGAATGCGGGCTATTCCTATCTCGATGCCGATGAACGCGGGCGGGTCGTTGCAGGCGCTGTCGCCAACCGGGCGATCGGCCAGGTGCCGCGCCATCTTGCCAGCCTGTGGAACCGCTATGACGTCAACGACCGGCTGGGCTTCGGCCTGGGTGTTACGCATCAGGCCAGCCAGTTCGCCAGTATCTCAAACATCGTGCGGCTGCCCGCTTTCACCCGCGTCGATGCTGCGGTCTTCTTCAAGCTGACCGATCAGATCGAGGCGCAGGTCAATGTCGAGAACCTGTTCGACGAGCGCTATTTCCCCGCTTCGCACAACGACAACAACATCACCACGGGCGAGCCGGTCAACGCGCGCTTCACGGTGCGGGCGCGCTTCTGATCGCGCCCGCCCGTGGCTGGCGCTCAGTGCGCCAGTAGCAGCGGGATGTTTGAATCCCTGAGGAAATAGCGCGTCACGCCGCCCAGCAGCACCTCGCGCAACCGGCTATGGCCGAACGCGCCCATCACCAGCAGGTCCGCGCCGATCTCGGCCGCGACATTCTCGATCACTTCCTCGATCGCGAGCAACCCGCGCTCGCGCTCGATCAGCTCGCTACGCACTCCGTGGCGCGAGAGATATTCGCTCGCCTCGGTGGAGGGGAAGCCGCCTGCCTTTTTGGGCTCAACCACCGACACCAGATGCACCGATTGGGCCTGTTGCAGCATCGGCAGCGCCTGTTTCAGCGCATTCGCCGCCTCATGGCTGCCATCCCACGCTACCAGGATATTGCCCCCGGTGTTGAACGATTTGGCATCGGTCGGCACCGCGAGCACCGGGCAGCGGGTTTCCACCGCCACATCGGCAATCGCCAGCAGCGGATGCGGACGGACGTTGCGGCCGGTGTTTTCCAGCGAAAGCACGATGACATCGGCCAGGCGCGAGGCGCTGATCACCGCCTGGGTGACATCGCCATCATAGGCCGTCCAGTCCCAGGGCATTCCCTCGACCTTCATCCGCGCTTCGACCAGCGTGCGCAGCTTGTCCTCGTCGGCGCGCAGCTGTTCCAGCATGCTGGCAGGCACATAGCTGCCGCCCATCGGGTCCATCACGATGAAGCCGGACAACGGCGTCGCCTGAAGGAAGGTGATATGCCCCGACTGGCTTCGGGCAAGGTCCAGCGCCACCTGAAACCGGGATTCGAATGCAGCGCCGCCATCGGCGTAAAGCAGGATCGATTTCATAGTGCCTTCTCCTTGGTGTTCATGAACTGAGCTTGGGAGGGCCAGGCACAACTTGCATTGATTCAAATCAAGCGGCGGCTGGAAAAAGAGGCTTTGTGTCGCTAGGGCACCCGCAGGGGAGCGAATCATTCCTTCGCCCACGTCATCATACTCCTGGGAGACACCTCGCCATGCAGAAAATCTATCCCGATGCCGCATCCGCTCTGGAAGGTCTGCTGTTTGACGGGATGCACATCTGTGCGGGCGGCTTTGGCCTGAGCGGGATCCCGGAGCGGCTGATCGACGCGATCCGCGATGCTGGCACCAGGGACCTCACCATCGCCTCGAACAATGCCGGGATCGATGGCGAGGGGCTGGGCAAGCTGCTGCGCACCCGCCAGGTCAAGAAGATGATCTCCAGCTATGTCGGCGAGAACAAGGAATTCGAGCGCCAGTATCTGGCAGGCGAGCTCGAGGTGGAATTCTGCCCGCAGGGCACGCTTGCCGAACGCTGCCGGGCAGGGGGCGCAGGCATTCCCGGCTTCTACACCAAGACCGGCGTCGGCACCCAGGTGGCCGAAGGCAAGGAACACAAGGATTTCGACGGTCAGACCTATATTCTGGAACGCGGCATCTATGCCGATCTGTGCATCATCAAGGGCTGGAAGGCCGACAAGGCGGGGAACCTCATTTTCCGCAAGACCGCCCGCAACTTCAATCAGCCGATGGCGACCGCGGGCAAGGTCTGCGTCGCGGAAGTCGAGGAAATCGTCGAGACCGGCAGCCTCGATCCCGACTGCATCCACGTCCCTGGAATCTACATCAAGCGCCTGATCTGCGGCGCGCCGTACGACAAGAAGATCGAGTTCCGGACGGTGCGCGAACGGACCGCAGCGTGATGATCGCCGCTTTTCTCCCCTACCGCTTGCGGGAGGGGTGGCCGAAGGCCGGGATGGGCCTGCGCTACCGGTCGGGCTCCATGCCCACCCCGGTTCAGCAGGCTGAACCTGCCCCTCCCGCAAGCGGTAGGGGAAAGGGGATTGTAGTGGCCGCTGCTTTGGCCCTGTCTGCCTGTTCGACAGTGCAGAGCGAACCTATTGCATCCGCAGCGCCTGCGCCCGCCGCCGCACCGTCCGTGCCGATGGGCCAGCAGTGGCTCTATGGTTCGGCTGAGGGCGCGATCGCGACCCGGCAGACCTTTGGCGCGCTGACCAGCTACGCGACCGCCAAGGCAAGAACGCGCCCAGCCGACAGCGTGATCATCGACGATGCGACCGGCAAGCCGGTGCCCTGCGGCACCAAGCCGCTGGCTGCGGTGTTCGATGCCGACGAGACATTGATCTGGAACATCGGCCCGATGCGCTGGTTCGCGCTGCGCGGCGCCGAGTTCGACGCCAAGACCTGGGACCAGTGGGAAAAGACCGGCACCGGCAAGGCCGTGGCGATGCCGGGCGCGATCGAGGCGATGGCCGCGCTGCGTGCCGCCGGAATCACGCCGATCGCCAACACCAACCGGTCCGCCGCCAACGCAGCAGGCAGCGAACAGACGCTGGCCGCTGCCGGCCTTGGCGATTTCAAGCATGGCGAAACGCTGTTCCTGATGGGCGACGATGCGGGCGGATCGAGCAAGGACATGCGCCGCGCGACCATCGCCTCGCGCTGGTGCGTTGTCGCGATGGCGGGTGATCAGCTTGGCGATTTCCGCAACCTGTTCAACAAGCCCGAACTGCCGCCGCTGCAGCGCCGCGCGCTGGCGACCGCCGCGCCTTACGATGCGCTTTGGGGCAATGGCTGGTTCCTGTTCGCCAATCCAGTCTACGGCCCGTCGATCCGCGGCGGCTTCGATGATATATTCCCGGCTGAAACGCACTGGGAGCCGCAGCAGTGACCAGCCTGCAGCAGGGCAATATCTGGTTAATCGTCGGCGGATCGCTGAGCGTTGCTGCCGCACTGCTGCATCTGGCATGCATCATAGGCGGACCTGATTGGTATCGCTTCTTCGGCGCGGGCGAAGGTATCGCCCGTGCTGCGGCGCGGGGCAGCTGGGTTCCCGTGATCATGACGCTCGGCATCGCGACCGTGCTCGCAATCTGGGCGGCCTATGCGTTTTCAGGCGCGGGACTGATCGCCCGGCTGCCGTTGCTGCGCACCGGGTTGGTCGTGATCAGCGCCATTTATCTTTTACGCGGATTGGTGCTGTTTTTCCCGTCCGCCTTTCAACGTCCGGACCTGTCGGAAACCTTTCTCCGGTGGTCGTCCGCAATCGTCCTCGTCTTCGGACTGGTGTATGCCATCGGTACCTGGCGAGCCTGGAACAGCTTGAGTGGAGAAGCCTAGACTATGCCCTGGACCCGTGACGATATGGCGGCGCGCGCCGCGAAGGAATTGAAGGACGGCTATTACGTCAATCTCGGCATCGGAATTCCGACCTTGGTCGCCAACCATGTGCCCGAGGGCATGGAGGTCACGCTGCAATCGGAGAACGGCATGCTCGGAATCGGCCCGTTCCCGCTGGAGGGCGACGAGGATGCCGATTTGATCAACGCGGGCAAGCAGACCATCAGCGAGCTGCCTTCGTCGAGCTATTTCAGCTCGTCGGACAGCTTTGCCATGATCCGCGGCGGGCATATCGACCTCACCGTGCTGGGCGCGATGGAGATCGCCGAAAATGGCGACATCGCCAACTGGATGATCCCGGGCAAGATGATCAAGGGCATGGGCGGCGCGATGGATCTGGTCGCGGGCGTCAAGAAGATCATCGTGGTGATGGAGCACACCTCCAAGAACGGCGACCCCAAGTTCATCCCGTCGTGCACGCTGCCGCTGACCGGCAAGAACGTGGTCGACATGATCATCACCGACCTGTGCGTGTTCCAGCGCCCCGACCACGACAGCCCGTTCAAGCTGATCGAACTGGCACCCGGCGTGACGGCCGAGGATGTCGCGGCCAGGACGACCGCACACTACGTCTCTTGAGCCAGCGCATGAAGCGTAGCACCAAGCTGGGTCTGGGCGGGCTGGTTGCGGTTCTCGGCGGGATGGGGCTTTATGCTGCCACCGCCTCGCCGCCGCTGCTGCTGAGCCATCTCGATGCTGCGACCGGCGGGGGCAAGAGTGCCGCACTGGTGGCCGAGGCCGTGCCGTTCGGCGATCAGGGCCAGACGCTCGATGTCTGGCGCGCAGCCGACGCCGCCGATGGTGACAGGCGGCCGGTTCTGATCTTCTGGCATGGCGGCGGATGGGTGAAGGGGGCGCGGCAGGATTATGCCTTTGCCGGACGCGCTTTCGCCAGGCAGGGTTTCGTCGTGGTCGTCCCCGATTACCGCAAGGTGCCGCAGGTTCGTTTCCCCGCATTTATCGAGGATGCCGCCGATGCGGTCGCCTGGACCCGCGACAATATCGGTCGTTATGGCGGTGACCCCGACGCGATCGGCTTTTCCGGGCATTCGGCAGGCGCGCACACTGCAGTGCTGTTGGCGCTCGATCCGCGCTGGTTGAAAGCCGCAGGCGTCGATCCCGGCATCGTCAAGGCGGTGGTGGGCTTGAGCGGTGCGTATGATTTCTACCCCTTCACCACCAAGCGCTCGATCGATGCGATGTCGGCCTATCCCGATCCGCAGGCGACCCAGCCGATCACCTTTGCCCGCGCCGATGCGCCGCCGATGTTGCTGATCACCAGCAGCGAGGACACCACCGTGCGCCCGCGCAACGCGATCAACCTCACCGCCCGGCTCAAGCAGCAAGGTGCGGTGGCGCAGATGATCAATTATCAGGGGCTCGACCATGAAGAGGTGGTGATGGCCCTGTCCAAGCCGTTCCGCTCCAAGGGGCCGGTGCTCGGCGACAGCACCGCGTTCCTCAACCGCCATCTCAAACCTGCGGAGTAACCATGGCCTACACCCTGTTCACCGCGAACCGCAATTACTCGAGCTGGTCGCTGCGTCCCTGGCTGCTGATGCGCGGGCTCGGGATCGCTTTCGAAGACCGGCTGGTGCCCTTTGCCGGGCCCGACAATTCGGCCGAGTTCCGCAGCTTCGCGCCCAATGGCAAGGTGCCGTGCCTGCACGATGGCGATATCATCGTGTGGGATTCGCTGGCGATCGTGGAATATCTCGCCGAGCGCCACCACGGCGTGTGGCCCGCCGATACCGCAGCGCGCGCCTGGGCACGCTCGGCAGCCGCGGAAATGCACTCGGGCTTTTCGCCTTTGCGCAACATCTGCCCGATGAGCGTGGGGGTGCGTGCCGATCTGATCGCGATACCCCCGGCGCTGCAGTCGGATATAGAGCGGATCGGCGAATTGTTCGCGCAAGGGCTCGACCGGTTTGGCGGACCCTGGCTGGCCGGCGCCGACTTCAGCGCGGTCGATGCCTTTTTCGCCCCGGTCGCCTTCCGGGTGCGCAGCTTCGGTCTGGATATCGGCGACAAAGGCAGGGCGTGGGTGGGGCGGATTCTGAGCCACCCTGCGATGGTCGACTGGGAGGCAGCCGCCCTGGCCGAAACCTGGCGCGACCCGGCGCATGAGGACGACATCGCCGCAGTTGCCGCCGTCACTGCGGATTATCGCGCGGCACCATAGTGCTGATGACGTATAGCGCCATGCAACAAGCCATTGCGCTTGCATCGGCATCGTAGCAGACTGCCCCCTCATCCGGGGGGATCACACAGCATGGCGCAGTTTGCAGGGGCGGGTCCGAGCAAGGCCGAGCGCGAGCATCGTTTCTTTCTGGCGATGGCCGCGACGATCCTGACGCTGACCGTGATCGGGTTTGCGCCCAGTTACTATCTGCGCGCGTTCATCGCGCCCCCGCATCCGATGGAACCGCTCAATCCGCTGGTGCATCTGCACGGGCTCGTATTCAGCGCCTGGGTGATACTGTTCATGGTCCAGGCCGGGCTGATCTCGGCGGGCAAGCGGCACATTCACCGCCAGCTCGGACTTCTCGGCATGCTGCTGGTGGCGATCATGATCCCGCTGGCGATCGCCGTGGGCATTGCCGGTATAGACAGGCCGCTGACCGCGCCTCCCGGGATCGATCCGCTGTCATGGGCCGCGCTGCCCCTGCTCGATGTCCCGGTGTTCGGCGGGCTGATGATCGCCGCGCTGGCGATGCGGCACCGCAGCGATGTCCACAAACGGTTGATGCTGGTGGCGATGATCGACATGGTCCAGCCCTCCGCGGGCCGGTTGATCGGCATGTCCGGCGTGCCCGGAGAGGCCGTCGGGCCGCTCTCCGGGCTGGTGGTGCTGCTGCTGCTGATCGTGCTGATCGTACGGGACTGGCTGGTCACCCGGCGCTTTCACCCTGCAGCGATCATCGGATCGGCGATTGTCGTGGCGCGCATCGTGCTCACCCCGGTGATCTGGTCGACACCGGCCTGGATGGACTTTGCCCGCTGGCTGTCCGGCGCGGGTTAGGCGCGCGCGGTCAATCCGCGCGCTTGCCGTTCCAGACATTGCCCACGATATACTCATAATCGCAATAGGACCAGATGCCCGTCCAGCCCGAGCCCGCGCTGTTGAGCTCGAAGCGGATGCGGCCCCAATGGCGGCTGCCCATCCTGGCTGTATCGCAGGTATAGTCCGACGCGGATTCGACCCAGAAGCCGCTGATCACGCCGTTTGCGATGCTGCCGGTGATGCGGCCGTCATCGGTGTCATATGTCCCGCTGACCTCGCCCTGCTTGCCCTCGATCATTCGCACGCTGCCGAAATCGGTGGTCCAGGTGCCGGTGAGCGGCTTTTGCGGCGCGGCAGCCTGCGCGAGGGCTGCGGTGCTCAGCAGCGCAAGCGCTGCCAGGGTCTTGGTGGTCATCGGCATGCACGCTCTCCTCATCCAGATCCTGTCCACAAGCGGCAGGCTCCCTGCCCGACTAGCAGGCGCTGCTTGCAGCTTTGTGACGCGCTGCGCACGGGTGCCTCGATCGGGCTGGGCAGGGCGGCGAACCGGTGATCCGGCCAGCACCGGCGACAGGCCGAATCCGGCATGGCTTGCTCTTAAGCATTTTACAGGGCAAAACATGCATATTGGCTAAGACAAGGCGGGTAACGCATTGCAGCCGGGGCGCAATTTCTATTCGGAGACACCATGAAGCACTGGCTGCGCAGTCCTGTCGTCTGGGCCGCCAGCGGTCTTGCTGCCGCAGGCTTGCTGGTGGGGCTGAGCGTATCGCGCGGTGGCGGGGTGGTGCCGGGAACGCCGGCGATTGCCGCGCAGGCGAGCCAGCTATTGCCCGACACCCCCGAACGCTGGCAGGGCAAGGTCGATTACGCCGCGTTCGATGCGCGGATCAACCGGCTGATGCGCGATCCCGAGATGGTCGGGCTGTCGGTGGCGACGGTCGAGAACGGCAGGCTGGCCTTTGTCCGCGGCTATGGCTTTGCCGATCGCGAGGCCGGGCTTGCCGTCACCCCGCAGACGGTGTTCCGCTGGGCTTCGGTCTCCAAGGGTGTCGCAGGCACGCTGGCGTACAAGCTGGCCGAAGAGGGCAGGCTCAGCCTTTCTGCGCCGCTGGCCTCGTTCGGCACCAGCCTGAAGCTTTCGGGCGGGGCGGAGAACCGGCTGGCGATCCCGGATCTGCTCGCCCACCGGCTGGGGCTGTCGCGCAACGCGTATGACGGCAAGCTGGAATCGGGCGACCCTGCGCCGATGCTGCGCAATATGCTTTCCACCGTACCGCAGCAGTGCTTGCCGGGCGACTGCCACAGCTATCAGAACGTCGCTTATGATGCGTTCAGCGAGATCGTCGGCAATGCGACCAGGATGCCTTACGAAATGGCGGCCCAGCAGCAGCTGTTCGCGCCGCTGGGCATGACCAGCGCAGGGCTGGGGATGGCGAACCTTACCGGCGCGAAAAGCTGGGCGCGGCCCTATCGGCGCGGCAGCGTCCAGGTGCTGTCCGATGCCTATTTCCGCGTCCCCGCCGCCGCCGGTGTCAGCTCGAACATCATCGATCTGGCGCGTTGGATGCAGGCGCAGATGGGGCAGGCGCCGCAGGTTGTCTCTGCAGGGGTGCGCGCCGAAATCCACCGTCCCCGCGTCGCGACCTATCGCGGCGGCCGCAGCGGACCGGATTCGCTGATCATCAGCCACGGCTATGGCCAGGGTTGGCGCAGCCATATCTATGATGGCCATTATCTTGTCGGCCATGGCGGCGCGGTCAACGGCTATCGTGCTGCGATGTGGTTCGATCCCGAAACCCAGAACGGCATCGTGATGCTGTGGAACAGCGGATCGACCCGGCCCTTCCGGCTGCCGTACGAGTTCTTCGATTCGGTCTACGGCCGTCCGTTCAGCGACTGGATGGACATCGACAAGGATCCCAGGTTCCTCGATCCCGGCATCGTGCCCGGCGCACCGGGGGCCGACCAGACCATCCTTGCCGACTAACCCGAAAAGCCTTCCCCAAAACAGAACAGACCGGAGAGACATGCCATGAGCATCGTGCTGCATCACCTCGAATATTCGCGTTCCACCCGCATCATCTGGCTGCTGGAGGAGCTGGGAACGCCCTATGAGATGGTCCGCCACCAGCGCGATCCCCAGACCTTCCGCGCGCCGCCCGCGCTCAAGGACGTCCACCCGCTGTCCAAGGCGCCGACAGTGATCATCGACGGCCATTGCATGGTCGAATCGGGCGCGATCATCGAATATCTCATCGAGCGCTATGGCAGCGACACGCTGGCGCCCGCCAACGCCAAGGATCGCCCCGCCTATCTCGAATGGCTGCACTTTGCCGAGGGTACCATGTCGAGCCCGATCATCTTCACCGCGCTTGCCCCGCGCTTTGGCGGGCTGGGCCCGATGCTGGGCGGTTTTCTGGGGGCTGAGGTCGTCAAGCTGCTCGACCATGTCGAGGCGGCGGTGACGGGGCCCGAGTTCCTGGTCGGCGACCGGCTGAGCGGTGCGGACATCCACATGGCCTATCTGCTCGAGGTTGCCTCTGCCAGCAAGCTGCTCGAAAATCGCCCTGCGCTGGCCGCCTATCTGCAGCGGCTGCGCGATCGCCCCGCTTATGCAAAGTCGATCGAACTCGGTGGCCCCATGATCTTCGCCGCGATGGGCGGCTGAGAGGAGCCTAACCCAGCGCCAGGCCGGGGAGCCACTCGGCCCACAGGCCCAGCTTCTCGGCATGAATCTGCTCGGCCTGGTCGCCCTGAACAGGCACCAGCAGCATCGTCGCATTGGGGGCGAGCTGGCCGATCAGGTGCCGGTCGGCACGGATGACCTGGCCGATGCGCGGATAGCCGCCGGTGGTCTGGCCTTCGCAGCCGATCAGATAGGGCATGCCGTCGGGCGGGCACTGGATGATGCCGGGAAACACCGCGCCGCTGCGGATCGGCGCTGCGGAATTGAGATCGATCGCGGTTCCCTGCAGCTTCAGCCCCATGCGGCTGGAGCGCGACGACACCCGCCAGCGCTTGCGCGAAAGCGCCGCCATGCCCAGCGCCAGCCGGTCCGATTCGGGCCCGCCGACGATCCGCAGCACAAAGCCGTGGCCGAAGAACGGCTGAAGCTCTGCCGGGGTGGTGATCTTGTCGGGCGCCGCGTCGCCGTCTTCCAGCGCGATGACATCACCATCGGCCAGCGCGCGGCCATCGAGGCCGCCGAACCCGGCTGCGATCAGCGTCGATTGCGAACCCAGCACCGGCGCGACTGCGATGTCCGCCGAGACCGCCAGATAGGTGCGGCACCCCGCCCAGACACGCCCGATGCTGATCGTGTCTCCGGCGGCCAGGTGCAGCGTCTCGTGCTGCTCGGCATCCTCGCCGTTGATCGCGACCTGGCACGGCGCGCCGGTCACTGCGACCGCCATGGCGCGCTCGGCGCGGAACTCGGCAGGGCCCAGCGTGACTTCGATCGCTGCCGCCTCGAGCGGCTTGCCCACCAGCCGGTTGGCGAGCGCGAGGCTGAGCACGTCTGCTGCGCCTCCCGATGGCACCGCAAGCTTGCGCAAGCCCCGGAAGGGCGCGGCCTGTATGCTCGACTGGATGCCGGCCTTGATGACGGTGATGCTCATGCGGGCTCTCCCGTCAGGCGCGAGAGGGTGGGGCCGTCGACGCGCTCGAAGCGCACCTTCTGCCCGGGGGTCAGCAACGCGGGCGATGCGGCGTGCGGATCGAACAGCGTTTCGGCGATGCGGCCGATGATCGGCCAGCCTCCGGGCCCGGCGTGCGGATACAGTCCGCAGATCTGTCCGAGCAGGCCAACCGACCCTCGCGCAACATGCGCGCGCGGATCGGACAGGCGCGGAATCTCGGGGATATGCGCATCGCACACCAGATAGCCGAAGCCCGGCTGGAACCCCAGCATGGCCACGCGCCAATCCTGCGCGGCGTGCCAATGCGGCAGGACATCTGTGGCGATCCCGAGCAGTTCGGCGACGATCTCGGCATCATGCGCCCACACCGCGTCGTAGCAGATGTGCAGCGTGACCGGGGGCAGGGTGCCCTCTGCCGGAGCTGCGTCCGCTTGGGCCACCAGCGCTTCGGCAACCGCGCGCGCCGTCTCGAGCGATCTTTCCGCCGGGTTCCAGCTCAGCGAGAGGCTGTCGAGCCCCGGGACCACATCTTCCCAGCCTTGACCCTGTGCCGCCTGTGCCAGCCCTGCCACCTGATCCGGGCCAAGCGATCGGATCATCAACCAGTCATCGGCGCAGTAGATCGGCAGGGTCATCGGGCGGCTCTCCGGGTGCTTTTATGCTTATGCCCTTGCTTGCCATCACCTCGGCGATCCGCAAAGCGGTTTGTTCCGATCCGGGACTGTCGGAATGAAGGCACAGGCTTTGCGCCATAACATGGATCAGGCTGCCGTCATCGGCGGTGAGCGGCTGGCCGGTGGCGATGGCGAGCGCCTGCGCGGCACGGGCATCATCGCCCGCGATCAGCGCACCGGGACGGCTGCGTGGCACCAGGCGGCGCGTGGGCGTGTAACCGCGATCGACGAACCCTTCGGCGATGAACCGCGCGCCAGCCTTCGCCGCCGCACTCTCGAACGCGCCATGCGCCAGGCCGACCAGGGCGAGCCGGGGAAAGGCCCGGTGCAGCGCGTCAGCCACCGCCTCGGCCATCTCCACGCGGTCGGCCAGATCGTTGTAGAGCATGCCGTGCGGCTTGATATGGGTGAGCGCAACGCCAAGGTCTGCCGCGACATGGGCAAGCTCGGTAACCTGCGCGATTAGCGAGTCGATCAGCGCGGGCAGCGGCATATCCAGCGATGTCCGGCCAAAGCCCGCGCGATCCGGATAGGAGGGGTGCGCCCCCGCCGCAACGCCCGCATCGCGCGCCGCGCGCAGCATCCGCGCCATGCTGCCTGAGTCTCCGGCATGCCCGCCGCATGCGATGTTGCAGCTCGAGATATGCGCCATCAGCGCGATGTCGCGCGCCTCTGCGAGCGGGTCTTCGCCCAGATCGGCGTTGATGTCGATTTGCGCGGTCATGGCCACACGCCCGCCGCGCGCAAAATCAGCCGCAGCCCCAGCAGGGTGCACACAAGCACCACGGAGCCCCCCGCCAGATTGGCCAACGGCCCGTTGGCAAAGCTGCCCAGGCTCTGACGCCGCGAAGCGACCCAGAGCAGGAACGCGGCGAGGATCGGCAGCAACAGGCCGTTGGCGGACTGCGCGATCAGGATCAATTCGACCGGGTTGACCGCCAGGACCGCGAACGCGGTGCCGATCGCAATCACCGCCAGCGCGGTACGCTTGAAGATGCGGGTGCGCCGTTCCGGGTCGCTGCTGCCACCCATCATCTCGGCGAGCACATAGCCGGTGGCGAGCGGCGCGGTGAGCGCCGAGCTGAAGCCTGCGCCCACCAGGCCCAGCGCGAAGACGATGCGCGCGGGACTGCCGAACAACGCCTCCAGCCGCAGCGCGACCTCGTCCAGCGGCCCGGCCCCGGCAGATGGCAGCGCGCTGGTCGCAGCGCCCATGATCACGATCGCCATCGACAACAGCCCGCCCAAGGTTACCGATACCGCGGTGTCGAGGCTCGCGGCGGCGATGCCCTGGCGGTCGGCGCTGAACTGGCCGCGCACCGATGCGGCGTGCAGGAACAGGTTGTACGGCACCACCGTGGTGCCGATCAGCGCGATCGCGGTAAACAGACTGTCGGCAGGCAGGGCAGGCAGCAGACCACGCGCCGCCGAAGACCAGTCGACATCGATCACCATCAGACCGCCGATGAACGCCAGCGACATTGCCAGCACGAGCGCGATCAGCAGCTTTTCAAGCCAGGCAGGCTTTCCGGCGATCACCAACGCAGCCGCCAGCCCGCCCACCGCCAGCGCGCGCAGGGGCGGAGCGAGCGTGGCATCGCCCAGGCCCAGCAGCGCGAGGCCCAGCCCCGTGCCGCTGATGTTGCCCGCCTGATAGGCCGAATTGCCGATGCCCAGCGCCGCGAAGATCAGTGCCGCCATTGCCCAGCGCACCGGCAGGCTGGATGCCGCCGCCAGAATCGCCTCGGCAAGCCCCTGGCCGGTGACGATCGCGACTCGCGCCGCCATGTTCTGCAGGATGATCGTGGCGACAGTCGCGAACACCAGGGCCCAGAGCAGCGCGTAGCCAAAACCGATCCCCGCGCTCGCGCAGGCGGTGACCGTTCCCGGGCCGATGAACGCTGCGGTGACCAGCATCGCTGGCCCGGGGCGATAGGTTCCGAGGCTCACCAGCCCCAGCTTTTTTCACGGTACCATTTGGTGATCACGTATTTGGTCCCCTCGCGCACCTTCATGCCGTGGTGGATGGTCGCGGGGTTTAGCGATCCATCGGGCCTGCGGTTGTTCCACGCGACCAGCTTGCCGGTTTCGGGCTGGATCGACTTGCCGATGGTCTTGAACCGGGTCGCGCCGCCTGCAACCGGCTCGTTGAGATAGATCATGAAGGTCCAGGTGCGCTGGCCCGCAACGCTGGTGTAGCGCTCGTAATCCTGCCCGCCGGGTTCGAAATAATCGGTATGCGCCTTGAACTCCTGCCCGACATCATAGCGCTGGCCCTGCATCGTCTCGCCGAACTGCCGGTCGATTCCGGACAGCGTGCTCAATTTTTCATCGAGCGCGATCACCTCGGGGTCCTCGGCGCTGAGGTCGCAGGTTTCGGACGTGCGGAAATAATGGTCGCCATTGGGATCGGCGATGGTCGAGGGGCGGCGGTCGATATCGATCTTCGCGACGAACCGCGCGCACTCCTCCGCCGTCAGGAAATTGCGCAGGATGAACAGTTCGAGCCGCGGCGTCGGCACCCGCTGGATGCCGGGCACCTTCATCAGGGCGGCGATGTTACACTGGTTGCTGGCGGTGCTGGTTTCGCTCATCGGTCCGATCCACGCGCGGCTCATGTCCGCCCGCCGATTAGCCCGCATTTCCACGCCAGTTCAACCCCGCAAACGGCTGGCGTGCCGGGGCATTGACGGTTAAATGAGCGGCCATGCCCCTTCGCCACCGTCCCTCCGCCGGATCAGCCGGTTTCAGCCTGCTGGAAATGCTGGTGGCGCTGGCGGTGTTCTCGATCGCCGCGCTCGCGCTGATCAAGCTGCAGGGGGCGAGCTTGATGCAGACCGCCGAACTCGACAGCCGGTTGTACAGCGAAGTGGTGGTGCGCAATCTCGCAGTCGAGGCGCTGACCGATCCCAACCCGCCCTCGCTTGGCGATTCGCAAGGCGCAACGACCAATGCGGGGCGCAGCTTCACCTGGCGGCGCACAACCAGCGCGCTGGATGGCGGCGAGATGCTCAAGGTCGATCTGGCGGTAAAGCAGGCGGCGGGACCCGAGGTGACGCTGACAGTGCTGAGACCGGTGTTGTGAGCGACGTGCACCCCATTCCTGCATTCGTCACCGTTCGCGGGAATGACGGGGAGTGGCGCGGGCCAGGGGAGCGCGGCTTCACCCTGATAGAGATGATGGTCGCACTGTTCATCTTCGGAATGATCGCCAGCGCTTCCGTTTTCCTGCTGCGCCAGAGCGTCGAGGCCGAGGCGCGCAGCGCGGTGCGGCTCGAGGAGATGGGCGATCTGCGCCGCTTCTCCGCGATCCTGGCGCAGGACATGACGCTGATGCTGCCGCGCCCGTCGCGCGATGCGGTGGGAAGCGACAGGGTTGCGCTGATGAGCGGAGATGGCCTGCTGCTCGGCTTCACCCGCCAGGTGCCGCAGATCGATCCGCAGCCCGGAGCCTCGAGCCTGCAGCGAGTCGAATGGGCGCTGGTCGACGGCCGCCTCACTCGAGCGACCGCACCCAAGGCCGATGGCGCGGCGACATCGGCTCCGGTGCCGATCCTGGAGGGGATCGAATCGGTTCAGATGCGCTATCGCGACCGGCTTGGCGTGTGGCAACCCGACTGGCGCCCGCAGCGTACCGACGAACTTCCGATCGCGATCGAGCTCACCCTGGCGCAGGCGGGCAACCCCGGGGCGCCGCTGGTGATGCAGTTCCTGGTCTCCGGGGGCGGCGGATGAGCGCGCCGGGCAAGCCATCCGAGCGCGGCATTGCGCTGCTCAGTGTGCTGCTACTGGTTGCCGTGATGGCGATCGTCACCACGCTGATCCTCGACCGGGTGAACCTCGCGGTCAGGCTCGCGGGCAACGCCGGTGCTGCCGACCGCGCGCGGTTTGCGGCGCTGGGCGCCGAAGGCCTGGCTGCGCGCGAGATCAAGCGGCGTCTCGACCAGTCTCCGGCGCGCACCGTCAATGTCGGTGGCTGGCTGGGTGCGCCAATGGTGCTTCCCGTCGATGACGGCTCGGGGGCAACCGTCACCGCGACGGTGCGCGATGGCGGGAATTGTTTCAATCTGAACTCGGTGGTGGCGGGCCAGCCGGGTGATTTGGCCGCGCGGCCGGTCGGCATCGGCCAGTTCGCCGGTCTGATGACCGCGCTCGGCGTGCCCGCGCAGGATTCAGCAGCGCTTGCCGATGCGCTCGCCGACTGGATCGACACCGATTCCGTGCCGCTGCCCGCCGGCGCCGAGGACCAGTTCTACATGCAGGGCGAGGCACCCTTTCGCACCGCGGGCCAGCTGCTCGGCGACAAGGGCGAGGTGCAGGCGCTGCGTGGCATGACACCGCAGCTTTATGCCCGGCTGGAGCCCTGGATCTGCGCGCTGCCCGATGCGATTCTCTCGCCGATCAACGTCAACACACTGCTGCCCGAGCAGGCGCCGCTGATCATGATGCTCGCCCCCGGCCAGATCCCGCTGGAGCGCGCGCGCCGGCTGATCGAGCAGCGCCCGCCGCTGGGCTATGCCCGGATCGCCGACTTCTGGCGGCCGCTGGCGCTGCAATCGCAGACCTTCGGGCCCGAAATCGAATCGCAGCCGCAGATCGTCAGCCGCTGGTTCGAGCTCGATCTGGTGATCGCGCAGGGCGAGAGTCGCTGGCGGCAGACCAGCCTGCTCGACGCGCAACTGACGCCCGCGCGCATCATCGCACGGCGGATCGGCGAGCCGTAAGTGCCCGCCTAATTTAATTACAGCATTACGACAGATTTCCGCATTTTCCCTTGCATTGGTCCCATGCTTTGTAAGATAGCGAGCCGCGCCAATCGTTGCTTGACGATTGTCCCCACGCGCTCCTAAGGAGCGCCTCCGCGTGGCGTGTGCAGTGTGTGGCGACCGTAGCTCAGTTGGTTAGAGCGCCGGTTTGTGGTACCGGAGGTCGGGGGTTCGAGACCCCTCGGTCGCCCCATCTGCCCTTGATATCGAGGCTTTTCAGCCCCCGCCGCGTCATGACCAGCCGGGGGAGTGCGCGCGTGCAAAGCTATTGGGATCTGCCTGACTTCGACGAGCATGAGGCTGTGCAGTATGTGCACGACCGCGCCTCGGGTCTTTCGGCGATCATCGCCATCCACTCGACCAAGCTGGGCCCCGCAGGCGGCGGCACGCGCTTCTGGCATTATGCCGACAAGGGCCGCGCGATCACCGATGCGCTGCGCCTCTCGCGCGGCATGAGCTACAAGAACGCCATGGCCGGCCTGCCGATGGGCGGCGGCAAGGCCGTGATCCTCGCCGATGCCGACAGCCGCAAGACCCCCGAAATGCTCGCAGCCTTTGGCGATGCGATCGAGGCCCTGGGCGGGCGTTATGTCACCGCCGAGGATATCGGCATGTCGGACGCCGACATGGTCGCGATCTCCAAGCGCACCCGTTTCGTCTCGGGCCTGCCGGTGCAGCAGGAAGGTTCCGCAGGAGGCGATCCCGGCCCGTTCACAGCCAATGGCATCTTCCAGGGCGTCAAGGCCGCGGTGCAGTTCAAGCTGGGCACCGACCGCCTCAAGGGCGTGCGTATCGCGGTGCAGGGCACCGGCAGCGTCGGCGGCGGGCTTGCCCGGCTGCTGGCGGCAGAGGGCGCCGATCTGACGCTCGCTGATGTCAACGCCGACCGCGCGCAGGCGCTAGCCGACGAACTGGGCGCGACGACCGTCTCTGCCGACCGCATCATGCAGGTAGAGGCCGATGTGTTCAGCCCCAACGCGCTGGGCGCGATCCTCGATTCGGAGAGCATCGAGAAGCTCAACGTCAAGATCGTCGCGGGCGGCGCGAACAACCAGCTCGCGCGGCCGCACCACGCCGACATGCTGGTCGACCGCGACATCCTCTATGCGCCCGACTATGTGATCAACGCAGGCGGCATCATCTCGGTCGCGCTCGAATATTTCGCACAGGCCGAAGGCCGCACCGCACAGGTCGAGGATGTGCTCGCCCGACTGACGGGGATCCCCCAGCGGCTGACCGGCATCTGGCAGGAAAGCCGTTCGACCGGCCAGTCGCCCGCCGCAGTGGCGGATGCGATGGCGCAGAAGCTGATCGGGCGGGGTTGAGCGACGTTTTCGCTGGTCGCTAACACTTCCGCTCAGCCTGAGCCTGTCGAAGGCCCCGCTATTTGGTCAGCGTGGGCGCGGGTCCTTCGACAAGCTCAGGATGAGCGGAGGTGGGTACGACTGATGATCGCAGAGCCCCCCACGCAAATTCCCTTGAGGCTGTGCCAGCATCGTGGCAACAAGGGACGACGCCGATATGCCTCGGCGCAAGGAAGCTGACGCAACGCTCGCTCATGCACGGTTTTGCCAATCCTACGCGATTTCTGTCGATTGCCCGTCCGCTGACCCCGGCGTTGATGGTGACCGGCCTGATCATGGTCGCAATCGCCCTGTTTCTCGGACTGTTCAACGCCCCTGCCGACCGGCTGATGGGCGAGACGGTGCGCATTCTCTACATTCACGTTCCGGCCGCGTGGCTGGGCATGGCGGGCTGGACCAGCATCGCCATCGCCAGCCTGGTCGAGCTGGTCTGGCGGCACCCGCTGGCCGGAATCGCCGCGCGCGCCTCGGCACTGCCCGGCGCGTTCTTCTGCGCCTTGTGCCTTGCCACCGGATCGATCTGGGCCAGGCCCACCTGGGGCACCTGGTGGGTGTGGGACGGCCGTCTGACATCGATGCTGGTGCTGCTGTTCCTGTATCTCGGCTACATGGCGCTCGCCGATGCCAGCCAGAAGGATGCCGCGGCCGGGCGGAACGGCACCGGACGGGTCGCTGCGATCTTCGGGCTGATCGGCGCGATCAATGTGCCCATCATCAACCGCTCGGTGGTGTGGTGGAACAGCCTGCACCAGCCGGCCAGCATCACCATGGGCAAGTCGGCGATCGACCCCGCGTTCCTGTGGCCGCTGGGCATGGCGGTGATCGGCTTTTCGCTGATCTTCGGCGCGATCGTGCTGATGCGGATGCGCACCCTGCTGGCGGATATCCGGATAGAGGCGCGGATGCGCAGGCTGGCTGCGGCATGACCCAGTGGACCTATGTCATCATGACCTATGCGCTGGGCATCGGCGGGACCATCGGCCTGATCGGCTATTGCTGGATCGCCCTGAAGCGCGCAGAAGCGCGGCTGGATGCGCTCAAGCGCAAGTGAACCGGACAAATCCATGAAAGCCAAACACCAGCGTCTCGTCCTGATCTGCATCGCCTTTGTCGGCCTGCTGGCGGCGGGGCTGATCGCGGCCTATGCGCTGCGCGATCAGGCGAGCTATTTCTACACCCCGGGCGACATCGCCGAAAAGGGTGTCGAGCCCGGCCAGGCGATTCGGCTGGGCGGCATGGTGCAGCGCGGGTCGATCAAGACTCAGGCGGACGGCGTGACCATCGATTTCATCGTCGAGGACGGCAAGGGCACGGTCCCGGTGCGCTTTACCGGTATCACCCCCGACCTGTTCGTCGAGGGATCTGGCGTGGTTGCCGAGGGCCGGATGGACAAGGCGGGGTTCTTCGTCGCCGACAATCTGCTCGCCAAGCATGACGAAAACTACGTGCCGCGCGAAATGCGCGACATGACCAAGGCCGATGTCGAAAAGGTCGCAGGTACGGTGCAGCAGCCATGATCGCAGAAATCGCGCTTGCCATGCTGTGGCTCGCCGCAGCGCTCGCGGTGCTGCAGCTTGGCCTTGGCAGCTATGCGTTGACCGCGCGCGGTGCCGAGTTCCTGCGCGCGATCCGCCCGATCGCAGTGGTGCAGGGCGTGCTGGTCGCGATTGCCTTCGCGCTGCTGATCGTTCTGTTCCTGCGCACCGACCTGTCGGTCAAATTGGTCGCGGCGAACAGCCATTCGCTCAAGCCCATCATCTACAAGGTCGCCGGAGCGTGGGGCAATCACGAAGGCTCAATGCTGCTGTGGGTGACCGTGATGGGCATGGCGGGCGGTTTCGTCGCGCTGCTCGAGCGGCGGCTGAACGAGCGCACGATGGTCGCGACGCTGGCAGGCCAGGCGTTCGTCAGCCTGGGCTTCTATGCCTTCATGCTGTTTTCCTCCAACCCGTTCGAGCGATTGAACCCCGCACCGGTGGAGGGCAACGGTCTCAACCCGCTGCTGCAGGACCCCGGTCTCGCCTTCCATCCGCCGACGCTCTATATCGGCTATGTCGGGCTTTCGATCGCGTTCTCGTTCGCGGTCGGCGCGTTGATCACCCGCGATGTCGGCCCCGCCTTTGCCCGCGCGATGCGCCCCTGGGTGATGGGCGCGTGGATTTTCCTCACGCTCGGCATCACCGCGGGATCGTGGTGGGCCTATTACGAACTCGGCTGGGGCGGCTGGTGGTTCTGGGATCCGGTCGAGAACGCCTCGCTGATGCCCTGGCTCGCCGCAACCGCCTTGCTGCATTCGGTGAGCGTGCTGGCGACGCGCAACGCGCTCAAGGCCTGGACGGTGATGCTCGCGGTGGTCGCGTTCTCTATGTCGATGGTCGGCACCTTCCTGGTGCGTTCGGGGATTTTGACCAGCGTGCATGCGTTTGCGGTCGATCCGGAACGCGGCAGCTTCATCCTCGCGTTGCTCGCGATCTATATCGGCGGCGCGCTCGCTCTGTTCGGGCTGCGCGCATCGACCGTCACCGAGGGCGCGCGCTTCCATCTGTTCAGCCGCGAAGGCGCGCTGGTGATGAACAACGTGCTGCTGGTCGGCGTGCTGGGCATTGTCCTAATGGGGACGCTCTATCCCTTGGTAACCGAGGCGTTCGACACCAAGGTGTCGGTCGGCCCGCCCTATTTCAATCCGGTGAGCGCGATCTTCGTGTTCCCGATGCTGATCATCATGGCGGCAGGCCCGCTGATGCGCTGGCGCTCGGACAATGGCCGCAAGCTCACCAGCCTGATGGCGGTGCCTGCGCTCGTGGCCGCAGCCACGCTGGCGCTGGTCGTGGTGTTCGGCGGCGATATCGGCGTGCTGCCCCTGCTCGGCCTCGTGTTTGCAGGAGGTTTGGCGGTCGCCAGCGTGCTGCCCTTGTGGAAGCGCAACCTGCGCCGCACGCCGGCGCATATCTACGGCATGGTCATCGCGCATCTGGGGATCGCGGTTGCGCTAGCCGGAATGGCATCCGAAAGCGCGTTCAACACCGAAAAGCTGGTGGCGAGCGAATTCGGCCAGAGCCACAAGGTCGGCCCCTGGACGATCGAGATGCAGGGTGTTCGCCCGATCGCCGGCGCCAACTGGACCGCGCTCGAGGCGCGGCTGGTCGCGCGCTATGGCGACAGCAACGTGCAGACCGTGCTCAATCCGCAATCGCGCATGTTCGCATCTCCGCCGACCGCGACCAACGAGGCCGCCTTGCTGACCCGCTGGAACGGCCAGTTGTACGTCGTGCTGGGCGAAGAGGGTGAGGATGGCCGCTGGCAGCTTCGCCTGTGGTGGAAGCCCTTCGTGCCGCTGATCTGGTATGGCGGGTTGATGATCGGGCTGGGCGGCATTCTCGCGCTGGTCGGGCGCACCTCGCGCGACCTGCGCCGCAAGGACCAGCCCGAGTACGAGCCGATCGCCGCGCCTGCTCCGGGCACGCCTGCTGCCGGGGGCAAGGAAGCGCTGGCATGAGCCTTCTGATCGCATGAAACACTGGGCCATCTGGCTGCCGCTCGCGCTGTTCGGCGTGCTGTTCGCCGTGTTTGCGAGCGGCCTGATCGCGCCCGGAGATCGCACCATCAGCTCGCAGATGATCGGCAAGCCGCTGCCCGATTTCGATCTGCCCCAGGCAGTGCCCGATCGGCCCGCGCTGGCGCGCACAAACTTCACCGATGGCAAGCCCCGGCTGCTCAACGTCTTTGCCAGCTGGTGCGTGCCCTGCATCGCCGAGGCGCCGTATCTGCAGCAGCTCGCCGATGCCGGGGTCGAGATCAACGGCGTCGCAATCCGTGATCGCGGTCCAGACGTGCAGGCGTTCCTTGCGCGCAACGGCAACCCCTATGCGCGGATCGGCGCGGACGATGTCAGCAAGATCCAGTTCGACCTGGGCTCGTCGGGCGTCCCTGAAACCTTCGTCATCGATGGCAAGGGCATGATCACCTATCAGCATATCGGCGACATCCGTCCCGAGCATGTGCCCGTGATCCTGCAGAAACTGAAGGAAGCGCAGTGATGCGGGGCCTGATCCTGTTGCTCCTCGCCCTGTTCGCGCAGCCGCTCGCCGCGCAGGATACTCTTCCGCCCGCGCCCTACGCCTACAAGCAGCTCGATGACCCGGCGAAGGAAAAGTCCGCGCAGGATCTGATGATGACGCTGCGCTGCCTGACCTGCCAGAGCCAGTCGATCGCGGATTCGGACGCGCCGATGGCAGGCGATATGCGCCATCAGGTGCGCACGCGCATCGCAGCAGGTGAAGACCCTGAGGCGATCCGGGCGTGGCTGATCGAACGCTATGGCGACTGGGTGTCCTATCAACCGCAGGTGACCGCGATGACCTGGCCGCTTTTCGCGGCACCGATCGTGCTGCTGCTGTTCGCAGGCATCATCGCCCGCAAGCGCTTTGGCAAGGCCAGGGCAACCGGAGACAAGAGCTGATGGCGTGGGTGATCGTTCTGCTGGTGGCCGTGGCCATCATGGCCGGCATGATCTGGCTGGGCAAGCTGCCGCGCCGGGCGTGGGAACTTGCGGGTGCCGCGCTGTTCCTGGGGATTGCAGGCTATGCCTGGCAGGGCCAGCCCTCGCTCGCCGGATCGCCCAAGGAGCCGGTCGAGAAGCTCAGCATGTTCGACGAGGACCTCGCCAAGCAGCGCGACGAGATGGGCGGCAACTTTGGCGATGCCCGCGCCTGGCTGGTGCTCGCCGATGCGCAGAGCCGCCAGGGCAAGTTCGCCACCGCCGCCACCGCGCTCAGCAAGGGCCTGGAGACCTATCCCGAGGACACCGATCTGTGGGTGGCGCTCGGCAATGCGCTGGTCGGCCACAGCAACGGCCTGCTGACGCCTGCTTCGCAGTTCGCCTATCAGAAGGCCGCGACGCTGACCCCCGATCACCCCGCACCGCCGTTTTTCCTGGGGCTGGCGCTCGCAACATCGGGCCAGTTGCAGCAGGCGCGGGCGATCTGGGGCGAGCTGCTCGAGCGCTCTCCGCCCGAGGCCGAATGGCGCGAGGACCTGACCACACGACTCGCGCGGATCGATGCTTTGATCGCCCAGCAGAGCGGTGCGCCCGCGCCGGGCATGCCCGGATCGGTGCCGCCGACTGCGGATCCAGCACAACCCGTTGATTCACAACCATAATCGCCACACCGCGATTATATTGCACCGCATCATGCCGCATGCTAATCCGCGTGCCATTGCCGATTTGGCGATAGGCGAAAGGGGACGATGAACGCGGGCTGCCTGGCCTTCACGCGTTCGCACACTGCCCGATGATAACTGATACTCCTTCAGAAGTGCCCTCAGAGCAACCGAGTGCCGGGTCGATGGCGGGCGAACAGGTGGCCCAGCAGGCTGGCAACGCTGACACGCACAGCAGTTCGGTGGCGTTGCTCGCGTTCGGCGCGATCGGCATCGTGTTCGGCGATATCGGCACCAGCCCGATCTACGCGTTTCGCGAGACCTTTGCCGGGCACCATCCGCTTACCCCTGACCGCGAGCATATCTTCGGCGTCGTCAGCCTGATCTTCTGGTCGATGACGCTGGTCGTGGGGGTGCAATATGTCAGCATCCTGATGCGCGCGGACAACAAGGGGCAGGGCGGCAGCCTCGCGCTCGTCGCACTGATCTCGCGCAGCATCGGACGCACCAGCTATGGCTGGCTGCTCATCCTGCTGGGCGTATTCGCCACCGCATTGTTCTACGGCGACAGCATGATCACGCCCGCAATTTCGGTTCTGTCGGCGGTGGAAGGGTTGACCGTGGTCAATCCCGGGCTGCAACCGCTCGTCATTCCGATCGCGGTCGCGCTGCTGGTGTTCCTGTTCTTCATCCAGTCGCGCGGCACCGCCAAGATCGGGACGTTGTTCGCGCCGATCATGGTGCTCTATTTCACCACGATCACGGTGCTGGGCGTCTACCAGATCCTGTTCAATCCCGAGATCCTGCTGGCGCTGAACCCGTGGTATGCAGTGCGGTTCTTCATCAACGACGGCTGGTTTGCGTTTCTCGCCTTAGGCTCTGTCGTGCTCGCGGTGACGGGGGCCGAGGCGCTGTATTCGGACATGGGCCATTTCGGGCGCGGCCCCTTGCGGCTCTCGTGGTTCGGCTTCGTCATGCCCGCGCTGCTGATCAACTATTTCGGCCAGGGCGCTATGATCATCGGGATGGGGCCTGCAGAGGCTGCCGAGACGATCAAGAACCCGTTCTTCCTGCTCGCGCCCGACATGCTGAGGCTGCCGCTGGTGCTCCTCGCGACCGCGGCCACCTTCATCGCCAGCCAGGCGGTGATCTCGGGCGCGTTCTCGATCACCCATCAGGCGATCCAGCTGGGCTATATCCCGCGTCTGTCGATCAAGCACACCAGCGCTTCGGAAAGCGGGCAGATCTATATCCCGCTGATCAACTGGGTGCTGATGATCGCGGTGATCCTGCTGGTGCTGACCTTCCAGAGCTCGAGCAACCTTGCCGCGGCCTATGGCATCGCGGTGACCGGCGCGATGCTGATCGATACTTGCCTGATGGCGGTGCTGCTGATCGCGATGTGGAAGTGGAAATTGTGGATGGCGATTCCCGTCATCGTCACCTTCGTGGTGGTCGATGGCGCATACTTCCTGGCAAACGCCACCAAGATTCCCGATGGCGGCTGGTTCCCGCTGGTCATAGGCGCGTTCACCTTCACGCTGCTCACCACCTGGGCGCGCGGTCGCAAGCTGATGCGCGAGACGATGATCGAAAGCGCGCTGCCGATCGAGGTGTTCGTCAAGTCCGCGCAAGGTTCGGCCACCCGGGTCAAGGGCACCGCGATCTTCATGGCATCGGCGACCACCGGCGTGCCGACCGCGCTGCTGCACAACATGAAGCACAACAAGGTCATCCATGAGCGCGTCGTCATTCTGACGGTGCAGATCATGGAGGTGCCCTATGTCACCGATGCCAACCGCTTCCAGGTGGAGAGCCTGGGACACGGCTTCTACCGCATGGTGCTGCGTTATGGTTTCATGCAGTCGACCGATGTGCCCGCGGCGCTCAAGGACGTGAAGGAGCTGTGCGGCGGCAAGTTCGAGATGCTGCAGACCAGCTTCTTCCTCTCGCGCCAGACCCTGCTCACCGCCGAACGCCCCGGAATGCCGGTGTGGCGCGAGAAGATCTTCGCCTGGATGCTGCGCAACTCGGCCAGCCCGATGGAGTTCTTCAACCTGCCCTCCAACCGCGTGGTGGAACTCGGCAGCCAGCTGGAAATCTAGAAGGGGGCCGGGCCATGATCGTGATTGCAGGCTTTTATCGTTTCCCGGTCGACCAGCTGGACGCTGTGAAACCGGCGATGGCGCAGATGATCGAGCTGAGCCGTGCAGAGCCGGGCTGCGGGCATTACGCCTTTGCGCACGACGTCGTGGAGCCGGGACTGGTCCGGGTGAGCGAATCCTGGCAGGACGAGGCCGCGCTCAAGGCGCATGCCGCCAGCGCGCACATGGCCGTGTGGCGCGCCGCCAGCGCCGCCCACGGCATTCATGACCGGATGATCACCGCCTATGACGTGACGGGCTCACGGCCGCTCTGATCATCACTCGGCCTTGCAACTGAGCGTCAGGTTGCGCTGCTGCAGGTCGTAGAGCAGGCTGGAACAGCCTTGCAGGAACCGCCTGCCGGCAACGATGCGCAGATCGACCTTCTTTTCCTTCTTGGCGACGACGACGATTTCGTCGGAATCTCCGCCCTCGGCTGCTTCCTGCTCGGCAATGCCCGAGGCATCGCCATAATCGCTGTAACGCACATCGACCGTGTCCAGCATGGTCTGGCCGACGGGAATGGGCTTTGACAGCGTCATCGCGCGGGTGGGGCGCTGGATGCCGAAATAGATCAGGGTCTGGCGGGGTTGTCCGGTAAACCGGCCCTCGCGCTTGCGCGCCAGCCAGTTGCCGGTGGGGGCGCTGGCCAGGGTTTCCGGACGCTGCAGGCTGAACTGGAAGCGAACCTCTTCCCCCTCCAGCGCAAATGTCGTGCCGATCCCGCCGCGCCCGAGAAAGCCGAAATTGTCGAGCGGCAGCTGCTGCGTGCGTTCACTGGCAGCAGCCGCCGCCAGCTGGAAGCGCACCCTTTTGTAGGGCAGCGAGGCAGGGCTGATGGTGCCATCGGCGATGGTGGAGGACGCGCGGTCGGCCCAGAAAATCCGCTGGTTCTTGGGGCCGACCCCGTAATCGACCTTGTGCACGGCCGAATCGCCGCTCACCCGCTCGGGGCCCACCACCGTGATGAAGCCGAACATGCCGGGTTTCAGTTGCAGCCTGGCCGCGACATCCGGGTTGAGCATGGGGGCATCGGCGGCTTCGGGGCGCACCTCGAGCCGCAGGGGCAGACCGTTGATCGTCACGTCGATCAGGTTGTCGCCGGTGAGAACAAGTTCCTCGGGCAGTTGGGCCTTGGGCGCGGCCTCGGCGTGAACCGAACAGGCCAGTGAAGCAGCCGCAACGACAGCGATTGCACGCATGACAATCTATCCCCCTCGATATTCGTCAACACCCGGGAGGAATAAGCCGGTTTCGAGCTTAACCGTCGATGACCGAACAAACGGGCCGCCGTTCCCGGGCGGCCCATGCAAGGCGATCAATAGGCAGAGCGCGCGAGCAGCGATTCCTTCGCCGCGTGGTATTCGCGGGTGAGGCGCCCGACCATGTCGGCGACGGTATCGACCTTGTCGACCGCGCCGATGCCCTGGCCGCTGCCCCAGATGTCGCGCCATGCCTTGGCATCGGTGTTGCCGCCCGATCCGAAGTTCATCGTGCTGTAATCGCCCTTGGGCAGATTGTCGGGATCGAGACCCGCGTTGACAATCGACTGGCGCAGATAATTGCCCGACACCCCGGTGAAGAGGTCGGAATAGACGATGTCGGCGGCCTTGCCCTCGACGATGCCGTTCTTGTAGCCATCGTCGGCGCGCGCTTCGGCCGTCGCGATGAAGGCCGAGCCGATATAGGCGAAGTCCGCGCCCATCGCCTGCGCGGCGAGGATGGCCGCGCCGCTGGCGATCGATCCGGACAGGGCCACCGGGCCGGTGAACCACTGGCGGATTTCCTGCATCAGCGCGAAGGGCGAGATGGTGCCGGCATGGCCGCCGGCGCCTGCCGCCACAGGGATCAGGCCGTCTGCGCCCTTTTCGATCGCCTTGCGCGCGAAGCGGTCGTCGATCACGTCGTGCATGGTGATGCCGCCCCAGTCGTGCACCGCCTTGTTCAGGTCTTCGCGCGCACCCAGCGAGGTGATCACCATCGGCACCTGCCACTTGGCGCAGGTCATGATGTCGGCTTCCAGCCGGTCGTTGGACTTGTGGACGATCTGGTTGACCGCATAGGGCGCGGCGGGCGCATCGGGGTTGGCGCGGTTGTATTCAGCCAGTTCCTCGGTGATCTGGTGCAGCCACTCGTCGAGCTGGCTCTGCGGCCGCGCGTTGAGCGCCGGGAACGACCCGATCACGCCCGCCTTGCATTGCGCAATGACGAGCTCGGGGCCGGAGATGATGAAGAGCGGCGACCCGATGACGGGCAGGCGCAGGTTGTCGCAAAGCGGGGATGGCATGGTCATGGCCGCGACATTAGCCATGGTTCATGGGCTGTCCAGAGGCATTCTTAACCAGGCAATTAAGTTTTGAATGAAAACTGCAGGGGGCCGCTTAATTCCTCCCCGAGCTTGCTCGGAGAGGGGGACCGTTCGCGCATCGAATGGTGGAGGGGCTCGATAACGACGGTTGGTAAGAACCCCTCCCCCATCCTGCGGATGGTCCCCCTCCCCCAGACAAGCTGGGGGAGGATTTGACAGATCAGATCCCCTCGAGCGCGCTCAATACCGCTTTGATCGAAGCCGTCGCGACGTCCTCGTCCACCCCGACGCCGAAGCAGGTCGAGCGGCCGTCGACCGCGCATTCGACATAGGCCGCAGCACGCGCCTTCGATCCTGCGCCGATCGCGTGTTCGCGGTAATCGGCGATGTCGATGGCAATCCCCAGCGCAGCCGACAGC
Organism: Blastomonas sp. RAC04; assembly: GCF_001713435.1. Lineage (NCBI taxonomy): Bacteria > Pseudomonadati > Pseudomonadota > Alphaproteobacteria > Sphingomonadales > Blastomonadaceae > Blastomonas > Blastomonas sp. RAC04. The sequence goes on from NZ_CP016460.1 coordinate 29,480, forward strand.
GCATCGACCACCCCCGATATCAACCCGTTGCCGCGCCCGCTGACCGGGATTTCCTTGCCGTCCGCGATGATCCGTCCGACGAACAGCCGGTCGCTGCCCGCCTTGCGCTCCTCGTAATCGACCAGCTGGTACTTGCCCTGGCCGTCGAGCCGATAGCGCGTCTGGAAGGCCTGCCAGATATCGCCCGAGGACAATTCCATGCTTTTGGCATCGGCGAGCGCCTGCACGGTCTTGCTGAAATCGGCCTGCAGCCGTTTGGGCAGCTTGAGGCCCTGGTCCTGCTCGAGCACCCAGGCGACGCCGCCCTTGCCGCTTTGCGAGTTGACGCGGATCACCGCTTCATACGAACGCCCGATATCGGCGGGATCGAGCGGCAGATAGGGCACCTGCCAGTATTGGTCGTTGCGCTTTTCCTGCGCGGCAAAGCCCTTCTTGATCGCGTCCTGATGGCTGCCCGAAAATGCCGTGAACACCAGTTCACCTGCATAAGGGTGCCGCTCGGGCACCTTCAATTGGTTGCAATATTCCACCGTCTTGACAATCTCGTCCATGTCCGAGAAATCGAGCCCGGGGTGCATGCCCTGCGTGTACATGTTGAGGCCCAGCGCCACGAGATCGACATTGCCGGTGCGCTCGCCATTGCCAAACAGGCAGCCCTCGATGCGGTCAGCGCCCGCCATCAGGCCCAGTTCCGCCGCGGCGATGCCCGAGCCGCGATCATTGTGCGGATGCAGGCTGATCACCACGCAATCGCGCCTGCTGATATGGCGGCACATCCACTCGATCTGGTCGGCGTAGATGTTGGGGCTGGAGGCCTCGACCGTCGCGGGCAGATTGAGGATCAGCGGCTTTTCGGGCGTCGGCTGCAGCACCTCGATCACCGCTTCGCAGACCTCCAGGCTGAAATCGAGCTCGGCGGTGGAAAAGGTCTCGGGCGAGTATTCGAAATGCCAGTCGGTCTGCGGATACTTCGCCGCCTGCTCCTTGAGGATGTTCGCACCCTCGACCGCGATCGCCTTGACGCCCGCTCGGTCGAGACCGAACACGACCTCGCGCCACGCGGGCGAGACAGCGTTGTAGAGGTGCACGATCGCGCGATGGACCCCGGCAAGGCTCGCAAAGGTCTTCTCGATCAGGTCGCGCCGCGACTGGGTGAGCACCTGCACGGTGACGTCGGCGGGGATCTTGTTGCCGTCGACGAGGCCGCGGATGAAGTTGAACTCGGTCTCGCCCGCCGACGGAAAGCCGACCTCGATCTCCTTGAGGCCGATCTTGACCAGCAGGTCGAAGAACCGCTGCTTCTTGGGCCCGTCCATCGGGTCGATCAGCGCCTGGTTACCATCGCGCATGTCGGTGGAAAGCCAGCGCGGCGGCGCGGTGATCACCGCATCGGGCCAGGTTCGGTTCGGCAGGTCGACCCGCGGAAAGGCGCGGTATTTTTGCGAAGGATCGGTGAGCATCGGCATGGCTGAAAGGCGCCCCTGGCTGTTTGGTGGTGCGATAAGGGTGGCCAGCAATCAGCGCAACCGGTGATCGGCGCTGGGCGTGCTGGCGGGTGAAAAAGCCCTTAGGCGTGGCGCGCCCCATTGGCGCGCACGGTCGGTACACGCCTAAGGGCGTGTAAGTCGCAATCCAAGAAGGAGGGCCGATCCGGTCATAATATCAGCGTCATTGCGTGAACCGGCGGCTTTGCGCAACAAAAAAATGGTCGGCGCTATCTCGCACGCAGGATGTGGGGAGAGGCAAACCCCTCCCCGGCGGATGACCGGGAAGGGGGGAGTTGCTTCTTACTGCTTTTCGAACGCCACGCTGATGTCGAGCTCGACCTCGTCGCTCACCATCGGCAGGCCATAAGCGATGCCGAAATCGCTGCGCTTGATCTCGGTCTCGGCCTCGAAGCCGATCGTTTCCTTCTTGTTGAACGGGTTGGTACCCGCGCCGGTGAACTCGGCGTCGAAGGTCACTTCCTTGGTGACGCCATTCAGCGTGAGGTTGCCGGTGATCTTGGCGGTCATGCCGCTGGCCACCACCTTGGTCGAGACGAAGCGCGCATCGGCGGGCGAGGGGCCGAAGAAGTCGGGCTTGCCGCCGTCCTTGCCCGCGCGCAGCAGATGGCTGGTGAGCCCGGCGCTGGCGGTGGTCACCTTGCCGACGGGGATGGTGACATCGACCTTGGTGGCGTTGAGGTTGGCCGGATCGATCATCAGCGTTCCGGCGATGTCGCCAAACAGGCCGTAATAATCGTTGAAGCCGAAGTGATTGACCTCCCAGCCGATCAGCGAGTGGCCGGGGTCGGTCTTGTAGGTGCCGGCGGTCACGCGGGCAGCGTCCTTCTGGCCGGGCAGCTGCATGCCTTGGCCGATCAGCGGGGTGGCGGCGACGAGAGCGAGGATAGCGAGAGTCTTGCGCATGACGAACTCCTAGGGAAGTGGGGGGGACAGGAACTCCGAAACTGGGTGCCTGAACGCCGCAAGTCAATCTTTGATCCGTCGCCAGCGAATCAGCGCCCGGCGGCCTCCAGCCCCTCGCGCACCACGGCGTAGATCGTCTGCAACTGGTCGGGCGTGGTGCAATAGGGCGGCATGACATAGACGGTGTTGCCCAATGGGCGGATCAGCACGCCATGGGCCTTGCCGAAGCCTGCCAGATGCACCGACCAGCTTGACAGATAGCCCTGGCTGTCGGCGACGATGTCGAACGCGGCGATGGTGCCGCACTGCCGGGTGCCGGCGACCAGCGGGTGGCTGGCCATGGCCGCGAGCTGTTCCGTCTGAAGCGCCGCAAGCGCATCGATCCGCGCTTGGACCGGCTCTTCTCGCCAGATGGCAAGGTTCGCGTTGGCGGCCGCGCACGCGATGGGGTTGGCGGTGTAGCTGCTCGAATGGAAGAAGCAGTCGGCGCGGTCGTCCGACCAGTGCGCCATGAAAATCTCCTCGCGCGCCAGCGTCACCGCAAGCGGCATCGAGCCCCCGGTCAGCCCCTTGGAGAGGCACAGGATGTCGGGGATCACGCCTGCCTGCTCGCACGCCAGCATCGTGCCGGTGCGGCCCCAGCCGGTCATCACCTCGTCGGCGATGAACAATACGTCGTGCGCGGCGCAGATCGCGGCCATCTCGGCAAGAACATCGGCGGAGTACATCAGCATCCCGCCTGCACCCAGCACCAGCGGCTCGACGATGAACGCGGCGGCATGGTCGCGGCATGCCGCATCCAGCGCATCGAAGGTCGCCTGCTCGGCTCCGGCAGCGGGGAAGGGGATGGCGGTGACGTCGAACAGCAAAGGCGCATAAGGCCGGTTGAACACCCCGCGCGCGCCCACCGACATCGCGCCGATGGTGTCGCCGTGATAACTGTGCTCCATCACGATGATCTTGTGCCGCTGCTCGCCGTGCCCGCCCTTTTCTCGGTTGTGCCAGAAGCCCAGCGCCATCTTGAGCGCGACCTCGACCGCGGTGGAGCCGGAGTCGCTGAAGAAAACGCGCGTGAGCGGTTCGGGTGTGATCTGGATCAGCCCGCGCGCCAGCGTCTCGGCAGGCTCGTGCGTCCATCCGGCGAAGATGATCTGGTCGAGCTTTTCGCTCTGCTCGCGGATCGCGGCCATGATGCGTGGATGCGCGTGCCCATGCGTGGTCACCCACCAGCTCGAGATCGCGTCGATCCATGTCCGGCCATCGGCGCCATGCAGCACCGCGCCCTGGCCGCGCGCGATCAGCGGGATGTCCTCGCCCAGGCCATGCTGGGTGAAGGGATGCCATACGGGCGAGGGCGTCATGCGAAGTCCGCGAGATCGAAACCGGCGGCAAAGCCATCGGCCAGCGTCTCGGGCGTCAGCGCAGCCAGCCGCGCCAGACGTCCGAGGCGGCGGACCTTGCCGATCGCGGCGATGGTGTGCTCGCTGTCGGGCACCGCATCGCCGATGAACGCGACGCCATGGATCGGCACCCCGCGCGACCGCAATGCCTCGATCGTCATCAGGCTGTGGTTGATCGTGCCCAAGGCGGTGCGCGCGCAGACGATCACCGGGATCTGCCAGCAGGCGAAGACATCGGCGTAGAGCGTTTGGCGGGTGACCGGAACCAGCGCGCCGCCTGCACCCTCGATCACCAAGGGGGCGTCGATATCGGGCGGCGTCAGTGCACCGGGGTCTATCTCCACTCCGTCGATCTCGGCGGCGAGATGCGGCGAAGCGGGGGTGACCAGCCGCCAGGTTTCGGGCAGCGTCGATCCGGGGGCCATGCGCTCGACGAACGCTGTGTCGGTCTCGCCCTCGAGGCCGGATTGCACCGGCTTCCAGTATCTCGCGCCCAAAGCCTGGACCAGGGCAGCGCTGAACACCGACTTGCCGATATCGGTGTCGGTGCCTGTTACAACAAATCGCGGTTTCATGCGGGGATCATGATCCTGTCGAGTGATTCGGATAGCGCGCCGATATCACCCATCGAGACATTGCGGGTAATGGAAATGCGCAGGCGCGCGGTGCCGGGCGGCACGGTGGGCGGGCGGATGCCGCGAATGTCGAAGCCTTGGCGCTGCAGGCTGGCGGCGATCCGCATGGTGCGGGCATCATCGCCGATGATCACGGGGAGGATCTGGCTGGTGCCGCCCTGCGCGCCCAGCCGCGGGGCGAGCAGGCGGCGCGCCTCGGCAACGCGCGCGAACAGCTCGTCGCGCCAGTCGTCATGGGCCGCGACGATCGCGATCGCACGGCGCACCATGTGCGCGATCAGCGGCGAGGGCGCGGTCGAGAACACGAAGGGCCGCGCGCGGTTGACGAGGAAATCGGTGACCACCCTGGGCGCGCAGATCAGCGCGCCTTCGCAGCCAAGCGCCTTGCCGCAGGTGTGCAAAGTGATGACATTCGGCTGTCCGGCAAGACCGTGCGCGAGGCCGGCGCCGCAAGGGCCGAACACCCCGGTGGCGTGGGCCTCGTCGATGACCAGCGCCGCATCGTGCCGCGCGGCGACCTCGGCCAGATCGGCCAGCGGCGCGCAGTCGCCGTCCATGCTGTAGAGGCTTTCGACCGCGATCCAGACCTGCCCGGATCCGCCTTCGGCGCGCCAGGCGGTGATGACGTCGTCGAACGCCTGCGCGTCGTTGTGCCGAGCGGCGCGGGTTTCGGCGCGGCCCAGTTTCATGCCGTCGTGCGCGGATGCGTGGATCAGGCTGTCATGCACCACCAGATCGCCGCGCTGCGGCAGCGTGGCGAACAGCGCCGCGTTGGCGGCAAAGCCGGTGGCGAAGAACAGTGCGGACTGGCTGCCGAAATGCGCCGCGGCATCCGCTTCGAGCGCCTCGTGCGCCGCATGGTTTCCGCGCAGCATCCGCGATCCGCCCGATCCTGCGGGCAGACCCAATGCCATGCCTTCGCGCAAGGCATCGTGCAGCAGCGTCGATCCTGCCAGTCCCAGATAATCGTTCGAGGCAAAATCCTTGCCCGAACGGGGCGCAAGCGCACGCAGCCTCGAATCCCTTTTCAGGGATTCGAGCTGCGCGGCATGGGTTTCGAAGGCTGGCGTGGCCAACGCGGTGGTCAGTTCTTGGCCTTGTCGACCAGCTTGTTGGCACCGATCCACGGCATCATCGCACGCAGCTGCGCGCCGGTCTTCTCGATCGGATGCGCGGCGGCGAGCTTGCGCGCGGCCTTCAGTTCGGGCTGGCCGGCGCGGTTGTCGAGCACGAAGTTCTTGACGAAGCGACCCTGCTGGATGTCCTCGAGCACGCGCTTCATCTCCGCCTTGGTTTCGCTGGTGATGATCCGCGGGCCGGTGGTGATGTCGCCATATTCGGCGGTGTTGCTGATCGAATAGCGCATGTTGGCGATGCCGCCTTCATACATCAGGTCGACGATCAGCTTCACTTCGTGCAGGCACTCGAAATACGCCATTTCCGGCGCATAGCCTGCTTCGGTCAGCGTCTCGAACCCGGCCTGGATCAGGTGAGTCAGGCCGCCGCAGAGCACCGCCTGCTCGCCAAACAGATCGGTCTCGCACTCTTCGCGGAAGTTGGTTTCGATGATGCCGCTGCGGCCGCCGCCGACGCCCGATGCATAAGCGAGGGCAATGTCGTGCGCGTTGCCCGTAACGTCGCGTTCCACCGCGATCAGGCAGGGCACGCCGCCGCCGCGGACATATTCGCTGCGCACGGTGTGGCCGGGGCCCTTGGGCGCGATCATGATCACGTCGAGGTCTTCACGTGCCTCGATCAGGCCGAAGTGGATGTTGAGGCCATGCGCGAACGCCAGCGCCGCGCCAGGCTTCATGTTGGCGTGATAATCATCGGCATAGATCGCGGCCTGATGCTCGTCGGGCGCCAGGATCATCACGATATCGGCCCAGGCAGCAGCATCGGCGTTGCTCAGAACCTTGAAGCCCGCGCCTTCGGCCTTGGCGGCGGTGGCAGAGCCCGGACGCAGCGCGATCGCGACATCCTTGACGCCGCTGTCGCGCAGGTTCTGGGCATGGGCATGGCCCTGGCTGCCATAGCCGACGATGACGATCTTCTTGTCTTCGATCAGCTTGGGATCGCAATCGGAATCATAATAAACGCGCATGTCATTTCCCCATTTCTAATCTGGTTCGTCATTCCCGCGAAGGCGGGAATCCCGCTTTGGTTGGTGCAGAGGCGGGACCCCCGCCTGCGCGGGGGTGACGATGTGGTTGCGAACTGAATTACCCCGCCGTGGCCCCCCGGGTCATGGCGACGACCCCGGTGCGCGCGACCTCGACCAGCCCGACCTCGCGCATCAGCGCGATGAACTGGTTGATCTTTTCCGACGATCCGGAAATTTCGAAGACGAAGCTGGTGGTGCTGGTGTCGACCGGCCGGGCGCGGAAGATGTCCGCCAGCCGCAGCGCTTCGATCCGGTGCTCGCCCGCGCCCGCGACCTTGACCAATGCCAGCTCGCGCTCGACATGGGGCCCGAGCTCGGTGAGGTCGGCGACGCGGTGCACCGCCACCAGCCGGTCGAGTTGCGCGATGATCTGGTCGATCACCGCAGGCGGGCTGACGGTGACGATGGTGATCCGGCTGACCGCATGGTCCTCGCTGATATCGGCCACCGTCAGGCTTTCGATATTGTATCCGCGCGCGGTGAACATGCCGGCGATCTTCGCCAGAATGCCCGCCTCGTTGTCGACGGTAACGGTCAGAACGTGCCGTTCGGATGCCTGTTGCTGGATATGCATGGGGCGATCTTTCAGAAGGGGTGAAAGCCGATGCTGCCCGCAGCAGTATGCCGCGCTAGCAGGATGGGCAAATCGGCTTTCGCCGATGGGACGTCACGGGGCGCACGAAACCGCATCAGACGAGCGCCTTGGCTTCGTCTTCCATGGTCCCGGCAACCTCGTCTCCATACAGGATCATGTCGGTATGCGCCGCGCCCGAAGGGATCATCGGCAGGCAGTTGGCAAGCTTGGCGACGCGGCAATCGACCAGCACGGGCCCTGGATGATCGATCATCGCCTGGATGCCCGCATCCAGCTCTGCCTGCTCGGAAATGCGGATGCCCTTCCAGCCATAAGCCTCGGCCAGCGCGACGAAATCGGGAAGCGCATCGGAATAGCTTTCCGAATAGCGGCTCTCATAGGTCAGCTGCTGCCACTGGCGCACCATGCCCATATATTCGTTGTTGAGGATGAAGATCTTGACCGGCAGACGGTATTGCGTCGCGGTGCCCAGCTCCTGAATGTTCATCTGGATCGAGGCTTCGCCTGCGATGTCGATGCACAAGGCCTCGGGATTGCCCAACTGCGCGCCGATCGCGGCGGGAAGGCCATAGCCCATGGTGCCCAGGCCCCCCGAGGTCAGCCACTTGTTGGGCTTTTCGAAGCGGAAATACTGCGCCGCCCACATCTGGTGCTGGCCGACCTCGGTCGAGATGATCGGGCTCTGATCCTTGGTCAGCGCATAAAGCCGCTCGATCGCGAGCTGCGGCATGATCTCGCTGTCGCTGGGCGGATAGGCCAGGCATTCGCGGGTGCGCCAGCCCTTGATCCGCGCCTGCCATTCGGAAAGGTCGCGCTTGTCATGGCCGATGGCGTGCAGCTGGTCGATGATCTGCTGCAGCACCGTGGTGCAGTCGCCGATGATGCCCAGATCGACCCGCACTGTCTTGTTGATCGACGAGCGGTCGATATCGATGTGGATCTTCTTGGAGTCCGGCGAGAACGCATCGAGCCGCCCGGTAACCCGGTCGTCGAAGCGTGCACCGACGCAGATGACGAGATCGGCGCGGTTCATCACCATGTTGGCTTCATAGGTGCCGTGCATCCCCAGCATGCCCAGCCAGTCGGGATGCTCGGACGGGAAGGCGCCCAGGCCCATCAGCGTCGAGGTGACCGGCGCGCCGGTCATCGCCTGCAGTTCGCGCAGCAGCGTGCTCGCCTCTGGTCCCGCGTTGATGACGCCGCCACCCGAATAGATCACAGGGCTGGTCGCTGCGCTGATCATCTGCGCGGCCCTGGCGATATCGTCGGGCGTGCCCGCGGTGACCGGGGCGTAGCGCTGGTTGGGGCGCGCGGGAGTGTCCGCGTCATGCGGCGCGCTGGCGACCTGCACGTCCTTGGGAATGTCGATCAGCACCGGGCCGGGGCGGCCCTTGGTGGCGATGTGGAACGCCTCGCGGACGGTAGATGCGAGCTTCGCCGGGTCCTTCACCAGATAATTGTGCTTGGTGCAGTGGCGGGTGATGCCGATGGTGTCGGCTTCCTGAAAAGCATCGGTGCCGATCAGGTTGGTCGCGACCTGGCCGGTGATGACCACCATCGGGATCGAATCCATCAGCGCATCGGTGATCCCGGTGACCGCGTTGGTCGCGCCCGGGCCCGAGGTGACCAGCACGACTCCGGGCTTGCCGGTGGCGCGGGCATAGCCTTCTGCGGCGTGCGCAGCGGCTTGTTCGTGCCGCACCAGAATGTGGCGCAGCGACGGATGGCCAAAGATCGCGTCGTAAATCGGCAGCACCGCGCCGCCGGGATAGCCGAAGATTACTTCGACGCCCTGCTCGACCAGCGTTTCAACCAGTATTTGCGCGCCGCTCAATTCGGCCATGACAACCAGCCCATCCTCAAAAAAACCCAGGCCCGCTTAGACAAAGCGGGCCGATGTTGCAAAACCATTAGCTGCCAGCTGTCCGACAGCGGCCGGAACCGGCGAAAATCAACCCGGCGCAGGCAGCCCGCGCCGGGTTGAAAAATTGATGTGACGTGTCGGAGACGCTCGCAGCAACGTCGTGACCCGTTTGCTCTAAGAGACACAAAATGCCGTGTCAACAGCCAATGTTAAAATAAAATATCAAAATGCACGTCAAAACTATCCGAAAGTGGTTCTTCGAGCACTTTCCAGTCCGCCGGCGGCTGATTGCGGAACCAGGTGTATTGGCGCTTGGCATATTGCCGGGTGGCCAGTTGCCCCTGCGCCAGGCATTGCGCGCGGTCGATCTCGCCGCGCAGCAGCCGCGCGACCTCGGGTACCCCGATCGCGCGCATCACCGGCAGATCGGGCGACAAATGCCGTGTCAGCAGGGTTTCGACCTCTGCCAGCGCGCCTGCGTCCAGCATCGCGGCGAATCGGCGGTCGCACCGCTCGAGCAGCCAGTCGCGCGGGGGCCGCAGCACCAGCGGGTGCAGCGTGATCCGCTCGGCAATCCCGCCCTCCTTGCGCGCCTGCCAGTGCGCGATCGGCTGGCCGGTCGATCGGATGATCTCGAGCGCGCGCGCGACGCGGGTGGTATCGGCGGCGTTCAGCCGGGCCGCGCTTGCCGCATCTTCCAGCTTCAGCGCGGCGTAGGTCTGGTCGACGGGCATTGCGCGCACCGCATCGCGGATCGCCGGATCGATCGGCGGGATGGGCGCGATGCCGTGGAGCAATGTCTGGATGTAGAGCCCTGTGCCGCCCACCAGGATGGGCAACGCGCCCGCCAGATGCGCAGCGGCGATCTCGGCGCGGGCATCATCGGCCCAGCGTGCTGCGGAGCACGCCCCGGCACCGTCGATATAGCCGAACAGCCGGTGGTCGATCCCGCCCATCTCCCCGGCCGAGGGGCGCGCGCTCAGCACGGCGAGATCGGCATAGACCTGCGCGCTGTCGGCGTTGACGATCACCGCACGCTGCCCACGCTTTTCAAGCCAATGCGCATAGCGCACCGCCAATCCGCTCTTGCCGCTGGCGGTCGGTCCGGCAATAAGCGCCACCGCCGGGCGGGTGTTTCCGGTCTCATCGGGGGAAGAATTTGTGCCCATAGCCGTGCTGATAGCAGCAGAGCCCCTGCCAGCGGGAGAGCTAAACGCCGCCGCCGACCGATTGCACCAGGCCGGGCTGGTGGTCGGGCAGAGCCATTGGGTCGAACCGGGGCTGGTGGGCGAGGTGCACTTCACTGGTGACCGTGCCGCAGCCAATGCCGCGCTCGGGCCGATGCGCACTGCATGCGACGTGCTGGTGTTGGAGGAGGCCGCGCGCGACCCGCGCCTGCTGGTCTCCGACATGGACAGCACGATGATCGCCAATGAGTGCATCGACGAGCTCGCCGATTATGCCGGGGTCAAGCCGCAGGTCGCCGCGATCACCGAGCGCGCGATGCAGGGCGAGCTCGATTTCGAGGCGGCACTGCGCGAGCGCGTGGCGCTGCTCAACGGGCTGAGCGAGCATGTCATCGCCGATTGCCTGCGCCACCGCATCCATCCCATGCCCGGCGCGCGCACATTGGTGCGTACGCTTCGCCAGCGCGGCGCGGATTGCGTGCTGGTTTCGGGCGGGTTCCATTCCTTTGCCGATGTCATCGGCGCGGAGCTCGGATTTCACGCGGTGTTCGCCAACCGGCTGGTGATCGAGCACGGCCATATGACCGGCGCACTCGAAGGCAGCATCGTCGATGCCGCGCGCAAGGCCGCGATCCTGATCGAGCAGGCTGCAGGACAGGGGCTCGAGGTGCGCCAAGTGCTGGCATTGGGCGATGGTGCCAACGACATCCCGATGCTCAAGGCGGCAGGGACGGGCATCGCCTATCACGCCAAGCCCGCAGCGATCGCGGCGGCGGACGGGCATATCGCGCACGGCGACTGGACCGTGCTGCTCCACGCGCTGGGGATCGCCCGCGCGGACTGGAGCGATTGAGCGCAAGCAAAAGGGGGCGCAGCTTGCGCCGCACCCCCTCGATGTATTCCAGCAATGAAGCCGAAGATCAGCCCTGCAGCAGGCGCATGATCGTCATTGCCTGTTCGCTGCCCGACTGCGGAACCGTCTCGCCGGTGCGGTCGGTGATCTTGTCGAAGATGCGCGCGACGCCCTCTGCGGTGCGCTCGCCCTCGGGCAGGGCGGCACCCTGGGTCATCGTGACATAGGCCGCGTGGAATGCGCCTGCGCCTGCGCCGATGATCATGTTAGTCGGCGCATCTTCGGACACCAGATAGACCGCGGCAGGGACAACGTTCTCGGGCTTGAACGCAGCAAACGCTTCGGGCGGGAAGATGTCTTCGGTCATGCGGGTGCCTGCGACGGGCGCCAGCGTGTTGACCTTGATGTTGTTCTTCGCGCCTTCAAGGTACAGCGTCTTGGTGAGGCCGGCGAGGCCGAGCTTGGCCGCGCCGTAGTTCGCCTGGCCGAAGTTGCCGTACAGGCCGGTCGACGAGGCGGTCATCAGGATGCGGCCATAGTTCTGCTCGCGCATCGTTTCCCACACCGCCTTGGTGCAGTTGGCCGAACCCAGCAGGTGGACCTTGACCACCAGATCGAAATCGGCGGGCTCCATCTTGGCAAAGCTCTTGTCGCGCAGGATGCCGGCGTTGTTGATCAGCACGTGCACGCCGCCCCAGGCTTCCTTGGCCTTGGCGACCATTTCGACCATCTGTTCGTATTCGGTGACGTTACCGCCATTGGCCATGGCTTCGCCGCCGGCAGCCTTGATTTCTTCAACCACCTTCGCGGCTGCATCCGAGGTGCCGGTGCCGTCGCGGGCACCACCCAGATCGTTGACGACAACCTTGGCGCCGCGGGCGGCAAGATCGAGCGCATAGGCGCGGCCCAGGCCGCCGCCTGCGCCGGTGACAATGGCAACGCGGTCCTTGAAACTGATGGTCATGGCATGCATCCTTTCGGGCAGGGTTTTACACTGGGCGCGGCAAATCCGCGCGGAATGGCGCGGGTTTTAGCCATGTTGCGCCGCTTGGCAAGCGCCAAGCTGGCTCCAGGCAGAGAGGGGCACCGATTGACGTTCGCGTAAAGCCGCGCTGACGTTACGGCGATCAGGCCAGTTCGCTGTCCAGCGCATAGCCCGCCGAACGCACCGTGCGGATGATATCGGGCTGGCCATGCGCGTTCAAAGCCTTGCGCAGCCGCCGGATGTGGACGTCGACGGTGCGAATCTCGATATCGCTGTCATGTCCCCAGACGCTGTCGAGCAATCGCTCGCGCGAGAACACCCAGCCGGGATGCTCGAGGAAGTGGCGCAGCAGGCGGAACTCGGTGGGGCCGAGCGGGATCGTCTGCCCGGCGCGCTTCACCTTGTAGCCCACGGTGTCCATCTCGATGTCGGCAAAGCTCAGCGCCTCGCCTGCCAGAGCCGGGCGCACCCGGCGCAGCACCGCGTTGACGCGCGCGATCAGCTCGCGCGGAGAGAAGGGCTTGGTAACATAATCGTCGGCGCCGATGTCCAGCCCGCGCACCCGGTCTTCCTCTTCGCCACGCGCCGACATCATGATGATCGGGATATTCGAGGTATCGTTGTCGCGGCGCAGGCGGCGGCAGACCTCGATGCCCGACAGGTTCTCGATCATCCAGTCGAGCAGCACGATATCGGGCCGCTCCTCGCGCGCGATCAGCATCGCCTCTTCGCCGTCGGCGGTCTGGCTGACGCGAAAGCCCTGTTTGTCGAAGTGCCAGGAGACAAGCTCTGCCAGTGCCATGTCGTCTTCAACCAGCAGCAGATGGGGTGTTGTCATCGTCTTCGTGCTTTCTTGTGCCAAAAGTCCCGATCAGGAATATCCTGATCAGTCGGTGTCTGGCGCCAGCGCGTCATCGCCGCGCTCGCGTTCGTTCATCGACTGGCCGGTGACCGCGAAATAGACCATTTCCGAAACATTGGTGGCGTGGTCGCCGATCCGCTCGAGATTCTTGGCGATGAACAAAAGGTGCGTGCCAGCGCCGACATGCTCGGGGTTCTCGATCATGTGCGCGATCAGCGCGCGGAAGATGCTGTTGTAGAAATCGTCCACCGTCTTGTCCTGTGCGCACACGGCGACGGCAAGGTCCGCATCGCGGCGGGCAAAGGCGGTGAAGGCATCGTCGACCAGCTGCCGGGTGGCATCGGCCATCGCGGGCAGCAACCGTGCCGCCTCGATCTGCTGGCTGGCATCGATCAGAGCGACGCGCTTGGCGATGTTCTTGGCGTAATCGCCGATCCTCTCGACCACGCCCGAAATCTTGAGCGCTGCGACCAGTTCGCGAAGATCGTCGGCCATCGGCGCGCGCAGCGCGATGGTCTGGATCACCATGCGGTCGATCTGCTCTTCCAGCGCGTCGATGCGCTTGTCGCCCTCGACCACCTGGCGCGCCAGGTCGAGATCGGCATTGGCGAGCGCCGTCATCGCGCCCTCGACCGCCTTTTCAGCTCGTCCGCCGATCTCCGCGATCAGTCCCCGCAGGGTGATCAGGTCGCCATCAAAGGCCTTCAGGGTGTGTTCGTTCAGGCTGTGGTTCATCAAATCTTCCAAATCATGTCGGTGACGGCCCCGTCCGGTGCAGGATAACCCGGAATGCTGGGCGCTGTCGCTGAACTATGTGCGCAATCAGCCATATCGGCCGGTAATATAGTCACGGGTCCGTTCTTCGCGCGGGTTGGTGAAGATATCGGAGGTATCGCCATATTCCACCATTGTTCCCAGATGGAAGAAAGCGGTCTTCTGCGAAACGCGCGCGGCCTGCTGCATGTTGTGCGTCACGATGACGATGGCATAGCGGCCGCGCAGTTCGTGGATCAGTTCCTCGATCTTGGCGGTGGCGATCGGGTCGAGCGCCGAGCAGGGCTCGTCCATCAGGATGACCTCAGGATCGACCGCGATCGCGCGCGCAATGCACAACCGCTGCTGCTGGCCGCCCGAAAGCGCGGTACCGCTTTCGCTCAGCCGGTCCTTGACCTCGTTCCACAGGCCTGCGCGCACCAGCGAGTTTTCGACGATCTGGTCGAGTTCGGCCTTGTTGGGGGCAAGCCCGTGGATGCGCGGGCCATAAGCCACATTGTCGTAAATCGACTTGGGGAATGGGTTGGGTTTCTGGAACACCATGCCGACGCGCGCGCGCAGCTGCACCACGTCCATCTTGCTCGAATAGATGTCCTCGCCGTCCAGCGTGATGTCGCCTTCCACCCGCGCGCTGGGGATGGTGTCGTTCATGCGGTTGAGCGTGCGCAGGAAGGTCGACTTGCCGCAGCCCGACGGGCCGATGAACGCGACGACATTGTCCATGTCGATGTCGATCGACACGCCCTTGATCGCCTGCTTGTCGCCGTAAAACACCTTTACGTCGCGTGCGGACATCTTGGGAGCAGCAGCGGATTCGGTCATGGATTTCGTTACCATCGCGTTTCAAACCGGTTGCGCAGATAAACCGCGACCGCGTTCATGGTGAGAAGGAAGACAAGCAGGACGATGATCGCGGCGGATGTCTTTTCGACAAAGCCGCGGTTGACCTCGTCCGACCACAGGAAGATCTGCACCGGCAGCACCGTGGCCGGGTCGGTCAGGCCATCGGGGGGTGTCGTGGTGAAGGCGCGCATGCCGATCATCAGCAGCGGCGCGGTTTCGCCCAGCGCGCGCGCCATGCCGATGATGGTGCCGGTCATGATCCCTGGAATCGCCAGCGGCAGCACATGGTGGAACACGACCTGGATCGGGCTTGCGCCGACACCCATCGCCGCCTCGCGGATCGATGGCGGCACCGCCTTGATCGCGTTGCGCGCAGCGATCACGATCACCGGCATGGTCATCAGCGCCAGCGTCAGACCGCCGACGATCGCGGCAGAGCGCGGCATCGCGAAGAACTGCAGAAAAACCGCAAGCCCGAGCAGGCCAAAGATGATCGAGGGAACCGCGGCCAGGTTGTTGATCGACACCTCGATCAGGTCGGTCAGCCGGTTCTTGGTCGCATATTCCTCCAGATACACCGCCGCGAGCACGCCGACGGGGAAGGCGAGCAACAGCGTGACCACCATGGTGATCAGCGAACCCTTGAGCGAACCCCAGATGCCGACCTGCGCCGGATCGGTGCCGTCCGAGCCGGTGAGGAAGTTCCAGTTGAACGTCTGGCGCACCTCGCCCGCCTTGCGCAGCTGGGCATAATCAGCCTCGGCTTCTGCGGTCGAGGTGTCCTTGGCGGCGCGGTCGATGTCGCTCGACGTCGGCAGCCAGAAGCTGGTCTTGCCCATCACCAGATTGGGGTTTTCGGTCAGCTGGTCGCGCAGTGCGGTCCAGGCGGTGGTCGCGAAGAAGCGGCTGCCGTCCTTGCCATATTGCGTTTGCACAGCGTTGTCATAGATCCGCCGGACGTCGATCGAGGCCATTGTGGCAGACAGGCGCGGGCCGGTGAGCTGCTCGGGCGAGATGCTGCCGGTGGCGGCGGGCAGGTCGACGGTCAGCGTCGCTTCGGTGGCGATGAACCCCTTGGCGCCATTGCCGACCATCACGAACAGCAGGAAGGCGAGAAACAGCGACGACAGCACGACCGCAGCCAGCCCCATGAACTTGAAGCGGCGCTCGGCGGCGTAGCGCGAGGCGATGCGCTTCTGCATGGCATCGCCCATCCAGTCGGTCTTGCGCGCGGTCGCAGCCGTCGCAGGCAGGTGTGCGGACATGGTTGCGGCCTCAGTCATACGCTTCCCGATATCTTTTGACGATCTGCAGCGCGACGATGTTGAGCAGCAGGGTGACGATGAACAGCGTGAGCCCAAGCGCGAAAGCGGCGAGCGTCATCGGGCTGTTGAAATCGGTATCGCCGGTGAGCAGCTGGACGATCTGGGTGGTCACGGTGGTGACGCTGGCGAACGGATTGGCAGTGAGGTTGGCGGCAAGCCCTGCGGCCATCACCACGATCATCGTCTCGCCGATCGCGCGGCTGACCGCGAGCAGCACGCCGCCGACCACGCCGGGGAGCGCCGCGGGGATCAGCACCTGCTTGATCGTCTCGCTCTTGGTCGCGCCCATGGCGAGCGAGCCATCGCGCATGCTGCCGGGGACGGCGGCAATGCTGTCATCGGCCATCGAGGACACGAACGGGATGATCATCACCCCCATGACAAGGCCAGCCGCCAGCGCCGATTCCGACGAGGCATCGGTGATCCCGATCATCACCGCAAAGCTGCGCAGCGCAGGCGCGACTGTGAGGGCGGCGAAATAGCCGTAGACCACCGTCGGCACGCCCGCGAGAATCTCGAGGATCGGCTTCATCCACTTGCGCACCGTGGGGCTTGCATATTGGGTGAGGTACACCGCGCTCATCAGCCCCAGCGGGATCGCCACCGCCATCGCGATGATCGCGCCGATGAACACCGTGCCCCAGAACAAAGGCACTGCGCCAAAGCCGGTCGCCTTGCCGTCGACCACCTTGTCAGACGGGTTCCAGTCGAGCCCGAACAGGAATTCGAACGGCGAGACGAGGTTGAAGAAGCGCACCGTCTCGACGATCAGCGAGGCGACAATGCCCAAAGTTGCCAGGATCGCGATCAGCGAGGCGAGCAGCAGTGCCAGCATCACCGTGCGCTCCACCTTGGTGCGCGCACGAAAATCGGGGCGGATGCGGGTGAAGGCAAAGGCGCCGCCGGCAAAGCACAGCAGGAATGCGGCAAGCGCGCCGATCAGCGCATATTGGCGGTCTGCTGCGGCATAGAGCGGGGCGAGCTGAACGGCCGCGTCGTTGAACACCTTGAGATCGGCGTTGCGCGACAGCGCGCGGGCTTCCGACAGGATGGCGGCGCGCGAAAACGGATCGGTGGGGAGCTGGGCGGCGAGCGGGCTGTCCAGCACGGCAAAGCTGCCCAGCGCCGGTGCGACCGAGCTCCACACCAGCAGGAACAGGATCGCGGGCACCACCGCCCACATCGCGGCGTACCACCCGTGATAGCTGGGCAGCGAATGGACACTGGCCGCGCCCGACTGGATGAACCGGCCCGCACGGGCACGGGCGAACACCCAGGTGATCAGGCCAAGGCCTGCAATCAGGAACAAGGTTGCTGTGCTGGTCATGCTGGCGCCTATTTCAGCTCTGCGCCGTCAAGCGTGGTCAGCGTCTTGATCCGTCCCAGCATCTCTCCGCGCACCTTTTCGGGCGCCGCGATCAGGCCGATGCGCGTCAGATAGCCCTCATGTTCCCCGCCGCGCATGAACTCGGCAAGATATTCGCGCAGCCCCGGGATGACATCGACATGCTTCTTCTTGACGTAGATGTAGAGCGTGCGGGCACCGGGATAGGTGCCGTTCTCGATCGTGGCATAGGTCGGCTCGACCCCGTTGATCGGGACGCCGCGCACGGTATCGGCATTGTCTGCCAGATAGCTGTAGCTGAAGATCCCCACCGCATCGGGGTTGGTCGACAGCTTCTGGACGATCAGATTATCGTTCTCGCCGGTGTCGGTATAGGCCTGGTCGGTGCGGACCGAGTGGCAGATTTCCTCGAACCTGTCCTTGTCCGAATCCGACAGCGCCTTGATCGCGGGATCGGACTTGCAGCCCTTTTCCATGATGATTTCTTCGAGCGCATCGCGGGTGCCAGAGGTCGCCGGCGGGCCGAAGATGTTGATCCGGGTGTCGGGCAGCGCCGGGTTGATGTCGGGCCAGCGGATCGCCTTGTTGGCACCCTTGCCAAAGGGGTTCGCGGCAAGCGCGGTATAGAATTCCTCGACCGATAGGCTGATCCGGGGGCCGTTCTGCGCCTGCGCGAGCGCGATGCCGTCAAACCCGATCACGATCTCGATGATGCCGTCGACGCCGTTCGCGGTGCAGCGGTCGAACTCGCCCTTCTTCATGCGGCGTGAGGCATTGACGATATCGGGCGTGTTGGCGCCGACGCCCGAACAGAACAGCTCGACGCCGCCGCCGGTACCGGTGGATTCGAGAATCGGCGAGCGCCGCTCGGGGTCGAAATTGACGAACTCCTCGGCGACCTTCTTGGCGAAGGGGAAGACGGTCGACGAGCCGACGATGCGGATCTCGCTGCGGCTGCTGCCCTGATTGGTCGATGCCGGGTCCTGACACCCTGCCAGCAGCAAAGCTGGAAGGCCGGCAAAAGCGAGCTTCCTGATCAAAACCCCAACCTCTCATAAAGCCTGGACCGCATGGGCGGTCCTGGTTGTCCCGATAGCGGGACACGCATGGCCTTCCCAGAATCACGCAAACCCACGTGTCCCCGGAAAGGCGGCCCCCGACAGGGAGCCGATAGGGAGAGGCGATTGCCCAAAGATGACAATGCGATGACGGATTTATGACAACGCCCCCGGAGGCGTGTGCCAGCCCGGCTCAGGCGGGGACCGACAGGTCCGGATTCGACCCGGAGCCGTCGATCTGCGGGGTGCGCGGGTCGGCAGGCAGGGTGATCGTGATCGTGGTGCCCTTTTGCACCTCGCTGTCGATTTCCAGCCGTCCGCGATGCCGCTCGACGATGTGCTTGACGATCGAGAGGCCAAGCCCGGTCCCGCCGATGGCGCGGCTGCGGCTCGAATCGACGCGGTAGAAGCGTTCGGTCAGGCGCGGCAGATGTTCGGGCGCGATGCCCTCGCCGCAATCGCTGACCGACAGCCGCACCAGCGCGCCGTTGCGCGACGAGCGCAGCCGCATCGTCACCGGGGTGCCGGGCTGGCCGTATTTCATGCTGTTCGACACCAGATTGTGCAGCAGTTGCGACAATTGGGTGCGGTCGCCGCGCAACGGCGGCAGGTCCGGGCCGATATCGACCGCGATATCCGCGCCGCGATCGGGCTGGCTGTGGCGCAGCACGGTCTGCACCTCGCGCATCAATTCGGGCAGGTCCACCGGCGTATCGGGAACGCGGAACTTCTCCGCCTCGATCCGCGACAGCGAGATCAGATCGTCGATCAGCTTCTGCATCCGGTTCGCTTCGCGGAACATGACGTTGAGGAAACGCGCGCGCGTTTCCGGATCGGCGCCGGCCTCGTTGTCCTCCAGCGTCTCGATAAAGCCCTTGATCGATGCGAGCGGCGTGCGCAGCTCGTGGCTGGCATTGGCGACGAAATCGGTGCGCATCCGCTCGACCGCATAAACCCCGGAGCGATCCCACAGATGCAGGATCCGCTCGCCGCCCGGCATGTCGCGCACCAGCATTTCCCAGCGCTGGTCGCGGCTGCCGATGCCGACCAGCTGGATCGGGCCTTCTGCCGCCGCGCTGGTATCGACCAGCAGATCGGCAGCGGCGGGGTGGCGGATCACCAGTCGGACATCCTCGCCCACGCAATATTCGCCCAGCAGCTTGCGCGCGGCGCTGTTGGCGCGGCGCACATTGGTTCCGGTGAGCACCAGCACCGGATCGGCCAGCCCGTCGATGAAGCTGGTGAAATCGCGATGCTGGCTGATCGGCTTGATTTCTGGCTCGCGGATCGGAGCGGCAGCTTGCGGATTGTGCTTGGCCGGGCTCGACAGGTCGGCCATCGCGACGATTGCGACAAGCCCTGCGGCAAAGCAGATCATCGCCTGCTCTATGCCGTTGCTGCCGAACTGGCTGATCGCCACGCCCGCGCCCAGCAAAGCTGTCGCGAACAGAAAGCGGCCGCCATTCAATCCCGATCCCGGAGTGTCTCCCATGGGCCGCCGCTATACCAGCCCGCGCGGATTCGCGCCATCGGTGATGCGGTGGGGCCTTGCGATTTACCTCTGGCGTCCGGCGTGTCCCGTGAAAGGACACCGGATCAAATGCCTTGCCTTGGCCGGTTGATGGTCCTTAAGTTCGTGCAAACATGTGCGCCGACCGTGCCGGGCACCGGGGAATTGCAGATATGAGCGCTGACGACAGCAAAATGGGTGATACCGGCCAAGATGATTCGCGCGGGATCGACATGCGCGCAGCGGCATCGCGGCGCACGCTGCTGATCGGCGCAGTCGCCACCTCTGCCGTGGTCAGCATCCGGCCTGCGCTGGCGCAGACCGCAGGCTCGGTGCTCAACTGCACCATCCCCGTGCCCGAGCGCGGCAAGGGCATGTTCATCGACGCCTCGGGCAAGCTGGTCTCCCCCGATACCCCGGGAGCGTTCCCGCCTTCGCCGCGCGATTTCACCGGCGAGGAAGTGCGCCAGGCGCTGCAGGGGCGCAACCTGCCGGGCGCCTCGCGCGAACAGTCTCAGGCCTATCTCAACTATATCCGCAAGCTGCAGAACGGCCAGAGCGGCTTTACCTGCTACGCCTCGCTGCAGATGCCCCGCCGCTGATTGCGAGGCGCCGCGCGTATATGGCCTTGCCTCGCTTCTCCGCCTTGCCCGCTTCCGCGCTGAAGCGCGCGCCGCTCGGCGGGCTTGAGGCGATCTATCACGTGCCCTCCGGCATCACCCATCTGCTCGCCGAGCCGGTTCCCGATCTGCTCGACGCGCTCGCGCAGCTGCCGCCGGGAGAATCGGTGACCCCCGCACAGGTGCTGGCGCTGGTCGCGGAACGGTTCGATATCGTCGGCGACGAGCCCGGAGAAGCCCCCGAGGCGGTGGTCGCCGAGCGGCTTGCCGAGCTTGGCGCGCTGGGGCTGGTCGTGATCGCGCGCGATGCGTGACACGCTTGCATCAGGGTGATGTAAATCCGCTGCACTTGGCCGCCTAACCCCCTGTTTCCATTTTGTCCGCGTGCCCGCTGCCTGTAAGGCGCGATGCATGCGCCACTCCTGTTCCATCACTGTCGGACCGGCCCGATTCCGCATCGGCAGTGACTGGCGCGCGCCGGTGGATCAGCTGCGCGCATTGTATCAGGATTACCCGCAGGACGAGGGTGTTCCCGATTTCACCGTGCGGTTGCAGGCGACATCCGCCTTGCGCCGGTTCGTCAAGCCGCAGGTGGCGATCGCGGGCGATTTCACGCTGCCCGATGCCGCGCCTTTGCCGCTCGAACAGGGGCTGCTCGCGGCCGAAATGGCGATGAACCTGCAAATGGCTCTGGGCTGGCGGCGGCATCTGCTGCTGCACGCCAGCGCGGTATCGCGCAATGGCCGCGCGGTGGTGATGACCGGCGTCTCGGGCGCGGGCAAATCCACGCTTTCGGCGCTGCTGGGCGAACGCGGCTGGCGGTTTCTGGGCGACGAGTTCGTGCTGCTCGATCCAGATAGCGGGATGATCGTGCCGTTTCCGCGCCCGGTCAGCCTCAAGAACGCTGCGATCGCCGCGATGGAGCGCGAGGTCGATGACGAGACCCGATTCGGTCCGGTGATGCGCGAGACGCCCAAGGGCACAATCCGTCACCTGCGCCCGCGCACCGAGGCGGTCGAGCTGATGGCGCGCGAGACGCGGCCGGCGCTGCTGCTCTTCCCGCGCTTCGGCTTTCCGCGCGCGGTGCGCCGGGTCGACGAGGCGGAGAGCTTCGTCCGGCTCACCCAGGCCTCGACCAACTATGTCGCCCTGGGCGAACGCGGGTTCGATGCGCTGACTGGCTTTGTCCGCGCGATGTCCGCCTGCGCCATCGATTATTCCGATGGCGAGGAGGGCGTCGAGATGGTCGAGCGTCTGTGGTCCGAACAGGGGGGCAAATTGGGGGCAAGGGCGGCCGCGGCATGAGCGATGGCTGGTCGGTCGCGCGCGCGCTCACCGATCCGGGGTCGGTCGCCGGGCTCGATCCGACCGGATGGACGCATCTGCTGTCCGCCGCGCGCGCACTCTCGCTGATCGGAACGCTGGCGGAAGTGCTCGCCGATGCGCCGGTGCCGCCCGATGTCGCCCGCGTGCTTGCCGATGTGCGTCATTCCAATGTCGCCGGCCAGCGTCAGGCGCTGTGGGAAGCCGAGTGCGCAGCGATGGCGCTCGCCGATTATCCCGGCAAGGTCGTGCTGCTCAAGGGTACCGCCTTTGCTGCGGCCGGATACGACGCTGCCCTGGGTCGCTCGATCGGCGATCTCGATATCCTGGTCGAGCGCGCCGGACTCGATCAGGTCGAAGCGCTGCTGCTCAAGGCGGGGTGGGAGTGGGTCAAGCCCGATCCCTATGACGATGCTTATTACCGCCAGTGGATGCACGAGCTGCCGCCGCTGATCCATGCGACACGGGACCGGATGATCGACGTCCACCACACGATCCTGCCGCTGACCGCAGGGCCACGGCCCGATGCCGCCGCGCTGATCGCCAGCGCGCGATTGCTTCCCTCGGGGCTGTATGTGCTCTCGCCCGCCGACATCATCTGCCACGCCGCCGCGCACCTGATCGCGGACGGGGACATGTCCGGCGGGATGCGCAACCTGTGGGATATCGACCGGCTGGTGCGGCAGTTCGTTGTCGAAGAGCGAGGGTTCTCCGAAATGCTGGCAGAGCGGGCCAGACTGCACGGACTAAGCGACGCGGTGGGGCGGGCCCTGCGGCTGTCGGCGCAGCTGTACGGCACGCCCATCATGTTCCTGCGACCCGACCGGGCTCGCAATACCGCGCATGCGAGCGACATGCTCTTCCTGCGCCGCATCACCGCGGTCGACGGATGGGGCCGCAAGACCCGCAAGCTTACCCGCCAGGGTTTCTATATCCGCTCGCACCTTTTGCGCATGCCGCCTGCGATGCTGGCGCGCCACCTGTGGACCAAATGGCGCAAGGGGCATCGCGGTTAGGTCAGCCGTTTGCCGCGATCTGCTGCAGCGTCGGAATGAACTCGTTGTAATGATCGATAATCGCATCGGCCCCCAATGTGTCGACCGGCTGGTGCAGGAACCCGAAGCTCACCGCAACACACGGGATGCCCGCATTGTGCGCGGCCATCACGTCATAGATGCTGTCGCCGATGAACGCGGCGGGCGTCGATCCCGGCTCGCCGCCGCTGCGGCGGATCATCTCGTCGATCGGCGCGCGATCGGGCTTGGACTTGCCCTTGCCCATGGTGTCGCCGCCGATGACGCAGGCGAAGCGGTCGATCAGGCCGACCTCGGTCAGCAATTTGACCGCGAACCTTTCGTACTTGTTGGTGACGACGGTCATCTTCACCCCCATCGCGTCAAACCGCGCCATCGCATCGAGCAGCCCGGGATAGGGCGGGGAGCCGCTGCCGAGATTGTCGCCATAATGATCGAGCAGGATCGGCAGATAGTCGCGCAGCGCCTGCGGATCGCTGTTGCCCGCGCGCTCGAGCCCCACCTGCAGCATGTGCTTGGCACCCAGGCCAACCATCGGCTTGACCTCTTCCAGGCTCAAAGTGGGCAGCCCCGCCAGCGCCAGCGTGTGGTTGACCGATACGGTCAGTTCGGGGCTGGTATCGAGCAATGTGCCATCGAGGTCGAAGCCAATGATTTGGTAGGGAAAGTCTGTCATGAGAGGCTGCATCGCCCGAAAAAGGTGGAAGATGCAAGCGGTTCGTGGCAAGGGTTTGTGCGATCTGCTTTGGGAAACGCGGAGAACTTAGAGTATGGGTGAGCAGGCGCTGGCTGCAATCATTTTGGCGGCGGGCCAGGGCACACGGATGAAGTCCGATCTGCACAAGGTGCTACACCCTGTTGCCGGGCTGCCGATGCTGCATCACCTGCTGGAAAGCCTGAGCGCGGCGGGGGCCGCGCGCCAGGTCGTCGTTGTGGGAGCACGACGCGAGCAGGTGGAGGCATCGGTCGCGCCGCGCGGCGTCGCCATCGCCCACCAGGCCGAGCAACTGGGCACCGCGCATGCCGCGTTGCAGGCGCGGGAGGCGCTGGCCGATTTCGATGGCATCGCAATCGTGTGCTTCGGCGATACGCCGTTCCTGCAACCCGACACCATTCGCCGCCTGACCGATCGGCTTTCCGCAGCGGACGGCCCACGCGTTGCGGTGCTGGGCTTCACGCCCGATGACGCCAAGGCCTATGGCCGGATCATCGCCGATGCTTCGGGCAATATCGCCAAGATGGTCGAGTTCAAGGACGCGAGCGATCACGAGCGCGGCGTCAAGCTGTGCAATTCCGGCGTCACCGCGGTGCGCACCGCCGACCTCTGGTCGCTGCTCGACCGCGTCGGTAATAACAATGCGGCAGGCGAGTATTATCTCCCGGATATCGTGATGCTGGTGATCCAGGACGGCGACCGCGCGGTGGTGGTCGAGACCGACCCCGACGAGCTGATCGGGATCAACAGCCGCGCCGAGCTCGCCGAAGCAGAGGCCATCTGGCAGGCGCGCCGCCGCGCGCGGGCGATGGCCGATGGCGCGAGCCTGGTTGCGCCTGAGACCGTGTGGTTCGCGCACGATACGATCGTGGGCCGCGATGTCGTCATCGAACCCAATGTGATGTTCGGCCCCGGGGTCACGATTGCCGACAACGTCGTGATCCACGCCTTCAGTCATATCGAGGGCGCGACGATCGCCAGCGGCTGTTCGGTCGGCCCGTTCGCGCGGCTGCGCCCCGGTGCACAGATGCAGGAGGGGGCGAAGGTCGGCAATTTCGTCGAGATGAAGAAGGCGGTGCTGGGTCCCGGCGCAAAGGCCAGCCACCTGACGTATTTGGGCGATGCGACTGTCGGCGCAAACGCTAATATCGGCGCAGGCACGATCACCTGCAACTACGACGGCTATTTCAAATACCAGACCGTGATCGGCGAGAACGCGTTCATCGGATCGAACAGTTCGCTGATCGCCCCGGTCAAGATCGGGCGTGATGCCATCGTCGCAGCGGGCAGTGCGGTCAGCCGCGACGTCGCCGATGGCGAACTGCGTCTTGTCCGCGCGGAGCAGCTGGTCAAGCCCGGCTGGGCCGACCGCTTTCACGACGCGATGCGCCGGAAGAAGCGCGAGGGTAAGTGAGGCGGCATCCGGCTTGACATGATATCATGATATGATATCAGTATATCACCATGCCCCGCATCCTCGCCGATCTTCCTGAAGATGACATCAAGTGGCTCGATCAGCTTGCTGCCGAGCAGGGCAAGTCTCGCGCCGCAGTTTTGCGCGAAGCGGTCGCTGCTTATCGTCCCCAAGCACCTCTTGACTGGATAGATCAGGGTTTCGGTGCGTGGAAAGATCGCGAGGACATCGGCGATGCAGTCGAATGGCAACGACGCGAGCGTGCTTCATCAACGCGCCCTTGGGATTTTGATTACCCTGAAGTTCGGGCTGAGTTTCCTGATCTTTTCGATGCGGAGGATGATCGAGAGCATGAGTTGCACAAGGCTTGGTTGGCTGAGAATGGACGAGAGTTAGGCGACGGATCTCTTTTGTCTGACAAGCCTTCGTTCGCCCCAGAAAGTAAGGCTCCAAATAAAAAAGCAAAGCGCGCAAACCCTTGAGCAGCTTCACCTTTGATAGCAACATTTTGATCGATACCCTTCGGGGCATCCCACAAGCTCGAACCGAACTTCGGCGAGCGGCTGAATTTGGCAAGATATGGGTAAGCCGAGCAGTTTGGATTGAGGTCCTTTCCAAGGGGCAAGGCACTGGCTTGAAGCGGGCAGAAGTGCTTTTGTCCGGATTCGGTATCGATGAGATCGATGGAGAAATAGCCGCGCGGGCTGCCTCCATGCGTCGCGAAAGGCAACGCTTGAAAGCCATGGACGCCATCATCCTGGCCACCGCGCAAATTCGCGGCCGGGTGCTTGTGACACGAAATACCAAGGATTTTCCGGCAGAGATGCCGGGTATCCGAGTCCCCTACCAGCTTTGAAAGGCACCTTCCTCAATGTGCGGTATCGTTGGAATCCTCGCCCGGCGCGATGTCGTGGGCGATCTGGTCGATGGTTTGAAGCGGATGGAATACCGCGGATATGACTCCGCGGGAGTCTGCACGGTGCACGACGGCCATCTGGTGCGTCGGCGCGCGCAGGGCAAGTTGCGCAATCTGGTCGATGTGCTGGCGAAGGATCCTGCGCCCGGCCATGTCGGCATCGCGCACACCCGCTGGGCTACGCACGGCGCGCCGACCACATCGAACGCGCATCCACATGCTACGGACGAAGTGGCGCTGGTGCACAACGGCATCATCGAGAATTTCAAGCAGCTGCGCGATGCGCTGATAGCGCGTGGTCGCCGTTTCGAGAGCGAGACCGATTCCGAGGTCGTCGCGCATCTGCTGAGCGAGCGGATCGAGGCCGGCGACAGCCCGCAGGACGCGGTCAAGGCCGTACTGCCGCAGCTGCGCGGCGCCTTCGCGCTCGCCATCGCGTTCCGCCAGTATCCGGATATGCTGATCGGCGCGCGGCTGGGTTCGCCTCTGGTGCTGGGCTATGGCGAGGGCGAGACCTATCTGGGTTCCGACGCGCTGGCGCTCGCTCCATTGACGCAGCGCATCGCCTATCTCGAAGAGGGCGACTGGGTGGTGCTGACCCGCGACGGCGCGCAGGTCTTTGACGCCGACAATGCTCCGGTCGAGCGCGAGGTCACGCTGTCGGGCGTCACCGGCGCGTTGATCGACAAAGGCAACCACCGCCATTTCATGCAGAAGGAAATCTTCGAGCAGCCGGTGGTCGTGGCGCAGACGCTGCAAAGCTATATCCGCTCGGTCGAACAGCAGGTGGCGCTGCCGCAGATGGACTTCGAGCTGTCCGACATCGACCGGGTCACGATCATCGCCTGCGGCACTGCGTCCTATGTCGGCATGATCGGCAAATACTGGATCGAGCAATTGGCGCGCGTCCCCGTCGAGGTCGATGTCGCGTCGGAATACCGGTATCGCGATCCGGTGCTGTCGCCCGGAATGCTGGGCGTGGTCGTCTCGCAATCGGGCGAGACCGCCGATACGCTGGCGGCCCTGCGCCACATGAAGGCGGGCGGGGTGACCACCGCGGGCATCATCAACGTTCCCACCAGCTCAATGGCGCGCGAGGTCGATCTGTTGCTGCCGACGCACGCGGGCCCCGAGATCGGGGTGGCCTCGACCAAGGCGTTCACCTGCCAGCTGGCGGTGATGGCGGCGCTTGCGGTCAATCTTGCGCGCGCCAAGGGGCGCCTCAGCCAGGCTGAAGAGGCCGAGATCGTGCGCCATCTGATCGAGGCGCCCGCTGCGATCAACGCGGCGCTGGCACATGATGCCGAGATCGAGGCAATGGCGCACACCATCGCACAGGCGCGCGACGTGCTGTATCTGGGGCGTGGGCCGGACTATGCGCTGGCGCTGGAAGGCGCGCTGAAGCTCAAGGAAATCAGTTACATCCACGCCGAAGGCTATGCCGCAGGCGAGATGAAGCACGGCCCCATCGCGCTGATCGACGAGGCGGTGCCGATCATCGTCATCGCGCCCTCGGGCCCGCTGTTCGAAAAGACGGTGAGCAACATGCAGGAGGTGCGCGCGCGCGGCGGCAAGGTGGTGCTGATCTCGGATGCCGAAGGCCTCGCCGAAGCAGGCGAGGGGTGTCTTGCCACGATCGAGATGCCCAAGGTCCACCCGCTGATCGCGCCGCTCGTCTATGCCGTGCCGGTCCAGCTGCTCGCCTATCACGTCGCGGTCGCCAAGGGCACCGATGTCGATCAGCCGCGCAACCTGGCAAAATCGGTGACGGTGGAGTGACCGCAGGTGTCGCGTGCGATGCGCGCTGACAAGCAGGTCACGGTCACCGGCGGCTGTCACTGCGGGGCGGTGCGATTCGAGGCGGACGTCGCGCCGCAGGTGCGGCTGCTGGCGTGCAATTGCTCGATGTGCGCCAAGACCGGGTTCCTGCATCTGATCGTGCCCCACCCCGATTTCCGGCTGCTGCAGGGGCAGGGGGAGCTTTCCAGCTATCGCTTCGGTACCGGTGCTGCCGAGCATCTATTCTGTCGCACCTGCGGGGTCCGCAGCTTTTATCAGCCGCGATCGCACCCCCAGGCCTGGTCGGTCGATTTCCGCTGCCTGGACAACGACCATGGCCTGTCCGCCGACGTGGAAGCGTTTGATGGCCGGAACTGGGAAGTAGCCAGAGCGAGCCTCACCGACGACGAATGACATGCAAAAAACACAAGTGCATGGAAAACAATTGCACTTGTATGACAGAAGTTATGACCTATTTCCCGCTTCAGAGAGCAGGATGTCTGCACGGCAAATTCCAACCGTTCATCAGGAGTTCGTCATGCGTATCGCATTCAACCTGGCCGCTGCCTTCGTCAGCAGCGCCGTCATCATGCTGGCCGTCATCTGAACCACGTCCGTCGATCAATCGACGGAGCGGCCGGTTTTCCCTTTGCCTGCAGCGCGCGACATCACGCGGCTGCAGGCGAAGTGGACATCTCTCTCTCCCATCACGCCATCGCGCGTACCGATGCATTTACAAATCTGCCGGTTACGCTTCGCTAACTTTGTTTGGCTAGAACCGATGCGTGAGCACCACCAAACATAACCCGTCCACGGCACGCAATTTGCCCGTGATGGCCATTCTTGGCCTGCGCGATCCTGCCGA
This sequence comes from Blastomonas sp. RAC04, assembly GCF_001713435.1. Taxonomy (NCBI): domain Bacteria; kingdom Pseudomonadati; phylum Pseudomonadota; class Alphaproteobacteria; order Sphingomonadales; family Blastomonadaceae; genus Blastomonas; species Blastomonas sp. RAC04. The sequence goes on from NZ_CP016460.1 coordinate 57,957, forward strand.
GGGGGATTGGGACCACTTCCGTGCGATCCAGTATACCGGGCTTGCTCGCTATGCGATTCTGCGCGTGGTGACCAATCTGGTTCTGGGTTTGATGGTGTGCCAGCTTTTCGCCGGTTTCGTGCCGCTCTGGCAGCTTGCCGGGTGGATGGCGATGCTGGGCGGGGCGCTGTATTTTCCCGCCATCGTCTATCGCCAGAGCGGCATGGTCAATCACGATCATGTCGCCCGCCGTTTCGTGCTGCAACTGGTTGCGGCCACCAGCCTCATCGCCTTTGTCTGGGCCATCCCGATATTGCTGTTCGCGCCGCAGGCCGGACCGATGGAGCTCGCCACGGTGTGGACCATACTGGCTGCATTGGTGGTCGGCGGCACCTTGCTGCTTAACGCGTTGCCGCTGGGCGCGGTGCTGTTCAACCTGGTGCTGATGGTGGCATCGATCATCGCCTTCGCGCGCGTCGGCGACATCGTGACCATCGGTGCGATCGTGTGCTTCTCCATCATGCTGGCGCTGTCCGGGTTCGAGAATGCCCGCGCCTTTCTGATGTTCAAGCTGTCCGAAGTCGGCCTGGCCGAAAAGGACGAGGTCGTCAGCCTGTTGCTGCGCGAGTTCGAGGAAGGCGATGCCGACTGGCTGTGGCAGATCGACGCCTCGCGCCGGATCGTCGCGGCCAGCCCGCGCTTTGCCTTTGCCGCCGGGCGCGAGGCCAAGGATATCGAGGGCATGCCGCTGACCCAGCTGATCGCGGGCAAGGCATGGGAAAGCGGCAATCTGCCGCCCAGCCTGCATGTGCTGTCGGACAAGCTGACCAAGCGCGAGAGCTTCTCCAATCTGGTGGTCAAGGTGCAGGGGGAGGACAAGACGTTCTGGTGGGAGCTGTCGGCTTCGCCGCGTTATGACGACAATGGCGCGTTCATCGGATTTCGCGGGGTCGGCTCCGATGTCACCGAAAGCCGCGAAAGCGCCGAGAAGATCGCCCGGCTGGCGCGCTATGACACGCTGACGGGCCTGCCCAACCGCCTGCAACTGACCGAAGCGCTCGACCGCGCGCTGAACGAGTGCGAGCAATGGAAGACGCGCTGCGGGTTCCTGATGATCGATCTCGACCGGTTCAAGTCGGTCAACGACACGCTCGGCCATCTCGTCGGCGACCGCTTGCTGGCGCAGGTGTCGCTGCGGCTGCGCTCGCTGATGGGCAAGGACGAGATGTGCGGCCGTCTGGGCGGCGACGAATTCGCCGTAGTGATGCGCGATACCGGCGATGGCCAGCGGATCGGCGACCTCGCCCATCGCATCATCGACGTGCTGTCGCGGCCCTATGAGGTGGACGAACACACGCTGTTCATCGGCGCCAGCATCGGATCTGCGCACGGGGTCCGCGACGGGCGCACCGTCGAGACGCTGATGCGCAGCGCCGATCTCGCGCTCTACCGGTCCAAGGACGAGGGCGGCGGCCGCCACAATGTCTACGAGCCCAAGCTGCACAGCCATGCCGAAGAGCGCCGCGTGATGGAAATGGCGCTGCGCAAGGCGCTCGAGAAGGACGAATTCACGCTGGCCTATCAGCCGGTGGTCGATGCCGCGAGCGAATCTTTGGTCGGCTTCGAAGCCTTGCTGCGCTGGCACAACCCGGAATTCGGCCAGGTGTCGCCTGCGCGCTTCATCCCGCTGGCAGAAGACGCGCGGCTGGTGGTGCCGATCGGCAACTGGGTGCTGCACCGCGCCTGCCGCGAGGCGGTGTCCTGGCCGGCCGATGTGCGCGTTGCGGTCAATGTTTCCGCCGAGCAGCTTTACGAGCCTGACTTTGTCGAAACCGTGGTCGAGGCGCTGTCCGAAACGGGGCTCGCCCCGCAGCGGCTCGAACTCGAGGTTACCGAGAGCGTGTTCCTGCGCGAGGGGTCACGCGCGGGCGAGACGCTCGACCGCATCCTGGCGCTGGGCGTCGGGCTGTCGCTCGACGATTTCGGCACGGGCTATTCGGCGCTTGGCTATCTCAGCAAGACCCGGTTCACCACGATCAAGGTCGATCGCAGCTTCGTCCAGGGCGCAGCGCGCGGGATGCAGGAAAGCATCGCGATCATTCGCGCGGTCGTCGCCATGGCCGACAGCCTGGGCATGGCCACCACCGCCGAGGGGGCGGAGACCGAAAACGAGGTCCGTGTCATCCGCGAACTGGGGTGCAAGAAAATCCAGGGCTATTATTACGGCCGCCCGATGGGCGCCGAGGACGTGGCCGAGATGTTTTCCGATCACCGCGCCGCTTTGTTCGGCTGACGCGGACGCTGAAGGTCAGGCGCGCTCGAGCACCGATTGCGCCAGCGCCTCGAACAGCCTTGCGCCATCGGTCCCGCCCTGCAGCGGCTCGACCATGCGTTCGGGGTGCGGCATCATGCCCAGCACGTTGCCCTTGGCGTTGAGCACGCCTGCAATGTCGCGCGATGATCCGTTGACCGGCTCGGCATAGCGGAACGCCACCTGGCCTTCGCCCTCAATCCTGTCGAGCGTGGCATCATCGGCGAAGTAGTTGCCATCATGATGAGCCACCGGAATCCGGATCGTCTCGCCCGCCTGGTACAGGCTGGTGAAGCGGCTGCTTGCATTCTCGACCGTCAGTCCGACCGTACGGCAGACAAAGCGGATGCCGGCATTGCGCATCAGCGCGCCGGGCAGCAGGCCGGCTTCGGTAAGGATCTGGAAGCCGTTGCAGATGCCCAGCACCGCAACGCCGCGCTCTGCGGCCTCGATCACAGCGCCGACCACCGGCGAACGCGCGGCCATCGCGCCCGAGCGCAAATAATCGCCATAGGAAAACCCGCCGGGGACCCCGATCAGGTCAAGGCCTTCAGGCAGCGTCTGTTCGCCATGCCACAGCCGGATCGGCGCGTGGCCGGTGACTCGCTCGATCGCCACGGCCAGGTCGCGGTCGCAGTTCGATCCCGGGAAGGTGATGACCGCCGATTTCATCAGACCAGCTCGACGCGGTAGTTTTCGATCACCATGTTGGCGAGCAGCTTCCGGCACATCGCGTCGATATCGGCATCGCTGGTGCCATCGGCGAGGGTAAGTTCGATCAGCCGGCCGGCGCGGACGTCTTCCACGCCGCCAAAGCCCAGACCTTCCAGCGCATGGTGGATGGCGCGGCCCTGCGGATCGAGCACGCCGTCTTTCAGGGTCACATGGATGCGGGCCTTCATCGGCGTCCTCCTGGCAGAATGAATGGCCTGCCCTATACCGTGCGCCAGCAAAGGGGCAAGGGGGCTCGGCGCAATATCGCGTGTTCACCGCTGCCGGGCGCGCGTTAACCTTCGTTAACAAGCCTGCGGAAAGGAGTGCGGCATAGCCTTTGCCTCGAAATGGGGGAAATATGGCTGGATTGGCACTCGCAATGTTCGTCGGACTGTTCGGCTTCGGTCATGAACTCGTCGGCTGGAACGATCCCAATGGCCACGTGCAGCTCGCGCTGTTCATGGCGTTCATCTTCGGGATCATCAGCGGCTATCGCACCCGAGGGTAATACCAGCAGCTCTCAGCGGGGCGCCGCGTTGGTGGTGACCGGCCCGGTGCGCGACGCGAGCTGGCCCTTGTCGCCGGCTTCGTCGTAAAGCGACTGCACCAGCAGCGCGCGTTCTGGCGGAAGATAGGTTCGCGCCAGATCGAGTAGGTCTTCCGCGCTCACCTTGCCGAAAGCGGTGCCGCCGCTGCGGAAGCGCTCCAGCTTGGCCGGCTTGCTTTGCGCGGCATCGACGATCCCCAGCCATGCGGTGTTGGTCTTCACGCTGTTGGCGATGTTCTCCAGGATCGGCGTGCGCGCGCGGGCCAGTTCGTCAGCCGCGATCGGCGAGGGCGGGATTGCAGCGCCCGCCATCGGGGCAGGCGCAGAGAGCTCCGCAGCGATCTGCCGGATGGCCTGGGCGACGCGCTCGACATCGCCCGTCGCCACATTGGTGCTGATCTGGATATAGCCATAGCCCGGATAGATCGAGGAGGTGAACGAGCGGGCGACCGGCGAATAGCTCGCGCCCAGCTTCTCGCGCAGCTCGTCGGTGACCTTGATCTGCAGCAGTTCGGCCAGCAGCCGCAGCCGGACGTCCTCGCGATAGTCGTGGTCGTCGGTGGTCGGCCAGTAGAATTCGACGATCGCCTGATCGGCCTCGCCCTTGTGGTGCAGCACCCGCGGGGCGCGATTGTCGGTGAAGCGCCGGGCGCGCGCCTCGTCATAGTCGCGGAACTCGGCCTCGCGCTCGGGCAGCGCGCCGAATGTTGCCGCGACCGCTGCGATCGCCTCGTCCTCGTCGAAATCGCCGACCAGTCCGATCTCGATCGCGCCCTGCTGCAGCCGGTCGCTGATCGCAGACTTCAGGTCGTCGAAGGTGAGCTTCTCGAAAACCTCGCGCTCGGCGAGCGAGAAGCGCGGGTCGTTGTCCGACAGGATCGCGCCAATCTGACTGCCGATCGCGCCTTCCGGCGTGGCGTTGAGCCGCGCATAGAAATTGGGCAGATAGCTGCGATACTGGTTGATCGCCTCGCTGCGATAGCCGGGATGCTGGGTGAACGCGGTAAGCACCTGCATCTGCAGCGCCAGGTCATCGGGGGTGGTGGCCAGATAGCCGCCCAGATAATCCTCGCCCGATCCGAAGTTGAGCGAGACCGCGCGGCCTGCGAAGATGGTGTAAAGGTCATCCAGGCTGTGCGCCTCCAACCCGCCGCGCACGAAAATGTTCATCAGGCTCGTGGCTTCGGGCTTGTCGCGCGATGCCAGCAGATCGCCGCCATCGATGCGCAGCGAGACCAGCACCCGGTTCTTGTCGAAATCGGTCTTCTTGAGGTTGAGCCGGACGTTGTTGGCAAAGCGGATGGTGCGGATGCCCAGGTCCTCGATGGTCGCATCCGCCACCACCGCGCCGGGCGCTCCGAAGTCCTGATAGGCGAAGGCCTGCGCATCGCGCGCCTTGGGCTTGGTCACCCTGGTCTTGCGCGCATCGGCAAAGGCGGTGCGGATCGCCTGTGCGCCGCCTTCGGGATCGACCTTGGTGGACAGATGGATCAGCGGCTTGTCCAGCGTGCCGAAGTCCTCGCGCACCGCCTTGAGCAGCATCTTGAGCGTCAGGCTGTCGCGCAGCGCGACGAACCGTTCAAGCTGGCTTTCGGGCGTGGTGACGATCATGCCATCCTTGGCCATCGCCAAAATCTGGTCGGCAAGCTGGTCGTTGGGGCGGGTCTGGTTTCCGCGCACCGCATTCTCATAGCCGGTGGTGAAGTTGGCGAGCTGCTCGGCAAGCTCCGCGTCGGTAAAGCCGTAGCGCAGCGCCGCGCGGACCTCGCGCTCGGCAGCGGCAAGGCCGCGCTGCCATTCGCCATCGCGGACGGCGACGTTGAGCACCGACTGGTTGGCGATCTTGTAGACATCCGACCGGCCGATCGAGGCGCCGACATAGGGCGCATTTTCCTGCCGCGCGATCCGGCCCAGGCGGCGCCCGATGATGTTGTAGCCTATCGCGCGGGTCAGCTTGGCGCGGCGCGCGGCGCGGCTGTCGGCTTCCTCGACATAGGGCGAGAAGCGCACCACCGTTGCGACCTCGTCGATCGCGGGATGGGCAAAGATGTTGGCCTGGTCGATGCGGGTGACGTCGATCCGTCCCAGCGGGACGTCGGGCGCCTCGCCATGCCGGGCCTGCCAGTTGCCGAAAGCGGCAATGATCTTGGCCTCCATGGCATCGACATCGAGATCGCCCACGACGACGAGCGTGGTGCGGCCGGGAGTGTAATAGCGCTCGTAGAAGCTGCGGAACCGTTCGGCCGACGCGGTCTCGATGACGGTCTTGTCGCCGATCGGCGAGCGGGTCGCGAGCCGGGTTTCTGGCACCGAAAATTCGAACAGCGATTCGCGGTTGCGCTGCGCGTAGTTGGCGCGGGTGCGCAGCTCGGACAGGATCACGCCGCGTTCGCGCTCGATCGCCTCGGGCGCAAAGCTGATCTCGCTCGCGGTCTCGCGCAGCAGGTAGAGCGCGGTGTCGACCGTCTCAGCGTTCACATTGGGCAGGTCGAGCAGATAGCCGGTCTGATCATAGCTGGTGAACGCATTGGTATCCGCCCCGAACGCCAGCCCCAGCCGCTCGAGGATCTTGATCATCTCGCCTTCGGGCACGTTGGTGGTGCCGTTGAACGCCATATGCTCGATGAAATGGGCAAGGCCGCGCTCATCCTCCGCCTCGGCGGTGGAGCCGACATCGATCATCAGCCGCATCACCGCGGTGGTCGCGGGGGTGGAATTGTGGCGGATGGCATAGCGCATGCCGTTGGGCAGCACGCCGAAGCGGATCGCGGGATCGGCAGTCAGGTCGCTGCCGGCATAGTGCCATGCCGCAGCAATCGCGGCCTCGTCGCGCACCGCCGGGGCAGATGCCGCCTCAACCGACGCCGATGTGTCAGGACTGGCGAGCGAGGGCGCCGGACAAAGCGAAAAGGCGGCAATGGCCAAGGAGGCCAACACCATGCGTCCGGTCACATATGACAGCCTCTCGCCTCGATCCATCTCCGCCCGCTTATTGCTTGCTTGGGCGGAAAATGTTGCATGGGCGCAGGGCCCACGCAAGATGACGGAAACGTAAAGCGGTCAGTCGCGTGTCGTGTGGTTATTTGCCCTTGCGGCGACGGTGGCTGTCGAGGTCGAGAACCTCGTTTTCGCCGCCCTCGTTGAGCAGGCCCAGACGCCGTGCGACCTCCTGATAGGCCTCGACTTCGCCGCCCAGATCGCGCCGGAAGCGGTCCTTGTCGAGCTTCTCGCCGGTCTCGAGATCCCACAGGCGGCAGCCATCGGGGCTGATCTCGTCGGCCAGGATGATGCGCGAGAAATCGCCGTCGAACTGGCGGCCGAACTCGAGCTTGAAGTCGATCAGGCGGATGCCGATCGCGGCGAACATGCCGCACATGAAATCGTTGATGCGGATCGCCATCGACGAGATGTCCTGCATCTCTTCCTGCGTCGCCCAGCCGAAGCAGGCGATATGCTCTTCTGCGACCAGAGGATCGCCCAGCGCATCGTCCTTGTAGCAATATTCGATCAGCGTGTGCGGCAGCGGCTGGCCTTCTTCCAGCCCCAGCCGGGTGCAGATTGATCCCGCAGCGACATTGCGCACGATCACCTCGATCGGCACGATCTCGACCTGACGGATCAGCTGCTCGCGCATGTTCAACCGGCGGATGAAGTGGGTGGGGATGCCGATATGCGCCAGCCGCGTGAACACATACTCGCTGATGCGGTTGTTGATCACGCCCTTGCCGTTGATCGTGCCCTTTTTCTGGGCGTTGAACGCGGTGGCGTCGTCCTTGAAGTACTGGATCAGCGTGCCGGGCTCGGGCCCCTCATAGAGGATCTTGGCCTTGCCTTCGTAAATCTGGCGGCGGCGGGTCATTGGCTCGTAACTCCGATAAAATGCATGACGCCCCGGTGCGGCGGCCAAAGCGCGCAGAGCCGGGGCGTAGTTCAGCGCCCCTATAGCCGCTTGCTGCCATGGGCGCAATTGTGCTGTCCAGTTGCCAATTCCGGTTAACGTGTCGCACACCGTGCATGGTATCGTTGCGGTGAAATCGAGGGAGCACAAGGCAGGGCCATGAACGTCAAGGTCGATCACAAACAGGCGGTGGCGATCGTCACCATCAACCGCCCCGAGCGGCGCAACGCGGTCGATTCTGCCACCGCTCTGCAGCTGTTGCAGGCGTTCGAAGCGATCGATGCCGATGACAGCGTGCATGTCGCGATCCTGCACGGAGCGGGCGGGCATTTCTGCGCCGGGGCCGATCTCAAGGCCTTGAGCGAGGGCGACAAACGCCCGGTGACCGATGCGGGAATGGCGCCGATGGGGCCCACCCGGATGCAGATGACCAAGCCGGTGATCGCCGCGATCGAAGGCTATGCGGTGGCTGGCGGCATGGAGCTGGCCCTGTGGTGCGACATGCGGGTGATGGCGGAGACCGCGCGGATGGGCGTGTTCTGCCGCCGCTTCGGGGTGCCGCTGGTGGATATGGGCACCATCCGCCTGCCAAGGCTGATCGGCCATTCGCGCGCGATGGATCTGCTGCTCACCGGGCGCGAGATCGGCGCCGCCGAAGCGCACGACATCGGGCTTGCCAACCGCGTGGCGCGGCATGGCGGCGCGCTCGAACTGGCGGTGGAGCTCGCCACGCAGATCGCGGCCTTTCCGCAGACCTGTCTGCGCAATGACCGGGCGAGCGCGCTCGCGCAATGGTCGCTGGAAGAGGCAGAGGCGATCGCGCTGGAAGCGCAGCTTGGCCGTGCGACGATCACCAGCGGAGAGACGCTGGAAGGCGCTGGCCGCTTTGCCGGCGGCAAGGGTCGGCACGGCTCGTTCGCCTGAAGCCGGTCCGGCGCGCATTTTTCCCCAGAAAACCGGGCCAACCCTCTCGCCTTGCGGCATTCGCGCTGCTACCCGCCTGAAGCATGGCTAAAGACGCGAGCGCCGGGTCTGGCGACGATATCCCCGAAATCGAGAACACGTCCTTCGACCGCGCGCTGTCGGAGCGGTATCTCGTCTATGCGCTCTCCACCATTACCGCGCGCTCGCTGCCCGATCTGCGCGATGGCCTGAAGCCGGTTCACCGCCGCCTGTTGTGGGCGATGCGGCAATTGAAGCTCGATCCGGCGAGCAGCTACAAGAAGAGCGCGCGCGTTGTCGGCGATGTCATCGGCAAATACCATCCGCATGGCGATGCCTCGGTCTATGACGCGATGGTCCGCCTCGCGCAGGATTTCGTGCTGCGTTATCCTCTGGTCGACGGACAGGGCAATTTCGGCAACGTCGATGGCGATAACGCTGCGGCCTATCGCTACACCGAAGCCCGGCTGACGCGCACCGCGATCGAGCTGATGGCCGGGCTCGACGAGGGCACCGTCGCCTTCAAGCCGACCTATAACGGCGAGGAGGAAGAGCCCGAAATCTTCCCAGGGCTGTTCCCCAATCTGCTCGCCAACGGCGCCAGCGGCATCGCGGTGGGCATGGCGACCTCGATCCCGTCGCACAATGTCGCCGAAGTAATCGACGCGGCCGACATGCTGATCGACAATCCGGAAACGACGCACGAGCAGATCATGCAGGTGTTCCGCGGCCCCGATTTTGCCACTGGCGGGCTGCTGGTCGATAATGCCGAAACGATCAGCCACGCCTATCGCACCGGGCGCGGCGCCTTCCGGCTTCGCGCGCGCTATTCGACCGGCAAGGATGCCGATGGCAACTGGGAGCAGACCGGCATCGAGAAGCTGCCCGGCGGCACATGGCAGCTGGTGCTCAGCGAAATCCCCTATCAGGTGCAGAAGGGCAAATTGATCGAGCAGATCGCGACGCTGATCGCGGAGAAGAAGCTGCCGATCCTCGCCGATATCCGCGATGAATCGGACGAGACGATCCGCATCGTGCTCGAGCCCAAGAGCCGCAATGTCGATCCCGATGTCCTCAAAGACAGCCTGTATCGGTTGAGCGATCTGGAAGTCCGCTTTCCGCTCAACCTCAACGTGCTCGACGAAACCCGCACGCCTGGCGTGATGGGGATCAAGCCGCTGCTCGAATCCTGGCTGCGGCACCAGATCCTCATCCTCACCAACCGCAGCCGCCACCGGCTCGACAAGATCGCGGCAAGGCTGGAGCTGCTGCGCGGCTATATCATCGCCTATCTCAACCTCGACCGGGTGATCGAGATCATCCGCACCCAGGACGAGCCCAAGCCGGTGATGATGGCCGAGTTCGAGCTGACCGATCGGCAGGCCGAAGCGATCCTCAACATGCGGCTGCGCTCCTTGCGCAAGCTCGAGGAGATGGAACTGCGGCGCGAGCACGACGCTCTGGTCAAGGAAGCCGAGGGGCTGGAAAAGCTGCTCGCCGATCCGAAGCTGCAGAAAAAGCGGCTCAAGAAGGATCTGGCGACGCTGCGCGCGCTGTATGCGGAAACCACCGAGCTGGGCCGCCGCCGGACCGACCTGCGCGAAGCCGCCCCCGCGCGCGAAATTCCGCTCGAAGCGATGATCGAGCGCGAGCCGGTGACGGTGATCATGTCGCGGCGCGGGTGGATCAAGGCAATGAAGGGGCACGCCGATCTTGGCGTGCCTGAAATCACCAAGTTCAAGGAAGGCGATGGCCCCGCCTTTGCCTTCCACGCGCAATCGACCGACAAGCTGCTGATCGCGCTCGACAATGGCAGGTTCTACACGCTGGGCGCGCAGAACCTGCCCGGTGCCCGCGGATTTGGCGAGCCGGTGCGCAACATGCTCGATATGGAGAACGAGGCGCAGATCATCGCGCTGATGCCCTATGATCCTGCAGGCAAGCTGCTGCTCGCCGCAACCAACGGTCGCGGTTTCCTAGCCGAAATGGCCGAGCTGATCGCGGAAACGCGCAAGGGCCGCCAGGTCGTCAACCTGAAGCCCGGCGTGCGGCTGATGGTGATCCGCAACGTTCCTGCAAGCGCCGATCACGTCGCTGTGGTGGGCGAGAACCGCAAGCTCGTGGTGTTCCCGCTCGGCGAACTGCCGGTAATGGCGCGCGGGCAGGGGGTGCAGCTGCAGCGCTATCGCGACGGATCGCTGGCAGATGCCACCACCTTCCGGCTCGAAGAGGGGCTGAGCTGGACGATGGGCGGCGACAGCGGGCGGACGCGGACCGAGAAGGACATGGGGCTGTGGCGGGTCGCGCGCGGCGCAGCCGGGCGGCTGCCGCCCAATGGCTTCCCGCGCAACAACCGCTTCGATGGCTAGAAAAACCTTTGTTCGGCCGCGACTTTTTCGCCGACGTTTAAGTTAATTTTACATTTTCGCGGCTAGGCGTTGATACATATGGCCAGCCCAACTCCGCCCCCCAGAACGCGCGCCAAGCCGTTGCCGGATTCGCTTGTATCGGATGCGTTCTCCGGCGGGCATCCCGGCTTTGCGGCGGTGCTCGATCCGCTGCCGATCCCCGCAGCGGTGGTGACGCGGGTCGATGGGGCTCCGCAGATCGTGATGGCCAACCCCGCATTCGTCGATCGCCAGCTGATGCCTGGCGCCGTATCGGCCATCGATGTGGCGCTGCTGACCGAGCTGGTGTCGGTCGCCAGCCGCAACGACAGTGGCAAGGCCAACCGCCCCTGGACCTCCGAGGATCCGGTCAAGACCCGCCGCTATGACGTGACCGCGGCGCGGATCGAGATGCCCGGGCTGGACTGGCCGCATTTTCTGGTGAGCCTGATCGACCGCACCAGCGAGATCGAGACGCACGACAGCTTCCGCCGCGAAACGATGCGCGACAGCCTGACCGGCCTGCCCAACCGGGCCGGGTTCGAGGACGCGGTCGAAAGCCGGCTGGCGGAACAGGGCAGCGACGGCCGCGTGACCACGTCGGGCTTTGCGATCATCACGCTCGATATCGCGCGCTTCAGCCAGATCAACGAATGCGCAGGCAGTGTGGTGGGTGACGAGCTGATCATCACCGTCGCGCGCCGCCTGATGGGGCGGGTGCGCAAGACCGATATCGTCGCGCGGATCGGGGGCAATGAATTTGCGCTGTTCGTGCCGCTGCGCGGGTCGAACCCGCGCGAGCTTTCGCGGATCACCAGCCGCATCCGCGACATATTCCTCAACCCCTATCGGCTGTCGGATCTCGAGATCCAGATCGACGGGGCGATCGGCATCGCGCTCAGCAAGCCCGGCCAGACAGATTGCGCCAACTACATCCGCCAGTCGCAGATCGCGCTCAAGCGCGCCAAGCGCACCCGCCAGGCGGAAATCTATACGCCCGAGGAACTCGACAAGGCCCGCCGCCGCTTCACGCTGGAAACCGAACTGCGCAAGGCGATCGAGCTGGACCGGCTCGAGCTGTATTTCCAGCCGCTGATCGACATGAGCAACGGCTTCGTCACCGGATTCGAAGCGCTGGCGCGCTGGAAGGACCCGGATTACGGCATGATCTCGCCGGTCGAGTTCATCCCCGTTGCCGAGGAATGCGGGCTGATCCTGCCATTGGGGCGCTGGGCGCTGGACCGCGCCTGCCAGGTGCTCAACGAATGGGATGCCAAGGCGGGCGAGGTGCTGCCGCTCAAGGTCAGCGTCAACGTCTCCGCCGCGCAATTCGCCCGCGACGACATTCCCAGCATGGTCGCCAACATCCTGCGCGCCAACAAGACAAAGCCCGAGCGGCTGTGCCTGGAGCTGACCGAATCGGTGGTGGTGAGCGATCCCGCGCGCGCCGCCAAGGTGATGAGCGCCCTGCGCGCGCTCAACGTCTCGCTGGCGATGGACGATTTCGGCACCGGCTATTCCAACCTGGCCTATCTGCAGCAACTGCCGATCGACGTGCTCAAGATCGACCGCAGCTTCATCTCGGACATGCTCAAGGAGCGCGACAAGGTCGCCATCGTGCGCGCCATCCTGTCGCTGGCGAGCGCGCTGGGCATGGAGACCACCGCCGAGGGCATCGAGACGCTGGAAATCTCGCAGACCCTGGCTGCGCTCGGCTGTTCGTTCGGCCAGGGCTATTTCTATTCGCCGCCGGTCCCCGCCGACGAGGCCTATGCGTACATGATCACCCGCATGGGTTGATCGGCACCCGGGATCGTCAGGCCGCCGCCACCTGTGCAGCGATCTGGCGCACACGCTCGGGCTCGGGAAAATCCTCTGCAATCCAGCGGCGGCGCGTTTCGCCCAACACCCGCGCGACATCCGGCCCGGCGTGTATGCCCAGCGCCAGGATATCGCGCCCGCCCAGCGGGAATTCGGGAACCGACCAGCCCTTGAGGCTCTGCCAGCCCTGCGCCAGTGCATCGTCCGGGCCGCGCAGCAGCAGCCAGTTCGAAACCGTATCGGCAGGCTGCACCGCGGCTGCCACCTGCCGCGCAGTCCCACTGTCGGGCCAGCGTGCGGCATAGCGCGCGAGCGTTGCCCGCTGCGCCTTGGACAGCCGCAACCGCGAAGCCACGGCCTCGGCGACGAGCGGGTCCGCCGGCAGCAGCGCCGCCAGCCGCACCAAGGGATCGGCCTTCGCACCGAGCTGCGCCTCGCGGGCGAGCAGCATCGTGAGAGTCTCCAGCCCGTCGCCCGCCATTTCGGGCAGGACCACCGGCCAGATTGCGCTCTGCGCCATCAGCAGCGCCGCATTTGCAGGGTTGGCGCTGCCCAGCAGCAGCAGCAGTTCGCGCGCGATCCGCTCGCGCGACAGCGCCTTCAACCGGTCCGCATGCCGGGCACAGGCCGCCAGCGCATCGGGATCGGCCGGGCCGCCGAAGCGCGCGTGAAAGCGGAACAGCCGCAGGATACGCAAATGGTCTTCCAGGATGCGCGCATCGGCATCGCCGATGAACCGCACCAGCCGCGCGGCCAGGTCCGCCTCGCCGCCGAAATAATCGGTGACCTCGAGCGTGCGCGGGTCGGCGAACAGCGCGTTGATGGTGAAATCGCGCCGCGCGGCATCCTCGCGCCAGTCGTCGGTGAAGGCGACCTCGGCATGGCGGCCATCGGTGGTGACATCGCGGCGCAGCGTGGTGATCTCGACCGGCCCTGCGGGCAGCACCGCGGTCACGGTGCCGTGCTCGATCCCGGTCGGTACCGCCTTGATCCCGGCATCGGCCAGCGCAGCCATAACCTGCTCGGGCAGCAGCCGCGTGGCGATATCGACATCGACCGCGTCCACGCCCAGCAGCGCATCGCGCACCGCGCCACCGACATAGCGGCACTGGTCGCCGTCGGGGTCGAGCGCGGCCAGCATCGCGGCAAGGTCCGCGCGCTGCGTCCAGGCGGCGCTGATCCGGGTCATGCCATGATCCCTTCCAGCCTGCGCGAGAGGTTGGCGATAATCCCTGCGGTCACCCCCCAGATGCGCCGGCGGCCCCACATGATCTCGATATAGCGGCGCTCGGCGCCCTTCCAGTGGGTGCTGTGATGGGCGTGGTTGGCAGGGTCCAGCACGAAAGCGAGCGGGACTTCGAACCAGTCGGCCACCTCGCCCGGATTGGGGGTGTAGCGGAGGTCGGGCGGGATCACGCCCAGCACCGGGGTGATCGCAAAGCCGCTGCCGCTGCGATAGATATCCGCCTCGCCGATCACGCGGACATGATGCGGGGCAAGCCCCAGCTCCTCATCCGCCTCGCGCAGAGCGGCGGCAACGGCATGCGCGTCCGTGGGGTCTATCTTGCCGCCGGGAAACGCGATCTGGCCGGGGTGGCTGCGCAGATAATCGGGGCGCTGGGTAAGGATGACACCCGGTTCGGGCCGGTCGGTTACCGCGATCAGCACCGCAGCGGGAATGTGCCTGCCGCCATCGGGGTCGATATGCCGCTCATCCACAACGGAAAGCCCGCTAGCGGCGCTGGCGGCGAGCGCATCGGAAAGCCTGGCAAACAGGCTCATGCAGCAGCGATCCTGTCCAGCCGGAAGCAGGTGCCGTCGCTCCAGATCGGAAGGCCGGCAGCGTCTGCGGCATCATCGCCCTGATCGCCAAGCGCCAGCTCGACCAGGTCATAATAGACGCTGCGCTCGATCCGCGCCTCCAGCCCGCGCCACAGACCCAGATAAGGCCGCGGCTCTTCCGGGGTGCCGCGCAGGATCAGCGGGCGGTCCGCGCCGCACACCGCAAGCTCGTCGGTATTGAGCCGGAACGCCAGCCGCCGCTGCTTGCCGCTGCCTTCGGACTTCACCTCGACCGCCAGCAGCGGGGCATCCTCCACCTCGATCCACTGTTTTTCGAACGGCGTGACCAGCGCATGGCGCCCGTCCTCCTCGCGGCGCAGCACGCTGGCGAACAGGCGGACCATCGCCGGGCGCGAGATCAGCCCGCCCTGATGATACCAGCGGCCATCGGCGGCGATGCGCATATGGCTGTCGCTCTCGGCCGCGGGCGACCATTGCTCGACCGGGGGAAGCTTGCGCGCGGCGACCAGTCCCGCAATCTCGGCGAGCGACAGGTCCTGCATTTCGGGGGGCGGATCATAGGGCATGGGGGATCAGATAAGCACGGAGGCTGCGCGATGCAAAGCCCGGCGCCCCCAATCATCCGTCAAGTCAGGCGCCAGGGGCCCAGAATGCCCTTGGGCGGCATCACCGAATCGGGCCGTGCCAGCGCCAGCAGCCGGTGCTGCTCATAAGGGCCGGGCAGCGACCAGCCACCTGTCTGATCGGCGGAAAAGCCGAAGCGGGTGCCGTAATATTCCGGATCGCCCAGCAGCACGAGCGGCATCTTTTCGCCCACGCCCATCGCGCCGAACACTGCGGCCATCAGCGCACGGCCGATGCCCTGGTCCTGATGATCGGGTGCGACGCCGACCGGGCCCACCAGAATCATCGGATAGGCAAGACCGTCGGGATCGGTCAGCGCCACCGGCCAGCACTGGATGGTGCCGACCAGATAGCCATCTGCATCGATCGCGGCAAAGCTCAGCGCGGGCAGCGCCTCAAGACCATCGCGCACGCGATAGATGGTGCGCCCGGATCGCTCGGGTCCGAACACCTGGTCGAGAAGGTCGTCAACCCAGGCCGTATCGACCTGATCCAGCGGGATGATAGTGAATTCGGTCATCGTTCCAGACGGCTAAGCAAGAGGTCACAGAGCCTGCGCCCTTAGGCACGTGGCCTCCCCAAGTCGAGCGGCATTTCCCGCAGTGGTACAGCACCCCTAATCGAATTGCCAAAGCCGCCCGCCTTTCCTATGTGTGTCATACGGGCAACAGGGGGATTATATGCAGGCCATGGAAAAACCGCACGGATCGATCTGGCTGGCACGGCTGTGTCTGTTGCTGGGCGCGGGTTCTGTGGTGATGGCCCTGGTCGGCGCCATCGGTGCCGGGCAGGACTGGTGGGGCAAGCTTGAAGGCCTCAGCGTGGTCATGGCCGCTGTCGTCGTCGCGCTGGTCGCCTTGCTGTTCTCGCTCATCGTGCTGCTGCTCTATCGCAAGAAGGGCACAGCGATCCGCAACATGACGCTGATCGGCCTGGTGTGTTCGCTCGGGTTCCTGGGGGTCATCGGATACTGGGTCAATGTCGGCAGGAGCGTCCCGCAGATCCACGACATCACCACGAATCTCGACAATCCGCCCGAATTCCGGGTGCTCAAGCTGCGGCCCGACGATTTTGCCGATGTCCCCGGACGGGGCGAGGCGAAATATGCCGGAATGGATGCGATGGAGCGCTGGAAGCTGCTGCATGGCGCGGCCTATGGCGACCTGCGCACGGTCACCGTGGCGCTGCCTGTCGACAAGGCAGTGGCGCTGGCCGAGCAGGTCGCGCGTAAGCGCGGCTGGGAGATCGCAGCGGTGCGCCCCGACGAAGGTCGGCTGGAGGCGGTGGACACCGTGTCGCTGTTCCGGTTCAAGGACGATGTCGTGGTGCGGGTGCAACCTGGCCCTGGCGGGCTCACCAGCCAGATCGATGTGCGATCCGTTTCGCGGGTGGGGCGCAGCGATCTGGGCGTCAATGCCAAGCGGATTCGCGGTTTCCTGAAAGACCTGAAGGCTGCAGCGCCCAAGGGCTGACGGGCGGCGGCTAGCCCGCGCCCGCCATTGCCTTGCTGGAGGCCTGCTCGACACGGCTGCGCTCGGCAAGCATCAGCGTCGAACTCGCCTTGGCGAGCACCTTGCCTGAAGCATCGAGCAACTGGCCTTCGAAAAAGCAGGTGCTGCGCCCTCGCCGCTCGACCCACGCTTTGGCAATCACCACCCCGGGGCGAGCGGGCGCGAAGAAGCTGACCTTGAGCTCGAGCGACATGGGCACCACGTCCGGGCCCGTCATCGCCATCGCGGCATGCGCCATCGCGGCATCGATCCAGCCGGTGACGAAGCCGCCCTGTACGACTCCGCCCGAATGGCACATGTGCTGCCCCGCCTGATATTCGATCGTCGCACGGCCTAGCGGATCCATCTCGACAATGCGGACGAACCCCATGGCGGTGTTGAGGTCATGGGCGGCTTCGGGGGGTGTTGCGGTCATGGGGCTCCGTTCGATTGCGGTTTTTGCAAAGCCCAGCCAATCGCCAAATGCCGCGCATGTCAAACGCACAATGTCGCGCTGTTGGCGGAACCATGGCGAGACTGCCCTGTATTTACAGCATAGATAAGAGGAGCTTGTCCGATGATCCCGATCCGTTTTTCCCTCAGCGCGTCTGTGCTGGCCGGCGCCCTGGCGCTTGGCGCGTGCGGCAGCGAGACGCCAGCCCCGGCACCCGAGACCGCCGAAAGCGGCGATGGCACGCTCGCCATGGCAGATCCGGTTGCGCCGGTGATCGCCACCGCCAGCCTCAAGACCGCCGATGGACGTGATGCCGGAACGGTGACCGCGACCGAGCGCGAAGGCGGCATCCTGATCGCAGTGTCGGCAACGGACATCGCGCCGGGCGAGCATGGCATCCATGTGCACATGACCGGCAAGTGCGATGGTCCCAAGTTCGAGACCGCAGGCGGCCACTGGAACCCCATGGGCGCCAAGCATGGCCTCAGCAATCCGCAGGGCTCGCATCATGGCGACATGCCCAATCTGACGATTGCCAGCGATGGCAGCGGCAAGATGGACTACACCGTCAAGGAAGCGGCGCTCGCCGAGATGCTCGATGCCGACGGCGCGGCGCTCGTGATCCACGCCAAGGCGGATGACCAAATGACCGATCCGTCGGGCGACAGCGGCGATCGCATAGCCTGCGGGGTGTTCGGCCGAGGCTGAGCTAACGTCTGGCGGGGTGCGCGCTCATGGCTTGCTGGTATAGTCGATCCGGATGCGCACCCACTCGCCCACCTTGGAAACGCCGCCGACCCTTGGCGGCCTCACCCGGAACTGCCAGGCCGCCGAAATGACCGCGCGGGCGATCCCCGATCCTTGCGGTGATTCGCCAAGCTGCACGCAATCTTCCACCCGAAAATCCTCGACTGTGCGGCAAGCGATCAGGCCCCAGCCGGGGCCTCGCGCCGTTGACAGATAGCCTGCCAGTTCATCCGCATAGGGTTCGCGATACCAGGCGGCGGCATAAAGCGGCTCGCCATTGGGTCCCGATCCGCTGACCCGTGCGCTGTCGCCGGGCACGCCCTTGTCGGGCGGGCCATAGACGCGTCCGGGATTGGCCTTGGGCTTGGCGATCTGCGGCGCGGCCTGCGGACGGGCAGGTTGCGTGGACGGCATCGGGACGATGGCAGGAGGTACGACCGATGGTTGGGGTGCGACCACGGGGCTTGGCACTTCGGTGGGCGCGGCTTCGGTCTCCTGAGGCTGGGGCGATTGCGCGGCCTCCTGCTCGGCGGCAGGGCTTTCTTCCTCGACCTTTTCATCGGATGGCTCGGGGCTAACCCCGAACACCGTCAGCTTCTCCTCTTCCTGCCGCGTTGCCGGCGGCGCGATCGAGAGCGACAGCAGCGCGAGGATGATCAGGATTTCGGCGAGCAGTGCAAAGATCACCCCGCCGGTGCGCTCACCCAGCCGGGAGCGCAGCCACGAGCGGGCGCGCAGATGCCAGGGCAGGGCTTCGGCAGGAGGGATCATCTTGGTCTGGGGCATGTCCATCAGCGGGCTTGTTCTCGTGCGATTACGGCCCCCCAGCCCCTGATCTCGCGCTTATGGTGCCGCTTGTCGGATTCGAACCAACGACCTACCGCTTACAAGGCGGTTGCTCTACCAGCTGAGCTAAAGCGGCGCTACAGGCGCATTTGCGCCGCGTCCAATGCTCTATTTGACGCCAAAGGTCCAGCCTTCAGTGATGCGGATGGCATCATCGAGCGCCGGCGGGTGCCAGAAGCTGTGCCACAGGCTTTCGTCGCGCGCGGCATGGCGCAGCCACGCAGCTGTCATCAGAGCATCGGTGCTGTGGTCGTCATGCGCGATCAACGGGGCAGGGGGCGCAGCGCCCAGCTGGGCCAGCGCCTGATGCAGCCCGTCGGCATCGCGCACCTTGCTGCGCGACAGCCCGCGACCGGCTGCACGCGCGGCGATGCTGGTGTAGATTTCCACGATCACCGGGCCCCGTTCGGGCAGCGGATCGAACGGCCACACGGGGATGCGCCCCGCCAGCCGGTGCAGCACGCGCATCCCGGTGAGGCTCGACTTGCCGACCTGCGCTGCGCCGACCAGGTTGAAGCAGCTTGCGCTGTTGGCCTGGCGGGTGCTGCGCTGATGATGCTCTACCGCGCGCAGCCGTCCGGTGCCTGCCGTGCCGAAACGGTCGCCGGTATCGCCCTTGCCATGGCGGAAATAACGCCGCGCCTGCTCGTGCGTCACAAAGCCCCCCGCCGCCAGATGGTCATCGCCATCGCATAGCCGGTCGACCAGTGCCCACAGGCTGCGCGCATCGGGCGGGCTTTCATCCCAGCCGGGAAAATAGCCGCCCGCATCGACAAAGGGAAAGGTCGGTGACAAATCCATGCCGATCAGCATGTCGGTCCCCGCATCGGCATGCGCGAGCAACCAGTCGAGCGCCGCGCCGCGCGACCAGCCCCCCTGCGGGCGCAGAAGCATCGGGCGCGCGTCAGCCTCCGCCGTGATGGTCGCGAGCGCTAGGCCCCTGGGACGTGCCACGGCCTGTCCCGACCAGTCAAAACAGGCGTAATGCTGGAAACGGCGCATTGCGGTCAGCGGATCTGCTTGAGCACCTCGGCGGTGAATTTGGCGATGTCGAACTGATCGTCCGCGCCGTCATAGCCGCGCCGCACGATTACCAGATCGCGGCTGGGGATCATCACCAGATACTGGCCACGATTGCCGAACGCGGCGAACGCATCGGCAGGAACGCCCTCGCTCTTGTTCATCAGCCAGAAGCTCGCGCCATAGCCGAACGGGCCTTCCGGCTGCGGGCCGCTGGGCCTGGTCACATAGTCGCGCCAGCCTTCGGGCAGGATGCGCTGACCGTTCCAGCTGCCATCGTTCAGATACAAGAGCCCCATCCGCGCCATGTCGCGCGCGGTGGTCCAGACCTGGCTGGAGAGGATGTAATTGCCCTGCCAGTCGGTCTCAGCCCTGGTGCGTGTCATGCCGACTGCATCGAACATCTGGTGCGGATGCAGATCGGGCGCGGCATCGCGCGCCGCCAGGGTTGCGAGCAGGATGTCGTTGTTCGAGTAGCGGAAGGCGCTTCCCGGCTGGTGCAGCATCGGCCACAATGTCGTCCACTGCCGCACCTCGCCCGCGCCCATATAGACCGCATCGGTGCGGTTGCCTGGCGAGTCGCTGACGAGGCCACTGCCCATCCGCAGCAGATGATCGAGGGTGATGCGCTTGCGCGGATCGCCCGCGACGTTCCATTCGCGCACCGGCACGTCGGGAATGTTGAAACCCTTCTGGCGGACGAAGCCGACATAGGTTCCCGCGATCGACTTGGCGACCGACCAGGTGCGTTGCGCGGTGTGCATGTCGTGCCCGGGCTTGTAACGCTCCTGCACGATCCGGCCCTTGTGGACGATCACGACACCGCTGGTCTTGCCACCGAACGCTTTCGCCTCGAACGCACTTTCCACCAGAGTGTCGAACGGCGTGATCATCATGATCCTCGGATCGCTCGCATCGACATCGCCCATCGGCCAGGCAAGCGCGTCGGCGCTGCCGGGGGTCGCCCGCTCCAGCGCTTCGGCGGGAAGGCGCGTGCCGTCATTGGTCCAGCCGATTGGCATCGATGTGCAGCCGGTCACCGGATTGTGCCGGGCAACGCGCGGCGGCATGTCCTCGGCAAAGGCGACGCTCACCTGATGCGCGGGTTCGTCGATGTCCGCCTTCAATGTCGGCACGATCGCGGCGACGTGCGGATAGATCCCGGTGAGTTCATCCGCCTCGATATCGGCAAGCGTCTTGTTGCCGTTCCACAAGCCGGAACACACGAACTGCGCCTTGTAGCCGGCGGCCTGCGCGCGATCCATGCGCGAGGGTTGGATAGGCGTCGCTTGTTGGGCAACGGCGGGGGCCGCCAGTGCCAAGGCGAGGGCAAGACTAACTGCGATTGTCTTCACGCATTTTCTCCCATGTGCGCATCCGCTCGGCAATGCGCGCTTCATAGCCGCGTTCGACCGGTCGATAGAACTGCTGCGGGTCCATCTCTTCGGGCCAGTAGTTCGCGCCCGAAAAGCCCTCGGCCTGGTCGTGGTCATAGGCATAGCCCTTGCCATAGCCGATGTCCTTCATCAGCTTGGTCGGCGCGTTCAGGATATTGGGCGGTGGCATCAGCGATCCGGTGGCACGCGCGCTTTTCCAGGCGGCCTTTTGCGCGGCGTAGATCGCGTTCGATTTGGGCGCGGTGGCGCAATAGAGGCACGCCTGCACGATCGCCAGTTCGCCCTCGGGTGACCCGAGAAACGCATACGCATCCTTGGCGGCGAGGCATTGCACCAGCGCCTGCGGGTCGGCCATGCCGATGTCTTCGCTGGCAAAGCGGGTGATCCGGCGCAACACGTAGAGCGGCTCCTCGCCCGCCACCAGCATGCGCGCGAGATAGTAGAGCGAAGCCTGCGGATCGGACCCGCGCATCGCCTTGTGCAGCGCCGAGATGAGGTTGTAGTGACCCTCGCGGTCCTTGTCGTAGACCGGCATCCGACGGTGCAGCAATGCGGCGAGCCCCGCCGGGTCGAGCGGCGCATCGATCCGCACCGTCAGCAAGGTCTCGACCTGGTTGAGCAGGAAGCGCCCGTCGCCATCGGCCGAGGCGATCAGCGCGGCGCGGGCGTCGTCGGTGAGCGGCAGCGAGCGTCCGGTCAGCGCTTCCGCGCGCGCGATCAGTTCGCCCAGCGCCGCCTCGTCCAGCCGTCGCAGAATGAGCACCTGACTGCGGCTGAGCAAAGCGGCATTGAGTTCGAACGACGGGTTTTCGGTCGTTGCCCCCACCAGCACCACCGTCCCGCGCTCGACGAAGGGCAGGAAACCATCCTGTTGCGCGCGGTTGAAACGGTGGATCTCGTCCACGAACAGCAAGGTGCGCTGCCCTGCACCTGCCATCTTCTCGGCCTCGGCAAAGGCTTTCTTGAGGTCCGCGACGCCGGAGAACACCGCCGAGATCGCGACAAAGCGCATCCCCGTCGCCTCGCCCAGCAACCGCGCCATGCTGGTCTTGCCGGTGCCGGGGGGGCCCCACAGGATCATGGAAGACAGCTTACCGGCCGCGACCATCCGCCCGATCGCGCCTTCCGGACCGGTCAGGTGATCCTGGCCGATGATCTCGCCCAGGTTCGCCGGGCGCAGCCGGTCGGCCAGCGGCGCATCGGCGGCGGGCCGGCTGTTGCTGGTGGCGGGGGGAAGGGCTTCGAACAGGTCGCTCATCGCAGGAACGCTAGCGGCTGGCGGGGGCAGGGGGAAGGGGATGAAAAATGTACCCGTCGCAGATCGGCTCTTGTCAAACTGTATCCAAGATATATCTTAGAGCCATCGAGACACACAGGAGATAGATTCGATATGAGTATGCGTTTCAAAATGGGCGGCGGTCCGCGCGGATCGGGCAACCCCTTTATCGCAATGAGCTTCGGACGCGGCGGTGGCCGTAGCTGGGGCGGAGACTGGGACTTCGGCAACTGGAGCTTCGATGGTGGCGGCCGGGGTGGCCGTGGCGGCGGCGCTGGAGGCCGCGGTGGCCGGGGCCGCAGGCGGATGTTCGACAGTGGTGAGCTGCGTATCGTGCTGCTTGCGCTGATCGAAAAGGAGCCGCGGCATGGCTATGACCTGATCAAGGCGATCGAGGAGATGACCGGCGGCGACTATGCGCCCAGCCCCGGCGTGGTCTACCCCACGCTCAGTCTGCTGGAAGATGCAGGGCTGATCGCCTCTGTCGAAACCGATGGCGCGCGCAAGGCGTTCCGCATCACCGATGCCGGGATTGCCGAGCTTTCCGACAAGCGCGACGAGGCCGATGCGCTGCTGGCGCGGTTGTCCGAGGCGGGCGAAGAGCGCGAGCAGCGCGCAGGTGGCCCGCAGATCGGCCGCGCGGTAGGCAATCTGATGGCCGCGATGGCGCATCGCCTGGCGAGCGGTGAGACCGATGCCGAATTCAAGCACCGCGTTGCCGAGATCCTCGACGAAGCCGCGCAGAAGATCGAGCGACTTTGACTATCTCCCCTCCCGCTTGCGGGAGGGGAAAGATCACGCCAGCAGCGACACATTCCCGCCGGCTGCGGTCGTGTCGATGCAGACATGCCGTTCATGCACGCATCGGGCGGCGTAATGTTCTTCGGTGAACAGCGGCAGGATCGCGCCGTCGCGTGCGGCGAGCGCGATTCGGATGGCGCGCTGGTCATCGGGTGTGCTCCAGGCTGCCACCGCGTCAAAGCCGCTGATCAGCGCCAGATCGCCGCGTTCGATGAACCCGTCGATCGCGTGCGGCCCCCTTGCGCCCGGCACCACGATCAGCGCAGCACAACCTTCCGACTGCGCCGCCTGCGCCTGCTGAATCGCGGCCTCGACCGTCGGCCCCAGGCACAGGATGCGGCCTCGCGCATAGGTCGACAGCACGTTCGATTCGCCGGTGGGCCCGGGCATCGTCATGCTGTCCAGGGGCAGCTCGGTGACACGCGGCAGGGCAGTCAGCGCCGCTTCGACCTCGGCACGCGATGCGATCCGGGTCAGCGGCGGGAGCGCGTTGTGCGGACCTGAAGCCTCGGCGAAGCGCGGCAGATAACGCGGCCCGCCCGCTTTGGGTCCGGTGCCCGACATCCCCTCGCCTCCGAAAGGCTGCGCACCGACCACCGCGCCGATCTGGTTGCGGTTGACGTACATGTTGCCCGCATGAATTCGCGACGTGACATGATCGACGCGGCCATCGATTCGGGTCTGCAGCCCGAAGGTCAGGCCGTATCCGCGCGCGTTGATCCGGTCGATCAGCGCGTCGATCTCGCCGGCCTCGAAGGTCGCGATGTGCAGCACCGGCCCGAAGATTTCCTCGGCCAGGTCGTCGATGCCACCCACCGCAATCGCTGCGGGGCCGATGAACCAGCCGTTCGCCGGAGCCTCGAGCTGCTTGAGCAGCCGCCCGTCGCGCTGGGCTTGCTCGATGTGCGCGGCGATTTTGTCGCGCGCATGCGGATCGATCACCGGTCCGACGTCATTGGCAAGCCACCACGGGTCGCCCAGCGACAGCGCGTCCATCGCGCCGAACAGCATTTCCTTGAGCGGCTCGGCAATATCGCGCTGCACATACAGCATGCGCAGCGCCGAACAGCGCTGGCCCGCCGACTGGAAGGCGGAGGCGACGATGTCGCGCACGGCCTGTTCTGGCAAAGCGGTCGAATCGACGATCATCGCGTTGAGGCCGCCGGTCTCGGCGATCAGCATCGCATCGGGCGGGCAGTGCTCCGCCATGGTGCGGTTGATCGCCTGCGCGGTGGCGGTCGATCCGGTAAAGCAGGTGCCGGCGATTGCGCCATCCCCGGTCAGCGCGGCGCCCACCACCCGGCCCTGTCCGGGCAGCAGCTGCAGCGCGTGGTCGGGGACGCCTGCCTGATGCAGCAGCCGGGTCGCCAGATGCGCGATCAGCGGGGTCTGTTCGGCGGGTTTGGCGAGCACAGCATTGCCCGCCGCAAGCGCCGCTGCGATCTGGCCAGTGAAGATTGCCAGCGGAAAATTCCATGGCGAGATGCAGCTGATGATGCCGCGGGGTGCGAGCGCAGGGTTGGCCAGCGCCTCGGCCGCGTAATAGCGCAGGAAGTCGACCGCCTCGCGCAGCTCCGCGATCGCATCGAGCGCGGTCTTGCCTGCTTCGCGCGCCAGCAGCGCGAATATCTCGCCATGGTGCTCTTCGAGCAGGTCGGCGGCGCGGTTCAGGATCGCGGCGCGGGTCGCCACCGGTGCATTCCACGGGCGAGCAGCCGCAATGGCGGATGCGGCCTGGTCCGCGGTCGCATCACGCACTGTGCCGATCTGCGTGTCCGGGCTTGCCGGGCTGAACACCTCGCGGGCATGGGTGGCGGCGCTGGGCGCTCCCACGATCAGCGGCGCGGCGTGCCATTGGGCCTGCGCAAAGGCGCTGCGCGATTCGAGGAACGCGTTGAGGTCGGCGCGGTTGGCCAGATCCCAGCCGCGCGAATTGATCCGCGCCGGGGCATAAAGCGCCTGCGGGCGGATGATCCTGGCATCGGCCTCGGCCCTCGCGGCCTCGAGCTGCTCGAACGGGTCGGCAGCGATCGCCTCGGCGGGCACGGCGTGGTTTGCGAGCTGGTTGACGAACGACGAGTTGGCGCCGTTCTCCAGCAGGCGGCGCACCAGATAGGCGAGCAGTTCGCGGTGCTTGCCCACAGGCGCATAGATCCGCGAGCGGACCTTCTCGTTGCGCAGCAGCGCGCCGTGCAGCGGCTCGCCCATACCGTGCAGCCGCTGGAACTCGAAATCGTCGCGGTTGCCCGCCATCTCCAGGATCGCCGCGACGCTGTGCGCATTGTGCGTGGCGAACTGCGGATAGATGCGGTCGGTCAGCTTGAGCAATTGCGCCGCGCAGCAGATGTACGAGATATCGGTCGCAGCCTTGCTGGTGAAGACCGGAAAATCGGGCACGCCATCGACCTGCGCGCGCTTGATCTCGCTGTCCCAGTATGCGCCCTTGACCAGCCGGACCATGATCTTGCGGTCGAGCGACTCGGCAAGGCCATAGAGCCAGTCGATGACGAAGCTCGCGCGTTTGCCGAACGCCTGGACGACGACGCCAAGTCCGTCCCAGCCGGCGAGGGACGTATCGGCCAGCACCAGCTTGATGATGTCGAGCGACATGCCCAGGCGATAGGCTTCCTCGGCGTCGATATTGAGCCCGATGCGCGCATCGCGTGCGGCGCGGGCGAGCTCGAGCACGCGGTCGGCGAGCGCGGGAACGCACTCGTCCGCCTTGCTCATCTCGTAGCGCGGATAGAGCGCGGAAAGCTTGATCGACAGGCCCGGATTGGTGCGCATGTCGTCGGTTCTGGCGGCAGCGGCGATCGCGCGGATCGCGTCCATATAGGCGACGAAATAGCGGTCCGCATCGGGGAAGGTCAAAGCGGCCTCGCCCAGCATGTCGTAGCTGAAGGTCGCGCCCTCGTCGGCCCATTTGCGCGAGCGCTTGAGTGCTTCGTCCATGTCTTCGCCGAGCACGAACTGGTTGCCCAGCTCCTTCATGGCCCGGCGCACGGCGGCGCGGATGACCGGCTCGCCCAATCGCTTGATTGCCCCGCGAAGCGCGTCGAGCGGCCCCTTGCTGACCGATCCTTCGAGCACCGACTGGGTCATCGAGAGCGCGAAAGTGCTGGCGTTGACCAGGCTGTGTTCGGACTTGCCGAAATGCTCGCGCCAGTTGGCTGGCGAAATCTTGTCCTCGATCAGGTCGTCGATCGTCTCGGCATCGGGCACGCGCAGCAGCGCTTCGGCCAGCGTCATCAGCGCCAGCCCCTCGTCGCTCGACAGGCCGTATTGGCCCAGGAAGCTCTCCATCAGCGTGGGGCCGGAAGCCGCGCGGACATCCTCGACCACGCGTACCGCGCGCGCACGGATGCGGGCGCGCAGTTCGGGCGAGGGGGCATAGCTCGCGATCAGATGGTCGAGCACCGCGCCTTCATCGGCCCGGTGATGAGCGCGCACGGCATCGCGCAATGCAAGCAGTTGGGTCATGGCTAAAGCCTTGTCTGGGGAGGACGTTGTGGGTTCGCCCATACAGCAATTTCAGGGGTTTTGAAGGGGTGTGATTGCCTGCGCCTCTCCCCTCCCGCTGGCGGGAGGGGCAGGTCCGGCCTGCCGGACAGGGTGTGGGCTTGGGAGCACCACCTTGGCGTTCAGGCCCACCCCGGCCTTCGGCCACGCCTCCCGCAAGCGGGAGGGGAGAGGGATCTCTCAGATAACCCCGACGTCCTTGCCCGCCGCTTCGAAAATTCCCAGGATCTGCGTCACCTGTTCGCTCGAATGTTCGGCGCACAGCGAGCAGCGCAGCAGGGTCATGCCCGCAGGGGTTGCGGGCGGGCGGGCGAGGTTGACGTACAGCCCGCGGTCGAGCAGCGCCTCCCACATCTGGGCACCTTTCAGCATGTCGGTCATGATCACCGCGATGATGCCGCTCTGCGCTTCGGGTGTGCCAAGCTGGAAGCCGAGGTCGCGCAGGCCCTGGTGCAGCCGCTTGGAGTTTTCCCAAAGGTGCGCGCGCTTGTTGCCCGCATGCATCAGTTTGCGGATGCTGGTCGCGGCGGTCGCGACCACCGACGGCGGCAGGCTGGCGGTGAACACATAGGGGCGGCAGACGAGCCGCAGCACTTCGAACTTGGGGTGGTTGGATACGCAGAAGCCGCCGACGGTGCCGACCGACTTGCTGAACGTGCCGATGATGAAATCGACATCGTCCATCACGCCCGCTGCTTCGGCAACGCCGCGGCCGTTCTCGCCGATAAAGCCCATCGAATGCGCCTCATCCACCAGCACCATCGCGCCAGCGGCCTTGGAGATGGCGACCATTTCCTTGAGCGGCGCGATATCGCCGAGCATCGAATAGACGCCTTCGAGCACGACCAGCTTGCCCGCCTCAGGGGGCAGGCGCTTCAGCCGCTTTTCCAGCGCCTCGACATCGTTGTGCCGGAAGGCGACGATCTGGGCGTTGCCCAGCGCACAGCCGTCATAGATCGAGGCATGGCTGTCGATGTCGAGGATGATGTAATCCTCCTTGCCTGCCATGGTCGAGATGATGCCGAGGTTCGCCTGGTATCCGGTGGAAAAGACCATCGCATGGTCCATCCCGTAGAATTCCTTGAGCGCCTCTTCGCAGTCGCGGTGTCCGGCGTAGGTGCCGTTGAGCACGCGGCTGCCGGTGGTGCCCGATCCGAAATTGTCGAGCGCGGTCTTGCCGGCGTCGAGCACATCGGGATCGAAGGTCATCCCCATATAGTTGTAAGTGCCCAGCAGGATCGTTTCCTTGCCGTTGCACATCGCCACGGTGGGCGATTTGACCGATTCCATGACCAGCGCATAAGGATCGCGCACGCCGTGCGAAAGCAGCGCCTCGCGCTCGCCGATCAGGGCGTCGAACTTGGAAAACAGGTCGGTCATGGGGTCATTCTCTGTTGGGGGCAGGCAGGCGAGAAACAGCAGATGGGGTCAGGCGGTGAGTTTTTCCACCGCGGCGACCAGCTGGCCGACGGTTTCGATCTCCGCCTGCATGTTCATGGTGATGATGATGTCGAATTCATCCTCGATCGCGGCGACGAAATCCATGACGGTCAGGCTGTCCCACTCCAGATCACCCGCAAAGGTGGTGCCATCGGTCAGCGCGACGCCCTTTTTGTTGAACGGCTCGATCTGCGCGGCGATGCGCTCATAGGTGGCGGTGCTGTCGGTCATGGGTGTCTTTCGTCGATCAAGTGTGGGCACCGCCTTGCCCCGCGATTGCGGCATAAACGCGGCAGTATGTGGAAGCCTGAAGGCCAGTGCGGCGGCGCTTGTCAAGCACGGCGCGTCTATGTCATTAATCTGTAATGGAAGAGGGGGCCAAAGCAGCGCGAGTCGAAACGCCGAGACCGGCGATTCCCACCCCATGGCCGCAGACCCCGCACACCTTTTCGCCGCATGCCATCCACTTGATCCGCACATCGGTTCAGACCAATCTCGCATTGAGCCAGATGGCCGACCAGAAGGCGAGCATCCTGATGGGCGCGACCTTCGTGGTGTTCACAATTTCGGTCGGCCAGGCGCGCAGCGGCAACTTCACGCTGCCGCTGATCGTGCTCGCGCTGTTCGCGTTCCTGTCGGCGATGTGCGCGGTGTTTGCGATCCTGCCCTCGGTGCGCGGAACCCCAACGCCCAAAGCCAATGTTCCGCCCGGATCGACCAACTTCATGTTCTTCGGCAATTTTTCCGCGATGGCGGAAGATGACTTTGCCGATCTGGTGATCGACCAACTGCACACCGACGAGACAATCTTCCGCACCATGCTGCGCGATGTCCACCAGAACGGCATGGTGCTGCAGCACAAGAAGTACCGCTATCTCGGCCATGCCTATCGCATCTTCTTGATCGGCCTGTCGCTGACCTTCGCTTTGTTCCTGGTCGAGCTGGCGCTGGGCCGCTCGCTTATTTGAGCCAGCCCTGGGCACGATACCAGCGCGCGGTGTCTGCCAGTCCCTGACGTGTCGGTATCTCGGCACTCCACAGTTGCGACGGGGGTTTCCGGTCCGGATGGGCGGTCCAGTCGCTGTGCGCGATGTAGCGCGCCCGGTCGGGGGTCAGCTTCGCCGCCTTGCCGCGCAGCAGCCGGTCGCCCTGCGCGGCCAGATGCAGCGCTAGCTTGGGCGTGCTGAACGCGCGGACCTTGCGCCCCACCGCATCGCCCAGCGCATCGGCAAAATCCTTGTGGCTCCAGCCGCGCGGGGCACCGTCATCGACTTCGTGGATCGCGTTCGCATCACCTGCACCGCCCGCAAGCCGCACCAGCAGCGCGGCGAGATCGGCGACATGCACGACCGACATCCGCCCGCCCGGCGGCAACATCACCACGCCGCGCGCCGCCATCCGGAACAGGTCGAGCATCTCGGTATCGCCCGGGCCATAGACCGCGGGCGGGCGCACCATCTGCCAGTCGAGCCCGGATGCGACGACTCGCGCCTCGGCCTCGGCCTTGGACCAGCAGTAGTTCGACAGGCCAGGCTCGCGTGCGGCGAGCGACGAGACGTGAATGAACCGCGCAACCCCAGCCGCCTTCGCCGCCGCCAGCATGTTTTCGGTGCCGGTGATGTTGCCCGCGATGAAGCCCGCGCGGTCGGGCGCGTTGACCACGCCCGCGATATGCAGCACGCAATCGGCGCCGACGCACAGCTCGGAGAGGCTTTCAGGGTCGTCCAGCGCGCCTGGTACCCAGATTACGCCTTCGCGTTCCGGCTGCGGACGGCGGGTCAGCGCGCGGACCTGGTGACCGCTGGCCAGAGCCGCATCGATGCTCGCACCGCCGACAAAGCCGGTCCCGCCGGTCATCGCGATCACGCTCACAACAGCACCATCTGATCGCGGTGGACCAGCGCACTGCGCGGCGCATAGCCGAGCACCTCGGCGATCGCATCGCTGCGCAGCCCCATGATCCGTGCCGCATCGCCAGCGTCATATTCGGCCAGCCCCCGCGCGATCGTCTCTCCGCTTGCGTTCAGGATCTCGATCACGTCGCCGCGCACGAACTTGCCGTCCACGGCGGTGGCGCCCGCGGCGAGCAGGCTCGATCCCTTGGCGAGCGCGGCTTGCGCTCCTGCATCCACGGTGATCCGCCCGCGCGCGGTCATGCGCCCCGCCAGCCACAATTTGCGGCCCTTGCCCTGCGGCCCGGCGGTGAACACTGTGGCTCGGCCGCCCGCCGCCAGCCTGGCGAGCGGGTGGTCGTGCGTGCCGTTGGCGATGGCGAGGTGCGCGCCCGCGCTGGTCGCGATCCGTGCCGCCTCGAGCTTGGAGAGCATACCGCCCGATCCCATCCCCGATGCAGAGCCGCCATCGGCCATGGCGCGGATCCGCGCATCGATCCGCGCGACGCTCTCGACAAGCTTGGCGTCGGGGTCGTTCTTCGGGTTGGCGGTGTAGAGCCCGTCGACGTCGGAGAGCAGCACCACGCCGCCAGCGCCTGCCGCCTGCGCGATGCGCGCGGCGAGCCGGTCGTTGTCGCCGAAGCGGATTTCCTCGGTCGCGACCGAATCATTCTCGTTGATCACCGGCACCACGCCCAGCGCGATCAACCGGCGCAAGGTTGCCGATGCGTTGAGGAAGCGCCTGCGATCTTCCAGATCGTCGAGCGTGACCAGCATCTGCGCGGCGGTGATGGCATGATCGCCCAGCAGTTCGGCCCAGCATTGGCTGAGCGCAATCTGCCCGGTGGCGGCGGCTGCCTGCGCATCCTCAAGGCTGGCGCGGCCGCCCTTGGGCAGCCCCAGCCTCCGTGCGCCCAGCGCGATCGCGCCCGAGGAGACGATGACGATGCGCTGCCCGGCCGAGGTCCGCGCGGCGATGTCGTCGACCAAGGACGCCAGCCATTCGCGCCGGACCGTCCCGTCGGGCGCCACCAGCAGCGCCGAGCCGACCTTGACCACCAGCACCGGACAGGCGGCGGCAGACAGCAGGGCGGCGGGGGAAGGGGCGTGGGTCATCGTTCAAATCCCGTTTTCCGGCGAAAGCGGCACCAAGTGAGTTACAGGCGAAACAGACGGTCTTCCATCCCCGTCATTCCCGCGAACGCGGGAATCCCGCTTTTTGCCTGGCCAGCTTTAGAAGCGGGACCCCCGCGTGCGCGGGGGTGACGAGAGAAAGGCACGATATTGCAGAACCACGGCTTGTAGCCGCTCAAACCGGAGACCAGACCCCCGGCTCGCTGTCGGCATTCGGATCGACCCCTTCGGGCTTTTCGGTCGCGGTATCGCGCGGCAGGTATTCGAGCAGTGCGTCGAACAGCGCCTCGATCCCCGCGCCGGTCGCCGCAGAAATCGGGAACACGCGTTCCGCACCCGCTGCCAGCACCTCGTCGGAAAAATGCTGCATCAGCTCGTCGTCGAGCAGATCGCCCTTGTTGAGCGCCACCAGCCTCGGCTTTTCGTCAAGCCCGGCGCCGTAGTTGGTCAGTTCGCCATTGACGATCCGCATCGCCTCGAGCGGATCGTCGCCATTGGCATCGATCAGATGGATGAGCACCTGGCAGCGTTCGATATGGCCCAGGAACCGGTCGCCGATCCCTGCGCCTTCGGCCGCGCCCTCGATCAGCCCGGGGATGTCGGCGAGCACGAACTCGCGGTTCTTGTGCTGGACCACGCCCAATTGCGGACGCAGCGTCGTGAAGGGATAGTCGCCGACCTTGGCGTGGGTGTTGGTCACCTGGTTGATGAAGGTGGACTTGCCCGCATTGGGCAGGCCGACCAACCCTGCATCCGCCATCAGCTTCAGCCGCAGCCAGACATACATTTCCGCGCCTGGCCAGCCCGGGCCGTGCTGGCGCGGGGTGCGGTTGGTGCTGGTCTTGTAGCTGAGGTTGCCGCGCCCGCCATCGCCGCCGCGCAGCAGTGTGATCCGCTGGCCTGCATGCGTGAAGTCGGCGAGCACCTCTTCCTTGTCCTCGCTCAGCACCTGGGTGCCGACGGGAACCTTGATCACAAGGTCCTCGCCGCCCGCGCCGGTGCGGTTGCGACCCATGCCGCCGGTGCCGCGCCGCGCCTTGAAGTGCTGGGTGTAGCGAAAGTCGATCAGCGTGTTGAGGCCGCTGACCGCTTCGAAGATGATGTCGCCGCCCTTGCCGCCATTGCCGCCGTCCGGACCGCCATATTCGACGTACTTTTCGCGGCGAAAGGACACCGCGCCCTGTCCGCCGGTACCCGAGCGGATGAAAATCTTGGCTTGATCGAGAAAATGCATGGGGCCGCCCCTAAAGGAAAGGCATGCAAAACGCCAGAGCCAGCGATCACAGGGGCCGGGCGTGCGTCTGCCCGCGGCGCTGGATCGCCTCAAATTGCATGGGACCCCTTGCCTGCGGCCAGCGAAATACGATATTCGCAATCATCTATGCATCCTCAGACCCCCACCCTTGCGCCGCGCCTGGCGCCCCTGACCCTTTCTGCGGCGGGTGGCAGGTTTGCCGTGCACGCAGGCCCGGACCGCGAGGACGGGAATGACGATGGCCCGCCCGATATCGGCATCGCGGTCAAGACTCGCGCCAAGTCGAAGAAGCCCAGCCAGTACAAGGTGCTGATGCTCAACGACGATTACACCCCGATGGAATTCGTGGTGCTGGTGCTCAAGCGCTTCTTCAGCATGAACATGGACGAGGCGACGCGGGTGATGCTCCACGTTCATCAGAAGGGCGTCGGCGTGTGCGGCATCTTCACCTATGAGGTTGCCGAGACCAAGGTTAACCAGGTGATGGACTTCGCCCGCGAAAACCAGCACCCGCTGCAGTGCACGCTCGAGAAGGTTTGACACCGCAAGCGGCGTTGCCCCCCTTGCACCCGGTGCCGCAGGCGTTAAACAGCGGCGATGGACAAGATCATCATTCGCGGCGGCAAGCCGCTCTCGGGCCGTATTCCCATCTCCGGAGCCAAGAACAGCGCGCTGACGCTGTTGCCGTGCGCGCTGCTCACCGATGAGCCGCTGACGCTGCGCAACCTGCCGCGGCTAGCCGACGTCGACAGCTTCGGCCATCTGCTCAACCAGCTCGGCGTCTCGACGATGATCGAAGGCGCGCGGCCCGAGGATTTTGGCCGGGTGATGACGCTGCGCGCGGGCCGCGTCACCGCAACGGTCGCGCCCTATGACATCGTGCGCAAGATGCGCGCCTCGATCCTGGTGCTGGGCCCCTTGCTGGCGCGCGCGGGCGAGGCGACGGTCTCGCTTCCCGGCGGCTGCGCGATCGGCAACCGCCCGATCGACCTGCACTTGAAGGCGCTGGAGGCGCTGGGCGCGGAAATCGAGATCGCGGCGGGATACGTCACCGCGCGCGCGCCCAAGGGCGGGCTTCCTGGCGGCGACTTCGGCTTTCCCGTGGTTTCCGTCGGCGCGACCGAAAATGCGCTGATGGCCGCGGTGCTCGCCAAGGGTACCTCGACGCTGCGCAATGCCGCGCGTGAACCCGAGATCGTCGACCTGTGCAACCTGCTGGTGGCGATGGGCGCGGTGATCGAGGGCATCGGCGGATCGACCTTGGTCATCCATGGCAAGGACCGGCTGCACGGCGCGACCTATCGCGTGATGGCCGACCGGATCGAGGCGGGCAGCTATGCCTGCGCCGCCGCGATCACCGGCAGCCCGCTCGACCTGATCGGCGCCAGGCTCGACGAGATGGAAGCCACGATCGCGGCTTTGCGTCAGGCCGGCGTGCATGTCGAGGAAATCGCCGACGGCATCGCGGTGCGGCCCAACGGCAAATTGCAGGCGCTGACCCTCTCGACCGCGCCGTTCCCGGGCTTTGCAACCGACATGCAGGCCCAGTTCATGGCGATGCTGTGCATGGCCGAAGGCACCAGCATGCTCACCGAGACGATCTTCGAGAACCGCTACATGCACGTGCCCGAACTGAACCGCATGGGCGCACATATCGATGTCAAGGGCCGCACCGCGGTGGTGCACGGCGTCAACCGCATGGTCGGAGCGCCGGTGATGGCGACCGATCTGCGCGCCTCGATGAGCCTGATCATCGCAGGGCTTGCCGCCGAGGGAGAGACCGAGGTCAACCGCGTGTACCATCTCGACCGCGGCTATGAGCGGCTGGAAGAGAAACTGCAGGCAGTCGGCGCAGATATCGAGCGCGTCGGCGGGGATTGACGGGCGGGCTGGCTCATCCCGCTCTCCCCTCCCGCATGCGGGAGGGGCAGGTCCGGCTTGCCGGACCGGGGTGGGCCTGAAACGTTCCGAATCTCAGGCCCACCCCGGCCTCGGCTGCGCCTCAGCCACCCCTCCCGCCAGCGGGAGGGGAGAGGGTTTCGACCAGATCGCGCACCAGCCACAGCCGGATCGCGCTCGCGAGGTTCGGCGGGTCGTCCGCCTCGATCCGTTCGACATCGATCCGGGCCACCAGCGCGTTGAGCGGCAGCATGCGCGCCTCGGCGGCAGCCTTGAGCATGTCCCAGAACAGGGGCTCCAGGCTGATCGAGGTGAGATGCCCCGCAATCTGGATGCTGCGCTTGACCGGGCCGCGATAAAGGTCGTCGGTGGAGATCATCCGGGCGGGTAGAGCCGGTTCATTTCGGCGACATTGGCCGCGATGATCTGTTCGAGCACGCCCAAGTCGATCTGGTCGAGCCGGTTCACATAGAGGCACGACTTTTCCATCTTGTGCTTGCCAAGCCGGGCCAGCAGCGCCTCTTGCTGCGCAGCGGCGGCGCCTTCCAGATCGCTGCACATCAGGTAGATGCTGTGCTTGCCCTTGCGCGGGGCAAAGCCCGATCGCATCGATGTGCCGCTGCGCCCGCTGTCATAGGTATAATGATATTCGCCAAAGCCGATCATGCTCGG
Organism: Blastomonas sp. RAC04; assembly: GCF_001713435.1. Classification (NCBI taxonomy): domain Bacteria; kingdom Pseudomonadati; phylum Pseudomonadota; class Alphaproteobacteria; order Sphingomonadales; family Blastomonadaceae; genus Blastomonas; species Blastomonas sp. RAC04. Next base: position 92,825 of record NZ_CP016460.1, read on the forward strand.
CCCCCACATCTTCGCAGGCTCGCCGGTCACACGCTGGTAAAGTTCCAGCAGGGCCTGCGCTTCCTCGCGCCGCCGGTCGGGCTCCAGCGCGGCGATATAGCCTTTCACATCGGCATCGGTGGCCACGGTCTTGTTGGCTGCATCCGCCATCTTGCATCCCCCATGATCAAGGCCTAAAGGCTAGCACGTCTGATGGGGAGTAGCCAACCGGTGCGGTGCACTGGTCCGCGCGTCAACACACTTGGTCGAGAGGCCATGGTGCGCGGGTTTCCGGACCTTTTTCGAGGCCCGGCTTCCGGCAAGACCGATGACACCTGATCCCATTGTCCGGCCGGGCAGGGGGAAAGGTGTTGTTGCGTTTTTGCTTGAAACCCTGCTGCCCGGCCCCGGAAGTTATCCTGCTTATGGAAGCCTTTCTCGCCTCGTTGTCACTCGTTGCGCTCGCCGAAATGGGTGATAAGACGCAGCTGCTCGCCATCCTGCTCGCCGCCCGGCTGCGCAAGCCGGTGCCGATCATCGCCGGCATTCTGGTCGCGACACTCGCCAACCATTTCCTCGCGGCCTTGCTCGGCCAGCAGATCGCAGGCCTGCTCGACAGCCCCGCTTTCCGCTATGCCATCGCGGCGGGTTTTGTCGGCATGGCGTTATGGGCGCTGATCCCCGACACGTTCGACGAGAACGACCAGCCCAAGGCGCGCAGTGCAGGTGTGTTCGTCACAACCCTGATCGCGTTCTTCCTCGTCGAGATGGGCGACAAGACCCAGATCGCCACGGTCGCGATGGGCGCGCACTACCAGAACGTGATCGCGGTGACAGCGGGCACCACCCTGGGCATGATGATCGCCAATGTGCCCGCCGTGCTGCTGGGCCACAGGATCGAGCGCATCCTGCCGATCCGCGCGCTGCAGATCGGCGCAGCTGTGCTGTTTGCCGCACTCGGGCTTTGGGTCGCGGCGCAGACGGCGGGCTGGGTCGGATAACTGGCGGTTCAGCCGTCGCAGTCGTTCCAGTAATCCTTGTTGGTGGTGCAGCTGCGCAGTCCGCTATAGTGATTGACGGTACACACCGTCTTCATCGGGCAGGCCTTGAACGGGCGAGGGCGATAATCGCGCGGCGGCGCTGCGGGACGGCTGTAGATCGCGGCGGCCTGGGTGCGCAGCGGGGTCATCTGCGACCTGATCGAGTCGTCGCCGTTCCGGATCGCATAATCCATCCAGTACAGCACCTCGGTCTCGTACTTCATCGCGTCCTTGGATTGCAGCAGCGATGATGCCGCCATCACCGCGCCATAGACCTCGCCCTGTTCGGCCATGCTGCGCGACAGCCGATAGGCGAGGTCGAAGTCCTTCTTCGTCCCGCGTCCCTCGCTGATCATCGTGAAGGCCATGATCGTCGAATAGACATGACCGCGCTCGGCTGCCTGGCGGAACAGGTCGAACGCCTTCTTCTCGTCCTTCTTCACGCCCAGGCCTTCGTGATAATAGATGCCCGCCCGGTGCATCGCGTCGACATGGCCGGCCGCGGCGGCCTGCTCCATCATCCTGACGCCGCCCTTGATGTCTTTAGTCCCATAGCCGCCCTGCGCCAGCAATGTGCCGTAGATGTACATGCCCATCGGGTCGTCCCCGGTGGCCGAGGCGCGGATCAGGTCGAGCCCCTGCGACTTAGGAAGGTCGCTGAAGAAGCCCGAATACACCGACAGCCCCACCTCCAGCATCGCACTGGCGTCCTTCTGCCTGTCGATGAAACGCCGCGCGATCTTCAACCCGTCCGGGGTCGAGATGACGTGGTTCACCGCCTTGTCGAGCAGCGGCTGTGGCGGCGCGGGGCAGGGGGCGGGGGCGTTGGACGCGTTCTCGTGCGCGCGCGCCCAGGCCTCTTCGTCCGCGGATATCGCCGCGCCCTTGTCGAGATCGTTGATCAGCCGGTCATAGGCGACATGGCAATCGGTGCGCGGCTGGTGCAGCCGCTGCGGATCGGGGGCCGATCCGGCGGTCAGCGTTGCGGGCTGCGCGGCAAGAACCAGGGCCAGGCCAGCGCCTGCGGCAATTCGGGCAAATCGGGAGAGCATGGTCGAGGCATCCTTGGAACCAGCCTTGTGGCTGGAAGGTGGCTTGCGACCTTGAGGCCAAGGCTAGAATCGCGCCGTGCCCAAGTCAACATCACCGGCATGGCACACTGCACACTTGCCCCTGCTGTGCCGCGCTGATAGTCGGCGCGCGAGCACCTACATCAGCAGAAAGTCCGCTTGCATGACCCAATCCGTCAACCGCGTCGTTCTGGCCTTTTCGGGCGGGCTGGATACCAGCGTCATCCTCAAGTGGCTGCAGCAGACCTATAATTGCGAGGTCGTGACCTTCACCGCCGATCTGGGCCAGGGCGAGGAGCTGGAGCCCGCGCGCGCCAAGGCGCAGATGATGGGTGTGAAGCCCGAACACATCTTCATCGACGACTTGCGCGAGGAGTTCGTCAAGGACTACGTGTTCCCGATGATGCGCGCCAATGCGGTCTACGAAGGCACTTATCTGCTGGGCACCTCGATCGCGCGTCCGCTGATCGCCAAGCGCCAGATCGAGATCGCCAAGATGGTCGGCGCAGATGCGGTCAGCCACGGCGCGACCGGCAAGGGCAACGATCAGGTGCGTTTCGAACTCGGCTATTACGCGCTCGATCCCGACGTGAAGGTGATCGCTCCGTGGCGCGAATGGGACCTGACCAGCCGCACCAAGCTGATCGAGTTCGCCGAGACGCACCAGATTCCGGTGAGCAAGGACAAGCGCGGCGAAGCGCCGTTCTCGACCGACGCCAACATGCTGCACACCTCGTCCGAGGGCAAGGTGCTCGAGGACCCGTGGGATGAAGTCCCCGACTATGTCTATTCGCGCACCAACCACCCCGAGGATGCGCCCGACACGCCCGAATATATCACGATCGATTTCGAGCGCGGCGACGGCGTCGCGATCAACGGCGAGGGCATGAGCCCGGCGACCCTCCTCGAAAAGCTCAACGGGTATGGCAAGACCCATGGCATCGGACGGCTCGATCTGGTCGAGAACCGCTTCGTCGGCATGAAGTCGCGCGGCATGTACGAAACGCCGGGCGGCACGATCTATCACATCGCGCACCGCGGCATCGAGCAGCTGACGCTGGATCGCGGGGCTGCGCACCTCAAGGACGAGCTCGCCCCGCGCTATGCCGAACTGATCTACAATGGCCTGTGGTTCAGCCCCGAGCGCGAGATGCTGCAGGCGGCGATCGACCACAGCCAGGCGCATGTCACCGGCACCGTGCGGCTCAAGCTCTACAAGGGCAACGCCTGGGTCGTCGGCCGCAAGTCGCCATTCTCGCTGTACAGCGAAAAGGTGGTGACGTTCGAGGACGATGCCGGCGCCTATGACCAGAAGGATGCCGAAGGCTTCATCAAGCTGAACGCGCTGCGCCTGCGCCTGCTGGGCCGCCGGGGGGCCTGAGCGCGCTTATGGAGCGGGCAGAGGGCACGAACCGCACTCTGATGCAGGTGCTGACCTATGCAGGGGCGCTGCCGTTCCTTGCGGGCGCGTCGTGCCACATCACCGGCTATGGCGATGTCAACGCGGCCAATCTCACCTGCTACTGGGCGTTCACCATCCTGATGTTCATGGCGGGCACATTGTGGGGTATCCAGGTGGTGGCCCCGCAGAAGGTCAGCCCCAATCTGCTGATCGCCAGCAACGTCGTGGTGCTGGGCACCTGCGCTGCCTTGTGGTTCGTGCCGTTCAACGAGGCGGCGTTGCTGTTCGCGATCGGCTTCGGCGTGCTGCTGTGGCTCGACCGCCGCGCGATGGAGGCGGGGGCGACCGACATGGCTTATGGCACGATGCGCGCCCGCGTCTCGGCAATCGTGATTGCGTGCCTGGTGCTGATCGCGGTCGTGCCGATGGGGACGATCGGCTGACTGGTTCAGGGCCGCGCGGGGCGAATCGCCTGTCCAAGTCCTGCTCGCTAACCCTGTTTGTTACACGTGCGTGAAACAAACCATCAGCCCGACTTTAATCCATTGTTGTCCACCATTTTATCCACAGCGAACCCGTGTTGCCTGTGGATAACTTGCGCAATTTTGCTGGCTGCGACTCGGATGTCGTGACACCTTTGTGAAGTCGGAAGGACAGACGGAAAGCGGACTGAAGACCGAGAAAAGCGTTGAAATACAGCAATGTAGATCGTGCTTTGAGGGTCGGAGAGTACGCCCGCCAGGCAGGCCAGCGATGGCAGGTAGGGCGCGAGAGACGGCAGGTGTTATGCACAGGCCAGACATAGGCGGAAAAAGCCGCCCCGCAGCAGAAATGGTGCAGGGATGGGCAGTCCACCGAACGTCCGAATGAAGAACCGATGATCGGCAGGCAGGCGAAATGCGGGACGAAAGTCCGGGATGGAGCAGCAGGCCGATGCGATGCCCCGGGCTTTGCAAAATGCGGGTCAGGACAACCGGTTAACGCGCATGATCCTTCGGGATGGTGCTGCCGGGCCGGATGACTTGAAACGGATGCGCAAAAATGGGGTGTCAGGCAGAGCGCGGACCCGGGTCCATCGGTCTTCGGACCATATGGCACCGGGCCTCGCGCGAAGCCGGACGCTTGGGAAGGGTCATCAGGACCGAAGCGGCAACTTCAGCAATGCAGCTGTCGCAACCGCAAACCTGAAAACGGATACGTCGGCCCAGCCGCTCGCGGCGCAGCAGACGGACCATTTTGAGGCGGGAAACCGCCTTCGGGGCTTCGGCCAAAAGGACCGGTTGATCAGATCAGGCGCAGTGGGGGCCGACAGCAATGTCGGCCCCCGTTTTGCGTTTGGGCCCTAGGCAGCCCCGATCGCGTCGGCTACCCAGCACCCAGGGATCTGGTCGTGCATGCCGGACGGTGCGCGGCACCGGCAACGGGCCAGGGGGAGCGGCAAGAGGTGCGGTCGCAATGATCAGTCGATTGGGATCGGGCGGCGGCGCTCTGGTGGCCGTGGCGCTGGCCGGGGTCATCGCTGCGACCCTGATCGCCAACCAGCCGATCCGCTTTCCGCTCGACGATGCCTATATCACCATTGCCAATGCCCAGCAGATCGTCACCGGCGCGGTGGACAGCTATGGCTACACCCGGCCAACCGGCGCGACCAGCCTGGTGCACATGCTGCTGCTGGTGCCGCTGGGCCTGGTGATGGCCTGGCCTGCCGCCTCGCTTACCCTGGCGATGCTCGCGGCGTCGGCTTATGTCCTTGGCCTGTACCGGGCGCTGCTGACGATCAGCGGCCATCGCGGCGTCGCGATCCTCGGCAGCATCGCCGGGTTCGCAGGCATCAAGCTGTGGTACCAGCTGATGAACGGGCTGGAGACCGGGTTTGCCATGGCGGCGGTGATCTGGACCGTTTATCTCGCGCAGTTTCCCGACGATCCGGCGCGGCGCCGATGGCTGGCAGGGCTGATAGGGGTGCTGCCCTTCATTCGGCCTGAACTTGCGCTGCTGACCGCCGTGCTGGCGATTGCCGCAGCAGCCAGACTTTACCGCCAGCCGGCGCAGCTGGCGCGGCTCGCCGCGCTGACGCTGGGCGTTGCGGCGCTGCTGGCGGCGCTGGCCTGGGCGGCGACGGGCGAGCTGGTTCCGCAGACCGCAGGTGCCAAGGTCGCGTTCTTCGGCGATGGCGGGCTGTCGCTGCCCGACCGGCTGCTGATCGTGCTGCTGTCGGTCGCCACGGCGCCGCTGGGATGGGTGCTGCTCGGCCTCGCCGCGCTGCCCATGGTCCGCGACGGCTGGGCGCTGCTGGCCTTTGTAGGCACCTATCTGCTCGCCAGCGCGCTGTCGCTGCCCAGCGGGCTGATGCACAACGAGCAGCGCTACCTGTTCATCTTCGTGCCGCTGGCGCTGGCGGGCTGGGCGGCGCTTGCCGCGCGCGCGGACGTCATGCGCGGCAGGGCCCCGATGATCGTCTCGGCGGGCGCCGCGCTGATGATCGCCAGCTTCTTCCTTGGCGGCTGGAGTTTCTATCGCGACAGCCTCTGCATCACTGCGGATCAGGAGCAGCTTGCCACCTGGGCGAAGCGCAACCTGCCGCGCGATGCCCGGGTGCTGATCCATGATGCGGGCTATTTCGGCTGGCAGACCGATTTTGCGCTGGTCGATGTGGTGGGGCTGAAATCCCCCGATTCGATCGCCGCGCATCGTCGCTGGACGCTGCCGTCGGCGGGCAAGGATCGCGGCCGCGCGGTCGACGAGATCGCGCGCAAGGCACGCGTCACGCATGCGGTGATCCTAGACCGACCCTTTTGGGGCGACATCGCCGGGCATCTGCGCAAGGCGGGCTGGCAGCTCGATCCGCTGCGCGCGGGTCCCGATGACGACTATCACGTCTACCGCCTCACCCCGCCGCAGCAGCGCGCGGCGCGGCGGGAGTGATGGGCAACGCGATCACAAGGGGGCTGAAATGAGGATGCGGATGGCGCTTAAGCAATCGATGGTGCTGGCAGGGCTTGCGGTAGTGGGTGCATCCCCCGCGGTCGCGGCAACGGCAACGGTAACGGCAGCCGAGCTTGGCGCGGCCCAGCGTTATGTCGAAAGCATCTTTGCCCGGCTCCCGGGCGATTTCGACTATCGCTCGGTTCGCTACACGCCTGCGCTCAAGGCGCTGATCGCCAGGGACGATGCCTGCGCCGCAGCAGGCGGCGGATATTGCGTGATCGATGCCGTCCCGTTTTGCGACTGCCAGGACACCGGCACGGACTACAGGGTCGTCGGCAGCACCGTCACCGCGATCGGCAGATCAGGCGCGCGCGTCACGGTCAACATGCGCAACGGCGGCAAGGTGCGCTACTCGGTGGACCTCGCTTTGGCCAAAGGCGTTTGGTACGTAGCGGATATCGCCACTCCTGCGACCCCCAGCTTTGCCGCCAAGCTGAAACAGGGGCTGCACTGATCGCGCAGCGCGCATCCGCGCCGCAACGGTTCGTCACATTTCGGGCGGGCGCACTCAGCCCCGGCAACGCGCGGGCTTGCGCATTTGCGGCGGACCGGTAGGACGCTGATTGAAGCAGCAGGGGCAGGATCATGGACCGCAAACTCACCTGGTATATTTTCGCAGGCATGATGCTGGGCGTCGCTGTGGGCTATGGCGTGCATATCGGCATTCCCGTGGACAATCCCTGGTTCGATTACACGACCAAGACCTTCAAGCTGCTGTCGGACATCTTCCTCAATCTGATCAAGCTGCTGGTCGCTCCGCTGGTGCTGTCGACCATCGTGGTGGGCATCGCGCATATGGGGGACAGCAGCGCGCTCGGGCGCATCGGCGTACGCGCGCTGACCTGGTTCATTACTGCCAGCTTCATCTCGATCGGCCTCGGGCTGTTGATGGTCAACCTGTTCCAGCCGGGTGTTGGCGCGCCGATCCCCGATGCTGCGGAAGCTGCCAAGATGGTGGGCGAAGTCAAGAAGCTCGATGCCTGGGAATTCACCCTGTCGATCTTTCCGAAGAACGCGCTCGAGGCGCTGGCCACCAACAACATCCTGCAGATCCTGGTGTTTGCCATCTTTGCTGGTGTCGCCCTGTCGGCGATCGGTGAAAAGGGTGCGGCGCTGGTGCGCGGATCCGAAGCGCTGGCCGAAATGATGCTGCAGATCACCGGCTATGTGATGCGCTTTGCCCCCTTTGCGGTGTTCGGCGCGATCGCCAAGGTGGTGGCGGCCAGCGGGCTGGCGATCCTGGGCACCTATTTCGAGCTGCTCGTTGAATTCTATGCCTCGCTGCTGCTGCTGTGGGTGCTGCTGTTGACCATGGGCTGGATCTTCCTGCGCGAAAAGATCTGGCAGCTGATCCGTTATATTCGCGAGCCGCTGCTGATCGCGTTCTCGACAGCCTCATCCGAGGCCGCTTTGCCCAAGATGTTCGAACAGCTCGACCGTTTCGGCGTGCCGCGCCGCATTTCCGGGTTCATGCTGCCGCTGGGGTACAGCTTCAACCTCGACGGATCGATGATGTACATGAGCTTTGCGACGATCTTCATCGCGCAGGCCTATGGCATCGATCTGTCGATCAGCTCGCAGATCCTGATCCTGCTGACGCTGATGATCAGCTCCAAGGGAATCGCCGCGGTACCCCGCGCCAGCCTGGTGGTGATCACCGGGACGCTGGCCCAGTTCGGCCTGCCGGTGGAAGGCGTGGCGATCATTCTGGCCATCGACCAGTTCCTCGACATGGGACGGACCGCTACCAACGTCGTCGGCAATGCCGTGGCGACCAGCGTGATCACCAAATGGGAAGGCATGCTGGAGCGCCCCGAGCCTGCCGAGCTGGAACTGCCCCATGCCCCGGCGCACACCCCGCACCACGGTACGCGCGGGCTCGATCTGCCCGAAGACGTTTAGCCGCCAGTCGCAGCAATACGGCCCCGGCGTCGCAAACAAAAAGGCCAGCCGTTCCGCACGACTGGCCCTTTTTGGTCATTCGGTCGAGGCGCTGATCAGTCGATCGTGACCGTCACGGCGCGGCGGTTCTGAGCCCAGGAGCTTTCGTCCGATCCCATCGCGGCGGGGCGTTCCTTGCCATAGCTGACCACGCGCAGCCGCTGCTCGCTGACGCCCAGCGAGACCAGATAGTTTTTCGCGGCGTTGGCGCGGCGTTCGCCCAGCGCGATGTTGTAATCGCGGGTGCCGCGTTCGTCGGCATGGCCTTCGATGATCGCCTGCTTGTTGGGATACTGCGCCAGCCACTGCGCCTGACTCTGCAGCGTGACCTGATCGTCGGAATCGACGTTGTAGCGATCCAGATCGAACAGGATGCGGTCGGAGCGCACCTTGGCGAGGAAATCGCGCTGGCTACCGGGGACCACGGCATCGCCGACGCCCGAATTGTCCTGACCCATGGAATTGTCGACCGCCGGACCCGGTGCGGGCGGCAGCTCGGGGGGCGCCTTCTTGGCGCATGCACCCAGAGCAATCACGGCGGTCGCCATGATCAGCGTGTTACGGACAGTTCTCATCGAGCGTCTCCTTCTTTCAAGGGGAGGAACAACGCCGCCGGGGATTTCCCGTTACAGCGCATGCTCCATGGGGGAATGGATATGCTGGACCGGTGCGACGCGGCCCGTGACGACAATACAACCCGTAACTGCGACGAAGCGTGACTCGGTTTGGCGCCGAGGTAAACCCCTTTGCCGCAAAAAGCGGCATGCAGCGCAGGTTTGGCACGGGTCACGGCAGGATCGGACCCCAGGAGGGATCGGATCCGTCGACCGGGGTGGGCAGTCGCCGCTCGTTCGAGCCGGTCAGATCGACCTGCCACACGGTCGAACTGACCGCGCCGCGCCCGGTGCGGAAGAACTGGATCACGCGTCCGTTGGGCGCCCAGGTGGGGGCCTCGTCCTGCCAGCTGTTGGTCAGCAGCCGCTCGCCGCCGCCCGATGGGCTCATCACGCCGATGCGGAAATTGCCCTGCATCTTGGTGAACGCGATAAGGTCGCCGCGCGGGCTCCATTCGGGCGTGGCATAGCGCCCGCCGCCAAAGCTGATGCGGCGCTGGTTGGAGCCATCGGCGTTCATCACATAAAGCTGCTGGCCGCCGCCCCGGTCGCTTTCGAACACGATCTGGCTGCCATCGGGCGAGAAGCTGCCGCCGACATCGATTCCCGGGCCATCGGTCAGCCGCACCGGGGTGCCGCCCTGGACCGGGATCTTGTAGATGTCGGTGTTGCCGCCGATCGCCATCGAATACAGCAGGAAGCGGCCATCGGGCGACCAGCGCGGAGCGAACGTGGGGTTGCGGCTTTGCGTGACCAGCCGCTGCCGCCCGGTGCCGACATCATAGACATAGATGCGCGGGTTGCCGTCGAGATAGCTCAGATAGGCGATCTGCTTGTAGTCGGGTGAGAAGCGCGGGGTCAGCGCGGTCGACTGGCCGTTGGTGATGAAGCGGTGGTTGGCGCCATCGGAGTCCATGATCGCGAGCCGCTTGGTGCGGTTCCCCTTGGGACCGGTCTCGGCGATATAGGCGATGCGGCTGTCGAAGAACGGGCTTTCGCCCGACAGCCGTGAATAGATCGCATCGGCGCATTTGTGCGCGGCGCGGCGCCAGTCAGCCGGTTCGACGACGAAGCCCTGCCGCGTCAGTTCGCTGCCCAGCGCGACGTCATAGAGATAGCAGCCCACGGTGATCTTGCCGTCGCCGTTCGAGCGGACGAAGCCCTGGATCAGCGCTGCGGCGCTGCGGCCCTGCCAATAGGGGAAGGTCGGCGCGGTGACCTCGTCCACGGTGATGCGCTTGACCGCGCTGCGGCCGATCGGCTTGAACAGGCCCGATCGGTCCAGATCGGAGGCGATCACGTCGCTGATCCGGTTGCCCAGATCCTCGGTGGTGCCCGCCAGCGTGGAATCGCTGCGGGGGGTGGGCAGCGCCGGGACCGCGATGATCAGGTCGGCATTGCCCGCATTGTCCACATCCACCGCCAGCTGCGCATGAGCGGGGGTGGTGAGCAAGGTCAGGCCGGTGGTGAGTACGAGGCCGAGTTTGGTGAGCGAGGTCATTCGCATGGTTTACAATCCCAGATAGAAAGTTGGTTCGATGGTCTGCCACTCGGAATAGAATTGCGGCGGGAATTTGAACGGGGCGGCGCGGCGGACCGCGGCGATGGCGCGTTCCTTGTGCAGCGCCTCCTGCGCACGGTTGCTGGCGGTCACGCCGGTAGTGACCGCGCTGGGGCTGCCGACGATGTTGCCCGATTCGTCCAGCCGCACGCTGACCCTGGTGCGCAGCTGGTCGGCATCCGCGCCGGTGGGCGGCACCCAGTGCGGCTTGACCTGGCGGAGCAATTCGCGCTGCAGCGATGCGACCACCGCGGGCCCTGCGACCGATGCGGGCGGCGTCTGCGACCGGCTGGTCGAGGCCTTGTCGGTCACCCCTTCCAGAAAATCGCTGCCGATGCGCGGCGCGCGCGGCGCCTTGGCCGCAGGCTTGGCAGCGGGACGATCGGGGCGCCTGCGATCGGAGGTATCGGCGGGCGCGGCAGGCTTGGGCTTTTCAGCCGCCTTGGGTTGCGGCTTGGCTGGCGGCGGCGGGGTGCTGCGCGCAGGCTTGGGCACCGGCGCAGGGCGCGGCTTTTCTGCGGCCTTGGGCTTGGGCGGGGAGGGACGCTCGATCGCCTTGGGCGCGGGCGGCTCGGGGCGCTTGACCGCAGGCGCAGGGGTCGGTTCGGGCTCGGGGGCAGGCTCGGCCTTTTCGATCTCGGGGGCAAGCTCGGGCGCGGTGGCCGTGGCCGCCTCGCGCGTCGGGTTGGGCGCGGTCGAGACAAGCCCCACCTCGTCGGTCAGTTGCACCGAAATCGGCTCGGTGGGCATCTTCAGCTCGCTGCGGCTGGCGATGCCCAGCGACAGCGCGCCGAACAGCGCGACATGGCCGATGACCGCAACCGATAGTCCCAGGCGTTCGCTTTTCTCCATCCCTGCCTGTTTCCAGCCTTTCGTCGCAAAAAAATGCCTATGGGCGTTCGGATGAACCCGTGGTGACCAGGGATACGCGGTTGAGGCCCGCGCGGTTCAACTCGCCCATCACCAGCATCACCTTGCCGTAATCGAGCGAGCGGTCGGCGCGCAGCATTACCTGCGGCGCATCGCCATTGTCGTCGCCGCGTTCGGCGCGGATCGCTTCCAGCGCAGCGGGCAGGTCCGCTATCGCAACCTGCGCATCATCGATGAACGGCTGGCCCTCGGCATCGAGCGAGACCTGTACCGGTTCCTTCTCCTGCTCAAGCGCGGCAGCGCGGCTGTCTGGCAGGTCGATCGGCACGCCCGCGACCAGCAAAGGCGCGGTGACCATGAAGATGATCAGCAGCACCAGCATCACATCGACGAACGGGGTGACGTTGATTTCCGCGATCGGCGCGCGCGAACGGCGCCCCCGTCCGCCGCCTGAAGGGCCAAGAGACATCGCCATCAGATCGGGTCCTTCTCGAGTTCGCGGCTGAGCTCGCCATGAAACGCATCGGCAAAGCGGAACAGCCGCCCTTCAAGCTTGTTCAGGCGATGCGAGAAGCGGTTGTAGGCGATGACCGCGGGGATTGCCGCGAACAGCCCGATGGCGGTCGCGAACAGGGCTTCGGCAATGCCCGGCGCTACGACCGCGAGCGAGCTGTTCTGTTCGGCGGCAATCGCGGTGAAGCTGCGCATGATCCCCCAGACGGTGCCGAAAAGCCCGACGAACGGCGCGACCGATCCGACCGTGGCGAGGAAGTTCAGACGATCCGCCATAGTGTCGATCTCCTGCCCCACGGTGGAGTGCATTGCGGTGGCCAGCCGCTGGCGCGCGCCATCAAGATCGGTGATCCGGCTCTTGGTGGTCCGCCGCCATTCGCCGACGCCCGATGCCAGCACCCGCGCGCTGGGAAGCTTTTCGTGGCCCCGCGCCTTGTAGAACGCATCGATATCGCCCGCCTTCCAGAAATCCTGCTCGAACCCGGTGTTGTCGCGCACGATCTTGCCGATCTTGAGGCCGAAGCTGATGATGATCGTCCAGGTCCAGATGCTGGCGAGTGCAAGGCCGATCATCACCGCCTTGACGACAAGATCCGCCTCCATGAACAGCTTGAGCGGCGACAGGGTGACGGCATCCGGTGTGAGGCCCATGGTATCGATCATAAGCGGGGTCTGTCTTTCTGGTCGGGATCGAGAATGGCGGAAAAAGCGTCCACCCAGGCGCGCGGCTGACGGATGGGGCGCCCTTCGGGATTGATGAATGCTGCGGTAACGTCTGCCTCCAGCAGTGTCTCGATAGAATCGGTGACAGATTGGCCGCGTCGGATGACTCGTTGATGAATGATGCAGGCTGCAGCGCGCAGACGTGTGATCTGGCTCATCACGACAAGGTCGTCGTCCATCTTGGCGGGACGCACGAAGCGCAGGTGCATGTCGGCCACCGCATAGACCCCGCCACCAGCATCATGCGTTCCGCGCTGGTCGACGGCCAGGCAGCGCAGCATGTCCGACCGCGCGCGCTCCATGTAGCGCAGATAGTTGGCGTGGTAGACGATGCCCGAAAAATCGGTGTCCTCGAAATAGACCCGGCAGGCGAAATAATGCGTCTGGCCCTCGAACCGGCCATTGAAGGGAATGATATCGGGCGGGATCATGACCATGGCCTTCGCTTAGAGTCTTTGCGACATCAAAGGCAAGGCTCGCGAGCCCGTGGCGACCGGAAATGCCATTTGGATGCTGCTTTTTGCGCGCGACATTGCTATGGGGCGCGGCCCGGCCTAGATTGGCTGGCCTGATTTTTTGATACCGTTTGGAGTGATGGACGTGGCGGCAAAATGGACACCGGATAGCTGGCGGACCCAAGAGGCGCGGCATATCCCGGACTATCGCGATGCCGCGGCCCTTGCCGATGCAGAAGCGACGCTGCGCAACTATCCGCCTCTGGTGTTTGCAGGTGAAGCGCGCAACCTGGAAAAGGAACTCGCGCGCGTGGCTGCCGGCGAAGCCTTCCTGCTGCAGGGCGGCGATTGCGCCGAGAGCTTTGCCGAGTTCCACCCCAACAACATCCGCGACACCTTCCGCGTCCTGCTGCAGATGGCGGTGGTGCTGACCTTCGCCTCCAAGCGCCCCGTGGTGAAGCTGGGCCGGATGGCGGGCCAGTTCGCCAAGCCGCGCTCGGCCCCGACCGAGCGGCAGGGCGATATCGAGATGCCCAGCTATTTCGGCGACAACATCAACGGCATCGAGTTCGATGCAGCGGTGCGCGAGCCCGATCCGCAGCGCATGGTCCGCGCCTATTCGCAGAGCGCAGCGACGCTCAACCTGCTGCGCGCCTTTGCCAGCGGTGGTTATGCCAGCCTGCAGCAGGTCCAGCAGTGGATGCATGATTTCATGGGCCGCAGCCCCTGGGCAGATCGTTACGCGCAGACCGCGGACCGGATCAGCGAAGCGCTCGATTTCATGCGCGCCTGCGGGATCAGCCCGGACACCGTGCCGCAGCTGCAGGCGACCAGCTTCTACACCAGCCACGAGGCGCTGCTGCTGCCGTTCGAAGAGGCGATGACCCGGCGCGATTCGCTGACCGGCGACTGGTACGACACCAGCGCGCATTTCCTGTGGATCGGCGACCGCACCCGCTTTGAAGGATCGGCGCATGTCGAGTTCCTGCGCGGCATCGGCAATCCCATCGGCATCAAATGCGGGCCAAGCCTGAGCCCCGACGCGCTGCTGAACATGCTCGACACGCTCAACCCTGCGCGCATTCCGGGCCGGATGACGCTGATCAGCCGCTTCGGGCACGACAAGGTCGAGGCGGGTCTCGCCCCGCTGGTGCGCGCGGTCAAGAAGGAGGGCCATCCGGTCATCTGGTCGTGCGACCCGATGCACGGCAACGTCGTCAAGTCCGAGAGCGGCTTCAAGACGCGTCCGTTCGAGCGGATCATGGCCGAGCTTCGCGGCTTCTTCGCGGTGCATCGCGCCGAGGGCACGCATGCCGGCGGCATTCATATCGAGATGACGGGGCAGAACGTCACCGAATGTACCGGCGGTGCGATCGCGATCACCGACGAGGCTTTGGGCGATCGCTATCACACGCACTGCGACCCGCGGCTCAACGCGGCGCAATCGCTCGAGGTCGCGTTCGAGGTGGCCGAGATGCTCAACGCCGAAGCTACCGCAGCGGCGCGGAAGGCGGCATGAGCGAACGGCGGATCATCGTGCAGAAGGAGGTCGTCCGCAACGGCGTCGGCTTCGGCAGCGCTCTTGCCATCGCGATCAGCTACACTGCGCACAAATCGGTACTCTGGGCGATCATCCACGGGTTCTTCTCGTGGTTTTACGTCGTGTATTTCCTGCTCACGCGGGACTGACGATTGCAGGTTCCCCTCCCTGGTGAGGGAGGGGCTAGGGGTGGGTCGTCCACGCTGAACGTAGCATCGGGACGCCTACCCAACCCCTCCCCGGAAGGGAGGGGAGCAAGATTGAAAACGACAAAAAGGGGCATCGCATGGCTTTCCGGACATTCATCGCCGCACTGGCCATCAGCGCCAGCCTGACCGCGCCCGCTTTCGCGCAGGATGTCGCTGTGGCCAAGACCGCGCTGGCGGGGGATTATGACCGGATCGTCAAGGAACTGATCACCATCACCGAAATCCCCGCTCCGCCGTTCGGCGAGCAGGCGCGGGCGGCGTATTTCGCCAAGGCGTTCAAGGATATGGGGCTGGCGGACGTCGCGATCGATGCGGAAGGCAACGTCACCGGGATCAGGCGCGGCACGGTGGCCCCGGGCGGCCCGCTGGTGGTGATCAGCGCGCATCTCGACACCGTCTTCCCCAAGGGGACTAATGTCACCGTGCGGCGCGAGGGCAACACGCTCAATGCGCCGGGCGTGGGCGATGACACCGTCGGGCTCACCGGAATGCTCGCCTGGATCCGCGCGATGAACGCCGCCAAGGTGCCGACCAGGCACGACATCCTGTTCGTCGGTACGGTCGGCGAAGAAGGCCCGGGCGACCTGCGCGGTGTGCGTTACCTGTTCACCAAGAGCGCCTACAAGGACCGGATCGCCGGGTTCATCTCGGTCGATGGGCCCGATCCGTCGCGCATAGTCAATCAGGCGGTCGGCTCAAAGCGCTACAACATCGCGTTTACCGGCCCCGGCGGGCACAGCTATGGCGCCTTCGGCATCGTCAACCCGATGGCGGCGATGGCCGATGCGGTCAAGCGCCTGTACGAGACCGATGTCCCCGCCAGCCCGCGCACCAGCTTTGCTGCCAGCGTCGTCTCGGGCGGCACCTCGGTCAACTCGATCCCCGACCGGATCGAGCTGCAGGTCGACATGCGCTCGCCCGATCCCAAGGCGCTCGATCGGCTGGAAAAGCGCTTCCTCGATATCGTCGATCAGGCCGTCGCGGCAGAGAATTTCGCTCGCTCGACCAATCTGGGCGAGGTCGGCGCGGAAAAGACCCGCATCGGCGACCGGCCCGCAGGCGGCACCGCCGATACGCATCCGCTGGTGGTCACCAGCCAGCGCGTGCTGGCCGAACATGGCTTCCAGACCCAGCTCCAGGCGTCGTCGACCGATTCCAACATCCCGATGAGCCTCGGCATCCCGGCGGTGACCATCGCCACCGGCGGCGGCGGCGGACGCGCGCATTCGGTGGATGAATACGTCAATGTCGAGCGCAACGCGTTCATCGGCGGTCTGTCCTCTGGGCTGGCGCTGGTGGTGGCGGTCGCCAATCTTGACTGGACCGCCAAATGATCCGCGCGCTGGGCCTGAGTGCGGCGTTGCTGCTGCTGGCGGGGTGCGCATCGCCAGTGGTGACGCGGATCGATGCGGCGGTGCCAGCACCCTTGCCTGCGCGGTCGAGCTTTGCGGTGGTGACTCCGCCCGGCGACACGACGCTCGCGCACAGGCAGGCGATCGACATGGTCAGCGCCGCGCTCACCCAGCGCGGCTGGACGATGGCCGGGTCCGCGCCGGAGGCGGGGGACCATCTGCTTTTCGTCACCCTCTCCGATCGCCCCGCCACGGCGGCGCTCAAGGCCGGGGACGATGCTGGCAAGGCGAGCGCCGTGATCGGCCCTGCGCCCGACCGCAAGACTACCAAGGGTTGCGCCAGGCGCGATCATCGCCTCGCCATCCGCCTGACCGATCGGGTCACAGGCGCCGATGTGTACTCGGGGTCGGCGGCGGAGTATCACTGCAAGGCCGCGCTCGACGAGAGCCTGCCCCACTTGGTCGCCGCGGCGCTCGATGGACTGGATGGCTCGCCCGGCCAGCGGATGGTCGAACGCGCCGGGGTGCGCTGAGGGTCGCACATTCCGCCCCCTCCAAGGTGAGGCTTTGCCGTTCTACCCCTCCAGCGGCAGCGTGATCGTGAACTCCGCACCGCCGGCTTCCGCATTCGCTCCTGCAATCGTTCCGCCATGCCGCGCCACGACGGCGGCGACATAGTTCAGGCCCAGGCCGATCCCCTTGACCTCAGCGCCCTTGCCCTCGCTGGCAAAGCGCTGGAACAGGTGCGGCAGGATGGCAGGGTCGATGCCCGGGCCATGATCGCGGATGCGGATGACCAGCGCGCCTTGTGCAGCTTCGATCTCGACCGTCACCGTGCCATTATCGGGGCTGTACTTCACCGCATTGTCGAACAGGTTTACCAGCGCGCGGAACAGGCTTTCGCGCTCGGCAGCGATGAAGGCGCAGTCGCTGGTGTCGACCACGGAAATCTTCACCCCGCGTTGCCGGGCAACCGGCCACAGGCTGTCGGCGGCTTCGCTGGCAAGATCGGCGGCGATCACCGGTTCGGGTGCGAAGGCGCGTTCCTGCATGCGGGCCAGATCGACGAAATTGTCGGCAAGAGTGAGCGTCTGCCGCGCGTGGCGGGCGATGCGCGCGCGATCGAGATCGCCCTGGTCTGTCGCGAGCAGCGCCAGGATCGCCGCCTGCGGCCCGCGCATGTCGTGCGACAGCAGCTGCAGCATCTCCTCGCGTTCGCGCCTTGCAGCGGCAATCGAGGTGATGTCGGTGAGGTAATCGACATGGCCGCGCGGACGACTGCCGGCATCGAGAATCGCGGCACGGCGCAGGACGAAGCTGCGACCGTCGCGGGTTGCGAACTCGATATGCGCCGCGCCCGGATCGGCCAGATAGCGCGCCAGCTCGGTGCGGCTCTCCTCGTCGGCGATCCCGGCGAGCAGCGTCGCGGTGCTCTGGCCCTGCATATCCGCGCCGAACGCCGCATCCGCCGCAGCGTTGGTCAGCACCACCTTGCCCGCGCCATCGCTGACCAGTGCGGGATCGGGCAGCCCCGCCAGCGTGTCGCCGACAAAGCGCCTCAGGTCGCGCAGCTGGCCGATCGCGCCGCTCAGCCGGTTGGACTGGCCGGTGACCAGATCGGCATCGGCCAGCCGTGTGTCGCCGATCGGCAGCGCCTCTTCGCGTTCCAGCCGGGCAAGCTCGCCCGCCATATAGTCGCTGGTCGCCTGCAGCCTGCGCCAGCCCCATAAGGGATAGACCAGCGCCAGCCCAAGCAGCGCCGGGCCCGGCGCGATCCACAGATTGGCGGTGAGCGCCGCGATGCTCGTGCCCAGCACCAGCACCGCCAGGCCCAAGACGAGCAAGTTGACGCTGCGCGGCCGCACCCGCCAGAAGGCGAGCAGCAGCAGCCATGCCGGGATCAGCGCCATCACCAGCGCGGCGAGCACATGCGGCTGACGCACCCAATGGCCCAACGCGCGCGCGCTGGCGATGTTGGCGTTGATCTCAACCCCGGGCATGTTGCTGCCATTCGATGTCGGCACCGGGTAGCGATCGCCCAACCCCTGCGCGGTGACGCCGATCAGCACCCTGCGCCCCGCGATCAGCGCATTGGGGACCTCGCCGCGCAGCACGCTGGCGAACGACACGGTGGCAAAGCTCTCAGACGCCGCAAAGCGCAGACGCTCGGACTCAAGGCACGATGGCCAGTTGGTGGGGGCCGCGGCCATCGTCATCAGATGCGGCAATGGGCGCGCCTGCTTGTCAGCGGCAAAGCAGAGCACCGCCGAGCGCACGGTGCCGTCGCCATCCATCTGCGTGTTGGCATGGCCGACATCGTCGGCGGCGCCGAGCAGCGCGGGCGCAGGATCGATGCGGTCGAAAGCACGGCCATCGCGCCCCGGCTGGATGAACTGGACCGGCAGATAGAGGTGATCGATCCGCACCATGGCCGCCGCCAGCACGGTGTCGTCCGCTTCGGGCTCGGACAGCAGCAGGTCGAGCGTGACCGAGGCAGGGTGCGCCTGGGCAAGCCTATCGATCAGCTGCGCATGCAGGCGGCGCGGCCAGGGCCAGCGGCCCAGCGCTTGCAGACTGGGCTCGTCGACCGCGATGATCAGGATGTCCGGGTCTGGCGGAGCCGGTGCCACCCGCATCGCCGCATCATAGAGCAGGTCGTCCGCTGAGCGGGTCCATCCGCCCAGGGTGGCGGCGATGATGATCGCCGAGGCAATCATCGCCACCACGGCCCATTCGATCTGGAACCGGCGCCGCAGAGCTGCGGTTCCGGAGCCCTTATTCATCGATGGAGAAGCTCTCGAACTCGGTCCAGTCGATGTCGGTCTCTTCGGGCGTGAAGGTCGTGGTGCCGACGCGCCACATGTACCGGCCCGGCGGCAGATCGCCCAGGATGATCGACGATCCGGTCAGCCCGGCCTCGTCGACGACGAGATTGGGTGTGTCCTGCGTGCGCAGCTGGAAATGATAGCGGCGTAGGCCATCGCCGGTGCCGATCCAGCGAAAGACATAGCCGTCCTCGCCCGCGGCGGCACCCTGGGTCGCGGTTGCCAGGCGGCGCTTGAAGGTGAACGTGCCGGGCATCCCTTCGAGCCCGGACGTCGCGATCGCGGTGAACCGCGCGAAGTAATTGCCGTTGGGCAGCGCGTCTGTCACGAATGCGGGCGAGGGGCTGGACACGTCGCCGACGATATCGACAAAGCCGCTGTCGCGCGCGATCTGCAGGCGATAGGCCCGCGCGCCGGGGACCGCCTCGACCGAGAACGCCAGCATTGGGTTGCGCTGCTTGCCGCCGCCTGTCGCCAGCGCGGGTGGAGGCAGCAACTGTTCGACCAGTATGCCGCCGCTCTTGCCGATCACCGCGCCGAACTCTGCTACCAGGCGGGTGTCGGCAGCTTTGGCCGGGCCACTGATCGCCAGCCCGCCCTCGATCAGCTCGGCGCGGGCCTGGCCCTGTTGCGCGTCATAATAGTTGCGAAAATCGGTGCCGCGCACTGCGGACACCGCGATCGGGTTGCGCAGGCGGAAGCGGTCGTCGCGGTTGCGGAACGGCGAAACCCGGCTGCGCACCCCGCCGCTTTCCAGCGCCAGTTCGTAATCGATGCTGTCGGTGATCAGCAGCTTGCGCAGCCGTGAGATCTGCAAGGCGCTGTTGGAGGGCAGGGTGATCACCGAGCCATCGCTCAGCGCCAGCGACAGCGAGGAGGCGGGGCCGGTGACCACGCGCGCGCCTTCGCCCAGGCTCTGCCCCATCGTCACAGCCTGCAATCCGCCGCCGCCTGCCGCCGAGCGCGCATCCCCGCGAAACGCGGCAACGCTGGCCGATGCGGGGCGGAACTTGAGCAGCCGGACGGGAAGGATCAGCTTGCGCGCGACAGGCAGCCGGTGCGGATCGGCGACGCGGTTGATCCGCTGCACCTGCTTCCAGTCGCCCTCGCGGATCAACCAGGCACGGCCCAGCGTGATCAGCGTATCGCCCTTGCGCACGGTATAGGTGATCGCATCATCGCCCCCCGGCTGTTGCGCCAGCGCGCGATCGGGGGCCAACGCAGCACCGCAGACCAGCGCAACGAGGAACAGCAGGCAGCATGTCAGCGATGCGCGCAGGGTCATTCGGAGGCTGAAAGGTCCTTGGCCGGGTCTATCGTTTCGAGGCGATAGCCATAGCCGAAAACGGTGAAGATGCGAAACCCGTTCTCGGGCTTCAGCGCCAGCTTGGATCGGACGCGCGAGATGTGCATGTCGAGCGTGCGGGTGGCGAGGTCCGCGCTCGTCCGCCAGATCGTTTCCATGATATAGGCGCGCGACAGCGTGCGGTCGCGGTTGCGGAACAGGAGGTCCGCAAGCTCGAATTCCTTGGCGGTCAGCGTGATCTCGAGACCCAGATGGCGGATCGTCTGCGCCATCCGGTCCAGCCGGTAGGCGCCGAATTCCGCCACCTTGTCCATGCTCGCGCTGGCGCTGGTCCGCCGCAGCACCGCTGCGATGCGCGCGGCGATGACGCTGTCTTCCTCGGGCTTGGTAATATAGTCGTCCGCGCCGGCGTTGAGCGCCTCGGTGATGTCGCGCTTGGCGGTGCGACCAGTCAACATGATGACGGGGGGTGGGTTGTCCAGCGTCTGCCGCATCCACTGGATGATCTGCAGACCATTCTTGCCCGGCATGTTCCAGTCCAGCATCACCAGATCGAACGTGTCCCGCAACAACGCCGCCGCCAGTCTTTCGCCATCGTTGAAGCGGGCGCAGATATGGCCCATGCCCGCTATGATGTGTTCCAGATAGACAAGGCTCTCGCCATCATCATCGGCTATTGCGATGCGCATAAGTTCCCCTGACTGTGCGCCCACTGAGCAGTTAACTAATCTTAAGCATGCCAAATGCCTGTTTTTACAGTGGTTGGCGAGTCCTTCGTATACGTTTTTACATAGCTTTACACCAATCCGGTGACGCCCTGCCCAAGTGCTTGTATTGCAACGAGGCAAAGGCCATGGATCCCGCCTTCAAAACATGAGGAAACCATGAAAATCAGCGCAGACCATCTGCAAGAGCTTTCCGCCACGCTTGGCTTTGCGATTCCGCACGGTGCCATCGATGTGTTCAGCCCGATCGACGGCGCGCGGGTGGCCGGTTTCGAACCTGCCGACCCTGTAACGGCGGGCGATATCGCGCAGCGCGCTGCTGCTGCGTTTGCCCAGTGGCGCACGGTCCCCGGCCCGCGCCGCGGCGAGCTGGTGCGCAGGCTCGGCGAGGAACTGCGCCGCCACAAGGCCGATCTCGGCATGCTGGTGACGCTCGATTGCGGCAAGCCCTTGTCCGAAGGGCTGGGCGAGGTGCAGGAGATGATCGACATCTGCGATTTTGCGGTCGGCCTCTCGCGGCAGCTGCACGGCCTCACGATCGCCAGCGAACGTCCCGGACACCGGATGAGCGAAACCTGGCACCCGCTGGGGCCGGTGGCGATCATCACCGCGTTCAACTTCCCGGTTGCGGTCTGGGCCTGGAACGCCGCGCTGGCGCTGGTCTGCGGCGACAGCGTGGTATGGAAGCCTTCGGAAAAGACCCCGCTCACCGCGATCGCGGTGCAGGCGCTGTTCGACCGCGTGGCAGCGGACTTCGGTCCGGACGCGCCCGAGGGACTGGCGCAACTGGTGCTCGGCGATGCGAAGGCGGGTGCAGCCTTGGTCGATCACCCCGCCATCGCATTGATCTCCGCCACCGGCAGCACCGCGATGGGGCGGATCGTAGGTCAGGCGGCGGCGAAGCGCTTTGCGCGCAGCCTGCTCGAACTCGGCGGCAACAACGCGACGGTGGTTGCGCCGAGCGCCGACATGGACCTCGCGCTCACCGGCTGCGCGTTCGGCTTCATGGGAACGACGGGCCAGCGCTGCACCTCGCTCAGGCGGCTGTTCGTCGAGCGCGAGACATATGATTCGTTCGTATCTCGGATCGTCTCGGCAGCGGCGCGGCTGCCGATCGGCGATCCGCGCGATCCTGCGCATCTGGCAGGGCCGCTGATCGACGAGGTTTCGTTTGCAGCGATGCAGGCGGCGCTTGCCGATGCCAGCGCGCTTGGGGCAACGGTGCACGGCGGCGAGCGGATCGATGGACCGGGGCAGGGCGTGTACGTCCGCCCGGCGGTAGTCGAGATGCCAGAGCAGACCGGCCCGATGCTGCGCGAAACCTTCGCGCCGATCCTCTATTGCCTGCGCTACGACACGCTGGACGAGGCGATCGAGCTCAACAATGCCGCAGCGCAGGGCCTGTCTTCGTCGATCTTCACCAACGACCTGCGCGAGGCTGAAGCCTTCGTCGCGGCGGCAGGCAGCGATTGCGGCATCGCGAACGTCAACATCGGCACCTCGGGTGCGGAAATCGGAGGCGCATTCGGCGGCGAGAAGGAGACGGGCGGCGGCCGTGAATCCGGATCGGACAGCTGGAAGGCCTATATGCGCCGCCAGACCAGCACCGTGAACTACTCCGCCGCGCTGCCGCTGGCGCAGGGGGTGACGTTCGAGTTGTGAGGGGGGTAGCCCATATATTGCGACAGCACTCACTATCCCGGTCCCCTGCGAAGGCAGGGGCCCATCACCCGACCGTTATGCTGGGTGCAAGGGCAGGAGATGGATGCCTGCCTGCGCAGGCAAGCGGGAAAGGCGGACCTGCCAAAAGCTCAAGGTTGCCATTCCGCGCTTGGGCAAAAAAGTCCTATTCTGGAAGTGGCCAGATACAGACACCTGACGTACAACCTCCGCTCATCCTGAGCCGCGGGCTTCAGCCCGCGAAGTCGAAGGACCCGCGCCCACGCTGGCGGGGTAGCGGGGCCTTCGACAAGCTCAGGCTGAGCGGAGGGGGTGGCGGCATTTGTGGCCTCGCAGAAAAAAGCTGCCTTTCGGCAAGCGACCCCTCATCGGACGTTCTCAATCCGCAGGCGCCCACCACCTGCATCTACGAAGTTTGTATCGTCCAGATGCTGGTGTGCACCGGCGATACTTTTCGAGGCGGTTTCGAGTATGAGACGGCAGAGATGGATGGCTGCGCTTTCATTCATCTGGAGCACAAACTCGTCTCCATCCAAAAACGCCTTCGCAATGGGCTCGACACCATTTTCGTCATTCTCAAGCGCTCCCAGCGCGTCGATCACGGATTGGACGTTTGGGGTCATCTTGCGTGGTCCTCGTTCGCCTTTCGCTTGTAGGTAGGGATCACATGCACCTGCAAGCGTCTGCTATCCACCCAAATCCAGCCTTTGGGCCGAGCTCAAGGTCAGCCCCAAATCCAGCCTTTGGGCCGAGCTCAAGGTCAGCCCCAAACCCGCCGCCAGCTAAACCAAGCTACCCCGCCCCAGCGCGCTCGCCATGGCCCAGTGCGAGATAGCTGTCCGACTGCATTTCCATCAGCCGCGAGATCGTGCGGTCGAATTCGAAACGGCCATCGCCGCTCGAATACAGGTCCATTGGCTGGGCATCAGCAGAAGCGATCAGCTTGACCTTCATCTCGTAGAGCGCGTCGATCAGCGTCACGAAGCGCGCGGCTTCGTTGCGGTTTTCGGGGCCCAATTGTGGAATGCCGACCAGGAACACGGTGTGATAGCGCCGGGCGATGGCGAGATAGTCGGGCGCTCCGCGGGCTTCGGTGCAGAGCTTCTTGAACGAGAACACCGCGACGCCCTTCAGCGACTTGGGCACGTGAATGCTGCGCCCGCCGCTGATCGCGACCTCGCCGCTGGGCACGTGCGCGGCATCATCGGGCGAGTAATCGGTCATGCGGAAGAAGGCTTCGCGCAGCGCGGCGGTGGCGGCGGGGCCGTTGGGGACGTGCCAGGTGTTGGTGCCGGACAATCGCTCGAGCCGATAGTCGGTCGGGCCGTTCAAGGATTGCACGTCGAGCCGCTGCTTGATCAGCGCGATGAACGGCAGGAAATGCTCGCGGTTGAGCCCGTCCTTGTAGAGGTCGTCGGGCGGGCGGTTGGAGGTGGCGACAACGGTGACGCCCGATTCGATGATCGCGGTGAACAGCCGCGAC
Source organism: Blastomonas sp. RAC04 (assembly GCF_001713435.1). NCBI lineage: Bacteria > Pseudomonadati > Pseudomonadota > Alphaproteobacteria > Sphingomonadales > Blastomonadaceae > Blastomonas > Blastomonas sp. RAC04. The sequence continues at coordinate 117,101 of NZ_CP016460.1, forward strand.
ATGATCATGGCGTCCGCAGAGTTGTTGACCACCATCTCGTCGAACGCGATCAGCCGGTAATTGTCGCTGAACTGTTTGGCCACCGGCGGGATCGGGTCACCCTGCATCTTGTCGCGCTCGACCCTGAGCCGTGCGTGAATGTCCTGCATGAACTCGTGGAAGTGGACGCGGATCTTGCGCTGGATGTCGACCGATTCGTAGAACAGGTCCATCAGCATCGATTTGCCGCGCCCGACGCCGCCGAACATGTAGAGCCCGCGCACCGGCTGCGGCTGGGGCTGCATCGCCATCAGTCGCCAGAGCAGCGATCCACGCGGCGGCACGGCCTGTAGCGCATCCTGCATTGCCTGCAATCGTACCGCGGCGGCGCGCTGGTCGGGATCGGGACGCAGTTCGCCTGCGCTGACCAGCGCGTCATAGCGGGCGAGCGTGCCGGTCATGACGGTGATCCGCTGCGTGCACCCATCTTGCGACCCGGCATCTTGCGGATCGTGCCGGTATAAGCGCAGATGCTGATGCCCTGCTGCTTGACCAGTCCGCGCAGGAACAGCATCCGCCCGGTTTCCTTGATGATCTCGACCTCGCAGTCCATCGGTACGCCCACCTTGCCGGCGCCCACGAAGTGTGTGCTGAGGTCGAGCGTCACGCCCGGGCCTTCGCGCAGCGATCCGTTGAGCCGTGCGCAGACGAACATCGAGATATCCACCTGGGTCAGGATCGCGCCGCCATGGACGTTGTCGGCAAGGTTGCCTTGCAGGTGGCCGGGGACGGTGCGCACGACGACGGTGCCGTCCGCGCGCTGCATCACCGACATCGGCCCCAGAGTGCTGTTGTAGCGGCCTTTTTCTCGCAGCTCCCACCGCATCCAGCCCGGGTGGTCCGGGTCTGGTCCGAGGGCAAATTCATCAGGCAATACGCCGTCCAGAACCAAAGGCGAGTCTGCGTCCACCGGGAGAGGGACAATCAAACTGGTCAGACGTGCCGTTCGACCTGCATCTTCTTGATCTCGGCGATCGCGCGCGCGGGGTTGAGGCCCTTGGGGCAGACGTTGGCGCAGTTCATGATCGTGTGGCACCGATAGAGGCGGAAGGGATCTTCCAGCTCGTCGAGCCGCTCACCGGTCATCTCGTCGCGGCTGTCGGCGAGCCAGCGATAGGCCTGCAGCAGGATGGCGGGGCCCAGGAACTTGTCCGAGTTCCACCAGTAGCTCGGGCAGCTGGTCGAGCAGCACGCGCACAGGATGCACTCGTAAAGGCCGTCGAGCTTGGCGCGGTCGGCGGGCGACTGCAGCCGCTCCTTGCCCGAGGGCACCGGCGTCACGGTCTGCAGCCAGGGGCGGATCGAGGCATACTGCGCGTAGAAATGGCTGAAATCGGGGACCAGATCCTTGATCACGTCCATGTGCGGCAGCGGGGTGATGCGCACCTCGCCCTTGCAATCCTCGATCGCGGTGGTGCAGGCCAGGCCATTGCGGCCATTGATGTTCATCGAGCACGAGCCGCAGATCCCCTCGCGGCACGAGCGGCGGAAGGTCAGCGTCGAGTCCTGCTCGGACTTCATCTTGATCAGCGCGTCGAGCACCATCGGGCCGCAATCGTCCAGATCGATGTCGAACGTGTCGTAGCGCGGGTTCTCGCCGCTGTCGGGATCATAGCGATAGACCTTGAATTTCTTGGTCCGGCCCCCGGTCTTCGCCTGAAACGCCTGGCCCTTGCCAGTGATCTTGCTGTTCGCCGGAAGCGTAAAGGTAGCCATGGAAATCCCTCGTCAATCTGTGCGTCCAGCGCCTAGATAGACACTTTAGCGCGCAGGCTCAACGGCAGAAGGGAAGCGCGCGCGAAAAAGGTGGGATCATGGAAAATCCTCCCCTGGGGAGGGGGGCCGCGTAGCGGTGGGGGGAAGCGGGATTGCATCTGATGATCCACCAGAACGCTTCCCCTCCGTCAGCCTTTCAGGTTGCCACCTCCCCGTTCCGGGAGAGGATTGGACCTGAAATTACCCCATCAGCCCATGGCTCCGCAGGCTCTCTGCGACGATCGTCTCGATCAGCTGTTCCTGGGTCCATCCGGCGCGGACGGCGGAGCGGCCGAAGACCTTTTGCGACCACAGGTTGCAGTTGAGGTTGACCTCGAGGAAGTTGAGTTCGCCCTTGTCCTGGTCCAGCCGAAACTCGTAGCGGCCATAGTCGAACGGCACGAACTCCTGCGCGAGGTTGGCGGTGTGCCCGGCGATGGCGGCCTCGAAGGGCGAACCATCGAAGTCGACCAGTTCGTACTTGCTCGCACGTTCGACCAGATCGCGCTTTTCCCAATAGGTGCGCAGATGGGTCGGATCGGCCTGCTCGAACAGCATCATCGGCAGGATCACGGGCTTGCCGTGGATGGTCACCACCGGCACCTCGACATCGCTGCCGGTAAGGAACGGCTCGACGATCGCGTCATGGCCTTCCTCGTGGATCGCCGCCACCGCGTCGCGCACGCCGGCCCAGTCGCCCGCGTCGCGCACGCCCCAGCTCGCCGACGAGGCGTTGGGCTTGATCACCATGCGCTCGGCCATCGGGCAGAGCTTCTCGTCGACCGGGCCGCCCTTGCGATAGATCGCCCAGTCGGCCGTCGGCAACCCGCGCGCGCGCGCCACCAGCTTGGAGAGATGCTTGTCATCGGACAGGCCGCGCAGGATCGGGCTGCCGCCGAGATAGGGCAGGTTCCTGCGGTTGCACAGCAAGGGCACCAGCATCTCGGAATTGACGAACCCGCCGCGGTTGAGCAGCGAGAAGACAAAGTCGACCTCAGGCGGATCGAACAGCATCGCGTACTGGTTGCCCACCTGCAGATTGTCGAATAGCCCTTCCAGGATGGTGCGCACCTCGTTGTGGTAGACCGCGTGGTTGCCGTCCTCGGGATGCAGCGAGCCATCGCCCAGCGCATGCTTGGCGAGGAACAGGACCTTCAGCGTTTCGCGCGCCTTGGCATCGATGGTGAGCGGGGCAGGGTATTGGGTCACTGAAAAGGCACACTTTCGTTGTTCATCCGGGGGCCAGCAGCCCGGGCCGGGGTTCCTTCAGGCAGGGCGAATGACCCAAGACAACTTGCCATTGCGGCCAACACCCCTATAGGCGCGCCCATATCCGCTTCGGGGGCGCAGCGAAAGTACCGTTTGATGGAACACGAACCAAACAAGGCTGTAAGCCACCTTCTGACGCTGGGCGGAGACGAGCGTATCGTCCCGGCGCATGTTGATGGCACCAACAAATATCACTCCTCGCCGTTCCCGCGGCAGACGGTGACCTATGCATCATCGACCGCGAACGACATTTCGGCGCCGGCGTTCGAGCACCTCATCGCATTCGTCGCGCACAACGGTATCACCCCGGACATGGCAGGCGCCGATTATGCGCGGCATCTCGATGCAGTGCGCGAGCGGCTCGCCAGGGCCTACAGCCTGCCATCGGGCACCGACATCGCCTTTTCCGCATCGGGCACCGACCTTGAATACATTGCGCTGCAGGCCTTTGCCGGGCGCGCGCGCGGCGGCATCCACAATGTACTGCTGGGCGCGGACGAGGTCGGCAGCGGTTGCATCCTGAGCGCGCACGGCCAGTATTTCGCCGCACAGACGGCCCTGGGTGTACCGACGACCAAGGGCACGCCGGTGCCGGGGCTGGCGCCTGTGTCGCTCACCGAAATTTCGGTACGCAACGGCTTTGGTGATGCCTTCGACAGCGGCGTTATCGTCGCTGGCATGCGCAGCGAGATCGAGCGCGCGCTGGCGAACGATCAGTTCCCGCTGCTGCACGTGGTGCACGGGTCGAAGACGGGGCTTATCCTGCCGCATCTCGACGACATCGACGCGCTGATCGCGCGCTATGGCGATGGCATCGGCTTTGTCGTCGACGCGTGCCAGGCGCGGATCACCAGCGCGGCGATCGCGGCGTATCTGACGCGCGGCGCAGTGGTGCTGCTCACCGGATCCAAGTTCATGGGCGGGGCGCCGTTCTCGGGCTTCGCGCTGGTTCCGCAGGCGATCGCCGCGCGCATCGCACCGCTGGGTGAGGGGATGGCGACGATCTTCCGCCGTGCAGAACTGCCAGCCCGCTGGGCGGGTGCCGATCAGCTCCCCGATGGCGGCAATGCCGGGCTCACGGTGCGTCTCGAGGCGGCGCTGTTCGAACTCGAGCGCTTTCAGGCGCTAGCGTTCAGCGATGTCGCCCGGATTATCGAACTGTTCCGCACCGCATCGCTGCAATTGGTGGAGCGCATCGGCGGGGCGCGGGTGCTGCCCTATCCGATTGGGGATCGCGAGCAGGCGGGCAGCCACCCGATCGAGATGCGCACGCTGACCACGATAGACCTCAGCGGCGAAAGCGGCGCGATCGATTTCGAAGGTGCCACCGCGATCCAGATGGCGATGATGGGGGCGTCGGTGCGGCTGGGTCAGCCGGTCAAATGCGCGCGGTTCCAGGGGCTGGACATGGCGGGCAAGGTCCGCGGGACGCTGCGCGTGGGGATTTCCATGCCGCAGATCGTGGCGCTGGCCGCGCTGCCCGCCGATGCTGCCGAACGCGCGTTGGCACAGGACATGGACGCGATCGCACAGGCGTTCGGCACGGCGCGCGTTGCGCTGGGCTGACGCCTTGCCCGGCCCGATGGGCTGAAATCATGAATTGAAATGCGATCATCGGCGGTCGTTCCCGGATATGTCCGGGAACGACCGCCAATCGATCATTTGTACCTCAGGCTCAGTTGCCGAAGGTGCGCTGCCACCAGCCGCGACGCGTCGGCTCGTTGCTGTCTGCGGCGGGCTGGCCAGCCGCAGGAGCCGCCTGAGCTACCGGCTGTGCGTCCGCATCATCCGCAGCCTTGGCCGCAGGCGCGGTGTCTGTCACCGCTTCGGACGGCGCTTCGGCCTTGGGCGCAGCCTTTTTGCGGGGTGCGCGCTTGGGCTTGGGCTTGGCTTCCGCTTCCGGTGCGGCTTCCGCGTCGGTCTCGGATGCTGCAGCAGCTTCGGGCTCTGCGGCAACCTCGGTCGCAGCTTCTGCTTCGGCTGCCGGCTTCTTGGCGCGAGACTTTCGCTTGGGCTTGGGCTTCTCGGCAGGCGCTTCAGCGGCGTCTTCGGTCTCGGGTGCAGCATCCGCGATCGCGACATCGGCATTGGCCGGTGACGCTTCGATCATGGGTGCAGCCTCGTCGGCCGATGCACCGCCGGCTTCGGCATCGCTCGATGCCTCGTCCGATGCATCGCCGCCCGTATCACCTTCGCCGCCCTTGCGGGCACGACCACCGCGACGACCGCGCCGCGCACGGCGGGGCTTGGCTTCGCCGCCATCGTCCGTGGCAGTGGTCGCCTCGTCTGTGCCGGTGTCTTCGCGCTGGTCGTCGGTTTCACCCGTTGCCTCGGCGCCGGCTTCGCTGGCGAAATCCGCCTCGTTGCCATTGTCGTATGAGGCTTCGGTCTGAACCGGCTGGCCGTTTTCGTCGAGAGCGGTGTCGCCATCGCGCTTGCCGCGCTTGCCGCGACGGCGGCGGCGCCGCTTGGAGCGACCGCCTTCGCCTTCCTCGGCCGTGCGCTGCGAAGGCGCGCGTTCGGTCCGCTCTTCGCCATCTGCGCGTTCGGGGCGGTCAGCACGTTCGGGACGGTCTGCCCGCTCGCCACGCTCGGAGCGATCACCGCGATCACCACGGTTGCCGCGATTTCCGCGATCACCCCGGCCGCGCCGCGGCGCTGCTTCTTCCTCTTCTTCGATCTCGTCGATATCGTCTTCGATTTCCTCGTCGTCATCGTCGTCGATGATCGGCTGGAAGGTCACGGTCTTTTCCGGACGCGGGCCGCTGGCGGTCACTTCCATCTTCGCGCCTTCATTCTCCCCATTGGGCAGAATTTCGATGCGCACGCCGAAGCGTTCCTCGATCTCGGCGAGATCGCGGCGCTTGTTGTTGAGCACGTAGATCGATGCTTCCTGGCTGGTGCGCAGCGTGATCAGGCTGCCATGGCCGCGCGCGGCCTCTTCTTCCAGCAGACGCAGCGCCGACAGGCCCGCCGACGATGCGGTCCGCACCAGGCCGGTGCCGTCGCAATGCGGGCAGGTGCGGGTCGATGCCTCGAGCACGCCGGTGCGCAGGCGCTGGCGGCTCATTTCCATCAGGCCGAAGCCCGAGATGCGCCCGACCTGGATGCGCGCACGGTCGCTCTTCAGCGCATCGCGCATGGCCTTCTCGACCTTGCGGACGTTGTTGCCATATTCCATGTCGATGAAATCGATGACGACAAGGCCAGCCATGTCGCGCAAGCGCAACTGACGGGCGATTTCGCGCGCGGCCTCGAGGTTGGTGCTGAGCGCGGTCTGCTCGATGCCGTGTTCCTTGGTGGAACGGCCCGAGTTGATGTCGATCGAAACGAGCGCTTCGGTCGGGTTGATCACCAGATAGCCGCCCGATTTGAGCTGGACGACCGGTTCGTACATCGCCGACAATTGGTCCTCGGCGCCGTAACGCTGGAACATCGGCACCGGGTCGGCATAGCTCTTCACCCGGCGCGCATGGCTGGGCATCAGCAGCTTCATGAAGTCCTTGGCGGCGCGGTACCCCGCTTCGCCTTCGACCAGCACTTCCTCGATATCCCGGTTGTAGATGTCGCGGATCGCGCGCTTGATCAGATCGCTGTCCGAGTGGATGATCTCGGGCGCCGACGCCTTCAGCGTCTTTTCGCGGATTTCGTCCCACAGGCGTGCGAGATAGTCGAAGTCGCGCTTGATCTCGGGCTTGGTGCGCGAAAGGCCGGCGGTGCGCACGATGCAGCCCATCGTGGTGGGCAGCTTCATCTCGGCGATGATTGTCTTCAGACGCTTGCGGTCCGACGCGTTCGAGATCTTGCGGCTGATGCCGCCGCCGTGCGCGCTGTTGGGCATGAGCACGCAATAGCGGCCTGCGAGCGAGAGATAGGTGGTGAGCGCGGCGCCCTTGTTGCCGCGTTCTTCCTTGACGACCTGCACCAGCATCACCTGGCGACGCTGGATGACGTCCTGGATCTTGTAGCGGCGACGCAGCGCCATGCGGTTGGTGCGCGCCTCGTCGCTGGCCTTGGCCTTGCCGCCACGGCCATCGCGACGCTTGCGGCGACCCGAATTGCGGCCGTTGCCGTTGCCTTCGCCATCGCTCTCGCGCGCGTCCTCGGCGTTTTCGCCTTCGGAGTCGGACTCGCCGTCGCCTTCGCTCTCGCCATCGCTGTCACCCGACAGGGTTTCGGCGACGATGGGCTCGTCATCGGCTTCGATCAGGCCGTCGTCGGACAGGCCGTCATTGTAGTCGGTGTCCTCGCCATGACCCGCGGCATCATCGGCCTCTTCCTCGGCAGCAAGCGCGTCGGCTTCTTCCTTGGCGTGACGGGCTTCTTCCGCGAGCAGGGCAATCTTGTCCTCGCGTGGAATCTGGTAGTAGTCGGGATGGATTTCCGAAAAGGCGAGGAAGCCGTGGCGGTTGCCGCCATAATCGACAAACGCTGCCTGCAGCGAAGGTTCGACCCGTGTTACCTTGGCAAGGTAGATATTGCCCTTGATCTGCTTGTGTTCGGCAGATTCGAAATCGAATTCCTCAATCCGGTTTCCCTTGAGCACCGCCACCCGGGTTTCTTCCTGGTGGCGCGCATCGATCAACATGCGCGTTGTCATTCAATATTCTCCGTGCGCGCGCACCGGGCGGAACCGGCCGGGTCGCTGCGCTTCTGTTTGTTAGGGCGCTGCCACCCCGGAGATCCGGGGCGTTGCGCAAACTGGTTGTTGCAAGAAGGATTGTGTCTGCTTCACAGGTTCGCAGGGCGTCAAGCGCACTGGCCGCAACACTTTTCCGCAGCCAACCGCCCGAAAGCGGGGTCGCGGAAAAGGCGGTATTCAAACCCATAAAGCGTCAACCTGATGATACGGCACCGGGGGCGAAATGCGTCCGCAATGCTGTCATTGAATGCGGGCATGGCGTGTTAAGCCAATGAGCCGCATAGCTTTGCTAGCATCGCTTTGTGAATACAGCAACAAAAAGCTCGTCAAGGCGGGGAGCCGGCTAATATTGCAACGCACAATCGCACGTGCGCCATCTGATCATGCAGCATCCCGCGCAATCATGCTGAAATTCCTGTTAACCAGATCGTTTCACAGGGTTTTTCCCGCTTAACCCTAATCCTGCCTTCATCAAGCACACAGGCAGGAATCCGGGGAACATGAAATTGCACTGGACCGGACAATCGCGCCGGGGGCATAAGAGGCGCATGCTGTGGCTCACCTCCATCTGCGCGTCGATGGCATGTGCCCTGCCCGCGCAGGCGGGCGAGGTGTCCGATGTCGAGGTGCGCGCCAACCAGGTCGTGCTCCACTTCAACGATGTCATCGAAAGCGCGAGCAGCTTCGTGCTGAGCGGGCCCGACCGCATCGCCATCGATGTGAAGGGCGCGACCGCAGGATCGCGCGCGCTCAACCAGACCGGGCTGTTCCGCACCGTGCGCATGGCACAGTATGACAACGACACCGCGCGGATCGTGCTGGATCTCGATCGGCCCGCAATGATCAGTTCGGGCACCTTCTCCGAAGATGGCCGCAGCCTCACGCTCTCTGTGGCAGAGGTGGGCTCGTCGCAATTGCGCGGCGTGCTTTCCGCCTCGCGCCAGTCGTTCGTGCCGCCCGCGCAGTTTCGCGCGGAGCCGCCGCCGCGCCGCTACAGCGTGCGCATCCCTTTGCCCAAGCCCGCCAAGGCACCGCCGCTGCCCAGGATCGAAGGGCCCAACGACAAGTCCCGCCCGCTGGTGGTGATCGATGCGGGGCACGGCGGGCATGACCCCGGCGCGATCAGCCCGCACGATGGCACGCACGAAAGCAAGGTCACGCTGCAGATCGCCAAGGCCATCCGCGACGAACTGCTCAAGAGCGGGCGGGTGCGGGTGGCGCTGACCCGCGACAGCGACAGCTTCCTGGTGCTGCAGGAACGCTATGGCATCGCGCGGCGGCTGGGGGCGGACCTGTTCATCTCGGTGCATGCCGACGCTGCGGCCTCGCAGACCGCGCGCGGCGCGACGATCTATACGTTGTCCGAGGTTGCCTCCGATCGCGAGGCCGCCCGGCTTGCGGCGCGCGAGAACAAGGCGGATATCCTCAACGGGGTGAACCTGGCCGATGCACCCTCCGATGTCTCGTCGATCCTGATCGATCTGACCCAGCGCGAGACGATGAACCTGTCGGCAGACTTTGCCCGGCTGTTGCGGCGCGAGGGTGACGACAAGATGAACTTCCGCACCGATTCCCACCGCTTCGCCTCGCTGATGGTGCTCAAGGCCCCCGATGTCCCTTCGGTGCTGCTCGAGACGGGCTATGTCAGCAATGCCGACGATGTCGCCTTGCTCAATTCGTCGGGTTATCGCCGCCGGATCGCGGAGTCGGTCAGCCAGGCGATCACGGTGTTCTTCGCCCGCAAGCTGGCGTCGCGCTGAGGGCATTACACCCCGCTTCCGTCATTCCCGCGAAGGCGGGAATCCCGCTTTTGCTCGCCGTGACGCATGGACGTCGGACCCCCGCGTGCGCAGGGGTGACGATGACAAGGAATGATTGGTGGGCAGCAGGCTGATCTGCCGCCCTGGCCCGACCCGTCTCGTGCCGCCCAATCCGCTCTGGCATTATTCAGGAATGATGTGCTAACCGCGCTGCCATGAGCGAAGGTGAGAACGGCGATATCGCCTATAGCGTGCGGCGCGGCGGAGACGGGGCCTTGGCCTTGATGCGCGATGCGTGGACCAAGCGCTGGGTGCGCTGGGCGGCCTATCTGCTGGCTGCCGCGCTGGTAGGTATCTTCCTGATCTGGGTGATCTTTGCGCGCGATCTGCCGTCTGCCGATACGCTGATCGATTACGAACCCGACCTGCCCACCATGGTGCGCGGTGTCGATGGCGAGATCATCAACAGCTATGCGCGCGAGCGCCGGGTGCAGTTGCAGTACAAGGATTATCCGCTGCCGCTGATCCGGGCCTTCCTGTCGGCAGAGGACAAGAACTTCTTCTCGCACAACGGTCTCGATTATCCGGGCCTTGCCTCTGCGGTGTTCGATTATGTGACCAAGATCGGGTCGGGCCAGCGCGCGCGCGGCGGATCGACGATCACCCAGCAGGTCGCCAAGAACCTGCTGCTGGGCGACGAATATTCGATCACCCGCAAGATCAAGGAAGCGATCCTGGCCTATCGCATCGAGGATGTGCTGACCAAGCAGGAAATCCTCGAGCTCTACCTCAACGAGATATATCTCGGCCGCAACGCCTATGGCGTGCAGGCGGCGGCGCGCGCCTATTTCGGCAAAGACGTCGGCGAGCTCAAGCTGCACGAAGCCGCGTATCTCGCGATCCTGCCCAAGGCGCCGTCGAACTATCGGCCCGAAGTGCACATGGAGCGCGCGCTGGAGCGGCGCAACTGGGCGCTGGGCGCGATGCAGTCCAATGGCTGGATCACGCAAGCGCAGATGGCTGCGGCGCAAGCCGAACCGCTGGGCACCATTGCGCGCACGGGTGACGGCTATGAGAAGATCGGCGGCTATTTCGTCGAGGAAGTCCGCCGCCAGCTGGTCGAGAAGTTCGGCGAGAAGGCCGAGGACGGCAAGAACAGCGTCTATGCCGGCGGGCTGTGGGTGCGCACCTCGCTCAACCCTGCGATGCAGAAGGCCACCACCGAGGCGCTGCGCGATGCGCTATTGCGCTATGACCGCGGCAGCGGCTGGAGCGGCCCGCTCAACACCATCGAGATGAGCGATCAATGGGCCTCCACGCTCGCCTCGACCTATATCGACATCGATTATGAAAACTGGCGCGTTGCGGTGGTGATCGACAAGTCCGCAAGTGCCGCCGAAATCGGCTTTGCCAATGGCGACAAGGGCGTGCTGCCGCGCTCGACCGCGACCATGCCGCGCAAACGCGTGGGCGGCACCGCGTTTGATTCGATGAAGCCGGGCGATATCATCGCCGTGGCGCCGATGGCGGGCGACACTTACGCACTGCGCAATGTGCCCGAAATCTCGGGCGGAATGGTCGTGCAGAACCCGCGCTCGGGCCGGGTCTATGCGATGCAGGGCGGCTTCGATTCGCAGATCAGCCCGTTCAACCGCGCGACCCAGGCCGATCGCCAGCCGGGCTCGACGATCAAGCCGTTCGTCTATGCGACCGCGCTCGACAACGGCATGACGCCCGCGACCCAGATCGTCGACGGCACCTTCTGCGTCTATCAGTCGGCCAGCCTGGGCAACAAATGCTTCCGCAACTTCGGCGGATCGGCGGGCGCGGGCGCGCAGACGATGCGCTGGGGCCTCGAACAGTCTCGCAACCTGATGACGGTGCGCGCCGCCAATGATGCGGGCATGACCAATGTGGTGAAAACCATCAAGGCGGTCGGCATCGGCGACTACAAGCCCTATCTCTCGATCGCGCTGGGTGCGGGCGACACCACGGTGATGAAGATCACCAACGCCTATTCGATGCTGGTCAACCACGGTCGCGAGCTCAAGCCCACGATGATCGACTATGTGCAGGACCGCCGCGGCAAGGTTATCTTCCGCTCCGATCCGCGCACCTGCGAGGGCTGCAACATGGCCAAATGGGATGGCAAGCCGATGCCGCGCTATACCCCGCGCGGACGCCAGATCATCGACCCGATCACCTCCTATCAGGTGGTGCACATGCTCGAGGGCGTGATTACGCGCGGCACCGCGACCAACCTTGCCGACCTCAAGCGCCCGATGTTCGGCAAGACCGGAACCTCGAGCGGACCCACCAACGTGTGGTTCGTAGGTGGCACCCCCGATATGGTGGCGGGCATCTATCTGGGCTTCGACAAGCCGCGCAGCATGGGCGGCTATGCCCAGGGCGGCAGGCTGGCCGCGCCGGTGTTCAAGCAGTTCGCCAAACAGGTTCTGCCCGACATGCCGGTGACCGAATTCCGTGCGCCTGCGGGCACGCGCATGGTCCGCATCGATCGCCGGTCGGGCCGCAGGGTCTATGGCGCCTGGCCGGGCGACGAGGCCAAGGCGGCGGTGATCTGGGAAGCGTTCAAGCCCGAGACCGAGCCACGCCGCACCATCCGGCAGGAGGAAATGGCAGCGGTCAAGGCGGTGCAGAAGCGCGCCGGTCCGGCAGCACGCCCGCGCAGCGACAGCGAATTCCTGCAGCAGCAGGGCGGAATTTACTGATTTCGCGGTCACTCTACCAAAAGCATTGAAAATCGGCCGGGTGCCGCGTACGCCAATGCGGACATGCTCAGCCAGAAAGTCCGATACACCATCCGTGCGCTTCAGCACCTTGCCGACCATTACGGCGAAGGGCTGGTGCATCTGGAGGATATCGCGCAGGCGCAGAACATCCCGCCCAAGTTCCTGACCGTGATCCTTTCGGAAATGGCGCGCGCCGGGCTGGTGCATTCGCAGCGCGGCAAGGATGGCGGCTACACCCTGGGGCTCGCGCCGGTCGACATCCGCTATGGCGACATCGTGCGGATCACCAGTGGATCGCTTGCTTTGGTGCCCTGCGCCAGCCGCTATGCCTATGAAAAGTGCAAGAATTGCCTGGCGGAGGATGAATGCCGCTTGCGTGCGCTGATGCTCAAGGTGCGCGATGAAACCGCTGTGATCCTGGACCAGATCACGCTGGCCGACCCGATCCCGCCGGTGGCGGCGTTGGATCCGGCGATCGCCGACTGACCGTCAGGCGGCGAACACCACGCGCCAGGCTGCGCCTGCACCCGCCCCGGTGACCGACTTGAGTTCTCCGCCAAGCTGCGCCGCGAGCGACTGCACGATGCGCGTGCCCAGCCCCTTGCTATCGGCCAGATCGACTCCCTTGGGCAGGCCCCTGCCATTGTCGCTGACCGTCAGCGCGAGCCGCGCAGGGTCTAGCTGCTCCAGCTTCAGCGTGATCGTGCCGCCGTTGTCGGCGAAGGCGTGCTTGAGGCTGTTGGTCACCAGTTCGGTCACCAGCAGCGACAGCGTGGTCAGCCGCGCGATGTCCAGCCGGATCGTGGGCATGTCGACCATGCACACGATGTTCTTGGCCCCGGTCGCCTGTAGCAGGTCAGAGCAGATTTCCTGAAAATACTGCGCCACCGGTAGGTCGACCGATGCAGGATCATAAAGCCGCCGGTGGATGCGCGACATCGTCTCGATCCGGCTTTGCGCCTCGTCGAGCGCGCTGCTGGCGGTGGACGGGTCGGCGGTGACCTTGCGCTTCTGCAGATGCAGCAGCGCCGCGACGAAGGTCATGTTGTTGGCGACGCGATGTTGCAGTTCCTGGAACATCGTGCGCTGCTGGTCATACAGCGCCTGCGTCACCTGCTTTTCCCCGCGCAGATCGTCTGCCGCGCTGTGCATCAGATGGATGAGCGTGATGTCGACCGCGACGATGAAGATGTAGAAGCCCAGCGCGATCGCACTCGCGCCATCAAGACCGAAGCTGTTGAGCGGAGGAATGAAGAAATACCATGCCGCAAGCCCCGAGAGCGTCGCGCACAAAAGTCCCGGACGCAGCCCCGCCAGAAAGGCGGTGATGATGACCGCGGGAAAAAAGGTGAGAAAAGGAAAGCCCGGCGGCAGGGTATCGCGCAGATAGATGCGCAACAGCAGGGCGGCGGCGAAGGTGACGATCGCCAGACCGTAACCCATGCCGGCATCGCGCCTGAAGATGGCCCCCGCGCTGACAAATCTGTTCATGCCTGTAAGGATCCGCGAGCACCGGGGCTGGGTCGTCCGCCGGGATGATGGTTCCGCTTTCTAGGGGGTGGGGAAAGTCTGGGCAAGCGACGTTTTGGTTCGTGCGCCGAACCGTTGCCACCGGATCACACTCTTGGGCCAGGCCGATCGCGCCGCCGCCAGTTAACCCGGCTTTTACCTTGGGCAAGCCATAGTCAAAACACTGAAATCTAAAGTGCCCGGGGGATGGTTCATTCTTGATCGTCTGACAATGTTCATCCGCGCCGCATGGCAGCGGGCAAGGGCTGCGACCGATGGTGGCAACCTTGCGCCGGATATCCGCGATGAACTTGCCCTGCTGCAGTATACCCGGCTTGGATCGATCGTCCCGATACTGTATTTTTCGATCGCGCTTGTCGCGGTTGTGGCCGGAGCCGCCTCTGGCGGCGGGTTCGACATCATGTACCATCTGCTGCTGCCGGGCGGGTTCATCGTGCTGGGCTGCTGTCGCTGCCTGGTGTGGTACCGCCGCCGCGGCGTGCCGGTCGCCATCGACAAGGTTCGCCGCTACCTCAAATCCACCACCTGGATCGCGCTGGGGATGGGCCTGGTGGGCGGGCTGTGGACGGTCGATGCCTATTTCGACACGCCGGAGACGCGGCGGGTGCTGGCGCCGGTGTTCATCTTCATGATCACCTTTGCCGGGGCGGTGTGCCTGACCAGCATGCCCAGGGTCGCGATGGGGGTGGTGATCGTGGCGTTGACGCCGATGCTCACGATCATGGTCCAGTCGCCCGATATCGGCGTGCAGGCGATGGGGGTCTGCTTCGTCATCGTCTCGGCGCTGACGCTGATGCTGATCGTCAACAGCTTCAACGAGATCGTCAGCGGCCTGCTCCTGCGCCACGAGCTCAAGATGCTGTCGGAAACCGATCCGCTGACCGGGCTTGCCAACCGCCGGGCGTTCCGCGCGCAGTTCGCCTCCGCGCCTGCAGCGCCCGAAGGTGCCAGGCGCGTGACGCTGGTGATGATCGATCTGGATGGCTTCAAACAGGCCAATGACGCGTTCGGCCATGCCGCCGGCGATGCGATCCTGGTCCAGGCGGGTGAGCGCCTGCGCAACCTTTGCCAGGACGCCAGCTGCGTCGCCCGGCTGGGGGGCGACGAATTTGCGCTGCTGATCGAAACGGCAAGCGACAGCGACGCGCTCAAGCGTGCAGTGCAGACCGTGCTGTCGCTGCCGTATCAATATCGCAATCAGCAGATCGTCATCACCGCCAGCGTCGGCACCGCGCATGGCCCCAACGACAGCGCAGGTCTCGAGGCGCTGATGCGCGATGCGGACAGCGAATTGTATCGCGCCAAGCAATGGGCGTCGATCCGGCGTCAGGTCGGCGCAGGTACGGGTGCCAGTGCCAGTGCCAGTGTCAATGCGGGGGCCAAGTCCGGCGGGGGATCAGCCCGCGCAATCAGGTCCGCACCGGCAGCCCGGCGCGGGATCTGACGCGCCTCTGCCTTCTGCCGCCGGGCCCCAGGATCAGCGCTTCGACGCTGCGGCAAACCGGCGCGAAACTTCGCCCCAGTTGACCACCTGCCACCAGCCGTCGAGATAGTCTGCGCGACGGTTCTGGTACTTCAGATAATAGGCATGCTCCCACATGTCGTTGCCCAGGATCGGCAGGCCCTTGTCCTCGGCGACATCCATCAGCGGATTGTCCTGATTGGGGGTGGAGGTGATCGCCAGCTTGCCGTCCGGCTTGACGATCAGCCACACCCAGCCCGATCCGAACCGCGCGGTGCCCGCCGCCTTGAACGCCGCCTTGAACTGGTCCATCGATCCAAACTGCGCGGTGATCGCCTTGGTGAGCGCGGGCGAGGCGGTTCCCGCCTGCGCAGGCGGCACCATGGTCTTCCAGAAGAAGCCGTGGTTCCAGTGCCCGCCGGCATTGTTGCGCACGGCGGCGGGCAATGTCCCGGCCTTGGCGACCAGCTGCTCGAGCGTCATGCCTTTCAGCGCGGCATCCGCCGCCACCGCCTTGTTGAGATTGTCGACATAGGCCTGGTGATGCTTGCCATGGTGGATGGTCATGGTCTGCGCATCGATTGCCGGTTCCAGCGCATCCGGAGCATAGGGCAAAGCGGGCAGCGTGAAGGCTGCGGGCGCAGGCGCAGGCGCGGCGGCGGGCGCCGCTGCAGGAGCCGTCTGGGCGACCAGCGGTGCCGCCATGCCCAGGGCAAGAGCGGACAGAAGGGGGTGGATCATGCGCATCGGGCGAACTCCTTGGGGTAGCGATCTTGCAGTCAGGCGCGGACGATATCCCGCCCGGCCAGCGGAGCAAGGGCTTTCATCGGCCCTGCAGGATCAGATGTCCGGCTCGACCTGCCCCAGCAGGCCGACAAGCGCGGTCGCATGGTGCGCCGCGGTCTGGTTCAGCGCCTGCTCTAGCGCGCGATAGGCGGCAAGCACCTGCTGACCGCGCGGGGTAAGCCGCGATCCGCCGCCGGTCCTGCCGCCCTTTTCGGTGAGCACGACGGGCTCTCCCCAACAGCGGTTGAGTGTGTCGATCATATCGCGGGTACGCCGATAGCTGATCCCCATGCTGCGTCCGGCAGCGGCGATCGATCCCTCGCGCTGCACCGCGTCGAGCAGGGCCGCCTTGCCCGGTCCGATCGCGATTGCGCCGTCGAGATAGACCTGTGCCTTGATCTTGAGCGGGGAGTGGGACGGGCTGGTCATCGTCCTCCGCATTAGCATCGCTATGCGCGCAATTCCAATGCTGCCGCCGCACTCACGGCTTGCCAGCCAGCGATGTATGCCGCAAAGCATATCGCCTGATGCGAGGTGCGACGATGCGGGTCCTGATCGGCCGAATGTGGATGAGGGTGCTGGCCGGTGTGGCGTTGTCCTGCGCGGCGCTGACGGCGTGCGACAGGCCCGCGCCGCCGCCGCGTATTGCCGCCGCCGCCGATCTGCGGCTGGCGCTGACCGAGATCGCGGCGGCCTTTGAGCGCGACACCGGGCGCAAGGTCGATCTGCTGTTCGGATCGTCGGGCAACTTCTACCGCCAGCTTCAGCAGGGCGCGCCCTTTGCCATGTTTCTCTCGGCAGACGAGGAGTATGTGCTCGATCTCGCCAAGGCGGGCAGGACCACCGATCAGGGACGGCTCTATGCAGTCGGGCGGCTCGCGCTGATCGCCCCCAAGGCCTCGCCGCTGAAGGTGGACGAAGGCCTGGAAGGACTGCGCAAGGCGCTGGCCCGGGGCGACATCCGCCGCTTCGCCATCGCCAATCCGGACCACGCGCCCTATGGCCGACGTGCGCGCGAGGCACTGGAGCAGGCGGGGCTGTGGCAACCGCTCGAACCGCATCTGGTCCTGGGTGAAAATGTCTCGCAGGCGCTGCAGTTCGCGATCGATGGCGGGGCGCAGGGGGGGATCATCGCCTGGTCGCTGGTGCAGGATCCAGCGCTCGGCGCGCGCGCGGACTTTGCCCTGATCCCGGCGGAACTGCACGCGCCGTTGCGCCAGCGCATGGTGCTGATGCGCTCGGCGGACGAGACCGCGCGGCGCTTCTACGCCTATATCGACCAGCCGCCTGCGCGCGCGATCCTCGATCGTCACGGATTTGCGCTGCCGAGCGCAGCCAACTGACCGCGCATGGACTGGCAGGCGCTCAACCTTTCGCTGGCCCTGGGGGGCATGACAGTGCTGATCCTGATGCCGATCGCGCTGCTGCTGGGGCGTTGGCTGGCGTGCACCCGGTTTCGGGGCAGGGCGGTGATCGAGGCGCTGGTGACGCTGCCGCTGGTGCTGCCGCCCACGGTGATCGGCTTTTACCTGCTCTCCGGCATGGGGCCGTCTTCGCCCATCGGCCGCGCCTGGCAGGCGCTGTTCGGAGACGGGCTGGTGTTTACCTTCGAGGCGGTGCTGATCGCCTCGGTGATCGTCAACTTGCCATTTGCGGTGCAACCGGCGCAGCGCGCGTT
Source organism: Blastomonas sp. RAC04 (assembly GCF_001713435.1). Classification (NCBI taxonomy): domain Bacteria; kingdom Pseudomonadati; phylum Pseudomonadota; class Alphaproteobacteria; order Sphingomonadales; family Blastomonadaceae; genus Blastomonas; species Blastomonas sp. RAC04. Next base: position 134,775 of record NZ_CP016460.1, read on the forward strand.
CGAGGCGATCAGCCAGGACCTGCGCGATGCGGCGGCGACCTGCGGCCATTCCAGCTGGCGCTGCCTGTGGCGGATCGAGCTGCCGCTGGCCTGGCCGGGGCTGCTCACCGGTGCGGTGCTGAGCTTTGCGCACACGCTCGGCGAGTTCGGCGTGGTGCTGATGGTCGGCGGGTCGATCCCCGGCGAAACGCGCACGCTGGCGCTCTCGATCTATGACCGGGTGCAGGGGTTCGACATGCAGGGCGCCAACAGCATGGCGCTGGTGCTGATGGCGATCTCGCTGGCCACGGTGAGCATGACTTTCGTGCTGTCGCAGCGGGGGCGCCGACATGGCTGAAGCGCTCGCCATCGCCCTGCGCCAGGACGCCCCCATTCCGCTCGATTTCCGGCTCGAGGTCGCGCGCGGCGAGACGGTCGCGCTGGTCGGGCCGTCGGGCGCGGGCAAGACCACCGTGCTGCGCTGCATCGCCGGGCTGCATCGCGCCACCGAGGCCAAAGTGGTGTGCAACAGCCAGGTCTGGGCCGATACCGCCGCCGGGATCGATCTTGCCGCGCGCGATCGCCGCGTCGGGTTCGTCTTCCAGTCCTATGCGCTCTTCCCGCACATGACTGCCCGGCAGAACGTGATGGAGGCGATGCTCGACATCGGCGCCCAGAAGCGCGAAGCCGAGGCGCAGCGGCTGCTTGCCCAGATGCAGCTCGAAGGGCTTGAGGATCGGCGCCCCGCGCAGCTTTCGGGCGGGCAGCAGCAGCGCGTGGCGCTGGCGCGCGCGCTCGCTCGCAAGCCCGACATCCTGCTGCTCGACGAGCCGTTCTCCGCCGTGGATCACCCCACCCGGCGTCAGCTGCACCGCTCGATCGAGGCGGTGCGCGCGCTGTCTGATCTTCCGATCGTCATGGTGACGCACGATATCGAGGATGCCGCGCGCATCGCCGACCGGCTGTGTCTGGTGATCGACGGGCGCATGGTCGAGGCGCTCGATCGTGCAGCGTTCAGATCGGATCCGGACACCCAGCTCGCGCGTTGGATGGCGCAATAAGGGCAAAAGGCGGCATTGCCACGCGTTGCCGGTGTCGTTTTCTGACCAGTTTTCCTTGTTTGTCGCGGCTGCCTGCGGCTAGGACAAAGCGAACAGCGATATCGCCCACCCCCAGGCTTTATCCCCCCTAAGGAGCATTTCGGCCCGGCAATGGCAGTCCCGTTGACGCTTTACACGCTTGTTATCCTGCCGTTTCTCGCCGCCCTGCTGATCGCGATCGGCAGCGGGGCGGGGCGAGCGGTGCACAGCGGGTTGGCGGCAGCGGGCAGCGCGCTGGGGCTGGCGCTGGTGCTGGGGCTTGCCGGACGGGTCATCGGCGGTGAGGTTCCCGCGGTGTCGACGCCCTGGGTCCCGGCCATCGGGCTGGATGTCTCGCTGATGCTCGATCCGCTGGGGCTGATGTTCGCCGGGCTGATCCTGGGGATCGGCCTGCTGGTGGTGATCTTCGGTCATTTCTATCTCGCCAGCGGCGAGGCGACGGGGCGCTTCTTTGCCAGCCTGATGCTGTTCCAGGGCGCGATGCTGGGCATCGTGCTGTCGGGCAACGTGCTGCTGCTGCTGGTATTCTGGGAGCTGACCAGCCTGTCATCTTTCCTGCTGATCGGCTTCTGGCGCGACAAGGCAGAAGCGCGCCAGGGCGCGCGCATGGCGCTGGCGGTCACAGGCGGCGGCGGGCTGGTGCTGATTGCGGGCATGGTGCTGCTTGGCACCATCGCCGGATCGTTCGACCTGATGACGATCCTGCAGCGCGGCGACATCATCCAGGCCTCGCCGCTCTATCCGGTGATGCTGGTGCTGATCCTGATCGGCTGCTTCACCAAGTCGGCGCAGTTCCCGTTCCATTTCTGGCTGCCGCACGCGATGGCAGCGCCCACCCCGGTCAGCGCTTATCTGCATTCGGCAACGATGGTGAAGGCAGGCGTGTTCCTGCTCGCTCGGCTGTGGCCGGTGCTGGCGGGGACCGATCTGTACACCGTCATCGTCACCAGCGTCGGGCTCATCACCATGCTGCTGGGCGCCTGGGTGGCGCTGTTCAAGCACGATCTCAAGGGCATCTTGGCCTATTCGACGATCAGCCAGCTCGGCCTGCTGGTGATGCTGTTGGGCTTTTCGCTCGAAATGGCGGCGGTCGCCGCGGTGCTCCACATTCTCAACCACGCAGCGTTCAAGGCGGCGCTGTTCATGTCGGCGGGGATCGTCGACCACGAAACCGGAACGCGCGATATCCGGCGGCTGGGGGGGCTTGCCAAGGTGATGCCGATCACCGCGATCGTGACGACGCTCGCCTCCGCTGCGATGGCGGGGCTGCCGCCGCTGGGCGGGTTCATCTCCAAGGAGATGATGCTCGACGAGACGCTGCACATCGCTCTGTTGGGGCTGCCCTGGCTGGTGCCGGTGGTGGCGACGATCGCCGCGACGCTGTCGGTCGCCTATTCGCTGCGGCTGGCGGTGCACCTGTTCTTCGGCGCGCCGCGCGATTCCGAACCGCATGCCCGCGCGCATGATCCGGGCGCCGGCATGTGGGCCTCGCCCGCCTTCCTCATGGTTCTGGCGGTGCTGCTCGGGCTGGTGCCGATGGCGCTGGCAGGGCCGCTGGTCGCATCGGTCGCCGGGGTGGTGATCGGCGATGCGGCCCCGCCGCTGGGGCTGGCGCTGTGGCACGGTGTCAACCTGGCGCTGGCGATGAGCATGGCCGCCGTTGCCATCGGTGCGCTGCTGCTGTGGCGGCATGCCGGGTTGCTGCGCGCGTATGAATCGGTCGGCCATCTCGATGCCAAGGCCATGTTCGACCGGGCGATGGCCTTTGCCGATGCGCAGGTGCGCACGCTGATCGTCGCGACGCATACCCCATCGCTGCAGCGGATGCTGCTGATGACCTTTGCCGTGGTGGTGGCCAGCGTGATCGAGGGCGCTGTGGCCGGCGGCGGCAGCCTGACCGGAACGCGCCCCGGCCAGCCGGCATCGGTGGTGGCGATCATCGCCTGGGCGCTGCTGATCGCGGCGACCATCGCGGTGCTGCGGGCACAGCGCCAGCGTTTCGTGGTGCTGATCTACATCAGCGTCATCGGCCTCGTGATCACGCTCGCCTTCGTGCATTTCTCCGCGCCCGATCTGGCGCTCACCCAGATTTCGGTCGAGGTGGTGACGATCCTGCTGCTGTTGCTGGCGCTCAACCTGCTGCCCAAGACGCCGCCGCTGCTCTCCAGCCAGCCGCGCCGGATCCGCGATGCCGTGCTCGCGATCGGCGGCGGTCTGGGGGTGGGCGGCGCAGCCTGGGCGATGCTGACCCGCAACCCCAATGACCCGATCTCGAGCTATCACCTCGCCAACAGCTACAAGGGCGGCGGCGGCACCAATGTCGTCAACGTCACCCTGGTCGATTTCCGCGCGTTCGACACGCTGGGCGAGATCATCGTGCTGGGGATTGCAGGGCTGGCGATCTATGCGCTGCTCGATACCACCGCGCGCGGCGCGGCGGCGGCGCGGCTGCGCTCGTGGCAGGAGGACATGCCGCATTCGCCCGAGCGCCATCCGCTGATGTTCGTGATGGCAACCCGCATCCTGCTGCCGCTGGTGCTGGCGGTGGGCATCTACATTTTCCTGCGCGGACACAACCAGCCCGGGGGCGGGTTCATCGCCGCTTTGGTGGTGGCGATCGCGTTCCTGCTGCAATATCTCGCCTCGGGCTTTGACTGGACCGATGCGCGGCGCAAGGTCGGCGAACACATGCTGATCGCCACCGGCGTGCTGGTGGCGATGGCGACGGGGCTGGGCTCGCTGGTGTTCGGCGCCAATTTTCTCACCAGCGCGTTCGGCTATTTCCATATCCCGCTGGTCGGCGAGGTCGAGCTCGCCACTGCGCTGCTGTTCGACATCGGCGTTTTCGCGGTCGTCTTCGGCGCGGTGATGCAGGCGCTGGCGCAGCTCAGCCAGATCTCTCAGCGCGCTGCCCGCGCGCACGCCGCGCAGGTCGAAGCGCAGCAGCAGGATGACGCGCCATGACGCTCGAATTCCTCGTGGCGAGCGCCATTGGCGTGCTGGTGGCAGGCGGCATCTATATGGTGCTGCGCGGGCGCACGTTTCAGGTGGTGCTCGGGCTGACGCTGTTTTCCTATGCGGTGAATCTGTTCCTGTTCGCCTCGGGCCGGTTGACGCTCAACGCTCCGCCGATCCTGTCCGAAACGGCGACCGCATATACCGATCCGCTGCCCCAGGCACTGGTGCTCACCGCGATCGTCATCACCTTCGGCATGACCGCCTTTGCGGTGGTGCTGGCGCTGCGCAGCTTTCTTGAAACCGGCAGCGATCAGGTCGATGGCGATGATGCGCCGAGCACGCCCGCTGACGACGCCAGCGGCGAAACCACGCCGGGACCGCGCGCATGAGCCTGATCCAGCATCTGGCGATCGCGCCCGTCGTCATCCCGGCTCTTGCCGCGCCCTTTGCGGTGATGGTGATGCGCCGCAAGCGAACGCTGGGCACGGCGATCTCGCTGCTGTCCTGCGCGGCGATGCTGATCGCGGCGCTGGCATTGCTGGTCCAGGCTGGGGATAGCACCATCCGCACCTATGCGCTGGGCAACTGGCCTGCGCCCTTCGGCATCGTGCTGGTGGTCGACCGGCTGTCGGCGATCATGCTGACGCTGGCCGCGACGGTCTCGCTGATCGCATTGGTGCATGCCGTGCTGACCGGAGCGGACCGCAATGGCTGGCATTTCCACCCGCTGTTCCAGTTCCAGATGCTGGGCCTCAACGGCGCGTTCCTCACCGGCGACCTGTTCAACCTGTTCGTGTTCTTCGAGGTGCTGCTGATCGCATCCTATGGCCTGATGCTGCACGGCCAGGGCCCCGCTAGGCTGAAGGCTGGCGTGCAATATGTCGTGGTCAACATCGTGGGATCGTCGCTGTTCCTGATCGCGCTGGGGCTGCTCTATGCGCTCACCGGCACGCTCAACATGGCAGACATGGGGCTCAGGGTTGCAGCCTTGGGGCCCGATGACCAGGGGCTGCTGCGGATAGCCGCGCTGCTGCTGGTCAGCGTCTTCGCGCTCAAGGCGGCCATCGTGCCGCTGCATCTGTGGCTGCCGCGCACCTATGCGGTCACCACGCCCGCGGTCGCGGCGCTGTTTGCGATCATGACCAAGGTCGGGGTCTATTCGATCATCCGGGTGGTGCCGCAGATCTTCGGCGATGGTGCCGGCGCTGCCGCCTGGGCGCCCGCGCCCTATCTGCTGCCCGCTGCCGCGATCACCGCGATCGTGGGCTTTGCCGGAGTATTCGTTGCCCGCAGCCTCTCCGAGCAGGCCGCCTATGCGGTGATCGGATCGACCGGGACGCTGCTGATCGCGGTGGCCGGATGGCAGGCCGACACGCTGACCGCGGTGATCTATTATCTGGTGCATTCCACGCTGGCAGGCGCAGCCTTGTTCCTTGTCGCAGATGTCGTCGCGCGTCGCCGGGCGAGCTTTGCCGATACCGCGAGCGCTGGCCCTGCGTTCTGTCAGCAGCAGACGGTCGGTCTGATGTTCATGGCCGCCGCGATCGCCGCGACCGGGTTGCCGCCGCTGTCGGGCTTTATCGGCAAGCTGCTGATCCTCGAATCGATCGTCGATACGCCGGGCTGGCAAGGTGTCTGGGGCTGGGCCTGGGGCGTGATCCTGGCGACCACATTGATCGGCGTCATCGGCTTTGCGCGCACCGGCAGCGCGATCTTCTGGAAGGATATCCCCCCCACCGATGGCGCCGAGCCTGCGGTCGTTTCCAGCGCGGACATGGTCGCGCCCGTCATCACGCTCGCGCTGCTCGCCGCCTGGTCGATCGGCGCGGGGGCGGGCACCGCCTATGGCGCCGCCGCTGCGGACCAGATCCTCGATAGCGCATCGGCGGTCCGTGCCGTTCTGGGGGAGCCGTGACATGCGCCGCCTGATCCCGCATCCCGGCCTGTCGGTCCTGCTGGTCATCGTCTGGGTGCTGATGGCCAACACCCTGACCGTGGGCGGACTGCTGCTCGGCACCGTCATCGGCATTCTGCTGCCCATCTTCACCGCGCCCTTCTGGCCGGGGCGGCCCGATGTCAGGTATCGCGCCGGGCTTGCCTATATCGCACTGGTTTTGTGGGACATCGTCGTTGCCAATTTCGAGATTGCCGCGATCATCCTGTTCCGCCGCAACCGCGATCTGCGCCCCGCCTGGCTCTCCATCCCGCTCGATCTGCACACGCCCGAGGCGATCACCGTGCTCGCCGGGACAATCAGCCTGACCCCCGGCACCGTGTCTTCGGACGTGTCGGCGTGCGGCAAGTATCTGCTGGTGCATGCGCTCGACGCGGCCGATCCCGATGCGGAAATCGCGCGGATCAAGCTGCGGTACGAAGCGCGCTTGAAGAGGGTCTTCAGATGATCGCCTATGCCGTGCTCTTTGCGTTTGTCTGCCTGTCGCTGGCGCTGGCGCTCAACCTGTGGCGCCTGCTCAAGGGCCCATCGGTGGGCGACCGGATCGTCGCGCTGGATACCATGGTGATCAATGCGATCGGCCTGATCATCGTGATCGGCATCGCGACGGTGAACGACATCTTCTACGAGGCCGCGCTGCTGCTTGCGATGGTCGGGTTCATCGGAACGGTCGCCTATTGCAAGTTCCTGCTGCGCGGAGACATCGTCGAATGAGCGGGGCAGGTCTTTTTGTCGATATCGCGATCAGCGCGCTGCTGGTGCTGGGGGCAAGCTTCGCGCTGATCGGCAGCTGGGGCATGGTGCGGCTGCCGACGCTGATGGAGCGGCTGCACGGACCGACCAAGGCAACGACGCTGGGCCTCGGCGGCATTCTGGTCGGCTCGATGCTGTTCTTCACCTTCGACCAGGGCGGCTGGACGATGCACGAGTTGCTGATCTCGCTGTTCCTGTTCATCACCGCGCCGATCTCCGCCAACATGATCGCCAAGGTGCACCTGCACCAGCTGCGCTGCGGGTCGAAGGACGATGTCGCGGGCCCGGCAGGCGATCCGCCGGTGCCGTCGGAAACCGCCAACTGGGCGACCTATGAGGCACCACACCGCGATTCGGTCGCGGCTACATCCGAAAACTAGGTGGCGTTCGGCCGCCGCGAACGAGAAAGGTCTGCCGCATGAGGCCAGAGCGTGATCCTGTTGGCCCCGGCCAGCGCAGCGTCTGGGACTTCCCACGCCCCGCGATCGCCGAGCCGTGCGATGCGCATGTCCGCATCGAGCATCGCGGCATCGTGATCGCCGAGACGCGCAGCAGCATCTGCACGTTCGAGACGAGCCATCCGCCCAGCTATTACATCCCGCCCGAGGCGATCACGCCGGGCGTTCTGCGCCGCGTGGCGGGAAGCTCGTTCTGCGAATGGAAGGGCGCTGCGGTCTATTGGGACGTGGTGGCAGGCGGCGTCGTGCTGCCGCGGGTCGGCTGGAGCTATCCGAGCCCCAGCGCCAGCTTTGCCATGCTGCGCGATCACATCGCCTTTTATGCCGCGCCGTTCGACCGCTGCACCGTGAACGGGGAGACGGTGGTGCCCCAGCCAGGCGCATTCTACGGCGGCTGGATCACCTCGGCCTATGCCGGGCCGTTCAAGGGTGGCCCCGGCAGCATGGGATGGTAGGCGCCGGGCGATGATCGCATTCGGGCCGATGAGCATCACGCTGCTGATCTGCGCCGCGCAGGGTCTGTTGCTCGCCGGGTTGCTGCTGCGCGCGCGGCAGAACCGCGCGGCCAATCGCTGGCTTGCGCTGCTGATCATCGCGGTGGCGGCGCTGATGACGCCGTACATCATCGGCTATGCCGGCTTTTACGAAAAATGGCCGTGGCTGAGCTTTGCGCCGCTGTCGTACACGCTTGCCTTCGGGCCGTTGATCTATCTCTACACCGCCACGCTGGTGGGCGCGGTGCCGGTGCGGATTTGGCCGCATTTCGTCCCGGTTGCTGCGCAGTTCCTTGCCTATGCCGTGGTGTTCCCGTTTCCGCTGGCCACCAAGAACTGGTGGAACGGCGTTGCCCACGAGCCTTTCATCGACCCGCTGCTCGATATCGCCGCGCTGGTGAGCATCGCCGCCTACAGCATCGCGGCGTACCGGCAGTACCGTGCCTACCGGATGTGGCTAGACGACAACCGCACCGACGGGGTGGATTTCGATCCCGGCTGGATCCGCAACTTCCTTGCGGCGCTGGCGCTGATCACGCTGATCTGGGCGGGATTCCTGCTCGCCAAATGCCTGGACCCCGCGCGCGACTATTTCGATCAGTTTCCGCTCTATGTCGCGTTCTCGGCGCTGGTGCTCTATCTGGGCATCGGCGGATGGCGCAACGCCGACACGGCATTTCCGCAGGCAACCCCTGCCGCGCCGCCCGAGCCTTTGGAGAGCGCCGCGCCGGGGCGCGACTGGGCTGCGCAGGGCAGGCTGTGGCTGGGGCGGATCGAGGCCGAGCATTTGTGGCGCGACCCGGGGCTGACGCTTGCGGGGCTGGCGCGGATCCTTGGCACAAACACCACCTATCTTTCGCGCGGCCTTGGAGCGGCGGCGGGAGAACTTCAACGCGATCATCAACCGTCACCGGGTGATCGAGATCCAGCGGGTGCTCGCCTGCGGCGATGATCCGCGCGATCTGCTGACGCTGGCATTTGATGCCGGGTTCAACTCCAAGGCCAGTTTCAACCGCGCGTTCCTGGACATGGCGGGGATGAGCCCCAGCCAGTGGCGGCTCAAATCACAAATACCGCAGGAAATCTGAGTATTGAGGCGCGCCAAGTCGGCGTTCCGGTCAGGACAGGCTGCGTAACCGACCCTTGGAGTGTTCCTGATGCGAAGCCTGACCCTAGCCGCCGCCGCCGTCCTGATGAGCGTACCCGTTGCCCTTGCTGCCGCCCCCGCCGAACCCTCTGCCGCTGCCCTGGCCCAGCCGCGTTATGCCGTGCGTCTGCTCAGCCCCGAAGAGGCGACGCGCGACATTGGCTTGTTGCGCCGCGCGCTGGAGACGGTGCATCCCGGCCTGTACCGCTACAGCGCCAAGGCTCAGATCGATACCGCGTTCGCCCAGCTCGAGGCCGCCGCGCGCCGACCGATCACCGACCTTGCGCTGCACGGCGAGATCGCCCGGATGCTCGCGGCGATCCATTGCGACCACACCAAGGCGGAAATGTCCGACGCGATGACCGCGTTCCGCACCGCCAACCCCACCCATCTGCCGCTGCGCTTCCAGCTGATCGAGGGGCGGATGATCGTGGTGTCGAACGATGGGCAGACGGGCGCGCCGCCGGCGGGGAGCGAAATCCTCAGCATCAATGGTACTCCGGTGCCGCAGCTGCTGCTCAGGCTCGCGGCATTGGTGTCGTATGATGGCACCACCGATCAGGCGATCGCCGCCAAGCTTGCCAATGACAGCGACCTGATGGGCGACGACTTCAACGAGAATTACCCGTCGCTGTTCGGCTTTCCAGAAGCATGGCAGATCGAATGGAAGCAGGTGGGCAGCCAGGATGCGTCCACCGCAACGCTCAGGCCGATCCGCTTTGCGCAATGGACCGGCCTTGCCGGGCCGGGGGCGAAATATCGCGGCGAATTCTACAACAGTGTTAGTTGGCGGCTGAACGGCAAGGTCGCGCGGCTGGGGATCGATACCTTCGTCAACTATCGCAACCCGGTGCAGGCCACCGCCTTTCTCAGCGGGTTCTTCGCTGCGATGGAGGAGGCCGGGACGGAGCACCTGATCCTTGACCTGCGCAAGAACGGCGGCGGGTCGGAGGATGTCTCGGTCGCGCTGGGGCGATACCTGATCGATCAGCCGTTCGTCTGGTCCAAGCCGGTGCGATACAAGGCGGTGCGCTATGGCGATCTGCCGCAATATTTCGAGACGTGGGGCGATCCCTCGGCACGCTTCACGCCTCCGCTGACCGATTTCGAGCAGACCCCAGATGGTTGGTTCGACCGAATCCCCAAACAGCGCGACGCGGCGCTCAACGATGGCGATACCACCCTGTTGCAGCAACCGATCGGCGCATTTGGATTTGATGGCCGCCTGACGATCCTGAGCGGTCCGCGCAACGGCTCGGGCGCAACTCGCACTATCGCGCAATTGAAGGACAAGGCCGGGGCGACGGTGATCGGCGAAGCCAGCGCCGGTAGCGCCGAGGGGCCGACGTCAGGATCGATCTTCCTGATGACGCTTCCCGCCAGCGGCATCAAGGTGCGCATTCCCGAAGCATGGAACCGCACGGCGATCTCGAACTTCGTTCCGGGCAAGGGCGTTGCGGTCGATCAGCTGGTCGTGCCGACGCTGGCGGATTTCGAGGCCGGGCGCGACCGCACGATCGGCGTCGCGCAGGGCGCGCTGCCCACGCGGTCCGACAGCGCGGCACTGGTCGCCAAGGCGCTGGGCGGCGCGTGGACAGGTACGCTCGACTATCGCGACTACAGGAAGGACACACGGACCACCTTGCCGACAATGATGACCAGCGACGGCCAGACGCTGGCCTGGACCTTCGACGATGGCCCGGGCAAGATCGTCAAGTCCTCGGAAAGCTGGACATTCGATGCGTCGCAGCAGGTGCTCCAGATCAGCAATGGCCGCAACACGCCCGAGGCCTGGCAGGTCGTCGAAGCGCGCCTGTCGGCAGATGGTCTGTCGGCGACCGTCGTGCTGGATGGCACCAGCCGCGAAAACGACCGCACTGTCATCGCGCGCAAGATCGTCACCCGAGAGGGCAACCGGCTGAGGATCACCAAGATGACGCGCGGCGCAGGTGAACCCTTTCTGATGCGGCAAAGCTACGATCTGCGGCAATAGGCCGATCGGGCTATCCCAGGCGGGGCAGGGCCGCGGCCAGGCGGTCCAGCGCCGCCTGCAGTGTCGCACGCTCCTTGGCGAAGCAGAAGCGCACCAGATGCCCGGGCGCCGCCTCTGCATAGAAGGCCGAAATCGGGATCGCCGCGACGCCCGCCTGGTCGATGACCGCATCGCAAAACGCCACGTCGTCCATTGCCACGCCGGATGCTGCCAGGTCCACAGAGACGAAATAGGTCGCCGCCGAGGGTACGGTCACCAGACCGAGGCCCTGCAGCCCGTCGCAGAAAAAGTCGCGCGATGCCTGGTGCTGGGCGCGCGCCATCGCGATCCAGTCGTCCTGGCTGGCCAGCCCTTGCGCCACCGCCCATTGCAGGTTGGGCGGGGTGGTGAAGGTGAGGAACTGGTGCGCCTTGGCGAGGATGCGGGCAAGCGGCGGGGCGGCGCACATCCACCCTACCTTCCACCCGGTGAGCCCGAAGATCTTGCCCGCAGAGCCGATCTTCACCGTCCGCTCGCGCATGCCCGGATACTGCATCAGCGGCCTGTGCTGCGCGCCATCATAGACCAAGGCCTCCCACACCTCGTCGCAGATCGCGATCAGGTCATGCTCGGCGCAGATCCGCGCCAGCAGCGCCAGGTCATCGGGATGCGCGCAGGTCCCCATCGGGTTCATCGGATCGTTGAACACCAATGCACGGGTGCGCGGCGTGATCGACGCGGCGAGCGCCTCCGCATCGATCCGCCAGCCCGACGGGTCGAGGGTGACGAGCCGCGCGACGCCGCCTGCGCGCTGCACCAGCGGCAGATAGGCGTCGTACAGCGGCTGGAACAGCAGCACCTCGTCGCCCGGGCTGATCACCGCCAGCAAGGCCGCCGCAATCGCCTCGGTCGCGCCGGAGGTCACCACGACCTCGTCGGGGCCAAGCTCCAGCTGCTGGTGACGCCGGTACCAATCCGCCACCGCGCCGCGCAACTCGGGGATGCCGACCATCGGCGGATACTGGTTCGACCGCTGCTGCAGCGCGTCGCACGCCGCATCGATGACCGCATCGTTGCGTGGCCCGTCGGGAAAGCCCTGTCCCAGGTTGATCGCGCCTGCCGCCCGTGCGCGCATCGACATCGCCTCGAAGATCGTGGTGGGCATGTCGCGGTAGATCGGGTTCATGTCTCATCCTGATTGGCGGGCAGGGGACCTGCTCTCCTTGCGGCATATCTCATTCCAGATGGCCTCAGAACAGCCAATAGATCGAGATCGACGCTGCCAGCCCGACGATGACGTTCATCGGGATGCCGATCTTGAGAAAGTCCGAGAACCGGTAGTCGGCGGCGGCATAGACCATGGTGTTGGTCTGATAGCCGATCGGGGTGGCAAAGCTTGCCGAGGCGGCGAGCATCACGGCCACCACAAGCGGCCGGGGGTCGATCCCCATATTGGCGCCGATGCCGATCACGATCGGGGTCAGCAGCACCGCTACCGCATTGTTGGTCACCGCCTCGGTGAGCAGCGAGGTCAGCGTGTAGACCGCGAGGATCAGCAGGAACAATGGCGCGCTGGTCAGCAACGGTGCCACCGCGCCGACGATCAGATCGACGCTGCCGGCATTCTGGAACCCGGTGCCGATCGCCAGCATGGCAAAGATGAGGACGAGCAGGCTGCCATCGATCGCGGCCCAGGCCTCGGCAGGGTCGATGGTGCGGGTGATCAGCACCACCGCCACCCCGATGATGGCAAGGCCCTCGATCGGCATGACACCCAGCGCGGCTGCCAGCACCGTCGCCAGCAGCGTCAGAACCGCGATCGGAGCCTTGGCGCGCCGATAGGGGGTCGCCTTGGCGGTCGAGACTCCGGCAAGGTGGATGTTGTCCTGCAACTGAGCCAGTTCGGGCGGTCGCGCGGCGATCAGCAAGGTGTCGGCGGCGCGCAGCCGGGCAGTGGGCAGATCGGGGCCCGGCAGGTGCCGCGCGCGCGAAATCCCCAGTATGCGCACGCGCAGCCGCGACAGCATGGGAATTTCGTCGAGATGCCGCCCGATGCTGGGATGGGTGGGCGCGATGGTGGCCTCGTACAGCGTGACGTCTTCGGGCCGCTCATCGCCGTGCAGCGCCAGGCCACCGCCAAGTCCGGCTAGTCCGGTTTCGAACCCGCTGCTGGCGGCGAATGCTGCCAGTTCGTGCGGTGATGCTGCAATCACCAGCCGGTCGCCAGCCTCGAGAACCGCACTTTCGAAGCCCTTGCGGCGGAAGCTGCCCTGTCGCTTGAGCCCCAGGATCCGCGCGCGCTCGGGCTTCAGCGCCGATATGTCCTCGATCGCCCTGCCGATCATCTCGGAATCAGGAAGCACCGTCAGTTCGGACAGGCACTCATGCGCCTCGCTGTCGGCGGGCGCGTTTTCGGGGCGGTCGGGCAGCAGCCTGGGGCCCAGCAGCAGCAGCGTCAGCGCGCCGGTGAGCGCGGTGATCAGACCCACGCCGGTAATCTCGAACACGCCAAAGGCCGGCTGGCCGAGCCCTCGCGCCACCCCATCGACCAGCAGGTTGGTCGATGTCCCCACCAGCGTCAGCGTCCCGCCCAGGATCGAAAGATAGGACAGCGGGATCAGCAGCCGGGTGGCCGATGTGCCCAGCGTCTTGGCCAGCTTCTTGACGATCGGGATCATGATGATGACCACGGGGGTGTTGTTGACAAAGGCGGCAGCGGCAAGCGTTCCGCCGAACACCTCGACCATGATTTGCCTGGGCTTGCTCTCGGCGCGGCGCAGCAGCAGCCCCATCACCGCCTCGATTGCGCCAGTGCGCACCAACGCTCCCGACAGCACGAACAGCGCGCCGATCGCGAGCGGTGCGGAGTTCGAAAACACGGCGCGGACATCGGCCACCGACACGAACCCCAGCACCATGACCACCGCAGCGCCGGTGACGCCAACAACGACAGGCGGAAACCGCTCGGTCATGAACGCGGCAAATATGGCGAGGAGCAAGGCAAGCCCTATCTGCGCACTGTAGATGTCGACGAACTGCGTAATCGTGTCTAACATGAAGGAAATTCTGCCTTGGTACCATCGCACGCCTTTGCGCGCAGGAGCACCATTGGCCGTGGTATTGCCCGCATGCCAGCACAATCCGTGTGTTGAAGGATACCTGCACACGTGCAGAGCCTTGCCCATTGCGATTTGGCATCGGCGACGTCGGCAAGGTCCAGAACCGTGCCGGACGCAAGATCTGGTCTTTGCGTCCTTGTATATGGTCACCGCTCTTGGCTAAGCCATGGCCAACACGGATTGCGAGAAGAGACACAGTGAAAACAGCCAGCGTTACGTCGCATGCCCAAAGTCTTGCGAGCCGATGGGCAGTCGTGGGGCTGGTGATCGGCGTCGCCTTCTTCGTGATCAGCGCAGCCGTGGCGTATCTGAACATCGAGAATGTGCGCGCCAGCGAGCGCGAGATCCGGCGCACGCATGTCGTCCTGACCACGCTCGACGATGTGCTGTCAGCCATGCTCGATGCCGAAACGGGGCAGCGCGGCTATCTGCTCACCGGGCGCGACGCTTATCTCGAGCCCTATTCGGAGGGAGTCGCGCGGGCCGATGACGAGTTGCGGAAGCTTGACGGCCTCACCCGTGCCAGCCCGGTGCAGAAGGAGACCTTCGCCGCGCTGAAAAACCGGGTCATGGCCAGAATGCAGATCATGGCGGACGTTATCGAGCTCCGGCGTACGGGCGGTGTCGAGGCCGCGGTGGCCGCGTTGAACACCGATCGCGGCAAGAATGTCATGGACGATATCCGCGAACAGGTCGCCAGCATGACGCGCGAGGAGCAGCGTGTCCGCGAATCTCGTCTCGTCGCGATGGCCGCCGCCTCGCAGGCGGCGGTCGTCAGTGCCGTCATCACCAGCCTCAGCGGCATTGCCCTGACGATCGCCATCTTCATCCTGTTCATCCGCAACACCCGCAGCCGCGAGCGCCAGCAGTGGCTCCAGGCGGCGCAGGCGGACCTCGGCAAGGCGATGATGGGGGACAAGACCATCGCGGAGCTCGGCGCAGCCATCCTGTCGTTCCTGCACGAGCGGACCGGCAGCCCGGCAGGCGCGCTGTTCAAGGGCGAGGGTGGCAGCTTCCGGCGGGCCAATATGCTCGGCGTGCCCGGTGATGCCGACGTCCCGGTGGAATTCACGCTCAACGAGGGATTGATGGGGCAGGTCGCGGTCGATGGCCGGATCATGGTGCTCAATGATGTGCCGCCGGGCTATCTAACGGTCGGATCGTCGCTCGGTCGCTCGGCGCCGCGGCATCTCGTGATCGCCCCGGCCAAGGCCGACGATGCGGTCAATGCGGTGATCGAGCTCGGCTTTTTCGAACCGGTGGATGATGTCGTGCTCGACCTGCTCGAGGAGGCGTCCGGGGCCATCGGCATCGCGCTGCGCTCCGCACGGTTCCGCGAACGGCTGCAGGACGCGCTCGAGGAAACCCAGCGCCAGGCCAGCGAATTGCAGGCCCAATCGGAAGAGCTGCGGGTTTCGAACGAGGAACTCGAGGAGCAGGGGGCGGCGCTGCGCGAATCGCAGGCGCGGCTCGAGCTGCAGCAGGTCGAGCTGGAACAGACCAACAGCCAGCTCGAAGAACAGGCGCAGACGCTCGAGACCCAGCGCGACGAGCTAGAGCGCGCGAGCGCCACCCTGCAGCTCAAGGCGCGCGAGCTGGAACAGGCGAGCCAGTACAAGACCGACTTTCTGGCGAACATGAGCCACGAGCTGCGCACCCCGCTCAACTCGCTGCTGATCCTCTCCAAGCTGCTGGGCGACAACCCCGATGGCAATCTGTCGGCAGAGCAGGTGCGGTTCGCGCAGACGATCCAGTCGTCGGGCAACGATCTGCTCAACCTGATCAACGACATTCTCGACCTCTCCAAGATCGAGGCGGGGCATATCGAAATCCAGCCAGCATCGGTTCCGATGGACCGGCTGCTGGGCGATCTGAAAAAGGTCTTCCAGCCGATCGCCAACGAGCGCGGGCTGACTCTGGCGCTCGAGCTGTCCGACGACTGCCCGCGGTCGATCCTGACCGATCGCATGCGGGTGGAGCAGATCCTCAAGAACCTGATGTCGAACGCGCTCAAGTTCACCGAAAGCGGCAGCGTGCAGCTGACCGTGGCGTCGGCTGGCGAGGACTGTGTCGCGCTGACGGTTTCAGACACCGGCATCGGCATCACAAAGGAGCAGCAGGACAGCATCTTCGATGCATTCCAGCAGGCCGATGGATCGATCAGCCGCAGATATGGCGGCACCGGGCTCGGCCTGTCGATCTCGCGCGAGCTCGCCCGGCTGCTCGGCGGCGCGATCACGGTGGAGAGCGAGGTCGGCGCAGGCAGCCGGTTCACGTTGACCATTCCTGCGACCTACGATCCGTCCAAGGTTCGGGTGCGCGACCAGGCGCGCGCCGCGCCGCAGCCGGCAGTGGCGAGCCCGCCACCCGCCCGGCGCCGTCCGGCTGCCAAGCCGCGGCCGGCCAGCATAGAGGACGATCGCAACGTGCTCGATACCGGCAAAAGGTTGCTGCTGGTGATCGAGGACGATGCGACCTTTGCCTCGATCGTGTGCGACCTGTCGCACGAGCTGGGCTTCCAGTGCATCGTCGCCGGGACCGCGCAGGAGGCGATCGACATCGCACGCGACTACAAGCCCAGCGCGATCGTGCTCGATATCGGTCTGCCCGACCAGTCTGGGCTGACCGTGCTCGATCATCTCAAGCACCAGGACGAGACCCGGCACATCCCGATCCACGTGATCTCCGGCGCCGACCAGAGCCAGACCGCGCTGGCGCTGGGAGCGATCGGTTATCTGGAAAAGCCGGTGCAGCGCGAGCGGCTGGCCGAGGTGCTGGCCGGGCTTCAGCAGAAGCTCGCCTCTTCGATGCGGCGAGTGCTCATCGTCGAGGACAACGAGGTGCAGCGCGACGCGGTGTCGGAGCTGCTCAAGTCGCAGGATGTCGAAACCGTGGGCGTGGGGACGGTGGCGAAGTGCCTCGAGCTGCTGCGCAGCGAACCGTTCGATTGCATGGTGCTCGATCTGGCGCTTCCCGATGCCTCGGGCTTCTCGTTGCTCGAGGAGCTCAGCCAGGACAGCGACCGCGCCTATCCGCCGGTGATCATCTATACCGGGCGCGATCTGACCGCAGAGGAAGAGCAGCGCCTGCGCCGCTATTCCAGTTCGATCATCATCAAGGGCGCAAAGTCGCCCGAACGGCTGCTCGACGAGGTCTCGCTGTTTCTCCACCAGGTCGTCGCCGAGATGCCCCCCGAGCAGCGCCGGATGCTCGAAAAGGCCCGGCATCGCGATGCGGCGCTGGAAGGGCGACGCGTGCTCATCGTCGAGGATGATGTACGGAACGTTTATTCGCTCACCAGCGTTCTGGAACCGCGCGGAGTGATCGCCAAGATCGCGCGCAACGGCCAGGAGGCCCTCGATATGCTGGAGGCTAGCGCCGACGGGGCCGACAAGCCGATCGACCTGGTGCTGATGGATGTGATGATGCCGGTCATGGACGGGCTGACTGCGGTGCGCGCGATGCGCAGCAATCCGAAATGGGCGAAGCTGCCCGTCATCATGCTGACCGCCAAGGCGATGCCCGACGACCAGCAGAACTGCCTCGATGCGGGGGCCAACGACTATATGGCCAAGCCGATCGACGTCGACAAACTGCTCTCGCTGGTGCGGGTATGGATGCCGCGCTAGTGACCAGCTCTATCGAGGACATCGAAATCCAGCTGCTGCTGGAGGCGTTGTACCAGCATTATCACTATGATTTCCGGCATTACGCCCGCGCATCGATCAAGCGCCGGCTTCTGCAGGCGCGTGCGCAGCTGGGCTATGACAGCATCTCCGAGATCCAGGCGGCGGTGCTGCGCGATTCGACGCTGCTGCCGCGCCTGCTCGATTTCCTGACGGTGCAGGTCAGCGAGATGTTTCGCGATCCGTCCTATTTCCGCGCGCTGCGCGAGAAGGTCATCCCGCACCTGCATACCTATCCCTCGCTCAAGGTCTGGGTCGCAGGGTGCAGCAACGGCGAGGAGCTCTATTCGCTCGCCATCCTGTTCCACGAGGAGGGACTGGCCAAGAAGACGATGTTCTATGCCACCGACATCAACCCGACCGCGCTCAAGGCCGCGCAAGCCGGGGTATATTCGCTTGATCGGATCCGGCTGTTCACCGAAAATCATCAGGCGTCGGGTGGGCGTTCATCGCTGTCCGATTATTACACCGCCAATTACGGGCGCGCAGTGTTCGACAAGTCGCTGTGCAGCCAGGTCGTCTTTTCCGACCACAGCTTGGTCACCGATGCCGCATTCGCAGAGATGCACCTGATCTCCTGCCGCAACGTGCTGATCTATTTCGACCGAGAACTGCAGGACCGTGCCATCGGGCTGTTTCGCGACTCGCTCGCGCGCAGGGGCTTCTTGGGGCTCGGGTCGAAGGAGAGCCTGCGATTCTCCTCGCACGCCGATGCCTTTGCCGATTTCGTGCGCGAAGAAAAAATCTATCAGCGGACCGGTCCATGACCCGGGCGATCGTCATCGGTGCGTCGGCCGGCGGGGTGCAGGCGCTGTCGTCGATCCTCACCGCCTTGCCGCCGCATTTCGCATGCCCGATTCTGGTCGTCCTCCACGTTCCGCAACGCAATGACAATCTTCTGGTCGAATTGTTGCGGGCAAGATGCCTTTTGGAGGTTAAGGAGGCAGAGGATAAGGAAATGCTCCAGCAAGAAACGGTCTATTTTGCTCCTCCCGGCTATCATCTGCTGCTCGAGAAAAACATGTCGATTGCCTTGTCTTCGGATGAACCCGTCAATTACTCGCGCCCGGCCATCGACGTGCTTTTCGAAACCGCTGCAGATGCTTTGGAACGCGACGTGACAGCCATCATTCTCACCGGCGCCAATCATGATGGCGCCGAGGGTCTTCGCGCGATCGGCGCGGCGGGCGGGACTGCCATCGTTCAGGACCCGCAGACGGCCGAAGTTGCCACCATGCCGCTTGCCGCGCTGGCGGCCTGCCCGGCGGCCAAGGCGATGAGCATCGACGAGATCGTCTTGCACCTGCGGCAGGAGGCAGCGTGATGTCGATGGCTGAGGAACCGGTCCGCATCCTGCTGGTCGATGACCTTGAGGAAAACCTGATCGCGCTCAATGCGCTGCTGCGCCGCGAGGGGCTGAGCTGCGATACCGCGCGCAGCGGCGAGGAGGCGCTTGAGCTGCTGCTGGTCAAGGACTATGCGCTGGCGTTTCTCGACGTCCAGATGCCCGGCATGGACGGCTTCGAGCTGGCCGAGTTCATGCGCAACAGCGAACGCTCGCGGCACATCCCGATCATCTTCGTGACAGCAGGCGCGGGCGACGGCACGCGGCGGTTCAAGGGCTATGAGGCCGGCGCGGTCGATTTCATCCAGAAACCGATCGAGGCCGATATCCTGAGGTCCAAGGCCCGCGTCTTCCTGGAGCTCTACACCCAGCGCCGGCAACTGTCGGCGCAGCGCGATGAACTCGCCGCGCTGACCGAATCGCTCAAACAGGCCGACATCCAGAAGAACCGGTTTCTCGCCGTTCTGGGGCATGAGTTGCGCAACCCGATCATGGCGCTCAACGCCGGGCTGATCATGCTCGAGCGCAAGAAAGGACAGCCGGTCGAGGGTGAAATCCGCACCTCGATGAGCCGCTACCTGACGCATATGACCCGGCTGGTGGAGGATCTGCTTGATATCTCGCGGATCGAGCAGGGCAAGATATCGCTGCAGCGCGAGCGGGTGGACCTGAACGACGTGCTGGCGTTCGCGGTCGAAACATCGCGGCCGGCGATCGACGAGGCAGGGCATAATCTGCATGTGGAGCTTCCGCCGGGACCGGTGCTGCTCGATGCCGATCATGCTCGGATGGCGCAGATCATCGGCAATCTGGTGAGCAATGCCGCCAAATACACGCCGGCGGCAGGCGAGATCAGGGTGACTGCGCGGGTCGAGGACGGGACCGCCTGGATCGAGGTCTGCGACAACGGCATCGGTATCGCGCCCGATCAGCAGGACCGGATCTTCGGGATCTTCGAGCAGGCCGATGTCAGTGGCAAGGTCAAGCAGGACGGCCTCGGGATCGGGCTGGCGCTGGTCAAGCAGCTGGTCGAACTGCACGACGGCGCCATCCGGCTGAAACACAGCGCTCCCGGGGAAGGCAGCACGTTCGAGGTGTGCCTTCCCACGGTGGAATGATGCCGGGCGCCGCTGGCGCTATGCCCCAGCCGGCGAACCAGCGTCCTGATTTTCCGGAATATCGATCGGCGTCGCGGCGCAGACGGTGCGCAGCGCCTGTTTGAGCCCTTCCTCGATCGTCGGGTGATAGAAAGGCATCTCGAGCACTTGCGTCGCGGTCATCTTCTGCTGGATTGCCCACGCCAGCAAATGGCCCAGATGCTCCCCCGCCGGGGCAACCAGATCCGCGCCGATCAGCACACCGTCAGGTGCGGCTGCGTACAGGGTGAGAGCCCCTTTGTTGCGCGCCTCCACCCGCGCGCGGCCCTGATCGGTGAAATCGGCGGTGCCGCTCACCGCGCCATCCTCCTCCGCCTTTCCGATGGTCACGACCTGCGGATCGGTGAAGGTGATGCTGAACGGCACATAGCGATCGGTCGGGACCGGCGCCGGATAGGCCGCCGCGTTGCGTCCCGCAATCGCGCCATCATGCGATGCTTCATGCAGCAGGGGCAGATCGGCAGCGACATCGCCTGCGAGGAAGACGTTGCTGTCGCCGCAGCGCATCGTCGCGCGGTCGTGACACGGCACGCCCTTGTCATCAAGATCGAGCCCGGCCTTGTCGATAGACAGCCCGTCGAACACCGGCGGGCGGCCCACCGCGACCAGCACATGGTCGAACACCGCCTTGCCCTTGCTGTTGCCGCTCCAGCGCATGGTGACGCCGTCCTTGGCCGGTTCAGGCGTGGCATCGACACCCAGATGCAGATCGACATCGCACGCGATGATCGCTTTGAGCGCCTCGTGCACGCGCGGGCAGCGCAGCTTGGCCATGGTTTCGGACTTGTCGAACAATGCGACCTTGACCCCCAGCCGCGCGAAGGCCTGCGCCATTTCGAGCCCGATCGCGCCCGATCCCACCACCGCGAGCCGCGTTGGCAGAGCCTCGAGCTCGAAGACGGTTTCGTTGGTCAGCGCACTGTCTCCCAGCGCGGCAAACGCATCGGGCAGAGCAGGGCGCGAGCCTGTCGCGATGACGATCGTCCGCGCCTCGATCGACCGGCCATCGTCCAACTGCAATTTGCCGGGTGCGGTGAACATAACCCGCCCCCTGATGCGGATAGCGTCAGGGATTTTCTCGATCGACTTTTGCGTCGATGCCGCGAAGCGGTCGCGCTCCTTGCGCACCCGCTTCATCACCGTTGCGCCATCGACGCTGACCTCACCGACATCGATGCCGAACTGGCTGGCGCGATCAACCGCGTGGCGTGCCTTGGCTGCCGCGATCAGCAGTTTCGACGGCATGCACCCGACATTGGCACAGGTCGTACCGCTGAAGTCCGGGTCGATCAGAAGCGTCGATACGCCATTGGCGCGCGCAGCCCTTTCGGCGGCGAGGCCGGCAGTGCCGGCCCCGATCACCACGACGTCACAGCGCAGTCTGTCCTGCTCGCTCATGCAACCAGGATGGCCTTGGCGTTGACGAACTCTTTGAAGCCCTCATCGCCATGCTCGCGGCCATAGCCCGAATCCTTCACCCCGCCGAACGGCATGTCAGGCGAAGCGACGTTGAA
This sequence comes from Blastomonas sp. RAC04, assembly GCF_001713435.1. NCBI lineage: Bacteria > Pseudomonadati > Pseudomonadota > Alphaproteobacteria > Sphingomonadales > Blastomonadaceae > Blastomonas > Blastomonas sp. RAC04. The sequence goes on from NZ_CP016460.1 coordinate 156,411, forward strand.
GTTGTTGATGAACACCATGCCGGTATCGAAATGCCTGGCAGCCAGCTCCTTCGCCCGCTCGGTGTCGCGCGAAAAGATTCCGCCGCCCAGGCCATAGCGGCTGTCATTGGCGATCCGCATCGCGTCCTCGTCGTCCTTGGCGCGGATGATCGATGCGGCGGGGCCGAACAGCTCGTCGTCATAAGCGGGCTGGCCGGGTTCGACATCGACCAGCACCGTGGCGGGATAGAACCAGCCCTTGCGATCGGGAATCTCGCCACCGGTCAGCACGCGCGCACCCTTGGCGACGCTCTTTTCGACCTGATCGTGCAGCGAGTCGCGCTGGCGCTTCGAGACCAGCGGGCCAAGCTGGGTGTCTTCGGCAGTCGGATCGCCCATCTTCAGCGCTTCGAACTGCTGGACATAGCCCTTCACGAACGCGTCGTAATTGGCCTCGGTGACGATGAAGCGCTTGGCGTTCACGCAGGTCTGGCCGTTGTTGTAGATGCGGCCCTGCACGCAGGTCTTGATCGCAAGATCGATGTCGGCATCGTCGAGCACCATGTAAGCGTCGTTCGAACCGAGCTCGAGGACGGTCTTCTTGACCACCGACGCCGCCTTGGCTCCGACCGCGCGGCCGGCCTTGTCGCTGCCGGTCAACGTCACGCCGCGCACACGCTTGTGTTCGATGACACGGTCCGACTGGTCATGATCGATCACCAGCACGCCGAACAGACCCTTTGGCAGCCCTGCGCGCTCATACACATCACGCAGGAACAATCCGCTGCCGGTGCAGCTTTCGGCATGCTTGAGCAGCACGCCGTTGCCCGCCATCAGGCTGGCGATCGAATAGCGTACCGCCTGATAGGCGGGGAAGTTCCACGGCTGGATGCCGTAGATGACGCCCAGCGGGGCATGCGTGACATAGCCTTCGCCATTCTGGACCTGTCGCTTCTGGTCGGCGAGCGCTTCGGGGCCCTGCTTGGCGGTGTAGTCGCAGATCGATGCGACGAGGTCGACTTCCTGCAGGCTGTCGCGCAGCAATTTGCCGACCTCGTCTGTCATCAACTGCGCAAATTCATCTTTCGACGCGCGCAATTCATCGCCGATACGGCCGATCACTCTGGCGCGCTCTTCCAGGCTCTGCATCCGCCAGTCGAGAAAGGCGCTGTGACACGCTTCGATCACGTCGTTCGCCTGCGCGTCGGTCATGTAGGTGTAGGTCTCGATCGGCTCTTCGCTCAAAGGGTTGATCGTCTCGAAACTGCGTTCGCTCATAGTTTTGGTCTCCAATGGACGGGGGTGGTACGGCCGGGTCAGCCGTAGGTGGCGCGGTGGCTGTCGAGCGTTTTCTCGACATCCTTCAGCGCGCCGAGGAATTCGTTTTCCCAGCCGCCTTGGGGCAGCTGGCGTACCGCCGAGTGCGCCGCGCACACGACCGGTGTATCGGCCCAGCTTTGCGCAAGCTCGCGCGCCCAGCCGGCGTAGTCATCGGCGGCACCGCTGCGCTTCTGCAGCGCCTTGGCGAGCATCGGGTGAAAGCGCAGCTTGGCTTCGGGCAGGACCGCGCTCAGGATGCCGGGGGGTTGAAGCACGTTTATCGTGTCGTCGACATGGACGATCCGGCTGGCGCGGTGGCGCACCAGGACCGAGGCGACATGCACCTTTTCGTCGGCGCTGATGAAGTCGACGCCCTGCGGGATCGAGAACTCCAGGTCGCTAGCAAATTCCGCCTGGGTGGCCGCGTCCTCGATCACCGCCTGATCCCAGGGGAGATCGGGCAACTGCGCGAGGTGCCGCCGCGTTCCGATCAGTCGTGCGCCCGGCAGCGCATCGATCAGCGCGGTACAGTGCAGCGTGTGGAACGGGTGGACATTGATGATCGCATCGACCAGCCGCCCTCCATCGGTTACCTCGAGCAGTTGGGCGCGATCCGCGTCATCCAGCGCATAGCTGTCGAGCGCCACAAACCGCCCGCTGGCCCGGCGGACCAGCGACATATGGGTTCCGATATCGATCAGCTTGGCGATCTTGAACGAGCCGCGGAAATTCCAGTAATCGTCATGTAGCCGGTTCACTGGCGCTCCAATCCTTGCTGCCCAACGCATGCAAGGACTGTTACGAGCCTGGCCCGCCCCGGTTCCGGACCCGGCGCTTTTGCCGGGATTTGCCGGGACCAGGATTCGTGCCGGGCCCGACGTGCGGGTCGGCGCGCCTAGAAGCTCGAGGCGATAGTGAGGCCATAGGTGCGCGGGTCGCCCGGCTGTCCGGCGATCAGCCCGGTATTGCCGCCGGTGTTGGCCGCGAGCTGCTCGAAATAGTCGACGTCGAAGGCGTTGCGCACCCAGGCGAAGAGATTGAGCCCGTCATCGGTGCGATAGCCCAGCCGGAAGTTGCTGAGCGCATAGCCATTGATGTCGGTGTAGATCGAGCGCGAAGGGTTGGACGAGAATTTCGAGCGATAGTTGCCGTCAAACCCGGCATAGGCAAAGCCGTCGAGGCCGAATATCGATACCGGCTCGTTATACTCGAAGCCGTAAGAGAACGCCCAGTTCGAGATGCCGGGCAGCCACTGCCCCGAGATATCGCAGTTTGCCGGGCTGAGCGCGCCGGGGACGCCTGGCGCTCCGGGCACCTGCGTGCCGGTCACCGTGGTGCCGCCCGCGAGCTCGGGCGGGCATGGTGCATCGACGAAACGGACATATTCGTGATCGGTATAGGCGCCGCTGACATAGACGTTGAACCGATCCGACGGACGCACGCTGAAATCCGCCTCGATCCCGCGCACCCGCACCTTGCCCGCATTGGCGAGATAGCCGCGCAGCACGCCCAATTGGCCGTTGTTGACCGTCGCCTGATAATCGCGGATCTCGGTCCAGAAGCCCGCGAGGTTGAGTGTCGCGCGGCGGTCCCAGAACTGGGTTTTCAGGCCGACCTCGAAATGGTCGACCTTCTCGGGTTTCACCGAACCTGCCGCGAGCAGCGGATTGCCCGCCGCGTCATTAGGCACGCCCGAAAGGTTGATGCCGCCGGTCTTGAAGGTCCTGGCATAGGTCGCGTAGGCGCGGATATCGGGGGCGATCCGATAGGATAGCGTCAGGTCATAGGACAGGTTCCAGTCGGAGAACTCGGGCTCGAAGAACTGCGGCGCCAGCACCCCGCGCTGTGCGACAATCCACGGATCGTTGGCGAATGGCCCGTTGAAGCTGACCAGCTGGCGAGTGCCGTTCGAGGCTGTGCCTGTGACCACCGAGTCATAGGACCCGGTCTTCTTGTCGTAATTGATCCTGACACCCGGCTGGATCGCGAGATCATCGGTGACCTTCCAGCTGAGCTGACCGAACGCGGCAACGCTGGTGTTCTTGAATCCGATGGTGTTGTTGGCGACCAACCCGTTGAGCACGGCCGGGTTGCCCGCGAGCGCGCTGGTGGGCGCAAGCAGCCAGCGGCTGGCGGCGGTGCCCTGTTCCTGGATCCCCTGGGTGTCGATGGTCTGGTAGAAGCCGAACACGCCTGCGACAAAATCGATGCGGTCGCCCAGCGATCCGGCATAGCGCACCTCCTGTGTGAACTGCTCCTGCTGCGAGGGGTTGTTGACCTTGAGCGTGATCGGCAGGCCGGTGAAGTCGCGGTCGTTCGACGGGGTCCAGTCCCAGAAGCGCCAGGCGGAAACCGAGGTCAGCGTGCCAGGGCCGACATCCCATTCGATCTTGAGCGATGCTCCACCCAGAATGCTCCTGGCGCTCAATTCGGCATCGACATCGGTCACCCGGTCGAAGGCATCGAGGCTGGGCGGGGCATAGCCGAACGCGGCCGACAGCGCGGGAAACTGGCGGTTGGCCGGGCGCTGGGTGCTGCCGTAGCGCGCATAGATCTGCGCGCAGCATTCCGGGTTCTGGCGGTTGTAGTCGCCTGCAAGCGTCACCCTGAGGGAATCGCTCGGCTTCCACAGCAGCGAGCCGCGAAGCCCCAGATTGTTGAGCTCATTGACGTGCGTGCCGGTGGAGACGTTGAAGATCGTGCCGCGCCGGTCGGTGGTCGCAACTCCGAAGCGGACCGCCAGAGTATTCGACAGCGGACCGGACACCGATGCCTTGGCCTGGCGGAACTCGAGATTGCCCGCGGTGACCTCGGCGCGGCCTTCGAAATCGAAGCTCGGTTCCTTCGAGGTGATGTTGATCGCGCCGGCGGTGGTGTTCTTGCCGTAGAGCGTGCCCTGCGGCCCGCGCAGCGTCTCGACCTGCGCGATGTCGAGGAAGTCGAGCGTCGCCACCGCGACCCGGCCGACGAAGACATCATCGATATAGATGCCGACGCCCTGCTCGATGCCATCATTGGTCAGGCCGAATGGCGCGCCCAGACCGCGGATGTTGATCGCCGAGTTGCGCGGGTTGGAGGAATAGAACTGCAGGCTGGGCTGAAGCTGTGTCAGGCGGCTGACATTGAAGCTTCCGGTGTTGTCGAGCGTGGTCACATCAACCACCGACAAGGCGATCGGCACGTCCTGCGAGGATTCCTCGCGGCGGCGGGCCGAGACGATGATCACGGTCTCGGGCTGCTGTTCGGTCTCGGCGTCTGCTGTATCACCCGGGGCATCGGCGACATCGCGATCGGTGGCAAGCACAGGCGACTGTGACGCAAGTGCGACGGCAAGCGTGACGACAGACGCGCGCGCGGCAAGGGTAATGGACATTCGGCAGGACTCCCAGGGGTGGAAGTGCTTCCGGTTGTCCGGTCGGCACGGCAATTTGGTGGTTGGTGGATGGTGGTTGGTGGATGGTGGTTGGTGATTGGTGGATGGGGGGTCGGGGCTTCAGGAAAATGCCGTTCCGTTGTCCCGGTCTCGGCATTCGCAGCGTGTGACCGTCAGGAGAAACGCTGGCGTTCGGTCACGTCCATCTGCACCAGCCTGCCGTCATGCACGGTCAGCACGACCGCGCCGAAGCGCAGTCTGGCGATGGCTTCGGCAATCGCGGAAAGCGGGACCGCCGATTGCGGACCGGTATCGGCGCGCGCGGGTTTGCTAGGAGGCATGGGGCAAAACTCCTGTAAAATCTGGTGCGGACCGGCTGCATGCAGCATGGCCCGCGGAGACATGACTAATCTCTACCATTTTGGTTGGCAAGATAGTTTTTGTTGCCCCGACCGCTATTGCGCCCATGCGTTGCGTTCAGATGTCGATCCGATGCTTGAGGCATCCCCGCCCGGCGATGGCAAAAGCCTCCTCGCTCAGTTGCGGGCAGCGTCCAGATGGGCCTGCAATGCCTGCGCGGACTCGGCCGATGGCGTCCAGCTGGCTTGGAACACCCCGCCGGTGCCGAACAGCGCCGCTGCAATCCCGTCTGCTCCATGGCTGGCCCAGAGATCGGCAAGCTGCGCGGCCATCGGGTCGTCGACCGGTCGTGCAGCGCCAGACACATGCTGTATCCACGCGGCAAGCGCCTGCAATGTGGCGGGCGTGCTGCGTCCCGCCTGCTGATTGATTGCCAAAGGTTCGAGCCAGCGCTGCGGGATCTTCTGCGATCCATCCATCGCAATCTGGATCAGGCGGTGGGCAAGCGCACTGTTGGCAAAACGCGCGATCAGCGCATCGGCATAGGCGCCAAGGTCGATGCCCGAATCCGGGGGCAGGGTAGGAGCGGCCTCGCTCCGCATCAGCGTCTCGATCAGCCCGGCAAGTTCCGGATCGGCGATTGCCTGATGGACGAACTCATGACCGCGCGCGAGACCCAGATACGCCAGGGCCGAGTGCGCGCCATTGAGCATCCGCAGCTTGGCCGCCTCGTAATGGCCGACATTGGGGACAAGCTGCGCGCCCACCGTCTCCCAGCGCGGGCGGGGCCCGGCAAAGTCGTCCTCGATCACCCATTGGCTGAACGGTTCTGTGATCACCGCGCCGCGGTCATCCAGACCGATCGAGGCTGCGACACGCTGCCGATCGGCGTCGGTCACCGCAGGCACGATCCGGTCGATCATCGTGCCGGGGCAGCGGCAGGTCCGGGCAAACCACTCGGCCAATGCAGGGTCGGTGTCGGTCAGATAGTCGCTCATCAGCCGCGCCAGCCGCGCGCCGTTGTCGGCCAGATTGTCGCAGCTCAGCAGCGTCAGGCCCGGCAGCCCGGCTGCCTTGCGCCGCGCAAGGCCGGCTGCGACGAAGCCATATATGGTTTGAGGGGGCCCTGCTGCGCTGGCGTCGGACACGATGGCGCGATTGGCGCGATCGAGCGATCCATCGGGGCTGCGGACATAGCCCTTTTCGGTCACGGTAAAGCTGATGATGTGCGTGTCGGGCGAAGCGATCGCCTCGATCACCGCATGCGGATCCTGCGGCGCGACGATGACCTTCGCGACACTGCCGATAAGCCGCGTGGCCGTTCGGTCCGAAGACCGCTCGGTCAGCGTGAACAGGCCGTCCTGCGGATTAAGTTGCTCGGCGACATCGGCGGAGCGCAATGACACGCCGATGATCCGCCAGTCGCCGTCGCCCGCCGCCATGGCATCGTCGGTATAGACCGCCTGGTGCGCGCGATGGAACGCGCCGATGCCGAAATGCACGATGCCCGCCCGCTGGCGTGCAAAGTCATAGCCCGGGCGGGCAACGGCCGGGGAGAGCGAGTCCAGCGTTTCGAGTGAAAGCCTCACAGCCGGTACGCCTTTTTCGCCAGCGCATAAGAGAGGTCGTGCGCCAGTTCTGCCGCTTCCCATTCCTCCATCCGGTGTTCGGCGACCAGAGTCGCAAGGAAACCGCAGTCGACCCGCCGGGCGACATCATGCCGGGCGGGGATCGAGAGGAAGGCGCGGGTGTCGTCGTTGAAGCCGACGGTGTTGTAGAAGCCCGCGGTCTCGGTCATCGACAGACGGAAGCGGCGCATGCCTTCGGGGCTGTCGTGGAACCACCAGGCCGGGCCGAGCTTGAGCGCGGGATAGTGCCCTGCGAGCGGGGCGAGCTCGCGCGCATACACCGTCTCGTCGAGCGTAAACAGGATGATGGTGAGATCGGGGTTGTTGCCGTGCCGCGCCAGCAGCGGGCGCAGCGCATGGACATAGTCGGTGCGCATCGGCATGTCGGCGCCCTTGTCACGGCCGAAACGGGCGAAGACCTGCGGGTTGTGGTTGCGCAGCGCCCCGGGGTGGATCTGCATGACCAGACCATCCTCGACGCTCATGCCCGCCATTTCGGTGAGCATCTGCGCGCGGAAAAGCTCGGCATCCTGCGGCGAGACATCTGGGCGGATGACGCGCGCGAACAGCGCATCGGCCTCTGCCCGGGACAGATCCGCCGTAAGGGCCGTCGGATGGCCATGGTCGGTCGATGTCGCGCCATGCTTGGCGAAAAACGCCCGGCGCTTGCGGTGCGCGGCCAGATATCCGGCATAGCTGAACGTATCCTCTCCGGTCAGTTCGGCAAAGCGCGCCAGATTGTCCCGAAAGCCTTCATATTCGGGGTCGACGACCGGGTCGGGACGATAGGCCGTCAGCACCCGGCCGTTCCAGTTGCTGTCGGCAATCGTTCGGTGATGCTCGAGCGTGTCGAGCGGCGATTCGGTGGTGGTGATCACCTCGATATTGAACCGTTCGAACAGGGCGCGTGGGCGGAATTCGGGTGTAGCCAGCGCACCGGTGATGCGGTCGTAATACAGATCGGAGGTTTCGGCGGTGAGCTGCACGTCAATCCCGAAGCCCTCGGCGAACACCCAGTCGAGCCACATGCGCGAAGGCGTGCCGCGAAACAGGTGATAATGGCCCGCCAGTATGCGCCAGGCCTCGCGCGGATCGACCGCGGGGGCGGCATCGACGGACACCGGTGTCAGCCCAAGAGCTTCGAGCGGCACTCCCTGGCTGTAGAGCATCCTGAAGACATAGTGATCGGGCTGCAGCAGCAGTTCGCTGGCATTGGCGAAGGGCGCGTTCTGGGCAAACCATTGCGGATCGGTATGCCCGTGCGGGCTGATGATCGGCAGCGTTGCGACATGATCGTAAAGCCTGCGGGTGATGGCCCGGACTTCGGGGTCGGCGGGGAACAGGCGGTCGGGGTGCAGGTGAAGCGGGCGCATGGAAATCCTCAGAGCTTGACGGCGCGCGCATAGCGCTCGCGGGTGGTAGCGACATTGCGGCGGGCGGCCTCGACGGCCTCCTCCTCGGCCGCGAACAGCAGACGGTCGATGACGGATGCCATGTGTCCGCGCATGGCGGTGCGCGCTGCGGCGGGGTCGTGCACGCGCAGGGCATTCAGCATCGCGCGGTGCTCCTCGACCACCGGCTGGATATTGGCTGTGCGCGCTTTTGCGAGCAGCAGGCGCGCTTCCATCAGCTCGAATGTGGTCACGGTAAAACCTGGCGCAGCGGTTTCGGACGGCAAGGAGCGGACATAGCCCGCCGATCCGGTGCGGACCTCGATCATTCCCTGCACCTCGAGCGCGATCATCGCCTCGCGCACCGCAGGGCGGCTGACGTTGCACTGGATGGAAAGCTCGCGTTCCGCAGGCAAGCGGTCGCCCACGGCATGGCGCCCGGGCGCGAGTTCCGCGAAAAGCTGCCAGGCGAGCTTCTGATAGAGCCGCTCGCGCCCTTCTGCCAGCTGAAGGCTCGCTTCCTTATGGGTCGTGCCATCACAAACTCCTTCTTGGAGGTGTCTTACCAATTGTGGCGGGTTCCTCAAGATAATGATGGGTTGCCCGCTATGGTGTCATCTGCGTGGTTTGCGGGGAGCGGTTTTGCCGGATGTCATCGGATCGGGCTTTGGCGGCGGCTTCCAGCCTTCAGGGGGCGTCACGCGCTGCTGGCTGGTTCCCAAGCCCATAGCACCCGGCTGCTGCCGTTCCATACCCAGCAAATCGGCTTCCTCGGCTTCAGAAGCTGTGGCGCCGCCGCGTATCAGACTGATCTTGTCACGGCATCTTTTTGCTTCCTCGAAGTCCAGTGCCCGTGCCGCAGCATCCATTTTCAGCTGCAGCTCATGTAATGTTTCGCTCATCGCTATCTCAGCTTTTTGATGGGTAATCCGTCAGCCTTCGCGCGGTCCTTCACCGATTCCTCGCTACGGGTCAGCGCTTTGGCCATGGCCTTCAACGGCATGCCCTTTTTTGCCAGTGCGTGGAGTTTCTGGATCTCTGCGCTGGTCCATGGTTGTCGATGTCGTTCGAATTTTTCTGCCATGTACGATGGTTAGTGGATCGTGAGCCCAACGGCGAGCACTTCGTGAAATCGCTCACCTGCCCGATGGTTTATGGTCACAGACCTGCTAGGCGTGGCAGCATGACCAACATCCACAGACTTTCCGGTATCGTCGACGTCGGCGGGCTTCATTATGAGTGGGAGGTGCGGAGCGAGCCGCAGTGGTGCGATTCCGAAGGCTGGAAAGGCGTGACGGTTGCCTTGCTGCAGAAGCATACTCAGCGCGAAGCCTTGCTGGAATTTCCCCCGCCCAAACGCTTGCTGAAGGGAATGCAGCGAGGCCGCCTTCAGATCAGCGATGCGATTGTATCAAGGGGAATTCAGGCAGCGCTGGATGCCGGCTGGGACCCTGCGTCTCGCGGAAAGCCGATGGTTTTCACGGTCGATGCGGATGGCAACTAGCCAGAGGCTGCCCTGCCGGGCAGGAAAACAGGATGAGCATATTGTCGAAAGCATGGAACGGCGAACAGGTCCGCAAATGGCTCGAATGCCGCATCGATGCGGCGCGTCTTGATCAGGCGGCGGCCGACAGGCGGGGGTATGAGGCTCGGGACGACTATGACAAGGCAGCGGCTGAAGAATGGGTGTGCCGAAGCCTGAGGATGGTTGCCGACAAGGATGATCAGGTCGCATTCGCCGATCGTCTCAAGCAATTGCTGGCACAGGATGAGTATGTGGTCACGGGCATCTACGACGATCCGCGTTTCGAACGATATGTTCGAGCCAATCTCAGGAAACTTGCCAAGATGACCAGGGCAAATGAGGGGTTCGAGAACACGCTGCGCTTTCAGTGAAGCCGGCGTCAGGCTGAATCATGGCACGCGTCTGCGTGGCCGCACGATCTGCTCCTCGATCACGGATCCCATCGCCGCGCCGCTTCTCATGTCCAGAAAGGCCTTCTGGCGGTCGTCATGCGCAAGTGAGAGGAGGTATCGGCTTGCCTCCTTGTAGGTCAGAAAAGGCCGCCCATCGACGAAGACGGGAACGGTGCGGCCGTTGAAAATCCGGCGCAGCAACCGCCGCTGCGGCCTGTCTAGCGATTGACTGCGTTCTTCGGTGATGGCGGGGTCCTCAGCTGCGAAAGCTATCATGCAACTACCATCGACACGGCATGCAGGCATCCATTTTGTGCGGCGTGCTGCTTGATCCGAGATGTAATCTGGGGGCCGTCGGCTGCGCATCGGCGGCAGTGCCGTCACCAAGGGGTATGCGGTTGCGAACCAGTAGGGGAACCCGGTTTGAAGACGGTAGCCCCCGCGGCTCTGACGGCCCGGAACAGCGGGAGATGAGAACGCCCGGCCCGTGGACCCGGGCGTTCTGCGTCTCAGCTCGTGCGGTTGAACGTCGTCGTCACAATGTCGGGCATCCCTTCCGCGGCCCAGACAATCGTCTCGGTCATCGTCTGGGCGTCCTTCGCCGAGGTGTAGACACGTGTCGACACCCGCTTGCCGTCCCTTGCGAGCGTCATCACCAGTGTGGCGGGCTCGGGCTGGCGCAACGAGATGCTGTCGATGAAACCCATATTCCCTGTCACGGGAACCGCCACGCCGTCGAGACGGGCGGTGGACTCGGCCGTCATCCGTGATCCATCCGGAGCGATGATCTCGACCCGTGTGTTCCAATGCCCCTCCGTCGCCTCACGGAACGCGATGGTGACTGCACGCGGGCGTTCTGCGGAGGGGATTTGCGCCACATCGAGCGACCAGGTGCCGACCAGAGGCGAGGCGCCCGCGGGGACCACCGCCTCGGAACCCGGTGCCACGACATCTTCGAACGCACCAATCGAGGTCATCAACAGCCCGGCGGCGGCGAGGGGTAGGGCAATCAGCATCATCATCTTTCCTTTCGACCATGGGCCGTGCCTGTGCGGCGGCCTGTCCGAGCTATCGGTCGAGCGTGACTGTGATGACAGATCGATTTTCCTGTCCCAGATTTTCTGGGCGTCCAGCAAGCGGGCCAATTCGCGGCTGCTGCCCACCCCGGTCTTGCGCCGCGCTTCGCGCAGGCGTTCGTTGATCGAGGCTTCCGAGCGGTTGAGTCCTGCAGCGATTGATTTCACGGTATGCCCTTCGGCCAGCAACCGCAGGATTTCGAGCTCCTTGGCGTTGAGCTTGGCAGGCTCAATCGCAGGCGTCCCGATCGTCGGGGGCAGGGCGGACATGCGCCTTGCTCACCACAGGTCCGCAAGAGCGTCCAGCACGATTTTTTTGGGTAGTGGCGGGCGATCATTGGAATGATCACGCCAGTGCGCCTTTCTGGACTGCCAAGAGACGCTATTGCGCGGGAGCGGCCCTTCGATCTGAAACCCAAAGGCGCGACGCGTCACCGGCTGCGTGTCGGCCAGTTGGGCGGTCTCAAAGGATGCAGCGGCCGATTTGGCGAGCTTCATGGCCAGTCGTGCGCCGCTGGGCAAATCAGTTGGCTTGTCGGTCAGGCGGACCAGGGCTCCGCGAGTGTCAAACGGGGAAAATTTGTCCGATCCGGTATTAACGAGCATCAGGCATGTATATCGTTACGACCTTGACCTGATCCAGTTCGCGCCAGGCGACGGCGAAATCGTCTGAAGTTGGTATCTTTCTTGGACATGGTTCATGCCACTCGTTCGACCCTGCGACACACGATAGGTCACACAGTTGGCAGGCGCCAAATGCGGAGCGAGAGGGCAAATCATTGTTTTTCAATAGTTTGCAGCTGAACGTGGCTGGGGTGGCAGGATTCGAACCTGCGAATGCCGGTACCAAAAACCGGTGCCTTACCACTTGGCGACACCCCAATGCCGTGCTCGCGGCGCTGTCGGGCGGTGTGGGCCGGGGCAGCGCGGGAGGCGCCTATATACGGAAAAGGCGCGGGCCGCCAAGCGCCTTTTTGGAGGCGCTGGCGGTGCAGGGCAGCAGGCGTGCCCGCGCGATCAGCCGATGCGGTGCACCCAGCCGTGCGGATCGGCGGCATCGCCGCGCTGGATCGACACCAAGGCCGAACGCAGCGCCGCAGTCACCGGGCCCGACTGGTTGCCGCCGATGGTGAAGCTGCCTTGCGGTGATTTGACCGTTCCCACCGGGGTCACCACCGCCGCAGTGCCGCAGGCGAAGGTTTCGCGGAGCTTTCCGCTCTGGGCATCGCTGCGCCACTGGTCGATCGAATAGGGCTCCTCGCGCACGGTCAGGCCCTGGCCGCGCGCCAGTTCGATGATCGAGTTGCGGGTGATGCCGGGCAGGATCGTTCCGGTCAGCGGCGGGGTGATGATCGAGCCGTCCTCGAACACGAAGAACAGGTTCATGCCGCCCAGTTCCTCGACCCATTTGTGCTCGGCAGCATCGAGGAACACGACCTGGTCGCAACCCTGCGCGGTGGCTTCGGCCTGCGCGACAAGGCTGGCAGCGTAGTTGCCGCCGCATTTGGCTGCGCCCGTTCCGCCGGGTGCGGCCCGGGTGTAATGCTGCGACACCCAGATCGTCACCGGGGCGACGCCGCCCTTGAAATAGGCGCCGACGGGCGAGGCGATGGTGATGAACAGATACTGCCTGGCCGGGCGTACGCCGAGGAACACTTCGCTCGCAAACATGAACGGGCGCAGATACAGCGCGCCGCCATCGACTTTGGGAAACCAGTCGCTGTCGATCCGCACCAATTGCTCGACCGATTCGATGAACAGTTCGGGCGGCACCGCGGGCATCGCCATGCGCGCTGCGGATTCGTTGAAGCGCCGGGCGTTGGCATCGGGGCGGAACAGCGCGGTGCTGCCATCGCTCAGCCGATAAGCCTTCATACCCTCGAAAATTTCCTGCGCATAATGCAGCACCGACGAGGCCGGATCCATCGGGATCGGCGCGCGCGCGGTCACTTTCGCGTCGTGCCAGCCGCCCTTGTCCTCGTCATAGCGCACCACCACCATGTGATCGGTGAACAATTTGCCGAAGCCCGGATCGGCGAGCGCCGCATCGCGCGCATCGGCGGGGGTGGGGTTTGAAGTCGGCTCAACGGCGAAGGGCAGCATGTCATCCCCTGAAAACTGCAAGGATTATGGGTGGTCGTCTGGTCCCGATCGCTGGCCTTGCTGCAACACGGGCTTGCCAAGACCTAATCGTGCTGGCAATCAAGGTCAACATGCCTGTCCCATCTTCCCCTTCAGCATCCGCCCTGTTTTTGCGCGAGGATGAAATCCGGCACGGCGTCGAGCTGCTGTTCTTCGGCTATACCCGGCTCACCAAGTCGATCGACGACCAGCTGGCCAAGCAGGGGCTGGGCCGGGCGCACCACCGCGCGCTGTATTTCATTGCGCGCAACCCCGATCTGACGGTGAGCCAGCTGCTGCGCGCGCTGGCGATCACGAAGCAATCGCTGGGCCGGGTGCTGACCGAGCTGCAACGCCGCAACCTGATCGAGACCCGCAGCGGCGAGACCGACCGCCGGCAGAAATTGCTGAGGCTGACACAGGCGGGCGCGACGCTGGAAGCGGAGCTGTTCGATGCGCTGCGCACGCGGCTGTCGCAGGCGTACCGGCGCGCAGGGCAGGATTCGGTCACCGGCTTCTGGCGGGTGCTCGAAGGGCTGGTGCCCGAGGCTGACCGCGCGCTGTTGGCCGAACTGGGAAGCGAGCGGCGCCCCGGCTAACGCGGGGGCCCAGCGCTGGGGCCAAGCGCGGGGGGGCATGACGCTAGGGCATAGGCGATTGCCATGCTTGCCAAAGAAATCGCCGACATTTCCGCTTTGCGTCTTGCGCTGCTTCTGCAATTCTTGCGGAAATCAGGCAAAAACCAGGAGCGGACACCCCAATGGCAACCATGCGCAGCGTCGTGCTGAAAGCCCCGATTGCAGGCCTGCCGCAGCCGCAAGACTTCACCTTTGCCGACAGCGAAATCCCCGCGCTGGGCGAGCATCAGTTCCTGATCGAACACCGGATCGTCTCGGTTGACCCCGGCGTGCGGTCTAGGCTGTCGGCGACCGGGGCGAGCTATGCGCCGCCGATCCCGCCGGGCGGTCGCATCGACGGGTTCGTGGTGGGACAGGTGACAGAGAGCCGCAACGAGCGTTTTCCGGTCGGGACCTGGGTGACCGCAGGCGGCGGCTGGGCGAGCCACAGCATCGGCGATGGCCGCGGCTATATCATGCCGCTCCCTGACAACGGCCTGCCACGCTCTTTATGGCTGGGTATCCTCGGCATTCCCGGCATGACCAGCTGGTTCGGGCTGAAGCGCGTCGGCGCCATGCGCGAGGGCGCGCATGTGCTGGTGACGTCGGCGGCAGGCGTGGTCGGCGCGACAGCGGGGCAACTGGCCAAGGCCTGGGGCGCTGCCAGCGTGGTCGGAATCGCAGGCGGGCAGGACAAATGCGACTGGTTGACCCGTGAATGCGGGTTCGATGCCGCGATCGACTACAAGGGCACCGATGATCTCGCGGGCGCAATTGCCGCTGCGATGCCCAAGGGCGTCGATCTGTTGTTCGACAATGTCGGCAACGCGATGATCGACACCGTGCTGCCGCTGATGCGGTTAAACGGTCATATCGTGGTGTCGGGGCAGGTCGCAGACTACAGCGTGCCGCACGACCAGCGCGTCGGCATCACCAACACCGCCGAATTCATCGCCAAGCGCCTGACGATGCGCGGGCTGGTGGTGTTCGATGACATCCCGCAATTCGCCGCAGCGCAGGCCGAGATGGGCGGGATGATCCGCGACGGCAAGCTCGTGTACCGCGAGGAGCTGTTCGACGGGCTCGACCAGCTTCCGCAAGCGTTTTGTGGGTTGTTTACCGGCGCCAATTTCGGGCGGCGGCTGGTCCGGCTGGGAGACGCGTGATGGCGCACGAATTCCGCATCGAAGACCAAGTCTATACTCGTTTCACCTTTGAGCGCGACGGGCGGGTGCTGCGCGCGGTCATCACCTCCGACCACCCGGTCAACGGCGTCGATGGCCCGATGCACGACGAGCTGGCGCGGGTGTTCACCGACCTGCAGCGCGATAGCGAAAGCGACATCATCGTGCTGACCGCCAGGGGCCGCGCGTTCTGCGCCGGCGGCGATTTTGCGTGGTTCCAGCAGCAGATCGACGACCCGGCAAGCTTCCGCGCGATTGCCTGGGATGCCAAGCGGATCGTCACCAGCCTGCTCGAGATGGAAAAGCCGTTGCTGTGCCGGTTGAACGGTGCGGCGGCGGGGCTGGGGGCGACGATCGCGTTGCTGTGCGACATCATCGTCGCCGACGAGAGGGCACTGATCGGCGATCCGCACGTCAAGGTGGGGCTGGTCGCGGGCGATGGCGGCGCGATGATCTGGCCGCAGCTGATCGGCTATGCCCGCGCCAAGGAACTGCTGATGACCGGCGACATGCTGACCGCGACCGAAGCCAAGGCGCTGGGGCTGATCAACCATGCTGTGCCGGGGGCTCAACTCGATGCCAAGCTGGGCGAAATCATCGCCAAGCTGCAGGGCAACCCCAAATGGGCGGTGCGCTGGACCAAGACGGTGACCAACATACCCTTGCGCGCACTCGCCGCACAGATGATGGATGCGGCGATCGGGTGGGAGAGCGTCTCGAACTATCTCGGCGACCGGCGCGAGGCGGTCGCGGCGATGGCCGAGAAGCGTGCTCCGAATTTGACCGGGGAATGAGGGGGATGCTGGTGACCTTGTTCGTCATTCCCGCGAACGCGGGAATCCCGCCTTATTGCTCCACCGCCGTGCGGAAGCGGAACCCCCGCCTTCGCGGGGGTGACGGAGAGGGGACAAGCGAATGACCCTGCAAACCTTCACCGACGAACCCGATCACGTCTCCGCGCTGCGCGCGACCTTGCAGCGGTTCCTTGCCGAGCACGCCCCGCGCGAGGCGCGGCAGGCGTGGGACAAGGCGGCGCGCTGGCCGCGTGATGTCTACAGCAAACTCAATGCGTTGGGTCTGACGGCTCTCACCGTGCCGGAAGAGTTCGGCGGGGCAGGGCAGGACCTTGTCGCGGCGATCGCGGTGATCGAGGAGTTGGCGGCAGGCGGCCCGTGCCTCGCAGGTCCCTTCATCCACACCAGCTTCTACGGCGGCATGAACCTCAGCGAAAACGGCTCGCCTGAGCAGAAGGCCGAATTCCTGCCGAGGCTGGCCAAAGGCGAGTTGTTCTTCGCTTATGGCCTGTCCGAACCCAATGTCGGCGGAGACCTTGCCAGCGTAGAGACCCGCGCGGTGCGCGAGGGCGACGATATCGTGATCAACGGAGCTAAGCGCTGGTGCACCGGCGCGGACTGGGCGGATTACATCTACTGCCTCGTGCGCTCGGGCCCGCCAGAAGACCGCTACAAGAACCTGTCGTTCGTGCTGGTGCCGACCAAGGCCGCCGGCGTGACGATGCAGGATATCGAGCACGTCAACCTGCGCTACACCCACAGCCAGGACGTGTATTTCGACAATATGCGTCTGCCGGTATCCGCGATCGTCGGGGGCGAGGCGATGTGGAACAAGGGCTGGAAGCTGCTCGCGGGCCGCGCGCTCGATGTCGAGAAGCTCGAGATTTCCGCGGTAGCGCTCGGCATCGCCCGCGCCGCGATCGACGAGGCCTGGGGCTATGCGCAGGAGCGCGTCCAGTTCGGCAAACCAATCAGCCAGCATCAGGCGATCCGCCACAAACTGGTGACCGCGCGGACCAAATGGCAGGCGGCGCGGCACATGCTCTACCACGCGGCGTGGCTGGCCAATGAAGGGCGGCCGTGCTCGGTCGAGACCAGCATGGCCAAATTGTTCGTCGCCGACATGGGCGTCGAGATTGCGTTGATCTGTCAGCAGGTGATGGGCTCCTATGCGCTCAGCGATGCCTATGAGATGGAACGCCATGTTCGCGATCTGCTCGGCATGCCGATCGTCGGCGGGTCGAGCGACATGCAGAAGAACAATCTGGCGAGCTTGATGCGGTTGTGATGATAGCGCCCTCTCCCCTTCAGGGGAGAGGGAAAGACGGCGCGAAGCGTCGTCAGGGAGAGGGGAAGGGCGCGGGGGACTCCCCCTCTCCCCGGCCCTCTCCCCTGAAGGGGAGAGGGAGAACCAATATGAAACCACTCGAAAGCATCGAACCCTTGGGCCATGTGGTCGCGATGCTGCTGCCCGGCATCGCCGCGCGCGGTGACGAGATCGAGGAGGCGCGGCGACTGCCTTCTGATATCGCGCAGTCGCTGGCGCGGGCGGGCGTTTTCAACATGGTGCGGCCCAAAAGCCTCGCCGGTCTGGAGATGGCGCCACTCGATCTGGTGGGCGTGCTGCATGCGATCGCGCGCGCTGAAGCCAGCACCGGGTGGTGCGCGATGATCGGCGCGACCACTGCGATCAACGCCGCCTATCTGCCGCATGACGTCGCCGCCGAGGTCTATGCCGATCCGCACTCGATCACCGGCGGAGTCTTCGCGCCGATGGGGCGAGCCGACGACATGGGCGATCACTACAAGGTATCAGGCCGCTGGCAGTGGGGATCTGGCAGCGCCAATTGCGACTGGCTGTGCGGCGGTGCGATGGTGTTCAAGGACGGCGAACTGCAAAGGTTCGACAACGGCGCGCCGTATCACCGGATGATGATCTTCCCGGCCAGCGAGGTCGAACTGCTCGATACCTGGCATGTGATGGGGATGAAAGGCACCGGCTCGGGCGATATCGCGGTCAGGGATGCGATCGTCCCCAAGGCGCGCAGCGTCTCGCTGATCGCGGACAAGCCGGTCGAGCAGGGGCCGCTCTACCAGTTCCCGGTGTTCGGGCTGCTCGCAATGGGGGTCGCCTCGGTGGCTTTGGGCAATGCGGTGGGCGCGATGGACGAGATCAAGGCGCTCGCCCGCGCCAAGAAGCCGCAGGGCGGCCAGCGCACCATGGCCGAACGCACCGTGGTGCAGACCGACCTGATGCGCGCCGAGGCGAAATTGTCGGCGGCGGAAGCCTTCTTCCGCGAAAGCATCGCCGAATGCTGGGAGGGCGCGACGACGCGCGGCGAACTGTCGCCCGAGGAACGCGCCAAGCTGCGGCTGGCAGCGACCCATGCGACCGAAACCTCCGCCGATGTCGCCAAGACCGCGTTCACCATCGGCGGCGGCAGCGCCGTCTACATGACGAGCTCGCTTCAACGCCGCTTCCGCGATGCGCATGTCGCGACGCAACACATCGCGACCGCGAGCAGCGTGTATGAGCTGGTCGGGCGAGTGGCGCTGGGGCTGCCGACGGATACGGGGATGCTGTAATCTCTCCGCCTCTCCCTTGATGGGGTCGCGATGTGGTCCAGCTTTTCTCCCCTCCCGCTTGCGGGAGGGGTGGCCGAAGGCCGGGGTGGGCCCGCGCCAACGCCAGTTCAGGCCCACCCCGGCCCGGAAAACCGGGCATGCCCCTCCCGCAAGCGGGAGTGGAGAGGCGTCGCTTCTTCGAACTAACCGCTCAATACGCCCCGGCAGACTCCCGCACCACGGCGATCCCCGCCTCGCGCTGGCGCTTGAGTTCCTGCTTCAGCTTGACCGGGTCCTCGGCGATCACGAAGCCGAAGCTGACCCCGCCTTCCTTGCCGATGGTCGCGTGGTGCAATTTGTGCGCCTGGACGATGCGCTTGGCGTAGCCGCTTTTGGGTACCCAGCGGAAATAGCGCTGGTGGACGAGGCCGTCGTGGATCAGCGTGTAGATCGCGCCATAGATCATCACGCCGATGCCCATCCATGTCGCCGGCTCCCACAACCATGCACCGATGACGAACAGGCTGATCGAGATCGCCGAGCCGACAATCGCATAGAGGTCGTTCTTCTCGAGCACATTGTCATGCGGTTCGTGATGGTCGCGGTGCCAGCCCCAGCCCCAGCCGTGCATCACATATTTGTGGCTCCACCAGGCGACGAATTCCATGAACGCGGTGGTGGCAATCACGATGCCGAGATTGATAAGAGCCTGCATGGTCACAAGAATAGGCGCAATCGCCGCCGGTTTGAAGAGGGCTCGTGCAGGCGGTTGCAGCCGCAACCAAATACGCGCTGGATTTGGCCCGGCGCATCTGCCAAGCGACGGGCACAAACGCCCAAGATACGAAGGTTTCTGGTGATGGCCCAAGCAAAGACGCTCTATGAAAAAATATGGGACGCGCACGTCGTCGACCAGCGCGACGATGGCACCGCGATCATCTTCATCGACCGGCATCTTGTCCATGAAGTCACCAGCCCGCAGGCGTTCGAGGGACTTCGCATGGCTGGACGCAAGGTGCGCAGGCCCGATCTGACGCTCGCGGTCCCCGATCACAACGTGCCCACCACACCGCGCGTCGATGCAGCGGGCAAACGCATCGCGATCGCCGACCCGGAAAGCCGTGCCCAGCTCGAGGCGCTCGAGCGCAATGCGCCTGCGTTCGGCGTCCCCTATATCGATGCGACAGACGTGCGGCAGGGGATCGTCCACGTGATCGGCCCCGAACAGGGCTTCACGCTGCCCGGCTGCACCATGGTGTGCGGTGACAGCCACACCGCGGCGCACGGCGCGCTGGGCGCGCTGGCGTTCGGTATCGGCACCTCCGAGGTCGAGCATGTACTGGCGACTCAGACGCTGCAGCTCAAGCGGTCGAAATCGATGGAGATCCGCGTCGAGGGCGATCTGCCCCCGAGCGTCAGCCCCAAGGACCTGATCCTGCACATCATTGGCCAGATCGGCGCTGCCGGCGGCACCGGCCATGTCATCGAATATCGTGGCCGTGTGTTCGAGCAGATGTCGATCGAGGGGCGGCTGACGGTCGCCAACATGTCGATCGAGGCAGGCGCGCGCGCTGGTCTGATCGCACCCGATGAGACGACCTTCGCGTATCTTAAGGGCCGCCCGATGGCACCCAAGGGTGCCGATTGGGACGCGGCGGTCGCCTATTGGCGGACGCTCAGGACCGATGACGGCGCGGTGTTCGACCAGAGCGTGGTGATCAACGCCGCCGAAATCGCGCCTTCGGTCACCTGGGGCACCAGCCCCGAGGACGTGGTGCCGATCACAGGGCACGTTCCCGATCCCGAAAGCTTTGCCGATCCGTCGAAGCGTGCGGCGGCGGAAAAGTCGCTCGCCTATATGGGGCTGACCGCGGGCACGCCGCTCAGCGAAGTGCCGGTCGAGCACATCTTCATCGGCAGCTGCACCAACAGCCGGATCGAGGATCTGCGCGCCGCCGCAGCCGTGCTCAAGGGTCGCCGCAATGCGCCTGGCATCAAGTCCGCGCTGGTGGTGCCCGGCTCGGGTCTGGTCAAGCGCCAGGCCGAAGAAGAGGGTCTGGACCGCATCTTCATCGACGCCGGCTTCGAGTGGCGCGAGCCGGGCTGCTCGGCGTGCCTCGGCATGAACCCCGACAAGGTGCCCGCAGGTGAGCGCTGCGCCTCGACCTCGAACCGCAACTTCGTCGGTCGCCAGGGCCCCGGCGCGCGCACCCATCTGGTCAGCCCCGCCATGGCGGCGGCAGCGGCGGTGACAGGTCGGCTCAGCGATGTGCGGACACTGGTCTAGGGATTTGGTCTGGGGATTTGAACGCTGCGCGACCGGGCGCACGACAGCAGGGGAATGAAATGGCCAAGACACTGACCGCAGCCACCGGAGCCGCACTGGCTCTTGTTTTTTCCACCCATGCGTTGGCGCAGGCACCGCAGCCTGAAGTGCAGCTGTGGCGGCTCGATTGCGGCACGGTCGCGGCAAATGATCTCAACGCCTTTTCCGACACAAAGGCCTACACCGGCCAGTCCAAGCGGCTGACCAGCAGCTGCTACCTGATCCGCCATGGCAGCGATTATCTGCTGTGGGACACGGGGCTGCCATCGGCGATGAAGGGCAAGCCGCTCGACGACAGCCAAGCGATGGACGCGACCGTCACGCTGACGATCAAGGAGCAGCTCGCGCAGCTGAAGGTCGATCCGGCGAGGATCAAATATGTCGGCCTCAGCCACTATCACTTCGATCACAGTGGGCAAGTCGCGGACTTCCCGAGTGCCACGCTGATCGTCGGCAAGGGCGACTGGACGGTGCTGACCACCGATCCTGCGTCCTATGGCGCCAACCCCGCGCCGTTCGCGCACTGGATTTCGGGCGGCGGCAAGGTCGAGCAGGCGACGACCGACAAGGACGTGTTTGGCGATGGATCGGTGACCATGCTGCGGCTGCCCGGGCACACTCCGGGGCACAGCGGCCTGCTGGTGCGGCTCAAGGAAAGAGGGCCTGTGCTGCTGACCGGAGATCTCGCGCATTTCAGCGAGAACTACGCGTCAAACGGCGTGCCGACCTTCAATGTCGACCGCGCCGATACTCTGGCATCGCTTGACCGTTTCAAGAAACTGGCAGACAATCTCAAGGCAACAGTGATCATTCAACATGAGCCGGCAGACGTGGGCAAGTTGCCGACGTTTCCCCAGGCGGCGGAGTAAATGCAGTGAGCAAGGACAAGAAGGACGGCTGGTCTAACAGCGCCATGGCGGGCGCGGCGGTGGGTTCCGCTGCGCTGGCGGCAGCTTTGCTGTATGTCGGCAAGCAGTTCACAAAGCCGAAGAGCGATACCCCCGCAAAGCCTGACGAGCCGGGCGCCGAAGCCACCGAGGGCCCGCATGCAACCGATTGATCGCGTCGAGGGCAAGGCCATCCCCTTTGGCCGCAAAAACGTCGATACCGACATCATCATCCCCTCGCAGTGGCTCAAGACGATCAGCCGCGAAGGGCTGGGCGCAGGCGCGTTCGAATCGATCCGTGCCGAGCCGGGCAACATCTTCGACGATCCCGAATTTGCCGGGGCGCCGATCCTGATTGCGGGCGACAATTTCGGCTGCGGGTCGAGCCGCGAGCACGCCGCATGGGCGCTGATCGACCTCGGCATCACCGCGGTGATCGCGCCCAGCTTTTCGGACATCTTTTCGAGCAACGCGTTCAAGAACGGTATCCTTACCGTCGTGCTGCCGCAGGAGGCTGTCGATCGGCTGATGGAGGTCGCCCAGACCGACACCATCCACATCGATCTGGAAAGCCAGACCGTGACCACGCCGTTCCAGGACCGGTTCAGCTTCGAGATCGACCCGTTCCGCAAGACCTGCCTGATGCAGGGGCTCGACGAGATCGGGCTGACTTTGGGCAAGGCGGATGCGATCGGCGCGTATGAAAAGAAGGTCAGCGCGGATCGCCCCTGGATGGTGCCTGTAGCAGCTTGACACCGTCATTCCCGCGAACGCGGGAATCCCGCTTCGGCGCAACGATCGCATGAACAGCGGGACCTCCGCCTTCGCGGGGGTGACGAAAACCAATAACAAACGGAGAGAGCCTCATATGAAAGCCCTTTTGTCGACCGCCGTTGGCGGACCCGAAACCCTCCAGATGACCGAGATCGACGCGCCCGTCGCGGGTCCCGGTGAACTGCTGGTCGCGGTCAAGGCATGCTCGATCAACTTCCCCGACGCGCTGATCATCAAGGACATGTACCAGCTCAAGCCCCAGCGCCCGTTCGCGCCGGGTAGCGAGATTGCAGGCGTGGTCGAGGCGGTGGGCGAGGGCGTCACCGGCTGGTCGGTCGGCGACCGGGTGATCGCAGGCACCGGCTTTGGCGGGCTTGTCGAGAAGAAGGTCGTTGCGGCTGCGGGCGCGTACAAATTGCCCGAGCAGTTCAGCTTCGAGCAGGGCGCATCGCTGCTGATGACCTATGGCACATCGATCCACGCGCTCAAGGATCGCGGCCACATCAAGCCGGGTGATACCTTGCTGGTGCTGGGCGCGGCAGGCGGCGTAGGCCTCGCGGCTGTCGAACTCGGCAAGGCCTATGGCGCACGCGTCGTTGCAGGCGTCTCGAGCGAGGCCAAGGCACAGGCGGCACGCGAATCCGGAGCGGACGAAGTGGTGGTCTATGGCCGACAGCCGTTCGACAAGGACCAGTCCAAGGCGCTCGCGAACGCGTTCAAGGATGCGGTCGGCCCCAATGGCGCGGACATCGTCTATGATGCGGTCGGCGGCGACTACAGCGAGCCTGCGGTGCGCGCGA
Source organism: Blastomonas sp. RAC04 (assembly GCF_001713435.1). Classification (NCBI taxonomy): domain Bacteria; kingdom Pseudomonadati; phylum Pseudomonadota; class Alphaproteobacteria; order Sphingomonadales; family Blastomonadaceae; genus Blastomonas; species Blastomonas sp. RAC04. The sequence goes on from NZ_CP016460.1 coordinate 179,523, forward strand.
TGGCCTGGGAAGGCCGCTTCTTAGTGGTCGGCTTCCCCGCCGGGATCGCCAAGCTGCCGCTTAACCTGACGCTGCTCAAGAGCTGCGATGTCTGCGGTGTGTTCTGGGGCGCGTTTGCCGCGCGCGAGCCCAAGCGCAACGCTGCAAACATCGCAGAGCTGTTCGACCTGTGGGCGGCGGGCAAGATTTCGCCGCGCATCTCGGAAACCTTCAGCTTCGAAACCGCGCATGAGGCAATCGCCCGGCTTGAAAATCGCGAGGCGATCGGCAAGCTTGTGGTGACGATGTAACGCATCTGCGCCCTGGTCATGCGGTTTGACGCTTGCCGCTGACGCGCGCTGTGCGTATGCGCTAGGCTATTCTGCATGACCAACCTTCTGCACGACAATAAGGGGCCGAAATGACCACTTTCAATGACCGCGAACGCGCGTTCGAAGCCAAGTTTGCAGCCGATGAAGACCTGCAGTTCCGCATCACCGCGCGGCGCAACCGCCTGCTGGGCAACTGGGCGGCAGAGCAGATGGGCCTGACGCCTGCCGAAACGGACTCCTACGCCAAGTCAGTCGTCCAGGCCGATTTCGAGGAAGCCGGTGACGAGGACGTGATCCGCAAGCTGCTGGGCGATCTGGTCTCGGCGGGCGTCGAAATCGACGAGCTGGGCGTCCGTGCCGCGCTTGAGGCCAAGATGGTCGAGGCGCGCCGCCAGTACATCGAAGAGGCGAACTGAACCATGCCCATGGCTGCCGCCGACATCGAGGCGCTGATCAAGGCCGGTATCCCGGACGCCGAGGTTTCGATTACCGATCTGGCGGGCGATGGCGACCATTATGCCGCGCATGTCGTGGCCGAAAGCTTTCGCCCGATGAGCCGCATTGCCCGCCAGCGCGCGGTCTATGCAGCGCTGGGCGGACGCATGGGCGGTGAACTGCACGCCTTGCAACTGACCACGGCGCTCCCCAGCTAAACGCCAGGCCATATTGGCACCATCTGCATATCCACGGAGCTGAACCCATGACCGACACCGCACAGGCCCGCATCGCCGAGATCGTTCAAGCCAACGACGTCCTGCTGTTCATGAAGGGCACGCCGCTGTTTCCGCAGTGCGGCTTTTCCAGCAAGGCGATCGCCATCCTCGACCATCTCGGCGTCGACTATGAAAGCGTCGACGTGCTGCAGGACATGGAAGTCCGCCAGGGCATCAAGGAATTTTCCGACTGGCCGACCATCCCCCAGCTTTACGTGAAGGGCGAGTTCATCGGCGGATCGGACATCATGATGGAAATGTTCGAAGCTGGCGAACTGCAGGCGCTGATGCAGGAAAAGGGCCTGGTAGGGGCCAACTGAGCACCTTTACCGTTGCTTTGACACCCGACATCCAACCACGTCACCCCTGCGAAAGCGGGGGTGACGTTTTTTTATGGGAGCATCGGCGATAGCGGGATTCGAGCTTTCGCGGGAATGACGATCCTAGGAGGCTGGAGCAGGTTCTTCCACCGTCGCCAGCCGTGCCTCGCGTGAGCGCCGAATGCCGTCGACGCAGAACAGCGCCACCGCCGCCCAGATCAGCGCAAAACAGATCGCGTGCGCGCGGGTGAAGGGTTCGTCATAGACGAACACTCCGAGCACGAACTGGATCGTTGGGCCGATGAACTGGATGAAGCCCAGCGTCGACAGCGGCATCTTGCGCGCGGCGCTGGCGAACAGCAGCAGCGGGATGGTGGTGATGGCGCCCCCTGCGATCAGATAGCCGTCGGTCAGCGTCGAATAGCCGAAGCCCGGCGTGGGATCGTACACCCCCGCCCACAGCACATAGCCCAGCGCGAACGGCAGCATCAGCGATGTTTCGCAGGCAAGGCCGGGGAGGGACCCCACCGGTGCCATCTTGCGCACCATGCCGTACAGGCCGAACGAGGCGGCAAGCGACAGGCTGATCCAGATCGACGCCAGCGATTCACTCGCCAGCACCAGCACGCCTGCCGCCGCCAGCACAATAGCGACCATCTGGGTACGATTCATCCGTTCGCGGAAAAACACCACGCCCAGCGCCACGTTGATAAGCGGGTTGATGTAATAACCCAGGCTGCCTGCCAGGATATGCTCGTTGGTGATCGCCCAGATATAGATCAGCCAGTTGGCGGCGATCAGCGACGTGCTCGCGATCATGTAACGGCGGATCCGCGGGTCTGCCAAGGCGAACGTGAATTCACCAAGACGACGGCTGGCCCACAGGATCACGGTGATCAGCAGAACCGACCACACCACCCGGTGCGCGACGATTTCCACCGGGGAAATGCCCTGCAGCTGCTTGAAAAACAGCGGCATGAAGCCCCAGATCGTGTATGCGCCGATCGCTTCCGGCAGGCCTTTCAGGCGTTCTCTCTCACCGCTCATCGCGGCGCGTTAGAGGATGCCGCCTCCCAGCGATAGGCGGATAATGCAGATCACCAGCACGACCAGACACAGATTGCGTCCGGTGTTGCTGCTCGACAGAAAGCCCAGCAGCACGCCCAGCAGGGCGATCGGGACGATCAGCCAGTTCAGGGCGCCAAGCAGCGGCAGAAAAGCCGGAATGGCGAGCAGGAGGGCGATGATCCCGATGAGGATCGAAAGAATGTTCAGCATGTGTCTTATATGGATAAGACAGCGCATGGTTGCAAGCGAATTTTCGGTTCACCGCACCAGCGGGTCGGTTCGACCTCGGAATGGCCGGATTCACCTATGTTGTATCCTGTTCATGAAACCGGCGGCGGGGATGAATGTTGTTAGTTCGAGCCGGGACGAACCGCCCGGAGCAATCAGTGGAGATACCATCATGTTGAACCTTGCCCTTGCCAGCGCCGCTGCCCTGTTGAACCCGGCCCCCGCCAGCCCGGTGGCCCTGCCGGTCCCCACCAGCTTCCATTCGCAGGAAGTCGCCCAGTTCGATCGCGGCGAGCGCCGCGCCTATCGTGAAGGCCGCCGCGATGCACGCCGCCAGGCGCGCTACGAGGGCCGCTACTGGCGCGGTGACGACGGCCGTTATCGCTGCCAGCGCAGCAACGGCACCACCGGCCTGCTGGTCGGCGCCGGTGTCGGCGCGCTGCTTGGCAACGAGATCGCGGGACGCGGCGACAAGACGCTGGGCGCCATCGTCGGCGGCCTGGGTGGCGCAGCCGCAGGCCGGGCCATCGATCGCAGCCGGGTCAGCTGCCGCTAAACCCCAAGCACTGCACGACGACAAAGGGCCTCTTCCGGAAACGGAAGGGGCCCTTTCTCTGTGGCGGGTTTCAGGTGGAAAGCTCTTCGGCCAATCGGTCGATATCGGCATCCTCGCGCACGATCCGCCAGCTGTCGGGATGTCGGGTGTCGATCAGCACCACGCCGTTTTTGGGGCAGATGTCGAGGCAGGGTACCTCGATCACCCCCAGCCGAGCCTTGCGCCCCTTGCCGCCAGGCAAGCGCCGTTTGAGCGCCTTGGCGAGCGAGGGGGTCTCTTCGGGGCCAAAGCTGGCCTTGGCGCGTTTCTGGCACTTCTTGCAGACGAGCACGGCATGCGACCAGTGGCTGCGGATTTCGGTTTTCATGAGTGACAGATAGGGGGACGGCGCGGCGATTACACGCCTTTCCAGGTCTTTCTTTCCTCGGCGCTGCGCAGCACCGCATAGGCCGCCTGGATCGCCTGGAAGCGCACGGCGGCCTCCTTGTCGTTCTGGTTGGTGTCGGGATGGTTGGCCTTGGCAAGGCGGCGATAGGCCTTCTTGATCTCTTCGAATTCGCTGTGCGCATGGCATTCCAGCACATCGAGCGCGCGCATTTCGTCGCGCGACCGGCTGCCATCGCCCGAACCTGCCCATTCGTTGAACACCGATTCGCGATAGCCCGAGGTGTCGCGCTTTTCCTCGGCTGCGCGCGCGGCGGCCTCTTCCTTGTCGAGCCCTGCGAAATAGTCCCAGCCCTGGTTGTATTCCGCAGCGTGCTTTTCGCAGAAATACCAGCGGTCCGGGCTGTTGGGGGATTTGGGCGCGGGGCAGTTCCCCGCCTCGTTGCAACCATGCCGGTCACACATCCGCACCGTCTGCGCTTCGCGCGACGACCCATAGCCGCGCCAGCGGGGGAAGCCCCAGTCAGAAGATCGTTTGCCTGCCATCGGTGGGCATTTAGCTATGATGGGGGGGAAGGGCTAGGGGTTTGGTGGCGACGCTTGTCCGCTCTCTGAGATGCGTGCCTGGCAGGGGCAGGCGGGGCATCGGGTGTTCCGAAGAGCCTTCGGCAACGCCCCCGCCCTTCATCGACGGCAAATGTCGTTTGTCGAACGCTAAGGGTCTTGAAAGGATTGCATCGCTATCTATTTCGCATATGCAACATAGATTGCATATCAAGACGTATCAGGGAATCCGAGCAATGAGCCGCCAGTTGATGTTCTCCGCCATGCTGTCCATCGCGATGATGGCGACGTTCGTGCTGGGTTCGCAGGCCTACGCCGGTGACGATGCGGCGCAGGATTTTGCCGAGTGCACGCTGGACCAGCTGGAAGGCTCTCCCGCTGCGGTCGAGCAGATGGTGCCCTCGCACCTGGTGCTCGCCTCGCTCTGAGCGCCCCTGCGCCCAATTCTTCCAGGATAAAATTGCCAGAGGGTCTGTAAGCCGGGTTCTGTCCTGACCGTTGCCGGTCATGGGCAGCCATTCCTCTAGGCGGGGCATTGCTGCACCGCTCAAGCAACCAACCCGGGCGGCAAGGGGCCGAAACACCCCTGGGACGCGCCTCTGCAAGCAGAAACCGTATCACCAAATCCGCCCCTATTCGGTCTTGCTCCGGATGGGGTTTACCGTGCCGCGAACCATTGCTGGCCGCGCGGTGCGCTCTTACCGCACCCTTTCAATGTTACCGGGCCGAAGCCTTGGGCAACCTGCTTTCTGTTGCACTGTCCCTGGGGTCGCCCCCGCCGGGCGTTACCCGGCATCCTTGTTTCGTGGAGCCCGGACTTTCCTCGCGTCACTTGCGTAACCCGCGGCTGCCCGACCCTCTGGCGAACATGGCCCTAGCGGCGAATTGCTTAGAGCGCAATCAGCGGTACCGCCCCGCATCGCGGTCGAGCAATAGCGAGAACAGGATCGCGCGGCACTCGCCGTCGATCTCGCCGGTGATCGTGCCCGGGCGCCAGCGGCGCTGGAATGCGGCCGTGGCGGCGCGCCCGTCCGAGATGTCGTAGCCGAAGCGCTCGAGCGCGAGCAGAAACGCGCCGTCGCTCCAGTACGGATCGACCAGCCGGCCATCGGGAATCGGCAGCGCCAGCCGCACCCGCGCCAGCCTCTGCCAGTCGAACAGCTCGCCGGGGTCCTGCTTGCGCGCGGGCGCGACATCGCTGTGCCCCACGACATTGGCGCGCGGAATGCCGTGGCGGTCGACGATCTCCGCCACCAGCGGGATCAGCACCGACATCTGCTCTTCGGGGAAGGGGCGGTAGCCGAATTCGTGGCCGGGGTTGACAATCTCTATGCCGATGCTGGCGCTGTTGACGTCCTTGATCCCGCGCCAGTGCGCACGGCCCGCATGCCAGGCGCGGTTGGCCTCGTCGACCATGCGGATGACCTGGCCGTCCTCGGTGACGACATAATGCGCAGAAACCTTGGAGGCGGGATTGGCGAGCCAGTCGATCGCCGACGGCGCATCCTGCATTCCGGTATAATGCAGGACCAGCATGCTGATCGGAGCCATGCGTTCGTCGAAGTTAGGCGACGGGGTATCGATCAAGATCTGGTGCCCTCCTTCATCAGCCGTGCTTCGGCCAGCATCCGCGATCTTTGCGCGTTGCGGATCGCCACGATAGAGACGCCGAGCAATGCGATCAATCCACCTGCAATCATCAGCGGGGTCAGCGGGGTGCCGAACCACCAGGTGGCAAAGGCGACCGAGATCACCGGCGTGGGGATGGTCAGCGGACTGACGGTGGATACCGAGTGCCGCTGCAGCAGCCATACCATCGCGCCATGCCCGCCGATGCTGGAGCCAAGCGCGGCATAGATCGTCCAGGCATAGGTTTCCATGCTGAGGTTGGGCAGCATCGCCATGCCATCCGGTTCGAGCAGCAGCGCGAAGGGCAGGATCACCAGCGAGCCGATCAGCCCCAGCCAGCCGCTGATGTTGAGCACGCCGATGCCGCCGAGATTGCGCTGGATCAGCGTCGCGATCGCCCAGATCAGCGACCCGCAGGCAGATATGGCGATCGCGGGCATCTCGCCCGCCACCTTGGGGTCGAACACCAGCAGCACCACCCCGAAAAGGGCAAGGATGATCCCGATCAAACGCGGAATGCCGATCTTTTCCTTGAGGAAGATCACCGCGAGGATCAGCGAGAAGGGAACGCCCAGCTGGCCTGCGATGGCCAGCGCGCTGACATTGGTGCTGACCTGCAGCGACAGCCCGACCGCGACGTAGAACAGCCCGCCGCTGAGCACGCCCAGCACCCCGATCAACCGCATCCGGCCCGGCACGATCCGCAAGAAGGGCAGGCACACCACCGCCACGATCGCCTGGCGCAGAAACGCGCCGGGAAGCGCGCCTGCGCTGTCGACGGCAGATTTCATCGCGATGATGTTGAAGCCCCACAGCAGCATCATGGCGATGGCGACCGCCCAGTCGAGGCGGCCAAAGCCCCGTTCGGGCAGGTCAGGCGCGGGCGAATCGTGCGTCATGCGGCGTGGCATAGGGCAAATGCCCCGTCAGAACAGCCTTTATGCTGCAACTGCGAAGAGATTGTGCGAAAATGTCAGCCCAGCGGCGCAGGAAAGATCGACTGGCCGGTCTTGCCGGTGACTGCCTTGCAATACAGTCCGCGCAACTCGCGCGTCGCCGAGAACAGATCGGTATGCCCCAGCACCGTTTCGGCTGCGCCCAGCATCAGCATGCCGTCATTCTCGAGCGATCTTTCGAGCTTGGAATAGGCGATGTGCCGGGTCTCGGTGGCGAAATACATCAGAACGTTGCGGCACAGGATGATGTCGAACCGGCCCAGGTCGCCGCGCGGCTTGAGCAGATTGTCTTCCTTGAACGTCACCATGGCCTGCAGGCGCGGATCGATCACCCAATCCTCGCCGTCCTGGGTGAAATAGCGCAGCATGTAATCGACCGACAGCCCGCGCTGGATCTCGAACTGGCTGTAGCGCCCCAGCTTGGCGCGGCTGATGACCGATGCCGAAATGTCGGTGCCGACGATCTCGATCTTCCAGTCGATCCATTTCTCGCGCTCGGAATCGAACAGCATGGCGACCGAATAGGCTTCCTGCCCGGTCGATGTTCCTGCGCACCAGATGCGCAGCGTCTTGCGCTGGGCGCGGCGCTCACGCAGCGCGGGAAACGCCTCCGACCGCAGCGCTGCGAACATCGCGGTGTCGCGGAAGAAGAAGCTTTCGTTGTTGAGCATCGCATCGAGCGATTCCTGCAACAGCTTTTCATTGTCCGGATCGGACAGCACCGCGACCAGCGCGTCGAGATCGGGAATGCCCTGCGCCTTGAGCATCGGAGCCAGCGCGGTCTGGATACGCCAGTAGCGGCTCGGCGCAATCTGCTGGCCGGTGCGCGCTTCGAGCAGACCTGCAAGGATGCGGGTGGCATTGGTGGCGGGTTGGGAATGGATCATTTCGGCTCCAGCCAGCAATCGGCGATGAACCGGGCAATTCCGGCGGGAGGAAGGATGACGCTGGCAAGACCGTCGCGCGCGATGGCGCCGGGCATGCCCCAGACGGTGCTGGACTGCGCATCCTGAACATAGATCGGCGCGCCGGTTGCGGCGAGCAGCCGCGCGCCCGACAGGCCGTCAGCGCCCATGCCGCTCAGCATCACGCCCGCGCCATTGGCGCCAAAGCACTCGGCGACCGCAGCGAACATCGGATCGACCGAAGGCTTGTAGGCGGTGCCGGGCCATTCGGGGATCAGCGCGATGCGCGTCTGGCCGCCGCTGTGCTGCAGGCCGAGATGCGCGGTGCCCGGAGCGCAATAGATATGCCCGCGCTGCAGCACCGCACCGTCCTGCGCCTGATGCACCGGGCGCAGCCCCAGATCGGCGATGTGGCGCACGAGAAACGGAATGAAGTCGGGCGGGAGATGCTGGGTCACCAGGATCGGCGCATCAATGCCAGGGTCGAGCCCGCGCAGCAGTTCGTGGATCGCGCTGATGCCACCGGTGGAGGATCCGATGGCGATGCAGTCCAGCGTTCCGTGACTGGCAACGGGCCTTGCCGCCACTGGCGGCATCGCTTGGCGCGAGAACCGCGCCGCATCGCCCAGAATGCGCAACTTCTCGTGCAAGGCTGCGATGAAGCTTTGCGGATAGAACTGATGGTCGGGCTTGGACAGCGTGTCGCTCGCTCCCAGCGCCAGCGCCTTCAGCGTCGCGGGAGCGCCATCGGTGCAGTGCGAGGACAGCACCAGGATTCGCGCCTGCTTGCTGGCCGCGATGAGGTCGGGAAGCGCATCGAGCCCCGATCGGCGGGGCATCTCGATATCAAGCAGGACGATGTCGGCAGCTTCGGTGGCGAGAAAATCGAGCGCGGCCTGCGCCGAGGCGAGGCTGGCGCAGACCGAAAAGCCGGGTGCCTGCTCGACGATCCGCTGGATGATCGAGCGCATGACGAGGCTGTCGTCGACAATCAGCACACGGCTGACGGGCAACGCTTCGGGCACCAGCGGCGCTAGGCGCCGGGCAGATGCCACGGGATCAAGGCCGGTCATGTGGTGGAGCCCCCCGCGCCGGTCCTCAGGCGCAGCCCACGATCTGCAGTTTGCTGTGCAGCGTTTCGCGGTCGAACGGCTTCATGACATATTCGTCCGCGCCTGCGTCGATCGCCGCCTGGATATGGCCGCGGCCGTTTTCGGTGGTGCAGAAGACGACCTTTGGCCCGGCGCCGCCCTCGACCTTGCGCAGCGCGCACAGGAATTCCATCCCGCTCATCACCGGCATGTTCCAGTCGAGCAGGACCACATCGGGCATCACGTCGCGGCACTGGTCCAGCGCCTCGCTGCCATCGGCGGCTTCGGAGACGGTGAAGTCCAGCGTCTCCAGAATGTGCCGAGCGACCTTCCGGATTACCTTGCTATCGTCAACAACCAGACAGGTTTTCATGGGCGCGGCCTCCTCGCAGCAATGTTGCCGCACTGAACATTAGGCCTGATTGGTAAGCAGCATGTTAACAGCGGTGATCGGCGGGCGCGGCTCACCGCAAAAACGCGCAAGATCAGGCTGCGCGGCGCAGCGCGGGATTGACCATGTAATCGGGGTCGATCAGCAGATAGGTGCTGCCGTCGAAGTCGAGCAGCGCCCGGCCGATATCGCTCCACCCGGCAGGCAGCTGACCGGGCAGCGGGGCAGGGGCCACGACCGATTGCACCACGTCGATCACCGCATCGACCAGCAGGCCGTAATGGCATCCGCCGATGTTGACGACGATCGCCGGTTGGCCGGGGGTCAGGTCTGCAGGCTCGCCGGTGACGAAGAACTGGCAGTCGATCAGCGTCAGCACCCGGCTGCGCAGCGCGAACAACCCCGCGATGAACGGCGCAGCCGAAGGCACCGGCACCGATTCGCGAACATTGACCACGCTGTCGACCTGTTCTGCCGGGATGACGACCTTTTCCCCGGAGATGACCGCGATCAGATACAGTTCTTTCATGTGCCCAGCGCTCCGTTGCGCCCGTTGATCAGCCGACCCAGCAGGGCGGCCCGGTCATAGCGATAGATCGTGTCGGCATCCTGCGGATCGCCCGACAGCGTATCGCGCAGCCGGATGATCTCGCCGCTCAGCGCGGCGGGTGTTTCGGCGGAATCTCCGACGATGATGCTCACTGCGGCGTCGCCGGGCTCTCCGTCGCCCGGAGCGCCGAAGACCGGTCGATAGCCGGCTGCCGAAACCAGCGGCGCAAGGATGTTGCGGGTCCAGGGGTCATCGGTGCCGATCAGGCAGCATGCCGGCCGATCGGAGGACGGCGCGGGGCCCATCATGTTGCTGAACACCCAGTGCGGGTCGATCACCTCGATCTGCTGATCGCCGATCAGCGCGATACCACCCACCAGGCCCGGCGCGCTCGCCGGTTCGACCTTTGCGGGCAGCCGGACGATATCGATCACGTCGTCGACCGCATAGAGCACATGGCGGGTCCCATCGCTGAGGTGCAGCAGCTTGGCATGACCCGATTGCGGGGGCTGGTCGAGCCCGAACACCGGACGGCTCTCGCCATCAATGCTCAGCCGCACCTGGCCACCGGCGAGCGCCAGCCGCGCGGCATCGACATCCTCGACGCGCTCGACCGCCGCCAGCGTCATCAGCCGCAACATGCCCGCGGCCTCGCGGAACAACAGCGCGGAGCCGCCATCGATCTCGGCGGCATCGGGCGCCTCGCCGCGCTGGCTTTCGTCGGGCCGCGCAAATTCATTGAGCTGCGCCCGGTTCGCCAGGCCCAGTGGATCGAGCAGCAGCATCGGGCGGCCATTGTCGGGCAGGGTGGTGCCTGCGTACAGGCCGTCGGCCATGATCACGGGCGCGCCGGGGCGGACCACCAGTTCCTCGTGATCGATCACCGCCTCGACCGCAAGCGCGTAGCGCAGTTCGGACGAGGCGTTGACGGTGATGATCGTGCGGTGGCGCGCAGCGGGGTTGGTGGCGCGTTCCAGCCCCAGCAGCGTTTCGAGCGCGACATGCGGCAGGCACTCGCCGCGGATATAGGCCAGATCGCGTCCGCCGACCTGCTGGATGCGCACCTGATCGTTGTTGTCGAACAGGATCTCGCGGATCGCCGAGCGCGGCATCGCGAATTCCTGCCCGCCCGCGCGCACGGTAAGGCACGGAATGATCGTGAGCGTCAGCGGCACGCGCAGGATGACGCGCAGCCCCTTGCCCGGGTTGTTTTCCAGATCGATCGAGCCGCCGATCCGCTCGATGTTCGAGCGCACGACGTCCATGCCGACCCCGCGCCCGGAAATCGCGGTCACCTGGTCTGCGGTGGAGAGTCCGGGTGCAAAGATCAGCTCGAGCCGCGCGCGTTCGCTCAGCGCGTGGATTTCCGATGCGCTGCGGACCTTTGCGGTCTGGGCGCGCGCCACCAATTTGTCGGTATCGATGCCGCGCCCGTCATCTGCGATCTCGATCAGGATCTGGTTGCCCGACTGGCGCGCCGATATGCTCAGCCGACCGGTGGCGGGCTTGCCCGCAAGGCTGCGCGCGGTCGGCGATTCAATGCCATGATCGATCGAGTTGCGGATGATATGGGTCAGCGGATCGCGGATCATCTCGATCATTTCGCGATCGAGTTCGACATTGCTGCCCGAGGTGCGCAGATCGACCTTCTTGCCGAGATCGGCGCACAGATCGCGCACCAGCCGGGGCAGGGGAGAGAAGATGCGTTCGATCCGCTGCATGCGGGTCTGGCCGATGGCATCGCGCATGTCGGCGATGCACGATGACAGCCGCTCGAAGGCGTTTTCGAGCACCGGGCCGTTCTGCTCGTCGCGCAGGCATCGCGCGACCTCGTTGCGCGCCAGCACCATGTCCGACACGCCGTTCATCAGATGATCGATAAGGTCGAGTGGCACGCGGATCGATCGGATGGCCGCCTGTCGGCGGGCGGCAGAGCCGGTGTCGTTAGCCGGGACATTGGACTCTGGCGCGGCAGGCTCCGGCGCCTTTGGATCGCGATCCAGCGCAGCGATCAGGTCTGAGTCCGATCCGTCGGGCAGGGCCTCGCCCGATTCCATGACCACGATTAGCTCGCCGATCCGGTCGATGATCCCGAGCACCGCATCGACCAGCGGTGCGGAAGCCTCGCGCTTGCCATCGCGGACCTGCGCCAGAACATCCTCTGCGGCATGGCTCAGCCGTTCGAACCTGGGCAGCTTGAGGAAGCCGCAGCTGCCCTTGACCGTGTGGACGAAGCGGAAAATGCTGTCGAGCCGGGTGCTGTCGTGCGGGTTCTGTTCCCACAGCACAAGTTCGCTGGCCAGCGCGTCCAGCGTTTCCCGGGTTTCAGCGATAAATTCCTGTATCAGGTCGTCCATATCCACCGTCCGCGAGCGCTTGAGCTCCGGTTTGCGCTGAATATGGTTAAGATCAGGTTGCGGCTGATCGGGCCGCGCGCCGGATTCAGACGCGCAGCATGGCCCCGATGACCAGCGATTCCGGCGTGGCGGCGAGCTGGATATCGCCGCCGTTGCGACGCACGATCTGCTTGATCATATAGGCAGGCGCCGTGCGTGGGCTCATCGTGGCCTGGGCCAGATCGTCCGACAGCGCAGCGGCCACCGCAGCATCGATCACCACCTTGGGGCCGGTCGCATTGACCGCGATCTCGCAGGTGCCGCCATTTTCTTCCGCCGCGATGATCAGCTGACCGCCGCGCACCAGGCCGTCGAGGCCGATCAGCGCCAGGTTCAGCAGCACCTTGACCGCGGGCTTGGCGAGCAGATCGGACGGTACATGCCATTGCAGTTCGACCCGCGGCTTGTCTGCGACCAGCCCTTCGATCAGCTGGCGCGGCTCGTTGACGTCCACCTTGTCGCCAAAGCCTCCCGCCGCGCCAAAGGCCAGGCGAAAGAATTTGAGCTTGCTGGCAGAGGCCCGGGCGCTGTCTGTCAGCAGCTCGATGCAGCGCGCGCGCATTTCCGGATCGGTCTCGTCCGCAAGCAGTTCCAGGCCGTTGTTCATCGCGCCGATCGGGCTCAGCAGATCATGGCAGAGCCGCGAACACAAAAGGCTGGCGAGGTCGATTTCAGACAGGTCTGCAGGACTGGACATGGGCTGGGGCTGGCCTTTGGGAGGAAGGAACAGGAAAGCGTGCGCTGGCCGGTGGGCCGCGCCCCGCCGATGTGGCGAAAATGTCGCACAGGTTCAAGCCTTAATCCGGTCGCTGCGCGACCTCGCGCCAGCCGGTGCGCGAGATGGGGTGGCCAGAAGCGATCCGCAGGATCAGTCGGCAAGCACCAGATCAACCGGATCGAACCTGCCCAGCAATGCGCCTGCAGACTGCGCCCGCCAGCCGGTGATGGCTGGGCCTGCGATCACCAGCCACAGCCGGCCGTCGGCCGCGGCGCTGGCGGCATCGCAGGGGGACGGCTCGGCGCGGCCATTGGGGTGCGAATGATAATGACCGATCAGTCTCTCGCCCCCCTGCCGCATCGCGCGTTCGGCCGCGATCAGCGCAGCCGGATCGATCTCGAACGCGCGGCCGGGCGTGTCCGACACATTGGCGACAGGCTGCATGCGGCGGATTGCACCGTCGTCGCCGAACAGCAGCCCGCAGCATTCGCGGGGGTGCGCCACCTCGGCCAGTGCAAGCATCTGGGCGTGGAGCGCGCTTGAAAGCATGACCTGCATCGGCCACAGCATAGCGATGAATGCCGCGCAAACCAACACGCCCGCAAGCGAGCCTCTGACCGGCACAATCCCTGGCGGGGTCGACGGCCAGCGGATCGACGCGGGGCTAGCGCTGGCCGAACCCGGTTTGTCGCGCGAACGGATCAAGGCGCTGATCGTCCAGGGCGCGGTCACGATCGAGGGCAAGCCGGTCACCCGGCCTTCGGTGAAGCTGGCGGCGGGCCAGCGTTATGCGATAGCGGTCCCGGCAGCGCTGCCGCTCGACACCCAGGCGCAGGATATCGCGCTGTGCGTGGTGTACGAGGATGCCGATCTGCTGGTGATCGACAAGCCTGCAGGGCTGGTCGTGCACCCGGCGGCGGGGCATGCCGATGGCACTCTGGTCAACGCGCTGCTGCACCATTGCGCAGGCCAGCTTTCGGGCATCGGCGGGGTCGCGCGGCCGGGAATCGTCCACCGGATCGACAAGGACACCTCGGGGCTGCTGGTGGTCGCCAAGACCGATTCCGCGCATCTGGGGCTGGCGGCGCAGTTTGCCGCGCACACGATCAACCGGCGCTATGTCGCGATCGTGCAGGGACGGCCGAGCCCGGCCAATGGCACGGTCCGCGGCAATATCGGGCGCAGCGATTATGACCGCAAGAAGATGGCGATGGTGGGGGAGGGGCGGGGCAAGCACGCGGTCACCCATTTCACTACCGAGGAGCGACTGAGCGGGGCCACCCGGATCGAGTGCCGGCTGGAAACCGGGCGGACGCATCAGGTGCGCGTCCATATGGCCAGCATCGGCCATGCGCTGCTCGGCGACCCGCTCTATTCCAAGCCGCCAAAGCCCTTGCGGGACCTGCTCAAAGCCGTGGATTTCCGTCGTCAGGCATTGCACGCGCAGCGGCTCGGGTTTATACATCCGGTGACGAAATCTGAATGCGACTTTTTTAGTCCGATTCCGGCCGACATGGCGGAACTTTTGGATAGATTGCGTGTTTAGGTTGCAAGTCGAAATGCGATCCCCAAGACGGGCGCTCCTTCGAGGCCCGAAAAACGGATTGGCAGAAAGGGAAAACATGAGCGCGACCAGAAGTGTCCCGGCCACCATCCCCGCCCTTGGCGGAGAGGCGAGCCTGAACCGTTATCTCACCGAAATCCGGAAATATCCGCTGCTCAAGCCCGAGCAGGAATACATGCTCGCCAAGCGCTATCAGGAACATCAGGATCCTGAGGCTGCCGCGCAGCTTGTCACCTCGCACCTGCGTCTCGTCGCGAAGATCGCGATGGGCTACCGCGGCTATGGCCTGCCGGTCAGCGAGCTGATCTCCGAAGGCAATATCGGCCTGATGCAGGGCGTGAAGAAATTCGAGCCGGATCGTGGCTTCCGCCTCGCGACCTATGCGATGTGGTGGATCAAGGCATCGATCCAGGAATACATCCTGCGCAGCTGGAGCCTCGTCAAGATGGGCACCACCGCCGCGCAGAAGAAGCTGTTCTTCAACCTTCGCCGGATGAAGAACAACCTGCGTGCGTTCGAGGATGGCGATCTGCATCCCGACGACGTGACGACTATCGCGACCAAGCTGGGCGTGTCTGAAACCGAAGTTGTCAACATGAACCGCCGCATGGCGATGGGGGGTGATGCGTCGCTCAACGTCTCGATGCGCGAGGATGGCGACGGCCAGTGGATGGATTGGCTGACCGACGATGCGCCTTTGCAGGACGTAGCTGTCGCCGATGCGCAGGAAGCATCGATGCGGCACGAAATGCTGGGCGAGGCGCTGCAGGCGCTGAACGAGCGCGAGCGGCACATTCTCAACGAACGGCGTCTGGTCGATGACCCCAAGACGCTCGAGGAACTGAGCCAGGTCTACAATGTCAGCCGCGAACGCGTGCGCCAGATCGAGGTGCGCGCTTTCGAAAAGCTGCAAAAGGCCATGCACCGGCTTGTCAGCGACAAGCAGATGGCGCTGGCCGGCTGAACATTCGCCCGGGGGCGCCAGGCCCCCCACGACCTTGATCCCCAAGGGTCGCACCTGTGGACGGAAGCGGGATGGCCATGCTGTCCCGCTTCACTCACATCTGGCGTCTGTAAAATTTCGCCCGGCACGCGGCAGACCGGACAATAAAGCGGGCGCAAGCGATGCAAAACCATCTTCCCCTTTCCGCTCCCACGCATTAAGCGGGCTGCCATGGGACTATTGGGAAAAATCTTCACCTGGTGGGACGGCGCAACCGTCGGCACGCATCTGTTCAGCGCCCTGAACGGCGAGAAGGTCGGCGAGGACCATCAGGGCAACACCTATTTCCGCTCCAAGCCCAAAAAGGGCCAGAAGGAGCGCCGGTGGGTGCTGTACAAGGGCGCCAATGATGCGAGCCGCGTGCCTTCCGAATGGCATGGCTGGTTGCACAACAGCTATGATGCGGTACCCGAAAGCCATCTCCCGCCCCCGCGCATATGGGAAAAGGACTATGTCCCCAACCTGACTGGAACCACCGGTGCCTATCGCCCTGCAGGCTCGCTCGACCGGGGCGGGGTGCGCGCTGCGGCGACTGGCGACTATGAAGCGTGGACTCCCGAGGCGTGACGCGCGGGCGAATCATCGCCATCGTCATTCTGGTCGCCGCGCTCCTCGGGGCAGGCGTTTACGGCTGGTCGCAGTTCGGCGATCGGCTGATGCCGGGCAGCAAGACCCAGGCTCAGTCCAAGGCTGCGCCAAAGGCGCAGGTTCGTGCGCCGGTTGCGCTTGTCGAAGGCGAAGCTACGCCGATGGCCGAGCGCGTCGCGACGATCGCCTTTCTCAACAAGCGCAACGGCGAAACCCGGGATCTCGAAATGAAGCCCGGCGAATCGCGGCGCATCGGCGATGCGATCGTCCGGTTGTCGGCGTGCGAGCGCACCGCGCCGTGGGAGCCGGTCCCCGAAACCGGCGCGTTCGTTCAATTGCTGGTCCAGCACCGCGAAACCCGCTCGTCCGATCCGGTCTGGAAGCGGGTTTTCTCCGGCTGGGTGTTCAAGGAATCGCCGTCGCTCAACGTCGTCGAGCACCCGATCTATGATGTCTGGGTCAAGAACTGCGCGATGGAGTATCCAGGCGAGGATGCACCGCTGGAAGAAGAGGGCGCACCTGCGGCAAGGCCCGCGGCATCCGCCCCTGCCAATGCGGAAAATCCGGCGACCAGCCCCGAATCGGCTCCGGCGCCAACGACACCGTCGACCGATACCGAATAAGTCCCCGGCATCACCGGATGCGGGCGCTGCACGCGCGGCGGCGCGAACGGCGATTCGCTGATCGCATCGCCCAGCAGCTTGAGATAATCGGCCTGCGGGATCTCGACCGCGCCCAGCGACTTGAGATGCGGGGTGATGAACTGGCAGTCGAGCAGGCGAAGCCCGCCCTTGCGCATGCTGGCGACCAGCCAGGCGAGCGCTACCTTGCTGGCATCGGTGGCGCGGCTGAACATGCTTTCGCCGCAGAACGCCCGGCCGATCTCGACACCGTACAGCCCCCCGACCAGCGCGCCACCCTGCCAGCATTCGATGCTGTGGGCGCGGCCCTGGTTGTGCAACGCGATGAAGCTCGCCTCGATCGTGCGGTTGATCCAGGTCTGCTCGCGTCCGTCGGCGGATTCGGCGCACAGCGCGATGACCTCGCCAAAGGCGCGGTTGCAGGTGACAGTGAAGCGGTCGGAACGGATCACCTTCTTCAGGGATTTCGACAGGTGGAAGCTGTCCAGCGGCAGGATCGCCCGCATTTCCGGCTCCACCCAGAAAACATCGACATCGTCTCGGGCATCGGCCATCGGGAAGATACCGATGGCATAGGCGCGCATCAGCATGGTCAGATCGATCGTTACCGGGCCGGGGGTGCCGTGCATTCAGCCAATCTAGGGGCTGCCGGGCCAAGATCAATCACACATACCGCGCGGGGCTTTGCGATTGCCCGGCTTTCAGCTAGAGCGCGGGACCAAATACATCAGGAGTGACCCCATGCGTGCCGAAGGGCAGGCCCATATTGACACCATCAACGCCGCACTGGCGCTGGTCCGCAAGTTTCTGGATTGGGACCGCGCGCTGCGCCGGCTCGACGAGCTCAACGCGCGCGTCGAGGACCCGACCTTGTGGAACGACCCCAAGGGTGCCGAAGAGGTGATGCGCGAACGGCGCCGGCTGGAACAGGCGATCGGCACCGTGAACGAGATCACCGCGGAAATGTCCGATGCGATCGAGTTTGTCGAGCTGGGCGAGGCCGAGGGCGATGATGAGACGGTCGCCGAAGGGCTTGCGAGCCTAAAGGCGCTGGCCGAGCGCGCCGAGCGCGACAAGGTGCAGGCGCTGCTCGCGGGCGAGGCCGACAGCTACGACACCTATCTGGAAGTCCATGCAGGCGCAGGCGGCACCGAGAGCCAGGACTGGGCCGAAATGCTGCAGCGCATGTATTCGCGCTGGGCCGAGCGGCGCGGATACAAGGTCGAGCTGGTCGATTATCACGCGGGCGAACAGGCGGGCATCAAGTCCGCGACGCTGCTGATCAAGGGCGAGAACGCCTATGGCTTTGCCAAGACCGAAAGCGGCGTGCACCGGCTGGTGCGGATCTCGCCCTATGACAGCTCGGCGCGGCGTCATACCAGCTTCTCGAGCGTCTGGGTCTATCCGGTGATCGACGACAGCTTCGAGATCGACATCAAGGAAAGCGATCTCAAGATCGATACCTATCGCGCATCGGGCGCGGGCGGACAGCACGTCAACACCACCGATTCGGCGGTGCGCATCACCCATGTGCCCAGCGGTATCATCGTCGCCAGCCAGAGCGACCGGTCGCAGCACAAGAACCGCGCTACCGCGATGAACATGCTCAAGGCCCGGATGTACGAGGCCGAGATGCAGAAGCGCGAGGCCGAGGCTTCAGGCGAATACGCCGCAAAGACCGAGATCGGCTGGGGCCACCAGATCCGCTCCTATGTGCTGCAGCCCTATCAGCTTGTGAAGGATCTGCGCACCGGGGTGACCTCCACCGCGCCGGGCGATGTGCTCGATGGCGCGCTTGATCCGTTCATGGCAGCGGCGCTGTCGCAGAAGGTGACCGGCGAGAAGGTGGACGTCGAAGATGTCGACTGACCGGTTCGGTCGGTGGGCTGGGCTGTTGCTGGCAACGGCAGGGCTTGCCTCCTGCCAGCCGGCATCGGGTGACCAGAGCGACCGGCCAGAAACCGCGCGCGCCTTTCCGCGGGCCGATCGGGCGGTGGCAGGCGTGGTCAGTAACGAGTTTTCCAACGAGGAAGCGCGCGACGATCGCAACGAGGCCAGCACCGTCATGGATCTGGCAGGCGTTGCGCCGGGCATGACCGTCGCCGATATCGGCGCGGGCAACGGGTATTACACCGTGCGGCTGGCCGAACGGGTGGCCCGGGAGGGCAGGGTGCTCGCGCAGGATATCGATGATTCAGCGCTCAAGCGACTGGGCACCCGCGTCGAGCGCGAACGGCTGGATAATGTCTCGATCAAGCCCGGCGATATCGACGACCCCCGGCTTCCGGAAAAGAGCTTCGACCGCATCTTCATGGTGCATATGTACCACGAGGTGACCGAGCCCTATGCGTTCATCTGGCGGATGCGGCCTGCGCTGAAAAAGGGCGGGCAGGTGATCGTGGTCGATGTCGATCGGCCGACCAACCGCCATGGCATTCCCCCCAAGCTGCTGTTCTGCGAGTTCGAGGCGGTGGGGTACAAGCTGGTCGAATTCATCGAAAAGCCGGATATCGCAGGCTATTTTGCGCGATTCGAGGCGGTGGGCCCGGCGCCGGATCCCGCCAGCATCAAGGGCTGCGCGCAACGCTGAGCCGCAGGGGCAACGCGATCGTCCCGGAAACGTTTTTATTGGGCATTTGCTGCGCAGCATGCTTATACGGCTGCGCTAATGTGGGAGCTATTAAGTGTTCAAGGGTTTGAAGCCGATTGTCTATGGCGGACGCGAAGTCTGGCCGCTGATCGAGGGTGGCAAGGGTGTTTCCGCCACCAACCATGCAAGCTCCGGCGCATGGGCGGCAGCAGGCGGCATCGGCACCGTCTCGGCGGTGAACGCTGACAGCTATGACGAAAACGGCAACGTCATCCCGCAGATCTATCACGGCCGCACCCGCGCCGAGCGCCACGAGGAGCTGATCCGCTACGGCATCGCAGGCGGTGTCGAGCAGGTCCGCCGGGCGTATGAAATCTCCGGGGGCCAGGGCGCGATCAACATCAATGTGCTGTGGGAAATGGGCGGCGCGCAGCCGATCCTGCACGGCATTCTGGAACAGACGCGTGGCATGGTGGCAGGAGTCACCTGCGGTGCGGGCATGCCCTACAAATTGTCCGAGATCGCGGCGCAGTACAATGTCAGCTATCTGCCGATCGTCAGCTCGGCCCGCGCCTTTCGCGCGCTGTGGAAGCGCGCCTACCACAAATATGCCGATCTGATGGCGGCGGTGGTCTATGAAGATCCCTGGCTGGCGGGCGGGCACAACGGCCTGTCCAACGCCGAGGACCCTCGCGTGCCGCAGGATCCCTATCCGCGCGTCGCCGCGCTGCGCGAGACGATGCGCGCTGAGGGCGTGTCGGAAGACGTGCAGATCGTGATGGCGGGCGGGGTCTGGTTCCTGCGCGACTGGGAGAACTGGATCGACAATCCCGAACTGGGCGCGATCTCGTTCCAGTTCGGCACCCGTCCGCTGCTGACCCAGGAAAGCCCGATCCCGAAGGGGTGGAAGGACGAGCTCACCAAGATCAAGCCGGGCGATGTCCTGCTGCACAAGTTCAGCCCCACCGGGTTTTACTCTAGCGCGGTGCGCAACCCGTTCTTGCGCAGCCTGGAGGCCCGTTCCGAGCGGCAGATCCCGTTCTCGACCGAGACCGCAGGTGAACACACGTCCCAGCTCGATGTCGGGGTGAAGGGCAAGAACTTCTGGGTCACGCCCACCGACCTGCAGCGCGCGCGCCGCTGGGATGCGCAAGGTTTCACCACCGCGCTCAAGACGCCCGACAACACATTGGTGTTCTGCACCCCCGAAGAGCGAGCCGAGATCCGCAAGGACCAGACCGATTGCATGGGCTGCCTGTCGCACTGCGCCTTTTCGTCGTGGAAGGACCATGACAACAACTCGACCGGCTATCTCGCCGATCCGCGAAGCTTCTGTATCCAGAAGGCGCTGCAGAACATCGCGCATGGCGAGGATGTCGACAAGAACCTGATGTTCGCAGGGCACGCCGCCTACAATTTCGGCACCGACCCGTTCTATTCGAACGGCTTTGTGCCCACGGTCAAGCAGCTGGTCGACCGCATCCTCACCGGGGACTGACGCATTGGTGGGCGCTTCGGGGCAGGCTGTCACAACTGGTGATTGACCCGGCGCGCATTCTCCCGCATCCCTTAGTTAACCGATCGGTTAAAGGGATGCGGAGATGGATTTCGGTCTTTCGGATGAGCAGTTGCCGCTGCGCTATGCGGTGTGGCGTTTCGCGCGAACGGAGCTGGCGCAGAAGGCCGCGCGGCTGCTGATCTGGCGTGCGGCGGCGAATTCGGACCAGGGCCTGCCGTCGATCCTCGACAGTTCATCCGCCAAAAGCTTCGCCAATCACGTCGCCCGGTGCGTGACCGGCAAGGCGGTGAACCTGATGGGTGGCTATGGCTATTCCGCGCGAAATCCCATGGAGCGGCGGATGCATGATGCCTGGGGCTGGGGCATCGCCGGGCGCGCGATCGATTTGCAGCAGGTCAACATTGCCAGCACGATGATCGGCCGACGTTTCGATCAGAGGCGGTGAGGCAGATGCCTGCCTCACCCTCCGGTCAATCGCGAAACCGTTGCCGCGCCTTGCGCAGCAACCGCGACCAATGCTTGCGCTCGCGATCGGTCAGACTTTCGTCGCGAGCACGCGCATCCAATACGTCGACGGTGGTGTCGCCATATTTCTTGTGGATCGTGTCGAGTTCGCGATCATCCTTGCGCCGCTGTTCGGCGCTTTCAAACAAGCTCAGTACCATTTTGCCCCCAACGGAAACGGTGCGACCCGCATTCCCTCGTCGAGCCACCCCTGAACTCGAAACATCAATTTACCCCAGTATCGGGGGTATTCGCAATGCTGCAATTGCGAAGTGGCGCCCGAATCGTCCCGAATCTGGATGTTTTCGGTGGGTGTGCGGCGAACTGTTGTAAATTAGTGACACAATATCTGACAATTGACTAAGCAGGAGCCTTGCATGGCGGAATCGATCTGGAAGACGAGTGAAATTGCAGCGACCGGGCCTCTGGCCGGGGTGCGCGTGCTGGATATGTCGAGCGTGGTGATGGGACCGCTGGCCACGCTGATGCTCGCGGACATGGGTGCGGACGTCATCAAGGTGGAGAACCGCGGCGGCAGCCACAGCGGCGACATGATGCGCTATGCCGGATCATCTCCGACGGGCGATCTCGGCCCGATCTTCATGGCGCTGAACCGCAACAAGAAGGCGGTGACCATCGATGGCCGCGACGAGCTCGGCAAGGCGCAACTGGAGACATTGCTGAAGGAAGCGGATGTCTTCTTCCACAATGTTCGCATGGCGGGGATGGCGAGGCTTGGGCTCGATTACGAGTCGGTCAAGGCCATCAACCCAGGCATCATCTACATCCATTGCTGCGGCTATGGTGCCGAAGGCCCCTATGCCAAGCGGCAGGCCTATGACGATCTGGTACAGGCGGCATCGGGCTGGGCGGACCTGTATGCCAAGCGCTCGGGCGGCGATCCTTCGTACACGCCCTCGCTGGTCGCGGACAAGACTGTCGGCCTGTTCGCCACCACCGCCACGCTTGCAGCGCTGGTGCACAAGGAGCGAACCGGGCACGGCCAGTTCGTTTCGGTGCCGATGTTCGAATGCTTCACCTTCTTCAACATGGTGGAGAATCTGTACGGCCAGACTTTCCCCGGCGACGGCAAGTTCGGCTACACCCGATCGATGAACCCGCGCCGCCGCCCGTATCCGACCAAGGACGGCTTCATTGCGATCGTTCCTTATGTCGACCGGCAATGGGAACGCTTCTTCGAGATCGGCGGCCGCCCCGGCGTGTTCCAGGATCCGCGATTTTCAACCTATGAGGAGCGCACCAGGCACACCGGTGATCTGTATGCGATCATCGAGGAGGTTGCCGCGACCAAGACCACAGACGAATGGGTGGAATTGCTCGACAAGGAAGACATCCCGGCCATGCGCTTCAACCGGATCGAGGATGTGCCGAGCGATCCGCATCTGGCAGCGACGGGGTTCTTCATGGATGCGCATGCGCCGCATATCGGGGATTACCGCACCTTGCGTCACCCGATCGCCTTTGCCGGCAGTCCAGTCAACCAGCGGCTCTCACCGCAAAGCGTCGGCGCGCAGAACCACGAGCTGCCCGGGGCTGCCAATGATTGATCCGCGCCCGATGGCGGCGTTGCGAGGTTAGCGGGGGTAGGAAGGACTGGTGGCGACGATCGTCCGCAAGAAGCGCGGAACCTCGGTCGTGCCACCCACCGGCTGGCGTGCCAGCTTGGGGTTGATCTCGCGATCGAACGCGACGCCGAACCGTGCGCTGCGTGCCCATGCGATCTGGCCGCGCACCACGCCGATATTGCGCAGTGTCGCCACCAGCTTCTGTCCCTGGGTGACTTCGAGGTCCGATTCGACCATCATCCCACCGGGCGAAAGGTTGCGCACCTTCACCTTGTGGAGCTCTTCCGATCCTTCGAACGTGATTTCCGCGAGCAAAAACAGGCTGTCCCGGGCGCGGGTCTCTTTGGTTTCAAGAGATTTCGGGCTGAGAGGCATGTTCATTTTCTGGCGTCCAGCTTGCAGGCAAAATCATTCGGCGCTCCAAGCCGCGACGCGGATGCGGGCGCGATATGGAGTGCCGATGGTATAGCCCGGCGATAGTCGCCAATTGGTTAAGCCCGAGCGCAGAATGTAAAAAAATCAGTCGTCGCGGGAAATCTTTTCGCGGCGCTCATGGGCTTCCTGCGCTTCCACCGTCATCGTGGCGATGGGACGGGCGACCAGACGGCCAAGCCCGATGGGTTCACCGGTGACCTCGCAATAGCCATATTCGCCTTCGTCGATACGGCGGAGCGCGGAATCGATCTTGGCGATTAGCTTGCGCTGGCGGTCCCGGGTGCGAAGCTCGATGCCCCAGTCGGTCTCGCTGGAAGCGCGGTCGTTCAGGTCGGGCTCACGCATCGGGCCATCCTGAAGCTGTTGAAGGGTATCCTTGGATGCCGCGAGGATGGAGCGTTTCCATTCCTGCAGCAGAGCGCGGAAATATTCCAGCTGGCGCGCGCTCATATAGTCTTCATCGGAAGACGGGAAATAATCCCCTTCTATATTCTTGCGCGCCTTGGCCAGCACATCGATATCGTCGATCGCCGTCGAGATGGACGCCATTGGATGCTCCCGGTGGATAGCAGAACCGGCGGTGCGCGCCCAAGGTCGGACACATTCCGTCGGCCTTATGTTGATCGCGCCTATAGCCAGCGCGCAATGGCCACACAAGCTGCAAAAGCTGGAGAATCAGGGAGAATCTGCAAGGGCCCGATCGCAACCGTTGTTGCCGTACCGTCAACCCTCGGCCGCGCGGCACTTCGCACGCCTGCGACTTGATATCGGTTAATTCCGCGGCAGATTATGGTTCCAAATCGGGACAGGGCGCGCGCTATGCCCCGGATGGGCGCAGTTTTTTGTCGCACAGATTGTCAAATCAAGGTTAACAGCATTGAGATTAACGCTTTGTTCTGGCTTGCCTAGCATATCGGGATGCTGACCCGACCCCGGTTTTGGTTCCGGACGGTCGCAAGCAGCCTCCCTGGTCTGAGAGAGAAAACACAATGTCTGTACGGATGGCCTTGGCAAAATTGTGCGCCTGTACCTGCGGCGGTGCGATCATCGGCGGCGGCGCGGTCCATGTTGCGGATACGCCGCCTGCGCAGGTGAAGCAGTATCGACAGGCCAAGACCAGCAAGCCGATTCGCGGTCGCCAGTTGGCCAAGGCAGGCCCGGTTCGTCAGATCAAGCGGACTCGGCGCATCGTCGCCCCGGTTGCGACGCGGGTCGCGCCCCAGGTGGTGACTGTGACCACGCAGCAGGCACCGATCCCGCTGCCTTATCCGTATCCGGCACCCGCTCCGCAGGATTCGGGCGGCTTCGGTGGCGGCGGTGGCGGCGGTTTCCCCGTCGTCGTCGGTGGCAGCGGTGGTTTCGGCGGCGGCTTTGGCGGCGGCTTCTTCGGTGGTTTCTTCGGCGGCGGTGGCGGCGGTGGCGGCGGCAGTGTCGTGATCTCCTCGACCGGATCGACCAGCACCTCGACCGGCGGTTTCACCAGCACGGGCGGATCGACCAGCAGCTCAACCGGCGGCTTCACCAGCACCGGCGGATCGACCAGCACGTCCAGCGGCAACATTTCCACCGGTGGCATTTCGACCTCGACCGGCGGTGTCAGCACCTCGACCGGTGGCGTCAGCACGTCGACCTCGACAGGTGGTGTCAGCACCTCGACTGGCGGTGTCTCGACTTCGACCGGCGGCGTATCCACCTCCTCGGGCAATGTGTCGTCGTCGTCGGGTAACGTCTCGTCCTCTTCGGGTAACGTGTCGTCTTCGTCGGGCAATGTCAGCTCAAGCAGCTCGTCCTCTTCCAGCTCCTCCTCGTCGAGCTCTTCGTCGTCCAGTTCTTCTTCGTCCTCGTCGTCCTCGGGCGGCAGCGGCGGCAAGCCGGGGTATCCGGGCAAGCCGGGTGCCTCTTCGGGCGGGTCTTCTGGCTCGAGCGGCTCGTCGGGTTCGTCCGGCTCGAGTGGTTCTTCTGGATCATCGGGCTCCAGTGGCTCGTCTGGCTCCAGTGGCTCGAGTGGCTCGTCTGGTTCCAGCGGTTCGTCGGGTTCGACTGGATCCTCGGGCTCGAGCGGTTCTTCGGGCTCCAGCGGTTCTTCGGGCTCCAGCGGTTCTTCGGGATCAACTGGCTCCAGCGGGTCTTCGTCTTCGTCGAGCAGCTCTTCCAGCTCCTCCTCGTCAAGCACCTCCTCGGGTGCGACGTCGACGGGCAGCTCGTCCAGCTTCGGCGGCACCAGCAGCGGCTCGTCGGGTTCAACCGGATCGAGCGGCAGCACCGGATCGTCGGGCTCGTCCAGCTCCAGCTCGTCGTCCTCTTCGTCGAGCAGCTCGTCAAGCTCCAGCGGCGGCACCAGCTCGACCGGCGGCACCGATGTGCCGGCACCGCCTGCCATCCTGCTGTTCGGCGCAGGCGCGATCGCGCTGGCGGCACGTCGCCGCTTTGCCAAGCGCAAGGATGCAGCAAAAGAACGCGATGCGGCCTGATCATCCGGCAGCGACCGTCACCGCTGCCTGATCACCGCATTCATCGGGCGACCCGGCATGGCCAGGTCGCCCTTTTTTTGTGCCGATTGCGCATTGCATCGGGGCAGGCGGGCAGGGCATAGGCATGCCCCATGCATGACATCAAATTCATCCGCGAAAACCCCGAAGCCTTTGACGCCGCTTTGGCGCGCAAGGGGCTCGACCCTGTGGCGGCCGAGATCATCGCGCTCGATGCGCGGCGGCGCGAGGCGCTCAACGAATCCCAGACCGCGCAAGCCCGCCGCAACGAGGCATCGAAGCTGATCGGCCAGGCGATGGCGCAGAAGGATGTGGCCACGGCCGATGCGCTGAAGGCCGAGGTCGCCGAGCTCAAGACGCGGCTGACCGAGCTGGAGGAGCTGGCCAGAACCGGCGATGCGGCGCTGGCCGATCGGCTGGCGCTGCTGCCCAACCTGCCTGCGAACGATGTGCCCGATGGCCTGGACGAGGCGGGCAATGTCGAGGTCAGCCGCTGGGGCGATCTGCCGCAGTTCGATTTCGAACCCAAAGAGCACGCTGATATCGGCCCTGCACTGGGCATGGATTTCGAGACCGCGGCGAAGATTGCCGGCGCCCGTTTCACCTTCATGCGCGGCGGGATCGCGCGGATGAACCGGGCGCTGGGGCAGTTCATGCTCGATGCGCAGGTCGAGCGCGGCTACAATGAATGCGCAACGCCCTATCTGGTGCGCGACGAAGCCGTGTTCGGTGTCGGCCAGCTGCCCAAGTTCGCCGAGGACCTGTTCCAGACCACCGACGGCCGCTGGCTGATCTCGACCTCGGAGGTGAGCCTCACCAACAGCGTGCGCGAGCAGATCCTGACCGCTGCCGAACTGCCGATCCGGCTGACCGCGCTGACCCCGTGCTTTCGCTCCGAAGCGGGCTCTGCCGGGCGCGATACGCGCGGGCTGATCCGCCAGCACCAGTTCGAGAAGGTCGAGCTCGTCACCATCGCCGCACCCGAGCATTCGCAGATGGAGCACGCACGGATGTGCGCGGCGTCCGAAGCGATCCTGCAGGCGCTCGGGCTGCCCTATCGCAAGATGCTGCTGTGTGCCGGCGACATGGGGCAGGCGAGCCGCAAGACCTTCGATCTCGAGGTCTGGTTGCCGGGGCAGAACACCTATCGCGAGATCGCCAGCATCTCCAACTGCGGCGACTACCAAGCGCGCCGCATGAACACCCGCTACCGTCCCGAGGGCGAGAAGGGCACCGAGTTCGTCCACACCCTCAACGGCTCGGCGCTCGCCATCGGACGCACGCTGGTTGCCATCGTCGAGAACTATCAGCAGGCTGATGGCTCTGTCCGCGTGCCCGAGGCTTTGGTGCCCTATATGGGAGGGATCACCGTCCTGACGCCGTAAAGGCTCTCCCCTCCCGCAAGCGGGAGGGGAGACAGAAGGTCAGAACCGCGCGCTCACCTGCACGCCATACAACCGCGGTTCGCCGGCGATGAAGGTCGCGGTGCCGAAAGCGCCGCCGGTGTTGCCCGCGTCGATCAGATAATCTTCGTTGGTGAGGTTGCGGGCGAAGGCAGTGACTTCGTATTTGCCATCGCCGAGGCGCACCCCGGCACGGGCATTGACCAGCAGATATCCGTTCTCGCTCAACCGGTCGGTGTTGGGGATTTCGAAGAACTGCTTGCTCGAATAGGTCACTGTCGGGAACAGGAACAGCTCGGTGCCTTCGCCCAGCGGAACCGTGACATCGATCCCCGCAGCTGCAGTATGCTTGGACTGCAGGCGGAAGCGGTTGTCCTGAAATGCCGGATTGGGAGATTCGATCTTGGCGTCGATGAACGCGTAGTTGGTAAACAGCCGCACATTGTCGCCGATCCGCAGCGCACCTTCGACTTCCACGCCGAAATTGCCGGCATTGCCCGCGTTCACCGGCACAACCTGGCCCTGCTGGTTGAAGAAGCTGGTCTGGAAGTTGGAATAGTCCTGGTAGAAGGCGCCGATCGAGCCTGTGAACCCGCCGAACGCGGCCTTGATGCCGCCTTCATAGTTCCAGACCTTTTCTTCGGCCACCAGCGTGAAATTGGGGACGGCCCCGGCAGCGGTCGCAGTCGCGCTGAGGTTGAGCACGGGCGCACGGCGGCCCTTGGATACGGTGGCGTAGACGTTGACCGCGTCGCTGATCCGGTACAGCGCGTTGAAACGCGGCAGCCATGCATCGAAGCTGTCGTTCACCCGGAACACCTGTCCGCCTGTATCGGCAGCGCCCAGCAGAGAGACGCCGCGCACGCCAAGCGACGCGAAGATCTGGCTGCCCGGCTGGACGGCGGTGTAGGTCGAGGCGCGCTCTTCGGACAGATAGCGCACGCCTGCCGACAGCTCGAGCCGGTCGGTGACATCGAAGGTCATGTCGGCGAACACCGAGAATGTGGTGTTCTTGCCGCCATTGGTGAACGAGCTGGAATAGGGCAGCACGGTCGCTGCGCCGCGCGTCAGGATCGCGGTCGCGTTGCGCGCCGGATTGGCGCTGTTGAGCGCGCCACAGGTTGCGGCTCCCGCCACGCCCAGGGCTGCGCCAACATTGTTGCGCACCGGTGCGAATGCCGGGAACGGCGCGCAGCTGATATAGGTACCTTCATCAGTCAGGAAGGGAACAGCCTGCGTGCCCTCTTCGTGGAACACGTTGAAGCCGAGGAATCCGCGCAGGCGGTCGCTGTCATAGGCGAAGCGGGTTTCGTGGCTGAACTGCTCGCCCTGCGCGTCTTCGGCGAATTCCAGGAAGAACAGCGCGCTGCCATCGGCATCGAAGGTCTCGAGGCTGTCGAACTTGCGATAGCCGCTGATCGAGGCGAGCGACCAGCCGCCGCCCATCGGCGTCTGAAAGGTGACGCTGGCGTCGTAGACCTCGCGGTTCAGTCCGAGATCGGGAAGGCCCAGGATCGCCCGGCTGAGGTCCGCAGGCGCTCCGCCCAGCTCGGCAAAGGTGAACGGGCTGGTGGTGCCGCCGGTCGGCGCGATCGACCCGGACTTGAACGCGGTGCCGGGGTTGCGCTGCTGTTCATAGTTGAACACGAAGTCCATCGTGCTTTCCGCCGTCGGCCAGATGCGCAGCGATCCGCGAACGGCAAACTGATCGATGCCGTTGAGGTCGTCCTGCTGCTGGCCCACGGTGCGGGCCGAAACCGTGCCGGCATCGCCGGCGATGTTGCGGATATAGCCGTCGCGCTTCTTGTAGGATGCAGCGATGCGGCCCGCGATCTTGTCGTTGCCGACGTTGATCATCGCGCGGCCCTCATACAGGTTGAAATTGCCGTAGCTGCCGCGCAGGTCAGCCGAGAAGCCGGGTTCGGGCTTGGCGGTAACCACCGAGATTGCGCCGATCGTCGCTGCGGTGCCGAACAGGGTCGCCTGCGGCCCTTTGACGACTTCGATCCGCTCGATATCGAACAGATCGAAATACGATCCGCGCGACCGCGAGACGTCGATGCCGTTCAAATAGATCGTCACGCGCGGCGCGACCTGCGCGCTGCCCGAGTCCGAGGTGATCCCGCGGATGACGAAGCCGGGGTTGTTGGCGCTCTGCTCCTGGATGTTCAAACCGGGGATATAGGCCGATAGCTCGTCGAACTCGTCGATACCGATCTTGTCCATCTGCTCGCCGCTGATCGCCGACACGGTGATCGGCACGTCCTTGATCGACTGCTCGCGCTTTTGCGCGGTGACGATGATCAGGTCGTCGTTGCGGGCATCGGCATCGGTCTGGTCCTGCGCCAGGGCAGGGCTGGCGGCCAGCACGGTGGCGAGCGCGAGCAGCGACGCCCGCAGGGGGCGATTGGAGAGAGGTGAGCGCATTGGAGCATGTCCTCGACATTGGAGTGAATGCTCGCCCATTGCCGCCAACCGGCGACTTTTGTGCGACGCAGCAATTACCGATTTGTGGCTTTGCCGATTTTGGATTGTCATAATGCGCGCGGATTACGCGCGCCGTAGGGGAAGGGTGGTAAATGCTCGAACTGCGGGGTTCCGAGCCGTTCTCCACTCCCGCGTGCGGGAGGGGCAGGCCCGGCTTCCCGGGCCGGGGTGGGCCTGAAAAGGAGCGGACCTCAGGCCCATCCCGGCTGCGTCTCAGCCACCCCTCCCGCAAGAGGGTGGGGAGAGATCAGAAAAAAGAGGTCGGATATCAGCCCTGCAGAACGAGCCGGTGGTTGGTCTCGAAGTCGCTGGCGAGCAGGTCAGCGATCGCTTCTGCCACTGCCTCGGGTTCCTTGACCGTTGCAGGGTCTTCGCCCGGATAGGCCTTGGCGCGCATCGCGGTGCGGGTGCGGGCGGGGTCGACGATGGCGGTACGCACCTTGCCGATGTTGCGCATTTCCTCGCCATAGGATTGCAGCAGCACCTCGAGCGCGGCCTTGGAAGCGCCATAGGCCCCCCAGAAGGCGCGCGGCGCGGCGCCGACCGAGCTGGTCAGCGCGACCACCCGGGCATGGCCGCTCTTGCGCAGCATCGCATCGAAATGCGCGATCATCGCCTGTGCGCTCAGCACGTTCAGGGTCATCAGCCGGTTGAATTCGCCGCCATCGATGGTCGGCACCGGGCCCAATGTGCCCAGCATAGCAGCGTTGAGCACCATGATGTCGAGCGCCTCCCAGCGGCCGCCGATCGCCACCGCGAGCCGCGCGATGCTTTCGCCATCGCTGAGATCCAGCGGTGCGATCGTGGCATTGCCGCCCGCCTCGAAGATCGCGTCCTCGACGGCTTCCAGATCCTTGGCGGTGCGCCCGGTGAGGATGACATGCGCCCCGCGCGCGGCAAGTGCCTTGGCGGTGGCGGCGCCGATGCCGCGGCTGGCACCGGTGACAAGGGCCAGCTGGCCTTCGAAAATCTTATCGGTCATGCGCGAAGGGTCCTCAGCCGGCGACTCGTTCGGCCAGCAATGTCAGCTGGTTGGGCTGGTCGCGCTCTGCCAGATCGGTAAGCGTGGTGGGATAGTCGCCGGTAAAGCAGGCGTCGCAGTAACGCGGATTGTTGTCCAGCCGCTCGGCTTCCCCCAGTGCGCGGTACAGGCCGTTGATCGATACGAACGACAGGCTGTCGGCCTGGATGAACTGGCGCATTTCCTCGATCGATTTCTGCGCGGCGAGCAGCTTGGACCGTTCGGGCGTATCGACGCCATAGAAGCAGCTGTGCATCGTCGGCGGGCTGGCGATGCGCATGTGGACTTCGGCCGCGCCCGCATCGCGCATCATCTGCACGATCTTTAGCGAAGTGGTGCCGCGCACGATCGAATCGTCGATCAGCACGATGCGTTTGCCGTCGATCAGCGGACGATTGGCATTGTGCTTCAATTTTACGCCCAGATGGCGCACGCCATCGCCAGGCTGGATGAAGGTGCGTCCGACATAATGCGAGCGGATGATGCCGAGCTCGAACGGCAGCCCCGATTGCTGGGCATAACCGATCGCGGCCGGCGTGCCGCTGTCGGGTACGGGGACGACAAGGTCCGCCTCGACTGGGTTCTCGATCGCCAGCTGCGCGCCGATCGCCTTGCGCACAGTATAAACCGACGAGCCATCGACGATCGAGTCAGGGCGCGAGAAATAGACATGCTCGAAGATGCAGGGTCGCGAGTTCTTCTCTGCAAACGGACGGTGCGACCGGATCTCGCCGCCGCTGACCACCACCAGTTCGCCCGGATCGACGCTGCGCACGAAATCTGCGCCGACGATATCGAGTGCAACGGTTTCCGACGCGAAGATCACCGTGTCGCCGATCTTGCCCATCACCAGCGGGCGGATGCCCAGCGGATCGCGGCAGGCGATCATCCCGCTGTCGGTCAGGCAGATCAGCGAATAGGCGCCCTCTACCTGCTTGAGCGCATCGATGAACTTGTCGAGCAACGTGCGATAGCGCGATGTCGCGACCAGATGGATGATCGTCTCGGTATCCGAGGTCGACTGGAAGATCGATCCGGTGCGGATCAGATCATGCCGCAGCTTCATCGCATTGGAGATGTTGCCGTTGTGTGCGATCGCAAAACCGCCCGAGGCCAGCTCTGCATAGAGCGGCTGGACGTTGCGAAGCGCGGTCTCGCCGGTGGTGGCATAGCGCACATGGCCGATAGCCCATTCGCCCTTGAGCGAGCGCATGATGTCTTCGGAATCGAAATTGCCCGCCACATGGCCGAGCGCCTTGTGGTTGTGGAAAAAGCGGCCGTCAAAGCTGCTGATGCCCGCAGCTTCCTGGCCGCGGTGCTGCAGCGCGTGCAAGCCGAGCGCGACCATAGCGGCCGCATCGACGGCGCCTGCCACGCCAAAAACGCCGCACTCCTCGCGCAGCTTGTCGTCTTCAAAAGGATGAGTGGTGATCATGTCGCGCGCCCGATTCGGTTGCAGCCGGCTGGTTCGGCACCCCTATAGGCAGCCATATGGGGTTTGTCTTGCATTTGTCACAGGTCATTTATTGTTAACCGTGTTGCACAGGTGCTTAAGCGGGATTAACCGGGGTTCCATGTCAAATCCGCGCGAGACCGGGCTGGCCCTGGACCCCAAATATGATGCCGCAGGGCTGATCACCGCCGCGGTCACCGATGCGGCCAGCGGCGCGCTGCTGATGATCGCGCACATGAACGCAGAGGCGCTGGCGCTGACGCTGGAAACTGGGGAGGTCCATTTCTGGTCTCGCTCGCGCGCCAGCCTGTGGAAGAAGGGTGAGACCTCGGGCCATGTGCTCAAGCTGGTCGAGCTGCGGATCGATTGCGATCAGGATGCGGTGTGGGTGGTGGCATCGCCGGCTGGGCCCACCTGCCACACCGGCGCGCCTTCGTGCTTCTATCGCAAGGTGATGTCCGACGGCACGCTGGAGCGGATTGCGTGATCCGGCGCGCTGCTCTTGCCTGCCTGGTGCTGGCCGGGTGCAGCGAAACCCAGGCCGGGGATGACGCGGCAGCAGTGACACCGCTCGACGCCGCAGCCATCGAGGCGGGCGTGATCGTCGATCCCGAAATCATGGATCTTGCGGGCAGCTTTGCCGACACCGGCGGTACCGGCAGCGATGCCTTTTGTGCGCGCGGCAACCGGCAGGGTGGCTATACGGTGGGCGTGCTTGTGACCTTTGGCGGATCGAGCCAGTGCGAGGCGCAAGGCTCGGCCAGCCTTGCCGGCGAGCAGGCCAGGATCAGCCTTGATCGCAGCGCCAAGGGCAATGCGGTCCGCGGGTGCAGCTTTACCGCGCACTTCGATGGCACCGGGCTCGCGCTGCCGGGCAGCCTTCCGCCTGGATGCCTTGCCGTCTGCAGCGATCGTGCGAGCCTTGCGGGGGCATCCTTCGCGCTGGTCGAGCCGGGGGACCGGGCCGCCGGCAGTGCCCGCGGCCGTTCGCTCGACAGGCTTTGCGCTGGCTGATTTTGCTTGACGTTTACGTCAAGGGAATGTAGCTCGAGCACCATGCACGACCGTTCTACCCTTGGCCGCATCGACACTCCCGATCTGCAAAATCGGGACAGCTATACCATCTCCGATCTTTCGGACGAATTCGGCGTGACCGCGCGCGCGCTGCGGTTCTACGAGGACGAAGGCCTGATCGCTCCTGAGCGCAAGGGTCTGACCCGCGTCTATTCCAAGCGCGATCGTGCGCGGCTCGCCTGGATCATGCGCGCCAAGAATGTGGGCTTCAGCCTCGGCGAAATCCGCGAGATGATCGATCTGTACGACATCGGAGACGGCCGGCGCGAACAGCGCCGCGTCACGCTGCAGCGCTGCAAGGAACGCATCGCGCTGATGCGCAAGCAGAAGAAGGATATCGAAAGCTCGATCCAGGAGCTTTCGCAATTCGTGAAGATGGTCGAGCGGGTTGACCGCGAAGACCTGGCTTAACGATAGCAGGCCTGACCGGCCAACCACTCAGCGGGCGGTTGCCTCACGGACCACGCCCCGATCGGGCCCAACTGGCCTGAAACATTGATCGCCATTGTTTGAGAGGACATTGACATGCCCAAGTACACCGCCCCCGTGCGCGACACCCAGTTCATCCTGACCGAGGTTCTGGGGATCGAGAAATACTCCAACCTCCCGGGCTTCGATAACGCCGCGCCCGACGTGCTGTCCGCCGTGCTCGAGGAAGCCGGCAAGTTCGTCGAGGAAGTGCTGTTCCCCTTGAACCAGGTCGGCGACCAGCAGGGCTGCACCCGCCACGCGGACGGCACCGTCACCACCCCCGACGGCTTCAAGGAAGCCTATAACCAGTATTGTGAAGCTGGCTGGGGCACGCTGGCCGCGCCCGAAGAGTTCGGCGGACAGGGCATGCCGCATGTCGTGGGCATCGCGTTCGAGGAGTTCATGTCGTCGAGCAACATGGCGTTTGCCATGTACCCGGGCCTCACCCATGGCGCGGTTTCGGCGATCCTCGCCAAGGGCAGCCAGGAACAGAAGGAGAAGTACGCTCCCAACATGATCAGCGGCAAATGGGGCGGCACGATGAACCTGACCGAGCCGCATTGCGGAACGGACCTTGGTCTCATCCGCACCAAGGCGGTGCCGCAGCCCGGCGGTGCCTACGCGATCACTGGTACCAAGATCTTCATCTCGTCGGGCGAACACGACCTGACCGAGAACATCATCCACCTCGTCCTGGCCAAGACCCCCGATGCGCCCGACAGCGTCAAGGGCATCTCGCTGTTCATTGTCCCCAAGTTCCTCGTCAACGACGATGGCTCGCTGGGTGAGCGCAATGCGGTGTCGTGCGGATCGATCGAGCACAAGATGGGCATCCACGGCAACTCGACCTGCGTCATGAACTATGACGGCGCGACCGGATATCTGGTGGGCGAAGAGAACAAGGGTCTGGCCGCGATGTTCATCATGATGAACGCCGCGCGCCTCGGCGTCGGCGGGCAGGGCCTGTCGATGGGCGAAGTTTCGTACCAGAACGCGGTGCAGTACGCCGGCGATCGCCGCCAGGGCCGCGCGCTCACCGGTGCGCAGGATGCCAACGAAAAGGCCGACACCCTGTTCGTCCACCCCGATGTCCGCCGCATGCTCATGGAAGCCAAGGCGATCAACGAGGGTCTGCGCGCGCTGATCCTGTGGGGCGGACTGCAGGTCGACCTGACGCACAAATCGCAGACCGAGGAAGAGCGCGTCGCCGCCGACGATATCATCAGCCTGCTCACCCCGGTGATCAAGGGCTACGGCACCGACAAGGGCTACGAGATCGCCACCAACATGCAGCAGATCTATGGCGGCCATGGCTATATCGCCGAATGGGGCATGGAACAGTATGTCCGCGATGCCCGCATCGCGATGATCTACGAAGGCACCAACGGCGTGCAGGCGATGGACCTTGTCGGTCGCAAGCTCGCTCAGAACGGTGGCCGCGCGGTGCAGACCTTCTTCGGCATCCTCGACAGCGAATGCGCCGAAGCCAAGGGCGATGAACGCATCGCCGATTTCGCCAGCCGCCTCGAAAAGGCCGCGGGCGAGCTCAAGGCCGCGACGATGTGGTTCATGCAGAACGGCATGGCCAACCCCAACAACGTTGGCGCGGGTGCGCACAGCTACATGCACATCATGGGCATCGTGGCGCTGGGCCTGATGTGGCTGCGGATGATGCGTGCTTCGATCGCCGCGCTCGATGCAGGCACGGGCAACGCCGTGTTCTACGAAACCAAGCTCAAGACCGCGCGCTACTTCGCCGAACGGATCATGCCCGATGCCGGCGCGCTGCGCCGGAAGATCGAAGCGGGATCCGAGGCGATCATGGCGCTCGAACCCGAGCTTTTTGCCGCCGCATAATCGCTCAAACAGCTGCTAGCTGGTGTCAGGGGCGCTTTCGGGAGACCGGAAGCGCCCCTTTCATGTTGATTTGCGACGAACCGAATGCGAATTTGGTCGCCGCCCGAAAACCGGCTGGCGCAGCCTTCACTCTGGACGCGCGCCGGGCAGACACAAATTTGCGCCAGGCCGCAGGAACCCGTCCTTGCCCGGTATTCGGCCTCGGTTGGTGCAGGAACAGGTGCCCTGCTTCCTCGTTGATACTGCGGAGCGAAGATGGCCCTCCACAACATCTTGAGACCCTGCCGAGGGGTCGCATCACGAGGAGAAGAACTCATGAAGAATACTTTTTTTGGAGCACTGATCGCCGCTGGCGCACTGGCAGCAACCCCCGCCCTGGCCCAGGAAATGGCGCCCGAAACCCCGGCCCCGACCGAAGCTCCGGCAGCCGAAGCCCCCGCAACCGCTGAGCAGGCCCCGCCCGCAACGCTGGATTCGAACGGCGACGGCACGATGGACGCCTGGGACCGTAACGGCGACGGCAAGGCCGACGCATGGGACACCGATGGCGACGGCCAGCCCGACAAGGCTGATCCGATGGAAGCAGCGGAATAACCAACAGCCCTTAAGGGTCGCAACCGAAGGCCGGGAGAGCAATCTCCCGGTCTTTTTGCGTTCTTGGACTTGATGGCATCGTCACCCCAGCGTTCGCGGGGGTGACGATGATTGGGTTGGCGAACGCTCTACCGGTAAACCCAAATTACTCCGGCAGGAAGTCGGGTACCGACAGGTAGCGCTCACCGGTGTCGTAATTGAAACCGATCACCCGCGAACCAGCAGGTAGTTCGGGCAGCTTCTGCGCGATCGCCGCCAGCGTTGCGCCCGAAGAGATGCCGACCAGCATCCCTTCCTCGCTCGCCGACCGGCGCGCCATCTGCTTGGCATCGGCAGGATCCACCTGGATCACGCCGTCGATCAGCTTGGTGTGCAGGTTGCCGGGGATGAATCCTGCGCCGATGCCCTGGATCGGGTGCGGGCCGGGCTGGCCGCCCGAGATCACCGGCGACAGCGTCGGCTCTACCGCATAAACCTTCAGGTTCGGCCAGTGCTTCTTGAGCTCTTCGGCACAGCCGGTGATGTGGCCGCCGGTGCCTACCCCGGTGATCAGCGCATCGATCGGCGAATCCGCGAAATCGGCGAGTATCTCGAGCGCGGTGGTGCGGACATGCACCGCGATGTTGGCAGGGTTCTCGAACTGCTGCGGCATCCATGATCCCGGCGTCGCATCGACCAGTTCCTGTGCACGCTCGATCGCGCCCTTCATGCCCTTTTCGCGCGGGGTGAGGTCGAACGTTGCGCCATAGGCCAGCATCAGCCGCCGCCGCTCGATCGACATGCTCTCGGGCATCACGAGCACCAGCCTGTAGCCCTTGACCGCCGCGACCATCGCGAGGCCCACGCCGGTGTTGCCCGATGTCGGCTCGATGATCGTGCCGCCGGGCTGCAGCGAACCGTCGGCCTCGGCCGCCTCGATCATGGCGAGCGCGATGCGGTCCTTGATCGATCCGCCCGGATTGGTCCGCTCCGACTTGATCCAGACC
This sequence comes from Blastomonas sp. RAC04, assembly GCF_001713435.1. NCBI lineage: Bacteria > Pseudomonadati > Pseudomonadota > Alphaproteobacteria > Sphingomonadales > Blastomonadaceae > Blastomonas > Blastomonas sp. RAC04. The sequence continues at coordinate 216,568 of NZ_CP016460.1, forward strand.
TGCGCGTCGCCGAACAGCCGGTTGATGCGGACGTGCGGGGTCTTGCCGATGGTCTCGAGGATGCTCGATGCGATCATGATATGGTCTCTCCTGCAGAGGGCGCCGGTTGTTCCGGCGCATGGGATTGGGAGTGGGCTTCTTCCTCGGCAGGATCGAAGCTGCGCGCTGCACCGATCTGCGGAAACAGCCGGGCCCACAGCGCGGTGATGACTATAGCACCGCCGCCGCCTGCCACAACCGCCGCGACGGGGCCGATCAGCCAGGCGAGCATGCCGGAGAACGCATCGCCCAGCTCGTTCGACGCCGACACGGTGAGCAATGAAACCGCAGAAACGCGGCCACGCTTGTCGTCGGGCGTGTTCAGCTGGATCAGCGACTGGCGGACATACACGCTGAACATGTCGGCCGCGCCCGCGACGAACAGGCACGCCATCGAGACGATCAGAATCTTGCTGAAACCGAAAACGATCGTCACCAACCCGAACAGGAAGACGCTCGCCAGCATCTTGTTGCCGACATTGGTGCGGATCGGGCGGAAGGAAAACACCAGCGCGACCAGCGCCGCACCTGCCGCAGGCGCCGATGCCAGCAGCGACAATCCCTGCTCGCCAACCTTGAGGATGTCTCGCGCAAAGACCGGCAGCAGCGCGGTCGAGCCTGCGAGGAACACCGCGAACAGATCGAGCGTGATCACGCCCAGCACGAGCTTGTTCTGGCCGACATAGGCCATGCCATCGATGATCTGCGCGATCGGCCCCTTGCCCTTGGCCATGATTGTGCGCGGCACCTCGCCGACGGTCATCATCGCCACCGCCGCCAGTGTGTAGAGACAGGCGCTGACGATATAGGGCAGGTCGGGGCGGATCGCGTAGAGCGGGCCCGCCATCGCCGGGCCCACCAGCATGCCCGATTGCCAGGCGATCGACGACAATGCGATGGCGGTGGGCAGCGACGCCTTGGGCACCAGATTGGGCGCGAGCGCGCTCAGCGATGGGCCCAGAAACGCGCGCGCCGTGCCCAGCAGCGCGGCGATCATGTAGAGGATCGGCAGGCTGATCAGGTCGTTCGCCGTGGTCCACGCCAAAGTCGCGGCGATACCGGCCTGGCACAGCAGCACGGTGCGCGCGACAAAGCGCCGGTCCATCCGGTCCGCGATCCAGCCGACCAGCGGGGTCAGCACGAACAGCGGCGCGAACTGCAGCAGCCCGATCATCCCCAGCCGCGCCGAGCTCGATGCGATATCCATCGTTTCGCGCGCGATGTTGTACGCCTGCCAGCCGACGATCAGCATCATGCAATACAGCGCCAGCATCGACGCCAGCCGGGTCAGCCAATAGGCGCGATAATTGGCGATGGTGAAGGGGTGAGGGGCGGCGGGATTTTCCATGGCCGTCCGGTAAGCCAGCGCGGGGCAGGCGGCAAGCAAGATGAACTTGCAGCTGTGTGCGATGGATGTTGTGCAGTTGCGAAAGAATGCCTCTTCCCAATCCTGACGCTTGGTGTCAGCAATGGAGCATCAAAACGAAATATGCTCCCCTTGCAGTGGGGGATTTTCCAAGTCTGAACTCCCATCAAAGGGTCGCGTATGAACTGGTCGAAAAAGCTCCTCGCTGCCGCATCGCTCGCCGTGATGGCGACCGCGTGCAGCGTTGCTCCGTCGGATCAGCCCGCCGCCTCCGAAAAGACCACGGGCATCGACACCGCATCCGACTGGGGCAAGTTCGTCGACACCTTCCTCACCGGCTATTTTCCGCGCAACCCGGATTTCGCGGTCTATCAGGGGCGGCACGAATTCGATGGCAAGCTGCCCGACTGGTCCGAAAAGGGGCTCGCCGACCAGATCGCGTTCCTGGAAAAGACGCTGGCGGATGCGGAGGGGATGGACCCGGCCAGTCTTGCCGACGATCACCGGTTCGAACGCGATTATCTGATCGCGGTGGTGCGCGGAAAGCTGTTCTGGCTCAAGCAGGCGGACTGGCCGCACCGTAACCCGGCGTTCTACACCGGAACGCTTGACCCGTCGGTCTATGTCACGCGGCCCTATGCTGATGTCGACACTCGCGCCAAGGCGTTCATCGCCTATGCCCGCGGCGTGCCAAAGGCGGCAGAGCAGATTCGCGCCAACCTGAAGACCCCGCTCGACCCCTATGCGATCGACTATGGGGTTAATGCGTTCGGCGGCTATGCCACCTTCTTCACCAGCGATGCCCGCGCCGCCTTTGCCGATGTCAGCGACGATGCGATCCGCGCCGATCTCGAATCCGCCACCGCCGAGGCGAGTAAGGCGATGCAGGGCCTGGCCGACTGGTTGAAGGCCGAGAAGACCACCGCAAAGGTCGGCTATGCGCTGGGCAGCGAACTGTTTTCGCAGATGCTGGTCGCGACCGAAATGGTCGACCTTCCGATCAGCGAACTGAAGGCGATCGGCGAGGCCGACCTCAAGCGCAATCAGGACGCGCTGGCGACCGCCTGCGCGCAGTTCGCCCCTGGCGCGACGATGGCCGATTGCATGGCGAAGCTGTCGCTCGACAAGCCCGAGGACGGTCCGGTGGCCGAAGCGCGTCGGCAGTTGCCCGAACTGCGCGCGTTCCTGGTCGACAAGGATCTGGTCTCGATTCCGGGGACCGAAGAGGCGAAGGTCGAGGAATCACCGCCCTACAACCGGCAGAACTCGGCCTATATCGATATCCCCGGACCTTACGAGAAAGGCCTGCCGTCGGTCTATTACATCTCGCCGCCCGATCCATCATGGGCGCCCGAGGTGCAGGCCGAATACATCCCGCCCAAAAAGGACCTGCTGTTCACCAGCGTGCACGAGGTGTGGCCGGGCCACTTCCTCAACTTCCTCCATGCAAACCGCGCCAAGTCGTTCTTCGGGCGGCTGTTCGTCGGCTATGCCTATGCCGAGGGCTGGGCGCATTATACCGAGGAGATGATGTGGGAAGCGGGCCTGGGCAAGGGCGATCCCGAAGTCCATATCGGCCAGCTTGCCAACGCGCTGCTGCGCAACTGCCGCTATCTCTCCGCGATCGGGCTGCACACCGGCGGCATGACGGTCGAGCAGTCGCTGACCATGTTCCGCGAGCAATGCTATATCGACGAAGGCAATGCGCGCCAGCAGGCGCTGCGCGGCACCTATGACCCGGGCTATCTCAACTACACGCTGGGCAAGCTGATGATCCGCAAGCTGCGCGCCGACTGGACTGCCGGCAAGGGCGGGCGCGATGCGTGGAAGGCGTTCCACGACGCGTTCCTCTCTTATGGCGGCCCCCCGGTGCCGATGGTGCGCGCCGCGATGATGGAAGAGAAGAGTGCCAAGGCGGTGTTTTGATCTTTTCGTCACCCCCGCGCAGGCTGGGCTCCCGCTTCTTTTTCTAGCGGTGGCGAACAAGCGGGGTTCCCGCGTTCGCGGGAATGACGAAGGCTACTTCTTCAAAGCATCCACGCACGCGGCGCGGTCAACCGACTGGCCGTCGCTGCGCCGCGCATCGATATAGGTGACCACCTGCGCGCCGCCTGCGCCTTCAGGATAGAGAAATGCGTCGAGCACGCAGGCGCTGCCGACGAACTGCAGCTTGCGCGCATCGAATTCGCGGACATCGAGCCGCGGCGTGCCGAACATACGCTCCAGATCGCGCGCGGATTTGCCCAGCACCGCCTCGAGCCCCTTGCCGGACAGCGTCGTACTGCGCGCCGGGATCGCGGGTCGGGCCGGGCTGGTGACCTTTTGCGGCGCGGCACAGGCAGCCAGCCCCAGCGTCAGCGCGGCAATCGCCAAAATGCGGTTCATCGGTGTCGCCCCTTCAGGCCCGGCGCTGGTGAAAAAGATGCGTAGCCATCGCCGCGGCTATAATCGGTGCGAACAGATTGACCAAGGGGACGAGCAGCAGCAGATTGGCAATCAGCCCAAGCACGAAACGGCTGGTCCGGGGCGAGGGCTCTGCCGCCAGCCCCGGATGCCGCGCGGAAACCATCTCGTCGAGGTCGCGCCCGACCAGAACCGCGTTCACGCCAAGGAACAGCATCGGGGCACCCACGCCGGTGAACAGCAGCACCAGCGCGAAGGGCAAAGCGATCGCGTTGTACACCAGCGCCCGGCCCAGCGAGCGCAACGCCATCGCCAGCGACGGCCCCCAGGGCAGATCGCGCGCGCTGGCGGCAGCCTGCGGGTAATGCTTGCGTTCGACCGCGATCACGATGCGGTCGGCGAACAGCTGCAGCACCGCAATCGCCACGACGCGCCACCAGAACCAGAAGGCGATGATGGTGGCGACCACTGCCAGCACTCCGGTCCATTCGGCATAACCGGACAGCGGCCCGCCATAGCTGGCCATTGCCCAGGCCAGACCCTGCCACAACCCCCAGCCGGTCAGCGCGAAGATCAGCGCGGCCAGCGCGAGCGTCCACGCCAGCGCGCCCAGGATGGCGCGATCGCCCAGTTGCGCCAGGCTCTTGAAGAAGGCGGTCAGCATGCGCCTATCGTGTCGGGCAATTCGGCCTCCGGGTCAATTGCGCGCAAATGGGCTTGAACCTGCAGGTGCAAGCCGATAGGCCGCGCGGCAACATTCCGCGCTGCCTCGTCCCTGGGGCGCGCCATCAGAAAGTCCTGCCCGAAATGACCAGCCCCCGTTTTGATGTCCTCGCCATCGGTAACGCCATTGTCGATGTCATGGCCCCCGCCGACGATGCCCTGCTCGCCAATGAAGGCCTGACCAAGGGCGGCATGATGCTGATCGACGCCGATCGCGCGACCTCTCTCTACGCGGCGATGGGCCCGGCGCAGGAAATCAGCGGCGGCTCGGCTGCCAACACGCTCGCGGGCCTTGCCGGAATGGGCTGCAAGTGCGCGTTCATCGGCCAGGTCGCCGACGACCAGCTGGGCGAAGTGTTCGCGCACGACGTTCGCGCGTTGGGCATCGATTATGCGACCCCCGTGCGCGCCGGCGACGACACCCCGACCGCGCGCTGCCTGATCCTGGTCACCCCCGATGGCCAGCGCACGATGAACACCTTCCTTGGCGCCTCGCAGTTCCTGCCCGCCAGCGCGCTCGACCCCAAGATGATTGCTGATGCCGCGGTTCTGTATCTCGAAGGCTATCTGTGGGATCCCGAAGAGCCGCGCGCCGCGATGCGTGCCGCCATTGATGCTGCACGGTCGGCAGGCCGCAAGGTCGCCTTCACGTTGTCCGATGCGTTCGTGATCGATCGCCACCGCGCCGACTTCCTCGATCTGCTCGACAAGGGCCAGATCGACATCCTGTTCGCCAACGAGGCGGAAATCTGCTCGCTGGCGCAGATCGACGACTTTGACGGCGCCGTCGCGGCGATCTCTGCCAAGCTGCCGACTCTGGTCGTCACCCGCAGCGAGCATGGCGCGATCGCGGTGCATGAAGGTGCGCGTTTTGCCGTGCCTGCCGAGCCGATCGACAAGGTGGTCGACACCACCGGCGCGGGCGATCTGTTCGCCGCCGGTTTCCTCGCCGGTCAGGCGCAGGGCAAGGACGTGGAAACGTCCTTGCGGATGGGCGCGATCGCCGCGGCCGAAATCATCTCGCATTTCGGCGCACGCTCGGCCGCCGACCTGAAGGCGCTGGTTGCACAGAAGTTGGGCTGAGGGTTAATTCACTTCCATCGTCATTCCCGCGCACGCGGGAATCCCGCTTCTGCGTGACATCCGCGCAATAGCGGGACCCTCGCGTTCGCGGGGGTGACGGGAAAGCCCGATAGCGCTGGATATATTCTGAGGTGAGGAGCGATCGGAAGGGCCGCTGCGTCGGTGACGCTCAAGCTGGCCATCGGTAAGGATCGTCGAAGCTGAAAATATGAGAGGGGCCGCCGGGGATCACAGCCCCCTGCGCGGCCCATCACATGGTCAGCGGCCGGAAGTGCCGCCTTCGAAGTGTATCTCGCGCTTTAACAAGCGCCTGCCCAGACCATTGGGCAGAAGGCTGTTAGCCGCGAACACTCCGAATGGACTTGACCGACCCCTTTGCTGAACCATGAGACATCGGATCACCTCCTTTCGCTATGTTGAAAACCAAGTGAAGGGCCATTCGCAAAAACCCGGAAACTCCCGCGCTTCTGACGATCTGTATACCTTGCATGACTGTTGTGAATCATCCCGGGGTTCACAGCAAGACTTGTAATTCATTTTTTTTGGCGTCACTATCTGCCGCTCGCAAAAGCAAGGCACTGCCGGTATGGCAGGCTGCCATGCCCGATCATCCCCCCCATTCCGCACTCGGCAAAAAGGCTTCGGCCAAGGCGCCCAAGCTGCGCATCGACCAGCTGCTGGTCGAGCGCGGGCTGGTTGAAAGCCGCGCACGCGCGCAGGCGCTGATCCTGGCGGGGCTGGTGTTCGCAGGCGAGCGCAAGATTGCCAAGGCGGGCGAGGCGCTGGCCACCGATGCGCCTGTCGAGGTGCGCGGGCGCGATCATCCCTGGGTGTCGCGTGGCGGCATCAAGCTGGCGCACGCGCTCGACCATTTCGGCATCGATGTGACCGGCATGATCGGAATCGACGTCGGCTCGTCCACCGGCGGTTTCACCGATGTGCTGCTGACCCGCGGCGCCGCACATGTGTTCGCGGTCGACAGCGGCACCAACCAACTCGCCTGGAAGCTGCGGCAGGACCCGCGCGTCACCGTGCACGAACAGACCAGCGCGCGAATCCTGACCGACGCGCATATCACGCAGGCCATCGACATCGTGGTGTGCGACGCCAGTTTCATCGCGCTCGACAAGGTGCTGCCAGTGCCGATGTCCTTTGCGCGCCCGGGCGCGTGGCTGGTCGCGTTGATCAAGCCGCAGTTCGAGGTGGGGCGCGACCAGATCGGCAAGGGCGGGGTGGTGCGCGATCCCGCGCTGCACGCCGCGGTGTGCGACCGGGTGATGCAATGGCTCGAAAGCATCGACTGGCCAGTCACCGGCCTGACGCAAAGCCCGATTACAGGGCCAAGTGGCAACGTGGAATTTCTGGTCGCGGCACAAAAAGGACGCAGCTGCTGACCCGAAGCGGTACGCATTTGCATGGTAAACCCCGCTGGCGCGGCGCAAATGAATCCGATATGCCGATGCAGGTAAACCCCTGAAAAGGGCAGGAGACTCCGCTTCGATGAATGAAATCGCCTCGCCCATGCAGCTTCGCCTCGGCTTTTTGCGCTGGGCCCTGCTGTTTGTCCCGCTGGTCGTGCTGCTCGGCTTCGGCGTCAGCGATTTTTCCGGATCGGGTGAGGACAACCGCTGGTTCCAGGCGCTGCAGAAGCCCGAAGCGCAGCCGCCTGGCTGGGCGTTCGGCGCGGCATGGTCGGTGCTGTACGTGATGATGGGGCTCGCCGTAACCGTCGTCGTCACTGCACGCGGGGCTAAATTGCGCGGGCTTGCGGTGCTTTTGTTCTTCGTCCAGCTGGCGCTCAACCTTGCCTGGCCGATCTATTTCTTCGGGATGCATCAGGTGACCGGCGCGTTCTATCTGCTGGTGGCGGTGTTCGTGGCGGCGTTTGCCACGACGATCGTGTTTGGCCGGGTACGCCCGCTCGCGGCGTGGCTGATGGTGCCGTATCTCGCCTGGCTGTGCTTTGCCTCGGTGCTCAACAAGCAGATCGATACGCTCAACCCCAATGCGGAAAATCTGGTCGTGCCGCGCGATTCCCAGCGGATCCAGCTGGCCCCGCCCGCGCCCTGACCTCATCAAGGGCGCTTGCGATTGGTGCAGGCGCAACCCACATGCTATGGCATCACAATTGAACCGGGGCGCAATGCGCCTGCGATGGAGACTTTCATGCAGAACAAATCCGAATTTGGCGGCGATTTCGCAAAGTTCATCAACGGCCTGGCCGGAACCGTTGCAGGCATGAGCCGCGAGGCGGGGGAAAGCGCGCGCGAGCGGACCCGCGAATGGATCGCCGGGCTCGATTTCGTCAGCCGTGAAGAGTTCGACGCGGTAAAGGAAATGGCCAGCAAGGCGCGCGAGGAAAACGAGGCCCTGAAGGCCCGGCTCGACGCGTTGGAAGCGGCAATGGCCAACAAGGGCGCCGGCCCCGCCGCCTGAACGCGGTTTAACGCCCCGTTATCCACAGTTTTTGAACAGACTTCACCACATCACGCGTAGCAGTGGCCCGAGCGGCCATTGCGCGCAGCCGCGCATCCCGGCAATTTAAAGGCGCGCCAAGGGGCGCGAAAGGAAATTCATTTGAACGAACAGCAGCTTGATCTGGACCGGGAAGAAGCCGCCCCGGTGGACATGCTTGCCGCGCTGTTCGAGGCGCGGGGCTGGCCGTGCGAAATGGTGGGCGAGGACGAGCTGCTGACCGAGGTCAAGGGCAGCTGGACCAGCTATCAGCTGCGTGCGATCTGGCGGCACGAGGACAATGTCCTGCAGCTGCTGGCCATGCCGGACATTCGCGTTCCCGATGACAAGTTCGCGGTCATCTGCGAGGCCCTGGCGCTGATCAACGAGCAATTGTGGCTGGGCCATTTCGACATCTGGTCGAACAGCGGCGTGGTGCTGTATCGCAACGGCATGATGCTGGGTAGCGACGCGATGCTGGGGCTCGACCAGGCGCAACTGGCGGTCGAGGCGGCAATCGACGAGTGCGACCGCTTCTATCCGGTGTTCCAGTTCATCCTGTGGGGCGACAAGACTCCGCAAGAAGCCCTCGCCGCCGCGCTGATCGACACCCAGGGCGAGGCTTGAGGCATAAACGCCAGCAACAGTTTCGAGGCTGGCATTTGCTCCCCTGATCCGTCATTCCCGCGCAGGCGGTAATCCCGCTTTTTGCGACGGTAGCCAAGGAAGCGGGCCCCCCGCGTTCGCGTGGGTTACGATTGAGCAATTCGTTCGCGCAGATGGAGACGGGCCTTGTCCAAGCTATTCCCCCAATCGCTGCTCGTCATTGGGTCAGGCAACATGGCCGGCGCGATGCTGCGCGGGTGGTTTGCGCGCGGGCTCGATCCGGCCAGCGTCACCATCGTCGATCCGTCACCGCGTGACCTGCCCGAAGGCGTCCGCCACCTTATCGCAATCGAGGCCAGCATCTCCGCGCCCGAATGGCTGCTGCTGGGGATCAAGCCGCAGATGCTGCCCGATGTCGCGTCGCAAGTTGCGTCGCTCGACCTGTCGGAGACATTGCTGGTGTCGATGCTCGCCGGAATTGAGATCACCGCGCTGCGCTCCGCTGTGCCGCAGACCAGGGCGATCGCCCGGATCATGCCCAATATGGCGATCGGCATCGGCCAGTCGGTCACCGCTTTGTTCGCCGAAGCCCTGGCTCAGCCTGAGCAGGAGCAATTGGAAGCGCTGTTTGCCATGCTCGGCAGCGCCGAGTGGCTGACCGACGAATCGCAGATGCACCTCGTCACCGCGCTCAGCGGGTCAGGGCCCGCCTATCTGTTCCGATTCATCGATGCGCTGGGCAAGGGGGCGCAAGCGCTTGGCATGCCCGCGGATCAGGCGTCGCGCTTCGCGCTTGCCATGGTGCGTGGATCGGCCGAACTCGCCTATCAGTCGCCCGAGAGCCCGGCGCAGCTTGCCGAGCGGGTCGCGAGCCCCGGCGGCACCACCCGCGCCGCGCTCAACGTGTTCGATGCCGACGATGCGCTCGATCGGCTGGTGGCCGAGGCGATGGCGGCTGCAGCCAGGCGCAGCGTCGAACTGGGTCAGTAGGCACGCGGACGCCCGCGATACCAGGCAAGCGCATCGGTCTGGGTCTCCAGGACAAAGGGTGCCTTGCCTTCGATATAATCTTCAGCCCCGGCGACAAGCCGCTGCTTCAGCAGTGAATATCGCGCGGCGATATCCGGATGCGCGCGCAGATAATCGCGGAACGCCAGATGGCGTTCGATATCCGCCGATCCTGCCGCATAGCCATGCAGATGGTGGGTCCGGCGCCCGGATGCGTCGTCCTTGCGGAAATACCGCCGCCCGTCGATGCCGTATGCCCCCATCGCCTGATAGCCAAGGGCGGCCAGCGCGGGGGCAGCCTCTTCGAGTGCGTCCAGCGATGTTGCCACTGCCAGCATGTCGATCACCGGCTTGGCATGGATGCCGGGAATGGCGGTGCTGCCGATATGGTGCAGCGTGATCAGACTTTCGCCCATGGCGGAACGGATGGCTTCCCGCTCCGCCATGAAGTCCTTTTTCCACAGGGGGTTATGGGCAATGATTTTGACCATGCCTCAACCCGGTCCAGCGCTCAGCCGCAGGGCAGTTCGTAGAACGTCCGGATCTTGTCCCATGCCTCATCGGCGGTTTCGACAAAGCTGAACAGCTGCAGATTGCCCGGCGAGATCACGCCTTCCTCGGCCAGCGCCTCGAAATTGACCACACGGTTCCAGAACTTGCGGCCAAACAGCATGATCGGGATCGGCGCCATCTTGCCGGTCTGGATCAGGGTGAGCAGCTCGAAGAATTCGTCAAAGGTGCCGAAGCCGCCGGGGAACACCGCGACCGCGCGCGCGCGCAGCAGGAAGTGCATCTTGCGCAGTGCGAAATAGTGGAATTGGAACGACAGATGCGGGGTAACGAAACGGTTGGGCGCCTGTTCGTGCGGAAGCACGATGTTGAGCCCGACCGATTCCTTGCCGACATCGGCAGCGCCGCGGTTGGCCGCTTCCATGATCGAGGGGCCACCGCCCGAGCAGACGACGAACTGGCGCTTGCCGTCTTCTTCGACGCCGCATTCGCTCGCCAGCTGGGCCAGCTTGCGCGCTTCGTCGTAGTATTTTGCCTTGGCGACCAGCCGCTCCGCGACGGTCTTTTCTTCCGGCGTGCGCGCGGCCTCGACCAGCCCTTCGGTCTTGTCGGGCGAGGGGATGCGCGCGGAACCGTAGATCACCAGGGTCGATCCGATGCCAGCCTCTTCGAGCAGCATTTCGGTCTTCAGCAGCTCCAGCTGGAAGCGAACCGGGCGCAGCTCCTGCCGCAGCAGAAAGTCGGTATCGCCAAAGGCCAGCCGGTAGGCGGGGTCCTGGGTCTGGGGGGTGTCGTGTACCGCAGCGTCGGCGGTGCGGGCGTCTTCGGCAGCTTGGCGAAAACGCGGCTCGGTTAGGTCTTTCTTTGTCATCGCCCGCAATTAAGGGGCCAGCGCGCTATCGGCAATAGCCTTGGCCGCTCATGTCGACATGAAGATGGTCCTGATGCGCCGCATTATAGTCCGGGCCCAGCACCGTGCCGAAGCGCTTGCAGGCGCTGGCGTAGATGGTGCGCAGGAAGGCGCGCTCCTGGTTGGAGCCAGCCCAGCCCTGCTTGACCGAGATGCGCCTGCCATCGGCGAGCACGAACGCGGCGATATCGATCGCGTTGGCGTGTGCGTGCTGCGACAGTTTGACCGAGCCTGCAATGTTGCGGCAGGAATAGCTGCCCATCGTCTCGATCTTCACCAGTGGGCTGCCCAGCATCTGCTCTGCCGCGCGCGCGATCCCGAACTGCGCCCAGCCGGCAAATCGCTGGGCCAGCTCGCAGCGCACGGGGCCGATGTTGCTGATCGCCAGCTCGTTGAGTCCACGCGGCGCGTCGGTGAGCGCAATCGTCGACAACCGCACGCTGCCCAGCTGCGAACAGCCCGCGCCGAACACCTGATCGGGCACGGGGGTGAAGCGGACCTGCGCCTGAGTGAGTGCGCTGATGCACTGGCGGGTGTCGGCGACGCTTGGGGCAGGGAGGGCTGCTGGTCGCGCGATCTGCGGTGTGGGCGCGCGCGATACGCCGCGACCCTCAGGCAGCATGCTGCATCCGGCGATCAGCACCGACAGCGCCGCGACCAGCGCCATGCGCTGCATTTCGGGCGAGCTTGAATTGGCGCAAAAACGCGGGTCGGCCCTGCGCAGAGGATAACGCGGGCGGCTGTGGGGACGGCCGCTGCCCGCGAGCAGCGTGGCAAGGTCGGGGGTTGCAGTCCCCGGGCTGGCAGGCACCACGCCGGCACCATCAACCTGCGCACCGGGCAGCATGCTGCCGGTTGCGGGGTTGCTGAAGGGAGGGGCGGCGTTGGTCATGAGATCGATGTTACCCTATGAACTTTAACCCTGCCGTGCCGTCTATGGTTAACAAGCAGGTAGGGATTGAAACCCCGACATTGCAAGGGATTGCAGACGGGTCTAGCGGTGGCGGAGGCATCTTTCCGCCCCGAACAATGAAGGTCCGCAATGCTGCGCATCCTGAAGATTCCCGAGCTTTTCTGGGTGGTGCTTGCCATCCCTGCGATCGCGATGATCATCGGGTTCGTTAAGGATCCGGTGACCGCGTTCGACCTCGTCCACCCCAGCGGCGAATTTTCGGTCCGGCTGATGATCGTTGCGATGATGGTCAGCCCGCTGCGTGCGATCCTCGGGCGGCGCGGCTGGCTGGACTGGCTGCTGTCGCGGCGGCGCGCGCTCGGCGTGGCGGCGTGCGGCTATGGCGTGCTGCATCTGGCGTTCTACCTGTATGACATGGGCGATTGGGCAATGATCGCCGAAGAAGCGCTGATTTTCAGCATCTGGACGGGGTATCTCGCGCTGATCATCTTCATTGCCATGGCGCTGACCAGCAACAACGCCGCGCAGCGCGCACTGCGCGCCAACTGGAAGCGGCTGCAGCGGCTGGTCTATCCTGCGGCATTGCTGATCGCGCTCCACTGGTTTTATGTCGACGGAGAATGGAAGAGCATGGCGGTGCATTTTGTTCCGCTGCTCATCCTGGAAACCGCTCGCATCATCCTTATGTTCAAGCGGCGTTCAGCGCGGCGTGCCACACAGGCGATGACGCGCTGACGTCAAGAGAAGAGGGACAATCCATGAAGTTTTCGCAGGCCATGATGGCACTTGCCGCCGCCACCGCAATGCAGTTTGCTGCCAGCCCGGCGGCGCTGGCCACCGGCAAGATGAAGTGCGACTCGGGCCCGCAGTCGACTTGGAAGAGCCGCACCGACCTCGAGTCGAAGCTCACCAAAGACGGCTGGAAGGTCAAGAAGTCCAAGGTCGATGGCGGCTGCTATGAAGTCTATGGCGTGACCCCCGAGGGCCAGAACGTCGAGGCCTATTTCCATCCCGTGACGATGGAAAAGCTGCTGGTGTCGCAGCGCGGCAAGGTAATTTTCAAGAAGTGACCCCCGCGCCGCCCTGTGCCTTTGTTGCACGGGGCGGCGTGATTCTGGACCCGTCCGCCATTTGGTGATTGCCAGTTGTGCAATACATCCCTAGGGCCGTCGACGGGCCACGCGGTCCCAACGCCGCGCGTGCTCTCTGTAAGGAGAGACTACATGACTGATACTGTTGGCGCGAGCACCAATGTGCTTGCCGCAAAACCTGCTACCCTGCCTGCTCGGCCGCACTTCTCGTCCGGCCCCTGCGCCAAGCCTCCAGGCTGGTCGCCGCAAGCGCTTGCCACCGAATCGCTGGGACGTTCGCACCGCTCGAAGGTCGGCAAGGCGCGTATGCAATATTGCATCGACCTGATGCGCGAACTGCTCAAGCTCCCCGACACCCACCGCATCGGCATCGTGCCCGGCTCTGACACCGGCGCCTATGAAATGGCGATGTGGACGATGCTGGGCGCACTCCCCGTCACCGCGCTTGCGTGGGAAAGCTTCGGCGAAGGCTGGGTGACCGATGCCGCCAAGCAGCTCAAGCTCGACCCCACCATCATCCGTGCCGATTACGGCCACATCCCCGATCTCGACGCGGTCGACTGGTCGAACGACGTCCTGTTCACCTGGAACGGCACCACCTCGGGCGCGCGCGTCCCCAATGGCGACTGGATCGCCGAGGACCGCGAAGGCCTGAGCTTCGCCGACGCCACCAGCGCGGTGTTCGCCTATGACCTGCCTTGGGACAAGATCGACGTCGCCACGTTCAGCTGGCAGAAGGTTCTTGGCGGCGAAGGCGGCCATGGCGTCATCATCCTCGGCCCGCGCGCCGTCGAACGGCTCGAAAGCTACACGCCGGCCTGGCCGCTGCCCAAGGTGTTCCGCCTGGTTTCCAAGGGCAAGCTGGCAGAAGGCGTGTTCAAGGGCGAGACGATCAACACCCCCTCGATGCTCGCGGTCGAAGATGCGATCTTTGCGCTCGAATGGGGCAAGTCCATCGGCGGTGCCGAAGGCATGGTTGCGCGCAGCAACGCCAATGCCGCCGCGCTCGACGCCATCGTTCAGGCGCGGCCGTGGCTGGGTCATCTTGCGCCCGATCCGGCGACGCGTTCGACCACCAGCGTCTGTCTGACGGTCGAAGGCGCGGACGAGGCGTTCATCAAGGCCTTTGCCGGACTGCTCGAGAAGGAAGGCGCGGCCTTCGACATCGCAGGGTATCGCGATGCACCTCCGGGCCTTCGCATCTGGTGCGGCGCCACGGTCGACACCGCCGATATCGAGGCGCTGGGGCCCTGGCTCGACTGGGCCTATTCCGAGCTCAAAGCTTCCTGATTGTATCCGGTTCCCCGCGAAGGCGGGGATCCATCTCCTGCGCGTGCACCAGGTGCAGCCGTTGGGAGATGGACCCCTGCCTGCGCAGGGGACCATCACATCTTTCCGATAAAGGAATTCCGACATGCCTAAAGTTCTCATTTCCGACAAAATGGACCCCAAAGCCGCGCAGATTTTTCGCGAGCGCGGCTGCGAAGTCGATGTCATCACCGGCCAGACGCCCGAAGAGCTCGCCGGGATCATCGGCCAGTATGATGGCCTTGCCATCCGCTCCTCGACCAAGGTGACCAAGGCGATCCTCGATGCGGCGACCAACCTCAAGGTCGTCGGCCGCGCCGGGATCGGCGTCGACAATGTCGATATTCCTGCTGCTTCGGCCAAGGGTGTCGTCGTCATGAACACCCCGTTCGGCAACTCGATCACCACCGCCGAGCACGCCATCGCGCTGATGTTCGCGCTTGCCCGCCAGCTGCCCGAGGCCGATGCCTCGACCCAGGCGGGCAAGTGGGAGAAGAACCGCTTCATGGGCGTCGAACTCACCGCCAAGACTTTGGGCCTGATCGGCGCGGGCAACATCGGTTCGATCGTTGCCGATCGTGCGCTGGGCCTCAAGATGAAGGTGGTCGCGTTCGATCCGTTCCTGACGCCCGAACGCGCGGTGGAGCTGGGCATCGAGAAGGTGACGCTCGACGATCTGCTCGCGCGCGCCGATTTCATCACGCTGCACACCCCGCTCACCGACCAGACCCGCAATATCCTGAGCAAGGACGCGCTGGCCAAGACCAAGAAGGGCGTGCGCATCATCAACTGCGCGCGTGGCGGACTGATCGACGAGGCGGCGCTCAAGGAGGCGCTGGATTCGGGTCAGGTCGCGGGCGCTGCGCTCGACGTGTTCGCCACCGAGCCTGCCACCGACAGCCCGCTGTTCGGCACCCCCAACTTCGTCTCGACCCCGCATCTGGGCGCATCGACCAGCGAAGCACAGGTCAATGTCGCGATCCAGGTTGCCGAGCAGATGGCCGATTATCTGGTCAAGGGCGGCGTCACCAACGCGCTCAACATGCCCAGCCTGTCGGCCGAGCAGGCCCCCAAGCTGCGTCCCTATATGGCGCTGGCGACCAATCTTGGCCGTCTGGTCGGCCAGCTCGAGAGCGATCGGGTCAAGAGCATCTCGATCGAGGTCGAGGGCGCTGCGGCCGAGCTCGACATGAAGCCGATCACCGCTGCCGTGCTTGCCGGTTTCATGCGCGCGTTCAGCGACAGCGTGAACATGGTCAACGCACCGTTCCTCGCCAAGGATCGCGGCCTCGATGTGCGCGAAGTGCGGCATGATCGCGAAGGCGACTATCACACGCTGGTTCGCGTGTCGGTGGCGACCGAGGATGGCGAACGTTCGGTTGCCGGCACGCTGTTCGGCAATGCAACTCCGCGTCTGGTCGAAATCTACGGCATCAAGATCGAGGCCGATCTGGCGGGGCACATGCTCTACATCGTCAACCGCGACGAGCCCGGCTTTATCGGACGGCTGGGATCGACGCTGGGCGAGGCCAATGTCAACATCGCGACCTTCCATCTGGGTCGTCGCGAAGCGCGCGCGGGCGGCGAGGCGGTGCTGCTGCTGTCGCTCGATGGCGCTGTGGCCGAACCCGTGCTGTGGAAATTGTGCCAGCTGGCCGGCGTGAAGACGGTCAAGAGCCTGCGCTTCGACTGATCATTTGTTGCGACCCCCTGCTTCCGGAGCAATCCGGGGGCAGGGCGGTTCCTGCCGGGTCAGCGGTCGCGGCGGAGCGAGATGCTGGGCCGATACGTGTTCTTCATCGGCTTGAACCGTGTGAAGACGTGGTTTTCCAGCGGCTTGTTGACTTCGCTGTCCCAGTTGGAGCCGTTGAAGGCGAGGTTCTCGATCGCCTTGGTATCGATGCGCAGGTCCGAGGTCAGCTGCGCACCGAACTGGCCGCTGCGCACCCAGCGCACCTCTGCCTCGAACCGGCCCAGGCCGGGGCGGTCGATATCCACGACATCACCGGGGATCAGCGCTGCATTGCAACGCCCGCCCAGACCACCGCTCGAGATATCGCGGATGACCGCATCGGCGCTGCCAAAGCGCTCGTGAAAGACGGTGACCTTCATCAGCCGGTGCACCCGTGCCTCACGCTGCGGCAGGTTCTCGTCAACCTTGGGGGTTGCCGGAACGTCAGATCCTGTCAGTCCTCTTTTTCCGAAAGACATAGCGGTTTCATCCTCATCGTGACGAGAGGTAGCCGCAAACCTTTAAATTCGAGTAAAGTGACCTGGGGCCGGATCAGGCCGGGCCCATCTTGTCCAGATAGGCATCGAATTGCGCTTCGCCCATGCGGGTGAGGGACACGCGGGTGCGTCTGCGGTCTGATCGGTCGGGCACCATTTCGGCATAGCCCTTTTCGCGCAGCTGGTGAATGAGGCGCAGCGCGGTGCTTTCGGGTGCGTCGCACATCAGGCACAGGTCGCTCATCGAAAGCTGGGAGCCGTTGCGCTTGGCGGCCAGCAGCGCGACCAGCATGTCCCAGCTGGGGTTGCGCAGCTTCAGCCCGGGAAAGCTGGAGGAGCGCAACCGACTGGCCTGCTGTTCCTGCAGGATCAGCCGCGTCTTGCGGTCGCCTTCGGCCCCTCTGGCGTCGGCATGGATTTCACCGCCCATGACTGGCCTGTTCCACGAAGCTGTGGAGCGCGCAGAAGTATCTCTGGCTAACGATTTCACGTGCTTTCCCCTGTGCAAAGTCGTGCGACCGTTCGCCATCTGTCTGCCGGTATGAAGGAATTGACTTCCAGTGGCAGCGACGGCTTGTCCGATTTTTTATGTTTCGCAGTATCTCTAAAGACTTGCTACCCCGACTTTTGGGGGATGCGTGCATTTTTGTACAATTCCGACGCGGTTCCATTGGTTGTAGCCCCCACAATTAGCCCCGAAAAACAAGGTGCCGATACTTTCATTTGGGTATGTCTGCGGGCGATGCGTGCCGAGCTGGGCGCGGGTTTGCCGCACGGCCGTTGTATCTCGCTGGCACTGGCCCGGCGCCCTAGCTGATGATTTTCCCAAAACCCCCCCCCAATCGGGGGAATAAACGCTATTGCGAATAGATTGCAACTGAATTAGGTCCCCGGCGCGACTTCGGGAGAAATAAAAATGACTCGCAAAAGCTTTAGCAAATTTCTCGCTGGCACCGCGCTGGCGGCAACCGGGTGGGGCGCGCCCGTGCTGGCGCAGGAGATCGACGCTGTAGAGGCACCACGGCCAGAGATCATCGTGACGGGGGCGCGGCAGCAGAGCGCCGCCGGGACCAAGACGGATACGCCCGCGATCGAGACGCCGCAGCCGATCACCGTCGTCACCGACGACCAGTTCCTCGCTCAGGGGGCGCTGTCGATTGCCGATACGCTCAACTATGTCGCGGGGGTGCAGGCCAACGCTTATGGCCCCGATGGCCGCGTGGATTCGAGCTTCATCCGCGGCTCCAGCCCGTTGCAGTTCCGCGATGGCATGCGCGACATCTTCAGCTTCTATGCGAGCATCCGCGCGGACCCGTATAATTTCTCGCAGGTCGAGGTGGTGCGCGGGCCCGCCTCGGTGCTGTTCGGGCAGAGCTCGATCGGCGGGCTGATCAACCTGGTGTCAAAGGCCCCATCGTTCGAAACGCGCGGTGAAATAGCGGTGCGCTACGGCAGCTTCGACCGCAAGGAGATGCTCGCAGATGTTACCGGGGGCATCACCGACACCGTTGCCGCACGAATGGTGGCGCGGGTGCGCGACGCCGATACCCAGGTCGATTTCGTGCGCGACGACCGCGTGATGCTCTCGCCCTCGCTGCTCTGGCAGCCGACGGACGATACCAGGCTGACGCTGATCGGGCTCTATCAGGAAGACGAGGGCGGATCGGTGTCGCAGTTCCTGCCTTTGGTCGGAACGCTGCTGCCCAACCCCAATGGTCGCCTTGCCAACAGCACCTTCATCGGCAAGCCTGGCTGGGACCGATACGATGGCCGCCTGCTGCAGGGAACGGCGCTGTTTGAGCACCGCTTCAGCGATGCAGTCAGCTTCTCCGCCAAGGCGCGCAGCATCGACAGCAACCTCACCTATCTGACGCACTACCCCAACAGCTATTCCAATCCGACCAATCCGTATCTGGATGCCAATCAGCGGATCATCGGAAACTATGCCGATGGCAGCATCGCCCGGCTCGACATCTTTTCGACCGACAACAACCTCAAATTCAACTTCAACACCGGCGGCAATATCGAGCATGTCGTGCTGGCAGGGGTGGACTACAGCTGGAACCGGGTGCGCAAGAATGGCGGTTTTGCGCTCGAGACCATCGACATCTACGATATCGATTACGCCGCGCTGTCGAACTTCGGCGGCGGCATTCCGACAGCAGCCTTTCCGGGCTTCCTCGGTGGCTCGTCCGAGGACAATACCCAAAAGCAGCTCGGCTTCTATCTGCAGGACCAGATCCGGCTGTGGGACCGGGTGTCGATCGTGCTGGGCGGGCGCCGCGATACGGTTCGGTCGTCGTCGCCTGGCAATCCCACGGTCAAGGTCAGCGCGACATCGTTGCGCGCCGGAATCATCGGCGAGCTCGTCCGGGGCGTCTCCCCGTTCTTCAGCTATACCGAATCCTTCGATCCGATCGCTGGCACCGCGAGCAACGGCAACCCGTTCACTCCCAAGCGCGGGCGGCAGTTCGAGGGCGGGGTCAAGTTCCACCCCGACGAAGCGACTCTGGTGACCTTGACCGCGTACCACATCAAGGAAACCGGAAGGCCGATCGACGATCCCAGCACCCCCGACCCGTTCGACCAGTTCCAGGCAGGCGCGCTGACCTCAAAGGGCTTCGAGATCGAGGCCAGCCGCCGTCTGCCTGGCAACTGGGAACTGCTCGCCAACTATAGTTATACCAGGGCCCGGATCGACGGCACCAACCGCCAGCTGGAAAACGTGCCCGAGCACAACGCGTCGGTATGGGGCACCAAGTCGTTCGCGCTCGATGACGAGACCAATCTGCGCATCGGCGCCGGGGTGAGGCATTCCAGCGCCAATCTCTCGTTCGGTGCGGCATTCCCGGATGGCCTGCGCACGCCGTCCTATACGCTGGTCGATGCCCTGGTCGAGCTGGCCCGGGGACCGTGGTCGCTGGCGGTCAACGCCACCAACCTGTTCGACAAGAGCTTCTATTCGGCATGCCTTGCGCGTGGCGATTGCTTCATCGGAGCAGAGCGTAACGTCTTCGGCACCGTGAGCTACCGCTTCTGAGGCGATTGCACGGGCGGCGATCGGCGGTAAAAGGCACCTGAACGGCCATGATGGGCCGTGCTGGACAGGATGCCTCTATGCCGCCGATTGCCGCCACGTCCCTGCCGTCTTGTTCCCTGCCGTCCTATCCGATGCGGTCGTGGCTGTTTGCGCCGGGCGACAGCGAAAAGAAGATGGCCAAGGCGGCCGACAGCGCCGCCGATATCGTGCTGTTCGATCTGGAAGATGCGGTCGCGACAGAAAACAAGCCGCTGGCGCGCACTCTGGTCCACGCGATGCTCGCCAGCCGCGAACAAGGGCGCGAACGGCTGTGGGTGCGGGTGAACCCGCTCGACGGGCCGTACACGCTGGCAGACCTTGCCGCGGTGATGCCCGCGCGCCCCGGCGGCATCATGCTTCCCAAGGCCGGCGGGCGCGGTGATGTCGAGCTGCTCGATCATTATCTCTCGGCGCTCGAAGTCGCCTACGGCATCGATCAGGGATCGACCCCGGTCATCGTGCTGGTCACCGAGACGGCGCAATCGATGTTCCACACCGGCGACTACAAGGGCGCGCCGCGCGTGGTCGCGATGAGCTGGGGTTCGGAGGATCTGGCCGATTCGATCGGCGCCAGCACCAACCGGAACCCCGATGGCAGCTATGGCTTCACGTATGAGCTCGCCCGCAGCCTGTGTCTGCTCGGGGCGGCGAGCGCAGGCGTGACCGCGATCGAGACGATAGAAGCCGATTTCCGCAACCTTGATGGCTTGCGGATTCGCGCCGAAAAGGTCCGGCGCGACGGCTATCGCGGCATGCTCGCGATCCACCCCGCGCAGGTCGATGTCATCAACGCCGCCTTCACCCCCAGCGCCGAAGAGCTGGCGCATGCGCAGATGATCGTCGATCTGTTTGCCGCCAACCCCGGCGTCGGCACGATCGGCCACGAAGGCGGCATGCTCGACCGCCCCCATCTGTCGCGCGCGCAGCAGCTGCTCCGGCAGGTGGGGCAGGGGTAAGGACGGCGATAATGCACAAGTTGCACCGCGTGGTTGATGTACCCCTTGCGTTGCAAAGATGCAACACTATGTCAGCGGAGCAAGGGCACAGATAGGGCGGAGACACTCCCATGAACCTCGAAAAATTCACTGATCGCGCCAAGGGCTTTCTGCAGTCGGCGCAGACCGTGGCCATCCGCATGAACCATCAGCGGATCAGCCCCGAACACATTCTCAAGGCACTGCTGGAAGATACCGAAGGCATGGCGGCCGGGCTGATTGCGCGCGCAGGCGGCAATGCCCCCGTCGCGGTGCAGGAAGTCGATTCCTTGCTCGCCAAGGTGCCCGCAGTGTCGGGCGGCGGGGCGCAGCAGACGCCGGGTCTTGATAATGACGCCGTGCGGCTGCTCGACAGCGCCGAACAGGTGGCGACCAAGGCTGGCGACAGCTTCGTCACCGTCGAGCGTCTGCTGCTGGCGATCACGCTCGCCAAGGGCACCAAGGCGGGCGACGCGCTTGCCAAGGCCGGGCTGACCCCCGAGGCGCTCAACACCGCGATCAACGATCTGCGCGGCGGCCGCTCGGCGGATTCGGCCAGCGCCGAGGAAAGCTACGAAGCGATGAAGAAGTACGCCCGCGACCTCACCGAGGCTGCGCGCGAGGGCAAGCTCGATCCGGTGATCGGCCGCGACGAGGAAATCCGCCGCACCGTGCAGATTCTCGCCCGGCGGACCAAGAACAACCCCGTGCTGATCGGCGAGCCTGGCGTCGGCAAGACCGCGATCGCCGAGGGGCTGGCGCTGCGCATCGCCAATGGCGACGTGCCCGACAGCCTGAAGGACCGCCGCCTGATGTCGCTCGACATGGGCTCGCTGATCGCGGGCGCCAAGTATCGCGGCGAGTTCGAGGAGCGGCTGAAGGCGGTGCTCGACGAGGTCAAGGGTGCCGATGGCGAGATCATCCTGTTCATCGACGAGATGCACACGCTGGTGGGTGCGGGCAAGGGCGAAGGCGCAATGGACGCCTCGAACCTCTTGAAGCCTGCCCTTGCGCGCGGCGAACTGCATTGCATCGGCGCAACCACGCTCGACGAATATCAGAAGCATGTCGAAAAGGACCCCGCGCTGCAGCGGCGGTTCCAGCCGGTGTTCGTCGGCGAGCCCAATGTCGAGGACACGATCTCGATCCTGCGCGGCCTCAAGGAAAAGTACGAGCTGCACCACGGCGTGCGGATCACCGACAACGCGCTGGTGGCGGCGGCGACTTTGTCCAACCGCTATATCTCCGACCGCTTCCTGCCCGACAAGGCGATCGACCTGATGGACGAGGCCGCGAGCCGTATCCGCATGGAAGTCGAGAGCAAGCCCGAGGAGATCGAAGCGCTTGATCGCAAGATCATCCAGCTCAAGATCGAAGCGTCGGCGCTAAGCCGCGAGAGCGATGCCGCGTCGAAGGACCGGCTGGTGCACCTGCAGAAGGACCTGTCCGAGCTCGAGCAGAAGTCGTCTGAACTGACCACGCGCTGGAAAGGCGAGAAGGACAAGATCCACGCCGAAGCCCGGCTCAAGGAAGAGCTCGACGGTCTGCGGATCGAGCTCGACCAGGCGCAGCGCAATGGCGATCTCGCGCGTGCGGGCGAGCTGTCCTACGGGCGCATCCCCGAGCTCGAGCGCAAGCTGGCGGAAGCTGCGACCTTCACCGAGGGCGCAATGCTGCGCGAGGAAGTGACCGAGGACGATATCGCTGCGGTTGTCAGCAAGTGGACCGGAATCCCGATGGAGCGGATGCTCGCGGGCGAGCGCGAGAAATTGCTCGCGATGGAAGAGCATATCGGCAAGCGAGTGATCGGTCAGGCCGCGGCGGTCGAGGCCGTCGCCAAGGCGGTGCGGCGTTCGCGCGCGGGTCTCCAGGACCCCAACCGTCCGCTGGGCAGCTTCCTGTTCCTCGGCCCCACGGGTGTCGGCAAGACCGAACTGACGCGCGCGCTCGCTGGCTTCCTGTTCGATGACGACAACGCGATGGTCCGCATCGACATGAGCGAGTTCATGGAAAAGCACGCTGTCGCGCGGCTGATCGGCGCGCCTCCGGGCTATGTCGGTTACGAGGAGGGCGGCGTGCTGACCGAGGCGGTGCGGCGCAGGCCCTATCAGGTGGTGCTGTTCGACGAGGTCGAAAAGGCCCATCCCGATGTGTTCAACGTGCTGTTGCAGGTGCTCGACGATGGCCGTCTGACCGATGGCCAGGGCCGCACGGTCGATTTCTCGAACACGCTGATCATCCTGACGTCGAACCTGGGCAGCCAGTATCTCGCCGGGATGACCGAGGATCAGAAGGTCAAGGATGTCGAACCGCAGGTGATGGAAGTGGTGCGCGGGCATTTCCGCCCCGAATTCCTCAACCGCCTGGACGAGATCATCCTGTTCCACCGCCTGGGCGAGGAGCATATGGCGCCGATCGTCGACATCCAGGTCGCGCGTGTTGCGAAATTGCTCAA
Organism: Blastomonas sp. RAC04; assembly: GCF_001713435.1. NCBI lineage: Bacteria > Pseudomonadati > Pseudomonadota > Alphaproteobacteria > Sphingomonadales > Blastomonadaceae > Blastomonas > Blastomonas sp. RAC04. Next base: position 239,719 of record NZ_CP016460.1, read on the forward strand.
GGATCGCAAGATCACGATCGATCTTTCGGACAGCGCCAAGAAGTGGCTGGGCCGGGTGGGCTACGACCCGGTGTATGGCGCACGCCCGCTTAAGCGCGCGATCCAGCGCTATCTGCAGGACGCGCTCGCGGACAAACTGCTGCGCGGGGAAATTCCGGACGGATCGACGGTCAAGGTCGAGGATGGCGACGGCCAACTGGTGCTGACGGTGGATTGAGACGCGTTCCCCTCCCTGCAAGGGAGGGGTTAGGGGTGGGTCGGCGGAATTGAGCTAAGCTCGCCTTGTAGCGGCGTACCCACCCCCAGCCCCTCCCTGAAAGGGAGGGGAGTCCATGGCTTCAGCTGCCCCCGATACCCCGCCTGGTCGTCAGATACGTCGCAAAGCTTCCCAGCCAGTGGCTGCCTTCGTAATTGTCGGCACTCACCGCTGCGAGCCCGCTGGTGGCGTGCGCCTTTGATGCCGCCAACAGCGCGGGAACCCGCGCATCGCCTTCCGGCAACGCGCTGGCGACGCCCTCCATAGCCCAGGCGCGCGACAGGTTGACGCCGTCGAGGTGGACAAGCTTGCCATCGGTGGGGTCGCGGACCTCCCCGGGCGTCAGCCAATCCCCAGAGCCATCCACCGGGATCTGCGGCAGGAATGTGCCCAGCCACGCGGCATAGTCTGCCTGCGGCATAACCCGGCGCATCAGGTCGGCCTCCATCAGGCATGGAGAGAGGAAATCTTCGCCCGAAGGTTCATAGGCGAGTGGGCAGTTCACGTCGCTGCGGTGGAATTCCAGCGACTTGTCGGCGAGCTGCCTTTCGAACGCCGTATTGCCCACCTGCCGCGCATAATCGATCATCAGGCCGAAGGCGAAGGCGCTCTGGTTGTGGGTGCCCAGCCGGATCGGATAGGCGAGCTTGGGCAGCCATTCCTGCGTTTCGGCAACAATCCGCTCCTCAAGCGGGCGCAAGGTCTCGCGCCAGGTCTTGAGCCTGGGATCGTCGCTCTCGTCGAGCTCGGCGACCAGCTGCAGCAGCCAGGCGGTGCCATAGGGCCGCTCGAACCCCTTGCGCCCCTCGCCATCGAGATAGGCGAGTTCGGCAGCGATGTTCGCGTCGGTGAAGCTGCGATCCAGCGCGGCGATGATCGCGGGCTTCATCGGCGATGCGGGATCGGTCTTGAGGATGCGCACCAGCAGCCAGTGGCCGTGGACCGAGCTGTGCCAGTCGAAACAGCCATAAAAGGCCGGGGTCAGTTCAGCCGGGGTTTGCGCGTCCTCGGCCGTGTTCATCACATGCGATATCTTGTTGGGATATTCCTTGTGCACGCAGGTCAGCGCCAGCCGTGCGAAGCGGTCGTTGACCGCATCGGGCCGCGCTTCGGGAATATCGGCAGAGGTGGTGTCATTCGCGGCCTTATCGGCGGGGCCGCAGCCTGCCAGCAAAAGCGCTGCTGCGAGCGCGAGGCCTGTCGATCTTTTCAAGCTGTCTGGTCCTTCCGCATGGTTGGTGGCGAATACACACGCAAAGGACGCGGATGGCAAGTTTGCCGGTCACGAACCGGTGCTCAGTCGGCAGATGCACCCGGTGCATTTCCGGTCTTGCGGCAGTGCACAATAGCTGTCACATCTCAAATCAATGACAGGGGAAACGCCGCACTTTGACGAGATGCTTCGGGCCGATGGTTCGGTGCGCGAACCTTATGACGAATTCTGCGCCTGGTACTCCAGCCAGGATGCCGCCCGATTGCGGACCAAGGCGCGCGATGCGGAAAACTTCTTTCGCCGCACCGGCATCACCTTTGCGGTCTATGGCGAGGAAGAGGCAAGCGAGCGGCTGATCCCGTTCGATATCGTGCCGCGCATCATTTCGGGCCGCGAATGGGCGCGCCTGAGCCGCGGGATCGAGCAGCGGGTGCGTGCGATCAACGCGTTCCTGTACGACATCTACCACCGGCAGGAGATCCTGCGGGCGGGCAGGGTGCCCGTCGAGCTGATCGCCAAGAACGATGCCTATCTGCCGCAGATGATCGGCATGGATCCGCCCGGTGGCATTTACACCCACATTATCGGCGTCGATATCGTGCGCACCGGGCCCAACCAGTTCTATGTGCTCGAGGACAATGCGCGCACGCCATCGGGCGTGTCGTACATGCTCGAAAATCGCGAGACGATGCTGCACATGTTCCCGGAACTGTTCCGCAAGAACAAGGTGCGCGAGGTCTCCGATTACCCCCGCAAGCTGCGCCGCTCGCTTGCCGCAAGCGCACCGCGCGCGTGCAATGGCGCGCCCGAAATCGCGGTGCTGACCCCCGGCATCCACAACAGCGCCTATTTCGAGCACAGCTTCCTTGCCGACCAGATGGGGGCGGAACTGGTCGAGGGGCATGACCTGCGCGTCATCGACGGCCGCGTGGCAATGCGCACCACGCAGGGTTATCGCGCGATCGATGTGCTGTATCGCCGGGTCGACGACGACTATCTCGATCCGCTCACCTTCCGTCCGGAATCGGCGCTGGGTGTTCCGGGGATCATGGATGTCTATCGCGCAGGCGGCATCACCATCGCCAATGCGCCCGGCACCGGCATCTCGGACGACAAGGCGATCTACAGCTACATGCCCGAGATCGTTGAGTTCTACACCGGCGAAAAGGCGATCCTGGAAAATGTGCCGACCTGGCGCTGCTCCGAACCGGATTCACTCGCCTATGTGATGGAGCATCTGCACGAACTGGTGGTCAAGGAAGTCCACGGATCGGGCGGCTATGGCATGCTGGTCGGACCCGCCGCCAATCGCAAGGAACTCGCAGCTTTCCGCGACAAGCTCAAGGCGCGGCCGGGCAACTACATCGCGCAGCCCACGCTTGCGCTGTCCACGGTGCCGATCATGACCCGCCAGGGGCTGGCGCCGCGGCATGTCGATCTGCGCCCGTTTGTGCTGGTCTCGCCCAACGGCATCGACATCACGCCCGGCGGCCTCACCCGTGTGGCGCTGAAAAAGGGCTCTTTGGTGGTCAATTCCAGCCAGGGCGGGGGCACCAAGGACAGCTGGGTGCTGGACGAATGATGCGCGCTGTCGATGCCGAAGGGGCCCGCTGATGCTGGGCAAGACCGCAGGCGGCCTGTTCTGGATGCAGCGCTATCTCGAGCGCAGCGAGAATATCGCGCGGCTGGTCGATGCGGGCTTCCGCATCGCGCTCACCCGGTCGGAAGCGGCCGAGGACGAATGGGGGTCGGTGCTGACCACCGCGGGGGTGCGCCGCGCCTATTCGCAGCGTTACGACAAGGTTGATGGCTCCAGCGTCATCAACTTCCTGCTGCGCGACAAGACCAACCCCAACAGCGTGCTCTCGGTCATCGAAAGCGCGCGCAACAACGCCCGGCTGGTGCGCACCGCGCTGACCCGCGAGGTGTGGGAGGCGACCAACGAGTGCTGGATGACGCTGAAGGAAGCGTTGCGCACCCAGATTTCCGACAATGAGCTCCCCGATGTGCTGAGCCTCATCCGCCAGCAGAGTGCGCAGGTGCGCGGCGCGCAGAGCGGCACGATGATGCGCAACGACATCTATTTCTTCGCGCAATTGGGCGCCTTCGTCGAGCGCTCGGACAGCACCGCGCGCATTCTCGACGTCAAATATTACGTGCTGCTGCCCTCGCTGTCCTATGTCGGATCCAGCCTGGACAATGTGCAGTGGGAGACGATCCTGCGCTCGGTTTCGGCGTACCGCGCCTTCCGCTGGCTCAACCCGGGGGAAACCAATCCGCGCAACATCGCCCAGTTCATGATACTGGACCAGGTGATGCCGCGCTCGCTGTCGTTCTGCGCGGGCCGGATGGCGGGCGCGCTCGAGGCGATCGCGCGCGAATACGGCACCAGCGGCGCCAGCCTGGATCTCGCCTGCGCGCTGCGGCGCGATCTGGAACAGGCCAATATCGACATGATCGTGGACAACGGACTGCACCAGTTCATCCAGGATTTCATCAAGCGCAACAACGCCATTTCCGCCCAGATCGAGCAGGAATTCCGCTTCTATCTGTAGGTCCGGAGAGGGTCAGAGCCAAAAGGGTTAGCCGGTCAATCATGCGTCTGCATATCGTCCACCGAACATCCTATCACTACGACACGCCAATGCCTTATGCGCTGCAGCGGCTGCGCATGATCCCCAAGGATTCCGCCGGGCAGCGCGTAGTCCGCTGGAAGACCGAGGTCGAGGGTGGATCGAAGCAGGTCGAGTATATCGACCATCACAACAACCATGTCGAACTCTTCAGCTTCAACCCCGATCAGCACGAGGTGGTGATCCATTGCGAGGGCGAAGTGGAGACCAGCGATCATGCAGGGATGGTCGGCCAGCATGGCGGATCTGCGCCGCTGTGGTACTTCCGCCGCGAAACCCCATTCACAAGGCCAGGCCCTGCGATCCGCAAGCTGCTGCGCCAGTTCGACGATCCCGGCGCTGCCAATGGCGATGCGCCGCGTCTGCACGCGCTGTCCGAACTGGTGCGCGGCGCGGTCGCCTATGAGGTCGGCCAGACCGGAGCGACCACGACCGCGGAAGAGGCGCTCAATGCCGGGCACGGCGTGTGCCAGGATCATGCCCATCTGTTCATCACGCTCGCCCGTCTGCTCGGTTACCCCGCGCGCTATGTCAGCGGCTATCTGCTGATGAACGACCGGACCGAGCAGGACGCAGGCCACGGCTGGGCAGAGGTGCACGCACAGGGGCTGGGCTGGGTCGGGTTTGACATATCCAACGGCTATTCCCCCGACGAGCGCTATGTCCGCGTTGCCACCGGTCTGGATTATCGCGAAGCCGCCCCGATTGGAGGGATTACCTTCGGCAAGGGGAACGAGGCGATGACCGTGACGTTGACTGTGCAGCAGGTTCAGGCGCAGCAATAGCGGTTTTTCCACATGCAATGTGGCCCTGGCGGCATTCGGCCTTGACCGATTGTTGCGCTTGATCCCTTATGAAACGCATGAGAGCAAAGGGGGAGGACGCTCCTATGACATATTGCGTCGGGATGCGCCTGGACAAAGGGCTGGTGTTCATGTCGGACACCCGCACCAACTCTGGTGTCGATAACATCAGTGTTTTCAAGAAGATGTTCACCTGGGAAAAGCCGGGCGACCGCTACATCACGGTGATGACCGCGGGCAATCTGGCGACCACCCAGGGCGTGATCAGCGTTCTCGAGGAGCGCACCAAGGCACCGCACGAGCGCAAGCCCTCGATCATGGAAGCGCCCACCATGTTCCAGGTGGCGCGGATCATCGGCGAGACGTTGCGCGACGAGATCGCGCGCACCCGCTCAATCGCGGGCGAAACCGCCTCTTCCTCGTTCGGAGCCTCGATGATCGTCGGCGGCCAGATCAAGGGCATGGATCCCAAGCTTTTCCTGATCTACCCGGAAGGCAACTTCATCGAGGCGGGCGACGACACGCCGTTCTTCCAGATCGGCGAGACCAAATACGGCCGCCCCATCCTGGTGCGCGCCTATGACCGCGACATGTCGTTCAACGATGCGATCAAGCTGCTGATGGTGTCGTTCGATTCGACGATCAAGGCCAATCTCTCGGTCGATCTGCCGCTCGATCTGCAGATTTACGCATCGAACAGCTTTGCCGGGCGCAACCGCCGGATTTCCGGGAGCGACCCTTATTACAACCTCATCGCCGACCAGTGGAGCGATGCGTTGAAGAACGCATTCCATTCGCTGCCCGATTATACCGGCTGATCGTGCTTGCGTGAGCCCGGTTGCCTCCCTAATTCGGAAGGCATGACCAACAAAGCACGCAACATCCTCGTTTTTCTGGGCCTCACCACCGCGATCGTCGGCGGGGCCGGGTGGTATTTCCTCAGCGGCGACACAGCAGAGCTCGATATCGCCGAGGTTAGCGGGCCATCGCCGGTGATCTCCGCGCCGCGCAAGGAAATCTTCCCCACCATCAACGTCGCCGATGTCGAGGTATGGGCCGACGGCGAGGCGCCCGAGGCCGGCAAGGGTCTTGCCGTGGCTCGCTTTGCCGAAGGGCTCGATCATCCGCGATCGATGCTGGTGCTGCCCAATGGCGATGTGCTGGTCGCCGAAACCAACAGCCCGCCGCGCGAGAACAAGGGCATCGAAGGCTTCATCATGCGGATGCTCATGAACAAGGCGGGGGCTGGCGTTGAGTCCGCCAACCGCATCTCGCTGCTGCGCGATGCCGATGCCGATGGCCGGGCCGAATCGAAGACGGTGCTGCTCGACGGGCTGAACTCGCCTTATGGCATGCAGCTGATCGGCGAGACGCTGTACGTCGCCAACACCGATGCGGTGATGGCCTATTCCTATACCCCCGGCCAGGTGAAGATCAGCGGCGAAGGTCGCAAGATCATCGATCTGCCCGCGTCCAAGCCCAACAATCACTGGACCCGCAACCTGCTCGCCAATGCCGACGGCACCAAATTGTACGTCGCGATCGGTTCTGCCACCAACATCGCCGAAAAGGGATTGCCCGCCGAAAAGGGCCGCGCGCGGATCATCGAGATCGATCTTGCCACCGGCAAGAAGCGCGATTTCGCGGTTGGCCTGCGCAATCCCGTTGGCCTTGCCTGGGAGCCCAATTCGGACGCGCTGTGGACCGTGGTCAACGAACGCGACATGCTCGGTTCCGATCTGGTGCCCGATTACCTCACCCGGGTCGATGTCGGCATGCACTTTGGCTGGCCGTGGAACTATTGGGGGGGATATGAGGACCTGCGCGTCGAGCCTCGCCGCCAGGATCTGCGCGAATACACCCGGCGTCCCGATTATGCGCTGGGCAGCCACGTTGCGCCCCTGGGGCTGACCTTCGCCAGCAAGGCGGCGCTGGGCCAGGGCTTTGCCAACGGTGCCTTTGTCGCGCTGCACGGATCGTGGAACCGCAAGCCAGCATCGGGCTACAAGGTCGTATTCGTGCCCTTCGGGCAGACCGGCCGCCCCGCCGTCACCCGCAATGCCGAGGGCAAGGTCACCGGCGGACTTCCCGTCGACGTGCTCACCGGCTTCCTTTCCAAGGACGGCTCCGCCAAGGGCCGCCCCACCGATGTCACCGTAGACAGCCGCGGCGCGCTGCTCGTCACCGATGACGTCGCGGGCATCATCTGGCGGGTGAGCAATCCTGCGATGAAGGCAAAACCGGTCGAAACTGCCGCACGCTGAACTGCCGGCTCCCGCCCGCGAAGTCGAAGGACCCGCGCCCACGCTGGCCGTAAAGCGCGGCCTTCGACAGGCTCAGGCTGAGCGGAGGTGGGTGCTGCAAAGACATAGAAGCGCCTATTCGCGGCACTTTCACTCATGTTTTCTTAAGGTGATCCAGATCCGGGGCAAACTTCCAACTGCCAGGCTCACCTGACCAGACGCCAGCAAACCAGAGGGTCTCAACATCATCGCGAGCGACAATTTGTAGACACCTCTCCGCAGACACGATGTAAAAATGCTCCCAAGGGGCATCCGAACACGTCTCAGAGCTTTCGATATCGAGTGTGAATTGGCCGGACCACAGCCAGTGGGAGTTTTCTACTTTAAACAAGCTACCCTCAGGCCGATTGCTTTGGTCCGTAGTCAGAAATACGTCAGCGTCGCCGTCCCATATTGTCTTGAATGCTCGAACGTCCTTGAAATCGAGATGCAGCTTTCCCTCGTGATAGGGCAGGCTGACAGCTAGCCGCTGGTGGCGGTGGCTTGAGATTTTTAAGTCGCCGAACGATGGGGCCTTATCTTCAGCTTCGCGACAAGGTGTCCAACGGATCAGTCTTTGCGGTTCTAATTTGACCATTGAGGCTCTATATCTGGTTGTCAGAAACGAGCCAATAAATGTTACAGAAAAAGCCGTCGCTAATAACTCAAGGCACCACCACCTGCCGGATCGCGGTTCCGCTCGCCAGTTCATCGAACAGGGCGTTGATCTCGCTTAGCGGGCTTACCGAGCTCAGCAGCTTCTCGACCGGCATCCGGCCTGCTCGCCACAAAGCGATATAGCGCGGGATATCGCGCGAGGGGATGGCGTTGCCCATATAGCTGCCCATCAGCGTCTTGCCGTCGCCGACCAACGAGACCGCGGGGATCGAGAGCATGTCTGCGGGGTTGGGAAGGCCCACGGTGACGATCCGTCCGCCGCGCCGCGCCAATCCGTATGCCTTGGCCAGCACCGCTGCCTTGCCGACGGTTTCGATCACCAGATCGGGCTTGCCACCCAATGCGGCGATCACCGCGTCCTCGCCATCCTCGGGAGGCACGGCGGCGACCGCGCCCAGCTCCATCGCAAGCGCACGCTTGGCGGGCACGGGGTCGATCGCGATGACCGGATGCGCGCCCGCGGCGATTGCGGCCATCAGCGCGGCAAGGCCCACACCGCCCAGGCCATAGACCACCACGCTTTCGCCTGCGCGCAAGGCACCGCTGTTGAGCACCGCGCCCGCGCCGGTCAGCACCGCGCAGCCAAACAAAGCGGCGATCTCCACCGGAATGTCGGCGTCGATCTTCACCGCAGAGCGCCGGTCCACCACTGCGTGCGTGGCAAAGGCCGACGAGCCCAGATGATGCTGCACCTCATGCCCGTTCTCGGACAAGCGCCGCTCACCGCCGAGCAGCGTGCCTGCGCCGTTGGCTGCTGCGCCATTGCCGCACAGATAGCCTTCGCCCGAATGGCAGCTGGGGCAGTATCCGCACAGGGGTAAAAAGCTCAGCACCACCCGGTCTCCGGGTGCAAAATGCTGCGCAGCAATTGCGCCCGGTTCGATCACGGTGGCGACCGCCTCGTGCCCCAGCGCCATCGGCATCGGGCGCGGACGGTCGCCGTTGATGACCGAAAGGTCGCTGTGGCACAGCCCGGCCGCCTCGATCTTGACCAGCATCTCGTCCGCGCCCGGTGGGGCAAGATCGACCTGGGCAAGACGCAGCGGGGTGGTATCGGCAAACGGCCCGTTATGGCCGATGCTGTCGAGGATGGCGGCGGTTATCTTCATGGCCGTCGTCATGCAACCGCAAGCGCGCCGCCGCAAGCGCCACGCACACGCTGAGCCCGACTAGCGGACAGCCGCCATCTGGTAGAGCATCTCGACAAAGCCCATCGTCGCATCGGTGATCCCGGCGACCTTGGGGTTGGACGAATCCACCACGAAATACTCGTCGGGCGCGTGCTGGGCGCTGCCATGGCCGATCCCGAAATGCCCGGCAGGGATGCTCACCGGCGGGGAGGTGAACACTGCGCCCGGCCAGGATCCGGCGAGTCGCGGGTTGAGATTGGCCTTGACCCCGAGCCTCGCATAAGCCGCCATTTCCGCCTTGATCAGCAGGCTGTCTTCCGCAACCTCGGTTGGATCATAGCCGCCCGAGACGTTTGCCTCGATGTCCATGAAGCCATGTTTGTCGAGATGCGCGCGCAGCTTGGCTTCCGCCTCGGCGCGGGTCTGGTTGGGGACCAGCCGGAAGTCGAGCTTGGCGACCGCGCGGCCAGGCAGCACGGTCTTGCCGCCGGGGCCGGTATAGCCCGCGACGAGCCCTTCGATGTTCGCGGTCGGCTCCTGCGCCAGCCGGACCAGCGCCTGTTCGAGCGGCAGGTCATCGATCCAGTGGGTGACGCCGAACGATGCCTTCATCTGCGCCTCGTCCATCGATTTGGCCCCCTCGGCGATCAAAGCCTTTTCGCGCGCCGTCAGCGGGCGGACATTGTCCGACCAGCCGCCGATGACGACGTTGTTGCCATCTGCCGAGACCAGGGTCTGCAGCGCCTGTACCAGTCGCCAGGTCGGCGAATCGATCATCGCCTTGTAGCTGGAGTGGACGTCGCCCTTGGGCCCGCGCCCCCATTTGGCGCCGCTGGCGACCAGCTCGAGCTCGATGATGCCCTTGGATCCGAGATTGACCTGCACCTCGCCGTTGGCGCCCTGCCAGCAGGCGGGGATGAAGATGCCCGCGCACTTGCGCAGCGCGGCAAGCACGTTGGGCTTGGTGGCAATCTGCCTGAAATTGGGCGATCCGATCTCCTCCTCGCCCTCGGCGAGCAGCACGATGTTGACCGGCAGCTTCACGCCCGCCGCCTTCATCGCATGCAGCGCAGCCAGGAACGTCGCCTGCGGGCCCTTCTGGTTGACCGCGCCGCGCCCGACGATCGCCTTGCCCCAGCCGGGCTTGTCGACGATCTTCGCTTCCAGCGGTGGGGAGGTCCATTCGGCAGGGTCGAACTGCTTGACGTCGTACATGAAATAGATGCCCAGCGTCCGCCTGGCGCCGACATCGATGGTGCCGAAGACGCCGGGATGACCATCGGAGGGCACGATTTCGACCCCGGCGAACCCGGCGGCCCTTGCCAGATCGGCCATGTACGCCGCGCCTTGCGGCATGTTGAGATTTTCCGCCGCGATCGAGGGCAGGGCGATCCAGTCCTGGATGCGCTTGATATCGGCCTCGCGATTGGCCTCGGCTGCTTTGCGGATGCGGGCGATGTCGCCGTCTGCTGCCAGCGCCGCGCCGCCACCGCCTGCGGTCAGGGCGAGCCCGCCACCTACCAAGGCTGCCGACCGAAGAAACGCGCGCCGCTCAAGCGCACCTGCCGGGTCCAATGTCATCTCGTGCCGCTCCCCTGATCCTGATTTGCAGCAAAGGATGACGCAATGCGCCAAGCCGAGCAAGTGATTAACCCGTTGGAAAGACTAAGCCGACTAGCCACAGTTCAAATGTAAAATTGAAGTGACGCCGTTTTCAAGAACAATGGGTGCAACCATGAAATTCCGGATGTTTTCGGCGCAGCACATCGAGCTCGCGGATATCGCGCGCGAAATCGTGGCGCATGTGAGCGCGCTGGCTAACGGAACGGGTGCGGCTGCGCGCGATCCGCTGCCCGCGCTGCGGCTTGCATTCTCTCGTGCGGTGGGAGCGCACTGTTCGGCGGAGATCGATTGCCTGCGCGAGCATCTGCAGAGCCATCCTGATGTCGCCGCCGAGCGCGCCGACATGATCAGGCGCTTTCACGACGAGCTGCTGGCGTGGCGCGGTTCGCTGATGGATTGCAACGCGCACTGGCCGGCCAAGCGAGTCGTGGAAAGTCCGGCTGCGTTCCTGGACGTATTCACTCCGCTCGCCGATGCCTTGTATGCGCGGCTACGCTGGGAGGAGCAGGAGTTCTATCCCAAAGTCCTGGGCCGCAAGCCGGTGTCGGCCTGAGCCACAGACAAGCGTCGACTATTCGACCCAGGCGGTGCGGCTGCGGGTGACGTGGAAGAGCGGGCGCATTGGCTGCGCTGCCACATCCGCAAGCGGGATTGCGGTTTCGCAGGTCGCGCATTCGGCACTCATCCGCCCGACATGCCAGTGCCTGCCGCCACACCCGGGGCAGTGGTTGACATCCCCTGTGTGATAGAGCGGCATGAAACCGCGTCCGGCGATGCGGCTTGCAAAGCCGTGCCCCGCCGCAAGGGCCTGGCCGGGATCGAAGGCGCGGCGGGCAAAATGCGTCGTCATGTCCTGTTTCCTCAGTTACCTTGACGCTGAATACGCACAGCCGCCGAAACGGTTTCCTTCAGCGACGAACTGTTTGTCGCATGGCTGCGCGGCGAGCCCTGTGATCATCCGCACCGCCTGCGATAAATGCGCTTGCGGTCCATAATATTTGATATAAATATGATATCATGATTTTGAATCATTTGGGAGATGTGATCATGCAGGACACGGGATTGGGCAACGGCGGCGGCGCAGCCATGGTGGCGAGCAGCGAGCGTTCGGCCAGCACGTTCAACGGCTATGTCTTTCTGCTCCTCCTGCTGGCAACCATCGCGCTGCCGGTGGCCGGTTTCGGCATGGTGGCAGAAGGCGATCCGCAAGGGGTGGCGGTGATCATCGGCTGCGGCCTGGCGTTCATGTTCATCATCAGCGGCTTCTACATGCTCAACCCCAATGAGGCTGCGGCGATCCAGTTGTTCGGCAGCTACAAGGGCACCGATCGCAACACTGGTCTGCGCTGGCGCTGGCCGTGGCTCAGCCGCAAGAAGATCTCGGTTCGGGTCCACAACGTCACCTCGGAAAAGGTCAAGGTCAACGATCTGCGCGGTAACCCGATCGAGATCGCCACCAACGTCGTGTGGCGCGTGGCCGACACATCGAAGGCGCTGTTCGATGTCGAAAACTATCAGGAGTTCGTCGACATCCAGATCGAAAGCGCTGTGCGGGTGATCGGTGCGCGCTACCCATACGACGACTTCAATGTCGATGAGGTGACGCTGCGCGGCGATGCCGAAGAGGTCAGCCACGAGCTCGAGGTGCAGCTGCAGGAGCGCGTCGCTGCCGCTGGTGTGCAGATCGACGAATGCCGGCTGACGCATCTGGCCTATGCGCCCGAGATCGCGCAGTCGATGCTGCGGCGCCAGCAGGCCGAGGCGGTGATCGCTGCGCGTTCAAGGCTGGTCGAGGGCGCGGTCACGATGGTCGAGCATGCGCTGACGATGCTGAGCGAGAAAAACGTGGTCGAGCTGGACGACGAGCGCAAGGCGGCGATGGTATCCAACCTGATGGTGGTGCTGTGCAGCGAGCGCGATACCCAGCCGGTGGTCAATGCCGGGTCGCTCTATTGAGCCGATCCATGGCAGCTCCTCCAAAGAAGTCCTTTGCCCTGCGCCTCGAGCCGTCGCTGTACGACGCGCTCGAGCGCGCAGCGGCGCATGAGTTCCGCAGCGTGAATGCCGAGATCGAGGTGCTGCTGCGCGAGGCGCTCGCACGGCGGGGGATCAAGGTTGCGGCACCGCAGCAAAGGCCAAGGGGCAGGCCACCCAGGCAGGACCCGGAATGATACGACGCTGGCTTGCTGTTCAGTTCAGCTACGCACCGACCGATGGCGACATCGAGCTGCGACGCGCAACTATGTCGGGCACGATCTGGCTGAACTGACGCACAGCGAGGACCTCATCGCGCGCAAGGTCGATGCAGACGCGAACACCGGCATCCTCGGCATGCTCGAACGATACCTCGCGTCTCCCGCCGCAGACTGCTACGGTGCGCTTTCAGGTTCGCCCAGATCCGCATCGATACCGCGCGTAGCTGCGCCCGTCGCCGCCTGAAGGTCGGCACCAGCAACACCAAGGAGGGCACAGTGTGCGCGTCACCGAGAAATTCTGCCGTGAGCAGGAAAGCCTGCAGATCGCCAAGGCTGCCAACGAAACTCTGAAGAACCGCAAGGATATCGCGCTGGGCGCCGCCAAGGCGTGGGACGCCGCTGCGCAGCTGGCGCACAAGCAGGAATCCAAGCTGGAACCGCTCGACAAGCTCGATGCGGAAATCACCCGCGAATTCGCCGAAGAGGAGGCAGCAGGGATCGATCTGAGCGAGCCGCCCGAGGGCGACGAGGTCTGATCAGGCTTGGGGGGCGCCCGGTTGGCGAAGGTGCGTCAGGTCGTGCCGGGCTGCCAGGTGCTGAACACCGCGTCGAGATCCGGCCGTGGCCGCTCCTCGAGCGGCTGGCCCGCGGTGCCGATGAACACGAAGCCCGCAATCTGCTCGGGCGCCGCGCCGAACTGGTCGCGCACCGCCGCGTTGTAGCTTGGCCAGCCGGTGATCCACCCGCCGACAAAGCCCTGCGCATGGATCGCGTGCAGCAGGTTCATCACGAATGCCCCGACTGAAAGCTGCTGCTCCCAGAGCGGGATCTTGCTTGATTCGCGCGGGGAATAAAGCACCACCAGCATTTCGGGCGCGAGCCGCGCGAGAGTCTCCATCGCCTCGATCTCGAGCCGTCCGGCTTCGGGCTTTTCGGCGCGATAGGCGGAGGTCAGCAACTCGGCGAGCCGATCGCGCTGGTCGCCCGCCACATGCACCACCCGCCAGGGGTTCAGCTTGCCGTGATCGGGGGTTCGCGATGCGGTCGCGACGATCGACCGAAGCTGCGCGGCATCGGGGCCGGGGGCGACCATGTCGCGCGGGCGCCCCGAGCGGCGGCTGGAAAGATAGGCAGGCAGTGATGAAAGGTCGTTGAACTGGTTCACGTCTGGCTCCGGTCGGCGGCAGGAATGCGGCGGGGTGGTAACAACTGCAACAAGGCGCTTCACAGCCGCGCTTTTTTGTCTAGGTTGGCGCGCATGCTATGGCGGCTCAGGGGGCAGGCCGCCATTATAAAATCGACGGGAGCAATAGCGATTATGGCCAGCGGTTATGCCGTCAGCGGCGATTCCAAGGGCACGTTTCTGGGGCACCCCAAGGGGCTCTATGTGCTGTTCTTCGCAGAAATGTGGGAACGCTTTTCTTATTACGGCATGCGCGCGCTGCTAATTTTCTACCTCACCAAGCACTGGCTGTTCTCGGACGAGAAATCGGGCGTCATCTACGGGGCGTACACCGCTCTCGTGTATATCACCCCGGTGCTGGGGGGCTATCTGGCCGACCGTTACCTCGGCCAGCGCAAGGCGGTGACCTTCGGCGCTGTGCTGCTCACCTTCGGCCATGCGCTGATGGGCTTTGAAGGCACCGGCGGGCAGGACCCCACTTCGCTCAGCATCTTCTGGCTGGCACTGGCGTTCATTATTGTCGGCTCGGGTTTCCTGAAGGCGAACATCTCGGTGATCGTCGGTCAGCTCTATCCGCGCACTGATGTCCGCCGCGACGGCGCGTACACGATCTTCTACATGGGCATCAATCTGGGTGCATTCCTGGGGTCGCTCGCCTGCGGTTATCTGGGCGAAACTTATGGCTGGTCCTATGGCTTCGGCGCTGCCGGCATCGGCATGCTGCTCGGCCTCGTCGTGTTCATCCTGGGCAAGCCCTTGCTGTGCGGTCGCGGCGAATCGCCCGATCCTGCTGCGCTCGCTGCCCCGGTGATGGGCATCAAGAAGGAATGGCTGATCTATGGCGTCGGCATCGCCGCCGTGCTCGGTATCTGGGCGCTGATCCAGTATCAGGATGTCGTCGGCTGGCTGCTGCTGGTCTCTGGTGTCGTGCTGGTCGGCTATGTGCTGATCACTGCGGTCACCAAGCTCGAGCCGCATGACCGCGATCGCATCTTTGCCGCGATGTTCCTGATCCTGGGTTCGATCCTGTTCTGGGCATTGTTTGAACAGGCAGGGTCCTCGCTCAACCTCTATACTGACCGCTATGTCGACCGCGGCGGCGTGCCCGCATCGGTGTTCCAGTCGGTCAACGCGATGTACATCGTGCTGCTAGCGCCGTTCTTCGCGGGCATCTGGACCTGGCTGGGCCGCAAGGGGCTCGAGCCGTCTGCCCCCGCCAAGTTCGGGCTGGCGATGGTCCAGCTGGGCGCGGGCTTCCTGGTTCTGGTGGCGGGCGCTGCGGCAACCGGTGCGGGCGTTCCCACCCCGGTGCTGTTCATCTTCCTCATTTACCTGCTGCACACGACGGGCGAGCTGTGCCTTTCGCCGGTGGGTCTGAGCGCGATGAACCGGCTGGCGCCGGCGCACATGGCCTCGCTTATCATGGGCACCTGGTTCTTCGCCTCGGCCTCGGGCAACTTCGTCGCCGGGCTGATCGCGGCTGCAACCGGTTCGGAAGCGGCGAGCGGTGAAGGTGCGGGCCAGCAGACGGTGCTGGACGTGTATTCGAACATCGGCTGGATCGCGATCGGCGTGGGTGTCGCCGTGATGGTCGTCTCGCCGCTGATCAAGAAGCTGATGCACCTCGATACGCTCAAGGATGTCGAGCCGCTGGCGGGCGAGGCGGAGCTCGCCGAAGCCCAGGCTGCGGGGATCAATCCCGCCACGCGCGGCGCCTGAACTTGAACTGATAAAACCAACCGAACTGCGACAGGGATAACAACATGCGATACGGGTTCACTGCGCCGCTGGCGGCCATATTGGTCGTTGGCTGTGCCAATACGACAACCGCCGAAGCGCCGTCCTCCGCCAGCGGCAGCGCGGCCAAGCCCGCCAAGGTCAGCTTCAACGAGAACCCGTATCCCAGCACCTACAAGGTCTATCCCGGCCAGCCCACCGCGATCCGCAACGTCACCATCTTCGATGGCGAGGGCGGACAGATCGAAAATGGCGTGGTGTTCTTCACCGACGGCAAGATCACCTCGGTGGGCGATGCCAGCACGGCGATCCCCGCCGATGTGATGGTGATCGATGGCACCGGCAAGTTCGTGACCCCGGGCATCATCGATATCCACAGCCATCTGGGCAATTATCCCTCGCCCGGTGTGCAGGCGAATTCGGACGGCAACGAGGTGACCGGGCCGGTAACCGCGGACGTCTGGGCGGAACACAGCGTGTGGCCGCAGGACCCCGGCTTCAGCCGCGCGCTCGCCAATGGCGGCATCACCAGCCTGCAGGTGCTGCCCGGCTCGGCCAACCTGTTCGGCGGCCGCTCGGTCACGCTCAAGAATGTCCCTGCGCGCACCATGCAGGCGATGAAGTTCCCGGGCGCACCCTATGGCCTCAAGATGGCATGCGGCGAGAACCCCAAGCGCGTCTACGGCAGCCGCAACCAGAAGCCCGGCAGCCGCATGGGCAATCTGGCGCTCAACCGCCAGACCTGGGCCCGCGCCGCCGAATACAAGGCGCGCTGGGACGAGTATGAGAAGAAGGGCGGCACCCCGCCTGCGCGCGACATCGGCATGGATACGCTCAAGGGCGCGCTCGAAGGCAAGATCCAGATCCACAACCACTGCTATCGCGCTGATGAAATGGCGATCGTGATCGATATGGCCAAGGAGTTCGGCTACACCGTCTCCACCTTCCACCATGCGGTGGAAAGCTACAAGATCGCCGATTTGCTCAAGGACAACGGCATCTGCTCTGCCGTCTGGGCCGACTGGTGGGGCTTCAAGATGGAATCCTATGACGGCATTCCCGAAAACGCCGCGATCATCCAGAACGCCGGTGCCTGCACCATCATCCACTCGGACGATCAGAACCAGATCCAGCGTTTGAACCAGGAAGCCGCCAAGGCGCTGGGCGACGGACGCCGGATGGGCTTTACCATCTCGGATGCCACTGCAATCAGCTGGCTGACCTACAACCCCGCAAAGGCGATGGGCATCGGTGACAAGACCGGCAGCCTCAAGCCCGGCAAGATGGCCGATGTCGTGCTGTGGAATGCCAACCCGCTTTCGGTCTACGCCAGACCCGAAAAGGTCTGGATCGACGGCGCGATGATGTACGACGCCAATGATCCCAGGCGCCGTCCGGTGAGCGATTTCGAGCTTGGCCAGCCTGGAGAGGGAGACACGAAATGAGCCGCGACATGACCAAGGCGCTTCTGTTCGTCTCCGCCGCCGCCACGCTGTTTGCGGCGCCTGCCGCCGCCCAGACCATCGCGATCACCGGGGGCAAGGTCGTCATCGGTGACGGCAGCGCCCCGATCGAAGGCGGCACCGTCGTGCTGCGCGATGGCAAGGTCGTCGCAGCTGGCGCGGGGGTTGCCGTGCCTGCAGGGGCGCAGGTGGTGGATGCCGCTGGCCGCTGGGTGACACCCGGGCTGTTCGCAGGGTTCAGCCGCATCGGCCTGGTCGAGGTCGAGGCGGTCCGCGAAACCAACGACAGCAGCGCCAACACCGGCGATTTCTCTGCTGCCATCGACGTTGCCCCCGCGATCAACGCCAAGGTTACGCCGATTGCGGTCAACCGCGCTGCGGGCATCACCCGTGCAGTGGTCGCGCCCGAAGCGCCGGCATCGATCTTCGCGGGCATGGGCGCGCTGATCGATCTGGGCGATGATTACAACGCGGTCACCAAGGCGCGCGCTTTTCAGTTCGTCGAATTGGGCGAAACCGGATCGTCCAAGGCAGGCGGCAGCCGGGCCTCGGCGTTCCTGGAATTCCGCAACGGGCTGATCGAGGCGCGTGCGCTGGCCGTCGGCCAGCGCGGCGTTGCAGCGCACCCGCATGACGCGCTGCTCAACCGCCAGGATGCCGCAGCGCTGCTGCCGGTGGTCAATGGCGAAATCCGGTTGCTGGTGCATGTCGAGCGCGCCGCCGACATCCTGAACGTCATCAAACTGCGCGAGGAATTCCCCGCGCTCAAGCTGGTGCTGGTCGGGGTGTCCGAAGGCTGGCTGGTGGCGAACCAGATCGCGGCCGCCGGGGTTCCGGTGATCGCCTCGGCGCTCAACGACCTGCCTTCCGACTTCGAAAAGACCGCAGCAACCCAATCGAACATCGGCCGGATGAAGCAGGCCGGGGTGACGATCGCGATCGGCATGATCGACGACAGCGATGCGCACAAGCTGCATTACTCGCCGCAGTACGCGGGCAATCTGGTGGCGCTGCAGCGCGTGCCGGGGGCAACCGGGCTGAGCTGGGATCAGGCCTTTGCCGCGATCACCTCGGGCCCTGCGCAGGCGATGGGTGTCGATGCGATGCTCGGCAGCCTGAAGCCTGGCCGTCAGGGCGATGTCGTGATCTGGGATGGCGACCCGCTCGAGCTCTCGTCCGCGCCGGTCGCGGTGATGATCGATGGCGTCAGCCAGCCGCTAGGCAACCGCCAGGCCAAGCTGCGCGACCGCTATCGCACCCCGCAGGAAGGGGCGTTGCCCAAGGCCTATGAACGGTAATATGGTGCCATCAGGGACTCGCTGACACAGGGCAGCCGGCGGGCAGGGGAGAGCGTCTATGCAGGGCTATGCGATGCTGTTGGCTGGCGCGATCGGCTTTGTCGGCAGCCACTTTGCGATGTCGCATCCCCTGCGCGCGCCGATGGTGGCACGGCTGGGCGACAAGGGTTTCCAGCTCGCCTATGCCGCCGTCTCGCTGTTGACGCTGTTCCTGATGGTCGAAGGCTTCAAGCGCGCGCCGGTGACCGAGGCCTTCTGGCCCGCCGGCGATGCGCTCTGGGCGGTCAGTACGCTGCTGATGCTGGTCGCCTCAATCCTGTTTGCCGGCTCGCTAATCGGCAACCCTGCGCTGCCGGTGCCCGAAGCTGCGGCCAAGCGGATCGCGGTCAAGGACCCTGCCGGGGTGTTCCGCATCACGCGTCACCCGATGATGTGGGGTTTTGCCTTATGGGGTGTCAGCCATATCCTGGTGGCGCCGCGGATCGATACCTTCATCCTGTGCGGCGCGATCATTGTGCTGGCGCTGGTCGGCGCAAGGCTGCAGGACGCCAAGAAGTTCATCCTGATGGGCGATGCTTGGCTGCACTGGCAGGGCAAGACCAGCTTCGTGCCCTTTGGCCGCGGACTTGCCTTTCCAGGCTGGATCGCACTGATCGGCGGCGTCGCGCTGTGGCTGGGCGCGCAATGGGCGCATATGCCGCTGGGCGTCGGCGCTGCGGGCGTCTTCCGCTGGTGGTAGGCTCCAAGGTGTCGCTCTCGTCCGTTCAGGGGAGAGCGGTGCAGCGTCAGATCCGCACCATCTTCATCCCCACCTCGCCATAGCGGTCGCCGGCGGTGGCATCCCTTGGGGCAGCTGCATCGAGCGCATCGAGATCGGCGGCGCTGAGCTTCACATTCACTGCGGCCATGGAATCCTCCAGCGTCGCGCGGCGCTTGGACCCGGGGATTGGCACCACATCGTCACCCTGCGCGAGCAGCCAGGCGAGCGCGATCTGCGCAGGCGAGACGCTGTGCGCGGCGGCGATGGTCTTGACCGCATCGACGATCACCATGTTGCTGGCGAAATTCTCTTCCGAATAGCGCGGGTCGTTGAGGCGATAATCGCCCTCTGGCAGATCGGACCGCTTGGAAAACTGCCCGGTCAGGAAGCCACGCCCCAGCGGGCTGTAGGGCACGAAGCCGATCCCCAGATCCTGGCACAGCGGCAGGATGTCCTCTTCCACTCCGCGTTCCCACAGCGAATATTCGGACTGCAGCGCGGCAATCGGATGCGTGGCGTGCGCCCGGCGGATATTGTCCGCGCCGGCCTCGGACAGACCCAGGAACCGCACCTTGCCTTCCTCCACCAGCCGCGCCATCGCTCCCACCATTTCCTCGATCGGCACATCGGGATCGACGCGGTGCTGGTAATACAGATCGATGGTGTCGACCCCCAGCCGCTTCAGCGATCCTTCGCAAGCGCGGCGCACGTTCTCGGGGGAGGAGTCGACCCCGGTGACCTTGCCATCTGCAAGGCGGAAACCGAATTTGGTGGCGATGACCAGCCGCTCGCGCCGCCCGCGGATCGCCTGGCCAAGCAGCTCCTCGTTGACATACGGACCGTACACCTCGGCGGTATCGAAGAAGGTAACGCCCAGCTCCATCGCGCGCTCGAGCGTGGCGATGGACTCGCGATGGTCGGCCTTGCCGTACATCGCGGGGCCTATCCCGGCCATCGGCATGCAGCCGAGCCCAAGGGCCGACACTTCCAGTCCGCCGAGCTTGCGATAGATCATTGCGTGTCTCCTTCGGCGCGGGCGATCGTGGTGGTGACCGCCATGTCCATCGTTACGTTGCCCAGCGTGCGCATGATATCGGGAAACACCTCGATCGCCAACAGAAGCGCCAGCGGCTCGATCGGCACGCCCATCGCAAAGCAGATGGGTGTGATCGAACCGATGAAGCTGATCGATCCGGGAAGCGAGACCGATCCCATGGTGGTGATCGCTGCCGCAGCCAGTCCCGCCAGCAAAGCCACCGGGCCAAGCTCGACCCCCATCAGATGCGCGACATAGATCGCCACTGCCATGTTCATCGCGGGGCCGGTGGCGCGAAAAAGCGCGACCGCGATCGGCAGCACGACGTCCGAAGTCCGCTCGCCCGCGCCAAGGTTGCGGACGCCCGTCAGCATGGCGGGCAGCGAGGCAAGCGAGGATTGAGTGGAAATTGCCACCGCCTGTGCCGGGATCGACGCCCGGAGGAACGCCAGTGGACCGATCCGCCCGCCGACTGCCGCAATCACAAAGGCCGTGATCCACACCACCGATCCGACCGCTACGACGGTCAGGACATAATGGCCCAGCGCGCCAAAGGCGGCACCGCCCGCACGCGACCCGACCACCAGACCCAGCGCGAACACGCCGATCGGGGCGAGGGTCAACACCCAGCCGATCAGGATGATCATCGCATCGCCGATGGCTCCGAAAAACCCCTGCATCGGGCGGCGCTCGTCTTCCGGCAACCGGGTCAGGGCGAAAGCGAAGGCCAGTGTGAAGACGATCAGCGGCAGGATGGCGTCATTCGCGGCCGCGGCAATCGGATTGGTTGGTATCAGCGCGCGCAGAAAATCGGTAAACGGTGGGACTTCGCCGGTGGGCTCGGCATTGGCCAGCGCGCCCTGCAGCGCCGCGCGGGCGGCCTCGGGCAAAGGAAACGTACCAAGCAGCGCGGGGGTGACCAATGTGGCCATCGCTGCTGAAAGCCAGAGAAGTACGATCATCGTGGTGATGGTGCGGACCGTCAGCCGGCCTGCGGTCGCCATCTGGGCCGTGCGCAGGATACCGGTGATCAGCAGCGCTACAACCAGCGGAACGACGGTCATTTGTAGTCCGCGCAGCCACAGCGATCCGATCAGGTCGGCGACCTCGATGGCACCCGGCGCGCCGTTGCCGATCGCGATGCCCAATGCGATGCCGATGATGAGGGCACCCAGCACCAGCAATGTCTTCAGCATTCAAAAGCCCCTGTCTCGGTCCCATCCTGCCCAGTGAAGCAAGGATTTTGCATGTTTTTTTACGACCTTGTGCCACCATAGATGCACGCGGATGGCTGGCAAGCGGCAACGCAATCGGTTACGTGCCATACGCTGCAAACGGAGAAAAGCATTCGTGACACGCAAGTTTTTCGGGACCGATGGAATCCGCGGCCGCACCAACAGCGGTTTCATGACCGCGGCGATGGCGATGGCGGTGGGCCAGGCGGCAGGCGCGCACTTTCTGCGGGGCACGCACAAGCACAGGGTCGTGATCGGCAAGGACACCCGCCTTTCGGGCTACATGATGGAGAACGCGCTCGTCGCAGGCTTCACCAGCGTGGGCATGGACGTGGTGCTGGTCGGACCGATGCCGACCCCGGCGGTCGCGATGCTCACCCGTTCGATGCGCGCGGATCTTGGCGTGATGATCTCCGCCAGCCACAACCCGTTCCAGGACAACGGAATCAAGCTGTTCGGCCCCGATGGCTTCAAGCTTTCGGATGAGGACGAACTGCGCATCGAGGCGTTGCTGGACGCAGGCGACCCCAAGCTGGCCGAGTCCGAGGCCATCGGCCGTGCCCGCCGGATCGAGGATGCGCGCGGGCGCTATATCCATGCGGTCAAGGAATCGCTTCCTGATCGGGTGAGGCTCGATGGCCTCAAGATCGTGGTCGATTGCGCCAATGGTGCAGCCTATCAGGTTGCTCCCTCGGCCTTCTGGGAACTGGGCGCGGAGGTGGTGGCCATCGGCGTGACCCCCAACGGCCTCAACATCAACGACCGGGTCGGTTCCACCCATGTCGAGACGCTGCAGGAGCGCGTCGTCGCATCGGGCGCGGACATCGGAATTGCGCTGGATGGCGATGCCGACCGGCTGATCGTGGTCGACGAACAGGGCAAGGTCGTCGACGGCGACCAGATCATGGCGCTGATCGGTGCCAGCTGGGCGCGGCAGGGTCGGCTGCGCGGCGGGGGCGTGGTCGCGACGGTGATGTCGAACCTGGGGCTGGAGCGGTACCTGCAGGCGCAGGGGCTCGAGCTGATCCGCACCAAGGTGGGGGACCGCTACGTGCTGGGCGCGATGCGGGCAGGCGGCTACAATGTCGGCGGCGAGCAATCGGGCCACATGATCCTGCTGGACCACGCGACAACCGGCGACGGCACGGTCGCTGCGCTGCAGGTGCTGGCCGAGCTGGTGCGCGAAGGCAAGCCTGCGAGCGAACTGTTGCATGTGTTCGATCCGGTGCCGCAGCTGCTCAAGAATGTCCGCTTTGCCGGTGGCAAGCCGCTGGACAATCCGCGCGTGCAGGCGGTCATCGCGGAAGCCGAAGACGAACTGCGCGGACGCGGGCGACTGGTCATCCGTCCTTCGGGGACCGAACCTGTGATCCGCGTGATGGCCGAGGGCGATGACGCCGCGCAGGTCGAGGCGGTGGTGGACCGCATCTGCGCTGTGGTGGCGGAGGTGACCGCCTGATGCTGGAGATGCGTCCCGATTGCGAACGCTGCGGCGCGGACACCCCCGCCGATGCTCCCGGCGCGTTCATCTGTTCGTTCGAGTGCACCTTCTGCGCCGAATGCAGCGAGGCGCTTGACGACATCTGCCCCAATTGCGGCGGCGAACTGGTCGACCGCCCGGTGCGCGCGAAGAAATTGCTCGCCAAGTTTCCGGGATCGACCGCGCGGAAGTTCACGCAGCATGGCTGAGCGACCTGCCCGCATCCTGACGATCGCAGGTTCCGATTCCGGGGGCGGCGCGGGCATTCAGGCGGACATCAAGACCATTACCATGCTGGGCGGGCACGCGATGACCGCGATCACCGCGATCACCGCGCAGAACTCGGGCGGGGTCGATGCGGTGCAGGTGCTGGGCGCCGATATGGTGATCGCACAGATCGATGCGGTGGCGCGCGATTTCGGGCTCGATGCGATCAAGATCGGCATGCTGGGCTCGCCCGAGATTGCCGAAGCGCTGGCGGACTGGCTTTCGTCATTCCCGCACAAGCGGGATTCCCGCGTTCGCGGGAATGACGAGGCCCCTGTCATATTCGATCCCGTCATGATCGCCTCGAGCGGCGCGGTGCTCGCTGACGAGGCCACCATCGCCGCGTTCAAGCGCCTGATGGGCTGCGCGACGCTCGTCACCCCCAATCTGCCCGAACTCGGCGCGCTGGGCGGCGAGGCGGCGGTGCTGGAGCTGGCGCCCGCTCTGCTGATCAAGGGCGGCCATGCGAGCGGCGAGACGGTAACCGACCGGCTGGTGACCCGCGAGGGAGAGATCGCCCGCTGGGACGATCCGCGCATCGACAGCCCGCACACCCACGGCACCGGCTGCACGCTGTCGAGTGCCATCGCGACATTGCTGGGGCAGGGGCTTGCGCTGGAGCAGGCGGTGGAGCGTGCTCGGCTGTTCGTCCGGCTGGCGCTGCGCGACGCACCCGCGCTGGTTGCGGTCAATGGACCGATGGGCCACCAGTACGTGCGCAACGATGCGCTGGCACCCGGCTGGAACCTCAACCAGATCACCCTTGGCGCGACGGACTACGCCGCTTCTGTCACCTTCTACCGCGCGCTGGGGCTGGTTCAGATCGTCGACAGCCCTGACAATGGCTATGCCCGGTTCGAGGCAGGCAATGGTGCAACGCTCTCGATCCATGTCGGCGAAGCTGGAGGCGGGGCAATGGCGTATCTCGAATGCGCGGATCTCGACGCGCGCGTCTTGGCGCTCGCATCGGAAGGGTTTGCGATCGACCAGATGCCGCGCGACGAGAGCTGGGGCTGGCGCGAGGCAAGGCTGTGCGACCCGGCGGGCAATGTCCTGTGCCTCTATTTCGGTGGCGAGAACCGGCGCTATCCGCCCTGGCGCATCGCAACCGAATGAGGCGCACCCCGTAATTGCTGCTAGCGCCCACGCTTTGGCCCTTTACCCGCACCGGCAATTGCCCATATGCGTTGCGGCAAGCGTTCCAACCTTCCCAAACAGGAGATGACCCATGGCTTTCGTCCTTCCCCCGCTTCCCTTCGACAAGACCGCTTTCGGCGACGTGATGTCGGCTGAAACCTTCGACTATCACCACGGCAAGCACCACAACGCCTATGTCGGCAAGGCGAACGACATGGTGAAGGGCACGGACCTCGAAGGCGCGAGCCTCTCCAAGGTCATCGTCGCCGCCAAGGACAAGGGCAACAAGGGCCTGTTCAACAACGCCGCGCAGATCTGGAACCACACCTTCTTCTGGCATTGCCTCAGCCCCGAAGCGCAGACCATCCCCAGCTCGCTCGAAGAGCGCATCAACGCTGATTTCGGATCGGTCGCTGACCTGAAGGAAAAGCTCAAGGCAGAAGCCATCGGCCATTTCGGCAGCGGCTGGGCATGGCTGGTGCTCAACGGCGACAAGCTGGAAATCACCTCGCTGCACGACGCGGACTCGCCGGTCGCGCACGAAGGCATGAAGCCGCTGCTGACGCTCGATGTGTGGGAACACGCCTACTACATCGACTACCGCAACGCGCGCCCGGATTACCTGAGCACCGTGCTCGACAAGGCAATCAACTGGGAATTCGTGGCTCAGAACCTCGACGGCAACGGCACCGCCCGGGCTGATCAGGAAGGTTGACCACCTTATGGCTGCTCCCGGCTTTCCGGCATTGGCGGGAAGCTGGGGGCAGCGATGCTTGCAGGCGAGAACGTCGGGTCGCATTCAAGCCCTGATTTCAGGGGCGGGTATCTGGAACCGCATAGGCGACAAATTCGTCGCCGAGGCATTGGAAAGTCGCCCCGTTGCTGGGCTGCCAGGCAGCCAGCTGCGCTACTAAGTCGGGATAGGCTGCGGCAAATTGCTGGCGTGTCGATTCTAGGTCCGATGAGTAGCGCATGGCATTGCGCCGTCCTCCGTCCGCCATCTTCTCTAGCGCCAGCATCTCGAAATCGCCGATATAGGTGATCGCACCCGGTTTCAATTTGAAGCGCGGTGCGCCGAAGCAGAAGACATCGGTATAGGTCAAGTTGAACGTGCGCCCTGCCAGCACGTAGTCGCCCGCCGGAACGATCGCGACGCGCAGCGCCTTCCCGCCCTTCTTACCGCCGAACACCGTATAGCTATAGGTGATCTTCGTGCCGATGGGCTGACCCTGCGCGTCCACTGCCACCTTGCCGGTGACCGGGTCGTAGCGGTAGAACAGGATGCGGTTATCGCCAGCCATGCCCGGTGCATGGGGGCGCAGCACGATCATGGCCTCGCTGGATCCGGGCAAAGGGCGTTCAGGCTTCTTGAGATCCACCTGCTCGGTCAGTTGCGCCATGGCCGGAGTGGTTAGCGCAAGGCTGAGCAGGGCAATCAGTTCTTTTGCCATAGCGCCGGCTCCGCATAATCATTGTGCCAGGTGCGCAGCAGACTGCCGCGCGTCGGCTTGTCAGCGCCGACCAGAACGGCGAGCTGCGCGCTGCGCTCTGTCTCTGGCATGGCTTTCCACGCCCGGCCTTCCTCGCGCGTCATCGCATAGAGGTTCCAGCCCCGGATCAGCATGCAGTTTTCCGTGTTGATCCGCTTCTGTTCGCCATCGGCCAGTGCACCGCCGAAGACTGCGGCGAGGCCGCCCGCCAGGACATCTATGGTGTTGATTTGGGATTCGGCGCCCCTCGCCAGCTTCCGACAGCTATCCATCTCGCGGGTCGCAAGTTCGGCAGTTGCTCCGGGCTTGTTGAAGAAACTGCCGTTGCCACGATCGATTTTCGGCGCTGCCCATCCCGGGGCCGGGGCACAAACAGCCAACAGGGCTGCGAGCATACAAAGGTTCTTGGCCATCCTCATCATTCCAGCATGATCGCATCGCGCCGATTACGGACCGGCGTGCGATTCCTTGTTGCTCCGAGGCCGCAGGCAATTTGTTTATTCTTTCGTTTCAGCGCCTTCAAGCGCCAACCCATGCTTCATCAGCATCGGGATCTGGCTCATCGCGAAGAGGAAGGAGAGCGCGGTGACGCCCCAGACCTTGACCGTCAGCCAGGTTTCGAAGTCGAGGCTGTAGCGCAGGGCCTCGTTGATCAGCGCCATGCCTGCAAAGAACAGCCCCCAGTTGCGCGACAGCTTCATCCAGCCGGTCTCATTGAGGCCGTCGTACGCCGCCTGCAGCAGATAGCGCAGCAGCGGGCGGCCGGTCATCCAGCCGCCCAGCAGCAGCACCGCAAACGCGGTGTAGATGATCGTCGGCTTGATCTGGATGAAACTCTCGTCGTTGAAATAGACGGTCAGCGCGCCGAAGCCGACGACCAGCACCGCCGACAGCCATAGCATCGGCGACACGCGGCCGAGCTTCCATTTGGAAACCGCCACCGCGACCAGGATCGCGGCCATGAACGCCAGCGTCCCGTTGATCGCGGCGCGGGTGGAGGCGAGCGCGGCGCCGTCGCTCTGGGTCAGCTTGAACACCGCGAAGAAGATCAGCAGCGGGCCGAAATCGAGCAGCAGCGGCAACAGGCTGCCTTCCGATTTCTTCGGCGCTATCACCTCGGTCGCATTGGGCAGTTCTTCGCTCATTTTGCTCCTCCGGCGATCACATGCGCCAGATATTCGGGGTCGAAGGGCCTCAAGTCATCGATGGTCTCGCCGACGCCGATCGCGTGGATCGGCAGGCCGAACTTCTCGGCCGCCGCCACCAATATGCCGCCACGCGCAGTGCCATCGAGCTTGGTCATCACAAGACCGGTAACGCCCGCCACCTCCTTGAAGGTTTCTATCTGCGACAGGGCGTTCTGCCCGTTGGTCGCATCGAGCACCAGCACCACGTCATGCGGTGCCTGCGGGTTGAGACGGCCCAGCACGCGGCGGATCTTGGCAAGCTCGTCCATCAGCTCGCGCTTGTTCTGCAGGCGGCCTGCGGTATCAACGATCAGCACGTCGATGCCGGTGGCAGTCGCCTGTTTGACCGCGTCGAACACGATGCCTGCTGCGTCGCCGCCTTCCTTGCCGCTGACGATGGGGATGCCCAGCCGGTCCGCCCAGATCTTGAGCTGGCCGATCGCGGCTGCGCGGAAGGTGTCACCCGCCGCCAGCATGACGCCGTAATCCTGCTCCTGGAACAGGTGGGCGAGCTTGGCGATGGTGGTGGTCTTGCCCGATCCGTTGACGCCGATCACCAGGATCACCTGCGGGCGCGGGAAGGCGATGATGTCGAGCGGTTCGGCAACGGTGCGCAAGGACTTGGCGATTTCCTCGCCGACGATCTCGCGCAGGCCTTCCTCGTCGAGCCCGCGTTCGAAGCGCCCTTCGGACAGCCGCGTGCGCACCTTGCCCGCCATCTGGGGCCCAAGATCGCTGACGATCAGCGCTTCCTCGATCTCGTCCAGCTGGTCCTCGTCAAGCCGCGACTTGGTGACCAGCCCGGTGATGTTCTGGGTCAGCTTGTCCGACGTCTTGCGAAAGCCGCCCAGGAGGCGCTCGCTCCAGCTGCCCTCGGTCATATTCTTGTCTCCGCTGTCAGCGTATCGCCATCCTGCCCCGTGATCGTCACTGGCACGATCTTTCCGATATGGGAAGGATCGGCCGCAGGCAAAGCGATGCGCACAAAGTTTTCGCCATGGCCGGTGCGCCCGTCGCGCTCGACCAGGAGGTTCTGCCGGGTCCCGAGCAGCGACTGGCGCCAGCGATCGGCCCGGCTCTTCGCCGCGGCGCGCATCTCGGCAGCGCGGGCCTTGACCAGCGCGCGGTCCAGCTGAGGCATCCGCGCTGCGGGCGTTCCCGCGCGGGGCGAGAAGGGGAAGATATGGCCGTGGACCACGTCGCAGGCATCAAGGATCGCAAGGTTCTGCGCATGCATCGCCTCGTCTTCGGTCGGAAAGCCGGCGATCAGGTCCGCGCCGATCGCGATCTCGGGGCGCTTGGCCTTCATCCGCTCGACCAGCGCGATCGCCTGCGCCCGGCTGTGGCGGCGCTTCATCCGCTTCAGGATCATGTCGTCACCCGACTGCATTGACAGGTGGACGTGCGGCATGATGCGGGGCTCTTCGGTGATCAGGTCGAACAGGCGATCGTCCACCTCGACCCCGTCGAGCGAGGACAGCCGCAGGCGCTGGAGCGCCGGCACCAGCTTGAGGATGCGTTCGATCAGCATTCCCAGGGTCGGCGATCCGGGCAGGTCCGGGCCATAGCTGGTGACGTCGACCCCGGTCAGCACCACCTCGGCATAGCCGCGATCGACCAGCGCGCGCACCGCATCGACCACCGCGCCTGCAGGCACCGAGCGGCTGTTGCCGCGGCCATAAGGGATGATGCAGAAGGTGCAGCGATGATCACAGCCGTTCTGCACCTCGACGAACGCGCGGGCATGTTCGGCAAAGCTGGTGACCATGTGTGGTGCGGTCTGGCGGACCGCCATGATGTCGGAGACGCGGGCCTTGGCATTGGCGCGCGGATCAAAGCTCGCGGCATCGAGCTTGTCGATATTGCCCAGCACCCGGTCGACCTCGGGCATGCCCGCGAACATCGCAGGGTCCGTCTGCGCTGCGCACCCGGTGACCACGATCTGCGCTTCGGGCCGGGACTTCCGCGCCTTGCGGATGGCCTGCCGCGTCTGGCGCACCGCCTCGTTGGTCACCGCACAGCTGTTGATCACCACCACGTCGTCGCGCCCGGCCAGCAGGCTGCGCATCGCCTCACCCTCGGCAATGTTGAGGCGGCAGCCCATCGAGATGATCTCGGGGCCGGTCGCGGAGACAACGGGTTCGGCCATCGGCGTCAGATGTCGATCTCGCCGGTGAAGACGTGCGTGGTCGGCCCGGTCATCGACACATGGCCGCCCGGCTGCCAGTCGATGGTCAGCGTGCCACCGGGCAGGTGCACCTGCACCGGACCAGTCACCAGCTTGCGGCGGATCGCGGCAACCGCAGTCGCGCACGCCCCGGTGCCGCACGCGAGCGTCAGCCCCGCGCCGCGTTCCCACACCCGCAGATGGATGCCGTCATCGGCGATCTGTGCCACGTTGACGTTGACTCGTTCGGGGAACAGCGGGTCGTGTTCGATCAGCGGCCCCAGCCGTTCGAGGTCGACTGCGGCACCGTCAGCGACGAAGAAGATTACGTGCGGATTGCCCATGCTGACAGCGGCAGGGTCGGTCAGATCCTCCCAGCCCACGGGCAGATGCGCCGTGTCCATGGGGTAGGCGAGGGGGAGGGTGTCCCACTCCAGCCCCGGCAGCCCCATGTCGATGGTCACCGCGCCATCGCCGAGCGTGCCGTGCAGCAGGCCCGCGCCGGTCTCGATCAGCACATCGTGCCCCGCCAGCGCGACGACGCAGCGGGTGGCATTGCCGCAGGCGCTGACTTCGCTGCCGTCATGGTTGAAGATCTGCATCGCCATGTCGGCGGTGCCAGAGGCGCTGGGCGCACGCATCACGATCAGCTGGTCGCAGCCGATGCCCAGATGCCGGTCGGCAAGCGCGCGGACCTGCTCGGCCGTCAGCGAAAGATCATGCTCGCGGGCGTCGAAAATGACGAAGTCATTGCCGAGGCCGTGCATCTTGTGGAAGCGGTGTTGCGCCATGGCCGCGCTTTAGACGTTGCAGGCGGGCTTGAGAAGGCCAATCGGGATTGTCGCCCCGCCGAGCGGTTATTCGCCTAGGGCGGCGCGGCGCTGCGGTTCGGTAAGGCCCGCAAGATCGTCGGTGTCGTCCGAATGGTCCTGCGTGCGCGGCTGCACAGGAAGGCCCAGCATGTTGCGGTCGGCAAGCAGGCGGCGCGCCTGTTCGACAGACAGGGGCTGGCCGAAATGGAAGCCCTGGCCCTTGGCGCAGCCGATTGCAGTCAGGTGCTCGATCAGGTCGCCATCCTCGATTCCTTCGGCGGTGATCGGCAGCCCCATCGACTCGCCCAGCAGGGCGATGGTCTGGACGATGGCGCGGCTTTCCTTGCTCTCGTTCATCGAGGTGACGAAGCTGCGGTCGATCTTGATACGGTCGAACGGCAGCGCGCGCAGATGCGCGAGCGAGCTGTAGCCGGTGCCGAAATCGTCGAGCGCGACGCGCACGCCCTGGTTCTTCAGGCTGCCGATGATCGACTGGGCGAGCCCCATGTTCTCGAACAGGCAGCTTTCGGTGATCTCGATCTCCAGCCGGCTGGCGGGAAATCCGGTCTCGACCAGCAGCTTGACGATCTTCTGGGCCAGCCACGGGTCGCGCAGCTGGACCGGCGAGATGTTGACCGAGATGGTCAGGCTCTGGTCCCAGTTGCGCGCGTCCTCCATCGCCTGGCGGATGACGCAGGCGGACAGGTCGCCGATCATGCCGGTGTCCTCGGCGATGGGGATGAAGATATCGGGCGCGATCTGGCCCAACTCGGGCGAGTTCCAGCGTGCGAGCACCTCGAAGCCGATCAGCGTTCCGGAAGCCAGGTCGATCTGCTGTTCGTAATAGGGCACGAACTCGCCGCGGCCGATGCCGATGCGCATTCCCGATTCGATCTTGTTGCGGAACTGGACTTCGCTTTCCATCCGCGGGTCGAACCAGCAATAGCGGTTGCGGCCGTGCTTCTTGCTCGCATACATCGCGATGTCGGCGCGACGCATCAGCACGTCCAGGCTGTTGTCGCACAGGTCTGCGCGCGCAATGCCGATCGACGCGGTGACGGTCAGTTCGGCATCGCCATGGCCCACGGGACCAGGGATCGGCTTGCTGACCTGCTCGATCATGTCCTCTGCCACGCGCTGCACGGTTTCCGGGAAATCGGCGTCGAAGATGAAGGTGCAGGCGAATTCGTCGCCGCCCAGCCGCGCAACATGGCTGTTGGGGGGCATGGTCGCCTTCAGTCGCCGCGCGACCTCGACCAGCACCTTGTCGCCTGCGTCATGGCCCTGGATGTCGTTGATGTTCTTGAAGTTGTCTAGGTCGAGCATGAGGTACGCAACCGTCATCTCGCGCCGCGTGGCCTGGGCGATCAGGCTCGATGTCGCCTCGCCGATGGCGCGGCGGTTGAGGCAGCCCGTCAGCGGATCGGTGACCGCCAGAGTCTTGGCCTGCTCCTCGGCGTTCTTGTGATGCGCAATCTCGTCGTAAAGCTCGCTGTAGCGCCGCCAGCCGAAGATGATCAGCGCGATGTTGAGCAGAAGCGCGGTGACCGCGATGTTGTCCGGAGAGACCGCCATGCCATGATAGCGGTTGATCACGGTCGGGAGGACGCTGCCGGCTGTGCCGACGAACATCAGGATAGCTGCGGTCATGATGCCGCCTGCAATGAAGTCGCGTCCCCGCACCGCTCGGTCGGCCAGAGCCCCCGTGCGATCGCTGTTGGTGGGATCGGATTTCACGTTTTGCACCATCATTCCCCTCAACCGGCCTGGATTATCCGGCTGAATGGCAAGGAACGTAAGCCGCGAGCGTTAAAACATCGTTTACGCTTGGGAAGGGGCGAAGGGCGGCTTTTCAGTATTTCTGGGCGACACGATGGTCAAGATGCGGTTAAGCAGGCCCCGGCCGCGCCGCCTTGCGGTGCGGGGGTTGCCAGCGGACCGAGGTTGCGCTAATGGCCCGCCCAGCCTGTGTGCACCCGATAGTGCATGGGCATCCTGTCCCGCCGCTGAAACCGCATTGCCGGTCCATGCGCGCGCCGGTCGGCGAGGTTTCGCCCACCGGCGTTTTGTGCGTTTGGCGCAAGGGCAGGCCTGGCCGATGAGCCGGGGTGGTTGATCGGGACGGTTTGGCGGGCCATGTGGGCGGGCAGAAGGAGAAGCGGATATGTTCGATAATCTGACTGATCGCCTTGGCGGCGTGTTCGACAAGCTGCGTGGCCGCGGCGCGCTGAAGGAAGAGGACGTCCGCTCGGCGATGCGCGAAGTCCGCATCGCGCTGCTCGAAGCCGATGTCGCTTTGCCCGTCGTCCGCGATTTCATCAATTCCGTCACCGAAAAGGCCGTGGGCCAGTCGGTGCTCAAGTCGGTCGCGCCCGGCCAGCAGGTCGTCAAGATCGTCAACGACGCGCTGACCGAAATGCTGGGATCCGAAGCCAGCGACCTCGATCTCGCCGTAGCCCCGCCCGCCGTCATCATGATGGTCGGCCTGCAGGGCTCGGGCAAGACCACCAGCACCGCCAAGATCGCCAAGCTGCTCAAGGAAAAGCACGGCAAGAAGGTCATGATGGCCTCGCTCGACGTGCAGCGCCCTGCCGCGCAGGAGCAGCTCAAGGTGCTGGGCGAGCAGGTCAACGTCGCCACGCTGCCGATCGTTGCGGGCCAGATGCCGGTGGATATTGCGCGCCGGGCGCTTCAGTCCGCCAAGCTGCAGTCGTTCGATGTCGTGATGCTCGATACCGCGGGTCGCCTGCATGTCGACCAGCAGCTTATGGACGAGATGAAGGCGGTCGCCAATGAGGCAACGCCCAAGGAAATCCTGCTCGTCGTCGACTCGCTCACCGGTCAGGACGCGGTCAACGTTGCGCAGAACTTCTCAGAGCAGGTGCCGCTGACCGGCGTCGTGCTGACCCGCATGGACGGCGATGCGCGCGGCGGTGCGGCGCTTTCGATGCGTGCTGTCACTGGCCGTCCGATCAAGTTTGTCGGCATGGGCGAGAAGATGGACGCGATCGAGCCGTTCCATCCGGGCCGGGTCGCTGGCCGCATCTTGGGCATGGGCGACGTCGTCAGCCTGGTCGAAAAGGCCGCTGCGACGGTCGAGCGCGAAGACGCCGACAAGCTCGCCGCCAAGATGTCCAAGGGTCAGTTCGACATGAACGACCTGCGCACCCAGCTTCGCCAGATGACCAAGATGGGCGGCCTCGGTGCGCTTGCAGGCATGATGCCGGGCATGAAGAAGGCCAAGGCGGCGATGAGCGCGAGCGGTGTCGACGACAAGGTGCTGGTGCATATGGATGCCATCATCGGATCGATGACCCCCAAAGAGCGCGAGAAACCCGCCTTGCTCAACGCCAAGCGCAAGATCCGCATCGCCAAGGGATCGGGAACCACCGTGCAGGACGTCAACCGGGTGCTCAAGATGCATCAGGAGATGGAAGGCGCGATGAAGAAGATCCGCAAGATGGGCGGCCTCAAGGGGCTGGCCGCGATGTTCGGCGGCGGCGGTGGCGGCGGTCCTCTGGGCGGCGGCAAGATGCCGACCGAGGACGATATCGCCGGGCTTTTGGGTGGCGGCAACGGTGGCGGCGGCAAGGGCATTTCCGGCGGGCTGCCGGGACTGCCCAACGGGCTTCCCCCGGGCTTTCAGAATTTCAAGAAAAAGTGATTTAAATCTAATTATATCAGAAAGGTAAGGTTCACATGTCTATTTCCATGCGTCTGTCGCGCGGCGGTTCCAAGAAGCGCCCCTATTACAAGATCGTCGTTGCCAACAGCCGCGCACCGCGTGACGGCAAGTATCTCGAGCAGATCGGCATCTACAACCCGCTGCTCGCCAAGGATTCGGGCGAGCGCGTCAAGATCAATGAAGAGCGCGCCAAGCACTGGCTGTCGGTCGGCGCGCAGCCCACCGATCGCGTTGCCCGCTTCCTCGACACCATGGGCATCAAGGAACGCAAGGCGACCGTGAACCTGAAGAAGGGTGAACCGGGGGAAAAGGCCAAGGAACGCGCTGAAGAGAAGGCGACCAAGATCGCCGAAGCCGAAGAAGCCGCTCGCGCTGCCGAAGAAGCCAAGAACGCACCGGCTGAAGAGCCCGCCACTGAAGAAGCGCCCACTGAAGAAGCCGCTGCTGAAGAAGCACCTGCTGAATCGGCCGAAGGCTAAGCCACGACGCCTCTCCCCTCCCGCTTGCGGGAGGGGAGGGTCCGGCTTGCCGGACCGGGGTGGGCAAAGATTGAACGCACTGTTGAAAGCGCCTCTATGCCCGACCGTCCGATAACCCTGGCCGTCATCGTCGGCGCGCATGGCGTGACCGGCGAAGTGCGCCTCAAGCTGTTCGGCTCCGGCCTCGACGGCGTGAAGGCGCACAAGAGCTTCAACAGCGGAGCGTTGACCCTCAAGTCGCTGCGTCCGCAGAAGGACCTCGGCATCGCGCGCTTTGCCGAGATCACCGACCGCAACGCCGCCGAAGCGGCGCGCGGCACCGAACTCACCGTCCCGCGCTCCGCGCTTCCGCCCTTGGGCGAGGGCGAATACTATCATGCCGACATGATCGGCCTGCTCGTAGTGTCCGAAACCGGCGAGCCGCTCGGTACCGTTCGTGCGATCGAAGATTTCGGCGCAGGCGACCTGCTCGATATCGCGAGGCCCGACGGCAAGACCTTCATGGTTCCGGTCGCATCCGCCGATATCGGCGACGACCGCATCGCGATTGACCCTGTGTGGGCCGAATAGTATATACATCGCGTATATACAGGAGGCCGTGATGGGTAAGGAATACCGGGCAAAGAGTTTCAAGTCTGGCAATTCCGTCGCCATGCGCATGCCTGCGGCACTGGGGATCGAACCGGATCGGGAGTGGACGATCACCGAACAGAATGGCGAATATGTTGTTCGGGAAATCGGCGCGCCAAGGCGCAAGTTCAATATCGATAAGGTGGCGGGGTCAGCGACCAGCCTCAAACCGATCAAACCCGAGGACAGGGTGTTTGAAGAGCGGCCGCTGCGCTGGGATTTGTTGGGCGGCAGTGACGGTTCATGAAATACCTGCTCGACAGTAACGTCGTCATTGCCCTGACGATGAACGCAGACGATCGTGTTGTCGGTCGCGCCGGTGAGTGTTTTGAGGGGGACATTGTCACGTCCGCCATCGCTATCGCCGAGGTTGCTCTCGGATCGGTTCGGGGAAAGCCCCCTGGGTTCGCTCAACTGCAAGCCTTTCTCGAGGAAGTACCCGTCTTGGCCTTCGACATCGCAGCAGCCCGCGCCTATGCCGCGTTGCCGTTCAAGCGTCGCAGCTATGACCGCCTGATTGCTGCACAGGCATTGTCCCAGAATCTTATCATGGTCACGGACAATGAGAATGATTTCGCCGACATCCCCGGCCTCAAGGTCGAGAACTGGACCCAATGACCTTCGCAGCCCAGATCCTCACGCTCTACCCCGAGATGTTCCCTGGCCCGCTCGGCCACAGCATCGCGGGGCGTGCGCTGTCCGAGGGGCGGTGGTCGCTCGACGCGATCCAGATTCGTGACTTTGCCACCGACAAGCACCGCAGTGTCGATGATACGCCTGCGGGTGGCGGGGCGGGGATGGTGCTGCGCGCCGATGTGCTCGCCAGCGCGGTCGATCATGCACTTGAACGCTCGCCGAACGCGCCAGTGATCGCGATGACACCGCGCGGCGCGCCGCTCACCCAAGCGCGCGTAAGGCAACTCGCGGACGGCCCAGGCGTGACGATCCTGTGCGGGCGATTCGAGGGGTTTGACGAGCGATTGTTCGAGGCGAGGCCGATCGAGGAGATTTCGATCGGCGATTACGTGCTTTCGGGCGGGGAAACCGGGGCTTTAGTGCTGCTTGACGCTTGCGTTCGGCTGTTGCCCGATGTAATGGGCGCCTCTTCCAGCGGAGACGAAGAATCGTTCGAGAACGGTTTGCTCGAATATCCGCACTACACCCGACCTCAAATTTGGGAAGGGCGTGCGATCCCCGAAGTGCTGCGATCGGGGGATCACGCGAAAATCCGGGCATGGCGTGACAGCCAGGCTGCGGAGATAACACGGCTAAGGCGGCCGGATCTTTGGGAGCGCCATGGGGGCGCTCCGGATCAGTCGCCCTCTGGTGCGCGGCGAAAAAGATAGGACAGGTCATATGAACCTCATCCAGACGCTCGAAGCTGAAGCTATCGAGGCATTCAAGGCTAGCAAGACCATCCCCGACTTCCGGGCTGGCGATACCATCCGCGTCGGCGTGCGCGTGGTCGAAGGCGACCGCACCCGCGTCCAGAATTACGAAGGCGTGTGCATTGCACGTTCGAACCGGGGCCTCGGCTCCAACTTCACCGTGCGCAAGATTTCGTTCGGTGAAGGCGTCGAGCGCGTGTTCCCGCTCTATTCGCCCAACATCGATTCGATCACCGTGGTGCGCCGCGGCGTCGTGCGTCGTGCGAAGCTGTATTATCTGCGCGGCCTGACCGGCAAACGCGCACGTATTGCAGAGCGTCGCGACAACCGTCCCGCCAAGGGCAGCACCGAAGCCTGATCGTTTTCGACAGTCTTTGATCTTGCAAAAGGGCGGTCTGCAAAGGCCGCCCTTTTTCGTTGTCACGTCGTCCCGATGCAGGCCCGCCCAACTCCCCGATCCCCATCCGGGAATTTTCGGCGAGTTGAAGGCAAGCGGATGGACGGTTTGTTTCGCAAGCTGCAGATGTGGCGCAATAAAATCTTCGCGCCGTCGCATCTTCGCCACTCGCAGCTTGTATTGCCGGGGCTGAGCCGCTAGGCGCCCCGGTGCATTGCACTGGAGGAATTGATCCGTGGGTTATCGAGTAGTCGTAGTCGGCGCGACCGGAAATGTCGGTCGCGAAATGCTGGCCATCCTGGCCGAGCGCGAGTTCCCGATTGATGAAATCGCAGCTGTTGCCTCGTCGCGTTCGACGGGCACCACGGTCGAGTTCGGCGATACCGGCAAGATGATCAAGGTGCAGAACATCGAGCACTTTGATTTCACCGGCTGGGATATCGCGCTGTTCGCAGCCGGCTCTGCCGCGACCAAGATCTATGCGCCCAAGGCCGCCTCGCAGGGCTGCGTCGTCATCGACAACTCGTCGCTGTATCGCATGGAGCCCGACGTGCCGCTGATCGTTCCGGAAGTGAACCCCGATGCGATCGATGGCTACAAGGCGCGCAACATCATCGCCAACCCCAATTGTTCGACCGCTCAATTGGTCGTCGCGCTCAAGCCTCTGCACGATGCCGCGACGATCAAGCGGGTCGTCGTCGCGACCTATCAGTCGGTGTCGGGCGCGGGCAAGGAAGGCATGGACGAGCTGTTCGAGCAGTCGCGCAACATCTTCGTCGGCGACAGCGCTGAAGCAAAGAAGTTCACCAAGCAGATCGCCTTCAACGTCATCCCGCACATCGATGTCTTCCTCGACGATGGGTCGACCAAGGAAGAGTGGAAGATGGTGGTCGAGACCAAGAAGATCCTCGATCCCAAGATCAAGCTGGTCGCGACCTGCGTGCGCGTGCCAGTGTTCGTCGGCCATTCGGAAGCGGTTAACATCGAGTTCGAAAACGAACTGAGCGCCGAGGACGCGCAGAAGATCCTGCGTGAAGCGCCGGGAATCATGCTGGTCGACAAGCGCGAAGACGGCGGATACGTGACCCCGGTCGAGTGCGTCGGCGATGGCGCGACCTATATCAGCCGCGTGCGCGACGACAGCACGGTCGAGAACGGCATCTCCTTGTGGTGCGTGTCGGACAACCTGCGCAAGGGCGCGGCACTCAACGCGGTGCAGATCGCCGAACTGCTGGGCCGCCGCCACCTCAAAAAGGGCTGAAACGTAAGCGCGGTGAGGGCGCTAACCTCACCGCGCTTTACGAGCCTTCTGTGCTCTCACTCCCCGATATGGACCGGGGCGACGGCCATGTTCTTGGGGCGGCGCAGCAGCAGAAGCAGCGGGATCGCGGCGAGATTGACCAGCATCATCGCGTGGAAATCGTCGATATAGGCGATCATCGCTGCCTGGCGGTTGATCTGGGCATTGACCACCAGCAACGCCGCATCGCCCAGCGACCCGAACTTGTCGGCAGTGCCGGGGTCCAGCATAGAAAGCGACGAACCGGTGATGTGCGCGGCCAGATCGCTGTGGCTGACCTGGATATTGAAGCTGAGCAATGTGGTCAGCACGGAGATGCTGACCGACGCGCCCAGGCTGCGGGCCAGGTTGAGCAGGCTGGCACCATCTGTACGGTGGCGGGGCTCGAGCGTGGCAAACGCCAGAAAATTGAGCGGGATGAACAACAGGCCCATCCCGATCCCCTGCACGAACCCTGCGACCACTATCGGGTGCCAGGTCATGTCCAGCGACCATCCAGTCATCATCCACAGCGAATAGGTCGCGGTCGCAGCCCCGGTGATCATCAGATAGCGCGGGTCGACCGTGTTCACCAGCCTGCCTGCCACCCCCATGCTGATCAGGATGCCCAGCCCGCGCGGGGCCAGCAGCAGGCCGGTATCCAGCACCGAATAGCCGAACAGCTGCTGCAGCATCGGCGGTAGCAGCGCCATGCTGGCAAACATCACCACGCCCACCACCAGCATGAACAGCAAGGCAGCGGCCATGTTGCGATTGCCCAGCAGGCCGCGCTCGAACAGCGGATTGCGACCCCAGATCATATGCACCGCGAAAATCCACAGACATGAAATCGAGATTGCGGCTTCGATCAGGATTTCGGGGCTGGAAAACCAGTCGAGCTGGGTGCCGCGATCGAGCATGATCTGCATCGCGGCAAGCCCGAGCGCGAGCATCGAAAAGCCGAACAGGTCGAACCGGCGGCGGGTGCGCTCCCGGCTGGGCAGCAGCCAGGCAAGCAGCGCGATGGTGACGATGCCCACCGGCACATTGACCAGAAACACCCAGCGCCAGCTGTAGCTCTCCGTCAGCCAGCCGCCCAGCACCGGCCCCATGATCGGCCCGATCATGATCCCCATGCCCCAGATCGACATCGCGCGCGCCTGGCCGCTGGGCGGGTTGATGTCCATCAGCACGGTCTGCGACAAGGGACCGATGAATGCTGCAGCAATCCCCTGGATGGCACGGAACAGCACCATCTCTTCCAGCGTGGCCGCCGCGCCGCACGCCATCGAGGCGAGCGTGAAGGCGATGACCGCCCAGACGAACAGGTTGCGTGATCCGACGCGCTCGGCCAGCCAGCCGGTGATCGGCATCGCGATCGCAGATGCGACCAGATAGCTGGTCAGCGCCCAGGTCACCGTATCGGCGGTTGCGCCCAGGCTGGATTGCATGTGCGGAAGCGCGACATTGGCGATAGTGGTGTCGAGGATCTGCATGATCGTCGCCATCATCACTGCGAGCGTCAGCAGTCCCCGGTGGCGAACCGGCATGGCGGGCAGGTCGATGGGCAGGGCCCCCGGCGCAGGCCCGGCGAAACGGGCAGGGGCGGCGCGGCTGGCCATTGCCCGGTCCTAGCGGTGCTTGCCGGTATCAATAGTGACGTCTGCCGAAAGCCCTGCGATCAGCCGCCGGTCAGCGGTTTTGTCCAGCCGGATGCGTACCGGCACCCGCTGGGTTACCTTCACCCAGTTGCCGGTCGCATTCTGCGCCGGAAGGATCGAGAACTCCGACCCCGTTCCCGCGCCGATGCTTTCCACCCGCCCGGTCAGCTTGAGATCGGGATAGGCATCCAGCCTGACCTCGGCTGGCTGACCAACCCGCATGTGGTTGAGGTCGGTCTCCTTGAAATTTGCCTCGATCCAGCTGCGGTCATCGACCACCAGTGTGAGCGCGGGAAGGCCGACGACCATGGCCTGGCCGCGCTGCAGCCGCTCTGCCTGGACCACGCGGCCACCAACGGGCGCGCGGATCACGGTGCGGTCGAGATTGAGCGCAGCAGTGTCGCGACGCACCCGGGCCTGCGCGATGGCGGGGCTGACGCCCGGGACAGCCGTTCCAGTTGCCAGCCGCGATCTCGCCTCGGCCGCGCTGGCCTCGGCAGCGCGCAGTTGCTCGCGCGCCATTTCTACCCTGCGCTCGGCTTCGTCGAGCCGTGCCCTGGTGGTGAAACCGCGCTCCATCAGCGCCTGCTGGCGCTCCAGATCGATCCGCGCATAGGCGATTGCATCGCGCGCGGACGCTATCCCGACGCCAGTCGAGCGCGCTTCGCTCGCCAGCGTGGCGACCGAGACCTCAGCGCCTGCGATATCGGCATCGGCCTGGCGCACGGCCAGCGCATAGGGTTCGGGATCGACGCGGAAGAGGATGTCGCCCTGCTTGACGGACATGTTCTCGCGGACCCTGACATCGATGATGCGCCCGCCGACCTCTGCCGAAATGGCAACCTTGTCCTGCTGCACATAGGCATTGTCGGTGGAGACATAGCGCCCGCCAGACAGCCAGTAATAGGCGCCCAAAGCCAGCAGCACGACAGGCACCGCCAGCATCAGGCCGCGCACGGCCCAGCGCCGGGAAGGCTTTTCCCGGATATCGATCGCGGAAGGTCGGCTGCCTGCTTCGGACGCCGGCGCGACCAAAGTGTCCTGCGTTTCGGGGGAGGTTGCCTTGCTGTCGCCGTCAAGCATCGACCGCCTCCCGCCGCGACAGGTTCAAGCGCATGCGCTCGACAAGATCGCCCAGAACGGCGCGCTCTTCCTGGCTCAGCCCTGTCAGGGCAAGCTCCTGCACCAGATCGGCCTCGCGCTGCAGTTGCGCCATCAGCGGTTCGGCCTTTTCGGTCAGATACAGGTTCCAGGCGCGGCGGTCGTTCGGATCGGGCTTGCGGCACACCATGCCCGATTCCACCAGCCGATCGATCATCCGCGAAAGCGTGATCGGCTCGACTTCGAGCAGATCGGCCATCTCGCTCTGGCGCATGCCGGGCTCGCGCTTGAGCCGTGCGACCGTGCGCCATTGCAGGCTGGTCATTCCCAGATCGCGGATGTTGCCGTCGAACATCCGGCGGAAAAGCCTGGCGGTATCGTTGATGAGAAAACCGATCGAGTCTGTCATGGCTATCGATATAATAGCATATGACACTAACTCAAAGTGCGAATGCATTTGCATCCGGACGGATGTTTTGGCAGTCTTTGTGTCATGACATTGACAGCCGACATCTTCTGGTCGTTCCGCTCGCCTTACAGCTATCTCGCGACGCGGCGGTATCGCGCGATGGCAGAGCGCTATGACCTCGCGCTCAACCTGCGCCCGGTCTATCCGCTGGCGATCCGCCAACCCGATTTCTTCGAGAAGAGCCAGCCCGGCTGGCTGCGTTACACGCTGACAGACGTATTCCGGCTGGCGCAGTATCTGGACATCCCGTTCGCGCCGCCGAACCCAGACCCGATCAAGCAGAACATCGCGACGCGGACGATCTCGCCCGACCAGCCTCATGTCTATCGCATCACGCGGCTGGGGCAGGTGGCCTCGCGTCAGGGCAGGAGCCTTGCCTTCTGCGACGAGGTTTCGCGGCTGATCTGGGGCGGCACCGCTGGCTGGCACGAGGGCGAGCATCTGGCAGGGGCAGCCGCGCGGGCCGGGCTTGACCTCGCCGAGCTTGACGCCATTGCGCTGGCCGAGCCCGAGGCGCTGGACGCCGAGCTTGCCGCCAACCAGGAAGCGCTGGAAATGGCGGGCCACTGGGGCGTGCCGACCCTGGTGTTCGATGGCGAACCGTTTTTCGGTCAGGATCGGATCGATCTTGCCATCTGGCGCATGGAGCAGGCTGGCCTTAAAGAGCGGGGATGACCCAGCCCAGCACCACCATCACCACCAGCCGCATCCGCTCCTTCGACGGCACCGAGCTTGCGGTGCACCAAACCGGCGAGGGCAGGGCGCTGTTGCTGCTCCACGGGCTGTTCTCGAGCGCGGAGACCAACTGGATCAAGTTCGGCCATGCGGCAAGGCTGGCGAGCGCGGGCTTTCGCGTCATCATGCCCGATCTGCGCGCGCACGGCGCAAGCGGCGCGCCGCATGATCCAGCCGCTTATCCGCGCGATGTGCTGGTCGACGATGCATTGTCGCTGATCGATACGCTCGGGCTCGATGATTTCGACCTCGGTGGCTTCTCGCTGGGGGCG
Source organism: Blastomonas sp. RAC04 (assembly GCF_001713435.1). Taxonomy (NCBI): domain Bacteria; kingdom Pseudomonadati; phylum Pseudomonadota; class Alphaproteobacteria; order Sphingomonadales; family Blastomonadaceae; genus Blastomonas; species Blastomonas sp. RAC04. The sequence continues at coordinate 281,880 of NZ_CP016460.1, forward strand.
CGCACCACCGCCAAGCTGCTGGCGGCAGGGGTGACCCCGCGCAAGGCGGTGCTCGCCGGCATGGGCTGGGAAGGGCTGACCGGCTGGGGACGGCGGCGCGATTTCTTCGTCACCGCGATCAACCTGCGCGACGAGGTCAAACGCGGCGATCCGCATTTTCTGGCGGTTGCGTTCATGAAGACCCAGGGGATCGACCCCATCGCTGCGCGCTTGCTGCTAGACAGCTTTGGCGACGTCGATACCGATGCGCTGGTCAAGCGCGACGTTCCCGTGCTGGTGGTCTGCGGCGCCGACGACCAGGACAACGGCTCTGCGCCCGAGCTGGCGCGGCAGCTGCACGTTGCAACCTATCGCGAGATCAGGGGCACGCACATGTCGAGCGTGCTGGAGCCCGCGCTGGCGGACGAAATGGTTTCATTTCTCACCGCTTGACGCTCCGCCGTGGCGGTTCCATCGTTGCTGCCATGCTGCTGCGCCGGTGTACGGCGCATGATGAGAAGGTGTCTGAAATGAAATCCCTGAAATCGATCGTGTCCGTCATCGCATTGTCGGTTGCCGCCTGCGCTGTTCCCGCATTTGCCGAGGATGCTGCTCCGCAGAGCGCCGCTGCCAGGCCGACCGCTGCCGATGCCGATGCCTTTGTTACCGCTGCCGAAAAGGAGATGTACGACTACATCATCTCGGCGAGCAGAGTGTTCTGGGTCAACTCGACCTATCTGACCGACGATACCAATGCGCTGGCGGCCGAGGTCGGCGCCAAGGGGACCGAGATGCAGGTGCGCTTCGCGCTCGAGGCGGCGAAGTTCAACGATGTCGCAGGACTCAGCGACGAGACGCGGCGCAAGCTCGACAAGATGCGCGGCGGCATCGTGCTGCCCGCGCCGACCACTCCGGGCGCAGCGGCCGAGCTCAACACCATCGCCACCAACCTGCAGTCGATCTACGGCAAGGGCAAGGGTACGCTTGATGGCAAGCCGGTGAACGGATCGGACATCGAGGCAGCCATGGGCGAAAGCCGTGACCCCGATGCGCTCAAGGAAATGTGGGCGAGCTGGCACGACAATGTCGGCGCGCCGATGAAGGACGACTACGCCCGGATGGTCGACATCGCCAACCAGGGCGCGCGCGAGCTGGGCTTCAAGAATGTCGGCGCGATGTGGCGCTCGCAATACGATATGAGCGCGGACGAGTTCGCCGCGCTGACCGAGAAGCTCTGGCAGCAGGTCAAGCCGCTGTACGACGATCTGCACTGCTACACCCGTACCAAGCTCAACGAGAAATATGGTGATGCGGTGCAGGCCAAGACCGGCCCGATCCGCGCCGATCTGCTCGGCAACATGTGGGCGCAGGAATGGGGCAACATCTATGATGTGGTGGCGCCTGCGGGCGCGGGCGACATCGGCTATGATGTCACCGAGCTGCTCAAGGCCAAGCAGTATGATCCGATCAAGATGGTCAAGGGCGGGGAGGCGTTCTTCTCCTCGCTGGGCTTTGCGCCGTTGCCCGAAACCTTCTGGCAGCGCTCGCAGTTCACCAAGCCCGCCGACCGCGAGGTGATCTGCCATGCGTCTGCCTGGGATGTCGACAACAAGGACGATATCCGCATCAAGATGTGCATCAAGGTGAATGCCGACGACTTCACCACCATCCACCATGAGTTGGGGCACAATTACTATCAGCGGGCCTATAACAAGCAGGACACGCTGCATCTCGATGGCGCCAATGATGGCTTCCACGAGGCGATCGGCGACATGGTCGCGCTGTCGATCACGCCCGATTATCTGGTCGAGATCGGCCTGCTCGACAAGGCCAAGGTACCCGGCGCGGACAAGGACCTTGGGCTGCTTCTGCGGCAGGGCATGGACAAGCTGGCGTTCCTGCCCTTCGGCCTGCTGGTCGACCGGTGGCGCTGGGGCGTGTTCGACGGCAGTATCAAGCCTGCCGGATACAACGAGGCCTGGACGGCGCTGCGCCTGCAGTACCAGGGGATCACGCCGCCGGTTGATCGGCCCGACAATGCGTTCGACGCTGGCGCGAAATACCATATCCCCGGCAACACGCCCTATACCCGCTATTTCCTCGCGCGAATCCTGCAGTTCCAGTTCTACAAGGCCGCGTGCGACATCGCCGGCTGGAAGGGCCCGCTCCATCGGTGCACCTTCTACGGCAACAAGGAGGTCGGCAACCGGCTGAACGCGATGCTGGAGATGGGTGCGTCCAAGCCCTGGCCCGATGCGCTCGAGGCGTTCACCGGATCGCGCGAAATGGATGGCACCGCGATGGTCGAATATTTCGCGCCGCTCCAGACGTGGCTCAAGGAACAGAACAAGGGCAAGCAATGCGGCTGGTAAGCGACGCTGGTTTCAGGGGTCGGTAACAGAACAGGAGCAGAAACTACGGCCCGAGAGCCGCAGCATCTGCCCCTGTCTGAGGTCGCAGCGACCGATGACCGGTCGTTAGAATGATGGGGCCTGCTCTCCTGAAGCGGGGGGCGCCTCTTGCCGGAAAACAGGCCCCGAGGCACCGCGCATGAGGGAATCGCGCGCAGCACCTATCTGTTGGGCGGGTTACAGCCGGGGCTGATTACCGCTTGGTGTTCGTATACGGCGCACCTGCTGCGCTGGTCGTCGAAGGAACAACGGTCGGATCGACATAGTCGCTATTCTCGTCGGCCTGCGGCGCAGGATCGACCTTGCTCTTGCGGGTCAGCGCGATGGCCGCTGCGATCAGCGCGATACCGCCAGCCGCAAGGCCGATGGCCACTGCCGGATGCGCGCGTGCCTGGTCGGCGGCGTATTTGCTGTTCTGGCTGACCTTGGCGGAAAGGTCGCGTGCGGCAACCGTCAGACGCTCAGAGGCATCTTGCGCTAGTTCGCCGGCCTTGTCGCGAAGCGGGCCCATTTCGGTGGTCAGCGCCTTGGCATTGTCCGAAATGATGTGCGCGGCAGCGTTCGCGTTGCGGCGGGCGAGGTCGGATGCGATCCGGGCGTTCTCCGAAATCACTTCACCGGCCAGCTTGGCGGTTTCGGTGGCCTTGGCGCGCAGTTCGTCGCGGTGGTCATTGACCGATGCGAATGCACTCGCAGCTTCCGTGCGGGCACGTTCGGCGAGGTTCAGCGCGTCTTCCTTGATGCGCGCTGCAGCAGTCTTGATGGCATCGCTCATAGATAATCTCCTTGGCTTCATCGGTTGGGGTTACCATTCCGTTGATGGAGGCATTACGCCGACCACCGCCAAATGTTCCCTTGATCCCGACACAAACTGCATGGTTTTCGACAGAGGAATGCAAAAAGGCCGCCGGGTTGCCCCGACGGCCTTGTTTCTGTAGCAGTTAGAGAGGGTTGGATCAGGCAGCCGGCTCAAGCACCGGCGGGGCTTTTTTTGGCCCCTCTCCCGGCTGGTCCGGATTGCCGTCGAACTGATCCTGCATCTTCTGGTAGGGCGATGCATAGCGATCGCGCAGATCCTTCCATTCCATGATCATGGTGCCGCCGGTGGCGTTATGCTGCTTCTCCCATGCGCCCAGCATGTCGAGGCAGGCGTGGTCGATATGGTCGAGATGTTCGACATGCACGTGCACTTCGCGGCCCGACTTGACGGTTTCCAGCACGCTCGCAAGCCGGGGGATCGAGAAAAAGGTTGCCGATCCGTGCAGGAACACATCGGTGCGGTTGGCCATCTCGTCGTCCTCCAGATCAACCCGCACATGCGTGAAGGTGTACACCACCTTGGCGGTGGCCAGCACGAAGCCGATGATCACGCCGGTGAGCAGATCGAACACCACGATGCCGCCCAGCGTCGCGAAGTAGATCACCAGTTCGATCCGGCCATAAGAGGCGATCTTCTTGATCTGTGCGATGTTGACCAGCTTGTAGCCGGTATACACCAGGATCGCGGCCAAGGCTGCGGTAGGGATATAGGCCAGCAGCCAGGGCAGGGCGGCAACCGTGCCGAGAATCCAGACGCCGTGCATGATCGCCGAGAGGCGCGATTTGCCACCGGCCTGGACATTCGCGGACGAACGCACGATCACGCCTGTCATCGGCAGCGCGCCGACCGCACCGCATAGCATGTTGCCGATGCCCTGCGCGCGCAGTTCCTTGTCGTACTTGGTGCGTGGGCCGGTGTGCATCTGGTCGACCGCGGTGGCGCACAGCAGCGTCTCGGCGCTGGCGACGAACGCGAAGACCACACCCAGTAGCAGGATGTCCATCGAAAGGCCGCGCTGAAAGGCTTCGGCCGTGGGGATGTTGAGCGATGCTACGATGTTGTCCGGCACGGTAACGCGGTTGATGTCGAACCCGGCAAACAGCGCGACCAGAGTGCCAACGATGACGGCGATCAGCGGGGCGGGGACGACGGCGAGCGACTTGGGCTTGAACTGGTTCCACAGCAGGATCGCGGCAATTGTGGCGACGCCAACCATGGCCGCGAGGTGATGGCTGTCCATCGCCATCGGGAACACGGCCTTGTAGATCGCCTCGGGGATCGAGATCAGGTTCTCGAGGCCGCTTCCACGCGGGCTGTCATCGATCATCACATGAAACTGCGAACCCAGGATCAGCACGCCGATCCCGGCGAGCATCCCGTGAATGACGGACGGCGATATCGCCCTAAACCACTGGCCGAGCCGCGCGACCCCTGCCATCAGCTGCAGCGCGCCGGCGATCAGGCCGACGACACCCATCATGATCAGGCCATGCTCTTCCACCAGCTGGTAGCACAACACGGCAAGACCCGCCGCCGGGCCGCTGACCTGCAGCGGAGAACCGGCGAGCGAGCCCACGACGATCCCGCCGATGATGCCCGTGATCAGCCCCAGCGCCGGCGGTGCGCCCGATGCAATGGCAACGCCAAGGCACAGGGGCAACGCCACCAGGAACACGACGACAGAGGCCAGCAGGTCCTGTGGCCAGCTTTTCTTCATCGTCTCGAATTCACCCATCGGGGCGGTAGTCGCGGTCATGATCATGCTCCTGGGGATCGGAAGGTCAGGGACTCAGGTTCAGGCTGCACATTCATGCTTGGCCACGGCAATCGCGGCCATTTCACTGGCGTAATGCTCGTGCACGGCCACGAACTTGCCGGTGGTGTCATCATAGGCGGTCACATCGCCCGTGCGGATATCATAGACCCAACCGTGGAGCTGAAGCTCACCCGCGGCGAGTCGCGCGGCGACAGCGGGGTGGGTCCTGAGGTGATTAAGCTGCAGGATGACATTTTGTTCCAGCAGCATCTGCATCTTGCCCGCATCATCGAGGTTGCTACCCAGATGATTCACTACTTCGACCGCAGCGCGGGTATAGCCCAGCCATTCGCGAACATGGGGCAGGCCGTCGAGGCCCTCGGGGTTCATCGCGCCCTTCATGGCACCGCATTCCGTGTGTCCGCAAATCACGATGTGCGGCACCTTGAGTGCAGCAACCGCGAACTCGATCGAAGCGGTCATGCCGCCGGTGTGGTTGGTGTGCGGGGGAACGATGTTGCCCGCATTGCGGCAGATGAACAGCTCGCCCGGATCGGTCTGCGTGATCATCGCGGTTTCGATGCGCGAGTCCGAGCAGGTGATGAACAGGGCTTCGGGCGACTGGCCCTTGGCGAGGCTTTCGAACAGCTCCTGCTTCTCGGGGAATACCTCGGTCTGGAAGCGGACGACGCCGGCGGCGAAATGGGGCATGGGGAGGCTCCTTCTTGATAGATGTCTAAAGGGTCAGGACCAGAGTTCTCGCACTTCCTGCAGCTCTCCGGCCAGGGCCGCCGGGGCGCGGGCCTCGACAAAGGCCAGACCTTCGGTGATCCAGCCCGCGATCTGCGGCTGGGCAAGGCTGTAGAGGTGCTGTCTGCCGTTGCGCCGTTCCGCAACCATCCGGGCAGCCCGTAACAGGCTGAGATGCTGGGAAAGACGGGTCGGGGGCAGGTTGAGCCTCTGTGCGAGCGTGTTCACGTCACACTCGCCCGTGCGCAGTTCCTCGATCAGACGTATCCGGTCGGGATGCGCGATGAGCTTGAAGAACTCGGCAAGCTCACGGGCGATAGGGATGCGCTTTGGCATGAGTCGCAGGCTGGCGCATCTTCAGCCCTGCGTCAATGCATATCTGCAAATATATGCAGACTTTATGATAAAGTTACCGGAACGGCGGCTCGTTGAAGGCGCGCAGCTTGCGGCTGTGCAGCGAGTTGCTCTCCCCGCGCAGCATTTCGCAGGTGCGGATTCCGATCTGCATGTGCGCGGCGATCGCCTCCTCGTAGAAGCGATTCGCCTGGCCGGGCAGCTTCAGTTCGCCGTGCAGCGGCTTGTCCGACACGCACAGCAAAGTGCCGTAGGGCACGCGGAAGCGATAGCCCTGTGCGGCGATGGTCGCGCTTTCCATGTCGATTGCCACCGCGCGCGATTGCGAGAACCGCAGCGCGCTGGCCGAATAGCGAAGCTCCCAGTTGCGGTCGTCGGTGGTGACCACCGTTCCGGTGCGCATCCGTCGCTTGAGATCGGCGCCGCTGGTGCCGGAGATTTCCTCCGCCGCGCCGGCCAGCGCCTGCTGGATTTCCGCGATGGGAGGGATCGGGATTTCCGGCGGCAGCACATCGTCCATGATGTGGTCGTCGCGCAGATAGGCATGGGCGAGCACATAGTCGCCGATCCGCTGGGTGGGGCGCAGGCCGCCGCAATGGCCGATCATCAGCCACACTTCGGGGCGCAGCACGGCAAGGTGATCGGTGATCGTCTTGGCGTTGGACGGGCCGACGCCGATGTTGACCAGGGTGATGCCGCCGAAATCGGGCGCGATCAGGTGATAGGCGGGCATCTGGTGGCGCCGCCATGCGCTGTCGGCCACCAGCTGGCTGGGGTCGGACCCCGGCTGATCGGTGTACAGCCCGCCCGCGCCCGACAATGCGGTGTAATGGCCCTTGCCGATCTGGCTGCAGGCCCAGCCGACGAATTCATCGACATAGCGGTGATAGTTGGTGAACAGGATGAAGCGCTGGACATGCTCGGGCGGGGTGCCGGTGTAGTGCCGGAGCCGCGCCAGCGAGAAATCGGTGCGCAGGCCATCGAACAGCGACAGCGGGCGGTCCATGCCCTGGCCGAACGGCAGAAAGCCGTCGGCGATCTCGTCCCCGATATCGGCAAGCTCGGTGGTCGGGAAATGGCGGGCGAGTTCGAGCGGGGTGATTCCCCCCAGGTCCATCCCGGCGATCCCGTCGAGCACATAGGGGAAGGGGATTTCCTGGGTGCTTGCCTCGACCGACATGGCCACGTCGTAGTTCTCGCGCAGCAGGTTCAACTGCTCGGTCAGATAGTCGGCGAACAGGCGTGGCCGGGTGACGGTGGTGGTGTAGAGCCCCTGCGCGTTCAGCCGCCCGAACGCCAGGCCGGTGGAGGAGCCGCGCTCGCGTCCATCATACTCGATCCGCAGCAGCGGATAGCTGAAACCGCCATTGCGGCGCTGCTCCGCATCGGGGAGCGTTCCATGCTCGACAAAGGCCCGGATGGCGGTCTGGAGATTGGCAACCGACTGCTCATAATGGTCGGCAAGGGCGGTGATGATCTGGTCTACACTGTTCATGTTCGACGCTTAACGACTTTGCGCGACACTGTCATTACCGGAAAATGACCGCCCCGCTGCGGTTTTTCGAGAGGTTGCAACCTGCGACAGGCACCGCTTATGATGTACCCCACACACCAAAGGGGGGGGCAGGAGATGACGATGCACAGGCGAGTGACATTGCAGATGTTGAAAACGGGTCTGGTGGGCTGCCTTGTGCTGGCCGCCGCGCAGATGCCTGCGCTGGCGCAGCAACCGCCGTCCGGCAACCCGGACGACATGACCGAAGTCAACGCCTTCACCCCGGCGAGCGTGCGCCAGATCCTGTCGTCCTTCGGCACCGCCATCACCATTGCCGACCGCCAGACGCCCGAGGGGCGCCCGTTCGTCGAGGCGAGCTTCGGTCAGCTGAAGATCAACATGTTCTTCACCGCCTGCCCGCCGGGGCAGCCCGATCAGTGCCAGGGGCTTTACCTTCTCGCGTTCTGGCCCAAACCGGCGGAGCGCAACCTTGCCAACCTTACCCAGGCGGCAGGCGACTTCAACCGGCTCTACGAGTTCAGCAAGGCGGGCGTTTCGGTGGCGGGCGAGCCGTTCGTGGCTCGGTATCTGATCAGCGATTTCGGCGTGAAGCGAGGAACGCTGCGGCGCGAGGTCACCAACTTCGTGGTGCTGGCGCAAAGGTTCAACCAGGAAGTCGTCGCGCCGCCTGCGCGGTAACACGACCGATCCGCGCGGCCGCGGGCGGGAATGACACGGGCAACAAAAAAGCCGGGCTCCTTTGTGAGGAACCCGGCTTTTTGTGTGTCGGTATCGAACCCGATCAGGCGTCGGTATCGTCGCCTTCGGCTTCTTCGGTCTCATCCTGCGGGATGAGGCCCGGTTCGGCATTGGGGTCAAACTTTTCGACGAAGCCGGCAGGCTGCTGGTCTTCTTCGAACATCTGACGCATCACGTCGACGCCGGCCTTCTGCAGCTCGGCTTCGTCATCGCTGCGCGCAACGTTGACGGTGACGCTGACCGAAACTTCCGGGTGCAGCGCGATCTTGACCGGGAACACGCCCAGCGTCTTGATCGGGCGTTCCAGGATGATCATCGCCTTGGTGACGGCGGTGGCACCAGCTTCGTTCAGCGCATCCGAGATATCGCGAACCGAGACCGAGCCGTAAAGCTGGCCGCTGTTCGACGATGCGCGGATGAGGATGACCTGCATGCCATCGACCGTTTCGGCACGCTTGGCAGCTTCGTCACGCTTGGCGACGTTGTCGGATTCGATGCGCTCACGGTTGGCTTCGAAGACCTTGCGGTTGGCTTCGTTGGCGCGCAGGGCCTTCTTGTTGGGCAACAGGAAGTTGCGGGCATAGCCGTCCTTCACGGTGACGACGTCACCGATCGAGCCAAGCTTCTCGATCCGTTCGAGCAAAATGATCTGCATGTCTCTTGCTCCTTACTTCACGATGTACGGCAGCAGGCCGACGTGGCGTGCGCGCTTGATGGCCTTGGAAAGTTCACGCTGCTTCTTGCCGGAAACGGCAGTGATGCGGCTGGGAACGATCTTGCCCCGCTCGGACATGAAGCCCTGCAGCAGGCGCACATCTTTGTAATCGATGGCGGGAGCATTCTTGCCCGAGAACGGGCAGGACTTGCGGCGGCGGAAAAATGGGCGTGCCATGTGTCTTTATCCTTCCTGGCTCAAGCGTCGCGGTCGCGGCGGGGGCGACGTTCGCGGTCCTGCTTGCGCATCATGACCGACGGGCCTTCTTCCAGCTCGTCGACGCGCACGGTCAGATAGCGGATGACATCTTCGTTGATCGACGTCTGGCGTTCCAGCTCGGCGACGACGCCGGCGGGGGCGTCGATGTTGAGCATCACGAAGTGCGCCTTGCGGTTCTTCTGAATCTTGTAGGCGAGGTTGCGCAGACCCCAGGTCTCGGTCTTGGTGACCTTGCCTGCGTTCTGTTCGACAATCTCGGTGGCGGTCTGGGCCAGCGCGTCTACCTGGGCCTGTGACAGGTCCTGGCGCGCCAGAAAGACATGCTCGTAAAGCGGCATGTATTGGCTTCCTTTACTCATCTGCCGATCGCTGATGCGCGCACCATGCAACGCACCCCTCCGGCTTTCTTCGAATGCCCGCAGACGATCAGTCGTCCGAAGGCAAGCGCGGGCTAATACCCAGAACCTTGAAGAAAGCAAGCGCGGAGACGAGAAAAAGAGGCATCTGGAATGGATTCCCGATCAATGCGAGGGGTTGAAGATCAGCACCTTGTTGCGGCCGCTGTGCTTGGCTTCATACAGGGCCGCATCGGCATTGCGCAGAACCTGGCGGTTGGGTTCGCCCGGATTGAACGGCGCAATGCCTGCCGAGAAGGTTACCCGGCCGATATTCTGGCCGTTGTCCTTGTTGACCAGCGAACGTTCGGCCAGCTCCTCGCGAACAGCGTCGATCTGCTGCTTGGCTTCCTGGGTGCTGGTGTTTTCCAGCACGATGACGAACTCTTCGCCGCCATGCCGGGCCAGATGGCAGTTGCCCCGGCCGAACCCGTCGAGCGTCTTGGCCACCAGCTGCAGCACGCGGTCGCCCGCTTCATGGCCGTGGGTATCGTTGACCTGTTTGAAATGATCGATGTCGATGAACGCGACCGAGAGAGGCTCGAAGCGCTCCTTGGCACGGATCGTTGCGGCGGAGAACTGCTGTTCGAACGCCCAGCGGTTGGGGAGGCCCGTCAGCTGGTCGCGCTGCGCCTTGTCGTTGGCCTCGTCGAGCCGGTTGCGCATCTGGCTGAGCTTCTTGGTGCTCTGGTCGAGGCTTTCGCTCGCCTTCTTGGTCGATTGCAGCATCTGCGAGGTGATCTTGAGCAGCGCCTTGAACTGCGCCTCGATCGGCATGTCGGCCTGGTCGGCCGGGTCCAGATCGCGCATCCAGTCGAGCCGCGACTGCAGCACCTCGGCATAGGCCATGCTTTCCTTGCCGCTCTTGCTCAGCGTCTTGAAGCCGCCTGCAAGCAGCGTCTCGCTCTCGGCGACAAGCGCGTTCAGGTCCTTGACCTTCATCTGGCCTTCGCATTCGTCCAGGATTTCCGCAACGATCTCGGGCGACAGCCGCCCGTTGGCATCGAGCTTGCGGTTCACAGCCTCGCGCAGCATCATGTTGCCGCCGTTGAGATATTCCCACGCCAGGCGGTAATGATCGGGCACCGGGTCCAGCTGAACCTGCTCAAGGAACGAGAACACCTTGAGGTACTGGAGCTTGCTGATGTTTTCAAAGACGGTTTCTTCCCGCGGGGCATCGTCCTCTGCCCTGGACTGGCCCGCCAGGATGGAAGCCGCCAGCTTCATCCGGTCCCTGAAATTGCCTCGCTGTACCTGGTGTTCCGCCATCGGTTGAGCCCAATCGTCCTTAATCAACTCTTCACCAGCATTAACGACCGCGCGTCGCAGGCCTTAAGTGGAAACTTGATGTCGAGACGATTTTGTAACCTGGCGTAACCGGACGGGTCAGGGGGGCGAGGTCCAAAGCTGCCGGGCGACCGCCAGCCCGGCATAGCGCGGCTGGTCGATCAGGCAGTTTTCGACCGCCAGCCGGCGCAGATGATCGTGCTGCATCCGGGTCACGCTGCCAGGCTCGCAGCGCAACCGCTTGCGCAAGGTGCCGGCATCCATGCCGATGTCGGCAAGCCTGTGCTGCTGCTGGGCGGCAAAGCCCGGGCCCATGGCGGCGTCGCGCGCGGCCATGCCCAGCGCGTTGATCGCGACCTTCGCCTCGAACCTTGCATGGCCGCTGGCCTGGTCCGCGATCTGCGCATCGAGCCAGTCGCTCACCGCACCGATCAGCGCCGCGCCGCTTGGCACGCCGTTTTCGGTTGCGTGCCCCGCCTCGGGCCATGGCATCGGGGCTTGTGGCGACGGCAGGTCGTCGGACAGCATCAGCAGCAGGTCGATCTCGACCTCGGACGCGCGCCGCCCGATCACCAGCCGCTCGGGCCCCTCCCGCTCGCTGCGCCGCCAGATATCGGCCATCACCAGGCAGCATACCCCCCACCACAGGCACGAATAGACCAGCCAGAAGCGGAAGCGCGCCGGATCGACCGCATGGTCGGTCAGCGCCTCGTAATGCTGGAGCATGGCGCCGGGCTGGGCAAAGCCGCCCAGCATCTGATCATAGCGGCCGAAGCGCCAGCTGGGGATGCAGCCAAAGGCAAGGTCCTGCACCGGGTCTCCCAGATGCGCGAGTTCCCAGTCGAGCACGGCGGACAGGCCATCGGGTGTCAGCAGCAGGTTGCCCATGCGGAAATCGCCATGGCACAGCGAAAGCTCGACAGGGGCGGGCAGGGCACGCTCGAGCCAGCCGAAGGCCAGCGCATAGATCGGCGAGACACCGCCGAGCGAATGCCAGCGCTGCTCGAGCTCGGCGACCATCTCGGCAAGGCTGCGACAGGGCAGTTCGGCGGGAAGGCGGCCTGGAGATATGGCATGGATTGCCGCGAGCTGCTCGGCCCATTGGCGTGGCAGGCCTGCCAGCGCGTCGCCATAGGCAGGGTCGCGCAGCAGCACCTGCGGCAAGGCTTCGCCAGCGGCGCAGGCCATGATGAAGCCTTCGCCAAGCCCGTCCTCCGGTCGCAGCCGCGCGCGCACCGCCGGCACCATCACCCCATGCTCGCCCGCTCGCTCGATCACGTCGGCCTGGCCGTCGAGCGAGAGGCTGGCGGATTCGATCGCCGCATCGTCGCCGCTCAACCCTTCGGGCATCCGCCGCAGGATCAGCGGCTCGTCGCCCCAGCCAAAGCGCCAGCTCTGCATGCTCGCACCGCCGGAAAGCCGCTGCAAACCGCTCAGCGGACCGTCGCCGCCCAGCCGCTCGCGGCAAAGCGTTTCCAGCGACGCTGCAAAAAGTGTATCGTCCATGGCGAGGTGTTAAGTGATCGATTAACAGGCCGCAAGCACCTTGCAACGCTGCGTCATCGGATATAACGGGCGGCGCTTGTCGCGCAAGACCGGGGGGTCTTGCCAGCGACGGACAGATCGGGGCGAGGGACAGCAGGATCATGACACGCGCATTCATTTTTCCCGGACAAGGCAGCCAGAAGGTCGGCATGGGCAGGGAGCTCGCCGCCTCGAGCACCCAGGCGCGCGAGGTCTTCCAGGAGGTCGACGATGCGCTGGGGCAGAACCTGTTCCGGCTGATGTGCGAGGGCGATGCGGACGAACTGCAGCTGACCGAAAACGCCCAGCCTGCGATCATGGCCAACGCCATCGCCACGCTGCGCGCGCTGCAGCATGAAGCAGGCACCGGCAGCCCGGTCAGCTTCGCCTATGTCGCGGGGCACAGCCTGGGTGAATATACTGCATTGTGCGCAGCCGGATCGTTCGATCTGGCGACCACGGCGCGGTTGCTGAAGATCCGTGGTCAGGCAATGCAGGCGGCAGTACCGGTCGGCGTCGGCGCGATGGCGGCGCTGCTGGGCATCGAGTTCGAGCAGGCGGTCAAGGCCGCCGAGCAGGCGGCGCAGGGCGAGGTGTGCGCGGTCGCCAACGACAACGCGTTCGGCCAGGCGGTCATCTCGGGCCATGCCAGCGCGGTCGAACGCTGCCTGCCGATCGCCAAGGAGCTTGGCGCGCGCAAGGCGATGATGCTGCCGGTCTCGGCCCCGTTCCACTGCGCGCTGATGCAGCCTGCGGCAGACCGCATGGCCGGCGCACTGTCCGAAACCGAAATCCGCGAGCCTGTCGTGCCGCTGTTCGCCAACGTCACCGCAGCGCCGGTGAGCGAGCCTGCGGAAATCGGCGCACTGCTGGTCGAGCAGGTCACCGGCATGGTGCGCTGGCGCGAATCCGTGATGGCGATGCACGCTGCTGGCGTGGATCAATTCATTGAGCTGGGTGGCAAGGTGCTGGTCCCGATGATCAAGCGCATCGTCGAGGATGTCGCCTGCGACAGCCTGGTCGACATGCGCGATATCGAAAGCCTGTTGGAGGCGGTGTGATACTTGCTCCTCCCCTTTGACGGGGGAGGATACAAAGGCTTGTCAGCTTGCTGCCTAGCCGGTGTTGGAGAGGGTGGGGCGGTGTCCGTATTCCCCTCTCGCGCTGCGACTGGGTGGCAAAGCCACCAAGTCTCGCGGCCTTTCCCGCAAGGGGAGAGGCGTTAACAGTCAGGAGACTTCAATGTTCGATCTTACAGGCATGACCGCCCTCGTCACCGGCGCCAGCGGCGGCATCGGTTCCGCGATCGCGCGCGGACTGGCGGCGCATGGTGCGCGGCTGGCGCTGTCGGGGAGCAACGCAGCCAAGCTTGATGCCTTTGCAGCCGAACTGGGCGGCGACCATGTCACGCTGGCGTGCGACCTGTCCGACCCGGCTGCGGTCGATGCGCTCGTGCCGCGCGCGGTCGAGGCGCTGGGCGGGCTCGACATTCTGGTCAACAATGCCGGGATTACCCGCGACAACCTGGCGATGCGGATGAAGGACGACGAGTGGTCCGACGTGATCCGCGTCAATCTGGAAGCCGCGTTCCGCCTGTGCCGCGCGGCTGCCAAGCCGATGATGAAGGCGCGCTTCGGCCGCATGATCTCGATCACCAGCGTAGTCGGTGCCACCGGCAATCCGGGACAGGCCAATTATGCTGCGTCCAAGGCTGGCCTTGTCGGCATGTCCAAGGCGCTGGCGGCAGAGCTTGCCAGCCGCAACATCACCGTCAATTGCGTCGCCCCCGGCTTCATCGCCTCGGCCATGACCGAGGTGCTGCCCGAGGGGCAGAAGACCGCGCTGCTGGGCCGCATTCCGGCGGGCAAGCTGGGCGAAGGGGACGATGTCGCCGCCGCCGTGGTATATCTTGCCAGCCGCGAATCCGGCTATGTCACCGGCCAGACGCTGCACGTGAACGGCGGCATGGCGATGCTGTGACCTGCCGTCGCGGGCAAGCAGCGCGGCGCATCCACCATGTTTGGCTGCGCCCGCCTCTTGCCAGCGATCAAAAGCCGCATTAGGGCGGGCGGGTATTTTCGTTCGCACATCCATTTACACACTATTGAAGGAACTCTGAATGAGTGAGACTGGGGACCGCGTTAAAAAGATCGTGATCGAGCATCTCGGCGTTGAAGCAGAGAAGGTCACCGAGGACGCAAGCTTCATCGACGATCTGGGCGCTGACAGCCTCGACATCGTCGAACTGGTGATGGCTTTCGAGGAAGAGTTCGGAGTTGAAATTCCCGACGACGCCGCCGAGAAGATCAGCACCGTCAACGATGCCATCGAATATATCGACAGCCACAAGGGCTGATCTGCAGCTGACACAGGGGCTGGGCCCGAAGTGCCTGCGCAAACCGCACCAGCGGTCGCAGGAGGGCAGCGTCGTCATGATGCAGATGGCGACCATGTGAAATAGGATGGCTTCCCTGTCTGTCGCGATGCGACCGGGGAAGCCATTTTTCGTTCCGGCCAGTGCCCTCGATCGTTTGAGGGAACTGATCGCACAGAAGATATGCAGGAGTGAGGGCGTATGCGCCGCGTAGTCATAACGGGTCTGGGACTGGTCACGCCATTGGGGGCGGATGTCGAGACGACATGGGCGAACCTCATCGCCGCCAAGTCGGGCGCGGGACCGATCACCCGGTTCGATGCGAGCGATCAGAAGTGCCGCATCGCCTGCGAAGTGAAGCCCAAGGACCATCCCTGGGGCTTTGATGCGGACAAGCGCGTCGATCACAAGGTCCAGCGCCAGGTCGATCCGTTCATCATCTATGGCATCGATGCTGCGGGCCAGGCGCTTGAAGACGCCGGGCTGACCGACATGAGCGAGGAAGAACGCTTCCGCGCGGGATGCTCGATCGGTTCGGGCATTGGCGGTCTGCCGGGAATCGAAAGTGAATCGCTGCTGCTGGCCGAAAAGGGTCCGGGCCGCGTATCGCCCCACTTCGTCCACGGTCGGCTGATCAACCTCATCTCGGGCCAGGTTTCGATCAAGTACGGCCTGATGGGACCCAACCATGCCGTCGTCACCGCGTGCTCGACCGGAGCACACTCGATTGGCGACGCAGCGCGGATGATTGCGCTCGACGATGCCGATGTCATGCTGGCGGGCGGCGCTGAAGCGACGATCTGCCCGATCGGCATCGCCGGCTTCGCGCAGGCGCGCGCGCTCAACATGACCTATAACGACCGCCCCGAACAGGCCAGCCGTCCCTATGACCAGGATCGCGATGGCTTCGTGATGGGCGAGGGCGCAGGCGTCGTCGTGCTCGAAGAGTACGAACGGGCCAAGGCGCGTGGCGCGAAGATCTATGCCGAAGTGGTGGGCTATGGCCTCTCGGGAGACGCGTATCACGTGACCGCGCCGCAGCCGGAAGGCAGCGGAGCCTATCGTTCAATGGAAATGGCGCTGAAGCGGGCGAACATGACCCCCGCCGATATCGATTACATCAACGCTCACGGAACTTCGACGATGGCCGACACCATCGAACTGGGCGCGGTCAAGCGGCTGTTCGGCGATGCCATTTCCAACGTTTCGATGAGCTCGACCAAATCGGCCATCGGCCATCTGCTTGGCGGCGCGGGCGCGGTCGAGGCGATCTTCTGCATTCTTGCGATCCGCGATCAGATCGTCCCGCCGACGCTCAACCTCGACAACCCGAGCGAGGGCTGCGAGGGCGTCGATCTGGTGCCTCACACCGCCAAGAAGCGCAAGGTGACCGCGGTGCTCAACAACAGCTTCGGTTTCGGCGGCACCAATGCCAGCCTCATCATGAAGGCGGTATAACGCCATCATGCTGCGCCGATTGGGATGCATCGTTCTGGCCGGAGCTGCGGCCCTGGTGCTGCTGATCGGCGGCAATTTCTATTGGGGCTGGACGGGTGAAGGCCCGGCGCAGCAGGAATTGGCAATCGTCATCCCCGCGGGCAGCTCGCTTGCCCGCGCAGCCCAGGTGCTCGAGGACAAGGGCGCGATCAGTTCGGCAGGGGCCTTCCTCAACCGGGCCAAGGTGTTCGGCGGCGATGATCCGATCAAGGCGGGCGAGTTCGTCATCCCCGCACGCGCCAGCAACGCGCAAATCCTCAACATCCTGCAGGGTGGCGAGGTCGTATTGCGGATGGTCACGGTACCCGAGGGCATGCCCAGCATCCTGGTGCAGGAAAAGCTGATGCGCGAGCCGCTGCTTGCCGGCGAGGTTCCGGTGCCCGAGGAAGGATCGCTGCTGCCCGAGAGCTACAGCTTCGAGCGCGGTGAAAAGCGCATCGCGGTGATGCTGCGGATGCAGAAGGCGATGCAGGACACCATCGCCGAACTGTGGCCCAAGCGCTCGCCCGAAACGGTGGTCAAGACGCCCAAGGAAGCGATCACGCTGGCCGCGATCGTCGAGAAGGAAACCGGCAAGCCGTCCGAGCGCCGGATGATCGCAGGGGTCTATTCCAACCGCATCCGCAAGGGCATGATGCTGCAGGCGGACCCGACCATCATCTATCCGATCACGCGCGGCAAGCCGCTGGGGCGGCGCATTCGCCAGTCCGAGATCGCCGATGTCAACGACTACAACACATATGCGATGACGGGTTTGCCCAAGGGGCCGATCACCAATCCGGGGCGTGCCTCGATCGAAGCGGTGCTCAACCCGGCGCGGACCGAGGCGTTGTATTTCGTCGCCGACGGCACCGGCGGGCACGTCTTCGCCAACACGCTCGCCGATCACAACCGCAATGTCGAAAAGTGGTTCGCGCTGCGCAGGGCGCGCGGCGAGATGTAGTTTTGTCCTGCTGGCGCTGCCCTAGCGGCTCCAGCGGCGCCTTTTCGCAGTCAGTGCCAGCCAGATTTCAAGCGCGATCGATCCTGCGATCAGCGCCTGGAAGCCCAGAACCTCGGCCGTGAGATTGGCCGGATCGCCAAACAGCCACGCGTTCTGCAGCACCAGACCAACGGCCGAAGCGATGAACAGCCACAACGCGACATGCCGCCGCAGCAGCAGCGCGATGACGCCCGCCGTGCCCGCAACGGTGGCGAGCACGAAGCCGTAGAACGCGATCGCGGGACGCGCGGCGTATATCGCCTGCTGTTCCGGCGCGAGCTTGCTCACATCGCCCAGGCCGATCACCGGATCGTACAGCAACGCGATGAGACCGATGACATTCCAGGCAAGCAACGCGATCGCCAGCAACCAGAACCAGCCAAGCGGGCGGGACATCAGCATTCAGAACCTCCAGAAACATTCAAAATGAAGCTTTCTGCTCATTTTGGCAAGCATGTCACGTAACCATGCATCGGGTCCAACCGGACTGTCGCCGGGAATGCGGCCAACTCATCGAAAAAAGCGATCAGGCCAGTCCAATCAATTCATTTCACTCAGTGCGGCAGGGTCGCTACATGCTGCAGTGCAAAAACAATTTTCCCCCATCGTTCAAAGGAGTTCTACTATGATTGGACGTCAGGTCCCCAATGTGTGCCTCAAAACGCGTGTGCGCGATGAGAGCATCGAAGGCCCCAATCCGTTCCGCTGGCAGGACCAGCTCACCGGCGATCTGCTTGCCGGCAAGCGCGTCGTCATCTTCTCGCTCCCCGGCGCGTTCACGCCGACCTGCTCGACCTCGCAGGTCCCCGGCTTCGAAGCGCTGTACGACGATTTCCGCGCGCAGGGCATCGACGAAATCTACTGCGTGTCGGTCAACGACGCGTTCGTGATGTACCAGTGGGGCAAGTCGCTGGGCGTCGAAAAGGTCAAGCTGCTTCCCGATGGCTCGGCCGACTTTACCCGCCGCATGGGCATGCTGATCCGCAAGGACCATGTCGGCTTCGGCGAGCGCAGCTGGCGCTATGCCATGGTCGTCGACAACGGTGTGGTCACCGACTGGTTCGAAGAGCCGGGCATCAACGACCACGGTCTGGACAGCGATCCCTATGGCGAAACCGCACCTGAAAACGTGCTCGCCAAGATCAAGACGAAGCAGCTCGAACTCGCATAAGCGAGAGCGCTCGCAATATACCCTGACGGGTCGCAAGCGGGGGGCGCGGAGCAGAGATGCACCGCGCCCCCTTTGTATGTTGCGCAGGCCAAGGCTAAGGCATCGTCATGCGACGCGAACCGATCATCATGACTGCCAGTATGGGCGCGGCCGATCAGGCCTGGGCCAATGCCCTGCGCCGCGCGCATTATCCGCCCGAGCGCAATGTGCTCAATGCGCATGTCACGCTGTTCCACCACTTGCCGGGTGCCTATGAGGCCGAGGCGGTGGCGCGCGCCAAGGCGCTGGCGGCAGAGTTTGCCGCCCCCGATGCCCGGCTGAGCGAGATGATGAACCTGGGCCGCGGCGTTGCCTATCGCATCCATTCGCCGGGCCTGCTGGCGATCCGCCACATGATGGCAGAAGGGCTGCACGGCCTGCTGACCGCGCAGGACCAGGGCCAGCCCAGGCTCCACATCACGGTGCAGAACAAGGTCGAGCCAGCAGCGGCCAAGGCGCTGCTGCAACAGCTGAGCGCCGAATTCCTGCCGCGTCCGATCGCAATTACCGGGCTGGCCCTGCACCGCTATATGGGCGGACCATGGGAGCCGATCGGCGACTGGCGTTTTCGCGGCAAACAGCGCGCCTGAGCCGGGTCAGCGCCCCAGCGCGCGCGCTCCGGCTCTGACCGCCAGAACCAGCGTCGCAATGATCGCCGTGCCGGTGAGGGCGAACTTGAGCGGGGTCAGCACCGTCTTGGCATCCAGCAGATCGGCACGCCCGCTCAGCGCCAGAAGTTGCACGATATTCTCGGCGTAGTCCGCGACCATCCCGGCGAGCATTGTCAACGCGACCCAGCCCGCCGGTGCGCCACCCAGCCGGATCGCAAGCCCGGCAAAGAAGGCGCCATAGGCCAGCGGATACAGCCCGTCATAGATTAGCGTGGCATGCGCGTGCACATCACGCTGCCACGGTGTCAGCTGCGCCAGCAAGGCGCGGGCCTGTGTCCCGTTCAGCGTCAGGTCGAGCATCCCGCCGATCGCATCGCCCGTCTGTCGCAGCAATCCCGCCAGCAGCACCATCGCGCCAAAGCTGATCGCGAGAACCGAGGTGCGGGAAAGGCGGGGAACGGCATCTGGCATCGAACCACTCCTGAAGCTGGCGCGGGTGATCCGGGCGGCTGCGGCAGTGCCACCATGCCCCGGCGCACGCGACAGGGCAATTGCCGGGTGTATCGCGCAGCACGAAGCGGGACGCCTCGCGAAACGGCGATTTGTCGCGGTTTGCGACAATTTGCCACAGCGCCCCCGCGAGGCCAACGGTTCAAGCTGGCTCAGTGGCCGGACTGCGACGGGGCAAGGCAACGCCCGTGTTCCGGCCCCTCATCAGGTGTCTGTTCCAAGGGGGAATACGTGTCCAAATTGAAATTCGGCAGCGCGCTCGCTGCCTGTGCGGTGCTGTGCGCCGGTACTTCGGCCTTTGCCCAGCAGGCGGGCCAGCCGGTCCCGAACATCGCCAATTACCAGGAGCTCAGAAAGTCGTTCCGCATCGGCATCCGGGTCAACAACCAGCTCAACGGCTTCGACCAGTCGGCCCGCTTCGAGCAGGACACGATCGACGACATCATCGACTTTCTCGACCCCAGCGTGATCGCCACCGTGGTCGGCTTCCAGAATGCCCAGCTGGGCGCGGTGTCGGGCGTGTTCGACATTCGCGGCGCGACCGCCGTTGCAGGCTATCTGCAGAACAGCGCGCTGCTGACCGTATCGATCGTCTCGCCCACCGGTCAGCTGGTGACCCAGCGCAATGGCGCGGCGTGTACATTCACCTTCAACGGGATCAACCGGCAGCAGGCGTTCAACGCGTTCGATGCCGCGGTGGATGATGAAGGCACGCCGACCTCGCAAGCGCTGCTCGGCTGTCTGGCGCGTTCGTTCACGCGCTTTTCGCCCGCAGATCCGCTCGCGGGCAACCCGGGCAGCCTTCAGGCGCAGCTCACCCGCAGCGCGCTCGATCTGACCAATGGCGATTCGCTGGTCGAGCAGGACGCACAGCCCGAAGGCGCGAACACGCCCAACGATCCCTGGCTGATCGGCGCAACCTACAACACCGGTTCTGCCGGCCGTTTCGACATCGGCCGGGTGGATGCCCGCGTTCAGCGCAGCTTCCGCATCTTCGAGGGCAACCGCGCGCTGCTCAAGTTCGACCTGCCGTTCAACTATGCCCGGATCAACGGCATCGACAGCTACAGCGCGCAGATCGGCCTGGGGCTGGAAATCCCGCTGATCGAGCGCAAATGGTCGATCGAGCCGCGCATCGGCTATGGCGCGGTCTATTCTGAAAATGCCGGCTCGCTCGGGCACATCCTGCAGGGGTCGATCACCAGCCGCTATGTCATCGACGGGATCGGCCGGGGGCGGCTGATCGTCGGCAACATGGTCGGCTATGGCCAGACGCTGGACACGCCGGGGACGCAGGCGAACATCAACCCCGACCTCAAAAACTGGTCATTGCGCAATGGCGTGGCCTATGACCTGCCGCTCAAGGCGCGGCTGTTCAGCCGGGGCAGCTCGATGCGCGCAAGCTATGCCTTCACCCAATATTTCGGCAGCGATCTGCGCAACGACAGCTTCCACGAAGCGACCATCTCGTTCGGCATCCGCGGGCGGGAGGATTCGGTGCGCGCGACCCGCGACCTGATCCGCATCAATTTCAGCACCATCCAGGCGCGCGGGTTCAGCACCTATAGCGCGGGCATCGGCTTCCGCTTCTGATGCTGCGCCTTATCCCGCTGCTGGCACTTGTCCTGGCCGCGTGCGTGGCGGGGCTGATGTCGGCGCCAGATGCCTTCGGACAGAGCCAGGCGCGCGAACCGCGCCTGGCTCTGGTCATCGCCAATGGCAACTATCGCGGGTTCGACCGGCTGCAGGCGACCTTCGGCGATGGCGAGCGGATCGCCGCGGCGCTTTCGGGCACCGGCTTTGTCGATCCCGGCGGCGGCGCGGTGCGCACCCGCCGCGACCTGAGCGCGGCCGAGATGGAGGCGGAGATCGCCGCGTTCCGCGCCGCGCTTGCCGCCGCTGGGCCCCAGGCCTTTGGCGTGCTCTACTTCTCAGGCCATGGCGTCGCGCTCGGCAATGGCGGCGATGTCCAGATGGTGCCGGTCGATGGCTCACCGGTCGGACTGGCGGCTGGCGGATCGCTGTCGCGTTCGGCTGTCACCCGCAACCTGATGGGCTCGGGTGCACGCACGGTGCTGGTCGTGCTCGACATGTGCCGCAACACGATATCGCTGCCGGTCCAGCCAATGTCGACCAGCGATGCGGTCACCGGCGGCGATACGCTCGTCCCCGGATCGAAAGGCCTGCGCCGCGTGATCCGCTCTGCCGAAAGCAGCATTCGGCCCGATCAGGGCTATCTCGTTGCGTTCTCGACCAGCGCCGACCAGTTCGCGTTCGACAATGGCATCTTCTCCAAGGTGCTCGCCGAGGAAATCCGGCGCCCGCAGCAGAACATTGCCGATGCGATGAAGCGCGTGTCGGATCGGGTCGCCATGGCCAAGGCGGCAAGCTTTCAGAAGCCGACTTTCGATTATGGCCTGCAGGGCCAGCCACCGTGTTTCGTCTCGTGCGATCCCAGCAGCGGCAACCGCTTCTATGACTGCGCCAACTGCCCCTGGATGCGGATCATCCCGGCGGGCAAGGCGGTGATCGGTTCGCCGGTGTCCGAACCCGGGCGCGGCAAGGACGAGGCTGCCCAGCAGGCCGCGGTGATCGCGCGCGATTTCGCGATGGGGGTGTACGAGGTGACGGTGGCCGAGTGGACCGCGTGCGTGCGCGATGGCGGTTGCCCGAAGCTGTCGACATGGGCGGCGGACAATCCCAACCCGCTGATCCCGGCGACCAGCATCAGCCATGACGATGCGCTCGCGTTTCTGGGCTGGCTGTCGCGACAGTCGGGTCGGGCCTATCGCCTGCCCAGCGATACCGAATGGGAATATGCCAGCCGGGCAGGGGCCAGCAGCGCCTTTCCCTGGGGCGACAGCATCACCCCTTCGGAAGCCAATTACGATCATACCGCGCGCTACCAGGGGTCTCCGACGTCGCCCTATCGCGGCTATCCCGAGGCGGTGTCGGGCTATCCACCCAACAGCTTCGGTCTCTACCAGATGCAGGGCAATGTCTGGGAATGGACCTCGCAGTGCCTTGATGCGGCCTGTCGCAACCGGGCGGTGCGCGGCGGATCGTTCGAAAGTGTTCCTGCGGCGCTGCGCTCTGCCAACCGTTTCGGCGTGGCTCCAACCAAGCGCCGCGACGATGTCGGGCTGCGGGTGGCGCGCGACCTGGAACCGGACGAAGCCGGGGTGGGCGGCTGAGCCATGCGCGCTGCCTTGCGCCTGTGCAGTCTGGTTCTCGCGCTGGTCGCCGGGGTCGGCTCGCTACCCGCCCATGCCGAGACCCGCGCAATCCTGGTGGGCGTGTCGCGCTATCAGTCGGCCAGCATTCCGGACCTTGCCGGACCTGCAAATGACGTGTCCGCGATGGAGCGGCTCGCGCGCAGTCTTGGCGCCAGCGACATCGTGACGCTCGCCGATGGCGCGGTCACCCGGTCCAGCGTCGAGACCGCGATCCACGACATGGGCCAGCGCAGCCGCAGCGGGGATTGGGTGCTGTTCTATTTTTCGGGTCATGGCGCGCAGGCGCGCGCGCAAAATCCTGACGAGACCGATGGCGCCTATGACCAGTTCGTGCCGCTGCCGGGCTTCGATCCTGTGGGACAGGATCCGGAAAGCTTCATCGTCGACAAGGACTTCTATGCGTGGATGAAGCGCTATCTGCCGCAGGATGTCGCGATCCTGATGGTCGTCGACAGCTGTCATTCGGGCACCATGCACCGCGCCATCGATCCGCGCACCTTCGCCTTCACGCCGCGCATCGCCTTCCGCCCCGGCGAAGCGCGCGCGATCGAGCTGGTGGCGCGGCCCGGGCCAAGGCTGGGTGCGCTCGGGGCGGACGCGACGCCGGGCGTCGTACCCGGCGAGATTGCGGTGCCCAGGCGCGAGGACCTGCCCAATCTGGTCTATATCGGCGCATCGCGCGACGATCAGCTGGCGCTGGAAGCGGCGCTGCCGCAGGAGGGCGCACCGCAGCGCGGCGTGCTCACCTATGCGCTGGAACAGGCGCTCAGCCTGCCGGGCAGCAACGATCAGTCGCCGGTGGCGGATCTGGATGGCGACGGGCTGGTCACGGTGGTCGAGATCGGCTCCTATCTCAACAGCCAGGTGCGCATGCTCACCGCGCAGCGGCAGGAAAGCACGTTGTTCTTTCCCGCAGGCTGGGCCGAACGCCCGGTGTTCGCGGCAGTGCCCGTTCCCCGGCTGAGCTTCGATCTGCCTGCCCCTTATGTGATGATCGCCGGGCAGGGCGACGACCTTGCCACCGCCCCGCAGGACGCCGCCTGGCAGCTGGCAGCATCGTCCAACGAGGCCGATTTCCTGTGGCTGCTGGGCTCGCGCGAAGTGCTGCGCAGCTCGGGCGATGTGGTGGCCAGCGGCATCGCCAGCCAGGCCGCCTTTGCCGGCGTGATGGACAAATGGCAGGCGATCCTGACGCTGCGGCCTTTGGTGTCCGAGCTGGCGATGCGGCTGACGGTGGACCCGCTGGGGTCGGACGCGCTCTATGGCGAGGGTGCACCGATCGCGGTGGCGCTGGCCCGCACCCGGCGCGGCGGCGGGCCGCGTTATGCCACGGTGTTCAACCTCGCCTCGGATGGCACGGTGCAATTGCTCTATCCGCTGGGCCCGGATGGCGAAGGGCAACTGGACGATGCGCTGCAGCAGTCGCTGCTGGACACGGTCGTGGTGCCGCCGTTCGGGGTCGATCACCTTGTAGCCCTCGCCACCCCGGATGTTCCCGAAGCGCTCCGCGCTGCCCTGCGCAACGCCGATGGCCAGCGCGCGGCAGGGGGCCTGGCAGCGCTGATCCGCGCAGAGCTCAAAAAGGGGCGCGGCAAGGCCTCGCTGTCGATCGCGGAACTCTACACGGGCAACTGAACGCCGCGCCAGGCGAGCCAGGGCGCGCGCGACGGCGGCGGTGCAGAGCGGCTTTTGACAAGGGCTGCTGGGGGGTACTGGCGGAGCGGGTGGGATTCGAACCCACGATAGGCTTTTGACCTATACACACTTTCCAGGCGTGCGCCTTCGACCACTCGGCCACCGCTCCGCTTGTCCTGGGAGCCGCCCCCCTAAAGGCAAGTGCGGACCAGCGCAAGAGGTGGTTTGGCGGGCGCGGCGGGGGCCGTGCCGCGCTGGCTTACAACACCATGTGATAGTTCAGCGCCAGGCCCGAGATGCTGAGTTGTTCGGGCCGGGTCTCGACGGTCTTGAGTGTCAGTGTCGCCCTTGCCGCTTCGGTCAGCAGGATCTCGCTGCGCGCGGCAATGTCCTCCCCCAGCTTGCACGCCAGGTTCATCTCGTCGCCGAACAGATCCTCGTCATCGATGTTGAGCACTGCGCCATAGCCGATCCCGATCGAGGCGTAGAGCCTGCGATCCTCGGGCAGGATCAGGTTCGCGGCCTTGAGCTGGCGCACGATCGCGCGCGCGGCGCGCACCGCCTCATCGGTCGTATCGAACAGGCAATAGAGGTTGTCGGCCTCCGCCTTCACCAGCAGCCCGCCCTTGTCCTCGATCTCGGGCATCGCCAGGCGTTTCATCTGGTGCACCATCAGCAGGAACGCCGCGATCCCGTGCCGCTGGGTGGTGCGCGAAAAGCCGCTCATGTCGAGCACCATGACCGCGCGGGTTTCGCAGAACACCTGCTCGATGGTTTCGGCCAGCGTTGCCATCCGGTCGGGAGTCTCGATCATGTCGTCGAGCAGCCGGTCGAGCGTGGCGCGGCTGTTGCGCAGCGACAGCGGGGTGTCATCGTTTTCGTCAGGAACAGCCATGATATTCTCCCCCGCGACCCTGCAAAACCTGCACCGGCTTGCGCGGTTTCGCAAGCGGTCAGCGCGTGATAGCGTGTCCGCCATGACAAAGACCCGAATCCGCTCCGCCTTGCTGAGGTCCATCGCTGCACTGGCCCCGCTGGCGCTGTTGGCGGCTGCCGAGCCGCCACCTGCCAGCCCAAGCCCCGGCGAGATCGTCGAAGCCGCGCCGGCTGCGCATTGGACTGCGATCGCGGCATCGGATCTGCTGGTGATGGAGCTTGCCCCCGATGCGGCGGGCAAACCGCGCCGGGTTGTTATCCAGCTGATGCCCGCGCCGTTCAGCACCGGCTGGACCGACAACATCCGCAAGCTCGCCGCTGCCAAATGGTGGCATGGCCTCGCCATAGTGCGGGTGCAGGACAACTACGTCGTGCAATGGGGTGATCCCGACGGCGAGGACGCGGCCAAGGCGAGGCCGCTGCCTGCCGGGATCGCGCAGGTCCCGGAGAGCGGGTATGTCATCGGGATGGATGCCTTTGATGCAGCCGTAAAGGAATGGTTGTCGGCGGACGACAGCGCCGGGGCCGCTGGAGCCTCCGCTACGGCTATTGGCGAGGAAGTATCGCAGGACGATGGTCGCCCTTGGGCCGGGCCTGACACATACGCCAAGACGCTGGATTTCTTCCGTGGTTGGCCGATTGCCGGAAACGATGAAAATGTGTGGCCAGTGCATTGCTATGGCATGGTCGGTGTCGGGCGCAACCTGTCGCCCGACACCGGCAGTGGAGCAGAGCTCTACACGGTGATCGGCCATGCGCCACGCCACCTCGACCGCAATATTGCGCTTGTGGGCCGGGTGGTCGAAGGCATCGAGCATCTGTCCAGCCTGCCGCGCGGTACGGGCGAATTGGGCTTCTACGAAACGCCCGCAGAACGTACGCCTATTGTGTCGGCTCGCCTGGCGTCGGACTTACCGGAAGCGCAGCGCCCCAGGCTCGAATACCTCGACAGTACCAGCGAATCATTCGTCCGTTACGCGCACGCGCGGTCCAACCGCAAGGACGCGTTTTTCAACATCCCCGCAGGCGGCGCGGATATTTGCAACATTCCAGTGCCAATTCGGAAAATTACGCAATAATGTAATAAAGTAACAAAATGCTGTCGCGCAGGGAAGGCGGTGCAGGTAAGCCATGGGCAAAACATCCAGCAGGAGAAGTCTGTCATGCGCGTCGGAACCGTCAAGGAAATCAAGAACCACGAATATCGCGTCGGCCTGACGCCCGAGAGCGCCCGCGAACTGGTGCAGCACGGCCATGAGGTCTGGGTGCAGAAGGGCGCAGGCCTGGGCATCGGCGAGAGCGACAACGACTATCTGCGCGCTGGCGCCAAGCTGATCGACACCGCGGCCGAAATCTTCGCCGAGTGCGAGATGGTGGTAAAGGTCAAGGAACCGCAGTCGGTCGAGCGTGCGATGCTGCGCGAAGGCCAGATCCTGTTCACCTATCTGCACCTTGCGCCCGACCCTGAGCAGACCAAGGATCTGGTCGCTTCCCAGGCGGTGTGCATCGCCTATGAAACCGTCACCGATGCCAGCGGCGGTTTGCCGCTGCTCAAGCCCATGAGCCAGGTCGCAGGGCGCATGTCGATCCAGGCGGGTGCGACCGCGCTCGAAAAGGCGCACGGCGGACGCGGCATCCTGCTCGGCGGCGTTCCGGGCGTGGCGCCCGGCAAGGTCTGCGTGATCGGCGGCGGCGTCGTCGGTTTCAACGCCGCGCAGATGGCGGCAGGCCTTGGCGCTGACGTCACCATCCTCGATCGCAACCCCGAGGTGCTCGAGCGGCTGGGCTATTATTTCGAATCGCGTGCCAAGACGCGCTTTGCAAACGCCGCCAATGTCGCCGAATGCGTCGCGGCGGCCGATCTGGTGATCGGCGCTGTGCTGATCCCCGGCGCTGCCGCGCCCAAGCTGGTGACGCGCGAGATGCTTTCCACGATGCGTCCGGGCGCGGTGCTGGTCGATGTCGCGATCGACCAGGGCGGCTGCTTTGAAACCAGCCACGCGACGACGCATGCCGAGCCGACCTATATCGTCGATGGCATCGTGCATTACTGTGTCGCCAACATGCCCGGCGCGGTTGCGCGCACCAGCACCTATGCGCTCAACAATGTTACGCTGCCGCATATGCTGCGCATGGCCGACAAGGGCTGGAAGGACGCGCTGCGCTCTGACGCGCATCTGGCCGCGGGCCTGAACGTGTGGAACGGCCGGGTCACCTACAAGGCGGTGGCGGATGACCTTGGCTACGACTATTGTCCGATGGAAGAGGCGCTCGCCTGAGACGCCCACAGCGCAGCAGGAGAGCTTCATGATCGCAGCCCATCAGACCCCCGTCGATTCGCCTTTCGGTCGCCACAGCGAACCGCATGAGGTGCTCGCCGGGATCGATCTGACAGGCAGGAATGCGATCGTCACCGGGGGCTATTCGGGCATCGGGCTGGAAGCGGTGCGCGCGCTGGCGGCAGCGGGCGCATCGGTCACCGTGCCTGCACGCGATAGTGCCAAGGCGCACGCCGCGCTGGACGGCATCAAGGGCGACATCCGCATCGCGCTGATGGACCTTGCCGATGTCGCATCGGTGCGGCGTTTTGGGCAGGGCTATGCCGAGAAGGTCACGCGGCTCGACCTGCTGATCAACAACGCAGGTGTCATGGCGTGCCCGGAAACACGGGTGGGGCCGGGCTGGGAGATGCAGTTCGGTACCAATCATATGGGCCATTTCGCGCTGACCGACGTTCTGCTGCCGCTGCTTCAGCGTAGCGGTGAATGCCGCGTGGTGGCGCTGTCATCGACCGGGCACAAGCTTTCGGACATCCGCTGGGACGACCCCAACTGGAGCGATGGCAGCTACGACAAATGGAAGGCTTATGGCCAGTCCAAGACCGCCGATGCGCTGTTCGCGGTCGCGCTGAATGCGCGGCTGGCCCAAAGCGGCGGCATGGCGTTTGCCGTCCACCCCGGCGGCATCATGACCCCGCTGCAGCGGCATCTGCCGACCGAGGAAATGGTCGCATTGGGGTGGCTGAACGAGCAGGGCGAGATTGCCGAGGGTGCCCGCGCCATGTTCAAGACACCGGCGCAGGGCTGCACCACCACGCTGTGGGCCGCCACCAGCCCGCTGCTGCACGGCAAGGGCGGGGTCTATTGCGAGGATTGCAACATCGCGGCAGTCTCCAGCGGCGAGCCCGTCCGCTATCGCTTTGTCGAGCCGCACGCGGTGGACAGCGACAGTGCCGAACGGCTGTGGGACCTGAGTGAGCGGCTGCTCGCAACGGCCTGAGCCGCAAACTGCCCTAGCGGAAATCCGCAAACGCGATGAGCTTGCGAAACCCGGCCGTGCAGCTGGGCTTGCCATCGACCACGCGCTGCTCGACCCAGATATCGCCCGAGTGATACCCCCATTGCGCCAGCCGCTTGCGGGGTTGTGCCACCGTCTGCCCGCCCAGCCAGCGCGCGACCGCAGGTTTGAGCGCCAGCCGCGCGCGGCCTTGCGCGTTGCAGGCGCGGGTGCCGTGCCAGCTTTCGATGGTCCTCGCGAGATCGGCCTGGACGCGGGTCCGCTTGCCTGGGACGATATCGTGATCGGCCGAGCGGAAGGACAGCATCTGCGCCTGGGCGGGCCAGCCAAGCACGACCCATGCACCCAGCACGCTGGTCAGGAACAGCGCCAGACCTATCGCCACTCGCCGCATGGAGTCCCCCGAAGGCCGTCCTGCCGATGGCAAGACCCAAACACCCCGATCGATCGGCCCGATGCTGTGGCCGGGTGACAAGGGTGGCCTGATCGCCGGGGCCGGGGCACGAAAGATGGCCAGCAGCCAGTTGGGTCGACGAATACCCCCGGTCCCGCCGATCAGACCATGATCCTGCTAGCGCAAACGGGGCGAACCTAGGCTGTAGCAAATTGTTGCGAAGCGGTGAAAATCGCGGAGTATGCAGGTGACGCAGGCGTTACCCGATCAGGTCAGCCGCACCTTGGGGGTGGCGATCACCACCTTGTTGAGCAGCGCCTGCACCTCGGCATCGCCTTGCCACTGCTGGGCGATGCGCTTGTTCAGCGTCGCCGAATACCAGCGTTCGCCCAGCATCGCTGCCTGGCGCAGCAGCGCGACCAGCGTTTCGCGGTCGCCCATGCTGGAGGCCTGGAAGGCGGGGGTCATCCGCGTCTTGCGCTCGCCTGCGGCAAATTCGCGCTGGGCATCGGCCACCAGCACCAGATGCGCTGTCGTCGGATTGCGGACGACCGCCGTATCCAGTTTCTGTGCAAGCGCGAGCAGCTCGGGCACCTTGCGCAGCCTGGCCAGCTCGCCGAATTCACGGGCATAAGCGCGGATGTCGCCGCGCGAGATATGCGCCCAGGCCAGGCAGTTGCGGATCGTCGCATCGTCGGGATATTGCGCCTTGAGCTGGTTGAGTTCCATCAGCGCACGACGGTCTCTTCCCGCCTGCCAGTGAGCGCACGCGCGTTCGATCGCGATCGCCGGAGTGCCCGGCAACAGCAGCTGCGCGGTATCATACTCGCGCTGCGCCGCCGTATCCTGGCCCAGATCGGCCAGAACGTTGGCGTACCAGAAATGGCTCAGACCATCGTGCGGGTCGAGCGTCAGCGCGCGCTGGAACGAATTCACTGCGCGCTGGGCGTCATAGCTCCACCAGTACTGGATGAAGCCATTGGCACGGTGTGCGGCCGGCAGGCGGCTGTCGAGCTTCAGCGCCTGTTCGACGGCGGATTTCGCCGCGCTATAGGCCCGGCTCTCGGTCGCCGCGCCATATTCGCGCGTGATCAGCCAGGCCTCGGCAAGGCCTGCATAGGCGGGCGCGAATTCTGGATCCGCGGCAATTACGCGCTCATACAGCCCTATCGCCCGGCTGAGCGCGGCGGGCGTTCGGCGAGCCCACAGATCACGCGCGGCGACATAGTCGCTGGCCACCTTGGGGTCGCGGGGCAGGGGGACGATCTGTTCGCTGCGCGGTTCGCCGGGCGACTGCGCACCGCCAAGCATCGGCAGCGACACTGCAAGCACGCCAGCCAGCGCCACCGCGCCGAGGGAAGGCCACAGCCAGCGCCGGGACGATTGCGACGGTGCATCCGTCCCGAGCGATTGCGTCTGAGGCGCGGACGGTGGCGGTGCGCTGCTGGCGGGCAGCGGAGTTTCGGGCTCGGGCGCTGCCGGCGCGTCGGCAAGGTCGCCCTGCTCGGCGCGGCGAGCCCAGGTGGCAAGCTCGCGCTCATAGGCGAAAACGGATCCCTGTTTTCCGCCGGGCAGGCGGTGGACGGGCAGGTCACGCTCGCGCGCCCAGCGCATTACGGTCGTCCGGTCACGGCGGAAATATCCGGCGATAGACTTCCACCCATCCAGTCTGCGATCGGGGGATTCCGGCTGGTTCACCACTGTTCTCACAGATCCCTAAGCGCGCGCTCAGCTGCCCGGACACGCACGATAGCCGCCGGAACGCACACCGACATTATCGGCAATCTGCCGATGGAGTCCATCTAATATGCTGAAAACCAAGCGGATCGTGGCAGCTTAAAATCTCGGCGGGGGCAAAGAAATAATTTCCGGCGCCGATTGTGTCCGGGATGGTAGCGGAGGAGGGACTTGAACCCCCGACCTACGGATTATGATTCCGCCGCTCTAACCAGCTGAGCTACTCCGCCATCCCGGCGCGCCCGGCGCTTTACAGCCGGGGCAGGCCGCGCGCTATAGTTGGCACTTGCGCGATGGTCAAACCAAAATGCGCCTCAACACCGCTATTGGATTGCGCCATGATGTGCAGGCTTGTTTTCCGCAGCGTCAACCGGCACATGGCGCGCAGGATCACGGTCGCCGAAAGGCCATCGAGCAGGAGAGGGATGCGGTGCAGGACAGCTATGACATTGCCATCGTCGGAGCAGGACACGCGGGCGCACAGGCGGCGATCTGCCTGCGCCAGATGGGGTTCGCAGGCTCGATTGCGCTGATCGGCGAGGAGCAGTTTCCGCCCTATGAGCGACCGCCGCTCTCCAAGGAATATCTCGCCGGCGACAAGCCGTTCGAGCGAATCCTGCTGCGTCCCGAAACCTTCTGGAGCGAGCGGCAGGTCGACCTGCAGCTCGGCAAGCGGGTGACCGCGGTCGATCCGGTCGCCAAGTTGCTGACCACCAGTGGCGGCACGCAGACCGGCTATGGCCAGCTGATCTGGGCAACCGGCGGCACGCCCCGGATGATGGATTGCCAGGGCAGCAATGCCAGCAACGTCTTTGCCGTGCGCACCCGCGCCGATGTCGACAAGATCATGGCGCGGCTCGACAACACGCAGAGCGTCGCGATCATCGGCGGCGGCTATATCGGGCTGGAAGCGGCCGCGGTAATGCGCAAGCTGGGCAAGCAGGTCACGCTGATCGAGGCGCTGGACCGGGTGCTCTCGCGGGTTGCCGGCCCGTCGCTGTCGGCGTTCTTCGAAAAGGAACACCGCGACCATGGGGTGGATCTGCGCACCGGCTACACCGTCGATCACATCGAGACCGACGAGGCGGGGCATGCGGTCGCGGTGCGCTGCGGCAATGGCGAGCGGATCGCGGCGGACATGGTGATCGTCGGTATCGGCATCATCGCGCAGACCGGGCCTCTGATCGCAGCCGGGGCAGCGGGCGGAAACGGGGTCGATGTCGACGAGTTCTGCCGCACCAGCCTTCCTGATGTCTATGCCATCGGCGATTGCGCCGCGCACGCCAACGCCTTTGCCAACGACCGGGTGATCCGGCTGGAATCGGTGCAGAATGCCAACGACCAGGCCAAGGTCGCCGCAAGCCACATCATGGGAACAGCAGAGCCCTATCAGGCGATCCCGTGGTTCTGGTCCAACCAGTATGACCTCAGGCTGCAGACCGTCGGCCTGTCGCTCGATTACGATCAGGAACTCGTCCGCGGCGATCCTGTCAGCCGCAGCTTCTCGGTGATCTATCTGCGTGGCGGCAAGGTGATCGCTCTCGACTGCGTCAATGCCACCAAGGACTATGTCCAGGGCCGCAAGGCGGTGCTCGAAGGCGTGCCGCTCGATCTGGCGGAACTGGCCAATCCGGCTATCCCGATCAAGGAAGTCAGTCACGCCTGAACGACCTGAATGCCGTCAACCGACCGCGGCACTGGCAGATCGCGAAATTTTGTTGCCGGGGATGAAACAAACTTGCCCGGTCGGGGGTTAACCTTCTAATACCGCGCCATAATCGTATACGGTGTCCATAAGTTTCTGCGAGTCTGTCATTTCCTTATCCGTTCGACCAACACGAACGATCGTGAAGCACGTCGCCCTGGCAGGGCTGGCGGCGATCGCGCTTGCCGGATGTTCTAGCGCAGAGGAGGACAAGAGCGGCGAACGGCCTGTGCCCGAAGTCGGCTTCGTTGTCGTCCGGTCGAGCCCCGTGCCCGTTTCGGTCGAGCTAGCCGGGCGGATCGCTGCCTTCGAGATGTCCGAGGTTCGCCCGCAGGTCACCGGCATCATCCGCCGCAGGTTCTTCGCCGAAGGCGCGGTGGTGCGGGCAGGGCAGACGCTCTACGAAATCGATCCAAGGCTGTATCGGGCGGCGACCGCAGAGGCGAACGCCAACCTCAACAGTGCCATGGCCAATGCCGAGGCAACCCGCATCCGGGCCGAGCGGCTGAAGCCGCTGGCCGAGGCGCAGGCGGTCGCGCTGCAGGACTATGTCGATGCCGCCGCCGCCGCGCGTCAGGCTGCCGCAGCGGTCCAGCAAAGCCGCGCGCAGCTGCAGACCGCTGACGTCAACCTGCAGTTCACCCGCGTTCCCGCGCCGATCACCGGGCGCATCGGGCGTTCGCTGTTCACCGTGGGCGCGCTGGTTACCGGCAACCAGGCCGAGCCGCTGGCGATAATTCAGGGGGTCGACCCCGTGTTCGTGGACATCCAGCAATCGAGCGCGGAACTGCTGACGCTGCGCCGCTCGCTCGCGCAGGGCGGGGCTGCGCCAGCGAGTGCAGAGGTGTCGCTGGTGCTGGAAGATGGCAGCGACTACGGGCCGCGCGGTGTGGTGCAATTCTCCGAAGTGATGGTCAACGCCGCGACCGGTACGGTCACGCTGCGCGCGCGCTTTGCCAATCCGCAGGGGCTGCTTTTGCCCGGCATGTTCGTCCGCGCCCGCTTCGACCAGGCGATCAACACCAGCGCCATTCTGGTTCCGCAGGCCGGGCTCAGCCGCAATGCCCGCGGCCAGGCGGCGGTCTTCGTGATCGACGCGCAGAACCGCGCGACCGAACGCCAGGTGACCGCAGACAGGGCCGTGGGCACCGACTGGGTGATCACCAAGGGACTGAAGCCGGGCGACAAGGTGATCGTCCAGGGACTGGCCAAGGTCAGGCCCGGCGCGCCGGTCCGCCCGGTTCCGGCCAGCAAGCCGCAGGTGATCGCACCGCCGCCCTCGCCGAAGCGCGGCTGAGGCCGGCGCATGTCACGGATCTTCATCGAGCGGCCGATCTTCGCCTGGGTGCTGGCGATAATCACCATGCTGGCCGGGGTCGGGGCGATCTATCTGTTGCCGATCGAACAATATCCCGATGTCGCGCCGCCACAGGTCAACATCCGCGCGACCTTCCCCGGAGCATCGGCGGACACGCTGGAGAACAGCGTCACCCAGATCATCGAGCAGCAGCTCACCGGGATCGACGGGCTGCTCTATTTCAATTCCAGCTCGAGCTCGCGCGGGCAGGTGACGATCAGCGCGACGTTCGAAAAGGGCACCGATCCCGATATCGCTCAGGTCCAAGTGCAGAACCAGGTCCAGCAGGCGCTGGCCCGCCTGCCGCAGCAGGTGCAGCAGCAGGGGCTGCGCGTTACGAAGTCCAACCCCGATTTCCTGCTGATCGTCGGCGTCTACGACGAGACCGACCGCAGCACCAATATCGACGTCTCCGACTTCCTCGTCTCCAACCTGCAGGATCAGCTCGCGCGGATCGAGGGTGTCGGCGAGACCAACGTATTCGGCTCGCAATATGCGATGCGCATCTGGATGGACCCGGACCGGCTGGCTTCGGTCGGTTTGATGCCCGGTGACGTGATCACCGCGATCCGCAACCAGAACACCGAAGTGGCCGCAGGCGAAGTGGGTGGCCTGCCCCAGCCCGATACTAACCAGCTCAACGCCACGGTAACCTCGCAATCGCGGCTGCGAACCGTCGACGAGTTCAAGGCGATCATTCTCAAGTCCGAACAGAGCGGCGCGATCGTCCGCCTGTCCGATGTCGCCCGGGTGGAGTTGGGGGCAGAGAATTACTCCGCATCCAGCCGGATCAACGGCCATCCGGGGGCAGGGCTTGCGGTGTCGTCCGCGCCGGGCGCCGATGCGCTGGCAACCGCAGATCTGGTCAAGCAGGCGGTCAGCGAGGCCGAGGCGAACTTCCCGCCCGGCTACAAGGTCGCCTATGCCAACGATACCACCGCGTTCATCCGGCTGTCGATCGACGAGGTCGTCCAGACGCTGATCGAGGCGATCATCCTGGTCGTCATCGTGATGTTCGTGTTCCTGCAGAGCTGGCGCGCTACGCTGATCCCCACCATCGCGGTTCCGGTGGTGCTGCTGGGAACGTTCGCGATCTTCTATCTGTTCGATTTCTCGATCAACACGCTCACCCTGTTCGGGCTGGTGCTGGCCATCGGCCTGCTGGTCGATGATGCCATCGTGGTCGTCGAGAATGTCGAGCGGCTGATGGAGGAAGACCCCGAGCTCACCCCCAAGGAAGCCACGATCAAGTCGATGGCCGAAATCCAGGTGGCGCTGGTCGCCATTGCGGTTGTGCTCTCTGCCGTGTTCCTGCCGATGGCGTTCTTCGGCGGATCGACCGGGGTGATCTACCGCCAGTTCTCGATCACCATCGTCTCGGCGATGGTCCTCTCGGCGCTGGTCGCGCTGATCCTCAGCCCGGCGCTGACCGCCAGCCTGTTGCGGCAGAAGCAGATCGACGGGCACGAGCGGCAAAGCTGGCTCGAACGCCGCTGGCCAGCTGGCGCGCGGCGCGTCGACAAGGCGCAGCACTGGTTCAACCACGGCTTTGCGCGCGGCACCGACCGCTATGTCGCTGCGGTCGAGAAGGTCGTGGACCGCAAATGGCTGTTCCTTGCGATCTATGCGATCGTCCTGGTCCTGCTCGCGGTGCTGTTCGTGCGGCTGCCCACCAGCTTCCTGCCGACCGAGGACCAGGGTTCTGCGCGCGTGCAATTCCGCCTGCCCGCCGGTGCCACCCAGGGTCGCACCCGCGAGGTGCAGCTGGCGATCGAGAAGTACATGCTGGAGAAGGAACGCGACAACATCGCGGTGATGTTCATCGTCGCCGGTGGCGGGCAGGGCGCGGCGGGACAGAACACCGGTCAGGGCTTCGTCAACTTCGTCGACTGGTCCGAGCGCGAGGGCGCGGAAAACTCCGCCGACGGCATTGTCGAGCGCGCCGGAAAGGCATTTTCGCAGTTCCGCGATGCGCAGGTCAACGCGCTTGTCCCCGCCGCCATTCGCGGGCTTGGGCAGACCAACGGCTTCAGCCTGCAGCTGCAGAACACCAGCGGCATGACCCGCGAAGAGTTTACCGCCGCGCGCGACAAATTGCTCGAGCTGGCGGAAGGCGACCCGGTTCTGGCCGGCGTCCGGCTGGGCGAGCTGCCCGATGTCGCGACGCTGCAGGTCAACATCGATCAGCCCAAGCTGGCGGCCCTAGGGCTCAACCAGCAGGATGTGAACACCACGCTGTCGGCCGCCTGGGGCGGGCAGTATGTCAACGACTTCATCGATCGCGGCCGGGTCAAGCGCGTGTTCGTGCAGGGCGACGCGCCCTATCGCGCGACGCCCGATGATCTCAATGCCTGGTTCGTGCGCGGCGCGCAGGGCCAGATGGCGCCGTTCTCCGCCTTTGCCCGCACCAGCTGGGCGACCACGCCGACCACGCTGTCGCGCTTCCAGGGCTATCCCAGCTTCCAGTTCGAAGGCCAGGCTGCGCCGGGCGAAAGCTCGGGCGCTGCGATGGACCGGATCGAGGAGCTTGCGAAAGAGATTCCCGGAGTCGGCGTCGCCTGGTCTGGCCTGTCATTTCAGGAACGGCTGTCCTCGGGCCAGGCGCCATTGCTTTACGGCCTCTCGCTGCTGGTTGTCTTCCTGTGTCTGGCTGCGCTGTACGAAAGCTGGACCATTCCCGTCGCGGTGATGCTGGTCATCCCGCTGGGGCTGGTCGGCGCGGTGTTCGCGGTGACGCTGCGCGGGCTGGAGAACGACGTATATCTGCAGATCGGGCTGCTCACCACCATGGGGCTGGCGGCGAAGAACGCCATTCTGGTGATCGAGTTCGCCGAACAGGCGGAAAAGCGTGGGAGCCGCGTGATCGATGCGGCGCTGGAAGCGGCGCGGCTGCGGTTGCGACCGATCCTGATGACCAGCCTTGCCTTCATCTTCGGCGTGCTGCCGCTGGCTCTGTCCAGCGGAGCAGGGGCCAACAGCCGCATCGCCATCGGGACGTCGGTGATCGGGGGCATGCTGACCGCGACGGTGCTGGCGATCTTCTTCATCCCGCTGTTCTTCGTGCTGGTCCGCCGCACCACGCGCGATACCTTGAAGAAGCTGCACATCGGCGAACCCAAAACGAGCGAGGGCGCGGTATGAGGGGCGCTGCACTGATCGCGATAGCGTTGCTCTCGGGCTGTTCGATGGCGCCCAAATATGTCCAGCCAGAGCTGCCGGTGCCGCAATCCTGGCCGGTGGGCGATGCCTATCTGGCGCAGAGCGAGGCGTCTCTGCCGGTATTGTCCTATCGCGATGTGTTCGTCGATCCCCGGCTGGCGCAAGTGATCGATCAGGCGCTAGCCAACAACCGCAACTTGCGCGTCGCAGCCGCCAATATCGAGGCCGCGCGTGCGCAGTTCCGAATCCAGCGGGCCTCTCAGCTTCCGCAGATCGGGGTGGCGGCGGGTCGCACGCAGTTCGACAACGGCACCGCCAACCAGAACCGCAACCAGGATGTCGATATCGGCAACAGCCCGACCGCGAGTCGCTCGACCGCAGGGGTGCGTTATACCGCCGATGTCAGCACCGCCGCATTCGAGCTGGACCTGTTCGGGCGGCTGCAATCGCTGTCCGATGCCGCGCTCAACCGCTATTTCGGCACCGAGGCGGCGGCGCGCGCCACGCGGCTGACGCTGATCGGCGATATCGCCGATGCCTGGCTGACCTATGCCACCGACCGCTCTTTGCTCAAGCTGGCCGAGGACACCGCCGCGAACGCGCGCGAGCGTGTGAAGCTGATCCGGCTGCGGCTCGATGGCGGCATCGCGCCGCGCACCGATCTGCGCCAGGCCGAGCAGATCCTCGCGACCGCCGAGGCCGATATCGCCGCACAGACCACCGCGCTGGCGCAGGATGTCAACGCCTTGCAGCTGCTGGTGGGGGCCCCGGTCGACGAGGCGCTGCTGCCGCGATCGCTCTCCGATGCGGGCGAGGCGGTGAAGACTTTGCCCGCCGGGCTCGATTCCACCATCCTGCTGCGGCGTCCCGATGTGATGCAGGCGGAGTATGAGCTGCGCGCCGCCAATGCCGAGATCGGCGCGGCGCGCGCAGCGCTCTTCCCGCGGATCACGCTGACGGGGCTTGCAGGGCTTGCCAGCAACGCGTTGTCGACGCTGTTCACCGGCGCGGCGTTCAATTATTCGGCAGGCGCCAATGTGCGCTATTCGCTGTTCGCCGGCGGCGCCGCGCAGGCCGGCGTGGCGCAGACCCAGGCGCAGCGCGACGCGGCGGTGGCAGGCTATGAAGGCGCGATCCAGGCGGCATTCCGCGATGTCGCCGATGCTCTGGCGCGCCGCGGCACGATCACCGAACAGCTCCGCGCCACCCGCGCCTTTGTCGAGGCGGCGGAGGACAACTACCGGCTGACCGACATGCGCTATCGCGGCGGGCTGGACTCGTTCCTCACCAGCCTCGATGCGCAACGCTCCCTCTACACCGCAGAGCGCACGCTGCTGACGACGCGGTTGGTGGAAGCGAGCAACCGGGTGACGCTGTACCGCGCGCTGGGCGGCGAGGCTGTTGCTGCGCCTTAAGGTGTTGCCAGGCGGAGGCCGGGGCTCATTCTACTTTCCACCGTATTTCGTTCCAAAACCGTCACCCCCGCGACGCGGGGGGCCCGCTCATCTCCGGCAGTCGCGCAGAAGTGGTATTCCCGCGTTCGCGGGAATGACGAGGCTATGAAAACGCTGGGAGTGGCCACCTGCCTCGCCCTCGCTGAGAGCGCGAAGGGCAAGGCAGGCGAATTCTATTCCAGGATGGGCTCAGCCCTTGGGGCGCTTGCCGGGGCCACCTGCGCGGGGCTTGGCATCAAAGCGGGGCTTGCCTTCGGGACGTGGACGGCTGTCGCCGCGCGGGGCGAAGGGCTTGCCGCCGCCGGGTCCACCCGAACGCGGGCCATCGCTGCGCGGACCATCGCTGCGCGGTCCGCGCGGCTTGTCGGCGAAGGATGCCCGGTCGGCATTGGTCTTCTTGTCGCCATAGGGCTTTTTGTCACCAAACGACTTGTTGTCACCGAACGGCTTCTTGTCGCCAAACGCGCGCGGCTCGCCATAGGGCTTGCGGTCGCCTGCAGGCTTGCGATCGCCAAACGGCTTCTTGTCGCCGAACGGCTTTTTCTCGCCGAATGCCTTGGCTTCGTAGCGCGGCTTGAGCGGGCCGGAATTGCCCTTGCCCTTGTAGCCCGATCCCGATCCGCTGCGGCCTTCGGGGCGGCGCGGCGGGCCCGACCGGCTGTGGCCCTGCGGCGGACCATCGGCACGCGCGATCACCAGGCTGCCCTCGTCGCTATCCTCGCCGCCCGCAGTACGCTCCACGGCTTCGGCAAAGCGATCGGCAACGGCACGGGGAACCTCGAAATGGCTCTGCTCGTCACCAAGGCGGATCGCACCGATCTCGCTGCGGGTGATATGGCCGCGGCGGCACAGCAAAGGCAGCAGCCAGCGCGGATCGGCGTTCTGGCGGCGTCCGATGTTCATCGTGAACCATACCGTGTCCTCGAACCCGGCGCGCGGGCCGGTTTCGCGCGGGGGCGGCGATGAATCGGCGTCGAGCAGTTCCTCGGGCAAAGGCATCTGCGCGCGGTGTGCCTGCACCAGCATGATCGCGATGTCATCTGCGGTGCGTTCGCCCAGCAGCTTTTCGGCCAGCATGCGGTCGGCCTCGTCAGCCTCGACCGGCGCGCGCAATTTGTCGAGCAGGCGGTCATGGTCGGCGCGGCGGATGTCCTCGGCCGACGGCGCGTTGATCCACTGCGCGTTGATATTGGCTCCGCGCAGCATCGATTCGAGGCGGCGGCGGCGCGGATAGGGCACGATCATCAGCGCGGTGCCCTTCTTGCCCGCGCGTCCGGTGCGGCCCGAGCGGTGCTTGAGCGTGTCCATGTCGCGTGGCAGCTCGACATGGATCACCAGCGACAGGCTGGGCAGATCGATCCCGCGGGCGGCAACGTCGGTGGCGACGCAGACGCGCGCGCGGCGATCACGCAGCGCCTGCAGCGCGGAGTTGCGCTCGTTCTGGCTGTGCTCGCCGGACAATGCGACTGCGGAAAAGCCGCGCTCGATCAGGCTGGCATGGAGGTGGCGGACATTGTCGCGTGTCGCGCAGAACAGCATTGCGGTTTCCGCCTCGTGCAGGCGCAGCAGGTTGACGACGGCGTTCTCGATATCGGCAGGGGCCACGGTGACCGCGAGATATTCGATATCGCCATGGCCGCGGTCCGCGCCCACGGTCGAAATGCGATGCGCATCGCGCTGGTAGCGCTTGGCGAGCGCGACGATCGGCTGCGGCATGGTTGCCGAAAACAGCATGGTGCGGCGGCCATCGGGGGTCGCGTCGAGGATTTCCTCGAGATCTTCGCGAAAGCCCATGTCGAGCATTTCGTCGGCTTCATCGAGCACCGCGACCTTGAGGCCGGAGAGGTCGAGCGCGCCGCGTTCGAGGTGATCGCGCAGGCGACCAGGGGTACCGACGACGATCTGTGCGCCCTGCGACAGTGCGCGGCGTTCCTTGGATGCGTCCATGCCGCCGACACAGGTCGCGATGCGCGCACCTGCAGGGCCATAGAGCCAGATGAACTCGCGGCTGACCTGCAGTGCCAGTTCGCGTGTCGGGGCAACGATCAGCGTCTGCGGGGTGTGGCTGGGGGCCACGCGGCCATCCTCGCCGA
Organism: Blastomonas sp. RAC04; assembly: GCF_001713435.1. Classification (NCBI taxonomy): domain Bacteria; kingdom Pseudomonadati; phylum Pseudomonadota; class Alphaproteobacteria; order Sphingomonadales; family Blastomonadaceae; genus Blastomonas; species Blastomonas sp. RAC04. The sequence continues at coordinate 322,531 of NZ_CP016460.1, forward strand.
TCAGGTCGCTTGCCATGGCAAGGCCAAAGGCGACGGTCTTGCCCGATCCGGTCTGCGCCGAAACGATCAGGTCGCGGCCATGCGCGTCCGGGGCGATCACGGCCTGCTGGACCGGTGTCAGGGTATCATAGCCGTGCGCGTCGAGCGCGTCCGACAGGATGGCGGGAACAGTTTCAAATGGCATGGCTTATCAATTCGTCTTGAAGATGCGAAGGCTCCGCATCTTCAGGCGAAACCGCGCGCGACGCACAAAGGGGCGTCGCTGCAAGCGATTGCGCGTAGCCGAAAGTGTGCAGTTGCACAATGATAATCGGGCCGCCGCACCACAACCGCGCGGCCAGGACGGTTAGCCGAGCCCCGGCAAAGGGTTGCGGCCATTCCTGGTCCAATAGGCATTGGCATCGTGTTCGTAGATCGGGTCGGTGATTCCGAAATAGTCGCGATAGTCGGTCACCGCCATTCTGCAGCCGGGCAGATGCCAGTCGTCGATGATCACGATCCCGCCATCGGAGAGCCGGGGATAGAGATGTTCGAGCGATGTCTCGACAGAATCATAGGAATCGGAATCGAGCCGGATTAGCGAGAAGCGCTCAGTGGCGAGCATATGCAGCGTATCGGCGAAAAAGCCGGGGACGAACCTGACCCGCTCGTCGAGCATCCCGAAACGCTCGATATTGCGCTTCACCTCGTCGAGCCCTGCGACCCAGCGATCGGACCATTGGTCTACGGGGTCGTTCTGCGCGCGGGTGTTGAGTGGAATGCCGGCGAACGAGTCGGCTGCAAACACCTTGCGGTCGGCGATGTCATAGGCGCCGAGCAGCGCGCGTAACAGTATGATGACTCCGCCGCGCCAGACGCCCGCCTCGATATAGTCGCCGGGGACGCGGGCAGCCTCGATCGCGACCACCGCCTGTTCGATCAGGTCGAGCTGCCCCTTGCGCAGCAGGGTGGTCGGCTGCACCGACCGGTCGATCTTCCACTCGCTCTGATCCATGTCGTAATGCGAGACACAGCGGAACTGCTCGAACGAGGCCTCTTGCCCCAGATAGTGATAATTGGTGATCGATCGCTTGAGCAGATCGACATAGGCGTCGCGATCGAATTGCACGGGCGGCGCTGCCGTTTGCATTGTCTCAGGCCTTGTGTGGGTAAGAATGGAATTCGCAGCAGCATCAACGCGTTAGCCTGCTGCATGTTCCATGCGCGGTGCAGCACGAATGCGGGTTTTTGGCTCGGTTCGTCGTTTTTTGTGGCGGTGCGGTCGCTGATCGGCATTAGATTGCCGCCGGGCCCCGCCGCATCTCCAGAATGCGGGCAAGGCACGAGTCGCATCGCCGGATGTCTGCGCCGACGCGCAGCAGCGGCGACGGCGGTTACCCATGGGAATATTGGAAAGGATGGCCTGCAATGAAATCACTGTCTCTCGCTGCCAAAGCCATGATGATGGCAGCGGCGTGCATCGTTCCGGCAAGCGCAATGGCGCAGGAAGTCGGCGACTGGGTGCTCTCGCCCTGGCGCGGCAGCAGCGTGTTCTATCCCGGCGTGGTCGAATCGCGCAGCGGATCGGTGATCACGGTGCGCTTTGACGATGGCGATGTCGAGACGCGCCAGGCCGATACGGTGGTGCCGTTCGACTGGCAGGCGGGCAGCCGCATCTCCTGCGCGTGGAGCGATGGCAAATGGTACAAGGCGACGATCCGGTCGATCGCTGCCGATGGCTACACCATGCAGATCCGCTATGACGACGACGGCACGGTCGAGAACACCAACACCGGGCGCTGCCGCACTCGCTGATCGGTCCGATGGCCTGGCGTCAGATGGCGAGCCCTGCGGCGTGGCCGCTGGCCCAGGCCCATTGGAAATTGTACCCGCCCAGCCAGCCGGTGACATCCACCGCCTCGCCTATCGCATAAAGGCCAGGCACCTTGCGCGCCTCCATGGTCTGCGATGACAGGCTATCGGTGCTGATGCCGCCCGCGGTCACCTCGGCCTTGGCATAGCCTTCGGTGCCGTTGGGGTGAAAGTCCCACGCTCCCAAAAGTCGTTCGGCCTCGGCCAGCAATTTGTCGCTCTGATCGGCCAGGCGCTTGTCGCCCGCCAGCCGTTCGGCGAGCGTCGCAGCGAGGCGGTCGGGCAGGAGGCCACCCAGGGCGCTGCGCAAGGTGGCCCGGGGCTGGCTGCGCTTGGCCGTGGTCAGCCAGCCTGCGGGCGTATCGGGCAGAAAGTTGACCGCGACCGGCTCGCCATGGCGCCAATAGCTCGAAATCTGCAGGATCGCGGGGCCGGACAGCCCCTTGTGCGTGAACAGGGCCGCCTCGCGAAACGCGGTCTTGCCTGCGCGCACGATGACTTCGGTGGCGACCCCCGAGAGCGATCGGAACAGTGTCTCTTCGCCGCCCAGCGTCAGCGGCACGAGCGCAGGGCGCGGCTCGACAACCTTGAGACCGAACTGCCGCGCGAGATCATAAGCAAATCCGGTCGCGCCCATCTTGGGAATCGATGGCCCGCCGGTGGCGATCACCAACGCCCGCGCGGACGCTGTTTTCGAGCCGTAAGTGACGCGGTAAGTTCCTTCGGCGTGCGCCACGTCGCCGATCGGCTGGCCCAGCGCGATCTGCACGCCGCCCTTGGCGCATTCGTCGAGCAGCATCGCGACGATCTGCCTGGCCGAGCCATCGCAGAACAGCTGCCCCAGCGTCTTTTCGTGCCAGGCGATGCCATAAGCATCGACCAGTGCGATGAAATCCTGCGCGCTGTAGCGGCCCAAAGCGGACTTGGCGAAGTGCGGGTTCGCGCTGATATAGCGATCGGGCTGGGTGTTCACATTGGTGAAATTGCACCGCCCACCGCCCGAGATCAGGATCTTCTTGCCGGGTGCATCGGCGTGATCGATCAGCAGAACCTTGCGCCCGCGCTGCCCGGCGACCGCTGCGCAGAACAATCCCGCGGCGCCTGCGCCGAGGATGATCGCGTCATAAGGAGTGGGGGCGGGGGAGGGCATGGCGCGGGTCTATGGCGTGAGGGAGCAGTTTAGTCGAGGATTTCCCGGTTCAAGTCCTCCCCGAGCTTGTCTCGGGGAGGGGGACCGCGACGCGTAGCGGCGTGGTGGAGGGGCATGGCGCAACCGTTTGAACATCTGCCCCTCCGTCAGCGCTGCGCGCTGCCACCTCCCCGAGACAAGCTCGGGGAGGATTGTCGTCACATCAATCCCATCGACCGCATGCTCGAATGCCCATCCAGCCCGATGATGATGTGGTCATGCACATCGATCCCCAGCCGTTTGCCCGCCTCGATGATCTCGCGGGTGATCTGGATGTCCTGCTTGCTGGGCTGCGGGTTGCCGCTGGGGTGATTGTGGACGAGGATCAGCGATGTCGCCCCCAGATCGAGCGCGCGCTTGATCACCTGGCGGGTGTAGATCGCCGCCTGATCGACCGACCCTTCGGACATGTTGTCATCGCTGATCAGCATGTTCTTGGCGTTGAGGAACAGCACCCGCACCCGCTCGCGGGTCAGGTGCGCCATGTCGAGCCTGAGATAGTCGAGCAAGGCCTGCCAGCTCGACAGGATCGGCTGGCGGCGCACGGGTTCGCTGACCAATCGCGACGCGGCGATCTGCACGATCTTGAGCGCCGCCGCGCTGGTCTCGCCCATGCCGGGGATCGCGCGCAGCGAATCGCCATCGGCGGTCAGCACGCCTGCCAGCCCGCCGAAATGGTCGATCAGCTGCTTTGCGAGCTGCTTGGTGTCGCGGCGCGGGATCGCCAAGGCGAGCAGATACTCAATGATTTCATGATCATGCAGCCCGGTTCCGTCACCGTTCAGCAAACGCTGCCTAAGCCGCGAGCGATGCCCTGCGCCGTGATGGCCACCCGCCGCCGCATCGGGCATCTCGGCATCAGCCAGCAAAGGCAGCACGGGCGAAGAGGAGGGCATGGTTTGAGGTTAATCTTTAGCATGCTGCCGGGCAAACGCTTTGTCCCCGACGCCTCTGCCGCCGCGGCTTTTCGTGGTCGGCGTTGCAACCACGCGCGTTGCAGCGCATTCAGGTCAGGATGAGCGACGCCGACACCGAAGCCGAAGCGATCCCGCCCGCGCGCAAGGTGCGGGCGTGGCAGCGCACGGCATGGCCGTTGAAGATCGCGCTGTACGGCATCGCGTTGCTCGGGCTGGTCGGCCTGATCGCCTGGACCCAGCGCGAGGACATCGCGCGCAATCTTATCGGTGCCGAACTGGAACGGCAGGGCGTGCCGGCGACCTACGAGATCGAATCGATCGGCGTCGGGCGGCAGGTTGTGCGCAATCTGGTGCTCGGCGATCCAAGGCGCCCCGATGCGACGATCGAGCGGCTGACGGTCGATATCGGCGGCGGACTGTTCGGCCTGACGGTCGACAGCGCCGTGGTCGAGGGCCTGCGCGCCTTCGGGCGATGGGAGAACGAGCGCCTCAGCTTCGGCAGCCTCGACCGCTTCCTCTATACCGACAGCACCGAGCCTTTCAGTCTGCCGCGGCTGGACCTGACGCTGCGTGATGCCCGCGTCAAGATCGACAGCCCGTATGGCGCGCTGGGCATCAAGGCGGATGGCAGCGGCAATCTGCGCGGCGGGTTCAAGGGCACTCTGGCGGCGGTGGGCAAGCAGCTTGCCTATCGCGGGTGCACGCTCGACCAGCCCAGCCTTTACGGCACGGTCAGCATCTCCGGGCAGCGGCCCGCATTCCAAGGCCCGCTGCGGTTCGATGCGCTGGCGTGTCAGGCGGGCGGGCTGATGATCGCGCGATCGGCGGTTGCCGTGCGCGCAAGTGCCAATGTCGCTCTCGACCGGGTCAGCGGGTCGCTGGGACCGCAAGCGGGCGCGATCCGGGCCGCCGGATTTGCTGCCTCTAACCTGCGCGGCAAGATCGATTTCGCCGCCACCGCGCAGCAGGTCGATGCCGATGTTGACCTTGCGCTGGCCAAACCTGCCGCTTCGGGGATCGGCTTTGCCGACATGGCCGCGAAGGGCATTGCCGTTCTGCGGCTGGGCGGAGCCTCACCGGGCTGGTCGTTCGAGGGACGGGCCGAGGGCAGCGCGCTGACGGTCGATCGCGCAAGGCTCGCCGGACTCGACGACGCCGTAGCCGCGAGCGCCAATCTGCCGGTCGGGCCATTGGTTGCGCGGATGGCGCAGGCAGCGCGGCGGGCGCTCCCCGGATCCGATCTGGCGCTCGACCTGCAGGCGCGCGGCGGCGGCGAATCGCTCGCGCTGACAATCCCGCGCCTGTCGCTGACCAGCGCGCGCGGCGACCGGCTGGTCGGCGGCAACAGCCTCACCCTGCAGCAGGACGGTGATGGGCTACAGGTCGCTGGCAACATCTCCACCGGCGGCGAGGGGCTGCCGCGCGCGCAGCTGCGCATCACCCCGCGCGGGCAGGGGGCGTACGCGCTCAGGGTCAGCATGGAGCGATATTCTGCCGGAGGTGCCTCGCTGGCGCTGCCCGAGCTTTCTGCGCTGTGGAACGGCCGCGGGCTGGCGACCTTCGGCGGACGGACATTGCTGTCCGGCCCGATTCCCGGCGGATCGGTGCGCGCGCTGGCGCTGCCGTTGCAGGGTCGATGGAGCGAGGCAAGCGGGCTGGCGCTTTACGATGGCTGCCAGACGCTGCGCTTCGACCGCCTGCAACTCGCCAATCTGACCGCGGACCGCCAGGCCATCACAATGTGCCCGCTGCGCGGCCAGCCGATGGTGCGGCAGGGACGTCACGGCCTGCAGCTGGCCGCACGGCTGGGCGGGGCAACGCGGCTGCAGGCGCGGTTGGGATCGTCTCCGATGCAGCTTGCGGTCGGAGCAATGGCGGTCGACTTTCCAGGCTCGGCGAGGCTGTCCGATGTCGATCTGCTGATCGGCAACCTCGAATCGGGCACGCACATCAAGGCGGCCGATCTCAGCGTCGATCTGGGCGGGGCGCTGGGCGGACGCTATGCCGATGCCGAGGCGACGATCGGCGCGGTGCCGTTGCTGCTCACGCGCGGCAGCGGCAGCTGGAGCTTTGTCGATTCGGTGCTCGGCGTGTCGGGCGACGAATGGCTGCTGCGCGACCGGCAGGTGCCTGCGCGCTTCCAGCCCTTGGTCAGCACCGACATGCAGCTGACGCTCGCCGATGGCCGGATTGCGGTCACCGGAACGCTCGACGAGCCGCAGACCGCGCGCGACGTATTGCGCGTGGCCATCGCGCATGATCTGGCCTCGGTCACCGGCCATGCCGACCTGTTTGTCGACCGGCTGACGTTCGATGACGATCTGCAGCCCGAGATGGTCAGCAACATCGTGCTCGGCATCATCGCCAACACCCGCGGGACGCTTGCAGGGACGGGGCGCATCGACTGGTCCGCCAATGGCGTTACCTCCAGCACCGGACGCTTCCGCACCGATTCGCTCGATTTCGCCGCCGCCTTCGGCCCCGTGCGCGGGCTGTCGGGGGATATCGTGTTCAGCGATCTGCTTGGGATGCAGACCGGGCCGGGGCAGGTGGTGCGGCTCGCTGAGGTCAATCCGGGCTTTGCGGTCTCGAACGGGACGATTCGCTACCGGCTGCTGCCCGATTTCCGGATGCAGGTGGAAGGCGGCGAATGGCCGTTTGCAGGGGGACGCCTCCTGCTTGATCCCGGCGTGATCGATCTGGTGAGCGAGCAGCCGCGGACTTTGGTGTTCCGAGTCGACCGGGTCGATGCCGCGCAGTTCCTCGCCGGGTTCGATTTCGAGAACATCAACGCCACCGGGCATTTTGCCGGCGTCATCCCGATCGTGTTCGACAAGGATGGCGGCCATGTCCGCGGTGGCAGGCTGGAGGTGATAGAGGATGGAGGTACGCTCGCCTATGTCGGTGAGCTCACGTATGAAGACCTCGGCACGATGGCAAACTTCGCCTTCAACGCCCTGCGATCGCTGCGTTACAAGTATCTGATCGTGGAGATGGACGGAGATCTGGCGGGCGAGGTGGTCACCCGCATCCGCTTTGATGGCCTCAGCCAGGGCGAGGGGGCGTCGCGCAATTTCCTGACGCGGCAGGTTGAAAGGCTTCCGCTGCAGTTCAACGTGACGATCAGTGCGCCGTTCCTGCAGCTGATCACGTCGGCGCGATCGCTGTATGATACGCAATATGTCACCGACCCGGCGCTGCTGGGGTTGCTGCCCGGCCAGGTCAACAATCCGGGCGCCGTGCTGCCCGGCGCGACACCACCAGATAAACCGGGCATTCAGCCCCCAGAAAGCGAGGATCGTCCATGAAGGGGACACACAGGATGGCGATGATGAGAAATCGGGCGGTTGGAATGGTGGCATTGGCGGCCACACTTGCAATCACGGCGACGGCGCTCGGGGGCTGTGTGACGGTATCGGCGCCTGACAAGCCGATCGTCATCAACCTCAACATCAACATCAAACAAGAGGTCGTCTACCGGCTCGATGGCAAGGCCAAGGCGGTAATCGACGAGAATGCGGAGATTTTCTGATGAACAGGGCAATATTGAAAACCGGCCTGGTGGCTTTTGTGGCGCTGGGGTTGGCCATGCCCGCTATGGCGCAGCGTGACCCGGCCTATGAGGCGGCGCGCGAGAACGGGTCGATCGGCGAAAAGCCCGATGGCTATCTGGGCATAGTCAGCGGCGGCGACGGCCAGCTGCAGCGCATGGTCAGCGACATCAACCTCAAGCGCAAGCAGGTCTATACCGACCGCGCGTCGGCCGAAGGATCGACTGTCGAGCAGTTCGCCTTTACCGCCGGCTGCAACACGATTTCGCGCACCAAGCCGGGCGAGAAATACCAGGCGCCCGATGGCAGCTGGAAGACTCGCGATTCCAGCCCGCCGGTGCGCGACGCGCGCTGTCCGTGAGGCAGATTGCCGCCCGGCAAATGTTTCGGCCCGGAATTCCCCGTGAATTCCGGGCTTTTTCATGCGCGATGGCGCAGCGCAGCATGGCCATTGACTTGGGAACCAGCCCTTTCTAAACGGGCCGCGCCTTGGCGGGTCAGCTCGCCGCTTTTTGCGTGACTTTTCGGTTGTTGTAGCCTTTGGCCCAATAACAAGGAGTATGGCGAATGGCGGAGAACGAACCCGGGCAAGACCCTTCTGGCGGCGACGCGCGGATCGATCACATCGGTGATCGGCTGCGCGATATAACGCAGCGGGAGCAGGCCGATGTGAGCGGCAAAGGGGGCGCAGTCGATGCGAATTATCGGCTGGGCAACCGCGTGCTCGCCGATCTGCTTGGGGGTATTGCAGGTGGTTTGCTGTTCGGCTGGCTGTTTGATCGCTGGCTGGGCACATCGCCCTGGCTCCTGATCACGTTCCTCGCTCTGGGGATTTTCGTGGCCTTCAGGAACATCATCCGGGTTTCCAACGCATATTCGGCGGGGCTGAAAAATCAGCAGTCCCCGAAGGATAAGCCTGAAGATTGATACGAAGAGGTAAGGTTGTGGCAGCCGAGTCAGGCAAAATCGACCCAATGCACCAGTTCGAAATCGCGCCCATTTTCTCGGGTGGTTTCGACATTGCTGGGCAGACCATCGCCTTCACCAACAGCGCCTTGTGGATGCTGTTGACGCTGGTGGCGCTGTGGGTGTTCATGCAGGGTGGCATGAAGCGAGAGCTGGTGCCGGGTCGCTGGCAGCTGATGGTCGAAAGCTTCACCGGCTTCATCGACGACATGCTGGTCGCCAATATTGGCGCCGAGGGCCGCAAATACGCGCCTTATGTCTTCTCGCTGTTCATGTTCATCCTGTTCGCCAACATCCTGGGCCTGCTGCCCATCGGTGTGATCGGCGGCCATCCGTTCACCGTGACCAGCCATCTGACGATCACCGGCATACTTGCCATCGTCAGCTTCTCGATCGTGCTGATCGTCGGCTTCACGCGCCACGGGTTCCACTTCTTCTCGCTGTTCGTGCCGCACGGCACGCCGCTGCCGATGATACCGTTCATCTTCCTGGTCGAGCTGCTGTCCTTCCTGGTCCGCCCGTTCAGCCTAGGTCTGCGACTGTTCGTCGCGATGACCGCAGGACACATCCTGCTCAAGGTGCTGGCCGGTTTCGTGATCAACTCGACCAATGCCGGGCTCGGCTATGGCCTGATGGTCGGGCTGCCCAGCCTGACGCTGATGGTCGGCATCAGCGCGCTCGAGATCCTTGTCGCCGTCGTGCAGGCCTATGTGTTCGCGCTGCTCACCTCGCTGTACATCAACGACGCAGTGAACCTTCACTAAGCTATTCTTTTCGCTCTCAATCTTTCCATCCAATCGAGTTTCTTAAGGAGTATTACAATGGACGCAGAAGCTGCAAAACTGGTCGGTGCTGGCCTGGCTGCAATCGGTGCCGGCATGGCCGCCATCGGCGTGGGTAACGTGTTCGGTTCGTTCCTGGAAAGCGCACTGCGCAACCCGGCAGCTGCCGATGGCCAGCAGGGCCGCCTCTTCATCGGCTTCGCCGCTGCCGAACTTCTCGGCCTGCTGGCGTTCGTCGTGGCGATGATCCTGATCTTCGTCGCCTGATTATTCGCGTTTCCGGGGCCGGCCTGCCGCCGGTCCCGGTTCGCACCTTCAAGATTCTGATCCACGGATAGCTTTGATATGCCCCAGATTGACCAGATCATGTCCACCTACGGGTCCCAGTTCTTCTGGCTGGTGATCACGTTCGGACTGATTTATTTCGTTATCGGGCGTTCGATGCTGCCGAAGATCCAGGGCACCGTCGATCTGCGCAAGGGCAAGATCGCCGGCGACATCGCGGCTGCCAAGGCCGCGCATGCCCGCGCTGACGAAATCGAGGAAGATTATCGTCAAGCCCATGCTCGTGCCCGCGACGCGGCTATGGCGGTCACCGCCGAAGCCAAGGCCAAGGGCATCCGCGAAGCCGAAGCCAAGGTTCGCGAGGCCGATGTCGGCATCGCCGCCCATCTGGCCGACGCCGAAGCCGCGATTGCTGCCCAGCAGGCATCTGCCCTGTCGGAGATCGAAGCTGTGGCGGTCGAAGCCGCACAGGATATCGTCGCCCGGCTGACCCCGGCAAAGATCACCAAGCCGCAGGTCAACCGCGCGGTCAAGGGAGCTCTGGCAGATGCTTGATCTCATCATCCTCGCGTCCGAAGCGGGCGAACATGCTGATCCCTCGATCGGCGGCGTCCACCTGCTCAACGCCACCTTCTTCGTCTCGGCGGCAATGCTGATCCTGATCGGCATCATCCTCTACAAGAAGGTGCCGGCGACGATCGGCGCTTCGCTCGATCGCAAGATCGCCAGCATCAAGGCCGAGCTCGACGAAGCCCAGGCGCTGCGTGCGGATGCCGAAAAGCTGCGCGCCGAATATGAGGCCAAGCTGGCTGCGGCAACGCAGGAAGCCGCCGACATGAACGCGCGCGCCGAGGCGGAAGCCGAAGCCATCCGCGCCAAGGCGCGCACCGATGCGGAAAACCTGATCGTCCGCCGTCAGAAGATGGCGACAGACAAGATCGCCGCCGCCGAACGCGCTGCCATCGCCGAGATCCGCAACAAGGTCGCCACCGCTGCAGCAGGTGCCGCCGCGACGCTGATCGCCGAAAACCACAACGCCGATGCGGACAAGTCGCTGGTCGACAGCACCGTCGCCCAGCTCGGCATGCGGCTGAATTGATTCTGTTGCCCCTCTCCCCTTCGAGGGAGAGGGAATTGCTGCAAGTCCGCTAGCCCATTGACCTGCCGCCGTCCTGACGCCACATCACGCGCACCATGGCAGGCCGTCCCGCTCATCCCAATGACACCAATCCGCGCGCGCCCGACCGCTTCCTCGAGGAGGCGGCGACCTATAGCGTGCGCGGGGCCGATACGCCCGATCTTGACACCGGAATCGCCGCGATCCGCAGCCAGCTGAAATCGCTGCCGACGCGGCCTGGCGTGTACCGGATGATCGATGCGAGGGGCGACGTACTCTATGTCGGCAAGGCACGCGCACTCAAGAATCGGGTGACCAACTACACTCAGGTCGACAAATTGCCGCGCCGCCTGCAGCGGATGGTATCGCTGACCCGTTCGATGATGATCGTTACGACCAACAGCGAGGCCGAGGCGCTGCTGCTCGAGGCGCAGCTGATCAAGCGCTATCGCCCGGCGTACAATGTGCTGCTGCGCGACGACAAGAGCTTCCCCTATATCCTGCTGCGCGAGGATCACGACTTCCCGCGGATGTCGAAGTACCGCGGCGCGCAGAAGTACAAGGGCCAGTATTTCGGCCCCTTCGCCAGCGCCGGATCGGTGACGAGCACATTGAACTCGCTGCAGAAACTGTTCCTGCTGCGCTCGTGCTCGGACAGCTTTTTCGCCAACCGCTCGCGGCCGTGCCTGCTGTACCAGATCAAGCGCTGCTCGGCGCCGTGCGTAGACCGGATCAGCAAGGAGGAATATGCGGCCTTGGTGGGCGATGCGCGTGCGTTCCTCACCGGCAAGTCGACCGACGTCCAGGCCAAATTGGGCGCGCGGATGGAAGCGGCGGCGCAGGCGCTCGATTTCGAGAGCGCCGCAGCATATCGCGACCGATTGAAGGCGCTGACCTTCATTCAGGGCAGCCAAGCGGTGAACGCGAACGGCATCGCCGACGCCGATGTGTTCGCGATGGCGAGCCAGGGCGGTACCGTCTGCATCCAGGCGTTCTTCATCCGTGCCGGGCAGAACTGGGGCCATCGCAGCTTCTTTCCCGCGCATGTGCAGGAGCTTGATGAGGCCGAGATCCTCACCAGCTTCCTGATGCAGTTCTATCAGGACATGCCGCCGCCGCGGTTGATCCTCACCGACCGCACGCCGTTCGAATGCGATCTGGTGGTCGAGGCGCTGTCGGCCAACATGGCGCACAAGCTCGAGCTGCTGGTCCCGCAGCGCGGCGAGCGCAAAAGGCTGATCGAACAGGCGCAGCGCAACGCGCTCGAGGAACTCCAGCGCCGCGTCGCCGAGAGCGCGAGCCAGGCCAAGTACCTCGCCGAGATGGCCGACCTGTTCGGGCTCGATGGTCCGCCCGACCGGATCGAGGTGTACGACAACAGCCATATCCAGGGCACCAATGCGCTGGGCGCGATGGTCGTCGCGGGGCCCGAAGGCTTCCGCAAGGCGGCGTATCGCAAGTTCAACATCAAGCGCGCCGACACCGTGCCGGGCGATGACTATGCGATGATGCGCGAGGTGTTCGAGCGGCGGTTTGCGCGCGCGCAGAGCGAAGACCCCGATCGCAGCGGCGGCGACTGGCCCGATCTGGTTCTGGTCGATGGCGGCAAGGGCCAGCTCAAGGCTGCGATGGAAGCGCTGGCGGTGCTGGGGATCGAGGATGTCGCGTTGGTCGGCGTCGCCAAGGGCCCGGATCGCAATGCCGGGCGCGAGACCTTCTTCATGCCCGATGGCAAGGAGTTCACGCTGCCGACCAACAGTCCGGTGCTGTTCTACCTCCAGCGGCTGCGCGACGAGGCGCACCGCTTCGCGATCGGCGCGCACCGCGGCAAGCGCAAGAAGGCGATGACCAGCAGCCCGCTCGACGAGGTCCCCGGCATCGGCCCGGCGCGCAAACGCGCATTGCTGATGCACTTCGGCACGGCAAAAGCTGTGCGCAGCGCTTCCTTGCAGGACCTGCAGATGGCCCCCGGCGTGTCGAAGGCGATGGCGCAGCTGGTCTATGACTATTTTCGGGGTTAGCTGAGCTTGCCCGTCATCCGCACCCCCGCGATCGTCTGCACGGTGCGCAAGCATGGCGAGCATGGCGCGGTGGCGCGGCTGTTTACGCCCGAGCATGGCTTGCAGGCGGGCTATGTGCAGGGCGGGCGATCGACTGCGATGCGACCGGTGCTGATGCCCGCGAACCTCGTGACGGCGGAGCTGCGCAGCCGCTCGCCGGATCAGCTCGCCAGCCTGACGGTTGAACTCGCCACCAGCCGCGCGCCTTATTACGCGGAACCCTTGGCGGCGGCTGCGTTCGAATGGGTGACGTTGCTCACCGCTACGGTCGCGCCCGATGATCAGCCTTTTCCTCGATTGTACGCCGCGCTGGCGGCGCTGCTCGAACTGGTTTGCGTGGCTCCCTCGGCGAGGTGGTGGGCGCGGGCGATGGTGCAGTATGAGGCGCTGCTGCTCGCCGAACTCGGCTTCGGGATGGATCTGGAGCGCTGCGCGGTGACTGGCGAACGCGAGGATCTGGCCTATGTCAGCCCGCGCACCGGGCGCGCGGTGTCGCTGCACGCCGCCGGAGTCTATGCCGAAAAGCTGCTGCTTTTGCCTCCCTTTATGACCAGCGATGCCGAGCCCGATTGGGGTCAATTGCTGCAGGGGTTTGCGCTCACCGGGCATTTCATCGAGCGCCAGTTCTTTGCCGAACGCCGCGCCGATCCGCTGGCGGCGCGCGGCATGATGATCGATCGGCTCAAAAGGATGGTTGCCTGACTGTGCAGGCGGCGGCTATGCGCGCGGCGACAACTGACAGGGGCAGCACATGAAAATTGCAATTCTACCCGGCGACGGCATCGGACCCGAAATCATGGCCGAGGCCGTCCGCGTGCTGCGCGCGCTCGATCTGCCGGGAATGGAATTGCACGATGGACTGGTCGGCGCAGCCGCGTGGCGTGTCCACGGTCATCCGCTGCCCCCCGAGACGCTGGCGCTAATGCACGCATGCGATGCCCTGCTGTTCGGCGCGGTGGGCGATCCTGCTTGCGATGGCCTCGAACGCCATCTGCGCCCCGAACAGGCGGTGCTGGGGATGCGCAAGGAGCTGAGCCTGTTCGCCAACCTGCGCCCGGCCAAGGTGTTTCCGGGGCTGGAGGCGCACAGCTCGCTTCGCCCCGAGGTCGCCGGCGCGATCGATCTGATGATCGTGCGCGAGCTCAACGGCGATGTCTATTTCGGCGAGAAGGGCATGCGCACCACCGCCGATGGCCAGCGCGAAGGCTATGACATCATGTCGTACAGCGAGAGCGAGGTGCGCCGCATCGCGCATGTCGCGTTCCGGACTGCGCAAGGTCGCTCAGGGCGGCTGTGTTCGGTGGACAAGGCCAATGTGCTGGAAACCTCGCAGCTATGGCGCGACGTGATGATTGAGGTCGCGGCGGAATATCCCGATGTCACGCTCGAGCATATGTATGTCGACAACGCCGCGATGCAGCTCGTTCGCGCGCCAGGCAAGTTCGACACTATCGTTACCGGCAACCTGTTCGGCGATATCCTGTCCGACCAGGCGAGCATGTGCGTCGGCTCGATCGGCCTTCTTGCCTCTGCGTCGCTGGGCGCAGAGCAGACGGCGTTCGGGACCAAGGGTGCGTACGAGCCGATCCACGGCAGCGCGCCCGACATCGCGGGTAAGGGGTTGGCGAATCCGGTCGCGATGATCCTCTCCGCCGCGATGATGCTGCGCCACAGCTTCGGGCTTGAGGCTGAAGCCGTGCGGATCGAGGCGGCGGTGGCGAGCGCGCTCAATGCTGGCGCGCTGGGTGCGGATCTCGGCGGGACGATGGGGACGGTGGCGATTGGCGACGCGGTGCTGGCGGCGTTGGGTTGATTTTCAATGGTCTTGGCAATCGGGGCAGGTCAGATCATAAAAAGAATGCTTGCTCTGAAAGCCAAGCTTTCCCTCGTCCAGAATCTTGCCCAAGATATTGATTGCGATTACTTTTTTGCAGATTTCACACTGGAACGTCAGCATAATCGCAAAAAACAACAAAAACAAAAGCAAGGTCAGCATCAAAAATTCAAAAAAGTGCTTTTGTCCAAAATTAGTGAACATCGCAATCAGGTTGCATATCAGCATACCGACGAAAGCAAAAGCTGCTGACCTCCTGCCCATGAATTGATATAGTTTCACTATGCAGCCCGTCTAAAATCAATGCTATCTCTGCTCGCACTTGCATAGAAGGAATGCAAGTATGAGAGATCAGAAAGATTGATTTCGGTGAAATGTCGCGTTTGCGATTAACCCCGCTCGCGGGCCACTTCGCGCCAGCCGATGTCGCGGCGGCAGAAGCCGGTGGGGAAGGTGACGGCGTCGACCGCAGCATAGGCGGCGGCCTGTGCTTCGGTGACGTTGCTGCCAGTGCCGACGACGTTGAGCACGCGGCCACCATTGGCGACAAGCGCACCGTCCTTGAGCGCTGTGCCTGCGTGGAAGACCTTCGCACCGCCGACATCGCCCAGCGTGATCGCGCCGCCCTTTTCGGGCGTGCCGGGATAGCCCTTGGCGGCCATCACCACGGTCAGCGCATAGTTATCCGACAGCCGGGGAGGGAGGCAGCTGGCCAGCTCGCCCTTCGCGGTCGCCAGCAGCAGCCCGGCCAGATCGCTCTGCAGCCGGGTCATCAGCACCTGACATTCGGGATCGCCAAAACGGCAGTTATACTCGATCAGCTTGGGGCCTTCGCTGGTCAGCATCAGTCCGGCGAACAGCACGCCCGAATAGGGCATCCCCTCGGCGGCGAGTGTTGCCACGGTCGGCGCGATGATGCGTTCCATCACCTCGGCCTCCAGCGCCGCTGTCAGCACCGGGGCAGGGCTGTAGGCGCCCATGCCGCCGGTGTTCGGCCCGGTATCGCCTTCGCCCACGCGCTTGTGGTCCTGCGCCGATCCGAAGGCGACAATCGCGCTGCCATCGGTGATCGCAAAGAAGCTCGCTTCTTCACCCACCATGAATTCCTCGATCACCACTTCGGCCCCGGCATCGCCAAAGGCACCGGCGAACATATGGCCGATGGCGTCGTCGGCCTCTTCAGCGGTTTCGGCGATAATCACGCCTTTGCCCGCCGCCAGCCCATCGGCCTTGATCACGACAGGCAGGTCGAAATCGGCCAGCGCCGCGCGGGCCTCTGCGGCATGGCTGGCGCGGACATAGCGCGCGGTGGGGATGCCCGCGCGGTCGCACAGGGCTTTGGTGAAGCCCTTGGAGCCTTCGAGCTGCGCGGCCTTCGCGGAGGGCCCGAACACGGGCACGTCGGCAGCGCGCAGGCTGTCGGCAAGGCCGTCGACGAGAGGCGCTTCAGGCCCGATTACGACCAGCCCGATGCGATGTTCCGCACAGAACGCGACAACCGCCGGATGATCGGACACCGCGAGGCCAACGCATTGTGCATGCTCGGCTATCCCCGGATTTCCGGGCGCGGCGAAGATGCTTTCCACCTGCGGGGATTGCGCCAGTTTCCAGCACAGGGCATGCTCGCGGCCACCGCTCCCCACCAACAGGATATTCATGCCCGACCCCTTTTCAGATGATGCCAACTCGCGTTCCGGCGGGCTGTTAGCCCAGATGGCGCCGGGCGACAACGCTCCGCCACTGTCGGTGTCGGAAATCTCGAACCTGCTCAAGCGCACGGTGGAGGACCGCTTTGGCCATGTCCGGATTCGCGGTGAAATTTCGGGATTCAAGCGCGCGGCGTCAGGGCATTGCTATCTGGCGCTCAAGGACGACAAGGCGCTGATCGACGGGATCATCTGGAAGGGTACGGCGCAGCGGCTGAATTTCGCGCCAGAAGATGGGCTCGACGTCATCGCCACCGGCAAGCTGACGACCTTTCCCGGACGTTCGAAGTACCAGATCACCATCGAATCGCTCGAACTCGCGGGCGAGGGCGCGCTGATGCAGCTGTTCGAAAAGCTCAAGGCGCGGCTGGCGGGCGAGGGGCTGTTCGATCCCGCACGCAAGCGCGCGCTGCCGTTTCTGCCGCGCGCCATCGGGGTGGTGACGTCGCCGACCGGCTCGGTGATCCGCGACATTCTCCACCGGTTGGCGGACCGCTTCCCCAGCCATGTGCTGGTGTGGCCGGTGCTGGTGCAGGGCGAGGGCGCTGCTGCGCAGGTCGCAGCGGCTGTGCGCGGCTTCAGCGCGATGCCCGAGGACAGGCGGCCTGACCTGCTGATCGTTGCGCGCGGTGGCGGCTCGATCGAAGACCTGTGGGCCTTCAACGAGGAACCCGTCGTCCGCGCGATAGCCGAAAGCCCGATCCCGGTGATCTCAGCCGTTGGGCACGAGACGGACACCACGCTCGCCGATTTCGCCGCCGACCGCCGCGCGCCAACCCCGACGGCTGCAGCCGAAATGGCGGTGCCGGTGCGCGCCGATCTGCTGGCGGGTCTGGGCGAGCTCGGCCTTCGCGCCACGCGGGCGATCAACCGTACCCAGGGGCTGGCGCGCGAGCGGCTCGAGGCGCGCGCGCAGCGGCTGCCGAAACTGCAGGACCTGCTCAGCCCGCAACAGCAGCGCGCCGACGATCTGGGCGAGCGGCTGCGCGCGGCCTTGGGCCTGCGGCTCGCCGATGCGCGCGGTACGCTCGCGCGCGCTTCGGGCGCATTGCGGCCAGCGGTGCTCGATGCGCGTGCTGGCCTGGCGCGCGAGCGGCTTTCGCGGCTGAAGCTCGATCCGGCGATGCTCGAGCGGATCGCCACGCGGGCTGGCGAGCGACTGGCCGGGCTCGAGCGGGTTCTGGCGCAGCTTGACCCCGACGCGCCGCTGCAGCGCGGCTATGCCCGGGTGACGGCTGCCGATGGCCGCACGCTGCTCGATCGCGCATCAGCCCAGCGCGAGCCCAGCCTGGCGCTGCATTTTCGTGACGGGGTGCTCGATGTCGTGCCCGCCGATGGACCGGTGTCGCCACCGCCGCGCACACCGCCGGCTGCGGCTCGTCCGAAACCGCAGGCCACCGAACCGCGCCAGTCCAGCCTGTTCTGACCGGGCGCAATTTGCACCTCGGCGCGCATTGTTATAGGCTGCAGGTCAAGGGCAGGGCACCCGCCGACAGAGCGGTAAACCTGCGATACAGATTTGATGGAGCATGATCTTTAGATGTTGATGTCCAACCGCGATCGGGCTGCGCGCCTGCATTATATGCCCAACGGCTTTCGTCTGCTCAGCCCTGGCGATCATGTGCTGTGCGCCGAAACCGGGCAGAAGATCGATCTGGAAGAGCTGCGCTACTGGAACGTCGAGCGGCAGGAGCCTTATGCCAGCTGCGAGATTTCGGTGCGCGCCGCGCTGGGGCAGGGCTGAACCTGTGGCGCGGGGCGGAATCGCGCTGAGCCTGATCGCCGCGGCGCTTGCCGGTCCCGCGATCGGCCAAGCCGCGCCCGCCTCGCAGGACACGCCTTCTGCGGCCACGCAGGCCAGCGGACCCGACTTTCTCACCCGTCCCTTTGGTGCGGTGCGTCCGCTGACCAGCGGCATCCGGCTGAGCGGCGCACCCGTGCAGGGCGCGCTGCTGCGTGGCACTGCGCCCCGCGGTGTGGTCGGGCTGGATCTGGACGGGGTGAAGGTGCCGCTGGCCGAGGACGGCCAGTTCCTGCTGGGGTTCAACCGCGATGCGCCGCCGCTGGGCGTGCTGACCGTCAGCTTTGACGATGGCGAGGTGGTGAGCGAGCCGCTCTCGATCGAGCCGCGATCCTGGCGGCGCGAGTTCATCGCGGTCGCCGCACGCGGCGGGGTGCCGAGCGAAGCGTTCATGGCGCGGCGCAAGCCCGAGCTCGAGCTGATCGCTGCCGCGCGGCTGCGCAGTTCGGACAGCGCCGGCTGGCGCCAGCCGTTCATCTGGCCTGCCACGGGGCGGGTGTCGGGGATTTTCGGGTCGCAGCGCATCTATGCGGGCGAGCCCGGCAGCTTCCACAGCGGTGTCGATGTCGCAGGGCCAGTCGGCGCGCCGGTGATGGCACCGGCGGACGGCGTGGTCATCCTGGCTGCGCAGACACCGTTCTCGCTCGAAGGCAATCTGCTGATGATCGATCATGGCATGGGGCTCAACAGCGCCTTCCTGCACCTGTCGTCGATCGACGTGAAGGATGGCGAGCGCGTGCGCCAGGGCCAGCAGATCGGCCGAATCGGCGCGACCGGGCGCGCAACCGGCCCGCATCTGCACTGGAGCATGAAGTGGAACGAGGCGCGGATCGACCCGCAGATGCTGGTTCCGCCAATGGGCCAGTGATTGGCCGTCAGTGATTGGCCATCAGTGATTGCAAGTAACTGGCGCGCAACTTCGCGCGCCGACGCGATCACTCCACCCGGCGGACCCGGGTAAAGCCGGTGCGGCCTTCGATCTTGGCCCTGTAGCCACCCATCGCTCCACGATCGATCACCAGCATCTGGCCGGGCTTGGGCGAAAAGATGTAGCTCGGCGGATCGGTCTGCTCCCAGCGGCTGCCATTCTCCAGCGTGATCGACAGACGGCCGCTGCCGGGCAGGGGGCGCAGCCCGGTGATCTTGGACGAAAGCGACTTGAGCGGCTCTCCATCGGGTCCGCGCAGCAGGGTGCTTTCCCCCACCGCAAGGCCGAACGCGGATTCGCGCGCCTGCTCCACCACCTTGCGTTCAGCGACGATCACCTCGCCGGTCTTCTGGGCATCGGCAAAGGCGGCGACCTGTCGGTCGAAACAGGCGAGCCGGGCAGAATCATCGGTGATCGTCCGGCATTGTAGCATGCCCTCGAACACCGGTCCGGGATCTGCCCCAGCGGACTTCTTCTGTGCCTGGGCCGGGGTGGCCATGGCCATGACGGTCACAACGGAGAGGGCGGCAAGAGCCGAAAAATGACGTTGCCTGATCGCTGACATAAGCTTTGCTCCGGACTGTGGACCGACACCCTGAAGCCGCTTTTGAGCTTGCGCAAGAGAGGATTTGTTAACGAACAAAGCGGCTGCGACGCTTTCTGTGACCTTTTTGCTACAGCCCCATGGAAACAGTATGTCGGAGGGGCGAGCAGTGTTGCGTTTTCAACGCGTTCTTGCGTAAGCAAGGCTCAAGAAGGGTGAAAATGCCTTTCCAACCATAATTTTTTCAAAAGACGGTCGCTCTCGACGGCGACGCTCCAAGGGGAAAAAAGCATGACGTCTCGTTTCAAACTCGGCCTGCTGACGAGCAGCCTGCTGGTAGCAGCTGGCAGCTTTGCAGCACCTGCGATGGCGCAGGATCAATCGGATGAAAGCGCGGCATCGGATAACCAGGCAATCGTGGTTACCGGTTCGCGTATCGCCCGTACCGACCTCAGCTCCACCAGCCCGACCGCTGTTGTGACCGCCGAAGAATTCCTGCTCTCTGGCGCCACCAACGTTGAACAGGTGCTGAACACCCTGCCGCAGGTTCTGCCTGGCGTGACCAGCTTCTCGAACAACCCCGGCAACGGCGCAGCCACGCTGAACCTTCGTAACCTGGGCGCACAGCGTACCCTGGTGCTGGTCAACGGCCGCCGCTGGATGTTCTATGATACCAACCAGATCGTCGACTTGAACACCATCCCGCAGTTCCTGCTCGAAGGCGTTGACGTTGTGACCGGTGGTCAGTCGGCCGTTTACGGTTCGGACGCGATCGCAGGCGTCGTCAACTTCCGTCTGCGTCAGAACATCGACGGCATCATCCTGGGCGGCAACTACTCGCTGACCGGCAAGGGCGATGGCGCACGTTATGACGTGAACTTCGCAATCGGCACTCCGTTTGCAGACGGCCGCGGCCAGGTCACCATTTATGGTAACTACCTGCGTCGTGAATCGATCTTCCAGGGCGCCCGCGCCTATTCGCGTTTCGCTGCCGGTGACGGCTGCGTCCGCGCTGGAACCACCGATCGCGCAACCGGCGTTGGCGTCAGCCTCGGCGGTGCTCTGGGCACCTGCGTCGCTCGTGGCGGCGAAATCGGTCTCGTTCCCGGCGGTTCGGCTTCGACCCCGATCGCAACCCTGCCCGGTGTTGGCGGCGGCAACGGCCTGATCTTCAACCCGACCGGTGGCGGCACGCGTCCGTTCCTGAACCCCGAAGATCTGTACAACTTCGCACCCGACAACTACCTGCAGCTGCCCCAGGAACGTTACCTGTTCGGCGGTTATGGTAACTTCCAGATCACCGACGGCATCGAAGCCTATGCTGAAGTCAGCTATGTCAACAGCAAGGTGAACCAGGAACTGGCTCCGACCCCGGGCGGCATCGCTGCCAGCCTGCAGATCAACAGCCCGTTCTTCAACGCAGGAACCCAGGCTGCTCTGGCTGCTGCTGCAACGCCTGCCGATCTGGCTCTTGGTCGTTCGACCCAGAACGTCGGCTTCCGCTTCAACCAGTCCGGTCCGCGTAACTCGAGCCAGGGTCGCTCGGCATTCCGCATCATGACGGGTCTGCGTGGCGAAATCGTCAGCAACATCAACTACGACCTGTACTACATGTACTCGCGTACCGAGAACACGCAGTTCCAGCAGGGCAACGTTTCGGTCAGCCGTTATCGCGCCACTCTGGAAACCGAAACCGTTGGTGGCGTGACCCGCTGCCGCGATGCTGCTGCCCGCGCTGCTGGCTGCGTACCGCTCAACGTGTTCGGTCAGGGTCTGGCTGATCCCGCCGCGCTGCGTTACGTCACGATCAACTCGACCAACCTGGAAACCTCGGATCTCCAGAACATCGTCGGTTCGATCAGCGGCACGCTCGGAAGCATCTTCGGCAACTCGGAACCGATCGGTTTCGCAGTCGGTGGTGAATATCGTCGCGTTTCGGCTTCGTACACGCCCGATACCTTCCTTGCTTCGGGCGACGTGATCGGCTTCAACGCCGGCCAGCCGACCGGTGGTAACTATAACGCCAAGGAAGTGTTCGCCGAGCTCCGTATCCCGCTGGTGAATGAATCCTTCATCCACCGTCTGGAACTGACCGGTGCTGCGCGTTACTCGGATTACTCGCTCGATAACGTCGGCGGTGTGTGGACCTATGCTGGTGGCGGTGAATTCGCTCCCATCCAGGACATCACCTTCCGCGGTCAGTATCAGCGTGCGGTGCGTGCACCGAACGTGCAGGATCTGTTCGGCGGCCAGTCGGTCGGCTTCCCGCAGGCAATCGATCCCTGCTCGAGCCGTACCCCGGTTGCGCTGCAGACGGCAGCCATTCGCGCACTCTGCGTCGCCAACGGCGTGCCGGCTGGCAACGTGTTCACCACTGCAGTTCAGCCGAACCAGCAGATCCAGGCACAGTTCGGCGGCAACCCGAACCTGGGCGAAGAAACCTCGGACACCTTCACCATTGGTGCGGTCATTCGTCCGAGCTTCATCCCCCGCCTGAACATCACGGTCGACTACTTCAACATCAAGGTGAAGGACACGATCTCGACCTTCGGTGGTGGTCTGAACAGCGCTCTGCAGCTCTGCTTCACCGTGGCTCAGGATCTGACCAACCCGATCTGCTCGATCTTCGCCGGTCAGCGCAACCCGACCACGGGTGCACTCGGCGAGACCTCGGGTGGACGTAACCCTCCGGTGCTGTCGGCCAACATCGCAAAGCTGGCGACCTCGGGCGTCGATATTCAGGTGGATTACAACATCCCGCTGAACTTCTCGCTCACCGGTTCGGACGAATCGCGCCTGACCTTCTTCTTCCTCGGAACCTATCTCGACGAATATCGCACCACTGCAGTGGCTGCGATCCCCGAGCGGGTCACGATTGGTGAAGGCACGATCGCTCTGCCGAAATGGCGTCACACCGCCCGTCTGGGTTATGTTGACGGTCCGGCTCAGATCTCGCTGCGTTGGCGCTATAACGGCCCCGGCATCGACAGCCGCATCATCAACACCTTCAACGGTCTGGTTCGCACCGAGCAGGATCCTGCTCTGTTCCCGAACCGTCGCGTTGGCGCGTTCAACTACTTTGACCTGACCGGCTCGTTCGCCGTGACGGACAACTTCCAGCTGACCGCCGGTGTGAACAACCTGTTCAACAAGACCCCCGTGGTTCTCGGAACGGCGCAGGAGCAGGGCAACAACGTCCCCGGCTTCTACGATCCGCTCGGCCGTGACTTCTTCGTGAGCGCACGTCTGAACTTCTGATCGGGTTCAAACCTAGAAGAGATGGCGGCGAACTTCGGTTCGCCGCCATTTTTTTGTGCCCGCCGCCCGGGGTTGGTCGGGGATAACCGGGCGCAGCAAAGCCCCCGGGAAAACTCCCGGAAGGCCTTGGTGCCAGCGATGGAAAGAGGTTTAGCGGCTGAGGACCGCGTCGAACGCGACGGTCATCCGTTCGCCCTGGGCAAAGGGGCGGGTGCCATGGAACATGTAGCTGGGGAACAGCGCCAGCCGTCCCGGGACCGGCTGGATCGTCTCCAGCGGGTCTAGCGGGAGGCCTAGCTCGGTCGGCGCAGCGCCAACCTCCAGCCAACCCGCCTTGTCCGGGCCGTCGGCTTCCTGCGGCACCACGATATAGCAGGCCGAGCTCAACAGGCCCTGCGGATGGATGTGCGCGACATGATAGCCCGAGTCCGTCAGCCTGACCGACCACGAACCCGCGATGGCGAGGCTCTCGCCGCGGTGCTTGAGTAGTGGGTGGGTTGCGTCGCGCGGCGGCAGGCTTGCCCAATGCGCGGCAACCGAAGCCTCGATCGCCTGTAGCAGCGCCTGGATCTGTGGTTCCTGCCGCCAGAACAGCCGGCCCCGGGTCTGCGTGCCTCCCCGCAAGGACTGGCCGACGGGGTGCGATCGCGCGGTGTGGATCGACCGCAGGAGATCGGCGGTATCGGTGAGCGTTGCAGGATCGATGTCCAGCGCGCGTGCGTGCACCAGGCCCGGTTGTCCCGAAAGCCATTCATGTCGGGGATCGCCTGTCAGACGCCAGGCGAGGCCAAGATACGCCCAGGCGACGATGTCGTCGGGGGCGCGCGCGACGAGCGCTTCGAGCAGCGATCCCGCTTCATCCGGCCTGCGCAGCCCCAGCATTATGCGTCCACGGGTGCACCGCGTCAGATCGGTTTCGGGCAGCGCCGCGAGCATGGCGGCGGCGCGGTCGAACCGTCCGCATTCGCCCTCCAGCCGTGCGAGTTCGAACAGCCAGCCCTGTTGCGCGCCACACTGACGCTCGCCATCATGCAAGGTCTTCAGCGCAGGCTCGAATTCGCCGGCCGAGGCCTGGACGGCGGCCAATGCTTCGTACAGCCCGGGGTGCTTCGGGAACCGGCCGATCGCCTCGTGGATATGGTCGACATAAGCGTCGCCCTCGCCAATCTCGGCGCGCATCTTGGCGAACTCGTGATGCCCTTCGAGCCACAGCGGGTCTTGCTTGAGCACGTCTTCCAGCACGTCGAGGCCGCTGTTGTCGCCCTGTTCCATCATCGCCTGGACAATGCCCAGCACCAGCACTCGGTCGCCCTGCGATCGCTGCAGTGCCGCGATATGGCGGTCCTTCGCGTCCGCGGCGCCGGTTTCCAGCGCCATCCGGGCACGACCGGCGAGCGCGACCTTACGGTCGGGATCGATCGCCAGCGCCTGATCGAACGCGGCGATCGCCTCCTGCGGGCGCTCCATGTCCTTGAGCACGGCACCACGCGCGGAATGTACCTTGGCGGAGGCATGCCCCGCATCGAGCAGCCAGTCGAAGGTCGCCAGCGCGTCGGAATGGCGTTGCATGCGATGCAGCGCCAGCCCGCGATTGTAATGCGCATCGGCAAAGCCCGGGTCGATCTCGAGCGCGCGGTCATATTTTGCGAGAGCCGCAGAATGATCGCCGGCGGCAACCAGCATGTTGCCCCAGTTACCCAGGATCTGCACATCGTGCGGTTGGTGTTGGTGTGCGGTCGCAAACAGGCTCGCCGCGCTGGCGAGGTCGCCCTGCTGCTTGCGGCACAGCGCGCGTAGGTGAAAGGCATCGGCATTCGGGCCGCCGATATGCTCGACCTGGTCCAGCAGCCGTTCGGCTTCGGCGATGTTGCCGGCGGCATAGGCTTGCTGCGCGGCGATGAACCGCCGTTGAAAATCCTGCATCAAAAACTCATTCCTTGAGGTACGGCGTTTGCGTCGCTCTATCTGTCACGAAACCAGCCGGTGATCGAGAGTCGCCCGACCGGCGCGAAGGGGGGGACATAGCTGACCAGATGCGGCTGGGGCACCGCAAACAGGCTCAAGCTGTTGAACCGGGGCCGGTAGCCCACAATGATGTCGCCGTCATCATCCAGAAAATTGAGATAGCCGCCCCAGTCCGGCTTCCAGTCATCGGGCGCAAGGCTGAGCACATAGGCGATGCGCCATCCTTCGCCGACATGGCTGTCGCTGTGCAGGCCGAGGAACTGCGAGGGAGCAAACAGTGTCGCCTGCGCATCGGCCTTGATCAGCTCGGTGATCCCGGTGACCGATCGGATCAGATCGAGAAATGGCTGGTCGTTGATATGCTCGAGCAGGATGTCGTGCGCGGAATCGGGTGCCCAGCGCCCGAGATAGGCATCGAGGATCGGGTAGCGTGCAAAGCTGAAGGCGTAATCGCCGCGCTGTGCGGCATCGGCCACGCTCTGGGCGATGCGCTGGCGTTCGGCGGCGGGCAGCGCAGCCATCTCGTCGGGGCGGCGCCCATGCGGGCCATCGTTGCCTGCCGACCAGGCCAGGCCCCAGGGTGTGTGCTGCGCAAGGATCTTGCGCAGCTCGCGTGCGGCCTCGGGTTCGAGCACATCGCGGATCTGCAGCCGCTGGTTGACGGCAAAGTCCCGCGCCAGGGCACCCCGGTCCAGCGCCGGGTTCAAGGCCAGAAGATGCAGCGGAGCAGCCGTGGCAGCCGACATGTCAACAGTGCCTTCCTCAAGAGTGCTGGCCTTGCCCCATGCATAGCGGGCCAGGGCCGCCCCCTCAACCCTCGCATCACCGCGCAGCCTCTCCTTGACCAGCAACAGCAGAGACTATGCACACGAGAATGCGAATCTGTTGCAATAGCATTTGGGCGTTGCTAACAGCCTGCCCAGATTGGGGAATGAGATGAAACTGGGAAAGCTGGCGGGCTTCTGGCTGGCAACATTATGGGTGAGCCCCGCTCTTGCGCAGGATTTTGAGGCCGATCGAGCGGCAGACTCGGCGGCAGAGCGATCACCTGGGGCCGAGGAGGCCGATATCGTGGTCACTGCAGCGCGCACGGTGCTGCCGCCCAGTGCATTGCCTTTGACAATCGATATCATCGGCAAGGAAGCGCTTGACCAGCAGATCATCCTGTCCGGATCGGTCACCGACGCCGTTGCGGCGCTCACGCCGTCCTTCTCGCCCACGCGTGGCAAGCTGTCGGGGGCAGGGGAGACGCTGCGCGGCCGTTCGCCGCTCTATGCGATCAACGGCATTCCCCAGTCCACCCCGCTGCGCGATGGCAGCCGCGACGGCTTCACCATCGATGGCTTTTTCGTCGACCGGGTCGAGCTGATCTATGGTTCCAATGCGCTGCAGGGGATCGGCGGAACCGGTGGCATCGTCAACCAGGTGACCGTGGGCGCACCCATGCAGGAGGGAATTTCCGGCAGGGTGCTGTTGCAGGGTTCAGCCGATGGCGATGTCCGTTCGGACGGGTTCGGCGCCAAGGCGGCGGGGCTTGTGCAGTACAAGGCGGACCGCTTCGATGCCACGGTCGGGGCGTCCTACGAACGGCGCGGCGTGTTCTTCGATGCGCGCGGCCGCCGCATCGGCCTCAACCTCACCCAGGGCGAGACACAGACCTCCGATGCGGTCTCGCTGTTCGGGCGCTTCGGCTATGCGCTTTCCACGACCGCGCGACTCGACCTGATGGCCAGCCGCTACGAGCTCAAGGGCGATGGCGAGTTCGTCGCGGTGCCGGGCAACCGGCTGACCGGCGTGCCCACCACTGCGGCGCGCGGCACGCCGCCGGGCATACCCGCCGCGAACCGCACCGAAAGCGTTGCGCTGTCGCTGACCGATACCGATCTTGGCGGCGGCAATTTCGTGAGCCAGATCTTCTTCAACCGCAGCCGCGACACGTTTGGCGGAGAGCTCGGCCCGATCGCGGCCTTTCAGGATGTCCGCATTGCCCCGGTCGGCACGTTGTTCGACCAGTCGCAGAACCGCTCGCGCAAGCTGGGCGGCAAGATCAGCTATGAACGTGCAGTCCCGGGCTTCGAAGACCTGACCGCGATCGTCGGGTTCGACGCGCTGTTCGATACCACCGAGCAGCGGCTGATCGCCACCAACCGCGTCTGGGTGCCACCCACCGAGTTCCGCAGCCTCGCGCCGTTTGCGCAGGCCAATCTCAAGCTCTTCGACGGGCTGGTCCGGCTGGCGGGTGGTGCGCGCTGGGAAAATGTCGAGATCAGGATCGGCGATTACACCACGCTCGCCACCACCACCAACCCGCGCGGCGGAGTGCTGGTCTCCGGCGGCAGCCCAAAGTTCGACGACGTGCTGCTGAACGGCGGGGTGATCGTAGAACCGGCGCAGGGCATCCGCTTCTACGCCAGCTATGCCGAGGGCTTTACCGTTCCAGATGTCGGCCGCATCACCCGCGCGATCGGCGCGCCGGGGGTCGATCTCGACAACTTCCTCGATATCAGCCCGATCATCTCGAACAACCGCGAGATCGGCGCCGAGGTGAAGCGCGGGCCGGTGGATGCCAGCGTCACCTATTTCTGGTCTACGAGCTCGCGCGGGCAGCTGCTCGTCGCCCGGCCTGACGGGATATTCGACGTGCAGCGCCAGCGCGTCGAGATCGAGGGGCTCGAGCTCAATCTGGGCGTGGCGATGCCGATCGATGGTCTGCGCCTTTCCGCCGGCTATGCTCATATCCTGGGCCGCAGCGATACCAATGCCGACGACCGGGTCGATACCGATCTGGATGGTACGAACATCTCGCCCGACCGCCTCAATCTGGCCGCCAGCTTCGACCGGGGCAGGGTATCGGCACGGGTGCAGACCCAAGTCTATTTCTCGCGGACCTTTGACGGGCTGGTGCGCGATCCGCGCAACGACTTCGGCGGCTATACGCTCACCGATGCCTATCTGGGCTATCAAGTCGGCCCAGGCCGCATCATCCTGAGCGCGCAGAACATCTTCAACCGCCAGTATATCGATTACAACAGCGATGCCCGGTTGCCGACCGACAACCTGTCGTTCTTTGCCGGGCGCGGCCGCAATATGACGCTGGCCTGGGACATGCGCTTCTGATGCGGCAGCTGGACTGGCTTCACCGCTGGACCGGCGGGCTCATCGGGCTTGTGCTCGCGATGCTGGGTCTGAGCGGCACGGTGCTGCTGCACCGCGACGCCTGGATCATGCTGCCCCATGCGCATGACACGCAGGTTGCCGACAACGCCGCGGTCGTGGGCGCGCTCGAGGCGATCATGGCAGACCCGCATTCGCGCCCCGGCAGCGTGCTGTTCGCCACCCAAAGCCTTGGCCTCAACCGGCTGACCTATGCCGATGGCAGCGGCGCCTATACCGATCAGAGCGGCGCCGTGGTGAGCCGGTGGGACACCGTGTGGGGACGGCCCGAGCTGTTCCTGTTCGATCTGCACCACCATCTGCTCGCCGGAGATACCGGGGAGTGGTTGATCGGGCTCGCGGGGCTGTGCGGGCTGTTCTTCGTGCTCAGCGGGCTGGTGCTGTGGTGGCGCACCCGGCGGACCTTCCGCTTCAGGCTGCTGCCGTCGCGCCTCACGCGTCCAGCGATCCTGTGGCATCACCGGGATATGGGCGTGGTCCTCGCGCCGCTGCTTCTGCTCGCCATCTTCACCGGCACCAGCATGATCTTCCGCCCGGTGGCAGCCTTGGTGCTGGGTCCGTCTGCGCCCGCCACCATTGGTGCGGCGCTGAAGGCGCCCGAGCCTGCGCCCACGCCGCTGGCCGACCAACCCGACTGGCGCCAGATCGTGCGCACCGCGCGCCAGCTTTTCCCCGATGCCGAAATCCGGCTGATCAGCCTGCCGAAGCAGGATGGTGGACCGATTACCATGCGGATGAAGCAGCCCGAGGAATGGCTTCCCAACGGCCGCACGATGCTGTGGTTTGCATCCGATACCGGTCGGCTGATCGAGGCGCGCAACGCGCTGCTGCTGCCCTCGCAGGTGCAATGGTTCAACACCTTCTATCCGCTGCACGCGGCCAAGGTGGGCGGCTTGCCCTATCGACTCGTGATGACGCTGGTGGGGTTGGCGCTGACGTTGCTGGGATCGCTCACGGTCTGGACCTTCTGGTTCCGCCGCAGGCCATCGACTCGCCACGCAGAGTCGCGCCGTCCCGTCACGGTCGAGTAGCCAAAGGCGGCAGAAAAACCGCCTTTTCGATCTCAGTTCAGACGTTTATGCAACTGACTTGCAACAGCGGTATTCAGGGTCCATGGAGCAGGGATGACTGCGACCTCATACTGCCTTAACCCTGCCCTGAAACCTCCTCACCTGCGCCAGACCTTCAAGCGGTTGGGCCGGGTGCGCATTCGCGGCTTCCTCGCCGACGACGCGGCCCGGATGCTGCACCAACTGCTGCGCGATCGCAGCGACTGGATGCAGGTGATCAATTCGGGTGAGTTGCTGTATGAACTGAGCCGCGATGTCCGCTCGCATATGGAGCCGACGCGCGCCGCGGCGCTGGATCAGGCGGTCTATGCCGGAGCGCGCAACGGCTTCCAGTTCCGCTACGAAAGCATTCGCGTCCCCGATGACGCGGTTGCCCGGATGGCCAGCCCCGATCCGCTCACGGCGTTCGCCACGTTCATGTCGTCGCCTGAGGTGATCGGGTTGCTGCGCGACATCACCGGGATACGCGGCATCCGGTTCGCCGATGCGCAGGCCACGGCCTATTCGCCCGGGGATTTCCTCACCGAGCACGATGACGCGGTCGAAGGCAAGGCGCGCCTTGCAGCGTTCGTGCTGGGTCTGACCCCGCAATGGCGGCTTGAATGGGGCGGCCAGCTTCTGTTTCACGGCGAGCAGGGCACGATCAGCCATGGCGAAATGCCCGGCTTCAACACGCTCGATGTCTTTGCAGTTCCCCAGCGGCACAGCGTTTCTGAAGTGACTCGCGCCGCGGCCTATCGGCGCTATGCGGTGACCGGCTGGCTGCGGGGCTGAGCGGCCGTCACAGGTCGAACAGGCCTTCCTGTGCGCCTTCGGGCGGGTTGAGGCCCAGATGCTTCCACCCGCGCGCATTGAGGCAGCGGCCGCGCGCGGTGCGTGCTATCAGGCCCAGCTGGATGAGATAGGGCTCGATCACATCCTCGATCGTGTCGCGCGGCTCGGACAGGCCTGCCGCCAGCGTTTCCACGCCAACAGGGCCGCCGCGATAGATATCGGCGATCATCATCAGATAGCGCCGGTCCATCGCATCGAGCCCCAGCTTGTCGACCTCAAGCCGGGTGAGGGCTGCGTCCGCTGCCAGCGCATCCACGGTGGGCTGGCCCGCCACATTGGCGAAATCGCGCACCCGGCGCAGCAGGCGTCCGGCAACGCGCGGCGTTCCGCGTGCGCGGCGGGCAATCTCGGTCGCGCCATCGGCAGCGATTCCCAGCCCCAGCAGGCGCGCGGCGCGCGTCACCACCGCCTCGAGCTCCCCGACGGTATAGAAATTGAGCCGCACCGGGATGCCGAAACGGTCGCGCAAGGGCGTGGTCAGCAGTCCCTGCCGGGTCGTAGCTCCGATCAGCGTGAACGCGGGCAGGTCAATCCGTACGCTGCGCGCGCTCGGGCCTTCGCCGATGATCAGATCGAGCGCGCGGTCTTCCATCGCGGGATAGAGCACTTCCTCGACCACCGGATTGAGACGGTGAATCTCGTCGATGAACAGCACATCGCCTTCTTCAAGGTTGGTGAGCAGCGCCGCCAGATCGCCCGACTTGGCGATCACTGGGCCCGAGGTTGCACGAAAGCCCACGCCCATCTCGCGCGCTATGATCTGCGCCAGCGTCGTCTTGCCGAGGCCGGGCGGGCCGAACAGCAGCACATGGTCGAGCGCCTCGGACCGCCCCCGTGCCGCCTCGATGAACACACGCAGATTATCACGCGCCGCCGCCTGGCCGATGAACTCGGCCAGCGTCTTGGGGCGCAGCGCGGCATCCTGGTCTTCAGGGATGCGGTCTGGGGTGAGGAGGCGGTCTGTGGTCATTGCTCTGAGGTCATTATCCTAGGCACGTCTCTGGCATGGTGCAGAATGCGAACGATCAGAACTTCGTCATCCGCGCTGCGAAAGTAGATGCGATGCGCCTTGTACCCGAAACTGCGTATTGCGAAACCCAGATGTTCCTCTGATGTACCGATGAACGGTCTTTCCCTCAGCAGGGTAAAGGTCGCCCGCAAACCGATCAGATATTGGCGGGTGGTGGCAGCGCCGAATGCCGCCTTGCTGTAAATCCTGATGTCGCGCAGATCGTGCTGCGCAGCCTCAGCAATACGCAGCCTAACCACGCAGATCGGGGTCTTCGGCCATGATTGCGTCGAGAACGTCCTCCGGCTCGCTGTCCAGCACCCTGGATTTAAGTCCCTCGTCTATCTGTGCCTTCAACCAGGCGCTGTCTTCTGCTGCCTGTTCCTGATCCCGCCGCACTAGGGCGCGCACATAGTCCGCGGCGTCTGAATAAAGTCCCTGCGCGACACGAGCATCTACCCAGGTCTTCAACGCAGGTGGGATGGAGATGGTGAGTTCGGCCATGCCTTAAATTATATCCCAAAGCGAGTTCAAGTCCAGCAATGGCGCTTCACCGCGCCGCCTTCTTCAGCGCCAGCCGGACCAGCGCATCGAGGCTCGCGCCGTCGCCCAGATCCTCTTCCGCCCCCGCCACGGCCCTTGCCGCATCAGCGGGCTTGAAGCCCAGGTTCTGCAGCGCCGAGACCGCGTCGGCGGCGTGGTTGCCGACCAGGGCGGGGATGCCGATGCCGGCAGGACCGAGCGACATCGCACCCATCTTGTCCTTGAGCTCGTTGACGATGCGCAGCGCCAGCTTGGGGCCCACGCCTTGCGAACGGGCGATCATCGCCTTGTCGCCCTGTGCCACGGCGCGCGCGAGTTCTTCGGGGGTGAGCGCGGACAGGATGGCGAGCGCAACCTTCGATCCCACGCCCTGCACGCCGGTGAGCAGGCGAAAGCCGTCGCGCTCGCTCGCCGAAGCAAAGCCGATCAGCCGCATGTCGGTTTCGCTCACCTGCATTTCAGTGTGCAACACGACCTTGTCGCCCTTGGCGGCCAGACCTGAGAGGGTGCGCGAGGAAGCAAACACCAGATAGCCGACGCCGCCGACATCGATCACCGCGTGATCGTGCCCCATGCTGTCGAGCGTTCCGGTGAGTTTTGCGATCATCTGTTTTCCCTCTCCCCTTGCGCGGGAGAGGAGGGGGTTAGCGCAGTTTTTCGTACCCCGCCAGATGCGCGTGGGTGATCGCCACCGCGAGCGCGTCCGCCGCATCGGGCCCGGCGATCTGCACGCCAGGCAGCAGCCGCTGCACCATCGCGTCGATCTGCGCCTTTTCGGCAGCGCCGGTCCCGACGATCGCCTTCTTGATCAGCCGCGGCGCATATTCGCCGACGCTCAGGCCCGCCCGCGCGAGTCCCAGTATCAGGGCCCCGCGCGCCTGAACGAGCTTCAGCGTCGATTGCGGGTTCTTGTTGACGTAGATTTCCTCGATCGCCGCGCTGTCGGGATCATAATCCGTAATGACCGCCGCCAACGCAGTGTCGAGCTCCAGCAGCCGAGAAGGCAGGGCCGCCTTGGCGTTGGTCTTGATCTGCCCGTTGGCGATATGGCTCAGGCGATTGCCCTCGGACCGGATCACGCCCCAACCGGTGGTGCCAAGGCCCGGGTCGATGCCTAGGATGATCATCTAAAGCCCCTCCCCTTCAGGGGAGGGGTTGGGGTGGGGAAGCAACTTGCCAGGCCAACGATCTGGGAGGGTGTCCAGCTTTGCCAGGATCAAGTCCAAGACCCCTTCAAGGCTTTGGCTTACTTCATAGTTAGTGAACCGCATGGTGAAATATCCAAGTTCAGCCAGAGCGGCATCCCGTTTGGCGTCTCGCACGGCGTCGTGCGTGTCACCGTCAACTTCAACCATCAGCCCTTTCGACGGGCACAGAAAATCGCAAATAAATGGGCCGATAACGGATTGGCGACGAAATTTGTAGCCGCCCAACTGTGAGCCTTTGAGATATTTCCAGAGGATAATCTCCAAGGGTGTCGGGTTGTTGCGCAACTCATTTGCGAACAGCGACAAGCGAATGCTGTTGTCCATTCCCCACCCCAACCCCTCCCCTGAAGGGGAGGGGCTTTCTTCAAGCTTATCCCAGCTTCTCCATCACCTCGTCCGAAACCTCATAATTGCCCCAGACGGTCTGGACGTCGTCGTCATCGTCGAGCGCGTCGATCAGCTTGAACAGGGTCTGCGCGTCGGCTTCGGCGACATCGACGCGGACCTGCGGGCGCCAGGCGAGCTTGACGCTCTCGGCTTCGCCCAGGGCCTTTTCCAGCTCGCCGGAGACCGCGTGCAGGTCTTCCATGTTGGTCCAGATGTCGTGGCCGTCTTCGGTCGACTCGATGTCTTCCGCGCCCGCTTCCATCGCGGCCTCGAGCACCTTTTCCTCGTCGCCTGCGCTTGCGGGATAAGTGATCAGGCCCATGCGGTCGAAGCCGTGGCTCACCGCGCCGGACGCGCCCAAGTTGCCACCGTTCTTGCTGAACGCGGTGCGGACATTGGTCGCGGTGCGGTTGCGGTTGTCGGTCAGCGCCTCGACGATCAGCGCAATGCCGCCCGGGCCATAACCCTCGTAGCGGATTTCTTCGTAATCCTCGCCGCCGGCGGCCGATGCTTTGTCGATCGCGCGCTGAATGTTGTCCTTGGGCATCGACTGCGCCTTGGCCGCGTTGACCGCGAGCCGCAGGCGCGGGTTCATGTCAGGGTCTGGCATGCCCATCTTGGCGGCCACGGTAATTTCGCGGCTGAGCTTGGAAAACATCGCCGAGCGCTTTTTGTCCTGCGCGCCCTTGCGGTGCATGATGTTCTTGAATTTGCTATGGCCTGCCATGGCGGATTTCTGCCTGTTCAGTTGAGGTGATGCGAATGCTGGTGCGCGCCTTTACACCAGCCAGATGGTTCATAGCAACCGCTGCCACCAGCCGACATCGCGCCAGCCGCCCAGCTTCCAGCCGACCTCGCGGTATATGCCCACGGGCAACATACCCATCGCCTCGTGCAGCGCGATGCTTGCCGGGTTGGGCAGCGCGATCCCGGCGAACACCGCGTGGATCGAGCGGCTGCGCAGCCGTTCGAACAGCGCGGTGTACAGTGCGCGGCCGAGCCCCTGGCCCTGTGCGGCTGGCGCGACATAGATCGCGATATCGGCAGAGGTGGCATAGGCGGCGCGGACCCGGTGCGGGCTGGCATAGGCATAGCCCATGACTGCGCCATCCAGCTCCGCAACCACCCAGCCGTGCGAACTGCCATGGCTCGAAATCCGCGTGGCCATCTCCGCGGCATCGGGCGCCTGTGTCTCGAAGCTGACCCAGCTGTCGGTCACGAACGGCGCGTAGAGGGCGGCAAGCGCTGCGCCATCTGCCGCAGTGGCATCGCGGATGTGCAGCGCCGCCATCGTGCCGGTTCAGACCAGGGTCTCAGCCAAGGCCGAGAGCGGCCTTGTAGGTGTCGAGGATCAGTTCCATTTCCTGGCGGTCATGCGGTTCCATTTTGCGCAGGCGCACGATCTGGCGCATGATCTTGGGGTCGTACCCTTGCGATTTCGCTTCGGCATAGGTGTCGCGAATGTCATCGGCGACGCCCTTTTTCTCTTCTTCCAGACGCTCGATACGCTCGATGAAAAGGCGCAGCTGATCGTCAGCCGACATGATGGGTTCGCTCATGATATGTCTTTCATTTCGGGTGGGGCGCCGGGCGAATCTCCCGGTGCAAAATGGTGGACCGCTCCCTTAAGGGTGGTCGGCGTTCTTCGCCACGCTTTCCTTCATCCGGGCAAGCTGTTCTTCGCTGGCCTCGCCCTGATAGCGCGATTTCCATGTCGCAAAGTCCATGCCGTAGATCAGGCGGCGCGCAGCATCGCGGTCCTCGGCGCCGCCTGCTTCCTGCACCCAGTCAGCCAGGCAGTTGCGGCAGAAACCGGCGAGCCCCATCAGGTCGATGTTTTCCGCATCATGCCGGTGGCGCAGGTGGCGCACCAGGCGGCGAAAGGCTTGGGCAGCGACCTCGTCGGGGATGTCGACATCCATGGGCGGGGCGGGAACGGAATTGGTCATCAGATTATTTCCAGAACGGTTTTGCGATTGGTGACGCACTGGCCTAAGCATCGCATAGATATTTCGTCACAACGCAAACGGTTGCGGCGCAGACCAGTCCAGGGGATTTGAGTGAGCAAGACTATCGCCAAGCGCAGCCGCAAGGTCAAGATTCTCGCAACGCTGGGTCCGGCCAGCAGCAGCGCCGAAATGATCGAAAGGCTGTTCCGGGCAGGGGCCGATGCCTTCCGCGTCAACATGAGCCATGGCGACCATGCTACCCACGCCGCGACGATCAATACCATCCGCCAGATCGAAACCAGACTGCAGCGGCCGATCACCATCCTGTGCGATTTGCAGGGTCCGAAATTGCGCGTCGGAACGTTCGAAGGCGGCAAGGCTTTCCTCAAGCACGGCCAGCACTTCACGCTCGATTCGAACCCCGCGCCGGGCAATGACGAGCGCGCATATCTGCCGCATAAGGAGATTTTCGCCGCGCTCGACAAGGGCCAGCGGCTGCTGATCGACGACGGCAAGATGGTGTTGCGCGTGCTGCGTCCCGGCGAGAGCGAAATCCTGTGCTCGGTCGAGGTCGGCGGCTTCATCTCGGACCGCAAGGGGCTGAACGTGCCCGACAGCCTGGTGCCCATGGCGGCGCTGACCGAGAAGGACCGGCGCGATCTGGCGTTCGCGCTCGAAATGGGCGCGGACTGGATCGCATTGAGCTTCGTCCAGCGGCCCGATGACGTCGCCGAAGCACGCAGCCTGATCGGCGGACGCGCGGCACTGATCGCCAAGATCGAAAAGCCCGCCGCGCTGAATTCGCTCGAAGAGATCATCGAGCTTTCCGACGCAGTGATGGTCGCTCGCGGCGACCTTGGCGTGGAAATGGCGCCCGAAGAGGTGCCGGTGATGCAGAAGCGCATCGTCGAAACCGCGCGCCGCTCGGGCAAGCCGGTTGTGGTGGCAACGCAGATGCTCGAATCGATGATCACCAGCCCGTCGCCCACCCGCGCCGAAGTCTCGGACGTCGCCAATGCGGTGTACGACGGCGCCGACGCGGTGATGCTGTCGGCCGAAACCGCTGCTGGCGACTGGCCGGAGCTCGCCGTCGGCATGATGGACCGCATCGCCACCCAGGTGGAGGGCGACCCCGGCTATGCCGCGCGCGTGCACTTCATCGAGACCTTGCCCGATTCGACCACGGCCGATGCGCTGTCGGCGGCGTGCAGCGAGATCGCCAACACCGTGCGGGTGAGCGCGATCGTGTGCTTCACGCTGTCCGGCTCGACCGCGCGGCGCGTGTCGCGCGAGAGGCCGTCGGTGCCGGTGATGGTGCTGACCCCGTCGCGCGAGACCGCGCGCCGCGTCGGGCTGCTCTGGGGTGCCTATCCGGTGGTGACCCGCGACATCGGCAGCTTCGAGGAGATGATCGGCAAGGGCAAGCGCATGGCGTTGCGCCACGGCTTTGGCGAGGCCGGCGGCCGGATCATCACGCTGGCGGGTGTGCCCTTCGGTACGCCGGGATCGACCAATGTGTTGCACATCGTCACGCTGACCGGCGAGGAGCTCAAGGGCTACAAGGACTGATCAGCGAGCTGCAGGCGCCAAACATACCGCCGCTCTGCCCTGAAATCAGATCGTCGCGATGTTGAACACATCCCGAGCCGCCAGATCGGCATAGAGGGCAGGTGCATCGCGGAACAGGTGCCCCTGCAGGCCGCAGGCGATCGCGCCCTGGATGTTCGCCTCGCGGTCGTCGATGAACAGGGTGCGCGCTGGGTCGATGCCGAAGCGGTCGATGGCGAGGCGATAGATCGCAGCGTCGGGCTTCACCATCTTCTCGTCGCCCGAAACCACGATGTCCTGAAACAGGTCGAACACCGGCGCGGTGGGGCGGAACTTGCGCCACAGGTCGGACCCGAAATTGGTGATGCCGTAGATCGGCACTCCGCGCACCGCGAGTTGCTCGACCAGATCGATCATGCCCGGTACCGGCCCGGGAATCGTCTCCAGCCAGCGCGGCTCGTAGAGGCGGATCAGCGCGGCATGCTGCGGATACTCTGCGGCGAGTTCATCGATCATCGTAGCGATCGGGCGCCCCGCATCGTGCTGGTCATGCCAGTCGAGCGTGAGGACATTGCCGAGAAAATGGTCGAGCTCGGCCGGATCATCGATCAGCCTGGCGTAGAGGTTGCGGATGTCCCACTGGAACAGGACATTGCCGACGTCGAAGATGATGGTGTCGACCGGCTGCATCTGATCCCCCTCGCGCACGCAAGCAAAAGGCCCCGGAGCCTGC
Source organism: Blastomonas sp. RAC04 (assembly GCF_001713435.1). NCBI lineage: Bacteria > Pseudomonadati > Pseudomonadota > Alphaproteobacteria > Sphingomonadales > Blastomonadaceae > Blastomonas > Blastomonas sp. RAC04. The sequence continues at coordinate 359,740 of NZ_CP016460.1, forward strand.
CGGAGCCTTTGCATGAAAATCGCAGCTTCAAGACACGGCGCGGCCCGATGGGCGCGCCGCTGCCGGATCAGCCTTGGCGGGCCTTGAAGCGACGGTTGGTCTTGTTGATCACATAGGTGCGGCCGCGACGACGGATCACGCGGTTGTCGCGATGGCGATCCTTGAGCGACTTCAGCGAATTGCGAATCTTCATGACGTTCAGGCCCTTGATTGAAACTTCTGATGCAGCGAAAGCCCCTTGCGACCCCGCGTATGTCACGCGAATGCCGTGCTGGAGCTTCCATGCCGGAAAGCGGCGCGGATACGTGGCAGGGCAGGCAAAGTCAAGCATCGCTGCCGGGGATGGAACGGATTTTTATGCGCTTCATTGGTCATTCATCACAGGTTGCGTTAGGCAGCAACAATGCGGGCAAGGCTCGCTGAAACAGGAAAGGGCGCGAACATCATGGGCTTTTCATGCACATCCCGCAGCATTGCGGTCAGTATGGCCGCCGCCGCGGCGTTGCTGGCAGGTGCCTGCGTGTCGCCTGCCGGACCGGTTGAGGCCGTCCGCTTTGTTTCGCCCGACCGTGCGAGCGAACTTGGCCGCGGATCGATTCGCGTGACCGCAGGCGATGGCATGGACGCGGGCTCGCTGGAATATCGCAGCTATGCCGCCGCGGTGGAGCGAGAGCTGGAACGCGTCGGCTATCAGGTGCTCCCGGTGGGAGCCGGCAGCGGCCGCGATGTGCAGACCGCGACGGTTCGCATCGAGCGGATGGTGCTCTCGCCCGCAGGGGGTGAGCGCAATCCCGTCAGCGTGGGTGTAGGGGGCGGGACCGGTGGATTCGGATCGGGTCTGGGCGTCGGCATCGGCATCAATCTGGGGGGACGGCCCAAGGACCGCATCGCCACCGAGCTGTTCGCCAACATCCGCTCGGGCGACGGCGTGGTGCTGTGGGAAGGGCGCGCCTCGGTGGAAGCGAAGGCTGGAACGCCGATGGCCGAGACCCAGCTCAACGCCGCCAAACTTGCGCAGGGGCTGTTTACTGGGTTCCCCGGCGAATCCGGAGCGACTATCAAGGTCCCATGACCCAGACCAAAATTCCCAGCATTTCTTGCGCTTTCGATTCCGGTAACATCGTCGTCCAATCGGTTTCCCCGACGCCAACCGGCAAGTTTCGGGCCGAACTTGCGATTCGCAAGGACAAGGATTCGGACTTCTTCCAGTGGTTCCATTTCCGTGTGGCGGCACAGCCGGGTGATGAGCTCGAGCTGGTGATCACGGGTCTGAAGGAGTCGGCATATCCGGGCGGATGGCCCGGATACCGGGCCTGCGTCAGCGAGGATCGCGATTTCTGGGGGCGGACGGATACTTCCTATGATGCTGATGCCGGCACGCTGACGATCCATTATCAGATGACCGGCGGGGTCGCGTGGTTCGCCTATTTCGCTCCCTATTCGATCGAACGGCACCATGATCTGGTCGCCGAGATCGCCAGCCGCGCCGGTGTGCGCCACCGCGAGCTTGGACTCAGCATCGAAGGCCAGCCGATCGACTGCCTGGAAATGGGCGAAGGCCCGGTGCAGGTGTGGCTTTATGCCCGCCAGCACCCGGGCGAAAGCATGGCCGAATGGTGGATGGAAGGCGCGCTTGAAAAGCTCACCGATCCGGCTGACCCGCATGCGCGGTTGCTGCGCAGCAAGTGCACGCTGCACATCGTGCCCAACATGAACCCCGACGGCTCTGCACGCGGCCATCTGCGCACCAATGCCGCAGGGGTGAATCTCAACCGCGAGTGGCATGAGCCGAGCGCCGACCGCAGCCCCGAAGTGCTGTGCGTGCGCAATGCCATGGACGCAACCGGAGTTCACTGGGCGATGGACGTGCATGGCGACGAGGCCATCCCGCATGTGTTCATCGCGGGCTTTGACGGCATCCCTTCGTGGACCGAGGACCAGGGCGCTCGCTACGAGCGCTATCGCGATCTGCTGGCCCGCCGCACGCCCGATTTCCAGACGAAGCAGGGCTATCCGCGCGCACCTGCGGGCCGGGCCAATCTGTCGATGTCGACCAACCAGCTGGCCGAACGGTTCGGCGCTTCGCATGGCTGCGTGGCGATGACGCTGGAAATGCCGTTCAAGGACAATGACGACCTGCCCGATCCCGACCAGGGTTGGAGCCCGGAGCGTTCCAAGCTGCTGGCGCATGATTGCCTGGCGGTTCTGGCGGAAATGGTGGCGGGCTGAACGCCGTCCTTTGTTCATGGCCAAGCAAGGCGCGTTGAGGCATTGTTGGCATGGCCAGAACTTGAAGGACCGCCGCCATGCCGCTTCACCGTCGTCTGATCGCTGCCGGATTGATCGCCACGGGAGCTGCGCTCTTCGCGCTGCAGCCGCTGGCGAACGCACAGGATGCCGCGCCCAAGAAATCGAAGGTCCCCGCCGCGGAGGTGGTGGGCGAGCCGGTGAGCTGCATCAACCTTTCGCAGATCCGGAGCACCCAGGTGCGCGACGATCGCACCATCGATTTCATCCTGTCGGGTGGCCGGGTGTATCGCAACCAGCTGCCCAACCAGTGCGGCAGCCTGGGCTTTGATCGCGCCTTCACCTATTCGACCTCGCTCACCCAGCTGTGCAATGTCGACATCATCACCGTGCTGCAGAACGTGGGCGGCGGGCTGATGCCTGGCGCCAGCTGCGGGCTGGGTGAATTCACTCCGGTCAAGCTGGTCAAGAAGGCGAAATAGCGGTCTGCCTCAGACGTCGTCGTCCGAGATCATTTCTCCGCGGTTGAGCTCGCCGGTCATCGCCGCGACGGTGACCGCGATGGCGGCATCGCCGGTGATGTTGGTGGTGGTGCGGATCATGTCCATGATGCGGTCGACGCCCGCCACCAGCGCGATCGTTTCCAGCGGAACGCCCACCGATCCGAACACCAGTGCCATCATGATCAGCCCGGCGCCCGGAATGCCTGCAGCACCCACCGCGCCCAGCGTCGATGTCACCGCGATCATCGCATAATCCCCCCAGCTGAGATCGACGCCGAAGATCTGCGCACCGAACAGCGTGGCTAGGCCCAGATACATCGCTGTACCGTTCATGTTGATCGTCGCGCCCAATGACACGACAAAGCTCGACACGCTGGGCGATACCCCCAGGTTGCGCTGGGTGCAGCGCAAGGTGACGGGCAGAGTGGCGTTGGATGACGCGGTGGAAAAGCTCACCGCAATGGCGTCGATCATGCCGCGGAAGAAATCGATCACCGGCAGCCGGGCGATGAACTTGATCATCGCCGAATACATGACCAGCATGATGATCGCGCATCCGATGTAATTGAGCGCCACCAATTTGGCGAGCGGGATCAGTCCCTCGAACCCGAACGTCCCTGCGACCCAGGCCATCAGGGCAAAGACGCCAAAGGGGGTCAGCTCCATCACCAGGATGGTGACCTTCTGCATGATGATCGCGCCGGAATCGAAGATCTTCGCGACCGGTTTGCCGTCCTTTTCCGCCATCAGGATGCCGATGCCGAGCAGCAGCGAGAACACGATCAGCGCCAGCACATCCATCGTCGCCATGGCTTCGACGACGTTCTCCGGCACCATCTTGAGGATCATCTCGGTTGCGGATGTCTGGGGCGGGGCAGGGGGCTGCGTCACCCCGGCGAGGCTGGCATCCACGCCCATTCCCGGCTTGGCCAAAGTGGCCATGGTGAGGCCCAGGATGACCGCCAGCTGGCCGGTGACGAGGAACAGCAGCATCGCGCGCCCACCGACCGCACCCAGCTTGCGCAGATCGCCGATCGAGGCCACGCCCGCCACCAGCGAGAAAAAGATCAGCGGAACGACCAGCATCTTTATCGCGCGGATGAACAGGTCACCGATCCACTTTATCGCGACCGCGCCTTCACCCCAGATGAGCCCGGTAATGACGCCGAGGATAAGGGCAGCGATAACGCGCTGCCAAAGCGGAATACGAAACCAGAAACCCAAAATGCTTCCTCTGCTCAACCAGAGCACCCGACGCTAGACATCGCGGGCACTCACCGCAAGCGCAGCAGCACCTCAGCTCAGCGCAACGATGGCAAAGCAGGTCGCGAGGCCAACCCCGATAGTGAGCGGAATACCGGCCTTGAAGAAGTCGGTGAAACGATATCCGCCAGCGGCATAGACGAGGGTGTTGGTCTGATAGCCGATCGGGGTGGCAAAGCTCGCCGACGCGGCGAACATCACCGCAATCACCAGCGGGCGCGGATCGATGCCAAGGTCCATACCCAGCTTGATGACGATGGGCGTGACGATGATCGCGACGGCATTGTTGGTGATGATCTCGGTCAGCAGCACCGAAAGGACATAGACCGCGAACACCACCGCCCAGACCGGAACATCGTCCAGATACGGCGCGAGCGCATCGACGACGATGTTGACGCTGCCTGCCTGCTCGAGCCCCAGCCCGACCGCGAGCATGCCGAAAATCAGCACCAGCACATTGCCGTCGATCGAACCCCACGCCTCTTCGGCATCGATGCAGCGCGCGATGAGGATGAAGCCGACCGCGAGGATCGCGGCCACCTCGATCGCGACGACGTTGAACGCCGAGAGCAGCACGACGGCGGCCAGCGCACCGATCGCCAGCGGCGCCTTGTCGCGGCGAAAGGCCCGCGCGCTGGTGCTGGCAACGCCGAACAGATTGGGGTTCTCGTACATCCGCGCGATGTCCGCCTTCGACCCGGTCACGACCAATTTGTCGGCAGCATGGATCTTGGCGTTGGGCAGATCGGAGCGGGGCAGGTTGCGAAAGCGGCTGAGGCCCAGGATGCGCACGTTAAGCATCGACAGGAAGGGGATGTCGTACAACCGGTTGCCGATGCTGGGATGGCTGGGCGCGACCATCGCCTCCACCACCACTTCGCCCATCGCGCCGACATCACCCTTGCGCACGATGCCGACCTTGAAGTCCGCGCTTTTGCGCAGCGACATCAGTTCGGGCAGATCGGTCCGGATAACGATGACATCGTCCGGCTGCAGAACCTCTGCGGCCAGGTTATGTCGGAGATAGCGGCCATCGCGCTTGATCGCGGTCACTGCAATCTTGGCGCGCTTGCCGATGGCGGTTTCTGCCAGCGCCTTGCCTTTCAGAACCGATGCGTTCCGGATGGTCAACTCAGTCAGGAACAGCTCGTCTTTGGTGTTGCCGTCGCTGGGCCCCAGATCGTCCTTGGGCAGCAGCCAGGCGCTGAACAGCCCCAGCATGATCATGCCGGAAACGCCCGCCACCAGACCATAAGGTGTGATCTCGAAGATTCCGAACGGCGCGAGCCCGCTGCCGCGTGCCACCGAATCGACGATAAGGTTGGTCGAGGTGCCGATCAGCGTGGTGGTGCCGCCCAGGATCGTGATGAAGCTGAGCGGGATCAGCAGCTTCTTCGCCGAATAGCCGGTCGCCTGCGCCAGCTTGAGGATGATCGGAATCATCACCACCACCACCGGCGTGTTGTTCATGAACGCCGAGGCGACATAGACGCCAAGGAACATCTCGCCGACCGCCAGCCGGGGGTGCTTTCCCGCCCGTCGGATGATCGCGCCGGCGATCGCGTCGATCGTGCCGGTGCGCAGCAGCGCGCCCGACAGGATGAACATCGCCCCGATGGTGATCGGCGCGCTATTCGAGAAAACCGAAAACAGCTGCTTGGAATCGATGATGCCCAGGAACAGGAACGAGCACGCGCCCAGGATCGCAATCACCGCGGCGGGGAAGCGTTCCATAACAAAGCCGACGAACATCAGCCCCAGGATGACAAGACCGATCTGGGCCTGCCAAGTTTCGATGAACAGGCGGATGTCTTCCATCGGCTGTGTGGTCCCCCTTCACCACGTCACTCGATCACGCTTTACCCGCTCTTGAGTTCCCGTGTCAGCCTCAAACTCGCGCGCCAGAACAGAAAGGCGGGGATCAGGCCCAGCCAGGCTGCGCCATAAAGCACCCAGCGGACACTGTCGGCGCCTGCCAGCGGCTGGAAGGCATCGGACATCACGCCGAACAGCAACGGGCCCAGGCCCAGCCCGATCAGGTTCTGCGAAAACAGCATGACCGATGCGGCCACCGCGCGCAGTTCAGGCCGCACCAGCCCCTGGACGCAGGCATAGACCGGGCCGTAATACATGATGTTCATCGCGGTCGGCAGGATCAGCAACGCCAATGCTACGCGCCAGTCGCTGGCGGAATAGGCGAGGAAAAGCATGGGTGCAGCCACCGCAATGGCGATGGCGGGACCGGTGAGCATATGCTTGCGATCGCGCTTGCCGAAGTGATCTGCCAGCTTGCCGCCGCCCCAGGTGCCGATCATGCTCGCCACACCCAGCGAGACGCCGAGGTACAGGCCCGTCTCGCCAGGCGTGAGCCCGAAATTACGGATGAACAGCACCGATACCCAGACGGTCTTGCCGTAGGACAGGAAGGCGATCAGCCCGCCTGCCAGGCACAGCAGCACAAAACATCGCGATGTCGCCAGCTCGCGCAGCGCTTCGCCCACCGGCACCTGCACCTTGGCTTTGGGCATCCGGTCCCCGGCAACCATGCCGACCCGGCGCGGTTCCTTCATCAGGAACGGCACAAGCACCGCCAGCACCAGGCCCGGAAGGCCCACAGCCATGAACGCGGTGCGCCAGCCATAGGCATCGGCGAGACCACCGCCGATCACCATCCCAAGCAGCGATCCGATGGGGATGCCGAGGCCATAGAACGCGATCGCGGACGAACGTTTCTCCGGTGGCACGCTGTCGCTGATCAGCGAGTGCGCAGCAGGCGTGCACCCGGCTTCGCCAACGCCCACGCCGACGCGCGCCAGCAGCAGTTGCGGAAAGGTGCGCGCCGCGCCGCAGGCCATCGTCATCGCCGACCAGATCGCCACCGACCATGCGATCAGCGACACCCGGTTGGTGGTGCTGCGGTCGGCATAGCGCGCAATCGGAATGCCAAGCAGCGTGTAGAACAACGCAAAGGCGAGCCCGGTCATCAGCCCCAGTTGCGTGTCGCTCAGCCCGAAATCGCGTTTGATCGGCTCGGCCAGGATCGAGACGATCTGCCGGTCGAGGAAATTGAAGATGTAGATGATCATCAGCGTCCACAGCATCGTGCGGGGCATGGCGGTGTAGGTCGGGGCAGTGGCGGCAGGCGCTGCGGTTACGGCCAATCCGGCCGGCGGCAGGGTATCTCCTGCGCCTGTGCGGGTTACGGTCATTCTCTCTCCTGTCGCGCCGCTTGGCGCCCCTGCGGGCGTGCGGCTGCTGTTGGAGGGATGCTAGACCCAGAACCGTTGGGGTGGCAATCGCTGTTCGACGAATTGTGACGTTTACGTCAACGGGAGGGTGTCAGACCCGCCACAATCAGCCGCATTGCGCGCGGTGCAGCAGCTTCTGGTCGGCAAGAACCAGCGCCACCATCGCTTCGACCACCGGAGTGCCGCGGATGCCGACGCACGGGTCGTGGCGGCCCTTGGTGACGATCTCGCTGGCGTCGCCATCACGGGTGATTGTCTCGACCGGGGTCAGGATCGAGCTGGTCGGCTTGAAGGCGACGCGCACCACCACTGGCTGGCCTGTCGAGATGCCGCCTGCAATGCCGCCGGCATGGTTGGCGAGGAATTCGGGATCGCCATCGGCGCCGGGGCGCATCGGGTCGGCATTGCGCTCGCCGCTCAGCCGCGCGGCGGCAAAGCCGTCGCCGATTTCGACGCCCTTGACCGCGTTGATCGACATGCACGCGGCGGCCAGCTCGCTGTCGAGCTTGGCATAGAGCGGCGCGCCCCAGCCGGCAGGAACGCCGGTGGCAACGCATTCAACCACGGCGCCCAGCGAGCTGCCCGATTTGCGCGCGGCATCGACCTTCGCTTCCCAGCGCTTTGCGGCTTCGGGGTCGGGGCAGAAGAACGGATTGCGGGCGATCTCGGCGGCGTCGAAGCGGGCAGGGTCGATGCTGTCGCCGCCCAGTTCGGCGACATAGGCGACCAAAGTCACTTCGGGGATCACCAGCCGGGCAATCCCGCCTGCCGCCACCCGCGCCGCAGTCTCGCGCGCGCTCGACCGGCCACCGCCGCGATAATCGCGAAATCCGTATTTCCGGTCATAGGCGTAATCGGCATGGCCGGGGCGATAGGCCTTGGCGACCTCGCTGTAATCCTTGGAGCGCTGGTCGACATTCTCGATCATCAGCGAGATCGGGGTGCCGGTGGTGCGGCCTTCGAACACGCCCGAGAGGATCCGAACCGCATCGGGCTCCTGCCGCTGTGTGGTGAAGCGCGAGGTGCCGGGGCGCCGCGCATCGAGGAAGGGCTGGATGTCGGCTTCGCTGAGGGTCAGCCCCGGCGGGCACCCATCCACCACCGCGCCCAGCGCAGGGCCATGGCTTTCCCCCCAGGTGGTGAAGCGAAACACGCGGCCAAAGGTGTTGAAGCTCATGGGTAAGTCCGTTCAGGCACAGGATGATTTCCCGCGCTTTGCGGGATTGCGGCTGCACTGTCCAGATAGACGTTTTCGCTGCGTCGGTGCGGTCAGCCTATGCCGCGCGCGACGAGGGCCGCGTCATGTCACCCCGTCCCGCAATCAGGCCTGCAACGGAAATATCCTCATCAATCTCTTCCCAATGCAGCCCGGCAGGGGACAGCGTAACCGCCCCACGCTGTTCCGGCGTCGCGTCGAGCAACCGGGGAAACCACGCCAGTGGTACTCCGATGGTGCGCCCGTCAGACAGGTTCACCCACAGGGTGTCCTCATCGCACCGGCCGGATGTCGGGCTAATGGCACTAGCCATTGCAGGCGGGCCTCGAGTAAATTGAATAACTCCTCACGGTGCCAATGTGCATTCTTTTAATTGTGGCATTGATATGACTTCAGAAATTTCGCGGCAGAGCAAAGTCACTTTCTGTCCTTTGCGTAGCTCAGCAGCTTGATCCTTGGTTGAGTCAGTCAAATATACACTCACCGGCATGAATTGGTTCTGTGTTTTCAGTTTAACAACAGGGTCATCGCTGAAGTCCAGTTCGACTCCATCAACGGTGCCGGACACTTCCAAGAGTCGGCCCTCGAATGCTTTTTGAGCAGCCATTTCATTAGCCTGGTACGCACCAAAAAGCTCGGAAGCCGTCACCTTCATCGCGCTTGCTCGTTCGGCTTCAGCTTCGGCTTGCTCCTGTTGAGCAGCCTCTTGCTCGTCTTTGAGTTGCTGGGCAGCCAAGGCAGCTTGCTCTTCAGGGGTCGGTTTCGGTAATAGCGAGCCGAGTACAGCCAGGCCAACAAACACTCCAAGCACAACCAATATCCAGAAGCCGCAGCCCCGTTTTTTCTTGGGGGCTTGCTCGGTTGCTTCCGTATTCATGCAAATTGCTTCCTGTCTAAATATTATCGCCTATATTTCATTGCCTTTCAATTTTAGTCAAGCGCGATGTCCGGGGCGTCTTCCTGCTTCATGCCGACAACGTGATAGCCGGCATCGACATGATGGGTTTCGCCGGTGACGCCCGAGGACAGGTGCGAGCATAGATAGAGGCCAGCGCCGCCGACATCCTCGATCGTGACATTGCGGCGCATCGGGGCGTTGTATTCGTTCCACTTGAGGATGTAGCGGAAATCGCCGATGCCGCTCGCCGCCAGCGTCTTGATCGGGCCTGCGGAGATCGCGTTGACGCGGATGTTCTCCGGCCCCAGATCGTTGGCGAGATACTTGACGCTCGCCTCCAGCGCGGCCTTGGCGACACCCATCACGTTGTAATGCGGGATGACCTTTTCGGCGCCGTAATAGCTCAAGGTCACGATCGATCCGCCATTGGGCATCATCGGCCGGGCGCGCTTGGCAACCGCGACCAGCGAATAGGCCGAGATGTTCATGGTCATCAGGAAATTGTCGAGGCTGGTGTCGACATACAGGCCGCGCAGCTCGTTCTTGTCCGAAAATCCGATCGCGTGGACGACGAAGTCGATCGTCGGCCAGCGTGTCGCCAGCGTGGCGAAAGCGCTGTCGAGCGCGTCCATGTCCGACACGTCGCATTCGAAGGTGAAATCGCTGCCCAGTTCAGCCGCGAGCGGGATGACCCGCTTGCCCAGCGCCTCGCCCTGATAGGAAAAGGCCAGCTCTGCGCCCTGCGCGGCAAGCTGCTGCGCAATACCCCAGGCCAGCGACTTGTTGTTGGCCAGGCCCATGATCAGGCCGCGTTTGCCCTGCATCAAACCGTTCATGGAGATATCCTTATTCAATAGCTGTTGCTTGCGACACACCGCCTCGCGCGCGGGCGATGGCCGCGTTGAGTTCGGCCCCGATTACCATAGCAAGGCCGATGAGAAAGAAGAAAATGAGGCTGACCATCACGCCTGCAAGGCTGCCATAAGTGAGGTCGTAGTCGGCAAAATTGCTGAGGAAAAACGGCAGCACCGAAAGGCTCACCATCCACCAGATGCTGATGAACAGCGGGCCCGGCCAGATCGGGTGGCCTGCGCGGCGATAGACCGTCGGGGTGAGCATTCCGAACACCAGATACAGCATGCCGAGCAGCACCAGAAAGGTGAACAGCTGGCTGAAGGCGACCAGCGACAGCGCGTCTTCGGGAAAGCGGAAGCTGGCGGCGATCACTTCTGCCGCCCCCACCAGCACAACCTGCATGCTGAGCGCCAGCATGGTGGCGATCACCGCGATGATGATCAGTGCCATCGACCCCAGCCGGTAGCGCCAGAACGGCTTGTCCGAGGTGGCGCCATAAGCGCGGCGGATCAGCGAGCGGATCGTTTCGATCAGGCTGCCGGTGGTCCACAGCCCGACGATCACCGCAAGCCACAGCAGCGGGCCGGTGCGCGCGCTCATCGCCGATTCCATCGGTGCTGCGATCACCGACGCGGTGCTGGGCGGAACCGCGGCGAGAAAGGCGTTGACCGCCTGCTGGCCGTATTCGCTGCGCCCGAACACTCCGCCCATCGCGGCGGCGACGATGAAAAACGGAAAGATGGTAAGCAGTGCCAGATACGCGAAATTGCCGGCAACCACCCCGCCGTGGACAGCAACGTTGCCCACGACCTCGCGGACGATCTTCAGCGACTTGGCATAGGCGCGCTGGAGGTGGTGCGGGTTCAACAGATCGGTAAGCGGCATTGCTGGCGGTCGGTTCAGGCCATCAGGCCTGAACGCGGGTCGTAATCGGCCTGCCAGCCCTCGACGAACTGCGCCAGCGCGGCATCGCCGCCCTCGGGCAGGCGGATCTGGAGCTCGATGATCTGGTCGCCGCGCACTCCGGTCTTGCCGTGAAAGCCCTTGCCCTTGAGGCGCATCTGCTGGCCCGACTGGCTGCCGGGCTTGATCTTCATCATCACTGCGCCATCGACGGTGGGCACGCGCACCTCGCCGCCGGCCACGGCTTCCTTGAGCGTGATCGGCAGATCGAGCCGGACATTGTCGCCATCGCGGCGGAAGAAGCGGTGGCTACGCACCTCGATGGTGACGATGCCGTCGCCCGCGCCGCCGGGGCCGGGCTGGCCCTTGCCGGACAGGCGCATGTTGGTGCCGGTCTCGACGCCATTGGGGAGCTTGAGATCGATGGTCTTGCCATCGGCCAGCGTGATCCGCTGCGGCTTCAGCGCGGCGGCATCGGTGAAATCGACCGCCAGCTTGTAGGCGACATTGGCGCCCTTGGGCGCGCTGCTGCGGCCCGCGCCGCGATAGGTGCTGCCGCCACCCAGCCCGCCGAACAGCCCGTCGAAGATATCGGCAAAGTCGACGCCGTCATTGCCGAAGCCCGAAAAACCCGCATTCTCGTTCCCGCGGCCCTGCTGGCGAAATCCGCCGCCGCCACCGCCAAATCCGAACGGCGCCGCCGGATTGCCGTCGATATCGATTTCGCCCCGGTCGAACCGCGCGCGCTTGTCCTTGTCGGAAAGCAGGTCATAGGCGCGCGTCACTTCGGAGAAGCGCGCTGCGGCTGCCGCATTGTCCTTGTTGTAATCGGGGTGCAGTTCCTTGGCGAGCTTGCGGTACGCGCTCTTGATGTCCTTTTCGCTCGCGCCCTTGGACACGCCGAGAATTGCATAGGGATCAGCCATGAATGTGGTCGCCATCGTTGGTGAGAATGTCCATTGTTGCCGATTTACAACAATATCTGGGGTTGGGGCAGGGCTATTTTCAAGCCGGTATCAGATGAGCCGAGCGGCCGCGCAAAAAAATTGCCCGCAGCGCGATATACAGCGCCAGTCCGAATGGCCCAGCGGCAAAGGTGAAGAACAGGATCGGCGCTTGGATCAGCCGGCCTTTGAGCGTAACGAGCCCATGGGCGTCGGCATTGCGCGCGATCCACAGCCCGACGAACAGGTCGAAAACGAGATAGTGCACCCAGCCGATCGTCACTCCCGGGTCGCTCGAGAAGATGCTGCGCACGCCTTCGATCGACGCAAAGTTCGCGCCGCCGCCGGTCGGAACCGCCCCGGTCAGAACAAGCGTCAGCCCGGTGACATAGCCCAGCGCCAGCATCAGCATTGGACCGAAGAAGAGCGCGCGCATCACGATCTCGCGCCGGGGCCCCAGGATGAGCACCACCCAGGCGATCATCGCCAGCAGGTTGGCGGCCCCGAAAATCTGCTCCCACATCGGATGCAAAGCCCTTTTGCAAAATCCTGTTCATCGCCAGCGCGTTGCGCGCTAAGACGCACCGACACCACTGCACTGTCTTATCTAATTAAGGCAGTCAATGAAACCGGCACCTTCAGGATGCAAGATTATGGCTGACAATCCCTTTGCACTGTTCGACGAATGGTATGGGCGCGCCCGCGAGACCGAGATCAACGACAGCAACGCCATGGCGCTCGCAACTGCCGATGCAGCCGGGTACCCCTCGGTGCGGATGGTGCTGCTCAAGGGTCACGGTCCCGACGGGTTCGTGTTCTACACCAATTACGAGGGCCGCAAGGGAGGCGAACTGCTCGCCAATCCGAATGCTGCGCTGCTGTTTCACTGGAAATCGCTGCGCCGCCAGATCCGTATCGAAGGCCCGGTGGAGCCGGTCGACGATGCGACGGCCGATGCCTATTTCGCCAGCCGCTCGCGCGATTCGCAGCTGGGTGCCTGGGCATCCGACCAGTCGCGGCCACTGCCAGAGCGCGCCATCTTCGAGCAGCGCTTTGCCGAAGTGGAAGCGCGGTTCGCCGAAAGCCAGGTGCCGCGCCCGCCGCACTGGTCAGGATTTCGTGTCGTGCCGCAGCGCATCGAGTTCTGGGAGGATCGCGACCACCGGCTGCACCACCGCCGGGTGTTCACCCGCACTTCCACCGGCTGGGATGAAGGACTGCTGTACCCATGACCCAATTGCCCGCAACGCTGCCCTATTGCCATATCGATGCCTTTGCCGACCGGCCCTTCACCGGCAACCAGGCAGCGGTGATGCCGCTCGATGCCTGGCTCGACGATGCGGTGCTGCAGGCGATCGGTGAGGAGAACAACTTCGCCGAGACCGCGTTCATCGTGCCCAGCGACAGCGAGGATGCCGATTACGAGCTGCGCTGGTTCACGCCTGCGGTCGAGATCGCGATGTGCGGCCATGCGACGCTGGCATCGGGGCATTATGCCTTCGAGAATGGCTTTGCCGGCGACACGGTGCGGTTCGCCACGCGCAAGGCGGGCGTGCTGGTGGTGACACGCGACGGCGATCGGCTGGCGCTGTCGCTGCCTGCCTATGCGCCATCGCCGGCGCCGCTGCCCGACTGGACGTCGGCGCTGGGCGCGCTTCCGGCGGAATATCATGTCTATCCCGGCGATTATCACGTGCTGCTGTTCGACCATGCCGATGACGTGGTGGCGCTTGCGCCGGACATGAAGGCGCTGGCTGCGCTGGGCGATCACCAGTTCATCTGCACCGCGCCGGGCAAGGACACCGATGTGCTCAGCCGGGTGTTCGTGCCGGGGGCAGGGGTGGATGAGGACAGCGTCACGGGATCGGCGCACGCGGTGCTCACCCCGTTCTGGGCGGCACGGCTGGGGCGCAGCAGCTTCACCGCATTCCAGGCGAGCAAGCGCGGCGGCCTGCTGCACTGCACGCTCGACAGCGACCGCGCGGTGCTCGGCGGCCATTGCGTCACCGTGGTGACGGGGACGTTTCGGCTGCGCTGATCTCAAGTTTCTCCCCTCCCGCAGGCGGGAGGGGAGAGCGCTTGTGTTCAGCTCATATGGAAGCCTATTTCGCCGCCACCTTCGCATCCCAGGTCGCCCAGTCGATTGACCGTCCGGGATAAGCAACCTTCGCAAACGGCCACTCCTTCGCCACCCACTCGGTCGCCCAGGCGTAAAGCTCCGCATCGAAGCCTGCATCGAACTCGGCCTTGGTGACCCACATCGTCACCACCGCGTCATATCCCGGAACCTCGCTGGGATAGACATAGACGCAGCCGCGCTCGCGCTTGCCGTCGGGGGTCAGCACCGCATAGGCGAAGGACTCGCGCTTGGCGAACCGCGCCTGCTCGGTCTGCATGTCCTTCATCGCATCGGCGGCGGACACGTTGGCGTGCGGCCAGCTTGTGGACCGCGTGAAGGTCGTCTGCAGGTGCTCGATCGAGGACATGTAGGCTGCGAAATCGATATCGACCAGTTCGGGGCCCAGCGGGACGACCTTGAACCCGGGCGCTTCGACCAGCGTTGGCACCTGGAAATCCGCCGCGACGAAAGGTGCAGGCGATCCCGCCTGCGCCGCTGCGTCATGCGATGCCGTTTCCGCCAGCGCCGGATAGGCCGGCACCATCGTCACCATCACCATCGCTGCGATGACAGCGCTCCGTTTGCTCCAGCCCATGCCGTGTCCCCCAGTTCCCAGTCCGGGGCGCAGTGTGCCAGACCGCGGCCGATCCGCCTATCCCCTGGGGAAGAGCGCCGCGATTTTGCCGAGCTGCGCCTTGACCGGGTCCAGTTCGTTGTCCTGCGTCTTGCCCAGCCGCACGATCGTCAGCCGCTGGCTGGGGCTGACGATGACGAACTGGCCCAGATGGCCCTGCGCCGCGAAGACGTCGCCGGGCAGCAGATCGGGATAGAGAATCTTGCGCTGCCCGGCGGCGTTCGGCTTGTTGAGCCAGATATGTCCGCCATAGGTCGGATTGTTGGGCGAGCTGGTGAGCATGAAATCGACCCAGCCGCGCGTCAGGAACTGGTTGCCCGCGATCGAACCCTTGTTGCGCAGGAACTCGCCGAACTTCGCCCAGTCGCGCGCGTTGCCCTGGATGATCGATCCGCCGATCATCGTGCCCGAGGAATCGAACTCCGGTACCATCGAGGTGATGCCCAGAGGTTCGAACAGCCGCCCGCGCATATAGTCGAGCATGGCTCGGCGGCGGACCTCGGGGTCCTTGCTGTCGGTCAGCTGCCGGGTGATGATGTCGCTGAGGATCACGGTGGTGTTGGTCGAATATTCGAACTTCGATCCGGGCTCGGCCTCCAGCGGCTGGCTGGCGGCATAGCGTACCATGTCGTTGCGCCCGTCGAGGAACAGCATCCGCACCTCGTCAGATTCATAGGGTGGATCGCCTGCCTCGGTATGCTGCAGCCCCGATGCCATGTGCAGCAGGTGCCGCAGCGTGATCGCGCCGCGTGGATCGCCAGGGCGCTGCCAGTCGGGCACCGGGGCGGGGGCATCGAGCGCCAGCCTGCCATCGGCGACCATCAGCCCGACCAGCACCGCGGTCACGCTCTTGGCCATCGACCAGCTGATGAAACGGGTGTCGCGGTCATAGCCCGGCGCATAACGCTCGGCGACGATCTCGCCGCCGCGCACGATCAGCAGCGCGCGGGTCTCTTCCATCTCGTCTTCGGCAAACAGCCGGTCGATCTCGGCACTCAGCGCTTCCGTCGACACGCCCGGTACCGCCGCGATCATCGTCTCGCCGCCGTCGGCGGCCTTGCTCTCGATGCCGTAAAGGCTGAAAGCGGTTGCGCCCAGAAGGCCGGTTGCGGCAAGGGCAAGGAGGATGCGGTGCTTCATGCGTGCTTCCATCAATCAGGCGGGGATCAATGGCAACTCGAAATATCAGCGCAATGCAGGGCGGCAGCGGGCGCGGCAGGGTCAAATGGGTGCTGCTGGCGCTGGCGCTGCTGCTGGTCGCGGCCATCATCTATGCTCTGCCCGCAATGCGCGCCTACAGCCAGACCGGCGCTGCCTATTCTGCGCGCGTGGTGTGCTCGTGCCGCTATATCGGCGGGCGCGGCCTCGACGATTGCGAGAAGGATCTCGAGCCGGGGATGGAGATCGTCAGCCTCAGCGAAGCCGGCAATGCCAAGCGAATCGATGCCACGGTTCCGCTGATGGCCAGCGAAAGCGCGGAATACCGCCAGGGCTGGGGCTGCGTGCTGATGACCGAAAAGGAGCGCGAGGCAGTGCGCTGATCCGCAAAGGATCAGAAGCTCACTGTCATCTGGCCATAGGCATAGCGCGTATCGCCGAACCGCGGCGCATTGGGTGCAGTCTCCAGCAGCGCGCCACTGGTGAGCACCGCCGTGCCAGCCTCAAGCCGCAGTCTGTTCTCGACCAGCCAATGGCCAAGCCTGACCTCGATCATATGCCCTGCAAAGCGACCGGGTGTGCCGGTCGGGTCGGCAGGGCCGGTGTTGCTGAACCGGTCGCGGCGGCTGTGCACCCAGGTGGGACGCCACAGCGCCATCACGTCCCAGCGCGGGGCGGGCGCGGTTTCCAGCCGCAGCCCCGGCGCGAGGATGTTGGTCCGCGCCAGCGCGCCGAAAATCCCGCTGGGTCCGAATTCCCAGCGGCGCGCGCCGAACAGCGTGTCGAACCGCGTGAAGCTCGCGCTGCGCGGATCATCCCCGCTGGCGATATCGAACAGCGCCGAAATCCGCGGATGCCCCGGCAGGTCGGGACTGAAGCCAAGCTCTGCATGCGCAAAGAACGCGCGGACATCCTGGCGGGGCGCTCCCGGCGCGATCGACTGGCGGATGCTGCCGGTCTGCACCGCGCCCTCCATGTCGATATCCCAGCTCCCCGCCTGCGGCGCGCGATGCAGCCGCGCACCTGCGGTGAGCAACTGGCGATTGCGGTTGGGGCCGTTGTCGCCGTCGCGCTCGTTCAGGCGGAAGACGTTCGCCTGCAGCGTGATGCCGCCGAACAGGTCGGGACGGGTGTAATGCGCCCCCCAGAAGGCAAGGTCGAAGCTCTCGCGGTCCCAGCGCACCCGGTTGTCGATCAGCGCCGCCCGGTCGGAGGGCAGCCGAGTGTGCGGCAGCGTATAGAAGGCGGTCAGCGTGTCGCCGCTGCGCCCGTGCCAGTCCAGCCGCAGCCCCGTGAAGCTGTTGGTGGTGTTGCGGAACGCGTTGCGCGCCGCCAGCCTGCGCGAACCCAGATTGAGATGCAGCCGCCCCGCGGTGATCTCGACCGGGCCGTCGCGATAGGCGATCGAGGCGCGGCTGAGCTCCATCGCGTCGACCTCGCTGGTGCTGACGGCGCCGGGTGCATCGATCCAATAGCCCCGCGCATCGATCAACTCGGCGGACAGGTGCCAGTGCCCGCTGCGATAATCTAGGGCGATCGCGGTCTGGGTTGTGAGGGCATCGTCGCGCGGGGGCAAAGCGGGGCGGTACTGGCCCTCGAGCATTTCATAGCGGACGCGCACGGTGCCCGAGATGGTCAGGCCGTCCTCTGCGGGCGCCTGCGCACACACCGGGGAGGCCAGCTTAGCTACCGCTGTCATCATCAAGGCTGGCAATATGCGCACACTCGTCCCCTGATGACCGGGATAGCCCAACTGGCGTGGATTGTTGAGAGCGAACCGCTTCAGGCGGCGAGTGCGGGCTCGACCGGCTCGGTGCTGGCGATCCAGCCGCCGCCGAGCACGCGGGTGCCGGCATAGAGCACCGCTGCCTGTCCCGGCGCAACGCCGTATTCGGGTCGCAGGAACACCAGCCGCCGGTCGGCACCGGTGCCCTCGATGCGCGCGGACGCGGGCTTGGCCAGCGAGCGTACCTTGACCTCCATCGGCCCTTCATAGGCGCCGCCGATCCAGTTCATGTCGACGATCTGCGCAGCCCGGGTCGCCAGCGCTTCGCGCGGGCCGACGACGACGCGCCGCGTCGCGGCATCGAGCTTCACGACATACAGCGGCTCGGGCTGGCCGCCGATCTCGAGCCCTTTGCGCTGGCCGATGGTGAAATGGATCAGCCCCTTGTGCTCGCCCAGCACGCGGCCGTCGATGTGCACGATCGTCCCGCCGGTGTCGGCATCGGGGCGGACCTTGCGCACCACCGAGGCATAATCGCCATCGGGGACGAAGCAGATGTCCTGGCTGTCGGGCTTGGCCGCATTGATCAGCCCCATCTGCTGCGCCAGCGCGCGCACCTGGGGCTTGGGCAGATCGCCCAGCGGGAAGCGCAGGAAATCCATCTGCGCATCGGTGGTCGCGAACAGGAAATAGCTCTGGTCGCGCGCCGGATCGAGCGCGCGGTGCAGTTCGGAGCGGCCATCGCTACCCGTCATGCGACGGACATAGTGGCCGGTGGCGAGGCAATCGGCCCCCAGATCGCGCGCCATCTGCAGCAGGTCGGTGAACTTCACCCCCATGTTGCACTGGATGCAGGGGATCGGGGTGCGTCCCGCCATATACTCGTCGGCAAACCGCTCGACCACGGATTCGCGGAAGCGGCTTTCATGGTCGAACACGTAATGCGATATGCCGAGGCGATCGGCGACCGCGCGCGCATCGCGGATATCCTGCCCGGCACAGCACGATCCTGCGCGCTTGACCGCTGCGCCATGATCATAAAGCTGCAGTGTGATGCCGATCGTTTCCGCGCCGGTTGCCGCGGCCAGCCCTGCGACCACCGACGAATCGACTCCGCCCGACATCGCCACGACGATTCGCCGGGCCTTCATATCGCCGTTCAGCTGGAAATCGGGGGTGGGAAGGGCGTTCATGGGGCATCATGTAGCGGTCGCGGCAGCTTTCTGCCACCCCGCACCGGCAAAATTTTGCCGGTTCCTTTCGGCTTCGAAATGGCGGAAATCCGGGGCTCTCTCCCCGCTGGTCATGCCGAATTAACCAAGGCTAATCAGCGATGAAGGCAGCTTTTACCTGCTCTTACGGATTGGTTGGTAGACGGCTCAACATGGAAATGAACTTCCCCCACGACACGCCCATTCCGGTCAGCAGCGCTGCGATCAGCCTGCGTCGGCTGGATATGGACATCCTGCGCGTGCTGGCCTTCGCGCCGGTGATGGCGCGCAGGCATGGCCGACTGGCGGAGCCTGCTGCGCGTCCTGGCAAGGATGCGCTGATGGCGCTGTTTGCCGGTACCGGCAGTGCCGACCATGTTGCCAGGGGAAGCTTCAATCCGCACTTTGCCGTGGCGCTCGACCGGTTCGGCGTGGCGCAGCAGCAAGGTGAAACTGACGTTTACCATTCTGCTTCAGTCAATCGCAAAGCCGCTCGGTTACTCCGTTCCCACGCACCCCTTTTTACAAATCAGGCCTTTTGAGGACATGATGATCGAGAATCAGAAAATCAAACCAGCACAGGTCATCGGTCCGCTCGGCGAGCCGCTGACGCTGGACAATCTGCCGGCCCCCGGCACGAAGCGCTGGGTGGTTCGTCGCAAGGCCGAGGTCGTGGCTGCCGTCAATGGCGGGCTGCTGACCATCGACGAGGTGTGCGAGCGTTACGATCTGACGCTGGAAGAATTCGCCTCGTGGCAGCGGGCTGTCGACCGGTCGGGCATGCCCGGCCTCAGGGTGACCCGTATCCAGCATTACCGCGATCTGTACGAGCGCCAGCAGCGCTACTGAAACCGGCCGGGTAACCGCAAACGAGAAAGGGGTGCGATCCATGCCGGATCGCACCCCTTTCTCGTTTGCGGTTCCTGCCCCGTCGGGGGCAGGAAATCCGACGCCTCAGCTATCGGCTGCGGCTGCTTCGACATCGCCCGATTCCGCGGCCTTGCGACGCGGAGCTGCGCGGCGCTTGGGCTTGGCCGCTTCGGAGTCGGCAGAGGCTGTCTCGGGCGCGGCACCGATGGCGGGCGGCAGGATCATCGGATCCAGGCCGTTGCCTTCTGATGCTTCGACAGCGCGGGGCGGACGACCGCGGCCGCGACGCGGCGGTGCCTGGTCGCCATCGCTCGATGCTGCGGGCGAGGGCGCCTGCGAAGCATCGTCGCGCGGCTGCGGGCGCAGCGTGCGTTCGTTGCGCTGGCGCGACGGACGCTCGCCGCCGGCATCGTCGTTGCGGTTGGCATCGCGATTGGTGTCGCGCTGGTCGGGACGGTCCTCGCGCGGACGCCGTTCCCGCCGCGCCTCATTCTGACGGCCCTCATTCTGACGGCCCTCATTCTGGCGGCCATCATTTTGGCGGCTGTCGTTCTGGCGGCCTTCGTTCTGACGCCCCTCGTTCTGACGGCTGACCGGACGGATATTGCCACGGTTGTCGTCGTCGCCTTCGTCCTGATCGTCATCCTGATTGCCGCGCGACTGTTCGTCGGCGTGATCGAGCGAAGAGGTGTAGCCGCGCTGGCTGTTGCCCTGGCCCGGATAGCCGCCGTTGTCGTCATCGTCATCGGCGTAATCGCCGCCGGCATCGCGGCCCTGGTCCTCGCGCGGACGACGATATTCGTCCTGCCGGGCGCGGTTGTCGGCGAGCACGCGGAAATAGTGATCGGCAAACTGCAGATAATATTCGGTGGCCACGCGGTCGCCGTTCATCTGCGCATCGTGCGCCATCTTCTTGTATTTTTCGAGCATCTGGGTGGCATTGCCACGCGCCCGGCTGTCGATGCGGTTGCCCTGGTCCATGCCACCGCTCCGGCCAGTGGGCTGCGGACGGTTATTGCCACGGCCGCGACGACGGCTCGTTCCACGATTGTTGTTCAATTTAGACGCTTCCTTATCAGTCGCAAATTGCCTGCGTGTCCTCTGCGCGCCCGTGCAGCCCGACACCTTGTGGTGCGCGGCGCGTCCCAAGCCTTTCATCCGCTTTGAGTGGCCTTGATAGCTGCCCTAATAAGATGACTGGGGTCAGCAAGCGTGACGGGCCATCTGCCAACGTCACCTGCCTTGCTGTCCCGGTGGTAGCGGGTCGCCAATGCCTTGCCAAGCGAAATATCAATCCGGCCTTCCGGGACGCAATATCAGTGCGCGGTCGTGTCCGGCGAGGTCCTGTCGGCAATCCACGGCAAAGCCGCTTGCGGTTGCCAGCGCAGCAACATCCTCCCGCTGGCCCGCGCCGATCTCGAGGATCGCGATGCCTTGCGGCGCAAGCAGTGCGGGGAGCGCGGGGATGAGGATGCGATAATCATCCAGACCGTCTTCGCCTGCAAACAGCGCGCAGTGCGGCTCGTGTTCCATCACCTGCGGCGCGAGCGCAGCGGTGGTCTCCACATAAGGCGGGTTGCACACGATCAGGTCGAACGGGCCGGGCAGGGGCTGCTGCCAGCCGGGGTGGCGCCAGTCGCCAGGCAGCATCTTGGCGCGATTGCCAAAGCCGAGCGCGGTGGCATTCGACTGCGCGATGGCCAGCGCGTCGGCGCTGGCATCGACGCCGACGCCTTGCGCGTCTGGCCACTGCGCGAGCGCCGCGAGCAACAGTGCCCCCGATCCGGTGCCAAGGTCGAGGATTCGCGCTGGCGGCCGCTCGGTCAGGGCACTGATCGCCGCCTCGATCAGCGTCTCGCTGTCGGCGCGCGGGATCAGCACCGCCGGCGTCACCTTGAGTGTCAGTGTCCAGAAGTCCTGCCTTCCGGTGATATACGCCACGGGCTCATGCGCCGAGCGGCGGGCGATCAACGCGGCGAATGCAGCTGGAACGTCATCGCGCATTCGGTTCAGCAGCAATGTGCTGCGTGAGATGCCGAAGGTGTGCGCCATCAGCAGTTCGGCATCGAGCCGCGGGGTGTCGGAGACGCGAGCCAGCGTCTGCGTTGCCTCGCGCAGTGCCTCTGCGATGGTCATCACCAACCCCGCTCAGCCTGAGCCTGTCGAAGGCCGCGCACCCACGCCGGCCGTATAGCGGTGCCTTCGACAAGCTCGGGCTGAGCGGAGGTTTGACAGGGCGTACGGCATTGACCGGTCCTCAGCTGAATCAGTGATGTCTGCCTGTAGCGCAAAGGCTCACCGGCAGCGCAGCGATGACCCATCACCCCGCCATCTCCATGTTGGCAAGCCGGCTCGCCTGGTCCTGCGCGGTAAGCGCGTCGATCAGTTCGCTCAGCCCCGCACCCGCCAGGATCTCGTCGAGCCGGTGCAATGTCAGGTTGATGCGGTGGTCGGTCACCCGGCCTTGCGGGAAATTGTAGGTGCGGATGCGTTCGGACCGGTCGCCTGACCCGACCATCGACTTGCGCGCATCGGCCTCGGTCGCGGCGGCCTTGCTGCGCTCGAGCTCGTACAGCCGTGCGCCCAGGACCTTGAGCGCCTTGGCCTTGTTCTTGTGCTGCGACTTTTCGTCCTGCTGCGTCACGACAAGACCAGAGGGCAGGTGGGTGATGCGCACCGCGCTGTCTGTGGTGTTGACGTGCTGCCCGCCCGATCCCGACGCGCGATAGACATCGATGCGCAGGTCGTTGTCGTTGATCTGGATATCGACCGCTTCGGGCTCGGGGAGCACCGCGACGGTGGCCGCTGACGTATGGATCCGCCCCCCGCTTTCGGTCACCGGCACGCGCTGCACTCGGTGGACGCCGCTTTCGTATTTCAGCTTGGCGAACACGCCTGCGCCGTTGACCGAGGCGATGACCTCCTTGAAGCCGCCGACATCCGAAGCGCTGGCCGACATGATCTCGATCCGCCAGCCCTGCTCTTCGGCAAAGCGCGAATACATCCGCAACAGGTCGCCCGCGAACAGCGCGGCCTCATCGCCGCCCGTGCCTGCGCGGATTTCGAGCATCGCCGGGCGCATGTCGGCGCTATCGCGCGGCAGCAGCTGGATGGCCAGTTGCTGTTCGGCTGCGGGCAGCCGCTCGCGCAGGTCCTGCGCTTCCTCGGCGGCCATCTCGATGATCTCGGGCTCGGACTCGGGCGCGGCGATCAGGCCCTGGAGTACTTCCAGCTCGGCGCGCAGCCGGCGCACCTCGCCCGCCGCGCGCGCGACCGGCTCGAGCTCGGCATAGTCCTTCGAGGTGCGCACGAACTCCTCGCCATCGAGCGCCCCCGACGCCATCCGCGCCTGCAGCTCCTGATACCGCGCCTCGATCTGCGCGATGCGTTCGGGCGAGATGCGGGTCATGGCAGACGCTCGCAATCTTCGTCATGCTGAACTTGTTCCAGGACCCATCGTGCCCCATCCATCCAACACGCGGGGGGAGAAACGGGCCCTGAAACACGTTCAGGGGGGCGACGAAAGGTGGGGGAAGGCGAGGCAGGGGGCATCAGTTGCTGGCGCTACTCTGCAGCAGCGCGGCAACCCTTGCGTGCAGTTCGCTGTCCGGCGCAGCCTTGATGTTCGCTTTGGCTGCCGCGCCGTCGTGCTGGAAGGAAATCAGCAGGCTGGCGTTGATCTTTGCCGCCTTGTCATAGCGCTTGCGCGGCGAGCCGGTGGCGATCATGTCGCTCGAAATGCCGTGGTTGCGCAAGGTGGCCTGCGCCGACGTGGCATCGGCGAGCGCGCGGTCGTCCTCCAGCGCGATGATGACGTCGAGCCCGCCGCCGAGCACGGCATCGTCACACAACATCGCCAGCCGCTCGATCCCAGCAGCCCATCCAACCGCAGGCGTGTGAGGCCCGCCGAGGTTCTCGATCAGCCCGTCATAGCGCCCGCCGCCGAGCACCGTACCCTGCGCGCCCAGCCGGTCGGTGACGAACTCGAACGCGGTGTGGCGATAGTAATCGAGCCCGCGCACAAGTCGCGCATTGCGCGTCCAGGCGACACCCGCGGCGTCGAGGCCGTTCGTCACGCTTTCGAAGAAAGCACCCGCCTCGTCGGTGAGATAGGCGTCGATATCGGGCGCGCTGTCGGCGATGGGGCGGTCCTGCGCTTCCTTGCTGTCGAGGATGCGCAGCGGATTTCGCTCGAGGCGGTCCTGCGAATCCTTCGACAGATCGCCGCCATGTGCGCGGAAATGCTCGATCAGCGCGGCACGCCAGGCATCGCGGCTGGCGGTATCGCCCAAAGTGTTGAGCTGCAGCGTCACGCCTTCGGTGATGCCAAGCTCGCGCAGGATCTGGTCGGCCATCACCAGCAGTTCGACGTCTGCTTGTGGTTCGGCTGCACCGATGATCTCGGCATCGATCTGGTGGAACTGGCGATAGCGGCCCTTTTGCGGGCGCTCATAACGGAACAGGGGGCCGTGCGTCGCAAGCTTGAGCGGCGAATATTGCTGCCAGCCGTTGGTGAGGTACGCGCGCGCGAGGCCCGCGGTGAATTCAGGCCGAAGGGTCAGCGAATCGCCGCCCTTGTCGTCGAACGAGTACATTTCCTTGCTGACGACATCGGTGGTTTCGCCGAGCGATCGGGCGAACACCGCGGTTGCCTCGAACACCGGCATCTCGACCCGGCGGAAGTTGTAGAGACGGCGCACGCGATCGAACGTATCGACGACATGGCCGAACCGCTCCTGGTCCTGCCCGAAGATGTCCTGCGTCCCGCGGATCGCGCCTGGTGTTGTAATTTTGCCCATATTTCGCCGCCATTAGCGACTTTTTGGTCGGACGCCAAACAGGCGGGTGCATTTTTTTGGGACAGGGGGTTATGGTGCGGCCCAATTGCCGGTCGCCGGATCGCAAGCGCCATCAAATCCTCTCCCGGTACGGGGAGGTGGCAGCCCGTCAGGGCTGACGGGGGGGAAGCGGGATTGCGCCTTGTCTGCCAAAAGACGCAATCCCGCTTCCCCTCCACCGCTACGCGGTCTCCCTCCTCGTGCCGGAGAGGATCTGAAATGATTAGAAGGGTCGAACACTTGCGTCTTTTCCTCACCGCTTCCTGCCTCGCGCTCTCGCTGGCCGCCGCGCCTGTCTTCGCCCAGAACAGTGCGCCTCAGCCGCAGCCGATCGTGGATATCGTTCCCGCAGCGCGCGACATCGCCTTCCCAGGGGTGATGACGCTGGAGGTGGATGCGACCGATATCGACCGCGCCATCTTCTCGATGAAGCAGACCATCCCCGTGCCGCCAGAGGCGCGCACGGCCGGGCGGTTCACATTGCTCTATCCGCAATGGCTGCCGGGCAATCATGCCCCGCGCGGCGAGATCGAGAAGCTGGTCGGCCTCAAATTCTCGGCCAATGGCAAGCCGCTCGCCTGGCAGCGCGATTCGCTCGACGTGAACGCCTTCCACATCACCGTGCCGTCCGGCGCGCGCGAGGTGGTGGCGAATTTTCAGTTCGTCAGCCCCACCGCGGCCAACCAGGGCCGCGTCGTGGTCGCGCCCAAGATGATGAACCTGCGCTGGAACAACGTCTCGCTGTATCCGGCGGGCTATTTCGCGCGCAACATTCCGGTCGATGCGATCGTCACCTGGCCCACCGGCTGGCAGGCGGGCAGCGCGATGCGCGCCAAGCGCAGCTCAAACAGTCCTGGCGGCGCGAAGATCGCCTATGAACGCGTCGATTTCGACACTCTGGTCGACAGCCCGATGTTTGCGGGCGCGCATTTCAAGAGCTGGCCGTTGTCCGACAAGGTCACGCTCAACGTCGTTGCCGACGCACCCGAATTCCTCGCCGCCACCCCCGACCAGATCGAGGCGCACAAACGGCTGGTGACAGAGGCCGAGCACCTGTTCGGCGTGCGGCACTATGACCGCTACGACTTCCTTCTGTCGTTGTCCGACGAGATGAGCGGAATCGGCATCGAGCATCATCGCAGCAGCGAGAACGGGGTAGGTACCGGCTATTTCACCGACTGGGCCAAGGGTCCGGGGTCGCGCAACCTGCTGCCGCACGAGATGACGCACAGCTGGAACGGTAAGCACCGCCGTCCGCAGGGCATCTGGGCGCCCGACTTCCGCCAGCCCAGCCGCGATGACCTGTTGTGGGTGTATGAAGGGCAGACCCAGTTCTGGGGTTATGTGCTGGGCGCGCGCTCCGGATTGTTCAGCTATCAGGAGACGCTTGACGCCTTCGCCAACATCGCTGCCGGGCTTGATCGCCGCACCGGGCGCGATTGGCGGCCGCTGGTGGACACCGCGCACGATCCGATCATCGCCGCGCGCCGTCCC
This sequence comes from Blastomonas sp. RAC04, assembly GCF_001713435.1. NCBI lineage: Bacteria > Pseudomonadati > Pseudomonadota > Alphaproteobacteria > Sphingomonadales > Blastomonadaceae > Blastomonas > Blastomonas sp. RAC04. The sequence goes on from NZ_CP016460.1 coordinate 385,867, forward strand.
AAGGGGTGGGCGAGCTGGCAGCGCAGCGAGGATTACTACAACGAGGGCATGCTGGTATGGCTGGAAGCCGACCAGATCATCCGCCGCGAATCGGGCAACACCCGGTCGCTGCAGGACTTTGCGCGCAGCTTCTTTGGCGGGCGTGAAGGCGACTGGGGCGTGGTGACCTATGAACTGCCCGATGTCGTCGGCGCGCTGAACGCGGTCCAGCCCTATGACTGGCAGGCGTTCCTGCAGAGCCGCGTCTATCAGGTGACCACAGAGGCGCCCAAGCAGGGTCTGGTGCTGGGCGGCTATGAACTGGTCTATGTCGCCGAGCCCAGCGCCTATATCAGATCGGGCGAGGCGGCGTCGGGTGCTTCCGATCTCAGCCATTCGATCGGGCTGGTTGTCGAGAAGGACGGCAAGATCGCGCAGGTCATCTGGGGCAGTTCCGCCTTTGATGCCGGGATGACGGTGGGCGACCAGATCACCGGCGTTGGCGGGCGCGATTACTCGGCCGAGATGCTCAAGGCTGCGGTCGCGTCCACCAGCCAGGGCGGCAAGGTCGAACTGCTGGTCAAGCGCGGCAAACGCTACCGCGAAACCACGCTTTCCTATACCGGCGGCTTGCGCTATCCGGCGCTCCGCAAGACGGGGCAGGGCGAAACCGGCCTTGACCGGCTGCTTGCGCCGCAAACCCGCTGAACGCTGAAGAACGGGCACGTCGTTCAGCGGCAAACCAGAACAAAGGCCTCCATCCTTATGCTTATCGATCAGATTCCGACCGGCAAGAATCCGCCGAACAACGTCAACGTCATCATCGAAGTGCCCACGGGCGGCGAGCCTGTGAAGTATGAGTTCGACAAGGCCTCGGGCGCGCTGTTTGTCGACCGCATCCTGCACACGCCGATGCGCTATCCCGCCAACTACGGCTTCATCCCGCACACGCTGTCGCCCGATGGCGATCCGCTCGATGCGCTGGTGATTGCGCGTTCGCCGTTCATGCCCGGCTCGGTCGTGCGCGCACGTCCGATTGCCGTCCTGAACCTGGAAGACGAGCATGGCGGCGATGAAAAGGTTATCTGCGTCCCCGACACCGCGACCTTCCCTTATTACACCGATGTGCGCGAGAAGGACGACATGCCCGACATCGTGTTCGCGCAGATCGAGCACTTCTTCACCCACTACAAGGACCTGGAAGCCGAAAAGTGGGTGCGAATCGGCAAATGGGGCGACGCTGCCGAAGCGCGCCAGGTGATCATCGAGGCGATCGAACGCGCCCAGCAGCACAAGGCAGGCTGATGCGGCTCGGGGCAGGGACGCGCCGCACACTGCCGCCCATGCGGGCGCTGGTGGCAGGCGTCGTCTCTGCCGCGTTGCTGGCAGGCTGTGCGACGCCCGAGGCGCGCACCCGCACCGCGCTCGAGAGAACCGGGCTCAGCCGTCCGGTCTCCGCCTGCATGGCAGGGCGCATGGTCGACCGGCTGTCGCTGGCGCAGCTCCAGCGGCTGGGCCGGCTGGGGCGCCTTCAACGCGCTGGCGACTTTGAAGAATTCCTGCGGCTTACCCGCGCCTTGCGCGATCCGGAGATCCTGGCGGTTGTCAGCTCGTCCGGGCTGGTTTGCACAGTGCGCAACTGACTGTCGCAACACACAGCTCTGCTCAAGCGATTGCAGGGTTTCCTTTAGGGCGCGTCTATGCTTTAGCGCCCCTCACAACCGTTCATCGACCGCTTAATGGCCTGGTGTCGACCGCTTGTGAGTCGCACGCCCGGCCCGCTCAGAAAGGCATGGGATCCTTCATGAACATCCACGAATATCAGGCCAAGGAACTGCTCGCGAAATACGGCATCGGCATCCCCACCGGACACGCCGCGCTGACCGTCGAAGAGGCCGTTGCAGGCGCTGAAAAGCTCCCCGGACCGCTCTATGTCGTCAAGGCGCAGATCCACGCCGGTGGACGCGGCAAGGGCAAGTTCAAGGAACTGGGTGCCGATGCCAAGGGCGGTGTCCGCCTCGCCAAGTCGATCGACGATGTCCGCAAGGACGCCGGCGAAATGCTTGGCAACACGCTGGTGACCATCCAGACCGGCGATGCGGGCAAGCAGGTCAACCGCCTCTACGTCACCGATGGCGTTGATATCGCTGCCGAATACTATCTCTCGATGCTGGTCGATCGCAAGACCGGCCGCGTCGCGATGATCGTCTCGACCGAAGGCGGCATGGACATCGAGGCCGTTGCGCACGACACTCCCGAGCTGATCACCACCATCACCATCGACCCGGCACAGGGCTTCATGCCGCATCACGGCCGCGCCGTGGCGTTCGCGCTCAAGCTGTCGGGCGATCTCAACAAGCAGGCTGCCAAGCTTGCCCAGCAGCTTTACACCGCGTTCATGGACCTCGATTGCGCGATGCTCGAGATCAACCCGCTGGTCGAAACCAAAGACGGCAAGCTTCTGGTGCTCGACACCAAGATGAGCTTCGATTCGAACGCGCTCTATCGCCACCCCAATGTCGAAGCGCTGCGCGACGAGACCGAGGAAGACCCGATGGAGGTCGAGGCCAGCAAGTATGACCTCGCCTACATCAAGCTCGATGGCGACATCGGCTGCATGGTCAATGGCGCAGGCCTTGCCATGGCGACGATGGACATCATCAAGCTCAACGGCATGTTCCCCGCCAACTTCCTCGATGTCGGCGGCGGCGCGAGCAAGGAAAAGGTGACCGCGGCGTTCAAGATCATCCTGTCCGATCCCGCCGTGAAGGGCATTCTGGTCAACATCTTCGGCGGCATCATGAAGTGCGACATCATCGCCGAAGGTATCGTTGCTGCGGCCAAGGAAGTGAACCTGTCGGTGCCGCTCGTCGTGCGCCTGGAAGGCACCAACGTGCAGCAGGGCAAGGACATCCTGGCCAACTCGGGCCTGCCGATCGTCAGCGCCGACAATCTGGGCGACGCTGCCGAGAAGATCGTCGCACAGGTCAAGCAGGCGGCTTGATGCATGTGGCCCCTCTCCCTTGACGGGAGAGGGTTGCGAAGACTTGGCGCTGCAAGCGCCTAGTCGAAGCTGGGAGAGGGTGTCGCGGTGGCAGCGTTGTGTTGCAACCGCCGACCCTCTCCAATTCCGACTGGGCAGTCCTTCGACACGATCAGGACTGCCAAGTCTCCATATCCTCTCCCGTAAAGGGAGAGGAGGGGAGCAGCGCTTCCACCAGCGACTGCACCACTTGACGTTTACGTGAACGGAAACTAAATCTGTCTCACGATCATTAGGGAAGGAAGCGCCATGAAGATCCTTGTGCCCGTGAAACGGGTTATCGATTACAACGTGAAGCCGCGCGTGAAGGCGGATGGGTCGGGTGTCGACCTCGCCAACGTCAAGATGAGCATGAACCCGTTCGACGAAATCGCCGTCGAAGAGGCGCTGCGCATCAAGGAAGCGGGCAATGCGGAAGAAGTCATCGCCGTGTCGGTCGGCCCTGCCAAGGCGCAGGAAACGCTCCGCACCGCGCTCGCCATGGGCGCCGATCGCGCGATCCTGATCGAGACCGACGAGACCGTCGAGCCATTGGCGGTTGCCAAGCTGCTTGCCAAGGTCGCTGCGGAAGAGAACCCCGGCCTGATCCTGCTGGGCAAGCAGGCGATCGACGACGACAGCAACCAGACCGGCCAGATGCTCGCAGCCTTGCTCGGCTGGGGCCAGGCGACCTTCGCCAACACCGTTGCGGTGGAAGGCGACAGTGTCACCGTCGCCCGCGAAATCGATGGCGGCCTGCAGACGGTCAAGCTCAAGACACCGGCGATCGTCACCACCGACCTTCGCCTCAATGAGCCGCGTTATGCTTCGCTGCCCAACATCATGAAGGCGAAGAAGAAGCCGCTCGATGTGAAGACCCCGGCGGATTACGGCGTGGACATCGCTCCGCGCCTGACCACGCTCAAGGTCACCGAGCCGCCGGTGCGCAGCGCCGGGATCAAGGTTGCAGATGTCGACGCGCTCGTCGGCAAACTCAAGGAAATGGGAGTTGGCGCATGAAGACGCTCGTTTGGGTTGAACATGACAATGCGGTCATGAAGGATGCAACGCTGGCTGTCGTAACGGCGGCCAGCAAGCTGGGTGAAGTGCACGCGCTGGTCGCAGGCTCGGGCTGCGCGGCGGTTGCCGATCAGGTCGCCAAGGTCGCCGGTATCGCCACCGTCCACCTCGCCGACGATGCCTCGCTCGCAAATGGCCTGGCTGAGAACGTCGCGCCGCTCGTGGCAAGCCTGATGGCCAGCCACGATGCGTTCCTCGCGCCCGCCACCACCACCGGGAAAAACATCGCCCCGCGCGTTGCTGCCCTGCTCGACGTGATGCAGATCTCGGACATTCTCTCGGTCGAAGGCCCCAAGACCTTCACCCGTCCGATCTATGCCGGCAACGCCATCGCTACGGTCGAATCGTCGGACGCCAAGCTGGTGATCACCGTGCGCGGCACCGCGTTCGAAAAGGCCGCGACCGAAGGCGGTTCGGGCACGGTCGAAGCGGTGGGCGGAGCATCGGACTCGGGCCTGTCGACTTTCGTCAGCGCCGAGATCGCCAAGAGCGAGCGTCCTGAACTGACCAGCGCCAAGATCATCGTCTCGGGCGGTCGTGCGCTGGGTTCGGGCGAGAAGTTCGAGGAAGTCATCACCCCGCTGGCAGACAAGCTGGGTGCCGGCATCGGTGCGTCGCGCGCTGCGGTCGATGCGGGCTATGTCCCCAACGACTATCAGGTCGGCCAGACCGGCAAGATCGTCGCTCCCGAAGTCTATGTCGCGGTCGGCATCTCCGGCGCGATCCAGCACCTTGCGGGCATGAAGGACTCCAAGACCATCATCGCCATCAACAAGGACGAGGACGCTCCGATCTTCCAGGTCGCCGACATTGGCCTGGTCGCGGACCTGTTCACCGCGGTTCCGGAGCTCACCGGCAAGCTCTGAGCTGCGGCTGGTTCCTGAAAATACGAAACCCCGGCGGGCAACCGCCGGGGTTTTTGTTTGCAGGTTAGGGTGGAGGCGACACCTTCGACAGGCTCAGGTTGAGCGGATGAGGCTAGATGACCCGGTCTTCTGGCGTCCGCTGAGCCTGAGCCCATCGATAGGCCCCGGCCGCCATCAATGCCGGAAGTGGCGCATTCCGGTGAAGACCATCGCCAGGCCTGCCTCGTCGGCGGCCGCAATCACTTCGTCGTCTCGCATCGACCCGCCGGGCTGGATCACGGCCGACGCGCCGGCCTCGACCGCCGCTAGCAGCCCGTCGGCGAAGGGGAAGAAGGCGTCGGAGGCGACCGACGATCCCTTGGTGCGCGGTTCGGACCAGCCATAGGTCTGCGCCGCTTCGATCGCCTTGGCACCGGCGATGCGCGCTGAATCGCGGCGGTTCATCTGGCCGGCGCCGATGCCTGCGGTCGATCCGTCCTTGGCGTAGACGATGGCGTTGGACTTCACATGCTTGGCCACGGTCCAGGCAAACAGGCAGTCGGTCAGCTCCTGATCGCTCGGAGCGCGCTTCGTCACGACCTTGAGGTCGTCGCGGGTGATCCGGCCATTGTCGCGCGACTGGAACAGCGCGCCGCCCGCAATGGTGCGCAGGCCCATGCCGCCGCGCGCAGGGTTGGGCAGGTCACCGGTGAGGATCAGGCGCAGGTTCTTCTTCTTGGCGAACACGGCCTTGGCGGCGTCATCCGCATCGGGCGCGCAGACGACTTCGGTGAAGATGTCGCTGATCGCTTCGGCCGTCGGGCCGTCGAGTGGCCGGTTGACCGCGATGATGCCGCCGAAGGCCGAGACGCTGTCGCACTGCAAAGCCGCCTTGTAGGCGCTTACGAGATCGTCGCCGCTCGCAACGCCGCACGGATTGGCGTGCTTGACGATCACCACGGTGGGCGGGCCATCGCGGAATTCCGCGACCAGCTCGAGCGCGGCGTCGGCGTCGTTCAGATTGTTGTAGCTCAGCTCCTTGCCCTGCACCTGGCGGTGGTCGGCGAGCGATCCGCCCGGCGCGAAGGCGGGCAGGTACAGCGCCGCGCTCTGGTGCGGGTTTTCGCCATAGCGCAGCGCCTGACCCTTGCGGAAGGGCACAGAGAGCTTTTCGGGGAACATCTCGCCCTGGTCGGCAAAGGCGAACCAGCTGGCGATCATCGCGTCATATTCTGCCGTTGCGGCATAGGCCTTGGCGGCCATCTTGCGGCGGAACGCGAGGGTGGTCGCGCCGTTTCCAGCCTCCATCTCGGTGGTCAGCGTCGCATAATCGGCAGGATCGGTGACGATGGTGACGAACGCGTGGTTCTTGGCCGCAGAACGCACCATGCTGGGCCCGCCGATGTCGATATTCTCGATGATCTCGTCGCGCTCGGCGCCCTTGGCGACGGTCGCGGCAAAGGGGTAGAGGTTGACCACCACCAGATCAATCGCCCCGATGCCGTGCGCTGCCATAGCGGCGACATGCTCGGCATTGTCGCGCACCGCGAGCAGTCCGCCGTGCACCATCGGGTGCAAGGTCTTCACGCGGCCGTCCATCATCTCGGGGAAATCGGTGATTTCCGAGATGTCGCGCACGGCAAGGCCCGCATCGCGCAGCGCCTTGGCAGTGCCGCCGGTCGAGACCAGTTCGACGCCATGCGCCGCAAGGCTTGCGCCGAGTTGCGCCAGACCGCTTTTGTCCGAGACGGAAAGCAGCGCGCGTTTGATCGCAATATCAGTCACTTCGGTTATCCCATATGCTTGAGCAGCCAGCCATAATTGCCACCGCCGCTGGACACGGATCCGGTAAGCACGATCTGCTGGCTGGGCTGGATTTGCCCGCGGTCATCGACCCACAGGCTTTCTTCAAGAGTCACGCTGGCAGATGCCGAGCGGAATTGCCACAGCGAGCCATCGGCGATGCGCAGGAACACGCCCATACCATCACTCGCCAGGTGCGCCTCGACATCCAGCCCCAGATGGAAGCGGATCGCGAACGGCATCTCGGAAGGCTTGCTGCGACCGAAGCCGCGCTTTGCGGCGGGCAGCAATACATCCTCGCCGCGCAGTTCGCGTCCGTCTGAGCGCAGGACCAGCAGGCGGCGATGGGTGAGGCCATAACGCTTGGCATAGCCGTCATGGCTCATGTCGAGGCGCACCGCATCGTCGGTATCGCGGCGGTCGAGTTCGACCAGCCCAACGCCCTTGCCGAGCTGGCCCTTGGGCAGCACCGCGGTGCTGTTGGTATCGTCGAGGCACAAGGTCGAATGCGCGGCGGTGGCACGCAGCCCCCGGCTCAGCGATGCAGGAATGTCGGCAGGCAGCACGCCCGCGCCGCCGCAATTGACGATGATCCGGTGCGGGCCGTGGCTCATCTCGAAGGCGAGGGTGGAGGCACAGCCGGTGACCGCGTGCCGCGCCATCGGCGGGGTTCCGGCATCGACCAGCACCACCGTGCGTCCGGCGGGAATGCGCTGGAAGCCCCAGTGCCGTGCCTGGCGCAGCGGGCGCGAGCGGACGCCGGTGGCGCGGATCAGCGTGGTCATCGCCTCTGCGGGGATCGCGGCTGAACCCTGCCAGCTGCCCAGCGAGCCATCATGATGGGTCAGCCCCTGCAACGCCGGAACCGCGCGGCCCAGCGCCAGCTCGATGATCGGCGACAGCAATTCATTGCGCGCGGCATACACCGATTTGAGCATCGCCAGCACGCGGATGGCCTCGATCTGCGCCAGCGGCGAGCGCGACAACGCGCCGCCATCCTCACCCATGAAGGTTTCGATCGCGCGCTTGAGGCCTGCCTCGCCGAAGATGCGGCGCGGCTCGCCATCGGGGAGCAGCAGCGCGGCTGCGACCACGCCTGTCCATGCGGTCAGCCTTGCCAGCCCCTCGGGTGCCTTGTCGGCGACATGGTCGAGGTGCCGCGCGGTGCTGGCGAAATTGCGCAGCACGCGCGAGCGGTACACCAGGTCGCTGCTCGACAGGATCAGCGGCGCGTGCGCGGCGCAGTTGAGAATGCGGCGCGCGGCGATATCGGCGCGCCAGGCGGGATCGGAGACGGTTTCCAGATGCGCGTCGAGCCAGTGATCGACCAGCGACTCGGCAATCGGAACGCAGGTCTCGCGCGGGGCCGCAGCGGCAAGGTCGCGCAGCCAGGCAAAGCTGTGGATGTAATCGATCGCCTCATCGGGTGCCTTGAGGCTGGCATAATCGAGCTTGGTGGTGGGGATGCGCGCGCCTGCGATCTGGAAATGCCCCGCGCGGATCGCCTTGCCGCGCCGCGCATCGCCGGTGAACGGATCGTCGGGCGCGGCCAGCAACCGCAGCGGCGAGCGGCCCTTGAGCCGCAATTTGTGCAGCGGCGTGCGCCAGGTCAGCCGATAGAAATAATGCACCACGCTCTCGGTAAGCGAAAGGCCGCGGTCGTTCTCGAGCCGGATGAGCTGCTTGCGCTCGCCTTGCGCATCGGATTCGCTGGCGTGGATCAGGTCGGGTCGGGTTTCTGTCACATCGCTGCCTATCATCGGCAACTGCCGCTCGGATTCGCTGGCCTGGGCAGCAAGGGCGCCTGTCCGGCGGCTATCGGACAGGGCTTCGGTCATTGGCCTTTGAGCGCCCGGATGTTGGCGGCGTAATGGTCGGGGCCGCCCTTGAAGGTCGCGGTGCCCGCAACCAGTGCGTTGGCCCCTGCATTGACCGCCTGGGACGCGGTGACCGTATCGATGCCGCCGTCCACCTCCAGATCGATGTGCCGCCCGGTCTTCGCGATCATCTTGGCGATCGCCTCGATCTTGCGCAACTGGCTGGAGATGAAGCTCTGGCCACCGAAGCCGGGGTTGACGCTCATCACCAGTACCAGATCGACATCATCGATAAGGTAATCGAGCATCTTGGCGGGAGTGGCGGGATTGAGTACCACGCCTGCCTTCTTGCCCAGCGACTTGATCAGCTGGACGGTGCGGTGGATGTGCGGGCCGGCCTCGGGATGGACGGTGATGATGTCGGCGCCCGCGTCGGCAAAGGCTTCGACATACTGGTCCACCGGTGAAATCATCAGATGGACGTCGAACGGCTTGGTCGTGTGCGGGCGAAGCGCCTTCACCACGGCAGGGCCGATGGTGATGTTGGGGACGAAATGCCCGTCCATCACGTCGATGTGGATCCAGTCGGCACCCGCAGCATCGATCGCGCGGACTTCCTCGCCCAGACGCGCGAAATCGGCGGAGAGGATCGACGGAGCTATCAGTGGGGGCTGCGACATAGGCTTAGGCGCTTAACCCTCAACATCTGGTGGAGCAAGGTTTGTCCGCAGGCTTTTCCACATGATTTGGCCCATCACCGGACAGGCGATGCAATTTATGCCGTGCGGCGCAGCCTGGCCATGAAGAACCCGTCCAGTCCGCCTGCCTCGGCGAGCATACCGGGCAGCGTGCGCACCTGCCCGAGGGCGTCGGGCGCGACTCCTGCCGGCAGCTCGTCGGCGCGGACCGGATCGATCGCAAAGCGGCTGTCGGCGGCTAGGAACTGGTCGATCACCGCTTCGCCTTCCTCTGGTTCCAGCGAGCACACGGCATAGACCAGCACGCCGCCGGGCTTGACCCAGTTGGAGGCACGATCGAGCAATACCGCCTGCTGTTCGGCGCGCTCCTCGATATGGCGCGGCGCGATGCGATAGAGCACGTCGGGGTGGCGGCGGAAGATTCCGGTGGCGCTGCACGGCGCATCCAGCAGCACCGCATCGGCCTGCTCGTCGGGGCGCCATTCGAGCAGGTTGGCGGTGACGGTCTGCGCCTCCAGCCCGGTGCGCTTGAGGTTCTGGCGCAGGCGGCGCAGGCGTTTTTCGGAATTGTCGAGCGCAGTGACATTCCAGCCGGCGGCGGCCAGCTGCATCGTCTTGCCCCCAGGCGCGGCACACAGATCGAGCACGTGCCCGCCCCGGCTCGTGCCTAGCAGGCGCGCGGGCAGGCTCGCCGAGATGTCCTGCACCCACCAGCCGCCCGCTTCGAAGCCGGGAATCAGTTCGACAGCGCCGCCACGCTGCAGCCGGACATGGCCTGGCATTAGACTGATGCCGCCGAGTTCCTGCGCCAATGCATCGGTTCCGGCGGAGTCGGCCAGCGCCAGATCCAGCGGCGGCGGGGTGCCCAGAGCAACGCCTGCGGCCTCGACCATGCCATCGCCCCAGGCCGCCTGCCAGCGATGCGCGGTGGCGGGCGGAAGCTCGGGCGCGGGCAGGGTGACACCTGCGCGCATCAGGCTGCCGAACACGCCATGCGCCAGCTTGCGCGGGCCGCCCTGCAGCAAGGGCAGCGCCGTGGCGATCGTCGCATGCGGCGGGGTTTCCAGCACCAGGGTCTGCGCGAGCATGATCCGCAGCACCATCCGCGCCTTGGCATCGTCGGCCAGCGGCAGCCGGGTCATGCTGTCGATCATCAGGTCGAGCCCGGGCAGATGCCGCAGCACTTCGCCGGCGATCGCCATCGCGAGCGCACGGTCGGATCGCTCATCGATCCCCTGGCACGCCGCATGCTGCGCTGTATCCAGCGACTCGCCCCGCCGCATGACGGCATCGAGCATGCGCAGGGCGGCCTGGCGGGAGGGAAGGCCGGGGGTGGCCTCGGGAGCGGGGGTGCGGTTGGTCATCGGGGCGCGTTAGGCGCAAATCGATGCTGGGTTAAGCCCATAATCAAATCCTCCCCCAGCTTGCTGGGGGAGGGGGACCGCCCGCGCAGCGGGTGGTGGAGGGGTGGCGGGATAGTGATCCCGCTCAGCCGCTGTTCCATCTCGCTTCCCCTCCACCCCCGACCTACGGGCGGCGGTCCCCCTCCCCGAGACAAGTTCGGGGAGGATTTGCGATACTGTCACCCCCGCCCCAGCGGGTCGAGCGCGCTGCCGCGGCGTGGCTGCGTGGGGGCAGGCGCACCCCCCATGTCGCGCGCGATCGCTTCCAGCGCGGCGATGCGGTCGCCGGTGTCGGGGTGGGTCGAGAACAGTGCCCGCACGCCCGAGGGCACGATATACAATTGTGCCGCAGCCGGATTGCGCTCGACCACCGGGTTGGGGATGCGCTGTGCCTGGCTCGATATCCGTGCCAGCGCCGAGGCGAGCGCCATAGGCTTGCCGCTGATCTCCGCGCCGCCACGGTCCGCGCCGAACTCGCGCGTCCGGCTGATCGCCATCTGCACGATCATCGCCGCGAACGGCGCCACGATCACCGCGAGAATTGCCGCCCAGGGGTTGCGGTTGTCGTCGCGGAAGAACAGCCCGAAATTGGCGAGCATCGAGATCGCGCCCGCAATCGTCGCGACCATGGTCATGATCAAAGTGTCGCGGTTTTTCACATGCGCCAGCTCATGCGCCATCACGCCCTCGATCTCGTCGCGGCTGAGCATATTGAGCAGACCGGTGGTGGCGGCGACGGCGGCATTCTCGGGGTTGCGGCCCGTGGCGAACGCATTGGGTGCGGCCTGATCAATGACATAGACGCGCGGCATCGGCAGCCGGCCACGCTCGGCAAGCCGGGCGACCAGATTGTAGAAATCCGGATGGCTCTGCGCGTCGATCTCGACCGCGTTGTGCATCTTGAGCACGATCTTGTCGGCGTTCCAGAAGGTGAACAGGTTCATGCCCGCCGCAAACAGCAGCGCAAACACCGCACCACCCGATCCGCCCAGCGTGTAGCCCAGCGCCATGAACAGCGCGGTCAGCGCTGCCAGCAGCATGGTGGTCTTCATCCCGTTCATCGTTCTTCTCTTCAATCCTTTTGCACCGGCGCAGCCAACCGCTTCACATTCGGGTGGTCTGCCCCATATTGCCTTCATCAGATGTAATATCGCGCGCGCCGCTTTCAATCGGGCCTGCGCCCAGACGCTAAACACCACGAGGATCCGCTTCCATGCCCGAAACTCCCCGCGCAACCCGTCGTCCCGATCACGTCAAGCCGCCTGCGCATTGGGCCAAGTCCGTCCCCGTTCCCGCGCCACAGCCGATTTCCGACGATCAGGCCGAAGAGGCCGCACGCGGCCCGACCCGGTTCGGCGACTGGGAGCTCAAAGGCATCGCGATCGATTTCTGACGCCCCCAATCCTGACCTTTCCGGGTGAGGAATTCGTTTGCGCACCCCGCTGTGATCGGTCCATATCCGATCACAGGGGCAACGGGGGCAAGTCCATCATGGCCAGTTTAGCAGGATCGCCCGTCGGGCCGCGCACGCTCGCGCCCGATCGGTTCGAACAGGTGATGGCGCTTGCGGCAATGTTGCTGCTGGGGTGCGTGATCGTCGCGGTGACCAAGGGCGTGGACGGTCTGGCGAAAGTGCCGCCGTTCATCCTGCTGCATCTGGCAACCATCACCATCGCGCTGGCGCTGACCCCGGTGATGCTGCTGCGCCCGCGCGGCGACCGCAGCCACCGCCGGCTCGGCACCATCTGGGTGCTGGCGATGTTCTCCACCGCCGCGCTGTCGTTCGGCATCCGCACCAACCAATGGGGCGGGTTCAGCGTGATTCATATCCTGTCCGTCTGGACCGTGATCCAGGTGCCGATCATCTGGTGGACCGCGCGCAATCACGAGATCGCCCGTCACCGCAGCGCAGTGCGCGGCATGGTGTTCGGGGCGCTGCTGATCGCCGGGTTCTTCACCTTCCCCTTCGACCGGATGCTGGGCCGCTGGCTGTTCAGCTGAGTGCGAGCAAGCGGCTCCGCAGCGCGATCGCGTCATCCAGCGGGATGGCGTGGATGGTGACCGGTGATGACCGTCCGGCAACCCCGATTTCGATCTCGGCCAGGCCGATGAAGCGGCCCACCGCGCTCTGCGTGATGTCGACGCTTTGCACCCGGCGCAGCGGCAGCAGCGTCAGGCGCTGCGCCCAGAAGCCGTCGCGGACATAAAGCTGCGTGCCTTCCAGCGCATACCGGTGCGCGCGCCAGTGCAGCCTGCTGCACAGGGGCACGGCCGGCAGCAGCGCATAGAGCAGAAACAGCCACGGATTGGCGAAGGTCGCCGATACGCCGATGCCGATCATCGGCACAGGCAGCGCGAACACCAGCGGCACCCACCACATCGCCGGGTCGACGGGCTGCATCTCGGGATAATCGGTGTCCCAGCGGATACCGGTCTCGTTCAGTATCGCGCGCACCTCATCGGCATGCGCCAGCGGAGCGATGGCGTGGTCGCTTTCCTTGTCGCTGTCGCTGGCGAGGCTCTGGACCTTGAGTTCGAACCAGCCCAGCCGTCGCCGCAGCGGGCCAGTGGCGATGACCGCAGCCTGGATGCGGTGCAGCGGCATCACCACATCGGTGAGCGTGATCAGCCCGCGCCGCCTGCGAAACCCGGTTTCGGTGCGGTCGAGCCGGAAGCCGTGTTCGCGCAAGACCGTGCGGATCACGCCGCCTAGCAGCCCGATCACCAGCAGGCTGAACAGCGCAGCGATGATCGACATCACTCGGGCGGCGATGTCGAGCGCGGCAAACAGGTCCTCCAGCCCCAGCATATCGAGCAGTCGGCGCGGATCCCAGATATCGCCCGGCAGCAGAAAATCGAGATTGTTGACCAGTGCACCAACGAGCGCGAAGAACACCAGCGAGAAATTGAACACGCCGGCGGTCAGCACCCGGCGGGTGTCCATCGCGAACATCGGCCTGGTTTCGGCCGCGGCATGCGTGAATTCCGGCGCGGCTTCAGCTGCAGGCTCGGCGGTCTCCTGCGCCGCCTTGCGCAGCCTGATGACATCGCGCAACCGGCTCGCTTCGGCCAGATCGACCGAATCGAGCACGCCTTCATCGCCGCTGCCGCTGCTCCCGGTTTCCAGCCGCACCTTGGCCATGCCCAGCATCCGGGCGAGCAGGCCCTGTTCCAGATTGACGTCCTGGATGCGTTCGTAGGGGATCGAGCGGACATTGCGGCTGATGATGCCGCTGGCGATGCGCAGTTCCTCCTCGCCCAGCCGATAGGAAAAGCGCCACCATTTCCAGAATTCGGTGCCGAACATCGCGACGATCGCAAAGAAGGCGATCAGCGCGACCCAGCCGCGGATTTCGTCCGGCCCGCTCAGTCGCAGTGCGATCAGCCCGATGATCGCCTGGGGCAGTTGGCGCGACAGGTTGAGCAGCAGGGTCAGCGGGTGCAGCCGCCGTTCGGTCGCCGTGTCGGCGATCGGGACGGGCTGCGGGGCGATCAGCGTTCCGTTCATTCTGCCTCGCGGCGGATGTGCAGCCGCATCGCGTCGCGCATCGCTTCGGCATCGGGGCGGGTCAGGCCGGGCAGGGTGACGATCGAATTGTGGGTGCCTGCGGTGTGCACCGTGAGGCTGGCGAGGCCGAACAATCGTTCGACCGGGCCTTGTGCCACATCGATATGCTGGATGCGCTTGAACGGCACGATGGTATCGGTGCGGAAAAGCCAGCCGCGCGCCACTCGAAGCTGTTCGTCGGCGCCACTATAGCCCCAGCGGCGCCATTTGCGCTGGGGGAGGAAGACAATCACGAACGCACCGAACGCGAGCACCGGTGCCAGCACCGCGCCCTGTTGCATGCCGCCTTTGACATGCATCACCACCTCGACCACTCCAGCCCCCACCACCACAGCCAGCACCACCAAAGCGGTCATGATGCGGATGACGTTGCGATAGGCAGGCTCGACCGGTTGCAGACCGGCGTCGAGCGCCGACACCGACGGGACCGGCTGATCGAATATCTCGGCCAAGGATGACGACATGCTCCAACCCACTCCCGAATAAGGCCCGAGGCAAAGGCCGATGGCCTTCGCCCGCACCCTATATGGGCGAGGTGTGTTAGTCGCGCAAGTCGGTAGATCGCCGGGCGCGGACGCGCTTATTCGGGCGAGGGGGTTTCCGGCTCGGGCTTGCGCTCGGGTTCAAGGCCATCGGCTTGCGCCCGCATCGCGGCGGCAGCCGCTTCGCGCTCGGCCTTGCGCGAATCCAGTTCGGCGGCGATTTCATCTTCACGCGCTTCGACCGCGGCAGCATCAGCATCGATGTTGGACAGGCGGCGCTGGCGCTCTTCCTCGATCAGGCGGCCTGCAACGACTTCCTCGCTGGTCTTCTTCTCGAGCCGTGCGGCCAGGCCAAGCTGCTGGCTGCAGCCGGTGAACCCGCCCGCGCCGACCGGCGAGCAGCTGTCGGTGCCGAAGTTGCCGACCGTTTCCATCGAGCGGACCCGCTCGGTCCACGAGGTGTTGGCGATCGAATTGGGGTCGCTGCGCAGCTTCTCGGGAATGCGATAGCGCTCCTGCTCGTCCATCCGCATGCACACGACGATCTCATTGGGGTTGGTCGAAGGCTCGCAGGCATCGCTGCCATAAACGATTCTCTGGACCACCTTGTCGCCAGCAGCATCCTGAGCGGAGGCCGGCGCGGCGAAGGCCGTTCCAATAAGCAGCAGGGCTGCCAGGGTTCCGGTCTTCATCGTCAGTCTCCTCAAGATCAGATCAGCAGTGTCGGCCTGTATCCGCCCGTGCATGAACGAGGCGTGACGCTTTGGCCAGATCAGATACGCTTGGAAAGCGCGATTGCCGCGCGGCAGCCCATGCGGATCACCGCGCTCATCACGGGATAGCCCACCGCCTGTTCGGCGCCCTCGGCCAGCGCGCGCTCCTTGTGCTCAAGCTCTTCGTTGCGGAATTTCGCGATCGCCGCGCTGAGCTCGGGATCGCTGTCACCCAGTTCGTCCAGCTGCTCGGAATAATGCCGGTCGATTTCGGTCTCGACCGCGACGGTGCAGGCCATCGCCGCCTTGGGACCGATCAAAGCGGTTACCGCGCCGAGGCCGAAGCCTGCGACATTCCAGAACGGCTGCAATGCGGTAGGGCGGACCCCGCGCTCGGCCATCATCCGGTCGAAGAACGCGCGGTGCACCTCTTCCTGCTCAGCCATCCCGGCGATCGCACGCGCCTCGGGCCCGGTATCGCCCATCACCGCGCGCTGGCCGGCATAGATGCGGGTCGCGCCATATTCCCCGGCCTGGTTGACCCGGATCATCTCGGAAAGATCGATCTCGCGCCTGGCGGGGTTGAGCGGCTCGTTTTGGTGGGTCATGCGACTATGGTTCCCGGCTGTTTGCGGCGTAGCAGCAGATAGATGGCGGCCGCCCCGGCCAGCGACAAGAGGAAATTATAGCCTGCGAGCGAGATGCCGAACATCGACCAGGGCGCCGCGTCGCAGCGTACCAGAGGCGCTGCCATGATCGAGTTGAGCACGTCGTCGGTGGTGGCCCCTGCGGGCACCGAGGTGGCGCAGCTGGTAAGGCCTTCCCACCAGCCATATTCGACTCCGGCGTGAAATCCGCCGATCAGCCCGCTGGTGGCGATGGCGATCGCGGCAAGCGCCGCCATGCCAACGGCCAGGCCCTGTACGCGCCGCACCGAGAGCACCGCAATGCCGCCCAGCGCCAGCGCAGCCCAATGCGGCCAGCGCTGCCAGTAGCACATCTCGCACGGGTAAAGCCCGAAGACATATTGGCTGACCAGCGCCCCCCCGAGCAGGAATGCAGGGATTAGCAGTGCCAGCCAGGCAGCGATACGCGGCGCGCGCGAAGTCATGTCAGATCAGGCCCCCGAAACAAGCAAGGAAAACTGCAGCATCCTGAACGCTGATGCTCAGTTGCGGCGAGTCACCGGACGGGCCGCACCAGTGGAACGCGCAGGAAGGCCGCGGGTTGCAGCCAGCCGCGCGCTCGCCAGCGTGGTGCGCTGCAGCGTTGCCAGCGCGTAATAGAGCTGGAAGTCCTCGATGCCCTTTTCCTTGAGCTGCTCTGTGGTCATCGTGAAACGCGGATCGGCGAGCTTGTCGACCTCCAGATCCTTGTCATCGAGCCCGATCTCATTGATCAGATGCCCGCGCAGATCGGATTCGCGCAGCTTCATCCGGGTCTTGTAATCCGGGTCGGACAGCTGCGGAACCGCGATATCCGGTTCGATCCCGCCTTCCTGCACCGAATTGCCCGAGGGCGTGAAATAGCGTGCGGTAGTGAGCTTGAGCGCGGTGGTGCGCGACAGCGGCAGCAGCGTCTGCACCGATCCCTTGCCGAAGCTGCGCTCGCCCATCACCAATGCGCGGCGATGGTCCTGCAGCGCGCCTGCGACGATTTCGGAAGCTGAGGCGGAGCCCGAATCGACCAGAACAATCAGCGGCGCGCCATTGATGACGTCGCCGGGACGCGCATAATAGCGTTCGATATCTCCCTTGTGGCGGCCGCGCTGCGAGACGATCTCGCCCTTCTGCAGGAACGCATCCGACACCGCGACGGCTTCGTCGAGCAGCCCGCCGGGGTTGGAACGCATGTCGAGCACATAGCCGGTGGGCTTGCGACCCAGCTTTGCCTCGATGCCCTGCACCGCCTCTTCGACATCTGCACCGACGCTGGCGGTGAAGCTGGCGATGGTTATGATGCCGATATCGTCCTTCACCTCCCAGGTGACAGGCTTCAAGTCGATGATCGCGCGGGTGACGCTGACGTCGAACGGCTTGTCACGGCCTTCGCGCACGATGGTGAGCTTGATCGAGGTGCCCGGTTCGCCGCGCATCTGGTCAACCGCATCGTCGAGCGTACCGCCATAGATCAGCTTGCCGTCGAGATGGGTGATATAGTCGCCCGCCTTGATCCCGGCCTTGTCGGCAGGAGTCTCGCGGGTGGGGGCGATCACTTTGACCGCGCCGTCCTGCATCGTCACCGACAGACCCAGGCCACCGTACATGCCTTCGGTCTGGGTGCGCAGATTGGCGAAATCGCGGGCATCGAGATAGCTGCTGTGCGGATCGAGACTGGCGAGCATGCCGTCGATCGCGCCGCGCACCAATTTGTCGTCGTCCACCGGCTCGACATAATCGGTCTTCACCCGCTCGAAGATATCGACGAAGCGCGAAATCTCCGCCTGGGTATCGGATTCGACTTGCGAAATGGCCGATGTCGCCACGGGCACCAGCGCGACGGCCAGGGCAATTGCGGAAACTCGGGCGAGGCGGGACTTCATCATCAAACGCAACCTTGTTGTTGAACCGGTCTGGACTTCGGCCCGGGTCGCGATGGCCCGGCCATCGCGGATGGCCAGAGCACTCCCCAGGCAATGATCGTCACGCATTCCCCAAAACGCGGTGGATATAATCTAGGCGTCTGCGCAGCAAAATGCCAGATGCTTTGCCATCAAGAACCGATCCGCTTCGACCAGCGGTCTACGCTAACGTCGGCACCTTTCTGGCAGGTGAATGGCAGGCTCTCAGCTGATCAGCGCGGCAATGTCGATCGGGCGACCATTGCGGCGCAGCTCGACCGTGATCCGGGGACGGTTGTCGCCCGCGCGGCCGATCGGATCGCCCTGCGCGACGCGTTCACCCACCTTGAGCGCGGTACTGTCCATTCCGGTGATCAGGCTGGTCCAGCCGCCGACATGCTCGATGATGACGATGCGCCCGAACCCGCGATAGCGACCGGCAAACCCGATCCGGCCATCGGCGGGCGCGATCAGCTGCGCCCCGGGGCGCGCGGCGACGGTGAGCCCGCGCGAACGAACCCCGGTGGTCGCGACCTCGCCAAAGCCAGAGACGATCGCTCCCATCACCGGCAGGCGATAGGCGGGGCGGGCGCTGCGGGTCGCGACGGGCGCGTTTTCGACGACCTGCGACTGTTGCGGTCGGGGCGGGCGCAGCACCGGGCCGTCCAGCGCCGCCAGCTGCGCGCGCAACGACCCGCTCGCCTCGATATCGCCGACGAGCGCATCAAGATCCCGTGCGCGTTCGCCGAGCCCCAGCGCCCGCTCTTCCTCCAGCGCCGATGTGCTGGCGAGCTGGCGCGACTGCGCGCGCGACCGGGCCTCGAGCCGCGCCAGCGCGGCGCGCCGGTTGGCCAGCTCCCTGCGACCATCGCGCTGAAGCCGGGTGGCGCGCCTGGCCTGTGCGGCCAGATCGGCGGAGCGGGCGATGTCCTTGCGCAGCAGCGCGGTCTGTGCCTCGACTTGGGGTAGGGTGGTGGCCAGCACCGCACGCACGCGGACCATGTCGTCGATCGATCCGGGCTGGACCAGCGCGAGCATGGTGGGGCGGCGGGCCAGCGATTGCAGCGCCGCAGTGAGCCTTACCAGCGGCTGCTGGCGGCTGGCCAGCCGCGCCCTTTGCGCGCGTTGCAGCGTGGCGATGATCTTCACCCGCGCCTCGGCCGCAGCGATCTCGGCCTCGGCCTCCTGCACCCGCGATGCCAGCGCGCGCGCATCGCGCCGCGCCTTGTCGGCTGCTTCGGTGGCGGCCTCGGCCTGCTGTTCGAGCTGGCGGCTGCGGCGCGCGGCGGCCCTGGCGTCGGCGAGCGAGCGGGCGAGTGCGGCGCGTTCCTGCTCCAGCAGATCGACCCCGCGCTGGACGGGGGCAGCGCTTCCCGGCAGCGCAGCGACGATCAGCGCGCCTGCCACCAGCAACAGGGCAAGGGGGCGCCGCACGACCGCTCAGCCCTCGCGATGATAGGGATGGCCGGCCAGGATGCTTGTGGCGCGGTAGAGCTGCTCGGCAAGCATCGCGCGCGCCATCAGGTGCGGCCAGGTCGCCTTGCCGAACGCGATCAGCAGGTCGGCGCCTTCGCGCTCGGCATCGTCAAAGCCATCCGCCGCGCCGATCAGGAAGCGGGTTTCGCGCACGCCGTCATCACGCCAGCGTCCGAGCGCCTGAGCGATGTCGATCGACGTCATCTGCTTTCCGAGTTCATCGAGCATCACGGTGCGGCTGCCCTGCACCGGCGGCGGTACCGTGCCGCCGCGGTCAGGCAGCTCGGTGATCGCCAGCGGCCACTGGATGCGCTTGACATAGCGCTGCACCAGCTCGGCCTCGGGCGACCGGCCGATCTTGCCGCGCGCGATGATGTGCAGGCGCATAGACGATCATCCTGCCTGGACGGGTCAGTGCTGGATCCGCGTGTACGGATCAGGCGTTGGGCGTTTCCGGCGCGTCGCCAAAAGCCCACATGCGTTCCAGATTGTAGAAGGTGCGCACTTCCGGGCGGAACAGATGGACGATGACATCGCCGGCATCGATCAGCACCCAATCGGCATTGGTCAGCCCCTCGATCCGCGCGGTGCCGCCGGACTGCTTGATCTTCTCGGCGAGCTTCTGCGCCATCGACGCGACCTGGCGGGTCGAGCGACCCGAGGCGATGACCATGAAATCGGCGATGTTGCTTTTGCCGGCGAGCGGGATCGAGACCACTTCCTGCGCCTGATCGTCGTCGAGCGACTGCATCACCAGCGCATGCAGTTCGGTGGCTTCGGCCAGCTGCGTTTCCGCGGTCCGGTGGGACGGGCGAACCGCGCCGGTCTGGGCGGTACCGGGCTGGGCGGTGCCGGTCGGGGTGGGAGAAAGATTGGTCAATGGAACTCCTTGCGAAAATACGCTTGATCATGGGTCCGGCGCCGGAACGGCGACCGCGAGAAAGGCACAGGGTGAGGGGTTGAAAACATATCCCGGCAAGGGATGGATGAAGGTCCGGCTGGGGCCGTCACGCTAGGACCTGCCGGGTCACTGCATCGCGCACGATTGCATCGGCGTAATCCAGGGACCAGTCGGGATCACCCCTGCGCAAGGCAGTGGCAGATCGCGGATCAGGACGAAAGCGCAGCTGCACGAGCGCCGGCATACTCCATCGTGTCCAGTCACTTGCCTGGTCCCGGGGCCGGACACGATGCCCGAACCAGGCCATTGCGGGGGCCGTAATGGCACCTCCATCATATCCGGGCCGGGCGATGACTGCAATCGGCATTTGCCGCGCTATGTCGCGCCACCGGTGCCATCGGTGGAAATTGGCCAGATTGTCCGCGCCCATGATCCAGATGAACTCGCGCCTGGGATGCCGTTTGCGCAGTTTTGAAAGCGTATCGACGGTGTAGCGCGTGCCCAGTTGCGATTCGATCGCGGTGGCGCGGATGCGGCTGCGGCGGCTCATCTTGCGCGCAGACGCGAGCCGCGCCTTGAGGCTGGCCATGTCGGATGCGCCGGCCTTAAGCGGGTTGCCGGGGCTGACCATCCACCAGATCTCGTCGAGCCCCAAGGCTTCCATCGCGAACAGGCTGATCGCGCGGTGTCCGCGATGCGCCGGGTTGAACGATCCGCCGAGCAGGCCGGTGCGAACGGGACGGTTGTTCATTCAGGCAGACCCCAGTCCTGGCGCTCGTGATAGACGCGCAGGATGTGCAATCCATCGTCCTCGACAGCATAGATCATCAAAAACGGGGCCTTCTTCATTCGCCATTTGCGATGACCCGACGCTCCGACAGGAGATCCCAGCCGCGGGAATTCAAGCAATCGGGAAATCGCTGCCTCAAGCGCCTCGACGATATTGAGAGCGTAGGTCGGGTCTTGCTCAAGAGCGCTCTCGTAAAATTTGAGAAAGTCAGCCTGCGCTGGCAGCGACCACTTTACTTGCATCAGGCTGCTTCATCTCGCTCATGCTTCTGGGCAGCGATCTTCGCTCTGGCGCCCACCTTCATCTCGGTGATCCACTCCTCCATCTGCTCCTGGGTCAGATAGTCGCCGCGCCCGATCGCATCCTCGCCTTCCTTGACGAAATCCAGGAACGCGGTTTCGGCGCGGGCCATCTTTTCGATCGCGCGGGCGGCGAGCCAGCTACGGCTGCGGCCTTGCGCGGCGGCGAGGCGATCGACGAGCGCCATGACTTCGGGATCGATGCGGGCGGTGATGACCTGGGACTTGCTCATGGGCGCATGTATACAATGTATACGCGTTGGCGGCAACCGGCGATCAGGCGCGAACCTGACCCGTTCCTTCGACCAGCCATTTGTATGTCGTCAGCCCCTCCAGCGCGACCGGTCCGCGTGCGTGCAGCCGCCCGGTGGCGATTCCGATCTCCGCGCCCAGCCCGAATTCTCCGCCATCGGCGAACTGGCTCGAGGCGTTGACCATCACGATGGCGCTGTCGACTTCGGCCTGGAACCGCGCGGCGGCGGAAGCATCACTGGTGATGATCGCATCGGTGTGGCCCGAGCTGTGCCGCGCGATATGGGCGAGCGCGCCATCGAGCCCGTCGACGAACGCCGCAGAGACGATCGCGTCGAGATATTCGGTTCCCCAGTCCTCGTCGCTCGCCGAGACTGCACGTGGTTCGAGCTCAAGCACCATATCGTCGCCGCGTACCTCGCAACCGCCATCGGCCAGCGCGGCGAGCAAGGACGCAGAATCGGGATAGTCCCGGTCGATCAGCAGCGTTTCCATCGCCCCGCAAATTCCGGTGCGACGCAGCTTGGCATTCACGACGATCGCCTTGGCCATATCAGGGTCGGCGGCCGCATGGACGAAGCTGTGGCAGATGCCGTCGAGATGCGCGAGCACGGGAACGCGCGCATCGGCCTGAACGCGCGCGACCAGCGACTTGCCGCCGCGCGGGATGATCAGGTCGATTCCGCCGCTGGCCGCGAGCATCGCACCGACGGCATCGCGATCCTGGGTCGGCACCAGTTGCACCGCCGATGCGCCGATCCCTGCGCCGTTGAGCCCGCGCACAAAGCTGGCGTGTAGCGCGCGGTTGCTGTGCATCGCCTCGCTGCCGCCGCGAAGGATCACCGCATTGCCCGACCGCACGCACAAGGCAGCGGCGTCGATGGTGACGTTGGGGCGGCTTTCATAGATGATCCCGATCACCCCGATCGGCACGCGCACCCGGCGCAATGTCATGCCCGCAGGCGCGGTGCGCCGGTCGATTTCCTCACCCACCGGATCGGGCAGTGCAGCGACGGCATCGACGCTGTCGGCGATCGCGGCAAGCCGTGCCGGGTCCAGCCGCAGCCGGTCCAGCAGGGCAGGGGTAAGCCCGCGTGCAGCTCCGGCCTCGCAGTCGCGGGCATTGGCTGCAAGGATCTCCGCCGTGTCGGCGCGCAAGGCCTTGGCCGCGGCGCGCAGGGCTTCGGCCTTGGCCGTGTTGCTCATCTGCTTGAGGCTGGTCGATGCCTGGCGCGCGTCCTCACAGCAGCGATCGATGATCTGGACAGCAGTCAGTTCGGGCGTGGAGGGGGCGGCGGTCAACATACCCCGCCTGTAACAGCGCAAGGCAGTGGTTCCAAGCCGCGACTCGGCAACCCCGCTGGATAGGAAAAAAACGACTCGCAACCGATTGCACGGAGGTTTTGACAGCTTGAATGTCGCTTCAATTGCGAAAAATTCACTTCGAAATGCGGTTCATCGCACGACTCGTCCGACTCGTGGCAATCACGAGGGAGTCGATTCGCCAACCCCGATTCGCTTTGCTAGCCGCGCTTCGGGGTTAATTTTAGGGTCGAACGGGTCGTGCGCATTTCAATGGTGCGCAAGCGTGTTACCGATACGCTTGCGCAATGGTTCCCTGATCGCGAATTTTTCATGCGGTCGCAGGGGCAGATCAAATTCGTGAAGGTTTCGGCGCGGCTGCAGATGGCGGTTGCGGGCGCGATTGCTGCTGCGCTGCTGCTGTGGCTGTTGGTCACGCTTGCCATGCTGGTCAGCCAGTACAGCATCAGCGCGGAGCGGCTGGCGCTGGTGGCCAAGCAGGCGCAGGTCGAAAGCTCCGCCAGCCGCGTTGCCGCCTATCGCTCCTCGGTCAACGAAGTCGCCGCCGACCTGGAGAAGCGCCAGGCATTTCTCGAAGACATCGTCACCAGCTATATCGGCGAGCAGGCCGCCAGCGAGGATGCCACCACCGTGGTGGGTGATGCCACCAAGGGCAGCAGCGACGAGGCGGCCAAGACGGCCAAGAAGATCAGCGCCATGGTTCCCGAGGCAGCAGGGCTTGCCCGCATGGAAGCCCGCCAGATCGCCTTTGTCGAGCAACTGACCAAGGCCGCGGCAGTGCGCGCCAGCGCCGCCGAACAGGCCATTCGCAAATTCGGCCTCAATCCGGACAGCGTCGCACGCGCCAGCGCGTCCGCCCAGGGTGGTCCGTTCATTCCGCTGAAGAGCTCGGGCGCGCTTCGGCTCGACCGTCGCTTCACGACATTGGGCCAGACGCTGGCGCGCATGGACGCGCTCGAGCGGGGCCTTGTCGCCATCCCTTCGGGCGCGCCGGCTCTGGCTCCGGCCATCACCAGCGGCTTCGGCTATCGCCGCGATCCGTTCACCGGCGCGGCAGCGCTCCATAGCGGCATCGATTTCAAGGGCGCGCACGGCTCGTCCATCCTCGCAGCGGCCCAGGGCAAGATCGTTTTCGCGGGCGTGAAGAACGGCTATGGCAATTGCGTCGAAGTGTCGCACGGCAACGGCCTCGTGACCCGCTATGCCCACCTGTCCTCGATCGGCGTCCGCATCGGGCAGAAGGTCGACAAGGGTGAACGCCTGGGCGGCATGGGAAGCACCGGCCGGTCCACCGGCACGCATCTGCACTTTGAAGTGCGCCACAACGACCGTGCCATGAACCCCCGCCCGTTTCTGGAGGCCAACCGAGATGTTCTCAAGATCCAAGCCGTCGCCGAACAGCGGACCGACGACGCCACCCGCTAACGCCCGCTCAGCCAGGTCAGGATCCAGCATGGTCGGTAATTCCACTTTCTCCGTGATCGGCTCCGATGTGGTGATCACCGGCAACATCTCGGCGAAGGTCGATCTGCACATCGATGGCCGGGTGGAAGGCGATATCAGCTGTGCCTCGCTGGTGCAGGGCGAATCGAGCAGCATCCACGGCGCGATCACTGCGGAGACCGCGCGACTCGCAGGCAATGTGACCGGATCGGTCGATGCCCGCGATCTGGTGATCACCGCCAGCGCGCAGGTGACTGGTGACGTCAGCTACGAGACGATCACCATCGAGCAGGGTGGTCATGTCGATGGGCAGTTCCGTCACAAGAGCAAGGTCGCCCATTCCGCAGCGTCCACGCTCGCCAACCCCGCTTCGGGCGAGGACCGCCCGGCGCTTTTGCTGTCGAACTGACGCCGCCAAAGCATCGCCGCTGCAAAATGCCGCTTTGCGTGAGCGCTGAGCCCGCTTAATCATGCGGGCATGACACCAACCCGCCCGATCCTCGCCGCGCTGCCCTTGCTGGCCGCGACCCTGCTTGCCGCTTGCCAGGCCGAGCCGGAGAAACGGGCCGCGGCTGCGCAGGATCCGCATCAGGGCATCGACCTGCCACCGGGACATCCGGCGATCGCGCTTCCGGGCGAGGGCGGGGCAGAGAGCAATCCGGCAGCATCGGGTCACCCGCCGGTGATCAGCCTAGATGGCGAGGGGCTGCGGTTGGTCGATCCCAAAAGCGGCGCGACACGGCCGCTGGCGTTCGGAGTCGATCAGGCGCAGCTGAAGCTGGTTGCAGAGAAGCTCAAGGGTCCGGCCAAGGCGGGTCGCAACGAAGAATGTGGTGCAGGCCCGCTGAGTTATTTGAGTTGGGATGACGGGCTGACGCTGTATTCGCTCGATGGGCTGTTCGCCGGCTGGGCGCTCGATGAGGCTGGCGCTGCGGTTCCCGCCAAGCCTACCAAGCCCGCAACGGGCCAGCCTGCGCCCAAGCTCACCACGATCAGCGGCATCGGCATTGGGTCGAGCCGCGCGCAGTTGCTCGATGTCTATGATGCGACGATCGAACAGACGACGCTGGGCACCGAGTTCAACGCCGCCGGGCTTTCGGGCATATTGGATGGCCCCGGACCCAAGGCCAAGGTGACCAACCTGTGGTCGGGCGTGAACTGCGTCTTTCGCTGATCAGGCCGCGTCGGCGATCGCCTTGGCTGCCAGTTCGGGTTCCGCGGCAATGACCTTGAGATAGGCGCGCACCGCGGGCGGCGGCATGTGCCGTCCGATCTCGTACTGGCGGATATTGGCGAGCGGAATGCCATAGGCGCGAGCAAACTCGTCCTGGCTCATGCCCAGCCGATTGCGCAGCATGCGGATCCGGCGACCCATCAGCCCCCGTTCCAGTCCGGCAACGCTTACGTCCCGATCTTCCGGATCGTTAGGGTCTGCCGGAATAGCGATCATAGTCTCTTTGTTCACCAGAATTGCTCCTTCTTACCGATATCAGGCGGCATGTGTCGCCCCGCCAAACGTGAATGACGGTCCACAGTTTGCCGCTGACCAGGCCGATGGCCTTGAATCGCTCTTCCTCATCCCCCAAGCGGATCGTCGGCAGAAGAACGAGTTGCGCATCATCGAAAACCCGTTTGCCGAACGCGAGGGGTACACCGTGCTTGAACCGGTTGACCTCGTCCTTGGCGGGATCGAATGCGATGTCCATCGGTCGCTTATGATATGTGAATCACACAGGGATGGCAAGGCAGGGCGTCTCTGGCTAGAGCAGGGGCATGACATCGCACTTCACCCCCGTCGCGCCCGGCAAGCTTGCCACTATCGTCACGCATTTTGAGATGCGCGCCCGCCCGCGCCCACGGCCGCTCAAGCCGGTCCCGCTGCGGCTCAAGCGTTGGCAGGCGCCATCAGCGGACAAGTACCGCATGCTCTATCGCAGGGTGGGCGAGCCGTGGCTGTGGTTCTCGCGGCTGCTGCTTTCGGACGACGCGCTGACCGCGATCGTTCATCACCCGGCAGTCGAGATCTTCGCGGTGCTCGACCCTCAGGGCATCGAGGTGGGGCTGCTCGAACTCGATTTTCGCCAATCCGGGGCCTGTGAGATCGCCTTTTTCGGGCTGATCCCGCAGCTGACCGGCCAGGGGTTCGGCGGCTGGCTGATGGCGCAGGCGCTGACGCTGGCCTGGCGAACTGGGGTCGAGCGGGTGTGGGTGCACACTTGCACGCTGGATGATCCGCGCGCACCGGGTTTCTACATCGCCCAAGGGTTTGTGCCGATCGCGCGCGAGATCGAGGTCATGGGCGACCCGCGCCTCACCGGGTTGATCCCGCGCGAGGCTGCGCCGCACGTCCCTCTGATTTAGCTGAAGCTTTCGGCGACGTCCTCGGCCGCGGGGCCGGCCAACTGCCGATAGAGCGCTGCATAGACGCACACCATCAGCACGCTCAGGAACATGCTGAGCACCGCATCGACCAGCGTGGTCAGCGTTTCGGCCATGTCGCCCCCGACGCCCAGCCGGATGACGAGGCCGATCACGGTCACGGAGGTCAGATAGACGAAGAAGGCGGTGACCGCGACGACCAGCACGAACACCAGCACGCGGCCGCTGTTGCCCTTGGTCAGTGCCCAGGAACGGCGCAGCGCCGCGGTGATCTTGTAGTTGCGCTCGGCCACCATCGCCGGGCCTGCTACCAGCAGCTTGATGAAGATGTAGATGCCCGGCAGCACAAAGGCCAGCGAGCCGAAGAACACCATCACCCCGCTCAAAATCCCCATCGCATAATAGGGCAGCAGGATGGACAGCCCGCGGCGCATGGCCTCACCTACCGAAGGCTGCCCGCGGTCGAGGATCAGCACCAGCATCACCACGCTGGCAAAGCCGTTGGCAAGGCCGATCAGGATGATCCAGAAGATATTGTCGGTGTAGAACTGCTGCATCCCCTGGTAGATCGTCTCGAGCGTCGCGTCGGGGGCGCTGACCGGCGGGGGCGAGAACATGGCAAAGGCGAGCCCCGGCAACAGGATAAACACCCCGGCCACGCTCAGCAGCAGTTCGCGATTGGCGCGAAACAGGTGCATCACGTCGTTCCAGCAGGCGGAAAGATCGAGCTTGCGGGTCATGGCGGGATTGGCCTCACTGCCTAAAGCGATTAAAGGCCTGCGCTAAACGGCACGGGCACAGCGCGCAAGGCATTTGGCGCCGGGCTCCGGGCTGGAAGGCAAGGGCAGTATGGCATCGACCAAAGCAACGGCACAGACAGGCGAGGCGGCAATCCCCGAATGGCGGATCGAACCGGGCCTGCTCCCCTATCCTCAGGCGCTGGCCGCGATGGAGGAGCGCAACCGCGCCATAGAGGCGGGCGAGGCGGAAGAGCTGATCTGGCTGGTCGAGCATCCGCCGCTCTACACCGGCGGCACCAGCGCCGATCCCGCCGAGCTGCTCAGCCAGCAGTTCCCGGTCTATGATACCGGGCGCGGCGGGAGGTATACCTATCATGGCCCCGGCCAGCGGGTGGGCTATGTGCTGCTTGATCTGCGCCAGCGGGGCAGGGATGTGCGCTGCTTTGTCCATGCGCTCGAAGACTGGGTGATCGCCTCGCTGGGCGATCTGGGCGTGTCTGCGCGCCGCGCCGAGGGACGGATCGGTATCTGGACCGACACGCTCAATGGGCAGGAAGCCAAGATCGGCGCGATCGGCGTGCGGGTGCGGCGCTGGGTGACGATGCACGGCTTTGCGGTCAACGTGAACCCGGACCTGACGCATTTCGGCGGCATCGTGCCGTGCGGCATTGCCGAATATCCGGTGACCAGCCTCGCGGATCTCGGCATCGCTGCCACCATGGCCGATCTCGACGCCGCGCTCGCAGCGCAGGCCCCGCGCTTTCTTGCAGGCCTGGGCGGGACGTGCCAAGCAGCTGCGGTACAGGAGACATGATGATGGTGAAGCCGATCTTTCTGGGACTGTCGCTGGCAGCAGCGGGGCTCGCGCTCGGCGGATGCCAGGAAAAGGCTGCAGACAGCACAGCGGTCGCGCAAGGCAGCGCGCCCGAAGGCACGATCAGCGACGAGCTGCCCGATCTGGAACTGCTGCCCAATGATGCGCCGCTCGCCGACCCCGCCGATCTACCGCCGGTGCCGGGCGTGACCGGCGAGGCTGCGCCCACCGCTCCCGAGCGCGCGCTGTCGAGCTATGCCCCGCAGGCCGCCCCCGCGCCCGCGCCCGCTCCGGCAGAGCCCGCGCTCGAAGGGTCGATCGCGGAGTAATTTCCACTTGAGCCGTCACCCCCGCGAACGCGGGAGTCCCACTTTTGCGCCGGTGTTTCGACAAGAGCGGGATTCCCGCGTTCGCGGGAATGACGAAACTGGGACTGGTTTGATCTAGGCCGCGTACACTGTCGGATCGACCAGCCCGGCATCGGCGAAGCCCGCCTTGCGCAGGCGGCAGCTGTCGCACAGGCCGCATGCCTTGCCCTCGGGCGTCGGGTCATAACATGACCAGCTCATACCCGGATCGAGCCCCAGCCGCGCGGCCTCGGCGGCGATCTCGGCCTTGCCGAGGAACTGCAGCGGCGCGTGGATGGTGAACGGCTCGCCCTGGTCGCCCGCCTTGGTGGCGAGGTCGGCCAGCCGCTCGAAGCCCTGGATGAATTCGGGGCGGCAATCGGGATAGCCCGAATAATCGAGCGCGTTGACCCCGATGAAGATGTCGCGCGCGCCCAGCGCCTCGGCCCAGCCCAGCGTGAGCGACAGGAAGATGAGGTTGCGCGCGGGCACATAGGTCACCGGGATATCTTCGCCGACCCCGGTCTTGGGTACGTCGATATCGTCGGTCAGCGCCGATCCACCGAACTGGCGCAGGTCAAGCGGCAGCACGATGTGCCGCACCGCGCCGATATGCGCGGCGATCTTGCGCGCCGCCTCGATCTCGACCCGGTGGCGCTGGTTGTAGTCGATGGTCAGCGCGGCAACGGCAAAGCCTTGCTCGATCGCGCGCGCGGCAGAGACCATGGAATCGAGCCCTCCCGAGAGCAGGACAACGGCGGTTTTCTGAGGCTGGGTCATGGCTTTGCGCATATTGCGCCGCGCCATCTCGGGCAAACCAAAAAATCGGGCCGCGCGGACGTGTCCGGCGGCCCAGTGAGGTCGTTAAGACCTGAATGGAGGAAAGCGTACCGAGTCCGGCACCCGGCTGCTCTACACCCGATGTGGTTAAGAAAACGTGCAGGTCTCAGCCCGCGCAGGGGTTCAGCCGCCGCAAGCGCCCGCGTAGCGGCCTTCCATCGTCATGGCGAAGGGCGAGTTCTGTGCGATGCCTTGCGAATCGATCTGGATCAGCCCGCGGCCTTCATATTTGATCGTGGTGCGACCCGACCCGCCGCTGGCACAGCGATAGGTGACGGTCACTTCGTCGGGCTCGTCCGAAACAACGAAGCGACTGCACTGGACGTCCTTGTGGCGCAGCTGGAGCAGCTTGCGAGGGTCGCGGATGCAGATCTTGTCGGCGCTCTGCGCGCTGCCGCGTTCCTTCAAATTCCACAATCCCGGCTGGACCTTGTTGAGCATGGCGAGTTCGGGGCCCTGAGCGGGGGCAGGAACGCAGGCAAGCCCCGCCGCAGCAGCGGCAACGGCCATCCATTTCCAGCGAAGGTGAAGCATCGTCATCTGGTGTAACCCTATCGTTGGTCCCCGCACCCCAAGGCGGCAGGAACAGTCAAGTGAGTGCGACCCGATACAGGTTTCTTGCCCCAGGCAATCTGGAGGGCTTACAGGCGAATGATGGCCAAATCAGCCGACAATTATGGCAGGTTTGCGGCCCCGTCTTGGATGAAAACGCGCTTTCAGCCCGGCGTCGCAGCCGGAGGATCGATATGGAACGCGCGCGAACAGAAGGCGCAGTCGACCACGATTGTGCCGGTATCGCCGACCATTTCGGCCTGTTCCTCGGGCGGAAAGCGGCCGATGACATCGCGGATATGGTCGAGATTGCAGCGGCAACCCTTGACCAGCGCGACGCCATCCTCGGCGCGGACCTCGTCCTCCTCGTGGAACAGCCGCCACAGCAGGTCGCGCCCATCGACGGCAGGATCGAGCAGTTCCGAATGCGTCAGCGTGCTCGACAGGATCGAGACATGCTCCCACTCGGGATGGTCGAGCCGAACATGCAGCCGCTCGCGGCCTTCCTCGCCCTCGGGCAGGTGCTGCACCAGATAGCCCGCGCTGCGGCAGCCGGTGGCGTCGCTCTCGATCGCGATGCGGATCATCGTCGGCACCTGTTCGGACTGGGTGAAATAGCTCTCGCACGCCTGCGACAGCGAATCCCCGTCCAAGGGCACGATGCCCTGATAGCGGCCCTTGCCGAAGCTCTGGTCGAAGGTCATCGCCAGATATCCCTTGCCGAACAAAGCGAACAGCGAGGGGTTGGCGCCCAGCCGCGCCAGCCGCTCGGCATCGAAGCGGACATGCCCGCGCAACTCGCCGCCGCGATAATCGACCACCAGCAACTCGACGATGCCGCCCTCGGTCTGCGCCTGAATGGTTACCTGGCCGCCATCCTGCTTCATCAGCGAGCCGATCAGCGCGGCGAGCGTGATCGCCTCGGCCAGC
Source organism: Blastomonas sp. RAC04 (assembly GCF_001713435.1). NCBI lineage: Bacteria > Pseudomonadati > Pseudomonadota > Alphaproteobacteria > Sphingomonadales > Blastomonadaceae > Blastomonas > Blastomonas sp. RAC04. Next base: position 416,923 of record NZ_CP016460.1, read on the forward strand.
ACCAGCTTGATGCAGGTCGGGTAATCATGCGCCGCGAGAATCTCGCGCAGCACGCTGTCGAGCCGCACGAAACGGCCGCGCGCATCGCGGGCAGGTAGAGTGAAATGGACGGGCAGGGCTTCGAAGGGGGATGTCATGGGGCGCTATATGGTGTGGCGAGGGGCTGGCGTCAAACCTGCGTTCCGATTGCCCAATGCCGTCATTCCCGCGAACGCGGGAATCCCGCTTGGTGGCTGACGTTCGCGCAGAAGCGGGACCCCCGCCTTCGCGGGGGTGACGAAAGCGTTGTGGTGCTGCACAGTCCGAAGGAGGCCAGGTGTCTGTTCTCGCTGCGATTGCGCCCGGATGTCATATTCCGCTGACGGACGGCCGGTTGGCCATTACAGGATCAAGGCATGGATTTGCCGACTGAATTCCACTGGAGGACACTATGAAACGCCTATGGTCGACGGTCTTTTTGCTGGGTTTCGGTTTGGGCGCTATGCCGGTAGCCGCAGCACAGGATCCTGCGCAGGACCCGGTGGCGGCGAGTTTTGCGGAGCTGAAAAGCCTGGTCGGCATTTGGCGTCAGGTCGACAAGCCGCAATCGCCATTGCGCATCCGGTTCTCGCTGACTGCGGGTGGAAGCGTTCTGGTCGAGGAGTGGCTGCGGGGTGATCAGCCGCATTCGATGACGCTTTACCATCGCGACGGGCCTGATCTGCTCGCGACGCATTATTGTCCGCAGGGAAATCAGCCACGCCTGGTGGCTTCGGTGCCAGCGGGCGGAAAGAGCCTCGAATGGACCTTTCGCGATGCAACGGACCTCGATCCCTTGCACGAATCCCATCTGATCGCGCTGGGTTTCGACCTTTCCAATCTGGGCCGGATTGCGCGGACGGAAACCTATCGCCAAGGGGATGCGGACGAACATTCCGCGCTGCAACTGGTCCGCGATGTGCCCTCCGGAGTGGACCCGGGCTAACGCCAGCGCCTGACGATCTTTTTTCCGTTCGGGCCTAACCCGTATATCGTCCCGCCGTCTCGCGGATCAGCGCAATCATGTTGGGGATGCCCTGCGTGCGGTTCGACGAGAGCTGGTTCTTCAGATCGAACGGGGCGAGCGCGCCCTCGATATCGGCAGCGGCCACCTCTGCCGGCGCCCTGTCCTGCACGCTCAGCAGCACCAGGGCGATGATGCCCTTGGTGATCGCGGCGTTGCTGTCGGCAAGGAAATGCAAGGACCCATCGTCGGTGCGGGTGGGGTAGACCCAGACCGAGGCGGAGCAGCCGCGGACCAATGTCGCGTCGGTCTTGAGCGCCTCGGGCATCGGATCGAGCGTGCGGCCCAGATCGATGATCAACCGATAGCGATCATCGGCGTCGAGGAATTCATATTCTTCGGCCAGATCGGCCAGCTTTGGCGTGGGCGTGGGCGTGGGCGAGGGAGTTGTCATGGGGGGCAGATAGCTATGCTGCGGGGCAAAGTCACCCCGCAGCGACCGGCAATTCTTACAGCTCCACCCCGGCGGCGATCGCTTCCAGCTTGCGGATGCGTTCTTTCAGGTCGGCGATTTCGATCCGCGAATGGGTCGAGGGCGATCCGCCGTCACCCAGCGACGGGCTGTGCGCCTCCATTTCGTGGCGCTTGAACGCCAGCCAGTCGCGCCAGCCGCGCAGTGCGGTGGACGAGACCAGTGCAATGGCCAGCAAGGCCGATGTGGCTATCGTCAGATAGAGATAGGCGCTTTCCATGATATTACCCTTTACGGCCCCCGCCGCCCGGTTGGTGGTTCATGCGCCGCATCAGCGGTCGCGCAGTTTCTCGATTTCAAGGCTGAGGTCGCTGGTCTGGCGCTGATCGGTGATCACGCGTTCCAGCACCTGTACCCGCTCCTTCAGCGATCGCACTTCCTCGCGCAGGCGCGATGCTTCGCCGGTGTCGGCAGGCCTGGCGAGTTGCTCATTGCCGTGCTCGTCTTCCAGGATGCCGTGCTTGGCCTTGTACCGGGCCTTCATGACATTCGCGACCATCACGATCAGAACGATGCCGATCACCATTTCAAACGGATTCATGATGCCTTTTCCCTCAAACAGTCTTCAGTGGTTCAGCTCAGCTGCTTCTCGCGCAGATCCTCGATCTGCTGGGCGAGGTCGTCGCGGCCGCGGCCATCGGTGATGATGCGTTCCAGCGTGCGGACCCGCTGTTCGAGCTTGTCGCTCACCTGCGGCCGCTCCATCGCGCGCGCCTTGGTCAGCTCGACTTCCAGCTCCAGCGTCTTGCGCTTGTGGTGGGTCCAGATGGCGAGCCCGCCAATGGCAAATGGTGCAAGCGGGATGGCGGCCCAGATAAAATCGAACATCGTTTCATGCCCCCTTATGGCAGTCCGGTTCAGTTCGCGCGCTTGTCGCGCAGTGCCTCGATCTCGTGGGTCAGGCGGTGCGCATCATCGGTGACGATCCGCTCGACGTTGCCCAGACGGTCCTTGATCGATCCCAGCTCGGCGCGCAGCTGTGCATTTTCCTGGCTCAGCAACTTGATCCGCTCGACCGATTCCTGGTCGGTCTTGGGATAGATCGCCTTGCCCCAGCTGCTTTCGAGCGGATAGCCGTTCTTGATGCGCAGCCAGGTTGTGGCAACCCAGCCGAAGGTGATCATCATGCAGCCAGCAACCAGAACCGGTGCAAGAGCTTCAATGAGTGCCAGCTTTTCCATTATGCGCGGTCCTTCTGTACTCTCAGCCGTTCGATTTCATCGGCCAGGCGGTTGCTCGAACTGTTGGCGTCGGTGGCGATGCGTTCCAGCACTGCGATCCGTTCTTCCAGCCGTCCGATCTTTCCCGTCAGTTGCTCGTTTTCGTTGGTGAGCAGCGATATTTTTCGATCAGCGTCGGGATCGCTTCGTTCAATGACTTTGCCGGTCCACTGATCTTCGAGCGGATAACCATGCTTGGCGCGGATCCAGGTGGTGATCACCCAGGCCCCCATGGACAGCATGATGATCGCGAGGACAAAACCCGGTCCACCCCAGCTCATGATAGTCTCCTGAAACCTTGTTGTTGATGATGGCTGCCCGATCCTGCTGCTCAGCGCAGGCTTTCGATCTCGTCGGCCAGCCGGGTGTTCTTGGCGGTGTAGAACAGCTCGACATCGGCCAGGCGGCGGTCGATCTCGCGGAAGCGGGCCTTGACGTCGCGGGCGGTGCGGCCCGGTGACTGGCGCACACCCTGCCAGAACTTCTGGTCCTGATCATCGGTGTAAAGGTGCGCCGGCTTCTTCTCGGCGAGGAAGCCCATGGCCAGATATCCCATCAGCACCCAGCCGGTCATCAGCGTTAGCAGCACCGCGGCCACGCGGATCCACACGACATCGATCCCGGTGTAGTCGGCGATGCCTGCGCAGACGCCCATCAGCTTGCCGTTCTGCTTGTTGCGATAGAACTTCGTCTTGCGCGGTGCGGGGGCGTCGTAGCTGTATTTGTCCAACCGGCTCATTTCCTTACCCTTTCCTTCAGCAGGCGCTCAACTTGTTCCAGGCCGTAATCGTCCTGGTCATCCGCGCTGGTCAGCCGCGCCGGGCGCCAGTCGGGGTTGTCGGCGGAAATGATCCGTTCGACGGTGTCCATGCGATCGTCGAGACGACGCGCCATGGCGTGGAGTTCTTCCAGCAGATTCTCGTCCGAGCTGGTAAGCGTCGCTGCGGTCTTCCACTTGGTGATGTAGTGGAAGATCAGCCACGGCAGTCCGATGAACAGCATGCCGACGACGAAGATGGGGACCAGGATGTCTTCCATCGGATCAGCCCTCCTTCTTCAGGGCGCGCTTCATCGCCTCGAGCTCTTCGTCGACCTTGTCCGATCCGGCGAGGGCGGCGAATTCGTCGTCCAGGCTACGCTGGCCCAGTGCCTTGCGCTCGCCGCGCTCATCCTCGGCCATGCCCAGTGCATCGGCGCGGCCCTCGGCCATGTCGACGCGGCGCTCGAGCAGGTCGAAGCGGCTGAATGCTTCGCGGACCTTGTCGCCATTGTACATGGTGCGCAGCTTGACGCGGTTCTCGGCGCTTTCCAGGCGGCTCATGATGTTGTTCTGGCGCATCCGGGCTTCGCGCAGCTTTGCCTGCAGCTTGGCGATGTCCTGTTCCGAAGCGCGCAGCGCATCGTCGAGCACGTTGATTTCGACATTGAGCTGATCAGCCATATCGGCGGCCTTCTTCTTTTCGAGCAAAGCAGCGCGGGCGAGGTCTTCGCGGTCCTTGGACAGCGCCAGCTCGGCCTTGTCGGTCCAGTCGGCCTGCAGCTGTTCCAGCTTGCCGACGTGGCGCTTCATTTCCTTCTGGTCGGCAATGGTGCGCGCGGCCGATGCGCGGACTTCGACCAGGGTTTCCTCCATCTCGAGGATGATCATCCGGATCATCTTCGCCGGGTCTTCGGCCTTGTCGAGCAGCTCGGTAACATTGGCGGCAATGATGTCGCGGGTTCGAGAGAAAATTCCCATGGCGAAAACTCCGTTCGTTAAGGTCGGGTGGACCGGATCCTGATCCTGATCCACCTTACCCCCATTTGCATTTCAGTTGGAAGAGGCTGGCCGGGACGGGGCAAGGGGGGGTAAGCGTCCCGGCCAGATCCGTCAGGCAAGATACCGGACGGAAACCATTTTGCCGGCATCGACCGCCGGGCGGGCGGGTGAGGCGGCTGCCTCGATGCTGGCGAATGCGGTGACAAACAGCGTAGTGACCAGCATCAGCGCCGCGACCGTGGTAACCAGGGTGGACTTGAAGACGCTGTCTTCCTGTGCCGGCTGGTCGTTGGACTGGTTCGCGTAACGCACTTGCTTTCTCCCTTGTACCGCTGTGTGTCGGTGTTGCCTGCTACATTGCAGGGTGCGTGCCAGTTTGAAAAACACTGGAAAAACAAGAGTTTGGAAAATTCCAATGCGCCGCGTGTTGGTTGGGATTGCCATGTGTTGGGATTCTGCACTATTCCTTGGGTCATGGAACGGGGCAATCAGTTCATTGGCGAGTCAGGCGCCTTTCTGGATGCGGTCGAACGCGCAAGCCGGGCCGCAATGCTCAACCGCCCGGTGCTGGTCATCGGCGAGCGCGGCACGGGCAAGGAACTGATCGCCGAGCGCCTTCACCGCCTGTCCTCGCGCTGGGATGGCCCCCTGATCACATTGAACTGCGCCGCGCTTCCAGAGACGCTGATCGAGGCCGAACTTTTCGGGCACGAGGCAGGCGCGTTCACCGGCGCCACCCGCGCGAGACAAGGGCGGTTCGAGGAGGCCGATGGCGGCACATTGTTCCTCGACGAACTCGCGACATTGAGCTCCGCTGCGCAGGAGCGGCTGCTGCGCGCGGTCGAATATGGCGAGATCACCCGCATCGGCTCTTCGCGCGCGATCAAGGTCGATGTCCGCATCGTCGCGGCCACCAACGAGCATCTTCCCGAGCTGGTCGACCAGGGCCGCTTCCGCGCCGACCTTCTCGATCGCCTCTCGTTCGAGGTGGTGACCTTGCCGCCGCTTCGGGTGCGCGAGGGCGATGTCATGGTGCTCGCTGATTTCTTCGGGCGGCGGATGGCGGCAGAGCTCGACTGGCCCGACTGGCCGGGTTTCGGCGCGATGGCGACCGAGGCGATGAAGCGCCACAGCTGGCCGGGCAATGTCCGCGAGCTGCGCAACGTCGTCGAGCGCGCGGTCTATCGCTGGGATGATCCCGACCGCAAGGTGGACCATATCGTCTTCGATCCGTTCGAATCCCCGTGGAAGCCGCAGCCCTCAAGGCGCCCGGCCGCAGCGGATTCGCCCTGCGACGAGGTAATCGACGCCGCTCTGTCGGACTCGGGCGTCCGCGCAACACTCGACCAGACGATGAACTTCGACGCGGTGGACGATCTGCGCGGTGCGGTCGACGCGCATGAAAAGCGCATCCTGCAGGCCGCGCTCGCCCGTCACCGCTACAACCAGCGCCAGACAGCCAAGGCGCTGGGGCTGAGCTACGACCAGTTGCGCCACTGCCTCAAGAAGCACGACCTGCTGGGGTGAAAACGCTGGACGCGGCTGCGGCCGGCTGAAAAGGGGGGAGGATGAAGCTTGCCCATTTTGATCCCGCCAATTTCCTCGCCACCCATTGGCAGCGCGCGCCGTTGCTGATCCGCAACCCGTGGGATGAATGGCAGTGCCCGGTCGAAGCCGATGAGCTGGCAGGGCTGGCGTGCGAGCCGCAGGTGGAGGCTCGGCTGATCGAGCAGGCCGGCCCCGATTGGGCCGTCGAGCATGGGCCATTGGCCGAAGAGCGCTTTGCGTCGCTGGGATCGAACCCGTGGACCTTGCTGGTGCAGGCGGTCGACCATCATGTACCAGAGGTCGCCGCGCTGCTGGCTTCGTTTCGCTTTATCCCCAACTGGCGCGTCGATGACGTGATGGTGAGCTTTGCCAGCGACGGTGGCGGGGTGGGGCCGCATTTCGATCAGTATGACGTGTTCCTGATCCAGGGGCAGGGGCGCAGGCGCTGGCAGATCGGCGCGATGTGCGACGAGAACAGCCCGTTGCTGCCGCATGGCGATCTCAAGCTGCTGCGCGACTTTGCAGCGACCGAGGAGTTCGTGCTCGAGCCCGGCGACATGCTCTATGTCCCCCCCGGGGTGTCGCACAACGGCATCGCTTTGGGTGACGATTGCATGACGCTGTCGATCGGCTTTCGTGCGCCCTCGCGCGCCGAACTGATCGGCGACTGGAACGATCATCTGCTCGAGGACCTGAGCGAGGACGACCGCTATGCCGACCCCGGCCTCGCGCTCCAGGCCAACCCCGGCGAGATCGGCGCCGATGCGCTCGATCGGCTGCAGGCGATGGTGCTCGAGGCCCTGGGCGACAGGCAGCGGTTCGCGCGCTGGTTCGGCGCATCGAGCAGCACGCGCAAATATCCCGATATCGACTGGCGCCCCGAAGAGCCGCTGAGCCTTGACGATATCCGAGAGGCTATCGAGCAGCAGATGGAGCTTCAACGGAACCCTGCCAGCCGGTTTGCCTTTGTGCGCGAAGGTGGAGATGCGCTGATGCTGTTCGTTGACGGCGAAACGTTCGAATGCGGGGCGGAGACTTCCGGGCTCGCCGAGGCGATCTGCGCCAACGACAGCCTCACGCTCGACACCGTGAGCGATGCTGCGTGCGAACTGCTGCTGGCGCTGTGCAACATGGGGAGCGTCGCGTTCGTTGACGACGACGATGATGGGGACGACGCAGACGGCTGATCAGTCCGCATCCACCTCGCGCCACTGGCCGAGCGGCAATGCATCGAGCGACCACGGCCCCACTGCCCAGCGCACCAGCCTGAGGGTGGGAAAGCCCACCGCCGCGGTCATCCGCCGCACCTGCCGGTTGCGGCCCTCGCGGATGGTGAGACTGATCCAGCCATCGGTGACAGTCTTGCGGAAGCGCACGGGCGGATCGCGCGGCCACAGATCGGGGTCGGCAATCGCGCTCGCCTCGGCGGGGCGGGTCATGCCGTCCTTCAATTGCACGCCCTTGCGCAGGGCTGCGAGCGCGTCCTCGGTAATCGTGCCTTCGACCTGCACCAGATAGGTCTTCGCCATCTTGAATTTGGGATCGGCGATTCTGGCCTGCAGGCGGCCGTCGGCGGTGAGCAGGACCAGCCCTTCGCTGTCATGATCGAGCCGCCCGGCGGGGTAAACGCCCGGAACGTCGACGAAATCCGCCAGAGTCGGGCGGTCGCCATCCCGGCTGAACTGGCAGATCACGCCATGGGGTTTGTTGAACAGGATGAGCCGGGACAAGGAGATGCGACTTTCTGCGCTGCAAGGGTGGCGTAATCGCCCAAGGCTTGGCACATGGGTGCATCGCACAACAACCATAATCGAGAGAGGCACTTTCATGACCCTTCCCCAAAGTTACCTGCAAATGATCTCCACCGTCAGCGCCGAAGGCGAACTGACCATGGAACTGGTGGAAAAGCCCATGCCCGAGCTTGGCGACGACGAGGTCCTGATCCGCGTCGAGGCCACCCCGATCAACCCGTCCGATCAGGGCGTGATGTTCGGCTGGGCCAGCATGGCCAAGGCGGCCTCTTCGGGCACCGGAGCACACACCCGGCTCACCGCTCCCGTCTCGCCGCAGGGCATGGGCGTGATGAAGGCGCGCGTCGGACAGCAGCTGCCCGTGGGCAATGAAGGCGCAGGCACGGTCGTGGCTGCAGGCTCTGGCGACTATGCGCAGAGCCTGATGGGCAAGGTCGTCGCGGTGATGGGCGGCGGCATGTACGCGCAATATCGCAAGGCACCCGCGATGATGTGCCTGCCGCTCAAGGACGGCCACACCGCGCGCGATGGAGCCTCGTGCTTCGTCAACCCGCTGACCGCGCTGTCGATGGTCGAGACGATGCGGATGGAAGGCCACACCGCCTTGGTCCATACCGCTGCCGCCTCGAACCTCGGCCAGATGCTCAACCGCATCTGCGCAGCCGATGGCGTCGAGCTCGTCAACATCGTGCGCAAGCCCGAACAGGCGCAGCTGCTGCGCGACATGGGCGCGAAGCATATCGTCGATTCGAGCAGCGAGAGCTTCAAGGCCGATCTGGTCGATGCCATCCACGCCACCGGCGCGACGCTGGCGTTCGATGCGACGGGCGGCGGCGAGCTCGCGTCCAACATCCTGGCTGCGATGGAAGCTGCCGCGGCACGCACCCCGGGCGCCTACAGCATCTATGGTTCGGTCAAGCACAAGCAGGTCTATCTCTATGGCGGGCTGGACACCTCGCCCACCGTGCTCAACCGTGCCTATGGCATGGCCTGGGGCGTGGGCGGCTGGTTGCTGCCCAACTTCCTCGCCAAGGCGGGCGGCGATGTCGCCATGCGTCTGCGCGCCCGGGTGGCAGACGAGCTCAAGACCACCTTTGCCAGCCATTATACCGACGAACTTTCGCTGGAACAGGCGCTGCAGGCGGATGTGGTCGCGCGCTATTATGCCAAGACCACGGGCGAAAAGTTCCTGATCTGCCCGCAGAAGTAATCGGTCCCGGCGGAGGCGGGCAGGGGACATCCCTTGCCCGCCTGCCGCCGAGCCCCATATACAGATGATCAGTACGTCGGGGCATTTTTTCCCCATCGTCATTCCCGCGTACGCGGGAATCCCGCTTTCTCGAAAACCTTGGCGCAGAAGCGGGACCCCCGCTTTCGCGGGGGTGACGAAATCTTTGGCGCAGAGCGCGCTGCATGCCGCTAGAGGCAGTCGCTCGTTCAAAAAACCCTGCTGCAACATGAACGACCCTTCCACAATCCGTTCACCTTCGCTCCCTTAAACATGAACACAACGGATGGCGAATCGGCGCTGTCCCGGTCTCTAGGGAGACAGACTATGAAGAAGTTTCTTTTTGCTGCTGCCGCTGCCGGTGCAGTCACCCTTTCCGCAGCGCCCGCCATGGCGGCTCCGCTCACCCACTCGGCGCCCAGCGCCGCCTCGGCTTACGGCGTGACCCATCAGGCGCCCATCGCGCATCAGTGGCGCGGTTATGACAATGACTGGCAGCGCCGCGGTTACGACAACGACCGCTATTACGGTCGCGAAGGTCGCTGGGACGATCGCAACGATCGTCGCTTCGACCGCAGGTTCGACCGTCGCGCGGTGCGCGGCTGGAACGGGCAGTCCTGGCGCGGAAACGACGGCCGGTATTACTGCCGCCGTGACAACGGCACCACCGGCCTGCTGATCGGCGGCGCGGCAGGGGCCCTTGCCGGCAGCGAGATCGCAGGACGCGGTGACCGCACCGTCGGCGCGATCATCGGCGGCATCGGCGGCGCTTTGCTCGGCCGCACGATCGATCGCAACAGCGGCAACGGCTACAGCTGCCGCTAACCAGCTTTCGCCCATGCTCTTGTCATGAGAGCAAGGTGAACGGGGAGACCCCTCTCCGCCGCAAGGCGGGGAGGGGTTTCGCGTTTGTGGGCCACGGCTTGCCAACCGGCGTGGCGCTGCCTATCCCCGCAGCCTCAGACACAGCCGGGAGGATGCGCGATGATCAACGGACCGATACTGGTGACCCAGCGCCTGATCCTGCGCCCGCCGGGCCCCGAGGACTTTGAAGCCTGGGCCGAATTTTCCGCCGATGAAGAGACGATGCGCTATCTGGGCGGGGTGCAGCCGCGCGCGGTGGCATGGCGCGGGCTGTGCTCGATGGCGGGCGCCTGGCACATTCGCGGCTTTGCGATGTTCTCGCTGATCACCCGCGACACCGGCCAGTGGATCGGCCGCATCGGTCCGTGGCAGCCCGATGGCTGGCCGGGCACCGAAGTCGGCTGGGGGGTCATGCGCAGCCATGCAGGCAAGGGGTATGCGCTCGAAGCCGCGGTCGCGACGATCGATTATGCGTTCGATCTGCTGGGCTGGGACACCGTGATCCACACCATCGATCCCGACAACGCAGCCTCGATCGCGCTCGCAGAAAGGCTGGGTTCGACCAACCAGGGCCCGACCCGGCTGCCCGAGCCGTATCAGGATTTTCCGGTCGACAGCTATGGCCAGTCCAAGGCCGAGTGGCAGGAAAACCGCAAGAAATTTGTCCGATACTGAAACGGCTTGCGGCCGAATCCCGGTTTGGGACAGGCTGGGGCGTCAAAGCAGAGGGGTTAACCCTCTTTTGCCGGGACAGCCTTGCGCCAAGCCGGGCATGGCTAACAGAATGCTAAGAGCCTTGTCCTAAAGCGACGGGCTTCCGTTTGATGATGAGGACTTCTGCCATGGCACACCGTTCCTTCGCGATGTCGCGCAAACTGCTGGCTTTGGGCGCCGCCACCCTGGTGCTCGCCGCCTGCCAGAATGCCGACGACACCGCCGCGCAGAACGAGGATGCAGCATTGCTCGCCGATGCCGCCGATCCTGCGATGAAGGGTGCGCTCGAGGACCAGATCCTCGTCGATCCCGATCTGGTCGACAAATCCAACCGCAACGCCGTGCTCGCCGAGGGCAGCGATGGCTCGGTGCCGTCGGCCGGCATCCCCAAGGGCCAGCTTGCCGCGGTCGAGAAGGCCGCCGCCGCCGCGATCGGCCCGCGCGGCCTGATGAAGGCGCCGGAGCCCAAGAAGGTCGCGGACGAAGAGTGCAAGGATTGCAACCAGGGCAGCACGCTGGGCGCCAAGGCCGCGCAGCAGAGCGGCGCATGCACCGGCAAACTCGATTACGCGATGACCTGGGCCAACCGCATGCCGTCCGACTTCGCGATCTATCCGCGCGCCAATGTGAAAGAGGCCGCCGGCATCGACAAGGGCCAGTGCAACATCCGCGTGGTCAACTTCACCACGCCCGCCGCGCTCAAGAACGTGGTCGATTTCTATTACACCAAGGCACGGCGCGGCGGCTATTCGGCCGAGTACCAGCTGCGCGGCGCCGACCATGTGCTGGGCGGCACCAAGGGCGAGGCGGCCTATGTGCTGTTCCTCAAGCCGATGGCCAATGGCGGCACCGAAGTGGATATCGTCGCGAACGGCGGGCGGTGATTTCAAACGTCAGGAATAGCATTTAAGCCGTCACTCCCGCGAACGCGGGAATCCCGCTTCTGACTGATCGTTGGCAAAAGCGGGTCCCCCGCGTGCGCGGGGGTGACGATGAGTTACAATGACATCATGCTTCGCTGGGCGCTGGAGCAAGAATATCAGTCCCACCCATTCCCGGCATTTCCTTGATATACAGGTCCCGCTGCGGGAACGGGATTTCGATGCCGTTTTCCTGGAACAGGTTCCACACCCGCATCAGCACATCGCCGCGGATGTTGCCCATGCCGCCCTCGGGGTCTGAAATCCACGCGCGGATTTCCCAGTTGACCGCGTTGTCGCCGAAGTCGGTCATCCAGATTCGCGGCGCGGGGTCCTTGAGCACGCGCGGCGATTCATCGACCGCGCGGTAGAGCAGTTCCTGCACCAGCTGCATGTCGCTGGTATAGGCGACCCCCACCGGGATGCGCATGCGCACGTTGCGGTCAGAATAGGACCAGTTCTCGACCGCAGTGGTCATCAGGTCCTCGTTCGGGATAAGGTGCTCCTTGCCGTCCCGGGTGATCACCGAGACCGCGCGCACGCCGATCTTGTTCACCCAGCCGAAGCTGTCGCCCACCGCGATGACATCGCCCGGCTTGATCGACCGGTCGAGCAGCAGGATGATGCCTGCAAACAGGTTGCCGATGGTCTTCTGCAGCCCGAAACCGATCGCGAGGCCGAACGCCCCGGAGAAGAAGCTGAGCGCGGTCAGATCGATCCCCAGCGCATCGATGCCGATGAAGAAGGCGATGACGATGACCACGACGCCCGCGATCTTCTGCCCGAGCAGCTTCTGCGTCGGGTCGAGCCCGTCGCTGCTGCCGATGATGTGCCCAGCGATGCGGTTGACGACGCGGGCGGCGGTGTACAGCACCAGCACCGTGACCGCGATGGTGACTACCCAGAGCAGCGAGAACCGCTTCTGCCCGAGGTTGAAGCCCACCCGGTCCATCGCGATGGTGATCGGATCGAGCCCGCCGAACATGCTGGCGAGGATCGAGACCAAGGTCGCCAGCCCCAGGAACGTGCCCAGCCAGTCGGGCATCCGCACGCCGCGCACGAGGTCGTTGACGAACAGCGCCAGCGAGATCGCCAGCGTCAGCCCGAAGACGACCGAGGCGATCAGGCTCCAGTCGTTGAGATTGAGCGCCATGCCGATCAGCATCGCGGTGGTGAAGCGGCGCACCATGTCGCGGATGCGGCGCCGTGCGAGCGGGCTTTCGTAGCCTGCGCGCCGTTCCCAGATCGCGGCAAGCCGCAGATAGACGAGGCGGCTGAGCCCCCAGCCGACGATCAGCGCGGTGGTCGCGATCAGCGCGGCAAGCACGCCTTCGACATATTGCAGATCATCGGGGCGGCGGATCCATCCCCAACGCAGAAAAGCTGTCGTGATTGCCTCGTTCATGCCGTCATGGTAAACGCTGCCAGCCCCTTGGCAAGGTCGGCGATCAGGTCGTCGGGGTCTTCCAGACCGATGTGCAGGCGCACGACCAGTGCGTTGGGCTCGCCTGCGGGCGGCCAGGATGTCGCGCTGCGGCAGCGCGCCGGATCGACCGGGATCGCCAGGCTTTCGAACCCGCCCCAGCTGTAGCCGATGCCGAACAATGTCAGCGTGTCGATCAGCGCTGCACGCGCCGCATCGCTGCCGCCATTCAGGACGAACGAGAACAGCCCGGACGAGCCGGTAAAATCGCGCTGCCATACTTCGTGGCCGGGGCAGGAGGGGAGTGCGGGGTGGAGCACACGCGCGATCTGGGGCTGCGCGTACAGCCAGCGCGCGATCTTGAGCGCCGAGGCCTGATGCTGGCGCAGCCGCACGTCGAGCGTCCGCAATCCGCGCAGCGCCAGCCAGGCATCGTCGGGCGAGACGACCGTGCCCAGCGCCTGCGCAGTCTGGCGCAGCCGGGGATAGAACCGCTCGGTGGTGGTGACCGATCCCAGCATCACGTCCGAATGGCCGACGATGTACTTGGTGCAGGCCACAATGCTCATGTCTGCGCCCAGCGCCAGCGCGGGCATGAAATGCCCGGTCGCCCAGGTGTTGTCGATCAGCAGCGCGATATCGGGGTTGGCTGCGCGCGCTGCCTGGCAGATCGCGGGGACATCCTGCACCTCGAAGGTCAGGCTGCCCGGGCTTTCCATCAGGATTGCGCGGGTCCGCTCGCAGATCAGCGCTGAAACCCCCGCACCGATGGTGGGGTCGTAATAGCGGGTTTCGATCCCGAACCGCCTGAGAAATCCGTCGGCAAAATTGCGCGACGGATCATAGGCGCTGTCGGTCATCAGCAGCACGTCGCCGGGCGACAGCACGCTGAGCAGCGCGCCGGTGATCGCCGCAACGCCCGAAGGGTAGAGCATCGTGCCATGCCCGCCGGGCTCGAGCGCGGTCAGCGCTTCGGCCAGCGCCCATTGGGTGGGAGAGCCGCGGCGGCCGTAGAAAAATCGGCCGTCTTCGTTGGTCTTGGGGCCGGACTTGAGCGCGGCAGTATCGGGATAGAGATGCGTGCTGGCGCGCCACACCGGCGGACTGACGACCGCGCCCGGCTGGTCCGCCGTGCCCGTCCACTCCGCGCGCCGGCCGCCGGTAACGAGGCGCGTGGCGGGCGATTGCGGATCGGTGGGCTTGGGCATGTGCTACCTCCGCCCTCCCCCCTTGCGGGAGAGGGCAACGAGACTTGGTCCGCCTGGGCGGGCCTAGTCGCAGTGGGAGAGGGGGCGGGCCCTCTCCAACGTCGCCTAGGCAGCAATCTGCCAAGGCGTTGGTATCCTCTCCCGTAAAGGGAGAGGATAAATCCGTGTCATCCCAGCGCCTTGGGGGTATCGTTATCGGCACCCCATTCGCTCCAGCTGCCGTCGTACAGCGCGACGTCGGTCTTGCCGAGCAGGTGCGCGCCGAAGGCGACCACGCTGGCGGTCATGCCCGAGCCGCAGGTGGTGACCACCGGCTTGTCGAGATCGACACCGGCAGCCTCGAACGCAGCCTTGAGGTCGTCGCCCGTTTTCCAGGTACCATTGGGGTTGAACAGGGAGCTGTGCGGCAAATTGACCGCACCGGGAATGTGGCCTGCGGCGATCCCGGGCCGCGGATCGGGCTCGGCACCGGTGAAGCGGGCGGCAGGGCGCGCATCGACGACCTGTTCGCCCTTGCTGTGCAGATTGCCCAGCATGTCGGCCTTGGTGCGGACGTTCTTCTTGTCTTCCCACACGGTGAAGTGGCGGTGACGCAGCGTTTCCTTGCCGGTCTTGATCGGGCGGCTTTCGGCCTTCCACTTGGCGATGCCGCCATCGAGGATCGCGACCGCGTGCGCGCCGAACATGGTGAGCATGAACCAGGCGCGGGCAGAGGACTTCAGCGGACTGTCGTCATAGAGCACGATGCGGCTGCCATCGCCCAGGCCGAGCGACTGCATGCGGCTGGCGAATTTCTCGGCAGGTGGCAGGGTGTTGTCGATGGGCGAGTTGCTGTCGACCAACTCCTCGAGGTCCATGAACACCGCACCCGGAATGTGACCGGCTTCATATTCGGCAAGCGCGCTGCGACCGGTGTCGGGCAGGAACTTGGACGCATCGACGATGCGAAGATCAGAGGCGCCCATTTCGTTGGCGAGCCATTCGGTTGAAACCAGCGAATCCATGTTTGTGTCTCCCTCTGCGAGTCTGCGCCCTTATTGGCTTTTTCCCGCCTTTTTAGACGGGAAACCCGGCTGGTTGCTCAGCCGGGATGCCGTGTTTTTGTTGCGCTGCACCATCAACATTATCGTGTCGGGCAGGGCGCGTCGAGTCGCAACGGGAACGAGGCGCCAGTTTTTTTGCATATGTTGCAATCATGTGCATCGATGGTGGCGGTGCCGCGCGCAGGGCGATAGGGGTGGCATCGCATTCATCAGGAGCCAGGTGCCGCCATGCGTATTTTGTTGACCAACGATGATGGCGTGAACGCGCCGGGGCTTGAGGTGCTGATCCGGATCGCCGCAGCGCTATCCGACGATGTCTGGATCGTGGCGCCGGCAGAGGAGCAATCGGGGGCGGGCCATTCGCTCACGCTGACCCGTCCGCTGCGCGTGCACACTCATGGCCCGAAGCACTTTTCGGTCACCGGCACGCCGACCGATGCGGTGATGATGGCGGTCGCCCGGCTGATGCAGGACACCCCGCCCGATCTCATTCTGTCCGGGGTCAACCGCGGCGCCAATCTGGGCGAGGACGTGACCTATTCGGGGACCGTCTCTGCCGCGATGGAAGGCGCGCTGGCAGGCATCCCGTCGATCGCGCTCAGCCAGGTCTATGCCCGCGAAGGCGCCGGGCTCGACGTCTCGTTCGACGCTGCCGCCACCTGGGGCGAGAAGGTGTTGCGTCCGATCATTGCCCAGCCGATGCCTGCGCGCACGCTGATCAACATCAACTTCCCCGCGATCCCGGCCGATCAGGTGCGCGGCGTGCGCGTGGTCGCCCAGGGTTTTCGTGATTACGGACGGCTCAAGATCGTCACCAACACTGATCCGCGCGGGTTCGAATATCACTGGTTCGCGCTGGGTGCGGTCGAGCAGACCCCCGCGCACAGCACCGATCTCGAGGCGGTGCGCGACGGCTATGTCGCGGTGACGCCGCTGCACCTGGACCTGACGCATTATGAATCCATGGGCGCGCTGGGTTCGGCTCTGTCCGCAACATTTGATAAGAATTGAAGTCGCAACCGGCGGTTTGCGCCGCGTAAGCAGTGGTAAAGCGTAAAGTTCATGCTAGAAGTTGACGTCATGGCGAGGGGTGAAACGCGCAGTCTTGTAAGGTCCGCAGCGGCCTGGTCCGCAGCTCTGGGCGCAATCGCGCTTTCCGGCTGCATCCCCGGCGGGGTCAGCCAACAGGGCATGCAGCCCGAGATCACCGAGGCCGGGACCCAGGCGAGGCCGCCGTCCGAGCCAGAGGTCGTCGGCAGCGACGCCCCGGTGTGGACAAGCCGCAGCGTCAGCCCCAGCGCATCGGATGTCATCGGCACGGTCTATGTTGTGCAGCCGGGAGATACGCTGCGCGGCATCGGCAACCGCACAGGCGCGGGATCGGAAGCGATCGCCGCCGCCAACGACCTCAGCGCGCCTTATATGCTGCGTCCCGGGCAGCAACTGACCATACCCGGCGGACGCTATCATGCGGTCGCGCAGGGCGAGACCGGCATCGCCATCGCGCACGCTTATGGTGTCGCGTGGAGCGATATCGTCGCGCTCAATGGCCTCACCGAACCGTATATCCTGCGCATCGGCCAGCGGCTCAAGCTGCCCGCAGGTGCCACCGCGATCGCGGCTGCGCCCGCCGGCTCCGGCCCGAGCGCCGCGGCCTCCTCGAAGCCGAGCCGGATCGGCGCGCTGGTGGTGAACATCGACGACGTGGTCACCGGCAGCCAGCCCGCGATTGCCGAAGGAACACCCGTGCCTGCAGCGAACGCAGCGCGCGCGCCTGTCTCTGCCGCGGTCCCGGTCTCGGTGCCAAAAGCCTTTGCGGGCAAGTTCAACTGGCCGATCACCGGCCCGCTGCTCACCCGCTACGGCCCGGTCGGCAAGGGTCAGATCAGCAACGGCATCGACATCACCACCACGCGCGGCGCTCCATTCCGTGCAGCCGCCGATGGTGTGGTCAGCTATGCCGGAAGCGAGGTCGCGATCTATGGCGGACTGATCCTGATCAGCCATGGCGATGGCTGGGTCAGCGCCTATGGCCATGCCGAGCGGATCGATGTCACGCGCGGACAGGCGGTCAAGGCCGGGCAGGTGCTGGGCGCTGCGGGGCAGAGCGGCTTTGCCGACACTCCCAAGCTGCATTTCGAGCTGCGCAAGGACCGCAAGCCTGTCGATCCGCTGCTGTACCTGCCGAGGAGCTGATTGCAGACGTGGCCGACAGCGACATCAAGCCAAGGGCGCTGCTGAAACGCGCCGCGCGTCTGCCGGTGCTGGCGGATGTCGCCCTGCGGCTGGGCTTTGCGTTCTTCCTGATCGCGCTGGTCATCCTGATCCACTGGCTCGACCGCGCTGGGCTCAAGGACAATTTCGACAACGAGATCAGCTTTCTCGATGTCGTCTATTTCACGATGATCTCGGTCACCACCACCGGCTTTGGCGATATCGCGCCGGTGTCCGACCGCTCGCGCCTGATCGAATCGGTGGTGGTGACGCCGGTGCGGGTCGCGGTCATTTTCATCTTCGTGGGCACAGCCTATAGTTTCGTCCTCAAGCGCACATGGGAAAAATGGCAGATGAGCAGGATCCAGCAGCGCCTGACCGGGCATATTGTCGTGCTGGGCTTTGGCACCAGCGGCTCGGAAGCAGTGCGCGAACTGATCGCGCGCGGCACCGAACCCGGCTGCATCGTGGTGATCGACCAGCATGAGCCCTCGCTCGCCCGGGCCGAAGCCATGGGGTGCAACGTGCTCAACGCCGACGCGGCGCGCGACGAAACCTTGCGGGATGTGCACATCGACCGGGCCTGCTCGGCGATCGTCTCGGCCGGGCGTGACGATACCTCGATCCTGATCGTGCTGACCATCCGCCATCTGGCCCCCGACGTGCCGATCAGCGTGGTGGTGCGCGCGGCCGACAACGAGCTGCTGGCGCGGCAGGCCGGGGCCAACACCGTGATCAATCCGGTCAGCTTCGCCGGATTGCTGCTCGCGGGCTCGTGCCAGGGCCCGCATATCAGCAGCTACCTGGCGGACCTTGCCTCGTCGAGCGGACGGGTGGTGCTGATCGAGCGGATGGTGCGCCCCGAGGAGGTCGGCCTGCCGCTCAAGGACATCAAGGATGGCGTGGGCGTGCGCATCTATCGCGACGGCAAGCCCTACGGCTTCTGGGACGATGAAAGCGCCAGCCTGTCCGCCGGAGACCTGGTGGTCGTGATCACCCAGGGCGATGGCCGCCCGCCGGTGACGATGGCGAACGATTGAGGGGCGGTTCCTGAACTGAATTTCTCCCCGCTTGTTTGCGGGGGAGAGGGGCAACGCGGCGCGCCTGTGTTCCAGGCGTCAGTCCCCGCCGCCACAGCCTCCGCCGCAGCCGCTGCACCCGCTGTCACCACCCGAGTCGCTCCCGCTGTCGCTGTCTGCGCCGCCGTCCCAGTCGCCATCCGCGCCGCTGCCGCCGAAATCGCCTCCGCCAGCCATGAACGCCGCGCCGCCTGCTGCGGCTGCGCCAGGGCCCGCGCCTCCGCCCGACCAGATGTCGAAGATCGCGCCCGATCCGTCCGAGCTGTCAGTCGAGCCGCGCCGGGCATTGCGTCTGCGCAAGGCATCCTGTTGCGGCGCGCCGCGTCGTGCGCGCAACCGGCGGATGATGCTGGCCATGACGGCGATCCCGATGAAAATCAGCAGCACCAGCCCGAAAAAGCCGAGATCGGAGCGTTGAACGCCGTTGAAGAACGACCGGAACACCGGCGATCCTTGCACGACGGCGGTGTCTGCTGCCAGCGCAGTGCAGGCCGCAAGCAGCGCCGCGCCTCCTGCCAGCGCCGCAACCGAGACCGATCGCCGCGGCAGCACGAAGTTTCGTGACCGGTCGACCCATTGATACCGCGTCCCGAAGCGCAGTTCGGCAGCTGGCCAGATCTCTGCCGGGGGCTCGGCACCGAAGGTGTCGCGATAGCGCGCCAGGGTCTGCGCATAATGGCTGCGATACTTGCGCCCCTCGGCGCCCCCGCCTGCGGTTGGGCCATGGTGCAGCGGGCGCCCAATGATCCGCGCGCACAGCTCGCCCCAGTAATGGTGGGTATAGGCCAGATGCAGGTGCCAGGCCTGATCGACCTGGTCCGACGGGGTGACCGGCGATGTGCCTGTCGCCGCGAGATACAGGAAGCGCTTGTATTCCTCGACCACAGCGGCGGCATGCCGGCGCGACCAGCCGTTTTCCCGCGCGAGCCTTTTGGTAAAGGTCAGCGAGGCACCCGCAGGCTCGATGCGCATTGCATCCAGCGCCCGCCAGATCGAATCGTCGATGGTGCCCATAACCGCCCTCCCGCTGTCGTGGAAGAAGCAGGCTATACCGGAAGGAGGCGACCGGCAATCCAGGATGTAAAATGGAGCGGAACGCAAAACGGGGCCACCCGCGCATGTGCGGATGGCCCCGTTCTTACGGATTCAGCTCCGGGCCGGGATCAGCGGCGGATGCGGGCGCGGTTTTCCAGATCAGTCAGACGACGCTCGACATAGGCACGCTCGTCCGCGGTGGCGTTCATGCGGGCATAGGCCGCTTCCAGCCGCGAGATATCCTCATGCTCGACCCGAAGCTGTGCCTGCGCGCTGGCCGACAGGCCGCTCGAGGGCAGGGCGCGGGCGATCGCATCGAGGCGTGCACGCGGGGTCTGCGTGGTGTTGCCGCCGCCGCTGTTGACCATGTCGCCAACCCGCGCATCGAGCGCTTCGAGCCTGGTGTACAGGTCGTCGCGCTCCTGCTCGGTCACCCGGCCATCGCGCAGATAGTTCGCTTCGGTGCGGACAAGCGATGCATAATCGGTCTTGAGCCTGGCACCTGCCACGCGCGTGATGCGTCGCGAGGACACCTGCGCATCGACGCGCTGGTAGAATTCGTTCTGGCCTTCGGCGATCGAGATGCCGATGTCGTTGCCCGGGTCATTGGCATAGCCGCCATCGGTGATCACCTGGGTCAGCTCGGTATAGCGTTCCGCAAGCTCGGCCTGCTCCTGCCGCGTGAAGCGGCGATCGGCGCCGTAGCGCGCTTCGAGCTGCACCAGATCGTAATAGTCGGACTTGAGCTGCGCGCCGGTGCGCTGGTCGATGGTGCGCGCGCGCACCTCGGAATCGATCCGGCTTTCGAACTGTCCGCGCTGCGTCGCCAGCGGGGTGCGGCCCAGCGACCATTGTGCCTCGATCGAGCCTGTCGATCCGGTGCGATCACCGAACAGCGCGCCGAAGATCGAGTTCAGACGCTCCTGCTGGCGCGAAGGCTGCTGATCGTTGGTGGTGTTGCTCTGCGCAAAGGCGGCGCTGCCGCTCAGCATCAGGGCAGCGGCGGCGGTAGCGGTGTAGAATGACTTCATTGGGGCGATCCTTATCGGTTGGTCCACCCTGTACGTGCGACCAATGGAAGGGTTGCCTTGATGTTAACTCCGCCAGGCGGCGCTGATTCAGCTGGCGAGGCCGGACTTCAACATGGTGATCACGCTGTCCTGCGAGTCGACGAGGGCCAGCACATGGCTGCGGGTCTGTTCGACCTGCGCGGCACCGCCCGCCTTGATCTCGCCCGCCGCTTCCTTTTCCAGCCTCGCAACATACAGGACTTCCAGATCCCCCAGCAGCTGGGTGAGCTCGCGCCGCGGGGCATCCAGCGCGCTGATCCGGGTCTGTGCCACCGACCAAGCTTCGCTGCCGACGCTGGCGTTCTTGGCGGCTGCTACCGCCTGCTGCGCGGCGGAGCGCGCCATAGCGAAATCCGCTTCGGCCTTGTCGGCGCGGGCCAGCAGCGCGGTCAGATCGCGCGCCAGTGCGGGGTCGGTGACGGATTCGATCGGCGGGGGCGGGGCCTTGGCCTCGGCCTGCCGGTCGCGCAGCTCGACATCGCGCCGCGCCAGCGAGGGGCGATCGGCCATCGGTTCGAGGCAGCCGCCCAGCAGGGCAGTGAGGCTGAGCGAGAGCGACAGCAGCGAGGAGGAGGCAACATGTTTCATGGCCAATCCATCTACGGGAGGCGAGGGCGTGTCGCAATGCTTATGGGCTTGTCATCCTGGCGGACTCAGGGCTAAGAGAGCGTCGATTGTCAGGTGGGCAACGGCCAAAAAAGCCGCTGCCATGGTTGACAGCCCCGGCAGTTTCACCTAACGGGCATGGCTTTCCGGCGCGGGACATCCCGTCGCAGGGCAGCGGTTTTCACTCTGCTGATTCGGTTCTGGCAACAGTCGGGTCAAAGGTTTGGATATCGCAAATTGCGTGCCCGGAACCGATTTGAAGCAAACAGAAACGAGACAACCCATGTTCGCTATCGTGCGCACAGGCGGCAAGCAGTATCGCGTTGCAGCCGGAGATAAAATCGCAGTGGAAAAGCTGGCCGGAGAGGCTGGCGACGTCATCGCATTGAGTGACATTCTGCTCGCCGGTGACGGTGGCGAATCCAAGGATCTGGCCGGTGTGGTCGTCTCTGCCGAGATCATCGCGCAGGCGAAGGCCGACAAGGTCGTGATCTTCAAGAAGAAGCGTCGCCACAACTATCGTCGCAAGCTCGGCCATCGCCAGCAGCACACGATCCTGCGCATTCTGGGCGTTGGCGAAGCAGTGAAGGCAGCGCCGAAGAAGGCCGCCGCCAAGACCGAAGCACCGGTGGAAGCCGCTGCAGACGCACCCGCCGCTGAGGCTGCTCCCAAAAAGGCTCCGGCCAAGAAGGCAGCACCGAAGAAGGCCGCCGCCAAGCCCGAAGCCGATTCGTCGGCCGACAACGCCTGATAGCGCGCGCACAAGGAGTTTTGAAAAATGGCACATAAGAAAGCTGGCGGTTCGTCGCGCAACGGTCGTGATTCCGCAGGTCGCCGTCTTGGCGTGAAGAAGTTCGGTGGCGAGCCGGTGATTGGTGGCAACATCATTATCCGCCAGCGCGGAACCAAGGTCTATGCCGGCGCCAATGTCGGCATGGGCAAGGACCATACCCTGTTTGCGCTCACCGAAGGCCGCGTGAAGTTTCACGAAGGCCGCCTTGGCCGCAAATATGTATCGGTCGTGGCCGAAGCCATGGCGATGGCCGCCGAATAACGGACGATCGATGACGGGTCGTCCCTCACAGGGATGACCCCGGCCGGTGCCGAGCACCGGACCAGATGACAGGGAGATGGGGTCCGTCCCATCTCCCTTTCTTTTTGTCTCCCTGTCACGGCTTTGACTCGAGCCTGTCACCTTCGGGTGGCATGGGCGCGGGTAACACAGGAGAGACATAATGTTTGCAAGAACGCAAAGATTGTTGCTGCGGCCGGTCTGGCCAGAAGATGCCGAAGGCCTGTTCGCGGCGCTTAACGATCAGGGAATCGTGTGCAATCTCGCCCGCGCGCCCTGGCCCTATTCGCGCGAAGACGCGCAGGCCTTCGCCGCGAGCACCCAGGATCCCCGCTATCCGCATTTTCTGCTCACTTTGCCGGGCGATGCCGGGCAGACGCTGGTCGGCAGCTGCGGCCTTGGCGAACGCGATGGCGAGGCAGAGCTCGGCTACTGGATCGCGCGGGAGCATTGGGGGCAGGGTTATGCCACCGAGGCGGCGCGCGCGGTGATCGCCAACGCCTGGATGCTGGGCCACCGGCGTCTGGTCGCCAGCCATTATATCGACAATCCGGCCTCTGGCGCGGTGCTGCGGCGGCTTGGCTTCCGTCCCACCGGCGTCACCCGCCCGCGCTTCAGCGCAGGCCGGGGCTATGACGCGATGGCGAGCGAATATGCGCTGGAAAGCGACATGGCGGAGGTGGAACGACCGCTGGCGGCGTGAAGGTTAATTCTCCCCTCCCGCAAGAGGGAGGGGAGAGGTAATGGGGTAACCCCCTATTTCTTTACAGCAAAGCAGGCCTGGCCGGATTTCGCGACGCTGTCGCAAGCCTTTTTCGCGGCGGCCTGGGTGGCGAAGGGGCCTGCCTGCAGCCGGGTGACCGCGCCGGCCTTGACCAGATAGGGCTGCAATCCGCTGAGCGCGGCGTTCTGGCGTTCGAGGCCGGACCACAGGCCACGTGCGCGGCCTTCGTCGCTGAACGCGCCAAGCTGGATGCGCCAGTCACCGCTCGCGGCGACGGCAGGTGCGGCGCTGGCGGCAGCAACCGGAGCGGCAACCGGTGCCCTGGCGGGCGCCTGGGCTGGCATCGAGGCCGGTGCGGTGGCCCGCGGCGCCGGGGCCGAGGTCGAGCCCGAAGGCGCGCCCATGGTTGCGAAGTCCACGCCCGCGCTGGCAGCCGTGCCGGTCGGGCTGGAGGGGATGGCAGGGATCACCGAGCCGTTGACATTGGAGGGCGGCAGGCTGGTGGTCTGGATGGTCGAGCTCGATCCGGGCTTGCGCCGGTTTGGCGCGGCGGTCGGGCCCGCTGCTGCCATCACCGGTTTTGCGCTCGAGGTGGCTCCAGTGGCGGGATCGATGCCGAGCCCGGCAGCGGCGCCCGCGAGCTTCTGACGCTCGGCTGTGGCTTCGCGCTCAAGCTGGGCTGCAAGCTGCGTGCCCTTGGTGCGATCGGCAAGCGGGATGTACTTGTCCATCGTTGCCAGGCTGCGCGAGGCCTGGGGCAGGCCCTGCGCCGAGGCGCGGGTCATCAGCGCATAGGCGCGCACCCAGTCCTTCTCGGCGATATCGCCGTTGAACATCGCGGTACCCAGAACATATTGCGCGCGGGGCTCACCCCTGGCGGATGAGGCGCGAATATAGGGCATCGCCTCGTCGCGGCGGTTGTCCTGAAACAGCACCAGGCCGTAATTGTCCGCTGCCTGGACATGACCGCGATCGGCGGCCTTCTTGTACCAGCTTTCGGCGAGCTTCAGGTCCATCGGCACGCCGCGGCCCAATTTGTACGCCTGGCCCAGGTTGAACTGGGCATCGGGGTCGCCCTTGGCTGCGGGATCGCGCCATTCGGTGACGGCCTTGTCGAATTCGCCGCGCTCCCACGCATCGACCCCGGCCTTGACGTCGGCGAGCGCGGGCGTCGCCGTCCCCATCGCCAGCAGGGCGGTCGCCAGCATCAGGCGGGTGCGCGAAAATTTTGTGGAATGTGCCATGCGGGTCTTGCTCCATCGCATATGGTAAAGCCTCGGTTCGACCATATCAGGCCGGTTTTGCGCGGCAAGCGGGGCTTACCGGTCGTTACATGCGTAAATCGCTATACCTAACGACATATTAGCAAAGCGTTGATGACGCGATCAACCCGCACAAATGCGGCAGTATCCGGCAACTGCCCTATTCCGGCACAGCGCAGCGTTAACCCAAAATTAGGTGCCCCAGGCGCATTTTCACCCCTGACCGATTGGACCGAATAGGGGGTTTGAGTGCGCGTACTCGCTTTGGCATCTCAAAAAGGAGGATCCGGCAAGACGACCCTGTCGGGTCATCTCGCCGTGCAGGCGCAGCTGGCAGGCGATGGCCCGGTGGTGCTGATCGATATCGATCCGCAAGGTTCGCTGGCCGACTGGTGGAACGAGCGCGAGCCCGAATATCCGGCATTCGCGCAGACCACCGTGGCGCGGCTTCCCGCTGACCTCTCGATCCTGCGCCAGCAGGGCTTCAAGCTCGCGGTCATCGATACTCCGCCTGCGATCACCATGGCGATCCAGTCGGTGATCTCGGTCGCCGAGCTGATCGTGGTGCCGACCCGGCCCAGTCCGCACGATTTGCGCGCCGTGGGCGCCACGGTCGATCTTTGCGAGCGCGCGGGCAAGCCGCTGATCTTCGTCGTCAACGCCGCCACGCCCAAGGCCCGGATCACGTCCGAGGCCGCCGTCGCGCTGTCGCAGCACGGCACCGTCGCGCCGACGACGCTGCACCACCGCACCGATTTTGCCGCCTCGATGATCGACGGCCGCACCGTGATGGAGGTCGATCCCAACGGCAAGTCCGCCGCCGAGGTGCGCGCGCTGTGGACCTATATCTCCGACCGGCTCGAGAAGAACTTCCGCCGCACGGTTTTTGCCGTGCCCAATGCACCCGTGATCCCCGGTGCCATCCGCCCGATGGGTGGCTTCGGTCGCCGCGTGGCGGGATCGTAAGCGAGCACGGGGGCAAGGATGAGCTTTATGGCCGAACCCAAACCGATCGCGTCGCTTTCATCCGGTCTGCTGGCGCGCAAGGGCGCCGCACGCCCTGCCATGCGCCGCCAGGGGCTGGAAGGACTGGGCCAGATGGGCGGCATGCTGTCGCAGTCGCGCCCGGATGACGACTATACCGGACAGGACGATCTGGGCTGGAACGACATGGGCTATGATGTCGATCCGGCGCATGACGAGCATGCTCCCGATTATGGCAATCTGCTGGCAGGCGCGATCCCTGATGCGCCGGCTGCGAATGCCGCCGATCATGCCGCGGCAGTTGCGGCTGCCGATGCGATGGCCCAGCCTTTGGTGCCCATCGTGCCTGATGTGGTGCGCCAACAGGCAGAGATTGCCGAGCGCATGACAGAGCCGGTCGCCGCAATGCCGGTCGAGCCCGAAGCCCAGGCTGAAGCCCAGACTGAAGCCGTGATCGAACAGCTCGAAGCTCCGGCCCAGGTGCTGTCGGTGCGCAAGCGCAAGGTGGCGGTCCCGGTGGATGCGGTCATCGCTGCGGTTCCGGCGGGTCGCCGCGCGGCCTTCACCCTGCGGCTAGACGCCGACCGCCATCTCAAGCTTCGGCTTGCCAGCGCGGTGACCGGCCAGTCGGCGCAGCAGCTGCTGACCGCGGCACTTGACGAATTGTTAACCAAAATACCCGAGATAGAGGACCTGGCTGGTCGCGTGCCGCGATCGGCAGGGCGTTGAAACTGATGAGCGGGTCGGGCCTGGCAAAGAGGGAAATGGCTATGACGAGCGGAACGAAGATGAACAGGGCACTGATGCTGAAACTGGCCGCATCGACCATCCTGGTCGGCAGCGTGCTGGTAAGCTGCTCGGCAAGCTCTGGCGGCGGCCGTCCGCAAAGCCTGTCCAGCAACGCCCAGAAGGCGCTCGACGCCGGCAAGCCCGAAAAGGCGCTGGCCAAGGCGGAAGCTGCCGTCGCGCTCGATCCCCGCAACGCCGATCTGCGCACGATGCTGGCGCAGGCCTATCTTGCCAACGGCCGGTTTTCCTCGGCGCGCCAGAGCCTTGACGATGCACTCGCGCTGGGCGACCAGAGCGCGCGCACGGTGATCAGCCTGGCGCTGATGCATGTTGCCGAAGGTCGCGGCCAGGCGGCGCAGGCGTTGCTGCGCGAACATCGTGATAGCATTCCCGCCAGCGATTATGGCCTGGCGATGGCGCTGGCCGGAGATACCGCGCTCGGCGTCGACGTGCTCTCCGACCAGATCCGCAGCGGCGATAGCTCTTCCAAGGTCCGCCAGAACCTCGCCTTTGCCTATGCCCTTGATGGCCGCTGGCGCGAGGCGCAGCTGATGGTCGGACAGGATCTCGACCCCAAGGTCGCGCAGGAGCGCATCACCGAATGGGCGCGCATGGCGCACCCGCAGGCGCATGTTCAGCGCGTCGCATCGGTGCTGGGCGTTAGCCCGGTCGAATTTGACCCCGGTCAGCCGGTGCAGCTGGCGCTCTCCGCCACGCCGTCGATGGCGCAGGCCGCAACCGAGATCGGCCAGCAGGCCATGGCGCAGGCTGCGCCCGCTGCCGGTCCGATCGAACTTCCCCCGGTTCAGGACAGCCCAATGGAGCTGGCTGGCGTCGAGGCCGCACCCGCGTCCGTCTATGCCGATGCCGCGCCTGTCGTTGTGGCCGCTGCCGAACCTGCAGAACAGCCGCGCGCCATTCTGGCGCCGTTGCTGGTGGCGCGTGAAATCGTGCAGCCGCTCCCGGGCAATTACCGCACCAAAGCGATCCGCAAGACGCGCGACGGCAGGGTCGTTCAAGTCGCCGCGCGCACACCGATCGTCGAGCAGGAGAGCCCCGTTCGCGCGGCTGCGCCAACGGTGGTCGCTGCTAAGGTTGTGGCTCCCAAAGCCGCCCAATCGCCTGCAGTCTTCCAGAAGGCCAGCTTCGCTCCGGTGAGCGGCGGCGCGTTTGCGGTGCAACTCGGCGTGTTCTCGAATCCGGCCAACGCCAATCGTGCCTGGGCTGGCTACAGCGCCAAGCACAAGGATCTGGCCTCGTTCTCCAAGGCTGCCGTGCCCGCCAATGTCGGCGGTCGCACCCTGCACCGTCTGACGGCCAACGGCTTTGCCGACGAAAAGAGCGCCCGTGCCATGTGCGCACAGGTCCGCTCTGCAGGGGGCGAGTGCATCATCGCCCGCGCGGTCCCGGCCAAGCCCGGCGGCACGCAGATTGCTGCACGCCGCTGAGAGGCGGTACGTCCATTCTTGCTGTTATTCCCGCGCAGGCGGGAATTTCGCCTGTGTTCTGAACTCGCGCCACAAGCGGGACCCCCGCTTTGGCGGGAGTAACGAATCTGTGGTCTATTGGCGTTAAGCCCTCAGGCCTTCACCAGCCCGATTTCCACCAGCCGCTGGTGCAGATAGTCGTCCGCCAGGATCGGCTCGGGATAACGATTGGGCGTTTCTGCGCTGATGCAGCCTTCGAGCGTGCGGATCGGAAAGTCCGAGCGCAGGTGGAGGAAGAACGGCATCGAATAGCGGCTGTACTTCGCCCGGTCGCCCGCAGGGTTGCGCACGCGGTGCGTGGTCGAGGGCAGGGCGTGGTTGGTCAGCCGCTGCAGCATGTCGCCGACATTGACCACCAGCGCGCCTTCGGGCGGACGCATGTCGATCCATGATCCGTCGCGTGCCAGCACTTCCAGGCCGCCTTCTTCAGCGCCCAGCAGCAGCGTGATCAGGTTGATGTCCTCGTGCGCGCCCGCGCGAATCGCGCCTTCTTCGCCCTGCGCAGCGTCCATCGGCGGATAATGCAGCAGCCGCAGGATCGAATTGCCCTCGTGCACCGCGGGCAGGAACCAGTCCTTGTCGAGCCCCAGATACACCGCGATTCGCGACAGGATGATGTTGCCCACCCGGTCGAACTCGGCAAACAGCGGTTCGAAGGTCTCGCGAAAACCCTCGGGACGCTCTGGCCAGACATTGCTGGGCATGGTGTGCGCGATCGGGCTGGCGGGGTCGATCTCGCGCCCGACATGCCAGAATTCCTTGAGATCGTGCGCCTTGGCATCCTTGGCGATTTCGGTACCGAACGGTGTATAGCCGCGCTGGCCGCCGGCCTCGGCGTCATAATAGCGGCGCTTTTCCTCGGTCGGCAGCGCAAAGAACTGCTCGGTCTTCTGCCAGCCCTGCTTGACCAGCGCCGGATCCAGCCCGTGATCCTTGATCATCGCAAAGCCATAGGTCGAAAAGCTGTCGCCCAGCTTGCGCGCCAGTTCGGCGGGTTCATCGGTGAGCGAGAGAATGGGCAGTTGTATCATGATGCGGTCCGCAATAGCTGAGGGGATGACGATATTTGCCCCATGTAGGCGTGCTGACGGGAAAAATCATGACCCAATATTGGCTGATGAAATCGGAACCCGACGAATATGGCTGGGCCGATCTGGTAAAGGCGGGCGAGGGCACCTGGGACGGGGTGCGCAACGCGCAGGCCTCCAACAATCTCAAGGCCATGCGGGCAGGAGACCTGGCGTTGTTCTATCACTCGCGCACCGGGCTGGAGGCGGTCGGCGTGATGGAAGTCAGCGCCGAAGCCTTTCCCGATCCCAAGGACGACACTGGACGCTGGGTCGCAGTGAAGGTGAAACCGGTGTACCCGCTCAAAAGACCAGTGTCGCTCAAGGCGATGAAAGCGCGGCCCGCGCTCGCCGACATGGCCATGCTGCGCCAGTCGCGGCTGTCGGTGGCAGCGATCGCGCCGGACGAGTGGGCGGAAATCATCCGCATGGCAGGGAACGCCCCTTCCACCACCGCGTAAATGTTCCTGAAGCGAGGCACGCGGCCTCGCGTTTTGACGAAGGAGCATTTTATGGGTGAATTCAAAGACAAAGCCGCAGGCGTTGGCAATGATCTGGCCGGCAAGGCCAAGGAAGGCGTTGGCCGCGCAACCGACAACCCCGAACTGGTCGCCGAAGGCGAAGCACAGCAGCTCAAGGGCGATGCCCAGAAGCTCAAGGGCGACGTCAAGGGCGCGTTCGGCGACAAGATCTGATCCTTCCGATCTGATCTGACGTAACAAAAAAACCGGCCCCCTAAGCTAGCGGGGGGCCGGTTTTTTTGTGTGCGTCGCGAGCGGCCCGCTCTTGGTCAGGGGGAGCCGGTAGTGCGCTCAGCCTTATCGGTTCCGCAACCCGCTCACCGTCGCACCGCTCGCGGCGATTGCCTCGATGTCGGTCTTCAGGTGCAGCAACTTCAACCCCGGTTGCGCCAGCGCCTCGGCCAGCGCAGGCGCGAACTCTTCTGTGCGCTCCACCGTCGCCGCCCAGCCGCCATAAGCGCGGGCGAGCGCAGCGAAGTCAGGGTTTTTGAGCGTCGTTGCCGACAGCCGCGCGGGATATTCGCGCTCCTGATGCATGCGGATGGTGCCATAGGCGCCATTGTCGACCACGATCACCAGCAGATCGGCGTCGTATTGGACCGCGGTTGCCAGCTCCTGCCCGTTCATGAGGAAATCGCCATCGCCGGCGATCGCGACGACCTTGCGGTCACGGAGGCGCAGCGCGGCGGCGACGGCGGCGGGCACGCCATAGCCCATCGCCCCCGCGGTCGGTGCCAATTGCGAGGGCTTTTCGCCATAATGCCAATAGCGGTGCCACCAGCCCGAAAAATTTCCCGCGCCGTTGCAGATCACCGTGTCGGCGGGCATCGCATCGCGCATCGCGCGCACGCACTGGCCAAGGTCCAGCAGCACGCCGGTCGGTTGCGGATCCGACCAGGCGAGCCACTCGGCATGCGCCTGCTCGCCGGTATCGAAGCGCACCGCGTCCCCATCCCACGCTTCTGAATCCCACAAAGCCGCCGCCTCGGCGAACTCGTCCATGTCGGCGCACAGCGGCAAATCGGTACGGAAGACGCGGCCCAGCTCGTTGGGGTCGGGATGGACGTGGACCAGCAGCTGGCCGGGATGTTCAGGAGTGATCAGCGTATAGCCATCGGTGGTCGCCTCGCCCAGCCGCGCACCGACCGCGAGGATCAGGTCGGCGGCCTTAACCCGCGCCACCAGCTTCGGGTTCGGCCCATAGCCCAGATTGCCCGCCCAGACGGGCGAGGCGTTGTCGAACGCGTCCTGCTGGCGGAAGGCGCAGGCCACCGGCAGACCGATCCGCTCGGCGAACTCCTGGAAGTTCGCGCGCGCCGAGGGGCTCCAGTCCGCGCCGCCGATGATCGCGATCGGCGCCTTTGCGCCGCCAAGCATCTCCATCAGCACCGCAAAGCCGTTGGGGCATACCGGCTGCGCGGGGCGGGTGACGTGCGGACGGTCGGCGACTTCGGCCACGTCCTTGAGCATGTCCTCGGGCAGCGCTAGCACAACAGGGCCCGGGCGTCCCGAAATCGCGACCGAAAAGGCGCGGGCGACATATTCGGGGATGCGCGCCGCATCGTCGATTCGCGCTGCCCATTTGCAAAGCGGCGCGAACATCGCCTGGAAATCGACCTCCTGAAAGCCCTCGCGGTCCCGCATTCCCCGATCGACATCGCCGATGAACAGCACCATCGGCTTGCTGTCCTGCATGGCCACATGCACGCCGATGCTGGCATTGGTCGCGCCGGGCCCGCGCGTGACAAAGGCGACTCCGGGCCGCCCGGTCATCGCGCCATCCGCGCACGCCATGAAGGTGACGCCGCCCTCCTGGCGGCACACGATCGTTTCGATCGCGGGCACATCGTGGAGCGCATCGAGCACCGCGAGAAAGCTCTCGCCGGGCACGGTGAAGATGCGGTCGCACCCTTGCGCGACCAGTTGATCGACGAGAATCCGGCCACCGGTGCGGGAGATGCTGGTCATGGGGTGCGGGTCCTCTGCCTGTGCGGTCGGAGCGGGTGGCATCCCGCCTTGATTGGCCATGGGGCTAAAGCGGGCGGGCACGGCGTGTCAACATGGTGCGCCGCCCGAGCGGGGATGGATGCGGATCGGGGCTAGAAACCGTAGACCAGCGTCAACCGGCTGGTGGTGTCGGTCGGGGCACGGCCCAGCGCGGGGGTCGATTCATACTGCACGGTATAGGACAGGCGCGCCTTCAGCTTGCCGATCAGCTGGCTGTCGAGCGCGGCGACCGAAAACAGCGTGCTGCGTTGCTCGTCGACATAGGCGCTGGCGGCTTCCGAAAGACTGATCGTCGGGGTCAGCTTGAGCTTGATATCGACCGAGGCGAGACCCGCGACGACCGATTCGTCCATCCCCGTGGTAAGCTGCGTAAACCGCCAGGCGGGCCCAGCCTTGACGCTGAGCTTGGCATTGTCGCCGGTGAGGAAGCTGTAACCCACCCCGCCTGAAATCGAATAGCGTGCGTGAAAGCCCTGGAAACGGTCCTGCTCGTATTGGCCGAGGCCATAGACATAGCCGCGCTCGTTGAACTTGTAGTTGGGCTCGACGCTGAAGCGATATTGTTCGCGCACCACGACATCGCTGGTTTCCTGGTAATCCGCCCGCCCGAGCAGGCCGACGCGCCAGTCCTCGCCCTCGGCAGTGAGCTTGAGCCCCGCAGCAAGCCCCATGCCTGGAGCATTGCCGGTGGTGGTGAACGCGCCCAGCTCGCCTTCGCCCGACCATTTGGTCTGCGCGTGCGCCGTTTCCTCGGCTGGCTGAGCAGATGCCGCAACCACAGGAGCCACCGGGACGGCAGCCTCGGCCACCACCACCGTCGCGGCGGGAGGGGGCGGGGCCGTTTGCGTCGAGGAATCGGTGCGGAACGCGGCGACCTGTGCGTCGATCGCTTCTGCGGCTTGTGGATGCGCCTGCTTGGCATAGCGCAGCACCACATCGAGCCCGGCCTTGTCGCCCGAACGCAGGGCGGTGTCGATCAGCTTGGTAATTCCATCGGGCGCCTGCGCGGCGAGCGGCTGGGCAGCTGCAAGAATCACGGCGAGCACGCTCAGCGCGGCGCGGGTGGTGGTCATGTCAGGCATCCCGGGGTTGCGAACAGGAATGCGCAGCCTAGATCAGCGGGCGGAACTCTTCCACCACCGCGCGGTACAACCGTCGCTTGAAAGGCACGATCAGTCCCTCCAGCGTCTCCGCCGAGGTCCATTTCCAGCTGCGGAATTCCTGGTGGTCGGTTTCAATGTTGATGTCGGCATCGGTGCCCATGAAGCGCATCAGGAACCAGAACTGGCGCTGGCCGCGATATTTGCCACCCCACATCTTGCCCATCAGATCGGCAGGAAGATCATAGAGATGCTCGTCGCGCGAGCGGGCGATCACCTCGACCAGATGCGCCGCGATGCCGGTTTCCTCGCCCAGTTCGCGATAGGCCGCCTGTTCGGGCTCCTCGCCGGGATCGATACCGCCCTGCGGCATCTGCCAGGCGTCGGCGCTGCTATCCAGCCGCTGGCCGACGAACACCTTGCCGTCGTTGTTGACCAGCATGATTCCCGCGCAGGGACGATAGGGGAGACTGTCAAATTCACTCATGTCTGCCGCCTTAGCGGTCAGCGGGCATCAAAGGCAATTGAACAATCGTCAGATGGCGTCTGCGTCCGACAAAAGCCGATGGACCGAAAGCGGCCCATCACCGCCTTGACGGCCTCGTCGCCGATCGGCTCGCCGCCCGGAGCAAAGCCTTCCCCGCGTTCGGCATATTGCAGCACGACCACATTTTGCGCGTCGCGCAGCAGCAGCGCCAGAAACTGCTCGCCGCGGCCCGAAGTCGCGCCGGGATAGCCGCCGGCTGCGATCGATCCGCAGCCGTTGCTCGACAGATTGAATTCGGTGCCGTCGCTGGTGCGCCCGCTGGCGATAACGCGCGAGAAGTTGGCCTGCTGGCATCCCTGGCTGGTGTTGAAGAAGCGCGCCTGCATCTCTGCGGTGGAGACCGGCGAGGACCCCGCGCCGCCGAACGCGGACAGCGTGATCATCCGGGTCCAGCTTTCCACGGTTGCACCCTGCGGCACGAACTCCAGGATCATCTGCCGCTCGTTCTTCGCTTCGTAGACAGGCTCGAAGGTGTCGAACAGCCGGAACGAGACATTGCGGTCGAACACCGGCGTGCTGAAGCTGCAGCAACCTTCCGATTTTGCGGCGCGCTGCTGCTGATAGTCGCGCGCGACCCCGGCAAAATCGGCCTTGTTGCGGACCTTGGGCGCGGACTGCGCGGCCGATGGCGCTGCCTGCGCCAGCACCGCCGCCAGCAGGCCGGCCGCCAGCCCCCGCGCCAGGCTTTGCCCGCTCACAGCTTGAGCATCGCTTTCATGCCGCGGAAAATCGCGTCGCAATCCTCCTGCGCGCTGGGTGCGCCCTTGCGCAGGCAGATGAAGCCGTGGATCGTGCCGCGCATCTCCATATAGGTCACATCGACCCCGGCCTTCACCGCGCGCGCGGCGAAATCGCGGCCCTGGTCGCGCAAGGGGTCGAGCCCAGCGGTGACCAGCAGCGTTGGCGGCAGGCTGGCGATATCGCCATTGATGCAATCGTTGCGGGCATCGCCGGGGGTCGCGGCATAGGCGGTCCCGAACCAGTTCATCGTGTCGGCGGTGAGCAGATAGCCCTCGGCAAAGTCGGTGAACGACCCGCCGGTCTGCGTCGAATCGACGACCGGATAGAGCGGTGCCTGTGCGATCACCGGGACCGATGCCGGATTGGCGATCAGCGCCTGGGAGGTGACGATCGTCAGGTTTCCGCCCGCGCTGTCTCCGGTGAAGACAAGTCCGGTGATGTCGAGCCCCAGCGTCTTGCCGTTGTCCGCGAGCCAGCGTGCCGCAGCTTCGCAATCGTCCGTGGCGGCGGGGAAGGGGTGTTCGGGCGCGAGGCGATAGTCGACGGCGATCACCGGCAGGTCCACCTTGGCGGCCAGTTCGGAGCAATAGGGATGGTGCGTGTCCAGATCGCCGATCACGAATCCGCCGCCGTGGAAGAACATGATAACCGGGCCCGCCGCGCGGGTTTCGCGCGCATCGTAATAGCGCAGGCGGATCTCGCCGCCGGGGCCGGGGCAGGTGAGGTCGCGCACGATGGCAAGTTCGGTCGGCTCGGCATCGGCGACAAAGCGCATCATGCGATAGGCCTCGCGCGCATCGGCGGGGGTCATCTCGTTCATCGGCGGCGCGCCTGCAGCCGACAGCATCGCCAGCAGCATCGCAACATCGGGCCGCACGAACGGGCCTGTTGTCGCGTCGGCATCACGCTGCAGTTCGATGGTGTCGCTCATTCGGATCATCCTCTGTTTGTGTTTAACCGGGAGGTTAACGCGTCGGATGCTGCGGG
The DNA here is from genome assembly GCF_001713435.1 of Blastomonas sp. RAC04. NCBI lineage: Bacteria > Pseudomonadati > Pseudomonadota > Alphaproteobacteria > Sphingomonadales > Blastomonadaceae > Blastomonas > Blastomonas sp. RAC04. The sequence continues at coordinate 451,407 of NZ_CP016460.1, forward strand.
TCCATCGGCAAAATCGGGTGGCCAATCGAGGCCCGGTTTGATCCTGATCAACGACGCACGCGCTGCTGTCTGCTGTCACAAAAACCAAATTGCGTGCCCGCCGCCCGGTGCTACACCTATCAGCGCGCTCACGTCGAAACTTAGGGGTCTGTGTTCCATGGCAACCGCCGCGCTCGATCGTACCGACACCAACACCCAGACACCTGACGCCATCGTGGTGCGCTTTGCCGGGGACAGCGGCGACGGTATGCAGCTGACCGGGGGGCAGTTCGCGCTGTCCACCGCACTGGCAGGCAACGACCTTGCGACCTTCCCCGATTTTCCCGCCGAAATCCGCGCGCCGCAGGGCACGCTGTTCGGCGTTTCGGCGTTCCAGATCAACTTCGGCAGCAGCGAGATCGATACCGCGGGCGATGTCCCCGACGTCCTCGTCGCGATGAACCCGGCGGCGCTCAAGACCAATGTCGGCGCGCTCAAGGAGGGCGGGTTGATCATCGCCGACGAGGGCGAGTTTTCGAAGCGCAACCTCGACAAGGCGAAGTACGAGACCAATCCGCTTGAGGACGGATCGCTGGCCAAGTGGCAGCTGATGAAGTTCAACATCTCGCAGATGACGCTGGATGCGGTCAAACCGCACGGCCTTGGCAACAAGGAGGCGCTTCGCTGCAAGAACATGTGGACGCTGGGGCTGGCATTGTGGATGTTCTCGCGCAAGCGCCAGCCCATCATCGACTGGCTGGAGGCGAAGTTCGCGGGCAAGCCCGACATCCTCGCGGCCAATATCGCCGCGTTGAACGCGGGACACGCCTTTGGCGAAACGGCGGAACTCTCCGGCCCGATGCGGCAATACGCGATGCCAGCCGCGCCCGCGGTGCCGGGGCTGTACCGCACGGTCACCGGCGCCGAGTCGATCTCGCTGGGTCTAGTCGCTGGCGCGCAATTGGCCGGGCTGCCGATGTTCTTCGGCGGCTATCCGATCACGCCAGCCAGCGCGATCCTCCACCATCTGTCGCGGCTCAAGGAATATCACGTCACCACCTTCCAGGCCGAGGACGAGATCGCCGCGATCTGCGCCGCGATCGGCGCGAGCTATGCAGGCTCGCTCGGCGTCACCTCGTCCTCCGGCCCTGGCATCGCCCTGAAGGGCGAGGCGATGGGGCTGGCGATCATGACCGAACTGCCGCTGGTCATCGTCAATTCGCAGCGCGGCGGGCCTTCGACGGGGCTGCCGACCAAGACCGAGCAATCCGACCTCTATCAGGCGGTTTATGGCCGCAACGGCGATGCGCCGATGCCGGTGATCGCCGCGCGCTCGCCCGCCGACGCATTCGACTGCGCGATCGAGGCGTGCCGCATCGCGGTGCAATACATGACCCCGGTGATGCTGCTGACCGATGGCTATATCGCCAATGCCGCAGAGCCGTGGAAGGTGCCCGACATGGCGAGCTACAAGGCCTTTCCGGTGGAGTTCATGGGCAAGGCGCAGGACGGCGGCTTCCTGCCCTATGCGCGTGACGAAAAGCTCGCGCGGCCCTGGGTCAAGCCCGGCACGCCCGGCCTGATGCACCGCATCGGCGGGATCGAAAAGGCGCTGGGCACCGGGCATATCGATTATGCGCCCGCCAACCACCAGGCGATGACCGACATCCGCCAGAACAAGGTGCTGGGCGTGGCGGACTCGATCCCCGATCAGGATGTGGTCGTGGGCGCGGCGGGCGGCAAGCTCGCGGTGGTCGGCTGGGGATCGACCTATGGCCCGATCCACCAGGCGGTATTGCGCGCGCGCCGCAACGGGCACGACGTCAGCCACATCCACATCCGCCATATCTGGCCGACCCCGAAGAATCTGGGCGCACTGCTGCACAGCTTCGAGCATGTGCTGGTGCCCGAAATGAACACCGGCCAGCTCAAGACCCTGCTGCGCGACCAGTTCCTGGTCGATGCCAGGCCGCTCAACAAGACATCGGGCCAGCCGTTCACGATCGCTGAGATCGAAACGGCGATTGCGGCAACCCTCTCCAATTAACGGGACGTTTTGACGATGAACGAGATGACCAGGATCGCGCCGCGCGCGGAGACGACGATCAAGGACTGGGAGACCGATCAGGAGGTGCGCTGGTGCCCCGGCTGCGGGGACTACGCGATCCTGAAAGCCATGCAGCGAACGATGCCCGAGCTTGGCGCGGATCCGGCGAACACCGTATTCGTGTCGGGCATCGGCTGCTCGTCGCGCTTTCCCTATTACATGGAAACCTATGGCTTCCACACCATCCACGGCCGCGCGCCGGCGATCGCGACCGGGCTGAAGCTCGCCAATCCCGAACTCGACGTGTGGATCATCACCGGCGATGGCGATGCGCTGTCGATCGGCGGGAACCACACGATGCACCTTTTGCGCCGCAACCTGGATTGCCAGATCCTGCTGTTCAACAACGAGATCTACGGCCTCACCAAGGGCCAGTATTCGCCGACCAGCCGCGAAGGCACGCGCAGCCCGTCCACCCCTTACGGATCGGTCGATCATCCGGCCAACCCGTGCGCGTTCGCATTGGGATCGGGCGCGCGGTTCGTTGCGCGCAGTATCGATGTGCACAAGAACCTGCCCGATCAGCTGAAAGCCGCATATGCGCACAAGGGCGCGGCGTTCGTGGAGATCTTCCAGAACTGTATCGTCTACAACAAGGACGTGTTCGGCGACTTCACCGAGAAGAAGAATGCCGCGCTCAGCCAGCTGTGGCTGACCCACGGCCAGCCCATGCTGTTCGGCGCTGACAAGGACGGGGGCGGCGCAAAGGGTATCGCGGTCGATCATGCCACGCTGACGCTCAGGGTCGTCGATGTGGCGGATGGCGACTGGCAGGCGGCGGGCGTGATCGTGCACGACGTCACCAACCGCGCAGTGGCGCACATGCTGGTAGAGATGCCGTTCGGTCCGTTCCCGATGGCGCTGGGCGTGATCTATGACGACCCGCGCCCGACGCTCGAAGTCGCGGTGCATGCCCAGATCCAGGCCGCGACCCGGGGCAAGGTGCCCGATCTGCAGAAGCTGGTGAGCAAGGGCCAGACCTGGGTGGTGGAGCCCGATGGCTTCGCGCATTGAGGCAAGGTTCCGCGATGGCAGCGTAGCGGCTGGTCGGGAAGGTGGCGATCATCTCCGGCGGCCTGCGCGGGATCGGCCGCGCCTGTGTCGAGCGGTTTCCGGCCGAAGGGGCCAAGGTCGTGCTGTCCGATCTCGACAATGCCGAGGATGCCACCCCGATCGGCAGGCTCGCCCCGCCCGAGGAGATTGCCGGCGCGCTCTTCTTCCTCGTTCGCGAGGATCCCAGCTACATCACCGGGTCCGAACTGGTGGTCGATGGCGGATGGACAGCGCAACAGGGTTCGCGCGCCATCGCCCGTAAGCCTTCGTTCAGCCTTGCAGCCATAGCAGGATGGTCAAGCCGCCGTCAGGCAGCGCCCGTCCCGCCAGCCAAAAGGTGCCCGAATGACCGATCCGCTTTCCCGCCGCACCCTGCTGGCCGGCCTTGGCGTCGGCGCTGCGGTGGTGGCAGGGCAGGGCGCGGCGCAGGCGTTGCAGCGCGGGGCTGCGGCGCCGTTGTCGCCCGTGCTGCCTGCAAGAATGCGGGGGCTCAATCTGGAGCTTGCCCCTGGGAGCCTGTCGCCTGCTATTGTGCGCGAGCTTGCCGGCTGGGGCGTCAACACGGTGCGCATCAACTTCTCGACCGATCTGGCCGCTGGAACATCGCCCGACAGACGCATGATCCGCCCCAGCCGCGCCGATCCGCTCGCGCCCTATCGTACCAACCTTGCCATGCTCAAGCAGTTTACCGCCGAGTGCGCGCAGCTCGGAGTGGGGGTGATGCTGGCGGCGAACGGCATCTATGGCCGCGACACGGTGAGGCTGGATGACAGCAGTGGCCGGTCGTTCCGCATCGGGGTGGGGGACAGCCTCATGCAGTTCTGGACGGCAATCGCGCGCGAACTGCGCGACGATCCTGCGATCTTCGCCTATGACGTGCTCAACGAGCCCAACTACACCTTCCGGCGCGAAGCGGACGGAGCGGTGTGGTACGAGCAGCTGCTGCCCGAGGCGATCCGCCGCATTCGCGCGATCAATCCTACGATCTGGCTTGCGGTGATGCCCTGGCCGTGGGGATTTGCGCGTCGTTATGGCAGCATGCCGGTGATAGACGACCCCGCCATCCTCTACACCTTCCACAATTATTCGCCGCACAATTACACGCACCAGGGCGTCGGCGCGCAACCGCGTCAGGGAAGCTATCCGGGCCGCCTGCGCGAGTTCGACAGCGAACCCTATAGCCAATGGGGCAGGGCATCGCTCGCCGCGAGCATGCAGCCCGCCTTCGATTTCGCCCGTCGCCACAATGTGCGGATGATGGCGAGCGAGTTCGGCGTTACCCGTTGGGCGCCGGGTCGCGACCGCTGGATCGCCGACATGGTTTCGATCCTGGAAGCCAATGGGGTGGACTGGCTGTTCCACACCTATAACACCTGGAACGGCTGGAATCCGAGCTTTGCGCCGGATGCACCGGAAGTCGCGATCCATCCCACGCTGTTCGGAGGGGTCAATTCTCCCGGCCACAGGACACTGTTGCGGCACTGGCAGCTCAACCAGCGTTGGTGATGGCGAGAGTATAAGGTGGCGGGGCGAGGAGTACCCGCTGGGCGGCGCCGTTTGCTGGAGATCAGTGTCTCCAACGAAAACGGACGGCATTCCTTGTCGAATGCCGTCCGCTTGCGAATATTGTCAGGCTCTGCAAGGCCAGCGCAGATCCGCGCAGGCCCGGATCAATCCTCGGCCGGGCTCGACTGCAGCTGGATGTAGTTTTCCATCCCCATGCGTGCGATCAGGTCGAACTGGGCTTCGAGCGTGTCGACATGCTCTTCCTCGCTGTGGAGGATATAGGCGAGCAGGTCGCGGCTGCCGTAATCGCGGACGGTCTCGCAATAGGCGATGCCTTCCTTGAGCAGCGGAATGGCCTCGTTTTCCAGCGCGAGATCGGCCTTGAGGATTTCCTCGACGGTTTCACCGATCTTCAACCGGCCGAGCAGCTGGAAGTTGGGCAGTCCGTCCAGGAACAGGATGCGGTCTGCGAGCTTGTCGGCGTGCTTCATTTCGTCGATCGACTCTTCGTATTCGAACTTGGCGAGCTTCTTGATGCCCCAGCTCTGCAGCATCTTGGAGTGCAGGAAATACTGGTTGATCGCCGTCAGCTCGTTCTTGAGCGCGTCGTTGAGAAATTCGATGACCTTGGGGTCGCCCTTCATGATGATGCTCCTGGTTCGGACGGGCAGCCCTAGGGGCAGCCGATCCGCGTTAAATCAGGCAAGCATCATAGCGTCGTTTTGACCGCAAGGGAAGCGATGCAACGCGGGAAATATTTGATTCTAATAGAGAATTTATCAGGCTATTGCTAGGCGGTCGCAGTTTCCCGGGTGATAATGCTTTGCGCAAACGAAAGGCACTGACCGCACTTGGGACGCCGACCGAGACGGGCGTAAATCTCTGACGGGCGGGCCGCGCCATCGCGCAGAGCGTCCTTCAGATCCTGTTCGCGAATCGCGTTGCAGATGCAAACAACCATGCGTCTCTCCTGTTGCAGCAGAGATAGCGATATTGAGAACGCATCGCAACAGTCTTTTTGCGAATTTATCGCAAACGCATCGGTTGTACGCTGCGCCGCGCCAGAGAGCGCCACAGCCATTCTGCCGGGCCGAAGCGGAATCGCTCAAGCCAGGGCTTGGACCACAACAGCATGATCCCCCATGCCGCGAAAACGAATGCCATCGCGGTAATGCGATCGATATGGCCGAACAGGCCAAGACCCCAGCCATAGAACACGAAGGTCATCACCAGGCTGGTGCCGAGATAGTTGCTAAACGCGGCGCGTCCTGCGGCGGCCACCCGCACGACCAGCGCGTTGTCGCGGTTGCGCACCACGAACCACAGCAGCAGAGCGGCCCAGCCCACGGTCAGCACCACGCGGAAGGGGAAGGAAAAGGCGAAGAACGCGCCGAATGCGGTCATCGTGTCGAAACCGCTGGCGATCACCCAGGCGGCCAGCGCAATCATCGGGCCGAGGCCGATGGCAAAGGCGCGGCGGGCCACCTTGGCATAGAAGTCCGGCGCCCAGAGCCCCAGGATGAAGCCGCTTTTCAGCATCGCCATTCCGAGCACCATCATGCCCATGGTGTCGAGCGTGAACAGCAGCAGCGCGTTGACCAGCGATGATGGAAAGGTCGACAGATTGTCGGCGAAGATCGCAGGCCAGCCGCTTCTGTACAGCGACAGATCGCTGGTGATCTCGTCAGATCCGGGCTTGCCGAAGCTGGCGAGCATCTGTCGGGTGCTCTCCACCGTCTCGGCATCGGTGCCCGGGGCGATCCCCTGGATCGACTGCCACCAGCCGCCGCCGACCATCAGGCAGGCGATGATGAAATACAGCGAAAACAAGATGATGGCCCAGCGGATCAGTTGCTTGACGTCTTTCTTGACGAAGTAGAGCGCGAGTGTCCCGGAGATCGCATAGGGCACCAGGATGTCGCCCCACCACAGCACGGTGTAGTGCGCTGCCCCGATCACGAACAACCAGGCCATCCGGTTGAGATGCACCGATTTGGGGTTCTGCCCGGACGCCTCTGCGCGCTGGATGATCAGCAGCATGCTGGCGCCGAAGAGTACGCTGAACAGCCCGCGCATCTTTCCGTCGAACAGCACGAAATTGGTGGCCCAGACGCCGATATTGAGCGGATCGGTGCCGCCCCAGGCGGCGGGGTTCACATAGGCCGCGCCGGGCATAGAAAAGCCGATGATATTGAGCAGCAGGATGCCCATCACTCCGAAGCCGCGCATGGCATCCAGCGAAAGGTGTCGATCTGAACCCTGCATGCAATCCCTCCATGTGCTGGCGCTGCCATGGCCTAACCGAAAGGCCATCATCGCCGAAAGCACGCGAGCAGAAACAGCATAGCTCCACAAAAAATGCCAGCGTTTCCGGTTTGCGGCCGCTGGACCGGCTTGGGTGGGAGGGCGGGCCAGGCAATGGAGACGCGCTGGAACACGGAATGGTGCTGTATGAGGCATGTCATGGGGAGGGAGGTGGCGTGACCTAGCTTTATTCCCGGCGTCACCGGACGAACAATCGGTTGAAATAACAGACCAGTCGGTTTAGACATGAAATATACCGACCGGTCGGATTGTTTCGATCCGCCTTTCTGAGGAGAGCGCTCATGGATATGTCATTTTCCAATCCTGTGGTGGAAGAGGCTTTGCGCCGCTCTGCCCAGTCGTCGGGGTTCAACCGATGGAGCGGAATGCGGCTGCTGGCAGCGGGGGCAGGTCAGGTGTGGCTCGAAATCGCCATTCGCGAAGACCAGACGCAGCATCACGGCTTCGTTCATGGCGGAATTATTGGGGCTCTGGCCGATACCGCCTGCAGTTGGGCCGCAGCCACCGTCGCCGGAGACGTGGTGACATCCACCTACACGGTGCAGTTTCACGCGCCTGCCAATACGGCTTTGCTGCGCGCCCGCGCGACGGTGATCAAGCAGGGCAAACGCAACGTTTCGGCCGAAGCGCAGCTGTTCGCAGTCGATGAAGACGGGGCAGAAAGGCGCGTGGCGACCGCGCTTGCGCTGATCGCGACCGTGGGGGCGGCCGCAAGAGGCGGAGCGTCGTGAGAAAAAGCCTTGCGAAGGCTGGTCTTGACCCACGGGCGGATGCCGTTAGACTGACCGGTCTATGATGCTGTTCGTCTCCACAGATGGTGCCTTGCGCGCACAGGCACCCGCTATGTCCAAGCCGCAGGAGGACGTGCATCCCACCCGGTTGCGGCTGTTGCAGGTTGCGACGCGGTTGTTCCAGCAGCGCGGCTATCATGCGGTCGGCCTGGCGGAGATCCTGGCGCTGTCGGAAACGCCCAAGGGGTCGCTGTACCATCACTTTCCCGGCGGAAAGCCCGAACTTGCAGAAGCCTGCATCACCCGGATTGCCGCCAGCACGCTGGCCGCGCTTGATGACGCATCGGCATCCGGCGCTGATATCATTGGATTTCTAAGGCAACTTGGCGCGGAATCATCCGCCTGGCTCGAAAAGACCGACTGGCGCGATGGCTCGCTGCTGGCGGTGATCGGCCAGGAGCAGGGCGGGGACGAAAGCGCCCTCGCCGATGCCGTGCGGATCGCCTATCAGCGCATCGAAATGCGGCTCGCCAAATGGCTGATGCTCGAAGGCATCGCGGTTGCGCGCGCTCGGGACATTGCCGCCACCATCATCGCGGCGCATGAAGGTGCGATGCTGCTGGCGCGCTGCCGCCGAGATACCGCACCGGTGACGCTGACCACCCAGATGCTGTGCGCGATGGTGGAGCGCGGCTGATCGGGCGATAAACGACCAACCGGTTTGTCGCTGGACTGATCGGTCTGCCTGCGCCTGAGGAGACGACTGTCGATGATCACCGCATTGCGCACGCCGGACGCGGCTTTTGCCGACATTCCCGATTTCGACTATCCGGTGCATTATGCCGATGACATGCCGGGCTATGAGGGGTTGCGCGCTGCCTGGGTGGACGCTGGCCCTGCAGATGCGCCCCGGACATTCCTGTGCCTGCATGGCGAGCCGAGCTGGTCGTTCCTCTATCGCCGCATGATTCCGCCGTTTCTGGACAGCGGCGCGCGGGTGGTGGCACCCGATCTTTTCGGCTTCGGGCGATCGGACAAGCCGGTCGAGCAATCGATTTATACCTTTGATTTCCATCGAGAGTATCTGCTGCGGCTGGTCGAGAGACTCGATCTCGCAAACATCACTTTGGTGGTGCAGGACTGGGGTGGACTGATCGGTCTAACGCTCCCTGTCGAGATGGGTTTTGCGGCGCGTTTGTCACGGCTGATCGTGATGAACACCGGGCTTGGTCTGGGCGAAAGCCTAGGGCCAGGGTTCGATGCCTGGAAATCCTATGCGCTCAATACCCCCGATCTGCCCGTGGGCAAGATCATCGCGCGCGGAACCCCGCATCTGACCCCGGTAGAAATTGCCGCCTATGATGCGCCTTTTCCGGGTCCCGAATACAAGGCAGGCGCACAGGTGTTCCCGGCGCTGGTGCCGGTATCGCCCGACATGCCGGGGGTGGACATCGGGCGCAAGGCGGCGGCTTTCTGGCGTGAGCAGTGGCAGGGTGACACCTTCATGGCGGTCGGGGCCGCCGATCCGGTGCTGGGGGTGGAACCGATGGCGCGTCTCGCGCAACTGATCAACGGCTGCGGCGATCCGCTGATCATTCCCGACGGTGGGCACTTCGTGCAGGAATGGGGGGAACAAATCGCCCGCGCGGCGCTTGCAGCCTTTGGGGATTGATGCACTATGCACGGGCAATGCCCCATCGGAAGGACATGACGTGACCGAGGCAACTCCCCCCACCCGCACGATGCGGGCCAGCGATTTCCACCCGCATATCCTCGAGATTTTCGATGGTTATGTCCACGGCAAGCTCAGCAAGCGCGAGTTTATCCGCCAGGCGGGGCGCTATGCTGCGGCAGGTGTCACCGGGCTGATGATCTACAACCAGCTGCGCCCCAATTACGCGCTGGCGCAGCAGGTCGCCCCCGATGATCCGGCAATCGAGACGATGCGGGTCGACTATCCCAGCCCCGAGGGGCACGGCACCGTGCGCGGGCTGATGGCGCGGCCCAAGGGTGCAAAGGACAAGCTGCCCGCGGTGCTGGTGGTGCACGAGAACCGCGGGCTCAATCCGTATATCGAGGATGTCGTGCGGCGGCTCGCAAAGTCGGGCTATATGGCGCTTGGACCGGACGGTCTAACCTCGCTGGGCGGCTATCCCGGCACCGATGACGAAGGCCGCACGATGCAGGCCTCGCTCGATCCGGCAAAGCTGATGGAAGACTTCTTCGCCGGTTTCGAATTCTTGCGCGATCACAAGCGCTCGACCGGCAAGGTCGGCGTGACCGGCTTCTGCTATGGCGGCGGCGTGTGCCATGCGCTGGCGGTGGCCTATCCCGATCTGGCCGCCGCAGCGCCGTTTTACGGGCGCCAGGCGCGCCCCGAAGAGGTGCCCAGCATCAAGGCACCGCTGCTGATCCACTTTGCCGAGAACGACGAGCGGGTCAACGCGACCTGGCCGGCGTGCGAAGCCGCGCTCAAGGCCAATGGGAAGACCTATGAGGCACATTTCTACCCCGGCACCAGCCACGGTTTCCACAACGATACCACGCCGCGTTATGACGAGGCGGCGGCAAAGCTGGCCTGGGAGCGGACGCTGGCGCTGTTCGAGCGGACATTGCGCGCCTAAACCGATCGGTCAAAGGCGCCGCCGATAGCGTACACTGGCCGGTCAAGGACGGGTTTGCCGTGCGATGGGACAATGTGTCACATTGCCGCCACATGCAGGGGGTTTATTGGGGCGCGATCGTCGTGGCGGGCAGGCCTTCCCATTCCGGAAGGCCAATCGCCGCTGCACGGGATCATAAGGCGGGAGGTCGGAGGTCATGTTCGACGGTTTTGACGCGCTGATGCTGGCACGCATCCAGTTTGCCTTTACGGTGAGCTTTCACTTCATCTTCCCAGCCTTCTCGATCGGTCTGGCGAGCTATCTTGCTGTTCTGGAAGGGCTCTGGCTCAAGACTAACGACAGCGTGTATCTCGATCTGTTCAAGTACTGGCGCAAGATCTTCGCGATCGCCTTTGCCATGGGCGTCGTCTCGGGAATCGTGATGTCCTACCAGTTCGGCACCAACTGGTCGGTGTTTTCGGACCGGACCGGCCCCGTGATCGGCCCGCTGATGGCGTACGAGGTCTTGACCGCCTTCTTCCTCGAGGCAGGCTTTCTGGGCGTCATGCTGTTCGGGATGGACAAGGTGGGGCGCAAACTGCACTTCACCGCGACCTTGATGGTGGCGCTGGGCACGTTCATCTCGGCATTCTGGATCCTCAGCGTCAACAGCTGGATGCAGACGCCCACCGGGTACGAGATCGCCGCAAACGGCCAGTTCATCCCCGGTGACAGCTGGATGGCGATCATCTTCAACCCCAGCTTTCCCTATCGCCTGGTTCACACTGTCATGGCGGCGTATCTCACCACCGCGTTCGTCGTGGGTGCGGTGGGGGCGTTTCACCTGCTCAAGGACAAGGCCGATCATCGCGCGCGGCGGATGTTCTCGATGGCGATGTGGATGGCGGCTTTGGTCGCTCCCTTGCAGATTTTCGCAGGCGACATGCACGGGCTCAACACATTGGAGCATCAGCCCGCCAAGGTGATGGCGATGGAGGGGCATTACGACAGCCACCCCGATGGCGCGCCGCTGATCCTGTTCGGCATCCCCAACAGCGCCGAAAAGCGGGTCGATTATGCGATCGCAATTCCCAAGGCCTCCTCGCTGATCCTCAAGCACGACCTCAACGCGCCGCTTGCAGGGCTGGACACCATTCCGGCGAACAAGCAGCCGCCGGTTGGCATGGTGTTCTGGTCGTTCCGTATCATGGTCGGCATCGGCTTTGCGATGCTGGGAATCGGCGTGTTCAGCCTGCTCGCGCGGGTGCGCGGCAAGCTCTACGAGTGGAGCTGGCTGCACCGCGCAGCGATGGTCATGGGCCCATCGGGCTTTGTCGCGGTGATTGCGGGCTGGGTTACCACCGAGGTCGGCCGCCAGCCTTACACCGTCTATGGCTTGCTGACGACCGCGGACAGCGTCTCGCCGCTCGCTGCACCGGCGGTGGGGGCATCTCTGCTGGCGTTCGTGATCACCTATTTCATCATGTTCGGCGCAGGCACGCTGTATATCCTCAAGCTGATGAGCAAACCTGCGACCGGACATGAGGAAGCGGCCGCTTCCGGCCCGTTGCGCAGCGCGGGCATCACCCCTGCATCCGCCGACAGTTCGCGCCGTGGTCAGAGCGCCACCATGCTGGAGAAGGGCGCATGAACATCGACCTGACGATCGTCTGGGCGTTCATCATCGCCTTTGCGGTGTTCGCTTACGTCGTGATGGACGGGTTCGACCTGGGCATCGGCATCATCTTTCCGGCACTCGGGCGCGGGGCAGAGCGCGACAAGGCGATGAACACGGTAGCCCCCGTATGGGATGGCAACGAGACCTGGCTGGTGCTGGGCGGGGGAGGGCTGCTCGCGGCGTTTCCGCTCGCCTATGCGATCATCCTGCCCGCCATCTACCCGCCGATTATCGCGATGCTGCTGGGCCTCGTGCTGCGCGGCGTGGCGTTCGAGGGGCGCTGGCGCGACCCCAATCACCAGCCATTCTGGGACTTTTCGTTCACTGCAGGGTCGTTCGTCGCAGCCTTTGCGCAAGGGGTGACGCTGGGCGCGCTGCTCCAGGGGGTCGAGGTCGATGGCCGCGCCTATGCCGGCGGCTGGCTCGACTGGCTAAGCCTCTATTCGGTGCTCACCGGTGTCGGCACGGTGATCGGCTATGGCCTGCTGGGATCGACCTGGCTGATCATGAAGACCGAAGGAGTGGTGCAGGAGCATGCCTTCCGGATGAGCTGGAAGCTGTTTCCGGCAACGCTGCTCGCATTGGGCGCGGTCAGCCTCTACACGCCGTTCCTGGAGGGCGAATACTGGAACCGCTGGTTCACATTCCCCAGCGTACTGTTTTCCGCGCAGGTGCCCGTGCTGGTCGCGCTGATCACCTTCCTGCTCTACCGCGCGCTCAAGCTGCGACGCGATTACGCGCCGTTTCTGCTCACGCTGGCGCTGTTCCTGCTGGGCATGATCGGCCTGGGGATCAGCATGTTCCCCTATGTCGTGCCCGACGAGATCACGATCTGGGACGCCGCGACGCATCCGAGCAGCCAGATGTTCATGCTGGTCGGCACGCTGTTCATCGTGCCTTTGATCATCGGCTATACCGCATGGGCGTACTGGGTGTTCCGCGGCAAGGTGGGCGACGAGGGATATCATTGATGCGTCTGCCCGATGCCGATGATCCTGATCGCGGCGATGCCCGCCCGCTGGCGCAAAAGCTGGGCTGGATGGCTGCGATCTGGCTGATGTCGGTGGGTTTCATCGGCGTTGTCGCCTATGCGATCCGCTGGTGGATCCATGGCTGACGCGTGTTCCGCTAATCCGGTCGGCAAGCGCGGCAAAACATGATAGCCTGTGGCGCATGGCTCACCCTGCTGCCGATGACCCGCCACCTGCCGCATCGCCCGGTCCGCTGCCCGATGATTCGGTGGCGGTGCGCGGCTTTCGCCTGATCGAGCACATCCTGCTGATTCTGGTTGCGCTGATGACGCTGGGGGCGGCGGGTATCGAGGTGGGGGGTATCCTCGCGGCGCGGACCATCTCGCTCGCCGATATCCTGCTGATGTTCCTCTATACCGAGGTGATCGGGATGATCGCGGTGTTCTATACCGGGCGCGGGTCGCCGTTCGTCTATCCCATCTTCATCGCGATCACCGCGCTGGCGCGGTTGATCGTGCTGCAGGGCAAGGACATGGCGCCGGACAAGATCCTGTTCGAAGCCGGCGCGATCCTGCTGCTCGCCATCGCCGCCGTGGTCATCACCCGCGCGGGCAGGGCCTGAAACGGCTGCAGGGTTATCCGGCCCGTCCTGACGGAGTTGCACTTGACCGCAGCCGCCGCGCTGGCATGAAGGCCGCAAGCCCGTACCCAGCAAGGCCAGCCCCGCATATGACCACCGACAAGCTCTACATCAGCGCCAACAGCCTGCTCGAGGACAGCTATCGCCTCGCGATGCAGGTGATCGACAGCGGCTACCAGCCTACCCACATCGTCGGCATCTGGCGCGGCGGCGCGCCGGTGGGGATCGCGGTGCAGGAACTGATGGAATATCACGGCATCAACGCCGATCACATCGCGATCCGTACCGCCAGCTATTACGGCATCGACCAGCAGAGCAAGGACGTGCGCGTCTATGCGCTGGGCTATCTGATCGACACTTTGAGCCCCGAGGACCGGCTGCTGGTGGTCGACGATGTGTTCGATAGCGGCCGCTCGATCCGCGCTTTCATCCACGAGCTGGCCGCCAAGTGCCGCTACAACATGCCACACGACTGGCGGATCGCCACGGTCTATTACAAGCCCTCGCGCAATGTCACCGATTTGTCGCCGCACTATTTCGTGCACGAGACCGAACAGTGGCTGGTCTTCCCGCACGAGATCGCCGGGCTGAGTGTCGAGGAAATCCGGGCGCACAAGCCCGGGGCGAGCATCATTCTGGGGGAGTAGGGGGGCTGAACCTCCTTCGTCATTCCCGCCAACGCGGGAATCCCGCTTTTGCCCCAGGGGCGAGCAAGAAGCTGAACCCCCGCGTGCACGGGGGTGAAGAAGATGGCGATACAAGCAATTGCGCCGCCACTAGCCCCTTGGCATAAGCCCTTCATGACCCCCGACCAGCGCACCGCCTATATCGACCGCCTGCCCAAGGCCGAGCTTCACCTGCACATCGAAGGCTCGCTCGAGCCCGAAATGCTGTTCGCGCTGGCGCAGCGCAACCATGTCGATATCCCGTTCGCCAGCGTCGAGGATATCCGCAACGCCTACAACTTCAGCAACCTGCAGGATTTCCTCGATATCTATTATCAGGGCATGGCGGTGCTGCTGAAGGCGCAGGATTTCTACGACCTGACCTGGGCGTATCTGGAACGCGCGCACGACGACCATGTCCGGCATGTCGAGATCTTCTTCGATCCGCAGGGCCATACCGAGCGCGGGGTGACCTTTGCAGACGTGATCACCGGGATCAGCGACGCGCTCGCAGATGGCGAGAAACAGTGGGGGATTACGTCAAGGCTGATCCTGTGTTTCCTGCGCCATCTCGACGAAGCTGCGGCGCAGGCGACGCTCGACGAAGCACTGCCCTATCTGGATCGGATCGCGGGCGTGGGGCTGGATTCGTCCGAAATGGGCCATCCACCCTCGAAGTTCGCCAATGTGTTCGCGCGGGCCAAGTCGCTGGGGCTCAAGCTCGTCGCGCATGCGGGCGAGGAGGGGCCGCCCGAATATGTCCATGAGGCGCTCGACGTGCTCCATGTCGATCGCATCGACCACGGCAACCGCGCGATGGAGGACTCTGCGCTGGTGACACGACTGGCGGGCGAGGGGATGACGCTGACCGTCTGCCCGCTTTCCAACCTCAAATTGTGCGTGATCGGCGATATCGCCGACAGCCCGGTCAAGCAGATGCTCGTTTCAGGGCTCAAGGCGACGGTCAACTCGGACGACCCGGCCTATTTCGGTGGCTATGTGAACGCCAATTTCCACGCAATCGCGTCTGCGCTCAATCTGAGCCGCGAGCAGCTGCGCACGCTGGCACGCAACAGCTTCACCGGATCGTTCCTGCCGCCCGACCAGATTGCGCATCTTTTGGCCGAGATCGACCATTACGACGCGCATTTCGCTGGCTGAGCGCGCCTGCGCTTACCGCTCGGAGAGGTAGTAGCGCTCGACTTCGGCGAGGTTTTCGTCAAGTTCGTAGACAATCGGCTGGCCGGTGGGGATTTCGAGCGATGTGATGGCACCATCGGCGATGCACGACAGGTGCTTGACCAAGGCGCGCAGCGAATTGCCATGGGCAGAGATGATCACGCGCTTGCCGGCCTTGAGTTCGGGCGCGATGCGGCTTTCCCAATAGGGCAGCACCCGGTCGATGGTGTCCTTGAGGCTTTCGGTGTTGGGGATCGCGATGCCAGCGTAGCGACGGTCCTTGGACAGGTCGAATTCCGATCCGGCTTCCATCGGCGGCGGCGGGATGTCGAAGCTGCGGCGCCAGATGTGGACCTGCTCGTCGCCGTGCCGGGCCGCGGTCTCGGCCTTGTCGAGACCGGTGAGGCCGCCATAATGGCGCTCGTTGAGCCGCCAGTCCTTCTCCACCGGCAGCCACAGCCGGGTCATCTCTTCGAGCGCTAGATTGAGCGTCTTGATGGCCCGTGTTTGCAGCGAGGTGAAGGCGATGTCGAAATCGAGCCCCTTGTCGCGCATCAGCCTTCCGGCCGCGCGTGCTTCCTCGGCGCCCTTTTCGGTCACATCGACATCCCACCAGCCGGTGAACCGGTTCTCCAGGTTCCATTGCGACTGGCCGTGGCGGATGAGGACGAGTTGCGGCATCGGGGCGTCTCCTGTTTCTGTTGCCGCCACCTAGCGCCGATGCAAGCCAGAGAAAACCCGTTTTCCAATCGTCATTCCCGCGAACGCGGGAATCCCGCTTTTTCGCGACGTCAGCGGCAGAAGCGGGACCCCCGCATGCGCGGGGGTCCCGCAGAAGGCGGCGGGGTTAAAGTGTCTCGAAGCGCACCTTCAGCCCGTCCTTGGGCTGCGGGATCGGCCATGCCTGCCAGCCCGGCTCATAGCCCGGCTCGATGACGATGCGGTGCTGGCTGAGCACATGGTGCAGCAGCACCTTGATCTGCATGTACGCAAAGTGCAGCCCCAGGCACATATGCGCACCGCCGCCAAACGGCACCCAGGCGTATTTGTGGCGGTTGCGCGTCGCTTCGGGGGTGAAGCGCAGGGGATCGAACCTGTGCGGCTCGGGCCAGTGCTCTTCCTGCTTGTGGGTATAGGCCGCGCTGATGCTGACCGGCGTGCCCGCAGGGATGCGATAGCCGCCGAACTCGAAA
This sequence comes from Blastomonas sp. RAC04, assembly GCF_001713435.1. Classification (NCBI taxonomy): domain Bacteria; kingdom Pseudomonadati; phylum Pseudomonadota; class Alphaproteobacteria; order Sphingomonadales; family Blastomonadaceae; genus Blastomonas; species Blastomonas sp. RAC04. The sequence goes on from NZ_CP016460.1 coordinate 468,037, forward strand.
TCCTTGAGCGCGCGGCGCGGGGTCGAGGGCACCGGCGGGATCAGCCGCAGCGCTTCCTTGAATGCCATTTCGGTGAGCTCGAGATTGGGGAGCGCGTCATAGGGCATCGGCGCACCGGCAGGCGCATGCTCCAGCAGCTCGGCGCGAATCTTGTCCTGCCATTCGGGGTTCTTGGCGAGCAGCCAGATCAGCGAGCTTGCCGACGAGGTGATGGTGTCGTGCGCCGCCATCATCAGGAAGTTCATGTGATCGACCACCTCGTCGGTGGTGAGCAAACTGCCATCATCGCGCGTGGCGCGGCAGAACTGGCTGAACATGTCCGGCCCCTGCTGCTCGCGCCGCTGCAGCACCTGCGGGGTGAAATAGTCGACCAGGAATTTGCGTCCCGCGACGCCCTTGCCCATCTTGGTGAAGGGCAAAGGACGGCGCACCACGCCGATCGAGGCCTGCACCATGTCGACGAACGCGGTATTGATCTTGTCGGCTTCGGGGCCCCAGGGGATGCCGAGAAACGATGTCGCGGCCAGATCGAGCGTCAGCTTCTTGATCTCGGAGTAGAAGGTGATGTCCTTGTTCGACCATTGCAGCACGCGCGCGCCGATGCCCTCGTTGAGCGATTCGGCATAATGGCGCATCGGCGCGGGCTTGAAGGCGATCGACAGCGCACGCCGGTCGGCGCGGTGATGGTCGAAGTCCATCAGCATCAGTCCGCGCGGGAACAGCAGGTTGAGCACAGGGCCCCAGCCTTGCTCGGACGAGAACACCTTGTCGCGATCGAACAGCACCAGTTCGTTCGCATCTGCGCCGAACAGCGCGACCTGACGGCGACCGAAGGCATTGGTGCGGTAGACGGGGCCGTATTTGGCGCGCATTTCATTGCCGAACCCTTCCGGGTCGGCGAGCATCCTGAGCGTCACGCCCAGGATCGGCAGGCCATCCTCGCCCGGAATATGATCCAGCGCGTTGCTGCCGGGCAGGGGGGTCCAGTGCGGGTTGCCGCTGTCGCGCTGGATGCTGTGGTCGGGAAACATCTCGCGCGGGGCAGCAGGCGCTTGGGGAGCAAGGACGGTGGCCATGGGGGAATCCTCTGCACTGTTTTAATCGAGCCATTAAATACCAACTGACACCAATGTTAGCAAGCACTGTCTGACGGCGGGAAAATCATTCATCGTTAATTCAACTTGGCATTTGTATGAACAAACTATCGGGGCTCCGCTCCGCCGGCCCGCCGCGCCAGGACTTGCGGCGAGACAGGAAACCTTGGCTTTGACCCAATCTGCATTTCTTGAAAAGATCCGCATCCCGTCCCTTGGCCGGCGTGTCGTCCGTATCGCCGCTGTCGCGCTGGGCGCGGTCTCGCTGTCGGCCTGCGCCTATGGCGTGGGCGATTATGGCGGCTATGGCGGCGTTTCCGTGGGCGTGGGCAGCGGCGGCTATGCCGGTGGCTATGACCCTTATTGCGACGCCTATTCGGCCTGGGACGGCTTTTATGGCTGCGACGCCGGGCTGGGCTTTGGCCAGATCGGCTTTGGCGGCGGCTATTGGGACAATTTCTATTATCCCGGCTATGGCACGTGGATCTACGACCGCCCCGGCGGACGTCGCTTTGCGATGCAGAACCGGCACCGGCAGTATTGGGGTCAGCAGCGCTGGCAGTATCAGCAGCAGCGCCGCGGCGGCCGCCAGGAATTCCGCCAGGATCGGCGTGACGACCGCCGCGACTATCGTCGCGAGAACCGGCGCGAGACGCTCGATGATCGCCGCGACTGGCGCCAGGAACGCCGCAACAATGCCGGCGAGGTTCCCCGCACCCGGCAGGGCGAGCGCGAGCGCATGGGCGGCCTGACCCCCGAGGATCGCCAGCGTCGCATGGAACGCTGGGAGCAGCGCCAGCAGGATGCCATCGGCCAGCCCCGTCAGGGGCGCGAGGGACGTCGCAACTGGCAGGGCAATGGCGGAGCCGGCAATGGCCAGGGCATCGAGGGTCGCCAGGGTTTGGAAGGTCGGCAGGGCATGCGCGGCGAGCGCCGCCAGCGCCCGACAATGCGCCAGTCTTCTCCCCAGGCACAGCCCGGCGGCGCACCCCCGCGCGCCGAGCGTCCGCAGCGTCAGCAGCGGATCGACCGGTCGCCCGGATCTGCGCCGCGCACTGTCCCCGACATGTCGGGACTGCGGCCACAGGACATGCAGGAAAACTGATCGCCTGATCGGCTGCTGACGCAGTCGCGCAGCCCGATCGGCCAGCGGCACAAGGGCCACCGAAACACCGGTGGCCCTTGTGACCCGCCCCAAATGCCCTATCATTGAGGGCATGGTACAATTTTCATTGCTCGACCAGTCGGTGCGCTTCGCCGATGTCCCTGCCGCCACCGCGCTTTCCGGCACGCTGGAGGCCGCGCGCCTGGCCGACCGGCTGGGCTATCACCGGCTGTGGGTGTCCGAGCATCACGCCAGCCGCTTCCTGTGCGGCAGCGCGCCGGAAATCCTGATGGCGGCGATGGGCGCGCATACCTCGCGGATCCGTCTGGGGTCGGGCGGGGTGATGCTGCCGCATTACAGCGCCTACAAGATCGCCGAGCAGTTTGCAGTGCTGAGCAACCTCTATCCCGACCGGATCGATCTGGGCGTGGGCCGTGCGCCCGGTGGGGAGATGCGGGTCGCAGCGGCCCTGTCTGCGCCGCACCCACCCTCGTTCCGCGATTTTCCCCAGCAGGTGGCCGATCTTGTCGGGTACATGACCGGGGACCTCGCCGAGCCGCGGCTCAGCCCCGAACCGGCGGGCGACGTTCCGGTTTGGATTCTCGGCACCAGCCCCGACAGCGCAATGCTCGCAGCGCAACTGGGGCTGCCTTATGCGCTCGCCTTGTTCATCAACCCGCAGGCAACGCCGGGGCTGACCGAGCTGTACCGCCACAATTTCCGCCCCAGCGCGACGCTGGACAAGCCCTATGTCATGCTCGCGACCACCGCCTTTGCCTGTGACAATGCCGATCAGGCCGATCTGCTGCGCAAGAATTATTTCCTCAACATCGCGCGGTTGCTCGGAGGCGGGCTTCAGCCTGCGGTGTCGCCCGAGGAAAGCCGCGATATGGGCTTTACCGAGCGCGAGGCGATGATCATCGGCGCGCAGGCGCGGATCGCTGCCTTCGGCACGCCCGATGTGGTGCGCGACAAGGTGCAGGTGCTGGTCGAGGCGTTCGGTGCGGACGAGGTGATGATCTCGTGCAATGCCTATCACCATGCCGACCGGATGCGCGCGATCGAACTGTTCGCGCGCAGCTTCGAGATGGCAGAGGCGGCCTGACGATCATGGGTTTTCACACACCAGCCTTTTGCGTCGCCGAGACGCTACCGTTCATGGATGGCGAGGCAATCGTCATCGACAAGCCCGCGGGGCTTCCGGTCACCCAGCCGCGCAAGGGCGGGCGCAGTCTCGACGATTATCTCGTCCAGTTGCGCTTCGGCTTCCAGCGGTCGCCGACGGCTGTGCATCGGCTCGATCAGGACACGTCTGGCTGTCTGTTGCTGGCGCGCCACGCCAAGGCGGCCAAGCGCTTCGGAGCGGCGTTCGAGAGTGGCGCGGTGGAGAAGACCTATCTCGGGATCGTCGAGGGCGACCTCGATGACGACCTCGGCACGATCGACATCGCGCTGGGCAAGACCAGCACTGCCGAAGCTGGCTGGCGGATCGTGCCCGACGCCGCCGGCAAGCGCGCGGTGACGCACTGGAAGCGGATCGCGGCGACAGGCGGGCGGACGCTCGTCGAGTTCCGCCCCGAGACCGGACGCACCCACCAGATCCGCGTGCATGCACTGCACGGGCTGGGCAAGCCGCTGCTCGGCGATCCGTTTTACGGCAAGAGCTATTCCTCGGGCCTGATGCTGCATGCAGCGGGGCTGGTGGTGCCGCGCGGGGACAAGCCGCCAGTGCTCGCCGCCGCACCGATGCCCAGGCGCTTCATCGATCTGGGATTTGGCCCCCAGCAAGACCAGAGCGTGGCCGAGGCGGCAGGCGATGAATGATTTCACCGTCCCCGATCACGCAATCGTCTCCGAACGGTTCATCACCGCCTCCGGCCCTGGCGGCCAGAACGTCAACAAGGTGGCAACAGCGGTCCAGCTGCACGTCAATATTTACGCTCTAGGTTTGCCACCTTTAGTCTATAACAGACTGAAATCATTGGCAGGTAGCAAGATCAACCAGGAAGGCGAGCTGGTCATCCTGGCGCGCAACCACCGCACGCAGGAGGCCAATCGCAAGTTGGCGCGCGAACGCGTGTCGGCGATGCTGGCAGAGGCCTATGATCTGCCCGCCACCCGCGCGCAGTCGCGGCTTAACCGCGTGGGCAAGACCGAGCGGCTGGCGGGCAAGAAGAACCGGTCGACGGTGAAGAAGAACCGGGGTCGCGTCGCCTTCGACTGACCTTTTATTGTGTGAAAGCTTTGGCATGTACGCGTTTGAAATTGATGCAAATACTCCCAAACCCCAGCTGTATGACGACCTGCATTCCGCAGCATTTGCCTTGGTCGATGGCGAGCGTGACGGTGTCGCCAACATGGCCAATGTCGCTGCATTGCTGGGCCAGTTCCTGCCCGGGCTCAACTGGGCGGGCTTCTATCGCATGGTCGATGGCGAGCTGGTGCTGGGCCCTTTTGTGGGCAAGCCTGCCTGCATCCGCATCGCGCTGGGCAGCGGCGTCTGCGGCACCGCGGCAGCCAGCGGCGAAACCCAGCTGGTCGACGACGTCCATGCCTTTCCCGGTCACATCGCCTGCGATGCTGCGAGCCAGTCCGAACTTGTGGTGCCGGTGATCCATGAAGGACAAGTGACCCATGTCATCGATCTCGACAGCCCGCATCTGGCGCGGTTCGATGCAGACGACCGCGCCGGGATCGAGCGGCTGGCCAGAACGCTCGCCGGACGCATCTGAACCCTTGCGTTAACCTGTTCGTGTGCGCTGCCCCATATTGAAACAGCCCGCGCCAGGGCACCCGGTTTTACATCGGTGCGATGGTGCAAACCCCCTGTAAATGCTAACAATCGCTTAACCAGGCTGGATGGGCGGGGGGCGGTTGCGTCCCTTTTCTGCGATGGCCTGCCCGATTGTCCGAGGGGAGTTAACCATGAAGAGCCGCGCTTTTGCTTCTGTGCGCCATGCTGCCGTTGCCGCCTGTATCGGTGGTGCAGTTTCGCTGGCCCTGCCTGTTCAGGCCGCCGATTCGCAGCTGTCGCGGCCGCTGCCGTCGAGGCTCGATTTCAAGGCGGGCAGTGCCCTCCAGCGTGGACCGGTGGGCATGCCGTCCTATGGCGCGCGCATCCCGGTCGGCGCGCCTGCCTATGTCCGCCCGTTCCGTGGCTTCCTGCTGCCCCGCATCTGGATCGTGCCAACTTACTACATCTCCAACTGGCAGGGCTATGGCCTGGCCCGCCCGGCGCAGGGCTATGGCTGGTCGCGTTATTATGACGACGCCGTGCTGACCGATCGCAATGGCCGTGTGTATGACAGCCTGCAGGGCGTGAACTGGCAGGCGGCGCAGGCCGGGCAGGCAGTGGTCAGCCAGACCTATTCGCCCGATTACGATCCGTACAATTACGACGGCGATCTGCTGCTCGGCAACGATCAGGTGGTGCATGGCACGCATTGGGCACGGACCGCAGAAGACTCGGCGCCGGGGGTCGATTACGACCCCGATGATATGGCGCCTCCGCCTCCGGTCGCGCAATATGACCGCGATTACGACCCCGCCTTTCTCGAAGCCTGCCGCCGTGACAGCGGTCTGGGCGGCGCGGCGATCGGCGCGGCTGCGGGCGGTCTTGCGGGCAACCGCATCGCCGGACGCGGCAACCGCACCGGCGGCACGCTGATCGGCGCAGGCGTCGGCGCGATCGCTGGCATGGTGCTTGACAAGGCGGAAGACCGCGAGCGCTGCAAGCGGCTGCTCGCGCGCGAGGCGCAGGGCGGCTACGGCGTCAGCTACGGCCAGCCTCCCATCGCCCCGCCGCCTGCCTTTGCCGGTGACTACGACCCCGCCTTTCTCGAGGCCTGCCGCCGTGAAACCGGTCTGGGCGGCGCGGCGATCGGCGCGGCTGTCGGCGGTCTTGCGGGCAACCGCGTCGCCGGACGCGGCAACCGCACCGGTGGAACGCTGATCGGCGCGGGCGTCGGCGCCGTCGCCGGGATGGTGATCGACAAGGCCGAGGACCGCGAACGCTGCAGGCGTCTTCTCGCCCAACAGGGGGCCGGCTATCCGCCGCCTCCGGGTCAGGGCGGCTATCCGCCCCCGCCGTCGGGATATTATTATTACTACCCGCCGCCGATCGTCACCACGGTGACGATCACGCCTGCTGCCTGCAATTGCACCGAAGAGGTGGTGGTGACCGAGACGGTTCCCGTTCGCCACCGCCCCAGGGTCTATCGCAGCAAGAACGTGAAAGTGCACGCCAGGTAGGCGGTTTCAGTCCTTGGAGCGGCTGACCGGCGAATCGACATAGCCGGTCAGTCCCCAGGGTTCATAGGGTCCGAGCACCAGCTGTTCGAACGTGCCCAGCCCCTGTTCGCCTTCGCTGGTGGTGACGCGGCAGAGGATTTGCACGTGCAGGTTTTCCATCGTCGGTGCCATCGGATCGATTGCGGCAAGATCGATGACATCGCGCTCTACCACCAGGGGCCCGTGGTGGCGGCCATGACCCCATTTCGGACAGGTATAGCCCAGCCCGCGCATCTGGAACCGCTGCACCGGCTCGAAGGTCACGGCGAGTGGCCCGGTATCGGTCTGGATCGTCAGCGTCCCCCCTGCGGGCCAGCGGGTGCCGGGCTCGATCTGCGTCTCCAGCAGCGCCGAGGGCGTCTCATCGAACCCGTCATGCCCGGCGCCATCGGGTGCGACCACCGCGCGGGTGTTCCACGCCGATCCCGATCGGTGTGCGTTGAGGTGGAAGAACAGGCTGCGGCTGGGCAGGTTGATCGGGGTCCATTGCCAGAAGAATGCCGGTTGGGCGCTGCCGGAATGCGGCTGGGCATCGGGCGCGCCGATCGGGCGCACGCCCCAGCTGCGGTCGCGGGTGCCCGCGCAGCCTGGCGCCAGTTCGACCCGCTCGCCATCGATTTCGATCCAGCCGCTATAGTGCCCGTTCTGGGTCATGCGGGTGTAGTCCATGAAGGTGCGCGGACCGTTGCGGAAGGTGAAGCGCGGCTCTTCGATCGGGAAGGCGCGGCCGGTGAAGGTGATGTCGGCCCGGATGCCTTCACCGTCCACCAGGATGCGCAAGACCCTGAGCGGCTCGATCACCTCGATGCGGATCGGCCCTACGGCCATGTCCATCCGCTCCATGGCAAGCTCGCGCGAGGCGTGAAGAGCATGCTGCAACCCGTTGCTAATGAATGAAAAGCTCGCATCTGCGATATCGAGATGGGGGTAGACGCCAAAGGCCAGCGCGAAGAAGCCGGTGCCATCGGGGTTGTAGCCGTTGAAGAAATAGCGGTCGTAAAAATTGCGGTCGGTGCCAGCATAGGCGATCGGCTCTGCGGTCTGGTGCAGCGGGTAATCATCGCCTCGGGTCAGCATGTCGTGGTCTCCGTGTTGCGCTCCGCATGGCATAGCAGCGCGCCGATGCTGTCATGGTCCAGCGCGAGGCTGCACGCGCCGCGCGCCATCGACAGGAAGTTGGCATCGCCGCGGGCTGTGCGCTCGACAAAGGCGGCGCTGAACACCGCGGTCGACAGCCCCGACAGCGCGCCGATGCGGTAATCGTCCCAGATCGTGTTGCTGCTGCGCGGCACGCCGTGGCGGGTCATTTCGGCGCAATACAGATCGATCAGCTCGGCTTCGTGCGCGCGGCGCAGATCGGTGCCGATGCCGGTGCCCAGAAAGTAGCCAAGGTCGCTGGTGCCGGCGCCGGTGACGCAGGTCTGCCAGTCGACCACCGCCAGAGGCTCTGCACCGCCGCGAATGTCAAACAGCATATTGTCGAGCCGGAAGTCGCCATGGGTGAGGCAGCGAGTGCCGGGCTGCCAGCCGAACCAGTGCGGCGCAGCGTCGGCCAGCGCCTCGGAGATGGCGAGGTATTCGGGCTCGATCTGCCCCGCATAACGCTCGCGGAACACGGCCTGCGCGCCGGGATAGGCCTGGATGATCCAGTCGCGCGCTTGCGGATCGGGGAGCAGCCAGTCCTCGTCCAGCACGCTCAGATTGTCGGTTGACGCGTGCAGCGATGCCGCCTGACACACCGCCAGCCGGGCCTCGTCGAGCGTGCAGGACGCCAATTGGTCGCCAGCGCGCGCCGGGCCCAGATCCTCGAACAGCAGGATGAAATCGCATCCGGTCGGCTCGATCAACGCGGCATAGACCTTGGGCACCCGCATCGCGACCAGGGGGGCGATCCGGGCATAGAAGTTGACCTCACGCAGATAGAGCCGGAAATGCGCCGCGGTCGAGCGGCTGGTGGCGTCGCGCGAAGGCAGCTTGGCAGCGATCGAGGCCGGGGCGCCGGGGGCAGGGCGGTCATAGGCCAGCGCGATCCGCACGGTATCGCCCACCTGACCGGTGCCGATCGACGCGCAGGTGATGGCGGCAATCCGCGCGCCGCCCAGCACGCCCGCATTGTCGAGCTGAGCCTGCAGCCAGTCCGGGGTGATATCCTCCGCCCGCGTTGGAAACGCCTCCATGCCATTCCTCTCCGCCGGTTCTGACCCGGTCGATAGTTTAATCGTATGATTAAACCAGCGCGGAAGGATTGCAATCGCTCAGTTGGGCAGGGGGCAGATGCGCCGTGTCAGGCGAGTTCGCTGGCGAGCCGCGCCTGCATCTGCAGCACCGCGGGGCGCAAGGCGGTTTCCTCGACAAAGCCCAGCCGCTCGGCCTCGAGCGACTTTTCCAGCCGGACCAGCCGGTCGAGCAGGTGCTGGGTTTCTTGCACCAGCCGCTGGGCTTCCTGCGGCAGACGCGCAACCACGAACGGATCGCTCGAGGTGCATTTGCCCAGCGAACGGCTGCGGCTGTGCAACTGGTGCAGCGAGAGTTCGCCTGCGAAATAGGCCTTCTGGTTGAGCAGCCAGGCGATCGAATGCATCAGTCGGGTGGTCACGCGCAGCGATTCGCACGACATGTCGATGCGAATGTCGTCATGCCGGGTAAGCCCCTGGTCTTCTGGCGTCAGCTCGAAATAGGACCGCGCCTCGTCGGCCAGCACCATCGCCTCGACATAGAGCGACTCGACCAGTTTGACCGTGAAAGGGAATTGGTGGTTGGACATGCCCCATCCTTGCCAAAATCCCGTGGGGCTGCCCAGCCGGAACCTATGGTTAAGCCTGCAAACACCGCGCCTGTGTCAACGCGGAACAGTTGCGCCTGTCTGGATGAAGGCGCGATGCGGTCGTGGCGATCAGGCGATGATGTCGGGGATCAGATAATCTTCGAGCATGGCGATCTGGTCGCGCAGCAGCAGCTTGCGCTTCTTCAGCCGGGCAAGCTGCAGCATATCGGTGGTGCCGCCGTTGCTCAACGAGCCGATGGCATGATCGAGGTCGCGATGTTCGATGCGCAGCAAGGCCAGCTTCTGCCGGACTTCTTCCTCTGTCACGCGCGACGCCTTTCCAGACCTGGCCGGGCCGCATCGGGCACCGGATTATCCTGTGGGCAGACCACACGCCTGCCGATTGTCGCGGTTATGGAATGTTTCGCCGCATTGCAAGCGCACCTGTGCATAACACCACAGACAGCCCATAAATTTTATGTTTAGATCACGATCCCAAGATGAGAAGGCAACGAGTCGAAGGAGACATACATGCTGCAAGACAGTCATACGCAAGCTCTCATGGCCAAGCATGCCGGGATTGAACGGATGATCCACGACGAGGAACGCAGGCCGGCGCCCGATACCGCGCTGATTGCCAAGCTCAAGAAGCAGAAACTGCGCATCAAGGAAGAGATCAGCCTGCATTGATCAACTGATCTGATCTAGAGCGGACCGGGGCAGATCCCGGACGCCAAATCCAAGCCCGGCGCGTCTGACGAGGGGTCAGATCGCGCGCCGGGCGACGGGGAGGGGCGAAAATGCCCTCCGCCAGCTGGAGCAACGGCTCGCTGGACATGATTCCTTCCCATCAAGGGCAATTCACACCAGGGGCAGAATGCACGTGCGGGCGAATGCGGTCCGCGCGATGCAGGCGTGGCTGCGTATGGGGCAGCGCAGCGGCCATGGACAGCCAATTTGATATGGTGTACCAATACAGCAACACACATCAGGGAAGGGGGGGGGCATGAGTTCGGACCGCATGACAGTATTCGGCCTTTTCAGGACGCGCATGATGCTGGGTGTGGGGATAGCGCTTTGCGCCCTGCCTGTATCCGCGCAGTTCTATCGCCCCAGCTTCGATCCCAGCGCCCTGAAGCTGCCCGCCAGCAGCACGCCGAATGAGGTGCTGGTCCTCGGCACGCCGCACCTGTCCGGGCTTCCCGACAGCTTCACGCCCGACATGCTCGCGCCATTGCTCGACCGGCTCGCCGCGTGGCGTCCAACGGCGATTGCGACCGAGGACCTTTCCGGCCTGCAGTGCGACAGTCTGCGCCGCTATCCTTCACGGTACGCAGAGACGGTAAAGACCTACTGCTTCGATCCCGCTCCAGCGGGGCAAGCCACCGGGCTCGACGTTCCAGCGGCCAATGCCGAGGCGGAACGCCTGCTCGCCGCGTGGCCGGCAGCACCCGCCCCCGCGCAGCGTCGGCAGCTGGCAGCGATATTCCTCGCTTCGGGCGAACGCGGGTCGGCGCTGGTGCAGTGGCTCAGGCTGCCAGCCGAGGAACGCCGAGCAGGAGACGGCCTGACCGACGCTCTTGTCACCACGCTGGAGAAAGCCCGGACGCGGCGCAACGAGACCTATCTGGTCGCTGCCACGCTTGCCACGCGGCTGGGGCTCGAGCGGCTGTGGAGCGTCGACGATCACTCTGCGGACTCGCCTGGACCGGTCATCCCAGAAGAGATCCAGGCAAATGAAGCGGCGATCACGAAGGCCTGGGACAACCCGGCAACCCGCGCGCGTCGGGCCGAAAGCGAGCAGCTGACCGCACGACTGGCGCAGCCCGATGGCCTGCTGAACCTCTACCGCGCCTATAACGCACCCGATGCGCCCATGCTCGTTTATCGATCGGATTTCGGGGCCGCACTGGTCGAGCCGTCGCCCCAGGGCTTTGGTAGGCAATATGTCGGTTATTGGGAAACGCGGAATTTGCGCATGGTGGCAAACATGCGCGACATCATCGGTCGCTATCCGGGCACGCGCCTGCTGACCATCGTCGGCGCATCGCACAAGGGCTATTACGATGCGTATCTGAATCAAATGCACGACGTCCATCTGGCCGATGCCGGTGCGGTTCTTCGCTAGGGCTTAATCCGGAACCCATGCGTCGCACTTTGGTGCGCGCGGGTTTTTATGCCACACCATTTTCCGCCTCGTCATTCTCCGCGACCTCACGCGCGATTTTCCGCGTATGGATCAGCGAGACGCGCGTGCCCGGCGCGGCATTCTCGACGGAGATTATCGCCCCCAACTGCTTGGCGAGCGCCTGGATGATGCGGGTGCCGAGCCCGGCCTGGGTATCTTCGGCATCCGCGTCCATGCCGATGCCGTCGTCCGACACCGAAAGCGTCCAGTCGTCTGCGTCTGCGGTATAGCCGACAACGACATGGCCGATGCGTCCATCCGGAAACGCGTGCTTGAGCGCGTTGATCACCAGTTCGGTCACGACCAGACCCATGCTCACCGAAACGTCCCCGTCGATCAGAACCGGGTCGACCCGCGTCGTTAGCGTCAACCTCTTGCGGTCGTGAATCATCGAAGCGCCGATGCTGGCGCACAATTGCGTCAGATACGGCGAAAGTTCGACGGCTCCGCCATCGGACTGGGCGAGGTGGCGCTGCAGGGTCGCGATCGACATGACGCGCTGATGCGCATCGCTCAGATGGCCGCGTGCCTCTTCAGACTGCACCTTGCGGGCACTCTGCATCAGAATGCTTGCGATGATCTGCAGGCTGTTGGCCACCCGGTGCTGCATCTCGTGCAGGAGCGCCGCGTTGGTCTGGATCAGCTCCTTGTGGCGCTTATCGTCCTTACGTGTCTCGGTGACATCGATGACCGTGACCAGCATCCGCGAATTGTCGATGTCGCCATATTCAAGCAGTTGCGCCTTGATCACCACACAGCGTGTCGCGCCGGCGCTGGTCAGAATCTCCATCTCATAGGCTTCGATATCCGCCGCGCCTGACAGGGTCGCGTCGATCAGCGAGTGCAGCCGCGGCAGGTCCCAATGGTGGTGGTCCAGATCATAGATGGTTTGTCCGGTAACGGTTGCAGGATCGATCCCGAACGCGGCGCAAAAGCTGTCGCTCGCGGCAACAATGGTCAGCTTGTCGTCGAGCAGCAGCAGAGGTGCATTGGACGCAAGCACGACCGCCAGCCCCAGCGAGCGGCCCAGATTGATCGGTGTTTGATCGGCAGCCATGTGGCACGCCCTTCCGGTTGCCCGGACCGCAAGACGCGGCCTTGTTGGCATCCCATTTTTTGAAGCAGATATGGATCGGCAAAAACCGAATACTGTCCCGATATCCGTCTGCTAGCATGCCGGTGGCATCCATCGCGCACGAATTCGTAACGGGTGGGGACGCAACCCCTCGCTGCCAAATCGGGGCCAACCCCCGATAGCCTAGCGCGCAACTGCGTGCTAGACCTCCGCCCATGTCGGAAGCCCAGATCAACGCCACCCTTGCCGCCCGCAACATCCTGACCCGTCTGCACGACGTTATGGCCGCACGATCCAATGCGCAGGCCAAGCTCAACCAGGTGGTGGACATCATCGGCGATTCGCTCAACAGCGAGGTGTGCTCGATCTATCTGCTGCGCGAAGGCGTGCTCGAGCTGTTCGCCACCCGCGGTCTCAACCAGGAGGCGGTCCATGTCACCAAGCTGGCCCTGGGGCAGGGGCTTACGGGCACGATCGCCAAGAATGTCGAGACGCTCAACCTTGCCGAGGCCACCGCGCACCCGGACTTCCAGTATCGCCCCGAAACCGGCGAGGAAAAGTTCCACAGCTTTGCCGGGGTTCCCATCGTCCGCATGGAACGCGCGATCGGGGTGTTGTGCATCCAGCATGTCGAACCGCGCCGCTATCTCGAGGTCGAGATCGAGGCGATGCAGACGGTGGCGATGGTGTTGTCCGAGCTGATCGCCAATGCCGAGATGGTCGACGAACACGGCACCTTTGACGGGCAGGCCGAGCTCACCCATTCGCAACACGAGATCGGCTTTCCGCTGGTCGCGGGTCTTGCCAGCGGCAAGGCGGTATTCCACCAGCCGCGCATCACCATCGAGCATGTGGTCGCCGAGGACGTCGAGGCCGAGCGCCAGCGGGTCTATTCGGCCTTCATCAAGATGCGCGAGCAGATCGACAAGATGTCGAGCCAGGCGGAATTCGGCACCGGTGGCGAGCACGACGAGGTACTCGAGACTTACAAGATGTTCGCTTATGACGAAGGCTGGTCGCGCAGGATCAACGAGGCGATCGACAGCGGCCTGACTGCGGAAGCGGCGATCGAGCGCGTCCAGCAGCGCACCCGGATGCGGATGAGGCAGATCGACGATCCGCTGCTCGCCGACCGGATGCACGATCTTGAGGACCTCTCCAACCGGCTTCTGCGCATCGTCTCGGGCCAGATCGGCACCGCAGCGCAGATGGGATTGCGCCAGGACACCATCCTCATCGCGCGCAACCTGGGCCCGGCCGAACTGCTCGAATACGACCGGCGGCGGCTCAAGGGGGTGATCCTTGAGGAAGGATCGCTCACCGCGCATGTGACGATCGTGGCGCGCGCAATGGGCATTCCGGTGATGGGGCGGATGCGCAACATCCGCCACCAGGTGCGCCAGGACGACCACCTGCTGATCGACACCAACGAGAATTCGGTGCTCATCCGCCCCGCGCCGCAGGTGATCGAGGCGTTCGAGCAGAAGTTCCTGCGCAGTCGCGAGAAGATGGCGGCCTATGCCGCGCTGCGCGATGTCGAGCCTGTGAGCAAGGACGGTACGCGAATCGGGGTGCTGATCAACGCAGGCCTGCGCGACGACATTGCGCATCTTTCGGTTTCGGGCGCCGATGGCGTCGGGCTGTTCCGGACAGAATTCCAGTTTCTCGTCTCCGCGACATTGCCGCAGCGCGAGCGGCAGCTGCGCCTGTACCGCGACGTTCTCGATGCGGCAGGCGAAAAGCCGGTGATCTTCCGCACGCTCGACATCGGCGGCGACAAGTCGCTGCCTTATCTGCGCGAGGACGGGCCGGGCGAGGAGAACCCCGCGATGGGCTGGCGCGCGCTGCGGCTGGCGCTGGAGCGCGACGGGCTGCTCAAGGTGCAGGCGCGCGCGCTGATCGAGGCGGCTGCAGGGCGCACGCTCAACGTCATGTTCCCGATGGTGGCAGAGCCTTGGGAGTTTGATGCCGCGCGGCAGGTATTCGAAGACCAGCTCGCGTTCCTGAAGGCGCGCAAGAAGATGTTGCCCGAGCGCATCCGCTACGGCGCGATGCTCGAGGTGCCTGCGCTTGCCGAAACGCTTGATATCCTTGGACCAAAGCTCGATTTCCTGTCGATCGGCACCAACGATCTCACCCAGTTCCTGCTGGCAGCTGACCGCGCTCACCCCAAATTGGCGCAGCGCTACGACTGGATCTCGGCCTCGATCCTGCGCTTCCTGCGCCGGGTGGTCCGCGACGTTGCACCCTATAACATCGACGTCACAGTATGCGGCGAAATGGGCGGGCGGCAGCTCGAGGCGCTGGCGCTGCTCGGCATCGGCATGCGGCGGCTGTCGATCACGCCCGCTGCCGTCGGGCCGATCAAGGCCATGGTGCGCTCGCTCGACATCGCGGCGGCCAGCGCCAAGATGGAAGAGCTGCTGAGCCATCCGCCTGCCGACATGCGCGGCGAACTGCTCGCCTGGGCGCAGGCACAAGGGGTCGAGCTGGCGTGACCCGCAAAGGTTTGCAATACTCCGTCAAGAGGCAGTTCAGTTACATCTGTTTGCATAGATAAACCCGCTGGAATCGCCCAAAAACGTTGACTTTGGCGGCCATTCGGTGTTTCTGCTGGGCAGGGGCAATACTACAACCGGGTAAACCCGGGTCGGGAGCGCGCACGTGGCCAAGACGCCAGAGGAAGCACAAGGCGAACCATCAGCAGATGGTGCGGAGACGGGAAGTTTGTTCCCGCCCGCCCATGCCGGAGAACGTCTGCGCGACGCGCGTGTGGCACACAAGATGACGCTCGACGACGTCGCCTCGCGCACCCGCATTCCCGTTCGTCATCTTGAATCGATCGAGGCGGGCCAATTCGCCGGGCTGCCCGGACGCACTTATGCGATTGGCTTCGGCCGCGCCTATGCCCGCGCTGTTGATCTTCCCGAAGAAGAGATTGCACAGTCGATCCGCGAAGCTCTGGGCAGTTCGTCCGCCGGGCCGTCGCGCGAAGCGACCCAGTTCGATCTCGACGAGCCCAGCAAGGTTCCATCGGCGCGGATCGCGTGGCTGGCCGCTGCGGTGGGCGCGGTCATCCTGATTGCCGGGTTCGGCATCTGGCGGACTTATTTCTTCCCGGGCGCCAATGTCGAGGAACTTGCGCAGGCAGCCGATGCCGAGGCAGGCAGCGTGCGCGCCCCGGCAGCCGGTGCTGCCGCCAATCGCAAGCCCGCCGCTGCCGCCGCCGCCGTCGATCCCAAGGCCGAAGTCGTGTTCACCGCGACCGAGGACAATATCTGGATCAAGTTCTACGATGGCGAAGGCAAGCAGCTTATGCAGAAGCAGATGGCGCTGGGTGAGCAGTACACCGTGCCCGCAGATGCCGTGGCCCCGCAGGTTTGGACCGGACGTCCCGACGCGTTCGAGATCACCGTGGGCGGTCGCACCGTGGCGCCGCTGGGCACATCGGAGGTTGCGGTCAAGGATGTTCCCGTAACCGCCACCGCTCTGCTGGCGCGTCCCGCAGAGCCTGCGCAGCAATCAACCGAGGCCAGCACCGGCACCGATCAGGCGGGATGAACCCCGCCACCGCTGGTCAACTCAGGTTCAGCGACGTCATGACATCAATTTTGTGATCGCCCGGCTTTGACGAAAGCGGTGGGCACCGTATAGATTCGCCTGCGAACACTTTTTGAGCTGGAGCCTGACATGTCCACCCGCCGTTTTTCCCTGCTCTGCGCAAGCCCCCTCAGCCGGTCCGGTCGGCTGATCGCCGGCAGCCTGATCGCTGCGCTGATGGCATCGGCCAGCCCCGCAGCCGCGCAGGCAGCGTCGATCGAGCCGCGCGTCAAGAAGCTGGAGACCGAAATGCGCGCGGTGCAGCGCAAGGTTTTCCCGGGCGGATCGGACCGTTTCTTCGAGCCGGAAATTTCTGCGCCTGCGACCGCGCCCAGCACCACCGGCACCAGCGCCAGCGCGCCGATCACCGATCTGCTGCAGCGGGTCGACACGCTGGAAAACCAGATCACCCGGCTCACCGCGCAGACCGAGGAGAACGGATTCAAGCTTGGCCAGCTAGAAAAGCGGCTGGCGCAGCTTGAGGACAAGGCCGCGCAGGCCGCGGCTGCGGCTGTCGCCCCGGTTGCCGGCACCACGGGCACCATGGGGGCAGGAACCGGCGCAGCACCTGCGCGCGTCACGCCTGCCGCGCCGACGACCGCTGCCGGGGCTGCCGCCGCCGCACCCAGCGCAGAGCGCGTCGCTGCGGTCTCGCGGATCGAAAAGCCCGAGACCACCGATGCGGGCGAGGATGCCTATCTGTACGGCTATCGGTTGTGGGAGGCCAAGTTCCTTCCCGAGGCGCAGGCGCAGCTGCGCTTCGCCTTGGACAAGCACCCCAAGCACAAGCGCACCAGCTATACCCGCAACCTGCTGGGTCGCGCCTATCTCGACGACGGCAAGCCCAGCGCCGCAGCCAAGATGTTCGCCGAGAATTACGAGAAGGAGCCCAAGGGTGATCGCGCGCCCGAAAGCCTGTATTTCCTTGGGGAATCGCTGATCAAGCTCAACGAAAAGCCCAAGGCGTGCATCGCCTTTGCGGAACTTGCCGAGGTTTATCCCGAAGTTGCCGCCGGGCGGCTATCGGACCGGTTGGCCTCCGGGCGCCGCAATGCCGGATGCAAATAACGATCCCCTGACGCAGGTTGCAGGCGCGCTTGCGGCGCTGACCGGGGGGCGTGATGCCGCGCTGCTGCTGGCGGTGTCCGGTGGTCCCGACAGCATGGCCATGCTCGACATGGTCCGGCGCGGCTGGGCAGGCCCCGTATCGGCTGCCACGGTCGATCACCGACTGCGCCCCGAAAGCGCCGGCGAGGCCGCGATGGTGGCGGACTATTGCGCCAGCATCGCCGTGCCGCATGTCACGCTCTGCCCCGATGCGCCGATCACCGGCAACCTCCAGTCGGCGGCGCGGACCACCCGCTATCGTCTGTTGGCGCAAGCGGCGGCGCGGGCTGGCGCGGAGTTCATCGTGACAGCGCATCATGCCGACGATCAGCTCGAGACGATGCTGATGCGGCTGGCGCGGGGCAGCGGGGTCGACGGGCTGGCTGCGGTGCGCGCGAAAAACGGCCAGGTGATCCGCCCGATCCTCTGCCTGCGAAAGGCCGAACTGGAGCGATATTGCGCCGATCAGGCCATCCCGTTCGTGCGCGATCCCAGTAACGCCAGCCCGGATTTCGATCGGGTGCGGATGCGCGCAGCGCTGGGGCAGTTCGATGTCGTCGACCCCTTGCAGGCGGTGCGTTCGGCTGCGGCGCTCGCCGATGTGTCCGATGCGCTGGACTGGATGGTCGATTCCGAAGCCGCACAGGTGCTGCATACCGGGCCCGGCGGTGCATCGCTGATCCGGCACGATTATCCTGCAGCACTGCTCAGGCGGCTCGTCCAGCGTTGCCTCGAGGCGGTACAGCCGGGGATCGCGCCGCGCGGCGAGGCGCTGGGACGGCTGATCGATACGCTGAACGCAGGCGGGCAGGGAATGATCGGCGATGTGCTGTGTCGAGGCGGTGCCACCTGGCATTTTGCCCGGGCTCCTGCGCGGCGTGGAGCGGGCGGCGAGGGGATGGCGACCGAATAAAGCTTTCCTACGCCAAATGGCAGGCGGATTATATTGTCATTCAGGATTAGTGGCCTATCTTGAACATAGTTTACGTCCGCAAAGGCTATGTGATGAACGACGATCAGGATCCCAACACCAACCAGAACGGCTGGATGAAGAACATGCTCATCTGGGCGGGTGTCATCATCGGCCTGCTGGTGGTCGTATCGCTCATCGATACCCGCGGCAGCGCGGATCGCGGAAGCTCGATCAGCTATTCCACCTTCCGCGACCGAGTGTCCGACGGCCAGGTCAAGAGCGTGACCATCTCGCCCGATCGTGTCACCGGCACCTATGTCAATGACGAGCAGTTCTCCGCGGTCCGCGTCGAGAACGACCCGTCGCTGATCCCGCTGCTGGAAGAAAAAGGCATTGATTACAGCGGCAAGGCTGAAGAGCAGCCTAGCTTGCTGATGTACATTCTGCTGCAGTCGCTGCCGTTCATCCTGATCATCACCATCGCCTTCTTCGTGCTCCGTCAGGTGCAGAAGGGCGGCGGCGCGAGCGGGGCGATGGGCTTTGGCAAGTCCAAGGCCAAGCTGCTCACCGAAAAGTCGGGCAAGGTGACCTTCCAGGACGTCGCTGGAATCGACGAAGCGCGCGAAGAGCTGCAGGAGATCGTGGAGTTCCTGCGTGATCCCAGCAAGTTTGCGCGACTCGGCGGCCAGATCCCCAAGGGCGCGCTGCTGGTCGGCTCGCCCGGTACCGGCAAGACGCTGCTCGCCCGTGCGATCGCAGGCGAAGCCGGCGTGCCGTTCTTCACCATCTCGGGCTCGGACTTCGTCGAAATGTTCGTCGGCGTCGGTGCCAGCCGCGTGCGCGACATGTTCGAGCAGGCCAAGAAGAATGCGCCGTGCATCGTCTTCATCGACGAAATCGATGCGGTCGGCCGTCATCGCGGTAGCGGTCTTGGCAACTCCAATGACGAACGCGAGCA
This sequence comes from Blastomonas sp. RAC04, assembly GCF_001713435.1. Taxonomy (NCBI): domain Bacteria; kingdom Pseudomonadati; phylum Pseudomonadota; class Alphaproteobacteria; order Sphingomonadales; family Blastomonadaceae; genus Blastomonas; species Blastomonas sp. RAC04. Next base: position 487,131 of record NZ_CP016460.1, read on the forward strand.
GACGCTGAACCAGCTGCTGGTCGAAATGGACGGCTTCGAAGCCAATGAAGGCATCATCATCATCGCGGCGACCAACCGTCCCGATGTGCTCGACCCCGCGCTGCTGCGTCCGGGCCGCTTCGATCGCCAGGTCGTGGTGCCGGTCCCCGATATCGAGGGCCGCGAAAAGATCCTGCAGGTGCACATGAAGAAGGTGCCGCTGGCGCCCGACGTCAATGCGCGCACGATCGCGCGCGGCACGCCCGGTTTCTCGGGTGCAGACCTTGCCAACCTCGTCAACGAGGCCGCCCTGCTGGCTGCACGCCGTGGCAAGCGTCTGGTCGCGATGAGCGAGTTCGAGGCTGCAAAGGACAAGGTCATGATGGGCGCCGAGCGCAAATCGATGGTCATGACCGAGGACGAGAAGCGGATGACCGCCTATCACGAGGCTGGCCATGCCATCGTTGCGGTGCACGAAGAGGCTTCGGATCCGATCCACAAGGCGACGATTATCCCGCGCGGCCGTGCGCTGGGCATGGTGATGCGTCTGCCCGAACGCGACGTGTACAGCTATCACCGCGACAAGATGTATGCGAACCTCGCCGTGTCGATGGGTGGCCGCGTCGCCGAGGAAGTGATCTTCGGCTATGACAAGGTGTCTTCCGGCGCCAGCGGCGACATCCAGTATGCGACCAAGCTGGCGCGCGACATGGTCACCAAATGGGGCATGTCCGACGAGCTCGGCCCGCTGCAGTACGAGGAGCAGTCTGAAGGCTATCTGGGCTATGGCCAAAGCCAGCGGATGATGATGTCGGACGATACCGCGCGCAAGATCGATGCGGAAATCCGCAAGATCGTCGATCAAGGGTACGACCGCGCCAAGGCGGTGCTATCCGAGCATGTCGACCAGCTGCACACGCTGGCCCAGGCACTGCTCGAGTTCGAGACGCTCAGTGGCGACGAGATCCAGGAGATCATCGCCACTGGCAAGCTCGATCGGCCTGATGGCAAGTCGATCAAGCCCGACGTCGCTCCCGGCATCGGTGCGGTCATCCCGCGCGCAGGCAAGCGCAAGGGTCCGTTCCACGATCCCAAGCCGCAGGGTGCCTGAGCCCACCGTTCATCCGTGATCGGCATTGCAATACTCGCTCCGGCGCTGCTGGCCACACAGGCCGCAGCGCCGGTTGCCGTTCCGGCCCCGCCCGAGACGGTCGCGGAGTTCCTGGCGCAGGCAGACGCGCTGCTGGCAGCCGGAAACGACGCGGCGGCCACATCACCGCAGGCCGATGCCATCCGCAGCGCGCTGCAGCAGGCTGCGATGGCCTATCGCGCCAGCCTGGCCGAGGCCGTCCAGCGCGGCGCGCCGCCTGCCAGCTGCCCACCGCCGCCAGGGCAGGCGCAGCTCTCGCTGGGGGACATCACCGAACTGTTCCGGGCATTTCCGGACGCCAACCGGCCCATGCCGGTCACCACCGCGTTTGCTCTGGTGATGACCCTGCGGTTTCCCTGCCCGACACCGCCGTAATGAGGTCATCGACGGTTCATCTTGGTGTGTTATAGGCGCGGCACAGTTGGGTGGAGGTAGTTGAAGATGAAATGGGCGATCCGGTCGGCGGTGCTGGCCTCAGTGGCATTCCTGTCGGTCGGGGCGACATCCGAGATGACTGCCGGGCAATTCCTGGCTGCGATGAACAAGGCGGAAAGCCTTGGACCTGCGGCGCTGATGTCGTCCGATGTCCGCGCGCTGCGCGCCGAGAGCGAGCGCGTGCTGACGCTCTACCGCTCCGATGTCGCAAAGCAGGCGAAGGCCGGTGGACCGCGCCACAGCTGCCCACCGCCCAAGGGCCAGGGCAAGATGAAGGGCGAGGAGCTCAAGACCTACCTCACCGGCCTGCCTGCGGCGAAGAAGAAGCAGCCCTTCCGCACCGCGCTGTATGATTTCATGAAGCAGAAATACCCCTGCAAATAAGGGCGGTTGGCCAGTTCTGATCGTCATTCCCGCGAACGCGGCATCCCGCTTTTCTCAAAGTCGGCGCAAAAGCGGGACCCCCGCCTCCGCGGGGGTGACGAAGAGGGCAGGGTATCCAGCCCACCGTTTTCAGGCACACGAAAAAGGCCGCGGCCCCATGGGGAGCGCGGCCTTTTCGATAGCTTGCAGCGCGAAGGATCAGCCTTCGAAATCGCTGCCCATGTTGCTGGTGCGCGCGGGCGCCGATGCGGTGAGGCGCAGCGCCTCTGCCGACAGGCTGAGCGAACCGATCTCGTCGGGCATGTCGTCGTCATCGACCTGCACCTTCTGAAGCGAGACGATCAGGCCTTCCTTGAGCTCTTCGGGGAACACGGTTTCGTCCGCGATCTCGCGCAGCGCCACGACCGGGTTCTTGTCGCGATCGCGATCAATGGTCAGCTCGGCACCGCCGCTGATCTCGCGTGCACGCTGGGCAGCGAGCAGAACGAGATCGAACCGGTTGGTGACCTTGTCGATGCAATCTTCAACGGTAACGCGCGCCATGAACGGGCTCCAGACTCTGTCAGAATATCAGGGAAAGGCGGGCCTTAGTCGCTGACCCGCGCAAAGTCAACGATTGCCGTGTTCGGCGGCGCTTTCGTCTTGTGCCTTCCAGCCCCAGAACAGGTGGCAGGGAAGCACGTTGAGCAGCTCGTAACCGCGATCGATCCGCTCGAAATAGGGGCGGAGCAGCTGGGTGGTGAAGGTGTTGAACTGATAGATCAGAAATGCACCGCCTGGCCGCAATGCGCGATGTGTGGCTTGCGCGATATCGTCGGCGACGGTTCCGGGAAGCGTCGAGAGCGGCAGGCCGGAAAGAACAAAATCGGCATGGGCAAAGCCGTGGCTGGCGATGATGTCTTCGACATCCGCAGCCGATCCGTGCACCGCGACAAAACGGCTGTCGGGGATGGTCTTGCGCAGATAGCGGATGAAATCGGGGTTGGTATCGATCGCGATATAGGTGGCATTGCGTGGCAGCTTTTCGAGCACCGGGCGGCAAAAGGTGCCGACGCCCGGACCATATTCGACAAACAGTTGCACGTCTTTCCAGGGGACCGGCGCCAGCATCTTGCGGATGGTGCGGTCGGACGAGGGGACGATCGATCCGACCATCACCGGGTGCTTGAGAAACCCTTTGAAAAACACTCCCCAGGCCCCGAAAAGCCGCTCGGCGCGCGCCTTGATCCGCTGCCGCAGGGGCAGCTGGGCCAGGTCGTTGGATTGCATGAAGAACCTCTCAGAATATCTGTCAACAGTCTGTCACAATTGCAGATTGGGCCGGGCAAAGCAATCATGTGCGTCCGCAGGCCATCGCAACACTTTGCAACACAGGTGGCAGCGCGTAGAGCATTTGCCATGCACGCGTCCACAGATTCCCGCATCCATGCCAATGGCAGTATTGCCGTGATCTTCGCGGCGCAGCGCAGCGGGCGCGATGCAGAGGGGTATGCGGCGATGGCAGAGGCCATGGACGCACTGGCTGCGCAGCAGCCGGGCTATCTGGGAATGGACCATGGCGGGGGGGCGGACGGTTTCGGCATCACGGTCAGCTACTGGGCGGATGACGCCAGCGCCCGCGCATGGCGCGACAACCGCGAGCACCGCGCCGCGCGCGAGGCGGGGCGGGACCGCTGGTACGCGCATTACACCCTGCACGTCGCGCGGATCGAGAGAGGCTATGCCTGGCCATGAGTGACATGCCCGCCCAGCACGAGGGCCCGCTTTCCGGACAGAAACTGCCGACCGACCGCATGGCGTTACTGTTCATGGTGATGCTGGTGACGGCAGCGGGCAACACCGCGATGCAATCGGTGATGCCCGCGATCGGGACCCGGCTGGGGGTCGCGGATGTCTGGGTCAGCTTGGCGTACAGCTGGTCGGCGCTGCTGTGGATGGTCTTTGCGCCCCGCTGGGCACGGCTGTCCGACCGGCGCGGGCGCAAGGCTCTGATGAACCTTGGCCTGGTGGGCTTCATCTCGTCATTCGCGCTGTGCGGGCTGACGCTGATCGTGGGGCTCAACGGCTATCTTTCGGGCGCGTGGACGATGCTGATCTTCGCGATGTTCCGCAGCCTGTACGGCGGGCTGGGCTCCGCCGCACCGCCCGCAGTGCAGGCCTATGTCGCCGCACGCACCAGCCGGCAAGAGCGCACCCAGTCGCTGTCGATGATCTCCTCCTCCTTTGGCCTCGGCACCGTGATCGGCCCCGCGCTGGCGCCGCTGATCATCCTGCCGTTCCTGGGCCTGCCCAGTCCGTTCTTCGTGTTCGCAGCCTTCGGCCTGCTGGTGCTGGTGACGCTCAAGCTGCGGCTTCCCGACGACACGCCGAGCTATGCCGCACGCGGCCGTCTGGTGTCCGAACCGATGAGCACCAGCGCCGCCGGGGAAGTGTATGATGCCGATGAGCATGACGAGGCTCCTCCTGCACCGGTCGATCCCACGCAGCAGCGCTTGTCGTGGAAGGACGCGCGGTTGCGGCCGTGGCTGATCACCGGGCTGGTTGGCGGCCATGCCAATGCGATGATTCTGGGGCTGGTCGGCTTCATGCTGCTTGATCGGCTGGACCTGCGCGCCACGCCCGAGCTTGCCGCCGGGCCCACCGGGCTGGTGCTGATGGCGGGGGCCTTTGCCACGTTGCTCGCGCAATGGGGGCTGATCCCCTATTTGAAGATGGGGCCGCGCAATTCGACCCTGTGGGGGATGGCGCTGGCCGCGACCGGGTGCACACTGGTCGCGTTTTCGTACAGCATCAACGCGATCGCGCTGGGCTTTGCGATCGCCTCGCTCGGCTTCGGGCTGTTCCGCCCGGGCTTTACCGCCGGTGCCTCGCTGGCGGTGACTCGCGCCGAACAGGGCCAGGTCGCCGGGATCGTGGCCTCGGTCAATGGTGCGGCCTATATCGTTGCGCCGGCCATCGGCGTCTGGCTGTACAACATCGCGCCGCTCGAATCCTTCGCGATCATCATCGCATTGTGCGTGTTCCTGCTGGCCTGGGGACGCAAGGCGCTGCAGCGCGACGAGATGCTGGTCCGCTAAAGCCCGCGCCATATGCGCAGGCGCGTGTCGCCGCGCGGCTGGCGCACATAGGCCGGGCAGGCGCGCGGACGATAGCCCGGCGCCAGACAGATGCGCACCTCCTGCAGCCATCCGCGGCCATTGCTCTTGATTGCGATGGCATCGGGCTTCATCCCAGGATTGCGCCGGGCGATCTCCTGCTTGAGCATGCCGTGGGTCAGCGGCCTGCGCGACAGGCGCTCCATGTCTGGGAGCTGTATTGCGCGGTAAACCCTTGTCGCAGTTTGGAAATAGGACTGCGGGTCGCGCGCCATGCAGCTGCCGTGCTTGTCCCATTGGTGCGCGATCAGCCGCCGGGACGGCATGGAGCACAAGGTGCTGCGGACGACCGACGCTGGCACCTGGACAGGCGTGCGCGCGCAATATTGCGGAAAGGCGGAGGTCTTCCCCTCGGGCCACAGCCCGTGCAGCACGAAACCGAACTCGCCGTGGTTGCGGCTGCACTGCAGCGCTTCACCCGGGCGATCTTCGCGCCCCTTGCAATATTCGGGCGACCAGCTGAGCGCCAGGGTATAGCCTGTGATGGGCGTGACACGGCGGACATCTTCGGGTCCGCGCCGTGGTGGTGTGACCGGGGCAAGCCGCTCCGGCATTCGGCACTGATAGGCCTGTGCGCTTGCCGGAACGGGCTGCATCGCACCCCACAGCCCCGGAAGGAGAAGCGCGGCCAGCCAGCGCATTCAGACCGCCGTGAAGTCCAGCCCCACATCGGCAGCAGGGGCCGACTGGGTGAGGCGCCCGACCGAGACGTAATCGACCCCGGTTTCGGCAATCGCGCGGATCGTCTCCAGCGTGACGCCGCCTGATGCCTCGCAAGGGACGCGTCCGCCGACCAGCGTCACCGCGCCGCGCAGCGTGGCAGGCGACATGTTGTCGAGCAGCAGATGCGTGGCGCCGGCGGCCAGGGCAGGCTCGATCTGTTCGACATGATCGACCTCGACGATGATCTGCGCGATCCCCGCCACCACCGCGCGGCGGACAGCCTCGCCGATATCGCCGGCCACCGCGACATGGTTGTCCTTGATCATCGCGGCATCCCACAATCCCATGCGGTGGTTCTGCGCGCCGCCCTGACGGGTCGCGTATTTCTCCAGCAGCCTGAGGCCCGGAATGGTCTTGCGCGTATCGAGCAGCACCGCGCCGGTGCCCGCCATCGCATCGACATAGGTGCGCGTCAGGCTGGCTATTCCGCTGAGATGCTGGACGGTGTTGAGCGCCGAGCGCTCCGCGGTCAGCAGTGCGCGCGCCTTGCCCGAGACATGCAGGATATCGGTGCCGCCGGAGACCTGCGCGCCTTCCTCGACCAGCAGGCGGACCTCGCAATCGGGGTCCAGTGCCCGGAAAAAGGCCTCGGCGACCGGGAGCCCTGCGACCACCATTGCATGGCGCGCATCCATCACGCCGGTAAAGCGTGCGTCTGCGGGGATGACGCTTTGCGAGGTGACGTCGATCCCGTCCGGGCCCAGATCTTCGGCCAGCGTGCAGGCCACGAACCGGTCCAGGTCAAAGCCGTCGATCGCAAACGCCATAGCCATTCATCCCCCGCCGGATGGCGCGACGCGCGCATCCGGTGCCAAGCCGCAGATCCGTTCAGTCGGCGATGCGGTGCTCGCCCTTGACCCAGCGCACGGTGCCGCTGGAAGAGCGCATCACCACGGTTTCGGTGGTCATCACGCCATCGCGGCGACGCTTGACGCCTTCAAGCAGCGAACCGTCGGTCACGCCGGTGGCGGCAAAGATGCAGTCGCCCTTGGCAAGATCGGTGAGGTCATAGATCGCATTCAGATCCTCGATGCCCCATTTGCGCGCGCGCGCACGTTCGTCGTCGTTGCGGAACAGCAGACGGCCCTTGAACTGGCCGCCGACACAGCGCAGCGCGGCTGCCGCCAGAACGCCCTCGGGCGCGCCGCCCGATCCCATGTACAGGTCGATCGTGGTGTCGGGATTGGTCGTCGCGATCACGCCTGCGACATCGCCATCGGGGATCAGCATGATGCCGCAGCCCAAGCCGCGCAGTTCCTCGATCATCTCGGCATGGCGCGGGCGGTCGAGCACGCACACGATGATGTCGCCGGGCTTCACACCCTTGGCGGCGGCCACCGCCTGCACGTTCTCGGTCGGGGACTTGTTGAGATCGATAACGCCGTCGGGATAGCCGGGGCCCACCGCGATCTTGTCCATGTAGACGTCGGGCGCGTTGAGCAGGCAGCCGTTTTCGGCGATCGCCAGGACCGCAAGCGCATTGGGTCCCGCCTTGGCGGTGATGGTAGTGCCTTCGAGCGGATCGAGCGCGATGTCGATGCGCGGCGCGCCTGCATTGCCCAGGCCCACCTTCTCGCCGATGTACAGCATCGGGGCCTCGTCGCGCTCGCCTTCGCCGATCACCACGGTGCCGTCGATATCCAGTCCGTTCAGCGCGGCGCGCATCGCTTCCACGGCGGCGGCGTCAGCGGCCTTCTCATCGCCCCGGCCGATCAGCTTGGATGCAGCGATCGCGGCGGCTTCGGTCACGCGGACCATTTCGAGCACCAGGACGCGGTCAAGCTGCGGGGTTTCTGCAGGCGGCGTTGCTTTCAGGCTTGCGCTGGACATGGCAGGCGGGTCATCCTTCTAATGTGGGGCACCAGTTCCGCTTTCAGGCCGGGTGCATTGCGCCCGGTCCATAAGGGAGCATTATTGCATTGTCGAGAATGCTGTTTGCGGCGGCCGTGTTGGCCCTTTCCGCGTTTTTTGCTCCGCCCGCAAGCGCTCAGGACGCCCAGGATGACACGCGGCTGCCCGAGCCCGAACAGCGCGAATCCGACCGGGTTGACGCAAAGGTCAAGCAGATGATTCGCAAGGCCGATGAATGGACCGGCAAGGAAGAGCGCGCCAAGCGCTGCCAGCCAAGCGCCGCGGGCAAGGATATCGTGGTGTGCGGCGAGACCGATCCCAGCGCGAAGTTCCGCGTTCCGCCCGATACCGAGGGGCGGCTTGCCACCGGTGGTCCCCCGCCCGCGCCCGACGTTGCGGGCGATGGCATCTTCAAGGGCAAGGCGACCTTCAGCAATCTGTGCGTGGTGCCGCCATGCCCGCCGCCGCCCGCCTATCTGATCGATTTTTCCAAGCTGCCCGAGGTGGACGAGGAATATCTCAAGAAAGCGCGCGAGGCAGAGGCTGCCGAACGCCGCCGCGAACAGGCGGCAAGCAGCGGCGGGCCGCAATGATGGCCGCCATTCCGGTGATCGAGACCGAGCGGCTGCGATTGCGCGCGCCGGTGATGGCGGATTTCGATGCCTATGCGGCGATGTGGGCCGACCAGCGGGTGACAGCCTATATCGGCGGCAATCCGCGCACCCGCAATGAAAGCTGGGCCCGGTTCATCGGCATGCATGGGCTGTGGGCCCTGTGCGGCTATGGCTATTGGCTGTTTGCCGACCGGCGCACCGACGCATTGATGGGGGTAGGGGGCCTTGCCAGCTTCGAACGCGGTCTGCCCGATATCGATGGCGTGCCCGAGGCCGGCTGGGCGATGGCACCCGACGCCTGGGGCAGGGGGCTCGCGACAGAGGCGATGGCCGCCGTTCTGGACTGGAGCGATACGGTGCTGAAGGCGCCGATCGTGCGCTGCATCATCGATCCCGGGCACACGGCGTCGGAAAAGGTCGCCGCGAAACTGGGGTTCGTGCTCTTCGGCAGGGGTGATCTGGACGGCCACCCGGTGAATATCCACGGCCGCCCTGGGCGTTTGCCCTGACGATTACCTGAGGTTGGGCTGTCAGTGCTTCTTGCCCGGAAGTGCCTTCAAGGCCAGTGCGATGATGCTGCCAAGGATAAAGCCGACGATACCAGCGCCCACAGCGCCAACAAGCCATTCGACCAGCCCGCCGATCGCAGGGACAGCCGCGCCGGCTGCCACCGCGATATCGTGGATCAGGTGCTCGGGACCTGCAAAACCGAACACCGCCAGCCCGTGGATGATGATCTGACCGCCGACCCAGATCATCGCTGCTGTCCCGATGATCGCCAGCGCCGACATCACGATCGGCATCGCCTTGACCAGCCCCCGGCCAAAGCCCTGCAGCGCGGCCGAAGGCTTTTGCGCCAGATGCAGGCCGAAATCGTCCATCTTCACGATCAGCGCCACCGCGCCATAGACCGCAGCGGTAATCACCAGTCCGACCAGCGCCAGCACGGCTGCCTGGATGGCGATCGGGCGGCTGGCGACTTCTGACAACGCAATCGCCATGATCTCGGCCGAAAGGATCAGGTCAGTGCGCACCGCGCCGCTGACCCGCTCGTTCTCGAGCGCGAACATGTCCTGAACCTGGCTGACATCCTCGGCGATATCCTGATGGTGGCCAAGCTTGTGGATCACCTTTTCGGCGCCCTCGAAGCACAAATACAGCCCGCCCAGCATCAGGATCGGCGTGATCGCCCAAGGCAGGAATGCGCTGAGCAGCAGCCCGATGGGCAGCAGGATGATGAACTTGTTGAACAGCGAACCCTTGGCGATCCGCCAGATGACGGGAAGCTCGCGCTCGGGCTTGAAATCGGTGACATATTGCGGGGTAACCGCAGCGTCATCCACCACAACCCCGGCCGCCTTTGCGCCGGCCTTGGCCGAGGCTGCGCCGACATCGTCGAGCGAGACCGCCGCCAGCCGCGTCAGCGCTGCGACATCGTCCAAAAGTGCAGCAAGGCCTGAGGGCATGGGGTCAGTCTCCCAGAATGTGGATAACGAGCGGAGCAGCGTGCAAGCTGGGGGAACCGTTGAGCGCGGAAATGGTTGCCGCCACCGCGCTTTCGGGGCCTTCGTGCGTTACCATGGCGACCAGCACGCTGCCATCGGGGCTGCGGCCCTTCTGGATCAGGCTCTCGATCGAGACTCCGGCGTCGCGCATCGCGGCGGTGATCTCGGCCAGAACGCCCGGGCGGTCGGCAACCTCGAAGCGCAGATAGCATTTGCCGATGCGGTGACCGGTTTCGGCGCGCTGCACCTGCTCGAGTTCGCGCACCGGCATCGAGAAAGCCGGGCCGATCTCGCCGCGCGCGATGTCGATGAGGTCCGCAACCACGGCGCTGGCGGTCGGGCCATCGCCCGCGCCTGCGCCCTGGAACAGCAGCCTCCCTGAGAAATTGCCCTCTGCCACCACCGCGTTGGTCGATCCGTCGACATGCGCCAGTGGATGGTTCATCGGCACCAGATAGGGGTGGACCCGCTGGAACAGCCGCGCGTCGCCGTTGCTGCCGTCGAGTTCGGCCATGCCGATCAGGCGGATGCGATAGCCCAGCGCATCGGCCTGCGCGATATCGGCGGAGAGCACCTTGCGGATGCCGCTGCGTTCGATGCCCTCAAAGTCGAGCTGCGTTCCGAAGGCGAGCGCGGCGAGGATCGACAGCTTGTGCGCGGCATCAACGCCATCGATGTCGAAGCTGGGGTCGGCTTCGGCGAAGCCGCGTGCCTGCGCTTCGGCAAGCACTTCGGCAAAGTCCTGGCCGGTCTTTTCCATCGCCGACAGGATGAAATTGCAGGTGCCGTTGAGGATGCCATAGACCCGCTCAAGCCGGTTGGCCGCAGCGCCCTCGCGCAGCCCCTTGATGACGGGGATGCCGCCTGCCACCGCAGCTTCATATTTAAAAGCGAGACCGGCAGTCTCGGCACGCTGCGCAAGATCGAGTCCGTGGTGCGCGACCATCGCCTTGTTGGCGGTGACGAACGCCTTGCCGCCGGCGATGCTTTCCTTCGCCAGCGTCAGCGCGGGGCCGTCTGCGCCGCCGATCAGCTCGACCACCACGTCGATATCGGGGCGGCTGGCGAATTCGCCCATGTCATCGACCCATTCATAGGGCGACAGATCGACGCCGCGATCCTTGGAGCGGTCGCGTGCGGTGATCGCGGCGACGCGAATCGGCTTGCCCGCGCGCCGCGCGATCAGCGCCGCATTTTCCTCCAGCAGCCGGATCACGCCCGCGCCCACGGTACCCAGCCCGACCAGCGCGATGTTCAGCGTTTCACCCATCAGACGTCCTTCAGCGTTAATTCATCCGCTTGGCTCTTAGCGTCTGCCGCGTCAAAGGGAAGAGGGCAAGCCGGGTTGTTGCTTGGCCAAACCCTGCCTATAGGCGCTGCGATAATCGGGGCGCGCGAAAGGTCTGCATCATGTCATCGCCAACTGTTCTCATCCTCGCGGGCAAGCGTGATGGCAAGCTCGACCCGCTGGCCGAAGCCGCGGGCGTCACCCACAAGTGCAACGTGCCGATCCAGGGCAAGCCGCTGCTGCAATGGGTGCTCGAGGGCGTGAAGGATGGATGGGCCGATGCGCCGATCTGGGTCTCTATCCACGATCCCGAAGTGATTGCCGATGTGCCCGGCGTTGCCGAGCTGACCCGGGCGGCCCGGTTGCACATGAGCGTGTCGCGCGACGGCATCGTTGAGAGCATCGAGGCTGTCATTGAGCAGGCCAATAAGCAGGGAACCAATCCGTTCCCGATGCTGATCACCACCGGTGACAACGTGCTGGTCACCGCAGAGGAGATCCGGGCCATCCACGATTTCGGAATGCGCGAAGGGGCAGGGGCGGTGATCGCGATCGCCGAAAAGGCCTCGATCCTCGCCGAACACCCCGAGGCGCAGCGGCGGTTCTACGAGTTCAAGGACATGGCGATCTCCAACTGCAACGCCTACTGGCTGCGCGATGCGGCCTCGTTCCGCGCGGCAGAGGCGTTTCGCGGTGGCGGCCAGTTCATCAAGACCAAGGGCCGGATCGCGCAGGCCTTCGGCATCCTCAACCTCATCCGGTTCCGGCTGGGCTGGTCGACGGTCGATGGCGCGATGGCGGCGATCTCGCGCCGGTTCAAGGTCAAGGTCCGCGCGTTCCTGCTGACCGAAGGCGCCTATGCGGTCGATGTCGACAACGAGCGTACCTACAAGATCGCCGAGATGCTGCTCGCCAAGCGCAAGCCTTCATAGAGCACGCCCTTCTAGAGCACGCCAGATCCGCCGTCATTCCCGCGAACGCGGGAATCCCGCTTGTTCTGCAACCTCGGCGCAGCAGCGGGACCCCCGCGTTCGCGGGGGTGACGATGACGTTACAGAGTATTGAGTGTCAGTCCTTGCCCGCGCGGAGCGAATTGCCTGCCCGCTCTCCGCGCAGCGACTGCCACCAGCTCATCGGGTTCCAGTTGGTGCTGCCGTCGAGCGAGAAGGTGACGATCTCCGCCCGGCCGCCGATATTCTCCAGCGGCACCGCGCCGCCCAGGCCGAGTTCTTCCAGGCTCGCGCGGCTGTCGGCGCTGCGGTCGCGGTTGTCGCCCATCAGGAAGACATGGCCCGCAGGCACCTTGTAGGGGCCGTAATTGTCGAGCGGATAGTCGGGGCCGAGATCGATGGTGTTGTACGAAACGCCATTGGGAAGCGTCTCGCGGATGATCGGCAGCTCGCAATAATATTTGCCGTCGGCGCCGCGCATCTTGAGCATCGGGAAATCGCTGGCGTTGCACGGCGAGTTCAGATCGACCGGCAGCAGCATGTTGGGCTGCACCGCGCGCACCACTTCTTCGCCGTTGAGGATCACTCGGCCCGAGCGCACCTCGATCGTGTCGCCGGGGCGGCCGATCACGCGCTTGATATAGTCGGCGTTGCCGCCCGGGGGCGTGGCGATGACGATGTCGCCATATTCGGGCGTCGATCCCATGATCCGCCCCTTCATCGGCGGCAGCAGGTGGAACGACACCGACACCCAGGACCAGCCATAGGGGTATTTGCTCACCACCAGCCGGTCGCCGACCAGCAGGTTGGGCATCATCGACATGGTCGGGATGTAGAAGGGCTTGGCGACCAGCGAATGGAACGCCAGCACCGCGAGCAGCAGCAGGAACAGCCCGCGCACCTCGTCGAACCAGTTGATCGGCTTGTGCTCGTCTTCGGCGAGCGGACGGCGAACGGTGTCAGCGTTGATCGCAGCGTCGGAAGCTTCGGGTGCCATGCGGGTGTCTTTCGGGTCCGGACCGGGCGGGGGAGTATCAGTCAATGGGCCGCGCCTCGATGATCACGAATGCCTGCGCCCATGGATGATCATCGGTGAGCGTCAGATGAATGAAAGCGCTATGGCCTGCGGGAATCATGCTGTCCAGCCGCGCTTTCGCACCCCCGGTCAGTTTCAGCGTCGGTGCGCCCGACGGGGCATTGACGACGCCGATGTCCTTCATGAACACGCCCGCCTTGAACCCGGTTCCAACAGCCTTGGAAAAAGCCTCCTTGGCGGCAAAGCGCTTGGCGAGCGTTCCCGCCTTGGTAAACGGGCGGCGGGCGGCCTTGGCCTGTTCGGTTTCAGTAAACACGCGCTGCTCGAACCGCACGCCGAACCGGTCGAGCGACTTTTGGATTCGCTCGATATTGCAAAGGTCAGAGCCGAGGCCGATGATCATAGTGTTGCTCCTCCCCCCTTGCGGGGGAGGATGAAGTTGGCCTGGCAGCTTGCTGCCTGGCAACTCCTGGAGAGGGGGGCGGATGCATGGCGCAGTTGCCCTCTCCCGCCGCGACTAGGCAGCAAGCTGCCAAGTCTCGCGCCCTCTCCCGTAAAGGGAGAGGGGTGGGATACGACCGTCTGCATCATTGCAAGAATCACCGCGCTTCATCCATCAGCTGCCGCATCCGGCGAATGCTGGCCTCCAGCCCGTCGAAGATTGCCTCGCCGATCAGGTAATGGCCGATGTTGAGCTCGGCGAGCTGGGGAATCGCCGCAATGGGCTGGACATTATCGAAGGTCAGGCCGTGCCCCGCATGCGGTTCGATGCCGTTCTTGGTGGCGAGCGCCGCGGCATCGGCGATGCGCTTGAGCTCGGTCTCGATCCCGTCGCGGTCCTCGTCCAGCCACAGATGTGCGTAGCGCCCGGTGTGCAGTTCGACCACCGGTGCGCCCAGCCGCATCGCGGCGTCGATCTGCCGCGCCTCCGGCTCGATGAACAGGCTGACGCGGATTCCCGCATCGGCAAGGCGCCCGACGATGGGCGCGAGCGTGTTGTGCATGCCAGCGGCATCCAGCCCGCCCTCGGTGGTGCGCTCCTCGCGCTTTTCGGGAACGATGCACGCAGCGTGTGGACGGTGGCGCAGCGCGATCTCGAGCATTTCCTCGGTCGCGGCCATCTCCAGATTGATCGGCAGGGTCGACCCCGCCATGATCGTGTCGAGATCGCTGTCGCGGATGTGCCGCCGGTCCTCGCGCAGGTGGACGGTAATGCCATCGCCGCCCGCCGCCTGGACGATCCGCACCGCGCGCATCGGATCGGGATGATCCCCGCCGCGCGCGTTGCGGATGGTGGCGACGTGGTCGATGTTGACGCCTAGGCGCAGGTGCTGTGTCATTGAGGTGCTCCGGTTGCGCACAAGGCCGCGCGCATCACGTCATGGGTTATGCCGGCCTGCTGCCAGATTTCGCCAAAGGCAGCCTCGGCCTCGGCGCGGTTCGATGTCATGATGATCACCACGTCCAGATCGGGCAGGATGATATTGCGCAGCACCACGCCGCCAATGAAGCCGCGCCGCTCGACAATGCGCACCGGCGTATCCCCGCAATCCTTCAACGGTACGCTGAACGACCATTGGCCGAGCGCGGCAAAGCCATATTCGGGCTTGCCGTCCCACATCTGCGCGCGCTCGGCTTCGGGGATCAGCTTGCCGGTCATCAGCGCGCGATCAAAGGCCAACAGGTCACGCGTCGTACCATAGAGCGCGCCTGCGCCGCCGAAATTCTCGAGCCGGAACGCCGTTGTCTCGGGCTTGCCCTCGGCATATCCTGGCACCGTCGGTTCGGTTAGCGGGAACACGCCCACGCTGGCAAGGCCCAGAGGCTGTGCGATGCGTTCGGCGATCAGCGTGTCATAGGACTTGCCGCTGGTGGCCTCGATCACGGCGGCCATCATGATGAAATCGCAGTCTCCGTAGAAGAACTCGGACACCGGTTTGCGGTTGGTCGGCCCTTCGCACCACGTCCGCCCGGTTTCGGGGCTGCCGCGATCGACCATGTAGAAGGTCGACCAGCCGTCCCTGCCGATCGGCCCCTCTTCGGTGCGCGGCAGGCCGGAAATGTGCTGCATCAGCATCCGCGAGGTGATGGTGCCTGCAAACGGAGCCTTGCTGTCGGGCAGGTAGTTGAGGATCGGTGCGTCAAGGTCGAGCCTGCCGGCGGCCACCTCCTGCATCGCGAGGGTGGCGGTTACCTGCTTGGATACGGAGGCCCAGCGCCAGGTCTGGCCCAATGAGTGTTCGGCCTTGGATGCCGGGTCGACAAGGCCGAATGCGCGCTCGAATACGATCGCGTCTCCGCGGGCGATCAGCACGGTGCCGGGGGCCGTGGTGGCATCGAGCGCGGCTGCCACGGCAGCCTCGTCAATGGCAGGCGGCGGTGCGCCAGCGCCCAGCAGCAGCGCTGCGAGCGGAGCGAACAGCCAGCGGATCATGCCGCTTCTGGTTCCTTGCGGCTTCCCGGTTTGACGCCGGGAGTCGCAGCGAGCTCAGGGGGCAGGGCGTCTTCGGCGAAAGTCGGGAAGTTGAGCGAGATCAGCGGGAAGAACGGAACGCCCAGCGACACCTCGCCAGCGGTGCGGTCGACCAGCGCGCCGGCAGCTATCACATTGCCGCCCGCTGCGTTCACCGCTGCGATCGCTTCGCGCGAAGACAGTCCTGTGGTGACGACATCTTCCATCAGCAGCACCTTCTGGCCCGGCTTGATCGCAAAGCCGCGACGCAGCTCGAAGGTGCCGGTGGGGCGCTCGACGAACATCGCCTCGACGCCCAGCGCGCGGCCCATCTCATGGCCGATGATGAGGCCGCCCATCGCGGGCGAGATGACGAGGTCGATCTGGCTGCGGACATCGCGCGGCATGCGGGCGGCGAGCGCGCTGGCGAGGCGCGAGGCGCGCATCGGGTCCATCAGCACACGGGCGCATTGCAGATAATGCGCGCTGTGCAGCCCCGAGGAGAGGATGAAATGCCCTTCGAGCAGTGCCTGACTCGCCCGAAACTCAGCCAGAATTTCTTCGTCCTGCATTGTATTTAGCCTTTTACGTAGCGTCTCGGCACCCCCCGGAGGGGGGCTTGGGGATGGGTGCAAAAAATATCCCTAGATTGGCTTGAGACTGGCGGCAAGCCTGCGTATAGGCACGATCAGCTATGACGCAAACACGGCAGTGATCCGGCACTACGGGACGTGGACGGATGCCCTGCCCATACAGGGACATTCTACGAATGGCGTTCGCATCTTGGACGAAATCTATCGGTTTCGCAGCCCTTGTTCTCGTAACCGCGCCGCTGGCGCTGGCACAGACGCCGCCGGCTCCGCCGGTCGCTGCTCCCGCCCCCAGCACGCAGGTTGCACCTGAAGCCGCAGCGCCTGCCGCTGCTGCTCCCGCCGCCACCGCCGAAGCCGCTCCGGCAGATGCCGCTGCTGCAGGGGCGCTCGATTCGAGCTACACCCCGATGGCGCCGACCCCGGGCAAGGGCATGCCGGTCGACAAGGGCATCGACTTCCAGGACCAGTATTCCGAGCTTGGTGAATATGCCTATTGGCTCGACACCATCGTCCTGCTGCCTATCATCGTGGCGATCTCGCTGCTGGTGCTCGGCCTGCTGATGTGGATCGTCCTCCGCTATCGCGCCGCCGCCAACCCGGTCGCATCGCGCGTCACGCACAATACCACCATCGAAGTTATCTGGACTTTGGTTCCGGTGCTGATCCTGGTGGGTGTTGCGGTCCCGTCGATCGACCTGCTCGCCAAGCAGTACAAGCCTGCGCCGGCTTCGGCCGTGACCGTCAAGGTGACCGGCTATCAGTGGTACTGGGGCTACAGCTATCCCGACAACGGCGATTTTGAAGTCGTCTCGAACATGCTGACCGAAGAGGCCGCCATCAAGAGTGGCGAACCATACCAGCTGGCCGTCGACAACCGCATGGTCGTCCCCGCCGGTGAGCCGATCCGTATCATCACCACCGCTTCGGACGTGATCCACAGCTTCTCGGTGCCTTCACTCTGGTTCAAGATGGACGCCGTCCCGGGCCGTTCGAACGAGAAGATGCTCGTGATCAAGGAGCCCGGCGTCTATTACGGCCAGTGCTCCGAACTGTGTGGCGCACGCCACGGTTTCATGCCGATCGCGGTCGAGGCGCTGCCTCGCGCCAAGTTCGACGCTTGGGTCCGCTCGCAGGGCGGCACCGTCAAGGGCGATGAAGTCGCCGCCGCCGCAACTCCCGCCGCTGCACCTGCAGCCGCGACCACCACTCCCGCAGCAGAAGGCGCAGGCACTGCCGCCGCCGCTCCTGCAGCCGCTCAGTAAGGACAGGGCAAGACCATGACCACGATTGCTGCCAACCCGTCCGATCTGCATGACCATGATCATGCACATGACGACCACAAGCCCGCGTTTTTCCAGCGCTGGTTCATGTCGACCAACCACAAGGACATCGGTACGCTGTACCTGATCTTCGCGATCGTCGCGGGGATCATCGGCGGTGCCATTTCCGGCCTGATGCGCATGGAGCTGGCTGAGCCCGGCGTCCAGTATCTGCAGGGCTGGGCCTCGATGATGCAGGGCAGCGAAGCCACGCTCGACCAGGCCTATCACATGTGGAACGTGCTCATCACCGCGCACGGCCTGATCATGGTGTTCTTCATGGTCATGCCAGCGATGGTCGGCGGCTTCGGCAACTGGTTCGTTCCGATCATGATCGGTGCGCCGGACATGGCCTTCCCGCGGATGAACAACATCTCGTTCTGGCTGCTGATCCCCGCATTCGCGCTTCTGCTCGGTTCGACCTTCGTTCCCGGCGGTTCGGGTCTGGGTGCGGGTACCGGCTGGACGGTCTATGCTCCGCTGTCGACCAGCGGTTCGGTCGGACCTGCCGTCGATCTTGCCATCCTTTCGCTGCACCTTGCC
The DNA here is from genome assembly GCF_001713435.1 of Blastomonas sp. RAC04. NCBI lineage: Bacteria > Pseudomonadati > Pseudomonadota > Alphaproteobacteria > Sphingomonadales > Blastomonadaceae > Blastomonas > Blastomonas sp. RAC04. The sequence continues at coordinate 505,108 of NZ_CP016460.1, forward strand.
GGTGCATCGTCGATCCTCGGTGCGATCAACTTCATCACCACCATCTTCAACATGCGCGCTCCGGGCATGACGCTCAACAAGATGCCGCTGTTCGTGTGGTCGATGCTGGTCACCGCGTTCCTGCTCCTCCTCTCGCTGCCGGTTCTGGCCGCAGCCATCACCATGCTGCTGACCGACCGCAACTTCGGTTCGGCCTTCTTCAACGCCGCAGGCGGTGGTGACCCCGTTCTGTATCAGCACCTGTTCTGGTTCTTCGGCCACCCCGAAGTGTACATCATGATCCTGCCCGGTTTCGGCATGATCAGCCACATCATCGCAACCTTCTCCAAGAAGCCCGTGTTCGGCTATCTCGGCATGGCCTATGCCATGGTCGCCATCGGCGTCGTCGGCTTCGTGGTGTGGGCGCACCACATGTTCACCGTCGGTCTGTCGGTCAACATGAAGATGTACTTCACCGCAGCAACCATGGTGATCGCGGTGCCCACGGGCATCAAGATCTTCTCGTGGATCGCGACGATGTGGGGCGGTTCGCTCACCTTCAAGACCCCGATGGTCTGGGCGCTCGGCTTCATCTTCATGTTCACCGTGGGTGGCGTGACCGGTGTCGTGCTCGCCAATGGCGGCGTCGACGACAACCTGCACGACACGTACTACGTGGTCGCCCACTTCCACTATGTGCTCTCGCTGGGCGCGGTGTTCTCGATCTTCGCAGGGTTCTACTACTGGTTCCCCAAGATGAGCGGCCGTCACTACAACGAGCTGCTGGGCCACCTGCACTTCTGGGTGTTCTTCATCGGCGTGAACATCCTGTTCTTCCCGATGCACTTCCTGGGCCGTCAGGGCATGCCGCGTCGCTATCCCGATTATCCCGAGGCGTTTGCCTACTGGAACGAGATCGCCTCGCTCGGCTATGCGATCATGGCTGCCGGCATGCTGATCTTCTTCGTGAACATCGCCTATGCCATGGTTGCCGGACGTCGTGCCGAAGGCAATTACTGGGGCGAGGGTGCCACGACGCTGGAATGGACCCTGTCCAGCCCGCCGCCGTTCCACCAGTTCGAAACGCTGCCCGTCATCAAGTAAGGCAGGCAGAGTTCGGGCAGATTGACGGGCCGACACGGATGTTTCCAGGTCGGCCCGCAGCCCCTCCCCGAAAGGGAGGGGTTTGCCATATGGGTAATGAGTGACATGACCGAAGCCGTTCAGCAGTTGGATCGTCAGGCAGGCGCCGTTCCGGCCCCGCATGGCGCGCTCATGCCCGCACACTGGCGGGACTTCTGGGCATTGACCAAACCCGGCGTGATCCGCCTGGTGGTGTTTACCGGCCTGTGCGGGCTTCTGGTTGCGCCCGGGACCATTCACCCGGTCATCGGCTTCGTTGCGATCCTGTGCATCGCGATGGGCGCGGGCGGTGCCGCAGCGCTCAACCAGTATCACGAATCCGATCTCGACGCGCTGATGAAGCGCACCGCCAACCGCCCGATCCCCGCAGGCCGCATGGACCGCGAGGCCGCGCTGCAGTTCGGCCTGGCGCTGTCGGGCTTTTCGGTGGTGATCATGGGGCTGGCGGTCAACTGGCTGTCGGCTGCTATCCTGGCATTCTCGATCTTCTATTACGCCGTGATCTACACGGTCTGGCTCAAGCCCAATACGCCGCAGAACATCGTCATCGGTGGTGGGGCAGGGGCGTTCCCGCCGGTGATCGGCTGGGCTGCGGTGACCGGTGATGTCACCATGCTGCCGATCCTGCTGTTCTCGATCATCTTCTTCTGGACCCCGCCGCACTTCTGGGCGCTCGCACTGTTCGTGAAGATGGATTATGCGCGCGTCGGCATTCCCATGATGCCCAACGTCGCGGGCGAGAAATCCACGCGCCGTCAGGTGTTCGGTTATTCGCTGGTGCTGCTCGCGACCGCCATGGCGCCGTTTGCGCTCGGCCTTGCTGGCTGGACCTATGGCGCAAGTGCGCTGGTGCTCTCGGGCGTGTTCGTGCTGCTGGCCGCACGCGTCGGCTTCCGCGTCGCGGGCGAGGGCGATGCACTCAAGCCCGAAAAGCAGCTGTTTGCCTATTCGATCCTGTATCTGTTCATGATCTTCACCGCGCTGGTCATCGACCGGGCGGTGCTGCCGGCCATCGCGGCATGACCGAACAGCCCACATCGACCACGCAGGCGCCCGATTTCAACGATCCGGAGGTCCTCGCCCAGTTGCGCGCGCGTCAGCGCAGCCGCGCGCTGTTCATGGCCGCGATTCTCATCGCCTTGTGCGTGATGTTCTATGTCATCACCATCGTGAAGATCGGGGTGTGGGGATGAACGCCGCGACGCTTTCTCCCGATGTTTCGCGCCGCAACCGCAAGGCTGCTCTCCTCGCTCTGTGCTTTGCGGGCGGAATGCTCGGCATGGGCTATGCCGCGGTGCCGCTGTACCGCATCTTCTGCGAGGCAACCGGCTTTGGCGGAACCACGATGAAGGTCAGCGAAGAGACCGCGTCGGCAATCGCGGTGACGGACAAGCAGATCGTGGTGCGGTTCGATTCGAACGTGTCCTCGGCGCTGCCGTGGCGCTTCAAGCCGGAAAACCCGACCGAGAAGATTACTATCGGTGCGCGCGACATGGCCGCGTTCGTGGCGGAGAATCTTTCGAGCAAGCCGGTGACCGGAACCGCGACGTTCAATGTCACGCCCGTGCAGGCCGGTCGGTATTTCGCCAAGGTCCAGTGCTTCTGCTTCACCGAGCAGACGCTGCAGCCGGGCGAGAAGGTGCGGATGCCGGTGATCTATTATGTGGACCCGGCGATCCTCACCGATCCGGACACCAAGGATATCGAAGAGATAACCCTCAGCTATACCTTTTACCCGCTGGACCAGGCGAAAAAGGGCAGTTAAGGGCTTAGTTTGAAGACGCTTTAGGGACGACAGGGACCAGACCGATGGCCGGAACAAAGAACCACGATTATCATATTTTGCCGCCCAGCATCATTCCGTTCGCGGGATCGATGTCGGCGCTGCTCATGGCCGTAGGCGCGATCCTGTGGATGCACAGCGTCGATCCCTCGGGCATAGTTTTCTACGCCGGTGTCGCTGCCGTGGCAGCTACCTTCTATTTCTGGTGGGCGCAGGTCATCAAGGAAGCGCATGCGGGTGATCACACCCCGGTGGTGCAGTTGCACCTGCGCTACGGGATGATCCTGTTCATCGCTTCGGAAGTCATGTTCTTCGTCGGCTGGTTCTGGGCATGGTTCGATTTCTCGCTGTTCCCGTCCACCGCGGACGTGATCGGCGGAACCTGGCCGCCCAAGGGTGTCGAAGTGCTCAACGCCTTCGAACTGCCGCTGCTCAACACGCTGATCCTGCTGTGCTCGGGCACCACCGTCACCTGGGCGCACCACTCGCTGATCAACGGCGACCGCGATGGCCTGATCAAGGGCCTGTGGCTCACGATCATCCTGGGCATCGTGTTCAGCTGCGTGCAGGCCTATGAATATTCGGTCGCGCCTTTCCCGTTCAAGGACCTGAACTATGGTTCGGCCTTCTATATGGCGACCGGTTTCCACGGCTTCCACGTGCTGGTCGGCACGATCTTCCTGATCGTCTGCCTGGTGCGCTCCTATAAGGGCCACTTCACCCCCAAGCAGCATTTCGGCTTCGAAGCCGCTGCATGGTACTGGCACTTTGTCGACGTGGTGTGGCTGTTCCTCTTCCTCGTCATCTATGTCTGGGGTGGTTGGGGTGCGGTGACGCATTGATATCCAGCCGATGAACCGGCGCGGTCATCATGGATGATCCGCAAATCCAAAAAGGGCAGTCTGGTCTGGTCCAGGCTGCCCTTTTCGGCGAATGCCCCGCGTGCGGATCGCGCACGCTGTTTGCCGGCTGGGTACGCTTTGCGACCCGCTGCCGCGCGTGCGGGCATGATTTTTCCAGCTACAATGTCGGCGATGGGCCTGCCGCGTTCCTGATCCTCGTGATCGGCGCGCTGGTGTGCGCCCTTGCGCTGGTGCTTCAGGTCAGGATGAGCCCGCCGTTCTGGGTGCACATCCTGCTCTGGGTGCCGATCACCAGCGCGCTGGTGCTGCTGTCGCTGAGGGTCTCCAAGGCGGCCATGCTGATCCACGAGGCTCGCGCCGAAGTGCGCGAAGGCAAGATCGCCGATGACACGAGGCTAGACCCATGAAACGCCTGCCCCTGTTGCCGACCCTGGTGGTCGGTATCGCCATCGCGATCATGATCGGTCTGGGCGTTTGGCAGCTCCAGCGCATGGCGTGGAAGGATGCGCTGCTGAAGGAATACGCCTCGGCGTCCGATCAGCCCGCGATCGCCTGGCCGGCAGTGCCCGATGCCGGGTCGCTGCCGCTGTATCGCAAATCGTCGGTCAACTGCCTCACCGTCACCGGCTGGTGGTCGTCCAGCGGCCGCAGTGCGCGCGGACAGGCGGGGTGGGTGCATATCGCTTCGTGTTCGACCGGCGCGGAAGGCCCCGGCGCGCAGGTGGTGGCCGGGTGGTCATCGCGGCCCGACGATCCGGTCTGGTCCGGCGGGCAGGTCGGCGGCATCATCGCACCCGACAGCACGCATCTGATCCGGCTGGTCGCGGCGCCTCCCGTGGCGGGGCTTGACGCCGTGCAGCCGCCCTCGCCGGAGGACATTCCGAACAATCATTGGGCCTATGCGATACAATGGTTTTTATTCGCAGCGATCGCTGCCGTTATATACGGTGTGGCAGTCGCACGGCGGACGCGATCCTGATCGTCCGCATGACGCCTGAGGAGAGATGATGCAGGGCGGACATTATTACGGGTTTCACAGGGTCTCGCATTCCGACCTGCCGATGCTGGAGGCCTGGCTGGAAACGCCCGAGGTGCAGAAATGGTGGGGTGACCCGCGCCATGAACTCGCGCTGATCGAGGAGGACATGGACAATCCCGACATGGTCCAGCTGATCGGGATGCTCGATGGCCGCCCAATCGCCTATATCCAGCATTTCGAGGTGCATGCCTGGCCGCAGAAGCATCTGCAGGATCTGCCGCAGGGTGCGCGGGCGGTCGATTGCTTCATCGGCATCCCCTCGCTGATCGGCAAGGGCCATGGTGCCAAGCTGCTGGCGATGCTGGCCAAGCAGCTTGCCGCGCAAGGGGTTCGCGTGCTGTGCATCGATCCCGATCCGCACAACCAGCGCGCACGCAGCGCCTATATTCGCGCAGGCTTTGTCGAGCATGGCGAGATCGAGACGCCGGAGGGTCCCGCCGTGCTGATGTTCTACGAAAGCCCGGAAGACTGACGCGCAGGTTGCATGCGGCATGCAGGCCCGCTAACGGGTCCAACCCATGGACTATATCAGCACCAGGGGGAAAGCAGCGGCGCTCGATTTCGAGGGCGTGACGCTGGCAGGTTTGGCAAGCGATGGCGGGTTGTATGTTCCGCGCAGCTGGCCGAAGTTCACGCAAGCCGAGATCGCGGCGATGGCGGGCCTGTCCTATGTCGATCTCGCGGTGAAGATCATGGCGCCGTATGTGGCGGGCAGCCTGACAGAGCACGAGCTGCAAGGGCTGTGCGAAGCGGCTTATGGGCGCTTCTCGCACAAGGCGGTGACGCCGCTGGTGCAGCTGGACCAGAGCAACTGGCTGCTCGAACTGTTCCACGGGCCGACGCTGGCGTTCAAGGATGTTGCGCTGCAATTGCTCGGGCATCTGTTCGAACGCTTCCTTTCGAACCGCGACACCCATCTGACCATCGTCGGCGCGACCTCGGGCGATACCGGCTCGGCGGCGATCGACGCGGTCGCGGGGCGCGAGAAGGTCGATATCTTCATGCTCCATCCCGATGGCCGCGTCTCCGACGTCCAGCGGCGGCAGATGACCACAGTGCTTGCCCCCAACGTCCACAACATCGCGATCGACGGAAGCTTCGACGATGCTCAGGCGATGGTGAAGCGGATGTTCGGCGATCCGGATTTTGCCGGCAAGTTCACGCTGTCGGCTGTCAACTCGATCAACTGGGCGCGGCTGATGGCGCAGATCGTCTATTATTTCGCCGCCGCGCTACAGCTGGACGCGCCGCACCGTCCGGTCGCGTTCTCGGTGCCCACGGGCAATTTCGGCGACGTGTTCGCAGGCTATGTCGCCAGCCAGATGGGACTTCCGATCGCGCGGCTGGTGGTCGCGACCAACGTCAACGACATCCTCCACCGCGCATTGAGCGCGGGTGATTACTCCGCCGGCAGCGTCACGCCGACCGCGGCGCCATCGATGGACATCCAGGTCAGCTCGAACTTCGAGCGGCTGCTGTTCGATCTGGAAGGCCGCGATGGCGCGTTGACTGCGGCGCGGATGCAGGGCTTCGAGGCGAGCAAGGCGATGCAGCTGACGCCCGCAATGCGCGAGGGGGCCAACGGCATCTTCGCCAGCGCGCGGATCGACCCGGAAGAGATGGGTATCGCGATGCGCCGGGCATGGGATGATGCGGGCCAGGTGCTCGATCCGCACACCGCGATCGGCCTTGGCGCGGCGCACCGGCTGCAGGATGAAGGCACGCTCGATCGCGCGATCCCGTGCGTCACGCTGGCCACCGCGCATCCCTCCAAGTTCCGCGATGCGGTCGAACGCGCCACGGGCCTGCGCCCGCGTCTGCCCACCCGGGTCGGCGACCTGTTCGAGCGCGCCGAGCGGTTCGACAAGCTGGCGGGCGATTACCACACCGTGCGCGATTACATCGCCACGCGCGCTGTCCCTGCCCGGGGCTGACGCTCAATTATGGCCGCTCTCGATCCGCAACCGGTGCTGATGATCGGCGAACCGCGCGAGGATTACACGCTGATCGACAGCGGTGGCGGGCGCAAGTTCGAGTCTTACGGCCCGTATCGCTTCGTCCGCCCCGAGCCGCAGGCGATGTGGCCGACGACGCTGCCCGACTGGGACGCCGATGGCGCGTTCATCCCCGGATCGGACGAGGATGGCGGCGGCAAGTGGCAGCTCGAGCCCAACGTGCCGCGCGATGGCTGGCCTTTGGCGTGGGAGGAGGTGCGGCTGACCGCGCTCAACACACCCTTCAGGCATCTTGGCTTCTTCCCCGATATGGATCCGGTGTGGCGCTGGCTGCGCGAGCAGATCGGCGAGCATCAGGGCGATGAGCCCGCCAAGGCGCTCAACCTGTTCGGCTATACCGGGGTCGGCACGCTGGCAATGGCGGCTGCGGGCGCCGAACTCACCCATGTCGATGCCTCGAAGAAGTCGGTGGCGGCAGCGCGGGTCAACGCCGCATTGTCGGGCATGGAGTCGCTGCCGATCCGCTGGCTGGTCGATGATTGCGTCAAGTTCGCCGCGCGCGAGGTGCGCCGGGGCAAGCGCTATGACGCGATCCTGCTCGATCCGCCCAAGTTCGGGCGCGGACCCGAGGGCGAGGTGTGGAAGCTCGAGGAGCATCTGGCCGGCCTGATCGCCGATTGCCGCCGGCTGCTCGATGACCGCTCGCGCTGCCTGTTCCTCACTGTCTATGCGGTGCGGATGTCGGCGCTGGCGCTGGGCGAACTGCTCGCGGCGCATTTCGCCGATCTGCCCGGGAAGATCGAGGTCGGCGAGCTTGCGGTGCGCGAGCAGGCGGGGGGACGATTGCTTCCCACTGCCATCTTCGCGCGCTGGTCGAACAGCTGAACGCTTGCGTTGCCGCGCGCAATTTGCGAACGCGCAGCGCACATTGACGACTTCCGGCATACTCCGGCAAGCGACGCTCTTGATGCAGAACAGGCTACCCACATTGACCGATACCAAACCCGACAGCCTGATCCTCGAGGTCGCCGATTTCGATGTCAACGTTCTCACCGGCATCTATTCGGAAGAGACCAAGCTGCCCCAGCCGCTGCGCTTCACCATCCAGGCGGAGATGCTGGCTGAGGATCATTACGGGCCCGATACGCCGCTGGCGGCATCCAAGAACTACATGGATCTCAAGCACGCAGCCTCGACCGCGCTGCCGCAGGGCGTGCATTTCACGTTGATCGAGGCGGTCGCGGATCATGTCATCGAGACGCTGTTCCTGCAGGACCCCCGCATCCGCCGGCTGACGATCAAGATCATCAAGCTGGCGATCGCCGAGCAGGGCGAATCGATCGGCATCACTTTGACCCGGACGCGCCGGTGAGCGCGGCGGGCAGCGCGCGACTGGCGCTCGTCACGGGCGGATGCCGCCGGGTCGGTGCTGCCATTGCTGCCGAACTGGCCCGATCGGGCTGGGCACTGGCGCTGCACGGACGCAGCGATGCGGTGCCCGATGCCGAACTGGCAGAGGTTCTTGCGGAGTGCGAAACGCACTGGCACGGCTTTACCGCCGATCTGGGTCAGGCTTCGGCGCCTGCGAAACTGATCGCTGCGGTGATCGCGCATTTCGGCCGCGCGCCCGATCTGCTGGTCAACAACGCCTCGCTGTTCGATTATGACGACCTTGCCAGCCTGACGCCGAAGATGCTGACCGATCATTTTGCGGTCAATACCTTCGCGCCGGTGCTGCTGGCGCGCGATCTGGTGGCAGCAGCAGGGGAGGGGGCGCAGCCTGCGATCGTCCAGATCATCGACCAGCGGGTTCGCAACCCCAATGGCGACCAGCTGTCCTATACCCTTTCCAAACAGGCGCTGGCCGAATCGATCCGCACGCTCGCGCGCGCCTTCGGGCCCAGCGCGCGGGTCAACGGCGTCGCGCCCGGGCTGACGCTGGCGACCAGCGACTATGACGACGCGCAAATGGCACGACTCGCCGCGCGGATGCCGCTGGGGCGGTTGTCCACGCCGCAAGACATTGCACGTGCGGTGCGCTACCTTGCAGACGAGCCGGCGATCACCGGCCAGTTGCTTTTCGTCGATGGCGGTGCCCATATGCTCAGCCTGGATCGGGACTTTGTTTTCCTGGACAAGCAGGAAGAGGCCTGAGCCCGTAGGGCCGAACAGGGGGGTGACCCCATCAGCCCGAAATATTGGAGATTACCATGCGTTCACAAGCCGTTGCTGCCCTGCTGGGTCTGACCCTCACCGTCGCGGCCTGTGGCAGCCAGGATGGCGGCGGCGATCCGGTCAAGCGGATCGATCCCAAGAGCCTGGAGGTGGCCGAGGCCAGCGGCGAGGTCGAGCCCGATGCCATCTTGCGCGTCGATGAGGTGGTGCTGCGCAACCCCGATCTGTCGACGCTGGCGCGCGCGATCAAGGCAGCCGGCCTTGCTGAGGCCTTGGGCGCCGACACGCCGATGACGCTGTTCGCGCCCGACAACGGTGCCTTCGACAAGGTCGGGGTCGATGCGCTCGCCGAGCTGCTGCTGCCCGCCAACAAGGAGCGGCTGGCGACCGTCCTGAAATATCACGTCATCCCCGGACGGCTGACCGCCGCCGATCTGCGCAAGCGCATCGGCGACAGCGGCGGCAGCGTCGAGATCGTGACGCTGCAGGGCGAAAGGCTCAACGCTTCGGTCGAGCTCGACCAGATCCGCCTGTCCGACGCCAGCGGCAACGTCGCCTCGATCGCGCTGCCCGATCTGGCGGCGAGCAATGGCGTGGTGCACGGCATCGATCAGGTGCTCGGCCCGCAGCTTTAAGGCTGCAGACTTCGGCCTGAACTTTTACCGGTCCGCTTTGGTCATTCCTGCGAAGGCGGGAATCCCGATATTTTGCTGGTATTGGCGCAGAAGCGGGACCCCCGCGTGCGCCGGGGTGACGAGGATAGGGACGCGGATTGAGCGCTCAATCCCCCGCCAGCGCGGCGTTGGCGGCGCGGAGCTTGCGGTCGAGCGCGCTGTTGATCTGGCGCTCTATCACCGTGCGCGCATCCGGGTGAAGATCGAGGTACTGGCGCAATTTCGGCGCGGACACGCACCAGAAGCGGCTGTCGGTGGTCAGCCGCACGGTGCCGGTGGCAGGCTCGCCGCTCAGCGCGGTCGCATCGCCGATCAGGTCCCCGCCTGAAACCGCACCGACAGGATTGCCGTGCAGCGTGATCTCCGCCGCGCCATCGTGCAGATAGAACAGGTGGCTGATTGCCTCTCCCTCGTTGATCAGCACCTCCCCGCTGCGTCCGGTAATCCAGTTGCCCTGGTCCATCAGATGGCGCGCTCCGGCGCGGGTCATCTCGCCCATGAAGCTCGAGCGCAGCGCCTCCTCCTCTGCCGAGAATCGCGAGTTGCGCTCGGCCATCAGATAGCGCGCCAGCATCGATGCGCTGATCACGAGCAGCACGAAGAACCAGAAGGCAAGGCCGAGGTCCTTGGCGAAACCCAGCGCAAAGCCGAGCCCGGCGAGCGATGCTGCGACGATCCCGAGTCGCATCCACGGCATCGGCGGGGCGATCAGCGCGACCGCGAGTATCAGGAAGGTGAGATGCCCAAGCCAGGCACCTTCGGCAAAACCCAGTCCAAGCGGCATGTCGTCAACTCCTGAAATCGCGCAGAGCATGGCAAATGCGTCGGGCTGCGGCAAGCGGTGGATGCAAGCTGCTGGGGCGGTGCGGCGAGCCGGGGATGTTTTTGCGAAGGCCCGGGCAGGATTGCCTTGAAAGTGAAGGGCGAACCAGCGATAAGGCGCCATAAGACAAGACTAAAGGGTCGCATCGTTAGTCTATCGGGGGCCGGCTTCTCATGGAGCCGGGGGTAAAAGCGACGATGCACAATTCAGGGCTTTCGGCCGTATCGCGGGTGGGTGGTGTTCGGGCTGTGTTTGCAGCGCTCGGGTGCCTTGCCCTTGCCATCGGCGCTTTCTTCATCGCGAATTTTGCCGGGGCGGAGCGGCTCGAGGCACAGGCCTCGCGCGCCGCATCGGGCACCCATATGGGCGTCGGCAGCTGCGCCGGATCGACCTGCCATGGCCGCAACGAGGCCGATGGCGAAGTCGTGCGCCAGGACGAGCTGTGGCGCTGGCAGGAAGAATCGACACCCGGCGGCGCGCATGCCCGTGCGTTCCGCGTGCTCGGCGAACAGCGCAGCCTCGCGATCGGCAAGAAGCTGGGGATCGGCGATCCGCGCTCTGCCGCGATGTGCCTGGGCTGTCACTCCACGCCTGCTGCCGCCAAGGGCCCGCGCTACCAGGCGAGCGACGGCGTAAGCTGCGAAGCCTGCCATGGCGCGGCATCGGGCTGGCTGGCGAGCCATTATGCCACCGGCACCAGCCATGCGCGTAACGTGTCGCAAGGGCTCGTCCCGCTGGAAAATGCGCAGGCGCGTGCGGGTGTGTGCCTCGACTGCCATCTGGGCAACGATGCGCCGGGCCAGTTCGTCAACCACCGCATCATGGCGGCGGGGCATCCGCGCATCGCGTTCGAGCTCGACCTCTTCTCCACGCTGACCCAGCACCATGACGAGGACGCCGACTATCGCCAGCGCAAGGGCAAGACCAATTCCATGCGGATGTGGGCGGTGGGTCAGGCGATCGCGCTCGAACGCTCGCTCAGCCTGTTTGGCAAGCCAGGGCTGGGCACGGAAGGCGTGTTCCCAGAATTCTATTTCTTCGATTGCCACAGCTGCCATCGCCGCATCTATGATGAGGAAGATGCCCGCCCGGCGAAGATCTCCAATCCCGGCCGTCCGATCCCCACCGGCATGCCGCCCTATAACGACGAGAACATGATCATGCTCTCGGCGGCGGTGCGGATCGCCGCGCCCGAGCTGGCCCAGCAATATGAGGGGCAGACGCGCGCCTTCCACGCCGCGATGGCGCAGGGCAGGGGGCCTGCGGTAGAAGCGGCCAACCGGCTACGACAGACCGCGATGGCGCTCGCCGACCGGTTCAGCCGCAGCGACTTCACCCGCGCGCAGACCTTCTCGATCATGGAATCGATCGCGAGCGAGGCGATTTCCCCGCGCTTCACCGATTACGAAGGCTCGGTGCAGGCGGTGATGGCGGTCGACACGCTGCTCAGCGGTCTGGTGACCCAGGGTCAAGTCTCGGGCGGGGCGGCGACATCGCTGCGCGCGCAGATCAACCAGGCTTATGCCGCGGTGGCCGAGCCCAATTCCTACAAGCCTCTGGAATTCCGCCGGGCGCTGGGCGGGGCCGTGCGCACCATCCGGGCGCTGCAGTGATCCGGGTGGCAGGGAGATGACCAAAGTGGGACGTTCCGGGGTGTCTGTTGAGGTGAAGTCGGTCAGGGTCGCAGATGTGCGGAGTATTGCGGCATGATGCGGATTGGCAAGGTTACGGCGTCGCTGGCGGTGCTGGCACTCGTGCTCAGCTCCTGCGGGGGCGGCAACAGCAGCGGTACCACGCCTGCGCCAAGCCCGACCCCGACACCCAATCCGGCGCCGCCGCCCAGCGGCGGCAATTTCGTCGCGCCGGCGCAGGAATCGCTCAGCGTGGGCGAGGTTCAGACGATCATCGCCCAGGCGGTGAGCGAGGCGCAGCGCCGCAACCTGCCATCGGTGATCGCGGTGGTCGACCGGGTCGGCAATGTGCTGGGCGTGTTCCGCATGAACGGCGCGCGGGCTCAGGCGCGCACCAGCGCGATGACCGAGGCGGGGCTGAACAGCCCGCTGGTCGATGCGCAGGGGCTTGATGTGCCCGCCGAAATGGCGGCGATCTCCAAGGCAGTGACCGGTGCGTACCTGTCGAGCGGCGGCAACGCCTTCTCCAGCCGCACCGCCAGCCAGATCGTCCAGCAGCACTTCCCGCCGGCGCCCTCGACGCGCGGGCTGGAGAGCGGCCCGCTGTTCGGGGTGCAGTTCAGCCAGTTGCCCTGTTCGGACCTTGCGGCGCGGTTCCAGTCGGCAGGTGGCACCTCTGCGCTGATCGGCCCCAAGCGCGCGCCGCTAGGCCTTGCCGCTGATCCCGGCGGTTTGCCGCTCTACAAGAACGGCGTGGTCGTCGGCGCGATCGGCGTGATGGGCGATGGCGATTACGGCTTCGATCCCAACATCCTCGACCGCGATATCGACCCCGAAGAGGCGATCGCCTTTGCCGGAACCCAAGGCTTTGCCGCGGCCGACGCCATCCGCGCGGACCGTATCACGGTGGATGGCACCAGCCTCAGGTTCAGCGATATCACCGGCAGCGACATCGGCTCGGTGTCGGGCAATTTTGCGGCGATCAACGGCACTGCCGGCAGCCTTGTCGCGGTGCGCGGTTACAGCACCGCCGCGATCATCGCTGGCACGCCCTATGGCACCGAGGCTTCGGGCATCCGCGCGGCGCGCGCTGCCGAGTTCAACAATTCCGATGCGTTCATCCTGACCGATGGGGCGGGCAACAACCGCTATCCGATCCGCGCCGGTACCGACAGCGCGAGCAATTCGCAACCGCTGACAGCGGCGGAGGTCCGCGCCGTGCTGGAAGAGGCGTTCACCGTGCTCACCCGCGCGCGCGCGCAGATCCGCCGCCCGCTCGACAGCCGGATGCAGGCGTCGATCTCGGTCGTCGATACGCATGGCGAGGTGCTCGGCATCGTCCGCTCTCCCGATGCGCCGATCTTCGGCATCGATGTGTCGCTGCAAAAGGCGCGCACCGCGATGTTCTTCTCCAACGCCCAGGCGGCTTCCAACCTGATGTCGGCAGGTGGGGGAGTCGCCCCGTTCGTCCAGGCGATGCGCACCTTCCTCGGCGACACCAGCTCGCTCACCGGCAATTTTGCCTATGGCAACCGCAGCGTCGGCAATCTCGCGCGGCCCTATTTCCCCGATGGCGAACTTGGGCGACCGCCAGGCCCGCTGTCGCGCCCGATCGAGGATTTCAATCCCTTCGCGGTGGGGCTGCAGGTCCAGCTGGTCGCCGCCAACATCATCCAGCATGCACAGTTCGTCTCGGGCGCATCGCCCACCGACACCGCTCAGCGCTGCACCGCGCTGCCCGATACCGCGCAGGGACAGAACCGGCTCGAAAACGGCATCCAGATCTTCCCCGGATCGGTCCCGATCTATCGTGGCAGCCAGCTGGTCGGCGGCATCGGGGTGTCAGGTGACGGCATCGATCAGGACGACATGGTCAGCTTCCTCGGGCTGAACAACGGCGGCGCGCGGGTGGGCGGTATCGGCAATGCGCCCAAGGATCGGCGCGCGGACCGTATCGTGGTCAATGTCGGCAGCGCACAGGTCCGGCTGCGCTATGTCAGCTGCCCGTTTGCGCCGTTCCTCGATACCAACGCCCAGAACGTCTGCGAGGGTCTGTAGATGACTGCGTCGCTCGTCGCCCTTATCCCGATCATGGCGTTCGCCGGGACTGGCGACGTGGCAGGCGACGCGTCCACCGGACCCCTGATGCGGCACGGGCCGCAGACGGCGACCTCTGCGCTGGCGGCCGCCGATCTGGGGCGCAGCCTTGCGCTCACCCGCATCGCGCTGACGCATGACGAGGCGCCCTCCATGGCCGCCCCGGTTATCGCGGATCGGGCCGCAAAGGCTGTTTCGGTCCGCAGGGCGGTTGCCCCGGCACCTTATCGGCTGAGCTCGCCGGTCGGCACGCTGGACGATGGCGCCTATGGCTGGGCGCAGGACGAGCTTTTGCTCACCGCCGCGCAGGAGGCGCCGCCTGCCGCAGGTGCCGTGCCGCCGACGCTGCCCACCGCAGATCCCGCGGCAGATGCCGATGCGATCGATGCCGACGAGGCGCTGATCGATGACCGCCGCCGTCCGGGGATCGAGAAGAAGCTGCCCGACCGGGTGACGCAGGACAACCCCGGCGCGGTGCGCGCGCCTGCGCCCGAGGCGTTCCCGACTGACGAGTTTCCGGTGCCAGATCGCTGGCGCATCGTCACCTCTCTGTGTCCGACCAAGAATGGCGACAAGTCGATCTACAGCCTCTATCCGAACCTCTCGAACGTCTGCCGCTCGAAGCTCGACCCCTATCACCAGAACATCCTGAAGGGTGACCGGCCGCTGCCCGAGGGCAAACGCCCGGGCTTCCTCAAGGAAGACGACTGGTTCTTCGTGGCCAATGTGATCTCGGATACCGTGGTCGAGCCGCGCAGCTTTCCGACCCCGGTGGGCGTGCAGACGACTTCGCGGCCCGACAGCCTCGACGTGTTCGGCCGCGCGGACTCGCTTGTGCTCGCACAGACGATCATCGCAGGGGTGGCGCTGATCAAGGGGGAGACCACCTACAAGCCGCCGGCGATCGAGTACCGTTTGACGCTGGCGGCGCAGGTCAACCATGTCGATGTCAACGAACGCCGCATCCTGTTCGTCGAGCCTTCCAGGCCGACGCAGCGCACCGACCATTTCGTCGGCATCCAGGAAGCGTTCATCGACTATCACCTCGGCGCCTATGATACGTCGCGCTATGATTTCATTTCACTGCGCGCAGGGATCCAGCCGATGCAGGCGGACTTCCGCGGCTTCCTGTTCCAGGACAACCAGCTGGGCATCCGCCTGTTCGGCAACCGCGACAACAACCGCTTCCAGTTCAACATCGGCGCGTTCTGGCGGCTGGAGAAGGACACCAATTCGGGCTTGAACAGCGTGGTTGATAGCCCGCGCGACGACTGGGTGTTCTTCGCCAACGCCTATCGGCAGGACTTTCCGGTTGTCGGCCTGACCAGCCAGGTCTCGGTCACCTACAACATGAACCGCGAGGGCGGGCGCGAGCTCAAGATCGACGACAACGGCTTCCCGGTGCGTCCGGCGCTGCTGGGCGATCTGCGCAGCCGCGAATATGACGTAGTGTATCTGGGCTATGCGGTCGATGGCCGTATCGGCCGGATCAACCTGACCGGCCAGCTGTACGGGGCGTTCGGCGAGGACCGCAACAGCTTCTTCACCAGCCGCAAGGCCGATATTCGCTCCTATTTCGGCGCCGCCGAGGTCAGTTATGATTACGACTGGGCGCGTTTTCGGCTGCAGGGCCTGTTCGCCAGCGGCGATGGCGATCCCTATAACGACACCGAGGCCGGGTTCGATGCGATCTTCGAAAACCCGATCTTTGCCGGTGCCGACACCAGCTACTGGATCCGCCAGGTCATCCCGTTTGCCGGCGGCGGCCGCGCGGTGGGCGTCAACACCCGTAACGGCATCCTCAACAACCTGCGCTCGTCCAAGGAGCAGGGCCAGTCGAACTTCAACAACCCCGGCACCGTTCTGCTGGGCGCGGGTGCTGACTTCGACCTCAGCTCGACCACCCGGCTGTCGGCGAACCTCAACCATCTGTGGTTCCACAAGACCGACACGATCGAGGCGTTGCGCCAGGAAGGCACGGTGCCCAGCTCGATCGGGACCGATGTTTCTGCTGCGTTGATCTGGCGGCCCAACGCCAACCAGAACCTTGTCTTCCGCCTTTCGGGAGCGGTGTTCGATCCGTCCAAGGGTTTCCGCGACCTGTTCACCCAATCCGGCAAGTCAGACCTCTTTTATTCGGTGCTGTTCAATGCAATTCTGGCGTACTGATCGGGCGCGCGGCAACGCGCTGGCCTTCAATTTGGGGGCCTTCAACTGGAAGCTGCTGCTGGCGAGCCTGCTGCTCATCACCTTGGGCACGCTGCCTGCCGATCAGCTGCTCGCCTCAGGCAAGGAAAAGGCGCAGAAGGTCAAATACACCTTCACCGCGCCCGCGCCCGAGAACCAGGAATGGGCCGAGGCCGACGCCAAGAGCGCAGGCTGCCAGTCTTGCCACACCGCCAGCGACCACAAGACGATGCACGCATCGCCTGCGGTCGTGCTGGGCTGCACCGATTGCCATGGCGGCGATGCGACCATCATGGGCGACAACAATTGGGGCCGCGACAGCCTGCCCTATCAGGACGCGCTGCTGAAGAGCCACGTCCTGCCCAAATATCCGGTGGCGTGGAAATGGCCATCCTCGGCCAATCCCCAGCGCTCCTACGCGCTGCTCGCCAAGGAAGCGCCCGAGTTCATCCGCTTCGTCAACCCGTCCGATTACCGCGTTGTGCGCGAATCGTGCGGTGCCTGTCATATCGAGATCATCGAGGCATCCGAGCGCTCGCTGATGGCGACGGGCGCGATGCTGTGGGGCGGGGCGGCGTACAACAACGGAATCGTACCGTTCAAGAACTACATGTTCGGGGAGGCGTTCACCCGCGACGGCAAGCCTGCGATGATCAAGTCTGCGGCGACCGAGCCGGGCGCGGCGCATGGCACGGTGACCGCGGCGGAAAAGGCGCGCGGTGCGCTGCCGGTGATGTACCCACTGCCGACATGGCACATCCTGCCGCCGGGCGACATCTTCCGCGTGTTCGAGCGTGGCGGACGCAACATCAACTCGCAATTCCCGGAAATCGGCCTGCCCAACACCGGCGGCATCATCCAGCGTCTGGAAGAGCCGGGCCGCCCCGATCTCAAGCAGTCGAACCGCGGACCCGGCACCGGCCTGCGCGTCGCGGTGCCGGTAATCAACATCCACAAGACCCGCCTCAACGATCCGTTCCTGTGGCAGATGGGCACCAACGACCAGCCGGGCGACTATCGCGCATCGGGCTGCGCGGCGTGCCACGTCGTCTATGCCAACGACCGCGAACCGCGGCACAGCCTGATCTATGCAAAATACGGCCGCGACGGCCAGACGATCACCGACGATCCGACGATCAACGCGCTGACCGAGGGGCAGAAGCGCCCCGGTCGCTATGGCGACTATGACGCCGCCGAGCATCACGAAGAGCATGGCGGCGCAGGCGGTCATGGCGGCGACCATGGCACCACCCTGGCCGAAGGTGCAGGCGAGCACGGCGCGTCGCATGGCGCCGGAACTGGCGATGGCCATGCCGCCAAGGATACGCACGCCCAGAAAGCCGCGTTCAAGGAAAAGGGCCATCCGCTCAAGCATGCTTTCACCCGCGCGATCCCGACCGCGCAGTGCATGAACTGCCACATGCACCAGCCCAACATCTTCCTGAACAGCTATCTCGGCTACACGATGTGGGATTATGAATCGGACGCGCCATTGATGTGGCCGGGGCCGGAGAACCGTGCGCCCAAGCCCGAGGGCATGTCGGAAGAAGAGTATCAGCGCGTCTACAAGCGCCAGCATTATCCCACCGCCAAGGAAGTGCGCGCGACGCTGGACCGCAATCCGGAAGGCGCCTCGGCGCGCGGCCTGTGGTCGGACATCGATTTCGTCCGCAATGTCTACGATCTCAACACCGAGGCCAAGGACACCCAGTTTGCCGACTATCACGGTCATGGCTGGAACTTCCGCGCGATCCTGAAGCGCGACCGCAAGGGCAATCTGCTCGATGCGGAAGGCAATATGGCGACCTGGGGCACCGACACTGCCAACATGGTGTCGCCCGACGATCCCGAGAAATTCCGCAAGGCGGGCGAGGGCAAGTTCGTCCCCGTCGGCACCAACCCCGGCAAGGCGGTCCACATGATGGACATCCATGCCGAGCTTGGCATGCAGTGCGTCGATTGCCACTTCAGCCAGGACGGGCACGGCAACGGCCTGATCTATGGCGAGGTCGCCAATGCGGTCGAAATCGGCTGCAAGGACTGCCACGGCACCCCCGATGCCTACCCGACGCTGTTCACCTCGAACCTCGCCGCGCGGCCCAAGGGCAACAATCTGTCGCTGATCCGCAATCCCGATGGCCAGCGCCGCTTCGAATGGATGAAGGACGCGACCGGCAAGCGCGTTCTGATCCAGCGCTCGGTGCTCGATCCGGAACTGTCCTGGCAGGTGAGCCTGGTCAAGGATGCGGTCGACCCCGCCAGCCCCGATTTCAACCCCAAGGCCGCGCGCTCGAAGCTGATGGCCAAGCAGGGTGCGGACACCGGCAAGTACAGCTTCGGTCCACAGGTCGCCAAGGCCGACCGCGCGCACAACACCGAAGAGATGGCGTGCTTCACCTGCCATCTCAGCTGGACGACATCGTGCGGCGGCTGCCACCTGCCGATCGAGGCCAACTGGAAGGCCAAGGTCCACAAATACGAGGAAGACGAGACGCGCAATTACGCGACCTACAATCCGCAGGTCGCGCGTGACGAGATGTTCCAGATCGGTCGCCACCAGACCAGCAAGGGCAACATCATCGCGCCGATCCGCTCGACCTCGGCGCTGATCCTGTCGTCGACCAACATCAACCGCGAGCGCATCTATGTGCAGCAGCCGCCGATCTCGGCGCCCGGCTTCTCGTCACAGGCGTTTGCGCCGCACTTCCCGCACACGGTGCGCAAGACCGAGACCAAGCAGTGCTCGGACTGCCATCTGAGCGAGGCGAACGACAACAACGCCGTGATGTCGCAGCTGCTGCTGCTCGGCACCAACTTCGTCAACTTCGTGGGGCTCAACAGCTGGTTCGGGCTCGAAGGCGGCTTCGAGGCGGTGCGCGTCACCGAATGGGACGAGCCGCAGGCGGTGATCGGATCGTATCTCCACCGCTACGCCTATCCCGATTACTACAAATTGCACGTCGAGAAGAACGGCCGAGAGCTCAAGAACTGGACCCGGGGTCCGATCTTCGACGACAAGTTCTCGGGCGAAACCTATGCGCGCGAGGAGTTCGCCAATGTCGTGCAGGGCACCGACGGCCGGGTGAACTGCCTGCAGAACCGCGGCGAATACATGTTCGTGGCCGAGGGCAGGGGCGGTTTCCGCGCCTATGACATCGCCTCGATCGGCAACAAGGGCTTTTCCGAACGCATCATCCGCGCGCCGTTCTCGTCGCTGGGGCATGACACGCATGTGAAGACCACCAACGCCACCTGCATGGCGATCGCCACCACCCAGCCGATTGCACCCAGCCGCAACACGCCGGCGATGCGCGAGGCCAACCAGGAACAGCCGTTCCGTGCGGTCTATCACTACGCCTTCGTCACCGACAGCGTCGAAGGCCTGATCGCGGTCAACATCGATACGCTGGCCGATGGCGAGTTCCGCAACAACTTCTTCAAGCGGACGCTGACCTGGAACCCGGACAACGTGCTCAAGGGTGCGCGCCACATTACGCTGGCAGGTGACTTTGCCTATATCACCGCCGATGCCGGGCTCGTCGTGGTGCGGCTGGCGGATGAACCGCCCGCCAATGCCCCGCGCGATTTCGATTACTCCAAGCTCAACCCGCAACTGATGGCGGTGCTGCCGCTTCAGGATGCGCGCGCGAGCGCGGTGCAGTTCCGCTATCTGTGGGTGACCGATGCAGACGGCATCAAGCTGTTCGACATCACCCGGCTGGAAGCGCCCGTTGCGGTGCCTTCGGGCACGGTCCGGCTGGCGGATGCACGCAAGCTCTATCTTGCGCGCACATTCGCCTATGTCGCAGCCAAGCAGGACGGGCTAGTCATTATCGACATGACCAACCCGGAAGCACCGCGCGAGTACATGCGTTACAACGCCGGCGGTCAGCTCAATGATGCCGAGGACGTGATCGTGGGCTCCACCAACGCGACGCTGTTCGCTTATGTCGCCGATGGACGTAACGGGATGAAAGTGCTGCAGCTGACATCGCCATCGAGCCAGCCCAACTTCTATGGCTTCTCGCCCGACCCGAGGCCCGACCTGATCGCCTGGACCGGAACGCCGACCCCGGCGATCGCCGTCGCCAAGGGGCTCGATCGCGACCGCGGCGTGGACGAATCGGGCGGTCAGATGGCGATCTTCGGAAGGCTGGGCTCGCGACCCTTCACCCGGTCCGAGATGGAGAAGCTTTTCCTGAACAGGAGCGGCAAGCCCTACAAGGTCAGCGATACCGTCACGATGGCCGACTGGATGGGGCCGCGCCCTGCGATGCTGGCCGCCAGAGGAAACTAGGCGGCAGCGGAAGGGGTGCCCGCGCGCCTCGGGCGGCGGAGGCGGATCAGTCCGCCTCCACGGTCAGCGCCTCGATCACGAGCGTCATGATCGGCATGCCTTCGTTGCGACGGTGGGTGTCGGTAATCGCGATATCCGCGACCAGGTGTCCGGAAAAGGCGAACTCGTGCTCGGGCAGCATGCGGGCAAGCCATTGCGCGGTCTGCACAGCCTGATCGCCGTTGAACCTCAGCCGCATGACATGCCGCATCCCGGTGAAGGTTGCGCTGGCCCAGCTGGTGCCGCGATGCTCCTCCAGTTCGGCATCCCCCCTTGCCAGCGACAGCACCGCGCGGATCAGCGCGGTGGCGGGGTCGTGACGGATGGTATGGTGAATCATGCCTGCTCCTGACGGTAAATGTTCATGAAATGTTCTACGCGTTTCCGCAAGGCCTCGCGTGGCTCGCGGCCATTGCGCAGATCATCGACCAGGCGGGGGTCGCCTGCGCACAGCCGGCCGAAGCGGGTGCGCGGCATTCCCGTTTCGCGCAGGAAGATTTCGATCAGGCGCAGCAGCGGCATCAGCATTCTCCTTTCGACGACCGACGATCCGGCCCGCAATGCGGTAGGATTATTCCTATAGGCGATTCGCCATGTGTAGGAAATATCCTTGAAAAGGAAATCTCCTATGCTATATATCCGTTATGGACACAGACGACGTTCGCCGGACGCTGGAGGCGCTGATCGAGGCGCGGGGGCTGAGCTTTGCCGGCGTCTCGCAGCTGCTCGGCAAGAACCCGTCCTACGTCCAGCAGTTCATCCGCCGGGGCAGTCCCAAGCGCCTCGACGAGCGCGACCGGCGGCTGCTGGCGCAGTTCTTCGGCGTGTCCGAACAGCAATTGGGCGCGCCCGATGATGATATGCCCGCGCCGCGCCGCAGCGGGCTTCCCGTCCGTCAGGGTCTGCAACGCACAGGCGCCGCGCGCGGTCTGCCATCACGGATGCGGCTGATCCCCCGGCTGGCGGTCGGCGCCTCGGCGGGGGCAGGGGCCTTGCCGGACAACGAATCCCCGCTCGCCGAAATCGCGTTCGACGAGGCCTGGCTCCGGCGGCTAGGCGCGGGATCGGATGCGGTAACGATGATCCAGGTCGAAGGTGATTCGATGGCGCCGACGCTCAGCGATGGCGACGACATCCTCGTCGCAACGCATCAGGGCGCTGCCCCGCGCCGCCGCGATGGCATCCATGTGCTGCGCATGGACGACGCGCTGATCGTCAAGCGGCTGGCATTCCGTCCGGATGGGCGGTTGTCGGTGACGTCCGACAATGCGCTCTACCCCAGCTATCCGGACGTTGCGCCGGACGGCGTCAGCATTGTCGGGAGAGTGATCTGGGCCGGGCGGCGGGTTTGACCAAGCTTGCACGTGCCCCGCATCCTTGCCACATAGCCTTGTATGACCGACACCTCCGCCAATCCAGCCCAGCCGCCGCTTCGCGCCGCGATCATCCCCGTGACGCCGCTGCAGCAGAACTGCACATTGATGTGGTGCACGCAGACGATGAAGGGCGCGCTGATCGATCCGGGTGGCGATCTGCCCAAGCTCAAGGCGGCTGTGGCGCAGGCCGGGGTGACGCTGGAAAAGTTGCTGGTGACGCATGGCCATATCGACCATTGCGGCGAGACCGGCACGCTGGCGAAGGAGCTAGGCCTGACCATCGAGGGGCCGCACGAGGAAGACCGGTTCTGGATCTCGCGGTTGGACGATGACGGCCGCAATTACGGGATCGCAGGCGCGGTGTTCGAGCCTGATCGCTGGCTCAAGGATGGCGATACCGTCACGGTCGGCAATCTGGTGCTCGATGTCATCCATTGCCCGGGGCACACGCCGGGGCACATTGTCTTCCACCACGCGCCATCGAAGCTGGCGATCGTCGGCGACGTGATCTTCCAGGGATCGATCGGCCGCACCGACTTTCCGCGCGGCAACCACCAGGACCTGATCGATTCGATCACGCAGAAGCTGTGGCCGCTGGGCAACGAGACGGTGTTCGTTCCGGGGCACGGCCCGACCAGCAACTTCGGCTTCGAGCGCCAGCGCAACGGGTTCGTTGCGGATCACGTGCTGGCGTAAAGCCGAATCCCTAGCGCTTTGCGCGTTCCCCTCCCTGGTCAGGGAGGGGTTAGGGGTGGGTCGCGGCGGTATAGGGCGGACGGCTTTTCTGTAACGGCCTACCCACCCCCAGCCCCTCCCTCAGAGGGAGGGGAGCTTTTGGAGCGGGTGGGGAAATCGCTCACGCCACCGGCAGCACGCTCGCCACATACACCGCATAACCCGACAGCCCGAGCAGCGTCAGCAACGTGGTCAGCGTGCCGATCATGCGGCCCAGCTTGAACGCGCCGCCATCCATGCCCAGGCCGTGCGCAAGCCGTCCGATCATGTAGATAACGCCCACCACCCACATCCAGGTCGCGGCAAAGCCCGAGGCTTCGAGGCCGGCGATCAGGATCAGCACGAAGGGGGTGAACTCAACGAAATTGGCCTGCGCGCGCATGCGGCGGATGACGAACTCGTTGCCGCCATCGCCCACGCTCACCTTCTGGCTGGTGCGCACCTGGCCGATGCGGATGGCGAGCCAGATGTTGATCAGTCCGGCGGCAGCGGCCATGGTCAGTGTCAGCGGCAGGTTCATGTGATAGGCTCCCCTCAAGTCTCGCCGCAAGGAAAGCGCGGCAAATTGTGCGGCGGGCCTAGCGTGACAATGCTTGCAACGCACGAGATTTTCGCTATAGCCCCGCCTTCGCACGCGAATGGGCTTTGTTGCTCCACCGGCAGACTGCGCTAGACGCGCCTGCTTCGGAAAACATGGCATTATCGCATTGATAGACAAGCAGATAAGGTAAGCAGATCCTGCCATGGCTGTTCCTAAAAGAAAAACCTCACCCTCCAAGCGCGGCATGCGTCGCAGCCACGATTCGCTGACCGTCGATGCGTTCAGCGAATGCTCGAACTGTGGTGAACTGAAGCGCCCGCACCATGTTTGCGGCGCATGCGGCCATTATAACGGCCGTGAGGTGCTTGCAGTCGCCTGATCCAGATCAGACGGCCTTTGCACTTTTTCAGGGGGATTAACCGGTGCCAATGAAGCCGCGGATCGCGATTGATGCGATGGGCGGTGATGAAGGCGTGCGCGTGATGCTGGGGGGTGCTGCAGAGGCACGCCATAGGCACGAGCGCTTCACCTTCTTGCTGGTCGGGGATGAAAAGCAAATCAAGGCGGGGCTGGACAACCACCCCAATTTGCGCGCTGCGTCCGAAATCCTGCACACCGACGAGGTTGTGCGGGGGGAGGACAAGCCGAGCCAGGCGCTGCGGAAATCCAAGAATTCATCCATGGGCCTGGCGATCCAGGCAGTGAAGTCGGGCGAGGTCGGTGCTGCGGTCAGCGCCGGCAACACCGGCGCGCTGATGGCGATGGCCAAGCTTGCCCTGCGCACCATGCCGGGGATCGACCGGCCCGCGCTCGCCGCCTTGCTGCCCACGCTGGAAGACACAGATCTGGTGATGCTGGATCTGGGTGCCAACACCGATTGCGATGCCCGCAATCTGGTCCAGTTCGCGGTCA
Organism: Blastomonas sp. RAC04; assembly: GCF_001713435.1. Lineage (NCBI taxonomy): Bacteria > Pseudomonadati > Pseudomonadota > Alphaproteobacteria > Sphingomonadales > Blastomonadaceae > Blastomonas > Blastomonas sp. RAC04. The sequence continues at coordinate 529,357 of NZ_CP016460.1, forward strand.
TGGGCGCGGTCTATTCGCAGATCATCTTCGGCTTCGAAAAGCCGCGCACCCGGCTGCTCAACATCGGCACCGAGGATTCCAAGGGCACCGATGCGCTGCGCGATGCCGCTGCCGCGCTGCGCACCGCCACACACCTGCCGATGGATTTCCAGGGCTTCACCGAAGCGGACAAGATCTCGCGCGGCGATATCGATGTGCTGGTAACCGATGGCTTTTCGGGCAACATCGCGCTCAAGTCGCTCGAGGGTACCGCGCGCTTTGTGACCGACCTGCTCAAGCGCAGCTTTCAGTCGTCGCTGCGCTCGAAGATCGGTTTCCTGATCTCGCGCCCCGCGACCGATCTGCTGCGGCATCACCTCGATCCCAACAACCACAACGGCGCGGTCTTTCTGGGGCTCAACGGCGTGGTGGTCAAAAGCCATGGCTCAGCCAGCATCAAGGGCGTGGCCAATGCGGTGGAAGTCGCGGCGCGGCTGGTGGAAGACAACATCACCCAGCGGATTGGCGATGTCCTGAAGGACTTCGACACCAGTGCGATCGCCAGCAACGGCGCAAGCACCAACGGATCGGGCGAATCACCGAAATGACCCAACAGACCCCGGCCGAACACTGTGTCATCCTGGGCACGGGATCTCAGCTGCCTGCGCGGCGGGTATCAAATGCCGAACTGGCCGAGACCGTCGACACCTCCGACGACTGGATCACCGAGCGTACCGGGATCAAGTTCCGCTATCTGGCAGGGCCGGACGAGACCACCTCGACGCTGGCGATCGGCGCCGCGCGCGCTGCGCTCGATGCTGCCGGTCTGCAGGGCTCGGATGTCGACCTCATCGTGCTGGCCACCGCGACGCCCGACCACACCTTTCCCGCCACCGCGACCAAGGTCCAGGCGGCAATCGGCATGGTTGGCGGTATCGCCTTCGATGTCGCGGCGGTCTGTTCGGGCTTCCTCTATGCCCTGAGCGTCGCCGACAGCATGCTGCGCACCGGCATGGCGCGCCGCGCGCTGGTGATTGGCGCGGAAACCTTCAGCCGCATTCTCGACTGGGAAGACCGTGGCACCTGCGTGCTGTTCGGCGATGGCGCGGGCGCCGTGGTGCTGGGGCTGGAAACCGCCGCCGACGGCGATACCGCTCCACGCGGCATTCTGGCGACGCAATTGCATTCCGATGGCCGCCATCATGATCTGCTGTATGTCGATGGCGGACCTTCCACCACCGGCACCGTCGGCAAGGTGCGGATGCGCGGACGCGAAGTGTTCCGCCACGCCGTGGTCAATCTGGCCGAGGTGATGGAGCAGGTGATGAAGCCGTTGGGCCTCACCAGCGCCGATATCGACTGGGTGGTGCCGCACCAGGCCAATGCCCGCATCCTCGATGCCACCGCGCGCAAGCTGGGCCTGCCGCCCGAAAAGGTGGTGATCACCGTCGACCAGCACGCCAACACCTCCGCCGCCTCGGTCCCGCTGGCGCTCGACACTGCGGTGCGCGACGGCCGCATCCGGCGCGGCGACCTGATGGTGCTCGAAGCCATGGGTGGCGGGCTGACTTGGGGCGCTGCGGTGATCCGTTATTAACCTCGCGTCATATTTTGCTCCCAATTGGCTCAATTTACGTTGTTTTAGGGATGGGCCGGTTTGCCTTGTTAATGCAGTTGCGTTATCTTCCCCCCATATGCGGGTGAGGAGAATGCGGTATGCGATCGATTGGTACTCTGACCAGGGCTGATCTGGCCGACACGATCAACCACCAGATCGGTCTTTCGCGCGCCGATGCCGCGCAGATGGTCGAATCCGTTCTCAACCACATGACCGATGCGCTCGAGCGCGGCGAGAACGTCAAGATCTCCGGTTTCGGCACCTTTCTGCTCCGCGACAAGGGCGAGCGCGTGGGGCGTAATCCCAAAACCGGCGTCGAAGTGCCGATCACCCCGCGCCGTGTTCTCACCTTCCGCGCCAGCCAGATCATGAAGGAAAGGATCATGTCCAGTGACTGAAGCCGTGGCCAAGGCCGATGGCGCGATGCGCACCATCGGCGAGGTTTCGGCCGAACTGGGCGTGAAGCCGCATATCCTGCGCTATTGGGAAGCGCAGTTCGATGTTCTCAAACCTTTGAAGCGCGCCGGCGGACGGCGATATTACCGCGCGCAGGATGTTGTCATGCTGCGCCGCATCGACCAGCTGCTCAACCATGAGGGGTTCACGGTGCGCGGTGCGCGGCAGCTGCTGGCGGCGGAGGCTGGAGACAAGACCCCGGCACCGGCCAGCGAACCCGCTACGCCTGCGCCGCAGCCATCGATCGATCTGTCCGCGCTGCGCGCCATACGCGACCGGCTTGCCGGCGCGCTGGAAGCTGCCTGAGCATCAGCCTAGCGGCTTGCGCAGGATCCAGTCGGTGAACGGCACATCGCCGGTCATGAACTTCTGCTGCCCGACCTTCTCGAAACCGAACCGCGCATAGAAACGCTGCGCGGCCACGTTGACCGTGTAGACGCACAGATACAGCGACGGTGCGCCGCGCGCCTTCGCCTCGGCAATCACCGCCTCGATCAGCCTGCGCCCCATGCCTGCGCCCTGCCAGCCCGGCAGCGTGTAGATGCGCTTGAGTTCGAGTGCGCACGGATCGGGCGTGATGTCGATCTCGGGCGGGCACAGCATGGCATAGCCAAGCGGCGCTCCCAGAGGGGTTTCGATCATCCAGAAGGCATAATCGGGATTTGCGAGCCAATCGGCATACCGCTTCACCGAGTGCTCATGCGCACAGTGATCGACCAGCGCCTGGCCCGGATGATCGGCGGCAAAGGCGGTGAGAAACGTTGCGGCACCCAGCAGCGCCAGCTTGGGCGCGTCTTGCGGCGCGGCGCGGCGCAGGATCGTTTCGGGCAGGGTCGCAGTCGTCACGGCAGAGTGGTCAATCGTCGTCCTGTGGACCAAGATCGGGATCAAGATCGCGCGGCCGGGTGACTTCCACCAGCTTTGCCGAGCGGTTGTCGAGATCGGACCAGCGATCGATGGCGATATCCATCACCGCCAGCGCTGCCGTCGGGAACTTCTCCTCGACCACATCGCGCAGCGGGCTCGAACCGTCATCTGCGACCAGATCGAACACCAGGTCCTCGAGCCCCGGGTTGTGGCCGACCATCAGCACATGGCCGGCGGTATCGGGCACGCCGCGCAAGACGTCGATCAGCGTCACCGAAGAAGCGAGATAGATGCGCCGGTCCCAATCGGGGTTGAGCGTGTGGCCATAAGCGGTCTCGAAATGATCGATCGTCTCGGTGACCCGCACCGCGGGCGAGGCGACAACCGCGTCGAACACCATGCCCTTCTCCTCGGCGTACAGCCCCATCGCCCGGGCTCCGCGCAGGCCGCGGGCGTTCAACGGGCGGTCGAAATCGCGCAAAGACCGGTCCAGCCAGTCGGATTTCGCGTGCCTCAGCAAGGTCAGCTTCTTCATCGCGTCTCTCCCCCGGATCCCGTCACGGGATCGATTCGTGCGCCCGACATCGGTTGCGCAGAAACGCCAGATTGCACCGCTTGTAAAGCTTCCGAAAGCGTTACCCGTCGCACCGGCGTGCCGGCGGGAAACGCGCTGAGCAGGCGCGAGGGGAAGGCCGAGGACAGCATCACGAAGCGCCCGCGATCGTCCGCCCGCCGGATCAGCCGCCCGAACGCCTGGGCAAGCCGTGCCCGGATGATCATGTCGTCATATTGCGTGCCGCCGCCCGCCGCCTTGCGCGCGCGGTGCAGGATGTCGGGCTTGGGCCAGGGCACGCCTTCCATGATCACCAGCCGCAGCGAATGGCCCGGCACATCGACGCCATCGCGCAGACTGTCGGTGCCCAGCAGCGATGCGCGCGGATCGTCGCGGAAGATGTCGACCAGCGTGCCCGTCTCCATCGGATCAACATGCTGCGCATATAGCGGCAGACCCGATTGCGCGAGCCGGTCGGCGATACGCCCGTGGACGCTGCGCAGCCGCCGGATCGCGGTAAACAGCCCCAGCGCGCCGCCACCCGCCGCCTCGATCAGCCGCCCATAGGCTCCCGCCAGCGCTGCCATGTCGCCGCGCCGCACATCGGTAACGATCAGCACCTCGGCCTGGTTGGCATAATCGAACGGGCTGCGCGCCTCGAACATCTCGGGCGGTTTTTCCAGATGCACCGCGCCCGATCGGGTGAGGGCAGGCGTCCAGTCGTCCCCGGCCTTGAGCGTCGCAGACGTCACCAGCACGCCGTGCGAGGGCTTGATCACCGCCTCGGCGAGTGGCTTGCCGGGGTCCAGCCAGCGACGATGCAGCCCCATGTCGTATTCGCGACCCTCGAACCGGTCGAGTGCCAGCCAGTCGACGAAATCGGGGTCGGCAGGCCCGCCGATGCGCCCGAGCAATGACGCCCATGCCGCGAGCAGGTCGATCCGCCAGCCGAGCGATGCCAGCGCCCCCTCGATCCGCGCGCGCGCCGGGCCGTCGAGCCAGTCGGGGCCGTCCTCGATCAGCGCCTCGAGCCGCCGCCCCAGCGCCACCAGCGGATTGTGCAGCGCATCGATCGCGCGCGCCGCCTCCAGCGCCGCGGCGATCAGCGGCCCGTCGAGCTCTGCAAGTTCAGTCTCCAGCCCATAGCCCGCATCCTCGCCGCCGCTTTCGTCGCGCGCGTACACCGTGCCCCGGATCGCGGCGAGCAGCAGCTCAATCTCGCCCGAGGCTGCGCCCTCGCGGATGCGTGCCAGCCAGCCTTCGCCGGGGAGTGCCTCGGCCGCGATCCGCGCCGCCTCGATCGCGCGGCCGCCGAGTTCGTCATAGGAGGCAACGTCGGAGAGCCTCGCGGCCAGGCCCCGCCTGCGCCCGCGCGACTTGCCTTCGGGGCCCATGATCCAGCGGCGCATCTCGACCGTTTCCTGGCCGGTCAGCGCGACCGCGAACATCGAATCGGCGGCATCGTGGAGATGATGGCCTTCGTCGAAGATGATCCGCGTCGGGCGACCCTGCTGCTCGCGCGCGCGTGCGGCGTTGACCATCACCAGCGCGTGGTTGGCGATCACCAGATCGGCGTGCTGGCTGGCGCGCGCGGCGTGCTCAATGAAGCATTTGCGGTAGTGCGGACAGCCGGCATAGACGCACTCGCCGCGCCGGTCGGTGAGCGCGGTGACTCCTGCGCGGCGGAACAATGTGACCAGCCAGCCGGGCAGATCTCCGCCGATCATGTCGCCATCGCGGCTGTACGCGGCCCAGCGCGCGACCAGTTGTGCGAGCACCGCCGCACGGCCCTGGAAGCCGCCCTGCAGCGCATCTTCGAGGTTGAGCAGGCACAGGTAATTCTCGCGGCCCTTGCGGATGACCACGCGTTTGCGGAACGCGGCCTCGTTGCCGTAGATGCGCTCGGTCTCGCGCGACAGCTGGCGTTGCAGCGCCTTGGTGTAGGTCGATATCCACACCGTGCCGCCCGCGGCTTGCGACCAGAGCGAGGCGGGGGCGAGATAGCCCAAGGTCTTGCCGATCCCGGTGCCGGCCTCCGCCAGCAGCATGTGCGGCTCCGACTTGCGTTCGCGCGGCGCGAAGATGTGCGCGGCGGTCCGCGCGAACTGTCGCTGCCCCTCGCGCCGCTCGGCCCCGGTGCCGGTGAGCCCCTCAAGCTGCGCCTCGACCGCGTCCTCGCTCAAGCTCACCTGCCGGGGTTGCGCGCGGGGCGGCTGTTCTTCCCATTCGGGCAACCGGCTGAACAGCCAACGCTCGGCCTTTTCGGGGGCTTTCAGATGCTTTGCGGCCGCCCCCGCCCATGGCCAGCGCAATTTGGCCAGCGCCTGCAGCGATGACCATGCGCCTTCACGCTGCGGCCAGTCACTGCGCTCCAGCGTGGCGAACAGGGCGGCCGTCGCGGCGTGGAGGAGGGCGGGGATCGCGGAGTCAGCGATGGAGTCGTCGCCATCAGCATTTATTGATCCCCCGCGAAGGCGGGGGCCCATCTCCGAAGGGTTGCGGTTGGAGCGGTCGGTACTGGGATCGAACAGGTTTGCGTCTGCGCGCCCTACGTCACCACCCCCCAGCAATCCCGAAAACTCAGGAGATGGTCCCCCGCCTTCGCCGGGGACCGAGGCAAGTGTCGGGAGAGGGAGTTTGAGCGCCCGCGCCAGACCCATCGGCGTGGGCACCATGAACTGCGCCGGATGCACGAACGCGAACAGCTCGAGCAGGTCGAGCCCGGAGAGCTCGGGGTACCCCAGCCGCTGCGCCACCAAAGGCGCGTTCAGCATGATCAGCGGGGTCTCGGCGGCGCGGCCGATTGCCTCGCCCTTGGAAATGCGCACCGCAGGCTTGCCGGGAGCTGCGAACCAGATCGCGCTATGGCTTGCATGCAGGGCTGGAAAGTTTAGGGAAGCGGTCATCACCCGCCCTTATGGCGGCATCGGAACGAAAAGGAAACACACGTGAGCGCGTATCACGAGGCAGCACTGCGATCCAAGGCATGGCCGTTCGAGGAAGCGCGCAAGCTGATCAAACGCTATCGCGACGGCAAGCCGGAGAGCGCGGGCCCGGTGCTGTTCGAAACCGGCTACGGCCCCTCGGGCCTGCCGCATATCGGCACGTTCCAGGAGGTGTTCCGCACCACGCTCGTCCGCCGGGCTTACGAAACCCTGACGGGCGGCGCGCCGACGCGTCTTGTGGCGTTCAGCGATGACATGGACGGCCTGCGCAAGGTGCCCGACAACGTGCCCAATCCGGACATGCTGCGCGAGCACCTGGGCAAGCCGCTCACCCAGATCCCCGATCCGTTCGGCAAGTTCGAAAGCTTCGCGCATCACAACAACGCGATGCTGCGGGCATTCCTCGACCAGTTCGGGTTCGATTACGAGTTCGTGTCGTCGACCGAGCGCTATCAGGGCGGGCATTTCGACGAGGCTCTGCGCGGGGTGCTGCGCAACTATCAGGCGATCCTCGACATCATGCTGCCGACGTTGCGGGCAGAGCGTGCGGCGACCTATTCGCCGGTAATGCCGATCAGCGCCAAGTCGGGCGTGGTGCTGCAGGTGCCGGTCGAGGTGGTCGATGCCGAAGCCGGGATCGTGCGCTTCGTCGACGAGGGCGAGACCATCGAGCAGTCGATCCTGGGCGGCGGCGCCAAGCTGCAGTGGAAGGTCGACTGGGCGATGCGCTGGGTGGCACTGGGCGTCGATTACGAGATGTACGGCAAGGACCTGACCGACAGCGGCGTGCAGTCGGGCAAGATCGCACGCGTGCTGGGCGGCCAGAAGCCCGAGGGCATGATCTACGAGATGTTCCTCGACGAAAAGGGCGAGAAGATCTCCAAGTCCAAGGGCAACGGCCTGTCGATCGACGAGTGGCTGCGCTATGGCAGCGAGAACAGCCTGGCGTTCTATATCTATCGCGAGCCCAAGGCGGCCAAGCAGCTGTCGCTCTCTGTCGTTCCTCGCGCGGTGGACGAATATTTCCAGTTCCGTGACAGCTGGCACAACCAGGACGCCGACAAGCGCCTGGGCAATCCAGCGCACCACATCCATGCAGGCGAGGTGCCCGAGGGCAGTCCGCCGGTCAGCTTCGGGCTGCTGCTCAATGTCGTCAGCCTGCCGGGCATGGACGACAAGGATCTGGTCTGGGGCTTCGTGCAGAAGTACGCGCCCGGCGTGTCGCCCCAGACGCATCCCGAGCTCGACAGCCTCATCGACAACGCGGTGAACTATGGCCGCGATTTCGTCGCGCCGACGCTCAAGCGCCGCGCGCCAGTGGGCGCGGAGGTCGATGCGCTCAGGACGCTCGATGCAGAGCTGGCCGCGCTGTCCGAAGATGCGACCGCCGAGGACATCCAGAACATCGTCTACGCCATCGGCAAGGACGAGGCGTACGGTTTCGGCAACTTGCGCGACTGGTTCAAGGCGCTGTACGAGACGCTGCTGGGCAGCGAGCAGGGCCCGCGTATGGGCAGCTTCATCACGCTGTACGGCATCGCCAACACCCGCACGCTGATCGCGCAGGCGCTGGATAGCGTTGCTTAGGGGAAACGACATGAAGGCGATGATTGCGGGTACTGCTCTGCTTGCGCTGGTTACCGGGTCGCTGGCTCAGGCCCAGTTCCCTGCCCAGCCGCAAACAGGATCGCTGGCCCAGCCGCCGTTCGTCGGGGCAAACCGCCCGGTGATGCTCAAGGCCGATGACGGGCTGGACCCCTGCGCGCTGGGCGAGATAACAGGTGCAGGCGAGGGAGCGATCATGGTGTTCCCCGCCGATGACACCTCGCCCGACGCAATCGATTTTCTGTCCGATGGCGAGCAGGTGTGGATGTGCGACAGCGATGATGCCAGCGACGCGATCGGCATCATCTATACCCGCGAGCCCGATGCGGATTGCAAGGTCGGCTCTCCGGTAAGCGCGGACAGGGTCTATGCCGGGCCTTGCAAATCGGGCTGGATCAAGTCTGAATGGGTCAAGGTCGTCGCCGGATGACCGTCATTACGGCGCGCCTGTACCGCGATGGTGTCAAGCTGACCGATGTCGATCTGGCGCAGCCACTGCCTGTTCCCGCAGCGGGCGAATTGCTGTGGATCGGCCTGCACGAACCGACCGAGGATGAACTGGCGCCAATCGAGGAGCAGCTGAAGCTGCATCCGCTGGCGGTCGAGGATGCCCTTGACCACCGGCATCTCCCCAAGATCGAGGCGTTCGGCGATCATCTGTTCGCGGTGGCGCGCACCGTGCATCTTGACGAGGACGAGGCCGCCAAGACCCGCATCACCTACGGCAACACCGCGATCTTCATGGGGAAGCATTTCATCGTCACCGTGCGGCACGGGTCGATGCGCGACCATAGCCCGGTCCGTACCCAGCTTGAGGCAACACCCTGGATGCTGGCGCATGGCGCCGATTTCGTGCTGCACGCCATCCTCGATTTCATCGTCGACAGCTATCTTGATGTCATCGACGTGCTCGAGGACCGTGTGCTGGCGATGGAGGATCGCGCGCTCGACGCGTTTCTTGATCGCGAGCAGACGAGCGCGGTCTTTTCTCTGCGCCGCGACCTGTTCCGGCTGCAGCGTGTGCTGGGCCCGATGCAGGATGTCGCCGCGCGCTGCATGAACCTCAGCCTGCCGCAGATCGATGGCGACATGGTGCCCTATTTCCGCGATCTGCACGACCATGTGCGGCGCGCCGACTATCGCGTGGCGGGGCTGCGCGACACGCTGACATCGGTAATCGAGACCAGCGGCCTGCTCGAGCAGCAACGCCAGGGAGCGATCACCCGCCAGCTTGCCGCCTGGGCGGCGATCCTGGCGGTGCCGACCGCGATCGCGGGGATCTATGGAATGAACTTCGATATCATGCCCGAACTGCGCTGGCGCTATGGCTACTTCGCAATTCTGGGCGTGATGACAATGATTTGCCTGACGCTGTATGTCCGCTTCAAACGGGCGAAGTGGCTGTAATGCGCGACCGGACGCCGCCGCCATGGAACGCGCACGCCGGGTGATCCGTAGGGGTGACATACCCCCAACAACGGAGAATACCCCATGTCGCTTCCCGATCTTACCGGCCGCACGATCTGCATCCTTTCGACCCACGGCTTTGAACAGTCCGAGCTGATCGAACCGCGTGACGCCCTGCGCGGCGCGGGCGCCACCGTCCATGTCGTCTCGCCTGAAAGCGGCGAAATCCGCGGCTGGAAGGGTGACGACTGGGGCAAGAGCGTCTCGGTCGATGCGCCGCTCGATGGTGCCAAGGCAGCCGACTATGACGCGCTGGTCCTGCCGGGCGGCCAGATCAACCCCGATCTGCTGCGCGCCAACGAGACCGCGATGGCGCTGATCAAGGAATTCGCAGACGCCGGCAAGCCGATCGCCGCCGTCTGCCATGCACCTTGGCTGCTGATCGAGGCGGGCCTCGCCAAGGGGAAGACCATGACCAGCTACGGTTCGATCCGCACCGATCTCAAGAACGCCGGTGCGAATGTCGTCGATCAGGAAGTCGCTATCGACGGCAACCTGATCACCAGCCGCAACCCCGATGACCTTCCGGCCTTCAATGCGGCGATCGCGATGGCTGTCAAGGCGGCTGCTGAAGCGCAGTCCGAAACCGTCTGATCAACTTGTCTGATCAATGAGCTTGTGCGGCAGGTGATGGAATGATCACCTGCCGCATGACCTCGATATAGCCTGGCGCAATGGTCATCCGGCCGGCATGGCCGCCCTCGACCAGCATGCGGTGCGCGCGCGGCAGGTTATAGCAGGGCACTCCCATGAACAGGTGGTGCTCGCTGTGGAAGTTCACCCAATATGGTGCCACCGTCGCGCGCTCCAGCCAGTTGGCGTGCGTTGTCCGCGCATGCGTGAACGGGTCCTCGCTGCCTGTGGCCGTGCAGGCGTGCTCGGCAATATTGCGGATGCGGAGGTAAAGCTGGAACGTGGTCGCCAGCGCGATCAGCCACACCAGATAAGGCGTTACGCCCAGGCCAGTCGCGAACGACAGCGCCAGCAGCACCACCTGCGCGCCGAGGAAGCGCAGCACCACCTTGCCCACGAACAAATTCTGCTCTTTTGCGCCCGGGCCAAACCCCTTCAGCGCCATCATCACCTGCGCGCTGCGCTGTTTCAGGAACGTCTGCCCGGTCAGATCGCGAAACACCTTGCGCAGCATGCTGGCGCGGGTGGTGGGGAAGGGCGCTGACAGTGACAGGTCTGGGTCCTCGGGCTGCTGCGTATAGCGGTGGTGGGTCAGGTGATAGGTGCGATAGGCGTGCAGATCGGTGCCCATCGGCACCCCGGTGACCCACTGGCCGACCCAGTTGTTGATCGCGCGGTTGGGGTGCAGCAGGCCGTGCGCGCCCTCGTGCATCAGGATGGCGAGGCCCAGCTGCCGACCACCGATCAGCAGCACCGCGATCACCCACGCCCACCATGTGCCGAGATACGCAGCCCCCCAGGCGAGCGCGATGATCACGCCCCAAGCATGCGCGACCAATGCGAGCCCCTTCCAGCGCGACACGGCGGTGAGCTCGCGAAAGCTGTCGCGGCCGAATATCTGCGCGGGGTTGGCGGCTTTCACCAGGGCCATTGCGATCCATCTCCTGCGCCATGGGCTGGCGCGCGAACTTTACGTTTGCGTCAGTCTACCAGCATATGCGCATGTCGCCAAGCCATGCCCTCTTTCGTCACCCCCGCGCACGCGGGAATGACGGGAATGACGGGGATGGTTCTTGCATAAACGGGCAATGTCCGCGAAGTTGGGGCCATGAAGTCGCCCATTCTTGTCCCCCATCCCGATTGTCCGCCCCCTGACAGCGTCGAGGTCGCCGTCGGCTGGACGCTCGATGTCGAGCTGCTGACGCTCGAAGTCCGCGTCTCCGATCCCTTCCACACAATCCTGTGGCCCGCGCCTGCGGTCGGCCGCGCGGATAACCTCTGGCAGACCAGCTGCTTCGAGGCGTTCATCGGGTCGGACACCGGAAGCGGTTATGCCGAGTTCAACCTCTCGCCCTCGGGTGCCTGGGCAGCCTATGGGTTTGACGACTATCGCATCGGTATGCGCGACCTTGATCTGACTGCGCCGCCGCAGATCGCGCGCACCGCCTCCAACCATTGGCAGGCCACGCTCGACCTTACCGGGCTCGCCGACCTGATCGGCCCCGCGCCGTGGCGGCTGGCGATCACTGCGGTGATCGAGGCGGAGGACGGCCGCAAATCCTACTGGTCGCTCGCGCACCCTCCCGGAAAACCCGATTTTCACCACGCGGATTGTTTTGCCGCGCGGCTGGGCTAAAGAACCCGCACCCAATTCAAGCAGCGCGCGAGGCCCCATGCTCTTCGGTATCGATCGTCTTCTGGCTGAGCCAGACCTGCGCAAACTGCTGCACGGCAAGCGCGTCGCACTGGTCGCGCATCCTGCGTCGGTTACCGCGGACCTGACGCATTCGCTCGACGCGCTGGCCGGGCTCGACGATATCCGCCTGACCGCCGCGTTCGGCCCGCAGCACGGGCTGCGCGGCGACAAGCAGGACAATATGGTGGAAAGCCCGGACTTTACCGATCCGGTGCACGGCATTCCGGTGTTCAGCCTCTATGGCGAGGTCCGTCGCCCGACGGGGCAGATGATGGGCACCTTCGATGTCGTGCTGATCGACCTGCAGGACCTGGGCTGCCGGATCTACACCTTCGTCACGACCTTGCTCTACATGCTCGAAGCCGCGGCGAAAGAGGGCAAATCGGTCTGGGTGCTCGATCGGCCCAACCCTGCCGGGCGCCCGGTCGAGGGGCTGACCCTGCGCGAGGGCTGGGAGAGCTTTGTCGGCGCAGGGCCGATGCCGATGCGGCATGGTCTCACGCTGGGCGAGATGGGCCACTGGTTCATCCGTCATTATGGCCTTGATGTCGATTATCGGGTGATCGAGATGACCGGCTGGCAGCCCGATGCTGCGCCAGGCTTCGGCTGGCCCGACAGCCGCATCTGGATCAACCCCAGCCCCAACGCCCCAAACGTCAACATGGCGCGCGCTTATGCGGGCACAGTGATGCTCGAAGGCACGACGTTGAGCGAGGGCAGGGGGACGACACGCCCGCTCGAGATCTTTGGAGCGCCCGATATCGACGCGCGCGCGGTCATCGACAGGATGCGCGCCATCGCCCCGCACTGGCTCGCCGGCTGCGCCCTGCGCGAAATCTGGTTCGAGCCAACCTTCCACAAGCACGTCGGCCAGCTGTGCCACGGCGTGCACATCCACGCCGAGGGCGCGTTCTACGACCACGCCAGTTTCCGCCCCTGGCGCGTCCAGGCGCTCGCCTTCAAGGCCATCCGCAGCCTCTACCCCGACTACCCGCTGTGGCGCGACTTCCCATACGAATACGAGCTGGGTAAGCTTGCGATCGATGTCATCAACGGCGGACCGGCGTTGCGCGAATGGGTTGATGATGCGAGCGCGCCGCCGGATCATCTGGACGCGCTCACCGCGCCGGACGAAGCGGCGTGGGACGCGGTGTCGGCGTTCCGGCTGTATTGAGCGCGCTTACCAAATTTTCACTCGTCCCGATTAACGTCGCGGCATGGATGCGATCTACAAAGTCGAAGTCGATCCGGTAGGCAATATCGTTCGACACTATCTCGCGGGCTTCTTCGAGCCGATGGATGTCGAGGCGTACATCGCTGCACGCAACGCAGCCCACGACAAGTTGACGTGCGGCCCAAACGAGCATGTCACTTTGGTTGATGTGCGCGACATGAAGATCCAGCAGCAGGACATCGTGAAGGCATTTGGCGGTGTGTTGGCTGATTCGCGCCATCGATCGCGCAAGCTTGCCTTCGTTGTCGCGCTGTCGCTGGCGCGAATGCAGTTGTTCCGCGCCACTTCCAGCCGCGACGCGCAATATTTCACCAACGTCGACGAGGCCGAGGCCTGGCTGATGGCGGTCGGCGACGAAGAAGAGACCCCGGGCCAGAACGCGGCAGAACCGCAAGCCCGCGTGGCTTGATCGCAGCGCGCAACAAGCAATAGCCGCGAAGCCCGACGCCGTGCGGAGATGCGCCTGTGCTCATCGCCGCGATCTATCACGAGCAGATGAATTTGCTGGCGAGGCTAACGGAACGACAGAAGCAGCAAAAAGGGACCTTTCTGTGTCACCGTGTTCCCATAGTTACAGAAGGTTTATTGGTGGCACTGCATGTCGGTTTTTTCGCCGACAAACTCATATGTTCCATGCGCTACAGTTTTCACTCTGATCTCATCGAATGGCGGATATACCATGGCGACGACTTTATTCTTTTTGTCGTCAACAATTGCGAATCTGACGGTGTGCAAATGAATTACGTGCGTACCATCGCCAGGCGCTATTGCGTCGAACCAATACCATCTAGAATAGCGATCCTTTGCGATATTGCATTTTTTTAGGTCGATTTGACTGTCAACATACACAGCATCCTCTTGCTGAAGAATAAACGGCGCATAGCTGAAATCCTGAGCTGCAAGAGACAGAGCTACTAGATATTGTATCATCTTGATGCACCTCTACCCACGTCGGTAAATCATCATACGCCTAATCAACTAGGCTCAGTATAGATTTCAGGCAATGTCCCGCCGCCGACGTTCCTGCAGTCACGTCATTCGGTAAGCGTTTGAGTCTGCATCGGCAATACGGCGCAAGCAAACTAATGTACCCCATCAATCATATCTTCGCAAATTCATGTGACGCCTAGCCCCATGACCGCAGAGCAATGGCTGACCCGCATCTTTGCAGACCAGGCCCCGCGCCGTTTCGGTAGCGGATGGGTGAGCGGTGTGCTGGGCATCGTGCTGGGTTTGCTGAGCGTGGCGGCGGTGCTGTGCCTGCATTTCCCGCAATGGCTGACACTGCCCGAACTGCGCGGCCGATACCCGCTGGGGTTGGTGCGCACCGCGATCGATGCGGGGATCTTCGCAACGCTGCTGCTCGCCGCGCTGTCGATGCTGTTGCGGCGGCGCAAGGCGTTGGGGCTTGCCGGCCTCGCACTTGCTGGGATTGCACTGGCGCTGGGAGCGGGCGGGGTCGCGATCCCTGAAGCGCCTGCGAGCCCGGTCTATGTCGGGCTCGACTGGTTCGTGCTCGGCGTGTTGACCACCGCGGCGGTGTTTGTGCCGCTCGAGCGCGCGTTTGCGCTGAGGCGCCAGCAGGGGCCGTTCCGGCGTGGCTGGCTGACCGACGCGGGCTACTTCTTCATGAGCCATGCTCTGGTGCAACTGATGTCGCTGCTGGTGCTGATCCCCGCGACCCAGGTCGGCCAGGCGCTGGCGATCGCGCCGGCGCAGGCATGGGTCCAGATGGCTCCCTTGGTGGTGCAGTTTCTGGCCGTCGTTCTGGTCGCGGACCTTGCGCAATATGCCGTCCACCGCGCGTTCCACGCCGTGCCTTTGCTGTGGCGCTTCCACCGCGTGCACCACTCGGTGACGACGATGGACTGGATCGCCGGATCACGGCTGCATCTGGTCGATGTCGTCGCGACGCGCGCACTGGTTCTGCTGCCGATCGTGACGCTGGGGTTCGACCAAGTTGCGGTCTACGCCTATCTCGGCTTCGTCTCGCTGCATGCGGTCTTCATCCACGCCAACTTTGCGCCGCGTAGCCCGTGGCTCGAACGCTGGGTCGCGATGCCGCGCTTTCACCACTGGCACCACGCGATCGAGCCCGAGGCGCGCGACACCAACTTTGCGGTCCATCTGCCGATGATCGACCGCTGGTTCGGCACCGAACACATGCCCAAGGACCGCTGGCCGAGCGGCTATGGCGTGCAAGGGCTGGAGGTGCCGGAAGGCTATGTGCGGCAACTGGTGTGGCCGTTGCGGGGGTGATGTGATGCCCGGGCCGCCGCCTGGCAGCCCGATGTTGTCCTATAGCCGTAGGTATGTCCTGGACAGATGCGGCATAGGCCGGATTGGTTGGCGGAACGAAAATCTTCGCTTGCACAAATGTGGTAATCTACGCTGTAAGGAAAAGCCACTGATGCCAAGGAGTACATGCCATGATTCAACCAGTGCTGGTCGGACTTTGGCAAGCGATCATTGCAGTATCTCTTGTCTCCGCACCGGCAGCGCAAGACGAACAACGTGCCAGTATGAAGGAACCGGAAGAATTGCTCGCGTGGATCACGCAATGTGACCAGGGCGATGCCGTTTCCTGCCACAACGCCGCTACTGCGTATGACAATGGCGAAATGGTCAAGGAGGACAGGGTAAAGGCTGCCGCATTCTTTGCGAAGGCCTGCGACGGCGACATCGGCTCGGGCTGCTACCATGCTGGACGCATCTATGTCGACGGAGACGGCGTCGAGCCAGATGTCGCGCAGGGCAAGCGGTTGCTTGACAGGGCATGTACCATCGATCAGCCCAGAGGATGCTTCGATCTTGCCGTTATGCACACCGAAGGCACCGTGCTCGAACGGGATGCGAAGAGCGTGGAGGCGCTGTACACCAAGGGCTGCGACGCCGGCCATATGAAGTCATGCTACAATTTCGCCCGGCTCCACGTCGAAGGCGACCTTCTGCCGCAGGATTTCCAGAAAGCAGCGGCGCTTTACGACAAGGCGTGCACGGGTGGAGAGCCGAGCGGCTGCCACGATCTCGCATTGTTCTATTCGAAGAAGAAGATTCTGCCGACGGACATGGTCAAGGCCAAGGCACTGTTCACCAGATCGTGCGAACTCGGGCGCGCATCAGCCTGCTACAATGTCGGGGTGATGTACGCCAATGGCGAGGGGACCGATCCGAGCTACAGCGAAGCAGTGTCCTATTTCCGCCGCTCGCTGGCCCTCGACCCCAATTATGCCAACGCGAAGAACGCGCTCCTGAGCTATGGCTTGCAGAACTAGGCCATACGGATTTCACACGTAACGCCGTGCCAATTACCCAAACCATTGGCGCTCAAACGCGGGAGGCAGACATCCTAGGCCCTCGATGACCGAGCCGAAACCGGGTAAAACCCATTGCCGCGACGCGCGCCCTGGGTTGGGGCTTACTGATCCAGGAACGACCGCATCTTCCGCGAACGGCTCGGGTGCTTCAGCTTGCGCAGCGCCTTCGCCTCGATCTGACGGATACGTTCGCGGGTGACCGAGAACTGCTGGCCGACCTCTTCAAGCGTGTGATCGGTGTTCATGCCGATGCCGAAGCGCATGCGCAGCACGCGTTCCTCGCGCGGGGTCAGGCTCGCAAGAACCCGCGTGACGGTTTCCTTGAGGTTCGCCTGGATCGCGGCATCCACCGGGATGATCGCATTCTTGTCCTCGATGAAATCGCCCAGGTGGCTGTCTTCCTCATCACCGATCGGCGTTTCGAGGGAGATCGGCTCCTTGGCGATCTTCATCACCTTGCGGACCTTTTCGAGCGGCATAGAGAGGCGCTCGGCCATTTCTTCAGGCGTGGGTTCGCGGCCCTGCTCGTGCAGGAACTGGCGGCTGGTGCGCACCAGCTTGTTGATCGTCTCGATCATGTGCACGGGGATGCGGATGGTGCGCGCCTGATCCGCGATCGAACGGGTGATCGCCTGACGGATCCACCATGTGGCATAGGTCGAGAACTTGTAGCCGCGGCGATACTCGAACTTGTCCACCGCCTTCATCAGGCCGATATTGCCTTCCTGGATGAGGTCGAGGAACTGCAGGCCGCGGTTGGTGTATTTCTTGGCGATCGAGATCACGAGACGCAGGTTCGCCTCGACCATTTCCTTCTTGGCGATCCGCGCCTCGCGCTCGCCCTTCTGCACCATGTTGACGATGCGGCGGAACTCGTTGAGGCTCATGCCGGTGGCGGCAGCGATGTCGCTGATTTCCGCGCGGATGCGGTCAACCGCGCCTGCTTCGTTGCTGACGAAGGCCGCCCATTTCTTGTCGACGCCCGCCATGGTTTCCAGCCACGCCTCGTCCATCTCGTGGCCGAGATAGCGGTCGAGGAAGTCCTTGCGCGGCACCTTGTGGCGCTCGGCAAGGCGCAGCATCTGGCCGCCCAATGCGGTCAGGCGGCGGTTGAAGGCATAGAGCTGGTCAACCAGATATTCGATCTTGTTGGCATGGAACTGCACCGACTCAACCTCGGCGGTCAGGTCCTCGCGCAGCTTCTGATAGCTCTTTTCCTTGGCCGACGGGAAATCGTCGCCGATGCTGAGCGCGTTGAGGCGATCGCGCTGGATTTTCTCGAACTTGCGGAACAGCGAGGTGATCAGCGCGAACTTCTCGAGCGCGGCGGGCTTCAGCTGCGCTTCCATCTGCGCGAGGCTGAGCGTGTTGTCCTCTTCCTCGTCGTCATCGGGACGGCGGGTGCGGCGCTCGGTCAGATCGTCTTCGTCGTCGTTGGTCTCGGCGACCTCCTCGACATCGTCCTCTTCCTTGAAGCTGGGGCCCGCGGTCTTCTCGCTGATCTCGCCATCGTCCTCGCCGTCCTCGGACAGGCTTTCGGGCGCGGGCTCCTTCGACAGCATCGCGTCGAGATCGAGGATCTCGCGCAGCTGCATTTCGCCGTCGTTGAGCGCGGTCGACCATTCGATGATGGCGTGGAAGGTAATCGGGCTTTCGCACAGCCCCAGGATCATCGTGTCGCGGCCGGCCTCGATGCGCTTGGCGATGGCGATTTCGCCCTCGCGGCTGAGCAGCTCCACCGCGCCCATTTCGCGCAGGTACATGCGCACCGGATCATCGGTGCGGTCCATCGTCTCCTTCTTCTTTTCCGGAGAGATGTTGAGCTGTTCCGAACCGTCGTCGGGGGTGTCGTTATCGTCCGCCGGCTGTTCTTCGCCCGCTTCCTCGTCGTTCTCGACGATGTTGACGCCCATCTCCGAGATCGCGGACATCACGTCCTCGATCTGCTCGGACGACATCTGGTCCTGCGGCAGCGCCTCGTTCAGCTCGTCATAGGTGATGTAGCCGCGCTTCTTGGCGCGCGAGAGCAGCTTCTTGACCGAGGCTTCGTTCAGATCGATCAGCGGTGCATCCGTGGTGTCGGCCTTGCTGTCTTTCGGTGCCTTGCTTGCCAATTCCGTAATTCCTGTCACCTGTGTCGCCGCGGCCTGCGAGCGGCTGCGGAGATAATTTGCGTCATATCAGGCCGCGATTGGCCGATACAAATGTTTTGCGTCTGAGCTCAAGCGGCCCTGTATCACCCGGAGTGTGGACGACTGTATCGCCGGTTATGCACTCCGTTCGGTTAATTCTATCAGGCGCTGGTCAAACTGCTGCTTTCTTGCCCTTAGCTGTTGCTGCTCCAAAAACAATCCATCACCCGAATCATTTTCCGCCAGATCGGCTTCGAACCGCCGGGTTACCTCACTCAAGGCCGCCACCAGCCGGGGGCGCGTGGTCATCACTTCGATCGCTTCTGCAAAATCTCCCGCGATGCGGATTTCGCGCGCCTCGTCTTTCTCCGCCTGCACCGCAGTGCAGAACGAAAATGGCGGCCTGCCACCCGATTTCAGCCTGTCGATCGTGTCTGCCATGCCCTTGTCCTGCAATATGGTCATAAGGCGTGCCGTATCAAGAGTTTCCGCCGCGTCATCGGGCTGAATGGAATGCGCGTGGCTTGCATCGAGCATCGCGTCGAGCAGATCGGCCCAGCCTTCTGCAAGTCCGACAAACTCGCTCAGCGCCTCGGAGTGACGCATCAGCAGCGCCGGGCGATGAAGCACGCCGTGCAGGACGCCGCGCAGGATGAGGTCGCTCATCGGCTGGCGGCTGAATTCGCGCAGTTCCTCGCTGGGCGGTACGGGTTCATCGCGGCGCTGCCAGCCCTTCTGGCCCTTGGCGCCGGGGCGGAAGGCAGCGCCGGGCGTCTGGGGCTGGCGCGCGCCGAAGAACATGTCCGAAAAGCGCTGGCCAATCTCGCGGCGGTACAGCGCCTTGATGTCGCCATCCGCGATCGTGTCGGCATGCGCGTTGAGCCGTGCCTTGAGCCCCGCGCGTGCCTCGGGGCTGGTCAGCGGCGCGGCGTTCAGTTCATGCGTCCACAGGTGATCGAGCAGCCCGGTTGCGCGATCGATGCAGGCGGTGAAGGCGCCCGGACCCGATGCGCGCACCAGATCGTCGGGGTCCTGACCCGCAGGCAGCGATACGAAGCCGAGCGACAGGCCCGGCCTGAGCAGCGGCAGCGCACGCGACGCCGCGCGCATCGCCGCCTTCTGCCCCGCACCGTCGCCATCGAAGCACAGCAGGGGCCGGTCGACCATCTTCCACAGCCGCTCGATCTGGTGTTCGGTGAGCGCGGTGCCGAGCGGCGCGACGCACTCGCCAAAGCCGGCCTGGGCCAGCGCGATCACGTCCATATAACCCTCGACCACCACCACGCGCCCGCTCTGGCGCGAGGCGGGCGCGGCCAGGTGCAGGTTGTAGAGCGTGCGCCCCTTGTCGAACAACGGCGTGTCGGGAGAGTTGAGGTATTTGGGTTCGCCCTGGCCGAGGATGCGCCCCCCGAACGCGATCACCCGCCCGCGCGGATCGCGGATCGGGATCATGATCCGCCCCCGAAAGCGATCATAGCTCGGCTTGTCGTCGACCTTGATCAGCAGCCCGGCCTCGATCAGCAGATCCTCGTTGATCGATCCCAGCGCGGACTTGATCCCGGTGCGGCTGTCTGGCGCAAAGCCGATGCCGAAGCGCTGGATCGTCTCTGCGGTCAGCCCGCGCGCTTTCAGATAGGCCCGCGCCTGCTCGCCCAAAGCGCTGCCAAGCTGGGCTGCGAACCAGTCCTGCGCCGCCTGGCAGACATCGTGCAGCGACGCCCGGGCAACTGCCGCCTGCGCCGCGCGTGGATCGGGGGCGGGGACGGCCATCCCGGCCTCGGAGGCGAGCTCCTTGACCGCATCCATGAAGCCCAGCCCCTGATGATCGGTCATGAACCGGATCGCATCGCCATGGGCTCCGCAACCGAAGCAATGATAGAAGCCCTTTTCGTCGTTGATCGTGAAGCTGGGGGTCTTCTCGTTGTGGAATGGACAGCACGCCTTGTACTCCCGCCCCGCGCGCTGGACCTTCACGTGCCGCCCGATCAGGGTCGACAGCGTGATGCGCGAGCGCAACTCGTCCAGCCATTGCGGGGTGAGGGTCATGTGCGTTCCGGTTAGCCCGCCAGAGCTTCCTTCACCCAGCCGCTGGCTTTGCTCATGTCGATCTCGCTGGCGTGGCGGGCCTTCACTTCGGCCATCACCTTGCCCATGTCCTTAAGGCTCGATGCACCGGTTTCGGCAACCACGGCAGCGATCGCGGCGCGGGCGGCGGCCTCGTCCAGCTGCGCGGGGAGGAACTCCTCGATGATCGCGACCTCGGATGCTTCCTGCGCAGCGAGCTCGGCGCGGCCACCCTGTTCGTACATCGCAATCGATTCGCGGCGCTGCTTGATCATCTTCTGCAGCACCTCGGTGACCATCGCGTCGTCATCGATGGTCGCCGACGAAGTACGCAGCTCGATATCGCGGTCCTTGATCTTGGCGAGGATCAGGCGGACCGCCGCGGTGCGGGGCTTGTCGCCCCCCTTCATTGCCGCAACCTGCGCAGCCTTAAGCGAATCGCGAATCATGCGAGCGCATCCTTTCCGGTGAATTTTGGAACAAGCGACCAGCCTAGCCGCATAAAAATGTTTTTCATAGATTGACCGTACAAGCCCGCTAAGCCTAGTGACCCGCCAATTTGGCCGCTTTCCGGCAGGGGGCGTGAACGGGGCTTTGGCCCCGCCCGAACCTGCAATAGTCTGCGGCCCGGCCCATTTGCGACTCAACGCAACACAAGGAAAACGATCCATGGCGCACGCCACCACCTCCGCTCAGCCCCAAGGCGCGACCGGATTGCTGCTTCTGGCCGATGGTACGGCGATCTGGGGCAGGGGCTTTGGTGCCGCCGGAGCCAAGGCAGGCGAGGTCTGCTTCAACACCTCGATCACCGGCTATCAGGAAATCCTGACCGACCCGAGCTATGCCGGGCAGATCATCACCTTCACCTTCCCGCATATCGGCAATGTCGGCGCGAATGCAGAAGATGTCGAAGCCGACGTGCCCCGCGCGCTAGGCTGCATCGTGCGCGAGGACGTGACCAATCCCAGCAGCTTCCGTTCCGCCCAGCATTTCACGCGGTGGCTTGAGGCGAACGGCCAGATCGGCATCTCCGGCATCGACACTCGCGCGCTCACCCGCCGCATCCGTGAGGCAGGCGCGCCCAATGCGGTTATCGCGCACGCGCCCGACGGCGTGTTCGACATGCCCGCGCTACTCGCACAGGCGCAGGGCTGGGCAGGGCTCGAGGGCATGGATCTGGCGATCGAGGTCACCGGTGCCGACACCCGCGACTGGCAGGGCGGCATCTGGACTTTGGGGCAGGGCTATGCCGGCGCCGGCGAGGGCGACCGCCCGCATGTCGTCGCGATCGATTACGGTGCCAAGCACAACATCTTCCGATCGCTGGTGCAGGCCGGCGCGCGCGTCACCATCGTGCCTGCGCAGACGCCGGTCGATGCAATCACCGCACTTCAGCCCGATGGCGTGTTCCTCTCCAACGGTCCGGGCGATCCGGCGGCAACCGGCGTGTATGCCGTTCCGGTGATCCAGGCGCTGCTCGAGCGCGACGTGCCGATCTTCGGCATCTGCCTCGGCCATCAGCTGCTGGGCCTTGCCGCTGGTGCGCGCACGATGAAGATGCACCAGGGCCATCGCGGCGCGAACCATCCGGTCAAAAGGCTCGAAACCGGTGTGGTCGAGATCACCAGCATGAACCACGGCTTTGCGGTCGATGCAGCGACCTTGCCCGCCAACGTCATCGAAACCCATGTCTCGCTGTTCGACGGCAGCAACTGCGGCATCGCGTTCACCGACAAGCGCGCGTTCGGCGTGCAGTATCACCCCGAAGCCTCGCCCGGGCCGCAGGACAGCTTCTATTTGTTCGAGAAGTTCGTTGGCGGCCTCAAGTCCCCCGCAGGTGTGGCATGAGCATGAAACTCCCCAAGGTCGATCCTGCGCGCATGGAGCAGGAGTGGGTGGCCGATCAGGACGTGCTGCGCAATCTGGCGGCCAATGGTGACCGGGCGAGCGTCAAGCGCGCGGTCGATGTGAGCTTCCGGGGCTCGGAGGAAAACCTGCAGCGCCTTTCCGAGGCCGCGAACACTTTCGGGCTTACCGAGCTCGACCGCGAGGAGGATGCAGAAGGCGGCGAGCCGTATCTGTTCTTCGAGCGGTTCCAGGCGGTCGATGCGCAGTCGATCAAGGACCTGACCCGCACCTGTCTGCAGATCGAGATGCTGTTCGATGTCGAATATGACGGTTGGGGCTGCGAAGCGCAGTCCGGCACGATGCACTGAAGAAACGTCCGGTCGCCGCCTCCCCCAGATGAAACAAAGCCTTTAAAGAGAGCACAACAACAATGCCCAAGCGCACCGATATTAACAGCATCCTGATCATCGGCGCAGGCCCGATCATCATCGGCCAGGCGTGCGAGTTCGATTATTCGGGCACGCAGGCGTGCAAGGCGTTGAAGGAGGAAGGCTACCGGATCATTCTGGTCAATTCCAACCCCGCAACGATCATGACCGATCCCGACATGGCCGATGCGACCTATGTCGAGCCGATCACGCCCGAGATCGTCGCCAAGATTATCGCCAAGGAGCGCGCCGAGCGCCCGAACGAGAAGCTGGTGGTGCTGCCGACGATGGGCGGGCAGACTGCGCTCAACACCGCGCTGGCGCTCGACGCGGATGGCACGCTCGAGAAATACGACGTCGAGTTGATCGGCGCCAAGGCCGAAGCGATCGACAAGGCCGAGGATCGGCTGAAGTTCCGCGACGCGATGGACAAGATCGGGCTGGAATCAGCGCGCTCGGGCATTGCGCACACGATCGACGAAGCCCTCGCCGTGCTCGAACGCACAGGCCTTCCCTCGATCATCCGCCCCAGCTTCACCATGGGCGGCACCGGCGGCGGCATCGCCTACAACCGCGACGAGTTCGTCCAGATCGTCACCGGCGGGCTCGATGCCTCGCCAACCACCGAAGTGCTGATCGAGGAATCTCTGCTCGGCTGGAAAGAGTACGAGATGGAGGTTGTGCGCGACAAGAACGACAACGCCATCATCATCTGCTCGATCGAGAATGTCGATCCGATGGGCGTGCACACCGGTGACAGCATCACTGTGGCGCCCGCGCTGACGCTGACCGACAAGGAATATCAGATCATGCGCTCAGCCAGCATTGCGGTGCTGCGCGAGATCGGCGTGGAAACGGGCGGGTCGAACGTGCAGTTCGCGGTCAACCCCAAGGACGGCCGCCTGATCGTCATCGAGATGAACCCGCGCGTGTCGCGCTCGTCGGCGCTTGCGTCGAAGGCCACCGGCTTCCCGATCGCCAAGGTCGCGGCCAAGCTCGCGGTGGGCTACACGCTCGACGAGATCACCAACGACATCACCGGTGCGACGCCCGCCAGCTTCGAGCCGACGATCGACTATGTCGTCACCAAGATCCCCCGGTTCGCGTTCGAGAAGTTCAAGGGGGCAAGCCCGCTGCTCGGCACCGCGATGAAATCGGTGGGCGAGGTGATGGCGATCGGCCGCAACTTCCAGGAATCGGTACAGAAGGCACTGCGCGGGCTGGAAACGGGCCTGAGCGGCTTCAACATGGTCGACCACCTCGTCGGTGCGCCGCACGACGATATCGTTGCGGAGCTGAGCCAGGCGACCCCCGACCGGCTGCTGATCGCGGCGCAGGCGCTGCGCGAGGGCATGACTGTCGAGCAGGTCCACGCGGTCGCGAAATACGACCCCTGGTTCCTCGAGCAGATCAAGCAGATCGTCGATGCCGAGAACGAAGTGCTCGCCGATGGCCTGCCCCGTGATGCGGTGGGCATGCGGCGATTGAAGTCTATGGGCTTTTCGGACAAGCGTCTCGCCTATCTGGCGCTCAAGTCGGCGCATCTGCGGCCCGGCATGAGCCACGCCATCGCGCGTGGATCGGGCCTGGTGCGCGATGCCGTGGTCGCGATGACCGGCGGCGTGACCGAGCAGGAAGTGCGCGCCTTGCGGCACAAGCTCGGCGTGCGACCCGTCTTTAAGCGGATCGACACCTGCGCGGCGGAGTTCGAGGCGAAGACGCCGTATATGTATTCGACCTATGAGGCGCCCAGCTTTGGCGAGCCCGAGTGCGAGAGCCAGCCGACCAACCGCCGCAAGATCGTGATCCTGGGTGGCGGGCCCAACCGCATCGGCCAGGGGATCGAGTTCGATTACTGCTGCTGCCATGCGTGCTTCGCGTTGGGCGACGCGGGCTATGAGACGATCATGATCAACTGCAATCCGGAAACGGTGAGTACCGATTACGATACCTCGGACCGGCTGTATTTCGAGCCGCTGACCGCAGAGGACGTGCTCGAGATCCTCGACGTCGAACGCTCGAACGGCGAACTCGTCGGCGTCATTGTTCAGTTCGGCGGGCAGACCCCGCTCAAGCTGGCGCAGGCGCTCGAGGATGCGGGCATCCCGATCCTGGGCACATCGCCCGACGCGATCGACCTTGCCGAAGACCGGGAGCGCTTTGCCAAATTGGTCGACAAGCTTGGCCTGAAGCAGCCGATGAACGGCATCGCGCGCAGCCGCGAAGAGGCGATCGCAGTGGCGAGCCGCATCGGCTATCCGGTGCTGATCCGCCCCTCCTACGTGCTCGGTGGCCGCGCGATGGAGATCGTCGACGGTCAGGCGCAGCTCGAATCCTATATCGCGACGGCCGTGCAGGTGTCCGGCGACAGTCCGGTGCTGATCGACCAGTATCTGCGCGATGCGATCGAGGTCGATGTCGATGCGATCTGCGACGGCCGCGATGTCGCGATCGCCGGGATCATGCAGCATATCGAGGAAGCAGGCGTGCATTCGGGCGACAGCGCTTGCTCGCTTCCCCCCTACAGTCTGTCCGATGACCTCATCGCCGAAATGGAACGTCAGACCCGTGCGCTGGCCGAGGGCCTCAAGGTCCGCGGGCTGATGAACATCCAGTTCGCGGTCAAGGAAGGCCAGGTCTATCTGATCGAGGTCAATCCGCGTGCCAGCCGCACAGTACCCTTCGTCGCCAAGGCGATCGGCCAGCCGGTGGCCAAATATGCCGCGCGGGTGATGGCGGGCGAGATGCTGGCCGACCTGCCGGTGATCGATCGCAACATCGACCACATGGCGGTCAAGGAAGCGGTGTTCCCCTGGGCGCGCTTTGCCGGGGTCGATCCGGTGCTGAGCCCCGAGATGAAGTCGACCGGCGAGGTGATGGGCATCGACAAGGATTTTGCCACCGCCTTTGCCAAGGCGCAGATCGGCGCGGGTCTGACGCTGCCGACCAAGGGCACCGTGTTCATTTCGGTCAAGGATGGCGACAAGCCGGTGATCCTCGAGGCCGCGCGCGGCCTGATCGCGCTGGGCATGGACGTGGTCGCCACCGGCGGCACCGCGCGTTATCTTAAGGACAACGCCGTGGCGGTAACCGAGGTCAACAAGGTGGCGCAGGGACGTCCGCACATCGTCGACCGGATCAAGGACGGCCAGATTGCGCTGATCTTCAACACCACCGAAGGTTGGCAGAGCCTGAAGGATTCGCAATCGATCCGCGCGAGCGCGCTCAGCGGCAAGATTCCGTACTTCACCACCGCCGCAGCCAGCGTCGCAGCGGTGCGAGCGATGGCCTCGCTCGCCAAGAGCAGCCTTGAAGTAAAGCCGCTTCAGGCTTATTATATACGGCCTGACGCTTGAGCCCCCCGACAAGTCGTTAACCTTGTGCGGTCCCATTGCGGGGCCGTGAAGGGCTTTATTTGTCGGGTGATGGGCCAGGCTCGGCCACAGAAGAAGGGATATGCCGAATGGCAACCGTCGATAAGCTGCCCATGCTGGCAGAAGGATATGAAAAGCTTTCGCGCGAGCTGAAGTTGCTCAAGGAAGAGCGCCCCCTGATCGTCGAGGCGATCGAGGAAGCGCGCGCGCATGGCGATCTTTCCGAGAACGCCGAATATCATGCCGCCAAGGAGCGTCAGGGCCAGGTCGAGGCGACCATCGCCGACCTGGAAGGCAAATTGAGCCGCGCACAGATCATCGATCCGACCACGCTTTCGGGCAACAAGGTCGTGTTCGGCGCGACCGTGACGCTGCTCGACGAAGACGACAAGCCGGTGAAATACCAGATCGTCGGCGAAGCAGAAGCCGACGCGCGCAAAGGCAAGATCAGCTATTCCAGCCCGCTGGGCCGCGCGCTGATCGGCCGCCTGCTCGACGACGAGGTCGAGGTCAGCGTGCCTTCGGGCGACAAGTTCTATGTCGTGTCGAAGATCGAGTTCATCTGACACATGCCCAATCTGCCGCGCGGCGCGGCGACCAACGCGCTGGTGATTGCCAATGTGCTGGTTTGGCTTGCAGGCTTTCTGACCGGCTGGACCGAGCGCTTTCAGGTTGAAGGCGGGTTCTGGGCGGCTCGGCTGTCCGACAGCCTGCACGGCCATACGAGCGCGCTGCCGCTGGATTACCCCTGGGTCGTCCCCGTGTGGCTGACCCCGGTGACCTCTGCATTCCTGCACGCCGGGCTTTTCCACCTGGCGATGAACATGCTGGTGCTGGTGGTGGTCGGCCGAATGATCGAGGCGGCGCTCGGCACAGGTCGGTTCGTGCTGCTCTATGTCGCAGGGATCGCCGGGGCGGCGGCGATGCATTACGCCGTCGATCCGCTGTCGACAACGCCGGTGGTGGGCGCAAGCGGAGCCATCTCTGCGCTGCTCGCCGCCTATTTCCTGCTGTTTGCCCGGCGCAAGCCAAAGGCCATAGGACCGGTGCCGGGCCTGGTCGTGCACATTGCGTGGCTGGCAGCCGCGTGGATCGGCATCAACCTGCTCAGCCAGCTCGCCTTTGCAGGAACCGCTCTCGGCATCGCCATTTGGGCGCATATCGGCGGGTTTGCCGCCGGTCTGGCACTGGCCGTGACTCTGGCGCAGAGCCATCGCCTGCGCAGGCCGCGTCACGACATTCCGTAACACGGCGAGTGCGGGGGCTAAACGACGGGCGATCAGGCCTGTTCGGGGGTTTCCGGATCGAGCAGCCGGTGCAGGTGCACGATGACATAGCGCATCTCGGCGTCATCGACCGTGCGCTGAGCGTTGCTGCGCCAGGCTTCTTCGGCGCTGGCATAATCGGGATAGACACCGACAAGATCCATGTTGTCGAGTTCGCAGAAATCGAGGGTTTGCGGATCGCTGACGCGTCCGCCCATGACGAGATGAAGTTTGCTCATTGAATTGTGCGTCCCATGACCGATGAACTGGATGCCGGGCGGCATCCTCTCCTTCACCGGGGCCTTGGCGGCCACCGCGTGATAGCGGTGCGCCTTAGTCGCATCTGGAACGATTTTCCAGCCCTGACGCGCGTACCTGCGATCAGGGCTTCTTGCGGCTGAGCAACGTCTCGCGCGCCTTGCCGATCGACGCCCTGGCCTTGCCGACCAGCGGTCCGGTAGCCTTGGCGATGGGCTTGCGGCCATAAAACAGCCCGCCCAGAAGTCCCGCCAGTGCCAGCTTGCCGCGATGCGCCCAGGCGAATCCCGCCGCCTTGTCCGCAGCGCCGCCGATGGTGTTGGCGGCGGTGTCTATCGCTTCGTCGGCAACGTTCGCCGGCGTGAAGCGCTCCTTGGCGCGGGCGAGCGCCTTTTGCCACTGGGTGCGCGCGGCGACCCTGCGTGCGGCAACTTCCGCAAGGCTGGGTTCATGCTCGTCAGGGCTTTGCGCGGCCTGCATCTGCTCTGTCATGCGTGACCCTCCGCAGCCGTGCCGGTGGTTTCGGCTTCGGGGTCAGCGGCGAACAATGCGCTCACCTTGCCGACGCGGCCCGCCGCCAGCCAGAAGCACAATGCCGCCAGCACCAGACTGCCTGCAATGGTGGCTCCCATCGCACCCCATGCGCCCAGGATCGGGATGAGTGCGATCATCGTCCCCACCACCAGCGCGATGAGCGCGCAGCTGATCAGGATCAGCCCGACGACGCCGAGCAGCGCCATGGTGCGGATCTGCCGGCCGGCTGCCGACATCCGCGCCTTCTGAAAGCCGATTTCGGCATCGATCATCTCGCGGCCATCGGCGTACAGGCCGCGCAGCTGGTCGATCATTCCGGGCTTGGCAGTGGGTTCGCTCGCGTCCCGGGCCGCCGTGGCATCACCTGCCCCTGTGTCCGGAGCGACAGCAGATGCAGGCGCACTGGACCCAGGCGCGGGATTGGGAATGGTGGTCATCAATTTGGGTTCAATCGGCGCCGGACCTGCGGTCAGCGCTTCTTGCCGCCAAAGACCGATCCGACAAGCTTGGCGAGCATCAGGCTGACCACCGCCGCGATGCCGAGAGCGGCCGCGGGCTTGGTCCGCACGAATTCGCGCGTATCCTCGGCGATCTCATCCACAGGCTTGGCGCGCAGACGATCGGCAGCATCGCTGACCGATTGCGCCGCAGTGCGCGCATAATCGCCATATTTGGGGCCGATATTGTCGTCGATCGCCCCGGCGCTGTCGCTGATGATGCGCGCCAGGCCATGCACGGCGTCGCTGGCCTTGTCCTTGACGTCGGTCGCCACTTCGCGGGCCTTGTCGGTCATGTTGTCGGGGATCATGGCATTCACCTTGGCTGCAGCGGCGCCCAGCGCGCTGGTGTCGGACGAAGCGGTTTCGGGCGCGGTCGTGACCGCAAGCGCGGTTCCGGTCGCCACGGCAGGAGCGATGGCCTCGGTTGGCGTGGCCGTCGTCTTGCGCTTGGGTGCAGCGGTCGTGGCGGAGCCATCTGTGGGGCTGGCTGCCTTTTTGGTGCGCGGCTTTTTGGGCGCAGCCTCGGTCGGGGCAGCGGCCTTGATTTCTTCTTCGGACATATATTCCTCCTCAAGCTTTGCAGCAGACGCATGAGGCGTTGCCGCGGTTCCGCTTGCCCTTGCACTATTCTGGCCAGTCCGTGCACATTTTCAAGCGTTTTCGCGTTTGCAGCATGGAGGCGCCAAGGTGCGTCCGGATGGTTGCCAACGGGCCCTCCAAGCCCTAGAGGGTGCGCCATTCCATCCACCTGCCAGACCCGAAAGAGTGCCGCTTATGACCGCGATCATGGATATCCACGCCCGCCAGATTCTCGACAGCCGCGGCAACCCCACGGTCGAAGTCGATGTGCTGCTCGAAGACGGCAGCTTTGGCCGGGCAGGGGTGCCCTCGGGCGCATCAACCGGAGCCTATGAGGCGGTCGAGAAGCGCGATGGCGACATGACGATGTATCTGGGCAAGGGCGTCACCCAGGCGGTCGACATGGTCAACAGCGAGATCTTCGAGGCGATCGTCGGGCTCGACGCAGAAGACCAGCGTGACATCGACATGGCGATGATCGGCCTGGATGGCACCGAAAACAAGTCGCGGCTGGGCGCCAACGCGATCCTGGGTGTCAGCCTCGCGGTCGCCAAGGCCGCAGCCGACGCACGCGGCCTGCCGCTGTACAGCTATGTCGGCGGCGTCTCGGCGCATGTGCTGCCGGTGCCGATGATGAACATCATCAATGGCGGCGAACATGCCGACAACCCGATCGATTTTCAGGAATTCATGATCATGCCGGTCGGCGCGGATAGCCTGGCCGAGGCCGTGCGCTGGGGATCGGAAATCTTCCACACGCTCAAGAAGGGTCTGCATGAGAAGGGCCTGGCGACCGCGGTCGGCGACGAGGGCGGCTTTGCCCCCAACCTCGCCTCGACCCGTGCCGCACTCGACTTCATCATGGCGTCGGTCGAAAAGGCAGGCTTCAAGCCCGGCGAGAACGTCGTGCTGGCGCTCGATTGCGCCGCGACCGAATTTTTCCGCAACGGCAAGTACGAGATCAGCGGCGAAGGCCTTTCGCTTAGCCCCACCGAAATGGCGGACTATCTTGGCAAGCTGTGCGACGAATATCCGATCCGCTCGATCGAGGACGGCATGAGCGAGGACGATTTCGAAGGCTGGCTCGCGGTCACCGAACTGCTGGGCAACAAGGTCCAGCTGGTCGGCGACGATCTGTTCGTCACCAACCCCGAGCGGCTGGCGATGGGCATCGAAAAGGGCCTGGCCAACAGCCTGCTGGTCAAGGTCAACCAGATCGGCACGCTCACCGAGACGCTCGAAGCCGTCAGCATGGCGCACCGGGCGGGCTATACCGCGGTGATGTCGCACCGTTCGGGCGAGACCGAGGACGCGACGATCGCCGATCTGGCGGTCGCGACCAACTGCGGCCAGATCAAGACCGGTTCGCTTGCTCGCTCGGACCGGCTTGCCAAGTACAACCAGCTGATCCGCATCGAAGAAGAGCTGGGTGCTAGCGCCCATTATGCCGGGGCAGCGATCTTTCGCTGATCTTGACTTCTATTGATCGCATATTTGATTCGCGAGGGCGGTTTCGGCTTGTCAGCCCGAATCAATTGTGATTCATAGGGTTAATGCCGCAACGTAAACCCGTCATCAAACCAGCAAAGCAAGCCATTGCGCCGGGCATCTCGCTTGTCGCCTTGCTGGTGATCGCGGGGTATGCGCTGCTCGGGCCGACGGGCGTGCTCGCCTGGGGCGATTATCGCCAGCGGCTCGAGGTGCAGAAGGTGGAGCTTGCCCGCCTGCGCGACCAGCGCGACGCGCTGCGCAACCGGGTGAAGCTGCTCGATCCGCGCGCGGTCGACCCCGATCTGGTGAGCGAACTGGTGCGCCGCGATCTCAATGTCGCGCATCCCGACGAGATCATCGTTCCGCTGAAATAGGCGGCCCGGTCACCGCAGCCATGCTGCGGGATTATTGCGCAAAACCCGCCTAGGCCGTTGCGTAAACCGCGTGCTTGCTTCTATACCCGCTGCGGTCGTTTCCTCCCCGCCTCACGGCACCGATCCCAATCGTGAAAGGTTTCCCGTCTTGGTCAAGACACCCGCTGCAAAGCCCGTTCGCAAACCACCCGCAAAAGCTCCCGCCAAGTCCGCAGATGCCGATGCGCCTGCCGCCAAGGCGAAGTCGGCAGTGCTTCCCGAAGAGGGGAGCAACCACCCCCGCCCGCGCGATCCGCAGCGGCATGAAGCGACCGCCGACGAGCTGCTGCATTTCTACAAGGAAATGCTGCTGATCCGCCGCTTCGAAGAGCGCGCCGGACAGCTGTACGGTCTGGGCCTGATCGGCGGATTCTGCCATCTGTACATCGGCCAGGAAGCGGTCGCGGTCGGGCTGCAGTCGGCGCTGACGCCGGGTCAGGACAGCGTGATCACCGGCTATCGCGACCATGGCCATATGCTGGCTTATGGTATCGATCCCAAGGTTATCATGGCCGAGCTCACCGGGCGCGGCGCGGGCATTTCGCGCGGCAAGGGCGGGTCGATGCACATGTTCTCGACCGAGCACAAATTCTATGGTGGCCACGGCATCGTCGGCGCGCAGGTTGCGCTGGGTGCGGGCCTCGCCTTCGGTCACAAGTACACCGAGGATGGCGGCGTTTGCATGGCCTATTTCGGCGATGGCGCGGCCAACCAGGGCCAGGTCTATGAAAGCTTCAACATGGCCGCCCTGTGGAAGCTGCCGATCATCTTCGTGATCGAGAACAACGGCTATGCCATGGGCACCAAGGTGTCGCGCAGCAGCGCCGAGACCGAATTCTACCGGCGCGGCGATTCCTTCCGCATCCCCGGCATGCAGGTCAACGGCATGGACGTGCTCGAAGTGCGCGGCGCGGCCGAGGCGGCGCTCGAATATGTCCGCGGCGGCAATGGTCCGCTGCTGATGGAGCTCAAGACCTATCGCTATCGCGGGCACTCGATGTCGGACCCTGCCAAGTATCGCAGCCGCGAGGAAGTGCAGAACATGAAGGACAATTCCGATCCGATCGAGGCGGCCAAGGCGGAACTGCTCAAGATGGGCGTTTCCGAAGAGGCGATGAAGACGATCGACAAGGACATCCGAAAGCTGGTGAGCGAGGCGGCAGACTTTGCCGAAACCTCGCCCGAGCCGGACCCGTCCGACCTGTATACCGATGTGCTGGTGGAGCAATATTGATGGCCATCGAACTGAAAATGCCCGCGCTTTCCCCGACCATGGAGGAAGGCACGCTGGCCAAATGGCTGGTCAAGGAAGGCGACACCGTTGCCTCTGGTGACATCCTCGCCGAAATCGAGACCGACAAGGCGACGATGGAATTCGAGGCGGTCGACGAAGGCACGATCACCAAGATCCTGATCGCCGAGGGCACCGACAACGTGAAGGTGGGTGCGGTCATCGCGATGATCGCTGCCGAAGGGGAGGATGCCTCCACGCCTTCGCCAGCGCCCGCTGCCGAACCCGTGCCCGAGCCGGCAAAGGCCGAAGCGCCGAGCGAGGACGCCAAGATCGTCCCCGAAACGCCCAAGCGCGCTCCGGTCAGCGATCCTGCCGTGCCTGAAGGCACCAAGATGGTCTCGACCACCGTGCGCGAAGCGCTGCGTGATGCGATGGCCGAGGAAATGCGCCGCGACGACCGCGTGTTCGTGATGGGCGAGGAAGTCGCCGAATATCAAGGCGCTTACAAGGTCACCCAAGGATTGCTCGAGGAGTTCGGCGCGCGCCGCGTCATCGACACCCCGATCACCGAATACGGCTTTGCCGGTATCGGGGCGGGCGCGGCGATGGGTGGCCTGCGTCCGGTCATCGAGTTCATGACCTTCAACTTCGCGATGCAGGCGATCGACCACATCATCAACTCGGCGGCCAAGACCAATTATATGTCCGGCGGTCAGATGCGCTGCCCGGTGGTGTTCCGCGGACCCAATGGCGCGGCCAGCCGCGTGGGCGCGCAGCACAGCCAGAACTTCGGTCCGTGGTATGCCAGCGTTCCCGGCCTGATCGTGATCGCGCCGTATGATTCAGCCGATGCCAAGGGCTTGCTGAAAGCCGCGATCCGCACCGAGGACCCGGTGGTGTTCCTTGAAAACGAGCTGGTCTATGGCCGCAGCTTCGATGTCCCCGATCTGGAGGACCATGTCCTGCCGATCGGCAAGGCGCGGATCATGCGCGCGGGTGCAGACGTCACCATCGTCAGCTATTCGATCGGGGTTGCCGTCGCGCTCGATGCGGCGGAAAAGCTGGCAGCCGAAGGCATCGAGGCCGAGGTCATCGATCTGCGCACGCTGCGCCCGCTCGATACCGCAACCGTGCTCGAAAGCCTGAAGAAGACCAACCGCATGGTGGTGGTCGAGGAAGGCTGGCCGGTCTGCTCGATCTCCAGCGAAATCATGGCGGTGGCGATGGAGCAGGGTTTCGACGATCTCGACGCACCGGTGCTGCGCGTCACCAACGAGGACGTGCCGCTGCCTTATGCCGCGAACCTGGAGAAGCTGGCGCTGGTCGACAGCGCCCGCGTGATCAAGGCGGTCAAGAAGGTCTGCTACAAGGGATGACAGGGGGTGGCCGGGTCGTGAGGCCCGGCCACGCTCAGGTCTTGGTGCAGATCAGACCTGCGACGCACAGCCCCTTGTCGGGATTGGTGGGGTTGTTGCCGCCGCTATAGCCCGGCAGTCCTTCATCCTCGTCGTCGTCATCGTCGTCATCGCCGTCCCCGCCGCCAGCGGCGAGCGCCGCTTGCGCCGCGGCGATATCGGCATCGGATGTTTGCGGCAGGATCGCGTCGTATTTGTCGCAGGTCGACTTGCGACTTGCAGACACGTTGTTGCCGGGTTCCTTGCCGATCTCGCGGCTGTCGCGCACCGTATAGGCGGCCTCCTGATACAGCTCGCGGTCTTCCATGAACATGCTGCCGAACAGCGGGTGATAAGTGTAGTGCAGTTCGACGAACATCACCGCCGTGCCGGACGTCGCCTGGATCTTGTCGCCTGAAGGACCCATGCCCTGGAAGCTGGTGCCGGTGGCACCGGTGCCTTGCGCGCCGTAATTCGAATCCTCGAAGTCCATGCCCTTGCAGCGCTGCCACATGATCGTCTGGCCACCATTGGCATTGAGCTCGAGGCTGGAGAGGATCGTGCGGCCATCCTGATACAGGCCGGCAGCGCCCGCCTGCAGCGCGGCTGCCTGGAACACGTCGTTGATCTGCTGCTCGGAGATCACCTTGGCGCCCAGATTGGCGTTCAGCGTGCCGATGCGTGAGGCGTTGTCGGCCATGTTGAGCGCAATCTGGCTCATCTTCATCTGCGTGATCGCGAGATTGGAGATCTCGATGCCGTAGAAGCCCAGCCCGGTGAACAGCGGCAGGGTGAAGGCGAACTCGATCAGCGCCATTCCCGAACGGTCACGACGCAGCTTGCGGGCAAACTGCCTGCCGCGCGCCAGAAGGCCGCGCTTTTCGGGACGGGGTGCCGGCAAGGGCTGAGGATGGGCAGCGTTCATGTGCAAATCACCTGCGTGGTTTCAGAGGCCTGGTCGGCATAAGGCTGGTTGCGCAAAACGGTGGCCGAGGCGATCGTCGCCTGGCTGCTCATCCCGATCAGGTTGTAGAGCGGAAACTTGCGCTGATAGTTCATGCGCACGGTGTACAGCACGACGTCGCGCGCTCCGCCGACGCCGTCCTTGCCCAGATCCGCATCCCAAGTGCCATTGGCGTTTTCATCGGTGAAGCATTCGCCGGCATCGCGGACAGAATTGCTGTTCTTGTCCTCGAAGTCCTCGGGCAGGCCGACCTTGGCGAAGTCGCGATAGTTGCGCCGTTCATACGAGAACACCGCCCCGGTGCCGAGCGGGCCCAGGTTTTCCTTCACCTTGGCATCGAGCGTCCCGACGGCATTGGCACCCGTCTCCAGCGCGGAATCGCGCCCCGCCTTCTGCACCGCGCCGTCGAGGATGGCGCTGGCATAGACGTTGTAGCCCATGTCGAACACACCCAGCAGCATCATGATGAAGGTGGGCGCGATCAGCCCGAACTCGGTCGCGGAAACCCCGCGCCGGTCCTGGCGAATGCGCTTGATGAAGACGGGCAGGGCCATCACTTGGTCAACCTCAGTTCGGAAATCTGCTTGGCGATGTTCTGGAACGCGGTGTTCAGCTTGGTGCTGTTTTCCGCGGTGAACGAACTGCCCGAGCTGGCGCAGGTCTGCAGGTCGGTGGTCAGCGTGGTGCCGAAGGCGATCACCCACAGGCGGATGCCCTTGGCCTTGATCGCCTCGCAGATCGCCAGATAGCGCTGCCGCTGGCGTTCCAGCTGCGTGGGGTCGTTGCTGCCGCCGGTGACGCGCTGGTCCAGCATCTCGGTGCCATACATGCTGGCGACGAAATCATAGCTGGTCAGCTCGCCATCGGTCATGAAGATCAGATGGCGACCCACCGATCCGCCATTGCCCGGCGACGCGTTGACGTTCGACGAGAAGATCCCCTGGGGCGATGCAATGCGCGCACCCCAGAGCAGACCGACATCGTGATAGGTGCCGCCAACGGCCACCAGCGAGTTGACATAAGTCTGCACATCGGCGCGCGCCATGGTCGACAGAAGGCTTGCCTTGGTCGGGCAGGCGGTCGAGCGGCCCCCGTCACGCAGCCAATAGACCTGCTCCCAATAGGGGCGCCATCTGGTGGCTGCGCTGTTGGGGACCGCATCGATGTTGAGATCGTGCGCGTTGGTGCTGCCGTTGACGGTGATGCCGCTGGCCCCATAGGCGATCGGAGCGCCCGCAATCGTGTCGCGTTCCTCGATGCAGCCGGTCCAGCGGCTGGTTCCGCCGTTCCCGTCGCTGGGCGTCGGCACCGCAGGGTTGGCAGTCTTGATCGACCGCACGAAGTCGAAGGTCGGGTAGGTGCGCTGCTCATAGACGTAGATCAGCGTCGCGCCGCCCACGGCCACCGACGAGTCGACCTGGGTGGTCCGCCTGCGGACGCATTGCCTGGTGTCCGAACCGCTCCAGCCGGGAGCAAACCCTCCCCAGCTGTATCGCTCGTACGACACCGTCGTCGTGGAGGTGCCCGATGTTACCGGCGCGGTGGGGTTGCCGGTCGGGTTGGGCGTGAAGCCGAAGCCCGACCCGTCGGCGTTGTTGCCATATGTGGTGCACTGCTGGCGGGTGATGTTGGTGCCGCCGCCCGAGATCGTGTTGTGCCAGCGGTTGGGGCAGGCAAAGGACTGGTTGCCTCCGAACACCTGACAATCGACGGTGGTCGTGCGCCAGATCGGACGACGCGATTGATAGCTCCAGCTGTCGGCAGCGTTGCCACCGTTCAGCCAGCTCGAGTTGGTGTCATACAGGATCTCGCCGACATTGACGTTGGTCGAATAGGGGACGAACGCATAGCGGATGCGCGCCAGGCTGCCGGTGGCGGCATTGGCAAGCGTGTCGTAGAAGCTCATCACCGAGTTGCGCAGCGCGGTGATCTTGACGATCGAACCGCCGCCGCCGACGGGAATGCTGTCGTTCATCGATCCGGTCACGTCGAGCACGAAGGTGACGTCCGAGTTGCTGAGGTTGAGCTCCGCCTCGCAGGTCACGTCGATCGGGATCGTCTTCTTGCCGAACATCCCCATGATCGCGGTGGGCATGACCGTGGAGGCCGACCCCAGCACCTTGCTGGTGCCGCTCGGATTGGACGTGTTGAAGGTGACGGAGTGGGAGTCGTTGTAGCCCGCCTTGAAGTTGATGTCGAAGAAGTCCTGCGCCTGCGCCTTGGCGGCGTCCGAATAGCTGCTCTGCTGCATCGCGCGGCGTCCGGCGAGCACGCCCGCATCGCAGGCCTGCTGGATGCGCGACTTGACCATATAGGCGCGGCTCATGTCGACCGCTCCGCCGATCATCGCGGCCATCGGCAGGATGCTGGCCGCCACGATGGGCAGCACGTTGCCGCGCTTCGATGCAAGCAGGCGGTTGAGCCACGGGCGCCGGGCAGCGGTCTGGTCCGCGCCCTTGCGCGTCGCAATGGCGTCATGGCGATGCTGAGTATTGGTGGTACGGATCGTCATGGTTGGTAAATGCCCCTGTCACGTATCGGGCCTTCTACGCGCGCAATGGTAAGCAGCCTTCAAAG
This sequence comes from Blastomonas sp. RAC04, assembly GCF_001713435.1. Classification (NCBI taxonomy): domain Bacteria; kingdom Pseudomonadati; phylum Pseudomonadota; class Alphaproteobacteria; order Sphingomonadales; family Blastomonadaceae; genus Blastomonas; species Blastomonas sp. RAC04. The sequence goes on from NZ_CP016460.1 coordinate 566,782, forward strand.
GGACGTGGTTACCGCGATCTTTACCTTGATCCGGCGCGGCTTTTGGTGGATCGCGCCCCTCATGCAGGCCCCCGAACCCCCCGTTTCACCCCTTGTCACGCTCGCCAGCAGCTATGGCGATGCGCAGATACGGGTCTGGTGCCAGGCGCTGTTCGCGTTCGATGCGCAGATCGCCGGGATCGTGCTGCAGGCGCGCGAAGCGATGCTGGCGCAGATACGCCTGCAGTGGTGGCATGACGTCATTGGCAAGCCTGCCAGCGAGCGGCCATCGGCCAATCCGGTGCTGGCGGCGCTGCTGCCGCTGGAGGCGCAAGGGCTCGACCTGCAATCCGCGCTTGGCCCGGTGATCCGCGGCTGGGAGGCGGCGCTGGAGCTCGAGGATGGAGCCGCGGTGGCAGAATTCGCAGAAGGCCGTGGCGCGCTGATCGCCGCCTTTCAACCCCTCGCACCGATGGTGAGCCGGGACGATCTGGCAGGGATCGGCAAGGCCTGGGCTCTGTGGGACATGGCGCGCTTTCACCGCCGCACACCTGCGCTGGACGCTGCCGTCAAGGCGGCGGGCGATCCGACGCTCGCTGCACCGAGGCTGCCGCGCAAACTGCGTCCGATCTCGATGATCGCGCGGGCGGTGCGGCTTGACTTTGCGCAGGGCCAGATGGATCGTCCCTGGGGTGGCCCCGGCGTGTTCCTGGGGCTGGTCTGGCATGGTCTGACCGGGCGCTGAGGGAGCGCTGACGGGGCAGGGCCCTCGCCGGATATTGGCGGGGGGATTGGCAATGCGCTTCCTGTTTGGCGGTCTGGCGGCGATCGCGCTGGTGATCGGCGGCTTCTTCATCATCCGTGCGCAGCAGCAGGACGATGATCTGGCCAGCATCGCAGCGCCGCCACCCGAGCCTGTGGACACCGCGCTGCCCTTGGCCGATCCCGGGACGATGCGCGGCCCCGCGCCCCCCGAGGCCACCGAGATGACCCGCGAAGAGCGCCGCTTTGCCCGTCATGACCGCAATGGCGACCGGATCATCACCCGCGAAGAACTGCTCGCCAGCCGCACCAAGGCGTTCAAGGCGCTCGACAAGGATGGCAACAACCTGCTCACCTTCGAGGAATGGGCGGTCGCCACGTCCGACCGCTTTGCCACGGCGGATGCCGATGGCAACGGCCGCCTGTCGGCTCAGGAGTTTGCCACGACGAAGCCCAAACGGCCTGTAGCGCGTTGCAAATGCTGATTATTCTGCTGCGATCGCAACCGGTTCGCCGTTGATCCAGCTTTGCAGGTCGGCACGCGCGCGCGAGGTGTAGGCCTCCTTGCGCTGTTTCTTGTGCACCTTGCCCTCGGGCGGCGGGAACAGGCCGAAATTGACGTTCATCGGCTGGAAGTCGCTCGCATCCGCGCCCCCGGTGATGTGCCCCAGCAAGGCGCCCAGCGCGGTGGTGACCGGCGGCGCGTCAAGCACCCGGCCCTGCAGTTCGGCAGCTGCAAAGCGCCCCGCGATCAGCCCGATGCTGGCGCTTTCGACATACCCCTCGCAACCCGTCATCTGCCCGGCAAAGCGGATGTGCGGCGCAGCCTTGAGGCGCAGCTGTTCGTCGAGCAGCCGCGGCGAGTTGATGAAGGTGTTGCGGTGCAACCCGCCCAGCCGCGCGAACTCGGCCTTTTCCAGCCCCGGTATGGTGCGGAACAGCTCGACCTGCGCGCCGTGCTTGAGCTTGGTCTGAAAGCCGACCATGTTCCACAACGTGCCCAATTTGTTGTCCTGCCGCAACTGCACCACCGCATAGGGCCAGCGCCCGGTGCGCGGATTGTCTAGCCCGACCGGCTTCATCGGACCGAAACGCAGCGTTTCCACCCCGCGCGACGCCATGACCTCGATCGGCATGCAGCCCTCGAAATAGGGGGTGTCCTTCTCCCATTCCTTGAACTCGGTCTTGTCGCCGTCCATCAGTCCCTGGTGGAAGGCAAGATACTGCTCTTTGTCCATCGGGCAGTTGATATAGTCCTTGCCGTCGCCTTCCGGGCCAACCTTATCCCAGCGGCTTGCCATCCAGCAGATGTCCATGTCGATGCTGTCGCGGTGGATGATCGGGGCAATGGCATCGAAGAACGCCAAGGCGTCCTCTCCGGTCGCAGCACCGATCGATTGTGCCAGCGTCATTGCAGTAAGCGGGCCCGTGGCGACGATCGTCGGGCCGCTTTCCGGCAGGCTGTCGATGCGTTCGCGCACGATCTGGATGTTGGGATGGTTGCTGAGCGCCTCGGTGACCGCAGCAGAGAAGATGTCGCGGTCCACCGCCAGCGCCGATCCTGCAGGCACCTTGGCCTTTTCCGCCGACGCCATGATCAGTGACCCCAAAGTGCGCATTTCCTGGTGCAGCAGGCCCACGGCATTGCGGTCGGCATCATCCGAGCGGAAGCTGTTCGAGCAGACGAGTTCGGCCAGGCCATCGGTCTGGTGCGCGGGCGTCATGTCGCCGCCGCCACGCATTTCCGACAGCCGCACCTTGATGCCGGCCTCGGCCAGCTGCCATGCCGCCTCGGACCCGGCGAGCCCGCCGCCGATGATGTGAATCTGATGTTCGAAGGTGTGTGTGTTGCTCATGCTCGAGCAAATAGCGTGGCGGACTGGTTTTGCACAGGGTGCGTTGCACCGCTTGCGCGAGCGATGCGAACAATGCCATCAGCTTGGCAAGAACAGAAGGGCAGGGGCATATGGTCGTCAAACGCGCATTGGTGGAATCGCGGCCGTGGCTGCTGCTCAGCCTGGTTGCGGCGATCAGCTATTATTTCGTCAGCGATGCGCCCATTCCCGGCCTGTACCTGATGCTGTGGAAGGGTCTTGGCGTCGGGTTTCTCGCCATCTTCGCGTCCGTCCGGCACCATTCGCTCGATGGTTGGCTGATCGCCGGCGTCATGGCGCTGGGCGCCATCGGCGACATGCTGATCGAGATCGACCTCATCTACGGAGCGATCGCCTTTCTGCTGGGGCATATCGTTGCAATCGCGCTCTATGCGCGGCACCGGCGGCCCACCGTGACGGTCAGCCAGCGGGCGTTCGCGATATTGCTGGTACCTGCAGTGGTGCTGATCGCATGGGCGCTGCCGATCGACCGATCGGGCGCAACCGGCATAGCCGTCTATACCCTGTTCCTCTCCGTCATGGCGGCGATGGCATGGACCAGCGACTTTCCGCGCTATCGCGTCGGCACCGGTGCAATCATGTTCGTGGCGTCCGACCTGCTGATCTTCGCGCGGTTCGGACCGCTCGAGGGATCGGTGCTGCCCGAGTGGCTGATCTGGCCGCTCTATTACTTCGGTCAGTTCCTGATCTGCACCGGGGTGATCCAGACGCTGCGCCACAAGGACCCGCGGGTGCCGACTTGAAGCCAGCGGAGGCTAGTGTTATAACATCCGTATGAACAAGCCCCTTAAGCTCATCAAGATCGGCAACTCGACCGGCGTCATCCTGCCCAAGGATATCCTCGCGCACCTCAACCTGGCGCAGGGGGATGAGGTGTCGGTGGTCAAGCAGGCTGATGGCATCGCGCTCAAATCTGCCGATCCCGACTTCGACAAGCAGATGGCAACGGCTCGCGACGTGATGGGCCGTTATCGCAACGCCTTGCGTGAACTGGCCAAGTGAGATGCCGGACTGGGTCTGGCTGCGGCATGATGTCGTTCTTGCGCTGCATGACGAGCAGATCGCCGAACATGGCGGGCTGAGCGGCATTCGTGATCTGGCGCTGGTCGAAAGCGCGCTGGGTCGGCCGTTGAACCTTGCCGCTTATGGCAACCCGGATGCGGCTGACCTGGCGGCTGCCTATGCCTTCGGGCTGGCACGCAATCACCCGTTCAGCGATGGAAACAAGCGCACGGCGGCGGTTGTGGCGTTGACCTTCCTGCTGCTTAACGACGTCCAGTTCGCGATCACCGAGGCAGAACTGGTCGTGATGACGCTGGCGGTTGCCGCGGGCGACCTGTCCGAAGACGAGGTCGCCCGTTGGTTTCGCGATCATATCGTGACGGGCTAGGCGTTACTCTGGCGCTTCGGATGCGCCGTCCTGCTCTGCAGCCACGTCGTCGCTCGCCTCTTCTTCGGCAATCCGCGCCGCGCTCACGACGTGCTCGTTAACGGCCACGTTGAACAGTCTCACACCTGCCGAATTGCGCCCGATGACGCGCATCGTCGAGAGGCTGAGGCGGATGAGCTTGGCCTGATCGGTCACCAGCATCAGCTGGTCGCTCTGATGCGCGGGGAAGCTCGCCAGAACCGGCCCGTTGCGACCGATATTGTCGATGTTGGTGATCCCCTGGCCACCGCGATTGGTGCGGCGATAGTCATAGGCGGACGACAATTTGCCATAGCCGTTGGCGCAGACGGTCAGCAGGAACTGCTCGGCGTCCGCGAACTCCTTGACCCGCTCGGGCGACAGTGTCGGCTCGGCCTCGTTGCCCTTCCACGGGGCCGCGCGCAGGTAATTGTCGCGCTCTTCGGTGGAGGCTTCAAAGCCCGAGAGAATCGACAGTGAAATGACCTCGTCGCCTTCGCGCAGCGTCATACCGCGCACCCCGGTCGAGGTGCGGCTCTGGAACTCGCGCACGTCGGTGGCTGCAAAGCGGATCGCCTTGCCCTGGCGCGTCGCCAGCAGCACGTCGTCGCCCTCGGTCAGCAGCGCAACACCGATCAGCCGGTCATCCGATCCTTCGTCGAAGCGCATCGCGATCTTGCCGTTGGTGGGCACGTTGGTGAACGCGTCCATCGAGTTGCGCCGCACGGTGCCGTTGGCGGTAGCAAACATCACGTGCAGATCGGCCCAGGTGCTCTCGTCCTCGGGCAGTGGCAGCACGGTCTGGATGGTCTCTCCCTGTGCCAGTGGCAGGAGGTTGATCATCGGGCGTCCGCGCGTCGCCGGGCCGCCTTCGGGCAGGCGCCACACCTTCTTGCGATAGACCTTGCCGTGGGTGGAGAAGAACAGCACCGGCGTGTGCGTGGAGGTCACGAACATGCTGGTGACGGCATCCTCGTCCTTCGTCGCCATGCCAGAACGGCCCTTGCCGCCGCGTGCCTGCGAGCGGAACGCGTCGAGCGGGGTGCGCTTGATATAGCCCTGCAGGGTGACGGTGACGACCATTTCCTCGCGCTCGATCAGGTCTTCGTCCTCGATGCCGTCCCAGGCAGGCGCGATCACCGACAGGCGCGGGGTGGCGAACTCGTCGCGCACCGCGATAAGCTCTTCCTTGAGCACATCGTAAAGCTTCGCCCGATCGCTGAGGATCGCGAGATACTCCTCGATCGCCAGCGCGAGCGCGCTCAGTTCGTTGCCGATCTCGTCGCGGCCCAGCGCGGTCAGGCGGTGGAGGCGCAGATCCAGGATCGCGCGGACCTGAAGGTCGCTCAGGCGGTAGATGTCGCCTTCCAGCTCACCCTCGATCGCCTCGACCAGCTTGATGTACTGTGCGATCTCGCCGATCGGCCATTCGCGTGCCAGCAGTCGGGCGCGGGCCTCGGCGGGCGAGGCCGAGCTGCGGATGATCTTTACCACCTCGTCCATGTTGGTGACCGCGACCACCAGACCCAGCAAGATGTGCGCGCGGTCGCGCGCCTTGGCGAGCTCGAACTTGGTGCGGCGGGTGATGACCTGCTCGCGGAACTGGACGAACGCCTCGATGATGTCCTTGAGGCCGAGCACCTCGGGACGGCCGCCACGAATGGCGAGCATGTTGGCAGGGAAGCTCGACTGCGCGGGGCTGTAGCGCCAGATCTGGTTGAGCACGACCTCGGGCGAGGCATCGCGCTTGAGGTCGATGACGATGCGCACGCCCAGACGGTTGGATTCGTCGCGGATGTCGCTGACGCCCTCGATCCGCGCCTCCTTGCCCTTGGCGGCCTCGGCGATCGTCTCGACCAGCGCGTTCTTGCCGACCTGATAGGGGATCGAGGTCAGCACGATCGAGCGGCGGTCGCCGCGACCCTCCTCGATCGTGTGGCGCGCACGCATGATGATCGATCCGCGCCCCTTCTGGTACGCCGCGCGGGCACCCGACTGGCCAAGGATCAGTGGCGCGGTCGGGAAATCGGGGCCCGGGATGATCTTCATCAGATCATCGAGCTCGATCATCGGGTTCTCGATCCACGCCAGGCATCCGTCGATCACCTCGCCCAGATTGTGCGGCGGAATGTTGGTCGCCATGCCGACCGCGATGCCGCCTGCGCCATTGACCAGAAGATTGGGGAAACGCGCGGGTAGAACCTGCGGCTCCTGGCGAGATCCGTCATAGTTGGGAATAAAATCGACGGTATCTTTTTCGATATCTTCCAGAAGCTTGAGCGCGACTTTGCTCAACCTTGCTTCGGTATATCGCATCGATGCCGGGGCATCGGGGTCCATCGAGCCGAAGTTGCCCTGGCCGTCGATCAGCGGAACCCGCATCGCCCAATCCTGCGACATGCGCGCCAATGCCATGTAGATCGAGCTGTCGCCGTGCGGGTGATAGTTACCCATCACGTCACCGACGATCTTGGCCGACTTGCGATAGGGCTTGCCCGCGACGAAGCCGCCTTCGTGGCTGGCGTAAAGAATGCGGCGGTGGACGGGCTTGAGGCCATCGCGAACATCGGGCAGGGCGCGGCTGACGATGACCGACATCGCATAGTCCAGATAGCTGGACCGCATCTCATCGACGATGTCGATGCGTTCGATTTCGGTGGGTTCCGCTGCTGCGGTTTCGTCGTTCATTCCATGCGCCTTTTATGCCTTTGTGACGCTTTTGCGTCTCGGCTTGGCTCTAGGCGAAGGGGGGCGAAAATGCCAGCTTTTGCGGGCTTTCCGACCGGATTTTTCAACAGGAAAATCAGCAGCTTGGGTGGCAACAGCGGCTAGGGCTGAATGGCCGTGCCATCCCAGGCGAATATCCCGCCCGAATCGGCTGCCTGAAGGCCGTCCAGCACGTCTGTCAGGCATGCGGCGCTATAGGCCGCATCGAACAGTCGGCCCTCTGCCACATTGCCCTGGAACGGCTTGCTGAGGCTGGTATCGACGGTCCCGGGGTGCAGTGCGACGCAGATCGACTGGTCGTTGCGGCGCCCCAATTCGATGGCGATGTTGCGGATGGTCATATGCAGCGCGGCCTTGGCGGCGCGATAGCCGTACCAGCCACCCAGCCGGTTGTCGGAGATGCTGCCCACCCGCGCGCCGATCGCAGCGAACAGGGCAGGGGCCTTGCGCGGCATCAGCGGCACGAAATGCTTGCCGACAAGTGCCGGGCCGATGGTGTTGACCGCAAAGTTGCGCGCCATCCAGGCCGGGTCGATGTCCTTGAGGCTCTTTTCCGGCCCCTTGCCATCAGCATGCAGCAGTCCGGTGGCGACGATCACCCGGCTGGGGATCAGGCCCTGAGCGCGGATGTGCTCGGCCGCTGCCGCTATGCTGGGTTCGTCCTCGAGGTCGATATGCGCCACGCCGTCAAAGCTGCGGGCAAGTGCAACGACATGCGCACCGCGTGTCTGTGCCTCGTGCATCAGCGCCGCGCCGATCCCGCCCGACGCTCCGATGATCACGGTACAATCGCTCATGCGCGTATGAACCGCCACACGGCCTCGTCGCTGGTTTCCGGGTCGAAGCGGTAGCCATCGGTATCGAAGCCCTTGAGCGCCTCTGCATCGTCATGGCGGTTCTCGCACAGGAACCGTGCCGCCAGCCCGCGCGCCCGCTTGGCCTCGAAGCTGATGAAGCGCGGGCCATCCGGGCCCTGCTGGCGGAAGTCGGCGGTCACCACCCTGATTCCGCGCTTTTTCAGCCCCTTGTCGGCGGCAGCGAAATACTCCTGGCTGGCCAGATTGACCACCGTGTCGCTTCCGCTGGCGGCAAGGTCGTCGGCAACCGCCGCTGCAATCCGGTCGCCCCAGTACGACACCAGAGAGGGGTGACGTGGCGCCCATCTCGTACCCATTTCAAGACGATAGGGCCGAATATTATCAAGCGGCCTCAACAAGCCGTAGAGCCCGGACAAGATGCGCACATGGTCCTGCGCAAAGGCCAGAGCCGGTTCTTCGAGGCTGCGCGCGGCAAGGCCGGAATAGACATCGCCGTTAAAGGCAAAGGCAGCCGGGCGCTCGGGCTGATCGTAAAAACCGCGATACCGGCCATAGTTCAGATCGATCAGCGCATCGGAAACCGGCATGATCTGCTTGAGCCGCGCCTTGGTCAGCCGTGCAGCCGATCGCACCAGCCGCTCGGCCTCGGCCTCGAACCGGATCGGGCTCGGGTCGACGGCGGGGGGTGGCGAATCGAAATCCAGGGATTTTGCGGGGGAAAGCAGGATGATCATACCTGCCCGCGCATAGCCCAGCAGGCGGGGCGTTGCCAAGCCGTTCGCAGCGCACCCACCGCATCGCGACGCCGTTTCGCACCGCCATCGCGCCGCTTTTTGCGGCGGAACCCCAAAGCCCGGTTGTTCGTTTCAGCCAGACTCATTAAGGACGGCTTCATTAACGCCCCGGCAAAAGGGTGATCACGCCCGGCATGTGCATAACCGGGATTTAGTTCGGAGGATAATATGCGTCGCATTTCCCGTTTCCCCATGGCTCTCGCGCTGGCTCTGGCTGCGACCACCGCAGTTTCGCTCGCTCTGCCGGTCGAAGGCGCGCTGGCCCAGAAGAAGCAGAAGAAAGGCAAGGAAGAAGCCCCCCAGATGGAGCTGAGCGCTCCCTTCCGTAAGGCGTTCGGTGAATCGCAGACCGCCTTCGGCGCCAACGACTTCGTTACCGCCGACGCCAAGCTGACCGAAGCCGCTGCTGTTGCGACCAGCGCGGACGAAAAGTACCTCACCGGCAAGATGAAGCTGCAGATCGGCCTGAAGACCGAAAACCAGGCGATGCAGGAAAAGGGCATCGAAGAAGCGCTGGCCTCGGGCAAGTCCACCGAATCCGAAGCGCGTACCTTCAACAGCTTCCTCGGCGAGAAGGCGCTGGTCGGCAATGACTTCAGTCGTGCCCGCACCTATCTGACCGCTGCGGTCCAGGCGGGACAGAACAACCCGGTGAACCTGTTCCAGCTCGCTGAAGCGCACTTCGGCGAAGCGATCGCCAAGTCGGGCGGTCGTAGCATCGATGCCGCCAATTCGCCGCTGGCCGCGCAGGGCCTGCCCTATCTGCAGCGCGCTGTGGAAGCGCAGCTGGCAGGTGACAAGCAGTATGCGCCCAGCTGGGCCAAGCGCGGTTTTCAGATTGCGCGCGCCACCAAGAGCGACAGCACGGTCTGGGCACAGCTGCTGCTGAAGGCGGACACCGGCAACAAGGCCTGGAACGAAGTCGTTCGCGCGATGCAGAGCGACAACCGCAACTTCACCAGCGACCAGAGCCTGGACGCGATGCGTCTGCTGCGCATGGCGGGTGGGCTCTCCAGCGCCAATGACTATCGCGAGTATATCGAAGCGGCAGGCGCAGCGCGTCGTCCGACCGAAGTGCTTGCGTTGATCGAGGAAGGCAAGGCTGCGGGCGTTGTGTCCGCCAGCGATGCGTTCTTCAAGGAGCAGGCTACCCTGGCCGGCAACAGCCGCGCCGAATATGTCGCGACGCTGCCCGATTCGATTCGCGATTCGCGCGGCAAGGCAACCGCCACCGTGACGCTTGCGACCGCAGACGCGCTGCTCGCCAACAAGCAGTATGCCGAAGCCGAGGAACTGGCGGCGCTCGCGCTGACCAAGAACGTCGAAGACAAGGAACGCGCCATGATGGTTCAGGCCATCGCGCAGGTCGCACAGGGCAAATACGCTCCCGCGCGCCAGACGCTGACCAGCGTGACCGGCGTGCGCGCGCCGATCGCCAAGCTGTGGGCGGTTTACATCGACCAGAAGTCGGGTGCGGGTGCAGCGGCGGCTCCTGCCGCCTGATCAAGGCCTCTGGGTTCAAAAAAAGCGGGCCGGGAGAGCATCCCGGCCCGCTTTTTTGTGCTTGAAGCCGGCGGCTTATTCGTCGAGCGGAACGCCGGGCTGCTGTTTGGACGTTCGGATGGTCAGCGAGGTCTTCACGCTGGCAACGTTGGCAGCCGGGGTCAGCTTGGAGGTCAGGAACGCCTGAAACTCCTGAAGATCGCGCGCTACGATCTTGAGAATGAAGTCGATTTCGCCGTTGAGCATATGGCACTCGCGCACCTGGGGCAGCGTGCTGACATGGTCTTCGAACGCCTTGAGATCGCTTTCGGCCTGGCTCTTGAGGCTCACCATCGCGAACACCGTGATCGCGAAGCCCAGCTTCTGCGGGTCGATATCGGCGTGATAGCCCCGGATGATACCAGCTTCTTCCAGCGCGCGCACACGGCGAAGGCAGGGCGGGGCGGTCAGGCCGACGCGGCTGGCCAGTTCGACATTGGTGATGCGACCTTCATCCTGCAGTCTGGTCAGCAACTGTCGATCGATTTGGTCCAGACTTGACACTTTTTATCCCCTGCCATGCCGTGCGGACCGGAGCGGGTTGGCCTGATTTGAGCCGCGACACACCGAACCACCGGGAAGAATGGTCTTTTGTGGAAATTTTCCGCAACAAGACGATGCCTCCATATAATATAATTGTTCTCTAACGCAATTGTCCCACATTGCGACGTGGAAAAAAGCCCACTTCCGCCACGGCCCCTGACTGGCTATCCCTCTTGTCTCGCGATCGGTATCGGCAGGCGCACGCGCGCCCGGTCTTGGCCTCATTCGCACGCCGTGCTGGGATTATGGGTAGTTATGCATTTCGATGATCGCCTGACCACAGTTCTCGCCGGTGACGTCCCCGGCGGAGCGGCTGCGGTGGCGCAATATCGGCAACTGGTGGACATTCTGGGCCAGATCGGCGCAAGCGCTGCTGACGAACGCCATGCCCTGGGTCTGGCGCGCATCCACAGTCTGCGCAGCGCGGTGAGTGAATCGGATCGCCTTCTGACGGTGCAGTGCCTGTCGGGGCGGCTGGTATCGCCGGTGCTGGTCCAGTATCTGGCGGCGGAAACCCCGCAGATCGCCAGCGCTGCCATCCGTGCGGCTCGGCTGACCGACAGCCAATGGGCCGCGCTGGTTCCCGCATTGCCGACGCGCGCGCGCGGCTTTCTGCGTCACCGCCGCGATTTGGGCGCGCGCACCCGTGCCTTGCTCGATCAACTGGGGCTCTACGATACCGCGCTGCCCGATGCGGCGGCGCAGGTCGCCTTAGCTGAACCGGAGGCGCAGAGCGGCGTTGCCGAACCCATCGCTTCCGATCCGGTGCCGACCGCAGACCTGCCATCAGCCGATGTCATCTCCACCGAGCCGACAGCCGAAGCGGCCGCGCCGATCGCAGATGCGCTGCAGCCCGATGAACCTTTGCCTATCGAGGCCTTGGCCAGCGTCGCCAACGTTGCCACCGCGCCCGAAAGCGGCGGGCCGCAGAGCATCGGGGAGATCGTCAAGCGGATCGAGGCGCTGCAGGAAGTGCGCTTCAAGCAGGCGATGGAAGATCGTCCGGCCACCGCGGTGCCCGACTGGAATCGGCTGGGCCATGCGGTGCAGGGCGATGCCATCCAGGCCGATGCCATGGCGGGCGATGCGTTGTCCGGCGATGCGACGCAGGACGATGACCGTTCTGCCGCCGACGAGCCGCTCGCCGTTGCGCCGGAGAGTGTTACCCCCGAGGAGTTCCGTTTTTCGACCGGTGTCGACGGCGCCATTGCCAGCGCCAGCGGTGTCGCGCTGGGCGCGGTCTACGGGCTTTCGCTCGCGCTTCCGGCGATGGCCGGGTTCCGCGGAGTCGATGCTGCGGTCGCGACCGCGTTCAGCCGCCGGATGCCGGTGCGCGGCGGCCGCGCCAATCTGGGCGGTGCTGCGGGCCTGTCGGGCGAGTGGCGCATCGATGCCGACCCGGTGTTCGATCGCGCCAGCGGGCGCTTCATCGGCTACAATGGCATGGTCCGCCGCCCGATGGCGTGGGAAAGCGCAGGGCCCCAGGACGATGGCGCGATGCTCGCCGGGCGCGATGGCCTGCGCCAGATCGTCCACGAACTGCGCACGCCGCTGAACGCGATCATGGGCTTTTCCGAGATCATCGAACAGCAGCTGTTCGGTCCGGTGGCTGCAGAATACAGGGACATGGCACTGCGCATCCGCCAGGACGCACGCCAGCTGCTGAGCGGCTTTGACGATCTCGATACTGCGCTGCGGCTCGATCGCAACGCGCTGGATGATCCCGCCGGACAGGTTGCTCCGGGCGATCTGGTCGACCGGCTGATCGGGCGGGTCCAGCCGTTGCTCGACCATGCAGGCACCAGGCTGGAGATCGGCGCATTGCCCGCAGGCGCGGTAATCGCGGTGTCGCCCCAGGCGATCGACCGCATCGTGCCCCGGCTCGCCGCAGCGCTGATCGGCAGCTGCGCGCCGGATGAGGTGCTCACGCTTTCGTTCGCCCAGCATGCAGACGCGCTGGATCTGCGCTTCAGCCGCCCCCGCTCGCTCGCCGCCCTCAACCGGGATCAGCTGTTCGATGTCGACCGGGCTTCGGCAGGGCATGACGATGGCGGCCCGCTGCTGGGTCTGGGGTTTTGTCTCAGGCTGGTGCGCAATCTTCTTGCTGCACAGGGCGGCGAGTTGGCGGTTGAGGCCGATGCTCTGTGCTTGACCTTGCCTTGCACGCGGATTAGCGCAGAGGCCGCGCGTTCCTAGGTTTCCGGGGCGCGCCAGGGCGCGGGGCCAGGGGGGGCCCGGCCTTGGTGACTGCGACGCTGTGAAACCAGGGCGGGCTGAATGACCTTTGCAAGATTGCCGGGCAAGGACGACTTCGTCCAGTTCGCGCCGGGTTTCGGGCAGCGCTATCTTGTTACCATCGATGTCGAGGAAGAATTCGACTGGACCCGCCCGATCCAGCGCGAAGGCTATTCGCTGGACACGATCGAGGCGATCACCGACTTTCAGACACTGTGCGAACAATATGGCGTAACCCCTTTGTATCTGGTGGATTGGCCGATCATTTCAGACTCGCGCGGCAAGGAAATCTATGGCGCGCTGGTTCGCGAAGGGCGCGCCGAGGTCGGCATTCAGCTGCATCCCTGGGTCAATCCGCCGTTCGACGAAGAGGTGAACCAGCGCAACACTTATGCCGGCAACCTGCCGCCCGAGCTGGAACGGGCAAAATTCTACCGACTGCGCGATGCGATCGCCGAGGTAACCGGCAAGCAGCCGATCGCCTATCGCGCCGGGCGCTATGGCATCGGCCCCGAGACGCTCAATCTGCTGCGCGAGGCAGGGGTGCGGTTCGATACCTCGGTGCGCGCCAATTTCGATTACAGCAAGGCCGAGGGGCCGGACTTTTCGCATTACCCGCTTGAGCCCTATTGGCTGGATCGGCGGCTGGACATCGTCGAGCTGCCGGTGACGTCGGTCTATTGGGGGCTGCTGCGCCGCCAGGGACCGATTTTCCCGTTCGCGCAGATGGCGGGTCTCACCAAGTCGCTGATGGCCCGCGGGCGGTTGCTCGAACGCATCTCGCTGACGCCAGAAGGCATTTCGGTCACCGAGGTGATCCGCGGGATCGACATCGCGCTCGACGATGGTCTGCCGATCCTCAATTTCTCGTTCCACTCGCCCTCGCTCCGCGCAGGCCACACGCCCTATGTTCGCGAGCCTGCGGATGTGGAGGCGTTTTTCGACTGGTGGCATCAGGTGCTGTCGTATCTGGCATCGCGCGACGTCAAGCCGACCTGCATTGGCGATATCGATGCTGCCATACTGCGCTGAAGCCGCCGGCTGCCGGGCTTTTGGAGGACTGCGCTTTTCCCGCTTGCATTGCCGCCCCGCGCTGGGCTAACCGCGCCAGAGGCACAGCCGGGACGGGCCTGTAGCTCAGTTGGTTAGAGCTGGCCGCTCATAACGGCTAGGTCGGGGGTTCGAGTCCCTCCGGGCCCACCATTTTCCACCTTACCCTCAGCATCGCCGTTGCGCGCCGAATGGGCCGCGAGCGATCGCAGGTGAACCCGGGCTGGCGGGGCGCCACCTTCCTCTGCTATTGCGCTGGTGATTGCTGCTGCGCGCCGCGTTGCGTTGCGCCCTCGGTTCAGGAAGAAAGGATCGCCGCTTGATTCGTCATCTGCCGCTTTTGACGCTCCTGTTGCTGGTATGTGCCGGCGCCGCGCAAGCCCAGCCGATCGTTCGCCATCCCAATCCGCCACCTGCGATCATTCTGAACGGGGTGACGATCCCGCCGGGTGCGGAGATCCTGATGCTCAGCGGCCAGCTCGCCGATCCGATCGACCCTGCGCGCACCGACAGCATCGAAGCCTATGGTGATACCCGCACCCAGACGATCAGCACCTTTCGCAAGATCGAAAATGCGCTGGCGGACCGAGGCTATGCGATGTCCGACGTGGTCAAGCTCACCGTGTTCGTGGTCGGCGATCCCGCGCTCGGCGGCAAGATGGACTTTGCCGGTTTCAACGCAGGGTACCGCGCATTCTTCGGCACCAGCCAGAACCCAAATCTGGTCGCGCGATCGACCGTGCAGGTGGCAGGACTCGCCGGTCCGCATTATCTGATCGAGATCGAAGCGATCGCTGCCAAGGCCAGATAGTCGGCAGCCGTCACGGCTTTGCAATGGCCATCCCGGACCACACGCGGCGCCCGCATCGCAATCTCCCGGTGGAGGCGTTTCATGGCTTGCAATCCCGTCGCAACGGGCTAGACACCCTGCTCGGCAGGCCGGTTAGCACTGGCCTTGCAATGTCGAAGGTGACCCTGGGGCCAGCCCACTCACCGGCACATTGCGAAAATCCGTCCCAGATGCCCGCCCTCGCGGACACCATGGCCGGGTCGATCCAGGATCGGGGAGTGGCGCAGCCTGGTAGCGCGTCTGCTTTGGGAGCAGAGGGTCGCAGGTTCGAATCCTGTCTCCCCGACCATTTTATCTCTAAAACCCAGGGAAATCAGCCTGTAAGTATGGGCTGATGGGTTTTTCGATCACGCGACCACTACACATCCCACCAGCACAGACGCCCGACACAGGGCGATACCTCATGTGCAAGATCCTCCATGCCATCCGCGTCCAGGGCTGATACATTTTTCGGCGCCGCGTCGATTTCCGAGATATTATCTCCTAGCCCGATCAGGGCCACCCTTCGCACTGCCGATCCCAGGGCAGCGCAGATGCCGCGTTTCGGCCCGGCAACGGCCTTTCTCACATATCAACAGGACTGATCGTATTGGATCGCTGCTATCACTTTGTGTGGTCCCTCCAAATGGGCGAAGGAGCGAGCTCAGAGGCCGTGAAAAGTTATCAGGAGGGCTAAATTGACCTATATCGCCACAACCCATGTCGGATCGATGCCGCGTGGACCCGAGCTGACCGCTTTGCTGCTCGCGCGCGATGCAGGCGAACCCTATGATGCTGCTGCGTTCGACACTGCGGTGTCCGATGCGGTAAATCGCTCGGTCGCCTTCCAGCGCGAATGTGGAGTCGACATCGTCAGCGACGGCGAAATGGGCAAGGTTGGCTATTCGACCTACATGATCGAGCGGCTGTCGGGCTTTGGCGGGCACGTCGATCGCAAGCCGGCCGCAGATCTGGCCGAAGTGCCCGATCTGGCGCGCAGGCTCTCTGCGATCATGGGCAGTCAGGAATTCGTTCGTGCCTCGTGCATCGGTCCGGTGAAGCTGGTATCGCTCGAGCCGCTGCACGACGATATCCGCCGCTTTCGGGCCGCGATGGATGCACATGCGCCAGGCGGGCGTGGATTCATGAACGCGGCTTCCCCCGGGCTGATCACCGCCTTCCAGGTCAACCGCCACTATCCCAGCCACGAGGCGTATCTGGCCGATCTCGCCGATGCCATGCGCGAGGAATACGAGACGATCGTGGGTGCCGGGTTTGACCTGCAGCTCGACTGCCCCGATCTCGCGATGTCGCGCCATACCGGCTATCAGGACCTGTCCGAGGACGAGTTCCTCAAGGTCGCTGCCGCCAATGTCGAGGCGCTGAACGCTGCCACCGCCAACATCCCGCCCGAGCGGATGCGCATGCACATCTGCTGGGGCAATTACGAAGGTCCGCACGATCACGATATCCCGCTCGAGCGCGTGGTCGACATCGTGCTCGCCGCGCGCCCGGCCACCATCCTGTTCGAAGGGGCCAACCCCCGGCACGAACATGAATGGACGGTGTGGCGCGATGCGAAAATCCCCAGCGACAAGCGGCTGGCCCCCGGGGTCATCGACACCTGCTCGAATTATGTCGAGCACCCCGAACTGATTGCGCAGCGGCTGGCGCGTTTCGCCGGCATTGTCGGCGCAGACCGTATCATCGGCAGCACCGATTGCGGGTTCGGCACCTTTGCAGGCTATGGGAAGATCGACCCGCTGGTGACCGCCAAGAAACTCAAGGCTTTGCGCGAAGGCGCTGATCTTGCAGGCGCGAGGCTGTAAGTTCGGTCGAGCACCACACCACCGAATGGGAATGCGCGCGCCTGATCGCGATTTGCGTCAATCTTGGCGACCAACAGCGTTGGGCGGCAATTGAATTGCGCGATCTTGCTGATGCTTACCGAAAGCCCGCCCGGTCGTTCAATTGGCTTCGAACAACTCGAACACCGCCCACAGCGCGGGTTTGTCGATTGCCGGTTCGCCGTCCGATCCCTTGCGGACCTGGGCGATCGCGCGGCGCAGTGCCTCGGCCGGCGCCAGGCGGTTGTTCATGCCGCGCACGGTGCTGACCGACAGCCGCCGGGCGACATCATCGCGCACCGGCCAATGGCTTGCCAGCACGCGCTCAGCCCCGGCGAGGAAGAAGCCCTGGACCAGCCCTGCCAGCTGCGGGCGATCGGTCGAGCTGGTTGCTGCGGTGTTGCACGCCGACAGGATCACCAGCCCGGCAGGCAGGTTCATCGCACCGATCTCGCTGGGCTTGAGCAAGCCGTCGTCGTTGCCTGCGGGCGACAGCAACAGCGCGGGTTCGCTCAACCCGTCGAGCTCGCCAGAAAGCAGGCCATGGGTGGCAAAGGCCAGCACCGCGCCGGGCGGGACAGCGGCGCGGCGTAATGCCTCTTCGGTGGCGTCATCGCCGACCAGAAGCTGCGCAGACCCGGTGCCGATCGCCTGGCCGAGCGCGGCCAGTTCGCGCCGTGAATCGGGCAGGTCGGGCAGATCGGCAATCGTCCTTGCGGTGCTCGCCGAGCGCATCGCCATCAAGGTTCGCGCGGGCGCGCCTTTTACGCCGCCAAAGGCGACGAGTGTGTTGCCGGTGGGCGCGAAGGCCGCCGTCCGGCCGCGTGGCACGCCCACCCGCCGCACTATGGTCGATTTCTCCATGAGCAACCCACGGCCGGCGCGATCGGCCGACAGCAAGCCGAAGGGCAGGGACCCCAGCGAGCCGTTGGCGGTCACGTAAAGCTGACGCGCCGAGCGCACCAGCGCTGCGGTTTCGCCCGGGAAAAGCGCTGCAAACAGCTGCGACGATGCGGCCCGGTCGAGCACACCATCGCCCGTCGGATCAGCCACGGCGCGCAGCTGCGCGACGAGCGCGTCCACCGGAGCATCGGCGCCGACAAGGGTCTGCAGCACGCGTCCGGCATCCAGCGCGGTCACCAGCCAGCTGTCGCCGATATCGGTGATCATGATGCTGACGTCGCCCCGCGCGCCGGTCGCCTGAATGTCCTTCACGCTTGCGGGGGCAAACATCAGGCTGTTGCGCTGCTCGGGGGTCAGTCCGGCATCGAGTGCAGCGATCTCGCTGCGGTTTCCGGCCAGATCGTTCGAAACGCCCGCCAGATCAAACTTTGGATCTGGGCGCGCGCCATTGGCATCGATCCGCGCCTCCAGCCCCTGGCGCGCCGCCACCAGTTCGCGGCGTCGCACCAGCAGGCTGGCAAGCTGGGGGTCTGCCTTGGCGGAAAGCTCGCTCGCCGCGATCGCCAGCGTGTCGTCGAGCGCGGTGCGCGCCGCCCATTGCTGAGCGCGGAAGGCATCGTCTGCCGCACCGCGCCGCGCGAACACCTCTGCCAGCCAGCCATAAGCGGGCCGCTGGCGCTCTGCCTGGGCGGACCCGCGGGCAAGCTGCGCGTTCAAGGTCAGCGCCTCGAAAACCTGGCGCGCCTCGGCGACGAGCTCGGTTGCCGGGCGCAAGTCGCCGCGGTCCTCCACGCGCAGCAGAAATGCCCGAGACAGCAGCAGATCGGGATGGTCGGGGGAGAGCGCCTTGCTGCGCAAGTCCACGGCCTGCGCGGCTGCATCGCGCGCGGTTGCCCAATTCTCGATCGAGAAGGCGGCCTTGGCGAGATTGTCGCGCGTATTGGCGCGGTCCCTGTGGCCATCGGGCAGCCGCGCATCGCGCACCGCCAGCAGCTCCCTGGCCAGCGCTTCGGCCTGCGCACCCTGGCCGAGCGCGATCAGCGCAACCAGCCGCGTATCGCGGGCCACCAGCGACCGGTCGCTCTGCGCGCCCAATTGGGCATCGATGATCGGCGTGGCATAATCGAGAAAGGCGAGGGCATCCTTGTGCTGCCCGGCCCGCACCAGCGCCTGGGCGAACTGCGTCCGCATCGTCGCACTGTTCTGGTTGGGGCCGCCATTGGCCTTTTCGATCAGTTCATAGGCCTGCCGGATCGGCGCCATGGCATCGTGCGGACGGTTGATCCGCATGAGGATCGCGCCGAGATTGGCGTAGAGGTTGGCCATCGCCGGGTGATCGGTGCCGAGGGCGCCGCCTGCTTGCGAGATGCCTTCCTGCGCGGTGACGATGGCGTCTTCGGTGCGCCCGGCGGAATAGAAATAGACGACCCGGTTGGCGCTCCAGATGGCGACGTCCTGAGGGACGGGATCCAGCGCGAGGCCAATGCGGATCGCCTCGGCGTTGCGCGCGAGCGCGTCATCGAGACGGCCATGTTCGAGATACGACGCTGCCAGGTTCGACAGCGTTACGGCATGGTCGCGAATGCCCTGGCTTGACGGATCGCTGGCATATTCGGCGGCGAGCTGTTCGTTGATCGCCAGCGCACCGGCATGATCGCCCTTGAAGTTGAGGATATAGGCGCGCAGGCTGAGCGCATTGCGCCAGTCCGCCTTGTATCCCTGCGCGCCCGCAAGCACGGGGATGATCCTGTCGACCTCGGCTTTGGCCGGATCCATCTCGCCCGAAGCAGCCAGCGCCTGGGCGACGTACAGCGCGCGTGCGGCGATCTCGGGATGGCCGGCAGGATAGAGCCGCCGTGCCTCGGCGAGGGTCTGGTCGGCGATCTTGCGATAACCCTCGACATCGCTGTTGGCATCGGCGGCCTCGAACTGCGTGATCAGGGCGTCCAGCCTCGTGCGATCGGGTGCGGCATGGGCTGGTGCCCCCAGAAACAGACCGATACCGCTCGCCAGTGCCACTGCAGCTTTGATCATAGGGGCCCCCCGGTTCTCGATCGCAGACCTGGGCAGCTTGGACAGCCGTATTCCAAATGAAAAGCGATTTCTTGCGCCTGGGACTGTAGCGAAAACGGGACAGCCCGGTGCTGTCCCGGTCAACCTCCAGGGTGACGCGGGTGCCGTGCAGTGCTCGTCAGCGAGGCTGGTCAGTGATAGCGGCGCAGCAGGCCTGCAAGCTTGCCCTGCACCTGCACTTCGTGCGGCGCATAATATTGCGGATCATAGGAGGCATTGGCCGGATCGAGCCGGATGCGGCCGTTTTCGCGGCGCAGATATTTGAGCGTTGCTTCTTCGCCGCGGACCAGCGCCACCACGATCTCGCCATCGCGCGCCGATTCCGTGCGCAGGATCAGCGCGAAATCGCCATCGAGAATCCCTGCCTCGATCATCGAATCGCCCGACACCTCGAGCGCATAATGCTCGCCGCTGCCCAGCAGCGCGGCGGGCACGGGAAGGATTTCGGTGCCCTCGAATGCTTCGATCGGTGCGCCCGCAGCGATCCGGCCATGCAGAGGAATTTCCAGCACATTGTTGTTGGCAGCGACCGGCGGCTGCGCCTTGCGGACTGCGTCCATGCTGACGATGTTGCTCTTGGCCGCATCGGTCTTGGCAGCGGCGGCCGCGGCCAGTTCCTTGGCGCGCGGCTTGACGCTCGCTTCGGGCAGCTTGAGGATTTCGAGCGCGCGCGCACGGTTGGGCAGACGGCGGATGAAACCGCGTTCCTCCAGCGCACTGACCAGCCGGTGGACACCCGACTTCGACTTGAGATCCAGCGCTTCCTTCATCTCCTCGAACGAGGGGGAAATGCCGTCTTCCTCCAGCCGTACCTGGATGAAGCGGATCAGATCGTGTTGTTTGCGGGTCAGCATGCTGAATGTTCCTTTCTGCGCCGGTGGATCGGCGGTCGAACGAATACGGAACAATTACGAAACAAAGCCGGTCAGGTCAAGACCTTGTGTTACGCCCCGGAGCGAAGCGCAATATAGTCGAGCAGGTCGCCGGGCGCGGCTTCAGGCTGGTGCACGGCGCGAACGACCAGCGCATCGGCGGCATGCAAGGAGGACAGCGCGCCGCTGTCCTGGCTCGATACCGGGAACAGCCGCCCGCCATCGATCTGCGCGCGCATGAAGTCCTGGCGGGTGCCATTTGCGGGGAAGGTGGTGCCGGCCCTGGCTTGCGAGATATCAGGCAGAACGTACTGATATCCGGCGAAGGTCCTGACCAGCGGAAGCAGCAGCAGCAGCGCGGTGACATAGCACGACACCGGATTGCCCGGCAGGCCCAGCACGATGGCATCGCCCATCCTCCCGACCATCACCGGCTTGCCCGGGCGCATCGCGATCCGCCAGAAATCGAGCGTTCCGCCGCTCTGGAGCAGTGCGGGCTGGATGAGGTCGTGGTCGCCTACCGAGGCGCCGCCGGTGGTGACGATGATATCGGCGTCGCGGTGGTCGGCGAGCGCCGCTGCGATGATATCGAGCCGGTCGGGCAGCAGCGGCGGCATGGTGATGTCCACCGGAAGCCCCTGCAGCATGGCCGAGAGCATGATGCCGTTGCTGGCCGGGATGTGCGCGGGGCTGGGCAGCGGAGTGCCGGGCGCGACCAGCTCGTCGCCGGTGCTCAGGATCGTCACACGCACCGGCGCGTGAACGCTGAGCGTGCCGTGCCCAGCCATCGCAGCCAGCGCGATCAGCCGAGCGTCTACCCGCGTGCCCGCCGCAGCGAGCAGCGCACCTTCGGCAAAATCATGCCCCGCGCGGCGAATGTGTGCACCGGGTCGCGCGGGTCCGTCGCCGGTCAGGGTCAGCGTGGCGCCATCGATGCCAGTGTCTTCCTGCACCACCACCGCATCGGCATCGGCAGGGACGATCGCGCCGGTGGAGATGCGTATCGCTTCGCCTGCGCCCATCGCGCCATCGAAAGGCCGCCCGGCGGCGCTTTCGCCGATGACCGTCCATGGGCCGGGCAGGTCGACGGCGCGCACGGCATAGCCATCCATCGCGGACAGGTCGGCTGCCGGCTGGCTGCGCCAGGCAACCAGTGGTTCGGCGAGGATATGGCCGTTCGCCTCGAGCAATCCGACCGAGTTGGCAGGCTTTGTGGTGGCGAGCGCGAGCAGCCGCTTCTGTGCCTCGGCCAGCGCGATCAGGCCGCCCGCCATCAGGGCGCGATCCAGTCGCCCGATTTGCCGCCGCTCTTGGCGAGCAGACGGACGGGGCCGATAACCATGCCCTTGTCCAGCGCCTTGGCCATGTCGTAGATGGTGAGCAGCGCGATGCTGCCGGCAGTCAACGCCTCCATCTCCACCCCGGTCTTGCCCGAAGTGCGCACGCGGGTTTCCACGCGGACGCCGGCGCCCGTATATTCGAACTCTACCGACACGCTGCTGATCGGCAGCGGGTGGCACAGCGGAATCAGGCTGCTGGTCTGCTTGGCCGCCATGATGCCAGCGATGCGCGCGGTGCCCAGCACGTCGCCCTTCTTGATGTCGCCCGCGCGGATCGCGGCGATCACCTCGGGCGCCATGCTGATCATGCCTTCGGCCACCGCCTCGCGCACGGAGTCGGCCTTGGCGGAGACGTCCACCATGTGCGCCGCTCCGCTGGCGTCGAGATGGGTGAGGTCAGCCATCAGTCCGCCGATCCGGTGAGCAGCAGCCGCGTTGCGCGGGTGATATCGTCCTGCCGCATCAGCGATTCCCCGACCAGAAAGCTGCGCACGCCATGCTTGCTCAGCCGCACGCAATCCTCGTGCGTGTAGATGCCGCTTTCCGATACGGGGATGTAACCTTCGGGGATCAGCTTCACCAGCCGCTCGGTGTTGGCGATATCGGTCTTGAAGCTGCGCAGGTCGCGGTTGTTGACCCCGATGAGCGGCGAGCGCAGCCTGAGGGCGCGTTCCAGCTCGTTCTCGTCGTGCACCTCGACCAGCACGTCCATGCCAAGGTCGAGCGCGGCGGTCTCGATATCCGCCATCGTCGCGTCGTCCAATGCGGCAACGATGATCAGCACCGCATCAGCGCCCAGCGCGCGGCTTTCGGCGACCTGCCAGACATCGACCATGAAGTCCTTGCGCAGGCAGGGCAGGTCGCAGGCGGCGCGCGCGGCGAGCAGGAAATCGTCATGCCCTTCGAAATACGGCATATCGGTGAGCACCGACAGGCATGCAGCGCCGCCCGCCTGATAGGCTGCGGCATGCGCTGCAGGGTCGAAATCGGCGCGGATCAGGCCCTTGGATGGGCTGGCGCGCTTGATCTCGGCGATCAGGCCGAAACCGGTGAGCGATTTTTCGACCAGCGCTTTGGCAAAGCCACGCGGCGCTGTCGCGTCGGCCGCGCGGCGCTCCATCTCGGCCAGCGAGGCAAGGCCCTTGCGGCGTTCGACCTCGATTCCCTTGACCGAGCAGATTTCTTCCAGCTTGTTCATGCCGCGGCTTTCGTAAAATCAATCCAGCAGTCGAGCAGGGCGTTGGCCAGCCCCTTGTCGATCGCTTCAGCCGCCTCTTCGGCGCCGTCGGCCAGCGTGTCGACCTCGCCCGCGATCAGCAGCGCGGCGGCTGCGTTGAACAGCACTGCATCGCGGTAGGCTCCGCTCTCGCCCTGCAGCAGACGGCGCAACGCGGCCGCGTTGAACGCCGCATCGCCGCCGCGGATCGCCTCGATCGGGTGCACCGGCAGTTCGGCATCGCTCGCCTGCCAGCGCTTCATGATCACGCCGTCCGCGCCGATATCGGCGACCTCGTTGCCGCCAGCCAGTGACAGCTCGTCGAGCCCTTCGTCGCCCGAGACGATCAGCGAATGTTCGGTGCCCAGCATCTCGAGCGCCTCGGCATAGACGTGCACATAGCCGGGGCGCGCGATGCCGATCAGCTGGCGCCTGACGCGAGCCGGGTTGGCGAGCGGTCCCATCAGGTTGAAGATCGTGCGCTTGCCGATCTTCTGCCGGATCGGCTGGATACGCCGCATTGCGGGGTGGTGGTTTACCGCGAACAGGAAGCAGATGCCGATCTCGGCCAACGATTGCTCAGCCGTTGCACCTGCGGCGGTCATGTCCATCCCCAAAGCCTCGAGCGTGTCGGCGGCGCCCGCCTTGGACGAGGCGGCGCGGTTGCCGTGCTTGGCGACGGGCACGTCGCAGGCGGCGACGACCAGCGAGACGGCGGTCGAGACGTTGAGGCTGTGATGGCCATCGCCGCCGGTGCCGCACACATCGACCGCCCCTGCAGGCGCGGCGATGGGGATCATCCGGTCGCGCAGTGCCTGCGCGGCGGCGGCGATCTCGATCGCGGTCTCGCCGCGTTCGGACAGGGCGATCAGGAACTGCGCGATCGCCTCGTCATCGACCGTGCCGTCGAGGATCGCGGTGAAGGCCTCGGCAGCGGCGTCGCGGCTCAGCGGATGGATGGTGTCGGGCAGGCGGGTCATGCGAGCAGCTCCGCGCGCATCGGGCGGACATCCAGCCCGGCGATCGTCATGAAATTGGCAAGAATCCGGTGGCCGAACTGCGTCGCGATGCTCTCCGGGTGGAACTGGACGCCATGGATCGGAAGGGTCGCGTGGGCAAAGCCCATGACATGCGGCGTCGTGCCGTCCTCCACCGCGACCCGCGCATTGACGTGCAGCTCGGGTGGCAGGCTGGCTTCGGGCACCACCAAGGAGTGATAGCGCGTCGCCTGGAAGGGCGAGGGCAGGCCTTTGAACATCCCGCTGTCATCGTGCACCACCGGCGAGGTCTTGCCGTGCATCAGCCCGCCGCGGATCACCTCACCGCCGAAATGCTGGCCGATCGCCTGGTGGCCCAGGCACACACCGAGCAGCGGCTTTCCGGCATCTGCACACGCCGCGACCAGATCGAGCGAGATCCCCGCCTCGTTGGGGGTGCAGGGGCCGGGCGAGATCAGGAACGCCTGCGCGTTGGTCGCAATCGCCTCGCGCGCAGTAAGCGCATCGTTGCGCTCGACGCGCACGTCGGCACCCAGCTCCATCAGGTAATGGACCAGGTTGTAGGTGAAGCTGTCGTAGTTATCGATGACAAGGATCATTGGCCGTATCCTGCTTCGCTGGCCAGCCGCAGGGCTTCGCGCGCGGCGGCGAACAGGGCGCCGGCCTTGGCTTCGCATTCGCGCTGTTCGTATTCGGGAACGCTGTCGGCGACGATGCCTGCGCCCGCCTGGACATGCATCGTGCCATCGCGGACAATCGCGGTGCGCAGCACGATGCAGCTGTCGACCGAGCCATCGGGGGCGAAATAGCCGACGCCGCCCGCATATGCGCCGCGCGTCTCGGGCTCCAATGAGGCAATGATCTCGCACGCGCGCACCTTGGGCGCGCCGCTGACCGTGCCTGCCGGGAACCCTGCGAACAGCGCATCGATGGCATCGCGGTTGTCCACAAGTTCGCCTACCACGTTGCTGACGATGTGCATCACATGGCTGTACTGCTCGACCGTGAAGCTGTCGGTGACCCGCACCGTGCCCGCTTTGGCGACCCGCCCCACATCGTTGCGCCCGAGATCGAGCAGCATCTGGTGCTCGGCGAGCTCCTTGGGGTCGGCGAGCAGGCTGGTGCGGTTCTCGATGTCTTCGGCAGGCGTCTTGCCGCGCGGGCGGGTACCGGCGATCGGACGGATGGTGACCTCGCCATCGCGCACCCGGACCAGGATTTCGGGGCTCGACCCGATCAGTGCGAGCCCGGGAAGGTCGAGGAAATAGAGGAAGGGCGAGGGGTTCACCCGGCGCAGCGCGCGGTAGAGCTCGATCGGCGGAAGCGTGAACGGCGCTGTAAAGCGCTGCGCGAGCACCACCTGGAAGACGTCGCCCGCCTCGATGTAATCCTTGGCCTTGAGCACCATCTCGCCATAGGCACCCGGTGCCAGCACCGGGGAGGGGACAAGCGCCTGCGGGTCAGCTGCGGGGTCGCGCGAGGGCGCAGGCAGCGCCGCCTGCAGCGCGCGCTCGGCAGCATCGAGCCGGTCTTCGGCGGCCGCGATCAGGCGTGCGGGATCGACATCGCCTTCGGCCCAGACCGGTGCGATCAGGAACAGTTCGTCCTTCAGCCGGTCGAAGATCAGCAGCACCGTGGGGCGCACGAACAGCATGTCGGGCAGCGCAAGCGCGGACTGCGGCGCGCGCGGCAATGTCTCGACCAGCCCGATAGTTTCATAGCCGAAATAGCCCACCAGAAACGCCAGCGCGCGCGGCAGCTCGGGAGGCACGTCCATCCGGCATCGTCCGGCCAGCGTGCGCAGCGCCTGCAGAGATCCTTCAGCGCAGGGCGCGAACGCCGTCCGGTCGGTGGCCCAGGCGGGGTTGATCTCGGCGCTTTCGCCCGAGGCGCGGAACACCAGATCGGGGGCGATGCCGACAAAGCTGTGCCTTGCGCGCGTCTCTCCGCCCTCGACCGATTCGAGCAGGAAATCGCCGCGTTCGGGCTCGATCAGCTTGAGCGCTGCCGACACCGGGGTTTCGGTATCGGCGATGCGCCGCCGCCAGATCAGCGCCGATCGGCCAGAGGCCAGCGCCTGCGTGGCGGGTTCGACATTGTGGCTTGCCGTGCCAGCCATCAATTCTCTCGCGTGCGGCCGGTGAGCTGGTCCTTGACGCGCTTGATCGCCGCCGGATTGCGCTTCACGTTGGTCGTGGCCTTCATCGCGGCCATCAGCTGCTGGCCATATTCGTCGGCGACGACCTGACCCAGCTGGGTGCGGGTGGCCTGCAGCAGCTCAGGCACCTTGCTGGCATCGCCACGGTTAATCTTGCTCAGATGCACGATGAACCATCCAGTGCGGTTGGGTCCCTCGAGCACCTTGGTGGTGCCTTCAGCCATGCTGAACAGCAGGGCCACCGGCGGCGGCACGCGGCCCTGCTGCTGCATGATCGTCTGGCGGTTTGTGGCAATCTGCTCGATCCCGGGCAACGGCACCTTCGCGCCGGTCACCGCCTTTGCAAGATCGGCGCTGGTGCGCGACGACTTGGCGATGCTGTCGGCGAGTTTCTTGGCCGACGAAAGGCCCTGCGCCAAGGCCCAGTCGCGTGCGACGCGCTCGCGGATGCTGGCCAGCGGCGGCGGCGCGGCGCGCTTGATGTCCTGCACCTCGAAGATCGCGAATTCCTTGCCCTGCTGGACCTCGACAAGCTGGGGGCCGGCATCCTCTTCAAGCCCGAACGCCACCGGCAGCATCGCCTGATAGGCGCCGATCGGGGCAAAGTCCGGGCGGCTGGGCGACTGGCCGTTGGCGAGCAGCTCAGGGCTCACTTCCAGGGTCAGCTTCTCGTCTTTGGCGATGTCTGCAAGCGAGGCGCCATCGGCGATCCGGTCTTCCAGATTGGCGGTGAAATCCGCAACCGTCTGGCGCAGTTTGTCCTGCGCAATCTCGTTTTCCAGCGTGGCGCGGACCTGTGCCAGGCTGCGTCCGGCAATCGCCGAGATGCTGTCGATGCGGACCACGTGCCAGCCCAGCGCCGATTTGGCAGGCGTCGCGACCTTGCCCGATGCGGCGGCGAACACGGCATTGGCGACCGCAGGCGATGCATCGCGGGTCAGCTCTTCCTTCGATCGCAGGCCAAGGTCGACCGGCGCAAGGCCGGCGTCCTTGGCAGCGGACGCCATGCTGGCGCCGCCGTTGATCTTGGCGGCAATCGCTTTGGCGGCGGCTTCGGTGGGGACGATCAACTGTTCAAGGTCGCGCTTTTCGGTCGCGGCGAATTCTGCCGAGCGCGTCTTGTAAAGCGCGGCGATTTCCGCATCGGTGACCTTCACCTGGTCGCGGAAACGATCGGTGATGAAGGTGGCATAGCGCAGCACGCGGCGCTCTGGAATGCGGTAGCGCGCGCCATTGCGCGAGAAGAAGCTCTGCAACTGCGCTTCGCTGGGCGCCGTCTTGGGCGCGAAGGCGGCAGACGGGACAAAGGCGATGTTGCCTTCACGGCCCTCCAGGATCAGTCCGGCATAAGGCAGCGCCATCTGCGACGCCATTTTGGAGCCGAAGGTCGCGGGGATCATCAGCTGATCGCTCAGCAAGCCGCGTTCGATATCGAGGCGAACCCGTGCCTCGGTCAGCCCCTGCTGGGCCAGCGCGTTGCGGAACAGCGTCTCGTCGAAGCGGCCATCGGCGCCCTTGAATGCCTGGATTCCGGCGATTTCGCTATCCACCAGTCGCTTGCTGGCGCCCAGGCCGATGCTCTGGCCGAATGCCGATGCGGCATAGCTGCCGACCATCTGTTCCAGGATGCCGTCGATGCCGCCCTGCGCCTCGAACGCCGCCATGTCGAGCTGGGGGTTCTGCTGGCGGAACTGGTTGAAGGCGTTGCTCACGGTGGAGGAGAACTCCGCCGTGCCGATGCCGTCGCCGTCGATCTCTGCAACGCTTTCGCTGCTGACCCCGCCAAAGGTCGCCCCGCCGGTGACATCGGACGCGGCAAACGCCACCGCGATCAGCGCCAGAAAGATAAAGCTGATCGCCAGGCCGATCTTGGACTGGAAGAAGGAACGGAAGAAGCTGATCATCGAGAAGCCCGCAATGAGTGGCGCTGCCGGATGGCCGCACCTCGTGAAAACGCGCGCGAGCTTTAGGGGGCTTTGTCGCAGGCTTCAACCCTTCGCCTGGCGCGCCGCATCCGCCACTGGTCAAGCCCCGTACGATTTGCTAGCCGCCGCCCATAAATGGCAAATGGCACATCGGGGGACAGCTCAGCGTGACGCAGCACAAATCCTATATCGTCGGCAACTGGAAGATGAACGGCACGCAGGCCGATGTCGCGATTTTGAAGGCGATTGCCGACGCGGCTGGCAGCGATAGCGCGGTCGATGTCGGCATCTGCCCGCCAGCAACGCTGATCGCGGCGTTTGCGCAAGCTGCTGGTGGCATCGGCATCGGCGCGCAGGATTGCCACGCCAAGGCGTCGGGGGCGCACACCGGGTGCTTGTCGGCAACGATGATCAAGGAGGCGGGCGCGAGCTTTTCGATCGTCGGCCATTCCGAGCGCCGCGCCGACCAGGGCGAGAGCGATGCCGATGTCGCTGCCAAGGCGGGCGCCCTGCGTGAGGCGGGCATGGGGGCGATCCTGTGTGTCGGCGAGACGCTGGAGGAACGCGATTCCGGCAATGCGATCGCCATCGTCACCGGCCAGCTGGCGGCATCCTTGCCTGCATCGGCCTCGGGCGATTGGCTTTCGGTCGCCTATGAGCCGGTCTGGGCGATCGGCACGGGCCGGGTCCCGGTGGCGGACGATATCGCCGCGATGCACGCCGCGCTGCGTGCGACGTTGACCGACAGGCTGGGCGCTGCGGGCGCAGGCGTCCGCATCCTGTATGGCGGATCGGTCAACCCCGGCAATGCAGTAGATATTCTGGCGATCCCCGATGTCGGCGGTGCGCTGGTCGGCGGGGCCAGCCTCAAGGCGGAGACCTTCCTGCCGATCATCCAGGCTGCCCCGCGCTGATGCGATGCGTCGCGCTGGTCGTGCCGGCGCCCCGCAACAGCCCTTGGCCAGCGCCGGTTGCGCTGGCGAGGTCTAGTCGCTATGTGCGCGCCAATAGTTTTCCTTTTATCTGGGTCTGACCGTTCATGTCGTCGATTTTCCTGTTCATCACCATCGTGCAGACGCTGATTGCGGCCGCGATGGTGGGAGTCATCCTGATGCAGCGTTCCGAAGGCGGCGCGCTGGGCGTGGGCGGAAGTCCCAACGGCCTGATGTCTGCGCGCGGCGCGGGCGATCTGTTGACCCGGATGACCGCGATCCTTGCGACCTTGTTCGTGGTGCTCAGCATCGTGCTCGCGGTGATGGCGGCCAACATGCACTCGACCGGCGATATCGACACCTCGCTGCAGCGCGGCGCAGCGGCACCTTTGGCCGATCCGCTGGCAGCGCCCGGCCCGGTCACCCCCGGCCAGGCAGCCCCCGGAATGCCGGCCAGCAGCGACCCGCTGTCGGCCGCAGGCGCGCAGAATTCCGCGCCCGCCGAGGCCGCTCCTGCAGCCCCTGCGCCGGCCCAGACCGCTCCTGCCCCTGCAGGCGAGGCCCCCGCCAACTGATCTGCTCGCCGCATATCGGCGGCATGTGCACAGTTTTTTGTTTTTCATGCGGATTCGCGCGCTTGTCAGCCTTGCGCGTGAACGGCTAACGGGTTGCTCCCATGGCGCGTTTCATTTTCATCACCGGCGGCGTGGTTTCATCGCTTGGCAAGGGCCTCATGGCCGCCAGCCTTGGCGCTCTCCTCCAGGCACGCGGATACCGCGTGCGCATCCGCAAGTTCGATCCGTATCTCAACGTCGATCCGGGCACGATGTCGCCGTATCAGCACGGCGAGGTTTACGTCACCGATGACGGCGCGGAGACTGATCTCGACCTTGGCCATTACGAGCGCTTCACCGGCGTTTCGGCGCGCCAGTCGGACAACGTGACCTCGGGACGGATCTACCAGACGATCATCCAGCGCGAGCGCCGCGGCGACTATCTGGGTGCCACCGTGCAGGTCATCCCGCACGTCACCGATGCGATCAAGGAGTTCGCGCAGGCCGAAACCGAGGATCTCGATTTCGTATTGTGCGAGATCGGCGGCACCGTCGGCGATATCGAAAGCCTGCCCTTCATCGAGGCGATCCGCCAGCTGCGCAACGACATTGGCCGCGAGAACAGCATCTTCGTTCACGTGACGCTGGTGCCGTATATCGCGGCTGCGGGCGAGTTGAAGACCAAGCCGACCCAGCACAGCGTGCGCGAACTGACCTCGCTGGGCATCCAGCCCGATATCCTGCTGTGCCGCTGCGAAAAGCCGCTGCCCGATTCGGACCGCGCCAAGATCGCCTTGTTCTGCAACGTCCGCAAGGAAGCGGTGATCCCCGCGCTGGACGCCAAGAGCATCTATGCGGTGCCCACCCAGTATCACGCCGAGGGCCTCGACGACGAGGTGCTGCGTGCATTCGGCATCCATGACGCACCCGAGCCCGATCTGTCGCGCTGGACCGACATCATGGAACGCCACGAGCATCCCGAAGGCGAGGTGACGATCGGCGTGGTCGGCAAATATGTCGGCCTGCAGGATGCGTACAAGTCGCTGCACGAGGCGCTGGTTCATGGCGGCCTTGCCAACCGGGTGAAGGTCCACGTCAAATGGCTCGATGCCGAGCTGTTCGAAAAGCTGCCCGATGACGAGCTCGCAGCCGTGCTCGAGCCGATGCACGGCATCCTGGTGCCCGGCGGCTTTGGCGAGCGCGGCAGCGAGGGCAAGATATCCTCGGTCCGCTTTGCGCGCGAACGTGACGTGCCGTTCTTCGGCATTTGCCTGGGCATGCAGATGGCGTGCATCGAGGCGGCGCGCAACACGTCGGGAATTGCCGCTGCATCCACCACCGAGTTCGGCTCGACCGACGAACCGATTGTCGGCCTGATCACCGAATGGATGGGCGAATCGGGTCTGCAGAAGCGCAGCGCCGAGGGAGACCTTGGCGGCACGATGCGGCTGGGCGCGTTTCCGGCCAGGCTTTCGGGCAATAGCCGGGTGCGGGGCATCTATGGCAGCGACATGATCAGCGAGCGCCACCGGCACCGCTACGAGGTCAACACCGCCTATCATGACCGTCTCGAAAAGGGTGGTCTGGTGTTTTCGGGCATGTCGCCCGATGGCGTGCTGCCCGAGATCGTCGAACGGCCCGATCACAGCTGGTTCGTAGGGGTGCAATATCACCCCGAGCTCAAGAGCAAGCCCTTCGATCCGCATCCGCTGTTCGCAAGCTTCATCGAAGCGGCCGTGGCGCAAAGTCGCCTCGTCTGAACTCCGGGCCGCGCGCGGCGGCGCTTCCGGCTCGTCTCGACCATCGTCAATGTGCTTGGCATCGTGAATGTGCTCGGGGCGCGGTCCACCCCGTGCCGACGGCGTTTTGCCCTAATTTACCACACCGCTAAATCTAGTTTTTACTCTATTTGACAGTGTTGTGCGTTAGCGCACAGCGGCGTAATGCGATTCGTGGGAAACGAAATCTGTCAGCGGCGAAGGGCTGGTTGAAGCAAAGTTGCTCGACGGTTCTGATCGCGGACAGAAAGGAAGGGGTATAGCCAAACATGCACGCCAACGAGCTTGCCGAACTGCTGGCCAGCCACAGCCTGTTTGCCGATTGCGAAACCGACGAGCTTTCCGACATCATCCTGCGTGGCCACTTCGTGCGCTATCGCAAAGGCCAGGAGATCATGGGCCAGGGGGATGATGGCGACAATTTGCTGATCATCCTGACCGGATTTGCCCGGGTCAGCATGGTCGCAAGCAACGGCCACGAGATTGTGCTGGATTATGCAGAACCGGGCTATGTGATCGGCGAGATCGCATTTCTGGATGGTGGGCCGAGAACCGCGTCGATCGAGGCGCTGACCGAACTGACCGCCTTGTCGCTCTCGCGCCCGGCCTTCGAGGAAATCGCCGAACGCCATGTCGCGATGCCGCGGCGGATGCTGCGGGTGATGGCCAAGCGGTTGCGACAGGCGAACGACGTGATCGAGGCGGACCGGGCGTTCACCTCCGGACCCAGGCTGGCGCGCTATCTGCTGCGACTGATGGTATCGGGAGCCAATGAGGGCAAACTCAAGCTGGACCTGAGCCAGAGCGAATTGGGGACGTTCGCGGGTTTGTCACGAGAACAGATTAATCGTCAGCTGTCCGCCTGGTCCGACGCCGGGTTGATCGAGCTGGAGCAGGGCAGGGTGAAGATTGTGGATCGCGAGACGTTGCTGGAGATATCCGAAGCCGCGTGACCGTCCTGCCTGCAGAGAGTTTTTGAGTTTTCCGGGGTTGGGCAAGGTCCATGCGACCCGGCCGAACCCGGCCCCGGAGAAAACCCCGCGTCCCAGTGGCGCGGGGTGACCAGATACCGATTTTTTCCGGGGATGGGTGCGGTAAATGCGACCCGGCCAATCCCGCCTCCGGGAAAAACAGCGTCCTGAGCGGGCGCGGAGGGCGGGCCCGAAAGGGCTCGCCCTCTTCTGTTTGGGGGGGATTCCCTCTCCCCTATCGCGTGCGGGAGGGGCAGGTTCAGCTTGCTGAACCGGGGTGGGCCTGAAAAATTTCGAAGAACTGAACAGGCCCACCCCGGCCTGCGGCCACCCCTCCCGCAAGCGGTAGGGGAGAAGAAATGGCATGCAAAAAGGGTGGGCCGTTGCCGACCCACCCCGTTGCAGTCTACCCTGATAACCGGAAACGCTGCGGCGTCACGCCGCCTTGCTGTCTCCGTCTTCCTGGCTGGCGCCCTCAACCACGGACAGCTTGGGCGTGCCGCTGCTGATCGTGATCTTCTTGGGCTTCATCGCCTCGGGCACTTCGCGGACCAGATCGATGGTCAGCAGGCCGTCTTCGAGACCCGCATCGCTGACCCGGACAAAATCGGCCAGCTCGAAACGGCGTTCGAAGTTGCGGTTGGCGATGCCCATGTGGAGGAAGTTGCCGCGCGATTCGGTCTCCGCAGCCTTGCGACCCGATACCACCAGCAGGTTCTGCTGCGCGGTGATGTCGATCTCGTCAGCCTTGAATCCGGCGACCGCAATGGTGACGCGATAGGCGTCGTCGCTGTTGCGCTCGATGTTGAACGGCGGGTAGTTATCGCCCTGCGCGGCCCGCGCCTGATTTTCCAGCAAGTCGAACAGCCGGTCGAAGCCAACGGTCGTGCGGCGATAAGGGGTAAAGTCGAAACGGTTCATCTTCAAAATCCTTTATAAGCGATTTCATAGTTTTGAAGCCCATGTCTGTGGCGCTTCGGTAACAGTGAGCCACCCTGTCGGCGTGGCTCACATCGCAAATTTAGGATATCGCGAGGCGGTTTCAAGATGGATTTTTTGTCGGTCGATCCGCCGACAGGGCAGGCGCGGTACGCGGGCTGCAGACGAAAAAAGAGCGTCCGGCCCCCAAGACCCGGACGCTCTTTATCAGATCCATTGTGTCGCGCGCAGATGGCGGTTTCGCCATGATCGCAACGTTTGGACCCTGGTAACCGCCGCTTTCCCCAAAACGACGGAAACTATCCCCGAACCCATGGCCGTAGCCGCTTGATCCGCGTTGTCATGATTCCGTAATGCGGCGGCCGACGCTAGGGTTATTCGCGGCTTGCCTCCATTTTTGGTCCATTCTGTGTTCATTGTGCAACAGGCATGCGGATCATCCGGCATTGTCAGTTCCCAATGGGCTGGCTAGAGCCATAGCCCTGTCGCAACGGCATCCGACCCGGTCATGCCAGCCATCCGAAAGGTCCGGTTCACGTCTATGCTGTCCACATTCGAATGGACGATCGCCAAACGCTATCTGCTGCCAGGGCGCGGAGAAGCGTTCATTTTCCTGGTTGCCGGGATCAGCCTTATTGCCGTCATGCTGGGCGTCGCGGCGCTTATCATCGTGATGAGCGTGATGAACGGCTTTCGCGCCGAACTGCTCGACAAGATCGTGGGGCTCAACGGCCATGCGGTGGTGCAGGGCTATGGCGGACGGCTGAAGAACTGGCAGGAGATCCTCGCCGAAACCCGCAAGATGGATGGCGTCGTGGCGGCGTCGCCGCTGATCGAGCAGCCGCTGCTGGTCAACTACGAAGGCCGGGTCGAGGCGATCCTGGTGCGCGGCACCGATGCGCCGGACATCGCCGCGCTCAAGGACAAGACCATATTGGGCTCGGTGAGCGCGCTCAAGGCCGGCGCATCGCGGGTCGCGATCGGTTCGCGGCTGGCGCAGAACCTGGGCGTCCGCATCGGCGACAGCATCACCATCATCAACCCGGCGGGCCGCTCGACACCGTTCGGCACGGTCCCGCGCGAAATTCTCTACGAGGTCGCCGCGATCGTCGAGATCGGCGTGTATGATTACGATAAGGCGTTCGTGATCATGCCGATGCGCGATGCGCAGCTGTTGCTGCTGCTGGGCGATCAGGTGGGGATGATCGAGGTCACTACCCGCGATGCCGACGAGGTCAGTCAGATCCTCGCTCCTCTGGCAGAGCGCTTGCGCGGACAGGCGATCATCTCCGACTGGCGCACGATCAATGCCTCCTTGTTCGAGGCGCTCGCGGTCGAGCGGGTGGCGATGTTCATCGTGCTGTCGATCATCATCCTGGTGGCCGTGTTCAACATATTGTCGTCGCTGATCATGCTGGTTCGCGCCAAGACCCGCGACATCGCGATCCTGCGCACCATGGGGGCGAGCCGAAAGTCGCTCCTCAAGATCTTCATCACCGTCGGGCTGATCATCGGATCGCTGGGCACGCTGGCCGGATTGGGGCTGGGCTTTGTCTTCCTCTATTTCCGCCAGAGCATCGTGATGTTCGTGCAGCTTGTCACCGGGCAGGAGCTGTGGGACCCGTCGATCCGCTTCCTTACCGAGCTGCCCAGCCGCACCGATCCGATGGAGGTGCTGGGCATCACCGCGATGGCGATGATCTTCAGCTTCCTCGCCACGCTCTACCCGGCGCTCAAGGCTTCGGGAACCGATCCTGTGCAGGTGTTGCGTTATGAGTGATGCGGTCATCCATCTCACCGACGTCCGCCGCAGCTTTGCGCAAGGCGGGGTCACCATCGACGTGCTCAAGGGCATCGACCTGGCGGTGCAGCCGGGCGAGATCGTCGGGTTGCTGGGGCCTTCGGGCTCGGGCAAGTCGACTATGCTGCAGGCGGTCGGTCTGCTCGAAGGGGGCTTTACCGGTTCGATCCGCATCGCGGGCGAAGAGGCTGCCAACCTGTCGAGCAACGGTCGCACGCTGCTTCGCAAGACCGCGTTGGGGTTCATCTACCAGTTCCACCATCTGCTGCCCGATTTCACCGCGCGCGAGAACGTCGTGCTGCCGCAGCTGATCATGGGCAAGACCCGCGACGAGGCTGCAGAACGTGCCGATCAGCTGCTCTCGCGGCTGGGTCTGGGGCAACGGCTGGACCACCGCCCCAGCCAGCTTTCGGGAGGCGAACAGCAACGGGTTGCCGTTGCCCGGGCACTGGCCAACCGCCCGAAGGTGGTTCTGGCCGACGAACCGACCGGAAATCTGGACGAGGCGACCGCCGACATAGTGTTCGCGGAGTTCCTCCATCTTGTAAGGGAAGAAGGCAGCGCGGCTTTGGTGGCCACCCATAACGAAAGACTGGCCACGCGCATGGACCGGGTTGTCCGCCTGCACGATGGAAGGATCGCATGACCGTTTTTGAATACAATATGCCGCTGCCCGATGGCAGCACCAGGCCGCTGTCCGACTATGCCGGCAAGGTGCTGCTGATCGTCAACACTGCGTCCAAATGCGGGTTCACGCCGCAATATGAAGGTCTGGAGGCGCTGCACCGCGATCTTGGCGATCGCGGGTTCGAGGTGCTGGGCTATCCGTGCAACCAGTTCGGCGCGCAGGAACCCGGCGACGCCGAAGAGATCAAGAATTTCTGCTCGCTGACCTATGATGTCACCTTCCCGCTGTCGGCCAAGATCGCCGTGAACGGAGAAGAGGCCGATCCGCTGTGGAAGTATCTCAAGAGCCAGCAGGCAGGCCTCATGGGCAGCCGCGCGATCAAGTGGAACTTCACCAAGTTCCTGATCGACCGCAAGGGCAACGTCGTCGCGCGTTATGGCTCGATGATCAAGCCCGAGCAGCTGAAGGCGGATATCGAGAAGCTGCTGTAACCGGAAACGCTCCAAAGGCGAATTTCCTGCTATGCTTTTTCGTCATTCCCGCGAAAGCGGGAATCCCGCTATTGTGAGACCGGTCCGCTGAAGCGGGATCCCCGCGTTGGGGGGGGGGACGAGCGAGTGACGAGGGAAGTAACGAGATGATCGAAGCCATCAGCACCTGGGCGAACGAACTGGGGGCGCAATATGGCGTCAATCCGTGGATCTTCGCATCGATCTATGTCGGCGCGATTCCGCTGTTCCTCGCCAGCATCGCCTGGCTGGTGCGCAATGCGCGCGCGGGCAAGCCGACGCTGCTGCCGGTGATGTGCGCCGGCGCGTGCTTCGTCTCGGCCTATGTCTATCTGGCGATCGTCGGCAAGGACATCCCGCTGTGGGTGTGGTTCTTCCTCGGCGCGCTGATCCTTTACGGCATCTGGTCCACCGTCCGCGACGTGCGGCGCAAGATCGCGGCGCAGGATTTATCCACCGGCGAGTGAGCGCCACCCGTTCCCGAATCACGGGCCTGAAGGTAGCGTCCAACCATGGCTTATGAACCCTTCGTCCCGCTGCGCGTCTTCTCGGCATACACGATGCTTGAAGGCGCGATCGAGCCCAAGGCGATTGCCAAGACCGCACACGCGCGCGGCTTTCCCGCGATCGCTCTGGCCGACCGCAACGGGTTGTATGCGGGCATGCCGTTTGCCGATGGCTGCATGGAAAGCGGCATCCAGCCGATCATCGGAACGTTGCTGTGCGTGGCGAGGCCCGATGTTGCAGGCTCTGCGCCGGTGCTCGACTGGCTGGCGCTCTATGCGCAGAACGCCGCTGGATACGACAATCTGTGCGATCTGGTGTCGCACGCGCATCTCGACCGCCCGCTCGAGCTTCCCGCGCACGTTCCGTTCGAACGGCTCGAAGGCCGCACCGAGGGCGTGATCGCGCTGACCGGCGCGGGCGAGGGCGCGCTGGTGCGGCTGCTCGCCGCTGGGCAGACCGATGCCGCCAAGGCCTATTGCGACCGCTTGCAGACGCTTTTTGGCGACCGGCTGTATGCCGAATTGTGCCGCCGCGGCGAGGAGATCGAGACGCTGGCAGAAACCGCATTGCTTGACCTTGCTTACGCGCGCGGCCTGCCGCTCGTCGCCACCAACCCCGCCTGCTATTCGGACCCCGGCTTCCACGCCGCGCATGATGCGATGCTGTGCATTGCGCGTGGCGAATATGTCGGCGCGGCCAACCGTGAACGCAGCTCGCCCGAGGCGTGGATCAAGTCCGCGCCGATGATGCGCGAGCTGTTCAGCGATCTGCCCGAGGCTTTGGTCAACACTTTGGTCGTCGCGCAGCGCTGCGCCTTTGCGCCGCCCAAGCGCAAGCCGATCCTGCCCAGCCTTGCAGGTGATCTCGAGGGCGAGGCGGCGCAGCTGCGAGCGGATGCGTTCGCCGGGCTTGAGATGCGGCTGTCGACCTATACCGACCAGAGCGAGGAAGAGCGCAAGGCGTATTTCGAACGGCTGGAGTTCGAGGTCAACGTCATCGTCGGCATGGGTTTCCCGGGCTACTTCCTGATCGTTGCCGACTTCATCAAATGGGCCAAGGATCACAACATCCCGGTGGGTCCGGGACGTGGATCGGGCGCGGGCTCGGTCGTCGCCTGGGCGCTGACCATCACCGATCTCGACCCGATCCGGCTGGGGCTGCTGTTCGAACGTTTTCTGAACCCCGAACGCGTTTCCATGCCCGACTTCGATATCGACTTTTGCGAAACCCGGCGCGGCGAGGTGATCCGCTATGTCCAGGCCAAATACGGCCGCGACCACGTGGCGCAGATCATCACCTTCGGAAAATTGAAGGCGCGCGCGGTGCTGCGCGACACGGGGCGTGTGCTGCAGATGGGCTATGGCCGCATCGACGGGCTGTGCAAATTGGTACCCAACCACCCGACCGATCCGTGGAAGCTGGATCGCGCGCTGGCAGGCGTCGAGGAGCTGCGCCATCAGTATCGCGACGATGCCGAGGTCAAACGGCTGTTCGACCTTGCGATGCAGCTCGAGGGCCTGCCACGGCACAGCTCTACCCACGCCGCCGGCGTCGTCATCGGCGACCGTCCGCTGGCGCAGTTGGTGCCGCTTTATCGCGACCCGCGATCGGACATGCCGGTCACCCAGTTCGACATGAAGTATGTCGAGACCGCTGGCCTTGTGAAGTTCGACTTCCTGGGCCTCAAGACGCTGTCGGTGCTGCACAAGGCGACCGAGATGCTGGAAAAACGCGGCATCAAGGTCGATCTGAGCACGCTGCCCTGGGACGATGCGGGCGTGTACGAACTGCTCAAGCGCGGCGATACCGTCGGCGTGTTCCAGCTGGAATCCGAGGGCATGCGCCGCACGCTGGCGCAGGTGAAGCCGACCGCGTTCGGTGACATCATCGCGCTGGTCTCGCTCTATCGCCCGGGTCCGATGGACAATATCCCCAGCTTCGGTGCGCGCAAGAACGGGCGCGAGACGATCACCTATCCGCACCCCTTGCTTGAGGACATCCTCAAGGAAACCTACGGCATCATCGTCTATCAGGAACAGGTGATGCAGGCAGCCCAGGTGCTGGCGGGCTATTCGCTCGGCGATGCCGACCTGTTGCGCCGCGCGATGGGCAAGAAGATCAAGGCGGAGATGGACCAGCAGCGCGGCCGGTTTGTCGAGGGCGCAGGCCGCAACAATATCGACACCAAGAAGGCCAACGAGCTGTTCGACTTGATCGACAAGTTCGCAGGCTATGGCTTCAACAAGAGCCATGCGGCAGCCTATGCACTGCTCGCGTACCAAACCGCGTGGTTGAAGGCGCATTACCCGCACGAGTTCTTCGCGGCATCGATGTGTTTCGACATGCACCAGAGCGAAAAGCTCAACATCTTCGTCGATGACATGCGGCGGATGGGCGTTGCCTGCCTGCCGCCGTGCATCAACGCCAGCGAGGCCGAGTTCTCGGTCGAGGAAACGCCCGAGGGGCTGGCGGTGCGCTATGCGCTCGCGGGTCTCAAGAACGTCGGCGAAAAGGCGATGGAGGGCGTGGTCGCGACGCGCATCGCGAGCGGTCCGTTCGCGTCGCTGGGCGACTTTGCCGACCGGGTCGATCCGGGCCAGCTCAACAAGCGCCAGATCGAAAGCCTGGCCGCAGCAGGCGCCTTTGACGGTTTCGAGATCGAACGCGCTTCGGTGCATGGCGGCGCAGACATGGTGCTGGCGGTTGCAGCGGACGCGCATCGCCAGCGCACCAGCGGGCAGGGCGGTCTGTTCGGCGATGTCCAGCAGCCAGGCCAGTCGCTGCGGTTGCCCGCATCCAAACCTTGGGCGATGGGCGAGCGGATGACCGCGGAGCGCGACGCGTTCGGCTTCTTCTTCTCCGCG
Organism: Blastomonas sp. RAC04; assembly: GCF_001713435.1. Lineage (NCBI taxonomy): Bacteria > Pseudomonadati > Pseudomonadota > Alphaproteobacteria > Sphingomonadales > Blastomonadaceae > Blastomonas > Blastomonas sp. RAC04. Next base: position 606,179 of record NZ_CP016460.1, read on the forward strand.
CACCCGGTGACAGAGTTTGCTGCAACCGCGCGATCGCAGGGCGCACGGCCCTATCAGCAGGTCGTCGAGACGATGGATGTCCGCGTCGGCGAGCGCAAGACCGCCAAGGTCGCCGCGCTGGTGGAAGGCTGCAACCGGCGCCAGAGCAAGCGTGGCAACGCCTTTGTCATGGTCGACCTGTCGGATGAAAGCGGGCAGTTTTCGGCAAGCTCTTTCGATGACGACATCGTCGCAGCCATGCCCGAATGGGCGAGCCAGTCCGCCTGTCTGCTGATCGAGCTCGAGTTCGACCGGTCGAGCGAGGACCAGGCGCCGCGCGCCACCATCCGCCGCGCACGTCCGCTCGACGAGATCAAGGTGACCTTCCGCCACCGCGCGAGCATCGACGTGCTGCGACCCGAGGCGCTGGGGCAGCTCTCGCAACTGGTGGGCGAACCCGGCGGCGGCCAGGACGAACTCCACGCTCGGCTGATCATGGGGCAGGGGCGGGTGATGCCGGTCAAGCTCGGCAATCGCTTCCGGCTGGATGCCGAGACGATCGAGGCGCTGCGCGCGCTCGATGGGATTGCGGTGCGCAATGTCGAATCCTTTGCCACCCAGCGCCCCGACCTGCGCCTCGTGAGTTGACTTGGGCTCCGCTTCGGGCTTTCTGATCGCCATACAATTGCGCCCCGCAAGGGGGCCATGGGTCAGGAGAGTCGGATGATTGTTGGCGGAATGCAGGATTATGAGCTGCGCGTGATGCGGCTGCTCGACCATGCCGAGCGCGAAAGCGGAAAGCGCGAAATTGTCAGCCATTGGGCCGATGGCAAGCAGACCCGCACCCACTGGGCAGGCATCGCCCGCGATGCGCGCCGGCTGGCGAGCGCGCTGGTCGCGCTGGGCCTGCAGCCCGGCGACCGCGTCGCCACGCTGGCGATGAACCACAGCCGCCATCTGGTCGCCTGGTATGGCGCGATCGGGATGGGCGGGGTGATCCACACCATCAACCCGCGGCTGTTCGAGGAGCAGCTCGAGTACATCGCCAACCACGCCGAGGACAAGGTGCTGTGCTATGACGCGGCGTTCCAGCCGATCGTCGACAAGATGAAGGACCGCTGGACCACGATCGAGCATTATGTCTGCTTCGACCCCCCCGCCGGATCCTCCGCTCAAGGCTTCGAGGCGCTGCTCGACACCGGCGATGCGGACTATCGCTGGCACGAGGGTTCGGAACGCGACCCGTGCATGCTGTGCTATACCTCGGGAACCACGGGCAACCCCAAGGGCGTGCTGTACGAGCACCGCTCGACGGTGATCCACGCGCTCGCCGAAATGCAGCCGGCGGTATTCTCGCTCTCGCCGCAGTCGGTGGCGCTGCCGGTGGTGCCGATGTTCCACGCCGCTGCATGGGGCCTGCCGTTTGCGGGCGCGGCTGCGGGGATCAAGTTCGTGTTCTCTGCGGTCAACGATCCTGCGATCCTGTGCGACCTGATGAACTCCGAGAAGGTCACCCATTCCGCAGGCGTGCCGACCGTATGGCTGGCGATGTTCCAGCATATCGACAGCACCGGCAAGAAGCCCGAATATCTGCAGGTCGTCACCATCGGCGGCTCCGCTGCGCCGCGCGCGATGTGCGAGCGGATCATGAAGATGGGCGCGCGGATGAACCACGCCTGGGGGATGACCGAAACCTCGCCGATCGGCACCATGGGCGCGCCTTCGCCCGACTGGGAAGATCTCGATTTCGAGGCGCAGCTCGACCTCGTCACCAAGCAGGGCCGCGTGCCCTTCGGTGTCGAACTGCGCGTGGTGGACGAGGACGGCAATATCTTGCCCCGCGATGGCAAGTCCAGCGGCCGGCTGCAGATCAAGGGTCCGTGGATCATCAAGCGCTATTTCAAGGCGGAGAGCGACGCGCTGACCGAGGACGGCTGGTTCGACACCGGCGACGTCTCGGTCATTCACCCCGATGGCGTCATGCAGATCACCGACCGCGCCAAGGACGTGATCAAGTCGGGCGGCGAATGGATCAGCTCGGTAGATCTGGAAAACGCGGCCGTGGGCATGCCGGATGTTGCCGAGGCCGCCGCGATCGGCATGCCGCACCCCAAATGGGACGAGCGTCCGCTGCTGCTGGTCGTCCCCAAGCCCGGAACCAGCCCCAGCAAGCAGGCGATCCAGGACCATCTGGCGCAGCACGTCGCCAAATGGTGGCTGCCCGACGATATCGTCTTCGTCGAAGAACTGCCGCACAGCGCCACCGGCAAACTGCTCAAGACCGCGCTGCGCGACCAGTTCAAGGACTATGTGCTGCCCACGGTGTGAGGGCGGCGCGATCGGCGGCTATCCGGGCGATGCCGCCGACCCTGCCAGCAGTCCGCCATCGATGTTGAACTCGCTGCCGGTGACATAAGCGGAGTCATCGGCGGCCAGCATCGCGGCGATCGCGGCGACCTCCTCCACGGTGCCGAAACGCTTCAACGGCGTATCGGCAACCATTGCGGCCATTCGCTCGGCGCGGTCGGGGCCGTCGCCCAGCATCGTCTCCCACATCGGGGTCAGGATGGCTGCCGGATGGATCGAATTGCAGCGGATCTGCCACCCCTGCTGCGCGCAATACAGCGCGACGCTCTTGCTGTGGTTGCGGATCGCAGCCTTGGACGAGGCATAAGCCGCCGCGAGCGGAATGCCCACCAGACCCGAGCGCGACGAGATGTTGATGATCGATCCCGTGCCCTTGCCCTTCATCGCGGCGATGGCATAGCGGCACCCCAGGAACGTGCCGTCGAGGTTGACGCGGTGCACCGCCCGCCAGTCTTCAAGAGTGGCATGTTCGGGATCGTGCGGCACCGGCCCATGCTCGAGGCCTGTAATCCCGGCGTTGTTGACCACGACATCCGCCGCCGGGACCTCTTTCTGAAGCGCGGCCCAGTCGGCTTCGCTGGCGACGTCGAGCCTGATGAACCTTGCGCCGATGTCAGAGGCGAGCGCAGCCCCGGCCTGCTCATCGATGTCGGTGATGACGACCGAGGCGCCTTCCTGCTGAAATCTCCGTGCGATAGCCGCACCAATGCCGCGTGCCGCGCCGGTGATGACGCACAATTTGCCTGTCAGTTTTTGCATGTATTTTTCCGATATGATCGTGGAGGTGATGGGCCAGTGTTTGTGCCTGAGCCATCACGCAGTGGTCATGCCGCCTCAGCGGTGATGCTGGATCATGTCGATAACTCCTTGTGGCACCGCTTTAGCACCAGCGCTGCGATGCTGCAAACCGCTTAGCGCCTGGCCGATTTGTCCAGCACGCCCGCAAGCGAGGTCGTCGCGCTGCCCCGGCGCGCAGGCTTGGGCTGGTCTGGCGAGGGGGCCCAGCCGCTCAGATACACGATCTCGAACCGCTCCGGCGTCTTGCCGTCGGGCTCTGCCGCCTCGGCGAAGGCCTGCAGCGCGGCGATCAGGCCCGTCCTGCTGACCGGCGGCGCGCCTGTCGCCAGCACATTGGTCCAGCCATGACACCGCAGGTCGCGCAACAAAGCGGGCAGCGCGGAGTAGCGCACGATCAGCGTGTCGCTGTCCGCCACTGGCATCGCAAAGCGCGCGCGCTGGAGCAGATCGCCGGCCGCGCGGACATCGATCTGCGGATGGATATGCGCCGTGACCCCGCGCCCGGTCGCCTCATCTGCCGCAAGCATCGCCGCCTTGAGCCGCGGCACCGAACCTGCGCCGATCAGCGCGGCCATCATCAACCCGTCGGGGCGCAGGCTTCGGTTGATCTGGATCAGTGCGCCGGGAAGGTCGTTGACACTGTCGAGCGTGCCGATCGCGATCACCAGATCGAACGACGCGGGCTCAAAGGGCAGGGCATCTTCGTCGCACATCACATGCGGGCCGATCGGTCCGGCAAGCGTCACCTTCACCCCGCGCGCGTCGAGCGCCGCCAGCAGCATCGCGGGCGCGTGGCCGATCACCAGTGCATCGGCAAAGCTGCGGTTGACCCAGCCCAACCGCTCGACGATCTCGTCGGCCATATGCTCGGCGAGGAACGCACCGCCATGACGCGCCGCCAGCTGCAACCCACGCGCCATCGCCAGCCGCCGTCGGGGGTAGGAAAACAGGATGCGGGGGGCTGTATCGTCGCTCATCGCGGCCTTGTGCCGGGGCATGGCCTGCGCGACAAGGGGGGATGAGCCTTGCCGTCTCTGTCCTCAAACCTCTGGTCGATCTGGTGCTGCCGCCGCGCTGCCCCGGCTGCGGGGTGCTGGTGGAGGACGACCTGCAGTTCTGCGGCGATTGCTGGAACGCGTTGCGCTTCATCAGCGCGCCTGCCTGCACCTCGTGCGGCAAGCCCTTTGCGCAAGGCCGCGACGATGATCTGGTGTGCGCCGAATGTCTTGCGCACCCGCCGCTGCATGATGGCATCAAGGTGGCGGTGCTGTACGACGATCTGTCGCGCTCGATCGTGCTGCGGCTCAAACATGGCGGCAAGATCGGGCTGGCCCGGCTGGTGGCAAAGCATCTGGAGCGGCATCTGCCTGCCGATGGCAGCGATGTGGTGCTGGTGCCCGTACCGCTGCACCGCTTGCGGCTGTGGCGGCGTGGCTTCAACCAGTCAATCCTGATCGCGCGTGCGCTGGCGGCCAAGCGCAGCCTGAAGATCGAAACCGACGTGCTCCGCCGCACCCGCGCCACTCCGCCACTCAAGGGCATGACCCGGCAGCAGCGCGCGGTGGCAGTTCGCGGGGTGTTCGACATCCCCGCCACCCGGCGTGACCGCATCGCAGGCAGGCACGTGCTGCTGATCGACGATGTCTACACCACCGGCGCCACCGCCAATGCCTGTGTTCGCCTGCTCAAAAAGGCAGGGGCAGCGCGCGTGACCATCTTCTGCTGGGCGCGCGTGCCGCGCGAGGGCGACGAGGCGGATACGCCGTGACGGCAGCGACGCTTGCGCGCCACAACTGTTGCATTTGTGCGAAATTGCCCCAAATATGGAGCCAAGGATGGAAACATGGCCAAGATCGAAATCTATACCAAGTTCACCTGCCCCTATTGCTACCGGGCCAAATCGCTGCTGGGCGCCAAGGGCGTCGAGTTCGAGGAAGTCGAGATCTCGATGGGCGGCGAACCGCGGGCGGAAATGATCCGCCGGGCAGGCGGCCGGATGACCGTCCCGCAGATCTTCATTGATGGCAACCATATCGGCGGGTCCGACGATCTTGCCGCGCTCGACCGTGCCGGAAAGCTCGATCCGCTGCTGGGCCTTTGACGCGCACATGAAAATCGCGGTTCTCCAGATGAACGCGGGCTTCGATCCGCTCGACAATGTTGCCGTGCTTACCGAGGCTGTGGCGCAGGCAAAGGCGGGCGGTGCCAAAATCCTGTTCACGCCGGAAATGTCGAACATGCTCGATCGCAACCGCGCCCGCGCAGCGGACAATATCCGGCCCGAGGAGGAGGATTACGTGCTTGGCATGGTCCGCGCCGCCGCTGCCATCGCCGGGATCTGGGTGCATCTGGGTTCGCTTGCGGTGCGGGGTGAAGCCGACGCCGACAAGTGGCGCAATCGTGCCTTCGTTATCGCGCCGAATGGCAACATCGCCGCGCGCTACGACAAGATCCATCTGTTCGATGTCGATCTGGCCTCGGGCGAGAGCTGGCGGGAATCCTCGGTCTATGCAGGCGGCGAGCGGGCGGTTGCGGTGCAATTGCCAGAGGCGGTGCTGGGCCTGTCGATCTGCTATGACATCCGCTTTCCCGCGGTCTATGCGGCGCTCAGCCGGGCAGGGGCAGACATTGTCGCGGTGCCCGCCGCATTCACCGTACCCACGGGAGAAGCGCACTGGCATGTACTGCTGCGCGCACGGGCGATTGAAAGCGCCTGCTTTGTGGTCGCAGCGGCGCAGACGGGCACCCATGGCGATGGGCGCAGCACGTACGGCCACAGCCTGGTGGTCGATCCCTGGGGCGATGTCCTGCTCGACATGGGCGAGGCGCCGGGCCTGGCGTTCGTCGACCTCCCGCTCGAGCGGATCGCCGAGGTGCGTGGCCGGGTGCCCGTGATCGCCAACCGCCGGCCTGTGGAGGAGGCGATCGTCGCATGATCGTCTTCGACTTGAAATGCACCAATGACCATGTGTTCGAGGTCTGGTTCGCCTCGAGCGAGGCCTATGAGGACCAGCGCACCCGCGGGCTCGTCGCCTGCGCCTTTTGCGGATCGACCGATGTTGCCAAGGCGGTGATGGCGCCGCGGCTCAACGCCAAGGGCAACCAGCAACTGGTCTCTGCGCCCGCCAGGGTCGACACCGCAGACGGAGTGCCGTCATCGCCCGCGCCGGTCGCAGTCAGCAATGCTGCCCCGCCGGTGGATGCGGCCAAGATGCGTGCGGTGCTGCAGGCGCTCGCCCAGGCACAGGCCCGGGCGCTGAGCCAGTCGACCTGGGTCGGCGGCGATTTTGCCGATCGCGCGCGCGCGATGCATTATGGCGAGGAGGACCACGCCCCGATCCACGGCCAGGCCGCGCCCGAAGAGGCGGCCGCATTGATCGAGGAAGGCGTCGCGGTCGCTCCGCTGCCGTTCCCGGTTGTCCCGCCCGAGGCGCAGAATTGAGGCCGCCGGGTGCACGCCGATCAGCAAACGCAATTGCGCTGACCTGCATCGCTGGCTAAACACCCCATCGGCGCGCCCGTAGCTCAGCAGGATAGAGCATCAGATTCCTAATCTGGGGGCCACAGGTTCGAATCCTGTCGGGCGCACCATAGGCATACGCTATCCCCTTGTTATTAAACAGCAATCTTAGAAGAATTGGCTAACTTTTTAGCTAGGTTAGCCATCAAACGCGCGGCTGCGGCATCCGAAAGCACCTTGTCGCTGGCTGCTTTCGTGTAGCGCGCAACCTCGGAATCCGTGTCGTGGCCGGTCCAGGATTTGATTTCCTGATTGGAGCAACCAGCTTCAGCCAGACGCCGCGCCGCCGCCTTTCGCAAGCCATGGGCGGAACAGTTGGACAGCCCCGCCTCTTTGCACCAGCGCGCAAAATAGTTGCCGATGCTGTCGCGGCCAAATGGCGTGCCTTTGCCTGTCACTAGAAAACAGAAAGGCCCGGTCTCGGTCGCCAGGATCGATTCAGCCAGCGGGATCATGATCGGGATCGAAAGGAATTTCTTGCCCTTCCGCTTCTCCTGATAAAATTCCAGCCGGTTGCCCTTCACATGCACCGGCCCCAGCGTGCGCACGTCGCCGCGCCGCTGGCCAGTCCATAGCAACAGGTCGAACATAAGCCGCGCCTTGGTGCCTACGGCATGGCGCGCCTCATACTGCGCGATCTCTTCCTCAGTCCAACTGTGGTGGCCATCGCCTTCGATCTCAAACGGCTTGGTCGCGGTGACGGGATTGCTTGCCGCCAGCTCTAGACGAACGGCATAGGTAATAAGCTGGCTCAGCCGCTTGCGCAGATTGTTCGCTGAAGTCTTGTGCGGCAGCCGCTCGGCAAGCATCTGCTCGACGTGCGACGGCCTCAGGTCACGCACCAGCGCCTTGCCATATTTGGACCGCCACCGCTCCAGGTCGTTGCGGTAAACCAGCTTGGTGCGGTCGCGCAGTGCCAGGAAGTCTGGCGACACATAGAAGCGGCTTATCAGGTCATCGAAAGAGCCAGGCGGGTAGCGGTCGGCCCCCGCGCGCACCGGCTCAGCCGCTATGCCGTCCAGACAAGCGCGATACTCGATCATGAATTCCGGGGTGCCGGGGACGTTGACGAAACAGTGCTGGCGGAAGCCTTTGCGCCGGAAGCGAAACCGCGACTTGCCGTGCCGGTCCTTGAATTCCGAAACCCACTTGGGGAGCCATCGGCGCTTCATTTCCGCATGATCCTATCGAAAGAGTTGTCGCCAGTTTGCGGCTGGCCATCCGCGCAGAATACATGAATTTCGCCATAGGCATCGATTTTGAAGCCGCTCACCGGCAAGCCAGCAGCGACCGCCGCGCGCAGGGCGCGGGTGCAGTCTGCTTGCTTGAAGGTTGCGCGGCGCGTCGTCACACGTCCAGCTCCCGCAATGGCAGGATCAAACGATCCTCACCATGGCCAGCCTCGGCGCTGTGCCGGTTGTCGAACATGACCGCAACGCGGGTCAGCACCGCCAGCTTCAGGCGTGCCGGTGCATCGCCTTCGCCGTCCCATGCCGTGGCAATGTCCGTCACGCTATCGGTTGCTGATTCCAGCATCAGCTCGATCAGCGAGTCCTCGTCGTCATTGTCCACGCGCAAATGCGCCTTGGCTTCAGCCAGGGTCAAAATCATTCTGCGGCCTCCACGTTGCGGGGATTCCAGCCTTCGAGCTGCCGCACCTCGTCCGGGTCAAGGACGTTGTTTGCCAGTGCGATTTGGTGTGCCTGCCACCGGGTTTGCGGATCGCCGCGCAGGAAGCCGGAAAGGTCCAGCTCCATTTCGAACGGTCCGCCGGTCGGGAACACGCTGCGCGCAAACTCGGCCTCGATGCGGCGCGCCCAAGGGGCAAGGGTGAACATGGCGAACCAGCGGCCCGCCGTCTCCGAATTGGTGAACGTATTGTGGCTGTAGTCCTGCACCAGCGGGGGCGGCACCTGAAACAGTCTGCAAATTTCCTCAGTCCCCCAGCGCCGGGTTTCCAGCAGCTCGGCATCTTCCGGGCTAATCTGGCTGGCCTTCCACGTCATGCCGCCATCGAGCACCAGCGTGCTGCCAGCCTTGCCCGCGCCGCCGTGCCGCGCTTGGAAGGATTCGCGCAGGGAAGTGCGCTGCTCTGGCTTCATGGTGCCCGGCACCTCGACCACGCCGCTAGGTGACGCGCCGTTGCTAAGGAAGCTGCGCGCGTGCTGATTGGCAAGGTCAACCGCGTTCACGGCATCGGCGGCGCGGCTAAGGCGCGAACGCCCGATAAGACCATCGTCGGTGCGGTCGCGCAGGTGGATCACTTCGCCCTGCAGCAAGCGGCGCACGTTGCCGCGCGGGTCTGCCACCGTGTAGCGCAGCCGCCCATTGGGCAGCTCTTCCACCGTCACACGCGACCATGGGATATATTGCAGGCCCGCCAGCTCACCGCCCGCGCCGCGCTCGATCTCTGCCAGCCCGTTGCCAGTCAACAGGGCGCTTGAAACCAGGTGGCTGATAAATTCGGGCCAGGTCATCGTTTCCGAAACGCCCGCGACGGTCAAGCGGCGCAGCGGGTGGCTGGTCGCTTCGATGCGGTTGTCCCCGTCGCGCCGATAGACCAGCGCCGGGATGCTCGCCAAGCTGTCGGCAATCACATTGACGCACGCCAGCACGGCGGAAAGGTTCTCAGCATAGCGGGCCGATACGCCCGCATAATATCCCACGCCGGGGGCGAGTGCCGCCCAGCTTGAGTCTGCGTCAGATGCGCGGCGCTCAAAGCCGGCCAGCGATGCAAGCCGGTCGATCATGCCCATGATGCGTTCTCCGCCATTACTAGGATGCGACGGCGGCGCGCCGCTTCGTTGCCGCGCATGATCGAGCGCAAGGCAATCTCGGTGTCAGGATAGGCAGGCCAAGCGCTCACCACGCTGATTTCGCGCAGGTCCACCGCGCGCAGCGTGCGGGTCGAGCCGGACCAGCTTTCGCCGCCCTCCGGCACCAGGAAGCCAAACGACATGCCGCCAAGGTCGCCGCGATCAGCCAGGGCCAGTATGTCGCGGCCCGCTTGCGTGTCTGGCAGATCGAGACTGAAGGCCAGCCCGCGCGAGTCTTCAGACAGCCGCAGGGTGCCGGACCGCGTGCGGCCTAGCACCTTGGCGGGGTCATGATCGAGCAAGGCCAGGACATCGCCCGCCAGCGCGCTACGAAACGCGCCGGGGGCGATTGTCTCGGAAAAGCTGCCAAGCTGCGCCGCGCTTCCGAAGGTCGCGGCATAGCCTTCCAGCCGCCGCCCCGCCGTGCGAAGCTCTGCAAAGGCGCGTCGTTCGATGGTCGGGGTTGCGCTGGTCATGGCTTATGCCTCCGGTGCAGCGGGCAGGGCCGCGATGCTGGCCGGGATCAGGCCGGTTGCGGAAACGAAAGCCGCCTTGTGCCGCAGGGCAACGTCAACCGTCGCCATGGCGCGGATCATGACATTGCCCTTCGAATATGCGGTGGCCTCAAACGGGTTCACCAGAATATCGACCTCGGACCAAATGCCCATCAGCAGCTCGGTCCAATCGGCATAGATCAGGCCATGCTCGTTGGTGCCCGCGCCAAGATTGACTGGCACCTGATTGCTGAAGGTGACGGCTTCATTGTGGAAGATCGGCCCCATGCCAACCGGGCGATTTTCGAAGTCCAGCGCCTTGCTGGCAATCTTCTTGATCGTGTTGGTGGTAAGGAACGCGCGGCGCGCTTCGACGTTCGCAATGTCCGCCTTTGCGACCATTTCCGCCGTAGTGTCGAACAGCGAGTCCGCATAGGCCTGCGTCTGGATTCCGCTGGTCGCCAGCACGCCCACCGGCTGATTGGAGCCACCGCCAAGGATAGCGGCGCGGTCGATAGCCAGCGCCAGGTTGCGTGCCAGCATCTGCCGCAGCAGGGCTTCCACGTCCGGGCTGGCCTGCATCAGCATGTTGCGCGACCATTCGGACAGTGCACCCGCGTGCTTGGGCGAGAGGGTCACGGAATCGAAGTCCGCATCATCTGCGCTCAAGGCCGCGTTCTCGGCAACCCAGCCAATGGCAGGGGAGTCGGTTTCGCGGGGGATCGAGACATTGCCGACCAGGCCGGACAGAACGCGCGCACCAAGGCCGCGAACGACGCTGGCAGCGGTCAGGGCGCTGATATACTGATCGGGCCGGTGGTCGGTCGAAACCAGCTCGCCGCCCGCGCTGGTCGTCAGCACGCGCTTTTCGAATACTTCGGTCGGGATGAACAGGCCTTCAGCCGACCGGCCCGCGCGCTTGGCAAGCTCGGTCTGGATTTCGCGCTCGAAACCCCAATCAACCGCAAGGCCTGCGGCACCGGCAACAGCGCGGGTGACGCTGAAGCGGCTGCGGATTTCGCTGTCGAGCTTGGAGTCGCCGTGAACGGTGCGGCCAATCTCGGTGCGGTCTGCCGCATCAATCTTGCGCTGGCGTTCCAGCTTGCCATCCAGGGCGCGCAGCTCGGCTTCAGCCGCGTTGAACGCCTCGCCATCGTCGGCGGTGTGGGCAGCGTTCATGCGCTCCAGGATGGCGCTGCGCTGCTCGATAAGATCGGTGGTTTTCATTCTCATGCCTTCTCATTCTGGCCGGGAGCCGAAGCTCCCGGCACGGTGATTGCCGACTGGCTCGCGCCGTTGGCTGGGAAACTTGCGGTGTGCGAATTGCCGCCTACTACGCCGGGAACGCGCTCACCCCCGGCAATTCGCTTCTTGAACCCCGGCGGCACCGCGCCACCGACTGACTGCGGGGTGAAACTGTTAATCACTTGCCGGTCTTTCCGGCGATCAGCTCCGCAACTTTCCGAAGGGTCGCGGAATCAAATTCAGCCACAAGGTTCTTGCCGGTGCGGAAAATTCGGGTCTCGGCTTCCAGCTTTTCGAGCCAAGGCTTTTGCGCTTGCGCATCTGGCTGGCGGACCACGGCTTCCAGCGCGGGGTGGCAGTAGATATACTCACCGCTTGGCGTTTTGAGCTTGGCCTGCACACCGCCCCGCTGCACGGTGAGGCGCATTATCGGGTGGAGCATCGCCCCTTCAGCGTGAAATACGCCCGTAGCTGAAGCCTCAAGCATTTTGGCCAAAGCGATGTCGAGAGACGGCGCGGCTTCTGCGCTCAATGGCAGCGGGTCATCCTGCGTAGTGAAGCCGCTGGAAAAAACTGTGTTGCTGAATGCGAGTTCGCATTCCGCTGCGCGTTCCGGGTGGTCGGTGGCTGCGCAGGCGATAAGGAAGCGTGCCGCGTCCACATAATTCATATGGGCGGCACCGCGACCACGTCCGGCTTGGCTAAGCCGTCCAGCTTCGCGCAAGCGGCGCGCAAACACCGCCAGCGACTTTTCGCTGTCAATGCCCAGTTCGGCGCATTTCCTAACCAGATCGCTGAGCAAAGCCATATTCTAACCCCATCCTTCATCTGCACATAATGCAGATATCTTGCACGGTCAAGGTTCATCTGCAAAAAATTCTGTTAATGTCATCTTCCATTAATGAACCAAACTGGCGGGTGTTGTGGTTGCGCGCCTTGGTGCCGCCAGATAGCGTGCGCTACCCATTCCCCGTTTTCCCCTTAGCGAGAATTGTTATGACCGAAGAATACAATCCAATTGAATATGGAATTTCTCACGAAGAAGATTTCATTTTGGCAAGTGTAACCTCAAATAATAATGCGATCCTGGCTCTCTGTATTGTCCTCTGTGAAAATAAAACGATCGATAAAAAGCAGCTTAACATGCTGCATGATGCGATTTGTAAGCCGTTTGTTGCTAGAAAGGGTAAAGGTGACAATCCATTAATTGCGACTGTACTCGCGAATATTGATGATATGATGGCCGAAGCCAATTCGCGGCTATAAAATGATCTCATAACCACATCGCCCCGCTGCCCTGATACACCTGCGGCCCCTTGTCCCGGCTGGCCAAGCCGCAGGCCATAATCAGCGCGGCCATGCCGTCGATGCGGTCGATCGATCGCGCCTTGTTTGGTTTGCGTGCGCCTGCCGGGTCGGTGTCAAGCAACAGGTTACTGGCATTCCAGCGCAGCACCGGGTGCATACCGTGCCGCAGCTCGCCAGCCAGCATGGCGCGTTCAAACGCATCCACCGCCGGTCCCATGCTGGCGAAGCCTTGCCCCCATTCGACCAGCGGCAGCTCTATGCCCTCGTTGGCCAGGATCACTTTTAGGTCATCCATAGACCAGCGGTCGAACGCCACGCCACGCACGTCAAAGTCTGCCATGATCGTTGCCAGCCGACGCGCGATATAACGCTTGTCGATTGCGCCGCCGGGGGTGGGCTCGATATGCCCAGCCTTTGCCCATGCCCGATACGGCACATGGTCGATTTCCTCTTTCCGCTCGATTGCGTCTTTCGGACACCAAAAGAACGGCAGTACCGCGCCGCCATCATCTGGGAAATACAGAACCAGCGCCGCCAGATCGCGCACGCTGGCCAGGTCAAGGCCCGCATAACAGCGCCGCCCGCGCAGCGCCTCAAGGTCCGCCGCTTCGCCGCAGGCGTTCCATTCAGCGGGGTTGATCGCGCGCGGCTCGGCTTCAACGCGCTGGTTGCAATGCAGGTTCAAAAAGGCTGGTTCGAACGTTGGCATTCGCTGCGCCCGCTCGGCCTCGTCGGCTATCTGCTCCCGCGAAACGAACACGCCTAGCGCCGGGTTAGCGGCCTGCCAGCTTGCCGGGTCGAACGGGTCGGCATCCTCCGCGACGGCATACACCGCCCCATGGAATGACAGGTCGCTAATTTCGCCCGAAGCGATGCGCTCGCTGTAATCGACCAGCTCCGACATCAGGTTGACGGGTGATGGGCTTTGCGTGCCGATAGCCACCAGCAGCGGCTCGGCTCGCTTGCCCATGGACGTGCGCAGCACGTCGAACAGCTCGCGCCGCTTCCATTGTGCCAGCTCGTCGCAAACGATAAACGACGACGCCAGGCCATGGACCGCCGCCCCGTCGCTCGCCAGCGCCCGATACGTCGAGCCGGTCACGTCATCCTCGATGCGCTTTTGAAACCGCTGCACGTTCAGCCGCGCTGCCATCCAAGGGGTGGCAAGAATCGTCGCCTCCATCTCGGCAAAGATCAGGGCCGATTGATCCTTAGTTGCCGCTGCGCTGTAAACCTCGCCACGCTGGATTGCTTCAGGCCCGACAAGGTGCGCAAGGGCCAGCCATGCCGCCAGCACCGTCTTGCCGTTGCCGCGCGCCATGGACAGCAGGGCGGTGCGCACGCGCCGCTTGCCCTCGTCATCGGTCCCATAGACCGCCTGCAGCCAATCGAGCTGGAACGGCAACAGCTTCACCGGCTCGCCAGCGCCAAAGCCCTTGGTGACTGGCAGGGACTCGATGAACAGAATCACGCGCTCTGCGCGGGTCAGTCCTTCAGCCTGCCAAGCATGGACTAGCTGCGCCGATGCGTGCGAAGCCGCCTCTTTCATCCGGCCTGCGCCGGGCCCGCGCTTACCCATATTTGGTATCCTCAGAAACTAAATCAAAATTCTGGTCCCCGGTCGGTTTCCGCTCGTCAGCCCTGAGCGATGTTCCGGCGATGAACCAATCGTGCGCTGGATCGAACGGGACGCCATCGACGCTGCAGCCGCGCATCGTCTTGCGCGTGCGCACCGCCCCAGCCTCAGCACCGCGCGCAGTCTTTCGGCTGTGGCAAGCGGTGCAGTAGCTGGCCAGCCCATCATGGCCGGGGAAGGGTGCGCCGCCATCGCTAATGGCTTGGACATGATCGACGGTGTTAGCCGCCGTCAGCCTCCCCATGGCTGCGCATCCCCTGCACGTTGGTTCAAGGTCCAGGTGCGCTAACCGCAGCCGTCGCCAGCGCGCGGTGTTGTATGGCCAGCCGCTCATGCTGCACCGCCCGCGCCATCGATTGGCAGGCCAGGGGGGCGGGGGCCATCAAGGCCCGCCCCGCTTATATACGTAGTATATAGGGGGGTAGAAGCGTGCGGGTCGGTGCAAGGAAAATCAATGACTTGGCTGGGGGGTCGGTGCGGGTCGGTGCGGGGGGTCGGTGCAGGGGGGTCGGTGCAGACTCCCGGTATATTCTCCCCCCCATTATTAGGGGGTGCAGCCGCCTTGATACCTTGCTTCATCGTGCGGTTTGGCGCTCGCCATAGTGGCTGGTCGAGCATGATAGCGCCCTTCTGCAACAGACGCTCTAGCGCCGCCTCAAGCCTGCGCCGGGTGACGCCCTGCGCTTCCGGCATCTTGGCGAACACGGCGGGGGCAAAGTTGGTGCCGGGGTTATGCGATACGGCGCGTGTGTCACTGGTCGCGCGCTCAAGGCACGCCATAAAGACAGCCTCGTCCCGCGCTTCCTGCACGTCTGCCAGTTGGTGGCTTGCCAGGTCTTCATGGCGCACGAACGCGCCCGCTACCCAGCGGAAGCCGATTGTCTCACCATTGCGGGCATAGTTGGCCTTGCCGCGCTTCAGCTCGCGCACATCGGGGTCAAGGATCACGCCATCCTCACTGGTCGGCACGGTGAGGGTTAGACGGCTGCGGACCTGATTTTCCCAAGCGGTCGAGCCACTGAAGGAATCGCCCGCCTTGTTCGGGTGGCCAAGGAACAGCACCGCGCCGTCAATCTCGGTCGCAAGCTGGTTCATCAGGCCGCAGAACGCCGCCACCTGATTGCGGATATTCTCGTTGCCGGTGAACAGGTGCGCCACATTGTCGAGCGCAAGAAAGCCCGCCCCGGTATCGGCAGCGGTGCGCTGAAGCGCGCGGTAGGTGTCTGAAACCGACATGCGGCCCTCTGGCGTGAACGTCGCCAGCTCGTTGCCAATGCCGCCCACCAGCGACACAAGCCGCAGCTTGCCTTCAATGTCCGCTATCGGCACGCCTAACGCCGCGCAGATTGCCTTCTGGCGTCGGTGCAGCTCGTCCGCGTCATCCTCGCACGTCACATAGACCGCGACGGCCTGCCGGGTCGGGACGCCCATAAATGGCAGGCCTAGCGCAATGCAGGTGCAAAGCTGCTGTGTCAGCAGCGACTTGCCCGCGCTCCCTGCGCCGGTCAGGTAGGTTGCCTGTCGATGCGGGAGCCAGCCCTCCACCGCCCATTCGCGCTCTGGGGTCATCGTGACTTGCCAGTTGCGGGTGTCGATCAGCGGCAGGCCAGCGGGGGCAGGCGCTTCAGGTGCAACAGGTGGCGGGGGTGGTGCGGCACCGAAGCGCGCCGCCGGGTCCGGTCGCTGTCGCGGGGACGCCATGCCACCGCCCCAGCCACTAGCCAAGGTGGCCTCGATCTCGCCATCTTCCAGCCCGATAGCCGCAGCGGTTGCGCGCAACTGGTCGATTGCGTCGTCCCCCTCGATCTCCCCCGCCGCCGCAAGCTGCGCCAGGGCGAACGCGCAGCGGTTAAGGGTGTGGTTCCGGGTGCCGGGTGCCGCTTCCCTCAGGCGCTGCAGCTCGCCTAGCATCGCTGCATTGCCATAGCCGCCCGGTCTGTGCAGCGGGACGACATTCGACGGCTTAGGGGCGGGTGGCGTCGGGGGCTTGGTGTCGATCAGCATAGCCGCCAACCAATCGGGCATCGGTGCCACCGGCCCGTAGCTCACCCATTCATAGCTGCCCGCTACCTTGCCCTGCGCAGCCTCTTCAGGCGTCGGGGCGAAGTAAGAGCTTGGGCCGACCACATAGCCGCCATCGCCGCGCAGATCGACGCTAGGCAGCAAGCCAGCACGGTTGCGGACATGCCCGCCGGGATGCCGGAAATACAGGTGCAGGCCGCGCGGGGTGCGCACGGTCATGGTTTCGGGGACGCCGCGTTCATATGCCGCAAGGATTGCCGCATCGTCGTCCAGGTCGAGCACGACGACGCCAGACACCGCGCCGGTTGCAAGGCCGATGTTAAAGGCGGGTCGCGCGCGGGACCATTCCGCTACCTCGGTCATGTATGGCTGTCGGGTCTGATAGACCTGCCATTGCGTGGCGGGGCGCTTGCTATGGTGCAGCAGCGGGAACACGCTAAAGCCCATTTCGTTCAGGGCTTCCCACTGGCTGGGCGCGCGGTCGGCGGGGTGCATGATTGCATCGGTCATTGCGCTGCACCTCCCTTTCCGGTAAGGTGGCGATCGCCAGTTGCTCCGAAGCTTTTGGTTCCAACCCCCGCCGTGGTGCCAGCCATTGCGGGGGTTTTTCTTTGCCCCGGTGGCCCGTCCCGAAGGTTAGCCATTGATGGCTTGTCGCCCGCAGTCATGCGTAGCGATAATTTGCCGGTTAGCCTTCGCGTCCCATTGATTCCATTGGTTTGTTTTGCCCCTGTCGGGCGCACCATTTTGCATCAGCAGCAGTGAACCTTGAGTCTCCGTCCGAGCCGCTTTGTTCGGGGGAAGTGCCGTCAGGCGGGTGGCTGCTCGATCAACGACCGCTCGGCAGAGGTCGCGATTTCCGGCTGGGTACGGCTCCAGAAGGGCTGCATAACCTGCCCGCGGCGCACCGCCCTCATCACCAGAATGGTTCCGGCGGTGGTGCACAACAGGCATGCGATCAGCGAGGCTTCCAGGCCAAAACTTCCACCGGTGAGCAGATCCGGACCGGTCATCACCGTCTTGAACAACCCCGGATCGGCGACGCTGCCCGAGACCACTCCGGAGAAGACGGCAGACTGGGTGTAGTTCCACGAGATATGAAAGCCGATGCCCAGCCACAGCCGCCGCGTCAGCATATAGGCAGCGGCGAGCAGCACCCCGGCCTCGACGCTGATGAAGATCGCGCCGGTGATCGTGGCCGCCGGGTCGGGGCTGGTCCTTGTCTGGCGCCGATCGCGCGCGATGGAAGCGCACGGGCAGCAGGGTCACGCCGCATAGCGCCTTGCCCGTGACAGCCGAGCGGGCGCGCAGCCGCGACGGCTGCAGCACCTGCCTGCGTCTTGCCGCAAGCATGCCTTCAATGCGCTTGTTGTTCCCGTGCATCCTGATAGAGGGGGCGCAAGCCGTCACATAAGTGACACAGAACTGACACAAAGGCAGCGGTCCTGGCCGAGCTTGCCTGGCTGGTAACCTTCGAAGGCACATTTTCATGTCGTTTGTTCCAGGTGGCATATCCACCAAATTGCTGGCTGCAACCATGCTCGCCACCATGGCTGCGCCCGCTCTGGCACAAGGCGCGCCTGTTCCAGCGGCGGCGGATCAGGCCGGTGTGATCGCCGATCTCCAGCGCCAGATTGACGAATTGAAAGCAATGGTCGCGCAATTGCAGGCGGCGCAGCAGACGGCGGCATCTGCAGCCCCGTCGCAGCCACAGAACCCTGTGGTGCTGGCGCAGCAGGCTTCGCCCGCAAACCCGGCGCCATCCTTGCAAGCCATAACGGCGGCGGCAGCGCCCCCGGCAGCAGGCACACCTCAAAGCCCGCCGGTGCAGACCGCATCGACCTCGCGCGCTGGCAAGCGCTGGTACGAAAAGCTGATGCTGCGCGGCTATACCCAGATGCGGATCAACGAGATCGTCTCCGGCGATGATGTCGCGCCTGCCGGGCTGTCGCGGTTGCGGTCGATCGGCGATAGCGGGATCCGCGACGAGGGCAATTTCAGCCTACGCCGGGTTCGCCTGATCCTGCAGGGCGATGTGAACGACTATCTGTCGCTCTATCTGCAGCCCGACTTCGCGACCGCCGTATCCAACCAGTCGGTGGGCGAACGGCGCGACGGCTTTGCGCAGCTGCGCGATGCCTATGCCGATGTCTTTCCCACCGGTGACAAGAGCTTTCGAATCCGGCTGGGCCAGTCGAAGATTCCCTATGGCTGGGAGAACATGCAGTCCTCATCCAACCGGCTGGCGCTCGACCGCACCGATGCTATCAACAGCGCGGCACCCGGCGAGCGCGACCTTGGCGTTGTCGCTTATTATACGCCGCCGCATGTCCAGCGCATCTGGGACAGGCTGACCGAGGACGGGCAGAAGCTGTTCGGCAATTACGGCGCGTTTGGCCTCGGCGCCTTCAACGGCCAGGGGCTCAACCGCACCGAGACCAACGACAATGTCATGATCGTGGCGCTCGCCACATGGCCGTTCGAGCTCGACGGGTTGGGGCTCGATGGACAGGTGCTCGAACTGGGCGGATCGATGATGCGCAACCGCATTGAGATCGAGCAGCGCACAGGCGGGCTCAGCCCGGTGAGTTATGCCGACAACCGCATCGGCGTGCATGCGATCCTGTACCCGCAGCCCTTCGGCCTGCAGGCGGAGTGGAACTGGGGCAGGGGGCCGCAGTTCGATCCCGCCACGCAGCAGATCGAAACCCGTTCGCTGCGCGGCGGCTATGTCCAGGCGATGGGCCGCGTACGCCGCTCGCCGCTCGGCCCGTTCTATCCGTTTGCGCGCTGGCAATATTATCGCGGCGGTTTCAAGGGCGCGATCAACGCGCCGCGGCTGGAAACCGAGGAGCTCGAGCTGGGGCTCGAATTCCTGCCCACACCGGCGCTGGAACTCACGGTAACCTATGGATGGGCGTCGCGCCGGGAAGCCGATGAGCGCCGCTTCGGCCAGGCTGAGGGCGAACTGCTCCGCGTCCAGGCGCAGTGGAACTATTGACCGTTGGACGGGGCCCTGGGGTCCGTCCAGCGCGTTTGGCTGCCAGCCGAGGTGTGACACCCGGCAGGTGGATGCAGAGCGGGAACGGTTTGGCGCGGTGCACGTTGGAAACCCCACAACACACAACGATGAGGCCCAATATGTTCGGCAAGATTATTTCCGCAGTGGTTGGCAAGAAGATTGCCGAGCGCACCCCCGGCATCAGCGAAGGACAGGGCGCGCTTGTCGGTCTGGCCGCAGCCACCGTTGCGCGGCGGCTTGGTCCGGGCGGGATGGTAGTGGCAGCGACCGGCGGCTGGCTCGCATCGCGCTATCTCAAGAAGCGCCAGGCGCGCAAGGGCCAGCCCAGCTGGTAAACACAGCTTGCGGGCAGGGCAGCGAGGCTTAAACTGGCCGTGTTGCCTGCCCGCATGGTATTTCGCGACACAAGCCCCATGGCCCGTCAAACGGCCTTGGGGTTTTCGTGCATTCAGTTGCGGCAGGCTTTCGACGTTCGTCACCCCATCTAAGGAGCCATGTCATGGCCGGCAAGAAAGCCAAGTCTCCCAAGAGTTCAACGGTCAGATCATCGAGCGATGCCAAGGCCAAGACCAAGGCGATCGACAAGGCCAAGGCGATCGCGCCCGATGTTCCCGCTCGCATCGGCCAGACCCCCGAGACCGATCTGCGCGGCCTGCCCGATGTGTTCGGGCGGCTGATCGAGGATCATGACCGTCACCGGGCGTTGCTGGCGATGATCGAGGCGACCGATCGCAAGGGGGATGATCGCGCGCGGCTGTGCGAGGAGCTGGTGCTCGAGCTGAAATCCCACGCTGCGGCCGAAGAGCAGGCCTTGTGGTCCACCGTGCTGCGCAATCCCGAAACTACTGAATTTGCCCGCCACGCGGTGGCCGAGCACAAGGATATCGACAAGATGCTCGATGACCTAACCGCGCGCGACATGGGCAGCAAGAAGTGGATGGAGCGCTTTGCTGCGCTCAAGCACGAATATCTGCACCATATCGCCGAGGAAGAGCAGGAGCAGTTCGTCGCCAGCGAGGCGATCCTGACCGAAGCAGATCGCAAGTACATGCGCACCGTCTTCAATCGCCGTAAAAAGGCGGAGAAGGAAGCGGCCGAGCTGAAGCCCAAACTCAAGGTCGAGGACATCGCCTGATCGGCGCGGCCAAAGCCGGTGTGCCCGTTTCGGACGCACCGGCTGTGTATCGGTCTCAAGCCACCTTGGCGAAGGGATCGGGCAGTTGTTCGATGACCTTGTCGAGCGTCATCGGGAAACTGCGCAGGCGCACGCCGCAGGCATTGTAGATCGCGTTGGCGATTGACCCCGCCGCGCCGCAAATGCCAAGCTCCCCCACACCCTTCGCCTGGAGCGGGCTTGCCGCAGCATCGCGTTCTTCCAGCAGGATCACCTCGATTGCCGGGACATCCGCATGCGCGGGGACGTGGTATTCGGCAAGGTCGTGATTGACCAGATGACCATCGCGCAGATCGAAGGCGAGTTCCTCGGTCAGCGCACTGCCGATGCCCCAGACCATTCCGCCCAGGCATTGCGAGCGTGCGGTCTTGGCGTTGAGCACCCGGCCAAAGCCGAATGCCCCGGTCATCCGCCGCACCCGCGTCTCACCGGTAAAGGCGTTGACCGCGACCTCGGCGAAAAACGCGCCATAGCTTGCCTGCGAATAGTCCTTGGCGGTCTTGCCCGGCTTGATCGAACCGGTTGCCGCGAATTCCTTGCCATCGAGCAGATCGGTCAGCGCGCGGGAGTCATCGCCTGCGCTCGCCACGCCATCCTTGATGTCGAGATCTTCGGCGTCGCAGCCCAGCGCCTTGGCGATCCGCTTGCGGATATCCTCGCACGCGCGCATCACGGCAGAACCGGTGGAGATCGCGCCGAAGCTGCCGCCTGATCCCGCGCCTGCAGGCAGGCTGGTGTCCCCCAGCATGACCTTCACCCGATCAATCGGCAGCCCAAGCATCTCGCCTGCGATCTGGCCAAGAATGGCGTAGGATCCGGTACCGATATCGGTCTGGTCGGTTTCCACCAAAGCGGTGCCATCTGCTTTCAGCGTCACGCGTGCCTCGGCATCGACGAGCATGTTGACGCGTGCAGCGCTGGCCATACCCATGCCGATCCACCATTCGCCTTCGCGCCGTTGGCAGGGCGTGGCGTAACGCTGATCCCAGCCGAACGCGGATGCGCCCTGATCGAGCGCCTCGGCCAGCATGCGCGAGGAATAGGGCGTGCCCTCGACCGGCACCTTGTCGGGCATGTTGCGCTTACGCAGCTCGACAGGATCGATCCCGGCCGCTTCGGCCAGTTCGTCCATCGCCGCCTCGAGCACCTGCATGCCCACGGCCTCGCCCGGCGCGCGGACCGAACCCGCCGTCATCCGGCTGATCCGAGCTACCTTCACCTCGAGCAGGCGGTTTTCGCCGCTGTAGAGAAATTCGGTCGCCTGGGTGACCGGCTCAGCAAAATCCTCGTCGGGCAGGTTGGAGACCAGCGCCTCATGGCCAAGGCCGATCAGCTTGCCGCTGGCATCTGCTGCCAGACGTACGCGCTGCCTGGTTTCCGAACGCCGCATCACCGTCTGGAAGACATGCTGGCGGGTCATAACCACTCGAACGGGGCGTTGCAGTTCCTTGGCAGCGATCGCCGCTGCGACAGCTTCGTGCGTGATCCCCAGCTTCGATCCGAAGCCACCGCCTACATAAGGGGCGATGATCCGCACCTTCTTGGGCGACATCGACAGGCAATCGGCGATCTCTTTGACGTTGTACGACAGCATCTGATAGCTGCCGTGCAGCACCAGATGGTCGCCGTCCCATTGCGCGATGGTGGCATGCGGCTCCATCGCGGCGCTGGCGTGGCCGGGCGTGTCATATTCGACATCGACCGCAAAGGCCGCATCGCGCATCGCCTGATCGAGATCGCCACCCTTGACCGGCTCGCTGTTCGCGGGGTCTTCCACCTCCGCATCGGGGCTTTCGGGATCAAGGGCGATCGGCTCGTCGCTGATCGCATAATCGACCTTGAGCGCCAGCGCGGCATCGCGCGCCTGTTCGAAGTTTTCCGCGACCACCAGCGCAATCGGCTGCGCGAAATATTCTACCGTATGCACGTCCTGCACCGGCGCTTCGCCTGCAGTGCCCTGGGTCGAGCGGCGAGTCATCGCTTCATCGGCCAGCACCGCGAGCACGCCGGGCATATCGAGTACGGGCTGCTTGTGGATGGTCTCGACGGTCCCCTGCGCAATCGTCGAAAGCACCAGTACGCCTTCGGCGCAGTTGTCGAATTTCCACTCGGCCGAATAGGTCGCGCTGCCGCTGACCTTGAGCGGACCTTCGGGGCGATCGAGCGGCTTGCCGATCACCCCCTGACGGGTGTGGTCGAGCAGGTTGCGTGTGTCGGGGGTGTTGTACATGTCGGTCTTGAAAAGGCGCATCGGATCAGCCCCCTGTTGCTTCGTGAAGGGTTGCGGCAAGCGCGCGCGCGGCGAGGGGAATTTTGAAATCGTTGCCGCCAAAACCGCGCGCATCCTTCAGCAGGAGCTTGGCAGCCTCATCGAACAGCCCAGGCGATGGGGTTTGCCCCACCAGCATCTGCTCGACCGCAGGATCGCGCCACGGGACCGTACCCAGGCTGCCGAAAGCGAGTGCGCAGCGTGCAATGCGGCCGTCTTCCATCGTCACATCGGCAGCGACCGATACCAGAGCAAAGGCGTAAGAGGCGCGGTCGCGCACCTTGCGATAAAGCTGCACCCCGCCGGTGGGGGCGGGCAGGCGCACCGCGGTGATCAGTTCGCTGTGCTGGAGCACATTGTCGCGCGAGGGATCCTCGCCCGGCATGCGGTGGAAGTCCGCGATTGGGATTTCACGGGCGCCATCGGGGCCTTCGGTGAGCACAACCGCGTCCAGTGCCAACATAGCAACGGCCATATCGCCGGGATAGGTGGCGATGCACGCGTCGCTGGTGCCCAGCACCGCATGGATGCGGTTGAAGCCCTCGCGCGCGGCGCAGCCAGAGCCCGGCTCGCGCTTGTTGCACGCCTGACTGGTGTCGTAGAAATAGCCGCAGCGGGTGCGCTGGCACAGATTGCCGCCGGTGGTCGCGCGGTTGCGCAGTTGCGGGCTCGCGCCCGCAAGGATCGCCTTGGCAAGCAGCGGCCAGTCCTTGCGGACCCGGCTGTCGGCGGCGCAATCGGCATTGGTGACAAGCGCACCGATGCTGATGCCGCCGCCATCGCTGGAGATGGCATCCATTCCTGTGCGGCGGATCGAGACCAGCCGCTCGGGCGTCTGGATCTGCAGCTTCATCAGATCGATCAGGTTGGTGCCGCCCGCGATCGCAGTGGCGCCTTCGCCCAGCACTTCGCGTGCCTCTGCGGGGCTGCCCGCATGGTCCAGCGTAAAGCTCCTCATGCTACACCTGCCGGGGTCTCGGATTGATCGGCGATGACCTCTTCAAGCGCGGCGATGATGTTGGAATAGGCACCGCAGCGGCACAGATTGCCGCTCATGCGCTCGCGCAGTTCTTCGCGGCTGATGTCCGGGACTGTGGCGACATCGTCGGTCACCGCGCTCGCCCAGCCATCGGCCAGTTCCTGCATCAGCGCCTTGGCGGAGCAGATCTGCCCGGGAGTGCAATAGCCGCACTGAAACCCGTCGTGCGTCACGAACGCCTTTTGCAGCGTGGAAAGCGCATCGGCGCTGCCGATCGACTCGATCGTCTCGATGGTGTCGCCTTCGTGGAGCTGTGCAAGCGAGAGGCAGGAATTGATCCGGCGCCCGTCGACGATCACCGTGCACGCGCCGCACTGGCCATGGTCGCAGCCCTTCTTTGTGCCGGTCAGGCCCAGGTCTTCGCGCAGCCAGTCGAGTAGGGTGCGGCGGGGATCACCCGGCAGCGGGTGGTCGGTGCCATTGACGCTGGCGGTCGACATAGGGGGGGCCATGTCCGTGATCGATCCTCATGTTGGGGCTGGTATCCTTGCTTTACCAACGCCCCCGGACAAGGTTCCCCCGATGCCGCAAAATCATCCCGAAACGCCTATCCGCCTGTTGTTTGCATCGCCTTGGCCAGCGGCACATGAGTCCACAGCCTGCGGACCTCCTCGTCATTTCCGGTCAGGTCGTAATGCAGCAGCGAGACGGGCAGGCGGCCCGTGTTCATCAGATAGTCG
Organism: Blastomonas sp. RAC04; assembly: GCF_001713435.1. Taxonomy (NCBI): domain Bacteria; kingdom Pseudomonadati; phylum Pseudomonadota; class Alphaproteobacteria; order Sphingomonadales; family Blastomonadaceae; genus Blastomonas; species Blastomonas sp. RAC04. Next base: position 630,548 of record NZ_CP016460.1, read on the forward strand.
TGGAAGTCCTTGATCGAGAACTTCTCGCCCAGCTGGCGGCGGCGATCGACCAGCATCTTCTGCAGCTGTATCGAGCCGATGGTATAGGTCATGCCATAACCGGGAGGACGGCGGATATAGATGCCCGCATCGACCCGCGCGACGTTGTCGTCGAGATAGGGCGTCCATTCCTTCCAGAATTCCATCGCCTGGCCCACCGTCATCTCGTTGCGCTGCATCTTGACGTCGCCGATGGTGCGTGCGGCGCGGAACAGGCCGAAGATGTAGATGAGCTCGCGGGTGCGCGGGCGGTCATCGAACAGCCCCAGTTGCACCGCGCTTTCCTCGAGATAGAAGCCCCATCCTTCTGTGCGGCCACTGTCGTTGATGTGGCGGCGGATCGGGTGCGTGACGCGCTTGCCGGTCATGCCGTCGAAGCGGTGGCCGGGGAACGTCGCGTGCAGATGATCGGGTGAGACATCACGAAACTGGACCTGCTCCCAGAACATCGGGCCGTTGGGGCGCACCACCCATGGGGCGTTGAAGCCGACCTCCTGATAGCTCGCCGGGATGTAATCGGGGATCGTGATGATTTCCTCATCCTTCAGCCATTTGCGGATCTTGGCGTCGGTGCCGGCAAGCTGTGCTTCATATTCTTCGGCAGACTTGGGCAGTTCGAGCTCGGGCAGGTTGCGGTTGCGGTGCCGTTCGGTCGCATAGTTCGCCCAGTGGCGCTCGAGCTCGCGTTCGGCCAGCGTGACGATCTCGTCCGAAGTGTAAGGCATCAGGCGGACGTGGTGCAGGAACCAGTCATAGGCGGGCTTGCCCACCCCGGCAGCGGTGGTCATCCCTGGGCGCGAGGTCACCAGCCAGTCGCGGAACCCCGCGATCGCAGCCTGCGCGGCATCGATGTCGGGGAGCAGGTCGGGCTGCTGCGTTGCTGCACGCGCGCGCAGATCTGCGAACCAGCCGATAAGCCCCGCAGGCTCGACCGAACGATAGGGCATGCCATGCCCCACGCCATCGCCATTGGACAGGCTGTGGATGGCAAGGTCGGCATAGTCCGCCGCGACCGAATCCAGGTTGATCCGTGCCTGCGCGAGATAGGCGGGGATGCTCTTCAGCCGCGCCTGGAACGGCGCGCGCGCCGTGGTATCAAGCGGCAGATCGACATAGGCCAGCCGCTGCAGATCGTCGATGTACATCCCCGGATCGCGCGCCCAGGGCTTGGTAATGTTGAGCGTGAAATCCTGCAGATCCATTTGCGCGCGCACCGCAAGATAATCGACCTGCTGGTGGCGGTCCCACTTTGCGACCGCAAAATCGGGCAGCCTGGCCTGGAAGCTTGCCAGCTCCGCGCGGCGCTTGGCGACCGTGGCCGGGCTGTAATCGACAATGCCATCGACTGCCTTGGGCGTCTTCCAGCTGTTGAACTGATCGAACAGAGTCACGAAGGCATCATAGCCGGCCGCACCCTGGGGCGGACCGGCGGGCGGGGCGATGGCAGGCGTGGCGACGGAAGCGGCGGCGGCTTGGGGGGCGGCGGAAGCGTCTGCGGCCCGGACGATGCCGGGCTGGGCGGCGAGCAGGACCGCAATCGTTGCGAGGGATGCCATACGCATAATGCTCTTCTCCTTGACGATATGCGGCAGCCCTGCTTTCGACCGCCTGCGACTCATTCACACATCTGAATTTGAAACAAAAAAAGCATGATTTTGAGTATACTGTTCCTCGACGGGCGCCGGGTCAAGAGTGCAGTCGTCCGGTTTGCCAGCCGCGCTGGCCTCTTTTGTCTCGCAGTCGCTTAAGACGGTCAAGTGCCAGCCTGCACGGTGCCAGTATGGGTCGCGAACTCCAAAAAACTCATGATAACCAATGATATAGATTGACCTCCGAGCTGATTGACGGGCTCGTGCGTGCTCGGAGCGCAAGGGTTTGCGAGGGCAGGTGTGACGTTTTCGATTATTTTTTGAGACATATGATTGACGGCGCCCGGACAATATGCTCAAAATCACGCAACTGTTCACGGGAATGATCGGCAATCAATGTCGGCTACCCGACCTTCGCAGGTGGGCGTTAATTTCAGGGAGTGACAAAGATGGTTATGAGGCGGGTTGGAATGCAGCGTGCAGCGTTGAAGTGCGGATCTGCGCTTCTTCTTTCGATGGTTGTGACGGGAACTGCGTTCGCGCAGGACCAGGCAGATGACGAGGCCGGTGGCTCGATCGTGGTGACAGGCTCGCGTATCCCGCGTCCCGATGTCGAATCGAACAGCCCGGTGAATGTCATCGGCGAAGAGGAAATCAAGCTCTCCGTCACGGTCGAATCCGAGCAGCTGCTCAACGCCCTGCCACAGGCGGTCGCCGGTGCGGGTGCGCAGTCCAACTCGGGCAACCTGTCAGCCACGGTCAACCTTCGCGGTCTGGGCGCCGTGCGCACGCTGGTGCTGCAGAACGGCCGCCGCGTCGTCGGCGCCTCGCAGGACGGCGTGGTCGACCTCAACATGATCCCGCCGTCGCTGGTGTCGCGGATCGAAGTCGTGACCGGCGGCGCATCTGCGGTGTACGGTTCGGACGCCATGGCCGGTGTCGTCAACTTCGTGATGAAGGACGATTTCGAAGGCTTTGAAGTCGGCGGCTTCTACGGCATTTCCGATGAAGGCGATGCGGCGCGCTACAACCTCGAGTTCACCGCCGGCGGAAACTTCGCGGACGGTCGCGGCAACATCGTTTTTCATGGCAGCTATTTCGATCGCGCTCAGGTCACTGGCGCCAAGCGTGACCATGCCACTGTGTTTCTTGCCGACGCCATCGTCAACGGTCAGCCCACGCTGGTTCCGGCCGGCAACGGCGTGACCCCGCAGGGCACGATCTTCTCGCCGCAGCTCGTCGGGCTGCGCGACCGCGCCGGTACCGCGATCGGTACTGCAGGCATCTTCTTCGCGCCTGAAGGCTGGCGCGCCTATCGCGGGTCGGACGGTTTCAACGATCGCCCGTTCACCAACCTGCAGATGCCGATGCAGCGCTGGCAGGCGTCGGTGCTTGGCCATTACGATGTGACCGACGCGGTCACCGCGTTCTGGGAAGGCTCCTACGTCCAGAGCAAGATCAACTCGACTCTGGGCGCGGTGCCGATGAGCAGCTCGGGCTTCATCCCCGGCTTCCAGCTCGATCTGCGCAATCCCTATCTCGATCCCTCGCTGCGCGAGTTCCTGCGGGTTAACCTCGATGGCGACGGCAACAATCTGGTGCCGGTCAACATCAACCGTCGTCTGCTCGATGCCGGCAACCGCACCAGCGACCAGACACGCGATTTCTATCGCTTCGTGCTGGGTCTCAAGGGCAACCTCACCGACCAGCTGAAGTGGGAAGTGTTCTACAACCAGGGTGAGAACAAGATCACCGACGTCCAGGGCGGCGGCGTGCTGATCGACAACTTCGCCAACTCCTTCCTCACCAACCCCGCCAATCCGTTCGATTGCGCGGTGGCCGATCCGCGCTGCGTCACGATCAATCCGTTCGGCTTCGGCTCGCTGACGCAGCAGATGATCGACTATATCTCGACCGACCTCACCAACATCACCACGGTCAAGCAGAAGCAGATCGGCGGCAGCATCACCGGCAGCCTGTTCTCGCTGCCCGCAGGGGATGTCGGCATCTCGGTCGGCGCCGAATATCGCAAGGAAAGCTCGCAGTTCGATCCCGATCAGCTGTACGTGCAGGGCAAGGCGCTGTCGCGCTCGGCCGGCCTCAGCCCGACCGGTGGTTCGTTCGATGTCGCCGAGGTCTACGGCGAAATCTATGTGCCGATCCTCGCCGACACTCCGGGCTTCGAGCTGCTCGCCTTCGAAGGCGGCGCGCGCTACTCGGATTACTCGACCGCAGGCAAGGTCTATTCCTACAAGATCGGCGGTGAATACTCGCCGTTCGAGGGGCTGAAGTTCCGCGGCCTGTACCAGCGTGCGGTGCGTGCGCCGAACGTGGTCGAGCTGTTCTCGGGTGCCACCAACACCGCGCCGCAGGCTCTCGACTTCTGCAACGCCGATGCGGGCCGTACCACGGCAGAGCGTGACTTCTGCGTCAGCGCTCTGGGTGTCCCGGCAAGCGTGATCAACGTGTTCCAGCAGGAAAACCAGCAGATCCGTGCTGTCACCGGCGGCAATCCCAATCTGCAGGAAGAAACGTCGGACACCTGGTCGGTCGGTGCGGTCATCCGCCCCTCGTTCATCCCCAACCTTCAGCTGACGATCGACTATTACAACATCAAGATCGATCAGGCGATCGGCTCGTTCGGCGGCGGCCTGCAGGCGGTGATCACCGCGTGCAACGCCAACCTTTCGCTGACCAACATCTTCTGCCAGCCGCTGCGCAACCGCACGCCCGACGGCCAGCTGATCGATGTGCCGCTGCTTAATGCCAACATCGCCAAGCTGGAAACCTCAGGTGTCGATTTCCGTCTCGATTATCGCTACAATCTCACCGAGAACAGCAGCCTGAACTATTTCCTCGCAGGCAGCTATCTCATCGATGCGATTACCCAGGGCAGCCCGGCGGTTAACCCCGTCAACTGCGCTGGCTATATCGGCGGCGGCAACTGCACCACCGCCAACCCGACCTGGCGCTTCACCCAGCGTCTGACCTGGGCGCTGGACAATCTGCAGATCTCGCTGCGGCATCGCTTCCTGCAGTCGACCACCGATGGCCGCATTGCAGGTGCCATCGCCTCGGGCGTGGCTCTGCCGCGGCTGGCGCGTCCGGAAACCGGCGACGTGCATTATGTCGATCTCAGCTTCAATCTCGACGTGACTGAAGGCTTCAGCTTCTTCGGAGCTGTCGACAATCTGCTGGATCGCGATCCCCCGTTCTATCTGTTCGAGCGGGAAACCTTCGATGCGATCGGACGCCGCTTCACGATGGGCTTCAGGGCCAACTTTTAAGTGGTAACGCGCTAGTCGCGGCGGCATCGTGCTGCCGCGGCCAGCGGGTCGCAGAGAATGACAAGCCAGGCTGGGGTTGGTTTCATGACAGGATCAGGTGTGTTTCGGTTGGCCACTGCCGTGGCCGCACTGTGCGTGTCGTCGCTGGTGATGGCACAGGACCGGCCCTGGCCGCACGCTCCCATCCATGGCGGCGCGGATGTCGCCGGAACATCGCTGTCGATCGACGATCTCTACCAGCCCAAGAGCCTGATCGGCACCTCGCCCGAAGGCTATAGCTGGTCGCGCGACGGCAGCACGGTGCTGTTTCTGTGGAATGACGAAGGTGCGAGCTTCCGCGATGTCTGGTCCTATTCGCCCAGGACCGGAAAGAAGGTCCGGCTGACGTTTCTGGGCCGTGACAGCAAGCCCGAGGCCGAACAGAAGGGCATCGCGCAGGCGGTTGCGCTGGGCAATGGCCGCGTTGCTTTCACCATGGGTGGGGCGCTGCATATCGTTTCCGCCGATGGCGCGATCACCAAGGTTGAAACCCACAAGCAGGCGATCCGCAAGCTGATCGTCTCTCCCGATGGCCGCCGCCTGGCGTTCATCGCGGGCAACACCGCCGACAGCCGCAACCGCGTGACACTGGGCGGCGTGCTGTGGGTGCGTGATGTCGCGGCCACCGCCGACAAGGCTGCAACGCGCGTCGCCGGCAACGACGATCCCAAGATCTATATCGACGACTATCACTGGTCGGCGGACGGCAAGGCGATCGCCTTTCAGCAGTCCGACGACAGCGCGATGCCCGAGCGCGATATCTATTATTACGCCAAGGGCGGATTGCAGAACAACCGCGTGATCCGCGCCTTTCCTGGCGAGGAAACCAGCAAGGCCAGCGTCGGCCTCGTCGACCTGGCATCGGGCAAGACGCAGATGTTCGAGCGGCCCGACCCCAAGCACCATATCTGGGGCTTCGGCCTGTCCAGCGACGGCAAGCGGATGTTCGTCAGCGGATCGGACATGCAGGCCAAGGAGCACACGATCTACGTCTATGACGTCGCCTCGGGTGCGCGCGAGACGTTCTACCAGCTGCGCGAGCCCAAGCATCTGCGCCCCGACTGGCAGGTGGCGTGGGCGCCGGGCGATGACGGCCTGATCATCCTCACCGATCGGGATGGCTGGCTGCACCTCTATCACCAGCGCGCAGCGGGCGAGAAGCCCCGCCAGATCACCAGCGGCGAATGGGAAATCGCCGAGTTCGACGTCGATCAGGCGCGCGGCCAGATCTATTTCATCGCCAACAAATCCTATCTCTCAGACCGCCAGATCTATCGCGTGCCAGTGGCAGGCGGCGCGGTGCAGCAGGTCAGCGGACAGGCGGCGGGAACGCACGAGCCGGTCTATTCGCCCGATTTCCGCCATATCGCCGACTGGTACAGCAACGACGCGACACCGGCCGAGCTGTATCTGATCGACACGGCAAAGCCCGCCAAGGTTGCGCAGGTCACCAAGTCGCCGCAACCGGGCTTCTACAAGCAGACCTGGGCCAATATCGGCTATGTCGAATTCCCCAGCCATGTCGATGGAATGAACCTCGTCGCGCGGCTGAGCCTTCCGGCCAATTACGACCCGGCCAGGAAATATCCGGTGATCGTCGGCTCGGTCTATTCTGACGCGGTGCGCAACCAGTGGGGCGGCAGGCGTGCGCATCCGACCTGGGGGCTGGACCAGTATTTCGTCGCGCAGGGCTATATCGTCCTCAACGTCAACGTGCGCGGGTCCTGGGGACAGGGCCGCGATCACAACCAGACCCAGCTTCACAGCTATGGTGAGACCGACATCAACGATCTGGAGAGCGGCGTGCGCTTTCTGGTCGAGAAGGGCTATGCCGATCCCAGGCGCGTCGGGCTGTGGGGTTCGAGCTATGGCGGGCTGATGACGATCATGTCGCTGTCCAAGAAGCCCGGCGTCTATGCCGCGGGCATCGCTGGTGCGCCTGCGACCAATGTGTGGCATGCTTACCCTGCGCAGATGTGGATCATGGGCCCGCACGAAGGCCCCGACATGCCCGCGCGGTACGAGGCGCAGTCCGCCTTGTACCAGGCCAAGGGAATCGAGGATCCGCTGATGATCATCCATGGCACGCGCGATCCGGTGGTGCTCTATTCGGATACGATTGCACTTGCCGAGGGGATGATCGACCGCGAGCAGATGTTCGAACTGGTGACCCTTCCGGGCGGCAACCATGCCTGGGCCAGCGACAATCTGCGTCAGGCGCGCTTTGCCTTCAAGAAGATGGCCGAGTTCTTTGACCGCAACGTCAAGAACAGGAAATAGGATGTTGAGGAGGGCCATTCTCGCAATGGTGGGCGCAGCAACGCTGGCAGCGGCGCCGTGTGCCCATGCCCAGGCCGAGGTGCAGCAGCTGGGGGCCGATTTCTGGACATGGCGCGCGGCCACCCAGCCCGCGACCAGCGACGACATCCCGCGTATCGTCCGGCCAGCCAAGTGGACACCCGACTGGTCGGCTGCTGCGGTGGCCGAACAGCGCAAGACGCTCGCCGCGTTCGAGGCGAGGTGGAAGAGCCTGGCCGGCACGCCGCAGACGGTCAGCGAAAGGGTCGATTATCGCCTGATGGGATCGGCGCTTGCCCGGGTGAATTGGGAGCTCGATCACGTCGCGGCATGGCGCCGCCAGCCGCATTTCTATGTCGCACAGGCGCTGACCCCGGTGTTCGAGGTGCTGCTGCCGCCACCGCCAGTCGAGAGCGCGCGGGTCGAGCAGGTCATCCGTCTGCTGAACAATGCTCCAGCCGTGCTCGCGGCAGGCCAGGCCAATCTCGATGACATGCGCGGACCCTTTGTCGATGCCGCGCTCGGCCAGATCGCCATCGTGCCCGACAGCCTGCGCCAGATGGAGCGCGGGCTCGAACCGCATGCCGATGCAGCGCAGCGCAAGCGGCTAAACGCTGCAGTCGAACGGTCGGTCAAGGCGTTTGCCGCGTTCGGCCGCTATCTCGAAAGCCGCCGCGGCGCGTTGCCGGCTGAGACCGCGGTCGGCGCCGAGAGCTATCAGTATTTCCTCAGCCAGGTTGCGCTCTACCCGTACACCGCCGATCAGCTTGCGCTGATGGGGCGGCAGGAATGGACGCGCTCGGTGCTGTTCGAAGAGCTCGAGCGCAACCGCAATACGGGCGTTGCCGATCTGCCGATCGGGGCTTCGATAGATGCCGTGACATCGCGGCTGGCATCGGACGAGCGCGATGTGCGCACGTTCCTGCGCGACAAGAATTTGCTGACGGTGCCGGAGTGGGCGGGGCATTACAACGCGCTGCCGTTCCCCGCCTATCTCGCGCCGATCGGCTGGCTGGGCCGCACCTTCGATCTCACCGACCGGACCCGCGTCGGGCAGAACGCCACGGTGTATCTGCCCGAGCCTTCGCCGAACCTCGGCTATTTCAACCTTTCGATCACGCGCGATCCGCGGCCGATCATCGTGCATGAAGGCGTTCCTGGGCACTTCTTCCAGCTGACTTTGAGCTGGAAGCACCCCAATCCGCTGCGCCGCCATTATTACGACAGCGGCGCCAATGAAGGCACGGGCTTCTATGCCGAAGAGATGATGCTGCAGGCCGGGCTGTGGGCCGATGCGCCCAAGTCGCGCGAGGTGATCTACAACTTCGCCCGGCTGCGCGCGCTGCGGGTCGAGGTCGACGTCAAGCTTGCGACGGGCGCCTTCACCATCGATCAGGCGGCCGACTATCTTCAGGCGATGGTGCCGATGGACCGCGAGACCGCGCACGAAGAGGCGGTGTTCTTCGCCGCCTCGCCGGGACAGGCGATCAGCTATCAGATCGGCAAGATCCAGACCGCGGAGTTTCTTGCCGAAGCGCGCGTGCGCGAAGGCAAGGCTTTCGATCTGCGCCGCTTCCACGACTATCTCTGGCTCAATGGCAACGTTCCCATCGCGCTCCAGAAGGAAGAATATCTGGCAACGGTGGCAGGACAATAGGGGACGAAATGCGCATCATCAAACTGGTCGAGCCGCAATCCGGGCTCTCCGCACGCTGTCGTCTGCTCGACGATGCTGCGCCCGTCTCCGCAGCATTTCTGTGGGACCTTGCCGAACGCAAGGCAGGTTTCGACGCGATCCACGCGATCTGGACGGGGCCCGAGATTTCGGTACCGATGCCTGCCAGCACGCTGCCTGAAGGCATGGCTCAGCCGGCGATCCCTGCCGAGAATGCGACATCCTATCCGGACAGCGGCGACATCGTGCTCGCCTATCTGGCAGCGGGCAGCACAAAGGGGCTGCCGCCCGGTGACTTCTACGACATTGGCCTGTTCTATGGCAGCGGAGGGCGCCTGCTGATGCCGTTCGGCTGGATCCAGGCCAATGTCTGCGCACGCATCCTGGATGAGGATCTGGCCAAGGCGCAGGCCGATTGCCGCACCATCCGGCGCAACGGCGCCTGCACGCTGTCGCTCGAAACCGCCTGAGGACCTGACCGCATGACCTATGCTGATCTGATGGGGTTGCTGGGCAACTGGCTGCTGCCGGGATCGCTGATCGCGATCATGGCCTCGATGGGGCTGTCGCTGACCGCGGACGATTTCCGCCAGGTATTCCGCAACCGGCGCGCGCTGATTTTCGGGGTGTGCTCGATGCTGATCGTGCCGCCCGCGATCGGCATCACGCTGGCGCTGACCGTAGCGCCTACCGCGGCGCTGGCGGTGGGCTTCGTGCTGTTGGCGACCACACCGGGCGGAATGCTCTCCAACCTGTTCACCGACATGGCCAAGGGTGACCTTGCACTGTCGATGTCGATGACGCTGATCCTCAGCATGATCTACATCTTCGTCGTGCCGTTCTACGCGCACTTCGCGCTGCTGCACTTCATGGGGCTTGAGGCGGACGTCAACGTGCCGCTGGCCTCGTTCTTCTGGGACATCTTCTCGATCACCGTGCTGCCGGCAGCCATCGGCTTTGCAGTGCGCGCTTTGAAGCCCGACTTTGCGATCTGGTTCAAACGCTATCTCAAGAACATCGCCACCATCGTGCTGTTCAGTTCGTTCGGCGTGATCCTGTACGATCAGGTACCGGTGCTGCGGCAGAATCTGGGCGCGCTGTTCTGGATTACCGTCGCGCTCAACGTGGTGATGGTGGCGGTGGTGATGACCATCGTGCGCTTCGCGGGCTTCACTCGTCGCGAGAATGTGGCGATCGGCATCGAACATCTGATGCGGCAGGAGGGGACAGCGATCTTCATCGCCGTCTCGATTGTCGGCAACAACGAGATGTCGCTGCCGATGATCATGAACACACCTGTCGCCTTGTGCGTCGTCATGCTCTTCGTCGCGGTTGCGCGGCGGACGGGACGACAAGCGCAGGGCGAGCCTGCCACCATCTGATCCCATCAAGTTTTCACCGCCCGCGTTCGGGCGAACAGGATAGTCGCCAACATGACCTTGTCTTCTTCGGTGGATATTGCGGGAGGAATCCCTCTCCTTCGCGCGTCCACCGCCACCCCTGCCGAATTGCTGGCGCACCGGTAATGCAGCACCAAGCGATATCGCGCCGCGATCGTCAGCCCGGCCTGACCAGTCCTGTGTGGGCGGTCAATGCAGGGCCGGCACCCAAGGTCGAGAGTCTTTCGGGCGCGCATGAAGTCGACGTGCTGGTGATCGGCGGCGGCATTGCCGGTGTCACCACCGCGCTGCACCTTGCGGAAAAGCGCGTCGATGTCGCGCTGGTCGAGGCAGGACAGTTCGGCGACGGCGCAACCGGCCAGAGCGGCGGCATCGTTGCGCCCGATTACATCCGCCATACCCCCGACAGCATCCAGGCGGTGCTGGGGGAAGCAGCAGGCGAGCGGCTGACGCGGATGATCGGCGGATCGGGCCAGCACGTGTTCGACCTCATCCGCCGCCACGAAATAGAGTGCGATGCGCGGCAGGATGGCTTTTACACGCCCTCGCACACCGATGCGCTGGCCGCTCAGCAGCGCGACTACTCGCGGCAGTGGCAGGCGCGCGGACATAAGGTCAGCTTTGTCGAGGGCGTGCAGGCGCGTGCCCTGTTCGGCGCCGATCGTTATTGTGGAGCGCTGCGCTTCGAAGAGGGCGGCGGGCTTAACCCTCTGGCGTTCGTACGCGGCCTTGCGCGGGCGGCTCAGCGCAGCGGTGCGCGGCTGTTCGGCAACAGCCCGGTCACGCGGCTCGAACGCAAGGACGGCTACTGGCTGTGCCGCACCCCGATCGGGACCGTGCGGGCGCAGCGGCTGGTGCTCGCTGCCAATGGCGGCAACGCTGCGCTTCATCCGGCGATGCAGCGCACCTCGCTGCCGCTGAACGTCTTCCAGTTCGCGTCGATGCCGCTCGATCCCGCCCAGCGTCAGGCGATCCTGCCCCGGGGCGGGGCGTTCACGGACAAGTTACCCTATCTGTTCACCGCGCGGCTCGATGGCCTGGGCCATCTGATCTCGGCTTTTCCGATGTCGTTCATGGTCAATGGCGATCGGGCCTGTTACCGCGAGGCGCGGCGGCGGCTGAAGCAGCATTTCAAGGTGATGCCCGAGCCGCAGATCGATTTCCTCTGGCATGGCCTTGCCTGGGTGAACACCTCGTTCCTGCCCGAAATCTACGATCTGGGTGACAACGCCATCGCCATCCAGGCCTGCAACGGACGAGGGATTGCGACCAACACCGTGATCGGGTCGGAATTGGCGACGATGCTGGCGACGGGGGACCGCGACGCGCTGTCGGTGCAGCCACGCGCGCCCGTGCCCGTGCGGTTCCACGCCGGGGCCTCGCTGCTGCCGCGGTTCCTGATGTCGCTGGCGTATCTGACCAATTGAGCGGTGCGGTCCTACCCGGCCTTGGGCGCAAGCGGTTCGAGGTTGTCGTGAAGACTGTCCAGCAGCACGATCAGCTTTTCGAAGTCCTGCGGGTCGAGCCCTTCGATCAGATGGGCATAGACCGGCGCGGTCGCCTGGCGCGCCTGAGCGAGCTGGCTTTCGCCCAATGGCGCCAGCGCCACCAGCGTGACGCGGGCATCGTCCTGGCTGGCCGCGGTTGTCACAAGCCCGGCGGCGGACATGCGCTGGATGATGCGGGTCATAGTCGAGAGGTTGATCACTGCAGCTTCGGCAATCTCGCGTGCGCCGCGCGGCGAGCGTTCGCCCAGAATCATCAGCACGCGCCAGCTCGGAATATCGAGGCCGATCGCGCGCAGCCGCTGGTCGATGATGCTGTTGTACCGGCTCACCAGTCGGTTGAGCAGATAGAACGGGTATCTTTTCACCCGGAATGCGGAATCGCCGGGGTTTCCCGACATGAAGGCGTCCATCAGCGCGGTTTAGCCGAAAATCGCGGCAGTTCAATCCGCCAGCGGGTGAGCATCGCCCCGGCCGTATCTTCAACGAAAGGCGTCGCGTGATGACAGGACAATTTGCAGGCTATCTCGGCCGCCCGGTGCGATCACTGGCACTGGCCGGCGCAGCATTGCTGCTCGCAGCCGCCACGCCGCCGACCTTTCCCGATCTCGTCGCCGACTATGAGCGTTTCTCGGCCGAGTATCCGATGGAGGCGGGCCGGTCCGATCCGTCGCGCTCGCGCAGCGGCTGGCCCGATGAGACCCCGGCCGAGATGGCATCGCGCCGCGCAGGCCTTGTGCAGATCGCCGCTGCGCTCGATGCGCTCGATCAGACGGCACTGAACGGCGAAGACCGGCTCAACCGCGATTATCTGCGCGAGCTGATCGGCTGGCGGATCGAGGGTATCGATTTCGATGAGCGGCGCTTTGCCTTTGTCGCGCACGAGGGCTTCTACAACACGCCCTATTCGCTGGCGCGTTCGCTCGATCTGCGCACCGAGGCCGAGGCGCTGGCCTGGGTGGAGCGGATGCGGGGAATTTCCGGCTATTTCGACCAGCAGCGCGCCAATCTCGAGCGCGGCGTCGCGACCGGCTGGACGCATCCTGCGGTGGTGGTCGACGTCGCGGCAGCGGTGCTGCGGAACCAGATTGCGGTGCCGGTGGCCGAAGACCCGATGCTCGTGCCGCTCAAGGCGTACCCCGATGCAATGGCACAGGCGTACAGTGTGATCGAGCGCGAGATCCGCCCCGCCCAGCGCGCGATGCTCGATTATATCGACCGCACCTATCGCTCGAAGGCGCGCGCCGATCTGGGCGTTGCTGCGGTGCCCGGGGGCAGGGCCTATTACAACTTTCTTCTGCGCTATTACACCACCACCGATCTTTCCGCCGAGCAGATCCACGCGCTTGGCCTGTCTGAAGTGCAACGCATCCGCGGCGAGATGGACACGGTGATCGCATCGACCGGCTTTGCGGGCAGCTTTGCCGAGTGGCTGCACTTCCTGCGCACCGATCCGCAATTCTATGCCACCAGCCGCGAGGGGCTGATCGAGAAATACGCTGCGGCCTCCAAGCGGATCGACGGCGTGCTGCCGCGCTATTTCTCGGTGCTGCCGCGCCAGCCCTTCACCATCGTCCCGGTCCCGCGCGATCTGGAGGAGGGTTATACCACCGCGCGCGGCGGCGGGGGCGGGGACTTCGCCAAGGGCTTTGCCGGGACCTTCGTCGTCAACACCTCGCATCTCGACCAGCGTCCGCTTTACGAAGTGCCCGCGCTCAGCCTGCACGAAGCCGCCCCGGGGCATCATACGCACGGTGCGCTCAACAGCGAGAACCCGGACCTTCCTTCGTTCCGCCGAGCGCGCGACCTGCTGGCCTTTCGCGAGGGCTGGGCGCTGTATGCCGAGCGGCTGGGGCACGAAATGGGGGTGTATCGCGATGCGTACGAGCGCTTCGGGAGCCTTTCGACCGAGATGTGGCGCGCCTGCCGGATGGTGGTGGATACCGGCATCCATGTGATGGGCTGGGACTTTGCCCGCGCGCGCAAGTGCTTCGAGGAAAACACCGCGCTTGCCGACATCAACATCGACACCGAGCTTGCGCGCTATATCGGCGCGCCAGCAGGGGCAGTGGCGTACAAGGTGGGTGAACTCAAGATCATCGAACTGCGCCGCCGCGCCGAGCAGGCGCTGGGCGATCGGTTCGATATCCGCGCCTTTCACGATCTGATCCTGGCGCAGGGGCAGCTGCCGATGACTTTGCTCGAGCAGAAGGTCGACGGCTGGATCGCGCAGCAGCAATCGCCGCGCTGATCGTCAGCCGGCGAGCGCGGCCTGCAGCACATCGCCCTTTTCATCGGCCAGTGCCGCCTCGCGCAGCCGGGCGATCCCGGACGCGGTGAGGCCGCCTGCGCGATGGCGTTCGACGATCTGGGTGAAATTGTGCAGCCCGCGCTCGAAGGTGTCGCCATAGCCCTTGATCAGCCGCTGGCATTTGACCAGCTCGAGCGCGGCATCGGGTTCGGCCCTCCGGACGAGGTCGAGCCACGCGTCGATACGCGCCTGTTCGGTCTGGTAGCGCAGCGTGCTGCGCCGCCAGCGCCGTCCGGAAGCAAGGATGGACAAAGTCAGGAACCAGCGCAGGCTGGTCGTCTCGACATGCCGCCCCTTGGTGAAGAACCGCCCGAGCAGCGCTGACAGCCTGGGGCGCGCCAGGATGCGGCGGCCAAGCCCGGCGGGCAGCGTCTCGCAGACCTCTTCGAGGCGCGGGTGCATGTATTCGGTCAGCTGGACGATCTGATCGTCCGCGGCCTTCACGTCCGCGCGCACCCGCTCGAAACGGGTATCGCGTATCTTGAGGTCGGCAACGCGGATCGTATCCTCGTACAACATCCACAGGGCAAGATGGCGGGCTGCCTCAGCGATCAGATCCGCGTTGCCGGCCAGGCTTTCCAGCCTGGTGAGATAGAGGTCAGCATACGCCGTATCCTGATAGTCCATCAGACGGCGAACACCCTCAATTGCGAAATAATGCGCTTCATGCGGCAGCCGAGCATGGATGCGGGACTGCAGTTCGCGGCCCGCAGCGCTCGACGCAGCGGGGATATGCTGCGCCTCGATCTCGGCTTCGGGGTTGCTCAATGCTGCAGCAAAGCCTGCAGCAAAACCGCGCAGATTGGCATCCACCGCCTTGCCGCCCGAGACGATCGCGGCTTCGAATGCGTCGCGAGCAAAGGGCAGGGCGCCGCTGGCGCACAAGGCGCCGAACATCACCGAACTGATCACGCTGCCCGCGCGCTCGGCAGCGTCGTCCATGTCGAAGCCGATATAGCGCCCCGCGCGTGTTTGCGCCGCCTGGATGATCTTCTCGCCACTTGCCCGGCCATCGCCCATCGCGGACTTCTCGTCGATCGCGTAGACGCGGTGGGTCGATCCGATCAGCACGGTGGAATCGGTGACGAACCCGCGCAGGATCGCGCGCCCGGCCTCCATCAGCTCGGACGCGACCACGATGTCGACATCGCCCGGCACCGGCATCAGCGCCAGCAGCGGTGTTGCCGGGCCGCCTCTGGGGATCATCTCGACATAATAGACCGTGGCACCCGTGCGCTGCGCGACGCCGGGGACCGAGGTGCCCTGCGTCACATATCCCTTGTTGGCGCCGAGCTGGACGATCCAGTCGGCGAGCACGCCGCCGCCCTGGCCGCCAAGGCCGAGAATGGCGATCGAGATGCGTCCGGAGGTGCTCATCAAAAGGCCCTTGCAGCGATCTGGCGCGCCGAGCGGCGCTGCAGCGCACCGATCACCCAGCCACGCAGGCGCTGGCGGATCCGATCGGCACGGTTGGGGTTGGAGATCACCTCGGCCTTGTAGAAGGACGGGCAGAGCACCGCGGCATGGCTGACCTCGCCGCAGACCCCGCAGCCGACGCAACTGTTCTCGACATGCGCGACAGGGTCCTGGCGCAGCGGATCGGGGTTGGCGCGGATGGTGAGCGAGGGGCAGCCCGACAGGCGGATGCAGCTGTGATCGCCGGTGCAGGTGTCGGGATCGACGCCGAAGCGTTCGCGCACCACGCGCTGGCCCGACTTGATCGCTTTGGCGATCTGCGGCTTGATCCGGCGCTGGCGGTTGAGCTGGCATTCGGACTGCGCGACCAGCACCTTGGGGCCTTTTTCGGGCGACGTCAGCGCATCGCGGATCGCATCGCGCATGCCGGCGACGTCATAGGTCCGCGTCCGGGTCTTCGCCCAGGTGATGCCGACGCCCCGCACCGCCTTCTCGATCGGGTTGTTGGTGCTGCGCTGCGGGGTCTTGGCCTTGGACGAGAGGATGTCCTGCCCGCCGGTCGCAGCGGAGTAACCGTTGTCGACGATGATCGTCAGGTTGTCGTCCTGGTTGAACACCGCATTGCCGATGCCTGACGTCAGGCCATTGTGCCAGAATCCGCCATCGCCCATGATCGCTACCGCGCGCTTGCCCTCGGGCTTGAACGCCGAAGCGCCTGCGGTGCCAAGGCCATAGCCCATCGTCGTGTTGCCGATGTGAAACGGCGGAAGGATCGAGAACAGGTGGCAGCCGATATCGGCCGAGACGTGCAGTTCGCCGATATCCTTCTGCACCAGCTTCATCGCGGAGAAGATCGGGCGTTCGGGACAGCCGGTGCAAAAGCCTGCGGGGCGTTGCGGAACCGCGGTCGGGGGCAGGGCGGGGGCCTCGGCGGCAACCTCCACCGGCGCCCGCTCCGGCGCATGCGCGCGCAGGAACTTCGCGACGCCCTGTCTGATCACATCGGCGGTGTACTCGCCCGAGCGCGGCAGCATGTCTTTGCCCGCGATCCGCGTGTCGAGGTTCGCGCGGCGGACAAGCGTGTTGAGCTCATGCTCAATGAATTCGGGCTGGCCTTCCTCGACGATCAGCACCGCGCGCTTGCCGGCGCAGAACGCTTGCACCTCGTCGGGGATCAGCGGATAGGTGACGTTCAGCACATATACCGGCAACTTGGCGTTGCCATAGGCATCCGACAGCCCGATCAGCTCGAGCGCGCGGTTGAGCGAGTTGAACAGCCCGCCCTGCACGATGATGCCGATATCGTCCTGCTCGGTCCCGAAATGCTCGTTAAGCCGGTGATCCTGGACATACTTTATCCCTGCCGGCCAACGCTTTTCGATCTTCTCGACCTCGTGCAGAAAATTGGCGGGGGGCAGCACGATCCGGCTGGTGTCGCGGTTGGGCGACTGCGCTGCTTGCGCCACCGTAAGCGGCGGACGTCGGTTGTCGCGCGCGACAAAGCTGCCGGTCATGTGGCACGCGCGCACCCTCAGCTCGAGCATGACGGGCGTGTTCGAGGCTTCGGACAGCGCAAATCCCTGTTCGACCATGTCGACCAGCACCGGTAGGCTGGGTCGCGGATCGATCAGCCACATTTGCGACTTCATCGCGAAGGCATGCGTGCGCTCCTGCATGATCGAGGAGCCCTCGCCATAATCCTCGCCCACGATGATCAGCGCGCCGCCGGTGACCCCGCCCGAGGCAACGTTCGACAGAGCATCGGAGGCGACATTGGTGCCTACAACCGATTTCCATGCGACCGCGCCGCGCAACGGATAGTTGACCGAAGCCGCCAGCATCGCGGCCGCTGTCGCCTCGCTTGCCGAGCTTTCGAAATGCACGCCGAGCCCCGCCATCAGCTCGCTCGCATCGGCGAACACATCCATCAGATGGCTGATCGGCGAGCCCTGATAGCCGCCGACATAGGCGACGCCCGATTGCAGCAGCGCCTTGGTGACCGCCAGGATGCCTTCGCCTTCGAAGACTTCGCCATCGCCGACCTTGAGTCGTTCGACTTCAGCCTTGAAGGAGCGTTCGGCCATGCAGCGTCACTCGCCGACGAGCGCGAGGACGCGCAGCGGACTGCCCGAGCCGCCCTTTATCTTGAGCGGTGCGGAGAAGATCACCGCGCCGGTCGGCGGCAGCTGGTCGAGGTTCTCGAGGCACTGCAGGCCATAGCGTCCTGCGGCATGGAACAAGGTGTGCGCGGGGTAGGCGGGTTCTAGCAGATGCGCCTGGCCGGCATCGGTACCGATGGTTTCGACCCCTAGGCCATGCGCATCGCGCTCATCGACCAGGAATTTCACCGCTTCTGCCGACGGCCCCGGCGTGTGCGCGCCATCTTCGCTGCGGTTGGTATAGGCATCGACATCGCGCTTGGACCAGTCGGTGCGCAGCATGATCCAGCTGCGCGGAGGAATGCGGCCATGCTCGGCTTCCCACGCCGCGATATCGGCGACGGTGAGCAGGTAATCAGGGTCGGCGGCGCACTGCTGCGATATGTCGATCACCACGGCAGGCGCGATGAAATCGGCGGGCGGCACGGTATCGACCGAGTTGTTGGCGCGGTCCCTGCCAGTGATCCAGTGCACCGGCGCATCGAAGTGCGTGCCGGTGTGCTCGCTGACGGTGAAGTTGTTCCAGTACCAGGCGACGCCGCGCTCGTCATAGCGCGAGATCTCTTCCTGGCTGAACGCGGCGCACTGGCCGAACTCGGGGGGAAGCACCAAAGTGGGAGTATCGGGTGACAGCGTCTGGGTGAGGTCGACGGTGCGGATGGTGCCCGAAGCGACGGCGGTTGCGAGCTGCTCAAGAATGGCGTGTGACATGCTGATCCCCTTGTTCCCGGATTTGGATGGTAACTTATAAACTTGCATACGCAAGTATTATTCGTAGCGTGCTTCAGCGCACCGGAACGACATCGAAGGCGATGGTGGTGCGGTGAGCGGTATCGGCAAACGGAACGGTTCCGTGGTAGAGATAGGATGGAAACAGCACCAGCAGGCCCGGCTCGGGGCGGATGCTGTGCAGCATCTGCTCGCGCGCGCCCAGCTGCAGCCCGGTCTCGCCGAACTTCAGACAGCCGCTTTGCCCATCGCCGACAGCATCGGGCACCGCGACATAATAGACCGCGCTGATCCAGCCTTCCGGGTGGATATGGTTGGTGTGATGGCCGCCGCTTGCCAGCCGGACCGACCATGACCCGGAAAACCTGAATGCTTCAGACTTGCGCGCCAGGAACGGGTGCGAAGGGTCGTCGGGCAGCGCGGCGACATGGCGAGCGATCGCGGCCTCGATCATCGCGCGTACCGCCAGCAGTTCGGGTAGATCGCGGCTGAACAGATCGTCGGTGGTCTGGGTGCCGCCGCGCAGGGTCTGTTCGAGCGGATGCTGGCGGCTGGTGTGCAGCGCGTCCAGCGCCCGGTCGAGATCGCGGTTGAATGCGGCGCCATCGCCCGATGGGGGGATGAGCCGTATCGCGCCGATCAGCGCGGGATCGATCAGCCATGCGGCCCTTGGGTCACCAGTCAGCCGCCAGGAAAGCCCCTGCAGCGCAAGCGCCTGCTGGTCGAACGGATCATCATCGAGGCGCTGCGCCAGCCGGTCGGCCGCGGGTGCCAGCCGGTCGGCGATGATCAGGCATCGCGCGGATTCGCGCAGGCTGGGCGCATGGCCGGGATCGATCGCCAACGCCGCGTCGAAGGCCGCAAACGCCTGGTCGGCATTCCCTGCAGACCAGCACGCCTGGCCATGCCGATAATGCAGGTCCGCCCCGCCGATGCCGCGCGCCGCAGGCCCCGCGAGCAAGGCAGCGGCCTCGTCGTGGCGACCCGACAAGGTCAGCCGGTTGGCAAGGCCGGCGAGCAGCGCGGGGTCATCCGGAGCAGCCGCCAGCGCCTTGCGATAGCTGCAGAGGTGGCCGAGCGTATCGCCCTGCTGCCACAGCAGGCGGCTGAGCGAATCATGGACCGCTGCGTCGGTGGGCGTGAGGGCAAGCGCGCGGCGATAGGCGGCGGCTGCCTCTTCAATCCGCCCCAGATCCTGCAGGCAATGCCCCAGATTGTAGTGGATCCGTGCTTCGCCCGGGGACCTGTCTGCGCAGGTCTGCAGCAGCGGCAGCGCCTCTTGCGCGCGCCCCGCCAGCCGCAGAGCCACTGCCAGATTGTGCAGCCATGGCGCATGGTCAGGGTGCTGCTGCAAGGCGGTGCGATAGGCCTTGATCGCGTGAGTGTAATCATCAAGCGCGCTGTAGGCCTGACCCAGCACCGCCCATGCGCGGGCGTTCACCGGTTGCGCGCGCACCAGTGGTTCGAGGGTCGTGACCGCCTGATGCGGGTCATCCGATGCAATCTGCGCCAGTGCCAAGTTGATCCGGGCGTCGGCGTAATCGGGCTTGAGCGAGATCGCCTGCTGATAGGCGCGCACCGCTTCCGGGTGCTCACCCAGCGCGGTCAGGCTGTTTCCCAGATTGTTGAGCACGTGCGGCTGATTTGGCTGGACCGCAAGCGAGCGACGAAAACAATCGGCTGCGGCCTGCTGGTCGCCGCGCTGGCGCGCGACCATACCCTTGAGCTGAAGCGCGTCCGGCTGGCCTGGCGCCGCGGTGAGGATACGGTCAAGAACAGCTTCCGCCTGATCGAGCTGCCCCGACCGCGCCAGTCCCATCGCCTGGTTCAGCGCCGCTTCCAGACTTGGCTGTGGTCGTGCCAGTTCCACCTCGGCTCCCGCTACCGCCAGCATCTGCCTGACGGCCTTAATGACGCAAGGAAGCAAATCCAGCTTGTATCGTCAAGCCAATCGCGCTTTAATTCATGTGTATTTTCACATTTCCCTCGGAGGTTGCCATGGCCAGAATTTCCCGTCGTCGTCCGGTGCGGCTCGTGCGCAGGGCACGGAGCGTCGCGCTCGGCCTGATGCTGTCGGTGGCGGTGGTGCCTTCGCCCGGCCTTGCCGCGCCTGCGCCGATCCCCGAGACCACCGATGACGCGCGGCGCCTGCCGATCCCGCCGGTGGATCGCAGCAACGAGCCGATCGTCGTGATGACCGGCGGCACGCTGATCGACGGGCGTGGCGGTGCGCCAGTCCCCAACGCGGTGGTGGTGACGCAAGGCGATCGGATCATCGCTGCCGGCCCGGCCGGATCGGTCTCGGTGCCTGTGGGGGCCGCGCGGATCATCGATGCGACCGGGCTTTTCATCATGCCCGGCCTGATCGACCTGCACATCCACTTCACCCAGCAGCGCTGCCACGATTTCGGCAAATATTCGGACAGCCCTGCGGGCGCGGCGATTCGCGGCGTGGCGCTGGCCGAGCAGCTGATCGGAGCCGGGATCACCGCCGCGCGCGATGTCGGGACGGTCGACGATGTCGCGCTGCGCATCAAGGAGGCAGTCGATCGCGGCATCATCCGCGGGCCGCGGGTGCTGTGGAGCGGCAGCATCATCGCCACCACCGGAGGGCATGGCGACGAAGTGACCTCGACCGCGACGGGACGGCAGAAGCCCGCAATGGGTGGTCCGAGCAAGGGGTTCAACGGCCCCTGGGAGTGGCGCACCGCAGTCCGCCGCCAGGTTCGCGGGCTGGCCGATTGGGTCAAGCTGGGCGCGCCTGCCGACCGGGAGGAGATCGTGGCCGCGATCGAGGAGGCCCATTCGCTGGGTGTCCCCGTGGCAATCGACAGCTATGGCCAGTATACCGACTGGGCGATCGAGGCCGGGGTCGACACGCTCGAACATCCGCTGGCGATGAGCGATCAGGCGGTTGCGCTGATGAAGAAGCACGGCACCGCGTTCGTGCCGACGATCGGTGCCTTCGACAACCTGCTGACCGGCGGCTATCCGACCGCAGGCATACCCACCGGCGGGTTCTATCACACGCATTCGCGCCGCTTCGTGATCGACCAGCAGGAGCATCTGGGCAAGGTGGCGCAGGCCTACCGCGCCGGAGTGCCGATCGGCGTGGGCACCGACATCCCGTTCGAGAATGACACCCGCTATCCCGATGCCTATTTTCGCGAGCTCGATTATCTGAGCCAGGCCGGGATGAGCAACGCCGATGTGCTGGCGTCGGCTACCCGGGTCGGCGCGCAGATCATGCGGATGGGCGACAAGCTCGGGACGATCGAGCCCGGGAAGATCGCCGACATCCTGGTGCTCGGCGCCAACCCGCTGGCCTCGCTCGGCAATCTGCGCGATGTGCGTTATGTGCTCGCGGACGGCAGGCTGGTGGTCGAACAGCCGCCGCGCTGAGCGCTGAGGCTATTCGATCGGCAGCTTGCTGAGATTGTCGCTGATCTTCTTCAGCGTGCGCAGCAGGTGCGAGATATCGCGGTTGCTGATTCCGACCATCGCGCGCGAGAACTGGCGTCCGACGATCGGCGTCAGCTTGCGCAGCGTCTGCTGTCCCGAAGGGGTCAGCGTTACCTCTGTGATGCGGTTGTCTTCCGGATTGGATTCGGTCGAGACCAGCCCCTGCTCGATCATCCGGTCGATGATCCGGCTGATCGTGGAGCGCTTGGTCAGCGCCGCCTCGGCAATCGTTCCAATACTCGCCGGCTGATGTTCGCGCAGCACCGTCATCACACGATAGATCGGTTTGGAAACACCGTGCTTGTGCAGCACCTTGTCCATGTCTTCGTGATATTTGAAATCGGCATGCGCCATCAGGTAAAATGGCGAGTTTTCCAGGCGGAATGTCGGACTGCTCGGGTCATAGTCACCGCGATCTTCCACGTTCTCCCCTTCCTTCTGTGTCGATGCTGTCTTCGACCTTGCGTTCATGTGTTTCTCAAAAGCCCCAACTGATCAAGCGGTTCCATCGCTGTGCACCGTTCATGTCAGCCGAATTAGCCGAATACATATGTATTTGCACTGAGTTATCGCTTTCGAACGATTGAAAATGGACAGATGCGGCGATTGATTGTGTGCGAGCCCGCTACCGTCCCGGGCCAGCCAGTCAAGCGGTTCGGTTGGGCTGGAGCAGATGAAAGCCGGTACGACAATGCCGTGACGGCGGGGAACGCGCCGGTCTTATCGGCCCGCCGTAGTCATGCTCCACGCAATCAAATTGACAAAAATCGTGTGAAGTTGGATGTATTGCGCGATTGTCTGCTGCGCAACCTGCAGGGCAGGGCGATGCGTGAACAAGGAGTGGTTCAGGATGAAGGATCGTATCGGGTTGCGGATGCTGGCGGCGGCATCTTTGGTTCTGGCAAGCACCACCACCGCCATCGCGCAGGAAGCGCGGCAGCGCTGGGAGCAGATGTGCCAGATTCGCAAGGACAAGCTCGACCTGATCCTGCCGCAAGCGATGCGCGAGAACGGTATCGACATGTGGATCGTCGCCTCGCGCGAGGGGCATGACGACCCCAACGCCGCGCTTCTGGGCGGCGGCTATGTCGGCGATATAGGCTATTATGTCTTCACCGACCCCGGCGGGGGGCGCATCGAACGCGCGGCGATGGGGGTTGGCGGCGCCGCTTTCGATCAGTGCCCGCTGTACGATGTCAGGAAATCGCCTGCCGAACTCAAGGCCTATGTTGCGCAGCGAAACCCCAGGCGCATCGGCATCAACATCGCCAGCGAGATCGGCACCGCCGATGGCCTGAGTCATTCGCTGCACGAAAGGCTACGCGAGACGCTGGGCCCCGATCTGTCGGCGCGACTGGTGTCCGCCGAAAAGCTCGTCTCCGATTTCCGCTCGCGCCACAGCGCCACCGAGATCGCGGCTTTTGCCCGCGCGGGCGAATATTCGCGCACGATTGCCGAGCGCGCGCTGTCGAGCGAGGTCATCACCCCGGGCAAGACGACCACCGGCGATGTCGCCTGGTGGATGATGGAGCAGCTGCACAACGAAGGGCTGGGCAACAGCTTCGGTATTCCCAGTATCTACATTCTGGGCCCCGGTCCGCGCGGCCCGGTGTCGGGCGATCATGTGATCCAGCGTGGCGACCTCATCACGATGGATTGGGGGGTGAACTTCCTTACCGCCTATACCGACATGAAGCGCATGGCCTATGTGCTGAAGGCGGGCGAGAACGCGCCGCCACCCGGAGTGCAGCGCGCGTTTGACAAGGCGCTCGAGATCCGGCGGATGATCCTCGATGTGATCAAGCCGGGGATCACCGCGGGCGATGCGCTCGCCGCGGTGAACAGCCGGGTTGCGCAGACGCCGGGGCTGGCACTCGGCCGCTATGATGACCCTGTTGCCGATCCCAAGGTGTCCGATGTCGTCATCGGCAGCCATTCGGTCGGCGATCTCGGGCATGGTTCGGGGCCATCGATGGCGGACTTCAACCCGCTGCGCATGACCTATACTCTTCAGCCCAGCAATTTCCTGTCGATCGAGCTGTTCCTCTACACCCCGGTGCCCGAATGGGGGACGCGAAAGATCAAGATCCCGCTCGAGGATAATGGCGTGGTGACCGAACGCGGGCTGGAATGGGCCTATCCCGCCAACAGCCGTATCCTGCTGGTCAAATAGCCGCGACGGCCCGCGCGATCAGAAGGCAGGAATGCCCGTGATCGCGCGGCCGAGGATCAGCGCGTGGACGTCGTAAGTGCCCTCATAGGTGTTCACCGTCTCCAGATTCATCGCGTGGCGCATCACCTGATATTCGCCGCTGATGCCGTTGCCGCCCAGCATGTCGCGCGCCATCCGCGCGATTCCCAGCGCCTTGTCGACATTGTTGCGCTTGACGATCGAGATCATCTCGGGCGCAAACTGGTCTGAATCCATCAACCGGCCCACGCGCAAGGATGCCTGCAGCGCGAGCGCGATATCGGTTTCCATGTTGGCGAGCTTGTTCTGGAACAGCTGGGTGGCCGCCAGCGGGCGCCCGAACTGGTGCCGGTCGAGACCATATTGCCGCGCGGTGTGGAAGCAGAATTCTGCCGCGCCGATCGCGCCCCAGCTGATGCCGTAGCGTGCGCGATTGAGGCACGAGAACGGTCCCTTGAGACCCTCGACATGGGGCAGCAGCGCGGAATCAGGCACCTCGACCTCATCCATCAGGATCATCCCGGTGATCGAGGTGCGCAGGCTGAGCTTGCCCTCGATCTTGGGAGCGGACAGGCCGTCCATCCCCTTTTCGAGCACGAAACCGCGGATCGCGCCATTGTGCGCGTCCGACTTGGCCCACACGACGAAGACATCGGCCAGCGGCGCATTGGAAATCCAGGTCTTGGCGCCGCTGATGCGATAGCCGCCATCGATCTTGGTAGCGCGGGTGCGCATTCCGCCGGGGTCGGAGCCCGCATCGGGCTCGGTCAGGCCGAAGCAGCCGATATATTCGCCGCTCGCCAGCCGGGGGAGATAGCGCATCTTCTGCTCTTCCGAGCCGAACGCATAGATCGGGTACATCACCAGGCTCGACTGAACGCTCATCATCGAACGATAGCCCGAATCGACTCGCTCGACCTCGCGTGCGACCAGGCCATAAGCGACATAGGACGCGCCGACCCCGCCATAGACCTCGGGAATGGTCGGGCCGAGCAGGCCGAGCGCGCCCATTTCGCGGAAGATTTCAGGGTCCGTGGTTTCCTGGGCAAAGGCATCGATCGCGCGCGGCGCGAGGCGGTCCTGGGCATAGGCCTGCGCCGAATCGCGGATCATCCGCTCGTCCTCGTCGAGCTGCGCGTCGAGCAGGAACGGGTCGGCCCAATCAAAACTCTGCATGATACACTGTCCTTAGGATTACGCGCTGGCGGGGGGAACGACCGCGGTGGTTTCAATCTCGACCCTGGCGTCAGCCTCGACCAGGCCGGCAACCTGAACCACCGCCATCGCCGGGAAGTTCCTGCCGATCAGCTCGCGATAGGCCGCGCCGATGGCGGGAAGGCTGGCGATATACTCGTCGCGGCTGGTGACATACCAGGTCATCCGCACGATGTGCTCGGGACCGGCCCCTGCCTCGGCGAGAACCGCAAGGGTGTTGACCAGCACCTGACGGAACTGGCTGGCCAGATCGTCCCCGACGATGCGCTCGTCGGCATCGAAGGCGACCACGCCGGCGGTGAACACCAGCCGCCCGGTGGCGGCCACGCCGTTCGCATAGCCGCGCGGCCTGGGCCAGCCGGGGGGCAACAGGGTCTGATGAGCGGTCATGCGCTTTCCTCGATCAAGCGTTCGTGCAATTCAGGCGGCCACGGGCGCGATGTGCCCTCGGCCAGGTCGGTCAGCACCTGGGTGTAGCGCACCGAAAAGCGGCGCTCGCCTGCGCAATCGATATCGACATTGAGGTCGACCGAACTGCGTCCCACACGGGTGACGGTGACGGTGAAATCGAGCATGTCGCCCAGGCGGCTGGGGACCGCGAAGTCTGCCGTCAGCGTGACTGTCGGCAGGCCGAGCCCGCAGTCGACGTGCATCTCGCGCCGGGTGATGCCCAGAACCGCTGCGGTCCAGTCCTCGATTGCGGCATCGCACAGCTCGAAATAGCGCGGATAATAGGCAATGCCCGCAGGGTCGCAGTGCGCAAAGCGCAATGGCAGGGTGGTGCGGAACATCAGTTCGCGCTTTGCGCGAGATGCTGGCGGGCGATGACGACCTTCTGCACTTCGGAGGCGCCTTCATAGATCCTGAGCGCGCGAACCTCTCGGTACAGCGACTCGACCGGCGCGCCGACAGTGACGCCCATGCCGCCGAACATCTGCACCGCCTTGTCGATCACCTGCTGCGCGCTGTCGGTGGCGTGCAGCTTGGCGAGCGCCGCCTCACGCGTGTTGCGCTGCCCCATCACGTCGCGCAGCCAGCCTGCGCGATAGATCAATAGCGCCGATGTATCGACATCAAGTACCATCTCGGCGAGCTTGGACTGAGTAATCGCATTGTCGGCGAGAGTGCCTGCGCCGAGCTTGCGCACCTTGACCCGGGCGGTCGCCTCGTCGAGCGCGCGGCGGGCAAAGCCCAGCGCCGCTGCGCCCACGGTCGTGCGGAAGATATCGAGCGTCGCCATCGCAGCGGCAAAGCCCCGGCCCGATTCGCCCAGCAGCGCGGTTTCGGGCAGCTCCATGTCGGTGAAGGTCAGCGTTGCGAGCGGGTGCGGGGCGATGACCTCGATCCTTTCGGTCACCGCAAGCCCTGCGGTATCCGCATCGACGATGAACGCCGATACGCCCTTGGCACCCGGTGCCTCGCCGGTGCGAGCGAACAGCACGTAATAGTCCGCGATGCCGCCGTTGGAGATATACGTCTTGGCACCGTCGATCACATAGCCGCTGGCGGTACGCCGCGCGGTCGTTGCCATCGAGGCGACGTCCGATCCGGATTCGGGCTCGGTCAGTGCAAAGGCTGCGATCTTGCGGCCCGAGGCGACCTCGGGAAGATAGCGCCGCTTCTGGTCTTCGGTGCCGAGCAGGCTGATCGTCCCCGAACCCAGGCCCTGCATCGCGAAGGCGAAATCGGCCAGACCCGAATAGCGCGCCAGCGTCTCGCGGATCAGCGCCAGCGAGCGGATGTCGAGCTGCTCGTGCACCCCGCCATAAGCAGCCGGGACGCAATAGCGCAGCCAGCCTGCCGCACCCAGCGCCGCAACCAGATCGCGGCACGCCGCGTCGATATCGTGCGGGTGGTCGTCGGAAAGGTTCGCCGCACACCAGGCATCGAGCTCCATGCCCAGGCTGCGATGGCTGTCATCAAGGAACGGCCAGTCAAGAAAGCTGCGGTCTGCCATCAATCACCTTTGAACTCTGGAGTGCGCTTGTCGGCAAAGGCCTCGAAGGCGCGGCGGAAATCGTTGGTCGCCATGCAGATCGCCTGGGCTTGCGCTTCCATCTCGATTGCGGTTTCGACCGACACCGCCCACTCGATGCCAAGCTGGGTCTTGGTGATGCCGTGCGCGAACGTCGGGCCGGCGGCGATCGAGCGCGCCAGCTTGGTCGCCTCGCCGATCAGGTCTTCGGCTGCAACCAGGCGGTTGTGAAAACCCCAGCGTTCGCCTTCCTCGGCGCTCATCATCCGCCCGGTGTAGAGCAGGTCGGATGCGCGGCCCTGGCCGATGATCCGCGGCAGGATCGCGCATGCACCCATGTCGCATCCGGCCAGCCCGACGCGGGTGAACAGGAAAGCGGTCTTGGTGGCAGGGGTCGCCAGCCGCAGATCCGATGCCATCGCCATGATCGCGCCTGCACCGACGCAGATGCCGTCGATCGCGGCGACGATCGGCTGCGGGCAGGCGCGCATCGCCTTGACCAGATCGCCGGTCATCCGGGTAAACGCGAGCAGCTCGGGCATTGCCATCTTGGTCAGCGGGCCGATGATCTCATGGACATCGCCGCCCGAGGAGAAATTGCCGCCCGCGCCGGTGACGATGATCGCCTTGACGTCGGTGGCATAGACCAGCGCGCGGAAGGTATCGCGCAGCTCGGCGTAGCTTTCAAAGGTCAGCGGATTCTTGCGGTCGGGGCGGTTCAGCGTGACCGTCCCGACGCCATCGGCGAAATGCCAGCTGAAATGCTCAGGCGAAAAGCTCTCGGGGTTCATGGCTGTTCCTTTCCTTTGTCGTCGGCCAGCGAGATCTTGAGTGCGCCGAGCAGATCGTACAGCGCGGCGCGCTGGTCGCGGGTCAGCCCCTCAAGCATCATGTCGATCCATTCGTGATGCGCCTCGGCGATCCCTGAAAAGCATTCGCGGCCCAGCTGGGTCAGCCGCACGATCGAGGCGCGGCCATCGGTGGGCGAGGGGGCGATGCTGATGTAGTTGTCGCGCGCCAGCGTCTGGACGACGCCGGTGACATTGCCGTTCGAGACCAGAAGCTCCTGCGACAGCTGTCCCATCGTCATCCCGGCGGGGTTGCGATCGAGCGCCGCCATCACGTCAAAACGGGGCAGGGTGATGCCGTACTGGTCGGCAAAGCGTCGCTTGAGCCGCTTTTCGATCACTGTGGTGCAGGTCAGCAGCCGCAGCCACAGCCGGACATTGCTGCGATCGACCATCTCGCCGTCATGCTTTTCGCGGATTGCGCTCGCGCCTGTCACATCACTTCTCCACCGGCGACCATGATTGCCTGGCCCGTGACCGATCGGCTGGCGGGCAGGCACAGCCACAATGCCGCCTCTGCGACCTCGGCCGGGTCGATCAACCGGCCCTGCGGATTGAACCGGGTGAGCTGTGCGCGCGCCTCATCCGCGGTGCGGCCGGTTTTGGCCTGGATGTTGGCGATGGCATCGCCGACGATGTCGGTATCGGTAAAGCCCGGGCACACCGCGTTGGCGGTGAGGCCGGTGTGCGCAAATTCGGTGGCAAGCGCGCGCATCAGGCCGATCGCGCCATGCTTGGAGGCGACATAGGGCGCGGTGTAGCCATAGCCCTTGACCCCGGCGGTCGATGCGACGGTGACAATCCGGCCCGATGGAGCTGCGAGCAGGTCGGGGAGCGCCGCCTGACAGCAGTGGAACAAGGCGTCGAGATTGACCGCCATCGTCTGGCGCCAGGCTTCAGCCGTGACCTTGGCGAAAGGTGCGCTGGGCGCGATGCCGGCGTTGTTGACGAGGATGGCGATAGGGCCATGCGCGGCGCGGGCGGATGCGAAGGCCGCATCGACCGCAGCCCGGTCGGTGACGTCGGCCTGCGCGATACAGGCGCCGGGCAGGGTGGCGGCAATGGCGTCCAGCGCCTCGCGCCGCCGCCCGATCAGCGTCAGCTGCGCACCTTCGCGCGCCAGCGCCTGCGCGATGGCGGCGCCGATGCCCGAGCCGCCCCCGGTGACGACCGCGTGAAGTCCCTCCAGCCGCATATCAGCCTCTCAGTGCCGCTTCCTGCTCCGCCGCGCGCTGCATGTTGCGTGCGAGCTGCCCCATGCCGCTCAGATAAGCTGGCGGAACGGCGACACCGCGATAGCCATGCTGCGCCGCCGCGCGCAAGGTCCACATCGGATCGATCATGTGCGGACGGCCCAAGGCGACAAGGTCTGCACGGCCCGCCGCGAGGATCGAATTAACGTGGTCGGTCTCGTAGATATTACCCACCGCCATGGTCGAGACGCGCGCCTCGTTGCGCACCTGGTCGGCAAACGGGGTCTGGAACATGCGGCCATAGACCGGCTGGCAGTCGGCCCAGGTCTGGCCTGCCGACACGTCGATCAGGTCCGCGCCTGCCTCGTGGAACGCCTGCGCGATGCGCACCGCTTCCTCGGGGGTGACGCCCTGGTCGCCCATCCAGTCGGTTGCCGAGATGCGAACCGACATCGGTTTGTGCGAGGGCCATGCCGCGCGCATCGCGGTGAAGACCTCGAGCGGGAAGCGCAGCCGGTTCTCGAGGCTGCCGCCATAGTCGTCGGTGCGATGATTCTGCATCGGGGTGATGAAGCTGGAGAGCAGATAGCCGTGCGCGGCGTGCATTTCGACCATGTCGAACCCGGCGTCGATCGCCATCCGGGTGGCGGCGACGAACTGGTCGTGCACCATGTCCATGTCGGCACGCGTCATCGGGCGAGGGGTCTGGTTGGCATCGCTCCAGGGAACGTCGGATGCGGCGATCAGCGGCCAGTTGCCGCTGTCGAGCGGCTCGTCCATTCCCTCCCAGCCGAGCTTGGTCGATCCCTTGGCGCCCGAATGGCCCAGTTGCAGGCACATCTTGGCCTTGCTGTTGTGGTGGACGAAGTCGGTGATCCGCTTCCAACCGGCGACATGCTCGGGTGTGTACATTCCGGGGCAGCCCGGCGTGATGCGGCCCTCAGGCGAGACGCAGGTCATCTCGGTATAGACCAGCCCCGCGCCGCCCTGCGCACGGGTGCCATAATGCACGAAATGGAAGT
Organism: Blastomonas sp. RAC04; assembly: GCF_001713435.1. NCBI lineage: Bacteria > Pseudomonadati > Pseudomonadota > Alphaproteobacteria > Sphingomonadales > Blastomonadaceae > Blastomonas > Blastomonas sp. RAC04. Next base: position 660,901 of record NZ_CP016460.1, read on the forward strand.
CGCCCGGCGTGCCGTCGGTGGCGCTGTACATCGCCATGGGCGAGACCACGATGCGGTTGGCAAGCTCGAGTTCGCGCAAGCGGAACGGCGCGAACATCGGCGGCGCGCCGGTGTCGCGGCCGCCCGGCGCCTGCGCCTGGAACCAGCGCTCGACGCCCTCCAGCCAAGCCTGATCGCGCAGCCGCAGATTTTCGTGGCTGACCCGCTGCGAGCGGGTGAGCAGCGAATAGGTGAACTGGATCGGCGCGAACGGCAGATAGCGGTCGAGCGTCTCGAACCATTCGGTCGAGTTGCGCGCACTGTTCTGCAGCTTGAGCACCTCGATGCTGCGTTCGGCCTGATACTCCGCCAGCGCATCGGCGCGCGACAGTCCGGGGCGGTTGAGCACTTCGGCAAGCTTGATCGCGTCCTCGAGCGCCAGCTTGGTGCCCGATCCGATCGAGAAATGCGCGGTGTGCGCCGCATCGCCCAGCAGCACGAACTTGTCGTACGACCACTGGCCGGTGATGATCCGGCGGAAGTTGAGCCACGCCTGCGGTCCGGGCAGATGGGTGGCGTTGGACATCAGCGCGTTGCCGTCCAGGTGCTTGGTGAACAGCTTTTCGCACAGCGCGATCGCCTCGGGCTGATCCATCGTGTCGAGGCCAAGACCGGTCCAGGTCTCGGGCGCCATCTCGACGATAAAGGTCGAAAGCTGGTCGTCGAAGCGATAGGCATGCGCCCAGACCCAGCCCGCCTCGGTCTTCTCGAAAGCGAAGGTGAAGGCGTCGAACTGCTTGGCGGTGCCGAACCAGAAGAACTTGTTCTTCTTGACCTGGATGTCGACGTCGAAGTGCTCGACATGCGCGGTGCGGATGCGGCTGTTGGCCCCGTCGGCGGCAATGACGAGGTCGAACTCGGCCCAGTCTGCAGGGTCGGTGCTCGCCTCGTGCTCGAAGTGCAGGCCGATGCCCAGATCGCGCGCGCGCTGCTGGAGGATCGCGAGCAGGCGTTTGCGGCCGATGCCGATAAAGCCATGGCCGCTGGAGCGGATACACTCGCCATGGATGTGGACGTCGATGTCGTCCCAATGGGTGAACTCGTCGCGGATGGTCGCGCCGCTGACCGGGTCGTTTGCCATCAAATTGTCGACCGTCTGGTCGGAAAAGACGACGCCCCAGCCAAAGGTGTCATGCGGACGGTTGCGCTCGTACACATCGATGACATGATCGGGATTGTGCAGTTTCATCGATATCGCGAAATACAGCCCAGCAGGCCCTCCGCCGACGCATCCGATCTTCATCGCGCTACCCTTTCCAGTCCAGACTCGATGGGCATGATCCTATGTCGGGCAGCAAATTGCTTCAAGCCTAAAATTTTAAGCTTGAAATATCGTATATCACACAATTATTCACGTGTATGGGAATCACCGGAGAACAGATTATGAAGTGGCCAGCACAACGCCTGACGTCGGGATCCAAGAAGAGCTTCGGCATGTACGACGAGGCCTCGAAGCTCGATGCGCAGGGGGTGGACCTGATCCATCTGGAGTTCGGACGGCCGCACGCCGATACCCCCGATCACATCAAGCAGGCGACCAAGGCCGCGCTCGATGCGGGCATCGTGCATTATGGCGATTTCCGCGGGACGCTGTCGTTCCGCCAGGCGCTGGTCAAGAAACTGCGCGATTTCAACAAGCTGGATTATGGCGTTGACGAGGTGCTGGTCACCAATGGCCTCACCCACGCCTCGTTCGCAGCGTTCATGGCGGCGATCGATCCGGGCGACGAGGTGATCCTGCTCGATCCGTATTATCCGCAGCACATCGGCAAGACCGAGCTGGCCGGCGGCAAGGTGGTGATCGCCGGGCTCGACAAGGCGAACAACTTTGCCATCTCGAAGGAAAAGATCGCCGAGAAGATCACCGATCGCACGCGGATGATTGTGCTGATCAACCCCGCCAATCCCACGGGCAGGGTCTATACCCGCGACGAGCTGCAGAACGTGGCCGATCTGGCGACCGAGCGCGACCTGCTGGTGCTGTCGGACGAGGTCTATGAATACATCACCTACGATCAGGCGCAGCACATCAGCATCGCCAGCCTGCCGGGCATGCGCGAGCGGACGATCACCTGCTTTGCTTTCACCAAGGCCTATTCGATGGATGGCTGGCGCGTCGGCTATGTCACCGCCGATGCAAAGCTCATGCCCGCGATCCTCACCATTGCGATGACCGACGTGACCCACGTAAACGTGTTCGTGCAGGAAGGCGCACGCGCCGCGGTCGAAGGGCCGCAGGATGCGATGCTGGCGATGGTCGAGGCCGATCGGCGCAAGCGCGACATCGTCGTCCAGGCGCTCAACCAGATGCCGGGTGTCACCTGCGCCGCGCCCGAAGCCACGATCTATGCCTTTCCCGACATCAGCGGCACCGGGCGCAGCTCGCAGGACATTGCCATGGCGATCCTGAAAGAGGCGCATGTCGTCGTCGAGGCGGGGAGCTTTTACGGTCCTGCCGGGGAGGGCCATTTGCGGGTGTGCTTCGGATCGGAATCCGAAGCGCGGGTGACCGAGGCGATGGAGCGGCTCAGCCGTTTCTTCAACGCGCTATAACGGATAAGATCGATCAGGCCGTCACGACAGGGAGAAAGATGATGAAACTCAAGATGCGTGTGATGGCGGCCTTGCTGGCTCTCCCGATGGTCGCGGCGGCAGGGGCGCTCCCTGCGGCAGCGCAAGCTGCGCCGGCGTCCGCGAGCCATGCCGATCTGGTGGCGCTTTATGACGAGTTCCGCGCATTTGTCGCGCCCGAGATGGTCGATGGCCTGCCCGATTACTCGCCCGCTGCAATGGCGCGGCAATATGAAGGGCTGCGCAGCTTTCAGGCGCGGTTGAAGGCGATCGACGACAGCCGCTGGCCGGTCAGCGAACGCGTCGATTACATGGTGGTTCTCGCCGAGATGCGGGGCCTGGAATTCCAGCACCGCGTGATGCAGCCGTGGAAGCGCGACCCTGGCTTCTACAGCGTCACCAATCTGGGCTTCGGTCCCAAGATGCACGGTGCTTTCGGTATTCCCCAGCTTCCGCTCGCTGCCGACAAGGCCAAGGCGCTGGCGGCCAAGCTCGATGCGGTGCCCGGCGCGCTGCGCCAGGCACGCGCCAGTCTTACCGACGCGCGCGGCGATCTCGCGCGGTTGGCGATCGTGCAGAAGCGGGTCGAGATGAACGTCTTCGGCGAGCTGGCGGCGTCTGCTGCCAAGCTGCAGCCCGAACTGGTCGAGCCCGCAAAACGCGCCCAGGCCGCCGCCGCAGACTTCAAGGCGTGGCTCGAATCGATCGAGGCCGGGCTTCCCGCGCATGGTGGCGTGGGCAAGGACAACTATGCCTGGTATCTCAAGAACGTGCTGCTGCTGCCGTACACGCCCGAGCAGGTCGAGACCATCGGCGAGCGCGAATATCAGCGGCAGCTCACCTTCCTCAAGATCGAGGAGCACCGCAACCGGGCGATTCCGATGCCCGATCCTGTCACCACGCGCGCTGCGTTCGATGCCAAGCGCAAGGCCGAGGACGAGCATCTGCTCAAGCTGCTGCGCGACGGCGACTGGGTCACCATCCCCGATTATGTCGAGCATGATCCCGAAGAGGGGCCCTATCAGTTCCCGTTCGATCGGGATCCATCCAAGCCGGGGCTGTTCGACCCGCCGCTCAACCTGCATTTCTTCTTCCAGGCCGAGTTCCGCGACGGGCTGCCGCTGCGCGCGCACAACCTTCCCGGGCACATGTTCGATTCGCTCCAGGCCGCGCGCGATACGCGCCCGGTGCGTGGAAAGCCGCGGCTGTTCTTCGTCAACGGCCTGCGCAATGAAGGCTGGGCGTTCTACATGGAAGAGATGATCCTGCAGGCCGGGATGCTCGAGGACAGGCCCAAGACGCGCGAAATCGATTATATCCTGGGCGCCAAGCGTGCGGCGCGGATCATTCCCGAAATCCGGATGCAGGCCAATGAATGGACCTGGCAGCAGGCCAATGAATCGCTGATCGCGCGCACGCCCAAATGGATGAAGCCCGGCGATGCCGTGGCGCAGTTCGATATCGAATTGTACCTGCGCCAGCCGGGCTATGGCATTGGCTACTATATGGGCAAGGTCGAGCTCGAAAAGCTGCTCGCCGATGTCGCGATGCAGGAAGGCGAGGCGTTCGACATCAAGTCGTTCCACGACCGCTTCCGCGCGGCAGGATCGATCCCGATCTCGCTGATCCGCTGGGAAATGACCGGGCGCGACGACGAGATCAAGGGTCTGCGCTGACTCCTGGCACTGCGGTCAGTCGATGACCGCAGTCGCCTCGATCTCGATCAGAAAGTCCGGCAGGGCGAGGGCCTGAACCCCGATGACGGTGTTGGGCGCGGGGGTGGCGCCGTCATAGAATGCGCCCACTTCGCCCAGAACCGGGCCCAGCTTGTCGGGGCTATGCCCGACAATGTAGGTGCGCAGGCGGACGATATGCGCTGGCGTCGCGTCGACCTCGGCAAGCACCTGCTTGAGGTTTGCGAGCGCCTGACGCGTCTGCGCGGCAAGATCATCGCCGCCGACCACGTTGCAGTCCTTGTCCCAGGCGACCTGTCCGGCAAGGTGCACCGTGCGGCCTCCTGAATGGATCGACGCGTGCGAAAAGCCATAGCCGACAGCGTCGTACATTCCGGCGGGGTTGATCTTGGTGTTGGTCATGCGCTGTTCCTTAGGTGCGGGTGTCAGTCGACGATCTCGAGCTGGTGCCCGAACGGATCGAGCACATAGACATTCTTCTTGCCCGCCAGCGGCCCGGCATCGATGTGGATGATCTCCAGCGGGGTGCAGCCATAAGCGGTCAGATAGGCGAGCGCCTTGTCGACATCATCGACCTTGAGCCCGAGATGATGCCCGCCGCGATCGCAGTTGCGCGGCAGGTCGGTGCGGCGATCGTCGGGCTTGTCATATTGGACCAGCTGGAAGTTCATGTTGTCGGTGAGCTTCATCATCACCAGCGTCATCCGCGCGCCGGGCACCCCGACATGGCTCGCCATCCAGTCGATGCCCTGGTCATCGACCGGCATATCGGCGGCATCAAGCGGGCCCATCCGGAACAGCTCCTCCGCGCCGATGACGTCGCGATAGAAGGCCAGCGCCGCCTCCAGATCCGGGACGGTCCACGAGATGTGGTCAACCGAGAGGAATACAGGCTTTTCGGGTGCTGGTGTCATGCGCGTGTCCCCATGTTGCGAAGGCCCATATTGCGGGGCAGGGTGCGCGCCTGCAACGCAATGAATACGGAAAAGTCGTTGCCGGCAACGCAATGATCGCAAGTACTGGTCATTGCGGCGGCAACAGGTCGCCGATCGCCACCGGGCGCGCTGGAAAACGTGCGGTAAAGCCCGCCTGCGCGGGTCCCCCGGCAGCGGCGATCATCCTGAGCAGGCTGGGCTCGCAATTGCGCCCCTGGCACGCGCCCATGCCGCAGCGGGTGGCAAGCTTGATCGCGTTGGCGGATTGGCAGTGAGCCATCTGGGCAGCGATTGAAGCCTGATCGACATCCTCGCAGCGGCAGATGATCGTGTCGGCCGACGATGCGGGAAGATATGCGGTGGGATCGGCAACATCATCGAGCAGTGCCGCGAAGGCTCGGTGCTGGGCGAGTTCACGTCGCGGCTGGCGTGCAGCGGTTTCGGCAGCGTCACGCGAGATCAGCCCCAGATCGAGCGCGATGCCGATCCCGGCCAGCGCACCTCCGGCGGCTGCGGCTGCGGCGCCTGCAACGCCGGCGGTCTCGCCCGCCGCAAAATGGCCCGGCACCGTTGTGCGCATGAAATCGTCGTGGATGCAGGCCCAGCCTCCCGCTGGACCCGCTGCTGCCATCTGCGCGCCCGCCATGCGCGGCAACGCAGATTGCGGCACGAAGCCATAGCACAGCCCGACCGCGTCGCATTCGATCGCCCCGCCGCTGGTCTGCGCCCCCGAGACGCGATCGGTGCCGGTCAGCGCCTCGAGCGAGGTTCCGTAGCGGACCGGCGTTCCCGCCCGCGCCAGCGTCTTCACCGCGCCTGCGGTCGCCAGCAGATCGGGGGCGCGGCGCAGGGCTGCTGCCGGATGGCGGGCGAGCGCCGCGATCATCGCGCTGCGCGGTTGTGCGAACAGCACAGCTGCGACCGATCCTCCCGCAGCGACGATCTGCGCGGCGATGATCAACTGCAGCGGATGCGTTCCGGCGAGCACGACGCGCTTGCCCACCAGCAATTGCTGCCCCTTGATGAACGCCTGGATGCCGCCCGCCGCATAGACCCCGGGCAGCGTCCAGCCGGGAAGCGGCACGGCCAGGTCGTGGCATCCCGCTGCGATCAGGATGTGCCGTGCGGCGATGGTTGTGGCGCCATCGGGGCCGAGGGCGATGATCGATCCGCTCTGCAGCCCTATCACCGAATGCCCGCCCAGCCACTGGACGCCATCCAGCGCCTGGAACCGTTCGAGCAGCTGCTTGAGCGGCCGGTAGCTGCGTTCTTGAAGCCAGCCGCGCACTGCAAAGCGGGCAGGGGGCTGGCGCAGGATCTGCCCGCCCGGCCGGGGTTGTTCGTCGATAACGACAAGCGAAAGGCCGCGTCCGGCGAGCGCCAGCGCAGCGGCCTGGCCCGCAGGTCCTCCGCCGATTATCGCGACATCGCATTCGATCCGGTCAGCCACGGGTGGAGACCTCCATGCCGTCTGCTGCAGGCGCAAGGCAGGCGCGCACCCGGCGACCGGTGGCGAGATCGGTCACCAGGCATTCGTAGCAGCTGCCCATGTTGCACAGCAGCCCGCGCGGGCGGCCACGCTGGTCGGTGCGGAAGGCATCGAGCCCGCCCGCGAGCATTGCGGTCGCCACCGTCTCGCCGGCAAAGCACGCGACCGGCTGGCCGTCGACCAGGATCGCGATCGGCTCGCCGCGCTCGACATCCTGCGTGATCCGTTCGGCGCTCATCCCATGAATCCGTTCAAATGCTCGAACCTTGCCGGAGAAAGCAGCGACAGCTCGTCTGCGTCTCCCCCCATCATCGCATCGGCCATCAGCCGCGCAAAGGTGAGACCGAGCGTGAACGCCGATCCCCCTGCCGCGACCCACAACCCGGGCATGCGCGGCACCGGGCCGACGATCGGCAGCTGGTCGGATGTGATCGCGGTGACCCCGGTCCAGCTGCGGATCAGGTTGAGCCGGGTGACGCCGGGCACCACGTCGCGCGCCGCCAGCAGATTGCCGGTCAGCGACTCCGGGATCATCTGTGCCTTGGCCGAAAGGTCGAACCCGCCGTTGCTGGTCTGCGCGAGCCGCGAGGGCCAGCCGCCACCGATCAGCAGATTGCCCGCGTGCGTCTGCTTGAGCGACAGCCGCCGCCCGACATGCTGCACCAGATGCGGCACCATCGGTGGAACGCGCTCGGTAGCGTTCATCAGCAGCGCCACCGGATAGATCGGCATGTGAATGTTGATCAGCGCGCAGATATCCGCGCTCCACGCGCCTGCCGCCACCAGCAGCTGGTCGGCGGAAAGGGCAAGCCCGTCGCCTCGGATGGCGAACCTTCCGCCCTCGCGCGCGATCGTCTGGACGCGGGTACCTGTGCGAACCGTGGCCCCTTCGCGCTTGATCGCTTCGGCGAGCGCGGGCGTGATCGCACGCGGATCGGCATGCCCCTCATCGGCCGAGAAGTTCGCCGCCAGAATGCCGGGCGAGAGATAGGGGGCGATCGCGCGCGCCTCGTCGCCATCCAGCGTGCGCACCGCCAAACCCTCACGGCTTTCGCGCGCGGCCTTGGTCTCGAGCAGCGCGACCTGTTCGGCAGTTTCGGCGACCATCAGCCCGCCGTGCATCGCGACATGCAGATCGGCACCAAGCTCCTGCTCGATCGTCCGCCAGTCGATGACCGCGTGGCGGCTGAGCGCGACGATCTGCGCGCCCTGTTCGGCAAGGGCGTCGCCGTTTTCGAGAAAGCGGCGCTCAATCTGGAAATGCAGCGACCCGGCGTTCTGGCCGGATGCGCCCGCATTGATGTCACCGGCCTCGACCAGCACCACCGAGGCGCCCTTGCGCGCGAGCTGCCAGGCCGTTGCACAGCCGACCAGCCCGCCTCCGATGATTGCTACGTCCGCCCGCTCCATCGATCCTAGATGCGCCCGAGCGTGGCCAATGTCTCCCGGATTCGTTCGACATCCTGAGCCGACACATCCTGCAGCGGCGGGCGGACATAGCCTCCGGGAAGACCCTGGACGTTGAGCGCAGCCTTGAGGATGGCAGGCCCGGACCCGAACCGCCCGACCAGTTCGGGCGTGTACCACGCATCGAGGATCAGCCGGTCCTTGCGGCCGCATTCGCGCGCAGCGGCAATATCGCCTGCCCACAGATGATTGTAGAAATCGGCATGGATCCGCCCCAGCACGCCGCCGGCGCCCATCGTGCCGTCGCCGCCGCGCGATTCGAGCAGCGCCAGACCATGCTCGTCCATCGCATGGCCGAAGATGCGCAATTCGTCCTTGAGCGCGAAAAAGGTGTCGAGGAACTTGCGCAGATCGCTGGTCGACTGCTTGATCGCGACGACATTGTCGAGCCCGGCGATGCGCTTGAGCAGGTCGAGCGGCATGTCGATGCCAGTGCCCGGGGGCCAGTTGTAGACGCAGATCGGCAGCCGGCTCCGTGCCGAAATGTCGCGATAGAAGCCGAAGATCTCGTCGGGAAGCGGCCGGTAATACGGCGGTGGTGTCACCACGATGCCGTCAAAGCCGCTATCTGCGGCGTGATCGGCGAGGTCCAGCACCCGCTCGGCGGTGAACGCGGTGCACCCGGCGAGCAGCGGCAGCTTGCCGCCGAGCTGGTTGCCTGCCGCCGAGAACAGCGTCTTGCATTCCTCGGGCGACATGCTGGGCCATTCGCCGGTCGTCCCGGCGATGAGGAGCCCGTGCATCCCTTCACTGTGGAGCCATTCGAGCAGCGTGCCCAACGCGGAGAGATCGAGATTGCGATCCACATCGAACGGTGTGGTGATCGCCGGGATATATCCCTGCCAACTGGCGCGCGATCTTTTGTTCATCAATTCGGCTCCCCTGTTCCGGACATACAGCATAGCACCCCGATAGGCCAAGCTGCCTTGGCAGCAAGGACATCAAAAGACGAAAATGGTTGCGTTTATCGCAACGAATGGCATTTTGAGTTCCGGATTTGCAACGGTTGCCGAGGAACTGCGAGAATGTGGGACAATGCGCTGCACTATTTTTACGAGGCCGCGAACCTCGGCTCGATGCGTCTGGCGAGCGACAAGATCGGGGTCGCCACCTCATCGATCAGCCGCCAGATCGCGCAGCTGGAAAGCGAGATGGGTATCGCGCTGATCGAGCGTGGCCGTCGCTCGATCCGGCTGACCGAGGCGGGGCAACTGGCGTTCGACTATCACAAGAATCAGATGGCCGACCGCGAAGCTCTGCTCAACCGCATCCAAGAACTGCGCGAGGTCAAGTCCGGACGGATTGATCTGGCGATCGGCGAGGGGTTCTTCGGACCCTCGTTCACCGCGCTGATCGAGAGCTTCCAGCGGCGCAATCCGGGGATATCGATCACCGTCACCAGCTGTGCCAGCTCCGAGATCATCCGCATGGTGCTCGACGACGAGGCGCATATCGGCATGATTCTGCACACGACGAGCGAACCCAAGATCCGCACGCGCAGCACGGTGGAACAACCGCTGATGGTGCTGTGCGCGCCCAATCATCCTGCGGCTGCGATGGAGGCGCTGACCATCGCCGATCTCGGCCGCTTCGACCTGTGCCTGCCACCGCAGGGGTTCCGCATCCGCAGCACCTTGAACCACGCCGAAAAGCGCGCGCAGGTGTGGCTTGAGCCGCGGTTGGTCACCACATCGATCCAGATGATGCGCGAGATCGCCAAGGCCGGGCGCGCGCTGACCGTGCTGCCGCGAATTTCCGCGCTGGCCGAGCTCGACGAAGGCAGTCTGGTCGCGCGGCCGTTGCTCGACGATGCCATCGAGCACAGCACGGTGAGCCTGATCCACAGGCTGGGCCGCCAGCTCGAGGGTGCGCCCGCGCGGCTGATGGGGGTGCTGGAGACGCGGCTGAAGAGCTGGAGCTGATGCCAAGATTCCGGCTCAGGCAGGCTGCGCTGCAAGCGCTGTGGGTCGCGGCCAGGCGAGGCAGACGGCTGCGGTCACCACAGCGTTGATGGCCATCGCCACCAGCCCATGGTCCCAGTCGGGCAGCAGCGTACTCCACAGCGTCTGTGCCTGCGGCAACAGCAGCGCGGCATAGCCCACCACGATCCCCGCCAGCACGCCCCAGGCATGCGCGCGTGGCCAAAGGAAGGCGAAATACACGCCCGGCGCGAGCATGCCGATCGCGGCATACGCCGATAGTCCGATCTCAACCAGCGATCGCGATCCCCCCAAAGTGAGCCACACCGCGATCGCGGCAAACACGATCATCGACAGCCGCGAGGCAAGCAGCGAGGCGCGGTCGGACAGGCTTGGCATCATCGGCAGCAGGATGTTGCGGCTGAAGATCGATCCCGCGGTGAGCAGCAGCACCGATCCCGGAACCAGCGCGAGCAGGCACGCGGTGCCCGCAAAGATGCCGATCGCCCAGGGCGGGTACCGGTCCGACACGAACTGCAGCAGCACCGCATTGGTATCGCCGCCCTCGGGCTGGGTGCCTGCAAGCAGCGCGGCCAGCCCCAGCAGGATGATGAAGAAATAGGACAGGGAATACAGCGGTTGCCAGATCGCGTTGCGCCGGATGGTTGCCTCTGTCCCGGCGGAAAAACACAATTGAAACAGGTGCGGCAAGATCCAGTTGCCCAGCGCAACATTGAGCGCGGCGGTCATCAGCCAGATGGTCGAGAGACCGGCCTCGGGCTGCAATCCGGGCAATCGGCCGATCCCGGGATACTGATCCTGCGCCAGGCGGTAGACATCGAGCATCGAGGTGGCACCGACCTTGGAGGCAACGGTAATGCACAGGCAAATCACGATCACCACCATCAGCACGTCCTTGACCCCGGCGGCAAACGCAGCGGATCTCAGGCCTGCGAAATAGACGAAGGCCAGCATCACCACCGCGGCGATCAACGCTGCTGCGATGGTCGAGACCTCTGGCCCCAAAGTGAGGCGCACGATCAGGCTGAGCGCGACGATCTGGATCTGGACATAGACCACCAGCGCGGCGATCCCGGCGATGCCGACGACCACGCCGAGCCAGGTTGCGTTGTAATGGCTGGCAAAGAAATCCGCCTGGGTCACCAGGGCAAACCTGCGGCCAGCGTTCCAGATGTTGGGCATCAGCCAATAGCCGATGGTCGCCGACAGCGAGACCGAGGTCAGAGCAAGATAGGCCGGCGCGCCATGCGCCCAGGCGAAGCCCGATATGCCCAGCACCGCAAAGGTCGTGTAGATCTCGCCCGCGTTCAGGAACCAGAACACCAGCACGCCAAAGCGGCGACCGCCCACCGCCCAGTCGGCCAGCGTCTTGGCCTTGGCATGCCGCCGCGCCGAGAGCAGCGCTCCCGCCATCGTGCCCAGCACCACCGCCAGGGTCAGCGCGAGGATCATGCGGCTTCTCCCGTGGCCGGGGTGTCATCATCCGGGCCCTCGAACTCGGGGTGCTTCCGATCGATCGAGAAGATGAAGGCGATGACCAGCGACGTGATCACGATCCCCGCCATTTGCCACACCATCGGAAAGGGCAGCGAGAACGGTCGCCAGGCGATGTCGTTGACCAGCGGAATGCCGCCGATCTGCCAGAGGAACGGAATCAGCAGCAGCCAGCGATGGCGGCGTGAAACCGCCGGGGAAGCAGGCGCCATGCTCAGGCCTTTCCGCCGCCCGCGGTGATCCAGCTGCGGATCTTCGCGTCGAGCACGTCCATCGGCAGCGCGCCGGTGGAGAGAACCTGATGGTGATAGTCGCGGATATCGAAGCGCGGGCCCAGCGCCTTGGCGGCGGCAGTGCGCAGTTCGCGGAATTTCAACTCGCCGATCTTGTACGAACAGGCCTGGCCGGGATAGGCGATATAGCGGTCGATCTCGACCACCACGTCGCGCGGTGCCATCGAGGTGTTGGCGAGCATATAATCGATCGCCTGCTGCCGACCCCAGCGCTTGGCATGGATGCCGGTATCGACCACCAGCCGCACCGCGCGCAGCATTTCCATGTCGAGATGCCCGAACAGCTGCATCGGATCGGTGAACATGCCGAGCTCCGACCCCAGCGATTCGGCATACAGCCCCCAGCCTTCGGTATAGGCGGTCGCCTGGCCGTGGCGCAGCAGCGGCGGCAGGTCGGCATTCTCGGCCGCTAGCGTCAGCTGGAAATGGTGGCCCGGAATGCCCTCGTGCAACGTCAGCGTCTCGAGCGTCGGGATCGGCCGGGTGCCCAGCATCGACATGTTGAAAAACAGGATCCCCGGCGAAACGCCATCGGGCGGGCCGACGCGGTAATAGCCGGTGCCGCGCTGGTCGCCCAGTGCGGGCAGCGGGCGGACCTCGAACGGCGCCTTGGGCCTTGCGTGGAACAGCCGCGGGATCGCCGGCCAGATCCGCTCCTCGATCGCCTTGAACCGGCCGAGCAGCTCTTCCGGCGTCTTGCAGTAATAGCGCGGGTCGGTGCGGACATGCTCGAAGAATGCCTTGAGGTCGCCGTCGAAGCCGACCTTGGCGCGCACCGCCTCCATCTCCGCACGGATGCGCGCGACTTCGGACAGGCCGAGCTGGTGGATGTCGTCGGCCGAGCGCGTGGTGGTGGTATGCCGCGCCAGATCCCAGGCATAAAGCGCATCGCCGCCCTTCATCGCCCACAGCCCCGGCGCTTCGGGCGCATTGGGCAGATAGGTGTCGCGCAGATAGGTCGCCCAGCTGCGATAGGCGGGGTAGACCTTGCCTTCCACCGCCGCGCGGAACGCCGCATTGATCCGCTTGCGCTCGTCGGCTGCAATGCTGTCGGGCATGCGGGTGATGCCCGTCCAGAACGGGCTCTGCTCCACCGGCAGCTTCAGCATCGCATCGACCTGCGCCAGCACGTTGGCGACGATCACCTTGGGCTGCAGATAGCCCTGGGCGCGGCCCTGCTTCAGCCGGGCGATCGTGCTGTCCATGTACCCGACAAAGCCATCGATCCTCACCAGCGCCGCGTCGTAATCCGCAGGTGTCGCAAAGGGCGCAGCCCCGCTCGAGAGGAAATCGGGGAACTCGATGTGCAGCCCGAACGAGGGGTTGAGCGGCGCCATGCGCTGGACCTCGAACAGGCCGCTGTCGAACAGGGTCAGCGTCTGCCGGGTCTGATAGTCGAACACGTCATATGCGATGCGATCGGCTGCGGGCAGGCCGGTGCGATCGATCGCCTTGAGATCGGCCAGCGCAACCACTTTGTTGGCGCGCAACGCCTTGGCGTAATCATCGCCCAGCGGATCGACGAACAACGCGCCTGCGCTCTTGCCCGTGCGCGCGGCGCGCAGCGGGTTGAGCGCGGCATCGGCGGCCTCGCTGCGTTCGAGCAACGCGCGCAACGCCTGGGACGCGGACGAACCCTGCGCTATAGCGGGCAGCGGCGTCAGCGTGCTGGCGGCCATCGCGCCGATCAGCGTCCGGCGCGAGAGTTGGAAAGACGGACTGTGCATGGCGGGTCCCCGAGTTGCTTTTCGCTTGTTGCTGATCGTGTCGCACCAGCGCAATAATGCAAGCCGGAGAGGCGGGAGGGTGCAAAACCCCGTGAAAGAGCCAAAAGCGCGGTAATCCGGGCATTTGCAAGGCATGTCGTTGTCTTTGGCGTAGCCTTATCGTCGTTACGTTGCGTCTGGCGCAATGAATTTGCGCGGTCTAGCGCATTGTTTTCCACAGCCATTGCCTCAGGCTTGGCGCCACACACCTATGGAGGGTCCCGAAAATGAATCGACCGCATGTCTTGGCTGCCTTTGCCGCAAGTCTGGGGCTGGCCGCCACTCCGGTTACAGCCCAGCCGCGGACCGATGCGCCCGTGATGACCGCGCTGGTCGGCGGCTCGGTGGTCGACATTGACAGCGGTGCATCGATCCGCGATGCGGTGGTGCTGATCGAGGGCGAGAAGATCGTCCGCGTCGGCCCGTCCGCGAGCATCGCCGTGCCGCCGTCCGCCAAGGTCGTGCGGATGGACGGCAAGTGGCTGGTGCCGGGTCTGATGAACATGCACGTCCATTTCGGGCTGAAGCTACCCGGTGCCGAGGGTGCCGAGCTGATGAACGAGAAGGATGGCGAACAGATCCTGCGGATGGCGGCGAATGCGCACCGCACTTTGCTCGCCGGAGTGACCACGGTGCGCCTGACGGCCGAGGACCGCGGGCTCGACTTCATGCTCAAGCGCGCCATCGGCAAGGGTCAGGCGATCGGGCCGAGGATCGAATCGGCAGGCGAACTGATCGTGCCCACGGGCGGTCATGGCTCGCTCGAGGCCGACGGCCCCGCCGAGCTGAGCAAGGCGGCGCGGCTGCAGATCAAGGCCGGCGCCAGCTGGATCAAGATCGCGATTTCGGGCGGCATATCGGACACCCATGGCGATATCTCCGCCGCGCCGATGACCGATTCAGAGCTCTCGACGATCATCGAGGTCGCGCATCGCAACGGCGTCAAGGTCACCGCGCACAACGGTTCGTCCGAGGCGGCGATGCAGGCGCTCAAGTTCGGCGTGAACTGCTTCGAGCATGGCTATCACCTCAACGATCAGGTTCTCACCGAGATGAAGAAACAGGGGACATGGCTGGTCCCGACCATCGTGGTCAGCCAGCCCGGTGCCTATGAGTTCTATCGCAAGATCGGTTCGCCCGAATGGTATCTGGAACGGGTTGCATCGACCGGCAAGGACCATTGGGCGGTGCTGCAAAAGGCGATCCGCATGGGGGTCAATGTCGCGCTGGGGACCGATCAGTTCCCGTTCGAGCCCAATGGCGGCACCACCGCCACGGTGGCCGAGGCCGAGCTCTACCACAAGGCAGGCATGACGCATCTGCAGGCGCTGCAGGCCGCAACCATCCGTCCGGCGGCGATGCTGGGTGTCGACAAATCGGTCGGGCGCATCACTGCGGGCCAATATGCAGATATCGTCGCGGTCGCAGCCGATCCCACCAAGGACATCTCGGCGCTGCGCACGCTCGACTTCGTGATGAAGGGCGGGGTGATCTATCGCAACGACACCGCGCCTGAAACCATCGCGCGCTGAACCGGTCACACAAGGGACGCCCCATGAAATATCCTCTGCTCGCCTTCACCGCCTTGTGTGCCACGCTTGCCTCGCCTGCCTCTGCGGAGACGATTGCGCTGGTCGGCGGCACGGTCGTCGATCTCGCCGGCAAGGCGCCGATCCGCGATGCGGTGGTGGTGATCGAGGATGAGCGCATCCAGGCGATCGGGCCGCGTGCATCGACCAGCGTGCCATCCGGCGCCAGGGTGATCCCGATGGAAGGCCGCTGGCTGATCCCCGGGCTGATGAACATGCATGTCCACCTCGCGCTCAACCTTCCGGGGGCATCGCGGATCTACAACGAAACCCCCGATTCGATGGTGCTGCGCTCGCTCCACAACGCGCAAAAGTCGCTGCACTCGGGGGTTACCACCATCCGCCTGACCGGATCGGATGCGGGGGTCGATTTCACGCTCAAGCGCGCGATCGATGCCGGGATGTTCGATGGCCCGCGCATCCACACCGCAGGATCTTCGATCGTCGCCACCGGCGGGCATGGCAAGACCGAGGTCAACGGCCCGGCCGAGTTTTCGCGCGCGGTCCGCGAGCAGGTGAGGGCCGGGGCCACCTGGATCAAGCTGGGCATATCGGGGGGCATTTCCGACACGCATGGCGATATCGGGGCATCCCCCTTCACCGATGCCGAGCTGACCACCGCGATCGAGGTCGCGCATCGCAACGGGGTCAAGGTCACCGGCCATACCGGCTCGCCGATCGCGTCCGAGGTCGCGATCGATGCAGGGATCGACGCGTTCGAGCACGGCTATTTCCTGACCCCGCCGGTGCTCAGGAAGATGAAGCAGAAGGGGGTGTGGTTCATCCCGACGATCGTCGTGTCGCAGAGCGGCGCAAGGGAATTTTACCGCAAGATCGGGTCGCCGCCCTGGTATCTCGACCGAGTGGATTCGGTCGGCAAGGCGCATATCCAGTCGCTGCGCGATGCGATTGCCGCAGGCGTCAGCATCGCGCTGGGGACGGACCAATATCCCTGGGAGCCCAATGAAGGCACGACGGCGACGGTGCGCGAGGCGGAGATCTATGTCGATGCCGGTATGACACCCGCACAGGCGCTGCGTGCAGCCACGATCGAGCCTGCAAGGATGCTGGGCGTCGACAACGAGGTCGGTGTTCTCAAGCCCGGCTATTATGCCGACATCGTCGCGCTTGATGCCGACCCCACCGCCGATATCGCCGCGCTGCGCACCATCGGGTTCGTGATGAAGGGCGGCAAGGTGATTCGCGATGATCGCCAGCGTTGAGGCGGCCTGGGCAAGCTCGGGAAGCCGACTGGCCTGTCGAACAACGTACTGAATAAAAACAGATTGTCAGTGCGCTGAAAGACGCAGCTGTTTCTCCGTGGGAGGCAGTTTGGCTCGGCCAGTCCAACGATATCGCGTCTAGTTTGCATCCAGCGCAACGAAAGCGGATTTACAATGTTGTTGAAACAACGCTTCAACTGACGGACAATTCACGTAACGGCACGGTCAATCGGTCGCCGATCAAGCAACAAAATTACAGGGAGCCTCATGTGAAGAAAACGCTGCTCGTCGCCTCCATCGTCGCCGCCTTTGGCATGGCGACGCCCGCCGTGGCTCAGGACAAGCCCGCGACCGATATCGTCTCGAAAATGTTCATCTGGTGGAACGAGGCGTTCAAGACGCCCGGTGCCTATACGCCCGAAAATTTCTCCAAGTTCTTCACGCCTGAAGCCACTCTGGTGCTCGAAGGTCGCACCGTCATCAACGGCGTGGACCAGTGGGCGACCCATTTCCAGAAGATCCAGTCGGGCGGCGGCGATGTCGAGATCGTCGTGCCGTTCAAGGATGTCTTCGAGGCCAAGGACCGCGTGTACACCTATCACGTCATCCGCTCGCGGCGCGATGGCAAGACGGGCTGCTCGCTCGCGGCAGGCCATGCAGAGCTCAAGGGCGGCAAGATCGCCTCGATCGTTCTGGTGCGGCACACGCTCGAAGCGGGCAAAGACCCGCTCGACGCCCAGTGCTGGACGGACTGACACCTTAAAGCTGCGACTTCGGAGAGGATTGGATCATTGGAACCGGCGGATATCACCGCCGGCGAAGAGGGGGTTTTTGACATGACATACAGCATCTATCGCACGCGCGGCGCTCGCCGTTTCACCATCAGCGCTGCCGCAACGGCGTTGATCGCAGGTCTTTCGGCCATGCCCGCTTATGCCCAGGAGGCTGAGGAATCGGTGGGCGCCAACGACATCGTCGTCACCGCGCAGCGCCGCGAGCAGAGCCTGCAGGATGTGCCGATCGCGATCACCGCGCTCAGCGCCGAGACGATCAAGAACCAGAACATCCAGAGCGTCGAAGACTATTTCGCGATGACGCCCAATGTCAGCTTCCAGTCCAACGGTTCGCGCGACCGCAAGGATCTCGCGATCCGCGGCATCTCGAACCAGCTCAACCCCTTTGCCGATGTGCGCCAGTCGAGCTACGCCTTCTATGTCGACGAGTTCAACGTCGCGGCGGGCACCAGCAACCCGCAGATCGTCGATCTGGAGCGGATCGAGATCCTGCGCGGGCCGCAGGGCACGTATTTCGGGCGCAACGCGGTGGGCGGCGCGATCAACGTCATCACCAAGAAGCCCGTCGACAGGTTCGAGGGCGAGTTCGAGGTCGGGTACAGCAGCTTCGACACCAAGCGTGCGCAGGGCGTGATCAACGTGCCGATCATCCCCGGTGTCCTCGCGTTGCGCGCATCGGGCCAGTTCGAGAAGTCCGACGGCAATATCCGCAACATCAACCGGATCGGCGGCGGCAACGACAGCGAATATTATACGGGCCGCGTCCAGCTGCGCTTCACTCCGATCGACGATCTCACCTGGGATTTCATGTACAATTATTCGGATGAAGAGGTGGGCATGCGCAACGGCGTGCCGACCGGTTTCGTCACCCGCACCTGGGCCTCGGTCTATTATGGCAGGACCGCCGGGCTGATCGGCGATCCCGATGGCGTCGGCTTCTTCCCGCAGAACAACAGCCGCGTGAACTTCAACCGCCCGCAAAGCGTCGGCACCAAGTTCGAATATTTCAGCACGCGCGCCGTGTGGGATTTCGGCATTGCAGAGCTGACGGCGGTCGGTGGGCATCTTGTCGCCGACTCGTTCAACTTCGGCGATGTCGATGGCGGCAGCCGCGACTTCTTCTATGAAGACCTGGTGCTCACCCGCAAGTCGACCAGCGGCGAACTGCGGCTGCAATCGACGGGCACGCAGGTGTTCGACTGGAGCATCGGCACGTCGCTCGGCAAGGACACCGGCGTCAGCGACCAGTCCACCTTCCACGGCGCGGCCAGCCCGTTGTGTCCTGCTGCACGGGCGGGCAATTGCAGCGGGCTCGAGGTGACAGGCGCCGACGGCAACAGCTCCAGCCGCTATTTCGCGATCTTCGCGCAGGGCACGGTCAACTTCTCCGAACAGTTCTCCGCCACTGCGGGCCTGCGCTATTCTTGGGAAAAGGTCACCAACGTCTCGCAGACCCGGTCGAACACGATCGTCACCGGCAACAACGACCGCGCTGCCGATTTCGAGGACCTGTCGCCCAAGTTCACGCTGACCTACAAGCCCAACACCGACCTCATGTTCTTCGCCACCGCCTCGCGCGGGTTCAAGTCGGGCGGCACGCAAACCACCAACAGCGCGGCGCTGACCAACGAGTTCACGCCCGAAACGCTGTGGAACTATGAATTCGGCTCGAAGTTCAATCTGTTCGACAACCGGCTGCGGGTCGACATCACCGCCTTCTACATGGACTGGAAGGACGTGCAGCAGACCATCCGCTTCCAGTTCATCGATCCGGGCACGGGGCTGCTGCGCGGGGTGAGCGGCATCGCCAACGCGGCCTCGGCGGAAAGCTATGGTATCGAAGCAAGCTTCGACGCGCGGCTGACCGACAACTGGAATCTCAGCGGCAATGTCGGATACAACAAGACCAAATATGTCGATTATCCCAATGCGCTGATCGACGGCGTGATCATCGATATTTCGGGCGAGGACCTCACCAACGCGCCCCAGTGGACGCTGGGTGCGCAGACCCAGTATACCGTGCCGATCGGCGAGCGGTTCGATGCCTTTGCGCGCGCGGAATGGAATTTCCGCTCGTCGATGATCTCCAACCCCTTCTATTATCTCTACCAGAACGTCGCGGGCGAACCGTTTGAAAGCCCCAGCTATCACAACGTCAACCTGCGCCTCGGCATCGAGGACGAAAACATCCGCGCGGTGATCTTCGTCGAGAACCTGTTCAAGGCGGATTTCTATGCCAATGCCTACGAAAAGGCGTTCTACAGCGGCGTACAGGTCGAGCCTTCGTTCCGCGTCTTTGGCGCGAGCCTGGGCTACAAGTTCTGACATCGCCTGAGGGGACGGCTCTGGTCGCGGCCGTCCCCTTGGCTTACTCCAGGACAGGACCGAACAGCATTTTGGAGCAGGACAATGATCGATCGCCGGGGCTTCATGGGAATGGCCGCGGCGAGCGGTCTTGCGGGCATCGTGCCCGAAGCCCTGTTGGCGCAGGGCCTGAGCGCGGATAGCGCGCTTGCCGCGCTGTTGCAGAGACACAGCGAGGCCTTTCTGCGGCGATCGCCCGAGGAGGCGACCGGCAGCAATTTCGATGTCGGGGCCGATGCGGCGCTGCGCGGCCGGCTCGACGATCGCTCGATGGCGGCGCGGGCAACCGATCGCACGGCCATCAAGATGGCACTTGGCAATCTGGACAGCATCAATGTGAGCGCGCTGTCGCCCCGCGCCAGACTCGACCATGCCGTCGCGCGCTATGTCTATGAGACGCTGGCCGATCTTCTTGGTCGCTATGGCTATGTCGACGGCAATCTGCGGCCCAGCCCCTATGTCGTCAGCCAGATGAACGGCGCCTATTACTGGTTGCCGGACTTCATCGGCAGCCGTCACCCCATTGAGACCGCAGGTGATGTGGACGCGTGGCTCAGCCGGCTGTCGGCCTTTGCGCATGCGATCAATCAGGAAAGCGAGCGCATCCGCCATGATGCCGGGATCGGCGTCATCCCGCCCGATTTCGTTCTCGTGCGCACCATCGCGCAGATCAAGGGATTGCGTGATGGCGCGCCGGGCGATTCCGCGCTGATTGCGCCTGCGCTCAAGCGGATCCGCGCGCAGCAGCTTGGCGATGTAAGCGCACGCGCCTTCGCCGTCTTTCGCGACGAGATCCAGCCCGCGCTCAGCCGCCAGATCGCCGCGCTCGAGGCGCTGGCACCGCAGGCGGACGACCGCGCGGGCGTGTGGAAGCTGCCTGACGGCGAGGCCTATTATGCCGCAGCGGTGCGAGCAAATACCACGGTGGATACATCGCCCGGCGAACTGCACCGCATCGGTCTGGAGCAATGCCGCGCGATCACCGCCGAGATCGACGGGCTGTTGCGCAAGCAGGGGCTGATACAGGGCAGCGTGATCGCGCGGATCGCCGCGCTCAATACCGACGAGCGCTTCCGGGTCAGCGCCGATGATGCCGGGCGCGACGCGCTGGTTGCGCTCGCCACGCAGCAGCTCGACACGATCAAGGCGCTGCTGCCAGGCGCGTTCAACAGCCAGACGATCAATCCGATCGTCGTGCGTCGCATTCCCCCGGCGATCGAGGCGGGCGCTCCGGGTGCGTTCTATTCCGAAGGCGCGCCTGGCCAGCCCGGGGTCTATTCGCTCAACCTCAAGAACCCCGGCGAGCATGTCACCTGGCGGTTGCCGACATTGACCCATCACGAGGGCATTCCGGGGCATCACTATCAGGCGAGCGCGCTTGCGCATGCGCCCGCGCTGCCGCTGTTCCGCCGCATCGTGCGCTTTTCGGCCTATACCGAGGGCTGGGCGCTCTATGCGCAGCAGGTCGCCGACGAACTGGGAGTGTATGAGAACGATCCCTTCGGGCGGATCGGCTATCTGCAGTCCAACCTGTTCCGCGCGGCGCGGATCGTTGTCGATACCGGGCTGCACCACCACCGCTGGACCAAGGCCCAGGCGGTCGCATGGATGGTCGAGAATGCAGGCGAGCAGCCCGAGGCGACCGACCGCGAGGTCACCCGCTACGCGGTCTATCCCGGCCAGGCGTGCAGCTTCAAGGTTGGCGCCAATGCCATCGTTGCCGCGCGCGAAACCGCCCGCAAGGCGCAAGGCTCAGCTTTCGACGTGCGCGGCTTTCATGATCTGGTGCTGGCATCCGGGCCGATGCCGATGACCGTGCTGGATGCCGCAGTACGCGACTGGAGCGGACGCACCGCCTAGGCGTTTCAGCGCATCATTTTCTTGGCCGAATTTTGACCGGGATCAAATCCCGATCGCAAAGTTGTCCGTACAACTGTCGTGTCAGATCGCTTCCTCCGGCACCCGGCGCAGGGAAGGGGCGTGACGATATTGGTGAGCCCGAAGTCCGGAGTGCGCTGCCGCTTCCGGCCCGATGGAAAGGCCCGACACGATGACCAGCGATCTTCCACCTGCCTATACCGCGCTGATGCGCCACCCGATGATGCCGCGCACCAGCCACGACGAGGCTGCCCGGTTCAATTTCCTGACCCACTTCAACCGCTATGTGTCCGGCACGCTGGGGCGGGGCAACCAGCTGGCCTATGATGCCCGCGTGCTGCCCGCCTTTCGCGCGGAGCATGGTCGCGATCCGCAGCACCGCGACGAGATTCGCGAGGGGATGAACCGCGATCCGTTTCACCGCACATGGTCGGCGCTCAAGCGCAATTCGATGGAGATGCGGCAGATGAACGGCCGCCAGGCGGTGCTGCGCCAGCTCGACGCGCTCGACTCGCAGGCGCGCCAGTACAACGAGCATTCGGGCCAGCTCGAGCTCGATTCCGGAATCGTCCAGCCCGAATATCAGACCTGCGTCGACATCCACTGCCAGCCCGGCGGCTATCATGGCGAGGAACGGCCCGGGGATGTCACGGTTGGGGCGAACTATGATGTCGGGCTGTTCGCCACCACCGGCGGCGCGCTGGGCGCTCTCAACGATGGCGGCGGGCAGGCGGTGGTCGCCTGGGCCAAGGCCAACAGGCCCGGCTGGTCACCCCGGCGGATCCTCGATATTGGGTGCACCATTGGCCACAATGCGGTGCCGATCGCGCAGGGCTATCCCGATGCGGATGTCACCGCGATCGACACCGCCGCGCCCAGCCTGCGCTATGGAGCAGCGCGCGCGGCGGGGCTGGGAGTGCGCAACATCCGCTTCGTTCAGGCCAATGGCGAGGACCTGTCGCGCTTTGCCGACGATCATTTCGACTGGGTGCAGACCACGATGTTCCTGCACGAGCTTTCCGCCGCATCGTTGCCGCGTATCCTTCGCGAGGCGTACCGCGTGCTCAAGCCCGGCGGGCTGATGCTGCATGTCGAGCAGCCGCAATATGGCCCGGATATGCCGCTGTTCGAACAGTTCATGCGCGACTGGGACGCCTTCAACAACAATGAGCCATTCTGGTCGGCGATGCATGGCGTGAACATGGAGCAGGCGATGGAAGAGGCGGGCTTTGATCGGGCGGAGCAGTTTTCCGTCGGCGTGCGCGCGGTGGTCGATCCGTCGATCTTCCCGCCGTCGCCCGATGGCGCGTCGGAGGATTATGGCCGCGCGGCTATCTGGAACGCCTATGGTGCGTGGAAGCCTGCTCGGGCGCAGGAGATGGCGGCATGACCGAGGGACTGGACTGGATCGAGCGCTCAGGCGCGCGCGCCAAGGGCCGCCGCCCCGCATTTTTCGACGAGCCTGCGGTCGACCGGCTCTATTCGCTGACGCTGGCGCTGGCATCAGAACTGTCCGCGACGCGCGAACGGCTGGATACGGTCGAGCGGCTGCTCGAGGCCGGCGGCAGTCTCAGACGCGAGGATGTGGAGGCGTATGCCCCCGACCGCGCCACCGGGCACGAACGCGGCGAGGCGACGCGCGCCTATATCGCGCGGATCATGCGCGGCTTTCAGCAGGAGGTCGAAGCGATGGAGCATCCCGATCCGCCGATCATGGATGTGGTCGAGGCACTGACCCGGCCCTGATGGCGGGCTGGAGGCAAATCAAACAAATCGGGGGGATAGGGTGATAGAAGAAGTTCTCGTGCTGCGCTGGGTGCATATCCTGGCCATGGTGTACTGGCTGGGGGGCGAATGGGGCGTCTTTCAGTCGAGCTACAATGTCACCAACCCCGCCTTGTCGCTCGACGAGCGCAGGCGGCACATGGAAACCGCCTATCGCATCGACATCCTGGCGCGCACGGGGATCATCCTGCTGTTGCCGCTGGGTCTGCACATGGGGAATATCTATGGCCTGCAGCCCTTTGGCGGTGGCTATCTCACCGCGATGTGGCTGTTCGTCGCGGGCTGGCTGGGGCTGTGCTGGGGGGCGTTCTTCGCGCGCGAAACCGACACAGGCATCAGGCTGACCAAGGCCGACGAGGCGATCCGCTATCTGCTGATCCCCGCGATCTTCATCACCGGAATTTCCTCGCTGCTGGGACATGGTCCTTTCGAGGCGAGCGAGGGGATGCGCTGGTACGCAGCCAAGCTGACGCTCTACGGTTTTACCTTGTGCATCGGGCTGGGGCTGCGTTGGATTATGCGGCGCTGGACCACGCGTTTCCGGGCGCTGGCGCTGGGCCCCGATCCCGCGCAGGAGGCCGCGCTGGCGCGGGAGATCGGCTATGGCCGCCTGATGGCCTATGTCTACTGGATCACCATTGCCGGGATATGCTTCCTGGGCACGGTGAAGCCGTTCTGATCGTCGGGCGCCGGGCGGGTTACTCCGCGGCGACCCGCTGCTCGACATTCTGCGGGCCACGGATCAGCCCGCCCGGGCGTGCCTGAGTCACCTCGCCATTGCGGAAGGTGACCTCGCCCGACTTGATCGTCGCGACATAGCCATCCGCCTTTTGCAACAGGCGCTTGCCGCCTGCGGGCAGATCGAACGCCAGCCACGGGCGACTGAGGCGCAGCGCCGCAAAATCGATGATGTTGAGGTCGGCGAGATAGCCGGGCCGCAGCACTCCGCGATCGTTGAGGCCATAGAGCCGCGCGGTGTCATGGCACTGGCGCTTGACCGCCAGCTCCACCGGGATCGTTCCCGCCTTGCGGTCGCGCGCCCAGTAGCTCAGCAGAAAGGTGGGGGCAGCAGCATCGCAGATGGTGCCGCAATGCGCGCCGCCATCGGACAACGACACGACGGTGTCGTCGCGCTCGAGCAGGCCCTTGATGAAATCGAGATTACCGTCCTGGTAGTTGAGGATGGGCAGATAGATGAAGCCGTTGCCGTCATCCGCCATCAGCGCATCATAGGCAAATTCCGCTGCGTCCTTGCCGGCAGCGTCCGCCTGCAGCGCGATGCTGTCATCACGGGTTGGCTCGTAGGTGAAATCATCGTGCATGGCGAACTGCAGCGCAAAGCCTGCGGTCACCAGCATGAACAGCGCCGCGATATCGAGCGAGGGCGGGGGCAGATTGTCTTCGGCGAGCAACTGCGCCTTGAACGCGGGATCCTTGAGCTTTGCGAGCTGCTGATCCCAAGGAAGTTCTGCGATCGCGCGCCAGCTGGGCCGCTGGACGAACGGGTGCACCGTGCCGCGCCAGTTCATCACCACCCCAGTGCCGCGCAGCGAAATCTGCGCCACGACATTCCCGCCAGTGCGGTTGGCTTGCTCGCACGCCGCCATCTGCTCGGTCCATGTCATCTGCTTCATCGGCGATTGCAGCATGGCGAAGGTCACCGGCAGTCCGGTCTCCTTGGACAAAGCGGTCATCCAGTCGAACTCGTTCCATTCGGGTACCAGGTCGGACGCCATCTCGAACACGCCATAGCCGACATTGCCCATTGCGCGACCGATGCCGATCAGTTCCTTCGCAGTCGCCGTGGTACCGGGGACCAGCTCGCCGTCGATCGACTTGTGCAAGACGGTGCGCGAAGACGAAAAGCCGAGTGCCCCTGCGCGCAGACCGTCCTCGACGATCCGCGACATCGCGGCGATATCGGCGTCGGTCGGCTCTTCGTTGCGCGCGCCACGCTCGCCCATCACATAGGCGCGCACCGCGCCATGCGGCACGTGGGTGCCGATATCGATGGTGCGCGGGAGCTTCTCGAGCGATTCGAGATATTCGGGGAAGCTTTCCCAATCCCAGGTCATGCCCTCGGCAAGCGCTGTGCCCGGAATGTCCTCGACGCCTTCCATCAGGCCGATCAGCCACTGGTGTTTGTCGGGCGCAGCGGGCGCAAAGCCGACGCCGCAATTGCCCATGACCACGGTGGTGACGCCGTGCCAGGACGAAGGCGCCATGACGTCATCCCAAGTCGCCTGGCCGTCATAATGGGTGTGGATATCGACAAAGCCTGGGGTGACGATGTGGCCGCTTGCGTCGATTTCCTCGCGCGCGGGGCCGCTGACCGATCCCACTGCGGCAATGGTATCGCCGCTGATCGCGATATCGCCGACAAAAGGCGCGCCGCCCAAGCCATCATAGATAGTGCCGCCGCGAATGATCAGATCGTACATCTCAAAGCTCCTCATCCGTTCCGCCGCGCCCAAGTGTGATGCCGGGCTGCGCGGGTTTGGAGGGAATGCTAGCTTACCTGCACGGAAAGGGAAGGGGGTTGCAGCGATTTGCGGCGATGGGCGTCGTGCAGCCTAAGCGTCCTAAACCGCGTCCATCGCCCTGGCCACGCGGACGAAATCCTCCACGCTCAAGGTCTCGGCCCTGCGCGAGGCGTCGATGCCCTCGCTTTCGAGTGCCGCAAGTGCGCCGGGCAGACCCTTCAGGCTCTGGCGCAGCATCTTGCGGCGCTGGCCGAACGCCGCTGCGGTAAGCGCTTCGAGCCGCGACGGTGCGACGCCCTCGGGCATCGGCGCGGGGGTGAGGTGGACGATCGCCGACATAACCTTGGGCGGCGGGGTGAAGGCGCTGCGGTGGACCTTCATCGCCAGCCGCGCATGGCAGCGCCACTGGCTGAGGATGGCGAGGCGGCCATAGGCATCGTCGTTGGTGGCAGCGACAATGCGGTCGGCAACTTCGCGCTGGAACATCAGCGTCAAAGAGAGCCATTGAGGCGGCCAGGCCTTGCCCCCCAGCCAGCCGACAAACAGCGCGGTGCCGACATTGTAGGGCAGGTTGGAGACGATATGGCAGGGCCCGGGCATCACCTGGCCCAGCGGCAGTTCAAGCGCGTCGCCCTCGATCACCGTCAATTGGCCGGGGAAAGCGTCTGCCAGTTCGGCAAGCGCGGGAAGGCAGCGGCGATCGCGTTCGATCGCGGTGACCCTGGCGCCGGCGCGCAGCAGCGCGCGGGTCAGGCCGCCGGGACCGGGGCCGATTTCGAGCACATCCTGGCCATCGAGATCGCCCGGAACTGCGGCGATCCGGTCGAGCAATTGCTCGTCGAGCAGGAAATTCTGGCCCAGCGCCTTGCTCGCGGCAAGGCCATGGCGCGCGATCACGTCGCGCAAGGGGGGCAGGGCCGTCACGGGATTGCGCATCAGCCTTCGTAGGTCTTGCGGTGCTGCCAGGCGGCGCTCGCCATGCGGATTGCGGCGATCATCGAGCTGGGGCTGGCGCGGTCCTTGCCGGCGATGTCGAAGGCGGTGCCATGGTCGGGCGAGGTTCGCACGATCGGCAGGCCGAGCGTCATGTTGACCGCATCGTCGAAGTGCAGTGCCTTGACCGGGATCAGCGCCTGGTCGTGATACTGGCACAAGGCGACATCATAGCGGGCGCGGGCGGCGGCGTGGAACATCGTGTCGGCGGGCAGCGGACCTGCGACATCGAACCCTTCGGTGCGCAGCTGGTCGATGGCGGGAATGATGATCTCGGCCTCTTCGCTTCCCATGCTGCCCTGCTCGCCTGCATGCGGGTTGAGCCCCGATATCGCAAGGCGTGGGCTTTCGATGCCGAAATTGCGCGCCATGCCCTTGGCGGCGGCGCGCGCGCGGTTGACGATCAGTTCAATGGACAATGCGCCAGGCACCTGCGCGATGCCGATATGCACGGTGATGGGCACCACCCGCAGCGAGGGTCCTGCAAGCAGCATCGCGACATTCTGCCGCGCCACGCCGCAGGCTTCGGCGATAAACTCGGTCTGGCCGGGAAAGTTGAAGCCGACCTTCTGCAGCTGAATCTTGGAGATCGGCCCGGTGACGATGGCACAGGCGGTGCCGGCGCGCGCCAGACCCACGCCCATCTCCAGCGCCTGCAACGCACAGCGCGCACCATCCAGATCGGGCTGGCCGGGAACCACAACGCCGCTGTCGATCACCGGCAGCACGGGCAGCGCGGTGGCGAAGTGCGCGGGCGCATCCGACGGCGTGTCGATCACCGCGATCGGGCCGCTCCACACGCCTGCAAACGCGCGCGGATCGCCGATTGCGAAGAACGGGGTCAACCCGTGTTCGTCGCGCGCCTGCCAGCTTTTCCCGATGATCTCGGGGCCGATGCCGGCGGGGTCACCGGCGGATATGGCCAGCAACCCGCTCACGCCCGGACAAGGTCCGCAGGCAGCATCAATTGTACTCGATCACCGCGTCCCGGCGAAGATCGCGCAG
The DNA here is from genome assembly GCF_001713435.1 of Blastomonas sp. RAC04. Classification (NCBI taxonomy): domain Bacteria; kingdom Pseudomonadati; phylum Pseudomonadota; class Alphaproteobacteria; order Sphingomonadales; family Blastomonadaceae; genus Blastomonas; species Blastomonas sp. RAC04. Next base: position 688,703 of record NZ_CP016460.1, read on the forward strand.
ATAAATCTGCGCGCGGCGGTTGACCTTTTCTTCTTCCATATTGGCCATCAGCTGTTCGGCGCTGGGGCCGCCCTCGGTCTGCGGGTCGTCACGGCCGCACAGCACCAGCACGCGCACGCCATCCTTGACCGACCCGAAAGGCTGGGTCGCCTCGCCGATCGACAGCGCGATCAGCGTATCCTGCAGCGGCGCGGGCAGATCACGCACCGGAACCTGATCGTTGTTGGTCACCGTCGCGCCAAGCTTCGCGGCGATCTCGTCGGCAGAGCCGCAGCCCTTGATCGCACGCGTTGCAGAGGCGAATTCGGATGCACGCCGCGTCGCTTCACCCTCGGTGGTGCCGGGCGCAAAGGCGATCGAAAGCTGCTTGAGCCCCAGCAGCGCATCGCGCGGGTTGGCGGTGAGGATCTGGCGCTTGTCGATAAGATACATCAGCGAAAAGCCGCCGGGGATCTCGATCGGTCCGGCGAGCTGACCGACCTGCATGTCGCGCGCGACCACGGCGAGCGCCGGGGGAAGCTGGCCAAGCTGCAGCCAGCCCAGATCGCCACCGACCGCAGCGGTCGAGGCTTCGGAGAACTGGCGGGCATAGGCGACGAACGATCCGCCCTGCTGGAGCTGCTCGACGATGCGCGTGGCATTCTGGGCGACTTCGGTACGGTTCTGCGAATTGGCCGACAGATAGATTTCACCGATGCGGAATTCTTCGGTGCCCTTGGACGCCTTGAGCCGTTCGATGACCTCTTTGACTTCCTCTTCGGACACGTTGATGAACGGCGTGACGTTGCGCCCCAGCAGCCGCTGCCAGGCAAGCTCGCCGCGGATCTGCCGCTTGAGCGAGCGCGACGACGAGCCGATGCTGTCGAGATACTTGTCCAGCGCGGTGGTGTCGCGGCGGAAGTTCTGCGAAGCGACCTGCGCATAAGTGCGCTCGACCTGCGCCTCTTCCACGGTGATGTCGTTGGCCGCAGCTTCCTGAATCTGCAGTGTCTCGTCGATCAGGTTGCGCAGGACCTGCAGCCGCAGCCGCGCGCGCTCCTCTTCGGAAACGGGGGCATCATTGGCGGCGAGGATTAGCGCGACACGCTGGTCGATATCGGTCCCGGTGATGATCTCGCTGTTGACGATGGCGGTGGCGCGGCGGACATTGGGGTCCTGCTTGCCGAAGATCGTCAGACCTTCGGGCACGTCGAGCGTGGTTTCGGGCGGGGCCGCGTCGTCTCTGACGGTCTGGGCGATTGCGGGCAAGGAGATCCCCGCAATCAGCGACAGCAACAGCGTCTTTTTCGCCAGCTGACGGGTACGGATCGCGATGGTGTTCAATGCGTGCAAGCTCATATCTTCCTGAATGGAGAAAAGCGACCCTGTGCCCATCTTTCCGTTAACCGTGGATGAGCGGGGCGGTGAATATCGCCTTTGGGCTTAAAAGCCAAGGTTGCGCAAGGCAACCCGCAGCAGAAAGGTATCGCCGCGCTGCGCATCGCCAACCGGGATGTAGTCGCGCCGCCAGGTGACGCCCAGTTCCAGGCAGTCATCCTCATAAGCGACGCCCAGCCGCGTACGGATCGGTTCGAATCCGTCGGACTGCAACCGGGGGTCTTCCTCGGCATTGCTGAGATCGACCACCGCCGCGCCGAACACCGACCAGTAGCGCGCCAAGCGGACGCGGCCTGCCACGCGCAGTTCCTCGCGGTCGGCAAGATCCTCGACCTCGGGGCCGATGTCGCGGTTGAGGCGCAGATAGCCGATCTGGGCATAGGTCTGCCGACCACCCACGGTGATGTCGACCTCGTTGCGGCGCACAGCCAGATTGTCCTTGTCCAGCCGGAAACGGTGGGTGTAGCGGATGAAGTTGCGCAGCTTGAGGTCGAACCGTCCGACGACATCGGAGGTGCGGTTGCCCAGCCCGGTGCCTTCGGGGAGGAAATCGCGCTCGTCATCGAAGCGATAGCTTTGCCCGACCACGGCGTTCAGCTGCATGCCGGGGCGCTGCAGCGACCACTCGACGCCATAGACGACCCGCACGCCCTCTTCCAACCGGTCATAGCCGGGCAGGCGGTTGAGCGCGAACAGGTTGCTGTCTTCGAGTTCGACGGCGCGCGAATCCTCGTTGGGGAGCTCGAGGTTTCCGGTCGTTGGCGTCGCGACGACCTGGACACGCGGGCTGAGCACCTGGGTGCCGCCAAACGCCTCGCCGACGAAAGGCCAGCGCATGTCAGCCGCCACCGATCCGCTGGCGCGCGCCTGCAACCCGGATTCGCCGCGATAGATCAGCGTGTTGGTCAGCGCGTTGTCGCTGCTGTTATAGACGTCGCCGCGCGCCAGCGCGGTCAGCGTGAATTCCTGTCCAAGCCCGGTCAGCCGGCGCAGGTCCCAGCGCGCCTGAGCGAAGGCTCGCTGCGTGTCCTGCCCGGCGGTGCGGGTGATGGCGAGCGTGTTGATCTGGAACTCGACCTTGCCGCCGGCAACCTGCTCGGGCAAGCGCAGCCGCCAGTCCACCACCGGCAGCGCGATGGGCACCTGGCCCTGCGGATCGTTGACTCGCAGCGTCTGCGTCGCCCAGCCGGCGAGCGAGAAATAGCTGTTGGGGCCGATCCGCTCGGCCTCGACGGTCGAGCGCAGCCGGTCGTCGCGGCTGACATCATAACGCCGCAGGAACGTGCGGTCGGTGACTGCCCGGATCGACCCGCTGACGCTCCACGCCTCGCTGAGCTGGAACCGCCCCGTCGCGTCGAAATAGCCGCGGAAGTCATCCTGGCTGTCCGCCGCGATGCCGCCTGCACCCACCGGGATGCGCGACCCGGCGGTCGCATAGCCGGTGATCTGGTAGGCGCCGCGATCGGTCAGCGCGCGATAGGTCGCGTTGACCATCGGCAGCGCCTCGGTGAAGACCGATCCGGTCACCGTAAGATCGCGATTGGGCGCAAGGTTGAAGTAATAGGGCACGCTCAACTGCACGCCATTGGCTTGGCTGAAGCGGATGTCGGGAACCAGCAGGCCGCCGCCGCTGCCTTCGCCAACCGGGTGGCTGAGGCCGGGCATCGGGATCACCGGCAGCCCGAACAGCTCCAGGCGCGCGCCCTGATAGCGCACGCGCTTGTCGACGGGGTTGTAGACGACCTTGATCGCGCGCAGCTGCCAGCTCGGGTTCTTGGGCTTGCCGGTGGGGGTTTCGACCAGACAGGCGGAATAGGCGGCATTCTCAAGCGTGATGACGCCATCGTCGCGCACGCCGCGGGTGGCGACCATCCGGCCACCGGCTTCGAGCACCACCAGGATGTTCTCGATCACGCCGTCGCGGATGGTCTCGGTAAGCTCGATGGAATCGCCGTAGAGCTTGTTGCCTTCCGGGTCGGTGATCTGGACCTCGCCGTTGGCGCGGACCTCGCCCGACTTGCGATCCCAGGTGACGCTGTCGGCGACCAGTGACTGGTCGGCGCGGACCAGCAGGACGTTGCCGGTCGCGGTGACGACGTCGGCGTTGCTGTCATAATCCAGCCGGTCGGCGGTGAACTCGATCACCTGCTCGGCCTCGGGCTGCGCGCCGCTGACGCCGGGGGCATCATCCTGCGCATCGGCATATTGCACGATGTCCTTGCGGTTGAAGGTCAGGTTCTCGCCCAGCAGATAGCTGGTGCGCGTGCACACCTGCTGATCCGCTGCCATGGCAGGCACCGCATTGGCTGTCAGCAAAGCTGATCCCAGCAGAAGATATGCCCGTTTAACCTGCAAGCCGTCCATCCATCGCTCTATCCGGTGGGGCTCGCGGTCAAGAATCGTCGACCGGCCTCTCGCCAGAATCGGCCCTATCGCACTGCGATGACGCAACTGCAAACCGCTTTCGACAGCCCGTGTAACGCTGCGGCAAATGCTGGCAAACACGATGAACCTGTCCTATCGCTTGCAAGTCTGGCTGCAGCACCGATATGTCGGGCGCAGCCATCTGCCGCCTCAAAGCCATGGCATAGAGGCGATATGGTGCATAATCGATTAACCAGGCAGCGCCGCCTGCCGCTCGGGGATCCCTTGATGAAGATAGTTTTTGACGCGTCTGCCGATAGTTATGCCGTGGTTGCCTTTCCGGTTGCCAAGGATGAGCTTGCCAGTCTGAACCTGCCGCTCGATGCTGGCCAGGTGGTGCGCGATGGCGCAAGGGCGGCACGGTTCGAGGCAGGCGCGGGCGAAGTGTTCGACGTGTTCGTCAGCCAGGGCGGCAAGACGCTGCGGGTCGCGCTTGTGGGCACCGGCGCCGGCGCGCGCGCCGACATGGAGCGAGCCGGCGGCCAGCTGGTCGCCAAATACCAGCGTTCGGGCGTCGAATCGCTGGCGGTGGACATGACCCATGGCGCGATCGCCACCAACCGCGATGCTGCCGCACAGTTCCTGTTCGGCGCGGACCTGCGAAGCTGGTCGCACGACCAGTACCGCACCAAGCTTCCCGCCAAGTCGAAGGTGACGCTGACCGAGATCGCCGTCATCGGTGGTCCCAAGGGACTGCAGGCCGGCTGGACCGACCACGCAGCGGTTGCCGCAGGTGTCGCGCTGACCCGCGAGCTGGTCACCGAGCCTGCCAATATCATCTACCCCGAAAGCTTCGTCGAACGCTGCAAGCCGCTCGAGGCGCTGGGCGTCGAGATCACCGTGCTGGGCCAGGACGAGATGGAAAAGCTCGGCATGGGCGCGCTGCTCGGCGTGTCGCAGGGTTCGGTGCGGCCGCCCCGGATGATCGCGATGCGCTGGAATGGCACCGGCGATGCGCAGTCCAAGCCCGTCGTTCTGGTCGGCAAGGGCGTGACTTTCGATACCGGCGGCATATCGATCAAGCCTGCTGCCGGCATGGAAGACATGAAGTGGGATATGGGCGGCGCAGGCGCGGTCGCTGGCACGATGAAGGCGCTGGCCGGGCGCAAGGCCAAGGCGCACGTGATCGGCATCTGCGGCTTGGTCGAGAACATGCCCGATGGCAACGCGCAGCGCCCCGGCGACGTGGTTACCAGCATGTCCGGCCAGACCATCGAGGTGATCAACACCGATGCGGAAGGCCGTCTGGTGCTGTGCGACGCGCTGCACTGGGCGCAGGAGCAGTATGATCCGGAATACATCGTCGATCTGGCGACGCTGACCGGCGCGATCATCATCTCGCTGGGCGACCAGCATGGCGGGCTGTTCAGCAACGACGACGGCCTGGCGGACAGGCTGACCGCGGCGGGCAAGGCGGCGGGCGACCCGCTGTGGCGCTTCCCGCTGAGCAAGGCCTATGACAAGCTGATCGACAGCCCGATTGCCGACATCAAGAATGTCGGCCCGCGCGGCGGCGGATCAATCACCGCGGCGCAGTTCCTGCAGCGTTTCATCAAGCCCGGCGTCAAATGGGCGCATCTGGATATCGCAGGCATGGTTTGGGCCGACAAGCCCGGCCCCGTGTGGGACAAGGGTGCGACCGGTTATGGTGTTCGCCTTTTGAATCAGTGGATTGCGGATAACTTTGAAGGTTGAGTCTTAGCTGGCCTATGTCTGCTGGTTTGGAAGGATCGCTCGTCATCCCCGCGCAAGCGGGGGTCCCGCTTATGCGCAGCCGTTGAGCAAAGGCGGGATTCCGGCGTTCGCGGGAATGACGGAACAAGCTTAGGGGGGCATCAGATGCAGGTCGATTTCTATCACCTCACCCGCGATCCCGCCGAGCGGGTGGTGCCGGTGCTGGCGACGCGGACGCTGGCGCTGGGCGAGCGGATGCTGATCGTGTCGGCCGATGCAGGTCACCGCGCCTCGCTCAGCCAGGCGCTGTGGACGCACACGCCCGAGAGCTTTCTGGCGCATGGCGACATTGATGCACCCAATCCGCAGGTCCAGCCGCTGTTGCTCGCCGATCGGGTCGAAGCCGCCAATGGCGCGGGTTTCGTCGTGCTGGCCGATGGCCAGTGGCGCGACGAAGCGCTGGCCTTTGCGCGGACATTCCTGCTGTTTAACGATGCAACGATCGCCGATGCGCGCAAGGCGTGGGTGACGCTGGGCACACATGACGGGCTCGAGAGGCATTACTGGAAGCAGGACGGCGGCAAATGGGTTGAACAGACGTCCGGCAGGCGTCAGGATCAATCCGACTGACAAAGGACACGAGCATGATGCGCAACTTCCTGATGATGGCGACGGCAACGCTGGCGCTCACCGCCTGTGGCGGCGAAAAGACGGTCTACAGCGATGCCGAGGGCAATGAGGTCAAGGTCACCCGCGAAGGCGATGGCGATGCGTCCGAGATCAAGATCACCAGTGCCGACGGATCGGCGACGGTCAACATCGACAGCGGCGGCACCGATGCCAAGCTGCCGCTGGGGCTTGCGGTCTATCCCGGCGCCAAGGTCGTCTCGACCATGACCTCCAACGCGGATGGCAAGTCGGGCGGCATGGTGGTGATGGAAAGCAGCGCCGACCGCGACACCGTGGTCGCCTGGTATCGCAAGGCGGTCGAGGCCAAGGGCTTCAAGATCGAAAGCGAGATCACCACGCAGGACATGCGTGCCATTTCGGGCACCAAGGATGGCGGCTCGTTCAGCCTTCAGGTGGCGCCTGCCGAGAGCGGATCGTCGATCACGCTGATCGCCGGAGAGGGCTGACGCTCCCTCAGAACCCTGCGAGCAGGGCGGAAAAAGCGGGTTTTTCTTGCAGCGCACAATCGGTCCGTCTAGGGGCGGCGACGAATCGCGCCATGCGTGCGCGTGCCCATCGTCAAACTTCAGGAGCACTTCATCATGGCCGTCACCCGGACCTTTTCGATCATCAAGCCCGACGCCACCCGTCGCAACCTGACCGGCGCGGTCACCAAGATGCTGGAAGAAGCAGGCCTGCGCGTCGTCGCCTCCAAGCGCATCCACATGACCCGCGAACAGGCCGAAGGCTTCTACGCCGTGCACCGCGAGCGTCCCTTCTTCGGTGAACTGGTCGACTTCATGATCTCCGGCCCTGTCGTCGTGCAGGTTCTGGAAGGCGAAGACGCCATGCAGCGCAACCGCGACATCATGGGCGCCACCAACCCCGCGAATGCCGAACCCGGCACCATCCGCAAGGAACTGGCCGAGAGCATCGAAGCCAACACCGTGCACGGTTCGGACAGCGACGAGAACGCAGCGATCGAGATCGCGTACTTCTTCAAGCCCGAAGAAATCGTCGGCTGATCGGCGAAGGAACGTCGCGGAGGCTGAGCCGTGCTGCTGAACGCACGGCTCAGGATCGCGCTGACCTATCTGTGGCGGCACCACCGGCTGCCACGGATTGCCCGCCCCGCGACGTTCACCGAGTTCGTCCAGCACCGCAAGCTGTTCGACCGAGATCCGCGGCTTGCGGCGTTTTCCGACAAGGTTGCCGTAAAGCAGTTCGTCGCCGACCGGATCGGCGCGCACTGGGTCACCCCGACATTGTGGTACGGCACCACGCTGCCCGCCGACCCGCCCTGGCCGCGCCCGTTCGTGGTCAAGTCCCGCCACGGCTGCAACCAGCGCGCCTTCGTGCGATCGGGCGACGATGATTGGGACGCAATCTGCCGCCGCAGCGCAAGGTGGATGCGGCAATCCTACGGGCGGTGGCTCGATGAGTGGCTGTATACCCGCATCCCGCGCGGCTTGCTGGTCGAGCCATTCATCGGCAGCGACGGCCAGCTTCCGGTCGATTACAAGCTCTACGTCTTCGGCGGCAAGGTCGCCTGCGTCCAGGTGCATCTGGAGCGCGAAACCCGGCACCGCTGGCTTCTATTGACCCGCGACTGGCAACGGATGTCGTCTCCCACCGCCGATGCGGACCCTGCCGCGCCCGTCTCGCTGGACCGGATGATCGAGGCCGCCGAAACGCTGGGGCAGGGCTTCGACTTTGTCCGCGTGGATTTCTACGAGATCGCAGGCGAACCGCGGTTCGGCGAGATGACCTTCTATCCGGGTTCGGGGCTCGATCCGTTCGATCCGCCGGAGTTGGATCTGATGCTGGGGCGTTTGTGGGCCGGGGCACGCGCAACGCCTGCCGCCTAACCGGGTCTCCTGCGAGTTCGCATGGCCCGCCTCTCAAAACTCCGCCGCAATATCCATCATCTTTGTCAGCCGTTTCGGCGCGACGCTGCGCCAGCTGCGGGCAAGCCAGTCGGCGATGTGCTCCCAGTCGGTGCGGCCGGTGTCGAGGCGGATCGCGATCCAGCCCGAGGGCGCGTAGAATTTGGGCAGGTAGTACAGCTCCGGATCCTGATCGACGAGCGCGGCCTGTTCGTCGGCACCGCTGGTCTTGACCAACAGCGCGATCGCTTCCTCGCCATGATGGTGGACCGAGACATAGGCGAAATACTTTCCGGTCTTGTCGCCGCCGACGCGCCAGCCGGGTGCGCCGTGCGAAGGGCGGGCGTCGGTCTCGGGCAATGCGAGCGCCAGTTCCCCGACCTTGGCGACGATCCAGTCGGGATCGGCCTCGCGGCTTACATAATCGCTCAGCGTGCGGGCATAAAGCTGGTGCTCGGCGATTAGCACCCGCGCCGCCAGCGTGTCTGCAGTGTCGCCGGGCTGGATCGCGACTGCGCACTGGCCCAGCACAGGGCCATCGTCGAGCTCTGCGGTCACCAGATGCACGCTGCACCCGGCTTGTGCATCGCCTGCATCGAGCGCGCGCTGGTGGGTGTGCAGGCCCTTGTATCTGGGCAGCAGCGAGGGGTGGATGTTGAGCATCCGCCCCTCCCACCCGCGCACGAAGCCGGGGGTGAGAATGCGCATATAGCCCGCGAGCGCGACGTGATCGGCGCCCGATGTGCGAATCGCCTTGTCCATCGCGGCGTCGTGGCTCTCGCGGTCCATGCCCTTGTGCGACAGCGCAAAGGTCGGCACGCCTTCTGCCGCGGCGAGCTTCAGCCCGCCCGCCTCGGGATTGTTCGAGGCGACCAGCACCACCTCATAGGGGCACGAGGCCGCGCGCGAGGCATAGAGCAAAGCCGCCATGTTGGTGCCGCTGCCCGAGATCAGGATGGCGACGCGGGCCTTCGTCACTTCTCCCCTCCCGCAAGCGGGAGGGGTGGACGAGCCGCAGGCGAGGCCGGGGTGGGCCTGTCTTGCGCAAATTTCAGGCCCACCCCGCGCGGCGAGCCGCGCTGCCCCTCCCGCTTGCGGGAGGGGAGAGGGGTTGCATCACCCCGCATGGATGGCGCTCCACGCCGCCTTGGCGCTCCAGGTCTCGACCGAACCACTGACAGTGCAGCCCTTGTCGCCAGCGTCGATCCGACCGATGCGGTGGACGGTTTCGCCCGCTGCCTCGAGGTCTGCGGTTACCGAGGCCACGTGGCTCTCGTCAACCACCAGCACCATGCCGATTCCGCAGTTGAAGGTGCGCGCCATTTCCTCGGGTTCGATATGTCCCTGCGCCTGCAGGAACGCCATCAGCCGCGGCTGAACCCATGCATCGGCATCGACATGCGCATGCGCGCCATCGGGCAGCACGCGCGGAATGTTTTCGAGCAGTCCGCCGCCGGTGATGTGCGCCATCGCGGCAATGCGGCCCGATCTGACCACGGGCAGCAGCGAGGAGACGTAAATTCGTGTCGGCGCGATCAGCGCGTCGATGAGCAGCACATCCTGATCGAACAGGGCAGGGCGGTTCATCTTCCAGCCCTTGTCCGCCGCCAGGCGGCGCACCAGCGAATAGCCGTTGGAATGGACGCCCGACGAGGCAAGGCCGAGCAGCACGTCGCCGGGCTTCACCTTGTCACCGGTGAGCACCTCGTCGCGCTCGACTGCGCCGACGCAGAAGCCCGCCAGATCGTAATCGCCCGGAGCATACATGCCGGGCATTTCCGCGGTCTCGCCGCCGATCAGCGCGCAGCCCGCCAGCTTGCAGCCATCGGCGATCCCGGCGACGACGCGTTCGGCAATCCCCGTGTCCAGCTTGCCGGTTGCGAAATAATCGAGAAAGAACAAGGGTTCAGCGCCCTGGACGATCAGATCGTTGACGCACATCGCCACCAGATCGATGCCGATCGCATCATGCCGGTCGTGGTCGATGGCGAGCTTGACCTTGGTGCCAACGCCATCGTTGGCCGCGACCAGCAACGGATCGCAATAGCCTGCAGCCTTGAGGTCGAAGAACCCGCCAAATCCGCCAAGTTCGGCATTGGCGCCGGGCCGCGCGGTCGCCTTGGCGAGCGGACCGATCGCCTTGACCAGTGCGTTGCCCGCCGCGATCGAAACCCCGGCCTGGGCATAGCTGTAGGAGTCGTGAGGTGGCGTCGCGCCGGTCTTGTCAGTCATGGGCTGAGCGGTTAGCGACTTCTCGCTTGGATTTCCACGCCATTGTCGCCAAAAGGGGCCGCCAAACCACCGCCAGCGATCAATGCGCCGGGGATCATCATTTTATACGGTTGATTGAAGCTAAGGATATCTTGACCAACAGCCTGACCCTGAGCCGCCCAGCGCCGAGACTATCGCGCGCGTGGATCGCCGCAATCCTGCTCCCGCTGCTGCTGGTGCTAGCGGGAATCGTGTACGCCCAGATCGAGGGAGACCGCGGAATTCCGCCGGTTGCCAGCGGCGGCGATTTCGAGGTCAGCGGCGTCAAGGTCGACGCATCGGGCAAGAATGCGCAAGAGGCTCGCTCGAACGCGTGGCGCGAGGCGCAGCGCAAGGGCTGGCAGAAATTGTGGATGCAGACCAACCGCTCGGGCGCAGCGCCCAAGCTCAGCGACTCGGTGCTCGACGGAATCGTCTCGGCCATCGTGGTGGAATATGAACAGATCGGCCCGCGCCGCTATATCGCGACACTGGGCGTACTGTTCGATCGCGCGCGCGCAGGGGAACTGCTCGGCGTCAGCGGATCGGTGCTGCGCTCGGCACCGATGCTGGTAATTCCGATCTACGTCTCGGGCGGATCGGCGCAGACGTTCGAGAACCGCACGCCATGGCAGGCGGCCTGGGCGCGCTATCGCACCTCAGAAAGCATTGTCGATTACATCCGTCCGCACGGTTCGGGTGCGGATTCGCTGCTGGTCAACGCCGCGCAGTCGGGTCGCCGCAGCCGCACGTGGTGGCGGCTGATCCTCGACCAGTTCGGCGCGGCGGACGTCGTGGTGCCTGTTGCACATATCGAGCGGCAATATCCCGGCGGACCGATCACCGGACGGTTTGCCGCGCGCTTTGGCCCCGACAGCCGGTTGCTGGGATCGTTCACGCTGCGCGCGCGCAACAGCGACGGCCTCAATGCGATGCTCGATGAGGCGATCCAGCGGCTCGATCGGATCTATGCCGGCGCGGTGCGCTCGGGCGAACTGCGCCCCGATTCGTCGCTGATCATCGAAAAGCCGGTCGAGATCGTCGAGGAACTGCTCGACGAAAGCCTGGCCGAGGACGTGCCGCTCGAAGCCGGTGGACTGACCAGCGGGCCGCAGATCATCTCGATCCAGTTCGACACCCCCGATGTCGCCGCAGTGCAGGCGGGTGAGCGGCTGGTGCGTGGTATCCCCGGCGTGCAATCGGCCAATACCGCCAGCCTGGCGCTGGGCGGCACCTCAGTGATGCAGGTCAACGCCAACATCGATATCGACGCCTTGCGCGGCGCGCTCGAAGCCCGTGGCTGGCGGGTGCAGCAGGGCGCGGGCGTGCTGCGCATCTCGCGCGCCCAGGCACCGGCTGCGGCCCCCGGCGGCGGGGGATAACACGCGATGACGGGCCAGTTCGTACTGCCCTTTGCGGCAGCCGGACCGGATGGCGACAGCGATTTTCTGGTCACCGAATCGAATCGTGCGGCGATCGACCGGCTGTTCGACTGGACCCGGCTGCCCTTTGGTGCGGCGGTGCTGATCGGCCCGCCCGGATCGGGCAAGACCACCATCGGCCGCGCGTTCGTCACAGGATCGGGCGGCTGCTTCATCGACAATGCCGATGGCGAAAGCGACGAGACGCTGTTCCACGCCTGGAACCGGGCGCAGACCCAGGGCGCGCCGGTGCTGTTCGCCGCGTCCCTCCCGCCCGCGCAGTGGGGCATCCGGCTGCCCGACCTGCTGTCGCGGCTGGGCGCATCGCTGCTGGTCGAAATTCCGCCACCCGACGAGGAAATGACCGCACTGCTGCTACAGAAGCTGCTGGCGCGGGCAGGGCTTGCGCTGCCCGATGCGCTGGCCGCTTATGCCGCGCTCAGGGTCGAGCGATCCTATCCGGCCATCTGCCGGCTGGCGCACATGATCGACGAGATGGCGCTGGCAATGCAGCGCCCAATCGGCCAAAGACTGGTGCGCGACGCACTGGCAAACTTGGCAGGAACCGATGGCGGCTCATCCGACACAGACTGAACAATCTGGCCCGGCAGATCCTGCCGAATCGGCCCGCCGCTATTTCAACCGCGAACTCAGCTGGCTGGCGTTCAACGACCGGGTGCTGGAAGAGGCGTGCAATCCGCGCCACCCCCTACTCGAGCGGCTGCGCTTCCTGTCGATCTCGGGAAACAATCTCGACGAGTTCTTCATGGTGCGCGTGGCTGGGCTCGTTGGGCAGGTGGCAGAGCATGTCGAGGAGCGCTCCGCCGACGGCCGCACGCCTGCGCAGCAGCTGGTCGAAATCGAGCGCGCGGTCGACAGGCTCAATGCCGCTCAGCAACAGGTTTGGAGCGATCTGCGGGCCGAACTGGCGACCAATGGCGTGGTCGAGGCCGATGTCGATGATCTCGACGACGTCAACAAGGCATGGCTGCGCGAGCATTTCGTCACCCAGATCTTCCCGGTGCTCACCCCACAGGCGCTCGATCCGGCGCATCCGTTTCCGTTCATCCCCAACAAGGGACTGAGCCTGATATTCGACCTCAAGCGCCGGTCGGACGGCAAGACGGTGCGCGAGCTCGTGATGCTGCCCGCCACCATGCCGCGCTTCGTGCGGATCGCGGGCGACAAGGGCTGGCATGTCGCGCTCGAAAAGATCGTCGTCGCCTTCGCCGACAAGCTTTTTCCCGGCTATGATGTGCGCGGATCGGGCCTGTTCCGCATCATCCGCGACAGCGATATCGAGGTCGAGGAAGAGGCCGAGGATCTGGTGCTGTACTTCCGCAATGCGCTCAAACGGCGCAAGCGCGGGCAGGTGATCCGGCTGGAAACATCGCGGCTGATGGACAAGGGGCTGGCCGAGCTGCTGGACGACAATCTGCTGCAGGAGGGCGGCAACAAGTCGTCCGACGATGGCTTTCTGGGGATCGGCGATCTCGCCGCATTGGTCGAAGAGGACCGGCCCGATCTCAAGTTCCCCGCCTTCACGCCACGATTTCCTGAACGAATCCGAGAACATAACGGCGATTGCTTTGCAGCGATCAGAAGCAAGGACATCGTCGTCCACCACCCGTACGAGAGCTTCGAGGTGGTCATCGCGTTCCTCAAACAGGCAGCGCAAGACCCCGATGTCGTGGCGATCAAGCAGACGCTGTACCGCGCCGGCAAGCAGTCCGCGATCATCAACGCGCTGATCGCGGCGGCAGAGGCCGGCAAGTCGGTCACCGCGGTGGTCGAGCTCAAAGCGCGCTTCGACGAGGAGCAGAACCTGCTCTGGGCGAGCGCGCTCGAGCGGGCCGGGGTGCAGGTGGTCTATGGCTTTATCGAGTGGAAGACCCACGCCAAGATCTCGATGGTGGTGCGCCGCGAGCCCGACGGCTTCCGCACTTACTGCCACTTTGGCACCGGCAATTACCACCCGGTGACCGCGCGGATCTACACGGATCTCAGCTTCTTCACCGCCGATCCCCGCGCCAGCCGCGATGCGGCGCAATTGTTCAACTACATCACCGGCTATGTCGAGCCCGAGCAGCTCGAACTGCTTTCGATGTCGCCGCGCGACATGCGCCGCGACCTGATCGCGCTGATCGATCATGAAATGGAAGAGGCACGCGCCGGGCGTAAAGGCGCGATCTGGGCCAAGATGAACTCGCTGGTCGATCCGGCGATGATAGAGAAGCTCTATGCCGCGAGCAGCGCGGGCGTGCAGATCGAATTGGTCATCCGCGGTATCTGCTGCCTGCGCCCGGGCGTTGCGGGCCTCTCCGACAACATCCGCGTCAAGTCGGTGGTCGGGCGCTTCCTTGAGCACAGTCGCATCTGGGCGTTCGGCAACGGCGATGCGCTGCCCAACGACCGGGCCAAGGTGTTCATCAGTTCGGCCGACTGGATGCCGCGCAATTTCGACCGGCGGGTGGAATACATGCTGCCGATCCAGAACCCGACGGTGCACGATCAGGTGCTCGAACAGGTGATGGTCGCCAATCTGCTGGACAACGAACAAAGCTGGGAGCTGGACGGCGATGGCCGCTACATCCGCATCCGTCCCGACGACAAGCCGTTCAACCTGCACCGCTATTTCATGACAAACCCGTCGCTGTCCGGACGCGGCACTGCGCTCAAGAACAGCGATGCGGTGCCCAAGCTCAGCCTCCATCGCCGCGCCCCACGCGAGGATTGACCGGACCCTTATGGATTTTTTCATCCGCAAACAGAACCAGCCGGCGCATCTCTATCGCACGGCGATCATCGATATCGGTTCGAACTCGGTGCGTCTGGTCGTCTATTCGGGGCCGCGCCGCAACCCGGCGCTCATCTTCAACGAGAAGGTGATGGCGGGGCTGGGTCGGTCGCTGGCGGACACCGGCACGATCGATGCCGCCGCGATGACGCGCGCGATCGAGGCGCTCGAGAGGTTCCGCATCGTCGCGCGCGAAATGGATGTCGACGAGACCGTGTGCGTCGCGACCGCGGCAGTGCGCGATGCCAGCAATGGCGACGAGTTCACGCGAAAGGCGCGGGCATTGGGGCTGGATATCATCATCCTGTCGGGCGATGACGAGGCTCGGATCTCCGGGCTCGGCGTGCTCTCGGCGATCCCGCACGCCGACGGCATCGTGGGGGATCTGGGGGGCGGCAGCCTCGACCTTGCACGGGTCAGCGGCGGCACGGTGGTCGAAACCGCGACGCTGCCGCTGGGCGTGCTGCGCGCCGCGGCGGTGCGGCAGGGCGATGGCATGACGCTGGCCTCGGCCTTCCGCAAGATGGTCGCGCCCTATGCGTGGCTGCGCGAGCATCCGGGCAAGCCCTTCTATCTGGTGGGCGGGTCATGGCGTGCCTTTGCCCGGTTGGACATGCACCTTACCGCCTATCCGCTGCGGGTGCTCAACGAGTATCGGATCGATATCGCGCGGCCCGAAGCGGTGCTCACCGGGTTTCGCGCCATGGATCGCGACGCGGTGCGCCAGGCGACGGGCCTCGCGCCCTCGCGCATCGAGACATTGCCCGATGCGATCGCGCTGCTGCGGCTGATGCGCGATCATATCAGCCCCAGCGAGTTGATCGTGTCGTCCTATGGCCTGCGCGAAGGATTGCTCTACGCACGGATGGATGACGACGTGCGCCAGCGCGATCCGCTGCTGGTGGCGGCGGACCGCTACGGCCAGCTCCAGTCGCGCTTCGGCGAGGATTCGCAGCCGCTGTTCGACTGGATTTCGCGGATATTCCCCGAGGACCCGCCGCACTGGCAGCGCTGGCTCAAGGCGGCGTGCCATCTTTCTGATGTTGCGTGGCAGGCAAGCCCCGATTTCCGCGCCGAACGTGGGCTCGAGATCGCGCTGCACGGCAACTGGGTGGGGATCGATGTGGTCGGACGCTCAATGATCGGCCAGGCACTTTATACCAATTTTGGCGGAGGTCCGCGCCCGTTCCCGCTCGATTTCCACGTCGCCACGCCCGAGATGCTGGAACGTGCGATCGGTTGGGGACTGGCGATGCGCCTGGCGCAGCGGTTGGGTGCGGGCACGCACGATGTCCTCAAGCGCAGCCATCTGCAGCGGGTTGGTGACGCGTTGCACCTTGTGCTCGATCCCGCGGACCGGGCGTTGTACGGCGAGGTCGTCGAGCGGCGGCTACGGCGTCTGGCGCAGTTCATGGGCCTTCGGGCAGGACTTAGCCTGAGTTGATTGGGCCGGGGTCTGGTAAATCGACCCACCATCCTCTATTTAGGCAGCTACCACAGGCGAAGGAACGGCGCATGTTCAGCGCATTGAGCGAATATCTGGATTCCATCCGCGCGCGCGATCCCGCCCCCCGATCCCGGTGGGAGATTCTGCTGTACCCTGGCGTGCTGGCGCTGGGCCTGCACCGGGTCGCGCACTGGCTGTTCACCGGCGAGCTCTATTTCCTCGCGCGGCTGGTCAACCACATCTCGCGCTTTCTCACCGCGATCGACATCCATCCCGGCGCGCAGATCGGTCGCTTCCTGTTTGTCGACCACGGCTTTGTCGTGATCGGCGAGACCGCGGTGATCGGCGACAATGTGACCATCTATCAGGGCGCGACGCTGGGCGGGCGCAACCCCACCGATGGCGTGGGCGGCAAGCGCCACCCGACCATCGAGGATGACGTGATCGTCAGCCTGGGCGCGGCGATCCTTGGCCCGCTTACCGTCGGCAAGGGTGCGCGCATCGGTGCGAACGCCGTCGTCACCCGCGATGTCGCCCCCGGGTCGGTAATGGTCGGCATTCCGGCGCGCCCCACGCCGGTCGATGCGGCGGAAAAGCAGCGCGGCTTCGTGCAGTACGGCACGCCGTGCAGCCAGACCTTCGACCCGTCCACGCAGAAGCTGGAATTGCTGCAGTGCGAGATTCTGCAGATGCAGGAGCGGATCCGCCAGCTGATGGAAGAACGCGACGAGGCCCGCAAGGCCGTCCGCGGCGCCGAGCTCAAGGGGCCCGATCGCGATAGCGGGACCGCAGCCTGACATGAGCCGTAACACCGAGGTCGCGGCTTGAACCCGGGCGGCAACGTCTCCCTGTTTCCGCTGACCGGCGGAACGGCGAACCAGACCGGCTTTGACCGGCAGGAACTCAATCGCATTCTCGATCTGTACGGACGCATGGTCGCCGCCGGAATGTGGCGCGATTACGCGATCGAGCTAGGCCGCGATGCGGCGATCTTCTCATGCTTTCGCAGGGCCACCGAACGGCCCGAATTCCGCATCGAAAAGCGTCCTGCGCTGCGCCGCAAGCAGGGCATGTGGGCGCTGGTCGGCGAAGGCGGTGCGGTGCTAAAGCGCGGGCACGAGCTATCGGGCGTGCTTGCCCCGCTCGAGCGCAAGCTGGTGCGCGTCGTCGAATAGCGCGCGCCTCTCGCTCAGCCGTCCAGTTCGTGATCGCCATGCGGCTCGAGGCTCGCCTGGTGCAGCAGATGCCCCAGCCAGGCCGCGACCACGCACATCGCCGCGCTGAGCAGCAGCTGATAAATCACCTGCAACCCGGCCAGGCTGAGCCCGATGGCGATCAGCGAGCCGATCACCATCGCGCCCGAATTGACGATGTTGTTGGCCGCGATGGTGCGTGCAGCCTCGCTCTTGTGCACCGTGGTGGTCAGGAACGCGTACAGCGGGACGACGAACATGCCGCCTGCCACCGCGATCCCCAGGAGCGAGAGCAGCAGCGGAATGGCCATGGAGTGCCGGATGAACTCGCCCACGGTGAACAGCGATCCGGCGGTGTCGGGCACCCACTGGCGGCAGACGAAGAAGAAGGCGACCACGAACAGCCCCATCACGATCACCGACACGGGCGAATAGCGCGCCGAGACGGTGCCCTTGAGCAGCGCGTTGATCGCAACCGATCCGATCGCCACACCGATCGAGAACACCACCAGGAACAGGCTGGCGACCTCCTTGCTCGCGGTCAGCACGTTCTTGGCGAGCGGCGGGAACTGGATGAACAGCACCGCGCCGATGGTCCAGAAAAAGCTGATCGCGACGATGGCCAGGAACACCCGGCGCACCTTCATCGTCGCCTTGATCAGCGCGACCGAGGCGCGGATGAAGTTGTAGTCGAGCTTGGTGCGTTCGATCATGGCCGGGGCAGGGGGCACCTGTCGCCCCGTCATGTAGCCGATCATCGCGGTTATCACGACCGCGATGCCTGCGACCTCCACCGGGATCCAGCCTGCCAGGATGGTACCCAGCAGGATGGCGATATAGGTGCCCGCTTCCACCAGCCCGGTGCCGCCCAGAACCTCGTCATCGTTGAGGTGCTGCGGCAGAATGGCGTATTTGATCGGGCCGAAAAAGGTCGAGTGGATCCCCATCGCGAAAAGCGCCAGCATCATCAGCGGGATGGCGATGCTGTGCACGGCCATGCCGGCCCAGGCCATGTACAGCCCCGTGCCGCCGACCAGCATGATGATGATTTCGCAGAATTTGACGATGCGGATGATGGCAGCCTTGTCGCGCGTATCGGCCAGCTGCCCGGCGAGCGCCGAGAGCAGGAAGAACGGCAGGATGAACACCGCTGTGGCGATCGCGCTGAACCAGGTTTCGGCGGTTTCGTCGTTGTACACGCTGTAGACGACGAACAGCACCATCGCGTTCTTGTACAGATTGTCGTTGAATGCCCCGAGCAGCTGGGTCACGAACAGGGGGAGAAAGCGCCTCTTGTTCAAAAGCGCACCAGCGGATGCCATGCCGTCAATTCCTCTGCGATTAACCCGCCGACCTTGCGCTGCGCTCCATCCCGATGCGGGTGGCCGGGCAGCGGCAGGTCGTGGCCGGGGTATCGGGATGGATGCCGGGCCGGTCAAGCCATTTCCATCCTGCGCAAATGCCGTTAAGAGGCTCGCACCCTATGCTGACACTGCCCAACATATTGACCCTCTCGCGCATCGTGACCGTGCCTCTGCTGGCCGCCCTGTTGTGGTGGCCTGAATGGGCGACCGGCTATCTGCTGGGCTTTGTCGTCTATTGCCTGATGGGCATCACCGATTATTTCGACGGTTATCTGGCACGTGCCCAGGGGGCGGTGTCGCGGCTGGGCATTTTCCTCGATCCGATTGCCGACAAGATCATGGTGGCGGCGGTCATCCTGATCCTGTGCGCCAACAACGATATCGACGGGCTGCACGTCATCGCCGCGCTGATCATCCTGCTGCGCGAGATCACCGTATCGGGCCTGCGCGAGTTTCTGGCGGGGCTGCAGGTCTCGATGCCGGTGTCGCAGCTGGCCAAATGGAAGACCACGCTGCAGCTGCTCGCGCTTGGCACCCTGATCTTTGCCGGCGGCTTTCCCGAGCATCTGTGGATGCAGCAGCTGGGAATCGCCGCATTGTGGACCGCCGCGATCCTGACATTGGTCACCGGCTGGGATTATCTGCGGGTCGGCCTGAAGCACATGGATTAGCCCAAATTCTCCCCTACCGCTTGCGGGAGGGGCAGGTTCAGCTTGCTGAACCGGGGTGGGCTGGGAGCACAATTGGTTGTGGCGCAGGCCCACCCCGTCCTCGCCTTCGGCTCAGACACCCCTCCCGCAAGCGGGAGGGGAGATGAGGCATTTACCCCGCGCACTTCCCTTCGGCATGGCCACGGCGCAGGATGTCCGCCAGCATCCGGAACTCCTCGGCGCGGGGGCTGTTGCGGCGCCAGATGATCGCAATGTCGCGCGAGGCGTGATCCGCCAGCAACGGCCGCGCCACGATATCGGTGTTGTTCAATATCCCCGCATCGATCGCGATCTGCGGCAGCAATGTGAGGCCCAGCTTGTTGTCGACCATCTGCACCAGCGTGTGCAGCGATGTGCCGAACATCATCGCACTGGCGCGCAGTTCGGGGCGGTTGCACGCGGCAAGCGCGTGGTCCTTCAGGCAGTGGCCATCCTCGAGCAGCAGCAGCCGAGATTCGTCGATGAGCTCGGGGCGCACGAATTCGGGCGGGTCGCGCGGGTCATCCTTGGGGAAGGCTACGTAGAGCGGATCGACGAACAGGGTTTCGTGCTCGACATCACCCGCCGGAAAGGGGAGCGCAAGCAGAACGCAATCGACCTGGCCGTGATGAAGAGACTCGACTGCGGCGCTGCTGACTTCCTCGCGCAGGAACAGCTTGAGCTCGGGCTGCTCGCGGCGCAGGCCGGGAAGCAGCCGGGGCAGCAGGAACGGGGCAATAGTGGGGATGACGCTCATCCGCAGATCGCCCGACAGCGGCTTGCCCGATGAGCGCACGAGGTCGGAGAGCTCTTCCGCCTCGCGCAGGATACGGTGCGCCTTGGCCACGACCTTGTTGCCCAGCGGCGTGAATCGCACCACCCGCCGGGTCCGTTCGACCAGCACCACGCCCAGCAGCGTTTCCAGCTCGCGCAGCCCCGCCGACAGCGTCGACTGCGTCACGTAACAGGCATCTGCCGCCTTGCCGAAATGACCATGCTCTTCCAGCGCGACGAGATATTGCAGCTGTTTGAGAGTGGGCAGATATGACGTCATGGCTGCTCCGCAAGCGCAGCGGCGACAGCGGCATCGGCATCCGGCTCGGCTTCTGCCGCAAGTTCGGTGCGCGTCATCTTGATCCGGCCATCGGCGATGGCAAACGCCATCCGACCCTCGACCAGCGCCAGCGCATCGCGGCCGAACTGTTCGAACCGCCAGCCTTCCAGGATCGGCAGGTTCTTGCGCACACCCGCCGCCAGCGCTTCCAGATCGTCGCTGCGCGCGAGCAGCCGCGCGGCGACATCGATCTCGCGCGATCGGATCTTGAGCAGCAGCTTGAGCAGGTCAGCGACGAGCGCGCCTTCCTTTCCCAGTGCAGGGCCACGCGGGCTCTTGGGCGGCATTTCCGCCGGGCTGAGCGGACGCGCGGCGATCAGCGCATCCATCATCCGCGCGCCGATATCGTTTTCGCGCCACGCCGCGGACAGGCCGCGCACCTTGCCCAGATCGGACTGGTGCGAGGGCGGATGCGCCGCGATGTCGGCAAGCGTCTCGTCCTTCATGATGCGCCCGCGCGGCAGGTTCTTGTCCTGCGCCTCGGTCTCGCGCCACCAGGCGAGCGCGCGCATGCGGCCGAGGATCTGCGCGCTGCGGCCCGGCGGACGGATACGCTGCCACAAAGTGTCGGGATCGGGCTTGTACTGGCGCGGATCGCCCAGCTTTTCCATCTCGATATCCAGCCACGCACCGCGCCCGGTGCGGCGCAATTTGTCGAGCATCTTGGGGAAGATCTTGGCCAGATGGGTGACATCGCCGATGGCATAGTCGATCTGGCGGGCCTCTAGCGGCCTGCGCGACCAGTCGGTGAAGCGCGCACCCTTGTCGACCGTCAGTCCCAGCCAGCTTTCGACAAGGTTGGCATAGCCTATCTGCTCGGCCTGGCCGAGCGCCATCGCGGCAACCTGGGTGTCGAACAGCGGGGTGGGGGTCTTGCCGGTGAGGTTGAAGATGATCTCGATGTCCTGGGGTCCTGCATGGAAGACCTTGAGGACCTCGGGATTCTCGGTGAGCAGGTCGAGCAGCGGGCTCAGATCGATTCCCGGTGCCTTGGGATCGATGGCCGCAGCCTCTTCCAGATTGCCGATCTGTACCAGGCACAGCTCGGGCCAATAGGTGTTCTCGCGCATGAACTCGGTATCAACCGCGACAAAGTCGGATTGGGCCAGACGCGTGCATAGCCGCGCGAGGGAATCGGTGTCGGTAATCAGTGGGTGAATCTGCATGTTGAACCTATACAGCGTGCGAAGAATGTCGCAAACTGCGAGCGGGTCCATAATGAATCAGCGCAAGGATAGTTGTCCCTGACGCCGATCGGAACAAACATCCATCCATCCATCATGTAATGCGTGCCTCGTTGGGCGCGGGGGAAAAGTCATGTGGGTTTATCATGTGGTCATAATTATTCTCATTTTGATGCTAATAGGGCAGATGCTGGCTGCAGGTGGCGATACCTTTCTGGTTCTTGATAATTCAAGGCCGGTAGGAGGTGATCGCGAAGTATTGACAATACTGGCCTGGGGGTTCGCGACCCGCGCCGGGCGCAGCGCCTGCATCAGCGATCCGGCCGGGCGCGGGATTAACGACATGCGCTTCTCGATGAACTTCGGCCAGATCCTGCTTTCGGTGGTGACCTTGGGCATCGTCCGCCGGGTGAACATCGATTACCGCATGTTCGCGGGCAACAGCCCGGTGGAGGAGGCCTGATGCCCGCGCCGCACCGTCATGGCGCGCTGCGCTGGACCAATTATCACGGCACCGAATCCGCCGACCTTGCCGATCTGGTCGAACTCACCAACAGCACCGCCGAATCCGGGCGCGACGCCTTGCGCGAGGTGGCGCGCGATGTGCTGGCACTGCTGCAGCAGGCGCGTGCAGCCGGCATCCATGTCCGCCCGCTCGGATCGGGCTGGTCGCCTTCGCCGATCAGCATTGTCCATGGCGGCTGGCTGGTCGAGACTCGCCGGATCAACCGTTGTTTTCGCCTGGACAGCGACGATGTCGCGTCGGGCGTGGATGCATCGCGGCTGATGCTGGTGCAGGCCGGTGCCACGGTCGACGAGGTCAACGACAGCGCCGAGGAAATGGGTCTGTCCCTGGTCACCGGCGGCGCCAGCAACGGCCAGACGCTGGCGGGTGCGGCGGCCACCGGCACGCATGGCAGCGTGCTGAGCGCAGGCGGTATCCAGGACCATATCCGCGCACTGCAGGTGGTCACGCCCTCGGGCATTTTCTGGGTGGAGCCGCAGCAACCGTTGATGACTCCGGGCTTCGTTGCCAACACCGGCAGCACCATCCTGCGCGACGATGATGTGTTTGCCGCGTGCGTCGTCGCGGTCGGCGCGATGGGCTTCGTCACCGCGATGGTGATCGCATGCGAGCCTATCTACATGGTGCGCAACATCCAGAAGCGCGCCCGGCTGACGCGTGAACACGTCACCCGGCTCGCCGACGGCGATTTTCGCGGGTTTTCGCGCGAGCTGGGGCTGGATGAGGACCCGTACTTTGCACAGGTGATTCTCAATCCGTTTGACCCCTTCGACAAGGACGCGTTGCTGCGACTGCTCTACCGCCGCGCCTACGACCCTGCGATTCCGCCACCGCCACGGCCGCTGGCAGGGGCAGGCTATGACGCGCTGACGCTGATCGGCAAGGCGATGGCGGGGTTCGATCTGTTCCGCGCCGATGTCCTGCAGCTGGCGATGCGCGCAGGCTATGCCGTCCAGCGCGATGTCGACGATCCCGAAGCGGTGGCGACCTGGGGTAACACTACCGAGCCGCACAACCCGATCGCCAATCTGTTCAACGGATCGGTGACCATGGCGCGCGCGGACCTCGAACGGGCATTCGATCCGCTGATCGAGGCGTTTCTGAGCGGGGGTGGGGGCACCGTGGTGACGCTGCGCTTCATGAAGCGCGCGGCGGGCCTGCTCGCGCCCGCACGGTTCGACGAGAATGTCGTCATCGATTTCGACGGGCCCCGTAGCGATGTCAGCCACCGCAGCTATCGCGCGGTCGTCGCCAGGCTCGATGCGCTGGGCATCCGCTTCACGCGGCACTGGGGCAAGACCAACGACCTGGATGCGGCGCGGGTGGCGCATGATTATGGCGCGGATTACCACCGGTTCAGGGCCGCGCAACGCCGGATGATGCCCGATCCCGGCGATCTTGCCGTGTTCGGCAGCGATTGCCTGACGCATCTGGGGCTGATCTGAAACGGGGCAGCGCGCGGCAAAGGGGTGTGGGGCGGGCGCACAAAGCTTGACAAAATGGCGGTGGCGCGGTGTTAGCCGCACCATCGGCCTGCCTTGCACCGTGCAGGGCCCTGGCACCTCTTGTCTCGATCAGGATTGACGGTTTTCCATGCACGCATATCGCACCCACAGTTGCACCGCGCTTCGCGCATCCGATGTTGGCCAGCAGGTCCGCCTTTCGGGCTGGGTCCATCGCAAGCGCGACCATGGCAATCTGCTCTTCATCGACCTGCGCGACCATTACGGCCTGACCCAGATCGTCACCGATTCCGACAGCCCCGCTTTCGCCGCGCTCGAGCGGCTGCGCGTGGAGAGTGTCGTCACGGTGACCGGCACGGTTGTCGCGCGCTCGGCCGAGACCGTGAACGCGGGCCTGCCTACCGGCGAGATCGAGGTGCGCGCAGGCGAGGTGATCGTTCAGTCGGCTGCCGAAGAGCTGCCGATGCCGGTCGCGGGTGAGCAGGAATATCCCGAGGATATTCGCCTGCGCTATCGCTTCCTCGATCTGCGCCGCGAACGCCTGCACCGCAACATCATGCTGCGCTCGCAGGTCATCGCCAGCTTGCGCAAGCGGATGGTCGACCAGGGCTTTACCGAATTCCAGACCCCGATTCTCACCGCATCGTCGCCCGAAGGCGCGCGCGATTATCTGGTTCCCAGCCGCGTCCACCCCGGCAAGTTCTACGCGCTGCCCCAGGCACCGCAGATGTTCAAGCAGCTGCTGATGGTCGCGGGCTTCGACCGCTATTTCCAGATCGCGCCGTGCTTCCGTGATGAGGACGCGCGTGCCGACCGCAGCCCGGGCGAATTCTACCAGCTCGACCTCGAGATGAGCTTCGTGACGCAGGACGATGTGTTCGCGGCGCTGGAGCCCGTGCTCGGAGGCGTGTTCCGCGAGTTCGCCAACGGCAAGGCCGTCACCGAAGGCGCATTCCCGCGCATCCCCTATCGCGAATCCATGCTCAAATACGGATCGGACAAGCCCGACTTGCGCAACCCGCTGGTGATCAGCGATGTGACCGACCACTTCAAGGGATCGGGCTTTGGCCTGTTCGACAAGATCGTGGGCTCGGGCGGCAAGGTGCGCGCAATCCCCGCTCCCGGCGCCGGCGCGATGAGCCGCAAGTTCTTCGACGACATGAATGACTGGGCGCGCGGCGAAGGCCATGCTGGCCTTGGCTACATCAACATCCGCGACGGTGTCCCCGGCGGCCCGATCGCCAAGAACCATGGCGAGGAAGGCACCGCCAAGCTGATCGCAGAGCTCGGCCTCGGCCCCAATGATGGCGTGTTCTTCGCGGCGGGCAAGGAGCTGCAGGCGGCGAAGCTCGCAGGCGCGGCGCGCACGCGCGTGGGCGAGCAGCTGAACCTGATCGAGCAGGGCGTGTTCAAGTTCTGCTGGATCGTCGACTTCCCGATGTTCGAATATGACGAGGACGCCAAGAAGATCGACTTCAGCCACAACCCGTTCTCGATGCCTCAGGGCGAGATGGAAGCGCTGGAGACGATGGACCCGCTCGATATCCTCGCCTGGCAGTACGACATCGTCTGCAACGGCGTCGAACTGTCCTCGGGCGCGATCCGGAACCACCGTCCCGACATCATGTACAAGGCGTTCGAGATCGCCGGCTACAGCAAGGAAGATGTCGAGAAGAACTTCTCGGGAATGATCAACGCGTTCAAGTACGGCGCGCCGCCGCATGGCGGCTCGGCACCGGGTGTCGATCGCATGGTGATGCTGCTCGCCGACGAGCCCAACATCCGTGAGGTCGTGCTGTTCCCGATGAACCAGAAGGCCGAGGACCTGATGATGGGCGCACCGTCGCCGGTCAGCCTCAAGCAGCTGCGCGAGCTCAACATCCGGGTGGCAGAGACGCCCAAGGGCTGATGACACTCTGTCCCACGGGCGCAGATTGAAAAAACTGTGAAACTGTGATACTGTGCTGGTCATGAAGAACGTGACCATCGCACTGGATGACGAGACCCACCGGCTGGCGCGCATCTGCGCCGCCGAACTGGGCACGTCGCTCTCGGCGATGGTCAAGGCGTATCTGCAGGGCGTCGCGGCGGGCGATGCTCCTGCCGCGCCGCCGCCAGCCGGAGCGCGAGAAATGCCGCAGACCTGCGTTGCCGCGCCTTCGCTGCCTCCGGTGAGCGAATTCGTGCCGCTGAAAAAGCCCCGGCAGCCGGGCGCACTGCGGGGGCAGAACCGGATGACGGATGATTTCTGTGAAACCCCGCAATGGCTGATCGATGCCATGGAGGGCAAGGACGACGACAAGTTCTGGCCTGCCGACTAGACAAGGCTCGCGACGATGCGCCTGATGCTCGACACCGATATTCTGCTGTGGTGGCTGCAGGACAATCCCAGACTAGGTGCACCCGCACGCGCGTTGATCGCCGATTCGGCCAACCAGGTGCTCGTCAGCCTGGCAACGTTGTGGGAGATCTCGGTCAAGCACCGGGTCGGCAAGATGGATGACAGCGGTGCTGCGATCATGGAGGCGCTGCTCGATCAGGGCATCGCGATGGTTGATCTGAAACCTGCGCATCTTCGCGTGCTCGAAGCCATGCCATTGCATCATCGCGACCCATTCGATCATCTGATCATCGCTCAGGCCCTTGCCGAGCGTGCGGTTGTCATCACCGACGATGCGAAATTTCCGGTCTACGGCGTCCGCTGCATCCCTGCCTGACACAGAAGGCGGTGATGAAGCGCACAGCATTGGGCCATGACTTGGCCCAGAAACATGTTACATTTCAGCGGAATCGATCCATGAGTGGGAATGGCGAGCGATGGGGGGTGTCGTGAAACGGGGTAAGCATTCACGCGGGGTCACGGCGCGGGTATTGGCTGCAGCAATGGCGCTGGCGAGCGGATTTGCTGCCGTGCCCGCCTCGGCCGAAACGCTCACGGTGGAAGGGCTGTATCCGGCGCGCTCGCCCGCGGCGGCCGCGGTCGGATCGCTGGTGGTGGAACGCTTCGGTGGCAGGGACGGGCGTGAACTGTCGTTTGCGCTGGAAGGCATGCTGGCCGAGCTCGCGATTTACGGCCAACCCTATTTCCGCGTGGTGGCCGAGCGATCGAGTGCGCCTGCCGATGCGATCCTGTCGGGAATCGCCAATGCCGCGGTGCAGAACCAGCCGGTAGAGGAGGACCGAAAGGTCTGCGTCGAGCGCGACGACAACGACAAATGCGTGCGCGAGGAAAACCAGAAGATCCGCTGCCAGCGCCGCATCGTCACATTCAACCCGTCGCTGCGCATGGCGCGGCTCGATGATGGCGCAATTGTCTATCAGCGTCAGTTGCAGGAGCGCGACCAGATCGTCTGGTGCCCCGATCGTGCTGCGGCGCGCAGCGTCGAGGACACCGTATCTGCGCTGATCGGCAGCGCCGTGGCCGAAGTCCGCCTGGACATCGCGCCGGTCTATCGCAGCGATGTCATCCGCGTGCTCGAGGTGCGCAAGGGGCTCGACAAGGACCAGTCTAACCGCTTCCGCGATGCGCTCAAGGCCACCGCACGCAACCCCCAGGGTGCATGCGATATCTGGCAGGCGCTGGATGGCGAAGTGCCGGGCCAAAGCTCGGTCGTGTTCAACCTGGCGTTGTGCGCCGAGCAGCGCGGCGATCTGGATGAGGCGCTGGTGCGCTACCGCCAGGCGCAGACATTGCTGCCGCGCGAGCGCGCGATTGTCGCCGCCTTCGACCGGATCGGCGCGCGCCGCGCCGCCGAAGCCGATTACGCCACGCGCGAAGACAGACTTTCAGGGAGCCGTCCATGAGCATCCAGCTTTCCGATTACGAAAAGGGCGCATCGTACGACGGTGATTATGCCGAAGTGCTCAAGAAGCTGCAGGAGCGGCTGTCGCACGCACACGCCCGGCACATCGTCCACGGCCGCCGCGCGATCATCGTTCTGGAAGGTTGGGATGCGGCGGGCAAGGGCGGCATCATCAAGCGGATGACCGCCGAATGGGATCCGCGTTACTTCCAGGTCTGGCCGATCAGCGCACCGACACCCTATGAGCGTGACAGACACTTCCTGTGGCGGTTCTGGCAGAAGCTGCCCGGCAGCCGCGAGGTGTGCGTGTTCGACCGGTCCTGGTACGGCCGCGTGCTGGTCGAACGGGTCGAGGGCTTCTGCAGCGAGCGCGACTGGAAGCGCGGCTATGACGAGATCAACGAGTTCGAGGCGCAGCAGGTCGATGGCGGCACCACGATTATCAAGATGTTTCTGCATGTCACCCAGGCGACCCAGGACAAACGGCTCGCCGACCGCCTGTCGGTTCCCGAAAAGCGCTGGAAGGTGACGCAGGAAGACTTTCGCAACCGCGCCAAGCGCGATGAGTATCTCGCGGCAATCCACGCCATGTTTAAGCAGACTGACACGCGCTGGGCACCCTGGGCGGTGTTCGACGGAAACAACAAGAAAGCCGCGCGCATCGCCGCTTTGACCTATCTGGCCGACCGGCTGGATGCCAGCGTGCCGAAGGACCTGCCAGACGCCGATCCTGTGTTGGTCGCCATGGCGAGGGACGCGTTCGGCTATAAGGGCTGAGCGCCCGCGGTATGCGGGTCAGCCGCCTGTCTTCGGTTTGCGGAACGGGACGAACTGGTTGAGCGTGCAACTGGCCAGCGGGATTCCGACCTGAACATCGGCCACTTGGATGATGTCGCCCGAGCACATCTGCGCGCTTGGCGAAACCGATATCAGCACATTGTCCCGCGCGCGCGGACAGCCAAGATAGGGCGTGTTGACATAAACGACCGCGCCGTCGTCGTACATCAGCACATCGTCGCTGGCAGCCGCCGAGCGGCGGAGCCGCATGCGCGGAACGCAGCTGACCGGCTTGCCTGCGACGCGATCCTTGAGATAATTTTGCGCGATCTTCTGGCCACGCTCATCCAGCCCGGCGATAGCAGCGAGCGTGTTATCGCGCAGTTCGTCCTGGCGGCTGTCAGCAGCGAGCAGCGGCGCCGAGCCGATGATAGCCGCCAAAGCGAGTGCAACTGGAAGTGTACGCACGTCCGTCATCCTTTCATTCGCCCCCTGACTCCGGGCGTCAGTTTACACTCTATCCAGCATCGTTGCCAGACCGTTACCACGCACCGGTGTTGGGCATCGAGGCCCAGGGTTCGGCAGGCGGCAGATGCCCTTCCTGCAGCAGTTCGACCGAAATGCCGTCGGGGCTGCGAACGAAGGCCATATGGCCATCGCGCGGAGGGCGGTTGATCGTCACACCTGCGTCCATCAGCCGCTGGCAGGTTTCGTAGATGTTCTCGACGCGATAGGCCAGATGCCCGAAATTGCGCCCGCCGGTGTACACCTCCGGGTCCCAGTTATGGGTCAGCTCGACCTCGGCCACGCCTTCCTGCCCGGGCGCCGCGAGAAAGATCAGCGTGAACCGGCCCTGCTCGCTGTCGAACCGCTTGGTCTCTTTCAGGCCGATCAGCTCGAAAAACCGGACGGTGGCCTCCGGATCAGTGACTCGGATCATGGTGTGCAGATATTTCGTCATTATACTCTACTCAATTCATCTCAGTTAAGGCACGGTTCATCGCAGCAAGGCTAATCGATGGGTCGTGCCGTCAGGTGGGGTTACCTGCCGAATATAGGCGCTGCGTGTGGCATTGAAAGGACAATGGGAATGGTTGAGGGCGGGGAATCGGACGGCGCGGGCAAACGTGGCTGGGTGGCGAACAACGTGCTGCTGGCAGGGGCCGGCATCCTTGCACTGGGAATGGTCGCAGGCGGCTATCTGCTGGGTGACGGCCTGCTCCGTGCCAAGCAGGCCGATCGCTCGGTCACGGTGCGCGGGCTTGCCGAAAAGGATGTGACCGCAGACCTTGCCACCTGGACCATCGCCTATTCGGCGCAGGCGGACAATCTGGCTGCAGCGCAGGACGATATCGATGCCGACACCAAGGCGCTGCGCGGTTTCTTCACCGATCTGGGTTTTGATGGCGATGCGCTGCAACCGACCGGCGCGAACGTCTCGCAGTTCCAGAACAACTACGGCACCACCACCTACACCATCCGCCAGCGCCTTTCGCTGCGGACCAACGACATCAAGAAGGCACAGGCGGCGGTCAAGCGGCAGTTCGACCTGATCAAGCGTGGCGTGGTGCTCGAGGAAGGCTCAGGCATGGCCTACAGCTTCACCAAGCTCAACGACATCAAGCCTAAGATGGTGGCCGAAGCGACCAAGGATGCGCGGGCCTCTGCCGAACAGTTCGCTCAGGACAGCGGCACCGGCGTGGGCGGGATCAAGAGCGCGACCCAAGGCTATTTCTCGGTCGAATCGCGCGATGGCGACACCGGCGGCGGTTGGGGCGTAAGCGATACGCCCTACAAGAAGGTCCGCGTGGTCACCACGGTGGACTTCTACCTGGATTGATTGCGGCGATCTCTCCCCTCCCGCTTGCGGGAGGGGAGGTGACTGGTCCTTACTGCGCCTTGGCTGGCTCGGCGCCCTTTGCCCCGGCCTCCGCCTCGTCGAGTTGGGTCAGATGGTTGCGCGCGGTCTTGGCGATCGGTCCGTCGGGGCGGATATCGATCGCCTGCGTCCAGTTGCGCCGGGCGATGTCGTATTTGCCCGCGCTCGCAGCGATGTTGCCAGCCTCCAGCGCCACTTCGGGATCGCGCGGGGCGAGGCGCGTGGCGATGTCGATATCGGCCTGCGCACGGTCGAGCTTACCCTGTCTGCGCGCCAGCGTCGCCGACAGCAACCAGGCGAGCGGATCTTCGGGCACCAGCCGGTGCGCCTCGGCAAAAGCGGCTTCGGCTTCCTCGGCCTTGCCTGCCACCACCAGGGCGCGGGCGCGGTCGAGATGCAGTTCGCCGAGCAAAAGCCCCTCGCTGACCCCTCGCGCCATCGCTGCATCGAAATAAGTAAGCGCGAGCGCTGCGTCACCCGAGGCGAGCGCGGCGTTGCCCGCCTGGGTCCACAGGTTCGCAGCGCGGTTGTCGCGTGCGCGCTCCGCATCGCGTGCGGCGGATACGAACGCGTCGGCAGCGGCCCCCCAGCGCCCGTCCTTGGCATAGGCAAAGCCCAGGCAGTGCCGTGCGAAATAGCCGCCCCCGCCGATCAGCCATTCATTCGCCGCGACGATGCCGCTCGCCGGATCTTCGGTGGCCATGTCCATGCACGCCTCGAACCGGGCCTCGTCGTTGAGCGGCGCCACGAACGCCGGTGCAGCGGGTCCCGCAGGCTGCGCGGGCGCCTCGCCGGATTGTCCTGCCGCGACGGGCTGTGCCGGCTGCTCGGGCTGTGCCGGTTGCCCGCCTGGCGGGGCGACGCTTTCGCCGGGTGCGGTTTGCGCGGCTGCAAGCAGCATCAGTGCAGAAATGAGGGGCAGGGTCATGGAGCCATATCCTGTTGGAGGTCGGAGCAGCGCATGGCGGTGCGGACCTTAACCGTGGCTGGCCGGGGCGGCGCAAGCCGCCGCGATCGCTGCGGCAAAGGCCTCCCCGCCATCGGCGGTCCGATCGAGCGACAGCCAGGGTTCAATGAGCTCGATTTCCATCAGCACATAGCCGCCATGGCCATCTCCGACCATGTCGACGCGGGCGTAGAGCACATCGCTGCCAACCGCCGCGATGGTCTGCGCGGCCAAGGTTTGAGCCGCCGCCGGGGGATCGATCGCGGTTGAAATCCCGCCGAACTGCCCCTGTACGCGAAAATCGCCGTTGGCGGGGCGCTTGACGATGGCATGCGCAAGGGTTCCCGCCAGGAAGAACAGCGACAGTTCGCCTTCGCTGGTGATGCACGGCATCATTGGCTGCACCAGCATCGTGCGGCCCAGCGCATCTGCAGGACAGGGCGCGCCGTCGCGCAGCAGCCAGGTATGGTCAGATCCTGCCGACACCGGCGGCTTGATGACGATCTCGCCGGTCGCGAAATGGCTGCGCGCCTCGGCCAGCGCGGCTTCGTCCAGCGCCTCATGGAACCGGGTCGGAACGATGGCGACGCCCTTGCGAGCGAGTTCGAGCAGATAGCGCTTGTCGGTATTCCAGCGCAGTATCTCGAGCGGATTCAGAAAGCGTGTGCCGTGCCAGCTGTCGAGCTGCGCATGCCAGCGTGGCAGATCGCGATGATAGCCCCACGCCATCAGCGGGAGTACCAGATCATGCGCCAGCGGCCGCGTATCGGTCCATGCGCGCCATTCGACGGACTTGCCGTGGCGCGCCAGCAACGGCTCTATCTGCCGTGCCTGATCACGCCAGTCGTCATACCGGCTGAGGTCGGCATCATCGGGGATCAGGATGCAGATGGACATGGAGGCACTCGGTCAGTTTGGCAGGGGCAAGGCGTTGAGGCTTGATCGCCCGGCGGTTTCGAGTCAACAGTTCGCGCCATGACCGATCCTGCCCCCGTAATCCAGAGCCTGTTTGCCGGGCTGCCCATCTTCATGCTGCATCTGGGATCGGCGACGCTGGCCTGGGCCGCGGCGCTGGCGCTGTATGTCTGGATCACCCCGCATCGCGAATTCGCACTGATCCGCGAAGGCAATATGGCGGCGGCCGTGTCCTTTGGCGGCGCGGCGATCGGCCTCGCGCTGCCGCTGGCGTTCTGCCTGGCTGCCTCGGTGAACGTCTGGGACGTGCTGATCTGGGGCAGCGTCACGCTGATCCTCCAGCTCATCGCCTTTCGCGCGGTCGATCTGCTGATCGGAAACCTGTCGAAACGGATCGAGGAGAACGAAGTGGCTGCGGCGACCTTTCTGGCGATGACCAAGATCGCATTGGCCTGCCTCAACGCAGCAGCGGTCGCCGGATAAAAAAATGGCGGAGCGCCGTTAGGCGCCCCGCCAGGTTTCGGATCATCGCAAATTCACATCCGCGAGGATCGTCCGCTGATTAGAAACGGAATGCGGTGGTGACGCGGACCGAGTGGAAATCGAAGTTCGGATCGCTGCGACGCATGTCGGTCTGGCCCGACACCAGCAGAAACGGGTTGGTCGCAGGCGCGGTGCCCGGACCGACGTTCACGACGTAATCGTCGTTGGTGTAGGTGTTGTAGAGATATTCCAGACCAATGCTCATGTTCGGAGCGATCTTGGCTTCGACGCCGCCACCGGCCTGCCAGCCCCATGCCCAATCCTTGCCGTTGCGCGGCGTGAAGGAGTTGGCGCCGTTCGAGGTCTGGAAGCTGTTTTCGATGCGACCATAGCTCGCGCCGCCGGTTGCATAGAACAGGATGCCGCCGCCGGGGGTGTAGCCTGCGCGGGCACGGGCAGACACGGCGTAATCGAGTTCACGCGTGAAGGTGTAGTTGGCAGGGGTGCTGCTGAATGCGGTGGTGAAATCCTTGGCTTCCGAACGGCTGCCTTCAACCAGTGCGCCGAGCACGAAGTTGCCAAAACGCTTGTCGGCACCGATGCGAACGCCATACTCGATGCCGTTCTGGTCCTGACGGCAGCCGCCAGCCGCGTTGTTGGCCTGAGCCGCGCCCTTGCAGAAGCCAGGTGCGAATGCGTTGGCGCCCGAGGTGGTAAACACTCCGTCACCGAAATCGCCATCGACGTTGGTGTCGAACACCACGCCCTCACGGCGATCGCTCGACTGCGCCGAATAACCAAAATGGCCGCCGACATAGACGCCGTCGAAATCGGTATCTTCCTTGACGGTCTGGGCGAAGGCAGGGGTTGCCAGCATCGCAATGGCGATGGCAGAAACTGCGGAAAACTTGATGGGGGTAGTCATATGTTCGCGTCCTTGCGTTTTTAATTCAGACGCTTGCCAAACCAACAGATGTGATCCCGGTTCCAAGTAATTTGATAATGTGGATAACGCGTTGCCGATTTGTCACAGTCTCATTTTGTCACAAATGATGACATGAATGGCTGATTAATAACACCGTTATCATCTGTTCATTTGAGTCATCATCGAAGACATGAGAATCTTTGGACATGACTTTGAGCCAGCAAGCGTCCCGTCGCACTTGATTCCGGTGGCCCAACCACTAGCCTTGGGAGTATGCGCGATGCCGCCATTGGTTCCCACAATCCGGAGTGTTCATGAGCAGCAAGCGCACCAGCAATCGCCGCGGCTGCCTGCCCTGGGTGTTGGGGGGCGTGTTGCTGTGGGTCTGGTTCAGCGGTGATGATCCGCAGTGGCAGGACGGCGCGCTGGTGGTCGAGCAATTTGATCCGCGCAACCCGCGCCGCCCAATGCCAGAGATCGGCGAGAGTTTCGTCATTGCTGATCCCGGCCCGCAGCAGGATAGCCAGGGCACGGCCTTTGCGGTGGATCGCGACGGGACCTGGCTGACCGCGCAGCATGTCACGCACGGGTGCGACCGGTTGGGGATGGTCTCCGATGGAGCGATCGATCCGCTGGTCGATGTCCTCGAAAGCGCCGAGGCCGATGTCTCGGTGATACGCCAGGGTCCGCAGGCGCGCTTCGCTCTGGCGCTGACCGAGGATCTGCCCGAAGAGGGTGCGCTGGGCTATCATATGGGGTTTCCGGCAGGCGAACCCTCGGTCGTTGTGTCGCGCTATATCGGCCAGACCTTTGCGCAACGCGGCGGCCCTGGCGGAGTTGCCGAACCGATCCTCGCCTGGGCCGAAGGCGACCGCTTGCCTCCGACCGATGGTGCGCTGGGCGGGATCAGCGGCGGGCCGACCTTTGACGAACAGGGCAGGGTGGTCGGGGTCAACGCCGCATCCACGCCGCGCCGTGGCCGGGTGCTCACCACCGATCCTGTGGCGATCGGGCGGCTGGTGCAGGCGAGCGCGGCGGTGGACGACCGAGGCCAGATCACCAATCTTTCGACCCCCGCCAGCGCCGCATCGCTGTTCCGCGTCCTGCTCGACCAGGGGATCATCCGGCAGGTCTATTGCGATGTGCGCTAGGGCTGGCTATGGGCGCGCAAAGCCCATGATGACTGGACACACGCGATGACCGAAACGCCCGAAACCGCCGAACAGACCACCCCCGCAGCAGCGGCCAGCGGCGATGTGCCGCCCGATCGTCTGGCGATCAGCCCACGCAGCCCGCATTTCGACGGCGATCTGCTCGCGCGCGGCATCGGCATCCGCTTCAAGGGCGTCGAGAAGAATAATGTCGAGGAATACTCGATCTCCGAAGGCTGGATCCGCGTCCAGGCTGGCAAGACCATGGACCGCAAGGGACAGCCGCTGACGCTCAAACTGAGCGGCCCGGTGGAAGCCTGGTACAAGGATCTGGGCGACGACGCTCCGGTCGCCAAGGCAGGCTGAGCTAGCCGCCGATCCTGCTGATCAGGTCGCCGATCGGATCGGCCTGCGGAGCGGGAAGCGGCGGCGGTGACATGCGCACGGTTTCGCGCCGGGCCTTGTCCTGCTGCCTGAGATAGCGCGCATAGTCTCGGCGCTGCTTTTCGATCTGCTTGAGCTTCTTGCGCGCTTCCTTTTCGGCGAGCCGCTCGGCCTTGCGTTGCGCCTTGCGCTCGTCGCGCGAAAGTTCGCGGGTTGCTTCAGCGTTCGAGGCGATCTGCACCGGCGGCGTCTGCAGCTGCCGGGGCGCGCGGCCCTGCGGATAGATGAACCCATGCACCGGATATCGCGTCGTGCCCAGCCCGCCGATCGGCGTGTACCACACCCTCACTTCGCTCCAGTCGTTCGCGGCAGACACGTCCTCGGCCAGCACATCGCGCTCGATCTGGCCCTTGCGGCCGTTGATCGGCGACCAGTTGGCGTGATCGAGCAACACGCGGCGCGAATCGATGACCTTGCTCACCGCCGCGACATGGCCCAGCTGCATCGCGCGATGCGGCTTGAACGCCATCACCGCGCCGGGCGCGGGGCGCTGTCCCTTGGCATAGCGACCGTCGGCCTGCTGCCACCAGCTGTGCGCGTCGCCATAGATCTGGATTCCGCTCACCTGCCGCGCATAGGGCACGCATTGCAGCAGCGGCTCCTGCGCCTCCGATTGCGGGGAGGCGATGGTCAGGGCAGCAGCACAGGCCAGAACGGGCAAGAATCCGGGGCGCAGGAACATCGTGCCAAGTCTGGGGCAGAAAGGTTCAGAAAAAGTTTAGCATGATCTTCGCAGCGCTTCGCGCTTGCAGCCGAGGGGCAATCGCTCCAGCGTTGCCCCTATCGCTGCGCAGCGATTCGAGAGGAGTGACCATGGGGCGACAGGGGCGCAGGCTCATTGCAGAAGGGCTCGGGTCCGGGCTGTTGTTTGCCTGTGTCGTCGGATCCGGGATCATGGCCGAGGCGCTGTCCGGGGGCAATGTCGCCATCGCGCTGCTCGGCAACACGCTGGCCACCGGCGCGATTCTGTATGTGCTGATCACCATTTTCGGCCCGGTTTCAGGCGCGCACTTCAACCCGGCGGTGACATTGGTGATGCGGCTGCGCGGAGAGATCGGCACGCGCGAGGCGCTGGCGTTCGTCGTCATGCAGTTGACCGGCGGGATCATCGGCATCTTCGTGACCCATCTGATGTTCGACCTGCCGATCCTGCAGATGTCTTTCAAAACGCGCGCCGGGATCGGCAACTGGACCGGCGAGTTCGTCGCGACCTTCGGCCTGTTGCTGACGATCCTGGGGAGTGTGCGATACCGGCCGGACAACGTGCCAGCCGCTGTCGCGCTGTATATCGTGGCAGGCTATTGGTTCACCAGCTCGACCAGCTTTGCCAACCCCGCGATTGCGGTGGCACGGTCGCTGTCGAACAGCTTTGCAGGCATTGCCCCTGCCGATGTGCCGATGTTCGTCGTCATGCAGTTTGCCGGCGCAATCGCGGCATGGGCGGTCGGGCGCGTGCTGTTCGTCGAGGACTGAAACCGCAGCTGTGCGGGTACCGGCGGCGGTGCTGCACTTCTCCGATGACAAATCGCCGCCAAACGCCTATCTGCCGCAGCCATCATGACCACCCCCATCACTATTCCCGCCCCGCCGAAAGTCGGCATGGTCTCGCTTGGCTGCCCCAAGGCGCTGGTCGATTCCGAACGCATCCTCACCAAGCTGCGTGCCGAGGGCTATCAGATGTCCGCCGATTACGCGGGCGCCGATGTCGTGCTGGTCAACACCTGCGGCTTTCTCGACAGCGCCAAGGAGGAGAGCCTCGAGGCGATCGGCGAGGCGATGGCCGAGAACGGCCGTGTCATCGTCACCGGCTGCATGGGCAACGAAGCCGATGTCATCCGCGCGCGTTTTCCCGATGTGCTCGCGGTCACCGGCGCGCATCAGTATGAGGATGTCGTCCAGGCCGTCCACGATGCCGCTCCGCCTGCGCGCGGCGCTTTCATCGATCTGGTTCCCGAAGGCGGCATCAAGCTGACCCCGCGCCACTACAGCTATCTGAAGATTTCCGAAGGCTGCAACCACCGCTGCTCGTTCTGCATTATCCCGTCCTTGCGCGGCGACCTCGTCAGCCGCCGAATTGATGCGGTGCTGCGCGAGGCGGAAAAGCTGGTCGCGGCAGGAACCCGCGAGCTGCTGGTGATCAGCCAGGACACCTCGGCCTATGGCGTCGATACCCGGCACGAACCGCGCGACTGGAAGGGGCGTCCGGTGCGTGCGCACATGACCGATCTTGCGCGCGAGCTCGGCGGCCTGCGGACCCCCGAGGGCAAGGCGCCCTGGGTGAGGCTGCATTATGTCTACCCGTACCCGCATGTCGACCATGTCATCCCGCTGATGGCCGAAGGTCTGCTCACCCCCTATCTTGATATCCCGTTCCAGCACGCAGCCCCTGCGGTGCTCAAGCGCATGAAGCGCCCGGCGAACGAGGCCAAGGTGCTCGACCGGATCAAGGCGTGGCGCACCATCGCGCCCGATATCACCATCCGCTCGTCGTTCGTTGTCGGCTTTCCTGGCGAGACCGAGGCGGACTTCCAGTATCTGCTCGACTGGCTGGACGAAGCGCAACTCGACCGCGTCGGCGGCTTCCGCTTCGAGCCGGTGGAGGGCGCTGCCGCCAATGACCTGCCCGATCCGGTGCCCGAAGAGGTCAAGGAAGAGCGTTACCAGCGGCTGATGGAAAAGACCGCCGCGATCAGCGCTGCAAAGCTTGCCGCCAAGGTCGGCCGCACGCTGCCCGTGATCATCGACGAAGTCGGCGAGCCCGACGAGGAAGACGGCTCGGTCGGGGCCACTGGGCGTTCGCAGGCCGATGCGCCCGAGATCGACGGCCATGTCTATCTGCGCGACGTGCCAGAGGGCCTTGCGCCCGGGTCTTTCGTCGATGTGCTGGTCGAGGATGCCGACGAGCACGACCTCTACGGGGTGATCGCACCAGGCGCCTGAGCACCGCGCCGGAACGCCACGGTCCATAGCCTAACCGCTTGGTTGACAGAGGTTTTGCAGGAACTTCTGCGTCTTGCCGCGCGTAAATGCGGCATGAGCAAGAAAACCGAAAAAGCCCCGCCGGGCCAGTCCGAATTGTCGGAAAAGGCCCTAGACCTCAAGCAGCAAGGCGATTCCGCCGAAAACGCCGAATATCTGCAGCACCAGACCGACACCGCTGGAGAGGGGCGCATCGCCGAACTCGGCGCCCACAACCCGCCGATGGGCGCGCTGGATGCTGAAGGGCATCGCCCCGTTCTCGAGCGTTCCAGAAAGGTAAGGTGAGCCCAGATGCTGATCCAGTTCAATACCGACAACCGTATCACCGGTGACGAGGACCTGGCCGCGCAGGCGGAGGAGATCGTGACAACGCGGCTCAACCGGTTCGCCAGCAGGCTCAGCCGGGTCGAAATCCACCTTGCCGATGTCAACGGCCCGCGCGGTGGCAGCGATGACATCGTGTGCACCCTGGAAGCGCGCCCTGAGGGCGGCAAACCGGTGACAGTGAAGGGCAATGCAGGGCAGACTGAAACTGCGGTGCGTGATGCATCGGACAAGATGCAGGCGCTGCTCGAAAGCCATTTCGGCAAGCTGAGGACCCACTGAGGGCTCTTGGGCGGTCTGAAGTTGGACAAGCTCAAAAGATGATGGCGATGAAGGGTGCTGTCCCGGCAAGGGCAGCGCCCTTTTTGCTGGATCAAGCTACCGCGATTTCCGGCTCTATATCGATGCCGGAATAAATGGTCGGGGAGAGAGGGTTCGAAGGTCCTCGACCGATGTCCTGGACACCTAGGCTATCCAATCGCCAGACCAGCGAACCTGGCGATGTGAAAAAGCTTTCAAGGCGACACGATCACGCGCGCGCGGCTCAGATTGGGAATGCGAGCGTACGTGGAAGACGCATTACCATCTCGCTCGGATTCAACCTTCAATGTGACGAAAAAGGTGCCCGGCGTATCATAATGCCATTGCTTCCTAATCTGCATCTTCGGGCTGGGCGTGTCTGTCAAATTAGCTGAAACAAAGCGGCCCGTGCCTTCAAATTCCCACGAAGCGTCTACGATTTTGCCGGCGCCTGGCGGAACCTCTATCTCTGCGACCAGTTCGAATGGCTCGCCGGTTTTGACATAAGCCTTGTCTGCACCTCCGATACGGAGCGTCACGATCGGTTGAATGCCTTTGCGATCGCTGGCGTTCCCGGCCAAGATTACCTGCCCGTCATCGACGCGGTACCCGCTGTTGGCGGGTGGCGGAACGCCGCGCTCGACCCACGTGGCCACATCACGCAGAGCCTGCTGCAGAAGTGGCGTGTAATTGATGACTCTGGTTGGTGCACCTTCCCACTCGCTGGCACCATGCAGGGCATTCTCGGCGTACCACAACCGGTACCTGTTGCCTGCATCCGCACCGTAAATCTGATCGAATCGCTGGCGGTACCAGTCCGATTGCCAGGCGAACGCCTCCCGGTCCAGCGTCGCGCCAACCACGATGATTTTGCCATTGAACTTGCCGGTCGGAACCGTGCCGGCTGCCCCCATCGCAAACAGGGGGCCAAGATTGACCGGTCGCTGGGGATAGACCAGCTGGCCGTCTGGTCGCCGAAACTGATCCCAGACAGGGTATTCCGGACCAGGCACTTGGTGCCGGTGGTAGGTCTGCGCGGCAAGAAAATTGCTGTTGTCGATCCGCACTGCATCGCCCGGCTTCAGCCTTGCCAATGTCTTGCTGTCGACGACGCCCAGGGTCACGATATTGCCTTTGATAGCGCGCAGCGCCAGCCGCTGGCCCGCGGCTTCGCCGGACAGAATCACGAGATCGCCGCCCAGGAAGTCGACGCCCGGCGGCGTGTCGCGCAAGGCAATGGCAACAGGGCGCGCAGATCCGTCCTTCACTGCCGATTGCCATGCCAGTTCCGCCGTTCCCCGCGACGTCCCGG
Source organism: Blastomonas sp. RAC04 (assembly GCF_001713435.1). NCBI lineage: Bacteria > Pseudomonadati > Pseudomonadota > Alphaproteobacteria > Sphingomonadales > Blastomonadaceae > Blastomonas > Blastomonas sp. RAC04. Next base: position 728,419 of record NZ_CP016460.1, read on the forward strand.
GAATGCGGACATCGGGAACGCCGCGCGCGACGGCTGCTTCTTCCCCCAGCGGTTGCTCCACCGTGGTATCGAACTGCAGACGCGCATTCTTGAAGGCTTCGGGCCGATCGAATCCCAGATACCCCGGCTTGGTCCAGAAATCGCTGAAATAGCCTGGGTCCGCCATCACCATGCCTTGATACAGCGCAGTAAACGCATGCACTCCCATGGTCTTGTGGCCGAACCAGCTTTTGAGCGGAAATCCCATTCTCGTGACCTCGCGCAGTGCACCCGCTTCCTCTGCGTTCAGCCCCGCATAGGGATCACCGCTACCGCCCACGTCCATGGCATCGGCGATCTGCGCCAGCCGGTCTTCCAGGATACGCATCGCGTGCATGCGCACTGCAAAGACATTCGGCGCGGCCATTGGTGTTCCCAGCACGAATGGGACGGCACCGTCCCAAACCCCCACTGTGTTTTCCATGCTGCCGAGGGTCCGGTATCCGCCGCCACTGCCGCCATAAAGATAGCCATAGGTGCGATGCGGGCCATACATCTGCGCTGCAAGGGTGCGAGAGAATATCGCGGCGGCCGCGTTGGCGCGGAACGCCCCGATGGTAGGGTCAGGTCTGAATGCGGGGCCGGCGATCGCACTGGTGCCGCCGCCGTTAGTCTCGATGAAATAGGCGCCCGAACTGATCGAGAAGCCGATCTTGTCGTCGCCCGGTGCCTGGGCCAGGTTTTCGTTGTCCGGCACCGGCGTGACATATTGGAAAAACCGGTTCTGGTATTGTGCCTTGTCCGGAAAATAGAAGGAAAACCGCATGTCGGTTCCCTTGAAGCCGCCATGGACATAACGGTGCCGGACAGGCGCAGCGCGCCATTCGTCGACGTCGACATAAGGTTCGGCGAACATCGGGTCTTGTGCCGGGGCAGACGCAGGGTCCTGCTGCTGCTGCACGCATAAAGGGGACGCCGTCATGGAGACTGCCACCGCAACCAGAAGCCCGTTCTTCATCCTGTCGTCTCCATCACTGCACGGCCTGCAATCTCTTCCCAGTGGAAGGCGTCGCCACCCAGTGCGCAGTTCAGCATCGCGCGCTTGAAAAACAGGTGGCAGGGGTGCTCCTGCGTCAGCCCGATGCCACCGTGCAGCTGGATGCAATCCTCGGCAATCAGCCGGAACGCTTCGGTGCAGTGCGTCTTCAGGCTAGCCATCAGCGCCAGCGATGGCCTTCCAGCCGCGCGATCCCATAGCAGGGCTTCGGCGGCGCTGTGGGCAATCTTGAGGTCGGCAACGCGGTGCTTCAGCGCCTGGAACATCGCCAGCGGCCGGTCGAACTGGCGGCGTGTCTTGAGATAGTCGACCGTCATCGCCAGCGCCGCTTCCGCCCCGCCCAGCGAATCCGCAGACAAGGCCAGCAGCATCTGCAGGAGCAGCGAAGTCCGAAGTTGCTCTGCGGCTTGCCCATGCGCGATGACCACACCATCGCTGGCGGATGGCGGCCGCACATCGAACAGCCGCCGCGTCTCGTCCCATGTTGGCTGGGCAGCGATTGTGCATCGGTCGAGCGGGACAACGCGGATTGAACCCTGCCGGGTCACCAGGACATGGCTGGCGACATCCGCATCGGGGACCGCCTCGATCACATCGTCCTCGGTCGGCAGCGCCAGCGATGCGGTCATCTTCCCGCCTGCCATCGCACGGTCCAGCAGGTCTGACTGTCCTGTCGCGGCTAGCGCCTCGACCAGCATCATCTGGGCGATCACCGGTCCCGGCACCAGTGCCCGGCCCAGCTCGTAATGGATAATGGCGTGCGCCTCGCTGCCCAGGCCGAGCCCGCCCTGCGCCTCGGGCACGGTCATCATGAACCAGCCCATTTCGCTGAGCTTCGCCCAGTTGCCTGCTGCATCGCCTGTCGCGCTGGATGCCCCAAACGCCTTGCGCGCGCTGTCGCGCAGTTCGGTGCGGTCCATGCTCATGCCACCCAACTCTTGGGTTCGCGCGGCATTTCCAACATGCGCTCGGCGATGATGTTGCGTTGAACCTCTTCGCTGCCTCCTGCGATGGTCCAGGCATAGCTGTTCATGAAATCGGCCATCCAGTTGCCGGTGTTGAGATCGCCGAACGTGATCGGCTTGCGATATTGTTCCAAAAGCCCGCCGACACGCACGCCCAGGTCGGCCCATGCGCGCAGGGTGCGCGAATAGCTGTTCTTCACGATCGAGGCATCGCCGACCTGTTCGGCACCGGTGATCCGGTTGTGCAGGAACCGGTCGGCAAGCGCGCAGGTCGCATCGACCTGCGCCGACAGCCGGCCGAGTTCGCGCAGGACCCCCGCGTCGCCCGCCTTGCCGGATTTGCGGATAAGATCGGTGAGCAGGCCCATGCTGCCGCGCATGCGATATCCCAGTTCCATCAGCGTCAGGCCCCGTTCGGATGACAAGGTTGCCTGCGCGACCGCCCAGCCTGCGCCTTCCTCGCCAACCCGTTCTGCGAGCGCCACCTCGACATTGTCGAGGAAGATTTCGGCAAACTCCTCATCGCCCTGAATCTGGTGGATGGGCCGCACAGTGACACCCGGCGCCTTCATGTCCATCAGCAGATAGGTCAGCCCGGCCTGCTTTGCGCCTTCGGACGAGGTGCGCACCAGCAGCAGGCATTTGTCCGCATATTGCGCCATGGTCGACCACAGCTTCTGCCCGTTGACAACATATACGTCACCGCGCCGCTCCCCGCGGGTCTTGATCGCGGCAAGGTCCGATCCTGCCCCCGGTTCGGAGAAACCCTGGCACCAGGTCTCCCCCTCGAGAATGGCGGGAAGATAGCGTGCACGCTGAGCATCGTTGCCGCACTCCTGAAGGGTTGCAAACGCATGATAGGTCGAGACGAAGGATAGAAGCAGCCGCGGGGCGTCCGCGCGGGCCAGTTCCTCATAGATCACTTTCTGCTCGGCCAGGCTGCGGCCACCGCCTTGCCAACCTGCAGGCCAGTGCGGGATGGCATAGCCTGCTGCCACCAGCTTGCCGAACCATTGCCGCTGGCCGGTCACGAAGGCCTCATGCGTGGCGGCCTCACGCCAGTCTTTCGGCGCATTGCCTGCCAGCCAGGTGCGCACTTCGTCGCGCAACGTCTCCAGCGTCACGCTCATGCCGCCACCTCGATCATGTCGCCGATCACGCGCACCGCAAATGTGCGGATCGGAAGCGTGGCAGGCTTGCTCAAGGCTTCGCCAGTGGCAAGATCGAAGCGTGCCCCATGCGCGGGGCAGGCGATGCGCCCCCATTTTACCTTGCCGCACGCCAGGGGCTCTTCAAGGTGCGAGCAGCGGCTTGCAATGGCGTATATCGCCCCTTCATCCCTGCACAGCAGCACGTCGGTGCCCTGCAGGGTGACGAGCCTGGTCTCGCCTTCGCCCAGGTCTGCCAGCGGCAGGGCGGCGCAGAATGTCATATTTGCCATACCGGTTGGCATAATCCACGCGGCTTCGGTCGCAAAGCCAGCCCCCTGCGACATCGCCCCGGCAATCTCTACGCCGGCACGGGGTTGCAAGCCTTGCTGGTGTGGCGATCTGCACGCTACCCCATGCGACATGGATTTCGAATGGACCCCGGAAGAAGACGCTTTTCGCAAGCGTCTGCAGGCATTCCTCGCAACAACGCTTCCCGAGGATTGGGAGCGGTTTTCGCAACATGGTCCCGCATCGCCTGCTCTGACCCGGTATGCCGAGACGTTCTGCGGAAAACTGGCGCAGGAGCGGTTGCTGACTCCGCATTGGCCCAAGGAGATCGGCGGCGAAGGGCTTGATCCCTGGCACCAGACGATCCTGGCCGAAGAAATGTGGGTCGCCGGCGAACCGCGCGGTGGCCAGTACATGAACATCAACTGGATCGGCCCCACGCTGATCAAGTACGGCAGCAAGGCGCAGCAGGAGCGTTACCTGCCGCCCATCGCCGAAGGGCGTGCGCTGTGGTGCCAGGGCTTTTCAGAGCCTGGTTCGGGTTCCGACCTTGCCTCGCTTCGCACCCGCGCGGTGCTGGAGGGTGAGCATTACCGTGTTACCGGGCAGAAGATTTGGACCAGCTATGCAGGGCTCGCCGACACGTGCTTTCTGCTGTGCCGGACATCGGAAGACCGCAAGCGGGGGATTTCCATCCTGCTGGTTCCTATGGACACGCCGGGCATCACCGTGCGGCAGATCCCTTCGCTAATCGGCGAGGGCGACATCCACGAGGTGTTCTTCGACGACATGCTGGTGCCTGCCGACGCGCTGTTCGGTGCCGAGGGACAGGCGTGGGAAATCATTGCATACAGCCTGGTCAACGAACGCCTGGGCATTCCGCGCTACAGCCTCGCGCGTGCCGCGCTGGACCGGGCAGTTAGCGTGCTGGTGCAGAACGGTGGCTGGAGCAGCGATGCCGTGAAGATCGAGGCGGCGCATTGCGCTGCCCTGTGCGAAGCGGCGCGCACGTCAAGCTATGCCATCGTCACGACCCGCGCACGCGGTCAGCAGGTCGGCCCGGAAAGTTCGGTGGCACGCTTTGCCACGGTGATGGCCGAGCGTCGCGTTGCGGAATTTGTTGTGGAATATCTGCCCGAGGCGCTTGCCGATGCGCACCCTTATCTCAAGATGCACCATCAGCGCGGCATCGTCGCCGGCATTGCCGCCGGAGCTGCAGAAATCCAGCTTAACATCATCGCCAACGATGTGCTGAAGCTGCCCCGGGAACCAAGATGACCCGAACCCCGATGACAGGCGAGACGCGCTGATGGATCTTTCACTCAACGCCGATCAGGTGGCCATTCTCGATTCGCTGGAATCGCTGACGCGGCCCTATGCCGGCGTGTCCCTGCACGAAACCGGCTTCTCCTTGACCGATGGCGCACTTGACCGCGAGCTCCAGCAGGGCGGGTTTCTGGATGTCGCCTCAGACCCTGATCTGGGTATGGTGACGGCTGCTATCGTTGTCGAACGCCTGGCACGATTGCCGCAGGCCACAAGGGCGGCGCTTGCGTCGATCATCGCCCCGATCCTCAAGCTGAATACACAGACGCCTTTGTGCATCGTCGCTGGTGACCAATTGCAGCGCCCCTTGCGGTTCTTGGGCGCAGGAGCCACGGTGGTTGTTGTCACGGACACCGTCAGCAGCTTCACCGCAACAGCATCGCAAGTCCGCGCTGAACCTGATGCGCTATATGGCTACCCCGTCGGCACATTGGTGGAAATGCCTTCTGACCGGGAAGAGCATGATGTCGGCAGCGACGTATTCATGACCCACTGGCGTATCGCGCTGGCTGCGGAATCCGCAGGGCTTCTCGCTGCCGCGCTGGACAGCGTTTGCGCCTATACGGCGCAGCGGCACCAGTTCGGACGGCCATTGGCCAGCTTCCAGGGGATGAGGCACCGTCTGGCAGAGGCCAAGGTGCGGACCAACGGCGTCTATTGGCTTGCGATGAGAGCGGGTGCTACCCTTAATCCGGCAGATGCTGCGCTGGCCGCGTTCCACGCGCAGGAGTCGGCGCGCCAAGTGGTGTATGATCTGCACCAGTTCATGGGAGGCATGGGGATGACGCTCGAACATCCACTGCATTTGTGGACCTACAGGCTCAAGCTGCTGGCCAGCGAAATGGGCGGACGCGGCGACAATGCGCTGGCGGCCGCCCGCTCCATTTGGGGCTGAGAGTCTACCTTTATTCCGCAGTGGCCGTTCTGTCAGGCGTGCCGGGTCGGTCCTTGATCTTCACGAAATCCGCCTCGAACTTGGGACGCATGGTGCCGCACAGCCGGTCCCATACGGTGGTATAACCGCCGAAATTGGCGGTGAAGTATTTGTGGTGCTGGTCGTGGAAGGTTGCGGTGATGAACCACTTTGTTGCCCAGCTCTTGTTCCACCAGCGCGGGAAAAGTTCATAGCCTGAATGGACATACAGCCCCATGATGATGTTGGTCGGGCCGATCAGCAGCATCGTTTCGGCATGCACTGTCACCAGCGCGGTAAACAACGGCACGAATCCGCCGTTGATCAGCGATTCCAGCGGGTTGACCGACAGCGTCGTCAGCAAGTTGGGCGATGTGGACTTGTGGTGCAGCTTGTGGATCCAGCTGTAGAACGGCTCCTTGTGCATGCCCCGGTGCAGCCAGTAGAACCATGTGTCGAACAGGATAAAATACGCAGCGTATTCCAGCGCGATCACCCACCATTCCACCGGGCCACTTTTGAAGCTGATCCAGCCATTGGCGGTCAGCCACTGCGTCGATCCACCGATCAGCAGTGTGGAGACAACAAGATTGATCGTCCCGAACATCGCCTCGTTCCGGAAAACCGACCATTTGAAGCCCCTTGGCTGGATCTTGCGGGCCTTGAAGAATCCGGTGAAGATCCCGGCCAGCAGCCCGGTGACGACGAACAGGGCAAGCCATATCTGCAGGGCCTTCTCGCCCGTTATCATCGTCTCAAACACTGGTATCCTCCTCTATATCTGCTGGCTTGGGCAGGCTGAAAAGCGCGGCGCTGCTGAGCAGCAGGAGCGCGATCGCCAGCCAGAAAAAGCGGTCATATCGGCCCGTCGCGTCGAAAATGAGCGAGGCGGCCAGAGGGCCGATGGCAGTTCCGGTCGACAGCGCGGCAAGAAGCCCGCCATATAGCGCGCCAAAGCTGTTCAGCCCGAAGAACCGGGTGGTGAGATAGACGATGACATCCACCTCCGCGCCCAGTGTCAGCCCCAGCATGATCGCGACCAGCGCGGGGGCAGGAGCGTAATCCTCCCCAAACAGCAGCATCAGGACCGCGATAATGGGGAGCAGGAACACGATTGCGCCGACATGCGAAGCGCGGAAGCGGTCGATGAGATATCCGGTCACCAGCCTGCCGACCACCGACGAAAGACCGATCAGCGATGCCAGCCACGCTGCTCTGGTCGGCTCTATCCCCCATCCAGCAAGGATCGGCATGAACTGGTAGTTCAGGGCAACGATGGTGAAGGTGAAAAAGAGGCTGGCCAACAACAATCGGACATAGACCGGTGACCGCAGGCCATCGCGGAAACCGACGCCGCTCGCCGCAGGTGGACGTGGCAAAGGTGATGCCTTGGCCGTGCGACCGGCATCGCGCGCGCCTCTGAAGAAGAGGAATACGACCGGCAGCACGACCGCCATCCAGATCAATCCATGCCAGACGAATGCGGTCCTCCAGCCATAGTCGCCGATCAGACGGGTCGCGAGCGGCGGGAACACGAATTGCGCGACCGATGCGCCGCACAGGGTGATGGCAAATGCCGTCCCGCGTGAGGCGGTGAACCGCGTGGCGACCGCGCTGGTCCACACCGTCGCCTGGACGGGGAGGGCAACCAGCGTCATGATCCCCCACATCAGATACCAGTTCGTCAGGCTGCCGGAGGATGTGCTGAACAGCGCAAAGCCCAGGCACACCAGAACCACACCGGCAAGCCCCAGCCTGCGCGAGCCGAACCGGTCGACCAGCATACCCACCGGGACGGCCAGCAGTGCCTGCACCAATATCGCAAAGGTGAACGCCCCGGTGAACTGCCCGCGCGTCCAGCCAAACTCCTTGGTGACCGGAAGGATATAGGGATAGATGCCATAAATGTGGATAACGCTGACCGAATAGCCGAACATCGCCGCCACCGGCAGCATGAAATGGCGACGCCATTCGGTTGTTGCGCCGGGCAAGACGGCCTGGTTCACGACGCGCCCCGGGCCATACCGATTTCCGCGAGGACTTCGTCGGTATGCGCGCCTGCCAGCGGCGTCTGGCCGGCGACCTTTCCGGGTGTTCTGGAAAACCAGGTCGGAACGCCCGGATAGCGGACCGGCCCCTGGTCGGTCTCGATCGTCTCAAAGAAGTCGATGGCATTGAGGTGCGGATTGTCCATCAACTCATCGGTGGTGCGCAATGGCGCGGCCGGAATGTTGAGCGCGTTCAGCAGCTCAAGCCATTCCGCCGTCGTGCGCTGCAGAAACGTCTCACCCAGCAGGCTGTAGACCGTGTCGATCTGCTTTGCGCGCTGCTGCAGAGTTGCCATATCGGGCGTTGCCCAGGCAGGCTTCACCGCTTCGGTAAACAGCTTCCAGTGCTTGTCGTTGTAAATGAGCGCTGCAACATAACCGTCGGCCGTCCTGTAGGGCTTGCGGTTGCGTGATGCGGCGCGGTGATAATGCGCGGGGCCTAGCGGCGGCGTGAACATCGCGCCGTTGGCATGTTCGACCAGCATGAAGCTGGCCATCGTCTCGAACATGCCGATCTCCACTTCCTGCCCCTCGCCGGTGCGTTCCCGGTGGAACAGTGCAAGGATGGTTGCATAGAGTGCGGTCAGCCCGGCGACCTTGTCGGCCATGATGGTGGCCACGAAGCCAGGCTCTCCGGTCATCAGCTGCTGGACATGCGGAATGCCGCATTCGGCCTGGATAGTGTCGTCATAAGCCGGCTTGTCGGCATCCGGTCCACGGCGGCTGTACCCGTAGCAATTTGTGTAGACGATGTCGGGTCTGATCGCCGCGACGGACGCATAATCGAAGCCGAGCCGGCCAATGGCCTTGGCGCGCATCGAGTGGATGAAGACGTCTGCCCCAGCGATAAGCCGGGTCAGCGCCTCCTTGCCTTCGTCGCTTTTCATGTCGAGCACGACGCTGCGCTTGCCGCGATTGACGTTGACGAACACGCCCGACATTCCTGGCACCGGGCCTTGCGAGATGTTGCGGGTGTCATCGCCCTGCGGCGGTTCGATCTTGATGACGTCGGCGCCCATGTCCGCCATGATTTGCGTGGCATAAGGGCCAAAGACCATGCTGGTCAGATCGATGATGCGAATACCATCCAATGGTCCGCCATGCTTGGGTCTAACCGACATTCATGCCTCCATGTGCGGGGCAAGCGCTAACCGATCAATCCGGGCAAACCAACGCCGTTGCAGCTTCGCCCCGCCGATATCGTCATGGCGGAGTGTTGAGGTGGCTCCGGGCGGCTGCTAGCCCGCTGACGGCTGCATTTTTGGGCGCCGGTCGGAGCATCACCTTGGACTTTTCATTGACAGACGATCAACAGACCATCCGCGACGCGGTGCTTGCCCTGTGCGCGCAGTTCTCTGATGACTACTGGTTGGAACGCGACAATGACGGGGAGTTTCCGGTCGAATTTCATCAGGCTATGGCTCAGGCCGGATGGCTCGGCATCGCGATGCCCGAAGGCTGTGGCGGATCGGGGCTGGGCATTACCGAAGCGGCGATCATGATGCAGGCGGTAGCGGAATCGGGTGGCGGCATGACCGCAGCATCATCCATCCATGGCCCGGTGTTCAGCATGGAGCCTATCATCGCATTCGGGACGCAGGAACAGCAGCAGCGGATGATCCCGCCAATCCTGTCCGGTGCGCAGAAGATGTGCTTTGCGGTGACCGAACCGAACGTCGGACTGGACACCACCAAGCTGAAGACCCGGGCCGAACGGGGTGATGGCGGCTATCGTGTCAACGGCGAGAAGATCTGGATCACCAACGCGCATGTCGCCGACAAGATGATGCTGCTGGCGCGCACCACGCCGCTCGATCAGGTCAAACGCAAGACCGAGGGCCTGTCACTGTTTTACACGTCAATAGACCGCAGCAAGATCGAGCACCGGCTGATCCCGAAGATGGGGCGGCATGCAGTTGGGTCTAACATGCTGTTCATTAACGATCTTTTCATCCCGGAAGAGGACCGGATCGGCAACGAGGGCGATGGCTTTAAGATCATCCTGCAGGGCCTGAACCCTGAGCGCATCCTGCTGGGGGCAGAGGCGGTGGGGCTTGGCCGGGTGGCGATCAAGCGCGCGGCGCAATATGCCCGCGAACGCATTGTCTTCGACCGGCCCATCGGCATGAACCAGGGCATCCAGCATCCGCTTGCCAAGTGCTGGGCACAGCTGGAGGCTGCCAACCTGATGGTGCTCAAAGGCGCAACGATGTTCGACAAGGGCGACGATTGCGGGGTCGAGGCCAACGCGGGCAAGTATCTGGCAGCAGAGGCAGGCTTCGAGGCATGCCACACAGCGATGCTGTCGATGGGCGGCATGGGCTATGCAAAGGAATATCATGTCGAGCGATACCTTCGCGAAGTGCTGATCCCGCGTACGGCTCCCGTCAGCCCGCACATGATCCTGAACTTCCTGGCCGAGAAGGTTCTCGAACTGCCGAAATCTTATTGAAAGGTCAGGGAGAAAGATGACCATGCCGACGCCACCAGCCCTCAAGATGCGCTCTTGGCTATTCGCACCGGGCGACAGCGCAAAAAAGATGGCCAAGGCCGCAGCCAGCAACGCCGACATTGCGCTATTCGATCTTGAGGATGCCGTCGCGACAGACAACAAGCCGCTGGCGCGCCGGATGGTCCACGATTTCCTCGAAGCCAACGCTGGGGACCGCGCGCGTTTGTGGGTGCGGATCAACCCCTTCGACGGCCCGTACACGCTGGCTGATCTGGCCGCCGTCATGCCCGCGCATCCCGGTGGCATCATGCTGCCCAAGGTCTATGGCCGCGCCGATGTCGACAGACTGCATCATTGCCTGTCAGCGCTTGAGGTGGCCAACGGCATCAAAGAAGGATCCACCCCGGTCATCGTGCTGATCACCGAGACGGCAGAGGCGATGTTCCATACCGGCAGCTACAAAGGGGCTCCAAGGGTCGTGGCGCTGACCTGGGGTGCGGAGGATCTGGCCGAGTCGATCGGCGCGAGCAGCAATCGCAATCCCGATGGCAGCTATGGCTTTACCTATGAACTGGCGCGCAGTCTGACCGTGCTGGGCGCAGCGACCGCCGGCGTTGCGGCAATCGAGACGATTTCGGCGGATTTCAGGGATCTTGATGCCTTGCGTCTGCGTGCTGAGAAGGTGCGCCGTGATGGATTTCGCGGGATGCTCGCGATTCATCCGGCGCAAGTCGATGTCATCAATGACGCATTCACGCCGAGCGCGGAGGAAATTGCGCAAGCCCGCGAGATCGTCGCGATTTTCGATGCCAACCCTGGGGTCGGGGCGATCGGCTACAAGGGCGGGATGCTCGACAGGCCGTATCTGTCGCGCGCGCAGCAATTGCTGGCGCAGGTGGCAGACGCGTGACGATCAGCATCAGCGCTGCGGAGCTCGAACTTGCCCGGTTCGTCCAGCCGGGGGATGCCATCATGCTGGGCCAGGCGTGCGGCGAGCCGACCACGCTGATCGAGGCGCTGATCGCGCAGGGGCAGGGCATTGGCGGTCTTGACGCCTTCATTGCTACAAGCTTTTCGGGCATTTTCACGCCTTCGACGGCAGATGCCTTCCGCCTGTCCAGCATGGGGGCGATCAGCGCGTTGCGATCCATGAGCAAGGCGCATCGGCTCGGCGTTATCCCCTGCCATGTGGGGCAGGTCGCGCCGCTGATAGAGGGGGGGATCATCGGCTGCGATGTCGCGATGGTGCAGGTCAGCCCCGCCGACGCACAGGGTAACCATAGCTTCGGTCTGATCAGCGACTACGTCCAAGCCGCGGTGGCGAAGGCGCGTGTCGTTATCGCAGAGGTCAACGCGCAGGTGCCGTACACGCTGGGCGAGACGCTGCCGGCATCGCGGATCGATGTAGCGGTGCATGTCGATCGCCCGCCGGTCGAGGTGATGCCCGCCGCGATTTCTGCGACCGACGAGGCTATTGCCCGCCATTGTGCCGAGTTCATCGGGGATGGCGCGGTCATCCAGACCGGTGTCGGCGCGGTGCCCGATGCGATCCTGCGGCTGCTGCATGACCGCAAGGATCTGGGCGTGCATTCGGGCATGCTGGGCGATGGCCTGGTCGATCTGGCCGATGCAGGCGTTCTGACCAACGCGCGCAAGGAAATCGATCGCGGCGTATCGATCAACGGCGCGCTGATCGGCACCCGGCGGCTTTACGATTTTGCGCATCGCAATCCATCCGTGCGCATGACGCGGACGGCCTACACTCATGACAGCACAGTGCTGGCACAGCTGTCACGGCTGGTGACGGTCAATTCCGCGATGGAGGTCGATCTGACCGGGCAGGTCAATGCCGAGCAGTCGGGCGACATGTATCTCGGCGGCACGGGCGGGCAGCTCGATTTCGTGCGGGCTGGGGTGCGCTCGCCCGGCGGGCATTCGATCATCGCCTTGCCCGCAACTGCCAGGGGCGGGACGATCAGCAAGATCGTTGCGGCACTGTCCGGGCCGGTCACAACCGCGCGCAGCGAGGTCGACATCATCGTGACCGAATTCGGCGCGGCGCAATTGCGTGGCCAGCCGCTCGCGGAGCGGGCACGCCGGATGGTGGCAATCGCGCATCCGGATTTTCGCGAGGCGCTGGCGCGCGCTGCGCATGGCATCGAGCAGCGGGGATTCTAGGCTATGTCTGATGCGGTTCTCTACACGGTCGATGGCGATGGCATCGGGGTCATCACCATCAACCGGCCCGAACAGCGCAACTGCCTGTCCCGGGAGGTTCGTGAGGGGCTGCGCGCGGCATGGCAACAGTTCGAAGAAGATGATGCAGCCAAGATCGCCATCCTGACGGGGACCGGGCAAAAGGCTTTCTGCGCGGGTGGTGATCTGAAGGAAATGGTGGAAACCGGAATGAAGGTTCCCCCACGCGACATGTTTCCAGTGCCGTATGAGACGATCACGCTCTCTAAGCCGACAATCGCGGCGGTCAACGGCGTGGCATTTGCGGGCGGCTGGATGATCGCGCAGGGGTGCGACCTGTGCGTCGCCTCGACCACCGCACGCTTCGCGATTACCGAGGTGAAGGTGGGCAGGGGGTCGCCCTGGGCGGCGCCGCTCATCCACATGATCCCGCAGCGGATCTTCATGGAGATCGTGCTCACCGGCAAGCCGATCACCGCCCAGCGCGCGTACGAGATCGGTCTGGTGAACCGCCTTGCGGAACCCGATGCGCTGATCGACGCCGCGCTCGACTTGGCGCGTGAGGTAATCGAAGGCGCGCCGCTTTCTGTGGCAGCAGCCCGGGCGAGCGTGATGCTGGCGACGGAAATGGGCCGCTCAGCCGCGCTCGATGCGGCGTGGGCGGCGCATGAGGAGGCGTACAACAGCAAGGACGCGCAGGAAGGACCACGCGCCTTTGCCGAGAAGCGCAAACCGGTGTGGAAAGGGCGCTAAGGCTTGCTCGGCGCGCGATGGTTGACCAGCGGGCGCTGGTAGGACGGATCGCTGCTGTCCCGCGCTGACCGGCCGTTGGCGGAAATATCCGGCACATCGCCAAAGGGTGGCGGCAGCGACGGCTGAATGCAGCTCCATTCGATGACGTTGGTGCGCAGCGCGATCCGCCAGCTGCCATCGCGTCTTTCCAACCGGTCGATATAGCGGCCGCCTGCCAGCGTCACCGTTTCGCCGCCGCCCTCTTCCCAGGGGTGGTTGCGTCCGATGAACTGGTAATAGCATTCGCTGTGCGCGGTATCCCCGGCGATATCGATATAGTGGTTGAGCAGGACATGGTGTGTCAGCACCTGACCTGCCTCGTGCAGTGGCTTGGCCCATTCCCAGCAGCCAGCGACATCGCCGACATAAGGCCCGGCGGCAATCACCGCATCGGTGTGGAAGGCTGACAGGAACAGCGCGCGGTCGAACCGGTCCATGCCCCGGCAGAACCGGAGCAGGCAGTCATGGATGTCCTGCCGGTCGACCAGCATAAGCAGTCGGGCGTCATCTGTCATGCCTTTGTCCGTTCGGCATGGGCCCATTTGAAGGTTTCGCCCAGATGATCGGCCATGCCTGAGGGATAGGGCGGGAAGACCCATTGGTCCGCACTTTTGCGGATCGCATCGAGATTGCCAGCGACGGCCTCGGGCGACCAGTCGGACTGCCACACCCCCTTGCTCTCGACCGTCCAGGTGCGCGCCATCCGTCCTCCGCCCGCGACATAATGCTCGCCCGATACGCTGCAGCTTTCGTGCGCCAGCCAGGCCACCATCGGGGCAACAAGCTCTGGCTCAAGCGGAGGATATGCGGTGGTATCTAGGCCATCGGCCATGCGGGTTACGGCGGCTGGCGCAATTGTGTTCGACAGGATGCCGTGGTCGCCGCCTTCCAGCGCGATGACATTGTTGAGCCCCATCAGGCCGGCCTTCGACATGCCGTAATTGACAGTGGTCTTGCTGCCATAGAGCCCGCTGCAGGACGTTGTCAGCACGACCCGGCCATAATTGGCCGTGATCATGTGTGGCATTGCGGCCTTGGCAAGATAGAAGCCACCCTTGAAATGCACGTCGGTCACCGCATCGAAATCCTCAATGCTGAGTTCGGCGATGGTGCCGTAGCGGACATTGCCCGCATTGTGGATGAGGATGTCGATGCGGCCCCAGGTGTCGATCGCGCACTGGATGATCGCGGCGGCTCCGGCGGCCGTTGCCACCGATTCAGCGCAGGCGACCGCCTCGCCACCTGACGAGAGGATTTCGCCAACAACCTCATCTGCCGGGTTGGAGATGATATCATCGCCCCGCGATGCGCTGCCATTGTCGTTAACCACGACCTTGCAGCCCCGAGCAGCGAGCAGCAGGGCATAGGAGCGCCCCAGCCCGCGACCCGCGCCGGTAATCACGGCCACCCGGCCATCGAAACGCAGGGTATCCATGGGTTCGTTCTCCTTATGCGATTGGCTGCCAGATAGGCGATCCACGCGTGGCACGTGCAGATGGGATCATTGCGCCATCGACGTCGGCTATCCCGTAGTCCTGGGCCAGTTCCGCGGTAATGAACTCGCCACCCGATCGCGCCATGATGGCAGGATCCAGCGCCAGCGCGGCGATCACGCGGCCAGGATGTTCGGTCGAGCTGCCCTGCTGGCTGGTGATCGTTGCGGTCATCTTGTCCGCCATTCGGGCGAAATTGTCCTTCGCCTTTTCGGTCATCGTCAGGCCCTGCCACAGCGTCAGCGCCGCAACGCTGTGCGGCTTCAGTTCGACCGCCATGTCGCGTGACATGCGTCCTACCGCAGTCTTCGATGTTCCGAAAATGACGCCGTAGGTGTAGGTGGTCGCCGCATAGCCCGAGATCGCAACGATCAACCCCGATTTCTGCGGAACCATGATTTGCGCGGCATGCCAGGCAGCGATGAAGTTGGACCGGACCCCGACATCCCACATTTCCAGGTTGGACAACGGCTTCTCCCAGAAGCTGCCCGGTTCGATCAGATCGTCGGAGAGCAGGAAGGCATTGTTGACCAGGATGTCGAGGCGGCCATGATCGCGCCGCAGCTGCGCAAACAGGGCTTCGACCTGCGCGTCATCGGCATGGTCGCAGGCAACGGCAACGCCTTTGCCGCCCGCTGCATCGCAATCGTCGGCGGTCTGTCCGACAGTGCCGGGAAGGTAGTAATCGCCCTCGGTCACGCTGCGGCCGGTCACGTAGACCGTGGCTCCCTGCCGCGCGAGGGCGATGGCGATACCCTTGCCGATTCCGCGGCTGGCCCCGGTGACGAGCGCAACCTTGCCTGCGAGCGCGTGCGCGTCAGGCATTGGCCGGACGGACATAGGTGGCCTCGTCGGGCGCTGGGCCATCTGGAAAGGCCCCGTAATTGGGGGTGTCGGCAAAATGACCGGTCAAGTCGGGGGGCCCGCGATATTTCATGCTCCAGTGGCGCCTTGCAAAACGCCAGAGGCCGTCTTCCTCGACATAATCGTCATGATACCAGCCGATGGTCATCGCGGTGCTGCCGTCCTGCATCCGGGCAAACTCGGTCATGTTGAGCCGCCCTTTCGCCGTGCCCTTGCCGATCTCCAGAATCGGAAGTCCGGTTATGATGTGGATGTGCGTGCACCGGCCCAGCATGCTGCGGCAGGCCTCGGCGATCTTTTCGCGTCCGACGATATTCATTCCTGCGATCTTCCACAGTCCGTCGGCTGCAAAGCATGCGGAAAACTCCAGTGCATCCTGCCTCCACACCGCATCGGCAAAGCGAGCGTGCAACTGCCGGATGCCGACATCTGCGGCAATCGGGTCGGTCATCGAACAGGGCTCCTTGCGTTCATCGTCGCCCCGTATTGCCACGGCGCGCGCGCGGCGCACATGGCCGCAGGCGCATTAGCGCCACAGCGATGCTGACCCGGCATAATCCGCTTGAGTGCGCAGTGCGCTTGCCTGCACATGGTCGGGAGCGAATGCATGGAGAAGCCAGCAATGAATGATGCCACCAGAACCGTCGCATCGGTCGAGCAACTGGAAGCACCGGTCATCATCGGCACCGAGGCGTACCTTTCGCCAGACTATGCGCGGGCAGAGCGCGACCGTTTGTGGCGCAAGGCATGGCTGCAGGCTGGCCGGATCGAGGACATTGCGGAAACCGGCGATTTCGTGACCTTCGACATCCACGACGACTCCATCATAATCGTACGGGAGGATGCACAGACCATCCGGGCGTTTCATAATGTGTGCGTGCATCGCGGGCGCAAGCTGGTCGATACGCCGCCCGGACAACGCAACGCGCGCGGCAACCGCCGCAGCTTCATCTGCGGATTTCACGGCTGGTCGTACGGGCTGGACGGCAACTGCACGTACATTCCGCACAAGGAAGACTGGCAAGGTTCTCTGACCGATGATCGCACCCGGCTCTCTGGCGTCAAATGCGAGACATGGGGTGGGTGGCTTTGGATCAACATGGACCCCGAAAGCGTGTCTCTGGACGCGTGGCTGGGCGTCGTGCCAGAGATGCTCGATCCCTATCAACTGCACAACATGCGTGCGCGCTGGCGCAAGTGGATCGTCTTCGACTGCAACTGGAAAGTGGCGATGGAAGCGTTCAACGAGACCTATCATGTCGCTACCACCCATCCGGAGTTCAACGCCTTCGGGCAGTTCCGCGGCTGGGCGCGCATTCAGGGGCTGCACACGCATATCGGCTATGAAGCCCCCAAGGGGCTCGAAGAGGACGCCGGCAAAATGCGCACCGGCACCGGTGCCGATCCGCGCAGGTCAACGGCGGAAATGCAGATGTTCACCTGGGAAAACGCCAACACCAACACCACGATGACCTTGGTGAACGCGGCCAAGCGTCTGATCGATGAACTGCCCGAGGATACGCCTGCCAGCGAAGTGTCGCGCCATTGGATCTCCACCGCGCGCGCCGACGATGAAAGGCGCGGGGTGGTCTGGCCCACCGTCGATCCGATGCATACCGCGAAGGCAGGAACAGCCTGGCAGATCTTCCCCAATTTCCAGATCGGCCACGCGGTCAACAACATGCTGTGCTACATGGCGCGGCCCTGGGGCAACGATCCCGACAGGTGCATTTTCGAGGCCGCCGTCTACGAACTCTACCCTGAAGGAGAGGCGCCCGAGACGCGATGGGAATACACTGAGCCTGACAACTGGCCGCCGGTGTTGCAACAGGATTTCGCCAACATGGCTGCAGTGCAGCAGGGCATGAAGAGCGCAGGCTTCAAGGGCACGCAGCCCAACCCCTATATGGAACGGTCGACGGCCAGCCTGCACATGAATCTGGCGAAGTTCATGGGCGCTGGAGCGCCCGTGGCGCGCGACTGACATGGAGCAGGAAGAGATCGGCCAACTGCGAGCCACAGTCCGCAAGATGCAGGACCGGCAGGACATCCTTGATTGCATCGTCCGTGAGGCGAGGGGCCGCGACCGTCACGATAGTGCGCTGACTGCCAGCTGCTACTGGCCCGATGGATGGGATGAGCATGGCCCTTCGATTACCGGAGCATCTG
Organism: Blastomonas sp. RAC04; assembly: GCF_001713435.1. NCBI lineage: Bacteria > Pseudomonadati > Pseudomonadota > Alphaproteobacteria > Sphingomonadales > Blastomonadaceae > Blastomonas > Blastomonas sp. RAC04. The sequence goes on from NZ_CP016460.1 coordinate 746,112, forward strand.
AATATCCCGAGCGCGCTAATGCCGGGCACGCCGCGTTCTTCAGCGCAACCAGCCACAGCCTGACCAACCACAGCTGCGAGCTTGATGGGGATGATGCGGTCTGTGAGACCTATGTTCTGGGTGCTCTGCTCTCAAAGGACGGTTCACGCTGCATCCTCTCGCCTGGCCGCTACATCGATCACATGCAGCGCCGGGAGGGCGAGTGGCGTATCAAGGCACGCAGGACGATCGTCGACATGGCGCTCGAAGGCAGCGCCGAATGGCTTGCCACGCCGGCGCTGAAGGGGTTTCTCAAAGGGACATGGGACGCTGCCGACGTTTCGTATGCGCGTCCGGTGGTCATAGGGGCCGATGGTGAGCGTTGGCAGCAGCAGATGCAGGACCGGTAATTATCTGATGACAAGCGGATATTGCGTGTGCGGCGCAACATTGTGCGTATCGCGGGCAGATGGCGGGAACCCGCCCCGCGCATCTCGGATGCCCCACCGCTTGCCGGCCTCTGCCCCGATCAGCGTCTGGCCGGACAGGTCTGACATCCGTGGATCGTTGAAGAGAGCCCAGATGACATCGCCCGTGTAACCTGGGTCTTCGAGGCCCTGGGATAGCTGTCCATAACGGGCGGGGTCAGCTGCGATCATTGCCAGCAGGCGTTCGGTCGCCAACGCCCCCATCCAGATCGAAACTGCTGCCACGCCGGTACCTTCAAGGTCAACTGCCATGTCGGCCGCCATCTTGTCCACGCCCGCCTTGTGCGCGCCATAGGCAGGGCCGAAACAATAATGCACGGCTCCGGGTGATGACGTGAACGCAATCAGGCCGCGCCGCTGTTTCACCATCAACTGCGCTGCAAACCAGCTGGCGACAAACCCACTGCGCACGCCGACGGTAATCATGTCACCTATGGCGAGCGGCTTTTCCCAGAAATGGCCGGGGGCATCGAGCTGATCATGGATAGCGCAGGCGTTGTTGACCAGAATGTCCAGCCGGCCATGGTCGTGGGCAATGCGATCAAACAGGGCAGCGACATCGGAATCGACATTATGGTCGCATCGCACGGCAATGCCGGTTCCGCCAGCTTCGGTTACCGCACTTGCGGTCTCGAAGATTGTCCCCGGCATTGCACTTTCGGCGGCATCCGTGGATCGTCCGGTGACATAGACCGTGCATCCCTGTCTGCCCAGCGCCACCGCGATACCCTTGCCCGCGCCCCGGCTTGCGCCGGTGACCAACGCGATCGGGGCGACCGGGGCAGCATCGTCAGGCAAACGGTTCCTCGCCTTTGAGCTTGGTGCGGTGCATCATGCGGCCGCAGGTGAGGTCATAGGGTTCGGCCCGGTGCATTGTGCCGGTGTTGTCCCACATCACCAGATCGCCTTCATCCCATGCATGGCTGTAGCTGAACTGTTCCTGCGTCGCCCATTCGCGAAGGCCGTGGATGATCTCGGCGCTCTCGAAGTGGTTTTTGCCCAGCACCGTCAGCGTCGTGCAGCCGATGACGAGCGATTCCCGCCCCGAGCGGTGTTTCCACACCAGTGGCAACTCGTTCTCGCCAACGCTGCGCATGCCCTTCAGCTTGGCGAGGCTGGGTTCGGGGTCGTAATAGAATACTGTCGGCCACACCCCATGGATGGTGCGCAGGTCCTTGAGCTCGGCCTTGCGCTCTTCGGGCAGCGCATCCCAGGCTGCATAGGTGTTGCAGAACCCGGTGTTGCCCGTGCCCTTGGGCGCGGCGACCTTGCACGACAGCAGCGATGCAAGGATCGGCACGTCGTTCATTGTGCCGTCGATATGCCAGTACAGCGAGCCCTTGAGATATTCGGCTGCACCTGGGTTTTCCTTGATGTCGAGCGTGATCTTGCTGACATTCTCGCCATCTCCCATCCGCTCGGGCGCAAATTCGCCGAGTGTCTTGGTGAAGGCGACCTGTTCCTCGTCGGTGAAGTTGACCTGCTTGAAGACCAGCACGCCGCGTTCCTCCAGCAACTCGCGGATCTCAGGGCCAAGCTCGCCCGACAGCAGTTCCGCCTTGCTGTTGAGAACGCGGCTGCCGATCACGGGGCGCAGCGCTTCGTGACGCAGTTGGGTGAGGGTTGTAGATGCGGTGGCCATGTTCAGTTCTCCCAGGCTTCGGTTCCGTTCAGGATCGTGCGGTGCATCATCCGTCCTGACGCTGGATCATAAGGTGTGGCGCGGTGCAGTGAGGTCCGGTTGTCCCAGATTACCGTATCGCCAACGGTCCATTTGTGGCGATAGCTGAACGCCTCGCCTGTTGCGAACTCGCGCAGGCCGTGAAGGACGCGGTAACTGTCTTTAGGGTCCAGACCCTTCACATAATGCGCGGTATTGCCCAGCACGAGCGACTTGCGCCCCGATTTGTGCGTGCATACCAGCGGCAACTCAGCCTCGCCCTTGTCGATCCAGTCTTCGAGCTGTTCCATCGAGGGTTCGGGGGTGTGATACAGTTGCGAACGCCAGAGCGAGTGAACCACGCGCATATCGGCGATCGCGTCCTTGCGTTCTTGCGGCAGGGCATCATAGGCCGATGCGGTATTGGCAAAATCGGTGTCGCCGCCTTCGCTTGCCAGCACTATGGCGGTGAGCATCGAGGCGCGGATCGGCATGGAGTGCATCGTGCCATCGATATGCCAGAACAGCGAACCCTTGAGGTATTCGGCGATCTTCTGGTTGATCTTCTCATCCAGCGTCACTTTGAACATCGCTTCGCCGCGGATCTCGTTGACGTTTCCGCCCAGCAGGTTTGTGAACTGGATCTGCTCTTCATCGGTGAAATTGATCTGCGGGAAGATCAGCACGCCGCTTGTTTCCAGCAGCGCATTGATCCTGGACGACAGTGCGCCCGACAGGAGCTCCGCCTTGCTGTTGAGCACCCGCGCGCCGATTTTCGGCTTGATCACCTCAAAGTGCAACTCGGTCTGCGCAAGATCGGTGACGGCCATCGCTGCTCTCCTGGATCCGATGTTATTGAACACCTGTTCAGCACAAAAACTACACTATGTCAATTATCCGGTTCTGGCGGCGGGGGCAGGAGTTGATCAAGCCATGCGGCCACCCACTGCATAGCCTCTTCGTGCCCTGCAGTGACTCCAAGTGCGGATTCCATGAACAGTGCACGTCCGATCCCGGCAAGGATGACGCTGAGCGCCTCGGGACTGCACCGCGTTGTTGACGCCAACTGCTCGCCCAGAACCGTCTGGAACAGGTCAACCTGCCGATTGCGCATCGCCGTGCTGTGAGCCGCGATTTTCTCGCGGATTGCCGGGCGACGGATGGCCAGCGCCAGATATTCGACCGACAATGCGGTGCGGCTGTCATCGCAGAAAAAGCGCCACAATGCGCGCACCGGATCGCCTGTGGCGATTGCCCCCTCGATCATGCTGTCGCTTTGTGCAGCGCCGCGTTCGAACACGGCCAGCAGCAGATCGTCGGTGGTCGGGAAATAATAATGCACCAGCGATGGGTTTAGCCCGGCATACATTGCCACTCTGCGGGTGCTGGCGGCGGCATAGCCCTCATCGCGTATCACCTGTTCGGCCGTGTCGACGATCAGCGCGCGTGTCTCCGACGTTTCGGCACCGACCCGCCGTTTGGCCGAGGCATTCGGCATCTGCTGTGTCGTTGCGTTCAAGGCTGTCTCATCCTGCCTGGGTAGGCAGGCCGCTCATGGCTAGCCAGCCTCCATCATTGATGAAATTCGCACCCGTGGCAAAGCTCGACTCATCGCTCGCCAGAAACAGAGCCATGTTGGCCATTTCCAGCGGGTCCGCCATCCGGCCCATAACCCCCATGCGGTCGATGATGCTGTTCGATGTCGGCAGGCCAGCCGTCTGCATTTCGGTACGCTGGTGCCGCGCCATCGGAGTTTCGGTTGCGCCCGGGCAGAGCGCGTTGACCCGGATTTTATGGCGGGCAAGCTCGACCGCCGCCACCTTGGTCAACCCCACCAACCCCGCCTTGGACGCGCAATAACCAGCCGAACTCGCTGCGATGAACGCGCCGATCGACGCGGTGTTGATGATCGATCCGCCGCCGGCCTCGATCAGCCTGGGGGCCACGTGCTTGATCATCAACCATGGTCCCTTCAGATTGACCTCGACCACCCGGTCAAATGCCGCCTCGTCGATCTTCAGGATGGACTGCTTGTTTTCCGTATCGGCACCGGCGTTGTTGAACAGGATATTGGGCAGGCCAAGCTCGCTGACGGTCCGGGCTACGATTCGCACAACATCGACGGTCCGGGTGACATCGGCGGCGATCGAAATAGCCTTGCCACCTTCTGCGGCCACCAGCGCCATCGTCTCGGCATTGGCGTCTTCTGACAGATCGACGCAGGCGACTGCGGCCCCGTGCCGGGCAAACAGCACAGCCGCTGCCTGGCCCATGCCACCTGCGGTGCCTGTGATGATGGCAATCTTGCCTGCCAGCCGCATGTCCGTCTGCCTTTAATGCGATCCCATGTACCGCCCGCCATTGGTGCTGATCGTCTGGCCGGTGATGTAGCTAGCCTCCTCCGAAGCTAGATAGGCAGCAGCAGCGGCTATGTCTTCGGGCTTGCCGATGCGCTTCATCGGCAGGGTCTGCGCAAAAGCTTCCGCATCAATCGGCGCGGCGCGCAGCATGGGGGTATCAATGAAGCCGGGGGGGATGATGTTGAAGGTCACGCCCGAGGCCGCGAACTCCAGCGCCAGCGCCTTGCTCATCCCCAACAGGCCGCCTTTGGACGACACGTAATGCCCCTGCGCGGGCGATCCGGTCTGAACCGAGGAAGAGGTGATGTTGATAACCCGGCCCCAGCCTGCCGCCAGCATGTCAGGCAGGCATTCCTTGGTCATCAGCCAGGGTCCGCGCAGGTTGATGTGGATCACCTTGTCGAACAACTCGTCATCGGTATCGAGGAAAGGTGTGAACGGAGCGATGCCAGCGTTGTTCACCAGGATTGCGATAGGACCAAGCTCGGCGCGCGTGCGGTCTGCGGCTGCCTTGATTGCCGCCTTGTCCGAGCAGTCCACATCAATAGCGAGTGCAGTTCCCCCAGCATCGCGAACATGCTGCGCGGTTTCCTCGGCGCCTGCAGCGTTGATGTCCCAGATCGCCACCTTGGCCGTATCCTCTGCCAGACGCAGCGCGATGGCTCTTCCGATGCCCGATCCTGCACCCGTTACCACCGCTACCCGCCCTTGAAGCGATCGTGTCATCCGTCTTCCTCTCAATGTTTGAACCTGTGTTCAATATGCCAGGCATCAATGTCAACGCGGGCATGGTAGCTGTCAGGTGCGCGACGGCACCTATCGCGCCCGCGATAGCGTAGGGCGGGCCTGACGGTGTCGCCCGGGATTTGGTAGATCGCATCCGAACCTTCGAGATGGAATTTCAAATGAACGCAGCGCTACAGGGTATTCGGGTAATCGACATGAGCAGGGTGTTTGCCGCACCGGTCGGTGCGCAGATCCTTGGCGATCTTGGCGCCGACGTCATCAAGGTCGAGCGGCCCGGCACCGGCGACGACGGCCGTGGCTATGGCACCGCCTGGGTCGAGGGCAGGGACGGCATCGAGACGCGGCAGTCGAGCTTCTTCACCGTTGCCAACCGCAACAAGCGCTCGATAACGGTCAATCACAGCAAGCCGGAAGGCCAGGACATCATTCGCGCGCTGGTAGAGGATGCCGATGTCCTGATCGAGAATTTCAAGGTCGGCGACCTCAAGCGTTTCGGTCTGGATTACGAAAGCCTCAAGGCGATCAATCCCCGCCTCATTTATTGCTCGGTGACGGGTTTCGGGCAGACCGGACCGATGGCGGCGCTGCCGGGATATGACGGCCTGTTTCAGGCCACTGGCGGGATGATGGCGGTGACCGGCATTCCCGATGGCAAGCCGGGGGCAGGGCCGCTGAAGGCCGGACCCAGCCTCGTCGACTTCGTCACTGGCCACAACACCGCTCTCGCGATCATGGCTGCGCTGATCCACCGTGGAACCACCGGCGAGGGCCAGTATATTGACATTGCCCTGCTCGATACCTCGGTCGCAATGGTCAGCCATATCATGCAGGATTATCTGATCAGCGGCTTTCCTCCTCCACGCCTGGGCAATGGCGGCAATGGCGGCGGCCCTGCCGACCTGATCACCGCGAGCGACGGGATCGTCTATCTCACCGCGGGCACAGACGAGCATTACCGCAGGCTCACCGTGCTCATGGAGCAGCCCGAGCTGTTCACCGATCCACGCTTCGACACCAACTTCAAGCGCGGCCGCACCGGGCAGGCGGAACTGATCGACATAATCTGCCGGTGGAGCAGCCGGTTCAGCGTGGGCGATCTGCTGGCCATGCTCGATGGGGCAGGCATTCCGGCAGCCAAGTACAATGAACTCGCCCAGGTTTGGGATGAACCGCAGGTCCAGCATCGCAACCTGCGTGCGACGACTCCGCATCCCTGGGCCAAGGCAGGATCGGTTGACCTGATCGCCAGTCCGTTGGCGCAGATGTCGGCTTCCCCCGCCACCATCCGCCGCCCGCCACCGATGCTGGGCGAGCACAACGCCGATGTGCTGGCCGAACTCGGCTATACAGCTGACCGTATCGATCGGCTCAAGACCGACGGGATCATTTGAACCTTCATCGCTCCGGCGCTTAAAGCCGCGTGCTGTTGCGTGTGCCGGGTGAGCGTCTAATCCTTGCGTCAAATGACCGATGGAGAGAGGTGTATCATGGCCGAGGCCGACCCCAAGCTGCCGATTCCGTTCAAGGTGGTCGAAGCGGACCGCATCCCATCGCAACGCTATTACGACGAAGCATTCTACAAGCTTGAGTGCGAAAACCTTTGGCCGCATGTCTGGCAGATGGCCTGCCGGACCGAGCAGCTGCCCAATGTCGGCGACTGGATCGAGTATTCGAATCTCGGCCAGTCGGTCATTGTCGTGCGCACCAGCAAAGGCATCCGGGCATTCCATAACGCCTGCCGCCATCGCGGTTTGCCCCTGACCGAGGCGGGCGGGCATGGCAACTGCAAGACTGCGGGGTTCATCTGCCCGTTCCATGGCTGGCGCTGGAACATCGAGGGCAAGAACACCTTCGTCTATGGCCGCCATCTGTTCGAGGAGCGTCAGCTCGACGAGGCGGATCTTGCGCTCAGGCCCTGTCGTCACGAAGAGGCAATCGGATGCGTGTTCATCAACTTCGATGACGACGCACCCAGCTTCGCGGATACCATCGGCCCGGTGCTCGGCCGGTTGGAAAAACGCGGGCATAGCAACCAGCGCGCAGAATGGTGGTATGCGACCGAGCTTCCCGCCAACTGGAAGACGGCGATGGAGGCCTTCATGGAAGGCTATCACGTCATGCGCACCCACCCACAGCTGCAACAGGCAGCCCCCATGCTCTACAACATGATGTATGGCATGGACACCGGCGGCATCGGTGTGCCGATGAACCCCAATCTTTCGATCAAGGACAACATCCAGGCGCAGATCAAGCATCTGGGACTGCTGAGCGAGGGCATGTCCGGCATGGTGCATGAAAAGGAGGTGGCGATCGCCCGCCAGCTTGCCGATGTTCCGCTGCCCGAGGACCCGCAACAGGCGCTGATGACGTGGTTCGGCATCGTCCAGCACCAGATCCACGAGCAATTGACCGCGCGCGGTGAAAACGTGCCCGATCTCAACGCGCTGGCAGTGTCCGATCCGCTGAACGCGGTCGAGTTCCTGTTCCCGCACTATTTCCTGCTGCCGTTCTTCACCAGCACATCGGCTTATCGCATTCGTCCGACAGGGCCCGAAAGCTGCATCTTCGAGATTTGGTCGCTCACCCATTTCGCGCCCGGCGAAGAGCCCGAGCCTGTCATGGAACCCACCGCGCTGCCCTATGACAGCGACCTGTTTCCGCCGATCCCGCGCCAGGATTATTCGAATATCCCGATCCAGCAGAAGGGGCTGCACGCCAAGGGGTTCGAATTCATGCGGCTGTCGAGCACCATCGAAGGGCTGATCAGCAACTACAACCGCATCATCGACGGTCACCTGGAGGGCAAGCCAGCCGACAGGCTGGCCTCGGCAACGCACACGCTGGGCGGCAATTTCGATGGCAGGATTCACGACTATGACTTCTGACAGACAGGTCGCGATCATCACCGGAGCCGGCAGCGGGATCGGGCTGGAGACGGCGCGGATGCTGCATGGCCAAGGCATGGCGGTTGTCGGCGTGGGGCGGAACCCCGAAAAGCTGGCGGCGCTGAAAGAGGCGATTGCGGATCCCGCCCGCCTCGCGACGATCGCGGTCGACATCGCCGCCGATGCTGCACCGCAGGCGATCGTGCAGCTCGCGCTCGACCGCTTTGGCCGTATCGATTTTCTGATCAACAATGCGGGGCTTGGCAGCCCCAAGCCGCTCGATGAGACCGATGATGCGATGCTCGACGAGTTTCTGGGCGTCATGCTGCGCGCGCCGTTTCGCCTGTGCCGCGAGGCGATCGGGCACATGAAGCCGGGTTCCGGCGTGGTCAACGTGACCTCGACCTTCGCGATGATCGGCGGAAAGCGGGGAGGGGCCTATTCCGCCGCGAAGGGAGGCCTCAAGTCCCTGACCGAGCACATGGCCTGCGAATATGGTCCGCGCGGTATCCGCTCCAATTGCGTCGCGCCAGGCGTGACGATGACCGACATGGTGCGCCACCGCTTCGAGGACGAGACCTTTCGCCGCGTCAACATTGAAACCACGCCCTACCCGCGATTGAGCGAGGTCGAGGACGTCGCCAGCACCATCGCCTTTCTGTGCTCGCCTGGCGGGGAGATGATCAACGGGCAGACGATCACCGTCGATGGCGGCTGGACCAAGACCAAGTATCTCTCGCCGCGCGTCCTCAATTCAGTGTGGAGCGACCCCGAATAAGCCGATCACCGCTGCAGCGATGATTTGTGCCTTCGGTTGCCCCGCTTCGCCATCCCTGCGAAAAACCAAGTCAAGGATTCACCCGGAGAACACCCATGGCTACCACCGACAAGCAGGACATTGCGGAGAACGCGCGCAAGTACTGGTCCGCCGAAGGATACACTGAAGGCGGCGTGATCCGCGAAGTCGATTATGCGTCGCAGTCCGGCGGGCTGCACCCCTCGCTGGCGGGGATCAAGATCGTCGATACCGATACACATATCACCGAGGCCCCGGACCTGTTCACTAGCCGTGCGCCTGCGAAGTACAAGGACAAGGTCCCCCATGTCCGCCTCGACAAGGATGGCGTCGAGCGCTGGTATGTCGGTGACCGCAATTTCGGATCGATGGGCGGCAACGTCATCCGCGCCGACAACAACAAGTTGCTGGGACGGCTGGCTTTCCCCAAGCTCGAACAGGCGCATCCGGGCGGCCACCTGATGAAGGAGCGGCTGCAGGCGATGGATGACATGGGCGTCTATGCCCAAATCTGTTACCAGAATTCCGGCGTGACGCAGGCTGGATCGCTGATGAGCCTGGGCGATCCCGATCTGGCGCTCAACATCGTCAAGATCTTCAACGATGCTTCGATGGAATATATGGAAGATTCCGGCCACAGGATCTTCAATATGGGTCATCTTCCGTTCTGGGATCCCCAGGAGCTGATGGCCGAGGCAAAGCGGTGCATCGATGGCGGCATTCGCGGTTTCGTGCTGCCCGATACGCCCGAGCGCGTCGGCGTGCCCAGCTTCCTGCACGATTACTGGACGCCCTTTCTTGAGCTGTGCGACGCCTCCGGCACGCCGATCAATTTTCACCTCAACAGCGCGGTCGATCCCAACACCATCACTTGGGACGGTTTCGGTTTCGAACAGACGCTGGCGGTGGTCGCGACGATGTTCTCGATCGGCAATGCTGCCACGCTGGGCAACTGGATGGTATCAGGGCGGCTCGATCGTCACCCGGGCCTCAAGATCGGACTGATCGAGAGCGGTATGGGCTGGCTTCCGTTCGCGATCGAGGCGCTGGAGCACCAGTTCGACGAGATGCTGCCCAGCAAGAAGGGCATGCTGAACAAGCGGCCATGGGACTATTTCCGCGACCATTTCTTCTGCACCTTCTGGTTCGAGAAGGTCGGCCCCAAGCTGCTGCTGGAAACTATCGGCGTCGACAATGTGATGTTCGAAACCGACTTCCCGCATCCCACGTCGCTGTATCCCGGCGTCCAGGCCCATATCGTCGATGTGCTGGGCGGCTATGACTTTGCGACCAAGAAGAAGGTGCTTCAGGACAATGCGACGCGGATGTACCGCCTGCCGTTCTGACGCGGCGTTCCACTGCCGGAGCGGGCGCGGCCGGGCAGGCGCCTAGCCCGCCCGGATCGCCATCACGCTGCCCTCCGCGTCGGCGGAGAGGTAGAGCGTTCCGTCTGCCCCGGCTGCGATGCCCGCGAAGTTGATCATCGGGCCGGACATGTCGCCGATGGGTCCCAGAAAGGGCAGGGCGACGCACCCCGGGGGCGGACCGACTGGCAGGCGGCTGGCGATAACGGTGCGATTGTCACCGGCAAGATCGCACCGGATCAGCGATTTTGCGATCGTATCGACCACATGGAGCCTGCCACCGCTGATGCAAAGTCCTTCCGGGCGCTCAAGCCCGTCCAGCACCGTCTCGCATCCGCCGCAACTCAGCTTGAGCACCCGTCCGGCACCCGCCTCTGCAACATAGACCGCGCCGCTCGCATCGACAGCAATACCCATGGGCCGGTCCAGACCAGCAGCAAGCTCGGTGGTGGTGCCGTTCTCTGCGCTCAGCACTCTGCCGGTGCCGTATTCGGCGTAAGTCACCGCATCGCCACAGATGGCAACATCCATCAGCTGGTCATGGCCGCTGGTGATCCATTCGATCGCGCCGTCCGCCGGAGAGAAGCGGGCGACCCCGCCCATGCCGGTGGTGAAAATCCATTCGCCCGGCTTGCTTCCTCTGCAAACGCCGCGGACGTATCCGGGGCCATTATGGGTGAACAGCATGAAGGCGAGATTGAGACTGCCAGCATGGGTCAGCGTGTACGAAAAGCCGCCATCGGCGACCATCAGGCATCCGTCGTCACCCACCGCCAGCCCCAGCGGCCATTGCAGCGCGCGCGGAATGACCGATCGCGTTTGCCCTGGTGCGATGATTTCGGTGATCTCGCCGGGAATCGACGAGACGAAAATGCGGTCGCCTAGAAAAGTCACGTTGTCTAGGCCGGGACCAAGCTCGGCCAGAACCTCACGGCTGCCACTCACCGGATCGATGCGCAGGACCTGGCCCGACATTACCTGTGTGGTGACGATGCGGCCCTTGCTGTCGAACTTTACCGAGTCGGGAACGCCAAGGTCACCTGCGACGACCTGATGCTCGCCGGTTGCCAGATCGATCGCCCAGATTTCGTTTGCCCCCATGACCGGCGCGTAGAGCCGTCCATCCGGGCCAACCTCGAACGCGTTGGCCATCGGGATATCGGCCTTGATGATGCGCGGCGCGCCGCCGTTGCGGTCAAGCTCCATGATGCGCGCACCCATGCGGCATTCGCCCGCGATCAATCGCCCCTGATGCCAGGTGATGGGATTGGCGACCGGCATGTCGCCCTGAATGATCGAAACCTGGCCAGCGGGCGTGCGCATGCTGACGCGGCCCTCGGTGATCTCGGTGCAATACAGGTTGCCTGCCTCGTCGAACACCAGATCGTCCGGTGCGACGATGTCGCCGCCGATCGGGCTGATGACCTCGATTGCGCCGCTGTCGGGATCGACCGCGCTGATCAGGCTGCCCGGCACCTGTGCCACCCAGATGCGGCCATCGGCCGCCGCGCGGATGCCGTTTGCGCCATGCAGGCGGCTGGCGGGGGTCAGGCGCGAGCATGTCCAGCCTTCTGCCATGATGGCAGGAGTACCGGAATAGCGGCTCATCGTGCAGGTCATGCGAGCTCTCCTTCTGGCGGCATCAACCAACGATGGACTTGATTTCGAGATATTCGTGGAAGCCGTGCTCGCCCCATTCGCGGCCATTGCCGGAATGCTTGTAGCCGCCAAAGGGGGCGTGGAAATCGAACCCGCCGTTGACCCAGACCGCCCCGGTGCGCAGGCGGCGGGCAACGGCGATCGCGGTATCGCGATCCTGCCCGCTCACATAGCCGCCCAGCCCGAAGACACTGTCGTTGGCAATAGCCACGGCATCATGGATATCATCATAGGCAATAATCACCAGCACCGGCCCGAATATCTCCTCGCGTGCGATGACGGCATCGTTGGTGCAGGCAAAGACAGTGGGCTTCACATAAAAGCCGCGGGTCAGCCCTTCGGGCCGTCCCGGACCGCCGGCGACCAGTGTCGCGCCTTCGTCCAGACCTTTCTGGATATAATCCTGGATGATGGTCCACTGCGCCTTGGAGACCACGGGCCCCATCGCAACATCGGCGTGCGGATCGCCCACGGTGACGCCTTCGCACGCGCTCCTCGCCGCAGCCAGGGCCTCATTCAGGCGAGCGCGCGGGACCAGCAGCCTTGATCCTGCGGAACAGGTCTGGCCGGCATTGACCATCATGCCCGCCGTTGCCGCTGCGACATTTTCCGCCATGGCGGCATCGTCCAGAATGACCCAGGCGCTTTTGCCGCCCAACTCCAGCCCGACCCGCTTGACGGTATCGGCGGCATCCTTGGTGATCTGGATTCCGACCGGCTCCGATCCGGTGAAGCTGATCATGTCGACATCCCGGTGCCTCGACAGCGCCGTTCCGATAACGCTGCCCTGGCCCTGCACCATGTTGAACACACCCGCAGGCGTTCCCGCTTCATGCATGATCTCGGCGAGGATCTGGGCCGAATACGGCGCGAGCTGAGGGGGCTTGAGCACCATGGTGCAACCCGTGGCCAACGCCGGGAAGACCTTTACGGTGACTTGGTTGAGCGGCCAATTCCATGGCGTGATCAGGCCGCACACACCGATCGGCTCCCGGACGATCAGCGTCGGACCCTTCTGCTCTTCGAACCGGAAAGTCTCCAGAACCTCGATCGCGGTCTGCAGATGTCCTGCGCCGAGGCCGGCCTGGAAGCCGCAGCCAAGCGAAAGCGGCGCGCCCATTTCCTCGGAAACAGCCTCGCCGAGCTCCTGCATGCGCCGGGCATAAACGACCTGGATCGCGCGCAGCAGGTCCAGCCTGTCCTTGACGCTGCTGTGCGACCAGGCGTCGAAAGCCCGGCGCGCGGCGGCCACAGCGGCATCCACATCCTGCGCAGACCCCAAAGATATCGTGCCGGACACCGCCTCGGTTGCCGGGTTGATGACATCGGCGGTAGCCGGGATCGCAGGGTCAACCCATTGGCCGTCGATGTAGAACTGGGTGCAGCTGCGCATTTCGGCGTCTCCAAAAAATGATACGCTGTCATTATCCGGTGGCGTCATGCTTGTCACCGGCAGCTGCCGACATCGCCCCAGCGACGTTCAAGGCGCTGCCCCTGTCCAGATCGGCAAGACGCATTTTGGGCTTGCTGCCGTCCAAGCGCTGTGCGAGATAGTTCACCAAGTGAACGATTCCAGTCGTCAGAAAGGAGAGCAGCCTTGCAGATGTCGATACGAAAAGGTGTCATGATCGCGCTGGCGTCGGGTCTCGTTTTTGCTCCGGCGTTCGCGGTCTCCGCCGATATCGTGAAATCCCGCATCGATTCCTATCGCGAGCTCGGCGCTGCCTTCAAGGCCGTGAACGACGGGCTGCGCGGAGGAGATGTCCAGGCTGTCCTGATTGCGCAGTCCGCCCGCCAGATCCGCAATGCGGCCAAGGCACAGTACCAGCTGTTCCCTGCAGGGTCTGGACCGCGCGCAGGCTTGAAGACCAACGCCAAGGCAGAAATCTGGACCAAGCCAAAGCCGTTCCGGGCCGCGCAGGATGCGTTTTCGGTTGCGGCAGACCGCTTTTTTGCGGCAGCCACCAAGGGCAGTCCGGCCACCATCCGCGCCGAGGCAGCCAAGCTTGGGGCGACCTGCAAGGCGTGTCACGACCAGTTTCGGTCGAAGGTGGACTGAGACATGAAACGCGCGCTCGCCCATATTTGTGCCGGTGCCCTGCTGGCGACCGGAGCAACAGTTGCATGGGCACAGCCTGCCGATCTGCCCATCCCGCCCGCGACCACCACCCAGCTCCCTTCCGGAATATCGATCAACCGGGCGCTGCCGGTGCCCGTCTATACCGATGCGAAGGGGCGAACGCTGTACGGTCTGGACATGCGGACGGTGCTGCGCTGGGCACCAGATGCTGCGTTTTATTGTGCTGCCGATTGCCTGAAGCTGTGGCAGCCGGTGCTGGTACCAAAGGGCATGGTGCCCGATATCGGATTTCCCGACGCGCCGGGCCATGATGCCAAAGCGATGATCGATAACCGCAAGGCGCCCGACTGGACGGTCATCCGCGGACCAATGGGGCCGCAATGGGTCTACAAGGGCTGGCACATGGTCTTCATCCGCAAGGGGGAGAGGCCTGGTTCGACGGCCTTCGAGGGCGCCGAAGGCCTCACGTGGAACACGCTGAAATATCTGCCTCCACCGCCGCAGGTCGTCGCCCCGCCAGGCGTGAGTGCCGTTTATGCCGATGGCGGATACCTGTTGGCCGATGCTGCGGGGCGACCGCTGTTTACCGGCAGTTGCAAGGACCCCTGCACAGGTTGGACCCCGCTGGCCGCAGCCCTGGCAAGCCAGGGAATCGGCAAATGGAAAGTGCAGGCATCGGGGGACGAGCCGCAGTGGACGTTCGCCGGACAGCCGGTGTTTGTCGGCGCAACGGGACGATCGCTGCCCCCGGGCGCGACCGCGCTGCGGCCATGATGGGGAATATCGACTTTATGGTTTCAACATTTCATGGTGGCGCCATTCGCCTGCGCCATAAAGCGGCAACCGTTCTTGCGCTGGGTGTCTTCGGCATTTCCAGTGCGGCCCATCTGGGCGCGCAGGACGGAGCCGGCGAGGGTTCGGCGCGCCTGCCCGGGCCGCCTGCAGACGGCACGATGGGTTTCGTCGTGGACCAGTTCTACGCGCCAATCGTGCCGGGCATGGACGCCTGTCCGGAAGGCCTGTCACCCACGATGCGCGAAGCCTATCTGGAAGCTCGCCCGCCCGAGGAGCGCACGCGGCTGCTTCGTCAGGAGAACGAGGCCGAATTGAAGGACCGCTGGCAGGCCGAGGCCTTTGGCCCAAATGGCACCAACATCTGCTCACAGCCAGACCTTTTCGACCGTCCGTTGCTCAGGACCGTGCAGAGCAAGGTCAGCTGGGGGCTTGACCTGGATGGCGGTGCGCCAAGCTGTACCCATGAGGAATTCACCTCGCCTTCGGGTGAGACGGGCATCGACAACCAGGAATACCGCGCCATGGGATGCCTCGCCCAAAGACGCTCGCGTGATGGCACAGAAGGCGAGCTGGTGCGGGGGCACCGCCAGTTCTTTGCATCGGGCGAATGGACCCAGGTGCTGCTGCTGCGCGGCGTGGACAGCCTCGAGAACGATCCTGATGTCGAAGTGATTTATGGCAACACTCCCGATCGCCCGGTACTGGATACCAAGGGGCAGTTCCTGCGCGGAACCAGCTTCACCATCAGCGATGTGGCACCGCGCAACCGCAACGCCCTCAGGGGCAGCATTGTCGATGGCGTGCTGATCACGCGCCCGGCGGACATCATCCTGACCCAGACCTGGGGCCAGGGCGGTGCCCGCGACATCCGGGGTCATCGCACCAAATTCACCTTCCGGGCAGGAAGATTGAAGCTGCAGTTCAAACCCGATGGGTCCTTGAGCGGGCTGATCGGTGGCTACCGGCCGGTTTTCGAACAGATACAGAGTCCCGCGATCGGCGGCTTGGGGGCGGCGGTGAGCGCAGGTATCGATTGCGCGTCGCATCTGGCGACACTCAAAAAGCTGGCCGACGGCATTCCTGACCCGAAGACCGGGCAGTGCACCGCTGTATCCAGCGCGATGCAAGTCAATGCCATCCCTGCATATGTCAACGACGTGGCAGGGGCAGGGGCAGGGGCGGGGGCGGGGGCAGAGGCAACGTCTGGGCAAGGGATGCAGCCATGAAGATCAGACTTTCGACCCTATTGACCCTCGCCCTGCTGGGAGCGGGCGTCGTTGGCGCTGGAAGTGCCCTGCAGGCGCTGACCGGCCCTGAGACGCAGGCGAGCAGCGCACCGGATTTTGAAGGCCCCCGCATCGTCGGGATGCGCCGCCTGACCGAGGCGCAGTATCGCAACACGATTGCCGATATCTTCGGCCCCGACATCCGGGTGGCGGGCAGGTTCGAGCCCATCGTCCGCCCTGCGCACGAGCTGATCGCGAGCGGTGCCAGCGATGCCAGCATCTCGCCCGCGGGACTTGAACAGTTCGATGCGATCGGCCGCGGCATCGCCGCACAGGTGTTCGACGCCGCGCATAGTCCCCAGTTCGTCACGTGCACGCCTGCCAATGGCGCGGTGTTCGACGATGGCTGTGCCGCGCGGATATTGACGCCGATCGGGCGCTATCTGTTCCGGCGCCCCCCCAGCGCAGCGGAAAAGGCGCTGTTCGTCGACATCGCCGGACGCAGCAGCCGGGCGACGGGATCGTTCACCAAGGGGCTCGAGCTTGCACTGGCTGCCATGCTGGTCTCGCCACGGTTCCTCTATATTGTCGAGACCGCTCGCCCTGACCCGGACGAACCCGGTGCGTGGCAGCTCGACAGCTATTCGCGCGCCGCTCGGCTGAGCTTCGTGCTTTGGAACACCACGCCGGGCGAGATGTTGCTGCAGGCAGCGGAGCAGGGGCGCTTGGAAAGCCAGGCGGAGCTGGAAGCGCTGGCAGGCCGGATGGTGCACTCGCCGCGCTTCGAACAGGGCATCCGCGCATTCTTTGCCGACATGCTGCTGTTCGAGAAGTTCGACGAGCTGGCCAAGGACCCGGTGATCTATCCGTATTTCACGCCGGATGTTGCCCAGGCCCTTCCCGAACAGACCCTGCGAACGATTACCAACCACCTGCTGGTCGACGACGGCGACTATCGCGCCCTGTTCACAACGCCGCGCACGGTGATGAACCGCGCGCTCGGCGCGCTGTACCAGGTGCCGGTACAGTCCGGCCGAGATTGGGAGCCGTATGAATTTCTCAATGGTAGCGACCGCGCCGGTTTGCTTGGCCAGGCCGGGTTTCTGGCAATCTATTCACACTCCGGACGCAGTTCGCCGACGCTCAGGGGGCGTGCGGTGCGTGAGGTGCTGATGTGCCAGCCGGTGCCCAATCCGCCAGGCAACGTCAACTTCACCGCCGTGCAGGACGTTGCCAACAAGGCGATGCCGACCGCGCGCATCCGGCTCACCACGCACAACACCGATCCGGTCTGCGCCGCCTGCCACAAGATAACCGACCCGATCGGCCTGACGCTCGAGCGCTTCGACGGCATCGGTGCCTTCCGTACCGCCGAAAACGCGACGCCAATCGATATTTCAGGAGCCATGGACGGCGCGCAGTTCGAAGGCGCATCGGGCCTTGGCAAGGCGCTGGCAGAAAGTCCCGACACCACGATGTGCCTTGCCTCGCGGGCGCTGGAATATGCTACCGGGCACCCCGCAGATGACGAAGCGCAGGTGGAATCGCTGATGAACGGCTTTGCCGGAGGCGGTTATCGCATCAGGAACCTCTTCCTGAAGATCGCAACGATGCCCGAGGCGTTCCGGGTCCGGCCGGACCCGGCCTTGGGCACGCCTGCGACCACCGTTGCACTGAACTTTTCCAAGAAGGAGCAAAGGCGATGAAGCAGCGGCTGACGCGGCGTACCGCACTCAAGGGCATGTTCAATGGCGCAGCGGTGGCGGTAGGCGTGCCCCTGCTGGATGCCTTTCTCGACAATAATGGCACGGCGCTGGCAGCGACCGGCGCGCCGGTTCCGGTGCGCTTCGGAACGTGGTTCTGGGGGCTCGGCGTCAATCCGACCAGATGGTTTCCCGATGTCGCCGGTCCGAATTACGATCTGAAGCCCGAACTGGCTCCGATCCGCGACTATGCGCACAAGATCAACGTTCTGGGCAATTTCAACGTGCCGCTCGATGGTGCGCCCAATCTGCCGCACTCCTCGGGTGGCCCGGCGATCCGCACCGGCCGAGCGCTGACCGCCGAACGCGGGCTTCCAGGCGAAAGCTTCGATGTCACGATTAGCGACCTGATCGGTACCCGCACCCGCTTCCGCAGCCTTGAGATGTCATCGTCCGGCGATCCGCGCAATTCGCTGAGCGGACGGGGCGGCGGCAATCTCAACCCGTCGGAGGTGTCGGCTGCCGGGCTGTACGAGCGCATTTTCGGACTTGGCTTCAAGGACCCCAACAACAGCGTGTTCACACCCGATCCGCTGGTCATGGCGCGTCGGAGCGTGCTGTCCTCGGTCACTGATCAGCGCAAGGACCTGGAAAAGATGGTCGGGGCTGCAGATAGACACAAGCTCGACCAGTATTACACCTCTGTGCGCCAGCTGGAAAACCAGCTCGAGGTCGAACTGACCAGGCCCGAACCATTGCAATCGTGCGCCGTTCCCAAAGGCGCACCCAATCGCGCGGTTAATGCCGAGATCGAAAATGTTCTGATCAACCACAAGCTGATGGCGGATCTGGTGGTAATGGCGCTAGCCTGCGACCAGACCCGGGTGTTCAACATGATGTTCAACAACGGCGCGTCGTCGCTGACGCGGATAGGCAGCACCATCACCCACCACCAGCTGACCCATGAGGAGCCGCTGGACAACACGCTGGGCTATCAGCCCGAGGCGACCTACTTCCTCACCAGGATCATGGAGGCCTGGGTCTACTTCGTCGGCGCGCTCGATCAGGTTAAGGAGGGCGACCGGACCCTGCTCGACAATACCCTGGTGCTGGCCCATTCGGAGACCGAGTTTGCCAAGTTCCACACTATCGACAACATCCCGATGATGACGGCGGGCAGCGGCGGTGGAAAGCTGAAGACCGGTATCTATGTGGATGGTCTGGGGTCACCGGTCAGCCGCGTCGGCTTGACGCTGCAGCAGGTGATGGGCGTGCCTCTCGACCGCTGGGGCACCAAGAGCCTTGAGACCAGCAAGACCATCAGCGAACTGGTTGCTTGACGGTGGCGAGTGACATGCCTCTGATCGCACGGCGCGGCCTGATCGCCCAGGTCGGGCTCGTGATGCTCGCTGCGACGTCGCCAAGCGTCTTCGCACAGGCCGCACCAGCCAGATGCTACGACCCGGCAACCCTCGGCCTTAGTCAGCGCAACCGGCGGCGCTCGCTCGGCTATGTTGACGTGTCGGGCGATGCGGGCAAGCAGTGCCGCGAATGCGCCTTTTTCACTGCCGGCAGCGGCGCCTGCGGTACGTGCCAGCTGTTGACCGGGGGTCCGGTTGCTGCCGGCGGTGTCTGCGGGTCGTTTGCGCGGAAGCCCGGGTAAGGCAATGTCAAGGGGCGTGCGCGTCTGGGACCTGTCTGTCAGAAGCTTCCATTGGCTGGCGGTTGGCTGCTTCGCCTTCTCATGGTGGAGCGCGGAAAACGGGCGGATGGACCTGCACTACAGGTCTGGCCTGTGCATGCTGGCACTGCTCGCGTTCCGCCTGATCCTGGGTCTGATCGGCGGCGATACCGCGCGGTTCGCGTCGTTCGTCAAGGGCCCCGGCGCAGTGGTGGCACAATTGCGCGGCAGGCTGCACCAGCCATCAGTGGGTCACTCTCCGCTGTCTGCGCTGAGTGTCGTTGCGATGCTGCTGGCGCTGAGTGCGCAAATTGGCACGGGGCTGTTTGCAACCGATGTCGACGGGCTTGAATCGGGACCGCTGTCCTTCCTGGTCTCGTTCGATACCGGCCGGGCCGCTGCTGCTTGGCACGAGGCATCCTTCAACGCCTTGCTTTGGCTCACCGGCCTGCATGTCGCTGCCGTGCTGTTCTACTTGTTGGCAAGGCGCAGGGACTATCTGACACCCATGATCAGCGGACGAGATCGGCAAATAGATGAGGCGATGGCAGAACCACGTCCTTCGAAAATGGTCGCCGCGACTTTCGCCGCCGGGGTTGCAGTGTTGCTCGCGTGGAGTGTAAGCAACGGCTTGTGGCTGTGACAAAAGAACCCAGGGACAAGATACTCGCGCGTGTCCTTTCGGCAAGGCACGAACAGGAAAGCCATGCCCCGCTACCCGCCGCCGGGCTCGACGATGCGCAGTGGCAGGACCTGCGCGCGATCATCGAGGGCCTGGTCTTTGCCCAGCGGCCGATCCGCGCCGCCGCGCAGAAGGTCGCGCAGAAGCATGGCATCTCCCAGCAATCCCCCTTCATCCTCAGCCTGCTACAGGGCGGACTGGTCTATCCGGTCGAACTAGCATCGGCGCTGCAGGTCAGCCGCAGCCTGATCACCAAGGAAATCACGCGGTTGCAGGACGCCGGCCTGATCCACGCCGAGCAGGATCCGCACGACAAGCGTCGCACTGCCCTGGTTCTGACAGAGGCTGGTGAGCGGGTCTGTGGTGAGGCGCGCGCGGCCATGGCGCGCGACATCCTGTCGAAACTTGGTCGCTATTCGCCGCGGCAGGTCGATCAGTTTGTCGCGATGCTCAAGGATTTTGGCGGCTTTCCTACTCCGGATTGAGGCAGGAAAGCCGCCGGAAGCGGCTTACTGGGTTCCTTCGGCGTACCAGGTGCGGAACTTGTCGTATTTGGGCATTTCCTCGGAATTGGCCTTGGGATCGATGGGAACGTGGATGACAGTCGGCCCGCCGCGCGCATAGGCGCGGGCAATGGCAGGGCCGATCCCGTCTGCCGTCGCGACGTACTCGCCATAGGCGCCCAGACCTTCGGCAATCTTGTCAAACCGCACCTTGTCGCTCCAATGGGTGCCGGTCTCCGCCGTGCCCTGACCGAAGGTGCGCTTGTAGACGCCGACTTCCAGCCCCCACTGGAAGTCGACCGCCACAATGCAGACCAATGGCAGGTTACGGCGAACCGCAACCTCCAGCTCTGCGATGTGGAACAGGAAGGAGCTGTCGGATGTCACCAGCATACCGGGGCGGGTCTTGCCGGTCTCGGCAATGTCCGCCAGCATGGCGCCGGTCGCATAGGGCAATCCGGTGCCAATATGGCCGTAATTCTGGTTCCAGATGACATCATTGGGTTTGCACTGGTTATAGGTCCATCCGAAGATCACGGATGCCCCGCCATCGCGGATCATGATGCCATCCTTGGGGAAGGCCTTGGTCGCCTCGACGATGAACCGCGATGTGTGGACCGCAACATTGCCGGTTCCGTCGCTCTTGGTCAGTGATTCTGCGGCGAGTTCGTCGAGCTCCGCCTGGCCATCGTGCATGAAGCGGGCGAGATCCTCGCCCGCCGCGCGGCCTTCGCCCAGCGCGCGGGTCAGCTGCGGCACAACCGCGCGGACATCGCCGACCAGCGGCACGTCGATCGGCCGGTTGACGCCGATCGCCGTTGGATCCTGCTGGACATAGATCCACTTGCGGTTGGCCTCGCCTGCATACCAGTGCCGCCATTTGCCGAAATGAACCGGCTCGCCCAGCTCCGTGGCCAGCGCAACGACAAGGTCCGATGCCTCGACCGCCTCGATTGATGCATCGGAAAAGACGTACTGGAACGTGCGGTCCTCGATGCCCTTGATATAGCTGGTACCGCCCGATGTCTGGATGACCGGGCAGTTCATCTTCAGGGCTAGCTCGCGCACGGCATCGCCGGACTTGGTGGTGTGGACCGCGTGCCCGACCAGGAGGATCGGGTTCTTAGCCTTCAGGATCAGCTCGGCGGCTTCCGCGATGCGGTCACCGTCCGCGCCCTGGTTGGTCAGGCGATAGCGGTGCGGCGGCAGCACCTCGGGTACGTCGAGTTCTTCAAGGATGATGTGCGAGGGGTATTCAACATAGGTAGGTCCCGGCGTGCCGGACATCGCAACGCGGATCGCTTCGCGGATCACTTCGTCGGTCTGGTCTGCATATTCGATCGCGCCTGAGTATTTGACGCTGTCCTCGATCATCGGCTCCTGCCGGACGAACTGGATGCGGCCGCGCCGGACGCGGCGTTCGGTCACGCGGGCGCGCTGGCCGCCCAGAAAGATCACGGGCGAGTTCTCGACCTTGCAGCACTGGATGGCGGGCATCATGTTGGCGAGGCCCGGGCCCAATGTGCCGAAGCAGACCGCAGGCTTGCCTGTGATCCGTGAGGCTGCCTCTGCCATGAAGCCGGCTGCGGCCTCATGATGCGGCGAAACCACGGTCCATCCCCGCGCTTCGGCCTCCAGGCACAGATGGACGAAATTGGGGTCGGGAATGCCGAACAGGGTCTTGATGCCCTCGGCCTCCAGCAGATCCAGAATCCGTTTGTAGACCGGCGTTCCGCCTGCCTTGACCTTCAGTTCTGACGTTGCGGTGACGGGCTTGGTGTTAGCCGGCTGGGGGTCTTCATAGCTCATGTGATAATCCTCGGACCGCCGGTTCCCATGAACTCGGCAAGGTTGCGGTGGGCGTTGATAATCTTCTGTTCCTGGTGCGGGTTGGGTAGCGCGCCTTTGAAACCGCGCGACTTCATGCCCTTGTGCACCCATTTCATGTTGGCAAAGTCCTGGGCGAGGACCTTGCCCCATTGCTCTTCGGTCGGCTCGGCCATGACCCATTCGGTCGCAGGCTCTTCGCCATCGGGAAATCGTTCGAGAGCATAAGCCTCGAAAATGCACAGGTCGGGGTTGTCGCCATAGGGCCGCGCCCGATAGGCCAGCGCGAATGTCACACCCTGCAGGATGTTCTGGTTGGGAAACAGCGTCCAGGCGAGGCCAGCTTCTGCCATGACTTCGGGCGGGATTTCGGGCCAGATGACCCCACGCGCGGCGTCGTCGGCCTTTGCCGAAGCCATCCAGTGCGCCATCACCTCGCCAACGGTGGATCCTTCGGGCAACTCGTCCTGCAATCTTCGTGCAGCGTTGATCAGCGTGTCGGTGGACGCGGCATAGTTGATCGTGGTGTAGTTCTCGTGTGCCAGCTCGTATGTCGAGATGCGCGGGTCGGCGCCCTTGCCGGCGCGGCTGACCGAGCCGCCCTGACTGGTGGTTTCAGCCGATTTGCGCTGGTCGAAGCCGGATACGCTGTGCAGCCCGTACTGCTTGGAATAGGCGTAGAATTCGGCAAAGGCGGTCAGCTGGTGGTGGGTTGCGGTGGTATGGTATGGCTCCATGAACGCCTCGATCGAGGTCTTCCAGTTGGCCGGATAGATGCACCACTGCCGCCATTTGTAGCGCATCTTCTCGAACTGGAAGTGCGACAGGATGCGGCCCGCATCGCCCAGGAAGTCCTGAAGGCTCTCGGCCTCTTCCTCGCGCTGGTCGACGTAAATGAACCCACCCCAGGTATCGACACGCACGGGCGTGAGCGAGGTGCATTCGGGGTTGAGGGCACCATGCCAGTCATCCTCGTCGAGGATGTAGGTGTTGCGGCCCTCGATGTCATAGGTCCAGCCGTGGAACCCGCAGATGAAGTTGCGGGCATGGCCGCGCACGCCATTGCTGCCCTCTGGCACGTCGATCAGCTGGCGGCCCCGGTGCGCGCACACGTTATAGAATGCCTTGATGGTGTCTGGGGCGGTGCGGATGATGATGATCGAGTCATCGCAAATGTCGTAGGTGATATAGTCGCCGACGGTCGGAATGTCTTCTTCGCGACCCGCCATCTGCCAGACGCGCGGCCACAGCCGCTGTTTCTCGGCCCGCGCGTAGTCGGCGGAGAGAAACGGCTCGGTCCCGTACGTGACGGCGCGTTCGGCATCCAGATCTGCCGGCGTGATGTTGCTTATGCTCATGCCGTCAACGCCATCCCTTCCATCGCGCCAGTCTCGCGCCATTGCGCCAGCATCGCCTCGAAATGATCCCAGCCATGGCCCCAGCCGGGGAAGAGCGCCCATTTGGGCATTGTTTCACCCTCGTTGTTGAAATAGCCAGGCGGGCAGCGCGCCTGCATCGCCGAAACGTCGATCCGGATTTCAGTATAGGCCCTGACATAGGCCGCTTGTGCCTCGCTGGTCGGCTCAACCACCCGCGCCCCGCGTCGTGTTGCCTCGCCGACGATCCAGGCAATATGGGCGCACTGGCTGCCGAAATGCTCGGTGACAGATGAATTGATGCCGCCTTGGATGTACCCGATAAAGCCCATGTTCGGGAAACCGTGGGTCATCGTTCCGTGCAGCGTCGAAGGGCCGTTGCGCCAGTGGTCATAGATGGACAGCCCGTCGCGGCCCTCGAAAACCGGGATGCTCCAGCGCCGTTCGAGATCGGACGTCACCTCAAAGCCGCTGGCAAAGATCATGCAGTCGACCGCGTGCTCGACCCCGCCAGCCATGAAGCCTTCCGCGGTCATCGCCTCTAGCCCCTGCGTCTCAGACACGTCGACAAGCGTGACGTTGGGGCGGTTGAACGCGGGATAGTATTCGTCGCTGGAGAGCGGACGCTTGCACATGTGGTAGTAGTAAGGCTTCAACGCCTCGGCCGTTTCGGGGTCATCGACCAGTTCGTCGCAGCGCGCGCGCAGCCGCTCCATGACACGGAAATCCATCTCCTCGCGCTTGGCGAGGAATTCGTCCATCGTCAGCTCGCGGCCCAAAGCTGCGACCTCCGCTTGGAGGTTGCGGTTTATTTCGGTCCAGATATCGCAGATCAGGTCGGCCTCGCCGGGGCGGAAAACCTCCTGCGCACCGCGGTGGAAATTGGCGATCCGTTCCTTCTGCCAGCCGGGCTGGAGCGAGCTGGCCCATTGCACATCGGTGGGCGGGTTGGGGCGCTTGTCGACGGTCGAGGGCGTGCGCTGGATGACGTAGAGATGCTTGGCGTGGCGTGCCAGTGGCGGAACCGTCTGGATTGCCGTGGCCCCGGTCCCGACGATGGCGACCCGCTTGTCTCCAAGCCTGTCCAGCTGCGGGTTGCCGTAGCTGCCGCCGGTGTAGCCATAGTCCCAACGCGACGTGTGGAATATCTTGCCCTTGAACTGCTCGATGCCAGGAACATTGGGCAGCTTGGGCATGTTGAGCACGCCCGATGCGACGATCACGAAGCGCGCGCGGATGGTGTCGCCGCGATTGGTGGTGATCCGCCAGCGCTGGATAGTATCGTCCCAGGTCAGGCAGGTGACCTGGGTGTGGAAAAGCGCCCGTTCGGCAAAGCCCGACCGTTCGGCGACCTGGCGGGCATAGGCCTGGATCTCGTGGCCATCGGTGAACTTCCGCGAAGGCATGAAGCCCATTTCTTCGAGGAACGGCAGGTAGCAATAGGCATCGTTGTCGCACTGCACGCCGGGATACTGGTTCCAGTACCACACGCCGCCAAAGTCGCCTGCGGTATCGATGTTCCGGAAGTCCGTAACACCCTGTTTAGTGAGATGATGGCCCGCCATGATGCCACCCCAGCCGGCGCCCAGAACGATCGTCTCGATGTCCTCGTCGATGGGTGCGCGCGGTTCGACCGGCTTGTAGGGGTCGACCGAATAGTCGGGCACGAATGCGCCTGTCGGCCGGACATATTGTGCCTGCCCCTCGCTGCGCAGCCGCCGCTCGCGCTCGACGCGATACTTCTCGCGCAAGGCGCCGAAATCGATTCCATCGGCTGGCGGGGTGGTGGTTGGCTGGCAGGTCATCTGGTGTCTCGGTCTTTCATGCAGGGCATCGTCATG
The DNA here is from genome assembly GCF_001713435.1 of Blastomonas sp. RAC04. Taxonomy (NCBI): domain Bacteria; kingdom Pseudomonadati; phylum Pseudomonadota; class Alphaproteobacteria; order Sphingomonadales; family Blastomonadaceae; genus Blastomonas; species Blastomonas sp. RAC04. The sequence goes on from NZ_CP016460.1 coordinate 771,764, forward strand.
TATCGGGCGCGGTGGCGAATCCACCTGAAAGCCCTTTTGCGCGGGTGAAATCGCCGGTGCGGTAAAGCACTGGCATGCGGGGACAGCGCCGCATCGCGCCGGCGATTTAGAAGCCTTTGCTCAAACTATCCCCCTGCGCCGGCCCTTGCTTCTGTAAGACGATGGCTCGGTAGCAGCGAAATTGGCGACGATGGCGGCATCGTACAAATGCAACTGGGAGGCGTTTGTGGGAATGCCATCGGACATGACAGGAAAGGCGGCGCTGGTAACGGGTGCGGGCGGCGGTCTGGGGCAAGCCACAGCTGTTGCGCTTGCGAGGGCTGGCGCCGATGTGTGCATCGTCGATATCAAGGCCGATGGGCTTGCACAGACTGCCGCACTCGTCGAGACATCGGGTCGGCAAGCCGTCGTGCATATTGCCGATCTTGGCGTCGCGGAAAATTGCGCTGCCTGCGTGACAGCAGCGGTGGACCGGTTGGGTAGACTGGATGCGCTGTGCAATGTCGCCGGGATACTCAGGCTGGCAAACAGCCATGATATGCCGCTGGCGGACTGGAACCTGGTACTGGCCGTCAATCTGACCGCGCCGTTCCTGCTCAGCCAGGCTGCCATTCCGCACCTGCTGAAATCCAACGGCGCAATCGTCAACGTGGCGTCGCTCGCGGCGCATATCGGCGAGGCCTATGCTGCGGCGTATTGCGCGTCAAAGGCAGGGCTGGTGCAGATGACAAAGTCGAGGGCAATGGAATTCTTGAAGCAGCCGATCCGCATCAACGCGATTTCTCCGGGCGGAATGGCCACCCCAATCGGCGCGAGTTTCGTGCCGCCCGCCGAAGCCGATGCGGAATTGCTCGCGCGTTTCCGCCCGATCAGGGGACTGGTCGAGGTCGCGGATATGGCCGAAATGATCGCATATCTCGCATCCGATGCGGCGCGCGGGTTCCACGGGGCGATCATCCAGATGGACAATGGGATAACGGCAGGATGACTATAGCTGAGCGAGTTAACGTCTCACCCGGAGAGTTTCGCAAGCACTGGCCGCTGGTCATGGCGGCCTCCGCCGGTTTCGGGTTCAGCGCCATGGTATCCGTGACCACCGGCCTGTTCATGGAGCCGCTGGGCAATGAATTTGGCTGGGGACGGGCGCTTCAGGCATCGGGGGCGTCGATCACGGCGGTGCTGACCTTTGCGATGTCGCCGTTTTTCGGAATGCTCATTGACCGCTGGGGAACACGCTGGATGGCACTGGTCGGCATCGTCTTTGCCAGTCTTGTGATCTGCAGCTTCAGCCTGGCAAACGGATCTCCCGTTCAGTGGATGATGTTGTGGGCGGTCTATGCCTTTGCTGGGGTGATGATAAAATCCACCGTATGGACAGCCGCGATTTCCAGCGTCTTCAAGGAAGGCCGGGGGATGGCGCTCGGCCTCACGTTATCGGGTACGGCGGTTGCGCAGATCATATTCCCGCCGCTGACCGACTGGCTGATCAACACCTACGGCTGGCGCGGCGCGTGGATCGGGCTGGGGCTGGGTGGGGGCGCATTCACGTTCGTGATCTGCCTGTTCTTCTTCATTGATGGCTATGCCATCGCCAGATCGAAGCAAGCAATGACGGGAGAAAAGGCAAAGGGGCCGCTGCTCGATGTGCCGGGCCTGTCGATTGCGCAGGCATGGCGTGATACTGCACTGTGGCGCATCGGCCTTTCGACATTCATCATGATGGTCGTAACGATCGCGCTCAACGTCCACCAGTTCGAGATTTTGCGGGCAACCGGCATAACCCGCACCGCTGCCGCTTATTACTCCAGCATCGCAGGCTTTGCCGGTATTGCGGGCAAGCTGATTACCGGCGCATTGCTGGATCGCTATCACGTGCGCTGGGTCGGCGGCCTCACTTTGGGCATGACGACGGTGGCGTTCGCCCTGCTGCTGCTGCCGAATCTTTCCCCTCCAATCATCGTCGCAGCAATGGTGGTGAACGGCTATTCGGCCGGAACCAAGCTTCAGGTCGCAAGCTATCTCACCTCAGCTTATGGGGGCTTGCGCAACTTCGGCGCGATGTTCGGTGTGATGGCCAGCCTGATCGCGGCGGGTTCCGGGCTCGGGCCTGTCGCTGCAGGTCTGATATTCGACAGCTATGGCTCTTATGACCCGTTCCTGGTGATCGGCATTGTCGCGTCAATCGTGAGCAGCGGGCTCATCATATCGCTCGGCGCATATCCGGTTTGGGGAAGTAGCAAAGACATAAGCGAGAAAAGCACATGACACATTGCAACACCGATGTCCTGTTCGAACCGGTGCGCTTGGGTCAGCTGACCCTGCGCAACCGTATTGTCATGGCACCGATGACCCGAGGCTTCGCGACAGGCGGCATGCCAGGCACCGCGCATGTTGATTATTACGAGCGCCGGGCCAGGGGTGGCGTCGGCCTGATCCTGACCGAAGGAACAGTGGTTGACCGACCGGCTGCCCGCAACGAGCCGGGTATTCCCTTCTTTCACGGCGCCGCACTGGAAAAGTGGCGGCCCGTTGCCCAGGCAGTTCATCGAGCAGGCGGTGCCATCGGCCCGCAGCTCTGGCATGCGTCTTCGGTCGAAAGCAAGACCAGCGATTGGGCACCCGAGAGCCCGGTTGAAAGCCCATCCGGTCTTTCAGCTCCCGGCTTTCCGCGCGGCGTTGCGATGACCCAGGAGGCCATTGCCGACACCGTCGCGGCCTTTGCAAAAGGCGCTGCGGACGCAAAGCGGCTCGGCTTCGACGTCATCGAACTGCATGGCGCGCATGGCTATCTGATCGACCAGTTTTTCTGGAGTGGCACCAATTTGAGAGACGACGGGTATGGCGGTGCGACCCTGAAGCAGCGGTCGCGCTTTGCTGCTGAGATGATTGCCGCTGTTCGCGTGGCGGTCGGGCCGGACTTCCCGATCATATTGCGCGTCAGCCAGTGGAAGCAGCAAGATTACTCCGCGCGTCTGGCCGAAACCCCTGCGCAGATGGCCGACTGGCTGTTGCCGCTTGTCGAAGCGGGTGTCGATGTTCTGCACTGTTCGCAGCGACGGTTCTGGACCCCGGAATTTCCCGAAATAGATGGCCCGGAAGGACTCAACTTTGCCGGTTGGGCCAAAAAGCTGACCGGCGCTGCCACCATAAGTGTCGGCTCGGTCGGCCTGTCGGGCGATTTCATCAATGTCTTTTCCGGTGAGCGTTCCGAACCGGCCAGCCTTGATCGGCTGGTCGCGCGGATGGAGCGTGGAGAATTCGACCTTTTTGCGGTCGGACGAGCGCTGATTGTTGATCCTGACTGGGCAAGCAAGGTGCAGCACGGCCGCGTGGATGAGCTTTGCCCGTTTGATGTCCAAGCGCTTGCCAGCTTTGTATGAGCAGAGGGATAATGTGATGCCTGCCTATGTTGTGTTCATCCGGGATCAGCCGCCGCACGATCCTGAGCAAATGTCGGTTTATCAGGCGATGAACCGGCAAAGCGTGCCTTCCTCTTTGCCTTTTGGTATCAAGCCGCTCGCTGTTTATGGCGCGACGGAGGCTTTGGAAGGGAAGGCACCGGATGGGACGGTGATCCTGCAATTTCCGAGCATGGCGAAAGCCAGGGCCTGGTATAACAGTGCAGAGTATCAGGCCGCATTACCTTACCGCCTGAATGCCAGCGATTATCGCGCCTTCATTATCGACGGCTTGGGAAGCTGAGCCAGATGACTCTCGGCATGGTCGTTGGTTCGTATCGCCAGGCATGTTACCTTATCCTGGGCACTCGTAAATGTGGCTATGATGTCAACTCTGTAGGTCAAGACACTCAATCTGCATTGAAAAAATCCATGCTCCAGTCGCCCTTTGCGCGGCCGGAAAAATGCGGGGCGCTAAATTGCATACCCAGGAGCCCTTGCGACCAGTCGACGGACTTACCCCAGTCTTGATGCCAGTCGTATAGCATCGTCCGGCTTGCGATCCGCCAGAAACCTTCCCTTAGTGTCAGCCGGTCAAGATAGCGCCCGCCAATGACTACATCATGTTCTTCACCAGCGCCGTAGTCGATGCGGTGGTAGGAAGTAACCTGCGTCTCAACCAACGCGGTATCGCCGCAAAGTTCGATATGGCTCTGGCCCAACTGGTGCTGGGTATTGCTGATGGCCTCCGATCCTGGGATAACCCAAGACAGATAGTCTGCGAACGCACCAGCAAAGACGCCAAAATCAAGGCGCGCATTCGCACAGAAGGACGACTCGATCATGAGGGCGTCTCTCCTGTCTTCGCCGCGGGCTACACGAGCAATGCAGGCCCGGATTTCCTCGCGGGCAATAATGTCTTCGATCGTCATTTTCATGCAGCAATCCTGACGATTGCGCCGGATACTGTCCATGCGGACCGAGGCTCGCAATCGCATATCGCTGTGGCGTAGTAGCCTGCGAAAACACCCACAAATCAGAACTAAGGCTATAGAAACATGGCTGATAATTGATCGGAATCCACGACAGACCTGCGCGCTAAGCAACACCTGTGTCGTTTAACATTTCGCTGGGGCGATGAGCGTCGCAGCGGCAATAGCAAATCCTCCATATCTCCAGTAGGCCTGGCCTCAAATCCGGTCGTTCAAGTTCCGGCAAGATGACAAAAAGGGAGAGTGTGATGAGGGGATCTTGCGCCAGGCAGTCTTTATATGCTGCAACCGCGTTGTGCGCAGCATGGGCAATACCTGCATTCGGACAGGAAGCTGACGAAGCCGCCGACGAAGGCGGCAAGAAGGAAGACATCGTCGTCGTCGGTACACTCATCCGCGGAACCACCGCCGTCGGATCGCAGACCCTCAGCGTTGATTCCCAGGAAATCATCGAGCGCGGCGCAAGCTCCACCAACGAACTGCTGGGTGCCATCCCGCAAATCTCAAATGCCTTCAACGGCCGTTTCGAAGTTGATCCACGCGGCGTCGTTGGCTCGGGCACGTCGATCAACCGCCCCAATCTGCGCAATCTGCCAGGGGTCAACCAGACGTCGGGCGGCCTTACGCTTGTGCTGATAGACGGCATGCGCGCGACGCCGCTGGGTGTAAACCAGGCATCGATCGATCCTGACGTCCTCCCCGCTGCCGTGATCGAAGGTCTCGATGTGGTGACCGACGGCGGGTCGTCGCTTTACGGTGCCGATGCGGTCGCCGGTGTCATCAACTTCCGTACGCTGCGGAAGTTTGAAGGTATCAAGGTCGATGCAAACTACGGCTTTGGCACGACAATCGATGCCTATGACGTCTGGGATGCCTCAATAACGGCCGGGCAAAGCTGGGCAACGGGCAATGCTTATGTTTCGGTGACCCATTCTGAGCGCAATGGCATTCTCAACGGACAAACCGATTGGGCATCCGGCCAGGTTTTCGATGCCCAGGGTAATGCGCGGTTCAGCTTCACCCAGTGTCCCAATCCGGTCGGTACCGAAGTCCGCTTCTTCAAGTTCGGGCCTGCGGCCAACCAGTTTACCAGCAACCCTGCGGCTCCCGGAGCAGGGACCTTCCCGATCGGAACGCCTTGCGATGCGACGGCTGGTGCGACGTATCTGCCAAAGCAAGAGCGCACGAGCGTTTTTGCGGCGTTGTCCCAGCAGGTTGCCGACAACATCGATCTTCGTGTCACTGCCTACTTCACCAAGCGCGATACCGACATTGCGGTTTTCCCGCGCGGCTTCACCACAGCGGCACAGGTGTTTGTCCCTCCGGCAAACAACCCGCCTCCCGGCACGATCGTTACAATTCTGGGCGGCACCAGCTTTTCGTTTAGCCCGAATGCAGCCTATGAGAACACGCCGAACGAGGTCGGCTTTGAAACGTGGGGCGTGACACCTGAACTGACCTTCGACGTCGGTGGGGAGTGGCTGGTGCGCTCCAGTGCGCATTTCGGTCGTTCGACCAACTATCAGTCGTTTCCCAATGTTGACACGGTGAGAGCGCAGGCTGCGGTAAACGCAGGTTTGCTCAATCCGCGCAACGTCGCTGCGGCGAGTGCGGACGTCATCAACAGCATCACCAACTTCACCAATGCCCAGGAGACGACGCAGGAACTCTTCATGTTCCGGACTGTTGCGGATGGTCCTCTGTTTGCTCTTCCCGGCGGAGATGCGAAGCTTGCCGTCGGCATCGAATATCAGGACAACAACGCCGAAAGCCGCCTGTCGCAGGGGCCATTTGGATCGATTTCGGCGGTGCCGTTCATGAAGTCCGTGCGCAACGCCAAATCGGTGTTTGCTGAAGTTTCACTGCCGGTCTTCTCGTTTATCGATCTAAACGGTTCGCTCCGCTTTGACGACTATAGCGACTTCGGTTCGACGACGAACCCCAGCATCGGGTTCGACCTCAAACCCGTATCGTGGCTGAGCATCTATGGACACTGGAACACGTCATTCAATGCTCCAACCGCGATTGACAATCTGGCCATAGGAACTGGCCGTTTTGCTTGCGGCATCTACGTCGCGGGCAGCACCAACCCGGCGCAGCGGCCGGTCGATCCGCTCGGTCGCGACACAAGCCGACAGGGCACCTGCGCCCTGGTGCTCCAGGGTTCACGCCCTAATCTGCGACCACAGACCGCAGAAAGCTATGCGATTGGCTTCAACGCCACGCCGATGCAGGGGCTTCGTTTCGGCGGTCAGTTCTACTCGATCGATCTCGATAACGCGCTTGGTGCGCTCAATCCCTCTATCGTGAGCACCTATACTACCAACCCTGAACTCTATACCTACAATGTTACCGCTTCTCAGTATGCAGCAATCCTGGATAGTTTGACGAACGGGGCGGCTTTGGGTGCTCAGCAAGTGGCCTCCAATATCGGTCTGGTAGTTGATACCCGGATCACCAACCTGAACGCCGCAACGATTGAAGGAATCGACTTCAATCTGTCCTACCAGACCGAAAGCAGCATCGGTCGCCTGGCGTTTGGCGTCAGCGGCACCAAGCAGACCAAGGCAATCTTGACCACTGGTGGCGTGACTACCAACCAGCTTGGCATTGGATCGCCCGAATTTTCTGCAACCGGCTTTGTCGGATGGAACAACGGGGCGTTTTCCGCTCGGGTAACGCTCAATTATTCTGGCAAGTTCCGGGACCAGGCGGTCAATAATCTGGGGCAGGTCGAAGTGGTCGATCCATTCGTTACAGCTAACCTGTTCTTTGGCTACGACATCGGTGAGTCGGGCGGTGTTCTTAATGGCACGTCGTTCAGATTGATTGTCGACAACGTGTTCGAGGAAGAGCCGCAGACGATCCGCCGCGCCAACACCAACAATCTGAGCTACAACAACTTTACCCTTGGTCGAGTTATCAAGCTCGGGGTTTCCCGCAAATTCTGACACTCAGCCTTCAGTCTTTTCTCCTGCCCAGGGGCCGATGGTGAACCATCGGCCCCTTTTTTTAACCATCGGGCGGAGATCATGAATGAATCGACCGCTCCGCATCGCCCTATCGATGCTTTCGCCAGCCTTCTGGACGCGAGCCGAAGCATTGTGCAACGCGGCATGTAACGTGGGTTATGCGAGGTAGAGACATGCGGCAGATCGATCATTTCATCGTCGGAAAAATGCCCCCGGCCGCGCGCTTTGGCGATGTCCTTGATCCCAACAACGGCGGCGTTCAAGCACGGGTAGGCCTGGGCGATGCTGCCGTGCTGGCACAGGCGGTTTCGGCGGCGCAGGCTGCGCAGCCTGCCTGGGCAGCCACTAACCCGCAGCGCCGTGCGCGTGTCATGTTCCGTTTCAAGGCGCTGATCGAAAGACACATCGACGAACTGGCGGAGATGCTGTCAGCCGAGCACGGGAAAGTGATCGCCGATTCCCGCGGCGACATCCAGCGTGGCCTTGAGGTGGTGGAATTCTGCTGCGGCATTCCTCACGCTCTCAAGGGTGAATACTCGCAAGGGGCGGGGCCGGGGATCGATGTGTATTCGATGCGCCAGCCCATCGGCATCGGGGCAGGGATCACGCCGTTCAACTTCCCGGCAATGATCCCGCTATGGATGGGCGCGGTCGCCGTGGCTGTCGGCAATGCGTTCATCCTGAAGCCTTCCGAGCGTGATCCCAGCGTGCCCAATCGGCTTGCCGAACTGTTTCAGGAGGCAGGGCTTCCCGCCGGAATCTTCCAGGTGGTTCATGGCGACAAGGAGATGGTTGACGCCATCCTGGACCACCCGGCCATCGCCGCAGTCAGCTTCGTGGGATCGTCCGATATCGCCCAATATGTCTATTCGCGGGGCGTCGCGGCAGGCAAGCGTGTCCAGGCCATGGGCGGGGCGAAGAACCATGGCATCGTCATGCCCGATGCCGATCTGGATCAGGTGGTGAATGACGTCTGCGGCGCAGCATTCGGTTCGGCGGGCGAGCGCTGTATGGCGCTACCCGTGGTCGTCCCGGTAGGCGAAGAAACCGCCGAACGGCTGCGCGAAAAGCTGGTGTCGGCCATCCACGCGCTGAAGGTCGGCATCTCGACCGATGCCGATGCGCATTTCGGGCCAGTCGTCACAGCGCAGCATAAGGCGAAGGTCGAAGGCTGGATTCAGACTGCGGTGGACGAGGGGTCCGAGCTGGTGATCGATGGTCGCAATCTGGTGCTGCAGGGGCAAGAGCAGGGCTTTTTCATCGGCCCGACGCTGCTCGACCATGTCACTGCAGATATGGAAAGCTACAAGCAGGAGATTTTTGGACCTGTTTTGCAGATCGTGCGCGCGCCGGATTTCGAAACCGCGCTCGCGCTACCAAGCCAGCACCAATATGGCAACGGTGTCGCAGCCTTTACGCGAAACGGCCACGTAGCGCGGGAGTTCGCTGCGCGTGTGAATGTCGGCATGGTCGGCATCAATGTGCCGATCCCCGTTCCGGTCGCCTATCACAGCTTTGGCGGTTGGAAACGGTCCGGCTTTGGGGATCAGAACCAGTACGGAATGGAAGGCGTCCGCTTCTGGACCAAGGTCAAGACCGTGACCGCCAGGTGGCCCGATGGCGGTGATGATGCCAGCAACGCGTTCATCATCCCGACCATGGGGTAAAGGCGGGGCATCACGCTCAAACAGGAGAGGGCCGCAGCATGTCGATGCTGCGGCCCTCTTCATTTACTGTGGGTAGCGCGTCTGGGGTAAAAGCCCGGCCCTTGCGCTTGCCCGGACTGGCTCTTTGCAGACGGATCAATTTCAGGCAGGCTTGCTGGGCAGTTCCGCGATAGCAGTACCAAAGGCTGAAACCTCGTCACGATGCGTAACGGCCTGCTGCTGGATTTCGACGTACTTCTTGCCGTTTTCCTCGAATTTGCGGATCACCTGACCGTCGATGAAGATTACGTCGCCATCGGGATTGTGGCGGCGGATCTGGCACTTGGATTTGTGCAGGAAGCCATCATCGCCAATCCAGTTGGTAATGTGGTGTGTCAGCCAGCTATTGCGTTCCGGGCCGTAATCATACGCACCTGGAGCGCCCACTTCGAGAGCGAAGGCTTCGTCCCAGTGCACGCGCTCGGGGCAATCGGGCACGTTGAAGCGGTTCTTGATCCCCAGGCCGGGGTGCGCCTGCTGCATCTGCCAGGCGAGCTTGTTGGCGCGGATGTAAAGACCGCCCCAGCCCTGCGCGTAGCAGATGAAACCGGTGACCGTCATCGGCCCCTTCATCATGCGCGGCAGTTCGTCGCCGACCTTGACGTCTTCCCAATAGCGCGGGTTTGCGCCGCGGATTTCTTCGTTGGCGTAGAGTTTGCCCCACTCGGCAAGCTGTTCGTCGCTCAGCTGTTCGACGCGGCCGCGGCTTTCGGTGTACTTGGTGCCTTGTTCGCGCGCGATATCACGATCGGTGCGAAACACCCAGCTGTCGGCTTCTGCCACCATGTCGCCATGCTGGTTGAAGAAATCGACGTGATAGATCTGCTGGAATGAACGTCCGGCAAATTTGGTCTGATGCTCGATCAGGTCCTTGAGATACGCCTCGGTGCGAATGGTATCGTTGCGCATCACCGGCTTGTGCCAGGTCCAGTCGGCTCCGGCCCACATCGCATGCACGCCCGACAGGCCGCCACAATAGCCCGATATTAGGCGGCTCGTGGTGAACAGGAAGCTGGGAAGCGCGACGACATCGCCATATCTGGTGGTCTTGGCGTAATTCGGGTCGCACCACAGCGGATTGTCGTCGCCAATGCCATGGGCGTAGTGGCGAATAGCATCTCGCGTTGCCTCATAGTTCCACGGCTCGACGGTGTTTTCGATCTTCACGCCGATACGCGTGCGCAAATCATCCAGTCCTTGCTCGGTGATCTTGGGAAATTTGGCTTCGGCCATTTGGTCTTCTCCTAAAAAATGGATGGCTGTTGTGTAATCGTTGAGGGGGCAGGCTCCTGCGCTAGGGCACGAGCCCGGCAACCGTCAGGCGCTGCCCCTGGTATTCCGCAAAGCCGCGCGTCTGCGGATTGCCGGCGGCGTCGGGTTCGAAGATCAGCCCTGCGGGGTGGTCGCCACCCAGCGGCCCGAATGTCACGGTCAGGTCCATTGCGCCCGCTGTCTCGCCGGTCAGGGTGAGCTTGGCGGAATAGGTCGAATTTCCGCGCGGATTGACGTCCGTGGTTTCGCTGCCGCTCCAGACATTGCGGCCGTCGTCGCTGTAGTCGACATAGGTCTTTTCGATCCTTGCCGCCGTGCGTCGGAAGGTGATGTGACCGGACGACCTTCCGAACACCTTGACATCGATATCCTGCGAGCGGCCGACGAGCGCGGGTATCACCGACATGTCCGACGATGCATAAGGCAGTTCGCTTGGCGTTGCCTTGGCCGGCACGGCAGGGCCGGCGCGGTAATCGGGCAACTCGACGATCTGGATGCGCTTGGCGGTGCGTCCTCTCAAGCCCTCCACCCAAGAGGCGCGTTTGCTGCCGGGATGCCAGGACATGGGCGAATAAAATACCCAGTCAGGGCTCGTATTCAGATTGGTGCCCTGATAGCCCGGCTGCGTCATCGAGGTCTTGATATCGATCAGCGCGGGACCGACATTGCCCTCACGCGCCTTGCGAACACCGGTGACGCTGTGCGTGTAGGCGAACATGTTCAGGCCCATGTTGAGCGTTGCCGGATGCGGGCGCGGCACCAGACCCAGTATCGCCAGATCGGTTGCAGGCGAGAAGCGCGTCGACATGGTGATGCCCAGCTTTTCGTCGGGCGAAAAGATCGTCGTTTCAGTGTAGCTTGGCGTGTCGGTGACGGGCTTTACGGCACCGGTCGCAAGATCCTGGATGGTCGAATTGGCCAGAACGCGATTGAGGCCACCGGCGAACGACAACGCGGCCCCTCCGTTGACGAATTGCTTGACCTCCCCGCCGCGGAGCGGTTCGGGAATCACGCCATCTGGATGCTGCGGGTCCGGCTTGAAAGGCTCGAGCGTGCTGATGATTTGCGGTTTGGAAATCACATAGCCTTTGCCCGTTTTCACCAGTTCGCCGGTCATCACAACCGCCGCGTAATTCGACAGCAAGGTCGTCCAGGAAATCGTGCGGTTGTCGGGTGCAACGACAATTTCAGACCATCGGTGCGCGATGTTCGGGCCGTCGGCAACTTCCGGCGGGAATGTTACGGGAAGGATTTCAGGATTCCGGCAGCGTTCGAGGCTCCGGCGGCATTCGATGATGAAATCACCGGTAAAGATCCGCCGATTGTCGGCGAAAACCATGTAGCGCAGCCCGTTATCCTTGGCCCGCTCGGGAATTTTCTGCTTGAAGAAGACGCGCATGCCCGTGCCATCATCGTTGATCGTGGCAAGCGTGATGTCGCGCGGATTCTCTGCGCCACTGGTCATGATCGCGAGCAGCAGCTTGCCCGATGGCGTATAAGTCGCGCTGTCGATCGTGACATCTTCGGGCAGGGGCACGGTACGGACGATGTGACGACCAGTTGCGGTGTCGTCCGGGACGCTGGCCAGAACGGGGGCTGCGGCGAATATCGCCAGCAGGGTACTGAGTGCAAGTTTGGCGCTCACAGCGTCTGCTCCGGTGTTATATCTGCAAGCCTGGCGGCCTCGCGGTCGCGCAGGACCTTGCGGTTGACCTTTCCAGCGGGTGTTTTGGGTAGCTCGCTGACAAACTCCACGATGCGTGGAAATTCGTGCTGGGCCAGTTTCTTCCGCGTAAAATCCTGCAGTTCCCTGGTCAGGGCGTCGCTGCCTGCGACATTGGCGATGACAAAGGCCTTCACCACCTGTCCGCGCTTTTCATCGGGTGCGCCGATCACCGCACATTCCAGCACGTTGTCGTGCTTCAGCATGGTGTTTTCGATCTCTACGGCAGACATCGTCCAGCCAGCCGAGATGATGACATCATCAGCACGTCCGCAGTGGTAGAAATACCCATCGGCGTCGATCTTTGCGCGATCCTTGGTCGTTTCCCATTGGCCGCGGCGCCAGAGCATCAGCTCTCCGATTTCTCCGGGCGCCGACATGCTGCCATCAGGGCGTTGGACCTCCAGCCGCTGGCCAGGAATTGCCTTGCCCAGCGAGCCCGGCTTGACGTGAAAATCCTGTGCACCGGGATAGTTGACCAGCACCACGCCGATCTCGGTGGTGCCGTACATCGAACATGCGGGGGTCTTGAAATGGCTGTCGATCCAGTCGAGCGTAGCCGGATCGATCGGCTCGCCGGTGTAGCTCAGCTTTTGGAAATGGAAGGTGTAGTCGTCGCCTTTGCCCGTGTTCTTCATCATGCGATAATGGGTCGCGGCGGCGCTCATGTTGGTTATGCCAAAATCGTCGAGCGCCTGCATCAGCCGGACGGGATCAAATCGGCCTGCAAAGGTTCCGGTCGTCACGCCCAGCCCCAGCGGCGCGAGCGTGCCATGCCAAAGTCCATGGCCCCACGCGGGTGACGACGGGCAGAAGAATTCGTCTCCTGGGCGGATGCCGGTGCCATAGAGCGCCGCGAACATGAGCGTTACCAGCGCCTTGTGAGTATGCTTCACCGCTTCGGGCAATTCGCGCGTGGTGCCACTGGTGTACTGGAAAACGGCAAGATCGTCCGCGCGTGTTCGAGGTGTATATGTTGCTGGGAAATGAGCGATCGACGCGAGGAACGTGTCATCGGCAACGATCACGGCGGGTTTGCCATCCTCGTTAACGATGCTGCGTGCCATATCGGCCTTTTCGGCATTGGTGACCAGCATCGCCGGGGTACAGTCGCCCACGCGCAGGCGCAGCGCATCCGGGCCGAACAGCGTGAACATGGGGACGGATATCGCGCCGGTCTGCATCGCGCCAAAGAGGCAGACGTAAAAGGCGAGCGACGGCTCCAACATGAAGGCGATCCGCTCGCCAGGCTTTATACCCTCGCTGTCCAGCCAGTGCGCGAAGCGTGCCGCACCGGCATGGATTTGATCGAAGCTGAGGATTTCATCAGCGCCGTCGGAGTGGGCGATCCGTACTGCTGCACGTCCGCTCCCGTCCGCATGGCGGGTGATGCACTCGTGAGCGATATTCAGTTTCGTGCGGTCGCCATCAAACAGCGCCCAAAGGGCATCCATCGATGCATGCTGCTGGGCGTCGGCATAGCTTGAAAGGTCAGTGAGTCGGATCATGCGGACGCTGTCCCACAAGCGCCTTGCTGTTGTAAATAATGAATGCTATTCAATATATCGAATGACTGACAGCAAAGCCCCCGCCATCGCCCGCGCGGCCGCAATTCTGCGGCTTCTGGGCAAAAGTGACACGCCGCTGGGTGTGAACACTATCGCCCGGGCGTTGGGCCTCGTGCCGTCAACCTGCCTGTACGTGCTGCGCGCGCTGACGGAGGAGGAGCTGGTGGCTTTCGATCCCGACACCAAACGTTACACTTTGGATGCCGGCGTGCTGACCCTGGCGCGCGGATGGTTGCGCCGAAACCGGTTTGCCGATGTGATTCAGCCAGCGCTCGATCGGCTGTCGCGCGACTATAATGTCACGATGCTTGCGGTTCAGGTCGTCGGATTGCAGCACATGGTGGTTGTTGCGACATCGCAGGGCAGCGCGAATTTTCAGTTGTCCGCGCATGTCGGCAGCCGTTTTCCCGCGCTGATCAGCGCAACGGGGCGGTGCATCGCGGCCTTTGGTGGCTACCCGTCAGGCGAACTGGAACGCCGCTTCCACAAGCTGCGCTGGGACAATCCGCCAACTTATGCCGACTGGTGCGAGCAGGTCGCCGAGACGAAACGCCAGGGGTATGCACTCGATCGCGGCCATTACATCGCGGGTGTCACCGTGATCGCCGCTCCGGTCACCAATGGCAGGGGCAGTCTGAGCCACGCTCTGGTCGCGGTGGGCCTGGCCAGCGCGGTTGAGCGCGCCGGCGTTCAGACCATAGGTGAACACCTGTCCGCCGCGGCCCGAACAGCATCAGACAGGCTGGACCAGGGCTAGCCCTTTACGGGAATGGCGAACCGTTCGATGTAATCGGCAAAATGGCTGTAAACCTTGTCGCGGGTAAGACCATAGTCCTCTAGCGCGTAGGCATGTTTGCCGTGTTTGCCCTGCGGGTTGCTGTCCAGCATGTTCTGCATCGCGGCGGCCGCATCATCGGTCAGCGCATCGCCGAAATGTGTATAAAGTTTGTGCATCTCGCCAATGGGGTCGGCGGTCAGTTCCTTGTACTGAATGTGATGGATCGACCCCGCTCCGTGCTTCGCTTCATAGGCGAGCGTGCGATCGATCATGGCGCCAAAAGTCTCGAGCGACACCTCTGCAACCGCAATCGGGTCAACATCTTCGCTGTACAGCTTGCGAACTGCGTAAACGAGCGAGCATGCCGACGCGACGACATCTGCAGGATCTCGGTGGGTCATGACCAGCTGTGCATCGGGATAGATCTCGGTCAGCGCATCGAGATACAGCGGATGCCAAGGGTTCTTGAAGGTCCAGTGGCCCTTGTTGTCCTGTTGAAGCAGCTGCATCAGCCGCTTGTGATAACGGAACGCGGCGCGGTAATCGGTCTTCATGAACCACGCGTGATAGCTCGGGACGTCGTATTGAGAGTCATACACCTGCGAGCAGAAGGTCGGCGACATCGCAAACTGGCATTCGCACGATGAATCGGCATCTTCATGATGCATCGCCGAAATGTGAGGCACGTACTTCAGCGACATGTCGAGCTTGGCCTGTTCGGCATGATAGCGGGGGTCGCTGCGCAGCTCGCCCTTTGCTGCCGGCGGCGCGCTTGCAAACGCCTCCCACCGCATGAAGCTGCGCCGTGCCGGATCCGCCGCCAGGAGGTTGATCGCAAGCGTCGTGCCGGTGCGCGGCAGGCCGAAGACGAATGTAGGCTTGACGATCGGCGCATCCAGCAGTTGGGGGTGCCGGGCCAGATGGTCCTCAACCTGCAGGCGGTTGACCAGCGTGGCGACAATGCTGGCCGCAACGCGCCCTGATGCAGCTTCGGTCAGCCTGGCTTCGTCGTTCAAGGCCTTGACCAGAACATCGAGACCTTCGCGGAAGCTGGGGTCGCCAAAGTCGGACAGGCCAGCCTGTGCTGATGCTGCGGCCAGCAGGGTCCCGGTATCCAGTGCGGTCACGGTCATTGTCATGGTCATCGTTATCCCGGTTTCTTCATGAGTTCGATTTCGGCCTTGGCCGTCGCCAGCACGCCGCCCAGTTGATTTTCCATCCTGCAGTCTACTGCGATCATGTGGCGGCCATCGGCATCGACATATTTGTCAAGGATGTTGCCGGTCATGATGGTGATGTCGCCGGTCAGTGCGGGGCTGCGATAGTTGGCGACCGAGTGGCGCACCATGCCCCATTCGCTGGCCCATCCGGCCAGATAGTCGGTGATCCATGCCCCCATCGATGCACCATAGCCATAGCCGCGCGGCATGCCGATATAGCGTGCCCAGCGCGGGAAAAGGTGTCCGCGCGACGGGCCGATGTACGCACCATCGGTGTTTTCTGGGTTGTTGGCCTCTTCGGTCGGGTCCTGCTCGGGGCCTGCCATGGGGCCGACAAAACCCAGCATCGCCATGTCGAGATCAGTCCGGCGGTGCATCGATCCCCATTGGGTGAAGGTGTAGCTGCGCCATTCGGTGGTGAAGCTGACAATCGAGTGCGGGCCGAACACGCGCTCGGGCAGCGCGGTTCCTGCTTCGACATCATCCCAGTAGCGCGGCGAGTGGCCCAGATCGTGCAGCATCTTGATCCAGGTGTATTTGCGCGCTTCAAGGGCTTCCAGCTCATCATCGGTCCACACCGGATCATCATATCCTTCGGTGGTTCCGGACTGGCTGGCCTCGCCTGCCTCCTGCGAATAGCGGATCGAGGTCGAGCGCTGCTTGGCGACCAGATCTCCGTGCTGGTTGTAATAGAAATTGTCCCCGCGCTGGAAGCAGGTGGGGCCGGCAAACTTGGTTTCCTTGATCGCGTAATCGAACGGCACCCGCTCGTTCCAGATCCGGTCTCCTGCGCGTACGACCGGGCCGTAGAACCACCATTCATCGCCGCCGAACAGCATGTGCGAGTTGGGGATCAGCCCGATGCAGCTTGGGGCCGAGCCATGGCCATCGTCCATGGTGACGGGGAAGCTCTGCGGCGCAATCAGACCGCCATGGCGGCTCTGCATCGCGAACATCGCGTCATAATGCAGCCGGTTTGGATAATGCATGGCCTGCACCCAGCGGCGGATGTCGTTGTTGGCAAAGGGATCGATCATGCGCGCGGGCTGCATCGGCTTGCCCATGTAGTTGTCGAGATCCGAGCAATCCAGTTTCGGTGTGGTCATCAAGATCCCCTCTCAGCGGCGTGTCTGTGTGTGAGCCTTTTCCGTAATCCGTCGCGCCATAGAAGAAAGCCCCGGCGGCGATCCATCGCCTGGGCCGGGTGTCATATCGCACCCGCGCTATTGGCGGCGCTTGGCGGGCCGCAGTATGTCCGCACGGGCGATAATGACGGCCTTCAGGCTCCCAGCGCTTGATTGCCAAGGTGCCTGCCCGCATGAGAATGGAACATTCGCAGGAGTTCCGATCAGCATGGATATCAAACCAGGATCGCGCTGGAAAAGCGCCGTGTGCGATGCACAGATGGTTGTGGTGAGGCCACCGCGGGCATCAGGTGTGCTGCAGTGCGGAGGCAGCGCGGTGCTCGAGCTCACCGATGCGGCCGCGCCGAGCGGGAGTATTCACCCGGACCATGCCGGCGGCGTGCTGATCGGCAAGCGCTACACCGATGCCGAAAGCGGGATCGAGGTTCTTGGAGCCAAGGCCGGCAAGGGCTCGCTGGCATTCGACGGGCGACCCTTGCAGATCAAGGACGCCAAACCCCTTCCTGCGTCCGACTAGGCCGAAGCCCTGTGCAGATTCCACTTCTTCTTGAACTGACCGCCGATGTCGCTCCAGAGCGCAAGGCCCTGGGCGATCTCGGCGATGGCCTCGACTTTGCCGCGATGCGCGGCAACGCCAGGGCTGCAGCGACCTGGCTGGGTGGTACGGGGGCTGACAATGCCGTCTTCGTCGGCCTGAACGGGGCCGCTCTGCCGGTTCTCATGTTTGCCAGCGGTATGGCGGGCAAGCCGTTCGTGCCGGTGAACTACCGCCTATCGGATTCTGAAGTGCGCAAGCTGATCGCGCGCACCGCTCCCTCGGTCGTCATCGTCGATGACGACATGCTGGCCCGCATTGAGGGGGTGGACGGGGCGCAGCTGTGCCCCCGCAGCGAATTCGAGGCACGCTTTCTGCAGCCATCCCCGCCAGCGGGTGAACCGACCGAAGATGCTGAAAACGATGTTGCTGTTCTTCTGTTCACCAGCGGCACCACCGGCGAACCCAAGGCCGCCATGCTGCGCCACGCAAACCTCACCTCCTATGTCATGTCGACAGTCGAGTTCCTGGGCGCGGGGGAAGACGAAGCAGCACTGGTCAGCGTGCCGCCCTATCACATCGCCGGGATATCGGCTGTCCTGACATCGGCTTATGGCGGGCGAAGGATCGTTTATCTGCCAGCCTTCACGGCTGAGGCGTGGGTAGAGATAGCTGCGCGGGAGCGGATCACCCACGCAATGGTAGTGCCCACGATGCTCGATCGTATCCTTGATGTGCTTGACCAATCCGGCGTGACCCTGCCTGCTTTGCGGGCCCTGTCCTATGGCGGCGGCCGCATGCCCGAGCCGGTGATCGCGCGAGCGCTGGAGGCCTTGCCGCATGTCGATTTCGTCAACGCCTATGGGCTCACCGAAACCAGTTCGACCATTGCGCTGCTGGGCGCGGCCGATCACCGCACAGCCATTGCCAGTTCCGATCCGGTGGTTCGCCGCCGCCTGGGATCGGTCGGCAAGCCGCTGCCGAGCATAGAGCTCCAGATCCGACGCGAGGACGGCAGCGTGTGCAATCCGGGCGAACCCGGTGAGATCCATGTCCGCGGTGATCAGGTGTCGGGCGAGTATCTCCACAAGAAGGCCATTGCCGACGATGGCTGGTTCGCCACCAACGATGCGGGCTGGCTGGATGATGAAGGCTATCTGTTTGTCGATGGCCGGTTGGACGACGTGATCGTGCGGGGCGGCGAAAACATTTCCCCCGGTGAGATTGAGGACGTCCTGCGCGCCCACGCCGATGTCGCAGACGTTGCAGTGCTAGGCCTGCCATGCGTGCAATGGGGCGAAAAGGTTGCCGCTGTCATTGTCACGCATGGCGCTCCGGGTGACGTGGAGGCGCTGGCGTATCATGTCAAAAGCCGCCTTCGGTCCACCAAAACGCCTGAAAGCTGGTTCTTCCGCGATGCGCTTCCCTATAATGAAACTGGCAAGTTACTGCGGCGGGTGCTGAAGACGGAACTGGCCAGCGAAAGCTGAGCTGGGTAGGCTTGCCGTCATGGCGAAGGCACCGCAACCGGGCGATATCGATTTCCTGACCGCAGACCGATTTTCCGCGCTGGGTGACACGCCCGTCATCATCGCCGATTTGCCGAGTTGGAATCTGCCCGAACCAGCGGTCCAGGCGGTGTGCATCGGGATCGATGCGGAAGGTCGGCTGCCTCCTGTTGACCCGGGCCAGTTCGACATTCTGGTGACCACGGCCAAGCAGGCCCCGGCACCATGGGTCAGCATCGAGCATGCGCGTCTTGAAAGCCATCTGCGCGACCTTGCACAAGCGGCGCACCATTGGCCTGCCGCAGCGACCATCCTGTGCCGGGTGCTCAGGATTTCAGAAACTATTCCGTTTAGCCATGCGCTCGATGTGGAGTCGCTTGCCTATTCCACGCTACTGGGCGGCGCAGAATTCCAGCGCTGGCGCATCGCCCGTGGCCCGTTGCCGCTCCCGGGCAGCGACGATAGCGAGGTACTGGTCGAGCGGGACGAAGACCTTGTCACCGTCACGTTGAACAATCCCGGTTCCCAAAATGCCATGACGGCGGGCATGCGCGATGCGCTGCATGGCGCGCTAGCCAACATCCTTGATGATCCCACCGGTCCTGAGCTGAGGCTCAGGGCGAACGGGCGGTGTTTCTCCACCGGTGGCGCTCTGGGTGAATTCGGCAGCGCTACCGACCTTTCGCAGGCGCATATCGTGCGCACCCTGCGCAGTTGCGCGCGCCTGCTTCACAGCTTGGGGGGCAGGGGGCAGGTGTACCTGCAGGGGGCATGTGTTGGCTCCGGAATCGAGATTCCCGCTGCCGCCGGTCGCCGCATCGCAGGCCCCGACGCGTGGTTCCAGTTGCCCGAGCTTCGGATGGGGTTGATCCCCGGCGCAGGCGGAACGGCCAGCATCGCGCGCGCAATCGGTCGGCACCGCACCGCCTGGATGGTTCTCTCCGGCAGGCGTATCCGTGCAAAACAGGCGCTGGCCTGGGGCCTTGTCCACGAGATAGCCCGATGACCGCGCCACTCTTGCTCGATGCAATAGCAGACGACGCCCGCCGCATTACCGCGCTTTCCCGCGACATGGGAAGGCATGTTTCCATAGATCCCGAGATGCTTCTGCAGCGTGACATTGCATTGCAGCCACCTGGCCTGTGGTCACCCAACCGGCATTGCAGGCTAGTTCAAGCTCGCGATGGGTGGATGGCCGTCAACCTGGCGC
This sequence comes from Blastomonas sp. RAC04, assembly GCF_001713435.1. Lineage (NCBI taxonomy): Bacteria > Pseudomonadati > Pseudomonadota > Alphaproteobacteria > Sphingomonadales > Blastomonadaceae > Blastomonas > Blastomonas sp. RAC04. Next base: position 791,791 of record NZ_CP016460.1, read on the forward strand.
GGCAGGACGATCTGGCATCCGTGGCGGCATGGCTCGAATGTGATGACGCCGACGCGCCATGGGACGCAGTCATCGGCTTGGTCAAGGAACGGGCCACCGCGGACTTGCTGGAACGCTCTATCTTGCTGGGCATGCCCGTGTCGGTCGTAGGAGAGGCCCCGCTCGCGCAGGCAAGCGAACTGCATCCAGCCACCCGTCCGGAAAGAGCGCTAAAGGTGCTGGACTTGTCCGCATTATGGGCAGGGCCGCTGTGCGGTGCATTGCTCGCGGATGCAGGGCTGGAGGTGACGAAGGTTCAAGATCCGGCGCGCCCTGACCCCACCGCAGTCGCGACGCCGGTCCATCACCAGCGGTTGAATGGCCGCAAAAGCCATGTCTCGATGACCCTGGCCAGCTCTGCGGTGGGGGCGGCGCTGGATCGATGCGATGTGCTGATCACCAGCGCACGTCCGCACGCGCTGGCGCGACTGGGGCTGACCCCGGATGCGGTTTTCGATCGACACCCGCAGCTGATCTGGGTCGCGATTACCGCCCATGGCTTTATGGGGGACAACGCGATGCGGGTAGGTTTTGGAGACGATACCGCAGCTGCAGGAGGCCTGATCAGCCGGGTGGATGGAGCACCCAGTTTCCTGGGGGATGCGCTGGCCGACCCGCTGACAGGTCTGCGCGCGGCGCATCTGGCATTGCGTGCCATCGTCGAAGCGCGTGCCGGGCTGATTGATGTTGCGCTGGCATCTAGCGCCGCTGACTTTGCCAGGCGGGCGGGTTTGCGATGACCGATCGGTTCGATATTGTCCTTCGCGGGGTCAGGCTCAATCACGGCGCCGGTGTCGATTTCGGCATCCGGGATGGCAGGTTCTCGGCCATGTCATCGGGTCTGGGCCGGTGCGATAACGACATCGATTGCGATGGAAAGCTGCTGCTCCCCGGCTTGCATGATCATCATATCCACCTGTTCGCCACAGCGGCGCGGCTGCAATCCGTCGATCTGACACAGTGTACGCACCCCGATGCCATCGCCGCCGCGCTGCGGGCCAAGGCGGCACAGGCAGGGCCGGGTGAATGGGTGCGCGCCATCGGTTGTGACGAACGGGCCTCCGGCATCCCCGATCGCGGGCAGATCGATGGCTGGATAGCCGATCGCCCCGTGCGCATTCAGGACCGGACGGGAGCGCTGTGGATGCTCAACAGCGCAGGGCTTGCACAGCTTGGCGATGGGCCCTGGCCCGATGCGGTGGAGACCGATCCCTCGGGACGCCCCACCGGGCGCATCTGGCGCGGTGATGCCTGGCTGCAGGAGCGCATCGGATCACGGCCGCCCTCGCTTTCCGCATTGTCGCGCGAGCTTGCCCGCCGGGGCGTCATCGCCGTTACCGATGCAGGCGCGAACAACGGGCCCAAAGAGGCTGCGCTGCTGGGCGCAGCATTCCGCCAAGGGGACCTGCTGCAGCGCCTGACGATGATGGGGCGCGAAGACCTGCCGGACAGTGAGCCCTATCTGACCGGACCGGTGAAGCTGCTTTACGATGAACGCGATCTTCCCGATCCGGCCAGCATCGCTGCCCGCATCGAAGCAGCGCGCAGGCTAGGCCGCAACGTTGCCGCGCATTGCGTCACCGAGGCGGAACTGCTGGTGTATCTGGCCGTGCTCGACATGGCAGGCGGGGTCAGGCCCGGTGATCGCATCGAGCATGGCAGCATGATCCCGCAGGCGCTTATGCAGGACATCGCCCGGCTTGGGCTGATCGTTGTCGCCAATCCGGGGTTTATCGCCCGCCGCGGTGACAGGTATCTGGCGGAGATGGACGCCGGTGACCTCCCCGACCTGCAACGGTTGGCTTCGTTGCAGGCCAGCGGCATTCCGGTGCTGATCGGTAGCGATGCGCCCTATGGCCCCGTCAACCCCTGGGTGTCGATCCGTGCGGCGGCAAATCGCCAATGCCCTTCGGGTGCATTGCTCGGGGCTGAAGAAGCGATCGGCCCGTGGTCTGCATTGCAGTTGATGACGGCGCAAGGCGATCTTGCAGTCGGAGCCGTTGCAGACTGCATTCTGGTCGATGCCGACTGGGTCAACCAGCTTGCGGGGGACGCAGATCCTGACCCCGTCGCCATGACGATCATGGGTAGATATGCTCATTTAGGCCCCATCTATTCGCGCGGGCGATAGGTTGACCCCAAGCGGTTGCGCTATGCCGGTCGTGGGGGCATGCAGGGCCTGTGCACAGGTGAAGGGGATGGCATGACCGAGACACGAAGGCGTCGCACGCGCAATCCGGAAGCGACGCGCGAAACGATCCTGGCGGCAGCCCGCACCATTCTCGCCAAGGATGGGCCTGAAGGGCTGAGCCTCTCCAAGGTTGCGCAACTCGCCGGGGTAAACCGCGGGACCGCCTACCAGCATTTCGCCACGCGTGAGAACCTCATAACCGCGACCCTGAAATCGGTGTCCGACACCATCTTCCGCGAAGTCTTCGGCGATCCTGAAGCGATCGGCGAGCGCGATGTCGAGCATGTCGACATGGTGGCGGTACCTGAGCGTCTGGCGAATTTTGCGATGGAGAACCCTGAACTTGGCCGCATCTGGTTGCTTCAGGTTTTGTCTGCTCCCGACCCCGCCGAAGATCCTTTCTGGCGCGAATATGCAGGCTCCATCGGCCGGTTTGCGGATACCGACCTTGCAAAGCCGAATATCGATGTCGAGGTGTTTTCAGTCATCACGCTGGCGGCAAACTTTCTGTGGCCCGTCTGGGCACGGTCGCATTCGCAGAGCGACGATGAGCGCAAGGCGCTCGCCCACCGCTTCGCGCAGGAAGTCGTCCGCCTGTGCATGTACGGAACGCTCAAAGCCGAAAAGCTGCCCAATGTCGCAGCGCAACTCCAAGGCGCATCGCCGCCTCCACCGCCCCGCTTGCGGGTCATCCGCTGAATTTCAGGAAAGAATTTCCAATGTTTAATGCCATTCTGATCGAAAAGACTGACGATCTGCAGAGTGTGTCGCTCAAGCAGATCGACGAAACGCTGCTGCATGATGGCGATGTCACCATCGACGTTGCTTATTCGACCCTCAACTACAAGGATGGCCTGGCCATCACCGGAGCGTCCCCGGTGGTGCGCAAGTTCCCGATGGTTCCGGGGATCGATCTTGCCGGCACGGTGCGCGAATCAGCGCATGGTGACTGGAAGGCGGGGGACAAGGTCGTGCTCAACGGCTGGGGCGTGGGAGAAGGTCACACCGGCGGACTGGCGCAGGTTGCGCGGCTGAAGGGCGAATGGCTGGTGCCGCTGCCATCGGCTTTTACCGAAAAGCAGGCGATGGCGATCGGCACTGCCGGATACACCGCGGCTCTGTGCGTAGAGGCGCTGGTCAGGGCGGGCGTCACTCCCGATCAGGGCGAGGTGCTGGTCACCGGAGCCACCGGCGGCGTCGGCAGCGTAGCCGTCGCGCTGCTCAAGAAGGCGGGCTATACCGTGGCCGGATCCACCGGCAAGGCATCCGAAGTTGATTATCTCAAGCAGCTGGGTGCCGATTCGATCATCGATCGCGCCGAGCTTTCCGAAAAGGGCCGTCCGCTGTCCAAGGAACGCTGGGGCGGTGTGGTCGATTCCGTCGGCAGCCACACGCTGGCCAATGCTTGCGCCGCGACCCGCTATGGAGGCGCGGTGGCAGCCTGCGGCCTTGCGCAGGGTGCGGATTTCCCCGGCACCGTCATGCCCTTCATCCTGCGCGGTGTCCGCTTGCTGGGCGTCGACAGTGTCATGGCGCCCAAGGCTTCGCGCATGGCGGCGTGGGATCGTCTCGCCCGTGATCTTGACCCTGCTCTGCTCGATGTCATCGCGGTGGAAATCGGGTTGGGCGAGGCCATCGCTGCCGCCTCCGACCTTCTGGCCGGCAAGGTGCGCGGGCGCATCGTCGTCAATGTGAACCGCTGATCCGATGACCAGCGTAACGCCGTCCATCCTCCACGGCCCGCCGCTCGCCGAAGAATCAGGGCTTGGTGAGCTGACACTGTCCGGCTGGTTCCGTTCGGTGTGTGAAACCTGGGGTGAGCGCGAAGCGCTGGTCTATCATGATGGCGGCCTCGGCCAAGGCGAGCGGATCAGCTGGAGCTATGCCCAGCTGTGGGATCAAGCAAACGAGGTCGCCAAAGCGTTGGTCGCCTGCGGGGTGGGCAAGGGCACCCGCGTCGGCATACTGATGACCAACCGGCCCGAGTTCCTCGCAGCGACTTTCGGCACCGCGCTGGTCGGCGGCGTCGCGACCACGCTCAGCACCTTTTCCACCCCTGCCGAACTGGACCATCTGCTTGCGGCATCGGGAGTGTCGGTGCTGTTGATGGAACGGCAGATCCTCAAGAAGGACTTCGGCGCCATCCTGTCCGATCTTGATCCTGCGATTGCGCAGGGGCGGGCAGGCGAGATCACTTCGCTGCGGTATCCGTTCCTCAGCCATGTCGCGGCTCTGGGCGAGGCGGACGGTGCGATCGAGGGCTGGACTGCATTTCTGGCGCGCGGGCGTGGCGTAGAACAGACCCAGGTCGATGCCCGTGCCAGCACGAATCGCCCGGCGGACCCCGGGGTGTTGTTCTTCTCCTCCGGGTCGACAGCGTTGCCCAAGGGCGTACTTTCAGCGCATCGCGGGGTCACGTTGCAGCTGTGGCGTTGGCCGAAATGGTATCAGGCAAGGCCCGGCGACTTGCGGATGTGGTCGGCGAACGGGCTTTTCTGGTCGGGCAATTTCAGCATGGCACTGGGCGGCGCGCTGACCAGCGGCGGCGCATTGATCCTGCAGTCCACGTTCGATGCGCAAGAGGCGCTGCGCCTGATGGAGCGCGAGAGGGCGACCTTCCTCAATGCCTGGCCGCATCAGTGGGAGCAGATCATCGCTGCACCCAATTGGGCAGACGCAGACCTGTCATCGCTTAGCTATATCGACTTCAACTCGCCGATCGCGCAGCATCCGACGATCCAGTCTACCTGGCGCGAGCCATATGCCGCGTTTGGCAATACCGAAACCTTCACGCTGTTCACCGCTTATCCCGCCAACACCCCCGATGAGGTGACGGCAGGAAGCGTCGGGGTTCCGTGCCACGGCGTCACGGTGAAGATCGTCGATCCATTGACCGGCGATATCGTGCCCCAGGGCCAGCGCGGCGAGATCTGCGTCAAGGGGCCAACATTGATGCTGGGCTATATCGGCATACCGCTGACCGACACGCTGGACGCCGATGGCTTTCTGCGGACAGGCGATGGCGGCCATGTCGACGGCGCGGGACGTATGTTCTGGCACGGACGGCTCAACGACATCATCAAGACCGGCGGTGCGAACGTATCCCCGGTGGAGGTCGATACACTGCTGCGCACCATGGCGCAGGTCAAGATCAGCCAGACCGTGGGTGTGCCGCACGATACCCTGGGCGAGCTGGTGGTCAGCTGCATTGTGCCACATGAGAACACCAACCTTGATGCAGATGCCGTAAAGGCGTTTGCAAAGGAAAAGCTCGCCAGCTTCAAGGTGCCGCGCGCGGTGCTGTTCTTCGCCGAGGAAGACCTCGCCACAACCGGCACCAACAAGATCAAGACCGCCGACCTGCGTAAGCTGGCGGCAGAGAGGCTGGAGGCACTCGTCGCATGAACGACGCCTTGGAGATTGCCAACGTGAAGGCGCGCTATTGCGCGGCATCGGACCTGACACCTGTCGATCCTGCTGCGGCGCTGTCTGGCTTCCGCCAGGTCTTCACCGAAGATGTGGTCGGCGATTACGGGTTCCGGGTATTCGAAGGGTTTGAAGAGCTCACCGGCTTCATGACCACGGTCGTGGCCGGGAGCTCCGACTGGATGCTGCACATGGTGCACACGCCCCTGATTGCCGTCGATGGGAATCATGCGACCGGTGACTGGACTGTAATGAGCCAAATGAAACGGTCGGGCAGCGGACAGATCGACACGGTGATCGGGCGCTACGCGGACGAGTTCCGGAGAACCGAAAATGGGTGGAAGATTTGCCGCCTTCGTTTTGAGAGGTTGGCATGACCGACAGATTTGCAGGCAAAACCGTATTGGTCACAGGCGCCGCAGCGGGCCTGGGCCGGGCCTATGCGCTCAAGTTCGGTGCACAGGGAGCACATCTGATCCTGGCCGACATCAATGCCGATGGCATGGTGGAGACCGCAGCGATGGTCGAGGCGGTAGGCGGAACCGCTGAACATCATCTGTGCGACATGAGTGACGAGGCGCAGATCCAGGCGCTGGGGCAAGCCGTTCTGGCGGCGCATGACCGGCTGGACGTCCTGATCAACAACGCCGGAATGCACATGGGAGAAATCGCGCGCGGTTTCTTCGGGCTCGGTCAGGCCAAATGGCAGCATTTCTTTGCCGTCAACACGATCGGCCCGCTGCTGCTGGCCGAGGCGCTGCGTCCGGCGCTGGCGCGGGCAAAGGGCCTGATCATCAACAAGTCATCGATGGCGAGCTATCAGCCCCAGACGGCTTATGGCATCACAAAGGCGGCGCTCAACGTCTTCACCCATGCGATGGCCAGCCAGTTTGCGGCAGACGAGATCCGCTGCGTCGGAATCGCGCCGGGGCTGATGGAGACACCGGCGGCCAAGGACGGCGTGGAAGATGCCAACTGGGAGAGATTGCGCTCCATGCAGGCGGTCAAACGGCAGGGCACGGCCGACGACATCGCCAATCTGGGCATCTTTCTCGCCTCGGATGAAGGCAGCTTCATCAACAACCAGGTGCTGCTGTGTGACGGCGGGCATCAGTTGAGAGGATTCAGGATATGACCAGTCCTGCGTTTTCCGATTGGCTTGATATCTGCAACCTGAAGGCGCGGTACTGCCGGTGTCTCGATACCAAGGACTGGCAGGGCTATGCCGAGGTGTTCGCCGACGACGCGGTGCTCGACACCTCTCCGTCGGGTGGGTTGACGGTTGCCGGACGTGATGCTCTCGTCGCTTATGTCCGCTCTTCGATCAGCGAAGACACGATCACGACCCACCATATCCACGCACCCGAGATCGCGATCGACGGCGATACCGCCACGGGCATCTGGGCGATGCAGGATCGCAACATCTGGCCAAACGGGCGCAAGCTTCTGGGCTTTGGCCATTATCACGAACGCTATGTTCGCACAGCAGACGGGTGGCGGATTGCCGAGAGCAGTCTGACGCGGATCAACATGGAAATGACCAATGGCTGACTGTGTTGTCGCCTTGGGCAACCGGTCTGTCCGACATTAGGACATGGTTCGATGAGCATTTACACAACCACGCATCTCTACAACGTGACGGCCGGCAGGGAGGCCGACTACCAAGCGTGGTTCGATGGTGAGCATGCGCGCGATCTGTCGCGTCTGCGCGGCTTTCGATCCGCGGACCGGTATGAGGTGACGCCCGAACAGGTGATGCCCGACATCGCCCAGCCCTGGCGATTCATGAGCGTGTACGAGTTCGATTATCCCGCGCCGGAAATCGATCTGCCCGCGCTTGGCCCCCTGCTCGCCGAGGTGCGCGATTCTGGCCTGATCGATGACGCCAACGAGTCAGAGCGCATCTTTAGCTATGCCATGTACCGCGACTGGTACTCGGGGCCCAACCGCAATGTGGACAAGCCGTTCTCGGGCATGTTTATCATTCCGGCCAATTTCGTCGCCGGAATGGAGGCGGAATACCACGACTGGTACGACAACGTGCATATCCCGGAGGTCTGCCGTGTACCCGGGTTTGTCGCGATGAAGCGCGGGCGGCTTTCGCCTATCCAGATCGAACCAAAACGCTTCTGCCCCGGAAGCGAGATCGTCATGTGCGCGCACCAGACCGATGACCTGCTGTTTTCGGTAAAGGATTTCAGCGCGCGCGCTCGGGGGGTTAGCCCCAGCGGCGAGGCGATGGAGCCGCGGTCAAAGGCGGGAAGCTTTGCCCGTACGGTCCACTTCTTCAAACGTATCAGCGGCGCGCAGCAATGGGATGGCGGCATCGCCTATGCAGGTGATCTCTCCGTGTATCCCGCCGATTTCCGAATTACCGGGGCTTAGGTTGCATCGCTTGTGCGATTGCGTTTGCCCCCGTCTCGCTCTTTGCGCGTCGCCGCGATAGGGATGGTGCAAGGAGAGTGTCATGGGCAAGATCATCGTCATCACAGGTGCAGGCGACGGGCTGGGACGCGCGCTGTCACGGCGATTTGCAAAGGATGGCGATACCGTCATTCTGCTGGGCCGCACCTTTTCCAAGGTCGAGGCGGTTGCCGATGAAATCGGCGAGGGCCATTTGGCGCTGGAATGCGATGTCGCTGATCCGCAGTCCGTCCGTGATGCCTTCAAGGCGATTGGGCAGCGATATCCGCGCATCGATGTGCTGATCAACAACGCGGCTGTCTATGAGCCGTTCACCCTGGCCGAGGTGACCGACGCGCAGATCGCATCGCAGATCAACATAAATCTGGCAGGCCCTATCTTTTGCGCGCGAGAGGCGCTGCCGCTGCTGCGCGGCGGCGGGCATCTGATCAACGTGACCAGCGAGTCCGGCCCGCTCAAGATGCCAATGCTGTGGTTGTACGCTGCGACCAAAAGCGCGCTGGAATATATGTCCGACAGTTGGGCGCGCGAGCTGGAGTCAGAGGGCGTACGCGTAACGAATGTCCAGGCTGGAATGATGATGGACGAGACTAAGACCGGCAGCAACTGGCCGGCCGAGGTATCGATGCGCTTTGCAGTGGAGAACGCCAAGGTCGGCATCAACCTGCGTGAACGGCCGATCTCGCACTATAATTCTGCAGCCAGCGTGTTTCGCGCCATTCTTGATGCGCCTGCTGATCTTCACATGCAGTCCGTGGCACTGCGCGGCACGCGCTAGGGCTGAAACCGACCCGTCCAGCAAGGAAATCAACGCATGACATCTCTTCCCGATGCCCGACTTTTCATTGGTGGGCAGCTCCGCGATGCCAAAGGCGGCCGTACGTTCGACATCATCGGACCGTGGACGGGCGCCCCAGTGGGCAGGGCCGCGGATGCGTCCGTGCAGGATATCGAGGACGCGATTGCCGCCGCCCGGCGCGCGTTCGACGACACCGACTGGCCGACCAATGTCGATCTGCGCGTTTCGTTAGTCCAGAAGCTTTATGACCTGTTCGATGCCAATCGCGATCGCCTGTCCGATCTGGCCAGACATGAGGCTGGGGCCGCCATGGGCGCGGTCGGTCGCGCGCATGTCGACATGGCGATGGACGGATGGAAGGATTACCTCGCCGTCTTCCCGCAGGTGCAGTGGCAAAAGAGCTATGGGGAACGCAGCGGATACGGAATGATGCACGAGCGGATCGCGGTGTACGAGCCGGTCGGTGTTGTCGGTGCGATCACCCCATGGAACGTGCCGCTTTACGTCAATGTCGGCAAGGTCGTCGCGGCGCTTCTTGCGGGATGCACTGTCATCCTTAAGCCTGCTCCGAACACGCCAGGCATGGGTGCGATCTTTGGCGAACTGGCAGCGCAAGCGGGTTTCCCGCCGGGCGTGATCAATGTCGTGTTCGGAGAAGATGCAGCGCTGGCAGGCGAAATGCTGGTCAAGGACCCCAGGGTGGACCTGATCAGTTTCACCGGATCGACCGGTGTGGGCAAGCGCATCATGGAGCAGGGTGCAGCGACCCTGAAGCGTGTGTTTCTGGAGCTGGGCGGCAAATCGGCCAAGATCGTGCTGGAGGATTCGGAAAACTTCGCGATGGATGTCGCAACGACCATGCTGGTGTTCCATGCAGGGCAGGGCTGCGCGGTGCATTCGCGCCTGCTGGTTCCGCAAAGCCGCTATGAAGAGGCCAAGGCGATCCTGAAGGCGGCCTATGCCAATTTCGGTGACAATTGGGGAGACTTCGACAACCCCGGGCAGATCATGGGGCCGGTCATCTCCAGGCGGCAGATGGAACGCGTGCTCTCCTATATCGCGCTGGGCGAGGAGGAAGGGGCAACATTGCTGGCTGGCGGCAAGGCGCGGCCCGACAAGGGCGGCGGGTTCTTCATCGAACCGACGTGCTTTGTCGATGTCGACAACAGCATGAGAATTGCGCAAGAAGAGATCTTCGGTCCGGTGCTGGTGGTGATCCCGTTCCAGGATGACGACGATGCCGTCCGAATTGCCAATGAGTCGAGCTACGGTCTTTCCGGCGGCGTCGCCTCGGGCAGCCTCGATCGTGCTATGGCGGTGGCAAGGCGTGTCCGGACAGGATCCGTCAGCGTCAACGGGGGCATGTGCATCGCAGGGGACTTGCCTTTTGGCGGATACAAGTCTAGCGGCATCGGCCGTGAATGGGGCTTGGAAGGGATCGAGGAGTACCTCGAAACCAAGCTGATAGCCTGGCGAAAATAGGTGGTTTGAAGGCAGCGGATGGAAGCAGGGCAGTCAACGAATGTCGGCAAGAAGCGCCCTGCGGCCAGCGATGTAAGCCATAACCTCAATGGCCAGCGCCTGGGGCGCAAAGGGCGTGACACCCGCGACCGCATTATCGCCGCCGCCCGCGAAATCGTCGATGCGGATGACGGCACAGTGCTGACGCTGAGCGAGGTGGCGCGGCGAGCCAATTTGCGCATGGCCTCGCTCTATGTCTATTTCGCAGATCTGAGCGAACTGTTGCAAGCCATGCTCGATCCTGTGATGGCCGAAGCAGAGACCAGCTATCTGTGCCTCCTGCGGACGCCTTGGGGGCAGGATTCTCTGGCCGACGACGTTCAGCAATTCGTCCACGGCTTCTATGCATTCTGGCAGCGCAATTCAGGTATTCTGCATCTGCGCAACACCATGGCCGACCGCAAGGACCGGTTGATGACCAGTCAACGCATCAACGCCGCCCGCCCCGTCATCGACATGCTGGTGGTGCAGATGGGGTACGACCCGGCCCAGCGCGGGTCTTCCGCCGTGGGCATGGCGACCGTGCTCTATATGGGTTTTGAGCGCGCCGTGAACATCGCGACTGACCGTCATTTCGGCGATGCGATGGAGGGCCAGTTTGCCCCGGACGTGAAGCATTATCTGGACGCAGTCTCGCGACTGTTCGAAGTGGCGATCACCGATATGCGATTGGCCACTACCGCCTGATCGTTATTCCTTGGACCCGATGCCCTTGATATACTGCTCGATCCGGGCCTGGTAGGCCGGGTTGAGCATCAGTGCGCTGTTGGCCATGCGTTCGACATGGCGGGCAGTATCGCGACCGACCTCAGCAGCCATGTCGATCGCGATCTTGGCCGCCCCCATCTGCTCCGCGTCGCTCTTCTTAAGATGATGACAGAACGCCAGCGCTGCATCGTCGAAGCCGTCATCGGGCAGCACGTCGTGCACAAGCCCCATGATGTGCGCCTTGTCGGCATCGGCTTTCTGGTTGCCCATGATCAACCAGCGGGCCCAGTGTGGGCCGCAGGTCCGGGTCAGCCGGCTGACTCCGTTGCTCGCGGGCAGCACCCCGAACAAGCCTTCGGGGAAGGAGAACGAAGCCCCTTTGGCGGCCAGCCTGAAATCGCAGGACAGCGCCATCTCAAGTCCGCCGCCAACGCACGCCGAATGGATGGCCGCGACGATCGGCTTTTCGATATGCTCCATCTCGTCATAAATGCGGTGCATGCCGTGCAGGCCGGTCCGGTGGTTTTCGCGGATACCAGTCGCGGTGCGCTTGGTCGCTCCGCCGCTACCGCTGCGCATGTCGGCTCCGGCACAGAAATACCGCCCGTTGGCCCGGATCAGCATGACCCGCAGTGCGTCAGTGTCCCGAAAGTGCAGCAGTGCAGCCTCGAACAGCTGCATCGTTTCTCCCGAAAGGGCATTGAGCTTTTCGGGCCGGTTCAGCGATACGATCAGGACGCCATCGTCCTCACGGGTCAAAAGGTGCGGTTCATCGGCCATGTTCAATCCTCAAGCCCGCGTGCGGGGCAGTCCCAGGTTCCGCTCGGCGATCATCGATCGATGCACTTCGCTGGTCCCGCCATAGATGGTCGCTCCTTGCGCATGGCGATAGAACAGATTGAGCTCGGCTGTCGGCCCGGGCCGCAGCGATAGCGAATCGGGTGCAGTCAGGTCCAGCAGGTCGCGTGCATCGGTCAGAAACTTCTCGGACGAGAACATCTTGGCCATCGGGCCATAAGCGAGGTTGGCCTTCTTCTCCGCGATCACCCATTGCGCGCGGAACGTTATGAGCTCGGCCAACCACAGATGCGCGGCGGTTCGGGCAAGCCGCGCTTGGGCCTGCTGCTGCTCGATCAGCGGCTTGCCATTCCGGCTGATCTGGCGGCACGCAGCGACGCCTGCGTCCAGCATCTTGCGCATGTACTTGCCGAAGCCGCCGCCGTGTTCGAGCTCCAGGCTGGCGCTCATCGTCTTGACGCCGCCATCGACCTCCCCCAGCCGCCAGCTGTCGGGGATGCGGACATTGTCGTAGAAGGTGATGTTCGTGCGTTCATCCTGGAATGTGTAAACCGGCTGAACCGTCACGCCCTCGGCTTTCAGCGGCACGATGAACATGGTGAGCCCGGCATGCTTGGCCACTTCGGTGTTGGTGCGGCACAGCATCAGCACATAGGATGACAGGTTCGCGCCGGATGTGAACATTTTGGTACCGTCGATCCGCCATCCATTTCCTTCGGGTGTCGCTTTGCATTGCGCCGCGAACACGTCGGATCCTGAACCCGGTTCCGAATATCCCAGGCTGCAGATGGCCTCGCCCTGCATCAGCCTGGGCAGCACGTCTGCCTTGAGTTCGTCCGACCCGAAGCGATGGATGATCAACGCCACCATCTGCGTCACGTTGGCAGCAGGGTTGTTGTAACCGTGATGCTCGAACGCATCCATCGCGGCCATCTGGGCATAATGCGACAGCTTCTTGCCACGCAGATCGCCCGGCAGACCGGGGAACAGCAGACCTGCATCAGCCAGCTTCTTGTGGACGGTGGGGACAAAGCCCTCCCAGCTGTAGTGGAAGTGTGATCGTTCCTCGTCGCTGACCTGGCTCGTGAAGAACGCATCGATCTCGCGGGTCATCTGCGCGGCATCCTCGCCCAGATCAAACTCGATCGGGCAGTCGCCGGCGGGGGGGAGCGAAGCGGTTTCACCGGCATACAGCCGCCGTCCGGCCTCGTCGAGCAGCAGCGCCGGGTCCCCATAGACAAGGGGCCAGGCCTTGGCCCGCAGATTGAACAGGTGGATGTCGTATTCGGTGGTGAGACCATAGCCGCCGAAGGTGTGCAGCGCCTGGGCAACGCAGCGCGCCGCGGCGATTGCGTTCCACCACGCTGCGATCGAGACGGCAGCACCTGCCTCTTTACTGCCATCTGCGATATTGCGGATAGCCTTCCACACCAGCATCGTGCCGCCATCGGCCTCGGACGCCAGATCAGCGAGCGGGTGCGAGATGCCCTGGAACTGGCCGATGAACTGGCCGAACTGCTTGCGCTCGCCAGCATAGGCCGATGCGAGCCTCAGCGACTCCTTCGAAAGCCCTGCAAGCCCCGCTGAAATCAGCAGTTTCCATTCTTCCACGCCGGCGTCGAAGTCGGCTGGTGCAATCGCGAGCGGTGCACCCTCACGCCCGGTAAAGTCGATGTGCGCTATCGGCGTATCGGCCAGGTTGCGTTCGGCCTTTTGATCGGCAGCGGCGAGTGTGACGAGCACGACGTCGTCACCCCGGCGGGCGATCACGGCCTCGGCGATGCTGGCGCCTGCCACCCATTGCTGCGGGGTTGTCGCGATGTCGTGCAAGGCAATCGTCACCACAGCGTCGCCTGCCAGAACGCGTTCCAGAAGGTCAGGCTGCGCCCCCGATTGCGCCAGCAGCCGGGTTGCAACCAGCGCTTCTGCCAGCGGCCCGGAAACCAGAGTGCGGCCCGCCTCTGTCATCAGAAGGGTTGCATCGAACAGGCCGAGGCCAAGGCCACCGGCGTCTTCGGAAACACGAATGGACAGTGCGCCCTGTTCCGCCAGACCGCGCCACAGATCCGGGTCGAACCCGCCCGGAGCAGCGGCGCGTACCCGGGCCATGCTGCTGTTTTCATCGAGGAACCGCGCGAACATGTCGCGCATCATCTCCTGGTCGTCGGTCAGGTCGAAATTCATCGGGTGTTCCTCAGGCGTAACGTCAGGCTGCGGGCTTGGCCCTGCTCATCATTTTCGAAATGTCGATTTGCCCGGTGGCGAGCGATCCCATGAATCCGCCATCGACCGGCAACACAACGCCGGTGATAATGCCGGCCATGCCGCTGTTCAAAAGTGCAACGCCCTGCGCCTGCTCTTTCGCGGTGGAATAACGGCCCAGCGGCTCGGCCGCGGCATCGACCACCTCCTTGCCCGATGTCGCATGGAAGGTCTCCATCATCGGGGTCTGGGTGGGGGAGGGCAGGGTGCAGTTGATGCGGATGCCTTTCTTGATCAGCCGGGCACACATGAACTGTGTCCACACGATCACCGCCTCCTTCGAGAAAGCGTAGCCTTCGGCTACATGCTCGCTGTGCGCCTCGGCCCAGGCGATCGCGCCATCGAAACCGCTGGTCTGCATGAGTTCCATGTGCACCGGAATGCGCCTCGACCACCCCAGCCCGCCAGTGGAAGCGATGCTGACGATGGCACCGCCTTCGCCCATTGCAGGGATCACGCATTCGGTCAGATGGCGGGTGCCGGCAAAGTTGACCGCGAAGGTGTCCATAGCCGGAAACGCACCGCCACCGGGCAGGCCTGCGCAATTGAACAAGGCATCGATCTTGCCGCCAATAGCGGCCACGCCCGCCTCTATGCTCGCCGGATCGCGCAGGTCGATCTGCTGGAACGATGCCAGGGGAAGCGCGCACGGCTTGTAGTCGAGGCCGTGGACCTCGGCACCCAGATCGAGCAGCAGCTTCGCGGTCGCCTCACCCATGCCGGAATAGCATCCGCTGACGATCACCCGTTTGCCCCGATAGCCCAGAAGATCGTTCATCTCGTGTTCCTTGCATCAAATGTGCTGTTGCCTGCAGCTTTCGCAGGACGGGGTCTGCCAATCAACCGCATGGCTCCCAAATCGTCGCGGCGATAAGGCCGGCCTTGCCTTGGCTTGCGGCCTGTGTGCGCTATGCAAGGATGCAGGGTTCAAAGGACGAGGCATATGACATGGCAACGCTCGCGCATCAGGCTTGATGGCGACAACACGGCATTCTGGACCGGCGGGGCGGAAGGGCGGCTGAAGATTCATAAATGCGCCGATTGCGGGGGATTCACCCATCCCCCGCGAGAGTTCTGCCGCCACTGCCAGTCAGACAACGTCGGGCCCCATGCCGTGTCAGGGGCAGGGGTCATCGACACCTATACCGTCAATCACCAGAAATGGGCCGCCGATATGGAAGTGCCCTTTGTGATTGCCCGGGTTAGGCTGGACGATGCGCCAGATGTGTGTCTCACCACCAACATCGTCAACTGCCCGGTCGACAGCGTCGACATTGGCGACCGGGTGAGGGTCGTTTTCGAGGAACAGGACGGCATATGGTACCCGTTGTTCGAGAAGGTGGAATGACCATGGCGCGTGAAGCATATATCACTGGCATCGGCATGTCCGAGGTCGGTGTGCGTCTGGCGCGCTCGCCGCTGGGGCTGACCATGGATGCGATCCGCGAGGCGGTTTCGGACGCCGGCCTGACGCTGGACCAGATCGACGGGGTTTCGACCTATCCCGGCAAGATGCAGACATTCCTGGGCTTTTCCCCCATTGGCGTCGACGATGTGATCGAAACCTGCGGGTTGAAGACGCGCTGGCACTCTGGTGCGGCCGAGGCGACTGCGCAGCTTGGCGCGATTGCAGATGCAGCAGCGGCCGTGCGGTCAGGCAATGCCCGGCACGTCCTGTGCTTCCGGACGGTGTACGAAGCGGCTGCGATGGCACGGCCGGAGCAGTTCCCGCCGCTGGAACGCCGCAAGGATGTCACGGGCAACTCGCAATGGGTATCGCCCTTTGGCGCGTTCTCGGCGGCCTGCTGGACCGCGCAGTTCGCGATGCGGCACATGAAGCAGTACGGCATGACCCGCGAGCAGCTGGCGCAGGTCGCGATCAACGACCATCGCAATGCCGCGCTCAATCCGCGCGCGATGGTGAAAGAGCCGCTGACGATTGAAAAGTATCTCGACGCGCGGATGATCTCGACGCCGTTCTGCCTGTATGATTGCGACCGCTTCACCGATGCATCGACGGTGGTGATCGTCTCGGCGGGAGACGCGCTGGACGAGGTCACATCCACGCCGATCCGGATCGCAGCGTCGGCAGGGTCGGTGGATCGTTACAGCTGGGACCAGGCCGAATGGGCGGCCGCCTATCCCACCGGGCGCGACCTGTGGAAAAACACCGACTATACCGTTGATGATCTCGACACGGTCCAGCTCTACGACGGCTTCTCGTTCCAGCCGATCACCTGGCTGGAAGGGCTTGGCGTCTGCGGGGTAGGCGAAGGGCACAGGTTCATCGAAGGCGGAACTCGGATCGCGCTGGATGGCGAGTTGCCGATGAACACTGGCGGCGGACAGCTTGGCTGGGGCCGGTTGCACGGCTTTGGCTATGCCTATGAATCGGTCGTGCAGCTGCGCGGCGATGGTGGGGCTCGGCAGATCAAGGGCGATCCGACGCTTGCGGTGGCGACATCGGGTGGTGGGCCGATGGCGGCTGCGCTGTTGCTGGCGCGGGACTGATCGCCAGCCCCGCGCCGCGCATGATTACCAGACCAATGGCACCGATTCAGGGCCGATCACCCCGCCGGGGCGGTACACCGTCTCGGCACCCGGCCTGACCTTGAAGTCGGGAATGCGCTTGAGCCATTCCTGCAGCGCGATCTTGATTTCCAGCCTGGCCAGATGCGCCCCCATGCAGCTGTGGATACCCACGGTGAAGGCAAGGATGATCTTCTTGGGCCGGTTGAAATCCACCACGGTGGGGTTGGGGAACACGTCCGGGTCATAATTGCAGGCCGGAAGGATGCTGGTGACCTTGTCGCCCTTCTTCATCTGGACCCCGCGGACCTCAACATCCTGGGCAACCGTCCTGCCGGAAAAGGTGACCGAGAACACGCGCAGCAGCTCTTCGACCTGTGCGTTGATGTTGTCGGGATTGTCGATGATCTCCTGCCGGCGTTCCGGATTGCGGGCCAGCCACAGCCAGATATTGTTGAGTGTCGCAAAAACGGTGTCCAGCCCTGCGATGAAAAGGAACGTCACGAAGCCGAACGCCTCCTTGTCGGATATGCGTTTGCCGTCGAACTCGGCATGCACGATGCGGCTCACGAGCCCGTCATCAGGATTGGCTTCCTTCTCGGCTATTGCAGTTGTCAGATAGTCGCCGATTGTCTTGAGCGTATCGCCCATGATCTTCCGGTCATTGGAGTGCAGCAGCGCCATTGCCCAACTGACAAAGGTGTCGCACATGTCGCGTGGCAGCCCCATCAGGTCCAGGAATACGAGGACCGGCAGAGGCCGACCGAACACCTCGTCGAACTCGCACTCACCCTTTTCGATGACTTCATCGATCAACTCGTTGGCTAGCGCGCGGATGCGTTCTTCCAGCTTGAGCACGCCCTGCGGGCTGACCACGGGATCGACGATGTTGCGATATTTGCGGTGTTCCGGCGGATCGATCTCGATGGGGATGAAGTAGAAGTAGTTGTTGGGATCACGCGGAAACGGCGTGGCATCCTCGTTCGAGAAATATTCGGCGTGGCGCAGCGCGAACAACGCATCTTCATGCTTGGTAAGCACCCAGGCGTTGCCGAACGGGCCTACATCGTAGAAGATCGGCGGGAACCTTTCGTGCATCGCCGGAAAGAACGTGTACGGATCCGCCAGAAATTCGGGGCTGTAGATTAGCCCTGCCTGGCGAACCAGTTCGGGTGGGACGTGATCGGGCACCTGGTCCATGCCGAAGCGGCGGACGATGTTGGTCGGCGCGACCGGATTTGCAGGGTCGATGCGCATGCTCTTTCTCCTGGTCGCGTTTTAGTACTGGGCTTCGGGCAAGTGGACGATGAGGCCATCCAATTCTGCCGACATGACGATCTGGCAGGAAAGGCGGCTGCTCGGCTTGATCGGTGCAGCGGTGGATTCGAGCATTTCGCTCTCCTCGCGCGACGCCGGTCCACCGACCCTTTCGGTCCAGGCATCATCGACATAGCAATGGCAGGTGGCGCAGGCCAATCCGCCACCGCATTCGCCGACGATCCCGGGAAGATCGTTATGAAGCGCGCCGCGCATCACATTTTCGCCCAGGGCCAAATCAATGGCATGTTCGGCGCCATCGAACTCGACATAGGTAACGGCTGGCATAAGCGCTCCTTGCAGGCTGCAACGCGGGGACTGAGAACAACGTTCTCGACAGCCTTGGTATATCGCGGTAACAACAGAATGGAAGGGCAATGTCTGCGGGAGTTCATGTTGCATCGCTGGGGCGTTATCGATGGCTGAGCGGCGGGCGAGGATCGTCCGGGCTGCGTATGACCTGTTGGCGCGCGACGGGCTGGAAGGGTTGACGATCCGTTCGGTGCTTGCCGAAACGGGCCTTGCCCGGCGCGCCTTTTATGACCGGTTCGCCACGAAGGATGACCTTGTCCTGGCCGTGTTCCAGCACACGCTTTCTGACGCGGCGGCACGGTTTGCCGAGCTCATTGCTCCGGTCGAATGCCCAGTCGAGCGCCTCCGTCTGATCGTCGTCGGGATCGTGTTGGGGCATGGGCGGCGCGACGCGGATGGCGATGATGCGCCAAACTACCGAGCCGCTGCGCTTAGCCGCGAGCACCTGCGGCTTGCGGAGGCGCGGCCTGCGGAATTGCAACGGGCCATCGCCCCCTTGGTCGAGCTGATCGCCACGCAATTGCAGGCCGGAATGCAATCAGGCCAGGTTCGCAGCGCGAATGGCGAGAGGCTGGCGCACCTCGTCTACAATCTTGTGTCCACAACCGTGCACAGCCAGTTGATTGCCGAAGAGCATCAGATGCCGGATCTGGAAGATCGAAGCCGTCTTGCCGGGGATTTGTGGGAATTCTGCCTGCGCGCTGTCTCTGCCTGACAGGCCGAGAGGCAAAGTCGGGTCGATCAATCCGCCGTCAGCAATTGATCGACCGCTGCTATCTCGGACTTCAGCCACATCGTCTCGGACAGGTTGCGTGATCCGCTTGCGTCCAGCAGCGCCGTGAGCGCCTGCTTCTTGACGCCGAGCGATTCACGATGCGCTGGCTCGACATCCAGCGCGATATCCAGAAGATGGATCGCTTCCAGCGGTCGCCCTGCAATAACATGAACGCTTGCCTGATGCGCGAGAGCTGAAGGACCGCCGGCCAGCATCACCAGATCGTTGTTCACCGCCGAACGCGGCACATGATACAGCTCCGTGGTGCCATCCTCGTAATGGAACCAGCCTGAATATTCTTCCCAGATGGTCTTGACTGACCAGCTCACCTTGCCGTGGAATTCTCCGATGGTCAGGTTCTCGGGCAGTTTCACATCGCGCATCAGCTCGTGAACCGTGCGGCCCGCATTCATCCCGTCGAGCGTATAGTCGCGGATATAGGTGATGGCGCCGATCATCCTGTCGATATCGGCACGAATTTTTCTAGCGCCTCGGATCGGCTCGCCATGCCCGGTGATGATGATCTCGGCATCGAGCGCCTTCAGCTTTTCAAGGCTCTTCAACGTGTTCCACACCAGCCGTGGCTTGTCCCCCCGCAGCGTGCAGAAAAACGGCATCGACAGCCATACCGGACCCACCAGGTTACCGGTGAACGCAATCCTTTCGTCCGGCAGCCATACGATCAGGTTGTCGACCGTTTCGCCCTCGGGCGCGTGGATCAGTTCGAACCTGCGGCCGCCCTGGTCAAAGGCATGGTGCCGGTCGACCATCAGGTCGGGGACCACGTCGGGTGCGGGTTTGGGAGTGCCGCCGCGCTTGAGCGTGCTGCCCCACAGCTTGCGGCTGCGCGGCCCGAAGAACGGCTGCAGCCGCTTCATGTCGCCCCATGCCTCGGTGAAACCCGGCCCGCCGATGACGACAGTCTCCGCCTCGCGGAAATCGGGCACGCCGCCGAAATGATCGGCATGGCTCTGGGTCAGGATGATGTGCCGCAGCGGCCCGCTGCGTTTCGGGGACATCAGGCTCAGGTTGCGCTCGGCATTGTCCATGAAGCCTGTGTTTACCATCACGTCGCCGTCGGCGGTGTTGACCAGATACAGGTTAGAGATGTCGTTTACCTGCCAGACGAAGTCGGTGACCGGGATCGCCTCTGCCTGGCTGTCGCCAGCCCGTACCAGGCCTGCGAGTGCTGGCTTTGCATCGTCCTTCATGGCGCGCTGTCTCCGAACTCGATCATCACCTTGGCCGACTGCGGCGTGGCGGCGATCTCCAGCCCTTCCATGATCCGCTCGAACGGCAGATGGTGGCTGATGATCGAGCGGATCTGCTGTTTCAGCCGCGGCATGGCGTCCACCACATCGGGAAACTCGGTAGGATAGCCTACTGCGCTGGTAATCGTCATCTCGCTGGTCAGCATCGGGCCTGCGGGAAGCTCAATCGGCTTCATATAGGCCGCCGTGATCACATGCCGGGCATGCTTCTTAGCCATCGACACCACCTGAGATAGGATCGCAGGGCCTCCCGCCGCGTCGATATATGCGTCGGTGGAAGCACGTTCACGACCGAAGTACATTTCGCGCCCGTGGAGTTCCTTGATCCGCTCGACGGCATCCTCGCGTGCAGGGTTGATGGTCCTTGCCCCCAGTCTGCGTGCGCGCTCCAGCCTTTCTTCTGCCAGATCGAGCGCGATGACGTCGCAGCCCCGGTCGACCGCCCACATCACCATGCCAAGCCCGATCGGCCCGCAGCCAAAGATGACGAGCCTTGTGCCTGCCTGCGCTTCGGCGCGATTGACCCCGTGCAGGGCCACGGCTAGCGGCTCGCACATCGCGGCGATGTCATAGGGAATGCCCGCAGGGATCGGCAGGATGGAATCACCAAGCCGTGCCTCGCGAACCAGCAACTCCTCCGTAAACGCGCCCTCCGGTCCGCCGCTGCCAATGAAGCTGGGCGTGTTCATGGGATTGACGATAACCGGCTGACCCAGCGCAATATCATTGACCGCGCTGCCGACGAACATCACTTCGCCTGCACCTTCATGTCCCAACGCGGTCGTGCCATCGGCGTTCTGGCTCATCCCGCCAACCTTGATGTAGCTCAGGTCGCTGCCGCAGATCCCGCACGCCTTCATCTTGATGACCACATCGTTCGGACCGGGCTCGGGCCGTTGGTATTCATCCACACGAACATCGTTAACGGCGTGAATTGTGAGCAGGCGTCCCATCGGTCTGTCCTTATCCCCGGATCATGTAGCCGCCGTCGACCTTGATGGTCTCACCGGAAATGAAAGATGATGCATCCGAACACAGGAAAGCGCCGATGCCTTCGAAATCGGCGACAGCGCCCGTCCGTTTCATCGGGGTGATCGGCGCATAATGGCCGTTGAGATACTGCACGGCAGGGCCATCGGCAGGCCCCATCATCGGGGTGATGATCAGGCCCGGCGCGACGACGTTGGCGCGGATGCCAAATGCGCCCAGTTCGGCTGCTAGACACCGGATCACGGCGGCAACAGCGCTTTTGGATGCGGCATATTCGGCCTTGCCCGCCAGCCCCTGGAACATCGAAAGGCTGCCGCATGCCACCAGGCTTCCGCCCGGCTCGCCCGCTTCTGCCCGCGCCTTCATGTGCCGTGCGCCTTCGCGCAAAGTGAAGAATGCGCCATCGAGCGCGGTCTTCTGAAAATCGTGCCAGTGGTCGGTCGGCATGTCGAAGATCGAATTGTAGCGCGGCGATGCCCCCGAATTGGCAAACACGCAGTCGATCCGCTCGAAATCGGCCATTAACTGGTCGTAGCCAGCAAGGATCGCCTCTTCCGACGAGACATCGACGATGTAGGTTTCCACCCGCCGGGCGCCTGCATCCAGCAACACCTGCCTGGCCGCGGCATTCTTCTCGGCGTTGCGTGCCCAGATCGCCACGTCTCCGCCCATCCGTGCGATGCCGGTCGCAAACCCCAGGCCGATACCGCCATTGCCGCCGGTCACCAGCGTCACCTTTCCGGTGCAATCAAACAGGCCGTTGCCCATATCCCGTCTCCTCTTTTCGCAGGCGACCATGGCCGAGCGGTGGCTGCCTTTCCAGCCCGGACCCAATCGCTTTGGCGATCAATGGGCAGGTGGGGAGGACAGTCCCGATCCGGGCCTGCTAGATGGACAGGCTTACCCATGAAAGGCAGTGCCCATGATCACCGGCCATCACTATCAGAATGCCTATATCTGCGACGATATCGACGCCGCGATCGCCGCTTTCCGGCAGCGGGCGGACATCGGCGATGTGCGTCCCTTCGATGTCGAGCAGATGCTGTGGACGCCTGCGGGCATGAAGCGGGTGGCATCGCGGCTGGCGTTCATCTGGATCGGCGATCTGCAATATGAGCTGATCCAGGTGGTGGCCGATGACAGCGGGATCTATGCCAATTTTGCCAGCAATGGCGGTCTGTTCCATTTCCACCATGTCTGCATGCGCGTGCCGGAATGGGAGCCGTTCCGCGCGGCGGTGGCGCTGCAGGACCTGCCCGTTGTGCTGGAACGCGCCAATGAAGGCGATCAACTGAAGTTTCTCTACCTCGATGGACGCAGCTTCTGCGGGCATTATCTGGAATATTGCTGGATGACTGATGAGATGTGGGCTCGGCTTGGTGGTCCGGCGTGACCGATCTGGCGCAGCGTTATGGTCCTTGGGCAGTTATTGCCGGGGGGTCAGAGGGGGTCGGCGCGGCGTTCGCGCATCAGCTTGCCGATGCGGGATTCAATCTGCTGTTGATTGCGCGCAATGCCGCCACGCTGGCGGGAGTCTCTGCCGAGATAACAGCCGCCCACACCGTGCACGTGAGGACCGCAGTGATCGACCTTGCAGCGGACGACATGGCCGACAAGGTGGCCGCCTCGACCTCCGACATTGATGTTGGTCTGCTGGTCTACAATGCTGGTGCCGCCTCGGGCCCGCAACTGGTCATCGACCAGAGCCCGGACGAGATCATGCGGCTGATTCGCCTCAACACCATTGGGCAGACTCTGCTGGCCAGGCATTTTGGGCAGTCGATGGCCGCGCGGGGCAGGGGCGGCATCATCCTGCTGGGGTCGATGGGCGCCAATGCTGGCTGCATGCAGCTCGCGGTGTACAGCGCGGTGAAGGCCTATACGCTGACCTTTGCCGAAGGGCTTTGGGCAGAGTTGCACCCGTTGGGGATCGATGTGGCCGCGCTGATGATCGGGCGGACCCGCACACCCGCGCTTGAGCGGTCCGAATATGGCCAGGACAGCGGCATTCCTGCGGCCGAGCCAGACGATATCGCGCGATTTGCGCTTGCGAATCTGGGCGCCGGACCGGTGCTCGTCCCGCCGGAACTGGAGGCGGCTTTTCTGGCATTGCGGGCCATGCCCCGCCGCCAGGCAGTGGAAACGATGACGCGGGCGCTTGCCCCGCAAACACGGCGGTAGCGCCCGGCCAACAGGGAGAACACTAGATGCTGAGCGTTGCGCGTTACGGAACCCGCGATCTGGCGCGGGCCACAGAATTCTATGATGTCATTGCGGCGCTGCTCGGCGCGCGGCGAGTGATGGAGCGTGATGAGCTTGTCGCCTATAAAGGGGCAGACGGCGGCATGTTCCTGATCGGTCTTCCATTCGCGGGCGAAGCCAGCGTGGGCAACGGGTCGCAGGTCGGCTTTTCGGCACCCAGCAGAGACATCGTCGATGCGGTCCATGCCGAAGCGATTGCGCTGGGAGGTACCTGTGAAGGCACTCCTGGAGTGCGCGGGCCCGATGGTCCCAATGGCTTTTATGCTGCCTATTTCCGCGATCGGGATGGCAACAAGATCATGGTGATGCGGGTCGGCCCCTGAAAGGGCAACAGGGTCTCGCTGGTCGTGCGGGCATCCGTCAGGCGTCTGCAGGTGCGCGCAAAATCGGAAGTCGCTGGCGATTGATCGCGTGCTTCGCTTCATCGGGACCCTGCACCTCGACCGCCAGCGCGACATGAGCATAGCTCAGCGTCAGCAGCATCAAGGTGCGCTGCCGCTCGTCGTGCTCGGCGAGCGGGGTTGCATCGAGCAGGGCAAGCGCGGACGCCAGAAGCGGCGTCATCACCTCATAGAATTCTTGCCGCGCCTGCGCGCCGTGTACCGTGCGCAGCCGGTCGCGTTCGGCTGCCGTCGTCCCGGCCCATTCGGCAACGAAGCGTTCGAGCGCTGCAAATCCCGCAGGCAGCATCATGCGATCTGCTCCGCCTGATAGGCAACCACGGCAGCTTCGACCATGTTGAACAGGTGACGACACAACGCCTCCTGCGTTTGAAAATGGATGTGCTCCAACGCTCCGCTGGAAAGCCCCCTTTGGCCCGCCTCGATCACCGCGACATCTTCGCAGTGCACATCGCGGGCGGTGCCCATGATCGCCTCGCGCCCAAATCGCTCGCTGGCATTGGCGTCATCGCCCACCCAATAGAGCCGGATCACGCCGCGCGACTGGGTGGCGGTGACGGGATAGACCACGTGGACGAAGTTCTGCAGCGGTGTCCCGAGCATGAAGAAGCTGGGGAAAAGCGCAAAATATGTGCGGTGGTGCGGCGTTGTCAGCAGCCCCTGCTCCATGGCGCGCGGGACCAGCCGCGCAAAGGCGTCGGCCAGCATCGGTGCAGGCCTGGGATTGGGGTTGGTCCAGATCGTCTGGGTGCGGTGCGGATCGTGGAAGGCGTATTCCTTGGGGTAGCCGAACGGGTTTTCTGCAGAGAACGCGCTCTGGCCGCTGCGCGGGTGGATGAAGCGCAGGTGGTAGTTCTCCTGAAAGTTGTCGTAGGTCAGCTTCCAGTTGGCGGCGATGTCATAGCTGTACTCGCTGAACGTCGTCGCTCTTGCCACCGGCAGAGTTTCCATCTGATCGGCAAGCTCGCCGAGCCATTCCCGCAAGTCTTGCGGTTGTGCGGCAAAGTTGACGAAGATCATCCCTGCGCAAACGTCTAGCGCGACCTGCTTGAGCGCGCAGTCCCTTTTGTCGAGACCGAAGCTATCAAAGTCGGGTGCCGAGAGCAGGGCTCCGTCGCCTCCGAAGGTCCACATATGGTAAGGGCATGAAAAGGTTGCGCGCTTGCCTTGGACTTCCTCCACCAGCTGGGTTCCCCGGTGGGTGCACACGTTGTGGAAGGCGCGGAGCGTGCCGTCCTTGCCGCGGACGACTAACAGTGATGCGCCGAGTACTTCGAGTTCCCGCCTGACGAAGCTTCCTACATCGGGCAGTTCGCAGACATGGCCGATCTGCAGCCAGCTGCGCCTGAACACAGCTTCCCGCTCGAGTTCGAACCAGGCCGGGTCATAATAGGGCTTGGCCGGAATGGGGCGTGTTCCAAGGAATGCCACAGACTCGCTTGGAATCGGAACGAAGCCGGCTGGCTCGGTGGTCATGGTGATCTCACCCCAATATCCTACCAGAGGCAGGTCTCAGTGGCTCTTCGGACACAACAAGCCCGGAAGCGGCTCCCGTTTCGGGGCGACCTCCGGGCTTTGTGTATTGTGTGGGCTATGACTCAGGCCGCCGAGGACATCGGCAGCACCGATGCGCTAAGTTGTGACTGCTCATCACAGCGTGCGAGCGCCTGGGTCAGTAACCTGTGCAGCGTCTCGGGGTCGATCTGATGCGACGGCTCGTAGACGAAGCCGATAGCGATTGGACGGTTGGGCGCCTGGTTGGGGAGAAGTACCGCGCAGGTATCGGCAATCGATCCGAACCCTGCCATCCCGCAGGCATAGCCGGCAGCGCGTACCTGTTCGACCTTGGCCGACATCTCGGGGAACGAGAATTTCCGGTCTTCGCTTGCTTCGGCGTTGAGGCGGCGGATGGTGCCATCGCGGCGGGGCTGCATGATCGTGGAGAGGAGCAGGAGGCCTGCAGCGCTGTCCGTCATGCGCTCCTGCATGCCGCTGCCAAAGCCCTGGCTGCGCGCCGTGGCGAGCGTGGAGTTGCCACCGCGCCAGCTGAAGATCTGCACATTAAGGCCGACCATGCCGAACACCGCAATGGCAAGGCCTGTCTGTGCCACCAGCCGATCGACCATGGCCATCAGCTGGCCGTCGCGGATGTATTCGGGCTGTGCGACCGAGCCCAGCAGGGCTGCACGCGGCGTCGGTGAGTAGGAGCGGCTGACCGGATCCTTATACAGCAGACCCAGGTTTACAAGGCTTGAGAGCAGTTCGGAGGTGCTGGACTGCGGCCGATTGTAGCGCCGGACGATGTCCATCACGGTTGCCTCGGTGTGATTATCATCAAAAAAATCAAGAACTTCGATGACGCGGTTGGCAATTTTTGCCTTGTTTGACTCTGTCGAGCGCATTGTTTTCTCCTCTCACTAATGAACACAGTTGTTGGCTAACGCTGAGGGCGAGTCAACATAAAAGTGAGAAGGTGTAGTTTTTTAGTTCCGTTGTGCGACCAAGTCCTTGAAAATCTGCCGGATGACGGGGCGGTCGATTTTCATTGAAGGGTTGCGCGGAAGGCAGTCTGCGATATGCCATGCCACCGGCACATGCGTTGCCGGCAACAGATTGCGCAGATGTGCCTCCATCGATTCGACCGTTGGGGGCGAGGTTCCAGGTGACGGAACCACCATAGCGGCGGGCGCCTGGCCCAGCCGAGGATCAGGCAGGTCGACCACGGCCGCTTCGGTAATCGCAGGGTGGCGTAGCAGGGCATTCTCGATCACGTCGGGGAGGATTTTGAATCCGCCGCGCATGATCGCGCTGTCCGACCGGCCCTGGAGGAAAAGGAACCCGTCTTCGTCGATCCGCCCCAGGTCGGACGTCTGGATCCAGCCTGACCCGATGCGGGGCGATATCACTTCGACCCGGCCTCCGCTATTGGGCCCGAGCACCGCCCCGCTCTCCGGATCGACGATGCGAATCTGAGCCCCCGGCAGCGGCAGGCCGACGCTGCCCAATTTCCTGCGTCCCCATTTTGCGTGGAGCGGCAGCGACCAGGTACAAACCGGGCCACCAAACTCCGTCGCTCCGTAAGATAACAGGACCGGGATGCCATAGCGATCCTCGAACGCACGCTGCAAGTCCGGCGAAAGGGGTGCCGCGCCGACCCCCATGGCCTTGATCGATGCAAGGTCCGCAACCGGAATGTCGGCGTCCAGCAACGCCCGCATGCTCGCCGGAGGAATGCCGCTGTGGGCAGGGCGATGGCGCACAACATATTGGTGCCAGGCATCGATGCTGAACCGGTCGAGCAGACATGCCCGCTGCCCGCGAACCAGCGTCGGCACGGTCGAATAGATGCCGGAGATATTGCCGAGCGGAAAATAGAGCAGATAGGGTGGCAAGTCCGCCGCGCTCTTTTGCGCTTCTGCAGTGAGCGCCTGTGCCCCGATCAGGCTTTCGGCAATCATCTGGTGCCGGATCGGAAACTGCTTGGGCGGACCGGTGGTGCCGCTGGTCAGAATTTCGAGCAATGGCGCTTCTGGCCCGGTGCGCTGGGCGGCAATACCCAGTGCGCGCGCTGCCCCTTCGATCGGGCCAATGGCGTCGTGGTCCAGCACGATACCGGCAATGCCCTCTGTTGCCAGGATCGTGCCGATTGGCGCGGCCAGATCAACCTCGTCAAGGATTGCGACCGCCGGTTCCAGCTTTGCGATCTGCTGGGCGATGACAGCCGCTGACTGGAACGGATAGATCATCCTTACAGTCCGCTTGGCTGCCAGCAGACCTAGCAGTGTGGCAATCGACGACGGCCGATTGCGCGGCACAAAGGCTACAGGCGCGTTCGGACCGACACCACTCGCTTCAATCTGCTGTTCGACCGATGATGCCATGTAAGCCAGTTCGCCCCAACTGGTCCAACGCCCCTCGAACTCGATGGCGGGTCGGTCGCAATCGCGCGCCAGTGCCTGCCGGACCATGTCGGCCAGCAAAGGCACGGTGTCAGGCAATGGCGCCGGCGTTCTTCAGCGCTTCAATCCGGTCCCATTCCATGCCCAACTCCATCAGGACCAGTTCGGTGTGTTCGGATGCCTGCGGTGCGCGGGTCGTGACCAAGGGTTCGTGGTTGAACTGCACCGGGCCTCGCACCAGCCGAAGCGGCGCGCCGCCGTCTGCGCCTTCCACCTCGATGATCATGTCGTTTGCGACGGCCTGTTCGTCGGTCGTGAGGTCGATCAGGCTCTGCACCGGAGCCCACTGGCCCCGCATCGTCTTGAGGCGCTGTCGCCAATAGGCAAAGGGCTGCGCTGCAAAGGCGCCCGCCAGAATGCCGCTCGCGGCTGCGGCGTTTTCGATCAGACTTGGTACATCCTTGAAGCGCGGATCGTCCGCTGCATCGGGCCTGCCGATATGCTCGAAAGTATCACGGATCAGTCCGGTCGGGCTGACAATGCATAGGTTGATCGTGCCCCCATCGGATGTCCAATAATTGCCCATGAACGGGTTTTTGGCGCCGCCACCCGAATGCGGCATGGCATTGCGGGTGAGGATGCCCGTTTCCATGCCCTGTGCAATGACTGCGCCTGATGCCCACCATGCGGTAGACAGCAGCGATACGTCGAGTTCCACCGCCTCCCCGGTCTTTTCGCGGTGGTAGAGTGCTGAAGATATACCGCCTGCAATGAACATGCCGCCGATCGAATCGCCGAAAGCGGGGATGCCCTGGCCCAAAGGTCCGGGCATTTCTTCGGGCGTCATCGCATGGGCAATTCCGCTGCGTGCCCAGAAGCACGTGCCGTCGAAACCGCCGACCTCGCGCTCGGGTCCCTTGTCTCCCAGCGCGCTGCCGCGGGCATAGATGATGTCGGGATTGATAGCCCGGATATGTTCGACATCGAATTTGTTCTTCTGTCGGACCTGCGGCAGATAGTTGGTGAGGAATACGTCGGCAGTCTTGGCGAGCTCGTACAGCACCTGTTGCCCCTCGGGCGTCGAAACATCGATCCCCACGCTGCGTTTGCCCCGGTTGGGATGCTCGACGAGCGTGTGGCGCAAGGGGTCCAGCGTGACGCCCCCCATATTGAGGAATCCGCGTTGGGTGTCGCCGCGAACCGGATGCTCCACCTTGATAACATCCGCACCCCAATCGGCCAGAATGCCGCCTGCTGCCGGTACGAACGTGAATTGCGCGACTTCCAGAACGCGAACGCCCTGCATTACCTTGGTCATCGGATACCCCTTTGGCATTCTTCTAAGCCCGGCAGGGACGTGAGAAAACCGGCTGCCGAAAACCATCGCGGCGACGATAGGGTTGAGCGGTGTTGACGCTTGCAGTGGCGGCCGCCGCTGGCAATGGTGGGGGGCGTTTAGGGAAAGGCTGCTTCATGAAAATCGACACCACGCTTTCGGCCATTGTGACCGGCGGAGCCTCCGGCCTTGGCCTCGCCACGGTAAGGGCGCTACGCGAGGCTGGCGCAAAGGTCTCCATTTTCGACCTCAACGAGGAGGCGGGCCAGGCGATCGCAACGGACCTGGGCGCGGTGTTCTGCAAGGTCGACATCATGTCTGAAGATAGCGTGCTGGCCGGGTTCGAGGCGGCCCGCGCTGCCAATGGCCAGGAACGGGCCCTTGTGCATTGCGCGATGGTCGCCGGTGGCGGCAAGACTGTGAGCTGGGACAAGGAAAATAGCCGCTACAAGCGCGCGCCTACCGATGGGTTTGAACGCGGGATGCTCGGGATCGCGGTGGCCAGCTATCGCACGGCGTCGATTGCCGCACTTGGCATGGCGGGGGCAGACCCGGTCAACGACGATGGAGAACGGGGCACGATTATCCTTACCTCAAGCTGCGCAGCGCAGGATGGCCAGATCGGACAGGTGACGTATGGATCGGGCAAGGGTGCCGTCAACGCCATGGTGCTGCCAATGGCGCGCGATCTGATGGACGTCGGCATCCGGGTCAACGCTATCATGCCCGGCACATTTGCCACCCCGCCGATGCTCATGGTCAAAGAACGGGCTCCGGCCATTTTTGCAGCCCTCGAATCATCGGTGCCGTTCCCCAAACGTCTGGGTGAGCCGCACGAATTCGGCAGTCTGGCGATGGAGCTGATCCGCAATACCTATTTCAACGGCCAGTGCATCCGGCTTGATGGCGGCATTCGCATGCCGCCGCGCTAGCCCGGGTTCATATCCGTTCGATGATGATGGCGGGGGCCATTCCGCCGGCAGCGCACATCGTGATCAACCCGTAACGGCCACCGGTGCGTTCCAGCTCGTCCAGCGCCGTGCCGATCAGGATGGCACCGGTCGCGCCGATCGGGTGGCCCAGCGCAATCGATCCGCCATTGGGGTTCACCTTCGAACGATCGAGATCGAGGTCGCGGATGAACTTCTCGACGACGACGGCGAAGGCCTCGTTGACTTCCCACACGTCGATGTCGTTGCTGCTCAGCCCGGCTTTTTCCAGAACCTTGCGGGCCGCGGGCACAGGCGCGTTTAGCATCAGGGTTGGGCAATCGCCCACGTTGGCGGTGGCAACGATACGCGCGCGCGGCTTCAGCCCGCTCTTTTGAACATAGGATCCGGAGGCCAGCAGGATCGCAGCGGCGCCATCGACCACGCCCGAGGACGTACCGACATGGTGCGCCGGCACAATCTCAAGGTCTGGATACTTGCTGTTGATCAGCTGGCGAAACGTGGGACCGTCCTTGGCCGAAGGCATGTCGGCGATCATCGCGAACGCGGGTTTCATCGCGGCCAACCCTTCCGCGCTGGTGTCGGGCCGGGGATATTCCTCGCGGTCGAGGATGACGCTGCCGTCGTCGGCAATGACCGGCACAGTCGATTTGGCGAAGCGGTCCTCGGCCATCGCGACAGCGGCGCGACGCTGGCTCTCAACGCCAAAGGCTTCCAGATCGGCGCGGCCGATGCCCTCCATCGATGCGATCGCATCGGCGCAGACCCCCTGGTTCGACTGGGGGTGCTTTGCCTGCAGCCTGGCGTTGCCGGTGCCGATCCCTCCGGCAGATAGCCCGGCTTCGCGCATCTTCATGCCGAAATCCGTAACCTGGCTCATCATCTCCGTGCCGCCTGCAATGACAAGGTCTTCCATGCCGGACATCACCTGCGCGGCGGCCAGGCTGGTGGCGGTGATGCCGGATCCGCAGAACCGGTCGAGCGTGACCCCGCTGGCCCGGACGTCATATCCCGCGTCCAGCGCTGCCATGCGGCCCATGTTGCCACCCTGAAGGCCCGCCTGCGCCGAGCAGCCCCAGATGATGTCATCGACATCGGCGGTGTTGAGGGTGTTGCGATCCTTCAATGCCTTCAGCACCGTTGCCGCCACGTGCTGCGGATGCAGGGTCGAAAGCGCGCCCTTGCCCAGCTTGCCGATGCTGCGTGGGGTACGGACGGCGTCGATGATATAGGCTTCTGCCATGGCTGGCCTCCTGGTCGAATAGAGTTCTTTGCAGTGTTGCAAAGGCTATCGCACGGTCTTGGCGGGCACGCCATACAGCCCCAATCGCGCGGGCGATAAGCGCACCTATCGCCTGCAAAAAACCCTCGCGCTCCGGCAAACGTGTCTACGGTTCAGCAGATGGGCCACAGCGATGACAGTTCGACAGCAATGTCTCCGGGCATGTTTGCGCCGCTGAAGGAACCGGTGTTCCGGCGCATCTGGAGCGCAAGCCTGCTGTCTAATTTCGGTCAGCTGATCCTGGGGGTCGGTGCCGCCTGGGAGATGACGCGCCAGACGGGCGATCCAGGGATGGTGGCTCTTGTCCAGACGGCCATGATGCTGCCCTTGATGCTGGTTGCGGCGCCAGCAGGCGCGATTGCCGACATGTTCGACAAACGCAAGATCGCGATGTCCGGCCTCGCAATATCGGCGTCCGGTGCTGCTGCTCTGACTGGTCTCGCGTGGCTGGGGCTGGCGACTCCGTGGGTTCTGCTCAGCTTTTGCGTGCTGATCGGTGCGGGCGTTGCGATCTACAGCCCGGCCTGGCAATCGTCGCTTGGCGAACAGGTTGGCCCTGCGCAGCTTCCGGCGGCCATAGCGCTCGGATCAATCAGCTATAATGTCGCCCGCAGTTTCGGGCCTGCGCTGGGCGGCATCATCGTGCTGGTGGCGGGCGCGCATGCCGCGTTCGCGGTCAACGCGGTGGGGTATTTGCCGCTCCTCCTCGCGCTGGCGCTGTGGCGCCGTCAGCACGTGCCATCGCGGCTGCCGCCCGAGCGCATCGACCGAGCCATCATCTCCGGCGCGCGGTTCGTGTTTCACTCCGCTATCATGCGCAAGGTGCTTTGGCGGGCGTTCCTGTTCGGGATGGTGGGGGCGACCGGATCGGCGCTTGCACCACTGATCGCCAAGGACCTGCTGCACGGCAACGCCAGCACGTTCGGCATCCTGCTGGGAGCGAGCGGCGCGGGGGCCGTGGCCGGTGCCCTATTGGTCAACCGTCTGAACAGCTGGCTTGGCGTGGAACTCGCCACACGGCTGATGATGCTGGTTTCGGGTTCGGCCCTGATCGTCGTGGGGTTCAGCCATTCGCTCCTGCTGACGTGCCTAGCAATGTTCGTTGCGGGCGGGTCCAGCATCCTCAGCATCGCCTTGTTCAATGTCGCCGTGCAGGTGGGGGCACCGCGTTGGGTCACGGCGCGCGCGCTTTCTCTGTTTTCCGCCGCACTGACCGGAGGGATCGCGATCGGCGCGGCGATGTGGGGCGTGATTGCAAGCCATACGTCGATCGAGTTTGCGATGGTGGCATCGGGCGGGGGCCTGTTGGCATTGCCGTTGCTGATGATCCTGTTTCCGCTGCCCCGGGATATCGCGGCTGCCTCGGAAATGGCCGAGATGCAGGCGGACCCCGAGGTTGGCCTGGAAATCACTATGCGGTCAGGCCCGATCGTCATCGCCATCGACTATGCGGTGGAACCAGAAGATGCCCGCGCTTTCTATCGCAGCATGCTGGACCTGCAGCGGGTGCGGCTGCGCAACGGCGGTTTCAACTGGTCGCTGTCTCGCGACATTGCCGATGAAAGGCTGTGGACCGAACGCTTCCAGTTCCCGACCTGGGGCGACTTTCTGCGCACGCGCGACCGGTACACCCAGGCTGATCTGCGGGCGCAGACACGGGCTGATGCGTACCTTGTCACCGGCTTTGTAAAACAGGTTCGCCGCCAGCTCGAACGCCCGTTCGGGTCGGTGCGCTGGCAGAAGGATTCGCCCGACACGCGGCAGGATGCCGTCAATTATCTTGGACCTTGACACATGACCCAGGCAAAATCTCTCCGTATCATCCAGTGGGCGACCGGCAATATCGGCACCCGCGCGCTCAGGCGTGTGATCGAACACCCCGCTATGGAACTCGCCGGGCTTTGGGTGCACTCGCCGGACAAGGCGGGCGCCGATGCTGGATCACTGTGCGGGCTGCCCGATACCGGCGTCATCGCAACCAGCGATAGCGCGCAGATCATCGCGACCCCTGCCGATTGTGTGCTCTATATGCCGCAGGGAACCGATTTCGATGTGCTGTGCGCGTTGCTGGCCAGCGGCAAGAATGTCGTCACCACCCGCAGCGACTTTCACCATCCCCGCTCGATGGACCCGGCGATCCGCGAACGGATCGAAGAGGCGTGCCGGACCGGGCAGACCTCTATCTATTGCACCGGTTCCAGCCCCGGCTTCAGCACCGAGGCGCTGACAATCCCGCTGGTTTCGATGTCGCGGCGTCTCGATTGCCTGACGATCGATGAATTTGCCGACCTCACCAGCCGCAATTCGCCCAATCTGCTGTTCAACGTGATGGGGTTCGGTGCAGTGCCGGGCGCGTTCGATCAACACCGGGCCGATCATGTGAAGCGCGATTTTGCAGCTTCGCTATCCCAAGTTGCCGATGCCTTGAACATCGCCATCGACGACTGGCAAGCGTTCGGCGAATATTCCCCCGCGACGCGCGATGTGCAAATAGCGGCGGGCGCGGTAAAGGCGGGAACGATCGCCGCCCAGCGGATCACCATCGAAGGGCGCTGTTCAGGCGTTCCCCGACTGCGCTTTCGCGCCAACTGGTACGCCTCCAGTGCCATCGAGAATACCGACTGGAACCTGCGCGAATCCGGCTGGCGCATCCGGATAGAGGGCGATACGCCGATGGAGGTGAACATCACCTTCCCGGTGAGCCCGGAGGATTATCCCAGCATCACGCCCGGATTCACCGCCCACCGTGCGGTCAATGCCATCGCAGCAGTGTGCTGCGCTGCGCCGGGCATTCGCACGACCGTGGACCTGCCACAGGTGGCGGCGGATTTCGGATGAAAGGCGCGACGACATGTCGATGATGTTGGCGGGAAAGGTCGCTCTGATCACAGGCGGGGGAACGGGCATCGGCGAGGCTGCCGCGGTGGCGCTCGCTGCAGCAGGGGTCAGCGTCGCCATCACCGGCCGCCGACAGGAGCGGCTGGATGGGGTGGTCGCCGCCATTTCTGCCGCAGGCGGCGTCGCAGTAGCAATCCGCAGCGACGCCAGCGTCGAGGGCGAAGCTTTCGACGCGGTCGAACAGACTGTGCGCGCGTTCGGCAAGCTCGACATCGTCGTGAATTCTGCAGGGGTGAACGAGGCGGGCGGCATCCAGTCGCTTGACCTCGAGGGCTGGCGCAAGGTGATCGACATCAACCTGTGGGGAACCATCTATACCTGCAAGGCCGCAGTGCCGCATCTGCAGGCAGCAGGCGGCGGTGACATCATCAACATCAGCTCGACCGCAGGTCGGCGGGCGGCTGGGGTGTTTGCATCCTATGCCACCAGCAAGCACGGCGTGAACGGATTTACCGAATCCATCCGCCAGGAATTGGGCGGCGACAACATCCGCGTTTCGGTGGTCGAGCCCGGGGCGACCGAAACCGAGATCGCCTCCAGCGTGACCGATCCGCAATGGGCAGCAATGATGCAGCAGCATGTCAGCAAGCAGGGGGCGATGCAGGCGGCTGACATCGCAGAAGCGATCATCTTCATCCTCTCGCTGCCAAGGCGCGCCAACGTCTCCCAAATTCTGATACGCCCGACCATCGACACCGCGCCAATGTGAGCGATCCGGTGCAGGAGAGGCAGATGACGGGGATCAGTTCCACACCGGACCAGACGGACGCAACGTCCGAAAAGTTGCCGGGCTTGGTCTATCGCAGCTGGTTCATGTTTGTCCTGATCCTGGTGTCCGCTTCGGTCGTCGGTGAACGCTTCATGATGGCGGTCATGGTCGGGCCGATTAAGGCCGAGCTCAAGCTCAGCGATACGGAAATCGGGCTCGCCAAGGATATGGCGATTGCGATCGTCTATATCATCGCGGTGCTGCCACTGGCGCGGCTGGCCGATCGCTGGTCGAAGCGCAAGATCATCGCGTTGTCCGCCGGGTTGTGGAGCATTGCGGTGCTGATCTGCGGCGCTGCCAAGGGGTTCTGGATGCTGCTCGTGGGGCGTGCGCTGATCGGGCTGGGCGAGGGGGGATATACCCCGGCCTCGCAAAGCTGGATCGCCGATCATTTTCCGCTGCGCCAGCGTGCGACGGCGATGGCGATTTTCCTGCTCGGCGCATCGCTCGGCAATTTCCTGGGCCCCGCAGTGGGTGGCTGGCTGACCCACAATTACGGCTGGCGCGAGGCGATGTTCTACGCATTCCTGCCTGGTATCGTCCTCGCGCCGATCGTCTGGTTCACACTGCGGGACGTGCGACCCGGCCTTGCAGACAACGTTTCAAAGGCAGACGCTGAAATTCAGCCGTTCGTTGCGACGGTGAAACAGCTGTTGGCAATCCGGACGCTGCCGTTGCTCATGCTGTCTTCGGCGCTCAATACCCTCATCACCATGGGCCTGGTGAGCTGGGCCCCGGCGTTCGTCGAGCGCTCGCACGGCATGTCGGCACAGGATGCGGGCATCCAGATGGGCGGCGCGCTGTTTCTGGGATCGGTGATCGGTCATACCGTTGGCGGTCCGTTGTCGGACTGGCTCGGGCGGCGAGACCTGCGCTGGTATATCTGGATGGGCATGCTCTGCGGGGCCGCGGCCATGGTTATTGCCTGGCTGGCACTGTCTGCACCGATGAACCTGGTTTTCCCGCTACTTGGGCTGAACATGCTGATTGGAGGCATGTCCGCTGCTCCGCTGCTGGCGGTCATTGCCGGTCTGGCACCCGCTCACTCCCGGTCGGTCGCAGTGGCATTGCTGATGATTGCGATCAACGTCATCGGGCTTGGCCTTGGGCCGGTCTTCGTCGGCTGGCTGAGCGACATGCTCACGCCCGCTTATGGGCAGGAGGCGCTGGGCATGGCGATGCGGATCGTGCTGCTTGTCGGAGGTCCCAGCTTCGTGCTGGCATGGCTGGCAAGCCGTGCCTGCCTGGGCGATTTTGACAGGGCAGGCGGGTGGAGCGCGGGCAAGCCAGTTGCGGCAGCTTTGCATTGAAAGGCAGAGAGGTAAATCCGATGAGCGAAATAACCCCCCGCATCCCGCATTGCCCCCGCGAGGAATGGACCGACGATGCACGCGAGGTCTTCGCCTTCTGGGGCGAGCCCAATGCCTGGGAGGAGGGCAGCAAGACCAATATCATGATGGTGATGGGCAACCATCCCGCGCTGGGCAAGGTCTACAACAACTGGGGCAAGCATTTCCTGATGGCCAACAGCCTCAATACCAGGCAGCTTGAGCTTCTCATCCTGCGCGTAAGCTGGCGGGTAAAGTCCGAATATGAGTGGCACAACCATGTCGGCTATGGAATGAATGCCGGGCTGTCGCTTGAGGATATCGCCGCGATCCGCGACTTTCCCGCAAGCGGCAACTGGACCGAGGAAGAGACGGCGCTTCTGCAGGCGGTCGATGACCTTATCGATACCAACACCATCAGCGATGCGACCTGGGCCATTCTGGTCAAGACGCTCGACAAGAAGCAGATGATGGACCTGACGTTCACCATCGGTCATTATGTGATGACCAGCTGGGCTCTGTCGTCCTTTGGCGTGCCGATCGAAGGCGGCGCGGATGCCGTGGGGTTTGACCTGAAGACCGCATCGGGAAGAATTCCAGGCAAGACCTACAAGCCCGGCGAGGTCGAAAACTGGACCGATACCCGCGGTTACTGACGCTGCCTCATCGCTTCAACGATATGAACCGGCGAGACGCCAAAAAGCGTTGCCCGCAGTGTCCTGCCGCCTAGGTATGGTGCAACCTCCCGCACACACTGAAAGATGCATGCCATGGCCACCGAAATCCTTTTGCCCAAGATCGGCTTTTCGATGAACGAGGGGCAGATCGCCGAATGGATGTTCGGTGACGGAGAAGAAGTGGCCGAGGGCGACGTCCTGTACCTGCTGGAAGCGGACAAGTCCGCCAACGAAGTCGAGGCTCCGGCGTCGGGCATTTTGCGAATCTTGGGCGTGGAAGGCGAAACCTACGAGGTTGGCACCGTCATCGGCTATATCGAGTAGCCGCGGGCGTGACCGCCCTGCGCGTAGGCATCGTCAGCGCAGGCTGGGGAGCGTTCGCTCATTTGCCTGCCTGGCGTGCGGTGCCTGGTGTGGAAGTGACCGCGATCTGCACATCCCGGGAGGACACTGCCAAAGCCGCACAGCAACGGCTGGGGCTACCCCGTGCCTTCTGCGACGCGCAGGCGATGTGCCAGGACCCGGACATCGACATTGTCGACCTCGGCACGCGCCCGTCGGTGCGTTTGCCAATGGTGCTCGCAGCGCTCAGGCACGGCAAGCATATCTACAACGCCAGCCCGCACGCGCCGGACTGGGCCGGTGCCAAGGCCATCGAGGCGGCCCGCAGCGCAAGCAGCAGCATTGCATTGGTCGATGCCTTCTCGCAATACATTCCAGCCCACCGGCAGATGCACACGATGCTGCGAAACGGATATGTCGGCGAGCCGCTTGGCGGAAGCTGCCGCCTGAACATCTCGTTGTTCAACCAGCCCGACAAGCGCTTTCCCTATAACTGGTTCGCCGATGGCAGTGCCGGGGTCAGCGCCATGCGCAACAACGGCAGCCATGCGCTCTATATGCTGACCCATCTTTTCGGCCCAGTTACCGAGCTGGTAGCCGATGACCGCCAGGTCTTGCGCGAATGGGTCTTCCCCGATGGCGATGTGGTCGTGCCGGCCAACACCGATTACGCCAATGCGATCCTGAAATTCGCCTCTGGTCTGACGATGGCGCTGCAGATCAGCTGGAGTCTCCCGCTACACGATGGCTGGCTGATTGATATCTATGGGACCAAAGGGCGGCTGCGGGCGCAATCCCCGACCTTTCCGACTGCGCGCGATTGCCGGTTGTTCGGAGGCCAGCTTGGAGGGGCGATGGAAGAGATTGCGGTTCCCGAAGCATTCAAGAACGATCCTGCTGTCAGCCTTGACTGGTCGGCCGACATCCAGCCCGCCTTCCCGATGGCGCTATCCATGAATGCCATGGTCAGGGCGATCAACGGCGAGGGCAGGTCATCGCCCGATTTCGCGCAGGCTTTCGAGATCGAACGGGTGCTTGAGGCGGTCCGGCTATCCAGCCAGCGGCGGCACTGGGTTAGCGTCGACGGAATTCACTGAGGAGAATGACCATGATGACAGGAATTCTGGGCTCAGCATTGGCCCTGGCGATTGCAAGTGCCATTCCTGTCAACGGCAAGGATGAACCGACCAGATCTGGAGAATTGACCATGACTCCCACCATCCGTCCCGACGCAAAGGCCTATCTCGACGCCCTTGTCAAACAGCCGCGACCGCCGATGAACGCGCCGACCATCGCCATGATCCGCAAGATTCCGCCCGAGCAGCTCGCCGTGATGATGTCCCAGTCGGAAGTGGAGGTGCCTGCACTTGCGGTGGACCGGAAGCTGACAATGCCCGGTCCCGGCGGGGCGATCGACCTGCGGCTGTTTGACGCGAGGCAGGAGCGTTCTCCCGGCCCGGTGCTCGTGTTCTATCATGGTGGGGGCTTCGTCGTCGGCAGCATCGCCACCCATGCAGCGCTGGCGGCAGAGATGGCGCGGCAGCTCGATATACCCGTTGTATCGGTCGAGTATCGTCTGGCTCCCGAGCATAAATGGCCCGCAGCGCCGGATGACGCGGAAGCGGCGGCGCGGTGGATCGCAGCCAATGGCGCAGCCATGGGGCGCGAGGTCACCGGGCTGGTGCTTTCAGGCGACAGTGCAGGAGGAACGCTGACATTGGTCACCGCGCTGGCGTTGCGCGACAAGCCCGCCAGCGTGCCCGTTGAACTCCTCGTCGCGCTCTATCCGATGGCCGATGCTTCGAAGCCTTATCCATCGATGGCAGCCTTCTCGAACGGATACGGACTGGATTCTGCCGATTCCCAATTCTACGGCGAGGCTTATGCGCCAGACGTCAACAGTCCGCGCCACTCCGCCCTGCTCGCCGACCTGAAGGGTCTGCCACCCACGGTGCTGGCGACCGCCGCGCTTGACCCGCTACGCGACGGGGGACGCGCATTCGTCAGCGCACTGGCAAAAGCGGGGGTGTCGGTGAGCTATTATGAGGCCGAGGGCAACATCCATGGCTTCGCGACATTCCGCAGGGCTATCCCATCGGCGCAGCGCGACCTCGATCACATCCTCTCGCTGGCAAAAGCGATGCTAGGTCGAAATGAAGCCGCCGGTGAGGCCAGCAGGGGCAAACCTTAGTCAGCCGCCGAAACGCGGCGCCCGCTTCTCCTTCAGCGCCGCAATGCCCTCGCGGTGATCGGCGGTTCGGACGGACTGAGCCTCATAACCCAGCCCTACGGGTAGGACGGCTTCTGTAATACGCTTCAGCTCCATATTGGTGAGCCGCTTCGTCCATCGGATTGCCTGTTGTGCGCCGTCCAGCAGCCGGTTGCAGAATTCGTCCACCGCAGCGTCCAGTTCGTCCGCGGGCAGGGCGTGGTTGATCAGCCCAATCTGGGCAGCACGTGGCGCGAGGAGCAGCCCGCCGCCCAGCAGATATTCCTTTGCGCGAGCAAGACCGATCAGTTGCGGCCAGATAATCGCGCCGCCATCGCCCGCGACGAGCCCAAGCCCGACATGCGGATCGCCGATCTTCGCCGTATCCACGGCAAAGATGACATCGCAGAACAATGCGAGCGTTGCCCCCAGGCCGACAGCATGGCCATTCATCCGGCACACTACCGGCTTGTCGGTATCAAGCAGCGTCAGGATGATCGCACGCGCCATTTCGATCTCGTGGTCGAAGAGGTGCGGGTTTTTGGCGTTGTTTTCGATATGCGCCAGATCCCCACCTGCAGAGAAGGCGCGGCCCGCCCCCGTCAGCAATATGACGTCCGAGCCTGTGTCATCGCGGGCGAACGCCAAAGCGTGCGGCAGTTCATCATGCTGCTGGCGATTGAACGAATTGAGCGCGTGGGGGCGGTTCAGGGTCACTCGCAGCAGCCGCCGGTCGCGTTCGAGCAATATGGTTTCGTATGAGGGCAGGTCGGTCATGTCGCCCTCCATATCACGCCATGGCGATATGCCTATGCCGCTGGGGCGATAACCACTTGTGCGCGCCGCCCACCGCCATTCTAGTCGTATCGTACCCCCGCGCTGCGCGCGAGGATCATTGGACCGGGGAGTTGGGCATGAGCAGTTTTGACGAGACCTACGACTGGGTCGTTGCCGGCAGCGGGGCGGGCTCGTTCGTATCGGCGCTGGTCATGCGCGCGGCGGGCAAGTCGGTGCTGATCCTCGAAAAGATGCCGACGGTTGGCGGCACCACCGCCAAATCGGGCGGGGTCATCTGGGTGCCGAACAACCGTTTCATGATTGAAGCGGGCGAGAAGGACAGCGCTGCGGCAGGGATCACCTATCTCGATGCGGTATGCGAAGATCTGCCCGGATCGACGCACGAAAAGCGCCTGACCTATGTGACCGAAGCCCCGAAGATGATCGATTTTCTGGTCGAACAGGGCGTCGCGCTGGAGCGGACCTGCGATTTCTGGCCCGATTATTACGATGAGGCGCCGGGTGGATGCAAAACGACACGCACGCTGACGGCACGCTATTTCAACAAGAAGGAACTGGGGCCGGAATGGGCCGACCGGCTCCAGCCCGGATTTGCGCATGCCCCGGCGCGACTGGCCGAGGGCATGCAGCTGCCGTACGCCGCAAAAAGCTGGAAGATCAAGGCGCTGATGGCACGGATCGGCTTGCGTATCCTGTGGGCCAAGGTGACGGGCAAGGACTGGGTATCTGCGGGCGCTGCGCTGCAGGGGCGGATGCTGCTGGCCGCGCTCAAGGCAGGGGTTGATGTCCGCACAGAAACCCCTGTGCGTGAACTGATCGTCGAGCATGGCAGGGTGACCGGTGTGGTGACCGACAGGGGCCGCATCGGCGCGCGGCTGGGGGTACTGGTCAATGCAGGCGGCTTTGCACAGAATCAGGCGATGCGCGATCGGTATATGCCCGGAACGCAGGCGGCATGGTCGAACACCCCGCCGGGCGATACCGGCGATCTTCACCCGGAAATGGAGCGGGTTGGCGGGGTTCTCGGGCAGATGGATCAGATGGTCGGATACCAGATGACGCGGATGCCCGGTTGGGAGAAGGCGTTCGTTAAGCCGCCGATCCAGAGCACAACCGGCAAGCCGCATGCGATCGTGGTCGATCAGTCGGGCATGCGTTATATGAACGAGGGCGGCAGCTACGAGCTGTTCTGCCAGACCATGTGGGAGCGCAACAAGACCGTGCCCGCTGTGCCGAGCTGGGCGGTATTCGACGGCAATTTTGCCAGCGAGTATGCGATCGGCGGCGTCAAGATGGCCAAATACTACGATATGTGGCGTGGAACCGGCTACCTCAAACAGGCCGATACGGTTGAGGGACTGGCCGAGCAGATCGGCTGTGACCCGGCAGTACTGGCGCAGACGATCACCCGCTGGAACGGCTTTGTCGATGCCGGAAGGGACGAGGATTTCCATCGAGGCGAGCGGGCATACGACCAGTGGCTGGGGGATCCATTCCGGTCGGCCACACCTGCTCCGGAACGCAGCCTCGGGCGGATCGACACCGGGCCGTTCTATGCCGTCGATATCGTGCCGGGCGATGTCTCGACCTATGGCGGGGCAGTGACCGACACCGCGGGGCGCGTAACCCGCGCCGATGGATCTGTGGTTGAAGGGCTTTACGCGTGCGGGGTTTCCAGCGCGTCGGTGATGGGCGGGGTCTATCCTGGGGCCGGGGCCAGCATCGGACCCAGCATGGCGTTCGGATATCTGGCGGCACGTCACGCTGCGGGAATCGGCAACCAGATTTAGCGAATTAGGCTGAGGTTCAAACAGGGCCTTCGGCGCTGCCGAAACGAACAGGGCGCGACAGCAGGAAGGGCAGGCGGGAAGAGGCGATGCTCGATTGGCTGCCATCGGCGTGGATCAGCGATACTCGCCCGACACCGGGCGACGAAACGATGCCTACAACCCCATCGACCCAGGCGTGGAGCACCCCGCGCATGTGCTGAAGCTCAATATCCGCAACCGATATCTCGCCTGCGCTTTCCAGCTCTGCCTCCAGTGCGGCGACCCTTTCTGCTTTTGAAACGACGTTGTCTTCTGCAATCATTGTATGTCCCTGCGATGCGACTGGTAATGCACTCTGGCGGTACAAACGCGCCATGGCCCGCGCATATCGCGCAGGCCAGCCACATATCGCCACGGCGCATTGACCTGCCACTGCCAACGCCCGACTAACGTGATCCTTGTCCACGACATCAGAAGGTTATCATGGCAGATCAGAGCAACGCCCCAAAACCTGGCCCGGACGCGCTCGTCGATATCTATCGCCGCATGCTGCGCGTCGAACGCAATGACGATGCGATCCGCAAGACGATCCGTCGTGGCCGACTGACCATGCCTTATTATTCGGCGCGGGGGCAGGAAGTGATCCCTGCCACCATCGGCCACCTGCTCAATGACGAGGACCAAATCTGCACGATCTATCGCGGCATTCAGGATATGGTCGCCAAGGACATGCCGCTGCGCCCCCTGTGGGCTGAAATCGCAGGCCGGGTGGACGGCACCTGCAAGGGCAAGGGCGGACCGATGCATTTGACCTATCCCGAGATGGGCGTGATGGTCACCACTGGGATCGTCGGCTCGTCGATGCCCATTGCGAATGGCCTGGCTTGGGCTGCGCAGATGGACGGATCCTCGCGAGTGGTGGTCGCGTTCTTCGGAGACGGGGCATCCAATATCGGTGCGTTCCATGAATCCCTGAACCTTGCCTCGCTGTGGAAGCTGCCAGTGATCTTCGTATGCCCCAACAATGGCTATGGCGAGCACACCGCTTATGATGTCGCGACATCGGTCGACAAGATTTCGACGCGGGCCATCTCCTATGGAATGCCCGGGTTTACCGTGGATGGCAACGATCCGGACGACATGTATGCACATATGGCGGTCGCGATCGAGCGGGCCCGTGCGGGCGACGGGCCAACCCTGCTGGAATGCAAGACCTTCCGTTTCCTGGGCCATGTGCTGGGTGATGACGATTTCTATATCCCCAAGGAAGTCAAGGAAGCCGCAATCGCCAACGATCCGCTGCCCGCACTTCGCGCCCGATTGATTGCAGAGGGCCACGCCAGCGAAGAGCTGCTCGCCGCCATGCAGGCCGATCTGGAAGCCGAAATCGCCGATGCCGAAGCGTTCGGCATGGCCAGCCCACTGCCATCCGTGGACGAATTGCGCCGGGATGTGTTCGCCGAGGAGATTGCAGCATGACCGAGATGCTGAAGATGAACGGGATTCAGGCCATCAACGCTGCGATGATGGACGCGATGGCGGCGGATCCCAAGGTTGTCGTGCTGGGCGAGGACATCGCCGATCCGCAGGGGGGCGGCGTCACCGGCACCATGCGGGGGCTTTCCACCAAATTCGGTGGACACCGTGTTCGCACGACACCGATTTCGGAACAGGCGATCATAGGCGCCGCCATCGGCGCGGCGATGGCGGGCTACAAGCCGGTGGCCGAGATCATGCTGATGAATTTCACGACCGTTGCGATGGACATGATCTTCAACCATGCCGCAAAACTGCGGTTCATGAGCGGCGGGCAGACAAGCGTTCCCATCACCATTCGCACGCTCACCGGTGCAGGCTGGCAAACTGCGGGCCAGCACAGCGACCATCTCGAAGGCTGGTTTGCGCATTCCGCTGGGATCAAGGTGGTGTGTCCCTCCAATCCGGCCGACATGAAGGGCTTGTTGCTGTCCTGTATTCAGGATCCCGACCCGTGCATCTTCGTCGAAAACGGGATGACTTTGTTCGTTCCGGGCGATGTCGCCGACGATCAAGGACCCATTCCACTGGGCAAGGCCAATGTTATGGTCGAAGGCTCCGACCTCACGATCATCAGCTGGTCGGGCCAGGTCATGCGCTGTCAGATGGCGCTTGCCGGGCTAGCGGATGCTGGCATCTCAGCGGAATTGATCGACCTGCGCACCATTTCGCCTTGGGACAAGGAGGCAGTGCTGGCGTCGGTTGCCAAGACGGGACGTGCCCTGATCGTGCACGAGGCGGTCAAGGCCTTCGGGCCCGGTGCGGAGATCGCTGCGACCATTGCCGACGAAATGTTTGGCCAACTCAAGGCCCC
Organism: Blastomonas sp. RAC04; assembly: GCF_001713435.1. Lineage (NCBI taxonomy): Bacteria > Pseudomonadati > Pseudomonadota > Alphaproteobacteria > Sphingomonadales > Blastomonadaceae > Blastomonas > Blastomonas sp. RAC04. Next base: position 836,423 of record NZ_CP016460.1, read on the forward strand.
GGTAAAGCGTCTCGGCGGTCCGTACTGCCCTGTACCGTTCGCCAAGGTTCTGGAGGACGCATTCATCGTACAGCCTGAAGCGATCCTGGCTCAGGCCAAGGCGATGATGGAATAGGTAGGTACCACCCAATGCCGACAATGGATGTGCAGCTAATGGGCCGGTAGTTGAGATCAGTCGGCTCGAACGTCTGGTCCTGATAGAAGCTGCCGGAACAAGTCGTGCTCTGAATTCAACACGAATACCGGGCGATGCTGACTTGCTTCTATTTGGTCGTGGCCAAACTCCCCAGTGGTGAATTATGTAGGTATCGGACGCCTCACGCGCCCATTGAATTCAGGTTATGTTTTGCCGGAAACGACGGCTGCCACTGATCACCGCGCCCGAGCGCAATGTAATGTCGAAGTCACCGCTTTGGCGTGTCTCGGTCGACGCGATTGCCGCGCGACGGACCAGCCGCGAGCGGTGAACGCGGACGAAGCCGTAATGAGCAAGCTCCGCTTCGATACCAGCCATGGTCCGCCGCGCCAGTTCAGTGCCGAAATCGCCGTGGAGTTCGATATAATTGCCGGCCGCATTCACCCAGTCGATCTCGTCAGGGCGCAGCATCACCATGCGGCTGCCATCACGCACTTCAATCAGTGCCGCTTCGGCAGAAGGACGTATTGGCAACGGCCCGGTCTCGGCCATTAGCCGCCGCGCCAGCAAGAAAACTGCGAGGATCGAGATATAAGTGATGACGTCCTTGCGTGCTTCAAACAGAAGCCGCGTGGTTAGCGTTTCACTCGGCGCGTAATCCAGCCCTGAGATGTCGAACGCTACAATGCGCAGCGCGGCCATGAGCAGGGTGTGGGCAACCGAGACAGCGACGCAGCCAACCACATGACCAAGCGTAGCCTGCCATAGCGGCCGCGGTGCGAGCCGGATCGCAAGCATCAGCACGACGGGGAGCAGCATGAGCCAAGCGGCAAAGCTGGTGCCCTCCAGCACCCACGCCTGCCATGCGGCAATCGGCCGACCCAGCGCGCGGCGCTGGTCTATCAGGCTCACCGCATTGACCACCATGTATAGCAAACCGAATCCGGCAAAGGTCAGCGAGGTAATTGCCCGCGGATCGCGGCGCAGCCACCTGCCATGCCGCGTACCACTCGCCACTCCAATCCCGCCGCTCGTCACACGCCGCCCCGCCACCTGTCCCACCGGCTCAGCCGCCCGTCACCATCGCGATGACGCGATGGACGGCCGCAGCTTAGGCCCGGTCCAGATTAGATGCGATGGAGAAGTGTTATGCAAGCCACCACGGGGATGACTGGCCGCCAATATGGCCTCGATTGGCTCAGAATCGGCGCTTTTGCGCTGCTGATCCTTTATCATATTGGGATGTTCTTCGTGCCGTGGGCATGGCACGTCAAAGCCGCCGAGCCGGTCGATTGGGCGGTTTGGCCGATGATGGCAGTCAATCCGTGGCGGCTGATGCTGCTGTTCGTGATTTCGGGCGTGGTGTCACGTGCGCTGCTGGGCAAGCTCGCGACGCCGCGCGGCTTTGCAGCGAGCCGATCTGCGCGTCTCGCGGTGCCGCTGCTGGCGGGAATGATGCTGTTCGTCGCCCCGCAGCCATGGTTCGAACTGCGCGACAGGGGTGCCTACGAGGCCGGCTTCGTGCATTTCTGGCTCAACGATTATTTCGAGTTCGGCGGCAGCCGGGGCACGCCGCTACCCACCTGGAACCACTTGTGGTTCGTTGCCTATTTGTGGGCCTATTCGCTGATGCTGGCGGTGCTCGCGGCACTTCCCGCACGGGTGCGAGTGCTCTTGCAGCGGGGCTTCGACCAGCTTTTCACCGGTTGGCGGCTCGTGGTGCTGCCGATGGTGTGGCTGGCACTGGCGCGGCTGCTTCTGCACCCCGTGTTTGGCGAGACCCATGCCCTGTTCGACGATCCCTATGCTCACGCGATCTACGGCTTTGCCTTCTTCTTCGGGGTGGCGCTGGCGCGTTCGGGTGCTGCTTGGACCACTATTCTTGGCCAATGGCCTGCGCTGCTTGGCATCGCCGCGCTGGCCTGTGCCGCGCTGTTTGCAGTTCATGGCATGAGCGATGGAACATCGGCGTGGGAAACCGCCCGCCTGCTGGCACGCACCGCGCTGGCATGGACCGCGATCCTAGGCCTTATCGGCTTCGCCCAGACCCACCTTCACCACGACGGTCCGGTGCGACGCTACCTTACCGAGGCGATCTTTCCATATTACATCGCGCATCAGACAATCATCATTGCAGCCGGTTTCTGGCTCAAGCAGGCCGGAGCGCAGACGGGGCTGGCTTTCGGGGTGATCCTGCTGACGACCCTGCTGGGCTGCGCGCTGACCTACGAAAGCGCCCGGCGGGTTAACTGGCTGCGACCCTTCCTCGGGCTGAAGCGCGTGACCCCGCGCTCGCTTTCGGCGACAGCAGCGCAAGAAGTCAGGAGCCAATCCTTTGAGAAGCTCTGACGGAGCTACGTTCCCCGTTCCAAACAGGCGAACGTCACCGGCATCATGGGCAGTGTTTCGCGCGCGTTATTTAACCATACGACCGCCGTCAATGATCAGGATATCTCCGGTTTGAAACGAGGAGGCATCAGAAGCGAGATAGGCGGCAGGGCCTTCTATATCAATCAACTGGCCGACCCGGCCGAGTGGAGTGATGCTTGAGAAGTGCTTGATAAGAGCTGTGGACTCTTCTTCTGACGCTCCGTCCATAAGCCCGCTAGGGAAAAAGCCGGGAGCGATCATATTGGCGCGGACGCCATATTGCCCCATCTCGACTGCTAGGCCACGAATAATGCAGGCTATTGCACCTTTCGCCGCACCGTAGTGCTCCATGCCTTGAATCCCGCGGAACATGGATAAGCTGCCACATGCTACAATAGATCCGCCGCGGTCTCCCGCCAAAGCGCGTTCGCGCATATGTTTGGTTACCTCTCGCAGCGTATAAAATGCTCCGTGAAGGTTTACCCCAAGCAACTCGTGATAAAGCTGGCTGGTCATGTCAGGGAAGGATCCGGCCTTGCTGCTGAACCCGGCATTGGCGAAAACGCAGTCGACCCGGCCCATCGCCCCAAGCGTAGACGCAAAAGCCGCTTCAACCGCCTTTTCGTCACTTACATCAACCGATTCAGAGTGCGCACGTGGCGCGCCGAGCGCCTTCAGCGCTTCTACAGCCTGCGCATTGCGGTCGGCCCGACGGCTCCACACAACCACGTCCGCGCCTTGTTTGGCGCATCCCTGCAAAAAGCCGAGACCAATTCCGCTGTTGGCCCCGGTCGCCAGCACGACCTTGCCGGTGAGATCGAATAGTCCTTTGCTCATGTCAGGCCTCCAAGGCTGTGCGAGTGACGAGAGGTGCCGCAAATGCATCGGCAAACACGCACTCGGGAATGTCTGCGAAATTCAGCGTCATCACTTTGATCAGCGACGCAAAAATTCAGAAGGTGATGACGACCTTGGCAGCGCAATTGGCATCGTTGGCCACCTCGAAGGCGTTCAGGAAATCGCTGAATGGCAGGCGGTGGGTGATCATCGCCTCGGCATCGAGGGATCCATCGGCCAGCTTGGCCATCACTTCGGGGAATTCCGACGGATAGCCCGACGCGCCGATCAGGCTGGTCTCTTTGCTCATCAGGCGGCTGACGTCGAATGTCAGCGGCTCGGGCTGCATTGCCACGACGATCACCCGGCTGCGTTTGTTGGCCATGGCCATAATGTCTGCCAGCACCCCGCGACCGCCGCTCACCTCGAAATAGACGTCTGTCTTCGGCAGATCCACGCCCCACACCTTGCCCATGCCGCGCTCTCGGCTAAGTGTCTCGGCCACGGGATAGTGGCGCGGATCAAGCGCGAGGCGCGCGCCCATGGCCAGCGCGCGTTCACGACGCAGCGGCGAAAGATCGAACGCGATGATGTCTTCGATCCCGCGGGCTTTGAGACCGGCAACAATACCCAGCCCGATGGGCCCGACACCGAACACCGCGACGCTTTCGCCCGGCTCTACCTCGCCGCGGTTGATCGCATGCTCGGACACCGACAAGGGTTCAACCAGCGCGGCATGATCATAGCTCACGCTGTCGGGGATCATGCACAGCGATTGGGGGTGGGCATCGACGCCGCGCAGGATGACATAGTCACTGAACCCCCCGCACTCGCCGCCACGGCCCATATCTGCAGGGCTGTTGTTCGAGTTGTACGCGACTCGGTCGCCGAGCTTGTAGCTTTTGACGTCAGCGCCGACATCGATCACTTCGCCCGCAAATTCGTGACCGAGCGGCATGGGTGTGCCGAACCGAGTCCCTCGGTTGCGAAAGTGCAAGTCGGTCCCGCATATGCCGGCTGCGACCACCTTTATGACGATATCGTCCGGTCCGGTGCTCGGTCGTTCAGCCTCGTCGAGCTTGAGATCGCCCGCCGCGTGAAGCACGCCTACCTTCATCATAGCTCTCCCGATTTCACTCATATCGTATCAAGTCGATTAGCGTCGGCAAAGGACGCCTAACAAGCGCTTGATCCGGACATTTTATCGTACAAGGGCCATAGAGTGGACCAAGATTGGCGTGTTGCCATTGCTCCGATTTTCCGCCGCGGACGGTTACGATCCACCAGACATCACCGCGAAGCGTCGCAGCAAAAATTCCGAGCGGTCCAGTTGATTGCGCGCCCTCTCCGATCTGGAAAGATGAATGATTGAAGCATGTTCATTCGCCATTCGCAGTGCCTGCTTCACGGCTCGTGATCGATAAAATGACCTTCGATCCACAAGGACGCACTTTGCCAGGCGGCCTTTGGAGATGTCTAACGGATCGACACAATCGGCAGGCTCTAGATCACGTTTCGAGGGATCGGTCTTTGCCGCAATGCGATGGGAGAGACCGAAATGGCTTTGGGGTTCAGCGAGATCGTCAACGCAGCGCGCGAGAAGGTGGCGGTGCCGGATCCCGACAGCGATAGCTGGAAAGAGGGTCTCGAGATACTCCTGCATGACCATACCCGGCAGGATCGGCTGACCGAGCGCGGGGAGATGATCGTCCGCAACCGCTATGTCGAAACGCTCGCCGCCCGGATGCAGGTGGACGAATACATCCGCCGCAACCCGGCTGTGCTCGACCAGCCGATTGATCGGCCCGTATTCATCCTTGGCATGCCACGCACCGGCACGACCATGCTCAGCTATATGCTGGATGCCGATCCAGCCAATCGCTCGATGCTGCGTTGGGAAGCTTATAATGCCGCGCCGCCCGCCGCACCTGGCGCGTTGAAGACCGATCCGCGTTGTCTAGCCGAAGTGGCACGCGACGAAAATATGCTGAAGATGGCACCGAAGGTCGCCGCTGCGCACTTCGAGCCGGGCGACGGGCCCACGGAATGCGTCCATCTGATTGCGCAGGACTTCCGTTCGCTGATGCTCGCGGTGACGACAACGGTGCCGACCTACCACGATTGGCTGATGTTCACCGACATGACGACCGCCTTCGAACATCGCAAGCGCGTGCTGCAAATCCTTCAGTCCACCAATCCCGGCCGTTGGGTGCTGAAAATGCCTTCGGATTCGCTCTTCATACGGCAGCTGTTCAAGACCTTTCCCGATGCGCGCGTGATCTGGACGCATCGCGATCCCTATGCGGTGGTCGGATCGTCACTCGGCATGCGCGGCAACTCCCGGCCCATGTTCGAAGTCGACGAGGGCGCGGAATACATGCGCCAATACTTCCCGCTCCAGCTCGCGCTGCATGCATCGCGGCCGCTAGAGGTCAGCGCCGAGCGGCCAGACGACATCTACCATTGCTATTACGACGAGCTGGTCGCCGATCCGCTGGCCCAGTTAAAACAGATCTACCGCTGGCTTGGAAATGACTGGACCGAAACCGCAGAAGCCGGGATGCAGGGTTGGCTCGACAGCAATCCGCAGAACAAACGCGGTAAGCATAGCTATTCGCTGGAGGAATGGGGGCTGACCAGAAAGGACCTGGAGCCCTATTTCTCAGACTATTTGCGGGTTCACCCCGTCGCGCGGAAGGATGGCTGACATGGCTTGTTCGATCGATTTCTTCGCCCGGTTCACTTCGGTGTTCGCCAACCCCCGCTTCACGCAAGCGCAGCCGGACGACCTCGGCGGCTTGCAACTGACCGGCGGCAGATACCCGGCTGCGTCGCTATGAGCGGGACCAGCCAGGCAGGGCCAGGCCAAATGACGGCCTGCGGCTTCATCGGCTTGGGCAGCCAGGGTGCGCCGATTGCGCGGCGGATCATCGATGCGGGCTTTCCAACAATGCTGTGGGCGCGCCGGGATGCCAGCCTCGTTCCGTATCGCGGCACGTCTGCGCGCTTCGCTTCAACAATCGCCGAACTGGGACGCAGTGCCGAGCATGTCGGAATCTGTGTCGTCGACGACAACGATGTGCGGGAGGTTTGCGCTGAACTCATCCCCGCAATGCGGAGTGGAGCCCGTATTGCGATCCACTCGACGATCCATCCCGAGACGTGCCGAACGATCGCACGCGAAGCCGCCGCGCGCGGCATCGGGCTGATCGATGCGCCGGTCAGCGGTGGTTCGCCGGCTGCTGAGGCGGGAACGCTGACCTTGATGCTCGGCGGCGATGCCGACGTCATCGCGGCAGCGCAGCGTGTGTTTGAAACCTTTGCGCGACTGATCGTGCGACTGGGGGAGGTGGGGGCGGGGCAGCATGCCAAGCTGATCAACAATTCGCTGCTCGCTGCGAACATCGGCTTGGCCGATGCTGCGCTTCAGGCGGGCCTGAACCTCGGGATCGACCAGGGCGCGCTGCTTGAACTGATGCTCGCAAGCAGCGGACAAAGCTTTGGCCTCGGCGTGCGCGGACGGATGCCGATTCCGACCAGCTTTGCCCATGGCGCGGCGCTGCTCAAAAAGGACATGCGGCTTCTGGGCGAAGTTCTGGGGGCAGGAGATCCCAGTTTCACCGCATTGCGCAATGCCGGCGCGGACTTTCTTGAGCGCGCCGTGGGGCCGGCGACCACAGCTGATGACGATAACTGACGTCATGCAGGTTCCGCGAATGGGTGGCGCACTTCCATCATTTGGATTCATTTCGGTTTTGCTGGAGGGGCTCGTTCACAAGCATGGCTGCAGTTATGGCATTGGCTGCGGGGGTTGGACCCCTGTTGGCGGAAGCAATCGACGGCAGCTCCGCCGATTACAGCCCTTTACTGGGTTTGGGTGCGGCAGGTTGCCTCTTGGGTGGCGCGTTGATGAAAAGCCTGCCACACTATCCGGAATTCGCCGATGCCCCGACAGATGGGCGAGCTTGACACAGGATCGCGCATGGCAGACCTTTGGTGTCCGCGTCAGACCTGAGCACGTTCCCAGAGTGATCGCACTGAAGCACATATGTCATTCGCGTAGCCCTGGCATGGTTTTGCTTTCCTAAAGTCTGGGCAAACGGAACCTGTGAATCACATGGCAAGTGAATTGCTCAAACGCCTGGGAGAAATTGGCAAACGCGGGCAGCCGAGCGACACTGCTGGCCCTGCCAAGGTCATGATCGAGGCTGAACTGAAATTGCCTAATGCACAGCTTTGGGTTGCGCGTTTTAATCACCAAGGTCCGAATGAGTATCTGTTCTGCCGCCGGAAGTTCTATTGGGTGGATCTTTGCCTCACGCCGCGACGCCCTGACTCGCGCGCGCGTTACCTCGATCACTGGGGGCCGCACCGCTTCGGCAGCATGGGCGCAATTATCGCCTTCCCCCCCGGCTTCAAGCTGCATCTGAAAAACGAGGGAGGCCAGCACATCTCGCTGATCTGTGCCTTGGCTGCCGACGCAGTTGACCGCTGGCTTCCGGACGGATTTGACTGGACGGACCGCCGCCTGGAGGCTTGCCTCAATATCGCAAGCTCTGAGATCCGCACACTGCTTGTCCGGCTTTCACAGGAGGTTCTGCATCCCGGCGTCGCGGGCAAGGAAATCTGCGATGCCCTGGTCCTTATCCTTTCGGTCGAGATCGCGCGTACGCTGACTGCGATGGAGGAGCCCGCTCGACTGGGGGGACTTGCAGCTTGGCGTATGCGCGTTATTGAAAAGCGCCTAGCCGAGCCCGGAGATATCCCGACGCTGGCCGAGCTCGCCGCCCGCTGTGACCTGTCGGTGCGGCAGCTGACGCGCGGCTTTCGCACAAGCCGCGGCTGCTCAATCGGCGACTATATTGCGCAGCACAGGATTGAGGTGGCGAAGCGGCGACTGGCGACGGACGAGAGCCTGAAGTCGATCGCCAACGCCACCGGCTTCTCTTCGCAATCCACCTTCACTTATGCATTCAGGCGCGCGACAGGCGTCACGCCACTCGTCTTTCGTCAGAGGATGTTGCGAGGCATTAAGCAGAACGCGCCTGCCGCCTGACTGGATCACCCGGGCGCAGTTTCTTCCAATTCGTGGAGCGCTGCGGCGATCCATCGCCGCTCCCAAAGGTTGGTGCCACCTGTCTGCTCGTCAAGCAACATCAGCGCAGCCCGCTTCACAGCGCGCGCGGCGGCGAGGCCGGGCGCTGCGGTCAGCGCGATATCCAGCATATGCAGTGCCTCCAGCGGTCTGCCCTGATTGACGAAGGCTTGCGCCCGTTCGGCCAGACACTCGGCACCGCCTGCCAGTTCAGCGATCGCCGGTGCAATGCTGGAGGGTGGTACGCCATAGAGCTCGGTCGTGCCGCGGGCAGGATCGAACCAGCCGCTATACTCATGCCAGATTGCCCGAACGTTCCATGCGACCTTGCCATATTCCTCGGTCAGCGAAAGTTTGTCGGGAAGCCTGACGTCGCGCATGAGGCTGCACAGGTCGCGGCCCTCATTCATGCCCTCGAGCGTCCGATCGTGCATCCATTGTACTGCGTCGATAATCCGGGTGACTTCATTTTCGATATGGTTCACACCCTCGATGGCCTCATGACCGGTGAGCAGCAGTTCAGGCCGCAGCGCCCGCACCCGCTTTATCGACGCAATGAATTCAAGTGCGGAGCGAGGCTTGTCGCCGCGCAAGGTGTTGAGGTTGGGCTGGTTGCCAAACAGCGGACCGAATAGGTTGCCAACTATGGCGATCTTTTCGTCGGGAAGCCAAACGATCACCGCCGATCGCGTCTCGCCACCCGGCGTCCAGATTATCTCGAACCGCCGCCCGCCAAGTTCGAATCTATGGCCTTCGTCGCCGATGAGCAGGTCCGGTGCGACCTCGCAGGTCGGGATCATGTCTTCGGTGCGGCCGGTGATGCCGCCGAAGATGCGCCGCGAACCTCGACGGTAATGCTCTGACAGTGCCTCGCAATAGGTGCGGTCCTGAGGATACAGATGATGAGCGATGACTACATTGTCAGGCGTCTTGTATACCTCGAGCCCGCCATATTGATTTGCATGGCTCTGAGTGAGGACGATGAACTGGACCGGTGCAGCCGAGACCTGCGCAAATCGCTCGCGCCCCTTGCGCGCGTCGGCCAGCGTGCCCGCGTTCACCAGAACATTGCCTTCAGCGGTGGTGAGCAGATACGCGTTGCCGACTCCGCGGCTTTCCCAAACGCCCGGCGCGCGCGCGATCGGTGCGGTCTGGTCGCTGCCGGACCGAACCATGTCCGCAACCCGAAGCCCAAAGCCCGGAGTGTCCGTCCCGCCAGCCATCATTTTCTCCCAACATCGCTGCCACTATCTGATACGCGGCGGTCGGCGGCAACAGCCATCCCCTCAGGCGGGTTCCTCATGCAGCAATCGAGGGCCGGAAACCGACAAATTGGCCTCCGAGCGGTACAGGCGCCACTGTCCTGAAAACTGCCGGCGTCACGATAGCGCCGGGCAGCATCACCATGGCAGCGTCCCCTGGCAGTGCGGCCGCTTCGAACCATTAAACGACCTGACCGCCAATCGCGGTCGCCAGTCAGAGCGATACCGCCGCTGAGGTGACGCGGTTCGCTTGCCGCGGTGACGCCGCCATAAAGTCGCAGGGTTTTTGAGTGTTTTGCCGGATTGTCTCGGCAAGGCAGGAGATGCGGTCCGAAAGACGCCATTGTGGGAACGAGGTTTAGGCAGGGTTTCCGGGCCCTGTCTCGTTTTTCCGAAAAATCTCACAATTGCAGAAAGTTAAATGGTCGGGGAGAGAGGATTCGAACCTCCGGCCCCTGCCTCCCGAAGACAGTGCTCTACCAGGCTGAGCTACTCCCCGACCCAGACTTCACGATGCCTTGCGGCGCCTGGGAGGCAGGGGCGTGCCTATAGCCACGGTGCGGCTGGCTTGCAAGCGACCATTTTGCCTTTTCTCCGGCGATGCGATGGCATGGGCAAATGCCGCATGCTAGACCAGCGGACATGGACATCGCATTGCAGAGTCGCGCCCCGCACCAGGCGCAGTCGCGTCATTTCGAGTGGCAGTATCTTGATCTGATGAAGCAGATCTGGACGCACGGCAATGAACGGTCCGACCGCACCGGAGTGGGCACGCGCTCGCTGTTCGGCGCGACGATGCGCTTCGACCTGTCCGACAATGCGATTCCGCTGCTCACCACCAAGCGGGTGTACTGGAAGGCCGCAGCGCGCGAGATGCTGTGGTTTCTCACCGGCGACACCAACATTCGCCCGCTCGTCGCGCAAGGGGTGCACATCTGGACCGACTGGCCGCTCGACAGCTATCGCAAGGCCACCGGCGAGGAGATCGATCGCGACGCCTTCGAGGCGCGGATCATCGCCGATGCGGACTTCGCTGAACGCTGGGGAGATCTTGGCCCGGTCTATGGCAAGCAATGGACCGACTGGCCGGTGTACGAGCCGGTCGACGCAGAGCCCGGCCTGTTCCGCAAGCGCCCCAAAGGCATCAACCAGATCGCCGAACTGGTCGAAAGCCTGCGCACCAATCCCGGATCGCGCCGCCACATCTTCGAGGGCTGGAACGTCGCCGAACTCGACCGGATGGCGCTGCCGCCGTGCCACAAGACCTATCAGTTCTTCGTCGCCGATGGGAAGCTCACTGGCCTGCTCTATCAGCGCTCGTGCGATCTGGCGCTGGGCGTGCCGTTCAACATCTTTTCGGCCGCGCTGATCATCCGCATGCTCGCGCAGCAATGCGATCTCGAGCCGGGTGAGCTGATCTGGAATGGCGGCGACGTCCATCTGTATCTCAACCATCGCGAACTGGTGGAGACGCAGCTGTCGCGCGAGCCGCACGGCGCGCCCCGGCTGGACATCGTCCGCCAGCCCGACAGCATTTTCGACTACCGGATCGAGGACTTCGAAGTGCGCGATTATACTCCGCAATCCCATATCGCCGCGCCGGTCGCTGTGTGATTGAGGAGTGAAGGGCAGCACTATTGACCTATCGCGAATCTTGAAATAATATGTCTCGACGGTGCAATTAGTCGAAAGGCCATCAAGAGCTTCTTCCGGCTGACGGTGCACAGACCCGAGAGGATTTTTGATGGCCGATGGTCCTTTGAGATCGAACCTGCCGCCGCTTGAGCTGCACGTTCCCGAACCGCGCTCGCGCCCTGGCGACCCTGTCGATTTCAGCGATGTGATCGTGCCTGCTGCCGGCAGCATGGCTCGGCCCGACGAGGCGGTTTCCCCCCATGACATGCGCGATCTCAGCTTCGGGCTGGTGCGCGTGCTCGATGACGACCACAAGGCGGTCGGTGCCTGGGACCCCCGCCTGCCTGCCGAGACCTTGCTCAAGATGCTGCGCACGATGGCGCTGACCCGCGCGTTCGACGAGCGGCTCTATCGCGCGCAGCGCCAGGGCAAGACCAGCTTCTACATGAAGTGCACCGGCGAGGAGGCGACCTCTGTCGCCGCAGCTGCCGCGATGCAGGGCGACGACATGGTGTTCCCGAGCTATCGCCAGCAGGGCATCCTGATGTGGCGCGGCTATGCGCTCACCGAGATGATCAACCAGATCTATTCGAACCGCGGCGACAAACTGAAGGGTCGCCAGCTGCCGATCATGTATTCGGTGCCCGAGCTCAGCTTCTTCACCATCTCGGGCAACCTCGCAACGCAGTATCCGCAGGCCGTGGGCTGGGCGATGGCAAGCGCGATCAAGGGCGATACCCGCATCGCCAGCTGCTGGTGCGGGGAAGGATCGACCGCGGAAGGCGACTTCCACAGCGCCATGACTTTCGCCTCGGTGTACAACGCGCCGACCATCCTCAATGTCGTCAACAACCAGTGGGCGATCTCGAGCTTTTCGGGCTTCGCCGGGGCCGAGCGCACCACCTTTGCCGCGCGCGCGATCGGCTATGGCATCGCGGGGCTTCGCGTCGATGGCAACGATGCGCTGGCGGTCTATGCCGCAACGCAATGGGCGGCCGAACGCGCGCGCTCGAACAAGGGCCCGACGCTGATCGAGCACTTTACCTACCGCGCCGAGGGGCACAGCACCTCGGACGATCCGTCCGCCTATCGCAGCGCCCAGGAAAGCGCCGAATGGCCGCTGGGCGATCCGATCCACCGGCTCAAGCAGCATTGCATCGGGCTGGGGATCTGGGACGACGAGCGGCATGCCGCGATGGACCTGGAACTCGCCGAGATGGTCAAGGCCGCGACCAAGGAAGCGGAGAAGAATGGCGTGCTGGGCCACGGCATGCACCAGCCGTTCGAGACGATGTTCGAGGACGTGTTCGAGGAACTTCCCTGGCATCTGCAGGAACAGATGGCGCAGGCGCTCGAGGAAAGGGCTGCGAAATGGCCGAAGTGATGAGCCAGGTTGCCGCTGCAGAAGCGGACATCAAGAAGATGAACATGATCGAGGCGATCAACAGCGCCATGCATGTCATGATGGAACGCGACCCCGATGTCGTGGTGATGGGCGAGGATGTCGGCTATTTCGGCGGCGTTTTCCGCTGCACCGCGGGGCTGCAGGCCAAGTTCGGCAAGACCCGGGTGTTCGACACCCCGATCAGCGAATGCGGGATCGTGGGCGTTGCCGTCGGCATGGGGGCATACGGCCTGCGTCCTGTGCCCGAGATCCAGTTTGCGGACTATATCTATCCTGGCATCGACCAGCTGATTTCCGAGGCTGCGCGGCTGCGCTATCGCTCGGCGGGTGAGTTCATCGCGCCGATCACGGTGCGCTCGCCCTTTGGCGGCGGCATCTTCGGCGGCCAGACCCACAGCCAGAGCCCCGAGAGCCTGTTCACCCATGTCGCTGGCCTCAAGACGGTGATCCCATCGACGCCGTACGACGCCAAGGGCCTGCTGATCTCGGCGATCGAGGACAACGACCCGGTCATTTTCTTCGAGCCCAAGCGCATCTACAACGGCCCGTTCACCGGCTATTATGATCGCCCGGTCGAGCCCTGGTCCAAGCATGCGGCGGCAGATGTGCCCACCGGCCATTACCGCATCCCGCTGGGCAAGGCGAACATCGTGCGGGCAGGGGAGGCCCTGACCATCCTGGCCTATGGCACGATGGTGCATGTCGCCAAGGCCGTGGTCGAGGCCAATGGCGTCGATGCCGAGGTGATCGACCTTCGCACGCTGCTGCCGCTCGACATCGAGACGATCGAGGCTTCGGTGAAGAAGACCGGACGCTGCCTGATCGTGCACGAGGCGACGCGGACCAGCGGTTTCGGTGCGGAGCTTTCCGCACTGGTGCAGGAGCGCTGCTTCTATCACCTCGAGGCGCCGGTCGAGCGCGTTACCGGCTTCGACACACCCTATCCGCACAGCCTTGAATGGGCGTATTTCCCTGGCCCGATCCGCATCGGTCGCGCCATTGCCAAGATCATGAAGGACTGACCCGCCATGGCAACCTACACCTTCAACCTGCCCGACATCGGCGAGGGCATTGCCGAGGCGGAAATCGTGGCGTGGCACGTCAAGATCGGTGATCGCATCGAGGAAGACGGCCGCATCGCCGACATGATGACCGACAAGGCGACCGTCGAGATGGAATCGCCGGTTTCGGGGACCGTGATCAAGGTCGCCGGCGCCGAGGGCGACGTCATCGCGATCGGTTCGATGCTGGTCGAGATCGAGATCGAAGGCGAAGGCGACGGCAGCGATGTCGGCGGCGCGCCGGTTACCGAGACCGCACCCGAGCCTGAAGTGATCGAGGCGGAGACGCCCAAGCTGCCGCCGGTCGAGGAAGTTGCATCGGCACCTGTCGCAGCGCCTGCTCCCGCTCCCGCTCCGGCCGCTCCCAAGGCTGCTGCAGCACTCACGGTGGTCGATGCCGAAGCTTCCGCCAAGGTGCTGGCATCGCCAGTGGTCCGCCAGCGCGCGCGCGACCTCGGGATAGATCTCGCCAAGGTGCGGCCTTCGGAAGGCACCCGCATCCGCCATGCCGATCTCGACGCCTATCTGAACTATGGCGGCACCCGCGCTGGGCCGGGCCGCGCGGCGGACGAAGAGATCCGCGTGATCGGCATGCGCAAGCGTATCGCGCAGAACATGGCCGAATCGAAGCGCAACATCCCGCACTTCACCTATGTCGAGGAAATCGACGTGACGAAGATGGAGGATATGCGCGGGGAAATGAACGCGAGCCGGGGCGATCGGCCCAAGCTGACCGCGTTGCCGATCCTGATCGCGGCGATCTGCAAGACGCTGCGCGAATACCCGATGCTCAACGCGCGCTATGATGACGAGGCCAATGTTGTCACCCGATTTGGCGCGGTGCACCTCGGAATCGCGACGCAGACCGATGCGGGCCTGATGGTGCCGGTGCTGCGCGGTGCGGAGTCCCTGAGCGTCTGGGATATGGCGAGCGAGATCGCGCGGCTGGCGGACGCCGCGCGCAGCGGCAAGGCGAAGAGCGAGGAGCTGTCAGGCTCGACGCTGACGCTGACCTCGCTGGGCCCGCTGGGCGGCATTGCGACCACCCCGGTGATCAACCGGCCCGAGGTCGCGATCATCGGCCCCAACAAGATCGTCGAGCGCCCGATGGTGGTCGATGGCGCGGTCGTCATCCGCAAGATGATGAACCTGTCGATCTCGTGCGATCACCGCGTGGTCGACGGCTATGACGCGGCCAGCTTCGTCCAGGCGCTCAAGCGCCGGATCGAGACGCCGATCTATATTTTCGCGGATTGAGTTTCTCCCCTCCCGCTTGCGGGAGGGGCAGGCCCGGCTTTCCGGGCCGGGGTGGGCCAAAGGTTAAGCCCTTTCAGGCCCACCCCGGCATCGGCTTCGCCTCAGCCACCCCTCCCGCAGGCGGGAGGGGAGAGGCGTTGTGTTTACCTCACAATCGCCCGGAAGGTCACCCGGCGGGTCTCGCCCTGC
Source organism: Blastomonas sp. RAC04 (assembly GCF_001713435.1). Taxonomy (NCBI): domain Bacteria; kingdom Pseudomonadati; phylum Pseudomonadota; class Alphaproteobacteria; order Sphingomonadales; family Blastomonadaceae; genus Blastomonas; species Blastomonas sp. RAC04. Next base: position 851,670 of record NZ_CP016460.1, read on the forward strand.
ATCAGCCGGTCGCCGACCTGCCAGCGCAGATGGGTCACGTCATCGGGGTTGGCCGGGCGCCAGCTTCCGTCGCCCAGGGACACGCGCAGCGTGCCCAGCGGTCCCCAATTGCGGCCGCCGTCGATCGACACCATCTCGTTGCCGTCTACGGTCTTGTCGAGCCTCACGGTGCGGGGCAGGGGATTGGTGACGGTAAAGCCCTGGACCGGGCGGTTGCCCATGTTGCGGTATTCCACCACATAGATCAGCCGCTCGCCGGGGCTGACCTGACGCGCAGGTTCCAGCCGCACGCGGCGCGCGCCGCTGCCCTCCGGGTCGATCCGTTCGACGAAGATCGATGATTTTGTCCGAACATCGCTCGATGCCAGCGCCATGACCGGCGCCGCCAAGGCGAGCAGCGCGATGGTGGTGCGCAGCATTCCTTACCCCGATTTACCCCCGCCGGCCCTGTCCGGCTGAGCAGCTGTCTAGGCACCAGCGGCGAACATATGGTTAATGCGCCAGCAGTTTTTCACCGCCCACGGCCCATCAATGCTGCTGGATTGTGGACCCAATTCGGTGCAGATATAGCCGCGATAGCCCGATTTGCGGGCAAAGGGCATCTGCACACATGTCGCTACTTCCTACAGATCGCGCTGTTTCCGATGAATTGCGGCGCGACCGCCTGCTGGCTGCGCTCGCGCTGATTGCAGGCGTGGCCCTGTTCCTCGCCTTTCCATTCGCGATGCGGGCAGGGGCCGAATTCTTCCTCCCGCTGGCGGTGGCGATCGTGCTTTCGATCGCGCTGGTGCCGGCGCTGGAATGGATGGAGCGGCGCGGCCTGCCGAGCATGGCGGCGGCGTTCCTGTGCCTGGTGCTTTTCCTGGCGATCGCCAACGGCGCGCTGGCGGTGATCGTGGTTCCAGCGGCGGACTGGTTCCTGCTGCTTCCCGATCGCATCCCCAAGATCATGGAGAATCTGGCGCCGCTGATCGATCTCTATTCCGATCTGCAGAAGTTCGTCGACGATACCACCCGGCTGGTTTCCGGATCGATGGTCAAGGCGCAGAAGGCGGCAACCGCATCGCCCGAATCGCTGCTCGACCTGTTCGCCAGCGCCGCGCCCGGGGTGGCGCTGCAGATGGCATTCGTCGTGCTGCTGATCTTCTTCTTCCTCGCCGGATGGACCAAGCTGCGCGAAAACGCGATCAGCAGCCGTGGCAGCTTCACCGGTGCCATGGCGACCGCCCGGGTCATCCAGAACGTCGTATCGGCCACATCGGCCTATCTTACCACCATCACCATCATCAACCTGCTGCTGGGTGTCTCGGTGGGCGTGGTGGTGTGGATGCTGGGGATGGAATCGCCTGCGATGTGGGGCGGCATCGTCGCCCTGCTCAACTTCATCCCGTATATAGGACCGGTGCTGGCGGCGGTGCTGCTGGCGCTGGGCGGGCTGATGAGCTTTGGTGACCTGTGGACCGCGCTGATTCCCGCCAGCGTCCAGATCGTGTTCCATCTGGTGGAGGCCAATCTGATCACGCCTGCCGTGCTGGGGCGCAGGCTGACGATGAACCCGCTGCTGATTCTCGTCTCGCTGAGCTATTGGGCATGGGTGTGGGGCACCACCGGCGCGTTGCTGGCGGTGCCGCTGCTGATCATCATCCAGACGGTCGTGGCCGCAGCTGGAAAGCCGGATATTGCCGGTTTCCTTTTCGAATCGGGGACGCTGACCCGCGCGCCGGGCGACAAGGAATCGCCTGCGACTGAGCCACTTTCACCGGTTCGTGGGAAAAATTGAAACACGTGTTGACAGCCGGGCAGGACAATTCTAACAGCCGCGCTCCAACACGATGCGGGTGTAGCTCAGTTGGTTAGAGCGCCGGCCTGTCACGCCGGAGGTCGCGGGTTCGAGCCCCGTCACTCGCGCCATTTCTCTGGAGGTTTGCTCCGGAAAAATGGCCACTCGCAGGTGTTGGAACTTCCCTGAAATCGCCAGCCGATCAGGCGCGCCAGCGCCCGGTTTCCATCCAGATCATCAGCGGACGCATCGGTGCGATCCAGATGATCCCAGCGATGCAATAGATCACCGACTGCACGGCGATGTGCCACGTGCCGATGATCTGCGAGAAGCTTGCCACGATCACCGCCCAGATGGTGATGATCGCCAATATGGCAAAAATGCCCACGGGCTTGCGCATGGTCGGCTTCATGAAAACTCTCTCTCGTTGTGCGGCAGCAGCACCTGCTGCTCGGTGATGACCGCATCCAGCGGCATGTCATGGGGTTCGGCAGGGACGCGCTCTGCCTGCTGCACCGTCCAGGCGAGCCCGATCCTGCGTGTATCGGGATTGGCCGCGCACCAGGCATCATAATGCCCGCCGCCCTGGCCAAGCCGCCCCATAGCCGAATCGAAAGCGACCAGCGGCATGAACAGTGCGCCGGGTACCACCTGGGGCATCGCGGCATGCGGCTGCGGGCCCCAGGGACCTTGCTCCAGCGTTTCTTCGGATCCTGTCCACAACCGGAAAATCATCGGTCCCTCGGCTGACCGGGTCCAGGGCAGGGCGATCATCTTGCCCATGTCGAGCATGTGATCGGCATAGCGCGCGGTCGGGACCTCGCCGGGCATGGCGTGGTACAGGCCTACCGTTTCGGCGTGCTCGATCAGTGGGAGTATGATCCGCGGCGGCCGTCCGAAGATCAGCGCACGGTGGGAATCGGGTAGTGTCTGCCAATGGGCGAGCCGCGCGGCGCGCATGGCACGGCGCAGTTCACGCTTCTTGCTGATCAGGGTGGTCACTGGTTCATCCTGTTGGCCCGCGCGGATGGAAAAAAGCCGGCACCCGCACCGGGGCCAGGCTCGCGCTGGACTGGATCGGGGCCATGGGTGGAACCGCCTTGGCCGTTTGCTGGAATATCCTCTGACGCCAGTAACGTCAGGTGGGCGCCGTGTACCGTTGGCCGGAGCCAGGGCAGGGACAGCTCCCTTGGAAGATGTATCGCCTCAGGGATGTTCTCTGCAGCTCGTACCAGGCAGTCCCATATCTGATTTAGGACCGATCGGCCGTCTTCTCAAGGCCTTCTGCCAGATTCTCGATCCGCAGTGCCAATCGCTCGATTGCGCGGGCAGCCAGATCGATGTCTTCGTCATGCGCCAGCAGGTCGCCCTGGCCCTTGGCAGGCTGGGCGGCGGCGGCCTGTGCGGTCAGGGCCTCGGCCTCGCGATCCTGGGCTTCGGCGAGCTCGTCTGCCAACAGCAGACCGGCAAACAGCAGCGCGCGGGTTTCGTTCAGGCCACCCGATGCGCCCGCCTTGCGCGCGGCACCGTCCAGCATTGACCCCAGCCGGGCGAGATGCTGTTCTTCGCCGGGGTTGCAGGTGACGCTGTAGATGCGTCCGGCGATAGTGAGGCGCATGTCGGGCATGGGATTTATCGCTTTCCGGCCAGAATGGCATCCATGCCAGCCAGAGCCTCTGCCGCGGCACTTTTCAGGCGGGCATGGCGCTCGGCGATGTCGCTATCTCCTGCGCCCGACGGCGCGGCGGCGGCTTCGCTCAATTGGGCCTGCGCTGTTTCCAGCCGCGTTAAAGCTCGCTCCAATTGTCCGATAGCGAGGATAAGGCGTTCATTTGCCATGGATTGGTTTTAGCACCGATCATGACAAATGCAATAATTTGCACCAGGCCGCGCTTTGCGGAACTTGACGCGGTGCACCATGGATACCAAAGGGTGACGCCAAAGCCGACTCGGCGCGCGTTTCTGCGACATCGGAACCTCCGGTACGACGCGATTACGGTGCGGATCGGAGATCAGTGTGGAGAATTTACAGGCGATGTCCGTGGTTTTTGAAGATCTCGCCAATGCCGTCCGGGCACTGTCGATGGATGCGGTTCAGGCTGCGAACAGCGGTCACCCCGGAATGCCCATGGGCATGGCCGATGTCGCAACGGTGCTGTTCGGCGAGTATCTGAAATACGATGCCTCCGCCCCCCACTGGGCCGACCGTGACCGGTTCGTGCTGTCTGCGGGCCACGGCTCGATGCTGATCTATTCGGCGCTGCACCTCACCGGCTATGCGCGTCCGACCATCGAGGACATCCGCAACTTCCGCCAGTTGCACAGCCCGTGCGCGGGCCACCCCGAGAACTTCGAACTGGCGGGCGTCGAATGCACCACTGGTCCGCTGGGCCAGGGCCTGGCGATGGCGGTCGGCATGGCGATGGCTGAGCGGCACCTCAATGCTGAATTCGGTGACGATCTGGTCAATCACCGCACCTGGGTGGTCGCGGGCGACGGCTGCCTGATGGAAGGCATCAACCACGAAGCCGTCGGCCTTGCCGGGCATCTGAAGCTTGGCCATCTCAACGTGCTGTGGGATGACAACCGCATCACCATCGATGGCGCGACCGATCTGTCGACCAGCGAGGACATCCGCGCGCGGCACACGGCATCGGGCTGGCATGTCGTCGATTGCGACGGTCATGATCCCGTCTCGATCCGCGCTGCGATGGACGCCGCGATCGCCGATCCGCGTCCGTCGCTGATCGCCTGCGCCACCATCATCGGCAAGGGATCGCCCAACAAGCAGGGCACGTCGGCCACGCATGGCTCGCCGCTGGGCACCGCCGAAGTCGATGCCGCGCGCGCGGCTCTGGGCTGGAAGCACGCACCGTTCGATGTGCCACAGGATATCCGCGACGCCTGGCTTGCCTTTGGCCGCCGCAGCGCGGACACCCATGCCGCATGGGCCGAGCGTCTGTCGGCATCGGACAAGGCAGCCGAATTCACGCGCCGCATGGCGGGCGATCTGCCGCAGGGCTTCGGCCTGTCGCAGCATGTCGCAGGCCTGCTCGCCGATCCGCAAAAGGTCGCGACCCGCAAGGCGTCCGAACTCGCGCTGGAAGCGATCAACCCGCGCCTGCCCGAAACGGTGGGCGGTTCGGCCGATCTCACCGGCTCGAACAACACCAAGACCGCAGGTCTGGGCGTGATGAGCGCCGAAAACTACGGCGGTCGCTACGTCAACTATGGCATCCGCGAATTCGGCATGGCCGCCGCGATGAACGGCATGGCGCTGCACGGCGGCGTGATCCCTTATGGCGGCACCTTCCTGGTGTTCTCCGATTATTGCCGCGCCGCGATCCGGCTTTCGGCATTGCAGCGGCAGCGGGTCATCTATGTGATGACGCATGACAGCATCGGCCTGGGTGAAGACGGCCCGACCCATCAGCCGGTCGAGCATGTCATGAGCCTGCGGATGATGCCCAACCTGCTGACCTTCCGTCCCGGCGATGCAGTGGAAACCGCCGAATGCTGGGAACTGGCGCTGCAGGCATCGGCGACGCCGACGGTGCTGGCGCTGACCCGCCAGAACCTGCCGCAGTTCCGCCGCGTCGAATCCGATGGCAACCAGTGCGCGCGCGGTGCCTATCGCATCAAGACGTCGGGCAACAAGCGCCAGGTGGTGCTGATCGGTACGGGCTCCGAAGTGTCGCTGGCGCTTTCGGTCGCCGACGCGCTTGAATCCGCAGGAATCGGTGCGGACGTCGTCTCGATGCCGTGCTGGTCGCTGTTCGACGCGCAGAGCGCAAGCTATCGCAACGATCTGCTCCCCGCCGACGTACTCAAGGTGTCGATGGAAGCGGGCGTCACCTTTGGCTGGGAACGCTATGCCGGCCCCGACGGCCTGAGCTTCGGTATCGACAGCTTCGGTGCTTCGGCGCCGATCGAGGCACTGTTCGACCATTTCGGGCTGACCGCAGACAAGATCACACCCGCCGTCCGTGCCGCTCTGGGGCAGGGCTGAGACACCTTACACGACATTAATCGCAGGAGAATTTCCGATGGCAGTCAAGGTTGCAATCAATGGTTTTGGCCGTATCGGCCGTCTGGTGGCGCGCGCGCTGCTCGAGCGGACCGATCACGACCTTGAACTCGTCGCGATCAACGATCTGGCCGACGCCAAGTCGAATGCGCTGCTGTTCAAGCGCGACAGCGTGCATGGCCCGTTCCCCGGCACCGTCGAAGCCGTGGGCGACACCATTGTCGTCAACGGCAAGGCGATCCGCGTCACTGCCGAGCGCGATCCATCCAAGCTGCCGCATGGCGAAATGGGCGTCGATATCGCGCTCGAATGCACCGGCTTCTTCGCCGACAAGGAAAAGGCGAGCGCGCACCTGACTGCAGGCGCCAAGCGCGTGCTGATCTCGGCTCCCGCCGGCGGCGCTGACAAGACCATCGTGTTCGGCGTGAACCATGGCGTTCTGACTTCGGATGATCTGGTCGTCTCGAACGCCAGTTGCACCACCAACTGCCTCGCGCCGATGGCCAAGGTTCTGCATGAAACCGTCGGAATCGAGCGCGGCCTGATGACCACCGTGCACAGCTACACCAACGACCAGAAGATCCTCGATCAGATCCACAGCGACATGCGCCGCGCGCGCGCTGCTGCCATGTCGATGATCCCCACCACCACCGGCGCTGCGCGTGCGGTCGGCCTCGTGCTGCCCGAACTCAAGGGCAAGCTGGACGGGTCGGCGATCCGCGTGCCGACCGCCAATGTCAGCCTGGTCGACCTGACCTTCACCCCGGGCCGCGACACGACCGTTGAAGAAATCAACGGCGCGCTCAAGGCGGCGTCGGAAGGCGCGCTCAAGGGCGTGCTCGCCTATACCGACGAGCCGCTGGTTTCGATCGACTTCAACCACGATCCTGCCAGTTCGACCATCGACAGCCTGGAAACCTCGGTGATCGACGGCAAGCTGGTCCGCGTGATCAGCTGGTACGACAATGAATGGGGCTTCTCCAACCGCATGGTCGACACCGCAGGCGTGATGGCCGGTCTGCTCTGATCGCCCCAAGCAACGATAGAAAGTCCGGTATGTTCAAGACCATCGATGATCTGCTTGCCGACCGTCACGGCGTGGCGGGCAAGCCTGTTCTGGTTCGCGAAGATCTGAACGTACCGATCCACGAAGGCCGGGTGTCCGATGACACCCGGCTGCGTTCGGCGATGCCGACGCTCGCCGAACTCGCCGATCATGGCGCCAAGGTGCTGGTGCTGGCGCATTTCGGTCGCCCCAAGGGCAAGGCCGATCCCGAATTCACGCTGCGCCCGATCGCCGAGGCGCTGGGCGAGGTAATGGGGCGGCATGTCGGCTTTCTGGCATCGCCCGACAGGCATGCGATCGACGTGCTCGAGCCTGGCAGCATTACCGTGCTGGAAAACAGCCGGTTCTATCCTGGCGAGGAAAAGAATGATCCCGTGCTGGCCAAGCAGATGGCCGCACTGGGTGACTTCTACGTCAACGATGCCTTTTCCGCTGCGCACCGCGCGCACGTCACCACCGAGGGCCTCGCGCATCTGCTGCCCGCCTTTGCCGGTCGCGCGATGGAGGCCGAATTGAAAGCATTGGAAGCCGCGCTGGGCAATCCAGAGCATCCGGTTGCGGCTGTCGTGGGCGGCGCAAAGGTCTCGACCAAGCTCGATGTGCTCACCCATCTGGTGGGCAAGGTCGATCATCTGATCATCGGTGGCGGCATGGCCAACACCTTCCTCGCCGCGCGCGGTGTCGATGTCGGCAAGTCGTTGTGCGAGCATGACCTCGCCGATACCGCCAACGCCATCCTTGATGCCGCGGACAAGGCCAACTGCACCGTCCACCTGCCGTATGACGTGGTGGTGGCGAAGGAGTTCGGCGCCAATGTCGAGTGCCGCACCGCCAATGTGCATGAAGTCGCCGCCGACGAAATGATCCTCGATGTCGGTGCAGCTGCGGTCGAGGCGCTGTCCGACGTGCTCAAGACCTGCCGCACCCTGGTGTGGAACGGTCCGCTGGGCGCGTTCGAATATCCGCCGTTCGATACCGCGACCGTCGCACTCGCGCGCACCGCGGCAGCGCTCACCCGCGAAGGCACTCTGGTTTCGGTGGCAGGCGGCGGCGATACCGTCGCGGCGCTCAACCATGCTGGTGTCGCGGACGATTTCTCTTTTGTTTCAACCGCTGGCGGCGCCTTCCTCGAATGGATGGAAGGCAAGGTCCTGCCCGGCGTCAAGGCTCTCGAGGCCTGAGGCTGCAACCTGAGTTCAACTAAAAAACCTGGCAAAGACCCAAGGGGAACCGAGATGACCGACACCGCAAACTTCGACCAGATGCTCGCCAAGATCGAGACCGGCGCAGGCTTTATCGCCGCGCTGGACCAGAGCGGCGGTTCGACCCCCAAGGCGCTCAAGGGCTATGGCATCGACGACGGTGCGTGGGGCAGCGACGAGGAAATGTTCGCGCTGATCCACGGCATGCGCAGCCGGATCGTGACCTCGCCCTGCTTCAACGGCGAGAAGGTGATCGGCGCGATTCTGTTCGAACGGACCATGGATGGCGAAGCGGGCGGCAAGAGCGTGCCCGCATTGCTCTGGGAGCGCGGCGTTGTTCCGTTTCTCAAGGTCGACAAGGGCCTGGAAGACGAAGCCGACGGCGTGCAGATGATGAAGCCGATCGGCGGCCTGGGTGAATTGCTCACGCGCGCCAAGGCCAAGGGCGTGTTCGGTACCAAGATGCGCTCGGTGATCAACTCGGCGTCCGAAACCGGAATTGCCGCGATCGTGAAGCAGCAGTTCGAGGTCGCAGGCGAGATCCTCGATCACGGCCTGATCCCGATCATCGAGCCTGAAGTGAACATCAAGAGCGAGACGCGCGCCCAGTGCGACGAAATCCTGCTCGCCGAGACCAGGAAGGCGCTCGATGCGCTGCCCGAAGGGCGCCGCGTCATGTTGAAGCTGTCGCTTCCCGCCAAGGCCGGCCTGTTCGCCGATCTGGTCAGCCACCCCGCCGTCATCCGCGTGGTCGCGCTGTCGGGCGGCTTCAGCCGTACTGAGGCGTGCACCGAGCTCGCCAAGAACAACGGCATCATCGCCAGCTTCTCGCGCGCGCTGCTCAACGATCTCAAGCACCAGATGAGCGACGACGAGTTCGACGCCTCGCTCGGCGGCGCGATCGACGAGATCCATCAGGCCTCGATCGCTTGACCGGCTGCGAACTCTATCTGATTTCCCCGCTCGATGTGGGCGGGGATTTTCCCGAACGGCTGCGCGCGGCGCTGGAAGCAGGCCCGGTCGCCGCTTTCCAGTTTCGCGTCAAGGATATCGACCAGCACGAGGCGGCAAGGCTCGCCGCGCCGCTGCTCGAGATCTGCCGCGAGCATGACTGTGCGTTCATCGTCAACGACGACGTCGCGCTCGCCAAAAGGCTGGGCGCCGATGGCGTGCATCTGGGGCAGGGCGATGGTGACCCGCGCGACGCGCGCGAGGAGCTGGGCAAGGATGCGCAGATCGGTGTGACCTGCCACAACAGCCGCCATATGGCGCTGGAAGCAGGCGAAATGGGCGCGGATTATGTCGCGTTCGGCGCCTTCTTCCCGAGCAGCACCAAGGATGCGAAGATCAAGGCCGAGCCGGAAATCCTGGAATGGTGGTCTTCGATGATGGAGCCGCCCTGCGTCGCCATTGGCGGGATCACGGTGGACAATGCCGCTTCGATCATTGCCACGGGGACGGATTTTATCGCGGTATCGGGCGGGGTATGGAATTACCCCGAGGGTCCGGCCTCAGCCGTGCGAAAGCTCCTTGCCCTGATGGGCAAGGACAGCGGTGCAGACGCGGGCTGAAGCCTCCAGCCGGCTCAAGTAGCTCACGAAGTCGGCTTCGAACTCCTCGACACCGGGCAGGGCCTCTCCACGCACCGTATGGGCGGAGGCTATCTGATTGGTGGCCTTGCCGAAAATACCGGCAGCGGGCGTCTTGATGCTGAACAATGGCATGATCTGTTGGTCCAATCCGCTGCGGATGTTTAGCAGCTTTGAGCGATGTTCTCCACCTACTATCTGCCAGCTTCGCTATATAGGAAGAAACAGCCATTGAGGGGGCATCTCGACAGGCATCGCACCGGCTTCGACCGAAGCCCTTTGTCGATCGTGGCGGTTTGGAGAACACGGGTCTGCGTGGCTTCCCAAAAGCCTTGCCATGCCAGCGGCGAGCGCCTAGAGGGCCTGTCCATTCCCTGAAACCTGATGGAAACGAGCCTCGCATGAAGATCAGCGGTGTCGATATTCGCCCCGGCAACATTCTGGAACACGAAGGCGGCATCTGGAAGGTCGCCAAGATCCAGCATACCCAGCCCGGCAAGGGTGGCGCGTTCATGCAGGTCGAGATGAAGAACCTCGAAGACGGCCGCAAGACCAATATCCGCTATCGTAGCCAGGATACGGTCGAGAAGGTGCGTCTGGATACCAAGGACTTCCAGTTCCTGTTCGCCGACGGCGAAGCCTATGTCTTCATGGACCAGGAAAATTACGAGCAGATCACCATCGCGGCCAAGCTGCTGGGTGATGAAGCTGCCTTCCTGCAGGACGGCATGCAGGTGACGCTCGAAATGTACGACGAGCGCCCGATCTCGGTGCAGCTGCCCGATCAGATCGAAGCGACGATCGTCGAGGCGGATGCCGTGGTGAAGGGGCAGACCGCCTCGTCGAGCTACAAGCCCGCCATTCTCGACAACGGCGTGCGCGTCATGGTGCCGCCGCACATCAGCAGTGGCACGCGCATCGTCGTCGATGTCTATGCCAAGGAATATGTCCGCAAGGCGGATTGATCGGATCTTATTGCAATGCCTGCCATCTCAGCCATCATCCGTGTCATGGAAAGCGCCGCGCGCAAGGCGGGCGGCCGCCTGCGTCGTGACTTTGGCGAGGTGGAACATCTGCAGGTCTCGCAGAAGGGCCCGGCGGACTTCGTCTCCAAGGCCGATCAGCGCGCCGAACGCATTCTGTATGACGAGCTGAGCAAGGCGCGTCCCGGCTGGGGCTTTATGCTCGAAGAAGGCGGCGATATTCCTGCTGAACCCGGCAAGCCGCGCTTCATCATCGATCCGCTCGATGGCACCAGCAACTTCCTCCATGGCATCCCGCATTTCGCGATCTCGATCGCGGTTCAGGAGCCCACTCTGGACGGCAAAGGCTGGGGCGAGATCAGCGCTGCGCTGATCTACCAGCCGGTCACCGACGAGAGCTATTGGGCGGAAAAGTCGCGCGGCGCCTGGCTGCATGACCGGCGCCTGCGCGTGTCGGGTCGCCGCAGCCTCAACGAGGCGCTGATTGCGACGGGCATTCCGTTCCTGGGTCATGGCGATATCGGCGAATGGACCCGCATCTTCGGTGCGATCGCACCCGAGGTCGCCGGTATCCGCCGGTTCGGCGCAGCATCGCTTGACCTCGCATGGGTGGCCGCGGGCAAGTTCGATGGATTCTGGGAAAGCGGCCTCAAGCCCTGGGACGTGGCCGCCGGAATTCTGCTGGTCCGCGAAGCCGGCGGGTTCGTCACCGACTATCGCGGTGGTGCCCAGCCGATGGAGCGCCAGCAGGTGATTGCGGGCAACGATTCCCTGCATTCGCGCCTGCACAAGCTGCTGGTCGGCGCGCTGCGCTGATCGCCTGGCGGCGCTGCGGCGCGGTCACTCGCTTACGAAGCGCCGGTACTGCTGCATCTGGCCCAGCCAGACATCCAGATTCTCGTTGAACACCGCCTTCGGCACGCCGCCCATGTCGGTGTCGACATCCATCACCAACACGGGATCGTTCTCGGTATCGAGATAGGCGCGGGCAAAGCGCTTGGTGCGATTCCACTCGTTGAGCTTTTCCAGCGCAAAGCCCTTGCGGTCGTTAAACCCGAAATAGAACTGCACCGTCTTGCACTGCGCCTTTTGCGCGTCGCAGTTCATCAGCGCGATCAGGAAGGGCATGTCGTCGAAGGCGCTGCGAATATAGGGGTTTCCGTCCGGCTGCTGCTTGAGTTCGGACGGCAGGCCGCGAGCTGTCAGCACGGCGGCGATGGTGTCGGGGCTTGCCGCCGACACGGTCTGCGCGGATGCGGGCAGGGGGGTAGCTGCTGCCATCACGATCGCCCCGGCAATCGACGCATATTTCCAGTTCAGCTTCATCGCGAATCCCCCTTTACGCTTGCGGCACCACGGCCATGTCCGCCTGTCGCATTTCGCCGCTTGCCGGATTGTGCCGAAAAGCACAGAAATGCGCAATATTTTGGCGTTTTTGGCGATGTGTGCATTGCCGCAAAAAAGGGGGGCATCCGGCTTGCGATAGCAGCGTCGCTGGCCTAAAGGACCTCCAAGCAACACGCACAAGCGGGATACGCACATGGCCGAATATCTGCCAATTCTGCTGTTCCTGGCGGTCGCTCTGCTCTTGTCGGTGGCATTTGTCTTCCTTCCGATCGGGGTGTCGCGGCTTACCGGAGCGCACAAACCCACCGTCGCCAAGCTGAGCGAATATGAATGCGGTTTCCCCGCTTTCGAGGATTCGCGCAGCCAGTTCGACGTTCGCTTCTATCTGGTCGCGATCCTGTTCATCATTTTCGATCTCGAAGCCGCGTTCCTGTTCCCCTGGGCAGTATCGCTGGAACAAATCGGCTGGGCCGGTTGGGCCACGATGATGGTCTTCCTGTTCGAACTCATCATCGGCCTGATCTACGCATGGAAAGTGGGAGCCCTGGATTGGGAGTAGAAGCTAACATGGCCGCAACCTCTGCAGGCGCGTCCGCCGGAGCCATCGTGCCCGGCACCAACGTTCTGCCCGACGTCGGTTTCCTCAACGACATCAACGCCGAAGTCGCCGACAAGGGCTTTCTGGTCACCTCGACCGAAGAGCTTTTCCAGTGGGCGCGCACCGGTTCGTTGTGGTGGATGACCTTTGGTCTGGCCTGCTGCGCGGTGGAGATGATCCACGTCAGTATGCCGCGTTATGACATGGAGCGTTTCGGCGTCGCACCGCGCGCTTCGCCGCGCCAGTCGGACGTCATGATCGTGGCGGGCACGCTGTGCAACAAGATGGCTCCGGCCCTGCGCCGCGTCTATGACCAGATGTCCGAGCCGAAATACGTGATTTCGATGGGCAGCTGCGCCAATGGCGGCGGCTATTACCATTACAGTTACTCGGTGGTGCGCGGCTGCGACCGCATCGTTCCGGTGGACATCTATGTCCCCGGGTGCCCGCCGACCGCCGAAGCGCTGCTTTATGGCGTGATGCAGTTGCAGCGCAAGATCCGCCGGGTGGGCACGATCGAACGCTGACACGAAGTTGAGAAGGCCTGCTGCGGAGGCTGGCCGGATAAGGGACGCACATGGGACATTCGGCACCACGTTATGCCGTTCTGGAAGGCCTGGGCGATGCTGTCGCCGCGACGCTGGGTGACCGGCTGCTCGCGACGCGTTTTGCGCAGGGCGAATATTGCTTCACCGTCCGCCGCGCCGCAGTGGCCGAGGCGCTGGACCTGTTGCGCGACTTCCATGACTACCAGCAGCTTGTCGAGATCGCTGGCGTCGACTATCCCGAGCGCGCCGAGCGCTTCGAGGTCGTCTATTGCCTGCTCAGCCTGACCAGGAACCACCGCATTCGCGTCGTGTGCACGACCGACGAGGACACCCCGGTGCCCACCGTCACGAATATCTGGCCCGTGGCCGGCTGGCTCGAGCGCGAAGTGTACGACATGTACGGCGTGATCTTCGCCGGAAACCCCGATCTGCGCCGCATCCTCACCGATTACGGGTTCCGCGGCCATCCCTTCCGCAAGGACTTCCCGCTCACCGGCTATAGCGAGATGCGCTATTCCGAGGAGCAGGGTCGCGTGATCTACGAGCCGGTCAAGCTGGCGCAGGACTTCCGCAGCTTCGACTTCACCTCGCCCTGGGAAGGCGCGGATTGCGTTCTGCCGGGTGACGAGAAGTCGCTGGGAGGGCCGCCGCATGTCGATACGCCCAAGACGACCGAGAAGCAGTCCGACACTGGCGCGGGCAAGGCTGCCAACAAGGAGGCCGCCAAGGCCAGCCCCGAGGCACCTGCCGACAAGCCTGCCGACAAGAAGGATAGCAAGGCATGACCGCCGAAGCACTTCACGACGATCTGGACGAGCCTCTGGTCGAGCAGGATTCGACCGCGGGCGATCTCGAGATCCAGAACTACACGATCAACTTCGGGCCCCAGCACCCGGCCGCGCACGGTGTGTTGCGCATGGTGATGGAGCTTGACGGCGAAATCGTCGAGCGGATCGACTGCCATGTCGGCCTGCTGCATCGCGGCACCGAAAAGCTGATCGAGTACAAGACCTATCTGCAGGCTTTGCCTTATTTCGACCGGCTCGATTACTGCTCGCCGCTGGCGATGGAATACAGCTATGTGCTGGCGATTGAGAAACTGCTGAACCTCGAGGTTCCGCTGCGCGCGCAGTATCTGCGCGTGCTGTTTGCCGAGCTGACCCGCATCTGCAACCACATGCTCAACCTGGGTGCGCATGTGATGGACGTCGGCGCGATGACGCCCAACCTGTGGCTGTTCGAAATCCGCGAGGATTGCCTCAACTTCTTCGAGCGGGCCTCCGGTGCGCGCATGCACAGTGCCTGGTTCCGCCCCGGCGGCGTCCACCAGGACGTGCCGCTCAAGCTGCTCACTGACCTTGCCGACTGGCTCGACACCTTCCCCAAGCTGTTCGAGGACGCGATGAGCCTCGTCGTCGACAACCGCATCTTCAAGCAGCGCAACGTCGATATCGCGATCGTATCAAAGGACGATGCGGTGCGCTGGGGCTTTTCGGGCCCGATGATCCGCGGCAGCGGCATCGCCTGGGATCTGCGCAAGTCGCAGCCTTATGATGTCTATGACCGGATGGAGTTCGACGTTCCCGTCGGCACCCGCGGCGACTGCTATGACCGCTTCATGGTCCGCGTCGAGGAAGTCCGCCAGTCCGCGCGCATCATGCGCCAGTGCCTCAACGACATGCCCGAAGGCCCGATCGCCTCGCTCGACCGCAAGATCGTGCCGCCCAAGCGCGGCGAGATGAAGCAGTCGATGGAAGCGCTGATCCATCACTTCAAGCTGTACACCGAAGGCTTCCACGTCCCTGCGGGCGAGGTCTATGTCGCGACCGAAAGCCCCAAGGGCGAGTTCGGCGTCTATCTGGTGAGCGACGGGACCAACAAGCCCTATCGCTGCAAGATCCGCCCGACCGCGTTCTCGCACCTCCAGGCGATGGACTTCATGTCGCGCGGCCACATGCTGTCGGATGCGACGGCGATCCTGGGCGCGATCGACGTGGTGTTCGGGGAGTGCGACCGGTGACCGTGCAGATGGCCGTCGCAGAGGCGATGATCGCGCATTACAACGCTCAGGATGCCGACGCCTATGTCGCGCTGATGACTGACGATGCCTGTGAAGCGGGCTATCGTGGCGAAGTGCTTCGCGCGGGCAAGGAAGGCGTGCGCTCCGGGCTCAAGGCGATGTTCGCCGAATATCCGGAGAACCGCGCCGAAGTGCTCTCGGGCCACATGCTGGGCGAATATGTCGTCCTGCACGAACGCGTCTCGCGCTCCTCGCAGAGCGAACCGTTCGAGGTCATGTCGATCTACAGTTTCAATGGCGACAAGGTGTCGCGCGTGGAGTTTGTCCGCTGATGGCTGACGCAGCCCATATCCCCGATGAAGCCGAAACCCGCGCCCGCTGGGGTGGTTTCGCGTTCACGCAAGAGAATCTCGCGATCGCGAAGACCGTCATCGCGCGCTATCCCGAAGGGCGCCAGCGCTCGGCGGTCATGCCGCTGCTCGATCTGGCGCAGCGCCAGGTGGGTGCCGACACGCAGACGCAGGGCTGGCTGCCGGTTCCGGTGATCGAATATGTCGCTGCCATGCTCGATATGCCGTACATCCGCGCCTACGAAGTCGCGAGCTTCTACACCATGTACAATCTCGCGCCGGTCGGGCGTTTCCACGTGCAGGTTTGTGGCACCACGCCGTGCCTGCTGCGCGGATCGGACGATGTCATGGCGGCCTGCGCCAACAAGGGACTCGTCAAGGGCAAGACCACGCCCGACGGCCTGTTCACGCTGACCGAGGTCGAGTGCATGGGCAACTGCGCCAATGCACCGATGGTCCAGATCAACGACGATAACTTCGAGGATCTGGATTACGACAGCACCACGCGCATCCTGGAAGCGCTGGCTGCGGGCGAAAGCCCCAAGGCCGGCACCCAGATCGCCGGGCGCCACACCAGCGAGCCCGAGGGCGGACCGACATCGCTGAAGGCCATGGTCGATGCCAATCATGATTATCGCGGGGAATGGTGATGAGCTTTGATTTTCTCACCGACAAGGATCGCATCTTCACCAACGTCTATGGCTTTCAGCCGTGGAACCTGAAGGCGGCCGAGGCGCGCGGTGACTGGGACAAGACCAAGGACCTGATCGCCTGGGGCCAGGACAAGATCATCGACGAGATGAAGGCGTCTGGTCTGCGCGGTCGTGGCGGTGCGGGTTTCCCCACCGGCATGAAGTGGAGCTTCATGCCCAAGGAATCGAAGGACGGTCGTCCCAGCTTCCTGGTGATCAACGCCGATGAATCCGAGCCTGGCAGCTGCAAGGATCGCGAAATCCTGCGCCACGATCCGCACAAATTGATCGAAGGCGCGCTGATCGCGGGCTTCGCGATGCGCGCGCGCGCTGCGTATATCTACGTGCGCGGCGAATACATCCGCGAAGCGCAGGTGCTGCAGGCTGCGGTCGATGAGGCCTATGAAGCCGGGTTGATCGGCAAGAACGCCGCCAAGTCGGGCTATGATTTCGACGTCTTCGTCCATCGCGGCGCGGGCGCCTATATCTGCGGCGAAGAAACCGCGATGATCGAGAGCCTCGAAGGCAAGAAGGGCCAGCCGCGGCTCAAGCCGCCGTTCCCGGCGGGTGCGGGGCTTTACGGTTGCCCGACCACGGTCAACAACGTCGAATCGATCGCGGTGGTGCCGACGATCCTGCGGCGCGGCGCGAGCTGGTTTGCCAGCTTCGGGCGCGAGAACAACAAGGGCACCAAGCTGTTTCAGATCAGCGGGCATGTCGACAAGCCCTGCGTGGTCGAGGAAGCGATGAGCATCCCGTTCCGCGATCTGATCGAGAAGCATTGCGGCGGCATTCGCGGGGGCTGGGACAATCTGCTCGCGGTGATCCCCGGCGGTTCGTCGGTGCCTCTGGTGCCTGCCGCGCAGATCATGGACGCGCCGATGGATTTCGACGGCCTGAAAGAGGTCGGATCGGGTCTTGGCACCGCAGCTGTCATCGTCATGGACAAGTCGACAGACATCGTTCAGGCGATCAGCCGACTGAGCTATTTCTACAAGCACGAAAGCTGTGGCCAGTGCACCCCGTGCCGCGAAGGCACCGGCTGGATGTGGCGCGTGATGGAGCGGATGCGCACGGGCGATGCCGACATCAGCGAAATCGACACGCTGTACGAAGTCACCAAGCAGGTCGAAGGCCACACCATCTGCGCGCTCGGCGATGCCGCAGCCTGGCCGATCCAAGGCCTCATCAAGCATTTTCGTCCGGAGATGGAGCGCCGCATTGTTGAAAAGCAGGGCGGCGGCCTGATGGAGGCGGCGGAGTAATTATGCCTAAACTGACCGTAGACGGGATCGAAGTTGAAGTCCCTCAGGGCGCGACCGTGCTGCAGGCCTGCGAGGCTGCCGGCAAGGAAATCCCGCGTTTCTGCTATCACGAACGGCTGAGCATCGCTGGCAATTGCCGGATGTGCCTGGTCGAGGTGAGGCCCGGACCGCCCAAGCCGCAGGCGAGCTGCGCGTTGCCCGCGATGGACAATCAGGAAGTCCGCACCAACTCCGACATGGTGAAGAAGGCACGCGAAGGCGTGATGGAGTTCCTGCTGATCAATCACCCGCTCGATTGCCCGATCTGCGATCAGGGCGGCGAGTGCGACCTGCAGGACCAGTCGGTGGCCTATGGCCGCGGCGGTTCGCGCTATGACGAAAACAAGCGCGCGGTCACCGAAAAGTACATGGGTCCGATCATCAAGACGGTGATGACCCGCTGCATCCACTGCACCCGCTGCGTGCGTTTTGCCGAGGAAGTCGCCGGCACCGAGCAGATCGGTGCGATCGGTCGCGGCGAGAACATGCAGATCACCAGCTATCTGGAAAAGGCGGTCTCGTCCGAGCTTTCGGGCAATGTCATCGATCTGTGCCCGGTCGGCGCGCTGACCTCGCGTCCCTATGCTTATGAGGCGCGGCCGTGGGAGCTCAAGAAGACCTTGGGCATCGACGTGATGGACGCGGTCGGCACCAACATCCGCTTCGACAGCCGGGGCAGGGAAGTGCTGCGTGTGCTGCCGCGCGTCAATGACGACGTCAACGAGGAGTGGGCGCACGACAAGACCCGGTACGCGGTCGATGGCCTGATGCGCCGCCGGCTCGACCGGCCTTATGTGCGCACCAACGGCAAGCTGGTCGAGGCGACCTGGGCGCAGGCGTTTGCAGCAATCGCTGCGGTCAACGCCGGATCGAGCGTGGCGGCCGTCGCGGGCGATCTGCTCGACTGCGAAACGATGTTTGCCGCGCGCGAACTGCTGGCCAAGATGGGTTCGAGCCTGATCGAAGGCCGCCAGACCGGCCTCAAATACGACACCTCCAGCCTCGCTGCGGTCAACTTCAACTCGACGCTCAACGGCATCGAGACCGCCGATGCGATCCTGCTGGTGGGCACCAATCCGCGCTGGGAAGCGCCTTTGGTCAACACCCGCATCCGCAAGGCGATCAAGCACGGCGCCAAGGTCTATGCGATCGGCGACGAGATCGACCTTACCTACAAGGTCGAATGGCTGGGCAACGACATGGGCCTGCTTAGCACTCTGCCCGACGCGGTGTCTGACGTGTTCAAGGGCGCCAAGCGTCCCGCGCTGATCATGGGCGGCGGTGCGCTGGGCGTCGAAGGCGCGCATGGCGCAGCGCTCGCGCTTGCCGACAGCTTCGGCATGGTTCGCGATACCGAAGACGGTCCATGGAACGGCTTCAACGTCCTGCACATGGCCGCATCGCGCATGGGCGGGCTGATGCTCGGCTGGGCCCAGCCCGGTGGCATTGCCGATCTGGTCGCCGCCAAGCCCAAGCTGCTGCTCGCGCTGGGTGCGGACGAGGTCGACTTCAGCCAGTTCGATGGCAGCTTCAAGGTGTTCATCGGCCATCATGGCGACAAGGGTGCGGCCGCTGCCGATGTCATCCTGCCGTCGGCGGCGTATCCTGAAAAGAACGGCACCTATGTCAATGTCGAAGGCCGGGTGCAGATGAGCGACAAGGCCGTGTTCGCGCCTGGAGATGCCCGCGAGGACTGGTCGATCCTGCGCGCTTTGTCCGAGGTTCTGGGCCAGACGCTTCCGTTCGACAGCTTTGTCGAATGCCGCGCGGCGATGATCGCTGCGGTCCCGGCGCTGGGCATCGAGGGGCTTGCCTCTTACGACTGGGCACCCCCCAGGCTGGCGTCCAGCCCGCAGGGTCCGGTCGGCTATCCGATCAAGGATTTCTACCTGACCAATGCCATCGCGCGCGCCAGCACGACGATGCAGCGCTGCTCGGCTGAACTGCTGCACGGCGAAGCGATGCTGGAGGCCGCGGAATGACCGAGTTTTTCCAATCGTCGCTGGGCATGGGCTGGGGCTGGTTCGTCGCCAACCTCATCCTCATCCTGCTGATCGCGCTGCCGGTGATGCTGTCGGTGGCGATCGTCATCTATTTCGACCGCAAGATCTGGGCATCGATGGCGCTGCGTCGTGGCCCTAACGTCGTTGGCCCGTTCGGCATCCTGCAGAGCTTCGCCGACGCGCTGAAGGTGTTCCTGCAGGAAACCATCATTCCTTCGGGCGCGAACAAGGGCCTGTTCCTGATCGCGCCGATCATCACCTTCACCGTGGCGTTGCTGTCCTGGGCGGTGATCCCGTTCGATCAGGACATGGTGCTCGCCGATATCAACGTCGGCCTGCTCTACATCCTCGCGGTAAGTTCGCTGGGCGTTTATGGCGTGGTGATCGCAGGCTGGGCGTCGAACTCGAAATACCCGTTCTTCTCGGCGCTTCGTGCCGCGGCGCAGATGATCTCGTACGAAGTCTCTATCGGCTTCATCATCGTGACCGTCGTGCTGTGGACCGGCAGCTTCAACCTCAATGACATCGTCGAGGCACAGCGCGGGCACGGGCTTGGCTTCATCAACTGGTACGGGTTCAACCTGCTGCTCTACCCGATGGCGGTGATGTTCCTGATCTCGTCGCTCGCTGAAACCGCGCGCGCGCCGTTCGATCTCACCGAAGCAGAGAGCGAACTGGTTGCAGGCTATCAGACCGAATATTCCTCGATGGCGTTCGCTCTGTTCTGGCTGGGCGAATATGCCAACGTGCTGCTGATGTGCACGCTCAACGCGGTGCTGTTCTGGGGTGGCTGGCTGCCGCCGTTCGAATGGGCGCCGCTCTATGCCGTCCCCGGCATCTTCTGGCTGATCCTCAAGATTTCCGCGTTCTTCTTCATCTTCAGCTGGGTCAAGGCGACGGTGCCTCGCTACCGTTATGACCAATTGATGCGGCTGGGCTGGAAGGTCTTCCTGCCGATCTCGCTGCTGTGGATTTTCCTGGTGTCGGGCTATCTGATGCTCACACGCTACGGGGTCTGATAGACATGTTGCAAACTCTCAAAGCCTTTACGCTGTACGAGTTCGTGAAGGCGCACGCGCTGACCTTGAAGTATTTCTTCAAGCCCAAGGCGACGATCAACTATCCGTTCGAGAAGAACCCGCTGTCCCCGCGTTTCCGCGGCGAGCATGCGCTGCGCCGCTATCCCAACGGAGAAGAGCGCTGCATCGCGTGCAAATTGTGCGAGGCCGTGTGCCCCGCCCAGGCGATCACCATCGAGGCCGAACCTCGCGAGGACGGCAGCCGCCGCACCACGCGCTACGACATCGACATGACCAAGTGCATCTTCTGCGGCTTTTGCCAGGAAGCGTGCCCGGTCGATGCGATCGTCGAAGGGCCGAACTTTGAATATGCCACCGAGACGCGCGAGGAGCTCATCTACGACAAGGGCAAGCTGCTTGAGAATGGCGACAAATGGGAACGTGCCATTGCCGCCAACCTTGAAGCGGATGCCCCTTATCGTTAAGGCGCACACGAATTCGATTCACCGAAGGCTTTTGACCCGCTGGGAGACGCGGGGCAGGGGCCGGATACCAGACCTGCTCGATTGGGCGCATCGGGGGCTGTAAAGCTTTGATCCAGATATTTGCCTTTTACATGTTCGCGTCGGTGGTGATCGCCAGCGGTGCGTTCACCATCCTCGCCCGCAACCCGGTGCATTCGGTGCTCTGGCTTATCCTCGCGTTCTTCAACGCGGCGGGATTGATGATCCTGATCGGTGCCGAGTTCATCGCGATGCTGCTGGTGATCGTCTATGTCGGCGCGGTCGCGGTGCTGTTCCTGTTCGTCGTGATGATGCTCGACATCGATTTTGCCGAACTGCGCGGCGGCTTCATGAAGAACCTGCCTTTGGGCCTCGCGCTGGCGGCGGTGTTTCTGGCCGAGCTGGTGTTCGGCATCGGTGCGTATCGCGCGGGGAACATCGCGCTGGGCGAGCATGCGCTCAACCCCGCACGCATGGGCGCGAGCAACATCCAGGCTGTGGGTGAGCTGCTCTACACCCGCTATATCTTCCTGTTCGAAAGCGCAGGCCTTGTGCTGCTGGTGGCGATGGTCGGTGCGATCGTGCTGACCCACCGCAAGCGCGCCGGGGTCCGCCCGCAGAACATCGCATCGCAGGTGCGCCGTCGTCCCGAAGAGGCCACGCGCAACACGCAGCCCGTCGTCGGTGAAGGTGTCGAGCTATGATTGGTATCGAGCATTATCTCGTGGTCAGCTCCATCCTGTTCGTGATGGGCGTGCTGGGCATCTTCCTCAACCGCAAGAACGTCATCATCATCCTGATGGCGATCGAGCTCATCCTGCTCGCGGTGAATATCAACCTCGTCGCGTTCAGCGTGTTCCTGGGCGACATGGTGGGCCAGGTGTTCGCCATGTTCGTGCTGACCGTTGCGGCAGGCGAAGCGGCGATCGGTCTTGCGATCCTGGTCATCTACTTCCGTGGCCGCGGCACCATTGCGGTTGACGATGTCAACCAGATGAAGGGTTAAGCACATGGCCATCACCCTGATCGTCTTCCTGCCGCTGCTGGCAGCCATCATCGCTGGGCTGGGCAACCGGATCATCGGCAATGTCCCCGCCAAGGTGGTGACGACCGCCGCCCTGTTCGCCGCGTGCGCGCTCAGCTGGCCGATCTTTCTTGGTTTCCTCGGCGGCACCTCGACCGAATATGTCGTGCCGGTATTGTCCTGGCTGCGCTCGGGCGACCTGCAGTTCGACTGGGCGCTGCGCGTCGATACGCTGACCGCTGTCATGCTGGTCGTGGTGACCTCGGTGTCCGCACTCGTCCACCTGTATAGCTGGGGCTATATGGACGAGGACCCGGACCAGCCGCGTTTCTTCGCGTATCTCTCGCTGTTCACCTTCGCCATGCTGATGCTGGTGACCGCCGACAACCTCGTCCAGATGTTCTTCGGCTGGGAAGGTGTGGGCCTTGCCTCGTATCTGCTGATCGGTTTCTGGTTCCGCAAGCCCAGCGCCAATGCGGCTGCGATCAAGGCGTTCGTGGTCAACCGCGTCGGCGATCTTGGCTTCATGATGGGAATCTTCGGCACCTTCCTGGTGTTCGGCACCGTCTCGATCCCCGCGATCCTGGCAGCGGCGCCCGGCATGGAAGGCGCGACCATCGGTTTCCTTGGCGGACGCTTCGACCTCATGACCGTCCTGTGCCTGCTGCTGTTCATCGGCGCGATGGGCAAGTCGGCGCAGCTCGGGCTGCACACCTGGCTGCCGGATGCGATGGAAGGCCCGACGCCTGTGTCGGCGCTGATCCATGCCGCGACCATGGTTACCGCCGGCGTGTTCATGGTCTGCCGCCTGTCGCCGATGTTCGAGGCCAGCCCGACCGCGCTCACCGTGGTGACCATCGTCGGCGCGTGCACGGCGCTGTTCGCCGCGACCGTCGGTTTGGTGCAGACAGATATCAAGCGCGTGATCGCCTATTCGACCTGCTCGCAGCTGGGCTACATGTTCTTTGCAGCAGGCGTCGGCGCCTATGGCGCGGCAATGTTCCACCTGTTCACGCATGCGTTCTTCAAGGCGCTGCTGTTCCTTGGCGCAGGCTCGGTGATCCACGCGATGCACCACGAACAGGACATGCGCTATTATGGCGGCTTGCGTAAATCGATCCCGATCACCTTCTGGGCGATGATGGCGGGTACGCTCGCGATTACCGGCGTGGGTATCGTAGGCGTCGCAGGCTTTGCCGGTTTCTATTCCAAGGACGGCATCATCGAGGCGGCCTTCGCTTCCGGAACGCAGGTCGGCCAGTTCGCTTTCAGCATCGGCGTGATCGCGGCTCTGCTGACCAGCTTCTACAGCTGGCGCCTGATGTTCCTGACCTTCTTCGGCAAGCCGCGCTGGATCGAATCCGAGCACATCCAGCACAGCGTCCACAAGACGCCGGTGCAGGCAGGCGCGGACACCACGGGCGGCTATCACCCGCACGAAAGCCCGTTGCCGATGCTGATCCCGCTGATCGTGCTGACCATCGGCGCGGTGGCCGCAGGGTTCGTCTTCCACCACGCGTTCATCGATGCGGAGCATGGCAAGGCGTTCTGGAACGGCAGCCTGTTCTTCAACGAGCATCTGATGCACGAGATGCACGAGGTTCCGTTGTGGGTGAAGCTGGCCTCTACCGTCGCGATGCTGGTGGGTCTTGCCACCGCGATCCTGATGTATGTGGTCAACAGGAGCTTGCCTGCCAAGCTCGCCGGGGCGCTGGCGCCGGTCTACCAGTTCCTGCTCAACAAGTGGTATTTCGACGAGCTGTACAACCACATCTTCGTCAAGCCATCCATGGCGCTGGGCCGCTTCTTCTGGAAGGTGGGCGACGAGGGGACGATCAACCGCTTCGGCCCGGATGGCGCCGCAGTCCTGGTCGCCTCGGGCAGCCGCATGGCGGTGAAGCTCCAATCCGGTTTCCTTTACAGTTACGCTCTGGTGATGCTGCTCGGCCTTGTGGCGGCGCTCACCTGGCTGATGGTGCGCTGACATGAACGATCTGGGATTTCCTGTGCTGTCGATGATGCTCGCCGTGCCAATGGCGGCGGCGATCGCGTGTCTGTTCGTCAGCGCCAACACCGCGCGCTGGCTGGCACTCACCGCCACGCTGATCGATCTGGCGCTCGGCATCGTGCTGTGGATGAACTTCGACATCGGCGGAGCGCAGTGGCAGTTCGTCGAGAAAGCGGCGCTGTTCGACCGGTTCAGCTGGGCGCTGGGCATCGATGGCATCGCACTGATGCTGATCATGCTCTCGGTGTTCCTTATGCCGATCTGCATCGGCGCAAGCTGGGAGGCGATCCAGACCCGCGTCGGCGAGTACATGGCCGCGTTCCTGCTGATGGAAGTGCTGATGATCGGCGTGTTCGCCGCGCAGGACATCTTCCTGTTCTACATCTTCTTCGAGGCAGGCCTGATCCCGATGTACCTGATCATCGGCATCTGGGGCGGTGCGAACCGGATCTACGCGAGCTACAAGTTCTTCCTCTACACCCTGCTCGGATCGGTGCTGATGCTGATCGCGATGTTCTGGATGGTGAACGAGGCGGGCACGTCGGACATCCCGACGCTGATGGCCTATGACTTCCCGCTCGAGGCGCAATCCTGGCTGTGGCTGGCGTTCTTCGCGAGCTTCGCGGTCAAGATGCCGATGTGGCCTGTGCACACCTGGCTGCCCGATGCGCACGTGCAGGCACCCACCGCTGGCTCGGTGATCCTCGCAGGCGTGCTGCTCAAGATGGGCGGTTATGGCTTCATCCGCTTCTCGCTGCCGATGTTCCCCGATGCGTCGGTGGACTACATCTGGCTGGTGTTCGCGCTGTCCATGGTCGCGGTGGTCTACACCTCGCTGATCGCGCTGGTGCAGAGCGACATGAAGAAGCTGATCGCTTATTCGTCGGTCGCGCATATGGCGATCGTTACGGTCGGGCTCTTCGCGTTCAACCGTCAGGGCCTGGAAGGCGCGCTGATCGTCATGCTCAGCCACGGTCTGGTCTCGGGCGCATTGTTCCTGTGCGTCGGCGTGATCTACGACCGGCTGCACACCCGCGAGATCGATCGTTACGGCGGTCTCTCGATCAACATGCCGCGTTATGCACTGCTGTTCCTGCTGTTCACGATGGCCTCGATCGGCCTGCCGGGCACCAGCGGCTTTGTCGGCGAGTTCCTCTCGCTGGTCGGCGTCTACGAGGTGTCGAGCTGGGTTGCGATCGTCTCGACCACGGGCATCATCCTGGGCGCGGCATACATGCTCTATCTCTACCGGCGCGTGGCCTATGGCGTGATCAAGTCGGATGACGTCGCCGCCATGCCTGATCTCAACAAACGCGAGATCGCGCTGCTGCTGCCGATCGCACTCGTCGTGCTGTGGATGGGGGTCTACCCCGAAAGCTTCATGGCACCGATGCGCAAGGATGTCGGCGCGCTCGAGGCGCGGCTCGCTGCCGCCAAGCCAGTGGGCGATGCTCTGGTCAAGCTGGGCTCAGGTCCCGCTCTCACGCCCGCAGCCCATGCTGAAGAAGGCCATCACTGATGAATTACGCGCTCTGGTTCCAGCTGGCCTCGCCGGAAATCGTCCTCAGCATTTCCGGCCTCGTGCTGCTGCTGATCGCCGCATGGGGTGGCAACAAGGCGTCGCGCATGGTCAGCGTGCTCGCGGTCGTCGCGCTGTTCGGCGCGCTGGCGCTGTCGCTCAACTTCCTGTTCAACCCGGCTTTTGCTGATGGCGCGGATGCGTTCTACGGCCAGTATCGCATGGACCGCTTTGCCTCGCTGTCAAAGGTGCTGATCTTCCTGTCGGCGATCGGCTGCGTCATTGTCGCGCCCAAGTTCTTCGCGCGCGGTGACATGATGCGCGCGGAATACCCGATCCTTATCCTGTTCGCCTCGATCGGCATGGGGTTGATGGTCTCGGCGGTCGATCTGCTGACGCTGTACATCGGTCTCGAGCTCAACAGCCTTGCCGCGTACGTGCTCGCGAGCTTCCTGCGAAGCGATGATCGTTCGGCAGAGGCAGGTCTCAAGTATTTCGTGCTCGGCGCGCTGGCGAGCGGCATCCTGCTGTTCGGCATGTCTTTGCTCTATGGTTTCACCGGCACCACCAGCTTCATCGGTATCCAGACCGCGTTTGCCGATGGCGTTTCGACCGGCGCGCTGTTCGGGATCGTCTTCGTGCTTTCGGGCCTGGCGTTCAAGATCAGCGCGGTTCCGTTCCATATGTGGACCCCCGACGTGTACGAAGGGGCGCCGACCCCGGTGACCACCTTCTTCGCCACCGCGCCCAAGGTCGCTGCGCTCGCGTTGACCATGCGCGTCGCGATCGAGGCGTTCGGCGGTCAGCAGAGCATCTGGCAGCAGATCGTGATCTTCGTGGCGCTGGCCTCGATCATCCTGGGCGCTGCTGGCGCCATCGGGCAGACGAACATCAAGCGGCTGCTGGCCTATTCGTCGATCAACAATGTCGGTTTCATGCTGATCGGACTTGCCTGCGGAACGCCAGAAGGCGCATCGGCAATGATGACCTATCTGGTGATCTATGTCGCGATGACGCTGGGCAGCTTTGTGTGCGTGCTCGATCTCAACGATCGCACCGGCGCGCCTGTCGAGGATATCGGCAAGCTTGCAGGGCTTTCGCGAACGCGTCCGGGTCTGGCCGCAGCGCTCGCTGTGTTCATGTTCAGCCTTGCCGGCATCCCGCCGCTGTTCGGCTTCTGGGGCAAGTTCGTGGTGTTCGATGCCGCAGTGGCGGCAGGCCTGATCCCGCTCGCCGCGATCGGCATCGCCGCCTCGGTGATCGGTGCGTTCTACTACCTCAAGGTCATCAAGGTCATGTACTTCGATGAGCCCGCCGATGTCATCGCACCGAGCGATTCGCCCGCGCGCATGGTGCTGGTTGCGATCACCGCGCTGTTCGTGTCGCCGCTGGGCTATTTCGCGACATTGGCGCTGAGCCCGGTGACGGCAGGGGCCGCCAAGGCACTGTTCTGGTCGGCCTGATCGAAACGGTCGCGCTGACCGCATCCACCAATGCGGACATGCTCGAGCGTGCCGAGGCGGGCGCGCCCGAAGGATTGTGGATCCGGGCCGAGCGGCAGAGCGGGGGCCGCGGACGGCTTGGTCGGCAATGGCTGAGCCCTTTGGGCAATCTGTATTGCAGCACCCTCGTGCGGATCGGCTCCCAGGATCCCGCCGCGCATCTGCTGGCGTTCGTCGCGGGGCTTGCGGTGCTCGATACCGTCCGCGCGATTCTCCCCGACAGTCATGCCCGGCTCAAATGGCCCAACGACGTGCATGTCGATGGCGCAAAGCTTGCCGGGATATTGCTTGAGCGCCGGCGCGATGCAGTGGTGGTCGGCATAGGCATGAATGTCGCGATTACGCCCGAGGTTACAGGGCGCAGCGTCACGTCGCTGCACGATCAGGGCGCGATGGCGCAGGTGGATGCAGCAGCGGTGATCGAGCTGCTCGAACCGCGCTTCCGGTCGCGCCTGTTGCAATGGCGAACGACCGACCCTGCAACGCTGCTTGAAGTCTGGTGCGCCGCCGCGCATAAGCCCGGGGAAGCGATGGCGGTCCAGCGGGGCCCCGAGGATCGAATTGAGGGTGTGTTCGAAGGTCTGTCCACGGATGGCGCGCTGCTGCTGCGGTGTGCCGATGGGCGGATCGAATCCGTCAGCGCAGGCGATGTCCATCTCCTCGCTTGAAGCCGTTTAGTCGAAATGAAGGACGTGACGCATGCTGCTTGCCATTGATGTCGGCAACACCAACGCCGTGTTTGCGCTGTTCAACGAACGCACGATCAAGGCGCGCTGGCGGATATCCACCGATGCGCGCCGCACTGCGGACGAATATGCCGTGTGGCTGAACCAGCTGCTCGCGCTGGAAGGCTTCATCCGGCAGGATATCAGCCAGGTGATCATCTCCACCGTGGTGCCGCGCGCGCTGCACAATCTGCAGGTGCTTTCGCGCAAGTATTTCAGTGTCGAGCCACTGATCGCCGGGGTTGAACCTGCGGACTGGCAGATGCAGATCGATGTCGACGAGCCCAAGTCGCTGGGCGCCGACCGCGCGGTCAATTCGATCGCGGCGCACGCGCTGCATCCCGGTGATATCATCATCATCGACTTTGGCACTGCAACCACCTATGACGTCGTGGATTATACGGGTGCCTACAAGGGGGGCATCATTGCGCCGGGGATCAACCTCTCGCTCGATGCCCTGGTTCAAGCCGCCGCAAAGCTGCCGCGCATCGCGATAGAAACCCCGCGCAACAACCGCTCTGTCATCGGCCGCAACACCGAGGACCAGATGCAGATCGGCGTGTTCTGGGGCTATGTCGCGATGATGGAAGGACTGGTCGCACGGATGCGCGCCGAAATCGGCCGCCCGGCCAAGGTTATCGCAACCGGCGGACTTGCGGTGCTGTTTGATGAGCACACGACGATATTTGATGCGGTCGAACCCGACCTGACCCTGCAGGGTCTCGCCATGATTGCCGAAAGGGCATTTTGATTACATGAAACCTGGAAAAGAATTGTTGTTCCTGGCCCTTGGCGGGTCGGGCGAAATTGGCATGAATGCCAACCTCTACGGCTGCGACGGCAAATGGGTCATGGTCGATCTGGGCATGACCTTCAGCGATCCGGCCTATCCCGGTGTCGAGCTGGTGTTTCCCGATCTCGAGTTCATCGAGGAACGCGCCGACGACCTGCTCGGCATTGTGCTGACGCACGGCCATGAAGACCATATCGGCGCGCTGCCGTATTTGGCGGCGGACCTCAATGTCCCACTGTTCGCAACGCCGTTCACCGCCGACCTGATCCGCCGCAAGCTCGAAGAACAGGGGCTGGTCAAGGATGTCGAGCTCAACGTCATCGAGAACGAGGGCAGCCTTCAGCTCGGCCCGTTCGGCTTCCGCTATCTGCCGCTGGCGCACTCGATCGCAGAAGGCAACGCGCTGCTGATCGACACGCCCTATGGCCGCATTTTCCACACCGGCGACTGGAAGCTCGACGACGAGCCGATCGTCGGGGTGCCTTCAACGCCCGAGACGCTCACCGCGCTCGGCGACGAGGGCGTGCTCGCGATGGTCTGCGATTCCACCAACGTCTTCAATCCCGAAAGCTCGGGCTCCGAAGGTGCGGTGCGTGATGCGCTGATCAAGGCGGTAAAGCCGCTCAAGGGTCGGGCGCTAATCACCACCTTCGCCTCCAATGTCGCGCGCCTGCACACGCTGGGCGAGGTTGCCAAGGCGACCAACCGAGCCTTCTGCGTCGCCGGGCGCTCGCTCGATCGCATCATCGCGGTCGCCAAGGCCAATGGCTATCTGAAGGACCTTCCCGAACTGGTCGACTTCGACACCGCCATGGGTATGCCGCGCCGCCAGGTGCTGGTAGTCGCCACCGGCGGCCAGGGCGAACCGCGCGCTGCGCTCGCGCGCGTGGCCGAGGGCAACCACCAGATCAAGCTTGAGGCGGGCGACACCGTGCTGTTCTCGTCCAAGGTCATCCCCGGCAACGAGATCGCGATTGGCCGCATCCAGAACAAGCTGGCCGAAGACGGCATCCAGATGATCACCGACCGCCAGGCCGATATTCATGTGTCGGGCCATCCGGGACGCCCAGAGCTTGCCGAGATGTACCGCTGGATCAGGCCGCAGATACTGGTGCCGGTGCATGGCGAAATGCGCCACATGACCGAGCAGGCCCGATTCGGGACCGAGCAGGGCATCCCTTCGGTGGTGGTGCAGAAGAACGGCGATATGGTGCGGCTTGCCCCCGGCAAGCCCGGAGTGATCAGCCGGGAGCGCGCCGGCCGGTTGGTGCTAGATGGCGATGTCATCCTGCCCGCCGATGGCATGACCATGGCCGAGCGGCGCAAGCTCGCGGTCAATGGCCAGGTCAGCGTCGCGGTCGCGCTCGACGGGCGCGGCGGACTGATCGGCGATCCGGTGGTGCGCGCGCTGGGGCTTCCGGTCGAGGACGATCTCGATGCATTCATCGCCGAGACGATCGAGGATGTGCGCGAGGCGATCAACAAGCCAGGCAAGGCCAAGCCGAAGGGCAGGGGCGGCAGGTCGGAAGGCCGGTCGTCGGGCGGAGGCAACGACGTGCAGGAGGCGATCCGCCTTGCCGTGCGCCGTGCCGCAACGCGCTGGACCGGCAAAAAGCCTGTCGTCACGGTCTTGATGATCGCGGGCTGACGACCCACTTGGGCGCAAGGCAACAGGACATGAGCGCATGAGCTGGACGAGCATTGCTGCAATCTATCTGCTGTTCTGGGTGATCACCGCGTTCGTGGTGATGCCCTTCGGCGTGCGCACCGCGGAAGAGCTGGGGATCGAGAAGGTTCGCGGCCAGGCAGACAGCGCGCCCGCCAATTTCAAGCCGCTTCGCGTCGTCCTGATCACCACCGCGCTGTCCGCGGTGGTGTTCGGGCTGTTCTATGCCAACTATG
The DNA here is from genome assembly GCF_001713435.1 of Blastomonas sp. RAC04. NCBI lineage: Bacteria > Pseudomonadati > Pseudomonadota > Alphaproteobacteria > Sphingomonadales > Blastomonadaceae > Blastomonas > Blastomonas sp. RAC04. Next base: position 882,174 of record NZ_CP016460.1, read on the forward strand.
TCAACGGCTGGATTGGACCATCGGATGTCAACATCTTCGGCAAGCCGCCAGGCGCCGAATGAAGGCTGCCGGGGGCTAACCCGTCCGTCTTGCGTTTAGTGTGAGACTTTGTCGCCATTTGCTGCTATACGATGGCCATCGCGCGATCCATGATCCAAGCCAGCGCGCGACTGAGAGACTCGCGGCATCCTTGCTCCACGCTCTTGCTTGCTCAGCAACACGAGCCAATGCATGCCAGATATCAATCAGCTTTTCGACAATCTCCACGTTGCGCACATGCGCGCGCTGCATTCGCCTTGCGCGGATGAGCGCGACACGCAGGCCAGTCTGGCGCGCGTCGAAGACCTGCGGGTGCATGCGATCGCCTATCCCCAGCCGGGCAGCTTCATGCCTGGCTGATGCCATCCGGGCGAAGGGTCTTGCCGCAAGGCGATGACCTGTTGCCCGCATCTTCGCGTGCAATGGCCGGGACCGGGCGTTGCACAGGTCGAAATCGAACTTCCGGTCCCGGACTATGCAGGGGGAACTGTCCGCAAATGTGTGCGGCCCCATGCAATCGACACTTAAGGAAATGACTATGCCTATTGGCACCGTAAAGTTCTTCAATGCCGACAAGGGCTATGGTTTCATTCAGCCCGACGATGGCGGCAACGACGCGTTCGTTCACATCAGCGCCGTTGAAGCATCGGGCATGCGCACGCTCGATCGCGACCAGCGCGTGAACTTTGAACTGGAACAGGATCGCCGCGGCAAGATGGCGGCTGTCCGTCTTTCGGCTGCTGCCTGATTTTCAGGTGCTAGGGTGCGGGGTGGCGGTTTGCGCCGCTCCGCAGCCTCATTCAGGTCTGGTCGTTGCCCTCAGAACGACCCAAAGATTTACGAGCGTTTAACGTATCGGTTCTAGCATGGTCTCAACAAGTGAAGGGCCGCGATATGCTGGACAGATTGCTTCGCGATCACAGGCTGATCCGCGAAAAAGCGCAGGCGCTTTTGAAGCTGCTTGATCACGAAACCATGCCCTCGCGCGCATTGCTTGCCGAGACCCGCTGGCGGGTCGGCAGCCATATCATGCAGCATCTCGCCTTCGAGGATCGCCACCTTTACGCCAAGCTGCTGCAGGACGAGCGCCCGCATGTCCGCGAAAAGGGACAGCAGTTCCAGGCCGAACTGGCCACTTTGTTCGCCGAATATGCCCAGCACGCCCAATATTGGACCCCGGATCGCATCGCTTCGGAGTGGAGCCGGTTTTGCGTCGAATCGCGCCGGATGACGCTGGCGATGTTCGCGCGGATCGATCTGGAAGAGGTCGAGCTCTACCCGCTCGCTACCAATGCGGCGATCGACATGAAGACCAACGTCGCTCCCACCACCAACTGGACGCGTGAGGCGTTTGCGATCAAGGACGCGATCACCAAGGGGGCGTGCACCCTGCCGGCCTAGGCCGCAACCGGGCTGCTGCTGCAACCCCGTGCGCGAGAAGGTTTTCTCTGCCGCGCTAATCGTCTAAGCGCAGCGCCATGTCAGAGACGAATCCCGATATCCTGCCCGCAGGTCTTGCCGATCTGCTTCCTCCGCGCGCCGAACAGGCTGCGCGGCTCACCCGCAGCGCGATGGATGTGCTGGCCGGGCATGGCTATGACCGGGTCTCGCCGCCGCTTGTGGAATATGAACGTTCGCTGGCAGCGCGCATGCAGGGCACCGGGCGCCAGCATCTGTTCCGCATGGTCGATCCTTCATCGATGCGTACGCTTGCCATTCGTTCGGACATCACTGTCCAGGTGGGCCGGGTGGCCACGACCCTGATGGCGTCGGCGCCGCGCCCGTTGCGGCTGAGCTATGCAGGCCAGGTGCTGCGCATCGCATCCGACCAGCTCAATCCCGAACGCGAGCGGCTGCAGATCGGCGCCGAACTGATCGGCCACGACAACATCGCCGCCGCGCAGGAAGTGGTGCGGATCGCGATCGAGGCGCTGGCCGAGGCAGGCGTCACCGGCATCACGGTCGATCTGACCTTGCCCGACCTCGTGGACACTCTTGCCGGCACCGCGTTCCCGCTGCCGCAGGGGCAGATTTCCTCGGTCCGGCGCGAGCTCGACATGAAGGATGCAGGCGGGCTCACTGCATTGGGCGCCGACGCTTATCTGCCGCTGCTCTATGCCATGGGACCGTTCGAGGCCGCGATCGACTCGCTGGCCGCGATCGATGCCGGCGGCGTGCTCGCCAGCCGGATCACCGCGCTGCGCCAGATCGTGGCGGCACTGCCGGACGACGTGACCGTCACGCTCGACCCCACCGAGCGGCACGGTTTCGAATATCAGAGCTGGTTCGGTTTTTCGCTCTACGCCGATGGCTGTGCAGGCGTGCTGGGGCGTGGCGGAACCTATGCCATCCCCGATGGCAAGGGCGGGGAAGAGGTCGCCACCGGCTTTTCGCTCTATCCCGATGCGCTGCTCGACATGACCCTGACCGGCGAACAGGGCGCCGCGGGCAAGCTGTTCCTGCCGCTGGGGCACGATCAGGCGGTCGCCGCAAGGCTGCGCGCGATCGGCTGGCGGACGCTGGCAGCGATCACCGATGCCGATGATGCGGTCGCGCTGGGCTGTTCGCACCGCCTGCAGGGCAGCGAGACTGTCGCGCTTTAAAGGCTGCGGCGTTCAGAATTCTTCGAGAAACGCTGCCACCGCGCGGGTGTGCGCATTGTCTCCTGCGCCCAGTTCGCGGTTGATGGTCATGTGGTTTTCTCCCGCGATCGACTGGACCACGGCTTTCGAGCCCGCAGCCCTGAGCGCGGCGGCGAGTGCGTTGGACTGCTCGGTTGCGTCCTGACGGCTGGCGACATGCAGGATCAGCCAGCGGCTGACATTGGGCGCGGCTGCGTGAGTGATCGGCGACAGCCGTGCCTGGCGCGCAGGGTCGGTGCCAAAGGCTGGGACATAGAGGCTCTTGGCGATCATCGGCGTGTCGCGCATCTGGCGCGCGACGTCATAGCCCGCACCGTCGAGCAGGATGACGCCTGCAATCCTGTCCATGTCCGATTTGAGATAGGCCGGGTCGGTCGACACCAGGGCCGCCAGATGTGCGCCCGCACTGTGCCCCATAACGATGACCCGGGCCGGATCGATACCCACCGCCTGCGATTGGGCGAGCAGCTTGCGCAGCGCCGAGGCGACGTCCTCGGCCTGCTGCTCCACCGGAGCCTCGGGGAGCAGCCGGTATCCGACCGACGCAAATGCCCAGCCCTTGCCGACGAAAAAGTCGGGCTTTTGCTGCACCATGGAGCGGTCGCCGTTGCGCCAGCCGCCGCCATGCAGATAGACCACCAGCGGATATCCGCTTGCGGGCCGCTCCGCCTGAGGCAGATACAGATCGAGCGTCTGCTGGGCGGCGGTACCATAGGCAATCGCGCGCAACGGGATATCGCTTGGCTGCGAGGGCCGCGCGGTCGGCCTGCGCTTGGCGATCCCTTCCACGAATTGCGCCTTGCAGCGTTCCGACAGCTCGTCGCCGCGCTCGCGCAGGCAGCTGCGCATCTCTGATCGGTTCAGCCCGCACAGCTTCACGATCTCTCGGCGGCATTCGCGATCAAGCAGCCGCTCGCGCCCGCCGCGCTGCTGGGCCAGGGTCGGGACGATCAGCGCGGGAGCGATCAGTCCGGCGGTCACCATCAGTGCAAAAGTCTTCCAGCGCATCGCCAGTCTCCGCAGCAATCCTATGGGGCGAGCGCAAGTCTGCCGCACGCTGCTTGCCTGCGTCCATTCTCGAAGTGCATTAAATTGTATCATGTTTTGCCCTAACACACTGGACGCAAGCGGCTGCCGTCACTAGGACGAGCGCGCTTTGCGCGTCGCTGACGGCGCGTCCATCTCGCAAAAGGTATGGTTTTGTGGCCAATGTTACGGTGATCGGCGCCCAATGGGGCGATGAGGGCAAGGGCAAGATTGTCGACTGGCTGGCGGAGCGCGCCGATGCGGTGATCCGCTTTCAGGGCGGACACAATGCCGGACACACCCTGGTCATCGGCGAGAAGGTGTTCAAATTGTCGCTGCTGCCTTCGGGCATCGTGCGCGGGACGTTCAGCGTTATCGGCAACGGCGTGGTACTCGATCCCTGGGCGCTTCGCGACGAGGTCGCCAAATTGCGCGGGCAGGGGGTGGAAATCACCCCGGACAACCTCGCTGTGGCGGACAATTGCCCGCTGATCCTGCCTTTCCACCGCGATCTCGACGCGCTGCGCGAGGATGCCAGCGGCCAGGGCAAGATCGGCACCACCCGCCGCGGCATCGGCCCGGCCTATGAGGACAAGGTCGGCAGGCGCGCCATTCGCGTGTGCGATCTGGCGCATCTCGATGCGCTCGATCCGCAGCTTGACCGGCTGTGCGCACACCATGATGCGCTGCGGGCCGGGTTTGGCGAGCCGCCCATCGATCGTGCAGCCTTGCTGGCCGAACTCGCCGAAATCGCGCCGTTCGTGCTCGAATTCGCGCAGCCGGTGTGGAAACGCCTCGGTGAAATTCGCCGTGCCGGTGCCCGCATGCTGTTCGAGGGCGCACAGGGCGTGCTGCTCGATGTCGACCATGGCACCTATCCGTTTGTCACTTCGTCGAACACCATCACCGGCACTGCGTCGGGCGGCAGCGGTCTGGGCCCACAGGCCAGCGGCTTCGTGCTCGGCATCGTAAAGGCCTACACCACCCGCGTCGGATCGGGTCCGTTCCCGACCGAACTGCAGGACGAGGTTGGCCAGCGGCTGGGCGAGCGTGGGCATGAATTCGGCACCGTGACCGGGCGTCAGCGGCGCTGCGGCTGGTTCGATGCGACCTTGGTGCGGCAGGCATGCGCGGTCGCTGGCGTCACCGGCATCGCGCTGACCAAGCTCGACGTGCTCGACGGCTTTGCCAAGCTCAAGATCTGCACTGGCTACCGGCTGAACGGCAAGGTGCTCGATTATTTCCCCGCGCATGCCGGCGATCAGGCTGCGGTCCAGCCGATTTACGAGGAGATGGACGGGTGGCACGAATCGACCGCGGGCGCGCGCAGCTGGGTTGACCTGCCCGCGCAGGCCATCAAGTATATCAAGCGCGTCGAAGAGCTGATCCAGTGCCCCGTGGCGCTGGTATCGACCTCGCCCGAGCGCGAAGACACGATCCTGGTGCGCGATCCCTTCGCGGACTGACGGGTCGCTTGATGGGGGGGTTTTCATGTCCGAAGACGGGCGTTCGCCCTTTGGTGACGGCGCGGCTCCGGCTGCGGGAGACCCGATTGTCGCGGTCGACAGTCCCGCGACGGGCCGGCTGCTGCAGGCTGCAGGACGCCCGGCTGCCCTGATCGCGCCTGCGGGCAGCGCCCTCGCGGCGAGCGCCCGGATTCATGCCTTCGACTGGCGGCGGGCCGTGCCCGGCACTGAGGCCCTGGCTTTTGTGGCATCGGATGCGGGGCTGCTTTGTCTGGTCAGTCTCGAGACCATCGATGCGGTCGATGTCCTGCTGCAGGGTCGCACCGCGGCCTGCGTCTTCGGCGATGCACCCTCGCTGATCGCCATCGCTGTGTCCGATCTGACCGGAATACTGAACGCGAACAGCGCGTTTGATCCCGACCGCGACGAACGCGCGCGGCTGCAGGCGCTGGCGATGGAGCTCGCGAGGCTGGCCGAACAGCTCGGCCATATCACCTCCGGCGATGACGATGCGCCGGACGGACTCGCCGAGCGAAACCTGTCGTATCAGGCCGAAGCACCGACCGACCGCGCACCCGCCATTCCGCCCGATCCGCAGCGGATTCGCCACCTGATCAGCATCCGCCGCCTGCGCGACCGGTTCTTCAGCCCCGATCTGTTTGCCGATCCCGCCTGGGACATTCTGCTCGATCTGGCGGCATCGCGCCTTGAGCGCCGCTCCGTGTCAGTATCGAGCCTGTGCATCGCAGCGGCCGTCCCGCCGACCACCGCGCTGCGCTGGATCCGGCTGATGACCGATCAGCAATTGCTCGAGCGCCGCGCCGATCCCGACGATGCCCGGCGGATGTTCGTGGACTTGTCCGATGCTGCATTCGACCAATTGTGCGGGTGGTTTGCGCTGGTGGATGCGCGCGGCGGGCTGGACGGTTGACCCCCGCCTGGGGGCGCGGTGGCGCAATGGCTTGTTAGTAGGGCCGCTTGCGCCTAATTTGGCAGCATGACCAGCCAGTTCACCGAACTGAACGACCGCGCGCGCGATGTTTTCCGCATCGTTGTGGAAAGCTATCTCGATACCGGGATACCCGTCGGCTCGCGCACGATTTCCAAGTCCTCCACCGTCAACCTCTCTCCCGCCTCGATCCGCAACGTGATGCAGGATCTTGAGGAACTGGGCCTGCTCGCCGCGCCGCACACCAGCGCGGGGCGGATGCCGACCGAGCAGGGGCTGCGATTGTTCGTCGATGGCATGATGCAGGTAGCAGAGCCGTCGTTCGAGGAGCGCGCGGCCATCGAAAAGCAGCTCGACAATGCAGGGCCCATAGAGGCCGCGCTGGCGGCGACGACGCAGGCGCTTTCGGGGCTGTCGGCTTGCGCCGGCATCGTGATGGTGCCGCGGCGCGAGCCTGTGCTGCGCCAGATGAGCTTCGTGCGGCTGTCGGATACTCAGGTGCTGGCCGTGCTGGTGGGCAACGATGGCAGCATCGAAAACCGCGTGCTGGAGATGAGCCGGCGCGTCACCGAGAGCATGCTGGTACAAGCGGGCAATTTCATTACCGCCCGGCTTTCCGGTCGCAGCCTGTCGCAGGCGCTGCTCGCGCTCGAAGCGGAGATCAACAGCGAGCGGGACGCGCTTGATCAGGCGAGTTCCGACCTTGTCCGCCGAGGGCTTGCGTTGTGGTCGCGTGACGGCGCCGACCGCCCGGTGCTGATCGTGCGCGGCCAGGCCAATCTGCTCGACAACGATGCGGTGGCGGATCTGGAGCGGGTGAGGCGGCTGCTCGATGAACTTGAAGCGATGCAGGACATTGCCCATCTTCTCGACAGCGCGCGGGAGGCGGCATCGGCCCGCATCTTCATCGGCGCTGAAAACAAATTGTTTTCGCTTTCCGGATCATCCGTGATAGCGGCGCCCTACCGCGATGGCGAGGGGCGCGTAGTCGGCGTGGTCGGTGTCATCGGCCCCACCCGCCTCAATTATGCGCGTATTGTCCCGATGGTGGACTTTACCGCGCAGAGCCTAACCAGATTGATGAAATGAACGGGACAGACGTGATTCAGGACGAAACAGTGACGCAGGAAGACCCCAGCAACAACGCCGACACCAGCCGGTCGCTCGATCAGGAAGCGGCTGCCGAGCTTGAAGGCGTGCCCGACAGCCTGAAGGAACAGGGCGACGATCACGCCGCGTTGGAAGAACGCATCGCCGCGCTCGAAGCGCAGCTGGCCGAAGCCAGGCAGGACGTGCTGTATGCGCGCGCCGACACCCAGAATGTCCGTCGCCGCCTCGAAAAGGATGCACAGGATGCCCGCGCTTATGCTGCGACCGGCTTTGCCCGCGATATCCTCTCCGTCTCAGACAATCTAGCGCGCGCGCTGCAGCTGATCCCCGAGGATCTGCGCGAGGACGAGAAGTGGAAGGGTCTGGTCGTGGGTCTGGAAGCCACCGGCCGCGAGCTCGACAACGTGTTCTCCAAGCACAGCATTTCGCGCATCGCCGCTATCGGCCTGCCGCTTGACCCCAACCAGCATCAGGCGATGATCGAGATCCCGAACGCGGATGCCGAGCCCGGCACCGTGGTGCAGGAACTGCAGGCCGGATACATGATCAAGGACCGCCTGCTGCGCCCGGCGCTGGTCGCGGTCGCCAAGAAGCCGGACTGAGTTCTTTCGTCATTCCCGCGAATGCGGGAATCCCGCTCCTGCGCTGGATCGGAGCATAAGCGGGCCCCCGGGTCTGAGGGGGTGACGGTATCTGCTGGCTAACTCTCAGACCGGAAACGGCAATATCTGTCGATAGGTGTTCAGCGGCGGTGCCCCCGGCACCCCGCTGCCCTGCCGGATCAGGAAGGCGTGGCGGACGAGTTCCGCCTGCTGCTCCAAGCCGTATTTGGCAAAGGGCTGTCCCGGCTTGATCGCATAGTCGTAGCGGCAGAACGGATGGCGCTTGAGCGGCAGGAAGATACCCTGCTGATATTGCCACACATGCACCATCTCGTGGATGAACAGCCCTTGGCGCGAGAGGCTGGCGCAGCTGAAATCATCGCAATAGGCGCTGCCGCCAGGGTGGAAATGGATATGCCCCATCGGCGCCATGATTGTCCTGCGCGGTTGGAAGAAAATCCATTTCTTCAGCCGGATGCGCACCTTGCCATAGGCGATGGTGTCGCCGAACACCGATCGGGCCAGCGCGACCTCCGCAGCTTCCAGTGGCCGGTCGATCGGCTCACGCCTCATTAGTGGGCCATGCCGCCTGCAGCTTCGTCGCCCGGCTTGATCGCACGGATCGCGGCATCGGCGACGATCTTTTCACCTGTGGAAAAAGAAAACACAAACTCGGCGCTGCCCTTCTTCTGCGCACCGGGGTCGACGCCCCACACCATCACGTGCTTGCCGCCGGGTTCGAACTCCACCTTGCCGCGGGTTGGCACCGGGGCCGATGCCAAGGGGCGCATCATCGACATGCCGTTCTCCTCGACCGTCTCGTGCATCTCCAGTCGAAGGATCGAAGGCGAGGAGATCGAGCGCAGAACCGTGTCCTTGGGCCCTCCGCGGACCGTGAAGTACAGCACCGAGGGGCTGTCCTTGACCGGCGAGAGCTGGACATAGGCTTTCTCGACCAGCAATTGGGCGGGCGGCTGACAACCTGCCAGCAGCGCCAGGGTCAGGCCTGCAACGACCAGATTGAGGGTGCGGATCATATCGCGGCGGTCCTCCAGAGCAATTGTGCCGAATTCGGCCAGCACGGCCTTGAGCGTGATGTAGATACTGCCACGCCTTGTGCCAAGCGAAAGCAACCCTATATCCGCCGACGGGGACGGAATCGGAGGCTGCTTGGGGGCATGCCGCCGATACGTAATCTTTCATCTGCATATCGAAAGTCACGTGGGAAAAGCACTATGGCAAAAGTAATTGGTATCGACCTTGGAACCACCAACAGCTGTGTGTCCGTCATGGACGGCGACAAGCCCAAGGTAATCGAAAATTCGGAAGGCGCGCGCACCACGCCGTCGATCGTCGCGTTCACCAAGGATGGTGAGCGGCTGGTCGGCCAGCCGGCCAAGCGCCAGGCGGTGACCAACCCGGAAAACACCGTGTTCGCGGTCAAGCGTCTGATCGGGCGTCGTTTCGACGATCCGCTGACCAAGAAGGACATGGAACTGGTGCCGTACTCGATCACCAAGGGCGCCAATGGCGACGCCTGGGTGAGCGCGGGCGGCAAGGACTATTCGCCTTCTGAAATCAGCGCCTTCACGCTGCAGAAGATGAAGGAAACCGCCGAGAGCTATCTGGGCGAGACCGTCACTCAGGCCGTGATCACGGTTCCTGCATACTTCAACGACGCCCAGCGTCAGGCGACCAAGGATGCAGGCCGCATCGCTGGCCTTGAAGTGCTGCGCATCATCAACGAGCCGACTGCGGCGGCGCTGGCTTATGGTCTCGACAAGAACGACGGCAAGACCATCGCGGTCTATGACCTTGGCGGCGGCACCTTCGACATCTCGGTGCTCGAAATCGGCGACGGCGTGTTCGAGGTGAAGGCCACCAACGGCGACACCTTCCTGGGCGGTGAAGATTTCGACTCCAAGCTCGTCGAGTTCCTGGCCGAAGACTTCAAGAAGGCCGAAGGCATCGATCTCACCAAGGACAAGCTTGCTCTGCAGCGTCTGAAGGAAGCTTCGGAAAAGGCGAAGATCGAGCTTTCCTCGGCGCAGACCACCGAGATCAACCTGCCTTTCATCACCGCCGACCAGAACGGCCCCAAGCACCTGGTCAAGATGATCAGCCGCTCGGATCTCGAAAAGCTGGTCGCCGATCTGATCAAGCGGACGCTCGACCCGTGCAAGAAGGCGCTCGAAGATGCCGGCCTCAAGGCTTCGGACATCGATGACGTCGTTCTCGTCGGCGGGATGACCCGCATGCCGCGCGTCCGCGAAGTGGTGAAGGAATTCTTCGGCAAGGAGCCCCACACCGGCGTCAATCCCGATGAAGTCGTTGCCATGGGCGCGGCCATTCAGGCCGGCGTTTTGCAGGGCGACGTCAAGGACGTTCTGCTGCTCGACGTGACCCCGCTGTCGCTGGGCATTGAGACGCTGGGCGGCGTTTTCACCCGGATGATCGACCGCAACACCACCATCCCGACCAAGAAGTCGCAGACCTATTCGACCGCTGACGATAACCAGCAGGCCGTGACGATCCGCGTATTCCAGGGCGAGCGTGAAATGGCGGCGGACAACAAGCTGCTGGGCCAGTTCGACCTGGTTGGCATCCCGCCCGCACCGCGCGGCGTTCCGCAGATCGAGGTCACCTTCGACATCGACGCCAACGGCATCGTCAACGTCTCGGCCAAGGACAAGGGCACCGGCAAGGAGCAGGTGATCCGCATCCAGGCATCGGGCGGCCTCAGCGACGCGGACATCGACCAGATGGTCAAAGATGCCGAACGCTTCGCCGAGGAAGACAAGAAGCGCCGTGAGGCGGCCGAGGCGAAGAACAACGCCGAAAGCCTGCTGCACAGCACCGAAAAGCAGCTCGAGGAACATGGCGACAAGGTCGATGCCACGGTCAAGGGCGAGATCGAAACCGCGATCGCCGAGCTCAAGACCGCGATCGAGGGCAACGAGCCCGATGCCATGAAGACCAAGACCGAGGCGCTGGCCCAGGCAGCGATGAAGCTGGGCCAGGCGATCTACGAGAAGGAACAGGCCGCAGCTGCCTCACCCGCAGGCGAAGCAGCCCCGGCTGAGGACAATGTCGTCGACGCCGAGTTCTCGGAAGTTGACGGCGACGCGAAAAACTGATTGCCGGATTGATGACCGACAGTCCGGCCGGGCGGGATGATCGTGCAGGGTGGCTGATGCCACTGTGACGGTTGTCCCGCCCGGCCGCTGCATGAAGAATCGCGACCGATGACTATGGCCACTACCACCGATTATTATGAGCTGCTCGGCGTCACGCGCACCGCAGACGATGGCACGCTCAAATCCGCCTATCGCAAGCTGGCGATGCAATGGCACCCGGACCGCAACCCCGGCGATGCCAAGGCGGAAGCGCACTTCAAGGCGATCAGCCAGGCCTATGACTGCCTGAAGGACCCGCAGAAGCGCGCCGCCTATGACCGTTACGGCCACGAGGCCTATGAAAACGGCATGTCGGGCGGCGGCGGCCGCGGAGGGCCCGAGGGCTTTTCCGACCTGGGCGATATCTTCGACACCATCTTTGGCGGCGGCTTCGGCGGAGCGGGTGGCAGGCGTGGCCCTGCACGCGGCGCCGATCTGCGCTACGACATGGAGATCTCGCTGGAGGAGGCCTATCACGGCAAGGCCAGCGAAATCTCGATCGATGTCGCGGCGACCTGCGATACCTGCGAAGGGTCGGGCGCCGAGCCCGGCACCAAGGTGCGCACCTGCAACCTGTGCGGCGGCAGCGGCAAGATGCGCGCGCAGCAGGGTTTCTTCGTGGTCGAGCGCACCTGCCCCAATTGCCATGGCACAGGCCAGGTGATCGAGAACCCGTGCCGCACATGCCGCGGCGAGGGCAGGGTGGACAAGACCCAGACGCTTTCGGTGGATATCCCGCCCGGTGTCGACAACGGCACCCGCATTCGGCTGACCGGCAAGGGCGAGGCTGGACCCAAGGGCTCGCCTCCGGGCGATCTCTACATCTTCATCCACGTCGCACGGCACCGCATCTTCGAGCGCGACGGGACCACGTTGGTCACCCGCGCCCCGATCAGCATCACCACCGCAGCCTTGGGCGGCGAGATCGAGATCCCCGGGCTCGACGGCAAGCGCCATCGCATCCCCATCCCGGCTGGAATCCAGTCGGGCAAGCAGCTGCGTCAGCGCGGCGCGGGCATGCCCGTGCTGCAGGGACGTGGCACCGGCGACATGGTCATCCAGATCGATGTCGAGACGCCTACGCGGCTGTCTGCGCGGCAGAAGGAACTGCTGCGCGAATTCCAGGCAACCGAAACCGGCCAGGAAAGCCCGGAAAGTACCGGCTTCTTCGCGCGGCTGAAGGAAATGTGGGACGGTATCGGCGAGTAAGCGCTCGCCGGTGGCCTCATTCTGGCGGGGTCAGCGCGGGCACGTTCCTTGCCGCATCCTCAGGTGAAATTCCCGGCGGCGGGGCGGCGGCGATCGTCTCCTGCCGCCGCATCACCCGGCCGGCGCGCTTGATCGCGGCGCGCACGCGCGGATAGGTGCCGCAGCGGCACAGGTTGCGGATGGCGCCATCGATCTCGGCGTCGGTCGGATCGCTGTTCTTGCGGAGCAGCACGCTGGCCGCAATGATCATCCCCGGCGTACAGAACCCGCATTGCACCGCCTGTTCGGCGACGAACGCCTGTTGCACCGGATGGCTGCGGTCGCGGCTCAGCGCCTCGATCGTGGTGACATAGCGCCCCTCGACCTCTGCGATGCTGACCAGACACGAGCGGATCGCCTCGCCATCGACCACCACCATGCACGCACCGCAATCGCCATTGCCGCAGCCGTATTTCGTCCCGGTAAGGTTGGACGCATCGCGCAATGCCCATAGCAATGGCGTTTCGGGATCGAGCCGGTATTGCACCGGACGGTCGTTGACGGTGAACTTGGTCATGGCATGAGCGCATAACCGGGCGGGACGGCTGTGTCATCCGTCCCGCCGCGGCCTGCGTGTCAATCGCGCCAGCTGGGATCGATCTTGTCGACCTTGCGCACCATGGCGGCAAAATCGGGCACGCCCGCGCCCATCGGCAATTGCACCTGGCTGAGATCGCGCTGGTGGACATCGATCACGTCCTGCGACACCAGGATCGGCTTGCCCATCGACATCGTCGCCAGCTGGATCTCGCAGGCGCGCTGCAGCGCCCAATAGGTGATGAAGGCTTCGGGCAGGGTGCGGCCCATCACGACCGGGCCATGGTTCCTGAGCATCAGGATGCGCTTGCCGGTGACCGCCTCGACCAGCCGGTCGCCTTCTTCGGCGCGGACGGTGACGCCCTCGAAATCATGATAGGCGATGTTGCCGATGAAGTTGCAGGCATAGAAATTGGTCGGCTGCAATCCGCCTTCGGTCGAACACACCGCCATCGTCGCGGTGGTGTGGGTGTGGATGATGCAGTGCATCTCGGGAATGCGCTTGTGGAACACGCTGTGCTGGGTGAAGCCGGCCTTGTTGACGGGGTAGGGCGATCCGTCGAGCTTTTCGCCTTCCGAATTGATCTTGACGAGGTTGGAGGCACACACCTCGCTGAAGTGCAGGCCATAAGGGTTGATCAGGAACGCGTCTTCCTCGCCCGGCACCTTGAGCGTGATGTGGTTGTAGATCATCTCGGACCAGCCCATCATGTCGAACACGCGGTAGCACGACGCGAGCAGCTTGCGGGCTTCGTGCTCTTCGGTGGACATCTGGGGGCTGGTCTTCAAGGCGGTGGCCATCGCGCTCTCCTGTCACTATCTTTGGTGGCTATGTGCAACCTGTATCGCATGACAAGCAACGCCGATGCAATCCGGCAGTTGTTCGGCGCTCATGTCGGCTCGGTCGAACTCGCAGCGACCAACCTGCCGGCGTTCGATGCCATCTATCCCGATTACGAGGCGCCGGTGATCATTGCCCGACCGGCAGGCGCGGCGCTGGGGATGATGCGCTGGGGTTGGCCGCCGTTCGGCGAGGTCAAGCGTCCGATTACCAACGTGCGCAATCTGCAGTCGCCGATGTGGCGCAGCGCGCTTGGCGATCCGCGGCGCCGCTGCCTTGTCCCCGTTACCGCCTTTTGCGAATATGGCGCGCAGCCCGACCCAGAGACGAAACGCAAGCGGCAGCACTGGTTCGCGCTGCGATCTGGCGATCCGTTCGCCTTTGCCGGCATCTGGCGCCCGACCGAGGAAGGCGCGCGCTATGCGTTCCTGACCTGCGAGCCCAATGCGATGGTGGGCGCGGTGCATCCCAAGGCCATGCCGGTGATGCTGACGGGGGACGCGCTGCAAATCTGGCTGCGCGCCGATTGGGAAGAGGCGCGCGGGCTTGTGCAGCCCTTTGACGAGGCGCTGATGCACGAGCTCGCGCCGGAAGCTTCACCCGATGCAGCCATGCCACAACCCGGGCTGTTCGGCGGATAATCGGCGAAATCCCTTGAAAACCCCGTCATGCACTGGTAACGGCCTGCTCGTGACCGACAGCCCGGTGGCTGGCGTGCCCTTGACTATTGGCCTTTACCGTATGGCTTGAGCATCCGTTTTCCGCGCCCCAAGGCGTGGCGCGAGCGGATTTGCTGGCCGAAAAAGAATATGGAGCTGACGTAAGTTTATGCAGATTCTCGTACGCGATAACAATGTTGACCAGGCGCTGCGGGCGCTCAAGAAGAAGCTGCAGCGCGAAGGCGTGTATCGCGAAATGAAGCTGCGTCGTCATTACGAGAAGCCCTCGGAAAAGCGCGCTCGTGAAAAGGCTGCCGCTGTGCGTCGCGCCCGCAAGCTTGAGCGCAAGCGCATGGAACGTGACGGCGCCAAGTAAGACGGTTATAGCATCACGAAATTGGCGGAGCGGGGGGACCGATTCGCCGCATAAGCCCCTGGATGTGTTTCCAAGCCCTTGAAAGGACTGGAAAAATTACCAGGGGTTCGTGGTTCGATAACCGGAGGCTGCCATGTCCGTAACGCGCGTTCCTATCCCGCCGCTTGAAAAAGGCTCGCTCACCAAATTGTGGTTGGGTGTTGCAGTTGCCGTGCTGATCGCCGGTGGAACCGCCTGGGCAGGCCTGCAGGGCATTCCGCAGTCGGCGTCCGGGTTCCTCGCCAGCAACGCTGACGAACCTGGCGTGGTGACCACCGAAAGCGGTCTTCAGATCAAGGAAATCACCAAGGGTACCGGTCCTTCGCCGACCGACGCCGATGTGACCCTGATCAACTACGAAGGCACGCTGATGGACGGCAAGGCCTTTGATGCCAACCAGCGCGTTCCGATGCCGGTGGCAGGATCGATTCCCGGTTTCTCCGAAGCTCTGAAGCGGATGCAGCGTGGCGGCAAGTACCGCCTGTGGATCCCGCCCGAACTCGGCTATGGCGCCGAAGAAAAGGCCAACCCGCAAACGGGTGAGGTCGTCATTCCGGCCAACAGCCTGCTGATCTTCGACGTCGAGCTGGTAGAGTTCATCCCCGAGGTCCAGCTGCGCGCGATGCAGCAGCAGCTTCAGGGCCAGGCCGGACCCGGTGGCCCGCCGCCAGGGGCAGGCGGACCGCCTCAGGGCGTTCCGGGAATGCCGGGCAACTGATACGCAAACAAAAAGGCCGGTGAATTCACCGGCCTTTTTTGTTTCCCGCATCCTGCAGCAGTGCAGCCGTGGATTAGCAGCCTTCGGGCTTCACGACCTCGAACGCCGCGACCATATCGCGGAAGAATTGCGGCACCAGCACCGGCGTCCGGGTCGCGAACTCCAGATGCACGTAGCTGATCGTCACGACCGTGAGCAGCTCCTCGCCGCGGAAGATTGCGCACTGGCTGGTCAGGCTGCTGTTGCCAATGCGGACCATGCGCACTGCCAGATCGATCATGTCGTCGGCAACTGCGCTGGCGCGGAAATCGACCGCGGCATGGCGGACCATCATGTCATGGTCGGGGCCGAACAGGTTGAACCCGCCGCCGCCATCCATGCCACTGGCGATGCGCAGCGTGCGGAAATATTCGGTGATCCCGACATCGGCGAACATCAGATAGTTGGCGTTGAAGACGATGTTTTGCAGATCGACCTCATGATAGTGCACGCGCTTGGACGCAATGGAGCGGAACATGGCGCGGGTGGGCGCGTCAGTCATAAATTCGATCCCCTGTGATCTGTGCTTCGCCCCGCGAACTGGCGCAAAAAAAGGGGGGCGTAAAGCCCCCCTATATCCCTGTTTTCAACCGCTTGCGTTTCTATCGCCGCAAGGGCTGTGACCAAGCCCGGTCAACTGTAAGATGTATCAGAACTTGAAGCGAACAAGGCCGCCGAAAGTGCGCGGTGCGTTGGGATAGCCCGACACGGTGCCGGCCTGTGCAACGCTCGGGAAGACCGTCAGAATGAACTGCTGGTCCAGCAAGTTGCGGGCAAAAGCACCGACTTCGATACCGTTGTTGAGCTGCAAGGTCATCGAGCCATTCACCAGATTGACTTCGCGGCGGAACTGGTTGGCGTTGAAGCCTGCGATCCCGTCGAGAATATTGACGTTGCTTTCGTGGCTGTAATCCAGGCGGCTGATCAGCCTGGTGCCGCTGTCGCCAAACTCGTGGGTGTGCGTGACCGAAGTCCGGAGGCTCCATTCCGGAATACCGCCAGGACGCCGACCGGACAGATCTCCCAGCGGACCAGTGCTGAAATCGTCATACTTGGCGTCGAGATAGGTCGCAGCAAACGTGAACACCAGCCCTTCAGACGGCTGGACCGTGGTGTCGAGCTCGAAGCCCTTGACCGACTGCTGGCCTGCATTCGCCAGACCGAAGCCAAGCCCAGTGAACAGGAAGCTCTGGAAGCCCTGGATCGTCTGATCGAACAGCGCGAGGTTGACACCAAACCCGTCCCACTGCGCCTTCATGCCGATTTCATAGACCTCGGCTTCTTCCGGCCCGGCAAAGCGGGTTCCGGTCGAGAGGTTCGGCGTGTTCAGGCCGGCATTGGTGAGCGGCGACGATGGCGCAGCAAAGGACGACCCGCGTCCTGCAGGGCCAGGGCCAGGAATGAAGTCGGTAGACAGCGGACGGCTATCGCGCGACAGGTTCACCGAGCTCGCCTTGAAGCCGGTCGCATAGCTGGCATAGACGTTGATCTCGTCCGAGATCTGATAGGCGGCCCGCAACAGGTACGTGAATTTGTCATCACGGGTACGGCCATCTTCGACCACGTTCGGTACATCGGGCGACTGCGTCTGGAACTGCAGCACACCGAGCGGGAGCAGGGTGTTGATCGCAGGGTTGGTCGCCGCAGCGAGCAGTGCCTGCTGGTTGGCAGCCGGCAGTGCCTGGAACTGCTGACGGGTGCGCACCGCCCCGCCGGTCGCGCCGGTGATGAAGGCATCGACAAAGTTGATGCTCGCCAGCGGATCCAGGGCATCAAAGTTGATCCCGAAGTTCTTCTTGTCGTCGGTATAGTTGAAACCGGCGGTGAACACGAGGCCATCGACAGGCTCGAAATCGACCGTGCCGAAAATCGACCACGACTTGTTATCGAGCGCAAAACGTTCCTGTGTCAGGAAATTGCCACCGAGGATGCTGTTGCGCGGCAGACCCAAACCTGCCTCGACGTTGTTCAGCACAGCATTGCCGATAGCAACGCGCTGGGCCGGGGTCGCTCCGGGCGGAACCAGCGCAGCGGGCGCGGCCTGGAACGCGGCGAAGTTGCGGAAGTCGCGGCCAATCGTCAGATTGCTGTCCTGCGTGATGTTTTCGTCGAAATAATAACCGCCCAGCAGGAAGTTGATCGGACCGTCGAAATCGCTCGCGATGCGCAGTTCCTGCGTGAAGGTGGACACGGCCTGATCACGGGTCTCGGCGGTGATGTCAGCGCTGGTAAAGTCGACATCCTGCGTGAAGGCGTTGGTCAACTCACGATAGGCGGTGATCGAGGTCAGGCTGAACGCGCCAAGCGACCAGTCGACCTGACCGGAGAAGCCGTAGTTCTCGTTGCGGTTGAACGGCACAGCATTGACGAAATTGTCGAAGCTGAAGAAGTCGGTGGGGAACCGGCCGCCGATTCCGCCGACCGCACCGGCCGTGATCGGGCCGACGATGACGTTGCTGGTCTGGCAGCAGCTTTCATCGATCTTCGAATAATCCGCAATCAGGCGAATCTTGATGTCGGAGGTGGGCTCGATCAGCAGGTTGCCGCGGACCGACCAGCGGTCGCGGTTGTTGATGTCGGCGTTGTTGAGGTTGACGATCCGGCCGAAGCCGTCGCGCTTCTGGTATGTGCCGTCGAGCGAGAAAGCGATGTTTTCGGTAATAGGCCCGGTCACTTCACCGCGAAGGTTGATCGCGTTGAAATTGCCGTAGCTCGCTTCGACCTGTCCGCCGAATTCGTACTGCGGCTCCTTGGTCACGATCGAGATCACGCCGGCGCTGGCGTTCTTGCCGAACAGCGTCGATTGCGGGCCGCTCAGCACTTCGACGCGGCTGATGAGGTTGAGGTCGGAAATCGCCGAAGCCGAACGCGAACGGAACACGCCGTCGATGAACACGCCGACCGAAGGCTCGATACCGAAATTGTTATCGCCGTTGCCGAAGCCGCGGATGATGAAGGTGGTGGCCGACGATGTCTGGAGCTGGCTGACGCGCAGCGAAGGCACCACGGTCTGCAGGTCAAGCACGTCGCGGATCTGAGCGCGCTCGATCGTCTCGCCGCTGGTCACCGATACCGAGATCGGCACTTCCTGCAGCGTCTGTTCGCGCTTGGATGCTGTCACGATGATGACGCTGCTGTCGACTTCCGCATCTTCCTGCGCCACGTCCTGTGCAAGCGCGGCGCCCGGCATGGCCAGGGTCCCGATGGCGGCGCCCGAAAGCAGAATCGACTTGATACGGGTGTGGGTGATTTTCATGGGTGGTTCTCCCCTAAGGTGACTGACAAAACGGCCCGATTGGTCCGGGCTCCGTTCGGCTTTGGATCGTCCTTATGACTGGTGCGCACGAGCCACAATCGAAAAGCGGGGGAAATGAACGCGATTCCAGCGGTCGCGTGATAAAAATGCAACGAAAAGCGGCTATGCTGCAGCGGCAGTTGCGCTTATGGCAATTGTGCGCTGCAGCATTCCGTTAACGTCAAGCTTATTGCGTCAATTCGGGGCCAGTCAGTCCAGCCTGGCACAGGCCGTTTTGAGCCAGGCGAGTGCGTCGCCCTGAAGCTGCGGGCCGACGATTTCCAGCACGCGGGCATGGTAATCGTCGATCCACGCGCGCTCGATGGTGCTGAGCAGGCCAGGCTCGATCGCGTTGCGGTCGATCGGCGCGAAGGTCAGCGTCTCGAAGCCCAGCATGGGCTGTTCTGCGCCGTCGATATCCACCTCCTCGACCAGCACCAGATTTTCGATGCGGATGCCGAATTCGCCCGCCTTGTAATAGCCTGGCTCGTTGGAGCAGATCATGCCGGGGCGCAAAGGTTCGCCCTGGCCGCCAAAGGCCGCTATGCGTTGCGGTCCTTCGTGCACCGAAAGGAAGCTGCCCACGCCATGGCCGGTGCCATGCGCGTAATCGACCCCGTCCGCCCACAGATACTGCCGCGCCAGGGCGTCGAGTTGGCCGCCGCTGGTGCCGTGCGGAAAGCGGATCGTGGCAAGCGCGATATGGCCCTTGAGCACCTGGGTGAAGCGACGCTTCATCTCTGCTGTCGGGGTGCCGATGGCGATGGTGCGGGTGATATCGGTGGTGCCGTCGAGATACTGGCCGCCCGAATCGACGAGATACAGGCTGTCCATGACGATCGGCAGGTTGGTTTCCTCGCTGACCCGGTAATGGCAGATCGCGCCGTTGGACGATGCCCCCGAGATCGTGTCGAACGAGGTGTCGACCAGCTTGCCGGTCTGCTCGCGGAACGACAGCAGCTTTGCGGCGGCCGAAAGCTCGGTCTCGCCGCCTGCGGGGCCCGCGATCGACAGCCAGTGCAGGAAGTTGCTCACGGCGGCTCCATCGCGCGCCTGCGCGGCACGCTGCCCGGCAATCTCGGTGTCGTTCTTCATCGCGCGCGGCAGCACGCTGGGGTCGCGCCGTGCCGCGATTTTGGCGCCGGCGCTTTCGAGGCGCGAGAAGATCGCCGCAACCGCTCGCTCGGGATCGACCGCCACGGTCTTGCCGCCCAGCGCATCGAGCCCGGCCTCGAACGCGTCATAAGCGTGCAGCGCCACCTGGTTGCCCAGATGCGCGCGCAGCGCGTCGCTGACCTTTTCCGGTGCAACATACAGATCGGCAGTGCCGTCCTGATGGACTACGCCATAGGACAATGTGACCGGCGTGTGGCTGATGTCGCCGCCGCGCACATTGAACACCCAGGCGACCGAATCGAGCGCGGTGATGACCGCTGCATCCAGCCCCTGTTCGCTCAGCCAGCGCGCAATGTCCGCACGCTTGTCGGCGGATTCGCGGCCGGCATAGGCAATGGGGTGCGGATTCATACTTGCGGTGGGGCGTTCGGGCTGGTCGTGCCAGACGGCGTCCACCGGATTGTTCTCGACCGCGACGAGCTCGGCGCCGGGCTTGCCGATCTGTGCGCGCACCTGCTTCACCCAGTCGCGGGTATGCAGCCACGCATCATAGCCGATCCTGCCGCCTTCGGGGGCGTTCTGACCCAGCCAGTCGGCGACCGATTGCTGCGCGGTGCCGACATAGTCGTACAACCGTCCGTCGACCTGATCGCGGACCTGGATGGTATAGCGTCCGTCGACGAAGATCGCCGCGCGATCGGCCAGCACCACGGCTGTCCCCGCCGATCCGCCGAAGCCGGTCAGCCATTCCAGCCGCTGGGCATAGCCGCCGATATATTCGCTCATGTGCTCGTCGCAGATCGGCACGACAAACCCGTGCAATCCCTGACGCTTCAGTTCTTCGCGCAGCTCCGCCAGGCGGGCTTCATGGGTGGACATCAGCATAGGCTTGCAGCAACTCCTTGCAAAAGCGGTTGGCCAGCAAGATAGAGATGAACTGCGTCCAGCGCCAGTCCGTCCCGGACCGTGGTACAACAGGAAGATGGTCTGCCATGTCGCTTCGCCTGCGAATTTCACCTGTCTTGCTCTGCGCTGCCATCGGCGCGGTCGCGGGGTTTGCAATCCCCTTGTCTTCTGCCGCTCATGCCAATGAAAGGGCATCCATGTCTCAACCCACCCAGCCGCCGATCGCCGAGCAGCGGCCCTACAGCTTCGAACGCCATGGCGTGACTATCCAGGACCCGTGGCACTGGCTGAAGGACGAGGGCTATCCCAAGGTCGACGATGCCGATGTGATTGCCTATCTGAACGCCGAGAACGGCTGGTTCGAAGCGCAGATGAAGCCGCTCGAGCCTTTGGTCGAAACGTTGTTCCAGGAGATGAAGGGCCGGATCAAGGAGGATGACTCCTCGGTCCCGCAGAAGGATGGCGACTGGCTGTACTGGGTCGAATACGACAAGGGCGCGCAGTACAAGAAATGGTATCGCAAGCCGGTGGCGGGCGGCGACAAGGTGCTGCTGCTCGACGAAACCGAACTGGCAAAGGATGCCGAGTATTTTCGCCTCGGCGCGTTCTCGGTCAGCCCTGATGGTCGGCTGCTGGCCTATGCGATCGACGATGACGGCTCCGAACGGTTCGAGGCGCGGATCAAGGATCTGACAACCGGCAAGGACCTTCCCGACATCATCCCCGGCACGCTTTCGTCGCTGATCTGGCGGGCGGATTCGGGAGCGCTGCTCTATGGCCTCGCCAACGAGAACTGGCGGACCGACAATGCCCGGCTGCACGTGCTGGGGACCCCAACCGAGAGCGATGTAGAGCTCTACAAGGAAGCCGACGAGGGCTTTCGCGTCGATATCGGCATGACCTCGTCGGAGAAGTACATCGTCATCGCCACCGGCGACAACGAGACCAGCGAGGTGCGGCTGGTGCCCGCGGCCGATCCGCAAGCAGAGCCGATCCTCATCCGTCCGCGCCAGAAAGGTGTCGAATATGCGGTGGAGGAGCGCGACGGCACGCTGTTCATCCACACCAATGACGGCCACATCAATTTCCGCCTCGCCACCGCGCGGATCGAGGCGCCCGGCGCGTGGACCACGCTGATCGAAGGATCGGACGAATTCTACATGACCGACATGACCGCCTTCAAGGACTTCTATGTCATCGAAGGGCGGCGCAACGGGCTCGATCAGATCGAGATCCGCGATTATGCCGATCCTTCGAAGACCGCGCCGATCACATTCCCCGAGGCGAGCTATGCCGCCTCGCTCGGCGACAATCCCGAATGGGACATGAAGGTGCTGCGGCTCGCCTATGAATCGATGGTCACGCCCGACACGGTGTATGACTATGATGTCGCCACCGGGAAGCTGACGGTGCTCAAGGTGCAAGAAGTGCCTTCGGGCTATAACGCCGCTGACTACAAGACCGAACGGGTCATGATCGCCGCGCGCGACGGCACTCAGGTCCCGGTGTCGATCATCACCCGCAAGGACTTCAAGCAGGACGGCACCGCGCCGCTGCACCTCTATGCCTATGGCGCTTATGGCTACGCGATCCCGCCGAGTTTCTCGGTGACGCGGCTGAGCATGGTGGATCGCGGCTTTGCCTATGCCATCGCGCACATCCGTGGCGGCGACGATCTGGGACGCCAGTGGTATCTGGACGGCAAGCTCACCAAGCGTACCAACACGTTCAACGACTTTGTCGATGTCGCCAAGGGCCTGATCGAGCGCGACTATACCGCCAAGGGCAAGGTCACCGCCAGCGGTGGCTCCGCCGGGGGCGAACTGATGGGGGCGATCGTCAATTCGGACCCAGAACTCTGGGGCGCGGTGGTGGCGCATGTGCCGTTTGTCGACGTGCTCAACACCATGCTCGACGAGACCTTGCCGCTGACCCCGGGCGAATGGCCGGAATGGGGCAACCCGATCACCGACAAGGCCGCGTTCGATCTGCTGCGCTCGTACAGCCCCTATGACAATGTCGGCGCGCATGCCTATCCGCCGATGCTGGTGACCGCAGGTCTCAACGATCCGCGCGTGACCTATTGGGAGCCGGCCAAATGGGTCGCCAAGCTGCGTGTCACCAAGACTGACGATAATGTGCTGCTGCTCAAGACCAACATGGGCGCTGGCCATGGCGGCAAGTCCGGGCGGTTCGATTCGCTCAAGGAAACCGCCGAGGAATTCGCCTTCCTGCTCTGGCAGATGGGGATGGCGGGGAAGTAACCGGCGCAGCGCTCTGGCCGGCCGGGCAGGGGATCATCCCCTGCACGGCCCCAGCTGTTCGAGCACGAAGTTGTAGTCGCGCCGCGCCAGATCATTGTCGGCAGGCGTATCGGACACCAGCGCGCGGGAAGGGACCTGCGCGGGCAGCGAGCAGGCGAGACGGTACCACAGCAGCGTGCCCTTGCGCGGCGGCGCGGCGGCCTCATCGACGATTTCGGTCAGCGATACCGCCCAACGCGCGACGAGGCCGGGACGGCGCAGCACCGTGATCGACACCGGGTCACCGGTCGACGTCGCCAGGAAAATCTGGGTTTCGCCTTCTCCCTGCAGATTGCCGCGCACGTGCAAAGCCTCGCGGATGCCACGAATGGCCGGTGGCGCGCCGGGCGCGACCAGTTCGGTGACGATCGTGCGCACCTGCTGATCGGCAGCGGGAGTCCAGGGGACCTGCGCGTCCTTTGTGACGAGCTGCACCTCGCCCGGGCGCGTGCCGGGCCTTGCGAAAAGCAGGAACTGCGCCTTTTTGAGCTTGGGCACCTTTCCGCGCGCGTCACGCGGAATATCCACCAGGTAGCGAATCGATTCGGAAACGCCCGCTTTTCCGCGAATGAGATTCATTACCTGCGCCTCCACAAACAGCCTCGCCATGCTGACGGGAACGTCTGGCGCCCTTGCGGCTTCCACCAAGGTGGCCTTCTTGACCTGCACCTTCAGCACGACGGGCGCGGTGTCGGCGAGGCGAGCCAGCGCAACATAGTCCAGCTCGGGGGGCGCCTGAAAACCTTGCGCATGCAAGGGAATTGCCGGGGAAACCGCGGTTGCAAGCGCTGTTGCGACCGCAAGGCAGGTCAGGGCGCGGGGCATCGATCAATCTCCTGGCGTGGATGGGGGAAGGGACGGCTTTCGCGGCTCAAAGGTTAATTCAAACTGAATCCATTTAAGCGATTGCCTGCTGATAAGTTGCGCGTTAAATCCCCTTTCGGGCAAGAGAAAAACAAACCAGAGGCTGAAAAGCGGTGGAACAGCGGGGCGGCCAGATCGGTTGCAATCCGCAATTCATGCGTTTCAAGCACCAGCCGCGGTCATCGGCTGGTTTGTCCGGGCGTCGCGTATTGAATGATAGGCGCTACCCGGGGGACAGGTTTAATAAGGGTAAGGAGCGTCGTTTCTGAATGGCCTATGCTGATCAACAGGCAAGCGGAAACAAGATAGTTTCCCTCGTTGTCGTGGCGCTGATTCACATCGTTGTGATCTACGCCCTGGTGACGGGACTTGCATATAGCGCGGTCAAATCGGTCGCGGAAAAGCTTAACGTCGTCGACGTTGAAGAAGAGGTGATCGAGCCTGAAGAGCCGCCACCACCGCCGCCGGACCAGCCGATTACGCCGCCGCCAGTGGTAACCCCACCGCCGATCGTGCGTACTCCGCCGACTTCGGCGCCGACCATAACCACCACCAACACACCGCCGCCGATCTTCAATCCGACGCCGATTGTTGCTCCGCCGCCTGCACCGCCGGCTCCGCCGCCGGCGCCTTCGAAGGCTTCGGGTGCGTCACCTCGTGGTAATCCGGGCAGCTGGGCTACGCCGAACGACTATCCGGCACGGGCACTGCGTGAAGAGCGTGCAGGGACCACCCGGTTCCGCGTTTCGATCGGCCCCGATGGACGTGTCACGGATTGCCAGATCACCGGTTCAAGCGGCCATGCCGATCTTGACGAGGCGACCTGCAAGAATGTCACTCGCAGGGCGCGCTTCAAGCCCGCTCTCGACGCGGCAGGCAATGCGATTTCGGACACCTATTCGAACGCGGTTCGCTGGGAAATCCCGAAGTAATCTTTGGACTGGATGCCGCTGTGGCGGACTGGGTTTTGGTTTTTAGACGCACCGGTTTTGTAACGGCGCTCTATACATTTTCTGAGAGGAAGTTTTGATGTTGATTGAAATGCTTGCTGCGGCTGGAGCCGAGGCGCCGAAAAACGCTTTCGGTTTTATGGAAGCACTCGAACAGGGCGGTGTCATCGCTTATGCGACCGTCGGCATCCTTGGTATCATGTCGTTCGGTTCGTTCTTCATCCTGTTCACCAAGCTGTTCGAACAGCAGAAGGTCCTGTCGCAGGGCCAGAAGGTCCGTGACACGTTCTGGCGTGCAGGCAGCATCAAGGAAGGTGCCGCCAAGCTGGAGAAGAACACCGCGTACCGCCAGATCGTCGACGACGGCATCAAGGCGCAGGAAGAGCATGCCAAGCTGACCGATCCCGTCGAAGCCCATGACTGGCTGCACGGCTCGCTGGGTCGCTCGGAAGCAGCGATCAACGCCAAGCTCGCAGGCGGCCTGCCGTTCCTGGCAACCGTGGGTGCGACCTCGCCGTTCATCGGTCTGTTCGGTACCGTTATCGGTATCTACCGCGCACTGATCAAGATCGGCATTTCGGGTTCGGCATCGATCGACCAGGTGGCAGGTCCGGTTGGTGAAGCACTGATCATGACCGCACTGGGTCTGGGCGTTGCGGTTCCCGCCGTGCTTGCCTACAACTGGCTGCAGGCTCGCAACAAGCAGATCGCAGCGCAGCTCAGCGCCTTTTCGACCGACGTGCTCGGTTACATGGCATCGAATGGCGCAGTGATCCCCGCAGCACCTGGCAAGCCGGTTCCTGCTGGCAAGCCTGCTGCTCCGGTCGCTGCTGCACCGATCAAGAAGTAAGAGACGTTCATCACGCCGGCGGCAGGCCTTAACAGGGCTTCCGCCGGCTGGTGGTGTCGGCACCCATGGCAGGTCTGAAAGGCGCTGCGCTGGGCTTTCCGATGCCGACATGCTCAAGACTGCTGCGCGATAGCGCAAAACCAATCCGCGGCCACATGGCTCGGTAAGTAGAGAATAGGATTTATTGCGATGGCAATGAGCGTTGGAGGCGACGGCGGCAAGGAAAAGCCGATGTCTGACATCAACACGACGCCGCTTGTGGACGTCATGCTGGTGCTTCTCATCATCTTCCTGATCGCGATTCCGGTGGTTATCCAGACCGTGGACGACCTGACCATTCCGGTTATCGAATTCGAGCCGACCGAAACCAAGGCAGAAAACATCCTTCTGTCCGTGACGACCACCGACGCCAGCGGCCTGAGCCCCGGCGACGATGGCTTTGCAGGTGCAAGCCCGAACGGCGAATGCCGGGTCTATGTGAACGTCACCCCGGTCGACAATGTCGAACTGCAGGAAATCGCGGTCAAGCGGCTTGAATCGATCATCGAAGCTGCTGGTGGCGTCGAAAACCTGGAGGAAGAAGATCTTCCCGAAGTGCATATCCGCGGCGACATCAATGCTCCCTACAGGTGCATTGGCGGCGCGATCTTCACGATGCAGCGTGCCGGGTTTGCCAAGGTCGGCTTCATCTCTTCGCCGATCGACCTGACGGCAGTTTGATAGAGGCCGTCACGCGATGACGGCCTCCACTACAGAAATTTGGGAGTAGCTTGATATGGCAATGAGTGGCGGCAGCGATGATGGCGAGCCGATGATGGAAATGAACACGACGCCGTTGATCGACGTCATGCTCGTTCTCCTCATCATGTTCATCATCACCATCCCGGTTCAGACCCATGCGGTAAAGATCGACCTGCCGCAGGACAGCCCGCCGCAGGACGTGGTTGTCGAGCCGGTCAAGAACAAGCTGATCGTCGATACCAACGACACCATTTCGTGGAATGGTACGCCGGTATCGCAGGCGCAGCTTGCTGGCATTCTTGCTCAGACCCGCAACATGGACCCTGAGCCTGAACTGCAGTTCCAGCCCGATGCACGCGCACGCTATCAGATCGTCGACGAGGTTCTCGTGGTGATCAAGCGCAGCGGCGTCACGAAGCTCGGCTTCGTCGGCAACGAGCAGTACGGTTCGTTCCAGAAGGCACCTGGCAAGTAATTCGCCAACGCCTTTGATGGTTACAAAAAAGAGGGCGGCGTAGCGATACGCCGCCCTCTTTTTGTGTCCCGCTGGGATGCTGTCAGATGTTGCGCTGCCGGTCCGAAAGCTGGCGCAGCGTTGCAAGCGCATCGCGCAAAGCTGCATCCATGTCGTCATCGACCGCTGCTTCCTGAGCATCCGTTTCCGGATCGCCATGGTCGGCGTCGATCTCGGATGCGATGTCCCCAGGCGCCTCTGCGGCTGGCTCGGCAACAGTAGCGCTCCAGTCGCTTGGAGCCGCTGTGGCATCGGCAAAAGCTTCGTTGGCTAGCGGTTCGATAGCGTCTTCGGTGATCCCCGCACCGCGGCGGATGCCGAAGCGTGGGTCTGCATCGCTCGCCACTACGGGTTCGATGCCGTTGATCGGGTTCGCTGCCGTGGTGAGCGCAATGACGCGTCCTGCAGGCACGACCGATGCCATCGCGGTGTCGCGGCGCTTGCCCAGGCCCCGCTCGAGCCGGTCGAGCAGTTCGGCGATTCCGAGTTTTTCATAGTCAGCGGTCGCCGGTTCGGCGGCATGCTGGTGAACGTGTTCGGCGTGTATCTCGGCCTGCTGGTCCTCTGGCTGCACCGGCTCAGGGGCCACAGCCTCCCAGGGGTCCTGCCCGTCTTCTTCCACTTCCGGCTCTGCCAGAGCAGGCGCAAAACGGAAAGAAGGTGCAGGCGCTGGTTCTGCCGGAGCGGGCTCGGCAGATGCCGGGGGTGCAAACGCCATGCTGGCGTCGAGGTCGAGCGGCATTGGTTCGGGATTGCTCTCAGCCGACTGTGCGCTGGCGGCCGCTGGCGACGCCAAGTCGGGTTCGCTCGCGACCTCGGCGTCGAGATCGCTGCTGGCCATGATCGGCGCGCGCACTGGCGCATCGGGATGCTGGTCGGCATTGCGGATCCGCAGGCGCTTCAAGTCCGCGAAATCGGAAACCTCGTCCTCTGCCGCTTCGCTCTTGCCAAAGCGCAGGGTCCGCAGCCATCCGGCGAGGCGGGATGTGCCCGAGCGGCTGGCCGATGCAGCCGCATCTTCGGATGACCCGGACTGCGCCGGATCGCTCTTCACGGCAGTTTCAAAACCCATAATGTCGGTCTCCCCGCGCGGCAGCAGCGCGAGCAGCGCTCCTGCGGTCAAAGTTCCTATTCCGGTGCTCAGCGCCAGCCGGGCGGTATTTCCCAGGGGCGGCGCAGCAGCGGGCAAAAGTTCGGCAATGCCATAGGCGCTGACAAAGCCCTCGATCGCATTCATCGGAATGAAGCTGCTGCCCACGGCTGCTGCCAGTCCGCCGCCGACCGCGATCGCGGCAGGATAGCGCACAGGCACGGCAGCTGCCGTTCCCTCCGCTTCTCCTGTCTCTTCGCCTCGCGTTTCGGCCATCGTCGTTAAACCTGTCACTGCGCCCTGGTCAGGCGGCGTTGTACACGCGTCCGCCCGCCTGGCGGTCTAGCATGCGTTGGTAAACGGGTTGATAACGCTCAACGTTGCGTGCCCAGTTGCGCTCCTCGGCGACAAAGGCCCGCGCGGCCTCGCGCCGGGCATCCCAGCCGTCGCGCGCTGCGACCAGATCGGCGAGCGACCGCGCGATGGCTGCCGGATCGTCGGCAGCGAACAGCGTTCCGGTCACGCCATCGGTGATCAGCTCGCGATGACCCCCGACATTGGACGCTGCCACCAGCCGCCCCTGCGCCATCGCTTCGAGCGGCTTGAGCGGGGTGACCGTTTCGGTGAGGCGCATGCCCTTGCGTGGATAGACCAGAATATCGATAAGGCTGTAATACTGCTCGACATCGTGATGCGGCACGCGCCCGGCAAAGCAGATCGCATGCGCCGCGGGCGAGGCGGCTGCCTGTGCCTGCAGCGCCGCTTCTGCCGGGCCGCCGCCCACAAGCAGCAGCCGGATATCGGGATTGCGTTCCAGCAGCAGCGGCATCGCCGCGATCAGGTCATCCAGCCCCTCGTACGGATAGTAGCTGCCGATAAAGCCGATCACGGTCTTGCCCGCCAGCCCCAGCGCCTTTGCGCGCTCCGGATCGGCAGGGACAGGGTTGCCGAACATCTCCATGTCGACGCCGTTGGGCGATACCATGATCTTGGATGCGGGAAAGCCGCGGCCGATCAGGTCGGTGCGCAAGCCCTCGCAGATCACCGCCACCGCATCCGCGCCGGCCACCGCCCGGTTCTCCATCTGCCGCGTCAGCCAGTATTTCGCAGATCCCGGACTGCCGGTGCCGTTGCCCACGGCGGCATCCTCCCAGAAGGCGCGGATCTCGTACAGCACAGGAAGACCGAGCTTGCGCCCGACCCGCAAAGCGGCGAGCCCGTCGAGTGCAGGCGAATGCGCGTGCAGGATGTCGGGCTTCCAGATCGCGCAGGTCGCCTCGGTCGCGCGGGCAAGCGCGGCGATATCGCGCCATTCGCGCAACCCCGGCGGTCCCGATATGCTCTCCATCGTGCGGTGGAAGGTCAGCCCGTCATGCACCTCGACCGCGTCGACCACGGCATCCTTGGGCAGCGAAGCCTGGTGGCGCACACTGGTGACGCCGCGCACCTCCAGCCCCAGGCGTTGCTGCGCCTTGAGGATGGCACGGGTACGGAAAGCATAGCCGCTGTGCAGCGGCAGGCTGTGGTCGAGGATGTGGAGTATCCGGGTCATGGCCGCCAAACCTATGGCGCAAAAGGTTTAACGCCGCGTCAACCCATTGCGGTTATGGCTTTAGACTTGGATGCGCCCGGTGCATAGTCGCCTGCGCAACAGCGGCGACGGGACCGATTTGAATGGTCGATAATTTTGCCATTGCGGTCTCTCACCTGCTTGTCGCTCTCGCGGCGTGGCGCCTTGTGTGGCGCGCGGACCTCGACAAGGAAGACCCCCCGGCAAAGGACGAATCGTCCAGCGGCTTCTTCAGCCGCAGCCAGCCCACCGCGCGCAAGGGCGATGCCGATGCGTGATCTTGCCTTTGTCGGATTTCTCGTGGCGTTTCTGGCACTCGGGTTCAAACGCCCGTTCATCTTCGTGCTCGCCTATGCCTATGTCGATATCGTCGCGCCGCAGCGGCTGAGCTACTGGATGCTCAACGCGGTGCCGGTGTCGCTGATCGTGTTCGGGCTCGCGTTTCTTGGCTGGATGATCGCCGACGACAAGAAGGACATGCGCGTCTCGTTCCGCCAAGGCGTGATGGCGCTGCTGTTCGCCTATTGCGCCTATACCACCAGCGTCGCCGATTTCCCGATCGAGGCGGAAGGCAAATGGGGCTGGGTGTGGAAGGCTCTGGTGTTTGCGATGTTCCTGCCGCTCACGCTGCGCACCAAGCTGCGGATCGAATCGCTGGCGCTGATGATGGTGGTGTGCGCCAGCTCGATCATCATCACGGGCGGGATCAAGACACTGGCATCCGGGGGCGGCGGCTATGGCGTGATGCGGCTGCTGATCGACGACAACAGCGGGCTGTATGAAGGCTCTATCATCTCGACCGTGGCGATCTGCATCATTCCGCTGATCCTGTGGCTGGCCAGGTACGGAACGGTGTTTCCGCCCGACTGGCGGGTCAAGGGGTTTTCCTATGCGCTGATCTTCGCCTGCCTGCTGATCCCGGTGGGGACACAGGCGCGCACCGGCCTGGTGTGCATCGGCGTGCTGGCAGTCCTGCTGCTGCGCTTCGTGCGGCATCGCTTCCTCTATGCGGGCCTGCTGGCGGCAGCGGCGGTGATGGCCATTCCGTTCCTGCCGCAAAGCTACAGCAACCGCATGGCGACGATCGGCGAATATCAGGCCGATCAGTCCGCATCGACGCGCGTGGCGGTGTGGGCGTGGACGTGGAACTACGTGAAATCCAACCCCATGGGCGGCGGTTTCGAGGCGTATCTGCAGAACAAGGTGAAGTTCGACACCATCGCTGCCAAGGGAGATGGTCCCAACACCCAGATCGAGAAGAACGAGGTCACCGATTCCGGCCGCGCCTATCATTCGAGCTATTTCGAGATGCTGGGCGAGCAGGGCTTTCCCGGGCTTGCGATGTGGCTGATCATCCATCTGGGGGGCATCTGGCGGATGGAAGTGGTGCAGCGCCTGCACCGCAAGCGCAACCGGCCCGACGAGGCGTGGGTGGCCCCGCTCGCGCTGGCGCTACAGAACGGGCAGATCATCTACATGGTGGGCTCGCTGTTCGTGGGGATCGCTTTCCAGCCGTTCATCTACATGCTGATCGCGCTGCAGATCGGGCTGGACACCTATACCGCGCGCCGTCGCAAGGAAGCCGCCTTTCGTCCCCTGGCCGACAGCAAAGCCGCTGCATGGGTTGCATGAAGAGCTTTGGCTGCCTAACTGGCGCGGATGACCAAACCGACCGCCGAGCCAGGGCCCGTCCTGCCTGAACCGCTTTCCGCTGCTGAAGTCGAGCAGAAACTCAATGGACTTTGGGCCTGGATCAGCGCCCATTCCGTCGAGATCGCGATCGCCGCAGGTGTCGGCACCGCCATCTATCTGGCACTGGCCTTTCTGCAGCGACACGCGCGGATCTATGCCGAGCGTCAGGACGACAGATTATCGGTCGCAGCCATCGTCGCGCGGACATTGTCGAAGACCAAGCAGTATTTCCTGATCATGGTCTCGGCGCGGCTGGTCGTCGGCTTTTCCGAAGCGCCTGCCGGTATCGTCCAGGTGGTCAGCTTCCTGTTCACGGTGGCCTCGGTATTCCAGGTCGCCATCTGGGCGCGTGAGATCATCCTGGGAATGATCGAACGCCGCGCGACGGTCAGCGACGATGCCGGCAGCGAAACGCTCGCTAACGCCATGTCGCTGATCCGCCTGCTGGTGACGGTGGTGCTGTTTGCGATCGCCTCGATCATGGTGCTCGACAATCTGGGCGTCAACGTCACCGGCCTGATCGCCGGTCTGGGTATCGGTGGTATCGCCATCGGTCTGGCCGCGCAGGGAATCTTTTCGGATCTGTTCGCCGCGCTGTCGATCATCTTCGACAAGCCGTTCAAGCGCGGGGAGACGATCGGGTTCGACACCACCACCGCTACGGTAGAGAAAATCGGCCTCAAGAGCGCGCGGCTGCGCTCGGTGACGGGGGAAGAGATCATCATCTCGAACACCAATCTGCTGTCCAAGCAGATCATCAACTACACCCGGCTCAACCGCCGCCGCACGCGCTACATGATCGGGCTGGTGTACCAGACTCCGCCCGACCGCGCCCGGCTGGTCCCGGCCATGCTGCGCGAGATCGTGGAGCAGGGCAGCGGCGTATTTGTCCGCTGCGGCTTTGTCGGCTTCGGCGCGAGCTCGATCGATTTCGAGCTCGATTTCGACGTGATGAGCAGCGATTTCGAAGTGGTGTTCGAAGCGCGCCATCGCGTCGGGCTTTCGATTCTTGAGCGATTCAACGCCGAAGGACTCGAATTCGCCTATCCGACTCAGACCAGCTTCACTGCCGCGCCCGATGGCCGATTCGTGCTGCCCTATCCCGAAGGCGGTTATTCGCTCGCGGCGGAAGACCACCGCTAGGGCGCTTGCCGGCGACCGAGTCGCTGGCTGTTGTGACGTTTCCGTTCGCGTAAAGCACGGTGCGCAATGCCGATGCCGTAGCGGCGTGCGCACAGCCCTTGTGTCGGCCCCGGAAAAGCGCCAAAAGACGCCAGTTCCATCTGGCAGCTTGCCGTCAGGGCAATCGCCGGACCATCGACAGGAGAGCAAATATGAACGCAATTTCTGCGCAGGAAATGCAGGGCAAGGTCGGAGAGACCCTGGGTACATCCGAATGGCTGCTGGTTGACCAAGAGATGATCAACAAGTTTGCCGATGCCACCGGCGACCACCAGTTCATTCACGTGAACGAGGAGATGGCCAAGATGACGCCGTTCGGCGGCACGATCGCGCACGGTTTTCTCACCCTGTCGCTGTTCCCGGTGCTGATGGCCAAGTCCGATTGCCCCCGCGTCGAGGGCGTTAAGATGGGCGTCAACTATGGCGGCAACAAGGTTCGCTTCCTGGCACCGGTGCGCTCGGGCAAGAAGGTCCGCGGCCATTTCAAGCTGCTCGAGCTGGAGGAAAAGCGCCCCGGCCAGTGGCAGCAGACGCTCGAATTCACCGTCGAGATCGAAGGCGAGGACAAGCCCGCCGTGATGGCCGAGTGGATCAGCCAGTTTTTTGTGTGATTGATCGGCGGCAGGCATCCATCGCCCACCGCCAGACAAGGGAGAATATCCATGCGTGATGCAGTTATCGTTTCCACCGCCCGTACGCCGATCGGCAAGGCCTATCGCGGCGGGTTCAACGCCACCCCGTCGCCGACGCTGGCCGCGCATTCGATCCGCGCCGCCGTCGAGCGCGCCGGCATCGAAGGCGGCGAAGTCGACGATGTCGTTTATGGCGCTGCGCTTCAGCAGGGCGTGCAGCACACCATCGGCCGCACTGCCGCGCTGCGTGCGGGCCTGCCCGTCACCGTTGCCGGCATGTCGATCGACCGTCAGTGCTCGTCGGGCGTGATGTCGATTGCTACCGCGGCCAAGCAGATCATCGTTGATCGCATGGACATCGTTGTTGCTGGCGGCGTCGAATCCATCTCGATGGTGCAGACCCCCGAAATGCGCGTCGCGCCCGATCCGGAATTGCTGGCGATGCACAACGACGTGTACATGCCGATGCTGCAGACCGCAGAGACCGTCGCCAAGCGCTACAACATCAGCCGCGATCGCCAGGACGAATATGCCTATCGTTCGCAGATGCGCACTGCTGCCGCGCAGGCTGCCGGCAAGTTCGATGACGAAATCATCCCCGTAAAGGCGAAGATGGCGTTCAAGAACAAGGAAACCGGCGAGGTCACGATGACCGATGTCGAAGTGACCAAGGACGAAGGCAACCGCGCCGACACCACGCTCGAGGGCCTGAAGGGTCTGCAGCCGGTCATGGGTCCGGGCATGAACATCACCGCGGGCAATGCCAGCCAGCTGTCGGACGGCGCATCGTCGTGCGTGATCATGGAATCCAAGATCGCCGAGCAGAAGGGCCTGCAGCCCTTGGGCCGCTATGTCGGCATGGCTGCTGCCGGTACGGAGCCCGATGAGATGGGCATTGGCCCCGTGTTCGCGGTGCCGCAGCTGCTCAAGCGCTTTGGCCTCAAGATGGACGATATCGGCCTTTGGGAGCTGAACGAGGCGTTCGCGGTGCAGGTGCTGTACTGCCAGGACGTGCTGGGCATCCCCGACGAGTTGCTCAACGTCAACGGCGGCTCGATCTCGATCGGCCACCCGTATGGCATGACCGGCGCCCGCTGCACCGGCCACGCGCTGATCGAAGGCAAGCGTCGCGGTGCGAAGTATGTCGTGGTGACGATGTGCGTGGGCGGCGGCATGGGCGCTGCCGGTCTGTTCGAGGTCTTCTGACCTCAACGCGATGTTCGCAATAATTCGACCCCGCCTCGGCCTCAACGCCGGGGCGGGGTTTTTGTTGGGTCGGTTGGGCGCGCAGGCTGGAACGGGATTCAGCTCCAGTCGTAACCCCCTGTACAACCTAGAGGAGCTTTCCCATGTCCGATCCCGCAACCCAGTCCGATACGTCAGAAGCGCTCGACGCCTTTTGGAGCGCGCTTGAAAGCAGCCCGTTCCTGATGCTTGGCCTGCCCGCGCAGGTGGCACACTCGATGCCGATGACCGCGCAGTTCGATGGCCGCCACGGCCCGATCTGGTTCTACGGCTCGCGCTCCAGCCGCCTGGTCGAAGGCCTGACCTCGACCAACGACGCGATGGCGCAGTATGTCGGCGAAGGCCACAAGCTGTTTGCGTGCATCTCGGGCATGCTGACGATCGACAACAACCCGGCCATTATCGACAAGTTCTGGTCGAACACCGTCGAAGCCTGGTACGCGCAGGGCAAGTCCGATCCCGATCTGGTGATGCTGCGTTTCGACCCAGCCAATATCGAAATCTGGCAGGCCGATCTGTCGCTGATGGGCAAGCTCAAGATGATGTTCGGCGGGACGATGAAGTCGCAGGATGTCCAGGGCAAGCATGTCGAAACCGCGCTCTGACGGTTTTGTTCTGATCCCATTCGCAGCCGCTCGTCCGGGATGACCGGGCGGGCGGCTGTGAGTTCAGCCGGGCAGGCCGATCGTGCCGCCGGCAAAGGTGAAGCCGCCGTCACGGTCTTGCGCCAGCAGCGCCGGTCCGTCGAGATCGACCCAGTCTGCGGTCTGCGCGAGGTGGAACGCCGGATGGATCCCCAGGCTGGTGGACAGCATGCAGCCCACCATCGTCTTGAGCCCTCTGGCCTTGGCAGTCTCGCTGAGCCGCAGCGCCTCGGTGAGCCCGCCCGCCTTGTCCAGCTTGATGTTGACCGCCTGAAACAGGCCGGCAACCCGTTCGATGTCTTCTGCGACGTGACAGCTTTCGTCGGCGCAGAAGGGCAGCGACGAAACCCTGCCATCAAGCGCCTCTTCCAGCCCGGCCTCGACCGGTTGCTCGATCAGTTCCACGCCGAGCTTCTTCAGCGCAGCGGTCATTTCCTCGAGATTGACATCGCCCCATGCCTCGTTGGCATCGATGATCAGGCGCGCGTCCGGCGCGCCGATGCGGACCGCGGCAACCCGCAACAAATCATCCTCGCCGTTGAGCTTGAGCTTGAGCAGCGGATAGCCCTGCGCCGCGGCCTTGGCGGCATCAATCTTCATCGTTTCGGGGTCGTTGAGTGAAATGGTGTAGGCAGTGACCAGCGGCTTTGGTTCGGGGAGGCCCGCCAGCTGCCACAGCGGCGTTCCCGTCGCGCGCGCCTCCAGATCCCACAACGCAGCATCCAGCGCGTTGCGCGCCGCGCCTTCCATCATGGTCTTGAGCAGGTCTTCGCGGGTGAGCGGGCGGTTCTGGCGGCCGCGCGTCTCGATCGCTTCGGCACACAGATCGGCGGTCTCGCCCTCGTAATAGATCGGGGTACCTTCGCCGCGGCCGACATGGGTGCCGTCGGTCACCTCGCAATAGACGACATCGACCGCGGTCTTGGCGCCCCGGCTGATGATGAAGCTGCCGGCAACGGCGAAATGCTCCACGCGAACGGTCTTGAGAGTGATCATGCGCGCCCGATAGGCGGCAAGGGCAGGGGCGGCAAGGCACAAACGCCTGTCACCGCCCCCGACTTGCGATCAGTTGTGCGCGGCGATCCAGTCCTCGACCACCGGCGCGATCCGCTCGCGCCATTTGCTGCCATTGAAGATGCCATAATGGCCGACGCTTTCGGCCATCAGGTACTTCTTCTTGGCCTTGGGCAGCTTGGGTGCGAGCGTCAGCGCGGCACGGGTCTGACCCAGCCCGCTGATGTCGTCGCGCTCGCCTTCGATTGCCAGCATGGCTACGTCGGTGATCGCGCCGGGATCGATGCGCTTGCCGCGATGCATGAACTCGCCCTTGGGCAGGCTGTGCGTCTGGAACACGTTCTCCACCGTCTGCAGATAGAATTCGGCGGTCATGTCGCAGACCGAACGGTACTCGTCATAGAAGTCCTTGGCGGCATCGGCGCTCTCGCCATCGCCCGCCACCAGATGCTTGTACATCTCCCAGTGGCTCATCATGTGGTTGCCCAAGTTCATCGACATGAAGCCGGTGAGCTGCATGAAGCCGGGATAGACCTTGCGCCCTGCGCCTTTGTACTGGAACGGCACCTTGGCGATGACATTGTGCTCGAACCAGGCCAGCGGGCGCTGGGTCGCCATGGTGTTGACCGCGGTTGGCGCTTCGCGCGTGTCGATCGGTCCGCCCATCATCGTCAGCGTCCTGGGGCGACACGGGTGCTTGTCGGCCGACATCAGCGCGGCAGCGGCAAAGCTGGGCACCGAAGGCTGGCACACAGCGAGCATATGCGCGCCGGGGCCGATATGCTCGAGGAAGCCGACCAGATAGTCGATATAGTCGTCGAGATCGAACCGGCCTTCCTTGAGCGGTACGTCACGCGCATCTGCCCAGTCGGTGATGTAGACCTCGTGCTTGGGGATCATCCGCGCCACGGTGCCGCGCAGCAGCGTGGCATAATGGCCCGACATCGGCGCGACGATCAGAAGCCGCGGTGCATCCTTGGGCAGCTTTTCATGGCGGAAGCGCAGCAGATCGCCGAACGGGCGTTCGAGCACGACATCTTCCTGCACCGCGCTGGGCGTGCCGTCGATATCGATGCTGGTGATACCGAAACCCGGCTTGCCATAAGGAGCGGACGCATGCGCGAACACTTCGAGCGCTGAGGCCATGATCGGCTGTCCGCCGAAAAAGGTCATCGGATTGAGCGGGCTGTTGAGCATGTTCGCGCCCATGGTCGCGATTGCGCTCGCGCTCGATAGGAACGAGCGTTGAAGTTCATAAGCGTGGTAAAGCATGTAATTCCCCTGCAAACCCCCGTGTCCGCTTGGTGCGGCTCTGTCCGGAGGCCTCTCGCCTAGCAATGTTGCGCTGCACCAATAAAAATACAAGCCATTTACGCGTGACCCGGCCTTCGGGTTGCCTGGGTGAAGTCTTGCACAGACCGGTTAACGCATCGGTTACAGCGACTTGGCCGCGTGTAAATTCGGGGCCTCAGCCAGGGCTGCGGCGATGCCAGGCGTCACCCAAAATCGTTGAGTGGGGAAGGCAGGCCTGCTAGGCGCTCTGTCATGGCGGAAACACATATTTCACCGGCCTCGCAAGTGGCTGTACCCGATCAAGCAAGCGCATCTGTTCCGGCTGTTGCCGATGATGCCGCTCCCGCCAAGGGCAAGCGGGGAAATCCGCGCCAGCTGGGCAATCTGGCGATGATCATGCGCTTTGCATCGGCTTATCCCCGGCAGATCGCGTGTGCCATGCTGGCGCTGGCGGTGGCAGCGGGTGCGACTCTCGCCATCCCGGCCGGGTTCAAGATGGTCATCGACCGCGGATTCGATGCTGGCGGCAGCACCGAGGATATCGGCCGCTGGTTCCGCTATCTGTTCATGATCACCGTTGTGCTGGGCATGTCGACGGCACTGCGCTTCTATTTCGTGTCATGGCTGGGTGAACGCGTGGTCGCCGACATCCGGCTGGCGGTGCAGCGCAACCTGCTGAAACTGGCGCCCAGCTTCTTCGAAACCAACCGCCCGTCCGAAATCGCCTCGCGCATGACCTCGGACACCGCGATCGTCGAACAGGTCGTCGGCACGACCGTCTCGGTGGCGCTGCGCAACCTGGTCGTCGGAATCGGCGGGATCGCCTATCTGTTTTCGCTGGCCCCCAAGCTCACGGGCATGCTGCTGCTCGGCATTCCGGTCATCGTGCTGCCAATCGTGTTTATCGGCCGCAAGCTTGAGAAGGTCGCCCGCTCGAGCCAGGACCGCGTGGCCAATGTCGGCGCGACGATCACCGAGGTGCTCGCGGCGATGAAGATCGTCCAGGCCTTCGGGCAGGAAGACCGCGAGGCCGCGCGCTTCGGCGACGCGGTGGAAACCACCTTTGCCACCGCCCGCCGCCGTATCACGCTGCGCGCCAGCCTGACCGCGGTCGTGATCACGCTGATCTTCGGTGCGATCACCATGATCATGTGGCAGGGCGCGGTCGATGTCATCGAGGGACGCCTGTCGGGCGGCGATATCGCAGCGTTCGTGCTGACCGGCGGGCTGGTCGCCGGCGCTTTCGGGGCGCTGACCGAGGTCTATGGCGATCTCCTGCGCGCAGGGGGGGCTGCCGGACGATTGAACGAGCTGCTCAACGAACAGCCCGAAATCCGCGCGCCTGCAAGCCCCATCGTGCTGCCCGTGCCGCCGCGCGGCCAGATCAGCTTCCAGAACGTCAGCTTTGCTTACCCCACCCGGCCCGAGACGCTCGCGCTCAGGGATTTTTCGCTTCAGGTGTCGCCGGGCGAGACCGTGGCGATCGTCGGGCCTTCGGGCGCGGGCAAGTCCACCTTGTTCCAGCTCGCGCAGCGCTTTTACGATCCGCAGGCAGGGTCCGTCCGGATAGACGGCGTTGCCTTGCCGTCGGCCGATCCCGAAGCGATCCGCCAGCGCATGGCGTTCGTCCCGCAGGACAGCGTGCTCTTCGCGGCCAGCGCGCGCGACAATCTGCGCTATGGCAACTGGACCGCGACCGACGAGCAGATTTGGGACGCGGCCCGCGCCGCCAATGCCGAGGAATTCCTGCGCAAGCTGCCCGAGGGCCTCGACAGCTATCTGGGCGAGGGCGGCGCGAGGCTTTCGGGCGGCCAGCGCCAGCGCATCTCGATCGCGCGTGCGCTGCTGCGCAACGCGCCGATCCTGCTACTCGACGAGGCGACATCCGCGCTCGATGCCGAGAGCGAAAAATTGGTCCAGAATGCGCTCGAACGGCTGATGCAGGGCCGTACCACATTGGTGATCGCGCACCGGCTGGCGACGATCCGCTCGGCTGACCGAATTATCGTGATGAGCGACGGGGCGATTGTCGAGCAGGGCACGCATGACGAACTGTCGGCGCGCAGCGGGCTGTACGCGCGTCTTTCCAGCCTGCAGTTCACCGAAGGGCCACTGGCGGCGGAGTGATCGCCGTGATCGACCTTCCAGTCCCCTTGTCCAGTCGCTCGCTCCGGATGCACGCGCCATGATGCGCCGCGCGCTTGCGGTGCTGTCGCTGCTGTTCTTTCTGGGCACTGGCGCGTTCGTCGCCGATTCCCCGGTTCCGCCCAACACCAGCCAGCAGATCACCCTGAAGCGGCCGCTGGACCTGCCTACGCTGCCCTACAGGGTGGGCAGCGGTCCGCTGATCCTGGTGGACGGGTGGGAGCTCGAAAGCGAGAACAGCGAATTCGGCGGGTTCTCGGCGCTGCACGCGATGGGCGATGGCCGGCTGCTGGCGCTGAGCGATGCCGCCATCCTCGCAGGCTTCACCATTCGTGACAGCGCGGTGACCCACGACAGCTTCATCGCGCCGTTGCCGGTGCGCAAGGGCGAGCGAAGCACCAAGGTCGACCAGGATTCCGAAAGCATGGCGCATGATCCGGTGTCCGGGCGGTTCTGGATCGGCTTCGAACAGCGCCACCGCGTCCGCCGCTATTCGCCGGCGTTCGCGCGGGCAGAGGCGACCGGCAGGCCCAAGGCCATGATCGGTTGGCCCAAGAACGGCGGGGCGGAGGCGCTGCTGCGGCGCGCGGATGGCAGCTTCCTGGTGTTCTCCGAGTCGCGCTCGGTGCGCCCCGGGGTGACGGTTGGGCTGATCTACGCGACCGATCCCGCAGAGCCCGGCGCACAGGCGAGGGCGTTCGCTTATCGCGCTCCGGAAGGATACCGGATCACCGATATCGCAGCGTTGCCCGATGGACGGCTGCTCGCGCTGCATCGCCGCTTCAATTATATCAGCGGAGTCAGCGCCAAGATCGGCATCATCGCGGCGAACGCGATTGCGCCGGGAGTGCTGGTGACGCCCAAGGTCATCGCGACCCTGCAGCCGCCGTTTCCGGTCGACAACATGGAAGGGATCGCGGTGGATCGCGAGCGCGGCCGGACCATCGTCTGGCTGGTGGCGGATGACAATTATCTGAGCGTGCAGCGCAGCCTGCTGCTGAAATTCGAGTTCAGCGAGGCGAGCGTTTCGCCACGATCTTGATCTCGGTCTTGCCTTCGGGAAGATAGAGGCGGCTCACCTGGATGGCGGTCCAAGCCGGGAAGGGCGGTGCCAGATACTGCTTCTGCACCGCGGACATCGGCCCGATCTGCTTTTCGATATCGGTGTGATAGCTGGTGACGTCGATGACGTCCTCCCAGCTTGAGCCTGCGCGGATCAGGATGCCGCTGATCCGGCGATAGGCAGCGTTGAAGGCTGCCTCATCGGCATCGGGGCCAACCACGATGCCGGACAGATAGATGGTGCCATCCCGTAGGATGACCGCATCGCTGAAACCCGCGCTCTCCTGGAAGGCGCGTTCTTCTGCATTTTCGGAATAAAGCACTTCTGCGGTCGTGCGCGACCCCGCGAGGGCGGGTTGCGACACAACCGAAAGGGCCAGCGCGCTTGCAATCAGCAAGGCGCGCTGGCGGGCCATGGTCAGGCCGCTGCCTTGTGCAGTTCGCGCTTGATCTTGGCAGCGCGAGCCGAGAGCTTTTCTTCGCTGGTCTTCAGCAGCCAGTTGTCGAGGCCGCCGACATGCTCCACCGAACGCAGACCTGCAGTCGATACGCGAAGCTTGAAGCTGCGATCCAGCTTTTCGCTCATCAGCGTGACGTTCTGCAGATTGGGCAGAAAAACGCGCTTGGTCTTGTTGTTGGCGTGGGACACATTGTGACCCACCATCCGGCCCTTGCCGGTCAGTTCGCAAATCCGCGACATGGTGTAAGAATCCTGATGAAACGTTGTGTTTATGAAGGACGGGCGGTTAGCGTCAGACGAAGTCCAAGTCAACCTTTGCCAGCCGTCGAAGCCATCGCTATGCGCGAAAACCGCTGGCAGGGCAACAGCGTTGGCGGTAGTTGGCGCGATATGACGCTGGACAATGCCCGAAAATTTGCCGAGCAGGCGCTGGAACTGGCCCGTCAGGCGTCGGCATTGGGCGAAGTGCCCGTCGGCGCCATCGTCGTTCATCAGGGCAGGGTGATCGGCCACGGGCACAACCAGCCCCGCGCGCTCAACGATCCCACCGCGCATGCCGAGATCATGGCCATCCGTGCCGCGTGCGCTGCGCTCGGAACCGACCGGCTTACGGGATGCGATCTGTGGGTGACGCTTGAGCCCTGCGCGATGTGCGCGGGGGCCATTGCCCACGCCCGAATCGCAAGGCTGCATTATGCTGCGAGCGATCCCAAGGGCGGCGCAGTGGAGCATGGCCCGCGGCTGTTCCAGCAGCCTACCGTGCTGCACAAGCCCGAGGTCTATGCTGGGGTTGGCGCAGAAGATGCGGCAGCGCTGCTCAAGGCATTTTTTGCCGAGCGGCGCTGACTGGAACCCGCACGCTGCCGATCAAGGCAGCGATCAGATTGCGGGGGGATTGGCGACCAGCCGCAGCAGCGTGCCGTCCAGATCAACCAGATAGCCGATCCGCTCGCTCGATGTCTCCAACTTCGGACGGTGGATGCGCGGCCAGCCTTCGGATTGCTCGCCGATGCCCGCAGCGATCGCCGCATCGCACAGCGCATCGATATCGTCCATCCGCAGGCAGCAACTGAACCAGTTATTGGCGGGGTCGATTTCGGGATGAGGAAAGAATTCCAGCGTCAGCCCGCCACGCGCCAGGATAAGCCACCCCTCATCCCGCCACTCCCGTTCAAATCCCAGCGCGGCGTAGAACCGCTCGGTCTGGTCGAAGCTGCGGGAAGGCAGGTTCGGGGTGGCTTGATTCATTGTCAGTGCACGAACCGCGCGACAACATCACGATAGCTGCGCGACACCTTCACCTGAGCGCCCGATTCGAGCACCAGGAAGCATTCGCCATTGGTGTGCGGCTTGACCTGGCGGACCAGCCCCAGATTGACGATGGTCGAACGGTGGACGCGCTGGAAGTTGCGTGGGTCAAGCCGCTTTTCCAGATCCTTCATCGTCTCGCGCAAGATCAGCGAATTGTCGCCGGTGTAGATGCACATGTAATCGCCTGCGGCATCGATCCGCTCGATGGTGTCGACATCGACGCGGAAGATCTGGCCGCGGTCCTTGATGTTGATCAGCTTCTCATAGCGGTTCGAGGCAGCTGCCTCGTCGTCTTCGCCTAGGTCGAGCGCTTCGACAGCGTCGGGCGCGACCTCGTTGAGCACGTTCATCAGCTTGTCGGCTTCTTCACGGCCCTTCTTGTCGCGGATGCGCTCGCGGATGCGGTCTATGGCATCGGCCAGCCGCACATCGTCGACGGGCTTGAGCAGATAGTCGACAGCCTGAGCTTCGAACGCCTTGACCGCATGTTCGGAATAGGCGGTGCAGAACACCACCAAAGGCGGCTCGATGTCCATGATGCCCTTGACCACCGAGAAGCCGTCAAAGCCGGGCATCTGGATGTCCAGAAACACCAGATCGGGCTTCAACGTCTTGATCTTGCGGATCGCCTCGCGCCCGTTGAGGCAGGTGTCGATGATTTCGATGTCTTCAAACTTTTCCAGCCGGAGCTGCATTCCCTGAATGGCGAGTTTCTCGTCATCGATCAGGATGGTGCGGATGGTCATGCCTGTAATTGCCTTTGTTCGCGTGTTTCAAACGGAATTTCGATAATCACGCTATAGCCGCCCCCGGGTGATGATCGTGTCTCAAACCGGTGATTGTCTTCATATGCCTGGGACAGTCTGTCCCTGATATTCGCCAGCCCGACCCCGGTTGATGCATTGGCCGTCGTGCCTTGCTTCTTCAATCCGGGCCCTGTGTCGGTTACGGTGATACGCAGCAGGGGTCCGATGAGTTGCGCCGAGATTGTGATATCGGCGCCGTCTTCCTTTGGCGTCACCGCATATTTTATGGCGTTCTCGACCAGAGGTTGCAAGAGCAGCGACGGCAGCAGCGCATTCGCGGCGTTGGGCTCGATCTCGAAATGCGCGCGGAGGCGCTCTTCAAAGCGCAT
Source organism: Blastomonas sp. RAC04 (assembly GCF_001713435.1). Taxonomy (NCBI): domain Bacteria; kingdom Pseudomonadati; phylum Pseudomonadota; class Alphaproteobacteria; order Sphingomonadales; family Blastomonadaceae; genus Blastomonas; species Blastomonas sp. RAC04. Next base: position 925,655 of record NZ_CP016460.1, read on the forward strand.
CTTCTCGATGTCGAGATACAGCTTGAGCGTCTCGACCTCCTGCGCCAGCGTCACCCGCGCAGTGGGCTCGTTCGCCAGCGTGTAACGCAGGAACGACGAGAGCCGCGATAGCATTGCATTGGCAGGCTCGGTCTGCTTGAGCAGCACCAGCGTGGAAATGCTGTTGAGCGTATTGAACAGGAAGTGCGGGTTGAGCTGATAGCGCAGCATCGCCAGCTGCGCGCTGGTTGCCTGGTTTTCCAGCCGCAGCATCTGGTCCTGCTGCTCCTCGATCCGCAGGAAGAAGTTGATCGCGTAATACAACGCCGACCAAGCCCCCAGCAGCGTGAGGTCTAGATAGAACGCGCCCAGCAGGATCGCGGTGAAATTGCTGTCGCTACCGGGGCGATACAGCGTCGCCACCCACGCATCGACAAAGGCATAGAGCGCCGATCCGGCCAGCAGGACGATCAGCGTGACGCCCCAGGTGACCAATGGCTTGCGGTCGATCAGCGTCTGGTAGATCACCCCCATCACCAACGATATCGAATAGCCGGTGATGGTGGCGATGATGATCGGCACCAGGAACGAGATAGGCTGGCCGTTGGCGAGCCCCGATATGCCACGCAGCGCCAATGCGCCTGCCCAACCCAAGGTCTGCAGGTTCCAGAAGGCCCGGTTCTTGTTGGCAAAGAACGGTGTCGGCTTGAAGGGCAGCATCGCCATGCAACGAGGCTTAGCCCGATTTGTGCCGTTGCCACAGAATTTTTTGCATCATCGGCCCCGCTGCGATACGCTTTGTGTCAACGATAACGAGAGGATCCGCGCGCATGAGCGACACCATCGACACCCTGGCGCCTGAGCACCGCGCCAAGTTCACCGCCATGACCAATGGTACGCAGGATGACTGGGCGATCATCGCAGGGCAGTATCGCGAGTTCGCGCATGGCCTGCCCGATCGCGTGCTGGCGCATCTTCGGTTGCTCGACGGCGATTTCGGCGGATTTCCCATCGACCGGCTCCAGCACAGCCTGCAGACCGCGACCCGCGCGCATCGTGATGGGCACGACGAGGCCTATGTGGTGATGGCGCTGCTGCACGACATCGGCGATACGTTGGGAAGCTATAACCACCCAGATGTTGCCGCCGCTATCATCAAGCCATTCGTGTCGGAGGAAGTCCACTGGATCTGCGCCAATCACGGCGCCTTCCAGGGCTATTATTACTTCCATTACATCGGCGGCGACCGCAACACGCGCGACATGTTCCGGTCTTCCCCGTATTTCGATGCCTGCGCGCATTTCTGCGAGAAATACGACCAGGCCGCATTCGATCCGGATTATGACAGCGAGCCGCTCGAATTCTTCGAGCCGATGCTGCGCCGCGTGATGGCCAGGCCGATCAACTCGATGTACGCCAAGGTTGTCGAACAAGCCTGACCAAGAGAACGCCCGCTCCACCGAAGGGGCTAAGACAAGATGCGGGAGCATCGCCGCCTAACGGCCAAGCGATACCCCCGAATCGTTTTTCAACGCGAAGCCAGTCTCAGCGACGCGAGTTTTCCGCATAAAGGCCGTCCACGGCCTTGCTGACCAGGATGTTCACGGCGACGCGGCGGTTCTGCGCCTTGCCTTCATCGGTCATGTTGTCCGCAACCGGATCGGCCTCGGCCATGCCCGCGGGCGTGAGCATGCGATAGGGCTTCCACTTGCAGACCTGCTGGAGATAGTTGATGACGCTGGCCGCGCGCTTTTCGCTGAGCTGCTGGTTGAAGTCCTCATCACCATCCGCATCGGTATAGCCGACCACCAGCATCAGCGCGTTGTCCATCTGCTCTGCCGAACCCGCAGCCGAGCAAAGCTCGGCCTTGGCCTGTTCGCTCAGCTTGGCCTGCGCGGTGTCGAAATAGACATTGGTCGTCGCCTTGACGTTGTACTGGTCGATATCGCCCATGCGTCCGCGCAGCGCTTCGGTCGCTGCGCTCTGCTCGGCAAATTGCTGCGACGTGCCGGTACGGATCATCGATGCGGTCTTGAAGTCGGTGTTCTTGAAGGTGATCTGGCTGGCGAGCAGCGTTTCACCCGATTGCAGCGTCTTGATCGTCAACGGCAGGCCGTTGAGCAATGCGCCAGTGTCGAGCTTGGTGCGGCTCGCACCGAACAGGCCGCCAGAGGCGCGAACCTGGGTCGTCTCGTTGACCACCAGCACGGTGCGGGTGCCGTCTGCCGCCTCGACCTGGATCCGGTCACCCTGGCGCGCGGTGAGCACGCCCTTGATGTCGGGCCCCTCGGTCATGGTGGCGGGATCCGGCAGCTGTTCGCCTTCGCCTGCGACATCAGCCTGCAAGGGTCCGGACTGCTGCGCGAAGCTCGTGGTAGAGGCGGTGGCGGCCAGCAGGGCCAGCGCCATCGTTATGCCGGGAGTGGTGGCAAGGAAACGCATGGAATTACTCCTTCAACATGGGGGGGATTTCGTCCGTGTGTCCCGGAGACTGCTGAGCGGATGAAGTGTTCCCGCCTCGCCGCCATTGTGCGGCGAGCCGAAAGGGCAGGCGCGGCGAGATGAGAAAGCGCGCGTTGCCGGCGGGTATCAGTCGAGCGGAGCGAGCGGCTCGGCCAGTAGCGGCGGAAGCCAGCCTCGCGGGTCTCTGGCGGCCCCGGTCAGCTTGGCCATCTCTTCCTCGAACAGCCCGACACGCTTCTTCCAGCGATAGTGCGTCGGCGCGGAAAAGATGCCCTTGCCGCGTTGCCGGCCATAGCGCGTCCAGAAGCGGACCGCGCCGGCTGGGTCGTAGCCCGCATTGGCCATCAGCCAGATCGACAGGCGGTCGGCTTCGATCTCGGTCGCCAGCGTCAGCCGGGCGTTGCGGCCGAGCTGCTGCAACAGTCCGCGCTGGACGCCCGCCGCGTTGAGCCTGCGGCGGTGCTCGAGCAGATTGTGCGCCATCTCGTGCGCAAGGATCGCGGCGAGTTCGTCATCGTCGATCATAAAGTCCAGCATTGGAACGGTGATACCGACGATATCGCCATCGGCCGACGCGCCATACTCGCCGCTAGGGCGGAGCTCGAACCGGCTGCGGCAGGCAGGCGTTCCGGTGACCGCGACATCGAAGGTCCGGCCATCGCGGATCAGGGTCAGCGTGATCGGGCCGGTGTCCAGCGCTGAGCGAATTTGCGCATCTGCCCAGGCGATCGGACGATAGGCTTCGGGCTGATCGATGGTGGCAAGCGCGGCCGGGGCAGGGGCAAAGGCCACCCCGTTGAGCGCGACGATTGCGTCGTCGGGCCGGATTCCCGCCTGCGCTGCCGGGCCATCTGCGACCAGTGCGAGCACGGCATAATTGCGGGCAAAGCCGAATGAGGCTCTTGCCGCTGCAGCATCTGGATATTGCCCGATATGGTGCAGCGTCATGCCGATCGCATTTTCGCGCGTACGGCAGAACGGCGCATTGGCGCGGGCGAGCCGTGTGCCAACGCTCAGGACGCGGGTGTCCGATGCCCTGAGCGCGTCGAACGCCGCGATTGCGCTGTCAGGGGCCTCGGCGAACGCTGGTGCAGCGCCGCTCGGCAGCGCGCCTCCCAGCGCCAGACAGCAGACAATGTGCCGGATGGCACGCATGCCGGATCAGCTCACGGATTTCTTCGCGGCGCGTGCCTCGTCGATCGCAGCCTTCAATTCGTCATAGCCGACCGCGCCGTTGAGCACCTTGTTGCCGATCACCCAGCTGGGCGTTCCGCTGAATTCCAGCTGCTGGGCGATGCGGATATTGGCGTCGATCACCTCTTCGGCCTGTTTGCTGGCCACGAAGGTGCGCGCGGCGGCCATATCCAGCCCGGCGGTCTTCGCGGCCTGCTCGATGGTCGCCTGGGCGGGGCGGCCTGCGCCGAACATCGCCTTGTAGAACGCGTAATATTTGCCCTGCTGCGCGGCGGCCATGCCCCAGGCTGCTGCAACCCGGCTTTCGTCGGAGAGGATCGGAAGCTCGTGGAACACGACCTTGAGGTTCTTGTCCTCGCTCACCAACCGGGCAACATCGCTGACGCTCTGGCGGCAGAAACCGCAGGCGAAATCGGAATATTCGACCAGCACGACATCGCCATCGGGGTTGCCGGCATAGGACGCGGCAAACGGCGTCTCGACGGCGCCGCGCACCGATGCGATGCGCTTGGCGGCCTGCTTGCCCTGCAGCTTCTGCACGGCCTCGGGAATGATCTCGGGGTTTTCGAGGATATAGGCGCGCACGATCGCCTCGATCGCAGCCTTGTCCTTGGTGTCGAACCCGGCTGCGGCTGCTGCGCTGTCGGCATCCTTGGCCGCTTCGCCACCGCCTGGAGCGACCAGCCCGCCGCTTTGCCACATGAATGTGCCGATCCCGGCGGCGATGGTCAGAAATGCGGCAACAGCCATGAACAGCCAGTTCCTTGATGAGGCCTCGCCAGAGGAGGGGGTGGGTGTTGTCATGGCGGGCCTTTGGTTGATGAGAGTATCGGTAACGGGGTCGAGGCTTAACGGCGGCGCGACTGGCGTTCAACCGCGTCGCGCGCCAATATCGCAATATCCTGCGCACGAATGAAATCGGCGCTGCCCTGCGGCAGGCCCAGCATCGCCTCTTCGGCGCTGCGCAGCGCCAGCGGGGCGTTGCCCTGCAGCACATAGCGCTCTGCACTGGCAAGCGCTGCACGCGGTGTATCGCCGCGATTGGCATAGACCACGCCCAGCTGATACCAGGCGAACGGATTTTCCGCATCGCGCGCCACCGCAGCCTTCAGCACCCGCTCGGCCTCGGGCAGGTTGGCGGGGTCCTCGCTGGCGATCAGCGCATGGCCATAGACGCCTGCGATCAGAGATTGCGCGTTGGTGCTGGCGACCGCCTTCTGTAACGGCGCGAGCGCTTCCTGCGGTCTGCCCGATTCGAGCAGGATCTGCCCGTAGATTTCCAGGAAATACGGGTCGTCCGGCGCCTCGGCGAGCAGCGAGCGGGCTTCTGCCAGCGCCTTTTCGGGATAGGCGCTCTTGTGCCAGGCATAAGCGCGGGCATAGCGCGCGGGCACGCTCTGGTCGGTCTCGGGATAGTCGCGCAATGTTTCGGGCGGATCGGCGACATAGCCGACCAGCTTGGCCTTCACGCGCTGGAACCGCGCCTCGAGCGCAGGGTCAATCCGGGCATTGAAAGCCGGGTCGTTCTCGTAGATTTCCTGCAGCAGCGTGATGCGCTCGCCCGATAGCGGGTGCGAGCGGTTGTAGCTGTCCTCCTGCGGGATGGCGAGCCGGAACTCCAGATTTTGCAGGCGCTTGAAGAAGTTGAGCGAACCCTTTCCTGTGAGCCCGGCCTTGGAGAGATATTTGGCACCGGCGACGTCTGCGCCTGCTTCCTCGCCGCGGGTATGCGCCAGGAACTTGCCCAGCGCTGCCTGCTGGCCCGCGCCCATGATGCCCAGGCCCGCCTCTCCGGCACCCGCGGCGACCGCGGCGATGCCCAGCAGCAGCGACAATATGGTGATCTTGCTCGCCTTGGATGCGCTTTCCGACCGGGTGATCGAATGGCCCAGCGCGATATGCCCGAGCTCGTGGGCGATGACGCCCTGCACCTCGTTGACGTTGCCTGCCGCCTCGATCAGCCCGCTATGGATGTAGACATCCTGCGTCCCCGCGACAAAGGCGTTGATGCTGCGGTCGTTGATGACCACGACATTGACGTTGGAGGGAAGCAGCCCGGCTGCGAGAATGAGATCGTGCGACATGTCCGCCAGCAGCGCCTCCGTCTCGGCATCGCGCAGGATCGACTGCGCCGACACCGGCTGCACTGCCAGCACGCACACCGCGCAGATCGCGAGCAACCGCGCCGCAAGGGTGGAGATCAACGAGCTGCAACGTCTGGTCGTCTGGTGCATTGCCGCCTGCGTCACGGGGGAAAAGGGCATGCCTGTCATGGCCGCGTGGTGGCCAGCCAAGGATGAACACGGCATGAAACTGCACATGATAGGATGATAGTAGCGCGGGCTTTGCCGCTTGCACAGCATATCACCAGCCTGCGTGCGATGAATGCGGCGAGCCGCGTGTCAGGCGGCCTTGAGCTCGGCGAGAAACGCTGCGCTGGCGATCCGCAGCGCGCTGGCCTGGTCTTCCAGCCGGGCGGTCACCTCGCGCATGTCATCGGACATGGATTTGACGCGGTGAGCATTATGGCTGACCGTACGCGCGGTATCTTCCATCGATCGCGCGTCGCTGGCGACCTGTTGCGCGTGGCTGTTGATCCCCAGCGTCGCCTCGCTCTGTTCGGTAATGACCCTGGCGATATGCGCCGCACCTTCGCTCACCAGATCGATCTGGCCTGCGATCGAATCGATGGTGGTCTCGGCAAGGCTCATCCGGGTGCGGATGCCGTTCACCGTCTGCCCGACCGAATTGATCGCGCCCCGGGTCTGGCCCGCAAGCTGCTTGACCTCGTGCGCGACGACAGCGAACCCGCGACCGGCTTCGCCCGCGCGCGCAGCCTCGATCGTGGCGTTGAGCGCCAGCAGATTGGTCTGCGAGGCGATTTCCTCGATCAGCGTTGCGATCTGCGATACCTTGGCCGCCTGTTGCGCGAGCGCGCCGACCGCTTCGCTGCCCTCGAGCGACGAACTTCGCGCGGCGGTGGCGGCGAGGTGCTGGTCCTCGACTCGCTGGGCGATGGAATGCGCCGATTGGCTGAGCTGTGCTGCGGCTCCCGCGACATTCTGCACCGACATGCCCACATTGGCCGCGCGCGCGGTCACCTGCGCAGCGCTCTGGCCCGTTTCCTCGCCGATCTCGTGCAGCGCCGATGCGCACACGCCCAGCTGGGTAAGGGCGGTGCCGAGGCTGTCGATGGTGTGCATGACCGATCGATCGAACGCTTCTGCCAGATCGGCCATCGCGCGGCTGCGCTCTTGCAAGTGACGGTCGCGCTGCTGGGCGAGCATGGCCTGCGCCGACCGGTCCTGCTCGGCGCGCTCCTGCACCTTGCGCTGTTCGGCAGCGAACTCGCGTTCGCGCACCACGACCAGCTCCTGCGACTGGCGGATGTACCCGGCAAAATGCCTGCAGAAGACCATGGTGCTGCGCCACACGATCACCGCAAAGCAGATCACCAGCGGATAAAAATAAGGGTCCACGGTGAACCCGGTGGCATTGATCGCGATACAGGTTCCACTGGTGATCGACACCAGCCAGATCAGGTTCGTCCCCGGAAGCGAAAGATAGTTCATCGATCCGATCGCGGTGGCCGCGATGCCGATGGTGATCCCGAGGTCGCTGAGGTGTGGCACCTCGGACGTCAGCATTCCGGCGATGATCATCGACCATGCAATGCCCGAAAGCACGGCGTTGGCGGTGAAATGATGGGTGAGCGCCTTCAGATCGTTCTGTATCTCGCCGCTGTCCGCCTCGAGCAGCTTTTTCAGCCGAATGTTGACGGGAATCATCGCGGCCATGGTGCCAAGGGTGAGCAGGAAGCCGAGCATCGTGAGCATCAGTCCCGGGGTGTTCCAGGTCGCAAGCCCCAGCACCACCGCGACCACGCTGACGCTCGGGATCATCGCGGTGACCCCGGCACATACCCGCTGCATGTGTTGCGCCGCCATTCCGGCGGCGTCGGCCGAGCGGATCTCTCCGCCATAGGCAATGTTCGCAAGCGACCGGCGTACAGAGCCCACGCATCGGCGTGCGATATGCGCAAAACTGCTTCTGCCGGTCCTCACCATGCACCCAAGCTAGGGCCTCATGGTTAATTTGTGCCTAATCGGACCTGTTGGGCGATTCTGTTCGCCCAGATGCCGGTCAGACGGCCGAAGCGGCGTGACCGGCATGGCCGCGACTACAGCACGTATTTGCTGAGGTCGGTATTCTTCGCGATCCCGGTGAGCTGCTTCTGCACATAGGCTGCATCCACCCTGATGGTCTCGCCGCGATGCTCCTCCGCGCCGAAGCTGATCTCCTCGAGGAGCTTTTCCATCACCGTCTGCAGGCGCCGCGCGCCGATGTTCTCGACCGTTTCGTTGACCGATGCGGCGATCCGCGCGACCTCGCGAAGCGCATCCTCGGTGAATTCGAGAGTCAGTTCTTCGGTGCCCAGCAGCGCGGTGTACTGCTGCGCCAGATTGGCCTTTGTCTGGGTGAGGATATGGAAGAAGTCCTCCTCGGTCAGTGCCTTGAGCTCCACCCGGATCGGCAGGCGACCCTGCAGTTCGGGCAGCATGTCGCTGGGCTTGGCGATGTGGAACGCGCCCGAGGCGATGAACAGCACATGGTCAGTCTTCATCGGGCCGTACTTGGTGGCCACGGTGGTGCCCTCGATCAGCGGCAGCAGATCGCGCTGCACGCCTTCACGGCTCACCGAACCGCCGCGCACATCGGACACTGCGATCTTGTCGATCTCGTCGAGGAAGACGATGCCATTGGCTTCGGCATCGGCGAGCGCAACGCGCGCGACATCGTCCTGGTCCATCCGCTTCTCGGCTTCTTCCTCGATCAATTTGTCCCACGCATCGGCGAGCCGCATCTTGCGCGGCTTGGTACGCTTCTGCCCGAAAGCCTTGCCCATCATGTCGGACAGGTTGATCATCCCGACCTGACCGGCCATCCCGGGAATTTCCATCGGCATGTTGGGCGCGTCTTCGACCTCGATCTCGACTTCGGTGTCGTTCATGTGGTTGTCGGTGATCCGCTGGCGGAAGCTCTGGCGGGTTGCCTCGCTGGCGTTGTCGCCGACGAGCGCGTTGAGCAGCCGTTCCATCGCTGCGTCGGACGCAGCCTCACGCACCTTTTCACGGCGGCGTTCCTTTTCGAGCCGCACGGCGTCCTCCACCAGATCGCGCGCGATCTGGTCAACATCACGGCCGACATAGCCGACTTCGGTAAACTTGGTCGCCTCGATCTTGATGAACGGCGCATCGGCGAGCTTCGCCAAACGGCGCGAGATCTCGGTCTTGCCGCAGCCCGTGGGCCCGATCATCAGGATGTTCTTGGGCGTCACCTCGTCGCGCAGTTCGGCGGGCAGGCGCTGGCGGCGCCACCGGTTGCGCAGCGCCACGGCGACCGCGCGCTTGGCGTCCTGCTGACCGATGATGTGTGCATCCAGCGCAGCGACGATGGACTTGGGGGTAAGCGTATCTGTCATTCGGGATCTTCTATGTGAGGAACGTGTCGGAACACAAATTGGGGAGTGCCGCTTGCTGCTTCAAGCACAGCGCCACCCGGCCATCAGGCTGCGATGCGATTCGACGATATCGGCAATGTCCTGCGGCTGGGGCTCGGCGACATATTCGCCGCGCTCATAGGTGCCGCCCAGCAGGATGCCATCGCCGCGCGGAAACATGTATCGGGCACGCAGTGCATAGGCATAATCGATTTCCGGCTGCGGGATCAGCACCGCAAGCTGGCCGCGCACCGGGACCAATTCGGTATCGCCGAACAGCGCGGCTGCGCCCAATCCGGTGCAGTTGAACACCAGCCGTTCGGGCAGCGCGGCAACCTCGGCGGCCGAGTTGAACCGGCGCACCTGCACCGCTCCGCCGGCAATGCGGATGTCGCGCAGCAACCGTTCCATGAACCGCCCTGTCTCGACATACATGGTGTCGTAGCGCACCACGTTTTCGGCCGGGAACGGGTGATGGTCTGCCGACAGCCTTACGCGTCCCGGAAACATCGGATCGGGCGCAAGCGGGCCTGACGAACGTGTCTGGTCATAGGTCGGCAGCCAGCGGATGCCGTAATCGTCCCCTGCCATGATCTGGAACCGGCGCCTGCTGTAATCGGCAGCAGCAGCAGCCTGTTCGCGCCATTGCGGGGTGACCATGTCATTGTCGAAATGGCCCGCGGGATAGATCTGTCCGCCTGCGATGTTGGATGTGGTGCCCGGCGGCAGCGTTTCGGTGTAGATCGTGACGGGATAGCCCGCCTCCTGCACCAGCCGCGCGGTGGTCAGCCCCATGATCCCCGATCCGATCACCGCGACAGGTCCCGAATGGCCAGGCAGGCCCAGCGCGGTGGCCAGCCGCGAGCTTCCCCAGCTCAGCGAAATCCCGCCGCCGCCATGGCCGTAATTGTGGACCAGCCGCGACTCGCCCAACCTTTCGGCGCGGACCACGAAGCCGGACGGGCGATAGGGGCGCAGTCCAGCCACGGTGCGGATAATGCGCGAAGGATCAACATTGACGCGTGTCAGGCAGCGCGGGGCCGTTGCCCCGAGCCGCGCCACCGGGCGCGATTGCACCGTCGTGCAGCCGCTCAGCGCCAGTGCAGCCCCGGCAGAGGACACCAGTCCGCGTCGATCCACCTGCCATGCCATGGAGCCGACCATAAGGTCTCAGCTCTCGGTGTCGAGAACTTCGATCGTCAGCTGGTCGTTGGTATAGACGCAGACATCGGCGGCGATCTTCATCGCCTTGCGCGCGACGGTTTCGGCATCGGCTTCATATTCGAGCAGCGCGCGCGCTGCGGCGAGCGCATAGTTTCCGCCCGATCCGATTGCGGCGACGCCATCGACCGGTTCGAGCACGTCGCCATTTCCGGTGAGGATCAGGGTCACGTCCTTGTCGGCGACGATCATCATCGCTTCAAGGTTGCGCAGATACTTGTCGGTGCGCCAGTCCTTGGCGAGCTCAACCGCCGCGCGCATCAGCTGGCCCGAGTGCCGCTCGAGCTTGCCCTCGAGCCGCTCGAACAGGGTGAAGGCATCGGCGGTTGCGCCGGCAAACCCGCCGATCACCGAACCGTCACCGAGACGGCGAACCTTGCGTGCATTGGGTTTCATGATGGTCTGGCCCATGGAAACCTGGCCGTCGCCCGCGATCACCGCCTTGCCGTTCCTGCGAATGCCGACGATGGTTGTGCCATGCCATGTCGGCATGCTGCTGTCTTGTCTGCTCATGGCGCGGGATATGGTGGGAACAGCAAAGCGCTGCAAGCCCTACATGATCCGCCGGACTTCATCACCGTTGTACAACCGGATATCGGCGCCGATGCGCTCGACCTGGGCGAGGCCGGCGCCAAAGGCTGCCATGTGCGGCGATGTCAGATGCGCATCGAGCGCTGCGTCGTCGGTCCAGCGTTCGGCAATGCGCAGGATGTCGGGATTGGCCATGTCGCGCGCGAAGCTGTAATGCAGACAGCCCTCTTCCTGGTGCGTCGCCTCGACCATGATGCGCGCGGCTTCGGCGAACTTGTCGATTTCGCCCGGCGCAAAGTGGAGCCAGCCTTCGATGATGAGCATGTCGTGTTTCTCCGTGCGGAGCGATCGGTCCGCTGAGCGGCACAGGTACGATGCCGCTATCCGGCACGCAAGTCAGAGCTGGTGGTAGGTGCGATACCAGTCGACGAAGCGCGGGATGCCGGTATCGATCGAGGTGGTGGGCGCATAGCCCAGATCGGTCTGGATCGCGCTGATGTCGGCATAGGTTTCATGCACATCGCCCGGCTGCATCGGCAGCAGGTTGCGGATGGCGGGCTTGCCGCACGCGGCCTCGACAACGTCGATCATCCGGCCCAGCGGCTCGGGCTTGTTGTTGCCGATATTGTAAACTGCATGAGGTGAAATGCTCCCGCCAGGCTTGGCGGCGCCATCGTCGACAGGCGGATGGTCGAGCACCGCGATCACGCCGGCGATGATGTCGTCGATATAGGTGAAATCGCGGCGCATATCACCATGGTTGTACACGTCGATCGGCTGGTCCTGCAGGATTGCCCTGGTGAATTTCCACAGCGCCATGTCCGGGCGGCCCCAGGGGCCATAGACAGTGAAGAACCTGAGCCCCGTCATCGGCAGCCGATAGAGATGCGCATAGGTCTCGCTCATCAGCTCGTCCGCCTTCTTGGTGGCGGCGTAGAGCGAGACGGGATGATCGACGCGGGTGTCGACGCTGAACGGGCTCTTGGTCGAGTTGCCATAGACCGACGATGACGAGGCATAGACGCAGTGCCCGGTGCGGCGTGCGCGCGCGAGTTCGAGAATGTTGAGATGGCCGACCAGGTTGGACTGCACATAGGCGTGCGGGTTGTCGATGCTGTAGCGCACCCCGGCCTGCGCGCCCAGGTGGACGATCGCATCGAACGCGCGGCCTTCCAGCGCGGCAACGAGCGCAGGATAATCGGCAAAGTCGAGCGGTAGGAAGTCGAACGCGCCTGTAGTGATGCCGGCAAGATCGGCCAGGCGGGCGTGCTTGAGCGCGGGATCGTAATAGGGGTTCAGATTGTCGATGCCGATGACCTCGTCACCGCGCGTCATCAGCGCGCGCGTGAGGGCGTGGCCGATGAAGCCGGCTGCTCCGGTGACAAGGACTTTCATGCTGTCGTACCTGCCCGATCAGCCGGCCAGGCGCAAATGGCCAGCCGGGCGTTCGGGGTGGGCGGGCTGGTCGGACCAGATGCCGCGTGTGTCGTACACGATCTTGCTCACGCGTTCGGCAAGCGGGATCGACTTGAACACGTCGTGATCGACAAGCACGATGAACATGTCGCAGCTCTCGATCGCATCGTCGACATCGATCAGGCTCGCTCCAAGGCCGTCATAAGCGGGCGGAAGGGCCTGCGCATAGGGCTCGACGATCGCGATGCGCTCGCCATATTTCTGTGCCAGCGCCAGCGCTACCTTGTTGGCCGGGCTCTCGCGAAAATCGTCGATATTGGCCTTGAACGCCAAACCCAGACAGGCGACGCGCGCGGTGGGGTTGGCTTCGATCATGTCGCCGGCCTTACCCAGCACATGGCCGATCTTGCCATCGTTGACCCAGCGTGCGGTGCGGATCAGCGGGGTGTCGTCGGGCGCGCCGTGGATGATGAACCACGGATCGACCGCGATGCAGTGGCCGCCAACGCCCGGGCCGGGCTGGAGGATGTTGACGCGCGGATGGCGGTTGGCGAGGCGGATTACCTCCCACACGTCGAGTCCCATGCGGTCGGCGACGATCGACAGCTCGTTGGCAAAGGCGATGTTGACGTCGCGATAGGCGTTCTCGACCAGCTTGGTCATTTCGGCCGAGCGCGCATCGGTGGTGATGCACTCGCCGCGCACGAAGCGGCGGTAGAACGTCAGCGCCTTGCGCGCGCAGCGCGGAGTTATGCCGCCGATCGATCGGTCATTGTTGGTCAGCTCTTCGAGGATGCGCCCGGGGAGCACGCGCTCGGGGCAATAGGCGATCGCGATGTCGGGGATGTCGGCGCTGATTCCGGGAACCTTGAGGTCAGGCCGCAGCTTGGCGATCAGGTCGCGCATTTCCTCGGTGGTGCCGACCGGCGAGGTGGATTCCAGGATGATGCAATCGCCCGGCTTGATCACCGCGGCAATGCTGCTCGCGGCCTGCAGCACATAGCTGATATCAGGCGCATGGTTGTCGTCGAAAGGGGTGGGGACCGCGATGACGAATACATCGGAGGGCTCGACGGTGAGCGACGTGCGCAGCATGCCACGCGAAACCACGCCCTGCACCAGCCCGTCGAGATCGACCTCCTCGATATGGATGCGGCCCTCGGCGATCGTGTTGACGACATGTTCCGAGACATCGACGCCGAGCACCCGGCAGCCCGACCGTGCGATGATGGCAGCGGTAGGCAGGCCGATATAGCCCAGCCCCACAACACAAACTTCAGGCTTCTTGTCGGACAACATGGTCAATCCCCGGATATAGGCGACCCCGCACGGCCAGAGCCCGGGGCCAGTCAGCCCCTTTCCTAAGTCCTATGGAGTTAAAAAAGCCGTAAGCAAGCCACATTGGCCAGCCGGTGGGGCTCTCGCGGCGGGCGGGGCCGGGGGCATGGTGATGGCCCACACTGCGGATGGGGCCTTTCAGAGGCTGCAGCCCCCGTCTGGAGCGCACAAACAAAAAGGGCGACCCGAAGGCCGCCCTGATTGTATCTCTACAGCCTGATGAAATCAGGGGCTGTTGGGCTCATCATCATCAGCGATGATGATGATGCCGCCGATCACGGCTGCTGCAGCGACCACACCGATGATGATGCCGGTGCTGCCTTCAGCTTCGCTCGATTCGCTCGAGACAGCCGAAGTACGGGCGGCGGCAGGCGCGACGGCCTGTGCCAGAACCGGAGCGCCGACCATGGTGGTCAGGGCGATCGCGGCCATCGAAGCTTTGAACAGTTTCATAGTGGAACTCCATGAGGAGGTTGACTCTCGATGCCTACATGCCACGCGTCTGAATATATTGCAAGTGCGAAATGACTTATTCCGTTATTTCGCGTGCGATTTTTGCAATTCGCCATTCGCATTGAAAGACTTGGAAATTTTTCCGAAAGCCCCGCGTCATCGGACGTCCGGGTACATATCCTTCAACCGATGCCGCATTCCGAAGGTCCAGGCGAGGCCGACTTTCAGATAGATGTAATTGGCTTTGAGCGGTCCCCATGCTGCAATGCGGCGGTCCGAAGTGATCACGGGCTTGCGAGTCATCTTGAGCTTTCCGATTCGCGCAAAGCCGATGCACAGGTCGGCCTCTTCCATGATCGTGGCGTCTGCCGGGATGCCGCCGATGCGCAGATAATCGGCGCGGCGGAAGAACATGGCATGGTCACCGAACAGCAGCCGCACCCCGCGCACGAACAGATGCGGATGGGTGAACAGCGGGTAATATGTCTTCCACCAATTGTGCGCGGTGGTGAACCAGCGGGTCTTCTTGCCGCGGATGATCGGCAGGAACGTCGCCAGCGACAATCTTTTATCGGCAAGCACCGTGCGCACATGGGCGATGGCGTCGGGGGGCAGCAGGCTGTCGGCGTGCAGGATGCACACCAGATCGCCTTGCGCCTGCTCGACCCCGAAATTGATCTGCGGTCCGCGCCCGCGCGTGGGCGAGGCCAGCACCCGCCATCCGGCGGCCATTGCAAGCGCAATGGTCTCGTCCTCGCTGCCTCCGTCGATCAGCAGGATTTCGTCGGGTTGCGGCGTCATTGCGGCGACATTGGCGATGGTCGCGGGCAGGGCCCTGGCTTCGTTGAGCGCAGGGATCATCAGCGTGACGCTCGTCATGGGAGCGCTTCCAGATCGGGCCAGCGGGCAAGGTCTGAAGGTCGGTCGCAATCTGCCAGCACCGGAAGCGTTGCCACCGACAGACCCTGCTGCGCGCACCGCCGCATCGTTTCGGGAAACACCGCATCGGTGCTCCACGCCATGTCCGACAGCAGTTCGGGCCGCGCGCGCTGCATCCCGATCAGATAATAGCCGCCGTCATCCGCGGGGCCGATCACCACGTCATGGCGTTGCAGCGCAGCGATCGCCGAATGAACGATCGTCACGGTGAGATCGGGAGTGTCTGCGCCGAGGAAGATGTGCGGTGCCGGGCGGGATGCATCGCAGAGCCGCTCGGTGAGGCCACCTTCGACCTGCTCGACCAGCACGGGTCCATCGCCCAGCCACGCCCTAAACTCCCCCTCACCGGCGCCTGCAAAGCGGATCTCCACCGGCGCGCCTGCTGCCAGAAGCGTGGCCACCGTCCGCTCGGTCAGATGGCGATGGACGCGGGCAGCCCCCTCGGCCCCCAGCGCGGGGATCAACCGGGTCTTGGCGTAGCCCGGAACCGGGAACTTGGCGAACAGCACGAGGGTGGGCGGCACAGGCATCGCGCAAAGCCTTAACGAGAGGGTTGGCGGAAACAAGCCTTGCATCGCTGCGTTCGCTTCATATGGTGCGCGGCCCCGGCCCTTGGAGTGTGCAATGTCTGAAACCGTCCTGTTCGATTATTGGCGTTCGTCCGCCAGCTATCGGGTGCGCATTGCGCTCAACCTCAAGGGGATTGCCTATCGCGCGGTGCCGACCGACCTGCTGACCAGCCAGCAGAAAGCGCCCGATTACGTTGCGCGCAACCCTCAGGGTTTCGTCCCGATGCTGCACATCGACGGGCTCGATCTCACCCAGTCGCTGGCGATCATCGACTATCTCGATGCGACGCGGCCGGCTGCCCGGCTTCTTCCCGAAGATCCTGCGGCGCGCGCGGTGACGCTGGCGCGCGCGATGATCATCATCGCCGACATCCACCCGGTCAACAACCTGCGGATGCTCAAATATCTCAAGGCCGAGATGGGGCAGGATCAGGCCGCGATCGATAACTGGTATCGCCACTGGGTCGCAGAAGGCTTCGCCGCGTTGGAGGCGCTGGCGCCGGACGATGGCCTGTTCGGCGGCGCCAAGCCGGACCTCACCGATGTGTGCCTTGTCCCGCAGATGGCGAACGCACGTCGTTTCGACCTTGATCTTGCTCCCTTTCCCCAGCTGGTGCGGATCGATGCCGAATTGCAGGCGATCCCCGCCTTTGCCGCGGCGCATCCTGATGCGGTGAAGCCGGCGTGAGGATTTCAAGGACGCGCTGTACCGTTTCGCTGGGGCTCGCCGCCTCGCTTGCCGCGACACCGGCGCTTGCCCAGGACCAACCGGCGAGCGAAATCACCTGGGCCGATGCGCTGATCACGGTGGTCGGCAAGCCGCTCGATGTGCCGTTGGGCGACCGCGCCTACAGCGTGACCAGCATCACGCCAGACATGCTCGCCAACGAACCCAGCCAGAGGCTGGAAAACGCGTTGCGGCTGGTGCCGGGGCTGCAGCAATTTCGCCGGTCCGATGCGCGCAGCGCCAACCCGACCAGCCAGGGCGTCACCCTGCGCGGCCTGGGCGGCAACGCGTCCAGCCGGGCACTGCTGATGCTCGACGGGGTGCCGCAGAGTGATCCGTTCGGCGGCTGGATCAGCTTTCCCGGCTATGACGCGATCAATCTGGCAGCGGTGCGGGTGCGGCGCGGTGGCGGGACCGGAAGCGATGGCCCAGGCGCTCTGGCCGGAACGATCGAGCTCGACAGCGCCGGGATCAGGCCCGACCAGTCGAACGTTTATGGTGACCTTGCCTATGGCAGCCGCAACTCGATCGAGGCCAGCGTCGGAACGTCGCAATCGCTCGGCGCAGGCGGCCTTTCGATCTCGGCGCAATATGCCCGCGGCGATGGATTCGTCCCGACGATCGCGCGGCAACGCGGCCTGGTGGACAGGGCAGCGCCCTATGAACAGGCCGGGATCAACCTGCGCTTCGTCGCGCCGATCGATGCCGATACCGAGCTCCAGGCGAGTGCGCGCGCCTTCACCGATCAGCGCGAACGCGGCTTCGCCTTCAGCGACAACAGCAATGACGGCGCCGATGCCAGCGTACGTCTTGTCGGGCGGGGTACGCTGCCGTGGTCGGCGCTGGCCTATGTTCAGATGCGGAGCTTTGCGAGCAGCTTCGCGGCGATCAGCGCGGACCGGGCTGCCGCGACCCAGACGCTTGACCAGTTCAACGTACCCTCCACCGGGCTGGGCGCACGGATCGAAATCCGTCCATCGATCGGCGAGGGCGCCGAGCTTCGGCTGGGCGGAGAATGGCGGCGCACGACCGGGGAGACCCGCGAGCTGTTCACCTATGTCGCAGGCAACCCTACCCGGCTCCGGCGCGCAGGCGGCGCGAGCGACACCTTCGGCGCGTTCGCCGAGGCGAGCTGGCAGTCATCGCCCGATCTGCTGCTCACCGGTGGCGGCAGGGTCGACCGCTGGACGCTCACCGACGGGCGGCTGCGCGAGACCGTGCTCGCCACCGGCGCGCCGCTCACCACCACCGATTTTGCCAACCGCAGCGGCTGGGAAGGCACCGGGCGGCTGGGATTTGCCTGGGATGCGGCCTCGCTGCTGACGCTGCGCGGCGCTGGCTATCTCGGCTGGCGGCTGCCGACGCTGAACGAGCTTTACCGGCCCTTCCGTGTCGGGGCTGACGCCACTGCGGCCAATGCCGCGCTGGCGCCGGAACGGCTGCAGGGGGTGGAACTCGGGCTCGACTGGGAGATTTTTACGCTTCAACTGGGCGCTACCGTTTTCTGGAACCGGCTGGACAATGCCATCGCCAATGTGACGCTGGCGCGCGGGCCTGGCACCTTTCCCGGCGTCGGCTTCGTCTCGGCGGCGGGCAGCTTCAACCAGCGGCAGAATCTTGATGCGGTCGAGGCGAGGGGCATCGAGATCGAGGCGCGCGCCGATGTCGGCGATTTCAACTTCGCCGCCGCCTACAGCTATGTCGACGCCGAGGTCCGCGCCGGGCCCGGCCAGGCGGCGATCGACGGCCTGCGTCCCGCACAGGTACCCCGGCATTTCGCCACCGGCTCGGTCGGATGGTTCCCGCAAGGCAACGACAGCGGCGTCAACCTGACCGCGCGCTATGTCGGTTCGCAGTTCGAGGATGACCTCGGCCTGCTGGCGCTCGATGATGCGCTGACACTGGATGCGCGCGCGGCGTTGCGGATCAGCCGCAACCTGCTGGTCGAACTGCGCGGCGAAAACCTGTTCGATGCAACGGTCCAGGCGGCGATCAGCGGGCCCGGGATCATCGAACGCGGCATGCCCCGCACGATTTGGCTTGGCGTGAAACTGGACATTGAATAGCGTCGGTGACCCGATGACCGAAACCATGACCCGCCTTGCCGAATTCATGCCCTATCGCATCTCGATCACCTCGAATGCGATCAGCGATCTGATCGCGCGCGAGTATCGCAGCCGCTTCGGGCTGAAGATCGCAGAATGGCGCGTGATGGCGGTGCTCGGCGATGTCGGCGAGGCCACCCAGCGCGAGCTGGTGGCAGCCACCCGCATGGACAAGGTGGCGGTCAACCGCGCGACCAAGGCTCTGGGCGAGCGCGCGCTGATCCAGCGTGCCCCCAACATGAGCGACGGCCGGTCGCATCATCTCGCGCTGACCGATACCGGCAGGGCGCTGTATGCCGAAATCATGCCGCTGGCGCTGCAAATGGAGACTCAGGTCATCCAGGTGCTCGACCCGCAGGAACAGACGCAGTTTTCCAGAATGCTGGGAAAGCTGCTGACCCAGGCGGACTCGCTGGCGCATGATTGACCGACCCGGAATGATCTTGCACTCCGGTTTCAAATGATACTATGCTGCGCAATATTCCGGCGCGTCAGACCGCAAGGAACCACTTTCCTGAAAGGAAGCCGAACCCATGAAGCTCGCATCCCTCAAGAGCGGCCGCGACGGCCGTCTGGTCGTGGTCTCGAACGATCTCGCCTGGTACGCCGATGCCAGCCACCTGGTCCCGACCTTGCAGGCGGCGCTCGACGACTGGGACCGCATGGCGCCTTATCTCGAGGTTCTGGCGCGTGATCTTGAGCATGCCGCGATCCCGCGCGAGCGCTTCCACGAGCATGATGCCGCAGCGCCGCTGCCGCGCGCCTATCAATGGGCGGATGGCTCGGCCTATGTGAACCATGTCGAACTGGTCCGCAAAGCGCGCGGTGCGGAGCTGCCCGAAAGCTTCTGGACCGACCCGCTGATGTACCAGGGCGGATCGGACGATTTCTTGGGTGCGCGCGACGACATCCAGCTCAAGGACGAAGCCTGGGGATGCGATCTCGAGGCCGAGATCGTAGTCGTCACCGGCGATGTGCCGCAGGGCGTCACGCCTGAAGAAGCGCGCGGCCACATCCGGCTGATCGGGCTGGTCAACGATGTGTCGCTGCGCAATCTGATCCCCGATGAGCTCGCCAAGGGCTTCGGGTTCGTCCAGTCCAAGCCCGCCAGCGCGTTCTCGCCGGTTTTCGTGACCCCCGATGCGCTGGGCGATTACTGGCAGGACGGCAAGCTGCACCGCACGCTTATGGTCGATCTCAACGGCAAGCCCTTTGGCCGCGCTGTCGCCTCGGACGACTGCACCTTCGATTTCGGCGTGCTGATCGCGCATCTCGCCAAGACCCGGCGGGTGCGCGCAGGATCGATCATCGGATCTGGCACGGTCTCAAACCGCGATGCCGATGGCGGACCGGGACGCCCAGTAGCCGATGGCGGCCTGGGTTACAGCTGCCTTGCCGAAGTGCGCATGGTCGAGAAGATCAGCACGGGTGAAATGACCACGCCGTTCCTCAAGCATGGCGATGTCGTGCGAATCGATGTGCACGACGACCGCGAGCACACCATCTTCGGCGCGATCGAGCAGACTGTGAAGGTCGGCTGATCGCGCCAAAAAGCTTAAGATTGCCGCCGGTTCGCGATCAGCGGATCGGCGAATCCGGGGCCAGCCGCATGTCAAGATAATTGTCGACCGAGTGCATCAGATCGTCGAGCTCATGCTCGAAGAAGTGGTTGGCGCGGCCGATCTCGTCGTGATGAATGGTGATGTGCTTCTGGGTGCGCAATTTGTCGACCAGCTTCTGCACCGCGCCGGGGGTGACCACCGTATCGGCGGCGCCCTGCACGATGATGCCCGAGGCGGGGCAGGGGGCGAGGAAGCTGAAGTCATACATGTTGGCGGGCGGCGCGACCGAGATGAAGCCGCGGATCTCCGGACGGCGCATCAGCAATTGCATGCCGATCAGCGCGCCGAAGCTGAAGCCTGCAACCCAGGTTGTCTGCGCTTCGGGATGGAAGCTCTGCACCCAGTCGAGCGCGGCAGCTGCATCGGACAGTTCGCCGATGCCGTTGTCGAACGTGCCCTGGCTGCGGCCGACGCCGCGGAAGTTGAAGCGCAAGGTCGCAAAGCCGCGCCGAACGAAGGTCTTGTAGAGCGCCTGGGTGATCCGGTCGTTCATCGTGCCGCCACCCTGCGGGTGCGGATGTAAAATCATCGCGACCGGGGCACGGGGGCGGGGAGCGGGGCTGAAGCGGCCCTCAAGGCGGCCTTCGGGACCGGGAAAGATGACAGCGGGCATATTTTGTGGGACTTTCGGAGTTCTGCAGATGACAGGCGGGGTGCCGCCTGATGTGGCTGGCGGCGCGCCAAGGAACAGGGGCTATACGCAATCGGGCCCCCAAAAAGCAACAAAATGCGTGGCAATGCGGCAGGGTGCGGCTAGATGAACGCGATGAACCGTCGCAACCCAAGCTCAGTCTGACCCGCATCATGGCCGACCCGCGCATCTATCTTGATCATGCGGCAACCACGCCGGTGCTGGCTGAGGCGCGCGCCGCGATGGCGGCAGGGCTGGAAAGCTGGGCCAATCCGTCGTCGCCGCATGCCGATGGACGCGCCGCCCGCGCTGCGCTGGAGGCCGCGCGCGCGCGCATCGCCGAGGCCCTGGGCTGGGATGGCGAGGTCATCCTGACCAGCGGCGCCAGCGAGGCCATCGCGCTCGCGATGCAGGCCAGCAAGACCGATGGCTGGGTCATCTCGCCGACCGAGCACGACGCCGTCCAGCGTATCGCCGATCGTGCGCCGGACACGCGCACGGTGCTGCGGTTGGCGGTCGATCTGGATGGGCGGCTGGTGCTGGCCAGCCTGCAACGCGCGCTGGATGCCGGCGCGAAACGACCGCTGGTGATCGTGCAGTCGGTTAACAGCGAAACCGGGGTGATGCAGGACGTCGAGGCGGTGACCGCCATGGCCCGCGAGGCCAGGGCACCGGTGCTGTGCGATTGCTCGCAAAGCGCTGGCAAGATACCGCTGGCCGATGCCGACATGATCGTCATTTCCGCGCACAAGCTGGGCGGACCACCGGGGATTGGCGCGCTGCTGCTGCGTGATCCTGGCGTGCTCAACCCGTCAGGCGGGCAGGAAAAGGGCTATCGCAGCGGCACCGAAAACGTTCCAGCAGCGCTGGGCTTCGCAGCGGCGCTCTCGGTGTCGCGCAACTGGATCGACCGCGCGGCCGATCTGCGCCACCAGCTCGAAAGCGCCATCCGCGGTGCGGGCGGCGAGGTGGTTGCCGAGGGCGCGCAGCGGCTTCCCACGATCGGCAGCTATCGCATGCCCGGCGTGCAGGCCAATGCGCAGCTGATCCAGTTCGATCTCGCCGGGGTTGCGGTCTCGGCAGGCAGCGCGTGTTCCTCGGGCACGCTCAAGACCAGCGCGGTGCTGACCGCGATGGGCTGGGATGAAAAGGCAGCAGGGGAGGTGGTGCGGGTGAGCTTTGGCCCTTCGACCACCCGCGCACACGTCTATCGCTTCATCGAACTGTGGCGCGCGATGGCGGAGCGAGTGCGATCGTGATGGCGGGCGCCGTGGCAGGAAACGCGCCGATCTATCTCGATTATCAGGCGACCACGCCGCTAGCGCCCGAAGCTCTCGCGGCGATGCAGCCCTGGCTGGGTGACCTCACCGGGCCCACCGGCTGGGCCAATCCGCACAGTTCGCACGCCGTCGGACGCAAGGCCGCAGCCGCGGTCGAAGTGGCGCGCGGGGATATCGCCGCGCTGATGCCGACCGGCGGGCGGGTGGTGTTTACAGGCGGCGCGACCGAAGCGCTCAACATGGGCTTGCGTGGCGTGCTGGCGGGTCAGGCGCCGCGTCGCAAGATCGTCACCATCGCCACCGAGCACGCTGCGGTGATCGACACCTGCCTTTGGCTGGAGACGCAGGGCTTTCGTCTGCACATCCTCCCAGTGGGCACGGATGGGCTGGTCGATCTCGACCAGGCGCGTGCGGCCATCGATGGCGACACCGCGATCGTAGCAACGATGCTGGTGAACAACGAGATCGGGGTGATCCAGCCGGTCGCGGCGCTGGCTGACCTCGCGCACGCAGCAGGCGCGCTGTTCCTGTGCGATGCGGTGCAGGGCTATGGCCGCGTCGCGTTGCCGCAATCTGCGGACATGATCGCGATCAGCGCCCACAAGATCCATGGCCCCAAGGGCATCGGGGCGCTGTGGCTGCGCGACGGCGTCGCAATCGAGCCGCTGATCCATGGCGGCGGGCAGGAGCAGGGGCTGCGTTCAGGCACGCTGTCGCCGGCACTGTGCGCCGGGTTCGGCGCCGCCGCCAAGGTCGCCGCGACCCGCCAGCAGGACGATGCAGAGCATCTCGCTGCCCTGCAGCAGGCGGCGTTGCGCCATTTTGCCGGCTGGCAGGTCAATGGTTCGCTCGACCAGCGTTATGCCGGCAATCTCAACCTGCGGCGCGACGGGCTGGATGTGTCGCGGTTGCTGTCCGACGTGCGCGACGTAGCCTTTTCGGCAGGCTCGGCCTGTGCCAGCGGCTCGGGTCGGCCCAGCCATGTGCTTACCGCATTGGGCCTGCCGACGGAAAAGGTCCGTTCGTCGATCCGACTTGGCTTTGGCCGCTATACCACGGTTGACGAAATCGAGCGCGCCGCGCATCTGATCAATTCTGCGACCACCAGCCAGCTTGGCAGCCATACAGGGTAATCCATGATCGAGGTGACGTTCATCAGCGCCGACGGCAAGAGCCGTCAGACGGTGCAGGCCCAGGATGGCGACCGGTTGCTCGATGTCGCGCAGGCGCATGGCCTGCCGCTGGAAGGCACCTGCGAAGGCCAGATGGCCTGTTCGACCTGCCATCTGATCATCGATGCCGCCGATTTCGCCAAGCTGCCCGAGCCGGTCGAGATGGAAGAGGACATGCTGGATCTTGCTGTCGCCGTCACCCGCACCTCGCGGCTGTCGTGCCAGATTTTCCTGCGCGACGAGTGGCAGAGCCTGACCTGCCGCGTTCCGGCGGAAAGCTATGACATGCAGGGCATGTGATGATCGGCCGTGCGCTTATCCTTGGGACTGCAGCGCTGCTGAGTGGCTGCGCCACCACTGCGCCCGAGCCTACAACCGATCCCGCGATCGCGCGCGAACTCGCCGCGATAGAGGCGCGCAGCGGCGGCAGGCTGGGTGTCGCGCTGGTGGGCCCGGACGGTCATCAGCTCGCGGGGCACCGCGCCGACGAACGCTTTGCGATGTGCTCGACCTTCAAGCTGCCGCTCGCCGCGATGGTGCTGGAAAACGCGCACAAAGGCAGATTGTCGATGGCGGACCCGCTGCCGGTGACCGACTCCGACATGGTGGTCTATTCCCCCTATGTCGAAGCGCAGCGTGCCAAAACCCCGCCCGAAGCGGTGACTGTTGAAGGGGCTGCCTCGGCTGCCGTCTCGCTCAGCGACAACACCGCCGCCAACCTGCTTCTCGACCGGCTTGGTGGGCCGCAGAGCTTTACCGCATGGCTTCGCGGCAAGCGCGACAGCGTCACCCGGCTGGATCGGCGCGAGCCCGAGCTCAACGAAAACGCGCTCGGTGATCCGCGCGACACGACCACGCCCGCCGCGATGGCCGAAACCACCCGCTCGCTGGTGGTCGGCAACGCCATGCCGGTCGGCCAGCAGCGGCTGCTGTATCGCTGGACGGAGAACACAACAACCGGGCTCAAGCGCATTCGCGGCGGATTGCCCCAGGGCTGGAGCGCGGGCGACAAGACCGGCAGCTGCGGCAATGCGTTCAACGACGTTGCGGTCTTCACTGCCGAGACCGGCATGCGCTATACGCTCGCGGTCTATCTCGACCGGCCCGCGGTCAAAGGCGATGCTGCCAGCGCAATCATCGCCGATGCTACCCGTGCGGTGCTGCCTGCGCTGCGTTGAACGCGGACTGTTCAGCGGTTCTTGCTTTCCCCGCAACTTGTCGCCATATGCGGCCTGGGAGTCGGGCGGACGTAGCCGTCGCCAATCTGGTCAGGTCCGGAAGGAAGCAGCCACAACGATTTTCGCCGCGGGTCGTCCGGCTCCTACCATTCTTTCATCCTTAGCGCGCCAAGCGGCCTTGCGGTTTTTGAACAGCCGCGTGGATTCGTTTCCATCCCTGCGCAGCAGCGGCTAATCACGTGCCATGCATGATTCCCCGCAGCCAGATACGGACAGCGACACCGACGACGAAGCCCTGATGCCCGGCCTTGGGCTGGACATGCCGCCCGTTCCGGCGCCTGCTCCAGCGCCCGCCACTGGCCAGGCCTATCGCGTGCTGGCGCGCAAATACCGCCCCCAGACCTTTGCCGAATTGATCGGCCAGGACGCCATGGTCCAGACACTGGGCAACGCCATCCGCCGCGAGCGGCTGGCGCATGCTTTCCTGATGACCGGGGTGCGCGGGGTGGGCAAGACCTCGACTGCGCGACTGATCGCCAAGGCGCTCAATTGCATCGGACCGGACGGGCAGGGCGGCCCGACGATCGCGCCGTGCGGCGTGTGCGAACCGTGCGTCGCCATCGCCGAAGGGCGCCATATCGACATCATCGAGATGGATGCTGCGAGCCACACCGGCATCGACGACGTCCGCGAGATCACCGAGGCGGTGCGTTATGCCGCCGTGTCGGCGCGCTACAAGATGTACATCATCGACGAAGCACACATGCTGTCGAAACAGGCGTGGAACGGCTTGCTCAAGACGCTGGAGGAGCCACCGCCGCACGTGAAGTTCCTGTTTGCGACCACCGAGGTCAACAAGGTGCCGATTACGGTGCTGTCACGCTGCCAGCGATTCGACCTCAAACGCATTCCGTCCGAGCTGCTCGCCAGCCATTTCGCCGAAATCTGCGTCAAGGAAGCCGTGGTCGCCGAGCCCGATGCGCTGGCGATGATCGCCGATGCCGCCGAGGGGTCGGTGCGCGATGGTCTCTCGATCCTCGACCAGGCGATCGCGCATGCCGATCTTGGCGGGCACAGCGATGTTGCAGGCGCCGCGATGGTGCGCGCGGAGCAGGTGCGCTCGATGCTCGGCCTGTCGGATCGTGGGTCGATGCGGCGGCTGTTTGCGCATCTGATCGCGGGCGATGCCGATGCGATGCTCGCTGATCTGGACGCGCAGCACGGGTTGGGTGTCGATCCTGTCGCGGTAATGCGCGGGTTGCTGGCGATGGTGCACGCGATCACGCTGCAGAAATCTGCCGGCAGGGTGCGCACCGTGCACGGCGAGGAAGACCGCGCGGCACTTGCCGACTGGGCGGGCAAGCTTGGCCATGCGAGCCTGCACCGGCTGTGGCAACTGCTGCTCAAGGGGCACGACGAGATCGAGCAGGCGCCAGTGCCGCGCGAGGCATGCGAAATGGCATTGCTGCGCGCGCTCTATGCCGCGACGCTGCCCGATCCGGGCACGCTTGCGCGCAGGATGGTAGAGGCGCCGCAGGCCGATGCGCCGACGGCCCCTTCGCCCGAACCTTCGCGTCCGCAGGCCGAAGCACCACCGGCTCCCGATGGCGCGCCGCCCTGGGACATGGCCGACTATGGCGAGCCGGTTGCTCGGCCCGAGCCCCAGCCGATCAGAACTCCCGGCGAAATCCGCACCATTGGTGACATCGTCGATCTGCTCGACAATGCCGGGCGCTTGCTGCTCGCGGGGCAGGTGCGGACCGATATGCGCCCGGTCGAGATCGGTTCCGACACGCTGACCTATCAGTCCGCGACAGGGCGTGACGACTATGTCCCGCTGCTGCGCGAGGCGTTGGCCGAGATCACCGGGCGGCGCTGGCAGGTCGAGCGCGGCGCTGGCGATGCGCTACCCAGTCTCGCCGAGCAGGAAAAGCATAGCCAGGACGCGATGCGCGATGAAATTCTCAATCATCCGCTGGTAAAGGCGACACAATCCGCCTTTCCCGATGCGGAAATTGACTGGACTGCGGCGGAAATCTCCCCACATGAGGACGATAACCTGCCAACACGGAGTGCCAAGGCATGAAAAGCATGGAAGAAATGATGGCTGCCGCGCAGGAAGCCGCGCAGACCGTCCAGCGTCAGATGAACGAGGCTCAGGCCAAGCTTGAATCTGTCGAGGTCGAAGGCGCCGCCGGCGGCGGGCTGGTCAAGGTTCGTGCCACCGCCAAGGGGCGCATCCTGGGCGTGTCGATCGACGACAGCCTGATCGTGCCTGCCGACAAGCAGATGCTCGAGGACCTTGTCGCGGCCGCGTTCAACGACGCGCGCACCAAGGCCGATCGCGCGAGCGAGGAAGAGATGAGCAAGATGGCGCAGGGGCTGCCGCTGCCCGCGGGCTTCAAGCTGCCGTTCTGACGCCGTTAACCCGGGCAGGTGCAGGGTCGCTTGTCGCGGCCGCAACCTGTGACCATATAACGGGCTGACTGCTGCCGATTGACCGGCGCACCCAGCCCAAGATGGATTGAACCGAATTGACCATGTTCCAGACCTATCCCCTGCTTCCCCTGCGCGACATCGTGGTGTTCCCGCAGATGATCGTTCCGCTGTTCGTGGGCCGCGACAAGTCCGTCGCCGCACTCGAGCGGGCGATGGAGCAGGACAAGGAAATCTTCCTCGTCGCGCAGCTCGACCCGGCGCGGGACGATCCCGATCGTGACGATCTTTACGACATCGGCGTGATCGCCACCGTGCTCCAGTTGCTCAAGCTTCCCGATGGCACCGTCCGCGTGTTGGTCGAGGGCGGCGAACGTGCGCGTCTCAACCGGCTCGAGGTTACAGGCGACCATGTCCTGGCCGAGGTCGAGGCGTTACCCGCGCGCGCCGTCAGCGGCACCGATGTCAACGCGCTGATGCGTTCGGTGGTCGATCAGTTCGAAAACTATGCCAAGCTCAACAAGAAGATGCCCGCCGAAACCGCGGTGCAGCTGGCGGAGATCGATGATGCGTCCAAGCTCGCCGATGCGGTGGCTGCGAACATCGCGGTCAAGGTTGCCGACAAGCAGAGCCTGCTGACCGAGGATGACCCGGTCAAGCGTCTGGAGATGGTGTTCGGCTTCATGGAAGGCGAGCTCGGCGTGCTGCAGGTCGAGAAGAAGATCCGTGGCCGCGTCAAGCGCCAGATGGAGAAGACCCAGCGCGAATATTATCTCAATGAGCAGCTCAAGGCGATCCAGTCCGAGCTGGGCAATGGTGATGGTGACGATGGCAACGGTGTTGCCGAACTCGCCGCCAAGATCGAGAAGCTGAAGCTGTCCCCCGAAGCCAAGGCCAAGGCGACGTCCGAGCTCAAGAAGCTGCGCGGCATGGCGCCGATGTCAGCCGAAGCGACCGTGGTGCGCAACTATCTCGACGTGTTGCTGGGTCTGCCTTGGGGCAAGAAGTCGAAGCTCAAGAAGGACATCACCGAAGCGCAGAAGGTGCTCGACGATGACCATTTCGGGCTGGAGAAAGTCAAGGACCGGATCATCGAATATCTCGCCGTTCAGGCACGAACCAACAAGCTCAAGGGCCCGATCCTGTGCCTTGTCGGCCCTCCGGGCGTCGGCAAGACCTCGCTCGGCCGGTCGATAGCAAAGGCGACGGGCCGCGAGTTCGTGCGCCAGTCGCTCGGCGGCGTGCGCGACGAAGCGGAAATCCGCGGCCACCGCCGGACCTATATTGGCTCGCTTCCGGGCAAGATCGTCAACAATCTGAAGAAGGCAGGGACCAGCAATCCGCTGTTCCTGCTCGACGAGATCGACAAGCTTGGCCAGGATTTCCGCGGCGACCCGGCATCGGCGCTGCTTGAGGTCCTCGACCCCGAACAGAACGGCAAGTTCCAGGACCATTATCTGGAGATCGACATCGATCTTTCGGACATCATGTTCGTGACCACCGCAAACAGCCTGAACCTGCCGCAGCCTTTGCTCGACCGCATGGAGATCATCCGGCTCGAGGGCTATACCGAGGACGAGAAAGTCGAGATCGCCAAGCGGCACCTGATCGCCAAGCAGATCGAAGCGCATGGGCTGAAGGCGGGTGAGTTCGAGCTGACCGAAGAGGGCTTGCGCGACCTGATCCGCTATTACACCCGCGAGGCGGGCGTGCGCACGCTCGAGCGCGAAATCGCCCGGCTGGCGCGCAAGTCGCTGCGCCGGATCCTTGAAGGCAAGGACAAGGGCGTTGTCATCACCGGCGACAACCTCTCCGACTTCGCCGGGGTGCGCAAATATCGCCACGGCATCGGCGAGACCGAGAACGACATCGGTGCGGTGACGGGGCTTGCCTGGACCGAAGTGGGCGGCGAACTGCTGACCATCGAGGCGGTGACCGTGCCTGGCAAGGGCATGATCAAGACCACCGGCAAGCTTGGCGAGGTCATGCAGGAATCGGTGCAGGCGGCGTTCTCGTTCGTCAAGGCGCGGGCTCCTGCTTATGGTATCAAGCCCAGCCTCTTCGCGCGCAAGGATATCCATATCCACCTTCCCGAAGGTGCGGTCCCCAAGGATGGCCCGTCTGCGGGTATCGGCATGGTCACCTCGATCATCTCGACGCTCACCGGCAATGCTGTCCGCCGCGAGGTGGCGATGACTGGGGAGGTTACGCTCCGCGGCCGAGTACTGCCGATCGGCGGGCTCAAGGAAAAGCTGCTCGCGGCGCTGCGCGGGGGCATCACGACCGTGCTCATCCCGGCGGAGAACGAGAAGGACCTCGCCGAGATTCCGGAAAACGCCAAGCAGGGGCTGACCATCATTCCCGTGAGCCATGTCGACGAGGTGCTGCGTGTCGCCCTGGTCGATCCGCTGGTTCCGATCGAATGGACCGAGGCCGACGAACTGGCTGCGCAACCGCGAGTCGGCGGCAGCGATATCGCGGGCGGTGCGGTCACGCACTGAGCCTTACACCGGAGGCCGGGATGGTGCATTGCAGCATCCCGGCCTCCTGCGCTTCCAGCGGAAACATTACCGTAACATTGCGACAAAGTGCCCGGAAATGCGCGCTTTTCCCTTTGACACTTGGATTTAACTGGTTCTAACTCGGCACCCTCAAAGCCGCGATTCAGCTATATTCAACAATAATCAGGGGGTTCCCACGGCATGAACAAGAATGATCTCATTTCTGCAGTCGCTGATCAGAGCGGCCTCAGCAAGACCGACGCCAGCAAGGCGGTGGAAGCAGTGTTTGATTCGATCAGTGGTGCGCTTGCCAAGGGCAGCGAAGTCCGCCTGGTCGGCTTCGGCACGTTTTCCGTGAGCAAGCGCAAGGCATCGACCGGACGCAACCCGCGCACCGGCGAGAAGATGGAAATCAAGGCATCTACCCAGCCCAAGTTCAAGGCCGGCAAGGGCCTCAAGGATGCAGTCAACTGATCTGACGGGTGCTGGCTGACAGCACCCGCAACGAACGCAGACTTTGAGCGGGCAGGGGTCGCAAAGCCAATTACCCCCCCGTTGAATACCGACAGCTGAAAAGGCGGCGCAACCCTGTGCCGCCTTTTTTGCGTCAGCCATCGGTTGAGGAACGGCTAACGGTGACGCGGGGCGTTGGGCCGATCAGCCCGCCTTGCGGATGGCCGCGGTCACCTCGTTGGCGCGCGCGGTAGCCTCGCGCTCGATCGCCTGCCAGTCGCGGATATAGGCCGCAGCAAAGCCATTGATGCCCTTGCGCTGATACTGTTCGACATGCGCCAGTTCGTGCGCCCAGATCCAAACATTCTGCGTCAGCCGCTCGCTGGAGAACACCACCTGGCGGTTGAGCGCGACCGCGCCCTCGTCCATGTACTGCTCGGTCAGGAAGGTGCCCAGATCGACCCGGCCCGTCCCGATTGTCCAGCGGACCGAGCCGATCAGTTTCCGGTCGAAATAGGGTGCCAGGGTTTCCGCCATCGGCGCAGGGATGCTGCGCGCACCCGCGCGCGAGGATTGCGCCTCGGCATGACGGATCGCCTGGGCGAGAACCGGGGCGGTAACGCGCGCTGACCGCTGCACCAGACGACCGGACTCGCGCTGTGCCTGCGCTGCCACCCGCCGGGACGACTGGACGGATTGCTCGCCCAGCACTGCAAGCGCGCGGGCCACCCTGGGAGGCGGCGTCAGCATCTCTTCGCTCGGCCGTTCGATACAGCCACCCAGAGCCATCGCGCCCAGCCAGGCCAGCGATCCCGCTGCGATCTTCAATCCCTGCATGCGGGGACCGCTAGGCGATCCCTCATTGAGCCGCAAGACGGATCAGGGCCTCCGGTCCTTTCTCGAGACGGCTGTTGACCTTCCAGGTCAGCACCGATTTGCCTGCGACCGTGGTCGGGCCTTCTTCGGTGTTGTTGGTGAGCACGCCGCCATCGGCGGTGATGGTGAAGGTACCCTCGGGCTTGGGCTGTGCGGCCTTGGCCGGGCTTGCGGCTGCCCCGGCCATCGCGCCAAGTCCGGCCATGTCGCCTCCGGCCCCGCCACCCGAATAGGCGGGCGCCACCACCTTGACGTTGCCATCCTTGCGCCGGGTGATCGTCACGAACGGCATCACCGCGCCGCCACCATCAATCAGCGGAAAGGCAAAGCCCTGGCCGACGGTCCCGGTAATGGCATATTCGACATCGATGATGCGGTTGCCGCGATAGCGAACCGATTTCCAGCCTTCTTGCTTCTTGAGCTGGTCGACCAGTTCGGTGATGCTTTCATCACTGCCGAAATCGCCCATTCCGCCCATCTGGCCCATTCCTTCGCCATCCTTGTTCGCGGCCTGGGCTGCGTCGAAGTCCTTGCGCTGCTGCGATAGCTCGGCCGGCGTGCACTCGCGCTCGTCGGAGGTGGTCTCGTCATAGCACGGGCTGGCGGCAAACTCGGCCGGGGGAGACGACGTGTCGGTCACCACGATCTCGCCTGCATAAGTGAAGGTGAAGCTGCCATCGCGCTGCAGATCGAGCGTCGAGGTGAACTTGCCGGGTGAGAGCAGGCAACCGGCCAGCAGCAGCGGAATGGCCAGGGCCGCGATCAGGCGCATCATCTTCATTTCCGTGTCCCCTTCGGTGCGACCCGGTTTGAACATAAGCGTGATTATGCGGTGCCGGTCAGGCCGGGTCCAGCATGATCAGCGCTTCGGGTGCCTTTTTGGTGCGGGTGTTGATGCTCCATTGCAGAGTCTTCATCGCGCCCGATGCGACCGGCCCGTCATCGGTGTTGTTGGTCAGGATCTCGCCATCCGTCCGGATCGTGAAGGTGCCATCGGCCTTGGGCAGACCGGCAAACAGCTTGGCCTCCTCCTTGTTTTCCATCGATCCGATCGCCTGCAGCATCGGGATCAGCCCGCTCATGCCGCCGCCCAGAAAGCCGCCATCGCCCGATCCGGAAAAGCCGGGCGCATCGATCCGGACCGCACCATTGGCGCGCGCCGCGGCTATAATGAAAGGCGGCAGGCCTCTGGTCTTCTCGATCACCGGAAAGACATAGTCCTGGTCGATGCGGCCCGAGGCGGCATAGTCAACCACGAACAGCCCATCGCCCTTGTGGACGATTTCGCGCCAACCCTTCTGCTTCTTGATGCGCACGATGAACTCGTCGATCGCATCGGGCGAGCCGGGATCGATCCCGCCCATCAGCTCCTTGAACATGTCGATCATGCGCGCGTCCTCGGCCTTCTTGGCCGCGCGCTGGTCTTCCCATTCGCTCTTCTGCCGCTCGATCTCCGCCGCGGTGCATTCGCGCTCGATGGCCTCTTCGGTCCAGGCCTCCTCGTCCTGCAGATAGGCGGTCTTGAGCACCGCGCCATCGATCTGCGCCGGGTCGCCATAACAGGGATTGGGGATGAAATCGGTGCCCTTGCTGTCCATCGCGGCGCCCATCGCCACCAGTTGGGCAAGCCCCATCAGATGGATCTCGCCCTGATAGGCAAAGGTGAATCCGCCGCTGCGCATCACCGTCATGTCGGCGGTGAACTTGCCGGGCGACAAAAGGCAGCCGGTCAGCATCAAGGCCGCTGCGGCAGCCAACCATATCCGCGCTGCCATCTGCCCCCCAGGCCGCATCAGCCTTCTCCCCGGTCCATCCGAATCGCGTAGAGCGAGATCGCCGCCGCATTGGAGACGTTCAGGCTTTCCATCGCGCTGCTGATCGGCAGGCGGGCAAGCACGTCGCAATGGCCCGCGACATTGTGCCGCAACCCTTCGCCTTCTGCGCCCAGCACCAGCGCGATCGGGCCGGTGCCCAGCGTCTGCGCCAGAGTATCGCCTGCCTCGCCATCGAGCCCGATGCGCCAATAGCCGGCATCGGCCATTTCCTCGAGCGCGCGCGACAGGTTCACCACGCGCACCCAGGGGACGATCTCGAGCGCGCCCGATGCCGCCTTGGCCACGGTGCCCGATTCGGGCGGAGCGTGCCGGTCCTGTGTCACGATGGCCGCCGCGTCGAATGCCGCGGCGGAGCGGAAGATCGCGCCGACATTGTGCGGATCTGTGACCTGATCGAGCACGACGATCGGGCGAAGCGGATCGCCCGACAGCACATCGGCAAGCACCATGTCGTCGAGCGGTTCGACCTCGATCACCACACCCTGGTGCGGCGCATCTCGCGCGACCAGCCGCGCAAGATCGGCGACGTCGGCGAATTCGACCGGAACACCCTGCGGCAATTCCATGTCGGACAGCGCTTCGCGGGTGCCGCGAATCCATCGGATCTGCCGTTCGGGGTTGTTGAAGGCTGCTTCCACCGCATGGGTGCCCCAGAATCGGGGAAACTTGCCACCTTCAAGACCGGCCTTGCGATGCCGGTTGCGCGCGCCGCGCTTTGCCATAATTTTCGGTCTTTCTTGGGCGATCGGATCGCCGGGGATGATGATGCTGACGCTTTTCGTCCTGTCGGCATTGACAGGCAAGCGCGAATTGTTCAAGGGACCGCCTCTCGGCAAGAACGGCTCCCTCCAAGGGGCCAGCACACAGGGTTTCGACGTGTGGACAGGTGGCCGAGTGGTTAATGGCAGCAGACTGTAAATCTGCCCGCGAGAGCGTACGCTGGTTCGAATCCAGCCCTGCCACCACCCCTTTTGGCCGGTGCCAATTTCAAGCCAGTCCCGATGCGCCCTTGGCAATCAAGACCGGATTGGGCACAACGCGGCCATGATAGAAATCATCCGCATTCCCGCCCTTTCCGACAATTACATCTGGCTGGCGCACGATCCCGAGAGCGGCGAGACTGTCGTCATCGATCCCGCCGAGGCCGAGCCCGTGCTGGCGGCGGCTGCAGATCGTGGCTGGGCGATCACACAGATCTGGAACACGCACTGGCACCCCGATCATGTCGGCGGCAATGCCGCGATCAAGGCGGCGACCGGCTGCACCATCACCGGCCCTGCAGCGGAGAGCGATCGCATCTCGACGCTGGACGTGCTGGTCTCGGGTGGTGACGAGGTTCGCATGGGTAAGGTGCAAGCGGATGTCATCGATGTCCCTGCGCACACCAGCGGGCATATCGCTTATCATCTGCCCGAAGAGCACTGCATCTTCGTCGGCGACACGCTGTTTGCCATGGGTTGCGGGCGATTGTTCGAAGGCACGCCCGAACAGATGTTCGACAACATGACCCGGCTTGCGGCGCTGCCCGGCGATACCATGGTGTACTGCGCGCACGAATACACCCAGTCCAACGGGCGTTATGCGCTTGCGGCAGAGCCCGGCAATGCGGACATCGTCGCGCGCATGGCCAAGGTCGATGCGATGCGCTTGCGCGGCGAGGCCACCGTGCCAACCACCATCGCGCTGGAGCGCGCCACAAACCCGTTCATGCGCGCGGCCAGTGCTGCCGAACTCGCCGAACGGCGCGCCGCCAAGGACAGTTTCAGGGGCTGATCCGCTCGCCCCTTTCTTTGCAAAAGGTACCGAAATGACCCAAGCGTTCATCTGCGATGCCGTTCGCACCCCCATCGGGCGCTACGGCGGCGGGCTTGCGACCGTGCGGCCCGACGATCTGGCCGCCGTGGTGCTGCGCGCGCTGCTCAGCCGCAATGCCAGGCTCGATCCCGAAGGCATCGACGATGTGCTGATGGGATGCGCCAACCAGGCAGGCGAGGACAATCGCAACGTCGCGAGGATGGCGGCTTTGCTGGCAGGCCTCCCCGACAACGTTGGCGGGGGTACCATCAACCGTCTGTGCGGTTCGGGGCTGGATGCGGTTGGCTCTGCTGCACGCGCGATCCGCGCAGGCGATGCCGACATGATGATCGCAGGCGGCGTCGAAAGCATGACCCGCGCGCCCTTCGTGATGCCCAAGGCGGGCAGCGCCTTTGCGCGCGACAATGCGGTGTATGACACGACCATCGGCTGGAGGTTCGTCAACCCGCTGATGAAGGCGGTGCACGGCGTCGATTCGATGCCCGAGACCGCAGAGAATGTGGCCGACGATTTCGCCATCAACCGCGCCGATCAGGATGCGTTCGCGCTGCGCAGCCAGCAGCGTGCTGCCGCCGCTCAGGCGTCGGGTCGGCTTGCGGCCGAGATCGTTGCGGTGACCATCCCCCAGCGCAAGGGCGATCCGCTGATCATCGACACCGACGAGCATCCGCGCATGACGTCTATCGAGGCGCTGGCGGCCCTGAAGCCGATTGTCCGGCCCGCAGGCACGGTGACTGCGGGCAATGCGAGCGGGGTCAATGATGGCGCTGCGGCGCTGATCGTTGCGTCCGAAGCTGCGGCATCGCGCCATGGCCTTACTCCGCGTGCGCGCATCATCGGCACCGCCGTCGCCGGCGTGGCGCCACGGATCATGGGAATCGGCCCGGCGCCCGCGGTACAGAAGCTGCTCGCGCGCACCGGGGTCAGGCTGGCCGATGTCGATGTGATCGAGCTCAACGAGGCCTTTGCCGCGCAGGGGCTGGCCGTGCTGCGCCAGCTTGGCCTGCCCGACGATGCGGGCCATGTGAATCCCAATGGCGGAGCGATCGCGCTCGGCCATCCGCTGGGCATGTCGGGCGCGCGGCTGGCGCTGACCGCGACCGAAGAGCTCGACCGCACCGGCGGTCGCTATGCCATTGCCACCATGTGCATCGGCGTGGGGCAGGGCATCGCGATGCTGATCGAGCGGGTGTAGTCCGGCAATCCGGTTCGTCGCTGGCCGTCTCCGTCACGCCCGCACGCGCAGGCATGACGGGGACAGCCGTCTCGGCGGTATCAGTCCGCCGCAGCGATCTTGGGCACCGGCTGGAAGTTGCGCACGAACGCTTCGAGCAGGCGTACGCCATAGCCGGTCGATCCGGCGGCCTTGACGTCGCTCGCGCCGCCCCAGGCCATGCCCGCGATGTCGATATGCGCCCAGGGGGTTTCGGGTTTGACAAACGCGCCGATGAAATGCGCGCCCGCCCCCGCGCCGGCGCCGCTGGCCCCGGAGTTCTTGATGTCGGCGATGGTCGATTTGGTGTCTTCGGCATAGCTGGCGTGAAGCGGCATCCGCCACAGATCATCGCCGCTCGCCTCGCCCGCCTGCAGCAGCTGCGTCGCCAGCGGATCATGGCGGCTGAACATTCCGGCATAATCATCGCCAAGCGCGGTGACGATCGATCCGGTCAGCGTCGCCATGTCGACGATCGCAGCCGGGTTCAGCTTGGCATCGGCATAGGCCACTGCATCTGCCAGCACGAGCCGTCCCTCGGCATCGGTCGAGATGATCTCTATCGTCTTGCCGTTCATCGCCTGCAGCACATCGGCGGGGCGCACCGCATTGCCATCGGGCATGTTCTCGGACAGCGCGGCGATGGCGACGACATCGACCGGCGCGCGCGATTTCGACAGCGCCAGAACCGCGCCGACCACGCTGGCCGCGCCCGACATGTCGAACTTCATGTCGCCCATGCCGCCGCTGTTCTTGATCGAGATGCCACCGCTGTCGAAGGTGATGCCCTTGCCGGCGAGCACCACCGGCCCGGCAGATGACGCGCCGCGTCCGGTGTAGCGCACGATCAGCATGCGCGGCGGTCGCGCCGAACCCCGGCCCGATCCGAGGATCGAGCCCATCCCCAGCCGCTCCATCGCGGGCACATCGAGCGCCTCGATGCTGACGCCCGGCACCCCGGCAAAGGCTGCGCGGGTGCGTTCGACGAAGCTTTCGGGATAGATGACGTTGGCAGGCTCGTTGGAGAGGTCGCGGGCAAAGGCCATGGCCTCCACCAGCGCCTTGCCGCGGCCCTCATACAGCGCCCGCGCCGCGCCCGCCGTGTCGCCCACGATGACGGTACCCGCCATCGCTGCGGCATCGCGTGCCTTGGCCTGATACAGGTCGGAGCGGTATTCGCCGATGCCCATGCCGGTGGCGAGCTCGGCCACGGCCTCGGCAGGCAGTCCACCTGCCATCACGGTGAGCGGCCCCTTGTCCTTCATCAGCGCGCGTCCGGCCATCACGCCGAGCTTCTGGATCGCCGCAGGGCTCATGTCGGTTCCGGTGCTGACGACATGGATCCGGTCCCATCCGCCGATCCCGCGCAGCGACAGCGAGCCTTGGCCCTTGTAGTCGAACTCGGCGGCCTTGAGCGCGCGGGCGATGGCATCGCGTTCGGCATCGCTCAGCGCGCTGGCACGCGTGGCCAGATCGGCCTCGCCGGTCAGCGGCAGAACCAGCGTTCCTGCCATCTGCGCAGGCGCGGCGGCAAAGGTCACCGCGCGGTGCTGGGACTTGGCCGCCT
Source organism: Blastomonas sp. RAC04 (assembly GCF_001713435.1). NCBI lineage: Bacteria > Pseudomonadati > Pseudomonadota > Alphaproteobacteria > Sphingomonadales > Blastomonadaceae > Blastomonas > Blastomonas sp. RAC04. The sequence continues at coordinate 962,669 of NZ_CP016460.1, forward strand.
TGAGCGTAAGAGATGGCGCGACCGCGTCGCTGCGGCCCTGCGCCAGGGCAGGAGAGGCGAACGCGGTTCCCGCGAGCGCAAACGACAGGGACGCGGCGATGGCTTTGCGAAAAGTGGACATGTCAGGGGCACCCTTTGATTTTGGTCTGCTATGCCTGCCATTTCAGCAGCTTGGCTGCGGGGCGGCAAGCCTTTATCCGGGCCGGAGCGACATCGGCCATTGCGCATGGCGGGTTGCCACCCCATTGTCGAAGCATGTTCAGCCCCATCGTCATCGCCGCCATCGCCTGGGCCGTCATTCTGGGCGGAGCGGGCGGCCTGCTGACCGAGATCGGTAGCTGGTACAAGAACCTGAAGAAGCCGAGCTGGCAGCCACCCGACTGGTTGTTCGGCCCGGCCTGGACGATCATCCTGGGGCTCGCCGCCTGGGCGCTGGTACTGGCGTGGAACGGCGCTGCGACCGACGCGGATCGCGGCATCATCATCGCGCTGTATGCTGCCAACTTCGTGTTCCACTTCCTCTGGTCGCCGCTGTTCTTCAAGCTGCACAGGCCAGACTGGGCGCAGATCGAGGTGGTGTTCCTCTGGTCGTCCGTGTTCGCAATGTGCATCTGGCTGCGGCCCTATTCGGTTCTCGCAAGCTGGCTGATCGTTCCGTACCTTGTCTGGGTCAGTTTCGCTTCGATTCTCAACGCGAAGATCGTCCAGTTGAACCGGCCGTTCGGGACAGCCAGCACATCCTGATTTGCAGCGGAGCGCCCAAAGCACTTTGCCTTTGGGCAAAATGTGTTAACTCTGCTTGACACTTTTCAAGGGGGTAACGTGACCGATCAGAAGACGCAGATCGTGGTTGTCGGCGGCGGGGCAGGCGGGCTTGAGCTGGTGCGCAGGCTGGGCAGCAAGTACGGACGCGACAAGCACGACATCATTCTGGTCGACCGCAATCAGACCCATATCTGGAAGCCGCTGCTGCACGAAGTCGCCGCCGGCTCGCTCGATGCCAATCTCGACGAAGTCGGCTATGGTGGGCACGCCGTACGCTGGGGCTATCGGTTCTTCAACGGCACGCTGGAGAGCATCGATCGCGACACCAAGCACATCACCACCGCGCCGCTGATCGACGATCAGGGCCGCGAGGTGATCGGCCGCCACAAGATCCGCTACGATTATCTGGTGCTGGCCTTTGGCGGCGTCTCCAATGATTTCGGTACGCCGGGCGTGCGCGAACACGCGCAGTTCCTCGAGCATCGCGCGCAGGCCGACAGCTTCCGTCAGCGGCTGCTCAATGCGTGTCTGCGCGCCAACCACGAACACAACACCGGCAATGCCGACGCGCGCGTGCGTATCTGCATTATCGGCGGCGGAGCGACAGGGGTGGAGCTTTCCGCCGAGCTCTACAACGCCGCCAAGGCGCTCAGGAATTACGGGCTGGAGGTGTTCGACGAGAGCAAGCTCGAGGTGACACTGGTCGAGGCGGGGCCGCGCATCCTGCCGCAGATCGATGCCGAGCTGGCCGGGGTGGCCAAGCACGAACTCGAGCAGTTGGGCGTCAGCGTCCGCGAGAACACGCAGGTCGTCAGCGTTGCCGAGCATTCGGTGGAGACCAAACAGGGCGAGGTCATCCCCGCCGATCTGATCGTCTGGGCCGCCGGGGTGAAGGGCGCCGATGGCGTCAACGAGATGAGCGATCTCGAGCTCAACCGCCTTGGCCAGTTCGTGGTCAAGCCGACGCTGCAGACGACGTTGGACGACCATATCTTCGCACTGGGCGACTGCGCCTCGTGCACATTGCCGGGCGAGGAGCGCCCCATCCCGCCGCGCGCGCAATCCGCGCACCAGATGGCGAGCCACATCTTCGACAATCTCTGCCGGGTGCAGACGGGCAAGCCGCTAAAGGACTTCGTCTACAAGGACCATGGCTCGCTGGTGTCATTGAGTCGATTCTCGACCGTCGGCAGCCTGATGGGCAACCTTGTCGGCGGGCGCATGGCGGTGGAGGGCCGGCTGGCGCGCTGGGCCTACCAATCGCTCTATCGCATGCACCTGATCGCGATCCATGGCTGGTGGCGCGGCGTCTCGCTGATCGTCATCGGCCATGTGAACCAGATCGTCCGGCCGAAGCTGAAGCTGCATTAAAGATCGGGCTGGGGCGGACATGGCTGCCCGTTCCGGCTCGGCTTAAGCCGAGCGGCGCTCGAAATTGGTATAAGTCAGCTGCAAAGCCCTCCTTTCGGCACACGCTTAGGTGTCGTTCCTTGCGCCAACCTTCATGTCACACATAAGGATCCGGAGCACCAAGGAGAGCACGGGCCGCATCGTGGAAGTGCTCTATCGAGGGCTCCTTCAACTGGAAGCTGTGCAACGGTTCCTTGCCCTCGATTGGCACGAGTTCGAAATTTCCGCTCTCCAGCAGGCCTGCGATCCATTCGAGGAACTGCCCGAGCGATTGCGCGAGCACGACCTTCACCTCTTCATCACGCCCGAAGATGATGACCTGGCCAACCCTGCCTGCCGGCCAGGGATCAAAATCGAGGCCTATGCTGTTACCTCCGCCGTCGCCGGTCAACGGTAGCCACCGAAGATTGATATAGGCCGGGTCCACTGCGCCTTCGGGCCAGGATCCGCCGGGAATAGCGTAAGCGTCGCCGTCGATTCCCTCGAGCGCATCCTGCCACGACTGGTGCTCTGCCATAACCTGGTGCAGCGGCAATAAGGGGAGGCCATAGATGTGGCCCGAAATTGCGTCATTTTCTCCGTCGTGCCAGCGGTAGAGATCGCGGTACGACTGAGGCAGCTTCAGACCCATCAATTGCTCGATCTCGTCGATCTGAGCTTCGGTCGCTGGTGGATTGAACCCATGTTGGGGCAGCGGCAGGTTGGCCGCGAACCAGGCATCAAGCCGCGCAAGCACCGGCGCGATGTCCTCTTCAAGCATCGGCTTCGGGTTGCCAGCGGGGCGTTCGGGAATATCAGTCATTTCCGTCATGATCCTTCTGTTGTGCCGACGCGTGCCGAAGGCTTCACGCAGCAGCCCGCCAAGCGCGAGCATACCAACAGCCAGGCCGCCGATCAGCAGGTTGCGTCTTGTTCGATCCATGTCCTTTCACGCTGCTCAAATGCGGGCAATTGCCCCCGTTAAAACAATTCCCCCTGCATCCCGTCGGCAGGCGCGCGGAACCCCTCGACCGACAGCTTCCATGCATGACAGTTCAGTCCCGCGCGCTTGAGCGCGATGCGAAAGCGGGCGCGGATCAGCTCGGCCCAGGGGCCTTGCCCGCGCATCCGTGTCCCGAAATCGGGGTCATTGTCGCGCCCGCCGCGCATGTCCTGGATGATGCTCATCACCTTGCTAGCGCGGTCGGGGAAATGGGCGTCGAGCCAGGCGCGAAAGAGAGGCGCGACCTCGTGCGGCAGGCGGACCGGGATGAACGAGGCCGACAGCGCGCCCGCCCCGGCCCCGGCGGCGACCACCGCCTCTATCTCGTGGTCGGTGATGGCGGGGACCACCGGCGAGACGTTCATGTGCACTGGGATGTCGCGATCTGCCAGCGCGCGGATCGCCGCCAGCCGTTTGCGCGGGCTTGCGGCGCGTGGCTCCAGCGTGCGCGCAATTGCCCCGTCTAGCGTCGTCACCGACAGCGCGATCGCCACCAGATCGTGCCGCGCCATCTCTGCCAGCAGATCGATGTCGGCCAGCACCCGGTCCGACTTTGTGGTGATCGCCACTGGATTGCGCGCCTCGAGGCACACTTCGAGGATCGAGCGGGTGATGCGGTACTCGGCCTCGATCGGCTGATAGGGATCGGTGTTGGTGCCCAGCGCGATGACCTTGGGGACATAGCCCGGCTTGCGCAGCGTCGCGCGCAGCAGCTTTGCCGCATCGGGCTTGGCGAACAGGCGGCTTTCGAAATCGAGCCCCGGCGACAGGTCGAGCCAGGCGTGCGTGGGCCGCGCATAGCAATAGATGCAGCCATGCTCGCAGCCGCGATAGGCATTCACCGACTGGTCGAACGGCAGATCGGGCGAGGTGTTGCGTGACAGGATCGAGCGCGGATGCTCGATGGTGACCGTGGTCCGCAGCGGGGGAGGGGTGTCGTCGACCGATACTAGCGCATCGAGCCAGTCGCCGTCGACCTGCCGCTCAGGCAATCGGAATCGCCTGGATTCCAGATTGAGCGGGGCACCGCGGCCTTTGGGTGACGGTAGGTTCGCCATGGGCATGATATGAAACAAAACAGGAACAATTGCAAGCGCCGAGGATCGGCCAACTGTTCATCGCGTCTGAAGGCAATCGCCGGGGCGTTTGCCTTGCCATAGCCCGGTGGGGATGCTCTGAAGGTTCGATGCTGACTGTTCCCCTCCCCATCGCGCTGCTGGTCATCGGCACCCTGTTGCTGACCACGGTGATGGCGGGCACGCTGACCAGCCGCTTCGGTCTTCCCGCCTTGATCGGATTTCTGGGGCTCGGGATGCTCGCCGGGGTCGACGGACCCGGTGGCATCGCGTTCAACGATTATGTGCTGACGCAAGGGGTTGGCGTGGCCTGCCTCATCTTCATCCTGTTTTCCGGTGGAATGGACACCAGCTGGCAGGCGGTAAAGCGGATGGTGCGGCCTGCATTGGTGCTGGCGACCTTCGGGGTGCTGATCAGCGCGCTGATCACTGCAAGCGCTGCGGTGCTGCTGCTCAAGTTCACCTGGTTCCAGGGGTTCCTGCTGGGGTCTGTGGTCGCATCGACCGATGCCGCGGCAGTGTTCGCCATCCTGCGCTCGACCGGGCTCGATCTGGAAGGCGATGTGCCTGCGTTGATCGAGCTCGAATCGGGAACCAACGATCCGATGGCGATCTTCATGGTCGGCGCGGCCCTGCTGTTCATCGCCCAGCCGGGCGCGTCGCCGCTGGGGCTGCTGCCCGATTTTGCCGGGCAGATGGCGATGGGCGTGGTGATCGGGCTTGGCATCGGCTGGCTGCTGCCCGAGCTTTTGAAGCGCAAGCATTATCGCAGCAGCGGCTTGGCGTTCGTGATCTCGATCGCCGCTGCGCTGATCGCCTATGGGCTGGCCGAAGTGATCGGAGGCAACGGGTTCCTTGCGGCCTATATCGCCGGGCTGGTCGCGGGCAACCGCAGCTATGCCGCGCGGCGGATCATCTCGACCTTCCAGGATGGCCTCGCGTGGCTGGGGCAGGTGGTGATGTTCCTGACGCTGGGACTGCTGGTGGCGCCCACCAATCTGGTCGACGTGATCGTGCCCGGGCTTGGCATCACCTTCGTATTGATGCTGGTCGCGCGTCCGGTCAGCGTGTTCATCTGCCTTGCCCCGTTCCGTTCGCTCGACTGGCGCGCCAAGCTCTTCGTGTCCTGGGCGGGGCTGCGCGGCGCGGTGCCGATCGTGCTCGCGACCTTCCCGATGGTGGCGGGCGTGCCGGGCGCGTTCACGATCTTCAACATCGTGTTCTTCGTGGTGCTGTTGTCGAGCGTGATCCAGGGGCCGAGCATGAAATGGGTGGCCAAGCGCCTGGGGATCGGCGCGAATGACAAGCCGCGATCGGCGCTGCTCGCCATCAAGGCGCCCTGAGCTGCGCTTATTTCTCGCGCAGCCTCGGCATCAGTTCGATGAAATTGCAGGGGCGGTTGCGGCTGTCGAGCTGCTCGTCGAGAATACCGTTCCAGCCATCCTTCACCGCCCCGTTCGATCCGGGCAGGGCGAAGATATAGGTACCGCGCGACAGCACCGCGCACGCCCTTGATTGCACCGTGCTGGTGCCGATGGTCTTGTAGCTCAGCCAGCGGAACAGCTCGCCAAAGCCCGGAATGTCCTTTTCCTTCACCCGGTCGAGCGCCTCTGGGGTGATGTCGCGCCCGGTCAGGCCCGTGCCCCCGGTGGAGATGATCGCGTCGATCTCCGGATCGTCAATCCAGTTGTTGAGCCGGCTGACCAGTGCGCCGACATCGTCGCGCTCGATCGCGCGGGTGATCAGTCGATGGCCCTTGGCCTTGATCAGACCGGCAAGGATATCCCCCGACGTGTCGTCGGCAGCGGTGCGCGTGTCCGATATCGTCAGCAGCGCGATGTTGATGGGCTTGAAGACCCGGGATTCGTCGATGGCCATCGCTTAGTTATTGTAGGTCGTGCCGACGCGCACAAGCTCCATTCCGCCTGCGTGCGGGAAACGCGGCCACATGCCCTGCGCGAGCCCCTGCGCGCTCTTGGATGTCACCCCCGCCTGCTTCTCGTACATCCAGTAGTTGCGCAGGATGATGCCGACATAGGCGCGGGTTTCCCAATAGGGGATCGATTCGATGAACAGCAGCGGATCGCCATTGTCCTTGACCTTGGAATTCCAGCGGCTGACCGGCAGCGGACCAGCATTATAGGCCGCGATGATCTTGGGCAGCAGGCCCTGAGTTTCGGGACGGTCGCGCAGGAATTCGAGGTAGCGCTGGCCATATTCCAGGTTGATCGCCGGCTGATAGAGCTGGCTGGCGTCAAGCGACTGGCCGCGAGCGCGCGCCATGTCCTGCGCAGTGCCGGGGCGGACCTGCATCAGCCCGCGTGCATCTGCAGGGCTGCGCGCATCGCTGCGGAAGTTCGATTCCTGCAAGGTGTGCGCATAGACCAAAGCAGGGTCGACCCGCCATCCATCCAGCGGCACCCAGCGCGGCGAGGGGAAACGGGCAAAGCTGTCGGGGCGGCTGCCCTGCGGCCCGTTGTGCGCCAGCCACATCTGGGTCTGCGGCATCGAAAGGTCACGTGCCAGCCGCAGCAGCGCATCGTGCGTGCTGTCGCCTGCGATCTGGGCTTCGTGGCGCAGCACCTGATCGGCCAGCGTCGATTCGCCGATCTGGCCCAGCGCGATGGCGCGCCGCACATTGGCGCGGTCCTTCAGCTGCTTCCAGTCGCTGTCGTTGAAATCGGGAGCGCGCACGGTGGTGCCCGCCATGCCCAGCTGTTCGGTTGCCAGCACGCCATAAAGCGTTTCGCCATACTGGCTCGCTGCACGCAGATTGGCCTGGACCAGATCGGGGCGACGGCAGCGCGTCGCGGCGCGCGATGCCCAGTAATAGCCCGCAGCGCGGAGCTCCTCGTTCCAGGCATTGGCAGCGGCGCCTTCGAAGCCCTGCAGCGCGGCGGTGCAGTTGCCCAGTCGCCATCCGGCAAGGCCGGCCGTCCAGTGCGCTTCACCCACCCAGTCGCCAGCGCCATTGGCGGCAGCCCGGGCCAGGTCGAGCGCTTCGTCGTCGCGGTTCTCGATGTAATAGGACCACGCCACCCGCTGCTGCAGCTCGGTGCGCGCATGCGGGCTGAGCGGATCGGGGTATTCCGAAAGCGCGGCGGCGGCGCCGGCGGGGTCGTCTGCAACGATCCGCTCCTGGATGAGGGCGGCAAGCGCGGATGGCACCGTGCCATCGGAGATGCTGCGGGGCTTGCCGCGACGGGTCACGCCGGCAAAGCTGGCCATCTTCACCGTCATCGGTCGATCGGGCAGGATCGTCGCGCCGCGCTTGGTGGCAAGACCGGCCAGACGTTCGGCGTGCGGGAGTTCGGGCGCTGCGTTGAGCAGGCTCAGCAGCGGACCCATCTCGACCCGGGGGGAGTTGGCCGCCAGAAACAGTTCGGCGCGCGCGATGTCGTGCAGCAGCCCCTTGTCGCGGCTGTCGAGCAGCTCGGCTGCCCGCGACCAGTTCTGGCCGCGGATCGCGCCGAAGACCTCGGCATAGAACTGGCGGTCCGAAGACGACAGCTGTTCGGGCACCTGCGTCTTGGCGACGCGATCGGAAAAATAGCTGTAGGACGAGGTTTCGGCCCACACAGGCTGGTTGGCCATCACAAGCGCGCCCGCGGCGATCATCCATGCTTTCTTGCGCAAAATTCTACTCCACAAGCAGCAATTGCCAGCTTTGCCACGCCATGGCCTTCTCCTGCGCGATGCGATGAAACATCAGGCTGGGCTTGCGCATGACAACCGTTTTGACAGTTCCGCCACCATGGTTAAGAAAATGTAAAACTGGTGGCTTTTGCGATGGATCGTGTCCCAGCAGCGCTCTGGCGGTGTCTCCGCCTGCAACCACCAGCAATTCGGGCTGCACAAGCGCGATATGATGCAGCGCGATCCGGCGCCAAGCATCGACATGCTCGGCCGCTGCCCTGCCGTCGAGCACGACCCGCGGAAAATAGGATGCGCGGTACAGGGTCTCGGGCGCAAAGCCCGCCGCCGCGGCGATATTGCCGATCAGTTTGCCCGCTTTGCCCGAAAGGACCGTGGTTTCGTCGTCACGCTCTGGCGCCGCGGTGATCACCATGACCTTGGCGCCCACCACCCCATGCGGCGCAAGACAGCCGCCATCGCCTCCATCGGGACCAAGCGCTCCCTCGCTCCATGCCTGCTGGAACGCTGTGAGATCATCGGGCAGCGCAACCGTGATCGCTGGCGCGGGCTTGGGCTGCGCTGCGACCGCTGCCGGGCGGGGAGGGGACGACACCGGAGATTGGGATATCAGCGGCGCAACGCTGCGCGTCTGTGGTGCCGGATCGTCCGCCAGCCAGTCGTTGGGGCTCTCGGTATAGTCCCATTCGACCCCGGCCAGCTGCCACCAATCGACCAGGCTTTGGGCCAGCTTCAGCTCATCGCTCATCGCACAAAGCACGATCGCCCGACGCCAAAGCGGGTTGACTTGCGCCACGCGGCACTATTGGAGAGGAACGGAAGGTCCATTGCATTTGTCCTTATGGCATAGGACCGGTCCTGAGCAACGGGGAACGAACGATGAGTGAACGCGAATCCATGCCTTTTGACGTCGTGATTGTCGGCGCAGGCCCTGCTGGCCTTGCTGCGGCGATCCGGCTCAAACAGCTGGCTGCGGAAAACAACGCGGAAATCGAAGTCTGCGTCATCGAGAAGGGCTCGGAAGTCGGCGCGCACATTCTTTCGGGCGCGGTGATCGACCCGCGCGCGCTCGACGAGCTGCTCCCCGACTGGCGTGAGCAGGGCTGCCCGATGGCGGAAACCCCGGTGACCGAGAACCATCACTGGGTGCTCAGCAAGTCCGGCAAGTTCGCGATTCCGCATCTGGCGACTCCCGGATTCATGCACAACAAGGGCACCTATACCGGCAGCCTGGGCAATCTGTGCCGCTGGCTTGCTGAAAAGGCCGAAGAGCTCGAAGTCCAGATTTTCCCGGGCTTTGCCGCCGCGGAGATCCTGTACAACGAGGATGGCTCGATCAAGGGTGTCGCCACCGGCGATATGGGGATCGGTCGGGACGGCGAGCACAAGGCCGATTACACGCCCGGTCTCGAGCTGCACGCACGCTACACCTTCTTTGCCGAAGGCGCGCGCGGCCATCTTACCAAGATCCTCAAGCGCCAGTTCGATCTGGAAGCCAATTGCGAGCCGCAGACCTACGGTATCGGCCTCAAGGAGCTGTGGGACATCGACCCCAAGAAGCACGTCCCGGGCCGTGTGATCCACACCCAGGGCTGGCCGCTCGACGATGCCTGGGGCGGGGGCTTCCTGTATCACCAGGCCAATGGCCAGGTCGCGCTGGGCTTCGTGGTGGCGCTGTCGTACCAGAACCCGCATCTGTCGCCGTTCCAGGAGTTCCAGCGCTGGAAGCTGCACCCCGAAATCCGCGCAATCCTGGAAGGTGGGAAGCGCGTTTCGTACGGCGCGCGTGCGATCAACGAGGGCGGCTGGCAGTCGGTGCCCAAGCTTGCCTTCCCGGGCGGCGCGCTGATCGGATGCAGCGCGGGCTTCGTCAACGTGCCGCGTATCAAGGGCAGCCATACCGCAATGAAATCGGGCATGCTCGCCGCCGAAAGCGCCTTCCGCGCGATCCAGGCGGATCGCAGTTCGGATGAACTGGCGGATTATCAGGAAACGCTCAACGCCAGCTGGATCGCCGAAGAGCTCAAGAAGGTCCAGAATGTCGAGCCGCTGGTCGACAAGTTCGGCGGCACCATGGGCACGGTGTTAGCGGGGATCGACATGTGGATGCGCCAGCTGCGCATCGGCCTTCCGATCACCATGAAGCACGACCCCGACTACAAGCACATGGGCCGGGCGGACATGTACCGGAAGCCTGATTATCCAAAACCCGACGGCGTGATCACCTTCGACCGGCTGTCCTCGGTGTTCCTGTCGAACACCAATCACGAGGAGGACCAGCCGGTCCACCTCCAGCTGAAGGATCCGGCGTTGCCGGTGACGTACAACCTGCCGTTGTACGACGAGCCGGCACAGCGTTACTGCCCGGCTGGGGTGTACGAGATCGTCGGCGAGGAAGAAGGCAACCCGCGCTTCCAGATCAACGCGCAGAACTGCGTCCACTGCAAGACCTGCGACATCAAGGAAATGAGCCAGAACATCAACTGGGTGGTCCCCGAAGGCGGCGGCGGCCCGAACTATCCGAACATGTGATGTCCTTGAACCCTTCCCATGTGGGGAAGGGTTCGACCCGCGGGAGCCGTGGTGCTGATCGAAACCGCCTTTGCCAAGGTCAACCTCGCCCTGCACGTGCGGCGTCGGCGGGGCGATGGCTATCACGACATCGAGAGCCTGTTTGTCTTTGTCGACAGCGGCGATGTCCTGCGCGCTGAACGGCGCGATGATGGCGTGCTTGCGCTCAGCATTGATGGACCGTTTGCGGCCGGGCTGGACGATGGGCCGGAAAATCTGGTGCTCCGCGCCGCAAACAGCCTCAAGCTCTCCGCTTCGCCCACGCCTGCGCTCGCGAACACGGATGGGGGCGCGCAATTCGGCGCCAACCTTTACCTCACCAAGAACCTGCCGGTCGCCTCGGGCATCGGTGGCGGGTCGGCGGACGCAGCCGCGGCGCTGCGCCTGCTCAACCGCCTGTGGCGGTGCGGCCTTGATGATGCGGCGCTATGCGCGATCGGAGAGACGCTGGGGTCGGATATTCCCGCTTGCGTGATCAGCCGCACGTTGCGGGTGGAGGGGCGCGGCGAGGCGCTTGCGCCGCTTGATCTGCCCGGGCTTGCGGGCACGCCGATCCTGCTGATCAATCCCGGCATTCCGGTGGGCACTGCGCCGGTGTTCAAAGGCTGGGACCAGCACGATCGGGGCACGCTCGACAGTTCCAGCCTTGCTGCGATCATCGATTCCGGACGCAACGACCTGGAAGCGCCGGCGCGCGCGCTGGTGCCTGAGATCGGTGCCGTGCTCGATACGCTGGACGCGCAGCCCGGGGTCCTGCTGTCCCGGATGTCGGGCAGCGGAGCGACCTGCTTTGCGCTGTTTCGCAGAGGTGCCGATATCGATGCCGCGCATCAGGCGATCCGCCGCGCGTATCCCGACTGGTGGGCCATGCGAGGTACTCTGCGATGAGCAGCTTCCAGCCCTATGACCTGATTGCGCCCGTCCCTAGTGCGCCGGGTGCCAACATCCTGATAGTGGCCGATCATGCCAGCAACCATGTCCCCGCCGGGATTGATCTGGGTGTGGCCGACGACGTGCTGCAGCGCCATGTCGCGATCGACATCGGCGTGGCCGGCGTATCGCGAAAGCTCTGCCAGGTTCTGGGCTGCGGCGCGGTGCTGGCGGGCGTGTCGCGTCTGGTGATCGATTTCAACCGCGAGGAAGACGCGCCCGGCCTGATCCCCGCAGTCAGCGACGGTATCGCGATACCGGGGAACGCCGGGGCCGATGTCGAGGCCCGGCTGGCGGCCTTCTATCGCCCCTATCATGCCGCGGTCGCCGCCTCGCTCGAGAGTATTGAGCGACCCTTCATCCTGTCGCTGCACAGTTTTACACCAAGCCTCGCCAGCAGGCCCGAAGAGGTTCGCCCCTGGGACATCGGCATTCTCTACAACCGCGACGACCGCGCTGCGCGCATTGCCATTCCCCTGCTCGAACAGTCGGGGCTGCATGTCGGTGACCAACTGCCCTATGCCGGCACCGCGCTCAACGCGACGATGAACCTGCATGCCGAGGATCAAGGCCGTCCCTATCTGGGCGTCGAGATGCGCCAGGACCATGTCGGCTCGGATACGGGCGTCCGGCGGATGGCAGAAGCGCTCGCGCCTGTTTTGCTGACCTGCAGCAACAGACTTGCGTAAAGCCGTGCTTTTTGGAAAGAGCGCCACCAAAGAAAGGCCTCATCATGACACATTCGTTCGATAAGTCGAAACTGCCCAGCCGCCACGTCTCGGTCGGACCCGAGCGCGCGCCGCATCGCAGCTATTATTACGCGATGGGGCTGACCGAGGAGGAGATCGGGCGGCCTTTTGTCGGCATCGCCAGCGCGGGCAACGACAGCGCGCCGTGCAACACCACGCTTAATGCGCAGGCCGATCTGTGCCGCGATGGCGTGAACGCAGGCGGCGGAATGCCGCGCCGGTTCAACACCATCACCGTCACCGATGGCATCGCCATGGGCCATCAGGGCATGAAGAGCTCGCTGGTCAGCCGCGAAGTGATCGCCGATTCGGTCGAACTGTCGGTGCGCGGGCATTGCTATGATGCGCTGGTCGGCTTTGCAGGGTGCGACAAGTCGCTGCCCGGCATGATGATGGCGATGCTGCGGCTCAACGTACCGTCGATCTTCGTCTATGGCGGGTCGATCTTGCCCGGCCATTTCGGCGGCAAGGATGTGACCGTGGTGGACGTGTTCGAGGCCGTGGGCCAGCATGCCGCAGGCAACTGCCCGCTCAAGGACCTGACCGCGCTGGAAAAGGTCGCCTGCCCCGGGCATGGCGCGTGCGGCGGTCAGTTCACCGCGAATACCATGGCGTGCGTGGGGGAGGCGATCGGCCTCTCGCTGCCGAACAGCAACATGATGCCCGCACCTTATGAAAGCCGCGCCGATATTGCGATTGCCGCGGGCAAGCAGGTGATGGAGCTGCTGGCACTGAACCTGAGGCCACGTGATATCTGTACGCGCGAAGCCTTTGAAAATGCTGCACGCGTTGTCGCGGCTACTGGCGGATCGACCAACGCCGGGCTGCATCTGCCTGCCATGGCGAGCGAGGCCGGGATCGATTTCGATCTGTTCGACGTCGCCGAGATGTTCAAGTCGACACCCTATATCGCCGATCTCAAACCCGGTGGGCGCTATGTTGCCAAGGACATGTACGAGGCCGGCGGCGTCTACATGCTGATGAAGACGATGCTCGCCAATGGACTGCTCCACGGCAACTGCATGACGGTGAGCGGCAAGACGCTGGGAGAGAACATCGACGAGGTCACCTGGAACCCCGACCAGAAGGTGATCTATGACGTCAAGACGCCGCTCAGCCCTACCGGCGGTGTCGTCGGCCTCAAGGGTTCGCTGGCGCCCGATGGCGCGATCGTCAAGGTGGCGGGGATGGCGCGGCTGCAGTTCACCGGCCCGGCACAGGTGTTCGATTGCGAGGAGGATTGCTTCGCCGCAGTCGAGGCGCGCCAGATCGCGGAAGGCTCGGTCATCGTGATCCGCTACGAAGGTCCCAAGGGCGGTCCGGGCATGCGCGAGATGCTGTCGACCACCGCCGCGCTTTACGGCCAGGGCATGGGCGAGAGCGTCGCTTTGATCACTGATGGGCGCTTCTCGGGCGCGACGCGCGGCTTCTGCATCGGCCATGTTGGGCCGGAGGCTGCCGATTGCGGTCCGATCGCACTGGTCGAGGACGGCGATCTCATCGCGATCGATGCCGAAGCCGGAACGATTGACCTGCTCGTCGATGACGCGGTGCTAGCCGAGCGCCGCGCCGCATGGCAACCGCGCGAGAATGACTATCAGGCAGGTGCCCTTTGGCGCTATGCGCAGAATGTCGGCCCTGCGAGCAAGGGCGCGCTCACCCATCCCGGCGCCAAGGCGGAAAAGCATGTTTATGCGGACATCTGACGCGCTCGTCCTGCTGTTGCTCTCGGGCGCAGCAGCGGCGTGCTCGGGCGAGACGGCGTCCGACGCCGAATTGCCGAGCGGTAGTGAGGACAGCCGCATCGCCTGCGCGCTGGGCAACGAGACCGAGTTCACCGAGCAATGCGACGCCGAGCGCGTGCAGAACGGCGATCGGCGCGAACTGGTAATGCGTCACCCGGATGGTGGTTTCCGCCGGTTCGAGATCGTCAGCGATGGCCGCGGACTGGTCGCGGCCGATGGAGCCGAGGAAGCGGTGGTCACGCCGCTCGCCGATGGCCGGATCCAGCTGACGGTGGGCGAGGACCGTTATCGCATTCCCGCGACGATCAAGCCTGGCGCGGGCGGTGGCTGATACCGGCACAGCCGTTCTGACGGTCGCGCAGATGGTCGCGGCTGAACAGGCGGTGTTCGATACCGGCGTGTCGGTCGATGCGCTGATGCTGCGTGCGGGAACCGCCGCCGGCGAAATGATCTGGCGGATCGGCGGTTGTGTCCCGACGCTCGTCCTGTGCGGTCCCGGCAATAATGGCGGCGATGGCTATGTTATCGCACAGTTTTTGCGCGAAAAGGGTGTGCCGATAACAGTCGCAGCGCTGGCCGAGCCTCGTACCGAGGCCGCGCGCAAGGCGCGGGCGCGGTTCGCGGGCGGCGTCATCGCGCTGGCCGATGCCGTACCGGCGCCGCAGATCGTGGATTGCCTGTTCGGCAGCGGGCTGACGCGGCCCCTCGATGCTCCGGTTTGGGATCAGCTCAAGGCGCTGGTCCTGAGGGCGCGCCGCAGCTTTGCGGTCGATCTGCCCAGCGGCGCCGATGCCGATCGCGCGATATGGCTCAACGATCCCTTGCCATTCGACCATGTCCTGTCGCTGGGTGCGTTGAAGTATGCGCATGTGCTGGAGCCGGTCGCCAGCGACTGCGCCACGCTCAGCCTCATCGAAATCGGTGTGGCATCACCGGACAACGCCGCAACCCGGATCACCAGGCCGCTGATCGCGCCGCCGGATGCCCGTTCCCACAAATACCGGCGCGGCCTGGTTGTGGTGCTGGCAGGCGCGATGCTCGGCGCAGCGTTGCTCGCGGCCCGCGCCGCACAGGGCACCGGGGCAGGCTATGTCAAGATTCTGGGGGCAGGGGAGCCGCCTGCGACGCTCCCCGCCGATATCGTCTGGCAACGTGCGGATGACGCGGCTGCCGTGGCCGAAGCACTCTGCGACCCGCGCATTGGCGCGGTGCTGGCGGGCCCTGGCCTGGGACGCGATTGTGCAGCAGAGGCGCTGCTCGATGCCGCTCTGGCCTGTCCGCACCCGCTGGTTCTCGATGCCGATGCGCTGCATCTGCTGGGCAGCCGGCGGGACGCGGTGCGGGACCGCGAGGCGCCGCTCTCGCTCACCCCGCACGATGGCGAGTTTATCGCGCTGGCAGGCGAGGAGGATGGGGCCCTCAACAAGGCCGCTCGCGCCGTAAGCCTGGCTGCGGCGCTTGGCGCCTGTGTGCTCTACAAGGGCGCGGACAGCGTGATCGCAGCGCCCGATGGCGGCACCATCATCGCCGACCGCCGCTGCGCCTGGCTGTCGGTGGCGGGCACCGGCGATGTCCTTGCCGGATGCATTGCCGCACGGCTTGCCAATCATGGTGAGACAATGCATGCGCTGGCCGAGGCGGTC
The DNA here is from genome assembly GCF_001713435.1 of Blastomonas sp. RAC04. NCBI lineage: Bacteria > Pseudomonadati > Pseudomonadota > Alphaproteobacteria > Sphingomonadales > Blastomonadaceae > Blastomonas > Blastomonas sp. RAC04. Next base: position 978,194 of record NZ_CP016460.1, read on the forward strand.
TGGTTGCACGACCGCGCGGCGCGCAACGCAGGACCGGCCTTTACGGCCTGGCAACTCGCCGAAGCGCTGCCGCTGGCGGTGGAGTTCTGTCTTGAACGATGAGCTGATCGTGCGGGTCGCCGCGCGGGGAGATGGTGTCACTGCTTCGGGTCGTCATGTTGCGGGCGCTGCCCCGGGGGACACGATCGCACCCGATGGCGCCGTCATCCCCGGCCCGCATCACGCGACGCCGCAATGCCCGCATTTCGGCACATGCGGCGGGTGCAGCCTGCAGCACCTCGATGATGTGGCGCTGGCTGATTTCGTGCGCGAGCGCGTCACCGGTCCGTTGATCGCCAAAGGCATAACCATAGGCGAAGTGCGCCCTGTCCACCTCTCGCCCTCGCGTAGCCGCAGGCGCGCAAGCCTGCGCTATACCCGCATGAAATCGGCGGTAACCCTGGGTTTTGCCGGGCAGGGCAGCCACGATCTGGTCAATATACGCAGCTGCGACATCGTGACGCCAAGACTGTTTGACGTCATGACGGCGGTGCGGGGGCTGGTCGCGAAATGGCCCAAGCCCAAGCTGTCAGGCCAGGTCGAACTTGCCGAGATCGACCAGGGCATCGACGTGCTGATCACGGGGTTGGCACCGAGCAGCGTCGCCGAGCATGAGATGCTGTCTGCCTTTGCCGAGACGCAGGGCCTTGCCCGGCTGTCGATCGATCAGGGCTATGGCCCCGAGACCCAATATGAACCGGTGCCGGTGACGGTGAGCTTTGGCGATGTCGCGGTGCGCTTCCCGCATGCGAGCTTCCTGCAGGCCACCACCGATGGCGAAGCCGCCCTGGCGGCAGCCGCGCGCGAGGCGCTGGCGGGTGCACGGATGGTCGCGGACCTGTTTGCAGGCCTTGGCAGCTTTGCCTTCCACCTGAGCGAGCCGGGGCGCAAGCTTTATGCCGCAGAGGCCGCGCGCGATCCGGTGCTGGCGCTGACCCAGGCGGCCAATGCGCGCCAGCTGCCGGTGTTTGCCGAGCATCGCGATCTGTTCCGCAATCCGCTGCAGGCCGACATGCTTAGCCGCTTCGACGGGCTGGTGCTCGATCCGCCGCGCGCCGGGGCCGAGGCGCAGATCGCCGCCATCGCCGCGTCCAGCCTCAAGCGGTTATGCTATGTGAGCTGCAACCCGGCGACCTTCGCCCGCGATGCGCGGACCCTGTGCGATGCCGGGTTCGAGCTCAAGACGGTGTGGCCGGTCGGGCAGTTCCGCTGGTCAACCCATGTCGAATTGGCCAGCGAATTCGTCCGCGCCGGCTGATTTCAGCCGTGCAGATGCAGGTCGAAGATCGGAATGGCCGCATGAAAGACCAGCACGATCAGGCACAGGCTGGATGAGGCGAACAGCAGGAAGCGGATCGCGACGCGGTTGACGGTCGCCTGCAGCAGGCTGTGCGCCACTCGCAGCGCAACATACAGCCACGCGACGGCAAGGTTCATGCCTTCTCCATGACCGATAATGGCCAGTACGATACACACCGCATAAAAGACCGTAGGTTCAGCCAGCAGGTGATTGTAATTATGCGCTTTCCACTGGACCTCTGGAGGCAGCACGGCATCGAGGTCCTTTCCGGTGCCACCCTTGAGATTGGCGACATCGATCTTGGCGCGCTGCATCGCCGGTATGCGGGTGACGTACATCCACAGCCACATGACCATGGTCCAGGCGAGAAGGATGACGACGGGTTGGAGAATGGCGCTGGTCATGGGTACGTTTCCTTCAGAGCGTGGCGAGCAGGGCGCGAACGGCCAGCACGATGAGGCACAGTGTCGAGGCGAGGAACAGCAGGAAGCGGGTCTGGACCTTGTTCACCGTGGCCTGCCAGATACTGTGCACGATCCGGATCAGCGCATAGCCCCAGGCGAGAGCGACGTTCAGGCCATCGGTGCCGGCACCGGCGATCGCGATGATCGCAATGGTTGCATAGAAGATCGTCGGCTGTTCCATGAGGTGTGCGTAATTGTGGGATTTCCAGGCCACCTGCGGGGGCAGCGCGGGGTCGAGATCGCTGCCCCGGCCACCAGTGGCCTGCGAAATGTCGACACCCATTTTCTTGGCTGCCGGTAGCCGCGTTCCGGCCATCCAGAACAGCATGACAAGCGACCATAGCACCAGCACTGCGGCTGGCGTGAGTATGTTGGCGGACATCGGCAGTTCCCTCCCCTGCGATACAGGGAAGGAAACTGCGTCAGCCTTAATAGATTGTCAATCGCAACTTAATTGCGATTCAGCGGGTGATGCTGACCACATTGTCGGCGCGCCAGTGCGGGCGGGCCTCGCCGGTGTACATCGACTGCATCGGCTCGTCGCCGACGGTATAATGGTCGCTGGTGCCGAAGCCGTTGAAGGCGGTGCGCATCGCCGCGCCATAAGCGCCGATCATGCCGATCTCGATATAATCGCCAGCCTTGATGTCCGCAGGCAGCGGGAAGGGGCCAGCCATGTAATCGATATCGTCACAGGTCGGGCCAAAGAACGCGAAGTCGGCCATCGTGCTGCTGCGCGTGTCGCCCAGATAGCGGACGGGGAAGCGCCAGCCGATATGCGCGGCATCGAACAGAGCGCCATAAGCTCCGTCGTTGATGTACAGTTCCTCGCCGCGGCGCCGGTCGACGCGCACGATGATCGAGTTGTACTCGGCGCACAGCGCGCGGCCCGGTTCGCACCACAGTTCGGCCGAATAACTGATCGGCAGGCTTTCGAAGGTGCGTTCGATGATCGCGAAATAATCCTCGAGAGGCGGGGGCTGCATGCCGGGATAGGCCGACGGGAAGCCGCCACCGACATCGATGACGTCGACGGTGACCGATGCATCGACGATTGCCGCGCGGACGCGGTCAAGCGCCTGAACATAGGCGTGCGGGCTCATCGCCTGGCTGCCGACGTGGAAGCAGATGCCAAGGCTGTCTGCGGCCTGACGGGTTGCCATCAGCAGATCACGCGCTTCGGTGAGCTCGGTGCCGAACTTGGACGCAAGGCTGAGCTCGGAATGCTCGGACGAAACCCGCAGCCGGACGCACAGCGTCAGATCCTCGGGCGCGCCGGTAGCGGCCACGATCTTGTCGAGCTCTTCGCGGCAATCGAGCGAGAACACGCGCACGCCGTGCGTATGATAGGCCTCGGCGATCGCTTCGGGGGTCTTGACCGGGTGCATGAAGCACAGGGTCGCTTCCGGAAGCGTTTCGGCCACCAGGCGGACCTCGGCGATCGAGGCGACGTCGAAATGTGTGATTCCCGCATTCCACAGCACGCGCAACAGGTCGGGCGAAGGATTCGCCTTGACCGCATAAAGCGATTTGCCGGGGAAACGATCAACGAAGAACCTGGCCGCGCGCGTTGCCGCCTGCGGTCGGTCCAGCGTAACCGGCTGTGCCGGTGTCAGAGCCTGAATCAGCTCCAGCGCATCAAGGAAGTTGTGCAACTCAAGGGACCCCCAAAAAAACAGAACAAACAACAAGGCTGCCTTGCGGTTATTGGAAGTCCCCCTGGGGCAGCGGACCGCGTAAATAGGGCGCGACTGTTTGCATGTAAAGTGGAAAATTGCGCGGAGTTTATCACCCCAGACGGTCGCGAAACGCCTCGTATCCGAACGAGCGAATTTCCTTGAGGCTGTCGTCCGTGCTGTTCCACAGCCAGATAGAAGGCAGTGGTACGCCATTGAAAGTATTGGTTTTTACCATCGAGTAGTGCGCCTGGTCGAGAAACGCGAAGCGTTGCCCCGGCTCCATCGGCCCGGGCAGGCCATAGTCGCCGATGATATCGCCTGCCAAACATGAGGGCCCGCCGAGCCGTATCACCTGTGCGTCGGGCCGCTCCCCGAGCATGGCGGGGCGATAGGGTGCCTCGATGACATCGGGCATATGGCAGGTGGCCGAGATGTCGGTGATTCCCACCTTCATGCCGTTGGCGAACACATCGAGCAGTTCGCCGACCAGAATGCCCGCGTCGAGCGCCACGGCCTCGCCGGGCTCGAGATAGATCTCGCAGCCGGTGCGCGCCTTCACCGCGATCAGGAAATCGACCAGGTCATCGCGCTGATAGTCCGCCCGAGTAATATGATGGCCGCCACCAAAATTCAGCCATTTCAATCGGTTGAAATAAGGTTCGAGCAAGGGTTCGAGCTTGGTCCAGATTTCCTGCAGTGGCAGCAGGTCCTGCTCGCACAACGAATGGAAGTGGATGCCCGACACGCCCTCGAGATGCTCGGCGCGAAGCTGGTCGATCGGGTGACCCAGGCGGCTGTGCGGCTGCGACGGATCGTACTTCGGGGTCTCGCCCAATGGCAGCGCAGGGTTGATCCGCAGCCCGATGTCGAACTGCTCACCCTTGGCGCGTGCCTCGGCCACCAGCGGCGCGAATCGCGCGATCTGGCCGGGGCTGTTGAAGATGACGTGATCGGACAGCGTCAGAATCTCGCGCAGATCCTCGGCCTTGTAGCCCGCGCAATAGGTTGCGACCTCGCCTGAATAATGTTCGGTCGCCAGCCGCGCTTCCCAAAGGCCCGACGAGCAGGTGCCGTCGAGATACTCGCCGACCACATCGCCCAGTTGCCAGAACGAGAACGCCTTGAGCGCAGCGAGCATCTTGATCCCCGCCCGGTCGCGGACATCGGCAAGGATCGCCAGATTGCGCCGTACCGCTGCCTCATCGACCACGAATGCGGGCGAGGGGACGCGGTTGAGATCGAAATGCCGGAACGCGCCGGGATCGCCAGCCTTGGTTTCCATCGGGTAGCTTGACCTCTTTTAAGTCGGTTTCCCGCGAAGGCGGGAACCCATCACCTAAGCTTGAGCCTAGATGCACCAGAAGGAGATGGGCCCCTGCCTTCGCAGGGGACCGAGTTAATTCAAAACGCCAGCGGCGCGTCGAGTTCCTTCACCTGCCAGGGCAGGCCATGCTGGTTGAGCATGTCCATGAACGGATCGGGATCGAACTGCTCCATGTTGAACACCCCCGCACCCGTCCATTTGCCGGTGAGGATCATTGCCGCGCCGATCATTGCCGGAACGCCGGTGGTGTAGCTCACCGCCTGGTTGCCGGTCTCGGCATATGCGTCCTCGTGATCGCAGATATTGTAGACATAGACCGTCTTGTCCTGGCCATCCTTCACGCCGGTGGCGATGTCGCCGATGTTGGTCTTGCCCTTGGTGGTCTCGCCCAGCGAGGCAGGCTCGGGCAGTACGGCCTTGAGGAACTGCAGCGGGATGATCTCGCGGCCTTCATACATCACCGGATCGATCCGGGTCATGCCAACATTCTGCAGGACTTCCAGATGCTTGAGGTAGGCATCTCCGAAGGTCATCCAGAAGCGGATGCGCTTGATCTCGGGATAATGCTTGGCGAGCGATTCGAGCTCCTCATGGTACATGAGGTACATGTTCTTCTCGCCCACGGCCTCGAAATCGAACACCTGCTTGTGGCTGAGCGCGGGGCCTTCGACCCACTCGCCATCCTGCCAGTGCCGCGAGGGGGCGGTCACTTCGCGGATGTTGATCTCAGGATTGAAGTTGGTGGCGAAATGCTGGCCGTGGTCGCCGCCGTTGCAATCGAGGATATCGAGCGTGTCGATCCGGTCGAGCAGGTGCTTCTTGATATAGGTTGCAAAAACGCTGGTGACGCCGGGATCGAAGCCCGAGCCGAGCAGCGCCATCAGGCCTGCTTGCCTAAAGCGGTCGTGATAGGCCCATTGCCAGCCATATTCGAACTTGGCCTCGTCGCGCGGTTCGTAATTGGCGGTATCCATGTAATGCACGCCGGTGCGCAGGCACGCGTCCATGATGTTGAGATCCTGATAGGGCAGCGCCAGGTTGCACACCAGATCGGGCTTCACCCGCTCGATCAGCGCCGAGGTCGCATCGACATCGTCTGCATCGACCTGGGCGGTGGCAATCTTCACTCCGGTACGCGCCAGAACCGATTCGGCGATCGCGTCGCACTTGGCCACGCGGCGGCTTGCCAGCGTGATCTCGGTGAATATGTTCGCGTTCATTGCCATCTTGTGCACCGCGACCGAACCCACGCCGCCTGCACCGATCACCAGAATCTTGCCCAAAGCCGTCTCTTCCTTATTGCTGGAATTGCTGTCAGCGGGTGCATATAGAGGCTCTGCATGACAGAACCAAGTGATCCCCTTCGCGCAGACCGCAAACCCAGCCGTGAGGGCATCGAGCGCGCCGCGAAGAAAATCTCGGCGATTCTTCCGCCGACGCCTCTGATGCCGTTGAAGCATGACGGCATGACCCTGTGGTGCAAGGCAGAGTGCCTGCAGCCGATCGGCGCGTTCAAGATCCGCGGAGCATGGCACCGATTGTCCGACCTGACCGAGGAAGAGCGCGCGCGCGGTGTCGTCGCCTTTTCGAGCGGCAACCATGCACAGGGCGTCGCCTGGGCGGCCAAAAGGCTGGGGATCAAGGCGACCATCGTGATGCCCGCCGATGCGCCCAAGCGCAAAATCGAATCAACCCGCGGTTATGGCGCGGAAATCCTTCTCTATGATCGCCGCAACGAGGACCGCGTCGCCATTGCCAACCGCATCGCGGCGGAATCCGGTGCGGTGGTGGTGCCCAGCTTCGACGATCCGTGGATCATCGAGGGGCAGGGCAGCACCGGGCTCGAAGCGATGGTGCAGATCATCGCCCAGGCCGGGATCCATCCGCACCGCGTGGTCACCTGCTGCGGCGGCGGCGGGCTCGCTGCGGGCATCGCGCTCGCTATGCCCGGTGCCCGGATCACCGTGGTCGAACCCGATGGCTGGGACGACATGGGCGATTCGCTGCGGGGCAAGAAGATCGTGCCTGTTGCGACCGACGCGCCCGATACGGTCTGCGATGCGCTGCTGACCCCGCGCGTCTCGCCGCTGACGTTCGAAATCCTCAAGGAGCGCAAGGCCGACGCGGTCAGCGTTTCGGATGCGCAGGTGTTCCGCGCGATGCGGCACGCGCATGAGCGGCTGCGGCTGGTGCTGGAGCCGGGCGGAGCGGTGGCGCTGGCAGCAGTGCTCGAAGGCAAGGTCGAGGTCGATGACCGCACCTTGATCATCCTGTCGGGCGGAAATGTCGATCCGGCGCTGTTTTCCAGGGCGCTTGCCTCGTGAGCGACCGGTGACTCCAGCCAGCGAAAGCCGCAGGGCCGACCTGCAGTCTGCCCTGATCCGCGTGGCCCAGCAGGACCGCGAAGCGCTGCGCACGGTCTATGCGATGACGTCCGCGAAACTGCACGGCGTTTGCTTACGTATCTGCACCGATAGGGGCGCGGCGGAGGACGTATTGCAGAACGTGTATCTCAAGGTGTGGCAGCGTGCCGGATCGTTCGATCCGGCCAAGGCGAGTGCTATCGCCTGGCTGTGCGCCATTGCACGCAACGCGGCGATCGATTGGCGTAGAAGCCAGCGTTATGAAGACCCGTTGCCTGCCGATCTGGGCGAAACCCTTGTCGACGAAACCGCAGACCCCGCGGCGGATCTTGCCCAGGCGGGCGAGCGCGCGCAAATCTTCTCCTGTCTTGAAGAGCTGGAACCGGTGCGCGCCACTGCGATCAGGGCGGGCTTCTATCAGGGCCTCAGCTATCCCGAGATCGCCGAGGCCATGGACAAGCCGGTGGGTACGGTGAAAAGCTGGATCCGCCGCGGTCTGATGCAGTTGAAGGAGTGCCTGTCGCGTGAGCAGTGATGCCATGCCCGAACGGTCCGCCTTGGCGGCTGAATTGGCTCTGGGCCTGCTGGAGGGCGCAGATCGCGCCTCCGCGCTTCGGCTGGTGCTGTCCGACCCCGGCTTTGCTGCCGAGGTGGATAGCTGGCGCGCACGTATGGCGCCGCTGTATGACGGCTTTGCCGATGTCGCTCCACCCAGCGGGCTGATGGCGCGGATCGATCAGGCGATCGATGCCGAAGCAGCCGCAGATCAGGTGACGACCCTGATGCCCGCACCCCGTGCGCAGGGCGGGTGGAAGATCGCGACCTTCGCCGCATCGGCGGTGGCAGCCATGCTTGCGCTGGCATTGGTGTGGCCCAGCCCGCAATCCCCGGGTCCGGCGCCGCAGGACAAGGCCGATGTTGCCGTTGCCCAGCTCACCGGGCCGATCGACGGCTTGCTGCTGACTGCGCGCTACGACAGCAGCACGTCCGAAATGCTGGTGCGGGTGGAAGGCATGCCGGTCACCGAGACCGAGCCCGAATTGTGGATCGTCCCAGCCGACGGCCAGCCGCGCCGTCTCGGCCGTCTGCTGCGCGGCGGTGTCACCCGCATCGCTATCCCCGAAGGGCATCGCAAGTTCATCGACCCGGTGAGCGAGCTGATTCTCACGATGGAGCCCAAGGTGCTTCCCGATCCCGACAAGCCCAGCGCGCCCACAGTCGCCCAAGGCCGGTTGCAGCGGATTTGATTCGAGATCCTAGACTTTAGTTCGTCGCCCCTGCGGAGGCGGGGAGTTCGCTTATGCGCCACAGTCGTATAGCGGGATTCCCGCGTTCGCTGGAATAGCGATAGGGCTGCTGTCCGCAAGAGCCGATAACGGCGCCCATTTCACAATTGTTAATCCGTGCGCATCCGGCCTTGGCTTCGCTGCGTAGCTGCCCCCGTATCCCGCTTCCCCGGCGGATACGGATAACCCACGGAGACTTCCCCTATGCTGAAAACTCTTGCCCCCAGCCTTCTTGCCGCAACCGCTGCTGCGACCCTCGCGTTTGCCGGCCCCGCGCTCGCCAATCACCACAAGGGCGCCGATCACGCGATGGTTGGTGGCGCGGCCATGTACCCGGCCAAGACGATCGTCGAGAACGCCAGCGCAGCCCCGAACCTCACCACGCTGGTCGCTGCCGTCAAGGCGGCAGGCCTGGTCGACACGCTGGCCTCGCCCGGCCCGTTCACCGTCTTCGCCCCGACTGATGATGCGTTCGCCAAGCTGCCCGCCGGCACCGTGGAAACGCTGGTGAAGCCCGAGAACAAGGGTCTGCTGACCACGATCCTCACCTATCATGTCGTCGCCGGCAAGGTGACCGCGGCAGATGTCGTCGCGCTCATCAAGCAGGGCGGTGGCAAGGCCATGATCAAGACCGTGCAGGGAGGAACCCTCACGGCCTCGCTGCAGGGCAAGAATGTCGTCCTGACCGACGCGAAGGGCGGCAAGTCGATCGTGACCCAGACCGATGTCATGCAGAGCAACGGTGTGGTGCATGTGATCGACACCGTGGTGATGCCGGGTTAACCCCTTAGCCCCAGGCACATCACAGGCCCGCCGGTCCCCCCAGACCGGCGGGCCATTTTGTGTCTGGCGCCTGCGGATTATGACATGCGCTGTCGCCAAACCGTCATGCACGGGTCACGCGGACCGCCTAGCGCGCCCATTCAGAGGTTCAACCACTGAGCAAGGGGGCAAGGCGATATGGCCGGCACGATGCGCAATACCAAGATCATGGAAGCGGTTACCCAATCGACCACGGTCAGCAAGCAGGGGCTGTTTGAACGCGCCTTTGCCTTTGCCTTCAAGGGGCTGGTCTATGCGCAGATCTGGGAGGACCCGGTGGTCGACATGGAGGCGCTGGAGATCCAGCCCGACAGCCGGATCATCACCATCGCCTCGGGCGGTTGCAACGTGCTGTCCTATCTGGTGGCAGACCCCGCGCAGATCATCGCGGTCGATCTCAACACCGCGCATATCGCGCTCAACAAGCTCAAGGTCGCTGCGGCGCTGCATCTGCCCGATCATGCGCATTTCCACCGCTTCTTCGGACAGGCCGACAGCAAGCAGAACCTGCGCGCCTACAAAGAGCATATCCGCCCGCATCTCGACGAGACCAGCCGCAGCTATTGGGAAGGCCGTGATCTGGCAGGGCGCAGGCGCATCGGCGGGTTCAGCAGCGGATTGTACAAACGCGGGCTGCTCGGCGGCTTCATCGGCACCGCGCATCTGCTGGCGCGGCTGTACAAGATCGATCTCAGGATGATGCTCACCACTTCGACACTGGAAGAGCAGCGCGCGATTTTCGAGCAGCATCTCGCCCCGGTGTTCGACAAGAAGTTTGTCCGCTGGCTCACCGATCAGCCGCCTGCCTTGTTCGGCCTCGGAATTCCGCCGGCGCAGTTCGAAGCGCTGGCGGGTGACGAAAAGATGGCAGATGTGCTACGCAAGCGCTTGGAAAAGCTAGCGTGTGACTTTGAAATCCGCGACAACTACTTTGCCTGGCAAGCCTTTGGCCGAGGCTATGGCAAGGGTGCCGACACACCGCTGCCGCCTTATCTGCAGGCGGCCAATTACGACCTGGTTCGCGCGCGCGCTGGCCGGGTGGAGGTCGAGCATGCCAATTTCGTCGAACGGCTGCAGGCGAGCGCCAATGCCAGTCTCGACCGTTATGTTCTGCTCGACGCGCAGGACTGGATGAACGACCAGCAGCTGACCCTGTTGTGGAAAGAGATCACGCGTACCGCGCGTCCCGGTGCCCGCGTGCTGTTCCGCACCGCTGCCGAACCCAGCCTGCTGCCCGGGCGCGTACCCGATGAGCTGCTCGGCCGCTGGGATTATCGCGCCGCGGATTCGCTAGGATTTACCGCGCGCGACCGCTCCTCGATCTATGGCGGGGTGCATTTGTATGTCCTCAAATGAGGTGAGCATGCCGACATCCGACCATGGCGAAAGCATGGATGCCATCTATCGCACCCAGCGGCATATCTACGACCTGACCCGCAAATATTATCTGCTGGGGCGTGACCGGCTGATCGCCGATCTGGCACCGCCCCCGGGCGGGCTGGTGCTGGAAATGGGGTGCGGGACCGCGCGCAACCTGATCCTTGCTGCGCGGCGCTATCCGCATGCGCGGTTTCTCGGGTTCGATATCTCCGAAGCAATGCTGGAAAATGCGCGCGAATCGGTCCGGCGCGCTGGGCTTTCGGAGCGGATCAGCCTGACCAAGGGCGACGCCACCGCATTTTCGCCCAGGCGGCTGTTCGGCATCGCCGGGGTGGACCGCGTGTTCTGCTCCTACACGCTGTCGATGATCCCGGATTGGGAGCAGGCGATCTCGGCTGGAGCCGACGCTCTGGTGTCCGGCGGCAGGATGCATGTCGTCGATTTCGGCAGCCAGCGGGGTTTGCCCGAGTGGTTCTCACGCGGTCTGCATGCCTGGCTGGACCGGTTCCAGGTCAGTCCCAGGGCCGAACTTGAAGCGGTGACGCGGCAGGTCGCCCATCAGCGCGGCCTGCTGGTCGAGCACCGCAACCTCTATCGCGGCTATGCGCAATATGCGGTGATCGGCGGCTGAGCCTAGCCCTAGGTTATCAGCGCTCGCAGCGTCGTCACCGTATCCGCCTCGGCAGCGGGCTTGTCACGCCGCAGCCTCGAGATACGCGGAAAGCGCATCGCGATACCCGATTTGTGGCGCTTGGATTCGTGGATCGAATCGAAGGCCACTTCGAGCACCAGCGACTTTTCGACCTCGCGCACCGGGCCGAAGCGATTGACGGTATTCTGGCGGACGAACTTGTCGAGCCATTTGAGCTCGGTGTCGGAGAAACCCGAATAGGCCTTGCCCACCGGGACCAGCTCGCCGTCCTCGGTCCAGCAGCCGAAGGTATAGTCCGAATAGAAGGACGAGCGCTTGCCGCTGCCGCGTTGCGCATACATCATCACGCAATCGGCGCTCAGCGGATCGCGCTTCCATTTGTACCACAGTCCAACGCGGCGCCCGGGGACATACAGGCTGTCGCGGCGCTTGAGCATCACCCCCTCGATCGCGGCATCTCGCGCGCCATCGCGGATGCGGCCGAGCTCGTCGAAATCCTGCGCCATGATGATCTGCGACAGGTCGAACCGGTCGGCGGGAAGCGCGCCCATGCGCTGCTCGAGCCGCGCGCGCCGCAGGTGCCAGGGTTGCAGCCGCAGGTCTTCGCAGCCGTCGATCAGCAGATCATACAGCCGCACGAACGCGGGCGCCTCGGCGAGCATCTTGGCCGAGACCGTCTTGCGCCCCAGCCGTTGCTGCAGCGCGTTGAAGCTTGCAGCCTCGCCCATCTGCGCATCGCCCCGCACCAGCAGTTCGCCATCGAACACACCCTCGACCGGCATGTGCGCGGCGATGTCGGGGAACGCTGCGGTAATGTCGTCGCCGCCCCGGCTGAACAGCCTCACGTCATCACCGACACGGACGATCTGGATGCGGATGCCATCCCATTTCCACTCGGCAGCATAATCGGCAAGGTCGACCGTGCCGTCCTCGAGCGGGTGCGCGAGCATGAACGGGCGGAAATAGGGGGTGCCCTCGGGATCGGGCCGCGCGCCGCCTTCACCCCAGGCGAAAAGGCTGGCATAGGGCGGCGACAGCGCGTGCCACACCTCTTCGACCGCATCGACATCTAGCCCGAAGGCTTGGGCAAAAGCGGTCTTGGCGAGCCGGGCGGAGATGCCGACGCGCATTGCGCCTGTCGCGAGCTTGATCAGCGCATAGCGGCCATCGCTGTCCAGCCTGTCCATATATTCGGCGAGCAGCGCTGGCGCGCGGGCCCGGCTGACATTGGCAAAGCTGTCCACCGCATCGGCAAGCCTCAGTTCGTTGGCGGGAGGTGCCGTCTCGGGCCAGATCAGCGCGACCGTTTCGGCGGTATCGCCGACGAAATCGCGGCTCAGGCGGAACAGCTCGGGGTCGACCCGTTCCATCGCCATGGTACGGACGGACGAGGATTTCACTGCTGCAAAATCCGCCTCGCCGGTCAGCGCGGCCAGCGCCCAGCCGCGATCGGGATCGGGTGCAGCGCGCAGATAGTCCGCTATCAGCGCGACCTTGGCGTTGCGCGAGCGGGTATAGCCCAGCTGGGTGACGAGCGCAGCGAACGCGCGCATCAGCCCTCGTCCTCATCTTCGCGGCCTATCAGTGCCAGCGCGCGCGCCTTGATCTGATGCAGCTCGCACCAGCGCAGCAGCGCTTCCTCGCGCCCATGGGTGACCCACACCTGCTTGGGCGCGACCTCGCGGATCGTGGTGGTCAGCTCGTCCCAGTCTGCATGGTCCGAGATGATCAGCGGCAGTTCGACGCCGCGCTGCTGCGCGCGGGCGCGCACTCGCATCCAGCCCGAGGCCATCGAGGTTACCGGATCGGGCAGGCGGCGGCTCCAGCGGTCGGCGAGCGCCGAGGGCGGGGCAAGCACGATGGTCCCGCGCAGATCGGCCTTGTCGGTGCCCGCAACCGGCAGAAGCGGTCCCATCGCGACGCCATGATCGGCATAGAGCGCGCACATCTTCTCGAGCGCGCCGTGCAGATAGATCGGCTCGTCATAGCCCAGCGCGCGCAGTTCTGTGATCACCCGCTGCGCCTTGCCCAGCGCATAGGCGCCGACCAGCACACAGCCTTCAGGGTGCGCATCACGCATCGCGAGCAGCTTGCCGATTTCCTCGGACGTTGGGGGGTGGCGGAACACCGGCAGGCCGAAGGTCGCCTCGGTGATGAAAATGTCGCACGGCACCAGTTCGAACGGTGCGCAGCTGGGATCGGGTCGCCGCTTGAAATCACCGGTAACGACGACAGTTTCGCCCTGATACTCCATCCGGATCTGCGCCGAGCCCAGCACATGGCCTGCCGGGTGGAATGACACCTTGACGCCATTGAGATCAAGCGCATCGCCATATCCAATCGCGTTTTCGCCCGGATAACGGCCATAGCGCAGATTGATGATCGCCAGCGTTTCGGGCGTCGCCCACACTGCATCATGCCCGCCACGCGCGTGATCGGCATGGCCATGCGTGATCAGCGCGCGGGACACCGGGCGCGAGGGATCGATCCAGGCATTGGCGGGGCGGACGAAGATGCCATGGGGATGGGGTTCGATCCAGTGGGGGGCGCTGCTCATCACTTGAGCATATGGGTGCCCGCAGGGCAGCTTCAATCTTTGGCGGTCGCCGCAAAGTCGAAGCTGATCGCAACCGGGCCGGCGATCTCGGTGGTGCTGGCATACTCGCCCTGGCCGACGCCGAAGCTGGTGCGGTCGATCCGCGCGGTGCCGCGTGCACGCGCCTTGTCACCCGCAATGGTCAGCGTGAACGCCAGCGGCACCGGCTTGCTGACGCCGCGCAAGGTTAGCGTGCCATCGGCGCGGTAGCGGTCGCCTCCCAGAGCCGTGAAGCGGGTGGCGCGATAGCTGGCCCTGGCAAAGCGCGATGTGTCGAAGAAATCGGTATCGGTGAGCGTACCATCGCGTTGGCTGTCGCCGGTATCAACCGACGCCAGGTCGATGCTGACATCGACCTTGGACGCTTCCAGCGCATCGGGCGCAAACAGAATATTCGATGACCATTTGCCGAAGCTGCCGGTGACCGGCTCGCCATTCCATTGTGCGGTAAAGCCCAGCCTGCCGCCGGGCGCCTGGGCCCAGGTGCGTGGCGCACTGGCTTCTTCGTCGGATGGCTTGGCCTGTGCCTCTTCGGCCGCGAGCGGCTCAGCGGCTGCAACCGGCTCGGGGGCGGCTGCGGGGGCCGCAACCGGTTCGGCCTCGGCTTGCACCTTGGCAGCCGGCGCTGCGCTGGCGCCCTTGGGGTCGACGATCTTGCCCAGCACGATTCCGCCGAGCATGATCGCGGCGGCGAGCGCCACGGCGCCGATCGCCTTGCCGCGTCCTCCTGGCAGCATCCGCGCCAGGATCGGCGTTCCGAGCAGATACTGGTGCCTCAGCGCGCCTGCGACATGCAGTACGAGCAGCGCGATGCCGACATTGGGCAGGATCTCGTGGATCTCCTCGGAAGGCTCGCCCATCCATTGCGGAACCGGCAGATTGGGCCAGGGGATCGATCCGAACAGCAGCGTGTCCACCTTGATGTCAGAGGTTGACACCAGTATCCACCCGGTGAGCGGCGCGCCGATCATGACGATATAGAAGCCCAGATGCACCAGCGAGGACAGAGTCATCGCCCATTTCGGTCCTGGCACCGCAGCAGGTCGCGGCACGATCAGCCGCCATCCGACCCGCAGGACGCTCAGCAACAGGATGGTGATCCCGACCGATTTGTGCAGCTGGAACCGGGCAAACAGGTCGGGCCCGCGCGGCCCCTCAAGCGATTCTGCAAAGATGATCTGAAAGGCGAGCGCCGCGGCGATCAGCCAGTGGAGAACGATAGCGCCCAGGCTATAACGGGTTGGGGCCATGACATCAGGCTGCCTTGCGAAGCTCGAGCCTTTCCCAGATTTCCACCAAAGCCGATGTCAGATCACGCATCATGGCTTCATCATGGGACGGGCCCGGAGTGAAACGCAGCCTTTCGGTGCCGCGCGGCACGGTGGGAAAATTGATCGGCTGAACATATACGCCGTATTCGGCGAGCAGCATATCGCTAATCCGCTTGGCCTTGACCGGATCGCCCACCATCAGCGGAACGATGTGCGTGGTGGTGTCCATCACCGGCAGACCGGCTTCGGTGAACAACTGCTTGAGCATCGCTGCCGCTGCCTGCTGGCCGTCGCGCTCCTCGCTCGACTGCTTGAGATGCTTCACGCTGGCAAGCGCGCCTGCAACCAGCACGGGCGACAGCGATGTGGTGAAGATGAAGCCGGGAGCATAGCTGCGAATGACATCGATGATCCGCTGGTCGGCGGCGATATAACCGCCCATCACGCCGAACGCCTTGCCCAATGTGCCCTCGATGATCGTCAGCCGATGCGCCGCCTCGTCGCGTTCCGAAATGCCGCCGCCGCGCTTGCCGTACATGCCAACGGCGTGCACTTCGTCAAGATAGGTCAGCGCGTTATACTTGTCTGCCAGGTCGCAGATCGCGTGGATCGGGGCGACATCGCCATCCATCGAATAGACGCTTTCGAACGCGATCAGCTTGGGCACGTCCGGGTCTTCGGCGGCGAGCAGTTCTTCGAGATGCTCGACGTCGTTGTGACGGAACACGCGCTTTTCGCAGCCCGAGTTCCGGATCCCCGCGATCATCGATGCGTGATTGAGTTCGTCTGAAAAGATGATGCAACCGGGCAGAATGCGCGCCAGCGTCGAGAGCGTCGCATCGTTCGAGACATAGCCCGAGGTGAACAGCAAGGCACCCTGCTTGTCGTGCAGGTCGGACAGCTCGTGTTCCAGCTCGACGTGATAATGCGTGTTGCCGCCGATGTTGCGAGTGCCGCCCGAGCCCGCGCCGACATTGTGCAAAGCCTCTTCCATCGCCTCGATCACCTTGGGGTGCTGGCCCATGGTGAGATAATCGTTGGAGCACCACACGGTGATCGGCTTGGGGCCGTTGTGGCCGTGAAAGCAGCGCGCGTTGGGATAGGCGCCCTTGTTGCGCAGGATGTCGATGAACACCCGGTAACGGCCTTCGGCGTGCAGCCGGTCAATCGCAGCTTCGAAAATCTGGTCGTAGTTCACGCGGCCACCTTAGTCCTGACGAGTGATAACCCATGCCGTTGCGCTGGTGTGAAGCGACCCATTGCTGACGCGTTGGCTGGCGATGTAATAGCAATTAAATCCCGCATTTCCAGCGATAACGGCTCGCAACTGCGGGGTTTGGGCCGGTTGCGGGGTGGACAAATTGTCCCACCCTGCAGCATTGCCGTGATCCTGAAGCCGCTTCGATACGATGCCCGGGTAGGCCAGGACGAGCCCTGCGACCAACCGAAATTGCACATCGCCATGATCGAACCAGTCGATCAGCAGGCGCTCAAAGCGTGTCGAAGCTTGTAAATCCGCGCGCCTCGAGCACTGGCTTGTAGGGTACGATGTCGCCCGCGGGGCCGGTCGCCACGAAGCGCAGCCCGTTGCCGAAAAAGCTCTGGCCGCGGGTGAGATACGCGATTCGCCGGGCGATTCCTTCGGCGCCGTGCACGAAGGTGACCGGCCTGCCAAAGGCACGCGCGAGCTCGTCCTGCACCAGCGGAAAGTGCGTGCAGGCCAGCACTACGGTATCGATCGCCACTGCGCGTTCCTGGCTGACCAGTCCGGCGACGGCGCGGTCGAAGATCGCAGGGTCGGGCACTTCGCCGCGCAGCTTCATTTCGGCCGCGCGCACCAGTTCGGGCGCGCCGAAGCGCAGGATGGTGGCGTCGCTGGCGAACTCGCGTGTCAGGTTGGTGACATAGGGCTGGCGCACCGTCGCCTCGGTCCCCAGCACGCCGATGACGCGGCTGCGCGACTGTTCGGACGCGGGCTTGATCGCGGGCACGGTGCCGACGATCGGCAGGTCGAGCGCGGCGCGTACCTGGGGCAGGGCAATGGTCGAGGCGGTATTGCAGGCGATGGTGATCAGCCGCGGGCGATAGCGCTCCACCAGCCGCCCGAGCAGCGCAGGCACACGCGCGGCAATCTCTGCCTCGCTCTTTTCGCCATAGGGCAGGCCTGCGAAATCGGCGGCATAGACGATCGGTGCATCGGGAAGCAGCGCGCGCGCCGCATCCAGCACCGTCAGACCGCCTACGCCGGAATCGAAGAACAGCAGCGGCGCATCGGCAGCGATGGCGGGCTCGGCAGGCAATGAGGACGTCATAATCCCCGCTTAGCATCGCGGTCGGCGCAATCAACCATGCTTGCCAAAACCGCCGCTTTGCCTATGCACGCGGCAGACGATTTGCCGTGCAGGAACAAGGGTTGGCAATGATGAACGATCTGGCTGGAATCGCGGTGGCGACGCTCGGTGCACTGATGCTGATGGGCTATCTGCTGGGCTCGATCCCGTTCGGCATCATCCTCACCCGGATGGCGGGCGCGGGTGATCTGCGCTCAATCGGGTCGGGCAATATCGGTGCGACCAACGTGCTGCGGACCGGGCGCAAGGGGCTGGCTGCAGCGACCCTGCTGTTCGATCTGGGCAAGGGTGCTGTGGCGATCGCGATCGCCGAGGCCATCGCTCCGGGCAGTGGACCGTTTGCCGGGCTGGGCGCCTTTTTCGGGCATTTGTATCCGATCTGGCTCAAGTTCAATGGCGGCAAGGGGGTTGCGACCTTGCTTGGTATCGCGATTGCGCTTTACTGGCCGCTGGGCGTCGTTTTTGCCGTGGTGTGGCTGGCGGTAGCGTTTGCCACGCGGTTCTCGTCGCTCGGCGGGATCATGGCGGCGGCGGCGATGCCGGTGGCGGCATGGTGGTTTGGACGGGAGCAGGCTCTATGGGTGTTCGTGGTCATGCTGGGCTTTGTGCTCTGGAAGCACCGCAGCAACATCCAGCGGCTGATTGCCGGCACCGAGCCGAAGATCGGCAAGTCCTCCGCCGGCTGACCTCTGGCTTGGCGGGCCTGTCCCGTGCTTGATGCCGAGCATCTTGCGCGCATTCGCCTGCTGCGCAGCGATCGCGTCGGCCCGATCAGTTTCGCCCAGCTCATGGCACGCTTCGGCAACGCTCAGGCGGCGATCGAGGCGCTGCCCGACCTGGTGCAACGCGCCGGGGGCAGGGCGATCCGGATCGCAACCGTGGCGCAGGTGACCGCCGAGGTCGCCCGTGTCGAGGCCGCCGGCGCGCGCTACCTGTTTGCCGACGATGATCGCTATCCCGCGCTGCTTGGGCATATCGACAATGCGCCGCCGGTGCTGACCGTCCGCGGCGACTTGGCGCTGCTGCAGCGGCCGTCGATTGCCATGGTCGGCGCGCGCAATGCCTCTGCCGCCGCGTGCCGCTTTGCCCGGCAGATCGCAGGAGAGCTCGCCGAAGCGGGTTATCTCGTCGTCTCCGGGCTTGCACGCGGGATCGACACCGCCGCGCATCAGGGCGCGTTGCGGATCGCTGGGACAGGCCCTGCCAGCACCGCAGGCGTGATCGCATCGGGCATCGACATCAGCTACCCGCCCGAGAACCACGCGCTGCAGGCCGAGATGGGCGCACGCGCGCTGGTGATCGCCGAGCAGCCGCCGGGCACCGAACCGCTGGCGCGGCACTTTCCCTATCGCAACCGGATCATCGCCGGGATGGCGCTGGGAACTTTGGTGGTCGAGGCTGCGCCCAGGTCAGGCTCGCTGATCACCGCGCGGCTGGCCGCCGAAGCCGGGCGCGACGTCATGGCGATCCCCGGCTCGCCGCTCGATTCGCGCTCGCGCGGCTGCAACGAGCTGATCCGCGGCGGCGCGACATTGGTGCAGAGCGTCGCCGACATTCTGGATCTGGTCGAGCCCTTTGCCGGTTCCCGGACGCAGAAGGTCGCCACGCCCACGAACCTTTATGCCGCCGCAGCGCCCGTTGCCGAACCGGACGAACAGACGCGGGCAGACGTCATCAGCCTGCTCAGCCCGTCGCCTGTCGGTATGGACGAACTCGTACGTCAGTCGGGGCTGGAGAGCGGGGCGGTCCAGATGATCCTGCTCGATCTGGAACTTGGCGGACTGATCGAGCGGCATGCGGCGGGAAAGGTGTCACTGATCTGACCTCGATTATGGCCTATGGACGCCCTTGACGAATGCGGATAACCGGCCCCAGCTTATACGCACACGCGAGAGCTTTCAGAAAGTCCAATCAATGCAACTGGTTATCGTCGAGTCGCCGGCCAAGGCCAAGACCATCGAAAAATACCTCGGCTCCGATTACCGGGTGCTCGCCTCGTATGGCCATATCCGCGACCTTGCGCCCAAGGATGGCTCGGTCGATCCGGACAATGATTTCGACATGGTCTGGGAAGCCTATGCCGACAAGACGCGGCAGCTCAAGGCGATCACCGACGAGGCCAAGAAGGCCGACCGTCTGATCCTCGCGACCGATCCGGATCGCGAGGGCGAGGCGATCAGCTGGCACGTGCTCGAAGTGCTGACCAAGCGCAAGGTTCTGCCCAAGGAGGTCGAGCGCGTTACCTTCAACGCGATCACCAAGAAAGCTGTGACCGAGGCGATGGCCGCACCGCGCCAGCTCGATACCGATCTGATCGATGCCTATCGCGCGCGCCGGGCGCTCGATTATCTGGTCGGCTTCACGCTCTCGCCGGTGCTGTGGCGCAAGCTGCCCGGCGCCAAGTCGGCAGGCCGCGTGCAGTCGGTCGCTCTCAGGCTGATCGTAGAGCGCGAGCGCGAGATCGAGGCGTTTACCGCGCAGGAATACTGGTCGGTCACCGCGCAGATGGAGCAGGGCGGCCAGCCCTTCAGCGCGCGTCTGGTGCGGCTTGAGGGCGAGAAGCTCGACAAGCTCTCGCTGGGCAACGCAGGCTCGGCCGAGGCCGCCAAGGCCAAGGTCGAGGCCGGGCATTTCACCGTGGAGACGGTCGAGACCAAGCCGCTGAAGCGCAACCCGCCGCCGCCGTTCACCACCTCGACGCTGCAGCAGGAGGCCGCGCGCAAGCTCGGCTTCTCGGCCAGCCATACGATGCGGATCGCACAATCGCTCTACGAGGACGGCGCGATCACCTATATGCGGACCGACGGCGTGCAGATGGACCCCGGCGCGATCCAGGAAGCGCGCAAGGCGATTTCGGATCGCTATTCGGGCCATTACCTCCCCGAAACCCCGCGCCAGTACCAGACCAAGGCCAAGAACGCGCAGGAAGCGCATGAGGCGATCCGCCCCACCGATTTTTCGCGCGACAGGGCAGGCTCGGGCGACCACGCCCGGTTGTACGACCTGATCTTCAAGCGCGCTTTGGCCAGCCAGATGGCGACCGCGCTGCTCGAGCGCACCGTGGTCGAACTGGTCGATGGCACCGGGCGCACCGCGCTGCGCGCCAACGGCCAGGTGGTGAAATTCCCCGGTTTCCTAGCCCTGTACGAAGAGGGGCTCGATGACTCCGACAGCGAGGACGGCGGCTTGCTGCCGATCATGTCCAAGGGCGACAGCCCGGCGAAGAAGTCGGTGGACGCGGTCCAGCATTTCACCCAGCCACCGCCGCGCTTTTCCGAAGCGTCGTTGGTCAAGCGGCTCGAGGAGCTCGGCATCGGGCGTCCTTCGACCTATGCCTCGATCATTCAGGTGCTGAAAGATCGCAGCTATGTGAAGGTTGAGAAAAACCGTTTCTTCGCAGAGGAATCGGGCCGGTTGTTGACGGGTTTTCTTGAACGATTCTTCGAGCGCTACGTCGCCTATGACTTCACGGCCGGGCTCGAGGACGAACTCGACGATGTCAGTGGCGGGCGTGCCGAATGGCGCAGCGTGCTCGAAGCGTTCTGGCGCGATTTCAAGCCCAAGACCGCCGAGGTGATGGAGCAGAAGCCGTCGGAAATCACCGCCGAGCTCGATATCTTCCTCGAGCCGTACCTGTTCCCCAAAAAGGCCGATGGCGGCGATCCGCGGCTGTGTCCCAAATGCGGCGAGGGCCGTCTCGCGCTGCGCGGCGGCAAGTTCGGCGCGTTCGTGGCGTGCTCGAATTACCCCGAGTGCAAATACACCCGCCGGTTCGCCCAGGGCGGCGGCGAGGGCGATGGCGGCGACAATGGACCCGAGGAGCTGGGCAACGATCCGGTGACCGGCGAGCCCGTGACCAAGCGCTCGGGTCGCTTCGGCCCCTATGTCCAGCTGGGCGAGGGCAAGGAAGCCAAGCGCTCGTCGATCCCCAAGGATGTTCCGGGCGAGGATTTCGGGCTCGAATGGGCGCTGAAACTGCTGTCGCTGCCGCGCGAGATCGGCGCGCACCCCGAGACTGGCGCGACGATCACCGCGAGTATCGGCCGCTATGGTCCGTATCTGTCGCACAACGGCAAGTACGCAAAGCTTGGCGGCACGATGGAGGTGTTCGAGACCGGCATGAACGCCGCCGTGGTCAAGCTTGCCGAGGCACTCGCCAATCCCGGCCGCTCGAGCCGCGCCGCGCCTGCGCCACTCAAGGTGCTGGGCACGAACCCTGCGACCGACACCGAGGTCAAGATCATGGACGGCCGCTATGGCGTGTATGTCACCGACGGCAGCGTCAATGCGACCATTCCCAAGGATGTGAACAAGGACGAACTGACGCTCGACGTTGCGCTGCAGCTGATCGCCGAACGCGCGGCCAAGGCGCCCGCGAAGAAGGGCAAGAAGCCCGCAGCGAAGAAGGCGGCGCCGAAGAAGGTTGCGGCGAAGAAGGATGCGCCCGCGAAAAAGCCAGCGGCGAAGAAGGCACCGGCCAAAAAGGCGGCTCCGAAGAAGCCCGCAAAAGCAGAGGCTTGATGCAAGCTTCTCCCCTCCCGCCTGCGGGAGGGGAGAGACTTGCTGCATCAGTCGGGCCTTCGGGTCGTCGTTAACAGCGGCGGAAGTGCGTGCTAAGCATCGGGCATGGCGGAACAACCGATCTATTTTCACGGTATTCCCGGAAGCTCGGGCGAGATGGTGCTGTTTGGCGATCACTGGGCCGATGGGCTTGGCGCCGTCCATGTGGTTGACCGCTCCAGCATCAAGGCCGGAGCCGACCCTGCGGGATATTTCGGGCGACTCGCAAAGAACATACGGACTCGCTTCCCAAACCAGCCGCTGCGCCTTATCGGCTTTTCGCTGGGGGCGAGCGTTGCCTTGCGTACGGCCCCATATCTGGGTTCGCAGGTCAGGTGGATCGACCTGGTATCTGCCGCAGCCCCGCTCGGGCTGGGCGATTACCTCGGCGGCATGGCCGGCGCACCGGTGTTCAGGCTGGCAAGGTCGAACCCGACGCTGTTCGCCGGCCTTGTGCGGCTGCAATTCGTCGCCGCGAGGCTGTTTCCGGGCAGATTGCACGATGCCCTGTTCGCATCGGCGCAAGGCGCTGATATAGCGCTCAGCAAGGACGCTGCGTTCAAGGCGGCAATGTTGCCGATCCTGCAGCAGTCGCTTGGGGCCCAACGCGCAACCTACATCGGTGAAATCGCGCTGTACGTTCAGGGCTGGGAGGCCGAACTCCGTGAGGTCACGCACCCTGTCACGCTCTATCAAGGCGTCGCGGACACCTGGTCACCTGTTGCAATGGCAAAAGACCTCGCGCGCCGCCTGCCCAGGGTCGAAGCCGTGCATCTGTTGGAAGGCCTTTCGCATTACTCGACCCTGCGCGAATACTGGCAGCGTTACTTCACCCAGCCCAGCCCGATCGTCTCATAGATTTCGCGGTCCTCGTCCCAGCCTTCCTGCACCTTGACGTGGAGATACAGGTGGACATCGACTCCGAGCACCTTGGCGAGTTCGGTGCGGGCCTTTTCGCCGATTTCCTTGATCCGCGATCCGCCCTTGCCCAGCACGATCGCGCGCTGGGTGTCGCGGGCGACGAGGATCTGCTGGTGGATTTCGACTGAGCCATCCTTGCGGGTCACGTATTTTTCCGGGACCACCGCGCTGGCATAAGGCAGTTCGGCGTGGAGCTGGTTGAACAACTGCTCGCGGGTGATTTCGGTGGCGAGGATACGCTCGCTGGCGTCCGAGACCTGGTCTTCGGGGAAGTGCCACGCACCTTCGGGCATCGCATCGGCGAGAAAGGCCTTGAGTTCGGGGACGCCATCGCCGGTCTGCGCGCTGACGAAGAACACTTCGTCGAAATTGCCTGCGGCGTGCAGCTTTTGCGCCTGGATCAGCAACTTGTCCTTCGCGGCGATGTCGACCTTGTTGAGCACTAGGATCTTGCGCTCGCGCCGGGTGGCGAGCTGCTCGACCAGGGTCGTGAGCCGCTCGTTGAGCTTGGCCTTGGCATCGACGACCAGTGCGATCACGTCCGCGCCGTCCGATCCTTCCCAAGCGGCGCTGACCATCGCGCGGTCGAAGCGGCGGTTGGGATCGAAGATGCCGGGGGTATCGACCAGCATCAGCTGGGTGTTGCCCGCGATCGCGATGCCGAGCAGCCGCACGCGCGTAGTCTGCGCCTTGGGGCTGGTGATCGCGACCTTCTGGCCGACCAGCTGGTTGACGAGCGTCGACTTGCCGGCGTTCGGCGCACCGATCACGGCGACGAGGCCGCAGCGGGTCGAAGCGGGGGCGGGGGTGGGTGTGGTGTCTGTCATGTCGTGTGCTCCGCCAGAAACTGCCGTGCGGCAAGCGTTTCGGCTTCCTGTTTGCTGGTGCCGGTGGCTTCCGCCATTCCCAGCCCCTTGATCTCGACCCGCACGGTAAAGCGCAGGTCATGGTCGGGCCCGGACTTGCCGAGCATGGTGTATACCGGGGTCTTGCGGTTGCGCGCAGCGGCCCATTCCTGAAGCTCGGACTTGGGGTGGCGCGGGGCGTCGCTGATTGCGTCGATGCGCTCTGCCCAATGGCGTTCGATAAAGCTGCGAGCGCTGCCCATCCCGCCATCGAGATACAGCGCGCCGATCAGCGCTTCGACGACATCGCCCAGAATGTTGGTGCTGCCAGCGCCGCCATCGTCGCGCGCCTGCTTGCCCAGCCGGATCAGCGGACCCAGGGTGCACGCACGCGCAATCTCTGCACAGCTTTCGCGCGAGACGAGGCGGTTGAGAAAGGCGGACATCTGGCCTTCTGCCGCCTTGGGGAAGCGCGAATACAGCAGATCGGCGATCACCATGCCCAGCACGCGGTCGCCCAGAAATTCGAGCCGCTGGTAATCGGGGGTCTGGCCGGTGCTGCCATGGGTGAGCGCCTGCACGAAGAGTGCGGGGTTGCTCGGCTCATGGTCGATGATCGGCGCCAGGGCCGAAAGATCGACGGAGTGGGTCAAAAGCCTTCCCCGATGCGATCCCAGCGCGCTGCGGTGATCCATGTCCACGGAAGGAACCAGCTCGCAGATCCGTCGGTGGAAAAGACGGTGACCAAAGCCCGGCCGACAAGATGGTCCTGCGGCACGATGCCGATGCCCTGGCCTTCGACCGCGGGGAAGCGGCTGTCGAGGCTGTTGTCGCGGTTGTCGCCCATCAGGAACATGTGGCCCTGCGGCACGATAATCGGCTCGGTGGTGTCGCGCGGCGCATCGATCAGGTCGAGCACATAATAGGATTTGCCATTGGGCAGCGTCTCGCGGAAGCGCGGATAGCTGCACACCGCGGTGCCATCGCTCAGCGGCACCTCGAAGCTGCGGTCATAGCAGCGGGTGTTGGGCGAGACTGGGATGCGGAAATCGGCAACGCGCTGCTTTTGCACCGGCTTGCCATTGAGCCATACCGTGCCGTCGCGCATCTCGATGGTGTCGCCGGGCAGGCCGATGACGCGCTTGATATAGTCCGCACTGGCGGTCGGCGGTGCCTTGAACACCACGACATCGCCGCGCTCGGGCTGGCCTGCGAGGATACGTCCGGGGATCAGCGGCAGGTTGAACGGCAGCGAGTATCGCGAATAGCCATAGGACCATTTCGACACCAACAGATAGTCGCCGACAACCAGCCTTGGCTGCATCGATTCCGACGGAATATTGAACGGCGAAATGATGAAGCTGCGCAGAATGAAGAAGAAAATCGCCAGCTTGACCAGAAACTGCAGGAAGTCCGCCGTTTCGGACTTGGCTTTCGGGGCGTTTGCGACGGTTTCGGTCATTTTCTCCCTTTGCGGACGCCCCCATGTCCCGTCAAGCCCCTCTCGACGAGCGATGACCCGGGTGAAGCCTCTCGCCAAGCCCGGATTGCCCCGCTAAACCCGCCGAACCGACGAACCTCAGGAAAGAGAGCTCCCATGCCGCACAGCGCCGATGCCATCTGGCAATCGATTGCAGACCACCCCCGTGCCACGCTGGCCGATCTGTTTGCAGGCGATGCGGGACGCCTGGACATGCTCTCGCACCGGATCGCTATCGGTGGCACCGACATGCTGTTCGATTTCGCCAAGACGCATCTCGACGCCGGGCTGATCGGAATGTTCGGACAGCTCGCCGAAGCGATGCATCTGGCCGGGATGCGCGACCAGTTTCTCTCGGGCGCCAAGATCAACACCAGCGAGGATCGCGCGTCCGAACACCCTGCCGAGCGCGGCATGGGTGCCGCAGATTCCGTCGATCAGGCGGCGATGTTCCATGCGCGCATGGCCGCATTGGTCGAGGCCGTGGACGAAGGCGTGTTCGGCGAGATCCGGCACATCCTGCACATCGGCATCGGCGGATCGGCGCTGGGGCCCAAACTGGTGATCGACGCGCTGTGCCGCGACAGCGATCGCTATGACGTTGCGGTCGTCGCCAATGTCGATGGCGAGGCGCTGTCCGAGGCGGTGGCGAACTTCGATCCCGCCAAGACCCTGGTCGCGATCGCTTCTAAGACCTTCACCACCACCGAAACGCTGATGAACGCCACCAGCGCGATAGAATGGCTGCGCGAGGGCGGAGTGGAAGACCCTTATGGCCAACTGGTCGCGCTCACCGCAGCCCCCGACAAGGCGGCCGAATGGGGCATCGACGAGACGCGCATCCTGCCGTTTTCGGAGACTGTTGGCGGACGCTATTCGGTTTGGTCGAGCATCGGCTTTCCTGTGGCGCTCGCGCTCGGCAACGAAGGCTTTGCCGCCTTCCGGGCGGGCGCGCTGGCCATGGACCAGCATTTCGCGACCGCGCCGTGGGAGCGCAACATGCCGGTGCTCGCGGCGTTTGCCGACCTCTATTACACCCAGACCCGAGGCTGCCAGACGCGCGCGGCGTTCGCTTATGACGAGCGGCTGCGGCTGCTGCCCGATTACCTCCAGCAGCTCGAGATGGAGAGCAACGGCAAGCGCGTGAAGCGCGATGGTTCCGCGCTCACCCGGCCCAGCGCGCCGATCACCTGGGGCGGGGTGGGCACCGATGCCCAACACGCGGTGTTCCAGCTGCTCCACCAGGGCACGCACCTGATCCCGGTCGAGTTCATCGCGGCGCGGCTGTCGGTGCACGAGTTCGACGAGGCCCACCACCGTGCGCTGCTCACCAACTGCTTTGCGCAGGGTGCCGCGCTGATGCAGGGCAAGTCCAGCGACGACCCGCAGCGCAGCTATCCGGGCAACCGGCCATCGGCGACGATCCTGCTCGACAGCGTCGATCCTGCCAGCCTGGGCGCGCTGCTGGCGTTCTACGAGCACCGCACCTTTGCCAATGCGATGCTGCTGGGGATCAATCCTTTTGACCAGTTCGGTGTTGAATTGGGCAAGGAAATCGCCAAATCCATGGGCAACCGCCAGTCCGGCGATTTCGACCCTTCCACCGCCGCGCTGATCGAGGCTGCGGGTCTGTGAGGGCCGTCCAAGCGTTTCCCGGGAGTTTCAGTGCATGAGTGAGTATGATTTCGACCTGTTCGTCATCGGAGCAGGATCGGGCGGGGTGCGCGCGTCGCGCATCGCCTCGTCTTATGGCGCCAAGGTCGCGGTGGCAGAGGAATACCGCGTCGGCGGCACCTGCGTCATCCGCGGCTGCGTCCCCAAGAAGCTGCTGGTCTATGGATCGCACTTTGCTGAAGACTTGGAAGATGCGCAGAATTACGGCTGGACCATCGAGGGCGCGAAGTTCGACTGGAGCGTGCTGCGCGACCGCGTGCTGGGCGATGTCGACCGGCTGAACGCGGCGTATACGTCGACACTCAACAACCACAACGTCACCATCATCGAGGAGCGCGCGACGATCATCGCGCCCCACCGGGTCAAGCTGGCGAGCGGCAAGGAGATCAGCGCCAAGTACATCCTGATCGCGGTCGGCGCACGCCCGTTCGTGCCCGATTTCCCGGGTGCCGAGCACATCCTGACCTCGAACGAGATGTTCCACCTGGCCGAATTGCCCAAACGCGCGGTGATCGCGGGCGGCGGCTATATCGCCAACGAGTTCGCCGGCATCCTCAATGGCCTCGGCACCCGGGTGACCATCGTCAACCGCGGCGACAGCATCCTGCGCGGCTATGATGAATCGCTGCGCGACCGGCTGCTGCAGATCTCGATGACCAAGGGCATCGAGTTCAAGTTCAACGCGCCGTTCGAGAAGATCGAGAAGCGCGACGACGGCACGCTCGACGTGTTCCTCAAGGGCCAGGACCCGATCCACACCGACATCGTGATGTTCGCCACCGGGCGCGTTCCCAATGTCGAGGGTCTGGGTCTGGAACATGCCGGGATCGAGACCGACGAACTGGGTGCGATCCCGGTCGACGAGTACAGCAAGACCAGCTGCGACAGCATCTATGCGGTGGGCGACGTCACCAACCGGGTGCAGCTGACCCCGGTAGCGATCCGCGAGGGGCAGGCGTTTGCCGATACCGTGTTCGGCGGCAAGCCCAGCACGGTGGATTACAATTGCATCCCGACGGCCGTGTTCTCGCAGCCGCCGATCGCGTCTGTCGGGCTCACCGAGGGAGAGGCGCGCAACCGGTATGGAAATATCCGCGTGTATTCGTCCGATTTCCGCCCGATGCGTAACGTCTTCGCGCACCGCGCCGAGCGCGGCTTGTACAAGATGATCACCGAGGAGCCTTCGGGCAAGATCCTCGGGCTGCACATGATCGGCCCGGATTCGCCCGAAATCCTGCAGGCAGCCGCAATCGCGGTGAAGGCGGGGCTGACAAAACAGGCGTTCGACGACACCGTCGCGCTGCACCCCAGCATGGCCGAAGAGCTGGTGCTGATGAAGTAAGCGCCGGTGCGTGCTTGATCGTTACCCGATCCGGTACGGCACCATGCCGCGCCGGTCGGGGTCGATCAGCAACGGGCGATCGGTGGGCGGGAACGCGCGCTGGTCGCAATTGTCGCGCGGGCAGGTGCGGCAGCCGATCCCGATCGGGGTGACCGCACCGACCGCGGTGGTATCGAGCCCGTCGGCATAGATGAAATGCCGCGCGTGCTCGACCTCGCAGCCCAGGGCCACCGCATAGCGGCGTGGCTTGCGGCCATAGCTGCCCGAGGGTTTGACCAGCCCCTTGGCCATCGAGACATAGCGCACCCCGTCGGGGGTCTCGGCGAGCTGGACCAGAATACGGTCGGGGATCGCTGCGGCCTCATGCACCACCCACAAGGGACACGCCCCGCCGAAGCGCGCGAACTGCAGCCGGGTGGCGCTGTGCCGCTTGGTGATGTTGCCCGCCATATCGACCCGGCAGAAGAACACTGGCAGCCCGCGCGCGCCGGGGCGCTGCAGCGTCGACAGGCGGTGGCAGGCCTGCTCGAAGCTCACGGCGAAGCGCTGGCTCAACTGCTCGATATCATGACGGCACGCCATGGCGGCGTTGCGGAACGCGGCGTAGGGCATGACCAGCGCGCCGGCGGCGTAGTTCGCCAGCCCCACCGCGACCAACCGCCGCGCCTGTTCGCTGCGAAGGTCCGCGCTGGCGGCGAGCGCAGCGATGGCATCGCGCATTTCCTCCGCCACCAGCCGGTGCGCGAGCTGGAAATAGCGTGATTCCGGCGCCATGCTGCGGTCGAGCGACAATGTCCTCGTCGCCCGGTCGAACCGGCTGAGCGCACTATCGGCAGCATTGCCCTGCCAGCCGACGACCGCGATGCCATGGCGCGCCTGAAGCCGCGCCACCAGGCCATCCATGGTCAGCGCATCGGCCAATTCGCCCGCGATCCGCTCGGCCTCGCGGTCGAGCAGGTCGATATAGTTCCCGGCTTCGTGAAACCAGTCGCGCACCTCTTCCCAGGGCAGCCGCGCGGTGTGCTGGCCGGTGCCGGCGAGGCTGTCGTCGAGCATCGCTGCGCGCTCCTGCGCCTGGCGGTATCCCTGATACAGCGTGCTGAGCATCGCAGCGAAATCTGGCTGCACCTCCTGCCAGCGCGCGAGCCGGGCCGGATCGATGTCCGCGCCTGCAAACAGCGGATCGTCGAGCACCGCCTGCAATTGCACCGCGGGGGCAGCGTCGGCGCCATCGTCCCCCTCGGTCTCGAACGCGAAGCGACGCGACAGCGCAGTCAGCACCGCTGTCGTCACCGGGCGCTCGTCATTCTCGATCTGGCTGAGATAACTCGCCGAAATCCCCAGCGCCTCGGCCATGGCCGCCTGGTTCAATCCGCTGCGGCGGCGGGCGGCGCGGACACGCGATCCGGCATAGAGGCGCTTGCGGGTGGACATGCCCTAGGGTTAGTTTGCAAACATGCGCTTTGCAAGTTTGCAATTTAACATTTGCGCCCATGCCCAAAGGCTGGAAAGGAAGCGTACCGATTTCCAGACAAGAGGGATGCGATGCAGGCCATATTGGAAGAACTCGCCGAGCGGCGTGAGAAGGCGCATCTGGGCGGCGGCACCAAGCGGATCGAGGCGCAGCACAGCAAGGGCAAGCTGACCGCGCGCGAACGCATCGACGTGCTGCTCGATCCGGGCAGTTTCGAGGAGCTCGACATGTATGTCGAGCACAACTGCGTCGATTTTGGCATGCAGGACCAGATCATCCCCGGCGATGGCGTGGTCACCGGATCGGGGACGGTCAACGGTCGCCTCGTCTTCGTGTTCAGCCAGGATTTCACCGTGTTCGGCGGTTCGCTGTCCGAACGGCATGCGCAGAAGATCTGCAAGATCATGGATATGGCGCTGAAGGTCGGCGCGCCGGTGATCGGCCTCAACGATTCCGGCGGCGCGCGCATCCAGGAAGGCGTGGCAAGCTTGGGCGGCTATGCGGAAGTGTTCCAGCGCAATGTACTCGCCAGCGGCGTCGTGCCGCAGCTTTCGCTCATCATGGGCCCGTGCGCAGGCGGCGCGGTCTACTCGCCCGCGATGACCGACTTCATCTTCATGGTGAAGGATTCGAGCTACATGTTCGTCACCGGCCCCGATGTGGTCAAGACCGTGACCAACGAGGTGGTGACGCAGGAAGAGCTTGGCGGCGCGGTGACGCATACCGCCAAGTCGGGCGTCGCCGATGTGGCGTTCGATAATGATATTGAGGCGCTGCTGGCTGCGCGCGACCTGATCGATTACCTGCCGCTGTCGAACCGCGAGGACCTGCCCGAGCGCCCGACCGCCGACCCGTTCGACCGGATCGAGAACAGCCTCGACACGCTGATCCCGGCCAACCCGAACATGCCCTATGACATGCACGAGCTGATCCGGAAGACGCTCGACGAGGGCGAATTCTTCGAGATCCAGCCGACGCATGCGGGCAACATCATCACCGGCTTCGGCCGCATCGAGGGCCGCACCGTGGGTGTCGTCGCCAACCAGCCGATGGTGCTGGCAGGCTGTCTCGACATCAACTCGTCCAAGAAGGCCGCGCGGTTCGTGCGCTTCTGCGACTGCTTCGAGATCCCGATCATCACCTTCGTCGATGTCCCCGGCTTCCTGCCCGGCGTGGCGCAGGAGCACAGCGGCATCATCAAGCATGGTGCGAAACTGCTCTTTGCCTATGCCGAGGCGACCGTGCCGAAGATCACCGTCATCACCCGCAAGGCCTATGGCGGCGCGTATGACGTGATGGCCTCAAAGCACCTGCGCGGCGACTTGAACTACGCCTGGCCCACCGCCGAAATCGCGGTGATGGGGGCAAAAGGCGCGGTCGAGATCATCTTCCGCGGCAAGACGCCGGAAGAGATCGCCGAGCGCACCAAGGAATATGAAGCAAGGTTCGCCAACCCGTTCGTGGCGGCGAGCAAGGGCTTTATCGATGAAGTGATCATGCCGCATTCGACCCGGCGGAGAATTGCGCTGGGGCTGCGGAAGCTGCGGAACAAGAGCCTCGAGAACCCGTGGAAGAAGCATGACAATATTCCGCTTTGATTGCTTTTGATTGCGTATTTTCCCGTCACCCTGAACTCGTTTCAGGGTCCATTTCTCCGGATGAAGCCAAGCGCGCGACGAGAAATGGGTGCTGAAACAAGTTCAGCATGACGGAAGTGGAGCAAGTGTATGAAACTAGGCCGTGTCAACCATATCGGCGTCGCCACGCCCTCGATCGCGGACAGCATCGTCTTCTACCGGGATGTCATGGGCGCAACCAAGATTCACGATCCCTTCGACCTGCCCGAACAGGGGGTGAAGGTGTGCTTTGTCGATACGCCGGGCGCGGATGGTGCGCTCAATGGCACGCAGATCGAGCTGATCGAGCCGCTGCCGGGCAATGCTTCGATCGCGGCGTTTCTGGAGAAGAACCCGAACGGCGGACAGCATCACGTCTGCTATGAGGTGCCCGATATTCGCGCTGCGAAAGCGGACTTCCAGGCGCTGGGCAAGCGGGTGCTGGGCGAGCCGCGCATCGGCGCGCATGGCACTTTGATCTTCTTCGTGCACCCCAAGGACATGGGCGGCGTGTTGACCGAGATTATGGAGACGCCGAAGGGCGAGGGGCATTAAACCTTCTCCCTTGATGGGAGAAGGATACGGAGCCTTGTCGGCGCAGCCGGCTAGGCGCAGTTGGATGAGGGTGAGGCAGAGCAGGCCTTGCGCATTTTCACCCTCACCCAGCTTCGACTAGGCACTTTCAGCGCCAAGTCTGCGCAACCCTCTCCCATCAAGGGAGAGGGAAGGGCGGCCTCTCCCATCAAGGGAGAGGGGTAAGGATAAGGGAGAGAATGATGACCTACGAAACCATAAAGCTCGACATTGCCGACCAGATCGCCACCATCACGCTCAACGTGCCCGAGCGGCTCAATGCCTGCTCGCTGCCGATGGCGGGCGAGATCAACGATGCGCTCGATCACCTCGGTGATGCGCGCGCGCTGGTGATCACCGGCGCGGGCAAGGGTTTCTGTTCGGGGGCGGATCTGACCGGCGGGCGTGACAGCTCGATCTCGGGCGGGCAAGGCAGCTACAAGGCGCTGACCCAGCATTACAATCCGATGCTGCTCAAGCTGCACCGTCTGCACATCCCGACGATCAGCGCGGTCAACGGACCTGCCGCAGGCGTCGGCTGCTCGATCGGCCTCGCGCCCGATTTTGTCGTGGCGAGCGAAAAGGCGTATTTCCTGCAGGCGTTTGTCAATATCGGCTTGGTGCCCGATGGCGGCGCGAGCTGGATGCTTACCCGGCTGATCGGCAAGGCGCGCGCCACCGAGATGATGATGCTGGGCGAGAAGATCCCCGCCGCCAAGGCGCACGACTGGGGCATGGTCTACAAGGTGGTCGAGCATGACAGCCTGATGGACGAGGCGATGGCGCTGGCCAAACGTCTGGCGTCGATGCCGACCGTCGCGCTCGGCATCATGCGCAAGAACCTTGTCGAGGCGCTCGAATGCGACTTCGCCACCGCGCTGACCCGCGAGGCCGAAGGACAGAAGATCGCAGGCGACACCAACGATGCACGCGAAGGCGCGATATCCTTCCTGCAGAAGCGCAAGCCCAATTTCACCGGCAGCTGATCAGACACACGGGACCGATAGAATGACCGACACACCCAAAATCGCCGACTGGCAGGCTCTGGCCGAAAAGGAGGTCAAGGGACGCGATCTCACCTGGCAAACGCCCGAGGGGATCGCGGTCAAGCCGCTGTACACCGCGGACGATGTGTCGGTCGATCCCGGCCTTCCGGGCTTTGCGCCGTTCACCCGCGGGGTGCGCGCGAGCATGTATGCAGGCCGCCCCTGGACGATCCGCCAGTACGCCGGCTTTTCCACCGCCGAGGAATCGAACGCTTTCTATCGGCGCAACCTCGCTGCCGGGCAGAAGGGGCTGTCGGTCGCGTTCGATCTCGCGACGCATCGCGGCTATGACAGCGACCATCCGCGCGTCACTGGCGATGTCGGCAAGGCAGGCGTCGCGATCGACAGCGTCGAGGACATGAAGATCCTGTTCGACGGCATCCCGCTCGACAAGATGTCGGTCTCGATGACGATGAACGGCGCGGTTATCCCGATCCTCGCGTTCTTCATCGTTGCGGGCGAGGAGCAGGGCGTCGACCGCAAGCTGCTCGATGGGACCATCCAGAACGACATCCTCAAGGAGTTCATGGTCCGCAACACGTATATCTACCCGCCCGAGCCTTCGATGCGGATCATCTCTGACATTTTCGGCTATACCAGCCGCGAGATGCCCAAGTTCAACAGCATCTCGATCTCGGGCTATCACATGCAGGAAGCCGGCGCGACGCAGGTGCAGGAGCTCGCTTTCACCATCGCCGATGGCATGGAATATGTGAAATACGGCGTGGCTTCCGGCCTCGACATTGACAAGTTCGCCGGACGGCTGAGCTTCTTCTTCGCCATCGGCATGAACTTCTTCATGGAAGTCGCCAAATTGCGCGCCGCACGCGTGCTCTGGCACCGGGTGATGACCAGGCTGGGTGCTCATGACGAACGCTCCAAGATGCTGCGCACCCACTGCCAGACATCGGGCGTGTCGCTGACCGAGCAGGACCCGTACAACAACGTCATCCGCACCACGATCGAGGCGATGGCCGCGATGCTGGGCGGCACGCAGTCGCTGCACACCAATGCGCTCGACGAAGCGATCGCGTTGCCCACCGATTTCTCCGCGCGCATCGCCCGCAACACGCAGATCGTCATCCAGGAAGAAACCGGGATGACCAAGGTCGTCGATCCGCTGGGCGGTAGCTATTATATCGAAAGCCTGACGCAGGAACTGGTCGACAAGGCGTGGGAGATTATCGAGCGCGTCGAGAGCGAAGGCGGCATGGCCAAGGCCGTGGCCGCGGGCTGGCCCAAGGCGATGATCGAGGAAGCCGCCGCTGGACGCCAGGCACGCGTCGATCGCGCCGAGGATGTTGTGGTCGGCGTGAACAAGTACCGGCTGCCGAGCGAGGACCAGCTAGATACGCTCGACGTCGACAACGCCAAGGTCCGCGAAGGGCAGGTTGCTCGGATTGCGTCGGTTAAGGCATCGCGCGATCAGGCCGCGTGCCAGGCGGCGCTCGATGCCCTGCGCGAAGGCGCCAAGGGCGATGGCAACCTGCTGGCGCTTGCGGTGGATGCGGCGCGTGCGCGCGCGACTTTGGGCGAGATCAGCCAGGCGATGGAGGACGTGTTCGGCCGCTATGCCACCGTGCCGACCCCGGTAAAGGGCGTCTACAGCGCGCCTTATGTCGATGACGGCCGCTGGGCGCAGGTGGTCGAGGGGGTGAAAGCGGTCGAACGCCGTCTGGGCCGCAAGCCCAAGCTGCTCGTCGCCAAGATGGGGCAGGATGGGCATGATCGCGGCGCGAACGTGATCGCCTCGGCGTTCGGCGACTTGGGCTTCGAGATTGTCTCGGGCCCGCTGTTCCAGACACCCGAAGAGACTGTGGTGCTCGCGCTTGAAAGCAATGTCGATGTCGTCGGAGCTTCCTCGCTTGCCGCCGGACACAAGACCTTGATCCCCTCGCTGATCGCAGGTCTCAAGGAGGCGGGCCGCAATGACATCAAGGTGATCGCAGGCGGCGTTATCCCGCCGCAGGATTATGATTTCCTCCGCGATGCCGGGGTGCAGGGCATCTACGGCCCCGGATCAAACGTCGTCGAATGCGCGGCGGACGTGTTGCGTCTGCTGGGGCATAACATGCCACCCCTTCAGGAAGCAGCAGAATGAATGATCTTACAACCCGGTCCCCTGCGAAGGCAGGGGCCCATCACCTGAACTCACCCCTTAGTGCAGCGCTTGCCGGACGCTCTGGAGATGGGCCCCTGCCTGCGCAGGGGTACACCGGCCAGAGCCGGTGTAACTGGACCCGCGAAGAGATCACCGCGCTGTTCGACCTGCCGTTCAACGACCTGATGTTCGAGGCGCAGACCGTTCACCGTGCGGGCTTCCCGCGCAACGAGGTGCAGCTCTCGACCCTGCTGTCGATCAAGACCGGCGGCTGCCCCGAGGATTGCGGCTATTGCAGCCAGTCCAAGGATGCCGACAGCGGCGTCAAGGCGACCAAGCTGATGGACGTGCAGGCGGTGCTTCAGGCTGCTGCTCAAGCCAAGGACCATGGCTCAGGCCGGTTCTGCATGGGGGCGGCCTGGCGCAACCCCAAGGACAAGGACATCCCCAAGCTTGCCGCGATGGTCAAGGGCGTGCGCGAGATGGGGATGGAAACCTGCATGACGCTGGGGATGCTCACCGCGTCGCAGGCCAAACAGCTCGCCGATGCGGGTCTCGATTACTACAACCACAACATCGACACCGCGCCGGAAAACTACGCCAACGTCATCACCACCCGCACCTTCGAGGATCGGATGGAGACGCTGGACAATGTGCGCTCCGCAGGCATCAACGTCTGCTGCGGCGGCATTGTCGGCATGGGTGAGACGCGCTCGGATCGCATCGGGTTCATCCACGCGCTCGCCACCATGCCGCACCCCGAAAGCGTTCCGATCAACGCGCTCGTGCCCGTAAAGGGCACGGTGCTGGGCGACATGCTCGCCGATACGCCGCTCGCGAAGATTGACGAGATCGAGTTCGTCCGCACCGTCGCGGTTGCGCGCATCACCATGCCGCGCTCGATGGTGCGCCTCAGCGCGGGCCGTGAGAGCATGTCCGAAAGCTGCCAGGCCTTGTGCTTCATGGCCGGCGCGAACAGCATCTTCACCGGAGACAAATTGCTCACCGCGCCCAATGCCGGCGACGACAAGGACGGGGCGCTGCTCTCCAAGCTGGGCATGAAGGCGATGGCCGCGCAGCCGCATGGGCACCTGGAGGCGGCGGAGTGATTTCTCGCCTGCTATGCCTGCTTCTGATGGCACTCACCTGCGCTGCATCCGCCGCCGCGCAGCCGGTGCCGATCACCGTTGGCGAGACGCACACGCTCGCGTCGAAGCCGCTGGCGCAGGCGCGGGTGGTCAACGTCTATCTGCCCGCCGAATACGCAACATCGGCCAAGACCTACGCAGTGCTGTATCTGATCGACGGCGGGCTGGATCAGGACTTCCTGCATATCGCCGGAACCAGCGCGCTGGGTGCACTCTGGGCACGGTCGCAGGATGTGATCGTGGTCGGCATCGCCACCATGGACCGCAGGCGCGAGCTGACCGGGCCGACGCAGGATGCTGCGCTGATCAAGGAGTTTCCGACCGCTGGTGGCTCGGCGGCGTTCCGCGCATTCATCCGCGACGAGGTCATGCCGATGGTGGCCAAAAGCTATCGCACATCGGGCGAAACCGGCGTCATCGGGGAATCGCTCGCCGGGCTGTTCATCGTCGAAACCTATCTCAACGAACCCGACTTGTTCGATCATTACGCCGCGATCAGCCCCAGCCTGTGGTGGGATGACGAGCGGCTCGCCAAGGCTTCGGCCGCGCTGTTGGCCAAGCCCACCGCGAAGCCGCACCGGCTGTATCTGACGATCGCCGACGAAGGCCGCGAGATGCAGACGGGGGTCGACCGGCTCACCGCGGCGCTGGGTGCCAGCAGCCGCAGCGGCCAGAGCTGGTGCTATGCGCCGCGTCCCGATCTGACCCACGCCACCATTTACCACACCGTCTCGCCTGAGGCGCTTCAATACCTCTTCCCAACCGCGGTCGAGCAAGACCCAAAAAGTGGATTCGATCTATCATGCCAATCACCAAAATCCTGATTGCCAACCGCGGCGAGATCGCCTGCCGGGTTATCCGCACCGCCAAGAAGATGGGCATCAAGACGGTAGCCGTCTATTCGGATGCCGATGCGCGCTCGCCGCATGTCGAGATGGCGGATGAAGCCGTGCACATCGGCCCTTCGCCTGCCGCGCAGTCCTACCTGCTCGCGGACAAGATCATCGAGGTGTGCAAGCAGACCGGCGCCGATGCGGTGCATCCGGGCTATGGTTTCCTCTCCGAGCGCACCAGCTTTGCCGAAGCGCTGAAGGCAGCGGGCATCACTTTTATCGGCCCCCCTCCGGGTGCGATTGCCGCAATGGGGGACAAAATCGAATCGAAGAAGTTGGCATTGCAGGCGGGCGTCAACGTCGTGCCCGGCTTTGTCGGCGAGATCGACGATACCGAGCATGCGGTGCGGATCGCAGGCGAGATCGGCTATCCGGTGATGATGAAGGCCTCGGCAGGCGGCGGCGGCAAGGGCATGCGGCTCGCCTATAACGAGCAGGACGTGCGCGAGGGCTTCGAGGCGACGAAGCGCGAGGGCCTTGCCAGCTTCGGCGACGACCGAGTGTTCATCGAGAAGTTCATCCTCCAGCCGCGGCATATCGAGATTCAGGTGCTGGGCGACCAGCATGGCAACATCGTCTATCTGGGCGAACGCGAATGCTCGATCCAGCGCCGCCACCAGAAGGTGGTCGAAGAAGCACCATCGCCCTTCGTCACGCCGGAAATGCGCAAGAAGATGGGCGAGCAGGCGGTCGCGCTGGCACGCGCGGTGGGTTATTACAGCGCCGGCACGGTCGAGCTGATCGTATCGGGCGCGGACACCACCGGCGACGGTTTCTACTTCCTCGAAATGAACACCCGGCTTCAGGTCGAGCATCCCGTGACCGAACTGGTCACCGGGCTCGATCTGGTCGAGCAGATGATCCGCGTCGCCAATGGCGAGCCGCTGGCTTTCACGCAGGAAGAGGTGACGCTGACCGGCTGGGCGGTCGAAAACCGGGTGTATGCCGAGGACCCCTATCGCGGCTTCCTGCCTTCGATCGGGCGTCTGGTGCGCTACAATCCGCCCAAGCAGAAGAAGGGCGTGCGCGTCGATGACGGCGTGGAGGAGGGCGGGGAGGTCTCGATCCACTACGATCCGATGATCGCCAAGCTGATCACTTATGGCGATACGCGCATCGAGGCGATCGACCGTCAGATCAAGGCGATCGACCGCTTCGAGCTCGAAGGCCCCGGGCACAATCTCGATTTCGTCTCGGCGCTGATGCAGCATCCGCGCTTCCGCTCGGGCAACATCACCACCGGCTTCATCGCCGAGGAATATCCTGATGGCTTCATGGGTGCGCCTGCGTCGCCGGAGCTGCTGCAGCGGTTGGCGGCGATCGCCGCATTCATCGCCACCGCCGAAGCCGATCGCGCGCTGCGGGTCAGCGGCCAGCTGGGCAACCGGCTGACCCCGCCGTCCGAATGGCGCGTGCGCCAGGGCGATGTCGCGATGGAGGTTTCGGTCAGCGAGGATGCGATCGTGGTCGATGGCGAGGTCGTCGACATGGCGATGGGCTATACCCCCGGTGACCGGATGGCGATTGCCGATTTCGGTGACGAGGATGTGTCTGACGAGCTCGCGGTCAAGGTGCTGCGCACCCGCACCGGCTTTGCGCTGACCGCGCGCGGCGCACAGCATCGTTTCGAGGTTCTGCCAGCGCATGTTGCGCAGCATGCCCGCCACATGATCGAGAAGGTCCCGCCCGATCTGTCGCGCTTCCTGCTGTGCCCGATGCCCGGCCTGCTGGTGAAGCTGCACGTCGCCGAAGGCGACAAGGTGCAGCCGGGCCAGCCGCTGGCGATTGTCGAGGCGATGAAGATGGAGAACATCCTGCGCGCCGAAAAGGCGGCCACGGTCAAGACGATCAGCGCTGCCGAAGGGGATAGCCTTGCCGTCGATGCGGTGATACTCGAACTCGAATAAGGGACGCATTTGGGGAGATGCTGGATGACCGCAACGGTCGCAGCGGACGGGGACATCATGACGCCGAGCAAGTCGGAGATCCGGCTGGTGATCGGCGCATCATCGCTGGGCACCATTTTCGAGTGGTATGACTTTTTCATCTACGGCACGCTGGCCGCGATCATCGGGCGCACGTTCTTCCCCAGCGGAAACGTGACGCTGGAGACATTGCTGGTCTGGGCGGGCTTTGCCGTGGGCTTCGGATTCCGTCCACTGGGCGCGATCCTGTTCGGCTTCCTGGGCGACCGGCTGGGGCGCAAATACACCTTTCTGGTGACGGTGACGCTGATGGGGATCGCCACCGCAGGCGTCGGCCTGATCCCGTCGGCCGATACCATCGGCATTGCCGCGCCGATCATCATCATTCTGCTGCGCATTCTGCAGGGGCTGGCGCTGGGCGGCGAATATGGTGGCGCGGCTATCTATGTCTCCGAACATGCCCCACCTGAAAAGCGCGGGTTCTACACCAGCTTCATCCAGGCGAGCGTTGTCGGCGGCTTCGTGCTGAGCCTCATCGTGGTGCTGGGCTGCAAGGCGATCATGAGCGAGGAACTGTGGAACGACTGGGGCTGGCGCGTGCCGTTCCTGCTGTCGCTGTTGCTGCTCGCGGTATCGCTCTGGATGCGGCTCAAGCTGTCGGAAAGCCCGGTATTCAAGGCGATGAAGGCGGGCGGCGAGCTTGCCGGCAATCCGTTCGTTGAAAGCTTTACCTATCCCGGCAACAAGAAGCGGCTGTTCGTCGCGCTGTTCGGCATCGCCGCGGGTCTCACCGTGATCTGGTATACCGCGATGTTCTCCGCTTTGTCGTTTCTCAAGGGTCCGATGCGGGTCGATGACACCGCGGCCGAGATCATCGTCGGCGGCGCGGCCTGCATCTCGATGCTGTTCTACATCTATTTCGGGTCGCTCTCGGACAAGCTCGGGCGCAAGAAGCCGATCGTCTGGGGCTATGCGTTGACCCTGGTGCTGGTCTTTCCGCTGTTCTGGCTGATCGGCAGCGTCGCCAACCCTGCGCTCAACGCCGCGATGGAACGCGCGCCGGTGGTGATCTCGGGCCCCGAATGCAGCTATTCGCCGTTCGCCAAGGAGCAGGAGACCGGTTGCGGCAAGCTGCTCGCGCAGTTCACCGCCAAGGGTGTCGGCTATACGCTGAGCGAAGGCCCGCGCGTCGCGGTCAAGATCGGCGATACGGTGGTGAGCGATACCAGCAGCGCGGGCGTCGATGCCGCGCTGGCGGCGGCGGGCTATGACTTCACCCCGCGGGTGCCGCCTGCGCTCAGCATTCTCGTGATCGTGATGGCGCTGGCGGGGCTGGGCGCGCTGTCGGCTGCAACTTATGGTCCGGTGGCGGCTTTGCTTTCCGAAATGTTTCCGCCGCGCATCCGCTACAGTTCGATGTCGATCCCCTATCATTTCGGTACCGGCTATTTCGGCGGCTTCCTGCCGTTCATCGCCAGTTTCATCATCGCCAAGACGGGCAATCCCTATTCGGGGCTGTGGTACACCTGGGGCGTGGTGCTGATGGCATTCGTGGTGAGCATGATCTGGCTGCAGGAAACGCACAGGCCGGGAGTGGAGCCGGAACATCTCTGACATCGCAGATATCGGTGCGAACATGCGGCTGGTGCTCGATGGCGGCGCGCTGGCGGCCAACTGGCGCGCGCTCGATGGACTGAGCGGACGGGCAGCGGCAGGCGCGGCGGTCAAAGCCGATGGCTATGGCCTTGGCGCGCGCGAGGTCGTTGCGCGGCTGGCGTCTGCCGGCTGCCGCGACTTTTTTGTCGCGCACTGGGCCGAGGCACAGGCTCTGGCCGGGCTGGTCGACCCGGCGCGCATCGCGGTGCTGCATGGCATCGCGCCGGGGGAAGAGGCGGTGGCGCTGGCAGCCGGCGCGGTCCCGGTGCTCAACAGCGCCCAGCAGATCGCGCGCTGGCGGGCGATGGGCGGCGGCACCTGCCACGTCATGATCGACACCGGAATGTCGCGGCTGGGGCTCGATTGGCGCGACGATGTCGCGGGGCACTGCGCAGGGCTGGATATCGATCTGTGTCTCAGCCACCTCGCCTCTGCCGATGAGGACAGCGCGCAGAACGAGGCGCAGCGGCTGCGGTTCGATCAGGTGCGAACCGGAGTGACCGCCCGCCGCTACAGCCTTGCCAACAGCGCCGGGATATCTCTGGGACACGGCTATCACTTCGATTGCACCCGGCCCGGGCTGGCGCTGTACGGCGGAGTGCCGGTTGCGGCGCTTGCCGATGTGATCCAGCCGGTGATGCGGATCGAGACCCGGGTTCTTCAGGTGCGCAAGGTGCAGGCGGGCGACAGCGTTGGCTATGGCGCGACCTTCACCGCGTCGGACGACATGCGGACTGCCACGCTGTCCCTGGGCTATGCCGACGGCTTCAAGCGCGGGCTCTCATCGCTTGGCGGCTTTGTCAAAGACGGTATCCGGCTGCCCTTGCTTGGGCGCGTGTCGATGGATCTCACCTGCATCGATATCAGCGCCGCGCCCGATCTGGGCGAAGGCGACTGGATCGCCGCCGATCTGGTGTTGCCTCAGGCCGAAGCCGCGACCGGGATCAGCCAGTATGAATGGCTGACCCAGATCGGACGGCGGTTTGACCGGGTGTGGGTGGACTGAATTCGAACCCAATCCCGACCTTGACCCTCACCCCCGCGAAAGCGGGGGTGACGCTTCAGTGCTGCGGTCAGCGAAGGTAGCGTCATTCCCGCCTTCGCGGGAATGACGAGGACTATCGGGCGAGGTGGTTGTTCAGCGCTCGATGCAGACCGCGATGCCCATGCCGCCGCCGATGCACAAAGTCGCCAGGCCCTTTTTCGCGTCGCGGCGCGCCATTTCGTAGAGCAGGGTGGTGAGCACCCGCGCACCGCTGGCGCCGATCGGATGGCCGATGGCGATCGCGCCGCCGTTGACGTTCACCTTCTCGGGGTCCCAGCCCATTTCCTGCGTCACCGACAGCGCCTGCGCGGCGAACGCCTCGTTCGATTCGATCAGGTCGAGATCCTCGACGCTCCAGCCCGCCTTGGCGAGTGCGCGACGGCTGGCCGATACCGGGCCGATCCCCATGATCGAAGGATCGACGCCCATCGAGGCCCAGCTGGCGATGCGGCCCAGTGGGGCAAGTCCGCGCTTGGCGGCGTCTTCCTCGCGCATCAGCACCAGGGCGGCCGCGCCATCGTTGAGGCCGCTGGCATTGGCGGCGGTGACGGTGCCGTCCTTCTTGAACGCGGGCCTGAGGCCTGCGACGCTTTCATAGGTCGCGCCGGCGCGGATATACTCGTCGTCGGTGACCGTGACATCACCCTTGCGGCCCTTGATCGTAACGGGTGCGATCTCATCCATGAAGCGGCCATCGGCGCGCGCCTTTTCGGCAAGGTTCTGCGAGCGCACGGCAAAACGGTCCTGCGCCTCGCGGGTAATCTGGTACTTCTCGGCCAGGTTCTCGGCGGTGATGCCCATGTGATACTGGTTGAACACATCGGTCAGGCCATCATACACCATCGTGTCGACGAGCTTGAGGTCGCCCATCTTCTGTCCGGCGCGCAGCATCTGGGCGTGCGGCGACATCGACATGTTTTCCTGGCCACCCGCGACGATGATATCGGCATCGCCATTGGCGATCGACTGGAAGCCCAGCGCGACCGCGCGCAGACCCGATCCGCAGACCTGGTTGACGCCATAGGCGGGCACCTCCTTGGGTATGCCAGCGTTGATCGAAGCCTGGCGGGCCGGGTTCTGGCCCTGGCCTGCGGTGAGCACCTGGCCGAGGATCACCTCTGATACGTCCTCGCCGGTGATTCCCGACTGCGCAAGCGCTGCCTCGATCGCGATGCGGCCGAGCTCGTGCGCGGGGGTTGCGGCATAGGCGCCCAGAAAGCTGCCCACGGGGGTCCGCTTGGCGGCGGTGATGACGATGCTGGACATGGTGATGGTCTCCATCTGGCGGGATTGTTTGGGGAGGAAGGACTTGCCCCCTAGTTAGGCGCTTCGTGTGACAGAATCCAATCTTTCAGCATCGGCCACAGCCTGTGCGGCGCGCTGCTGCCCACCACCATGCCGACATGCCCAGAGGCCAGCACCTGCCGCCCGGGAAGATCGGGCGAACAGGCAAGCGGGACGATGGCATCGCTGGCCGAGGCCAGTTCGAGTACCGGACCACGCACGTTCGCCGCATTGATGGGCACGCCGCTCACCGTCCATGCGCCTTGCCCCGTGATGTCGGCCCCATAAAGCTGCTCGAACAGCTGCTCGCCCAGCGCGAAGGGCAGGGGCTCGCCGCCATTGGCCCAGTCCTCCACCGCCACGAAACGCCGGGCCGGCCCGCTGTCGGGCTCCATCGCGCCGAAGTTCATGTATTTCTCGATCAGCTTGTCGGGCGAAAGCGTCCAGAAGCCATGCTGCATCACCTCCATCGGCACCAGGCCCATAGCCTCGCAGGCGGGCCGGTGATGCGCCCACATCCGGCCAAGCTCGGTGCGGCGCTGCGGATCATAGCCGCTGAAGTGCCAGGGCGTGGCGATCAGCGTCAGGCTGCGGACTTCGGCATGGCATGCCGACGCCAGCGCGATCAGCCCGCCAAGGCAATAGCCCACAAGATGAACAGGGCCAGGCAGTTGGGACAGCAGCGGCAGCAACCGATCCATGGCTAGGGTATCGAGCGTGTCGCCCCGATCGCATGGCGTGGTCACCCCCCAATCGACCAAAGCTGAGCTCAACCCCTGATCCCCCAGCCAGCCCATCAGCGAACATTCGGCGTCCATGTCGAGCACATGCGGCGCGTTGATCGGCGAAGGGACGAAGATGATTCGCGGATGCTCATCCGAGGCGGACGCGGCCGTTGGAGATCCTGCGGCGCTGCGCAGCATCGTCTTTCCGTGCTGCAGCAAAACCTGCCCGGGTGGTCGCATGAAGCCGCGATCGGCGCGTGCATAACGGTCAAGCGCCTGCAAAAGCTGGAGCAGACGGGCCGGGTTGTCCGCAAGCTGCTGGCGGGCAAGCGCAAGGAAAAGCGGCAAGGGGCGGGGCGCATGTTGCAGTGCACTATGATGCGGTGCTACAGTGTCGCAGCTTTTATCGGGAGATGCGCGCATGGCCAAGACTGGCACCTCGGATTCGGATGATGTCATCATCATCAAAAAATACGCCAACCGCCGTCTGTATAACACCCGGTCGTCGAGCTATATCACGCTCGACTTCTTGGCCAAGCTGACGCGCGAAGGCAAGGATTTCCAGGTTGTCGATGCCAAGACCGGCGATGATATCACCCACAACATCCTGACCCAGATCATCATGGAAGAGGAATCGAGCGGCCAGCAGATGCTGCCCGTCGGTTTCCTGCGCGAGCTAATCTCGATGTACGGCAATTCGATGCAATCGATGATACCGCAATATCTCGAAGCCTCGATGGATGCCTTCCGCAAGAACCAGGAAAAATTCCAGAGCGCGATGGAAGGCAGCATCAAGAACAGCCCCTTTGCGCAACTGGCACGCCAGAACCTGGCGATGTTCGAAGCGGCATCGAGCGCTTTCAACCCGCGCAAGGACAAGGCCGGCGCTCCCGGCGTGCCGCAAACGGCGCCTGCGCCATCCTCGTCCTCGGACGATGAAATCGCCGCGCTCAAGGCCCAGCTTTCGGCCATGCAGCGCAAGATCGACGATCTGGTCGACAAGAAATAGGCACGACAGCGCCGGTGCCAAACGGGTGATTGCGCGAACGTGCGCGCTCGCCTAGGCACGCGGGCCTTGTTTGAGTGCATCAGGATCGAGCTTACAGTGACCAAGAAGAACGCGCTGCCCGTCACACGGCA
The DNA here is from genome assembly GCF_001713435.1 of Blastomonas sp. RAC04. Lineage (NCBI taxonomy): Bacteria > Pseudomonadati > Pseudomonadota > Alphaproteobacteria > Sphingomonadales > Blastomonadaceae > Blastomonas > Blastomonas sp. RAC04. The sequence continues at coordinate 1,023,169 of NZ_CP016460.1, forward strand.
GGAAGATTTTGCCGCATGGTACCAGGCGGTCATCCAGGAAGCGGACCTTGCCGAGGAATCGGGCGTGCGCGGCTGCATGATCATGCGCCCCTGGGGCTATGGCATCTGGGAGCGCATCCAGATGCTGCTCGACCGGCAGATCAAGGAAACCGGGCACGAGAACTGCTATTTCCCGCTGTTCATTCCCCTGAGCTATTTCGCGAAGGAAGCCGAGCACGTCGAGGGCTTCGCCAAGGAAATGGCTGTGGTCACGCATCACCGGCTGAAGATGGAGGACGGCCAGTTGGTCGTCGATCCCGAAGCCAAGCTTGAAGAGCCTCTGGTTGTCCGTCCGACATCCGAAACGGTGATCGGCACCGCGTTCTCGCGCTGGCTGCAGAGCTGGCGTGACCTGCCGATCATGGTCAACCAATGGGCCAACGTCGTACGCTGGGAAATGCGCACCCGCATGTTCCTGCGCACTTCCGAATTCCTCTGGCAGGAAGGTCATACCGCGCACGAGAACGAAGCCGATGCGATGACCGAGACGCTGACCATCCTGGCGATGTATCGCGACTTCGCGCAGGGCCCGCTCGCCATGCCGGTGATTGCGGGTGAAAAGCCCGAGAACGAGCGCTTCCCGGGCGCGGTCGCGACCTATTCGATCGAAGCGATGATGCAGGACGGCAAGGCGTTGCAGGCCGGGACCTCGCATTATCTGGGGCAGAATTTCGCGCACGCGCAGAACATCCGCTTCCAGGACCGCGAAGGCCAGTTCCAGTTCGCGCACACCACCAGCTGGGGTGTTTCGACGCGTCTGGTCGGCGGCGTCATCATGACCCATGGCGACGACGATGGCCTCAAGGTGCCGCCGCAGATCGCGCCGCACCAGATCGTCATCGTGCCGATGCTGCGCGAAACCCCCGAGGACGAAGCGCTGCTCGCTTATTGCGCAAAGATCCGCACCGCCCTGATCGATTCCAGCGCGTTCGGTGAACCGCTGCGCGTGCTGATCGACAAGAAGGCGGGCAAGCCCGGTCCCAAGCGCTGGGGCTGGGTCAAGAAGGGTGCGCCGATTATCCTGGAAATCGGCGGGCGCGATGCCGCTGGAGAACAGGTGACGATGCTGCGCCGCGACGCGCTCTATGCCGAGGATGGCAAGCTCGACAATCAGGCGATGCACTGGGAATCGTTCGTCGGCCAGGCGCCTGCGCTGCTCGACCAGATCCAGACGCTGATGTTTTGCTCGGCCAAGGCACGGCTCGATGGACAGGTGCGCACCGATGTCACCGACATGGCTGGCCTGAAGGCGCATTTCGATGGCAGCAAATATCCAGGCTGGGTCGCGGTGGACTGGTGCCGCCCGACCGGCGAGGCGCTGGACAAGGTCGTCGAGCAACTGAAGGCGCTCAAGCTCACCATCCGCAACACGCCGGAAAATTCGGCGCCTGCAGGTGCAAGCTGCTTCTTCACCGGCGAGCCCGCGGTCGAGCGCGTGCTGCTCGCCCGGGCTTATTGAACAGAAGGTGGCGCAGGATCGTCCCGGCAAGGCCAAGGCACCTCGCTCATACGATGGCGGGATGCCCAATCGTGCGGCGATCCTGAAGTTCATCACCGAATCCTACGAGCCTGCGGGCAAGCGCGAGATCGCCAAGCACTTCAAGCTGCGCGGCGCAGAGAAGATCGCGCTCAAGGCGCTCCTCAAGGACATGGCCGATGAAGGCCTGATCGACAGTGCCCCGGGCCGCGCGTTCCACAAGATGGGAGGGTTGCCCAAGGTCACCGTACTCAAGATCATCGAGGTCGATGGCCGCGAGCTGATCGGGGTTCCCGACAACTGGCAGGCCGAAGGCGTTCCGGCGCCCAAGGTGCGGATTTCCGAACGCGGTCGCTCGGGCGCGCTGGCGGTGGGCGACCGCGTGCTCGCGCGCACCGAAGAGGCGGGTGGCGGTCATCGCGCGTTCGTGATGAAGAAGCTGCAGCGCGCGGGCGAGCAATTGCTCGGCGTAGTGCAGCGTGACGAAGGCGGCGGCAAACTCTGGCTCAAGCCGGTCGACAAGCGCATCCGGCGTCTGGTCCCGATCTCCGATCCCGGCAAGGCCGAGGTCGGCCAGTTGGTGATGGCCGAACAGAGCGGATTGCGCGACCGCGTGTCTGCCAAGGTCACCGAAGTGCTGGGCGAACCCTTTGCGCCGCGCTCGTTCAGCATGATCGCGATCCATAAATTCGGCATCCCGATGGAATTCGCTGCCGAGGCGATCACCGAAGCTGAGCTCGCATCCAAGCTGCCGCTGACCACCGAGGCACGCGAGGACCTGCGCCACCTGCCGATCGTCGCGATCGATCCAGTCGATGCGCGCGATCATGATGACGCGATCTGGGCGGCACCTGATGACAATCCCACCAATCCCGGCGGGTTCAAGGCGATCGTCGCGATTGCCGATGTCTCCTATTATGTCCGCCCAGGCGGCGCGATCGACCGGTCGGCGCGCAAGCGCGGCAACAGCGTGTATTTCCCCGACCGCGTCGTGCCGATGCTCCCCGAGGTGCTGTCTGCGGACATGTGTTCGCTGAAGGCGGACCAAGACCGCGCGGCGATGGTCTGCCATCTGGTGATCGATGCGAACGGCAAGCTCAAGGACTGGCGCTTCACCCGCGCGCTTGTGCGGTTGGCGGCGAACATCGCCTATGAGGATGCACAGGCGGCGATCGACGGCACCAAGCCGCACGAGCTGACCGAAACCGCGCTTCGCCCGCTCTGGGCGTGCTGGAAGCTACTCTACAAGGCGCGCGGTGCCCGTGAGCCGCTCGACCTCGATCTGCCAGAGCGGCGGATCGTTCTCGACGAGGCGGGCCGCATCGTCAACGTCGCGACCCGCGAGCGGCTCGATGCGCACCGACTGGTCGAGGATTTCATGATCGCCGCCAATGTCGCTGCCGCCAAGGCGCTCGAGGGCAAGAAGGCGCCCGTGGTCTATCGCGTCCACGAGCCGCCCTCGCGCGAGAAATTGGTCGCGCTCAAAGACTATCTCGAAACCTTCGAGATCTCGTTCGCCCTGGGGCAGGTGGTGCGGCCCAGCACCTTCAATTCCATCCTTGCGCGGGTGACCGACGACACGGTCAAGCCGATGGTGATGGAGCAGGTGCTGCGCAGCCAGACCCAGGCCTATTATGGCCCGCGCAACATGGGCCATTTCGGGCTTTCGCTTGGATCCTATGGCCATTTCACCAGCCCGATCCGCCGCTATGCCGATCTGCTGCTGCACCGCGCGCTGGTCGATGCCTACAAGCTCGAGCAGCCCGCGCCCAAAAGCGATCTGCCGCCTGCTACCGGGCTCAGCGAGCAGGACGCCGCCTCGCTCGACCGCATCTGCCAGCTGATCAGCAGCTACGAGCGGCGCGCGATGGAGGCCGAGCGCGAGACCGTCGATCGCTATGTCGCAGCCTTCCTCGCCACCCGCATCGGCGAGGTGCACAAGGTGCGGATCACCGGGGTGCAGAATTTCGGCTTTTTCGCGACGATCGAGGAATTCGGCGGCGACGGTCTGGTGCCGGTCTCGACGCTGGGCGCAGAGCGCTTTTGGTACGACGAAAAGGCGCAGACGCTGACCGGCGAGACCACCGGCGAGCAATATGCCGTGGGCCAGCGGCTAGAGCTCAGGCTGGTAGAGGCAGATCCCATCACCGGGGCGATAAAGTTCGAGCTGCCCGAAGGCGGCAACTTCATGCGCGAGCCTTATCGCGGGCGCAACGATGGCAAGACCAAGCGTCCGCCGATCAAGCGCCGCGGTCGCCCCGGCAACATCCGCCACCAGAGCCGCTGACCGCTAGCGGCGGTCAGGACATTCGGTCGATGTCGGCATCGGTCAGCCCGCCCGGCACGATGGTGAGCGGGCAGGGCAATGCGCCTGCATCGGGGCCGGCAAAATGCGTGATCAGCGGCCCGGGCGCTCCGCTTGCCGCCGCGCCCAGCACCAGCATGGCAAGATCGGGACATTCGAGCATGTAGCGGCGGATTTCCTTCGTCGCATCGCCCATCCGCACGGTGATCACCGGGCGCTGGCCCATTTCATCGAACAGGGTCCCTGCGGCATTGGCAACCAGCGCCTCGGCCCGGCTCCGCGCCTCGTCCTCGATCGTCGCCTGCACCCCACCCCAGGCAACGAAGTCCTGCTTGGGCACCAGCGCCAGGATATGTACCTGACCACCGGTGTGCTGCGCCCTCCGCGAGGCGAAGCGCAGCGCGGTCAGCGCCTCGCTGGTTTCATCCATGATGACCAGATATACCCGCATAAAATCGCTGCCCCGTTTGCTGGCCTTAAGACTGCGCCAAAATGATAGGTGTGGCAAGGGTATGCCCCCTTGACCCTACGGACCTAAGCGTCGAGAACGGCCCCCGTTATCGAATTGGCGCACCTGAATCGGGGGAAAACACCCAATGCCTATCAATCTGAAAATGCCGGCCCTCTCGCCCACTATGGAGGAGGGCACGCTCGCCAAATGGCTGGTCAAGGAAGGCGACACCGTCGCCTCCGGGGACCTGCTCGCCGAGATCGAAACCGACAAGGCGACGATGGAATTCGAGGCGGTCGACGAGGGCGTGATCGCAAAGATCGTCATTCCGGCAGGGACCGACAATGTGAAGGTGGGTGAGATCATCGCGATCATCACCGCAGAGGGCGAGGATGCGAGCGACGCGCCCGCCGCTGCAGCGCCCGCACCGGCGCCTGCGCCTGCGCCTGCTCCGAAGGAAGAGGCCAAGGCTGCTCCGGAACCTACGCCTGCATCCGCTCCTGCACCGGCGCCCACAGCCTCGTCCGACGACGACAGGATCAAGGCGAGCCCGCTCGCCAAGCGCATTGCCGCCGCCAAGGGCATCGATCTGGCGACGATCAAGGGTACCGGCCCCGGCGGCCGTATCGTCAAGGCCGATGTCGAGGATGCGCAGCCCGGCGAGGCCAAAGCTGCAGCACCTGCACCTGCACCTGCGCCCGCAGCCGCGCCGCAAGCAGCCGCAGCGCCTGCCGCCGCCGCGCCTGCCGCCGCCGCGCCTGCACCGTTCACCACCGATATCCCGCACGAAGAGGCCAAACTCTCCAACATGCGCAAGACGATCGCGCGCCGCCTGACCGAGGCCAAGCAGACGATCCCGCACATTTATCTCACGCTCGATGTCCAGCTCGACAAGTTGCTCAAGCTGCGCGGCGAGCTCAACAAGGCGCTCGAGGCGCAGGGCGTCAAGCTCTCGGTCAACGATCTGCTGATCAAGGCGCTCGCCAAGGCGCTGATCCAGGTGCCCAAGTGCAACGTCAGCTTCGCCGGCAACACGCTGATCAGCTACAGCCGCGCGGATATTTCGGTCGCGGTGAGCACGCCTGCGGGCCTGATCACCCCGATCATCGTTGGCGCCGAAACCAAGGCCGTCGGCGCGATCTCGACCGAGATGAAGGAGCTCGCCGGACGCGCCAAGGAAGGCAAGCTGCAGCCGCACGAATATCAGGGCGGCACCGCGAGCCTTTCCAACATGGGCATGTTCGGCATCAAGCACTTCGAAGCGGTGATCAACCCGCCCCAGGCAATGATCATGGCGATCGGCGCAGGCGAGAAGCGCCCGTACATCGTCGATGATGCGCTCGGCATCGCGACGGTGATGAGCGCCACCGGCAGCTTCGACCACCGCGCCATCGACGGCGCCGATGGCGCCGAGCTGATGCAGGCGTTCAAGGAACTGTGCGAAAACCCGCTAGGCATGCTGGCCTGAGGCAAGGGTGCTCGCTGCGGCGGCACGGGGTCTGGCCCCTCTCCCCTTGAGGGAGAGGGAGGGGCCCATCGCGCAAGCGATGGGAGGGTGAGGGCATGAAGCCGAAATACAGCTACAAGACCCTGACCCGCGCCCAAAGCCTTCGCCGCGACATGACAGACGCGGAGATCAAACTGTGGTCGATCCTGCGCTCTGGACAGTTGGGCGGCGCCAAGTTTCGACGTCAACAGCCAATTGGACCGTTCATTGTTGATTTCGTTTGCCAGCAGCACCGCCTGATCGTGGAGGCGGATGGATCGCAGCATTGCGAAAGTGAAAGCGACGTGAAGCGTGACGCGTTTCTGCGCGCTAAGGGATATCGAGTGATGCGGTTCTGGAACCACGACGTATTGGGCAGCATAGAGGCTGTGGGAGAAGAGATTTTGCGGGCCGTATCAAGCCCTCACCCTCCCACCGCTGCGCGGCGGGCCCCTCCCTCTCCCTCAGGGGGAGAGGGGGCTTTGGGAGAGGGCATGCATCCATGACCATCCTCCTCTTCATCCTCCGCCGCCTTTTGCTCCCCACCGCGATCGCGACGCTCGTCGGGCGTTTCGCGTTCAACCTCGCGCAGACCGGGGCGCTCAACATTTCCGAGACGTTCGTCGATACCGCCGACGCGTTCTACACCGTGGTGATGGTGTTCGTGATCCTGCTCGCGACCGCGCTGGTCGCGCTTGTGCTGGCACGGCTGAACCTGCATCCGCTGCTGCGCGTGCCGCTCCTGCTCGCAACGGCGGCGGGCAGCGGGTTTGCGCTGGTGCTGTATCTGACCGAAGTTGTCGCTTATGCAGAGCTTGTCTATGCCCCTGCGGTGGCATGCTGCATCGTGTGGATGCTCTGCAATCTTGATCTGATGAAACGCGCTAAGAAGGGCTGAGAACCATGGCTGAAACATTTGACCTGATCGTGCTGGGTTCCGGCCCCGGCGGCTATGTCTCGGCGATCCGGGCCGCGCAGTTGGGCCTCAAGGTCGCGATCGTCGAGCGGGAAAAGCTGGGCGGCATCTGCCTCAACTGGGGCTGCATCCCCACCAAGGCGCTGCTGCGCACCTCGGAAATCTTCCATTACATGACCCATGCGGGCAATTACGGCCTCACCGCCGACAAGGTGGGCTACGAACTCGACAAGATCGTCGCGCGCAGCCGTCAGGTCTCGGGCCAGCTCAACGCCGGCGTCAAGGGGCTGATGAAGAAGAACAAGATCACCGTCGTCGAAGGCACCGGAAAGCTGACCGGCAAGGGCAAGCTTGTCGTCACCCAGGGCGACCAGACGCGCGAGCTCGAGGCCAAGGAGATCATCGTCGCCACCGGAGCGCGCGCGCGCGACCTGCCGTTCGCCAAGGCCGATGGCAAGCACATCTGGACCTATCGCCACGCGATGACCCCAACCGTCATGCCCAGCAAATTGCTGGTCATCGGATCGGGCGCGATCGGTGTCGAGTTCGCCAGCTTCTACTCCGACATGGGCGCGGACGTGACCATCGTCGAGATGCTCGACCGCGTGCTGCCGGTGGAAGACGCCGATGTCAGCGCATTCATGGAAAAGGCGCTCAAGAAGCAGAAGATGACGATCCTCACCGGCGCGGGCGTCGAGGCGCTCACCGACACCGGCAAGGGTGTGACCGCCAAGATCAAGACCAGGGACGGCAAGAGCGAGGAGCACCAGTTCAGCCACGCCATCGTCGCGATCGGCATCGTGCCCAACACCGAGGATATCGGGCTCGAGGCGCTGGGCGTGAAGACCGAGCGCGGCCATATCGTGGTCGATGGCTTCGGCCAGACCAACGTGCCGGGCATCCGCGCGATCGGCGATGTCACCGGCCCGCCCTGGCTGGCGCACAAGGCGAGCCACGAGGGCATCATCGCGGTCGAACATATCGCAGGGAAAAACCCGCACCCGTTCGAAACCTGGAACATCCCCGGCTGCACCTATTCGCGCCCCCAGGTCGCCAGCGTCGGGCTCACCGAGGCCAAGGCGAAAGAGGCCGGACACGAGGTCAAGGTCGGCAACTTCCCCTTCATCGGCAACGGCAAGGCGATCGCGCTGGGCGAGGCCGAAGGCTTCATCAAGACCGTGTTCGACGCCAAAACCGGCGAACTGCTGGGCGCGCACATGATCGGCGCGGAAGTGACCGAGCTCATCCAGGGCTATGTCATCGCCCGCCAGCTCGAGACCACCGAGGAAGAGCTGATGCACACGGTCTTCGCGCATCCGACGTTGAGCGAGATGATGCACGAGGGTGTGTTGTCAGCTTATGGGCGGGCGGTGCATTTTTGAGGGTGTAAAGGACCGATTGAGCAGCCATTTTGGGGCCAAAATGCGTACGATTTAAATGATGTCCGATTTTTTTCAGGTTTTAGTTGGCCTCAATTTGGAGGTTGTTCTTTTGTCAATTCACTTGACACATTAATCGAACCATTGCCAAAGTATCGACATGTGCGGGATGCACTAGCCACGTTGGGACGCTTACTTTGAAGTCGAGCCTTGCAAGGCTCGTTCGCCAATCGCAAACGAAACCCTGACTCCTCAATTGTGGTGGCCGCCCCTGTGCTTTGCACAGGGGCGCGTTCCGAAAGAGAGGGTGTGTTGGAAACAATTATCGAAGATGCTATTGTCCGGAAGGCACGGGCGGTTTTAAGAAGCCGTCGGCTTGAGTTTGCGAGCGCAATAAAAAATTCTGAGAGGTATAGAAAGCGCACTGGTTTGGTGCCCGGGCCTCCATCAGCAAATAACCCCGATTGGTGGAGTTTTCACCCCCATTTTGATCCCGTGTACTGCATACGTCATGCACGGTTTCTGAGTAAAGTAATCTGGCGCAAGGTACAATCGAGCATGTATCGTCCTGTGCCAGCTATTCAGTTCGATATACCAAAGCCAGATGGCTCATCTCGCAAAATAATGGCTTTTACGATACCAGATTCGGCGCTCGCGAACGTCGTTCATCGGCAGGCCACAAAACGTAATTTGAGCCTGTTTTCGCGCTTTAGCTACGCATATCGACCTGATCAGAATATTTTTGATGCTATTTTAAACCTAGACCGATCGTTAGTAGGGCCTAAATCGTATATTGTTCAGTACGACTTCTCTAAATATTTTGATACCATCGACCACTCTTATTTGAGAAGCGTGCTCTTTGGAAGGCAGACATTTTTACTTCCGTCTGCTGAAAGACATACAATCGACGCGTTTCTTAATCACGAATATTGTCATGTAACTGGCTATAAAAATGGCATTTTTGATGTACGTGAACAAGGTGTCCCACAAGGCAGCTCGCTCTCGTTATTTTTGTCGAATGCCGCCGCTCACGAACTGGATATAGCACTTGAGAAGCTCAGTGGTACGTTTGTGCGTTTTGCAGATGATGTGGTTGCGGTAGCGCATTCATATTCTGACTCGCTTGCCATTTCGGCAGCTTTTCGTGCGCACTGTAAATCTGCTGGGCTGAAGATAAATTTCAATAAATCGCCGGGGATACTGCTCTTTGGAGGAACGCCTGAGCGTGAGAAGCGCACCTTTGTTGTAGACATCGACGACGGGGACAAGCTTGAGACTATATCGAACATAGATTATCTGGGCCATAGTATTACTACTGTCGGTGTTACTATTCCGCAGAAGTCCGTGAAAAAGATCAAGGCGCGAATCTCTACTCTGATTTATAAGCATCTCTTTTTGCACCGTCGGTGCGCAGGTGGGGCATTTAATCCGGATCGCGTCGGAGCGGGCTTTGGCGACTGGGATCTTGTGACCTGCATCAACGAAATTCGGAAATACATCTATGGGGGATTGAGAGAGTCGCATGTGGCAAATTTTCTTGCGGACGATGCGAAACCTCCCTTCATGCGCGGTCTTATGGGATTTTTGCCTTTGATAACGGACCCAGAGCAACTCATTGCGCTGGACGGTTGGCTTCTAAATGTCATGCGTCGCGCGCAGCGCGAGCGCGTCAGGGTACTACATAATCGTTTCGGCACCGTTACAGCGAGGCTAACGGGTGATGATTTAATTACTGGCGGGTGGTACGACTATCCACTTATAACCAATGATGCCTCCTTACCTAGTTTTGTTCGAGCTTGGCGTGTAGCTCGAAAGTATTACAAGCGTTATGGACTGTCAGGTATTGAGCCCCCAAGATACTATTCTCTGGCTAACTATTAGTAGAAAATTGGATGTAAGGTTTAATTTGACACGCAAAGTTTCTCTGGGCGCATCTGCTATGCTTCTCACCCCACCGTAACCCCCACCACGACCCACTTGCCACCCTCGCGGTCCAGCGTCACCGTTTCCACCGCTTGCGCCTTGTTCGCATAGACCGTGCGGAACTTGACGACTTCATAGCCTGCGGGCGGGGCGGGGAGGTTTTGCTGGCTGAGCAGGGTGCGCGATACCGTCGCGCCGTAGCGGGCGTGGACGTCTTCGGACACCTGGGTCCACACCGCGAGCGTGTTGAGCTTGCGGAAGGCGGTGCCGGTGGCGGCGTAGCTGTCTTCCCAGCGTTTCTGTTCGATCAGCGACAGGAAAGCGAGGGCGGCGTTGACCACTTCGGCGTTCGCCGGGTCGGTCGCGTCTTCCTGCATCGCGATCTGGGTCTGAGCAGGGGTGCCGGTCGTGGGGGCGGTGGTGGTGAACTGCAGGGTGGTCAGGGCCAGCAGGCCGAGGGCGAGGGCGAGGGTCATAAGAACTCCTGTCAGGATCAGGGAGCGGTTTCGCTCCGCGCCGGGGGTCGGCGCCCCCACCTGATCGGCGGTTGGCGCGCGAACATCACCCCCGATTGGGCTGTCCCCCAGAGATTGGGGGGTAACAGCACTGCCCTCGGCCTCGAGCAGCATCCGCGCCGCCTCGCGGCTGCTCGAGACCGCCATCTTGCGCCGCGCATCGCGCAGCCGCTCGTTGATCGTGTGCACCGATAGATCGAGCGTGCGCGCGATCGACTTGGCGTCGTGCCCGCACACGATCAGCCGCAGCGTCTGCTTTTCCTTCTCGGTCAGCGACCAGGGGTTGTCGGTGATCTGCGTTGCCATGATGCGCCGATGCTAGGCCGCCCCCGGCGCGGCAGCCACCCCCAATTATTTGTATCTGTGCGCAGACGCTCGGGCTGGCTGGCGGTTTTGCTTGCCTGAACCCCAAGTCGCTGTAATCGTTGGGCGACAATCATCCGGGGTGGCCGGTCAGGGGAACATCATGAAAAGTCTTGCACGTTTGATCTCGGCGGCGCTCGCCGCGTCCGCGCTCACGGTGACCGCCTCGGCGCAGGAGGCACCCAACCGCACGGTGATCACCGCTGCAAGGATGATCGACGTGGCCACCGGCAGGACGACCGAGTTTCCCGCGATCTTCACCAAGAACGGCCGCATCACCTCAATTGCCGATGCGCGCACGGTGCGCTGGGGCTCGGACGTCACGCATATCGACCTGTCGGGCAAGACATTGCTCCCCGGGCTGATCGACATGCACGTCCATCTCGACAGCTCGCCCACTTATGGCGGCTACAACAGCCTGCAGTTCACCGACCGCTTCTGGAGCTTCGTTGCCGCCTCGAACGCGCGCGCGATGCTCGATGCCGGGTTCACCACGGTGCGCAACGTCGGTTCCGAAGGCTATAACGACGTGGCATTGAAGCAGGCGATTGCCGAGGGCTGGGCGACCGGCCCGCGCATCGTGCCTGCCGCGCACTCGATCGGCGCGACCGGCGGGCATTGCGACCAGACCTATCTTCCGCCCTCGTTTGGCGCGAAGTCTCCTGCGGTCGGCGATGGCCCCACCGAGCTGCGCCAGAAGGTGCGCGAGCAGCGTAAGTACGGTGCGGAGGTGATCAAGGTCTGCGCCACCGGCGGGGTTTTCTCGCGCAACACCGAGCCGGGTCAGCAGCAGCTCTCCGAAGAGGAGCTGCGCGCGATTGCCGATGAGGCGCATCAATGGGGCCTCAAGGTCGCGGCACACGCGCATGGCGGCGCTGGCATCAAGGCCGCGATCCGCGCCGGGATCGACACCATCGAGCATGCCAGCCTGGTCGATGACGAAGGGATCCGCCTCGCGGCCGAGCGCAAGCAGCCGGTGTGGTTCTCGATGGACATCTTCAACACCGATTACACCCAGGCCGAAGGCGCCAAGAACGGCGTGATGGAGGACAATCTGCGCAAGGACCGCGAAGTCGCGCAGATCCAGCGCGACAACTTCCGCAAGGCGCACAAGGCAGGGGTGCGGATGGTGTTCGGCAGCGATGCTGGCGTGATGCCGCATGCCACTGCCGGCGGACAGTTCAAGGTGATGGTCGAATACGGCATGACCCCGATCGAGGCGATCCGCGCGGCGACGATGAACGCCGCCGAGGCGCTGGGCAAGACGCAGGATGTAGGCGCCATCGCGGTCGGACGCTATGCCGACATCATCGCGGTCGACGGCGATCCGCTGGCCGATGTGCGCGAGCTGGAGAGCGTGGATGCGGTGGTGCAGGGGGGTGTGCGCGTCCGCTGAAATGCTGCGCGGTAAACTGCCGCAACATCGGCGGGAATCCGCTTCCCGTGGCGCGGCAGATTGTGCTAATCGGCGCATCCGATCTACTTTGGGGAGAGTAAGATGAGTCTCACTTTGATGGTGGCGCTTGCCATGTCCATGGCGCAGGGCGATCCTGTTGATTCTGCGCGCAAAAGCTTCAACGCCTGCCTGACCACGTTCACCAACGCGGCGCTCGAGGCCAAGAAGACGCCGGCCGATTTCACCAAGGAGGCGAGCAGCGCCTGCGCGGCCGAAAAGACCACGCTGATGGACGCGATGATCAAGTCCGAAATGCAGTATGGCGGCAAGAAGGCGGACGCGGAAAGCTATGCGACCGAGGAAACCCAGATGATCATCGACAGCTATGTCGGCAGCTATGGCGACTATCTGTCGAGCAACATCCGCCACGGCAACTGAGCCGCGGGGCGGGGCTGTGCGCGGGCTGTATCCGCCGATAGAGCCTTATGCCACGGGCACGCTGGATACCGGCGACGGGCATCAGGTCTATTACGAACGCGTGGGGACACCGGGGGCCAAGCCCGCGGTTTTCCTGCACGGCGGTCCCGGTGGCGGCTGCTCGCCCGATCATCGGCGGCTGTTCGATCCTGCGCTCTATGACGTAATGCTGTTCGATCAGCGCGGCTGCGGGCGCTCTGCTCCGCATGCGGCGTTGAACGCCAACACCACCTGGCATCTGGTCGCCGATATCGAGCGGCTGCGGGCGATTGCGGGTGTCGATCAATGGCTGGTGTTCGGCGGTTCCTGGGGATCGACGCTGGCGCTGGCCTATGCGCAGACGCACCCTGCGCGTGTCTCCGAGCTGGTGCTGCGCGGCATCTACACGTGCACCAAGCCCGAACTCGACTGGTTCTACCAGTTCGGCGTCTCGCAGATGTTTCCAGACAAATGGGAGCGGTTCGTCGCGCTGATCCCCGAGGACGAGCGCGGCGACATGCTGGGCGCTTATCATCGTCGGCTGACCGGGGATGATCCGGAACTGCAGGTTGCCGCGGCGCGTGCCTGGAGCCTGTACGAGGGCGAGACGGTTACGTTGCTGCCCGACCCCAGGCTGACAGAGCAGCACGACGACGGTCATTACGCGCTCGCTTTCGCGCGGATCGAGACGCACTATTTCGTCAACGCCTGCTGGCTGGAGCCCGAGCAATTGCTGCGCAACGCGTCCAGGCTGGCCGGCGTTCCCGGCACCATCGTGCATGGCCGGTACGACATGCCGTGCCCCGCGCATTATGCGTGGGCGCTGCACAAAAAGCTGCCGCACATGGACTTCCATCTGGTGGAAGGGGCAGGGCATGCCTATTCGGAGCCCGGCATACTGCGCCGGCTGGTCGAGGCGACCGATCGTTACGCGGGCAAGGCCTGAGGCCGATCGCGCCGCCGATCAGTTCCCGTGCTTGCGCACCAGTTCGCGCATCGCATCGTCCAGACCCTCGAGCGTCAGCGAATACATCCGATCCTTCATCAAATCCTTGATCATCCGCACCGACTGCGAATAGCCCCACTGGTTCTCAGGCACCGGATTGAGCCAGGCCGCAGCAGGATAGGTGTTGACCACACGGTTCATCCACACCGCGCCAGCCTCGTCGTTGAAGTGCTCGACTGAGCCGCCGGGATGGCTGATCTCGTAAGGGCTCATCGAGGCATCGCCGACGAAGATCACCTTATAGTCGTGCCCAAACTTGTGCAGGATGTCCCAGGTGTTGGTGCGCTCGGTGAAGCGACGGCGGTTGTCCTTCCACACGCCTTCGTACAGGCAGTTGTGGAAATAGAAGAATTCGAGGTTCTTGAATTCGGTCTTGGCCGCCGAGAACAGTTCCTCGCACAGCTTGATGAACGGGTCCATCGATCCGCCGACATCGAGGAACAGCAGCAGCTTGACCGCATTGTGCCGCTCGGGCCGCATGCGGATATCGAGCCAGCCCTGCCGCGCGGTGCCATCGATGGTGCCGTCGATGTCGAGCTCATCGGCGTTGCCCTCGCGCGCAAACCGGCGCAGGCGGCGCAGCGCGACCTTGATGTTGCGCGTGCCCAGCTGCCGGGTGTCGTCGAGATTCTGGAACTCGCGCTTTTCCCACACCTTGATCGCGCGCTTGTGCTTGCTCTCGCCGCCGATGCGCACGCCTTCAGGGTTGAAGCCGGAGTTGCCGAACGGGCTGGTGCCGCCAGTGCCGATCCACTTGTTGCCGCCCTGGTGGCGCTTTTCCTGTTCCTCGAGCCGCTTCTTGAGCGTCTCCATAATCTCTTCCCACGACCCCAGCGCCTTGATCTTCTCCATCTCCTCTTCGGAGAGGAACTTCTCGGCGACCGCCTTCAGCCAGTCTTCGGGAATCTCGGCGGTGTCGTTACCCTGGAAGGTCATTTCCAGGCCCTTGAACACCTTGGCGAACACCTGATCGAACCGGTCGAGCAGCCCTTCGTCCTTCACCAGCGTGGCGCGCGAGAGGTAATAGAACTCCTCGGGGGTGCGACCTATCACCTCGCTGTGCAGCGCCTCGAGCAGGACCAGATGTTCCTTCAGCGACACCGATATCCCGGCGCTGCGCAATTCATCCATGAACGAGAAGAACATCGATCCTCAACCCTTATCCGGCGCTTTCCGTTTGCGTCACCCTTCACGATGGCGACACCCGCTTAATCTGGCAAGTGGCAACAGGGCAGGGCCGTGCGATTTACCCGGCGTTAACCACGGCCAGCTAGGGTCTGCGGATTGTCGTGACAAAGGGGCAGTCATGCAGGAGCATCGCATCATCAAGCCTGAAAGCGATGCCATTCAGCAGATGGCCGAAAGCTGCGGCGATTCCGTGATCTGCTCGAGCCAGGTCGGCGGAATTGTCGAAACCGTGCGCCAGCGCATGGCGCTGCTGGGCGAGAAGCGGTCGTATCTCGAGCAGATCGCGCGCAACCTTGCGCAGGAGCAGGAGCAGGTGGTGCTCGCCACAGCCAGCGCGCGCCGGACGAGCCAGGCCGCCTACAGCAACCTGGCGGAAAGCTCTCAGACCATGCAAGTCTCTGCGATGGAGTTGCACGATCTGATCGCGCTGATCCAGGGACTGGGCGAGGACGTCAAGCGCTTCGCCAATGCGATGGCGGATGTCGTGACCGCCAGCCAGACCATCGATTCCATTGCCCGGTCCACCAACATGCTCGCGCTCAATGCCGCGATCGAGGCCGAGCGCGCCGGCGCTGCCGGGGCGACCTTTGCGGTAGTGGCTGCCGAGGTGAAGAAGCTGGCACAGGATACGCGCCAGGCCACCGACAAGATTTCCGGCACCATGCATTCCCTGGGCATCGAGGCGGGACATTTCATGGCGCAGGTCGAGCGCGGGGTCGCGCAGAGCCGCAGCGCGCAACGCCATTTCGAAACGATCGATGCCGCCATCCAGCAGGCGGGCGAGATGGTGCGTGATGTCGCGAGCAAGGCCGATGCCATCGCCGAATCGAGCAATGGCGTCCGCTCGGACACCGGCGAGCTTTGCGACAACCTGTTCGTGTTCATGGGCGATGTTGCCGGCTGCGGCGACCAGCTGGAAGACGCGCTGCACCAGACCACCGAGCTCGAGACGATTTCCAACGTCATGTTCAACCAGCTCGTCCACACCGGGCTGTCGCATCGCGACAATCCTTATGTCGAGACCGCAACCGACACCGGAATCGAGATATGCAGCATCATCGAATCCGCGCTTGTGAGCGGAACGTTGACCGAAGCCCAGCTGTTCGACCGGACCTACCGACCACGCGGCGAGCCGGGGCTGGTGCGCTATGACAACGACTTCAACGACTTCGCCGACAGGCACATCCGCCCGATCCTCGATCGCTTCTGGGGCGCGGGCAAGACCACCTTCGGGGCGGTGACGTCAAATGTGGACGGCTATCTGCCGACGCACATTTCTGAGCGCTCGCACGCGCCCACCGGCGACAGGACGCACGATGCCGCGCACTGCCGCAACCGGATGATCGTGCTCGACCGCACCACGAGCGAGGCGATCGAGCACAAGAACGATGCCTATTATGCCGCCGTCTATCGCTTCGAGCCGCATCCGGGCGAGGTCAGGATCCTGCGCAACATCTTCGTGCCGTTGTGGATCCGGGGCCGCTACTGGGGCAATTTCGAGCTCGCCTATATTCGCTGACGTTGCTGGGTAGCTGCCCGGGGGGGGCGCAAAAGCGGGAGCTGCAGCAGGGCGCTGCCAGCAGTCAGGGCGACAGCAGCCACACTCGATTCAACTTGCGTGATGCCTGCCTCTTGAGCCACTATACTTCAGCAACACGGCGAAGATGGCGAGAGACAGTCATGCGTGGTCGAACATTCCGGTCTGCTATTGCAGCTTTTAGTCTTTTAAGCTTGCCTGCAGCAGGCGCAGCGCAGCAGACTGGGGAAGAGACGCCCGATCTCTTCCGGGACGGCATCGAGGTGATCGGCCAGCGCGAGGTCGCGAAGAAAGTCCTCAAGGAAAATCTGCGCGAGTTGATAGCGCCCATTCCGATGTTCGATGTGATCCCGCGCTTCTTCGAGCCGCTGTGCGTCAAGGTGGTCGGAATGGCTCCGGATGCCAGCGTGACCATAACGGACCGCATCAATCGAACCGCTCTGGATGTCGGGCTCGACCCGGCCAAGCCGAACTGCAGGGCCAACGCGCTGGTCGTGGTGGTCGACGATCCTCGCGGCCTGTTCGAAAAGATGCTGACGCGCAGGCGCGGTATCGTCGGAATAGCTGAAATGCGCGATGTGCAGACCCGGAACCTGCGCGACGAGTTGCGTGCCCGCAAGCCTGCGGTGGCCTGGAACCTGTCCACCCTGTCCAACAGCAATGGCGCCACGCTCGACGGCGAAGGCTATGTGATCGCGACATCGATCTCTGCCAGCCGCATTGTTTCGAATTTCTACCGGCCCAAATCTTTGTCGATCGTGCTGTATGACTCCACCCAGATCAAGAACGCGACGCTCGGCCAGTTGGCCGATTATGCAGCGGTTCATCTGCTCGGCTCGCCCAGGCGGCACATCGACTTCGCCAGCGTCGCAGTTCCATCGGTGCTCAGCCTGTTCACGCAGGGGCCCGAGGCCGCCCCTGCAGAACTCACCCAGTTCGACAAGGCGTATCTTAAGGGCATATACACGCTGGAAGCCGGGGCCCTGCGATCGCGGGTACCCGGCGCGGTGCTGGCGGGCTTTGCGCAGCAGTGCGAGGACCAGCAGGACAGCTGCCGCATGCAACTGAAGAAATAGCCTATTGGCGGGCGGGCCCGCCTGCCTCTGATCCTGACGCGTACGTTGCTGGCCAGGCCGGGATCACCCGCCTGGCGCACCCCCTCAGCTGTTGCGGCGCGACATGAAGGCGAGGCGTTCGAACAGCATCACGTCCTGCTCGTTCTTGAGCAGCGCACCGTGCAGCGGCGGGATTGCCTTGCTGGGGTCGCGCGACTGAAGCACTTCGAGCGGCATGTCCTCGTGCAGCAACAGCTTCAGCCAGTCGAGCAGTTCGCTGGTCGAGGGCTTCTTCTTGAGGCCGGGCACTTCGCGCACGTCGTAGAAGATCTCGAGCGCCTTCTGCACCAGGATCTTCTGAATGCCGGGGAAGTGCACGTCGATGATCGCCTGCATCGTCTCGCGATCGGGGAACTTGATATAGTGGAAGAAGCAGCGGCGCAGGAAAGCGTCGGGCAGTTCCTTCTCGTTGTTGGAGGTGATGACCACGATCGGGCGATCCTTGGCCTTCACCAGCTCCTTGGTCTCGTAGACGTAGAATTCCATGCGATCGAGTTCCTGCAACAGATCGTTGGGGAATTCGATATCGGCCTTGTCGATCTCGTCGATCAGCAGCACGGGCAGTTCGGGTGCGGTGAACGCTTCCCACAATTTGCCCTTCTTGATGTAGTTGCCGATGTCGTGGACGCGCTCGTCGCCGAGCTGGCCGTCGCGCAGACGCGCCACGGCGTCATATTCGTACAGGCCCTGCTGCGCCTTCGTGGTCGACTTGATGTTCCATTCGATCAGCGGCGCCTTGGCGGCCTGCGCGATCTGGTGCGCCAGCACGGTCTTGCCGGTGCCCGGCTCGCCCTTCACCAGCAGGGGCCGACGCAGTGCGACGGCGGCATTGACCGCCACCTTCAAATCGTCGGTTGCAACATATTCGCTGGTGCCTTCAAAGCGCATGGGATGGCCTTCCTGCCGCTGTTAACTGGTTGGTTAAGCGATAGGGGGCTGAAGCCAGCTTGGCAAGCGGTCAGAGCGCTTCTGCTTTACGTTTCCGTAAAGCCATGCGTTTTGGAAGCCTAGATGCCGTCCTGCGCGCGGCGAAGCTCGGCGCGTTCGCCCAGCATATCCCAGAACTGGCGATGCTGCTGGAGCATCTGCGATGCGCCGAAGCCGATCGCGCGTCCGATCATTCTGTCGGTGCTCAGTTCGGCCGCGAGCTGGCGTGTGTCGGCCGATGAAGGGAGCGAGGGGGGGCGGACATCGAGCCCGGTGCGCGCGCCGATGAGATCGAGCACCTCGCGCACCGTGATCCAGTCCAGCACCAGCGCAAAGGCGGCGCCGATCGCACAGCCCTGGCGGTCGGACTGCGACAGCGCGTTGAGCGCCCCGCGCAGGTTGATGATCGCTGGGGTGCACCGGTCCTGGCCGGGAGTGCTTGTGATCGGCCCTGCGGCAACAGTCAGCCGGGTGAGCAGCGCGCGCTCGCCGACGAATGCCTCGCATGCATGGGCCAGCCATTTGCCGATATGCGGGTCTGCGGTGCGGGTCGCGGCATAGTCGATCAGACCGGGATAGCGGCCATGCAGCAGGCACAGATAATGCGCGGCATCGGCAAGGTCGATTGCGCGCACCGGGCTGGCCTTGTCGAGCAGGACACCGACAAAGCCGTGCGCAGCGCTGGTGCCCTGCGCCAGCGCAGCATCCAGCGAGCGCGGTGGCGCTGCATCCGGCTGGGCGCGGTCAAAGGCTCCGGGCTGAACAAACGACACGTGGCGGTTTCCCTAAAGTGCTTGGCCCAATCTGCTTCGCCCGAAGGTCCGGCGACACAATTGGTGTGGCAGGCAAGCGGGTCGCACCTGCCTCCACACCGGCACCCTAGCGTGTCGTCCTAAAGAGAAAGTTTACGCAGGCGCAGGTTTATCGCGCCTGGCGATGTTGTTCGTCGAGAAACTGCGCGACATCGGCCAGATCGACATCATGGCACACGAACGTCTGCCCGATCCCGCGCGCGAGCAGGAAGGGCAGGGTGCCGCCCGCCATCTTCTTGTCATGCCGCATATGATCGACCAGCGCCGCGCCATCGGCGGTGACGCCGGCATCGTGCAGCGTGACGGGCATCGCGCAGGCGCCGAAATGCGCGGCGACGCGTTCTGCGTCCGCAAGGTCGCACAGCCCGCGCCGTGCCGAATAGCGCAGCGCCAGCACCATTCCGACACCCACCGCCTCGCCGTGCAACAGCCTCTCGCCAAAGCCGGTGTCGGCTTCCAGCGCGTGGCCAAAGGTATGGCCGAGGTTGAGCAGCGCGCGGCGGTCCTTCGTCTCGCGCTCGTCCTCGCCCACGATCCGCGCCTTGGCGGCGACGCTGGTGACGATGGCGTGATCAAGCACCTGCGGTTCACCTGCCAGCACATCGGCGCCGTGCGCCTCGCACCAGTCGAAGAAGGGCGCATCGTCGATCAGGCCGTATTTGACCACTTCGGCATAGCCTGCGCGCATTTCGCGCGGGGGCAGCGTGGCGAGCACCTGCGGATCGATCAGCACGAATCGCGGCTGGTGGAACGCGCCGACGAGGTTCTTGCCCGCTGCGGTGTTGATCGCGGTCTTGCCGCCGACCGAGCTGTCGACCTGTGCCAGCAGGGTGGTCGGCACCTGCACGAAGTCGCAGCCGCGCTTGGCGATCGATGCGGCAAAGCCGGTGAGATCGCCGATCATCCCGCCGCCCAGCGCGAAGATGGTATCGCTTCGCTCGATCCCTGCGCCGAGCAGCCAGTCGGTCAGCCGCGCCAGCTCGGCCCAGCTCTTGCTTGCCTCGCCAGCGGGTACGACATACAGCTCCGCTCCGATGCCTGCGGCCTCGAGCTGGGCGGCGATGCGGGGCCAGTGGTGCCGGGCCACTGTGCTGTCGGTGACCCACAGGCTGCGGCCGCGCTTTGCCCAGGGAGCGATATGCGTTGCCACGTCGTCCAGCGCCCCTGCCTCAACGTCAATATCGTAGCTGCGCTGGCCCAGCGCGATATTCAGCCGTGCCATCGGGCAAGTGCCTCCAGAATAGTGAGAACGGTGCGGTGGTGCGGGCCATCCTTGCTCCGCACATGGATCTGCGCCTGCGCATAGACCGGGTTGCGGACCTCGGCGAGCTTGGCCAGGACTTCGCCCGGATTGCCGTTCTTGAGCAGCGGACGGGTGTTGCGGCGGCTGACGCGCTCGACCAGCGTAGCAAGGTCGGCATCCAGCCAGATCGCGATCGCGCCCTGCAGGATCAGCGCGCGGGTCTGGTCGTTCATGAACGCGCCGCCCCCGGTGGCGATAACGCGCGGCACGCCATCGATCAGCCGCGAGATCACCCGGCGCTCGCCGTCACGGAAATAGGGCTCACCGAAACGCTCGAAGATTTCCGATATCGTCATCTGCGCCGCGGTTTCGATCTCCTCATCGGCATCGACGAAGTCGATACCCAGATCGGTGGCCAGCCTCTTGCCGACGGTGGACTTGCCGACACCCATCAGCCCGACCAGCACCAACGGCCGGTCCAGCCATTGCATGATGGCGCCTGCAAGCTTCGCGGGGTCTGATTTTCGGTTCTGCAGCATTGCCGCGCAGCCTATAAATAGGCTAGGCGGTGGCGCAAGTTTTCTAGACACTTCACGGAGCATATGTCGGCCATGGCCATTTTGGGACAGAATTACCGGCAGCGCAGGCGGCCCAAGGGACCGCTCATCCTGGTTGCACTGGCTGTTCTGGTTGTCGCGTTCCTGGCGTTCGCCTATTCGCGCGGTGGCGAGGTTCCCACCGCACGCGTCGAAAAGCAGATCGCCTTGCCAACGGCAGCGGCGTCCAACGCCGCCACGGCGCAGCCCGAGGGCTGATCGCGATGCGCCGGGGAATGCTGCTGGCCTGTGCCAGCCTGATGGCGGTGGCGTTTGTATCTGCTCCCGTGATCGGACAGAACGAAGCACCGGAGTCGCTGCTGCCCCCCGGGTTCAACGATCCCGCGCCTGCGCCGTCGCAGTCCGAACCGCCGCCCTTGCCCGAGCCCGGCCGCACCGGACCCCAGGCTCCCGTCGTCCCCGGTACGCCGCCCCCGCTGGTCCCCCTGCCTTCGCTGGCAGGTCAGGAAGAAAGCGACGAGGCGCTGAGCGAGGAACTCGCTGCGTTGCAGGAGCAGCTTGCAGAACAGCTCGCGCTCACCCAGGCGCTGCCACCCAGCGCGCGCCGTTCGCTGGACCTCATCGGCCCCTTGAGCCAGGCCAATGGCGGTTTTGCCGCGTCCTCGCTCGGCAATATCGGCGGACGCTATGCCCAGACGCTGGTGCGCCGCACCGGTGGGCGTATCGTGTCGCGCTGGGCCTCGCTGGGCCTGCAGAAGCTGCTGCTGAGCGAACTCAACACTCCGCAGGGGATCAACGGCGCAAACTGGGCTGCTGAACGGGCGGCATTGCTGCTGCGCATCGGATCGGCCGATGGCGCGGTGCGAATGGTGCAGGCGATCGATCCGCCCGCCGCGACCCCGCGCCTGCTCGATGTGGCGCTGACCAGCTATGTTTCCGCCGCCGATCCGCTGGGCATGTGCCCGCTGCTGCCCTTCGCCCGTGACACCGCAAAGGGCAAGGAATGGCAGCTGATCCGCGCGATCTGCTCGGGCTTCTCCGGAGAGGGCAGCTCGGCGCGCGAACAGATCGATCGCGCCCGCCGCCAGAGCGGCATGGACCGGATCGATGTGGTGCTGGCAGAAAAGATCGTCGGAGCAAGCCTCAACGGCAGGCGCGCAGTGACGGTGCAATGGGATGACGTGAACCAGCTCACCCGCTGGCGTTTCGGGCTGGCGCTGACCGCCGGGATCGAGCCTCCCGAGGCGCTGTATGCCAGTGCCGACCGCAACTATCAGGCGTGGCGCGCGCGCGCGCCGATGGCGCCGCTGGCCTCGCGCGTGCAGGCGGCAGACATGGCCGCTGCGATGGGCGTGCTTTCCAGCCGCGACATGATCGATCTGTACGGCGCGACATTTGACGATCCGGGCACCGATGATGCGCTGCGCGATCGCATGGCGCTGCTGCGCACCGCCTATGTCGCTGCCGATCCCGATGACCGGGTGCGCGCGATGCACGCGCTGTGGAACCGGTCCGAAAACGCGTTCGTACGCTATTCTGCGCATGTCCTGACCGCCCACGCGGCAGCGCGCGTCGCTCCGTCGGAAGACGTCGGTGATGCTGCCGATGACCTTATCGTCTCGATGGTGTCGGCGGGCTTCGATACCAGTGCGGCGCGCTGGACCGGTATCGTGTCCGAAGGCAGTCTGGGCTGGGCCGTGCTCGCGCTCGCCTCGCCGGGGCGCTCGCCGCTGGGATCATCGGAAGTCAGCAGCTTCTTCGACAATGACGAGAGCGCGAACGCGCGCAAGAGCGCCTTTCTGGTTGCGGGCCTGGCTGGGCTCAACCGGATCAGCACCGCCGATCGCGATTCGCTGGCCGAGGACCTGGGCATCCGGCTGGGCGGCGAAACCCGCTGGACCCGGGCGATCCGCGCCGCCGCATCGCAAGGCAATGATGGGCTGGTGACGCTGCTGGTCGCGATGGGCATGCAGGGCGACGACTGGTCGGCGATGACCCCGCGCCAGCTGTTCCACGTCGTTTCGGCGCTCCGCATCGCCGGGCGTCAGGCAGAGGCCCGGATGATCGCTGCAGAAGCTGTCAGCCGCGCCTGACCGATGGCAGGCGACGACGCCCGTCTGATCGACCGCTTTCTGGAAATGATGGCCGCAGAGCGCGGCGCGGCCGCGAACACGCTCGCCGCGTATCGCCGCGACCTCGAACAGGCGTCCGATGTGCTGGCAGGTGCGCTGGTGCAGGCGGGGGAGGCGGGGTTGGCCCGTCTGGACCATCACTGGCGCGATCTTGCCTCGAGCACCGTCGCGCGCAAATCCTCTGCGCTGCGTGGCTTTTTCGCCTTTCTGCAGGATGAGGGGCTGGCGGAGGCCAGTGCGGGCAACGCATCCACGGCGATTGCTCGCCCGAAAGTGCAAAGACCGCTGCCCAAGATCCTGAGTCAAGACGATATTGCCCGGCTGTTCACGCTGGCAGAAGAGCGCGCGGCGGCGCCAGAGGCAAGGCCATCGGACCTGCGGCTGCTCGCGCTGATCGAGCTGCTCTATGGATCGGGTTTGCGCGCCAGCGAGTTGGTCAGCCTGCCGCGTGCGGCGGCCAGCATCGGGCGACCGTTGCTGGCAATCACCGGCAAGGGCGACAAGCAGCGGCTGGTGCCGATCTCGGGCCGCGCGCGCGATGCGCTTGCGCGCTGGCTGGCAGTGAGCACGGTCGAGACGCGCTGGCTGTTCCCCTCGCGCACCGGGCATATCAGCCGCATCCGCTTGTTCCAGCTGATCAAGGACTTCGCCGCCAGCGCGGGGATCGATCCGGCACGGGTGAGCCCGCATGTGCTGCGCCACGCCTTTGCTACGCATCTGCTCGAAGGCGGCGCGGATCTGCGCACGTTGCAGACCTTTCTGGGCCATGCCGATATCGCGACCACTCAGATTTACACCCATGTCGACAGCAAAAGGCTGGTCGAGCTGGTCAATCGTCGCCACCCGCTTGCGCAGATGAACCTTGCCGACAGGCAGCGGCGTGGCTAGCAGGGCAAGACTATGACCATGACAAGCTATCTGGAATTCGAAAAGCCGATCGCCGCGCTTGATGCGCGCATCGCCGAATTGCGCGAAACCGCCGACACCGGCGAGATCGATATCGACAGCGAGATCGAGCGGCTCGCGGCCAAGTCACGCAAGCTGCTGGCCTCGACTTATGCCGGGCTGACCCCCTGGCAGAAGACGCTCGTTGCCCGGCATCCCGCGCGCCCGCATTTCAAGCATTATGTCGCAGGGATGTTCGACGAGTTTCTGCCGCTGGCAGGCGACCGTGCCTTTGGCGACGACAAGGCGATCATGGGCGGCTTTGCGCGCATGGGCGAACAGCGTCTGGTGGTCATCGGGCACGAAAAGGGCGACACCACCGAAAGCCGCATCCGCCACAATTTCGGCATGGGCAAACCCGAAGGCTATCGCAAGGCGATCCGCCTGATGGACCTGGCAGACCGGTTCGGGCTTCCCGTGGTTACATTGGTCGACACCTCGGGCGCGTTTCCCGGCGTGCAGGCCGAGGAGCGCGGTCAGGCCGAGGCGATTGCCCGCTCGACCGAGCGCTGCCTTTCGCTGGGCGTGCCGATGGTCTCAGCGATCGTCGGCGAGGGCGGATCGGGCGGCGCGGTGGCGCTTGCTTCGGCCGAGCGCGTGCTGATGTTCGAACATGCGGTCTATTCGGTGATCTCGCCCGAAGGCTGCGCCTCTATCCTGTGGCGGACCGCAGACCGTGCGGCAGATGCTGCCGAAGCGATGCAGGTGACCGCAGCCGATCTCAAGCGGCTCAACGTTATCGACCGGATCGTCAAGGAACCCGTGGGTGGCGCGCATCGTGATTCGGTGCAGGCGATCCAGGAACTGGCCAAGGCGGTCCGCGAGGAACTGGAAACGCTCAAGAAGCTGAGCCCGCTCGAGCTGCGCGCGGCGCGCGAAGCCCGCTTCCTGGCAATCGGCGCACTTTGATCTCGATGTAAATTCGCGCAACCGCACGCGGTCTGCGTCGTTGTGGCGACAAGCCCGTTTGATCATGGTGCCCGCACAGGGCATCATGCGATCGATCGGCACAGACAAACGACCGACAAGGAGGGTGCGATGGCACGGCGGATGAAGGTTTTTGCGTTCACGGTTGCAGTGGCTTTGGGGACGACCGCGCTGCTACCGGGCGTACTGGCGCCCAAGGCAGAGGCGCTGGTTGCGCAGGCCCAGTCGATCACCGCTTCGGAAAAGCGTCAGGGCGCAGAGGTGCATCCCAAGCTGCTCGAGGAATTCGGCGGTGCGTACCAGGTGGCGCAGACCTCCTATGTCGTTCAGGTCGGCAAGGGCATTGCGGTGCAATCTGGCCTTGGCAACGCGCGCGACGATTTTACCGTCACGCTGCTCAACTCGCCGGTCAACAACGCTTTCGCGATCCCCGGCGGCTATGTCTATGTCACCCGGCAGCTGCTGGCGCTGATGAACGACGAGGCCGAGCTGGCCGGCGTTCTGGGGCATGAAGTCGGCCATGTCGCCGCACGTCATTCCGAAAAGCGGCAAAAGGCGGCGCAGCGCAACAGCATCATCGGCCTGCTCGGCCAGATCGGCGCGGCCGTGCTGCTGGGCGATGGCGCGGCAGGCCAGCTTGGCCAGCAGGTGTTCGGCACCGGGACACAGCTGCTGACGCTGAAATACTCGCGCAAGCAGGAAGAGGAGGCCGACGATCTGGGCGTGCGCTATCTCAGCAGCGCAGGCTATGACCCCAGGGCGCTCTCCTCGATGCTGGGGTCGCTTGCGGCGCAGCAGGCGATCGATGCCCGCGCACAGGGCGGCAACGCCCGCTCTGTGCCCGAATGGGCGAGCACCCACCCCGATCCCGCCCGCCGCGTGACGCGCGCAGCGACTGTCGCCAGCCGGTTCAGCGGAACCCAGCGCAACCGCGACGTGTTCCTCTCGCGGCTCGATGGGCTGCTCTATGGTGATGATCCCAAGCAGGGCATGGTGCAGGGCAGGGAGTTCCTGCATCCTGAGCTAGGGCTGAAATTCTCTGTCCCGCAAGGATACGCCATGCAGAATGGCACCAGTGCTGTGTCGATCAGCGGCCAGTCGGCGCAGGCGCAGTTCACCATGGGCCAGTTCTCGGGCGACCTCACGCGCTATGTCGATCAGGCATTCCGTGCGGTGGGTGGCGAACAGCAGCTGAATTACGGGCAGATCCAGCGGACCACGGTCAACGGCCTGCCTGCGGCCTATGCCACCGCGCGCGTCGCCGCCAATCGCCAGACGCTAGATGTGACCATCTTCGCGTACAGCTTCGGCAACAACCGGGCCTATCATTTCGTTGCGATCACGCCTGCCGGGCAGAGCAACCTGTTCACGCCGATGTATCAGTCGGTGAAGCGGCTTTCCGGCGCCGAAGCCTCGGCCATCAGGCCGCGGCGGCTGCGGGTGGTGACCGTCCAGCGTGGCGACACCGTGCAGTCCATGGCTGCGCGCATGGCCTATGACGATCTGCGGGCCGAGCGCTTCATCGCGCTCAACGGGCTGGCATCCGGCGCCACCCTTACCCCCGGGCAGAAGGTCAAGATCGTCAGCTATTGATCGCGGCGAACATACAAAAAAGGGCGGCATCACTGCCGCCCTTTTCCGTTTGGCTGTGGCCGTAAGGCTTAGCCGGTGGTCAGCTTGGTGCTGACGGTGTTGAAGGTGCTGGAGAGGTTGGTGCCCAGCGAGCTCATCGCGGTGATGGCTGCAACGGCGATCAGGGCGGCGATCAGGCCGTATTCGATGGCGGTGGCGCCCTTCTTGTTGCCGAGAATGTTGCGAATGGTCTTCATGTCAGGTCTCCTGTTCGAGGTCTTCACTTCCCCGTCCCATCTTCACGCATGCCGATTGGACAAGACCGGGAGTAAAACTAAATGCTTACGATATTCCTAAGATTGATCGGGGTGTCTGAAATTCCGACACCTTACTCTTCCTTGGGGACGATATTGGTTTTGACGTAGCCCCACATGCTGATGGTGTTGCCGGCTACGGAGTTGATGGCGGTCATGCAGGCGATAGCCACCAGAGCCACGATCAAGCCGTATTCAATGGCGGTTGCACCGCGTTTTGATTTGGCCAATTGAGCAAAGAAATGGCGCATGGTGGTTCCGAAACTAGCCGGGGACCCGCTTGCCCCAACCGCAGATTTGCAAAATCCCGTTTCCAAAAGGTTAAAACAGGCATGCGAGATGGAAATTAATCCGACACTCTTCCCCGTGGTGGCGGCACTGCTGGTCGATGGAGCTGGCAGGCTGCTGGTGCAGCAGCGCCCGCCCGGCAAGATGATGGCAGGGCTGTGGGAGTTTCCCGGTGGCAAGATCGAGCCGGGAGAGACGCCAGAGGCGGCGTTGGCGCGCGAACTGGGCGAAGAGCTGGGCATCCAGGTAGCAGTAGCCGACCTGACACCGCTGACCTTTGCGAGCGATGCGCTGGGCACGCGCCATCTTATCCTGCTGCTGTACCGTTGCGATAGCTGGATAGGCGAGCCGGAGCCGCTGCACGCCAGCACGATTTGCTGGGTCACCGTCGACGATTTGCGGGCGCTGGATATGCCGCCGGCCGATCTTCCGCTGCTCGGCGCGATCGAACAATCCCTGCGCCATCGGGGTGGCGCGCAATAAAGCGACCTGCGGCCCAAAAAGGTGTTGCCATCCCGCAGGCCGCTGACTATGTCGCCAACTCCAACGCGCCCGTAGCTCAGCTGGATAGAGCATCAGACTACGAATCTGAGGGTCGGACGTTCGAATCGTTCCGGGCGCACCATTCCCCCCAAAAGGGGAAAGTGGACTGAAAAGGCGGGCAGCTTGCCCGCCTTTTTCTGTTTGGGCACATGGTCGCCCTGATGGGTCAATATAGTTTCATTTGACACCATTTTGTCTGCAGGGTATTCCTGTGCGCACAGTAACCGCGCATGGAGGATGATCTCATGGCCGACCTTTTCGAAAACCCCCTGGGCCTGGACGGGTTCGAGTTCATCGAATTCTGCGCACCCGAAAAGGGTCTGCTCGAGCCGGTGTTCACCGCTATGGGCTTCACCCGCATCGCCCAGCATCGCTCCAAGGACGTCCATTTGTGGCGCCAGGGTGATATCAACCTGATTGCCAACTATGAGCCGGCAAGCCCGGCTGCGTATTTCGCTGCCGAACACGGCCCGTCGGCCTGCGGCATGGGCTTTCGTGTACAGAACGCGCGCATCGCCTATCGCGAGGCGCTGGATCGCGGTGCAGAGCCGGTCGAGACCCGGACGGGGCCGATGGAACTGCGGCTGCCCGCGATCCGCGGCATCGGTGGCGCGATGATCTATCTGGTCGATCGCTATGCCAGCCTCGAAAACCCCGAAGCGCTATCGATCTACGACATCGATTTCGAATATCTGCCCGGCGTCGATCGCCATCCGGTGGGCGCGGGCTTCAAGATGATCGATCACCTCACGCACAATGTCTATGGCGGCCGCATGGACCATTGGGCGAAATTCTACGAGCGCGTCTTCAACTTCCGTGAAATCCGCTTCTTCGACATCAAGGGCGAATATACCGGGCTCACCAGCCGCGCGATGACCGCGCCCGATGGCAAGATCCGCATTCCGCTGAACGAGGAAGGCGCGAAAGGCGGCGGCCAGATCGACGAGTTCCTGCGCGCCTACAATGGCGAGGGCATCCAGCACATCGCCTTCATCTGCGACGACCTGATCGGCTGCCTCGACCGCATCAGGGCGATGGGCGCGCCGC
Source organism: Blastomonas sp. RAC04 (assembly GCF_001713435.1). Classification (NCBI taxonomy): domain Bacteria; kingdom Pseudomonadati; phylum Pseudomonadota; class Alphaproteobacteria; order Sphingomonadales; family Blastomonadaceae; genus Blastomonas; species Blastomonas sp. RAC04. The sequence continues at coordinate 1,052,028 of NZ_CP016460.1, forward strand.
TGATGACGCCGCCGCCGGGCACCTATTATGAAGCGCTTGAAGAGCGCTTGCCGGGCCATGGCGAGCCTGTGGAAGAGCTGCAGATGCGCGGCATCCTGCTTGATGGATCGACCGAGAACAACGATCCGCGGCTGCTGCTGCAGATCTTCGGCCAACCGGTGATCGGCCCGGTGTTCTTCGAGTTCATCCAGCGCAAGAAGGACGAAGGCTTCGGCAACGGCAACTTCACCGCTCTGTTCAAGTCGATGGAAGAGGACCAGCTGCGCCGCGGCGTGCTCAAGGTTCAGGAGCCAGCGGAATGACCGCACCGTTCGCACTCTCGCGCATCCACCACGTCGCTTATCGCTGCAAGGACGCCAAGCAGACGGTGGAATGGTACGAGAAGGTGCTGGGCATGACCTACACCAGCGCGTTCTCGGAAGATCATGTGCCCTCCACCGGTGCCTATGATCCGTACATGCACGTCTTCCTCGATTGCGGCGGCGGCAACGTGCTGGCGTTCTTCGAACTGCCCGAGCAGCCCGAAATGGGCCGCGACGCCAACACCCCCGAATGGGTACAGCATATCGCGTTCGAGGTCGCCGATCTCGCCGCGCTGAACGCCGCCAAGGCGCATATCGAGGGACTGGGCATCGATGTGCTGGGGCCGACCTTCCACGGCATTTTCCGCTCGATCTATTTCTTCGACCCCAATGGCCACCGCGTCGAGCTCGCCTGCAATATCGGCAAGCCCGAGCATTATGCCGAGCTCAAGCGCGTGGCTCCGTTGATGCTCGACGAGTGGAGCCGCACCAAAAAGGCTCCGCGGCATGCCGACTGGTTGCACAAGGATCCCGATGCGGCCTAAGGATCTGCGTCATGACCTTTGAAGATCAACTGGAACGCTATTTCGGGACGCGCGATCCTGCCGCCATTGCCCCGCAGGCGGTGGATGCGGCGATCGAGCGGATGCAGGTCGACCTGGGCCTGTCGACAGTTCCGGGCGAGCGCTTCGCCATCTGGTGCATGCTGTTCATGTTCGGCCAAGCCCCGGATATCGACGCGACCTTTGCCGACCGGTCGGAGCGCGATCTGGCGCGGGATTTCATCGAAATGTCGGAACGGGCAGGGGAGGCACCCTGAACATGGCCGAGATTATCAACCTGCGCCAGGCGCGCAAGGCGCACAAGCGCAAGCAGGCCGAAACCACCGCCGCAGCAAACCGCGCGAGGTTTGGCCAGACCAAGGCGGAGCGCACCACGAACGCGGCCGAGAGCGACCGCGCGGCACGGCTGCTCGACGGCGCGCGGCTGGAGAAGGACTGATGCGCTCGACCTCCGATTCGGTCAGCGTGCGGCTGTACCTGCTCGATGGCGACGTCGAGGGCGGGGCAACCAGCAGCCTGTTCTACGGCCCGCTGGCAGAGGCGCTACACATCGCCGCGCAGCAAAGCGCCGAGGTTCAGGAAGGCCTGTACATCGCCACCGATAACGACGTCGTCGCCTATCTCGACCTGATCGAGGAGTAAGCGGCGCCCGGTCAGGCCTGGCGCGCGACCTCGAGAATGCAGTCGGCAAACCCTTGCGGATCATCCTCCTGGATGAAGTGACCGCCGCTCAGCGGGCGATGCTTCTGTCCGGCGGTCCCCGGCACGCGCCCGACGAACAGCGCGTCGCCGCCACGGGTGATGGGATCGCGATCGCTGAAACAGCACAGGAACGGCTTTTCCCACCGGTCGAGAATCTCCCAGGCCTTGAGCTGGTCGGGCACCGCGACATTGGGGCCCAGCGGCACGAAGCTGGGGAAGATACGCGCGCCTGCCTTGAAGCTGCCATCGGGGAAGGGGGCGTCGTAGGCCGCGATCTCGGCGTCTGACAGCGTGCGTGCGGTGCCCTTGGCGATGATCTTGCCGATCGGAAACACCGGGCTCCATTTGGAAAACGCGCGCCAGATCGCAAAGGCACGCGGCGCATCCTGGCCTGCGGGCAGCCCGCCATTGGACAGCACGACGCCGTTGAAGCGTCCGGGCATTTCGGCGACCAGACGAAGACCGATCAGCGATCCCCAGTCCTGGCATGCCAGAGTGATGTTGGTGAGATCGAGCTTCTCGATCCACCGCCGCATCCAGGCGACATGGCGCGCATAGCTGTAGTCACTCTTGAGCGCGGGCTTGTCCGATTTGCCAAAACCGATGAGGTCGGGTGCAACTACGCGCAATCCCGCATCTGCCACCGGGCCAATCATGAATCGGTAGAGATAGCTCCAGCTCGGCTCGCCATGCATCATCAGCACAACCGGCGCATCGCGCGGGCCTTCGTCGACATAGTGGATTCGCAGGCGCGTGCCATCGGTGGCGTCGGCGATCTCCGCGTAATGCGGCGCGAACGGAAAATCGGTGATCCCCGCAAACCTGCTGTCGGGCGTTCTCAAAACGCGCATGTCATCTCCCGCATTCGCGCCAAGTTATGGCATATCATATGACATATGATTGGCGGACGGACAATGGGTCTGCGCGGGGGCTTGCATTGAACGTGGAGGACGGGCGACCACATTCCCGCGGTTGCACGCTTGCGGGCTTGGGGTCAGGAGAACCTGTCGGCCAGCCGCAGCAGGTCTATCCGGTTGCGGATCTTGGTTCGGTCGAAGATCTGCGCCAGAAACACACGCGCGGTGTTCTTGCTGATGGACATCAGGTTGGCTGCGTCATCGAGCGAATAGACGTGCCGCAGGAACTTGAGCAGTTCGGCCTGGCGCCGGGTCAGCCCGAATGCCCCCATGAACACCTTTTCGGGTTCTGCAGGGTGCCGGACATAGGTGACGGTGATGCTCGCCAAGCGGGTCGAGTCCTCTCCCACCACCGCCGAAATGTGCACAACGGAATCGGTCAGATCCCCCTTGTGTGCCAAGGGCGTCGAATCGTGCGGCGGCAGGTTGTGCAGGACATTTATCAGCGCCGCCTGGAAGTCGGCCGGCAGTGCGCCCAACTGGCCCTCGTCGCCCAGCCTGGCCAGCCCCGTCATCGCCAACAGGTACCGCGTCATGCCACCGGCATCGACCACCATCAGGTTTTCGTCCACGCACAGCTGGAACGAGTCAATGTTGCGCAACGGCGTAAACGGCCGGTCGGTCGCGCCACCGTTGCGGATGTCCATGCGCAGCATGGAGTTCACCATGTTGAACTTGTGGTAGAATTCCGTGAAAAATCCCATCAGTCCATTCTGGCTGCTGCTCGACTTGTCACGGTGCACAGCCATGACGATCCGGGCATTGTCGACACAGGGCAGGACCAGCACCGCGGCATTGCGTGGCGCATTGGCGGTTTCCAGCCACGACCAGAATTCGCTGTTGTGACCCTGCAGGCTCGATTGCTGGATTTCGTCGTCGAAGATGACGCCGTTCTTGCCATAGGCCTGGACATATTCCAGTCGCGGATCGACCTGGGCATAGTGTTCGGCATAGGCATCCACGACCGCCTGGTCGAAGCCATAGGTACCCAAGGAGGTGACCGACTGGCCATCCCCCAGGATCAGATCCATGGTCATGGCTTCGGCGCCGACGATCTCGCTCATCGACTTGAGCGACTGTGACCAGCTGATATTCCCCAGGGCCGCTTCGGCAATATATTCGTCCAGCTTGTCGAACTGGTTGGAAATGACAATCATCGGGTCGTCGTCATCCGTCCGTCGAGGAGCGAACCACTGTGTATTCGTCGCGGCCATCGATCGAGACGATGAGCTTGACGCGCCAATCGTCCGATCCGCCGAAACGGATGTTGCTGAGCACCCTGCCGGCATCGCTCAGACTGCTGAACGAGCTGGTGTTTGCGGTGCGGTTGGATGTGCCCGATTCGGATTCGATCCGGAAGTGCCCCGAACAGGCGCATGGCCCGGCAGCAACCACCCTGGCACTGACCAGTGGTCCATCCTTTTCCACGATGAGGGAGATCGGCTGATCCGGCAGGCTGCTCATGGCTGGGGCACTCTCATCGATCGAGGGGGAGGCCCCGGCAGCGCCGGGGTGCATCGCTGCAGCGGTCATGGCAGCAAGCCAGGGCCATTTATCGGGGAGGCTGGGCATTGACCACTCCAAGGATGGCATCGATGGCGTCGGTCGCCTCGGCAGGGATCTGGGATTCGGCATCGTCCTGCGGCGGCAGGCTTGCGCCTTGCCCCGCGCTCGCCACCGCCGCGATCGCCAGATCGTCATTGGTCAGCTCTGCATTGCGTCCTGCGGCTAGCCGCCGCGCCGCGCCATCGGTGGCATCGACCGAGGTCGGCACCGTGTATTGCTGCGCGAGCAGGCGCTGTTCGGCGGAGAGCTGCGGCTGGGTTCGTCCCGGAAACTCTCCCGCGCGGCTTTCCAGTGTCTTGGAACAGATGTCGGGGCTCTGGGAACCCTGCTCTTCGTCGCAGGCATCCGATCCCTCGAGCCTCTGCAGCGAAAGCTGGCCGGCATCCTGACCTGGAGCGCTCAGCTGCGGGGGCGGGGAGGGGCGGGTGGAGCGGCTGGGAACCTGAATGGCTCCGGTCTGGCCGTCATTGTCGGGGCGCACGCCCCCAATCGCGGGGACCTGAAGCGATCGATCGGACGGCATCGCCTGATCACTGGATACCGCCATGCGGCGATCCTTGTCTTCTTTGGGCGCAGATGCTGGCGCGTCGGACTCCTGCGCCGAAGCACCAGGCAGCCACTGGGTCGACCAGACCGCAAACAGCACCAGCAGCACCAAGAGTGTAAAGCGCTTCAACTGCCGCAAGCTCGGAACATACCGATCCACGATCCGGGTTGAAAGCTGCTGTGCCATCAACTGCCCCCGTTGGATTGCACGATGGAGATTGCCTGGTTGCCACTCTGCACGATCTGCAGATCGGAAAGGCCGGTGCCGTCCTGAACCCAGCGCAACTGGTTGGCTGCTCCGTTCTGGGTTGCGGTCATGGCGTTGTTGTCACCCGTCTGGATCAACTCGGCGCGGTTTTCAGACCCTGTCTGCTGTAGCTGCATCTGGTTACCCGAACCGTGCTGAGCAAGAATTGTTCCGTTCATGCCACTTGAAGTAGCAGATTGGTCGAGAAGGATGGCATTGTTTTCGCCGTTCTGTTCGATCAGCGCAATATTACTGCCACCGACTTCGGCGTCCTGCACGATAACAGCGCTGTTGAGGAGGCCGGTCTGGTCGAGTTCAAGATAGGCAAGGCCAGAGCCGGTCTGATTGACGCGGGCCATGTTGGCCTCGCCGTCCTGCGCGATATCGGCAAACTGGTTGCTCGAGCTCTGGCTGATGCTGGCCTGGTTTTCATCGCCCACCTGCGTGACGAACGCGCTGGTGCGGACGGGATTGGGACGGGCAATTTCGATAGGCTGCAGGTCTGCGCTGGCGCTGCAGGTGCCGGTCACGATGCCGGCGCAAGGGTTGGCGGCGGGATCCTGTGCCCATGCGACTTGCGAGCACATGACAAAGGCCACTGCGGTCAGTGTCAGCTTTGAAATGGATGTCCGCATGAAACCTGTCCTTGAAAAGTGTCGGTGCGATCCTGCTCCCGGGAGACCGGAAGCAGGATCACGACCGCTAGTCAGGTCTTAAAGACCCTGGGTAACCACGGCGATGTGGTTGGTACCGCCCTGGTTGATGAACGATTCGTTCGAGTTGGAGTTCTGCGTGACGCTTGCCGCATGACCCGATCCGGTCTGGATGATCTGCGACAGGTTGTCTTCGCCCAGCTGGGTCACGTTGGCCGTCTGGTCGCTGCCACCCTGGTTGATGCTGGAGGTGTTGTCCGAACCGTTCTGGAGAACGTTGGCGTTGAGCAGCACTGCGCCGCCATTGCCGGTCTGCGTCACGGTGCTGGTGTTGAAACCGTTGCCGCCCTGCGAGACATTGGCCGAGAGGCTGGTGCCCTGCTGGTTGGTCAGCGCGCGGTTGGCGTTGGAGATCTGAGTGATCGACGCGGCGTTATCGCTGCCGGTGTCGCCACCCTGGATGATCTGGGCGCCGAACGCGAAGCCGCCGCCACCAACGTTGAGCGATCCGACCTGAGAGATCGTCGCGCTCTGGTTTTCACCGCGCTGCAGGGTCTGAGCGGTGTTGTCGTTGCCGCCCTGCGTGATGCTTGCCACCTGGTTTTCACCGAAGCCGGTATCGAACAGTCCACCGAGGAAGCCGCCGCGGTCACGACCCTGATCGACTTCGGCGGAGTTGCCGCTGCCGGGCTGGGTGATCGTTGCAGTCTGGTCTTCACCGCGCTGTGCGATGACGGCCGAGTTGTCGCTGCCTGCCTGGGTGACGAGAGCGTTGTGGTTGCGACCAACGCCGCCACCCTGATCGACGGTCGCGGTGTTCACGTCGCCGGTCTGGATGATGTCGGCGTTTTCGTTGAAGCCGCGCTGCACGATGGTTCCGGTGTTCTGGAAGCCGTCCTGACGAACATCGGCGGTGTGGTCGGAGCTGGCATTGGCGCCCTGATCGATCGAGGCGATGTTGTTGTTGCCGCCCTTCTGCTCGATGAACGCTTCATGCAGACCGCCAGCCTGACGCACGGTGGCATCGTTGCCGGTGCTCAGCTGGACTACGCCAGCTGCAGTGCTGCTGCCCACGCCGTTGCCGGCACCACCCTGGATGATGTCGGAATCGTTGTCGTCGCCTTCCTGCAGGACATTGGCGACGTTGGCTCCAAGGCCGGTCTGGACCAGCGTCGAGTCATTGAATTCGCCGCTCTGCGTGACGACGGCCTGGTTGAGGCCGCTGCTCTGCGTCAGGATCGATTCGTTGTTGTCACCGCTCTGGTCGACATCGGCGGTGTTCAGGTTGCCCGACTGGGTGACGGTGGACTCATTGTCCAGGCCGCTCTGGTTCACATCTGCATCGTCGAGATCGCCGCTCTGGGTGACCAGCGAGTCGTTGCCACCGGTCGACTGCGTAACGGTCGCGGTCGAGAAGTCGTTGGTCTGGACGACGCGCGAGAAGTTGTCGACGCCCGACTGGGTGACTTCGGCGTTGTTGTTGTCATCGCTGCTGCCGGTGCCGTTGTCCTGAACGATTTCCGATTCATTGAAATCGCCTGACTGGGTCAGCGTGGCGTTGTTGGTGTCACCACCCTGGGTGATGGTCGACTTGCCGTTGCTGCCGCTCTGGCCGACGGTTGCGCCGCCGTCCTGGCCGGTCTGGGTGACGGTCGAGGTGTTGTTCTGCGCCATCGCGGGAACCGCGGTGAGCAGTGCCAGCGACGATGCGCTGAGGAGAAGAAGCTTTTTCATGGGTCTTGATCCTTGATTGAGTAATCGCTGGACTGGCGTCCACGCGGTGGACGCCAGTCTTTGCTATTGTTTTAGTTGGGCAGCGGCAGTGCGGAACCCTGGGTCACGGTCGCAGCATTGTTGGTGCCGCTCTGCGTGACCGTCGAGATGTTCGAGTCGGAGTACTGGAACACCGACGCAGTGTTGCCGGAACCACCCTGGGTCACAGTCGACTCATTGAAGTTCCCAGCCTGCAAGACGTTGGCAGTGTTGAGATCACCAGACTGGTTGATCAGCGAGTCATTGTTGTCGCCGGTCTGGTCAACGACTGCAGTCAGCGTGTCGTTGGTATTGTCGGCGTCGGTGATGCCCTGATTGACCGTAGAGGTGTTCTCGTCGCCGATCTGCGTAATGTTGGCAAAGAACTGACCGTTCAGTCCGCTCGATCCCTGGGTGATGAACGAGGTGTTATCCGTTCCTCCCTGATCCACCTCGGCAAAGCCCTGGCGACCGTCCTGAGTGATCGTCGATGCAGCACGCAGGCTGCCAACGCGCTGGCGCACGCCTGCACCGCCCTGATCGGTCGGAGCCTGAGCCTGATCATTCACAACGTTGCTGGTGCCATTCTGCACGATCGTCGAGGTCCCGGAGGTACCCAGCTGATCGACAAATGCGTTGTTGCCCAAGGCGTTCTGCGTGATGCTTGAGGTATTGCTGTTGCCGATCTGGTCGACTTCAGCACGGTTGGTACGGGCATTCTGGTCGATCACCGAGTTGTTGCCGGTTCCAGTCTGGTTGTTCACAGCGATGCTGTTTGCACCAGTCTGGAAAACGTCAGAGTCGTTGCCGGTACCATTCTGCACGATCGTGGTGCGCTGGCCGGTGTTGGCAATCGGGCTCGGGTCAGAGCTGTCCTGCTCCACCAGAGCATTGTTGCCCGTTCCGGTCTGCGTCACATTCACGAACGTGCCTACAGAACCGCCGCCGAAACCGGTCTGCGTCACGTCCGAAGTGTTGCCCAGTCCGTTCTGAGTGACGTTCACAGAGGCATCGTTGGCCGACTGCTCCACATCGGAGACGTTGCCGTCGCCGGTCTGGCTGACCGTAGCAAACGAACCCGTGCCGCTCTGGTTGACGTCCGAGTCATTCGACGGGAAGCCGTTGGTCGGGACGTTGGCCAGCTGGGTTACCGAAGCGGTGGAAGCACCCGACTGGGTCACGGTCGACAGGTTGTCGCCCTGACCTACGCCAGGTCCGCCCGACGAGGGGCTGCCGGTCTGGCTGACGGTTGCCAATGCACCTGCGGCAGTAGCCGTCTGGTTCACCGTCGAACGGTTGTAGACGCCGGTCTGCCCGACGGTAGCGGTGGCATCTGAGTTCTGCGTGACGTTCGACAGGTTCAGTTCACCGGTCTGGGTCACGGTTGCCTCGGCACCATCGGCGGTCTGGGTGACGAACGAGTCATTGTTCGGCGGAGCGATACCATAGGAGTCGCTGCCCGACTGGGTAACCGTGGCGGTTGCTGCGCCCGACTGCTGGATGTTCGAACGGTTTTCGTCTCCGGTCTGCAAGACGGTTGCAGTGGCCCCCGGCGCAATCGCCGACTGATTGACGACAGAAACGTTGTCGTTGCCGTTCTGGGTTGTGGTGGCGTCGTTCAGCGCACCCGACTGGGTGATGTTGGAGCTGTTGGCGATACCGGTCTGATTGACGGTCGCATCCTGCTTGCCATTCTGCACTGCGGTGTTCTGCAGCACATTGGCGATGTTGCCAGTCCCGTTCTGGTTCACGTCGGCCTTGGTTTCGTTGCCGCCACCTCCGCTGTTCTGCTGCTGCTGCACGAACGACGAGTTGCCGTCGCCAAGCTGATCAACATTTGCCTGCGAGAACGACGAGGGATCCTGATCGACCGTGGAGCTGTTGTCGTCACCGGTCTGGATGACACCAGCAGCCGACGAATTCAGCGCATTGCCGACGCCGTTGCTGTTGCCGTTCTGGTCGATCTGCGAGGTGTTGCCATCGCCGGTCTGCCGAACTTCGGCTTCGCTCGAGTTGCCGGCCTGATTGATCGTGGAGCTGCTGTCGCCGTTCTGAATGACTTCGGCCTGCTGGCGATTTCCGCTCTGGTTGATCTTCGAATAGGCTCCGTCACCCGACTGGGTAACTGCAACTTCGATTTGACGAGTTGCATCGGTGCCGTTGCCGTTCTGGTCAACATCAGATTCGGCATTGCTGCCGTTCTGGGTCACGGTCGCCTTCGAGAAGGCGCCGACCTGGTCGACGTTCGAAAGGTTGTTCTGCGCGATCGCCGGTGCGGCGAAGAGTGCGATCGACGAAACGCCGATCATAAGAAGCTTCTTCATCATGAATTCCTTTTTTGGAAAGAGCCGGCGCCCCCACCTATGGGAGCGCCGGTCGTGTCAGACGATCAGTTCACGCCACCGCTCTGCGTGACGACCGCAGAGTTGTTGTTGCCCGACTGGAAGACGTTAGAGATGTTGTCGCTCGACGACTGGCTGACGGTTGCGGCGTTGTTGTCGCCGGTCTGGTCGACCAGCGAGAAGTTGCCGGTGCCTGCCTGGGTGACGAGCGCCGTGTTGGCATCGCCGCTCTGCAGGATCTGCGACTCTTCGCCGGACGATGCAGCCGTCTGGATCAGAGTGGCGGCATTTCCTGCTCCACCCTGGTTGACCACCGAGATGCCAAGATCGCCCAGCTGCTGGACATCCGCAGCCGCCCGAAGGCCTGCTGCCGATGCACCCGTCTGCGTGACAGTCGAGTCATTGCCATCGCCGATCTGCTCGACGAACGCGCTGGTCGATGCCGACTGGGTGACAGTCGAGTCGTTGCCCGAACCGCCCTGAGTGACGTCAGCTTCGGCGCCCGAAGCACCTGCCAGCTGCGAAACGATCGAGTCGTTGTCGGTTCCGGTCTGCGTCACGTTGGCGCGGGCGTCAGCTGCAGGCGTTCCCTGCGTGATCGAGGACGTCAGGAACGTGCCGTCCTGATTGACGGTCGCCTGGCCATCGATAGCGGCCTGATCGACGGTGGATTCGTTGTTCGAACCGTTCTGCGTGACCGAAGCCTCACCGCCTTCGCCCGACTGCGTGATGTCGGAAACGTTGGTGAATGCCGGGCCAACCGAAGGCTGGCCGGTCTGGATCACGGTTGCCGTTGCACCCACGGTCTGCGTCACGGTGGACACGTTGTCCCCGTAGCCGCCGCCCTGGCTGACATCTGCAACTGCGCCGCCGGTACCCGTCTGGGTGATCGTCGAGGTGTTGAAGATGTTGTCCTGTTCGACGATCGCAGTGCTGTCCACAGCGTTCTGCGTAACCGTGGACTTGTTCAGAACGCCATCCTGGTCAACTGTTGCCGACGAACCGCCGGCAAGGGCCTGCTGCTGCACGTCCGACACGTTGTTGGCACGGCCGGCAAACGGTCCCGGGTTCGACTGGTTGCCGCCCTGGCTAACCAGAGCAGTTGCATCCGAAGCCTGGACGATCGTCGACAGGTTGTCGTCGCTGGTCTGAGTGCTCGTGGCAAGAGCGCCAGCCGACGTCGAAGTCTGGGTGATCGTTGACACGTTGTCATCGCCGGTCTGGACGATCGTCGCATCCACAGGCACGGCAGCCTGGCTGATCGAGGCATCGTTGAAATCACCGGTCTGGGTGATGTCGGCCGTGGCGTTGTCCGCCGGGGTAACAGGCGAGGTCAGCGGATTGTTGTCGCCGGTTCCATCGCCGTCCTGACGGATAACAGTGCCGATGTTGTTGTTGCCGGTCTGCGTGACGCTGGCGTCGGCAAAATTGCCGTCCTGGGTGATCGACGCGGTGTTGAGATTGCCGGTCTGGATCACGTCAGCAACCTGATCGTTTCCGGTCTGGGTTACGGTCGAGGTGTTGTCGTCACCGGTCTGCGACACACCGATATTGGTGTCGAAGTTGGTGAGGTTGTTGTCCGGATCGCCAGCATCGGCATTGTTGCCGGTCTGCGTGACGAGCGAGGAGTTGCCGTCGCCAATCTGGCGGACCGACGCTTCGCTGTTGCCGCCCGACTGGATGATGTCGGATTCGCTGCTGCCGTCCTGCGATACAAACACATTGGCTGCGCCGCCAGCCTGGCTGACATTGGAGTCCGCAGCGCCGCTGAGCTGGAACACGCTTGCACGCTGGTTGGTGCCCATCTGGGTGACAGTGCTCACTGCGCCATTTGTGGCTGCGCCCTGGTTCACATAGGCCTGGCCGTCGTTGCCGGTCTGCGTGACGAACGATCCGGTGCCAACGCCGCCGCCCGTGCCGTTCTGGATGACAGTGGCGGTGTTGCCCTTGTCGGTCGCGGAGTTGCCCTGGATGATCGACGAGCGCATGCCATTGCCGCCCTGGTCGAGCGTCGCGCTGCTGCGGTTGCCCTGCTGGTTGACGGTCGAGACGCCGTTGGTGCCGGTCTGATCGACATCAGCGACGAGCGTGCGCCCGGCGTTGGGGCCCGAAGCGAAGGTCGCTGCGCCATTGCCGTTCTGGTCCACATCCGAGTTGTTGCCCGAACCCGACTGTACAACCGTGGCCTTCGCCGCGGTGCCGAGCTGGTCGACGGTGGAGGTGTTGTCCTGCGCTACCGCGGGAGCTGCGATCATCAGCGCAAGCGCCGAGACCGAGGTGTAAATGGAGGTCTTCATGGTTGATAATCCTCTTTCGAAGGGTCATAACCATGCTGCTCCGGAAGCAGACTGCTTCCAGGGTCAGCATGATTGTTTCACACGCACTCATTGTTGTCACGCTCACGCACCGGAGTTGCACCTCCGGTGCGTGAGTTTTGTCAGGCTTTTGTTGCATCGCCGAATACCGCCTGACCGGCTTCGGCTCTCTTCCGCGATCCTCGGGTTTTGAACCGGTCTGAACGATCAGATCGGCCTTGCACCCTTGCAATTTCGACCGTCGGTCCCTTTGGCCCGTCCGATCAGGAAAAAACCGTTAATTCGTCTCCGAATTCCCCTTGTTCGTTTCCCCGTTTTTCCTGGTTTCCTTTACCTTCATGGGGGTCAGCTTGCGCGCCTTCTCTTCGGCACGCTGAACCTGACCCGGCGTAAACTTTCCGTCGCGCTCCTGCTGATATTGCAGCAGCTTGGCCATGCCCGCATTGCGGTCAGCAAAGTCCCACAGCCTCAGCTCGACGCCTTCCATCACCAGCGCATAGACCGCCTTTTCGATGGCCTGCTGCAACGCAAGCTGATCTGGCTCGTTAGTGGTGAAACCGGCTTCGGCTTCCAGCAACTCGCGGAACGCGACAAATTTGAAGGCACTTGCACCCATCGATTGCGAGGCGATGGTTTTCGAAGCAGTAACCGTCGTCAGGACCTCGCCTGTGCGCACGGACACAGCACGCAGATAAACCGTTACGGTGTCCTGCCGATATTCGGTGCGCGCGCCGATCCCCAGGAACGCCGCGCCTGCGCCGCCGGTCAGCGTGTTGGTGTCGTAGCCGATCACCCCGCCTTCGAGCAGCACGCCTGCAAACAGCAGCGCGGGCAGGGCATCGGGGTTGACCGCGCGCTCGCCAAGATAGCGCTCACGCATTTCGCGGATGATCTGCCGTTCGTTGAGCAGGTTCTTGAGGTTCTCACGCTCGACGATGGTGAACCACGAGCGATCGCCCACGTCCTGCAGCGCCTTGACCAGCACCGATGCGCCGCCCTGGCTCACCGCACGCGAAAGCGTCTGTCCGGTGGCGCTCGGCTTGAACTGGCCGGTCTGGTCGGTGAAGTTGTAGACCGCCACGGCAACCTGGCGCGAAGGCGCGGGAATGCCGCGCAGCAGCTGCTGGGTCTGGGTGGCGTTGGGAAGATAAGCATAGCTGGTCGTTTCAGGGATGGCGGCCTTGCCACTGCCACCCACCGTGGTGCATCCCGCAACCAGGGCGGTCATCGCCAGTGCCGCCAGACATGTGCTCTTGTGCCCCATCATGATCAGTCAACATCCAGGAAAGTGGGCACGACGATGACAGTTTCTTCGCCGGTATCGTCATTGATGATGTTGATCGTAACCTCGGTCAGCGAACGGATGAAATTGACCGTCTGTCCACCGAAGCTGATGGTGCCGCTTTCCTGAGGGTTGTCACCAAAGATGGCGGTGACGATCTGCGAGGAAAGCGCAGAGAGCAACCGGGACTGGAGCTGGCGGGCGAAGATATCCGCCTGCGACGAGCTGCTGCTCGATGCAGGGTTGGTGAAATCATTCTGTGCGTTGGCAATGCCGAGCAGATGATTGGAGTTGAAGGGATTGCCGCCGAAACTTGGATTGATGGGCTGGTAGACAATGTCCTGGGCATGCGCGGTGCTGCCCAACGGAACAAAAGCCCAAACCACCCCCAACAAGGCCGCTGCTGCGGCCCTGGTCGCACTTATAGCCGAGTGCACAATTAATCTCCTGCAGCTTGCCCCGTGAGCTTTGCGCCCATCAGCTGGCATCATCTTTTTTTTGCGACTCGATTTTGTTAAGACAACCTTAAGGAGGTTTAAGGGGGCGTAAAATAGTGCAAACGCACTATATAAATCATTCAAATTGAGGGGAATATCTCCGACCCCCTCAACGGTCGAACAAACCGACCGGCATCCGCCCCAGCATTTCTCCCATTTTCTTGTCCGGCGGGGGCGATGAGCCGAGTTTCTGGATCAGACGAGTGGAGTGCCCAGCCGCCCCAGTTGGGGCTCCGATTTTACATTCTGTCCGGATATGACACAGAAAACACACAGCTTTTGTCATGTTGCTGTCACAGCAGATGCCGATTTTAGAGCGCCGAGACGATGGGCCCCTCCGCGTTAACCATAAACACGGCGATCGGTGCGGTCGCAAGCAGTATATCGAGGCCCGAAAAAGCCCTCCAGACGTTTGAACGCAGCAAGGCGGATGGTTGCATTTTGCGAACGGGGTGACGCAAGCCGGATTACCGGCCCGGCGGCTATCATGAGGCAAACGGTGCCTGGCGGAAGAGGTGGGATTCGAACCCACGGAGAGCTTGCACCCTCGCCGGTTTTCAAGACCGGTTCCTTAAACCACTCGGACACTCTTCCCGCGGCACCCTTTGCCGAAAGGAGAGCATGTATCTCCCGGGCGGTGCGGGCGGTTTCCTAGCGAAGGCGGGGTAATCTGAAAAGCGAAACTTGGACGGGCCGGGCGCAGGAGCGGACGTCCGGGTAAAAGGCATTGCCCGCCCGGGCCGTTCAAGCGTGGCGGGGCCGGGATGGGTGGGGGATGTTCGCCCTTTCCCCCGCGATGCTTTGTGTGGCACAACGCCCTGTGGGAGTATCGCATGGTTATCAATATTGTACAAAGGCTTGGGTCGCGCGCTGCCGCGATGGGGGCGACAATCGTCCTGCTCGCATGCGGGGCGCCCAGCACCGCACAGCGTGAAATCGTCCAGCCGCTGCCCGGGGCCGATGCCCAGCAGACACAGGGCTTTGCCAGCTATCTTGATACGGTGGCCGCCCGCGCGCGGCGCGAGGGTGTTTCGCAGCGCGCCATAGACAGCGTGCTACCGACGCTGTCGTTCGACGAGAGCGTGGCCGCGCTCGACCGGCGGTTTGCGCCGACGCCCACGGGCCAGGCCTTCCCCTCCTTCGGTCCCGAAATGGCCAAGCGCATCAACGCTGCGAAGATCCGCCAGGGCCGTCAGGTCTATTCCGACGAAGCCGCGCGGCTGGTCGCGATCGAACAGCAGACCGGGGTTCCGGCGTCGATCATGGTGTCCATCTTTGGGCATGAGACAAGCTATGGCACGATCATGGGGAGCACCGATCTGCCGCGGGCCTTGGCGACGCTGGCGTATGAAGGGCGCCGGCGTGAGCTGTTCGAAGGCGAACTGATCGCAGTGCTCAAGATGATCGACAAGGGCGTTCCCCGGTCGGTGTTGCGTGGCAGCTACGCGGGCGCGTTCGGCTATCCGCAGTTCCTGCCGTCGGTCTATCTGAAGCTTGCCAAGGACGGCGATGGCGACGGAAAGGCCGAAATCTGGTCGAGCAGGGCGGATGCCTTTGCCTCGATCGCCAATTACATGCTGGCGGCCGGATGGCAGCGGGGCGAGCCCTGGGGCTTTGCCGTATCGGTACCCGCGACGCTGAACACCAATGCCATCGCCAGCCGCGAGCGTGTCGCCAAATGCGCCCGTGCGGTCGAGCGGCACAGCGAATGGAAAACCATGCGCGAATGGAAGGCCTTGGGCGTCTATCCTGCCGGTGGCGTCTGGCCCGCCGACGACCGGGTAGAGGCATCGCTGCTGATCACACCTGGCCTGGATGCGCAGGGCTATCTGCTGACGCGCAACTATCGCGCCATACTGGATTACAACTGCTCCAATTATTATGCGATGTCGGTGGGCCTGCTGGCCGATGGCGTGCGCAACTGACGGGTGCAGGCAAAGGGGGATTGGCGATGAAGAATGCGATGATCGGTAGCCTGGGGATGGCGCTGCTGCTGTCGGGTTGCGGGGGCGGCAGCAATGTGAGCCGCAGCCTGGAGACCGCACCGGCCACGCTGGCGGGATCCGTATCCGATTATCCCGCCAAGCTGGGCGAGCCTTATGTGCTCGATGGCATCACCTACACCCCGGTCGATGTGTTCAACTATGACGAAGCAGGGTATGCGAGCTGGTACGGCGAAGAGCTGAACGGACGCAACACCGCCAATGGCGAGCTTTTCATTCCCGAAGGCATTTCCGGCGCCCACCGCACTCTGCCGCTGCCGAGCTATGTCGAGGTGACCTCGCTGGACACCGGCAAGACCATTCTGGTGCGGCTCAATGACCGTGGTCCTGCCGCCTCCAACCGGTTGATCGACCTGTCGCAGGGCGCTGCCCGGCAGCTAGGGGTGCTAGGCAAGGGCGCGTTCGCGGTGCGAGTGCGCCGGGTCAACCCGCCCGAGGCCGAACGCGCGATGCTGCGCGCGGGCAAGCCGGTGGCTTTGCGCATGGATACGCCCGAATCGCTGCTGGTGCCGTTGCGCCGCAAGCTGGACGGCTTACCGCGTCCGGCCAATGCCGCTGCTATCCCTGCCGCGTCGACCGCTCCGGCTGCTGTTGCAGCTACGGCGCCCGAACCCGTCAGCAAACCGGGCAAGCCAACTGAAAAGGCCAAACCGCCCAAGCAGGCCGCCGCGAAGCCAGCGCCCGCCAAGGCTGCGCCCGCTGGCCAAGGCAATGATCGCTTCATTGTCGAAGGGGAGGGCGCGCAGCCGCGGGCGGCCGAGACCAGCAGCGCACCCAACCGGGCGTTGCTCGATCAGCCCCGGTCCGACAAACCGCCTGTCGCGGCGGCTACAGGTGGCGCGTCTTCAGCCTATTTCGTTCAGGTCGCCGCATTTTCGTCCAGGGCGCGCGCGGATGAACTGGCCAAGCGGATCGGCGCGATCACGCAGGTTAGCCGGGATGGCAAGCTGTTTCGCGTCCGCTATGGACCCTATGCCGATGCCAAGGCGGCAGAACAGGGTCTTACGCTGGCGAAGCGGAATGGCTATCAGGGGTCTCGAATCCAGCAGGACTCCGGTCGCTGATAACAAGGGCCATCCAACGGCCCATCCCCCTTTGATCGAAACCATGGGAAACAGATGAAAACCCCGCTTATTGGCCTTGCCATGTTCTCGTTGCTGGCGACCCCGCTGGCAGCGGCTGCCCCCAGCTATGTCTCGGAAGCCCCGATCGCCTATATGACCGACCTGTCATCGGGCGCGGTGCTCTTCTCGCGCGATGCGGACAAGCAGATCCCGCCGGCATCGATGGCCAAGATGATGACGGCCTATGTGGCATTCGACCTCATCAAGAAGGGCGAGCTCAAGCTCGACCAGAAGATCAGCGTCTCTCCCGACACCTGGCGCAAGTGGAACAACCAGGGATCCAGCATGTTTCTGGCCGTCGGCAGTCAGGTCACCGTGGCGGATCTGCTCGACGGGATCGTGACGCTTTCGGGCAACGATGCTTGCGTCGTGCTGGCCGAGGGCATTGCAGGCTCGGAAGAGGCGTTCGTCGACATGATGAACAAGAAGGCGAAGGAAATCGGCCTTGCCAACAGCCGCTTCGGTAACAGCAATGGCTGGCCGGACGAGGGCGTGACCCAGGTGACAGCGCGCGATCTGGCGCAGCTGGCGACCGCGACCATTCGCAACCATCCCAAGCTTTACAAGCGGTTCTACTCCAAGGGCAGCTTCACCTGGAACGGCATCACCCAACCCAACCGCGATCCGCTGCTGGGCAAGGTCGACGGCGCCGATGGGCTGAAAACCGGGCACACCGAAGAGGCCGGATACGGCTTTACCGGCTCTGCCGAACAGAACGGCCGCCGCCTGGTCATGGTGGTCGCAGGGCTCGACAGCTATAACGGACGCGTCAATGAATCGGTGCGGTTCATGAACTGGGGCTTCCGGTCGTGGAAATCGGTGCCGTTGTTTACCAAGGGCAAGACTGTCGATACCGCTCCGGTTCAGCTGGGCAGCAAGCGCGAACTCGCGCTGATCGCCCCGCGCGATCTGGCGCTGACGCTGCCGCGTACCGCCGATACCGACAAGGTCACGCTGAAGGTGGTGTATCAGGGCCCGCTCAAGGCGCCGATCGCCAAGGGCCAGCAAGTGGCGACCCTGGTTGTCTCGGCGCCCGATATGGACCGCCAGGTGATGCCGCTGGTGGCCGCCGAGGCGGTCGAGGAGGCAGGGTTCTTCGGACGGTTGTGGGCGGGAATTCTCTCGTTCTTCGGCGCCTGAGGTCATCCCCGTGCGCGGACGCTTCATCTCGATCGAGGGTGGCGAGGCGGTCGGCAAATCGACTCAGATCAGGCTGCTGGCCGACTGGCTAAGGACGCAGGGGCAGACCGTCACCGTCACCCGCGAGCCGGGTGGCACCGACAGCGCCGAGGCGATCCGCGCGCTGTTGCTCGAGGGCGCCGCCGATCGCTGGAACGCGCGCAGCGAGGCTTTGCTGTTCGCCGCAGCGCGCGCCGATCATGTCGCAAGGCTGATCCGTCCGGTAGTCGACGCAGGCGGCTGGGTGCTGTCAGACCGGTTCCTCGACAGCAGCCGCGCCTATCAGGGGATCGCAGGCGGCCTTGGCGATGCAGCGATCCTCGACCTGCACCGGTTCGGGTCCGAAGGCTTTCTTCCCGATTGCACCTTGCTGCTCGAATTGCCGGCGGACGAGGCTGCGCGCCGTGCGCTGTTGCGTGATGGCGCGTCCAGCGACCGGATCGGCGGGCGCGATGCGGCCTATCATGCCGCAGTAACCCAGGCATTCCGCGACTTCGCAGCCGCTGAGCCTCAGCGGTTTCGCACCATCGATGCGAGCGGCGACAGCGCAGTGGTCCATGCTCGCATCGTCGCGGCCATCGCGCCGTTGATGGCATGACGTCATGATGGCGTCGCAGGCACAATGGCTGGGACATGCCGAGCCTGAAACCACGCTTTTGCGGGCATTCCAGGCGCGCAGACTGCACCATGGCTGGCTGCTGGCGGGGCCCGAAGGGATTGGCAAGCGCAGCTTCGCGCTGGCTGCCGCGGCCCATCTGCTGACCCGCTCGCCCGATTTTGCCGCGGGGCATTTCGACGGCGATATGCACGGCACAGAGGGCCGGCTGCTGCTGGAAGGCAAGCACCCCGACTGCCACTACATTACCCTGGGTCCGCAGAACGACAAGGAAGCCCGCAAGGCCGAGGAAGGAAAACCCTTCGATCTTGCGCGCAACATCAAGGTCGATCAGATTCGCGCGCTGCAGAAGCGTCTGACCGTGCGCCCCAGCCTGGCGGACCGGCGGGTGATCATCTTCGATGCGGCCGATCAGCTTGAGCGCAACGCTGCCAACGCGTTGCTCAAGAGTCTCGAGGAACCGCCTGCCGATACCATATTCATGCTGATCGCGCACAATCCTGGGCGGTTGCTGCCGACGATCCGCTCGCGCTGTCTGGTGCTCGATTTTCCGGCGCTCAGCGATCCCGACATGGCCGACGCGCTGCGTGCGGTTCGCCCCGAACTGCCCGATGCAGAGATCGCAGCATTGGTGCGGCTCGGGCAGGGGGCTCCGGGCCAGGCGCTCAGCTTTGCAGGGCTGGACATGGCCCGCATCGATGCTCTGCTCAGCGAGATCGCCGACCATGGCGACCGCGATCACCGGGCCCGCATCGCACTCGGCAATATGGTCGCGAACAAGGCCAACCGCGAGCGGTTCCAGGCGCTGCTGCATTATGCGCCGCGCTTTGCCGCGCGGCGGATCCGCGATCTGCGCGACGACCGGCTGCCCGGTGCGATCGCCGCGTGGCAGGAGATTGGCGCGCTCGCCTCGCGCGCAGTGCTGCTCAACCTCGATGCTGCAGCGGTCGCGTTTCAAATTGGCGGCTTGCTGGCGCGGCTGGCCCCGCCTAGATAGGCCGCAACCGGCGTTTACCGCCACCACCCGAACGAACGGCAGACATCACCGCCATGGGCGAACCCTATTACATCACCACCGCGATCAGCTATCCCAATGGCCGCCCGCATATCGGCCATGCCTATGAGGCGATTGCCGCCGACGTGATCGCGCGCTTCCAGCGGCTCAGCGGCCGCGATGTCCGTTTCCAGACCGGAACCGATGTCCATGGCCTCAAGATGCTGCAAAAGGCGCGCGAACTGGACACGACGCCGCGCGCGTTGGCCGATGAGATGTCACAATATTTCAAGGATATGTGCGACAGACTTGACGTCAGCTATGATCGCTTCATCCAGACATCCGAAGACGAGCACCATCGCGCGAGCCAGGCAATCTGGAAGGCGATGGACGCAAATGGTGACCTGTATCTTGATCGCTACGAAGGCTGGTACTCGGTCCGCGACGAAGCCTATTATGCCGAAGACGAGCTGGTAGACGACGGGCAGGGGGGCAAGCAGTCTCCGCAGGGAACGCCAGTTGAATGGACGGTGGAAGAGAGCTGGTTCTTCAGGCTCGATGCCTATCAGGACAAGTTGCTCGCTCTGTATGAGGAGCATCCCGAGTTCCTGCAGCCCGACACGCGGCGCAACGAGATCGTCAGTTTCGTCAAGTCGGGCCTGCGTCCGTTGTCCGTGTCGCGCACCAGCTTCGATTGGGGCGTCGGGGTGCCGGGAAGCGATGGGCATGTGATGTACGTCTGGGTTGATGCGCTGACCAATTATCTCACGGGCCTGGGCTATCCCGACGACACCAAATTGATGGCCAAGCATTGGCCCGCCGATCTGCACCTGATCGGCAAGGATATCGTGCGTTTCCACGCGGTCTATTGGCCCGCCTTCTTGATGAGCGCTGGCATCGCGGTGCCCAAGCAGGTGTTCGGCCACGGTTTCCTGCTCAACAAGGGCGAGAAGATGTCCAAATCGGTCGGCAACGTCGTCGATCCGTTTGCGCTCGCCGATGCCTTTGGCGTCGACCAGTTGCGTTACTTCCTGCTGCGCGAGGTCAGCTTCGGACAGGATGGCAGCTATTCGCCGCAAGCCATTGCGATGCGGTCGAATGCCGATCTGTCGAACAGCTTCGGAAACCTCGCCCAGCGCATTCTTAGCTTCATCGCCAAGAACCTAGATGGCTATCTGCCCGCGATCCGGGGCCACCAGCCCGCCGATACAGCGCTGTTCGAGATTCTGACTGATGCGCTGCAGACCGAGATGCCCAAGGCTTTCGAGGAACTTTCGCTGTCGCAAGGGATCGAGGCGTGGATGCGCGCGGTGTTTGCCTGCAACGCCTATGTCGACGAACAGGCGCCCTGGGCGCTCAAGAAGACCGATCCCGAACGAATGGAGACGGTACTGGCGACATTGTACATCGCCATCGCGCAGCTTTCGATCGCGATCTCTCCCGTCATCCCGGGCAGCGCCAAGGCGTTGCTCGATCATATGGGCGTTCCAGACGATGTCCGTTCGCTCGCTGCGATGGGCAGTCACTG
Source organism: Blastomonas sp. RAC04 (assembly GCF_001713435.1). Classification (NCBI taxonomy): domain Bacteria; kingdom Pseudomonadati; phylum Pseudomonadota; class Alphaproteobacteria; order Sphingomonadales; family Blastomonadaceae; genus Blastomonas; species Blastomonas sp. RAC04. The sequence continues at coordinate 1,073,156 of NZ_CP016460.1, forward strand.
GTATTCGCCGCTCGCCGAAAGCGACTATCAGGTGGGCGTACCCAAGCCTTTGTTCCCGCGCATCGATCTGCCTGCCGAAGACGCCGAGTGATGCTGGTCGATTCGCACTGCCACCTGAACTACAAGGGCATGGCCGAGCAGCAGCCTGACCTGCTCGAGCGTGCGCGTTCGTCGGGCGTCACCGCGATGCTCAACATCTCCACCCGCGCCAGCGAATGGGACGCTGTGACCGCCACCGCGCACCGCGAGGCGGATGTCTGGGCAAGCATCGGCATCCACCCGCATGAGGCCGATGCGCATGCGGATATCGACACCGCACGCCTGGTCGCACGGGCCCAAGCGGACGAGCGGGTCATCGGCATCGGCGAGACCGGGCTCGATTATTATTACGACCATTCCGACCGCGATCAGCAGTGCCGCAGCTTCATTTCGCACATCGCGGCGTCGCGCATCACCGGCCTGCCGCTGATCGTCCACACCCGCGATGCCGAGGACGACACTGCGGCGATCCTGGTTGAAGAAATGGGGAAGGGGGCCTTCCCCGCGCTGATCCACTGCTTCACCGCCAGCGCCGATTTCGCCGCCAAGGTGCTGGACCTCGGGTTGTACATCTCGATCTCTGGTATCGTGACATTCAAGAACGCCAAGGATCTACAGGCGGTGGCGCGCGATATTCCGGTGGATCGGCTGATGGTCGAAACCGACGCGCCGTTCCTCGCGCCGGTGCCGCACCGCGGCAAGCAAGGTGAGCCTGCGTTCGTGGCCGATACCGCGCGCTTTGTCGCGGGCTTGCGCGACGAACCGTACGAGCACCTGTGCGAAACGACGTCGCAGAACTTCTACCGCCTGTTCAACCGGGCGCGCCCATGAAGGCGATCCTGCTGGGATCGGGCACCTCAGGCGGGGTCCCGCGGATCGGCAACGATTGGGGCGCGTGCGACCCCACCAATCCGCGCAACCGCCGTTCGCGGGTGTCGATGATCGTCGAACATGCCGGCAAGCGGGTGCTGATCGACACATCGCCGGATCTTCGCAACCAGCTCCTCGCGCAGGACATCGGCGCGCTCGACGCGGTGATCTGGACCCACGACCATGCCGATCACAGCCATGGCATCGACGATTTGCGCGCGCTATATCATCGCAGCCGCAAGCCGTTACCGGGCTTTGGCAGAGACTATAGTTTACAAAGTCTTATCAGCCGTTTCGACTATGTTTTTGCAGGCGGAGACGGGTATCCTTCGATCGTAGACCCGCATGATCTGGCCGATGACCAGATCATTTGCGGCATGCGGGTGCGCTGCGTCGATCAGCCGCACGGTCCGGTGCTGTCGACCGGTCTCAGGTTCGACGCCGATGGCATGTCGATCGTCTACGCCACGGACTTCGCCAGCGTCACCGACGACATGGTCGCGCTGTATTCCGGCTGCGATGTGCTGGTGACGGATTGCCTGCGCTACGAAAAGCATCCCACGCATGCCAATCTGGAGATGGCGATGGATCTGGCGACCCGTACCGGCGCGCGGCACACGGTGCTGACCCATATGGACAAGAGCCTCGATTACGCGACCTTGTGCGCGCAATTGCCCGACGCAATCGAGCCGGGCTTTGACGGGCTGACCATCGACCTCGAGCAGGTAGCGTAATGGGCGAAAGCGAAACCGCGAGCCTGATCTACAGCCTGTTGCTGCTGGTGCTGGTCGGCAGCGCCCTGGTCTCGCGCAGCCTGCCGATCGGCCAGACGCTCAAGATGGCGCTGGGCTGGCTTGGCATCTTCGCGCTGATCTTCCTGCTGGTGAGCTTTCGCCCCGAACTCAAGATGATCTGGGAGGGTGTCACCGGCGAACTCGGCCTTGGCGGTGCGCCTGCGATCACCGGCGCGCCGACGACGCTGCGCAAGGGTGAAGATGGACATTTCTGGGTCAACGCCGAGGTCAATGGTGCAGCTGTGCGGTTCATGGTCGACAGCGGCGCAAGCTTTACCGCGCTGTCGGTCGATGCGGCACGCAGCGCCGGTGTCGAGCCGGATCCGCTCAGCATGAAGGTGGTGCTCGAAACCGCCAATGGCATCGTCGAGGCCGACCGGGCTACCGTGGCGGATCTTCGCGTCGGATCGCTTGGCATGAAGGATCATGCAGTGGTGATCGCGTCTGCCTTTGGCGAGACCAATGTGCTGGGGATGAATTTCCTTTCGGCGCTGGAAAGCTGGCGGGTCGAGGGCGACAGCATGATCCTGGTGCCGCGAACCACCTCGCGCTGACATGGTATTAATTTAACATAATATATATTATCGGACTTAAACAGATGACATCCGAGACTGACCCTTCCGCCATTTCCCCGGCCGCAACCACCCCGCTCGACCGGTTGGTCACGATCATGGCGCGGCTGCGCGATCCTCAGGCCGGATGTCCATGGGATATCGAGCAGACCTTTGCGACGATCGCGCCGTACACCATCGAAGAAGCCTATGAGGTCGCCGACGCGATCGAGCGTGACGATATGGCCGCGCTCAAGGACGAGCTTGGTGACCTGCTGCTGCAGGTTGTGTTCCACAGCCGCATGGCCGAGGAAGCCGGACATTTCGCCATCGGCGATGTGATCGACGCGATCAGCGAGAAGATGGTCCGCCGTCATCCGCACATCTTCGCAGACCAGTCGGTCGAGCAATGGGATTGGGAGGCAATCAAGGCCGAAGAACGCAGCGATGGCGGCTCATCCAGCGCCATGGATGGCGTCGCATCGGCGCTGCCGGCGCTTATGCGCGCGCAGAAGCTCCAGAAGCGCGCAGCGCGCACCGGGTTCGACTGGCCCGATGTCATGGGTCCGGTCGAGAAGATCGGCGAGGAAATCGAAGAATTGCTCGAGGCCGAAAGTGAAGTCGAACGGATCGACGAAGCGGGGGATCTGCTGTTCGCTGCGGTCAACATGGTCCGCCATATGGGCGTCAGCGCAGAAGACGCATTGCGCGCGGCCAATGCCAAGTTCGAGCGCCGCTTCCGCGCGATGGAAACCGATGCCGGCGATGCCTTCGCAGGACTGTCGCTCGAGCAAAAGGAAGAGCTCTGGCAGCGCGCGAAAGCTTCGACGCGCGGGCTATAGCGCCTGAAACCTGCCCCAGTCCTTGTCCGACAGCCGCACCGAAAGCGCCAGCTCATCGCCCTTCTCGTCCGATGTCAGCACCTCCCCATGCGCGTGCAGCCAAGCCAGCCGCTGGCCATCGTGCCGGGGCAGATTGACGTCATGAATGCGGTGGCTGATCACCAGCGCAGCCGATGCTGCCCGCAACAGGTCTGACACCCCTTCCCCGGTCAGTGCCGAGATCGGGCAAACGGTGCGATCATCGGGCATGGTTTCGGTGAGAAACGCGCGCGCGTCCTCGTCCAGTATGTCCCATTTGTTCCACGCTTCGATCAAGGGCGTCGCCAGCCCCTGTTCGGCGAGCACCGGATCGATGACCAGGCCAAGATCGGTTAGGATCGTCTCCACCGACTCCGCCTGCATTTGCGCATCGGGGTGCGCCATGTCGCGGACATGGATGACAAGATCGGCCGACAGCACCTCTTCGAGCGTCGCGCGGAACGCGGCGACAAGCTCGGTCGGAAGATCCGAAACGAAGCCCACGGTGTCCGAGAGGATGACCTTTTCCACCCCGTCCAGACGGATGGCGCGCATTGTCGGGTCGAGCGTCGCGAACAGCAGATCCTCCGCCATCACCCCGGCTTGGGTCAGCCGGTTGAACAGCGTCGACTTGCCCGCATTGGTATAGCCCACCAGCGCGATCACCGGCCAGGGTGCCTTCTGACGCCGCTCGCGGTGCAGCCCGCGGGTGCGCTTGACCTGCTCCAGCTCGCGCCGCAGCTTGGCCATGCGATCGCGGATCATGCGGCGGTCGGCCTCGATCTGGGTTTCGCCCGGGCCACCGAGGAAGCCGAAGCCGCCGCGCTGGCGCTCAAGGTGGGTCCAGCTACGCACCAGTCGGCCCGCCTGATAATCGAGATGCGCAAGCTCCACCTGCAGCCGCCCTTCGGCGGTCGCGGCGCGCTCGCCGAAGATTTCAAGGATCAGCCCGGTCCGGTCGATGACCTTGACCTTGAGCCGTTCCTCCAGATTGCGCTGCTGGATCGCCGAAAGGCTGCCGTCAACGATCAGCAGTTCGGCCTTTTCGTCTTCCAGGCTGGCAGCGATGATATCGACCTGCCCTCCGCCGAACAAAGTCGCAGGGCGCGCGGTGCGGATCCGGAAGGCGTGCGATGCGCACACCGAAATGCCGATCGCCAGCGCAAGCCCTCGCGCTTCTTCCAGACGCGCGTCGGAATCCACCGCGCCGCGTCGGCCGAGATCGGGATAGGCAATGACTGCGCGGGTACCGCGAACGAAATCAAGAGCGTGAGGGTCGTTCAAACTTTGCTTTTTCCTTTTGTCCGGCCCCCGAACCGCCGGTTCAATCTTCTTCGCTGTCCGTATCACCCCAGTCGCCGGTCAGATCGACCGGGGCATTGGGTTGCACGGTGGATACCGCGTGCTTGTAGGCCAGCTGTGCCATGCCTTCGCGTTCGAGCAGCATGCAGAACAGGTCATAAGCCGCGACCTTGCCCTGCAGCATCACGCCGTTGATCAGGAACATGGTCACCGGAACCCCGGTTTCCTGCACGGTGCGCAAAAACACTTCCTGCAGGTTGCGGTTCTTGGCGTTCTTGGCACCCATCAGCCCCGAGAAGATCCCGAGATCGATCGGCTGGGCAGGCATAACGGTCGAAATCGCATGCTTGTAGACAAGCTGTGACTGGCCATCGCGGCGCAGCATGACCGAAAAATTGTCGAACCAGGTCACGATGCCCTGAAGCTTGACGCCCTTGACCAGAAACATGGTCACCGGGATTTTCGATTTCCTCAACGAGTTGAGGAACACATCCTGAATGTTTTGAGCCTTTTCGGTCATTTTGACCCCCGGTCTTGGTGGTGACGTTGCACCACGGTTCATGAAAAGCCTGTCCGTCACATCCGGCACGGCTGCCGCCAAAGGCCGCACCCCATACATAGTGCCGAAAGCCCCTGTCGCCAATGGCCAGTTTACCGCTTTTCCTTGCCAATCAACGGTCGTGCAGCCCCAAGAGCTTGAGTTTGCGGTGCAAGGCCGAGCGCTCCATCCCGATGAACTCGGCTGTCTTCGAGATATTGCCCGAAAAGCGCCGGATCTGGATCTTGAGATATTCGCGTTCGAAGCTCTCGCGCGCCTCGCGCAGCGGCACCCCCATCAGGCTGGAAATGCCCGCTGCGCGCCCGCCATCGCCCTGCACCAGTTCGGGCGGGAGCATGTCCACATCGATCTGCGAGAGCCTGCCGCGCGGCGCCAGGATGATCGTGCGCTCGATAACGTTGCGCAGCTGGCGGACATTTCCCGGCCAGTTGTAGCTCTGCAGCGCTGCCATCGCCTCGCTGCTGGTTTCCGGCGGCGTGATGCCATGCTCGCTGGCGAAGCGCGCGACATAATGCTCGACCAGCGCGGGAATGTCGTCGCGGCGTTCGGTGAGCGCCGGGATCTCGACCGGCACGACGTTCAAACGGTAGAACAGGTCTTCGCGGAAGCGTCCCTCGGCAATCTCGTGCTCCAGATTGCGCGACGTTGCCGACACGAAGCGGACATCGACCTTGATCGGTCGGGTCGCGCCCACGCGCGAGAAGCTCTGGTCGGTCAGCACGCGCAGGATCTTGGCCTGGGTGGATTCGGGCATGTCGGCGACCTCGTCGAGGAACAGCGTCCCGCCGTGCGCGCGTTCGAGCAGCCCGGATGTCGCCACCCTGCCCTGGTCCTCCTCGCCGAAAAGCTCCTGCTCGAACCGATCCGGGGTCATCCGCGCGGAGTTGACCGTGATGAACGGCCCGCCCGAACGGCCGCTCCAGCTGTGCAGCAGCCGCGCGGCGACCTCCTTGCCCACGCCTGCAGGTCCGGTGATCAGCAGCCGGCTACCGCTGTTGGCGACGCGCTTGAGCGTCGCGCGGACCGCGTTGATCGCGCTGGAGCTGCCGGTCAATTCGTCGGAAATGCCAAGTTTTTCGCGCAGCTGCGCATTCTCGCGCCGCAGCCGCGCGGTTTCGGTGCCGCGCGCGACCATGTGGATAAGTCGTTCGGCCTCGAACGGCTTTTCGATGAAGTCCATCGCGCCGCGCGAGATCGCCGAGACCGCGGTGTCTATGTTGCCGTGACCCGAAAATATGATCACCGGCAGATCGGCATCGCGCGACTTGATCTCGTCGAGCAGTTCGAGCCCGTCGAGCTTGCTGCCCTTGAGCCAGACGTCGAGCAGCACCAGGGACGGGCGGCGTTCGTCGATCGCGGCGAGCGCGGCATCGCTGCCACCGGCCGAACGGCAGCTATAGCCTTCGTCCTCCAGCACGCCCGAGACCAGGTCCCGGATATCGCGCTCGTCATCAACAATCAGGATTTCCAAAGGCATAGATCAGTTGCTTTCCTCATCCTGTGCCGTGCGGCTCAGTTCGTTGTGGCGGCGGTCCGCGGTCGCGCCGGTGCGCGATGCCCGGTCTGCGCTGCTGTGCCGGATGACAGGCGCGGCGTTGGCTGCATCCTGTCCGGCGCTGGCGAGCAGCAGATCGGTATCGAGCCGGATGATGACGCGCGTCCCGCCGACGTCATTCGATTCAAAGGCAAGGTCGCCAAAATGCTCCTCGACGATCTTCTTGACGATCGCGAGGCCAAGCCCGGTCCCCTTCTCGCGCGTGGTCATATAGGGCTCGACGATGCGGTCGCGGTCTGCGGGCAGGCCGATGCCGTTGTCGTCCAGCGTCAGCACCAGATACTGCGCCTGGCGCGAGACGGTGGCGGTGACGCTGCCCTGATAGACCTCATCGGCCTGTGCCTTGGCCTCAATGGCTTCCACGGCATTCTTGAGAATGTTTGTTACCGCCTGGCCGATCTGTCGGCGGTCGCAATGCAGGTCGCTGCCCTCGTGCACGCCTTCGGCCGCAAAGCGAATGGCGGGATGCGCGACTTCCTGCAGGAAGATTGCCTGCCGCACGAGGTCGAAGAAATTCTCCTCGCGGAACACCGGCTTGGGCATCCGCGCAAAGGACGAGAATTCGTCGACCATGTTCCGCAGATCGCCCACCTGCCGCACGATCGTGTCGGTGAGCTGGCCGAAGGTCGGGTCGTCCTCGCTGACCTTCTTGCCATAGCGCCGCTTGAGCCGCTCGGCGGCAAGCTGGATCGGGGTCAGCGGGTTCTTGATCTCGTGCGCGATCCGCCGGGCGACGTCCGACCACGCTGCCTGTCGCTGGTCGACCAGCTGCTGGGTGATATCCTCAAAGGTGATCACCAGGCCATAAGGCTCGCGCACGGTGCGCACCGCCAATGTCAGCAGATCGGTTCCGCGCGAATACTGGATCACCGCCTTCTCGGTGCCGTCGCCCACCAGCCGCGCAAAGGGCGGCGCGATGCTCGACAGGGTGCAGCCCAGGCACTGCTCGGCGTCGATCAGCAACAGCCGCTGCGCGGTGCTGTTCATCAGCCGCACCATGCCCATGGGATCGACCGAAATCACGCCGGCGCTGACGGATTCGAGCACCGCCTCGGTAAAGGCGCGGCGATCGTCGAGCTGGCTGTTCGCGCGTATCAGCGCGGATGTCTGCTCGGAGAGGCGGCTCGCCATGCGGTTGAATGCCCGGCCCAGCACCCCGACTTCGTCCGTGCGGTTGGCGGTGTCCACCCTCGTTGCGAAATTGCCGGTGCTGATGTCGCGCGCGGCGCTGGCCATGTCGGTCAGCGGCCGCACCATTCGGTCGGCGAACTTGAGCGCAGCCCACAAGGCGACCGCGACCAGCAGCAGAGAAACCACGAACAGCGCGATATTGAACTGGACCTGCAGGTTCTGCGATCGGGAGAACAGGGCCTTGTAGTCGGACAGCACCGTCTGCGCCCGCTCCCACTGGCTCAGCGCCAGCTGGTTGGAGGCGCGCGCGACATACAGATACACCCTCGCCTTCTTGTCGAGCGGCGTAACCACTTCGATGCGGTCGGCTTCGGCGGATACCACCGCGGTTTCGCCCGCCTCCAGCTGCCGCACGATATCCGGTGTGACCCGGTCCGACGAGGTGCGGTTGTCGGGGTCGACGATCGCGGCGGTGCGGATCACCCCGTCATCGCCGATCTCGACAATGGCGGATTCGTTCATCTTGCGGCCGACAACCTGGAAGATATAGGCCTCGGCGAACTCGGGGCTGTCGATCCGGGTCTGCTGCAGATATTCGCGCAGATCGCTTGCCATCGCGACAGTCTCGGCAGAGACGTCGCGGCGTCCCTCTTCATAATAGCCGCGCGCCAGATCGTTGGCGTTTTCCAGCATCCCGCGCGCGCGGTCTGAGAACCAGAACTCGACGCCATATTGGAACAATAGCGAGGTGATCACCACGACCAGCAGCATCGGGATCGAGGAGATCAGCGAGAACAACGCGACGAACCGCACGTGCAGGCGGCCTGTCCCCTGCTCGCCGCTGACACCCGCGCGGCTGATCGCAACGCGCCTGCCGATAAGTGCGAGCAGCGCCATGGCGGGCACCAGATTGCCGACCAGCAGGGTGGCGGTCACCGGAGCAGGCACCATCGCCTGGCGGCCCTGGTAGCTGCCGACCAGCCAGATCGAGAAGCCGATCATCGTGATCAACAGCAGCACGCAGCCGACCTCAAGCACCGGAAACAGGCTGCCCTTGCGCATCATGACGGCAAAGCGGCGCGCAAACCGGCTTTTCCTGGGCTGGGGCAGTGCGGAAGACGCAAGCATAGTGGTGAGTTTACAACAGGTGCGTTGCCAGAATACAAGGCATTTTACTTAAGTGTTGCAGAATATCACCGCATAACGCACCCGCTTCGACGCATGGGTCCGCTGCCGGGGCTATCAGAGGTTCGTCAGGCGGTGTTCGACCAGCTTCTTCCGCAGCGTGTTGCGGTTGATCCCCAGCATCGCGGCCGCCTTGACCTGGTTGCCATCACACTGGCGCATGATCGATTGCAGCAGCGGAATTTCGAACGCCGCGAGCGCGCGATCATACACCGCGCCATGTTCGGGCCGTTCGGTGAGCAGGAAGCGGCTGACAGCCTGATCGAAGTCGCTCTCTTCGCGCCGGGGTTCGCCGCCGAGCGCCGGTTCGTCGAAAATGCTCCCCAATGCCTCGGCGGTGATCAGGTCGTCGCGGCTCATGATGACTGCGCGGAACACCAGATTGCGCAACTCGCGGACGTTGCCGCGCCAGTTGCGGCGCTGCATCGCGGCGATTGCGCTATCGTCGAAGATCCGCCGAGGCAGGCCCTCCTGCACCGCAAGCGCCAGGAAATGTTCCACCAGCGCGGGGATGTCGCTCAGCCGCTCACGCAGCGGCGGAAGCTCGATCGGCACCACGTTGATGCGGTAATACAGATCCTCGCGGAACAGCCCGGCCTCGATCAGCGGCCCGAACGGCTTATTGGTCGCTGCCAGGAAGCGCACGTCGAGCTCGATCTCGCGATGGCCGCCGACGCGGGTGATCCGCCCGGTCTGCAGCGTGCGCAGCAGCCGCGTTTGCGCCTGCATCGGCATGTCGCCGATTTCGTCGAGAAACAGCGTGCCGCCATGGGCCTGCTCGAACTTGCCGATCGACTGCGTGACGGCCCCGGTGAACGCGCCCTTTTCATGGCCGAACAGCTCTGACTCGATCAGTTCGGCAGGAATCGCGGCCATGTTGACCGCGACGAACGGGCCCTGCTTGCGGTGGCCCAGCTGATGGATCGCCTCTGCCACCAGTTCCTTGCCGGTGCCGGATTCGCCCAGGATGAGCACCGACAGGTCATTGCGCAGCACCCGGGTGATCATGCGGTAGACCGTCTGCATCGGCGCGCTGCGCCCGACGAGCGGCAGCCCGCTATCGGCAGGGTCTGCGTCCATGATGCCGCCGGAATCGCCGCTGCGCGCGATCGCCTGAAGTACGGCGCGGATCAGTTCATCCAGATCGAAGGGCTTGGGGAAATATTCGTAAGCACCCGCCTCGCTTGCGCGTACCGCGGTATCGAGCGTGTTCTGCGCCGAAAGCACGATCACCGGCGTATCTGGATGGCGTTGGAGCACCACGCCCAGCGTGGCGATGCCATCGCCGTCCTCTAGCATCACATCGGTGAGGATCGCGGCATAGCGCTTGTCGGCGATGAGCGTGTTGCGCCGTGCGATCGAGGTGCAATGATCGACGGCGCAGCCTTCGGCCTCCAGCGCGGCGGTGATCACCTGGCTGATCGAGCGATCGTCCTCCACCAGCAAAACCGATTTGGCCATAATGATCAGTTCCCCAGGGTGGCAAGCGGCAGGAACAGCCGGAAATTGGTGAGCCCCTGCTGCGCGTCACGTTCGTGCACGATGCGCCCGTTCATGTCGCGCACCAGCTTCTGAACCAAAGCGAGGCCCAGCCCCTGCCCGGTCTTCTTGCTGGTGACGAAGGGCGAGAAGATGTCCTCGGCGATGTCCGCATCGATCCCCGGGCCGTTGTCGCTGACCCGCACCTCGACCGGAAGCCGGATATAGCGATCGTCCCCGCGCGAGAGCCGCAGCCGCACGCCGCTGACGAACTTGGTGGTCAGAGTGATGCAGGCATCGTCCTGCCCCTCCATCGCCTCGCGGGCGTTGGTGATGAGGTTGAGCAGCACCTGCACCAGATTGTCGGCATCGGCCAGCACCGGTGGTATCGAGGGGTCGAACTGCTCGACGAAGCGGACGGTGTCGGGGTGCGCGGTCTCCACGATCTCGCGTACGCGGCTCAGCGGCTCATAGATGTTGCAGGGCCGCACCGGCGCGGCAGTGCGCCGGGTAAGCGATTGCATCTGGTCGATCAGCAGGGCGATGCGGTCCACCTCTGCGGTGATCAGTCCAGAGAGGCGTCGCCCCGGACCATCGAGCTGTCGTTCGATCAGCTGCGCAGCGCCCTTGATCGCAGCGAGCGGGTTCTTGATCTCATGCGCCAGAATATCGGGTCCGCGCACCGCAAAGCCCTCGGCGGCGGGCTCGCTGTCGAACAGCGGCGATCCCGCGCCGGATTCGTTGAGCACCAGCAGCTGCCACCCTTCGGCCACCGGGCTGAGTGAGATATCGACCTCGCGCACGCTGTTGCGGCCGATCTGCACCCGCATGCCGTGCGCGGCCAGATTGGTGTCGGGCTGGTCGAGCGCGAGCCCGATCCGCGCATCGTCGAAACGCAGGAACTCCGACAGATGCCGACCGATCAGCCGGCGTGCGCTTTGCTCGAGCAGGTTTTCCGCCGCCGCATTGGCTGCTGCGATCGTGCGGTCGGCGTGCAGCATGACCACAGCCATCGGCAGGCTCTGCAGCTGAGCCGCCGCATCCGGCGCGATGGCAGCGCTGGCCACCATCAGGCGGCGGCTTGACGCAGCCAGGGCCGGTAGAACTCACCCAGCATCGCTGTCACGACATCGGGATTGTCGATCTGGTTCATCTTGTTGCGCAGCTCGGCAGAGCCCGGCAACCCCTTGGTGTACCAGCCCAGATGCTTGCGGGCCATCTTGACGCCGGTGTCGCTGCCGTAGTGCTCGAGCATCGCGTGATAATGCTCGATGATCACGCGGTACTGCTCGTCCAGATTCGGGTCGGGCAACGTCTCGCCAGTGCGCAGCGCATGCATCACCTGCCCCAGCAGCCATGGCTTGCCATAGGCGCCGCGTCCGATCATGACGCCATCGGCGCCGCTCTGCTCCAGCGCGGTGCGCGCATCCTCGATGCTGCAGATGTCGCCGTTGACGATAACCGGAAGCTTCACCGCTGCCTTTACCTTCGCAACAAATGCCCAGTCGGCCGAGCCCTTGTACATCTGGTTGCGGGTGCGGCCGTGGACGGTGATCATCTTCGCGCCCAGATCCTCGGCAATCCGCGCAAGCTCCGGCGCGTTGAGGCTGTCATGGCACCAGCCCATGCGCATCTTGACCGTCACCGGCACCTTGACCGCCTTGACCGTCGCCTCGATCAGTGCGGCGGCCAGCGGCAGGTCGCGCATCAGCGCCGAGCCCGCATCGCCGTTGACCACCTTCTTCACCGGGCAGCCCATGTTGATGTCGATGATCGCAGCGCCACGGTCCTCGTTGAGCTTGGCTGCTTCGGCCATCTGCTTCGGACCGCACCCGGCGAGCTGCATCGACACCGGTTCTTCGACCGCATGCCAGGCCGCTTTCTGCAGCGACTGGCGCGTCTCACGGATCATCGCCTCGCTGGCGATCATCTCGGTGACGTTGAGCCCCGAGCCATAGCGCCGCACCAAAGTGCGGAACGGCATGTCGGTCACGCCGGTCATCGGCGCAAGCAGCACCGGCTCGTCGATCTGCAAGGGGCCGATCTGGATCGGCTTGAGGGCGGGGATATGGGTCATGATGATGCGTGCCTAATATTTAGGCAGCCCCATAATCGCAAAGCGGCTGGCGGGCAAGCAGCACTTGGTTTATGCCCCGCGCCCGATGTCCGATGCAAAACCGAGCCTTTCGAGCGACACCTCCCGCACCGCCGCGCTGATCGTGGCTGCGGGCAAGGGCCTGCGCGCTGGCGGCGATGTGCCCAAGCAGTTTGCCGAGTATCGCGGCAAGCCCCTGCTCCGCCACAGCGTCGAGGCATTTGCCAGCTGGGACGCTGCGCCGCGCATCGTTGTCGTGATCGGTGAAGGCCAGACTGCGTCGGCCAAGGCCGCGCTGGCCGGGCTGGACGGCATCGTGCTGGTCACCGGAGGCGCCGAACGCAGCGACTCGGTGCGGCTGGGTCTGCTGGCGCTCGCTGCGCAGGGTGGGACGGACCGGGTGTTCATCCACGACGCCGCCCGCCCTTCCCTTTCGCACGACGTTCTGGACCGGTTGAATGCCGCGCTGGACGCCAATCCCGGCGCGGTGCCTGTGCTGCCCGTGGTCGACAGCATCGCGCGCGGCGCCGATGGCGTCATCGAGCAGGCGGTCGATCGCGCGCATCTTTGGCGGATCCAGACCCCCCAGGCATTCCATTTCGACGCGATCCTGGCCGCGCACCTCGCCTGGTCGTCCGATCGCACCCCCACCGACGACAGCCAGATCGCCCGCGCTCACGACCTTGCCGTCGCGCTGGTCGAAGGCGACGAGGCGTTGACCAAGATCACCTTTTCCGAGGACTTTGCCGTGTCACACCAGCCTGCTCCAGCGCCTGCCGCGATGATGGTCCGCACCGGCATCGGCTATGACGTGCATCGGCTGGCGAGCGGCGAGGAACTGTGGCTGGGCGGCGTAAAAATCGAGCATGATCGGGGACTTGTCGGGCACAGCGATGCCGATGTCGCGCTGCATGCAATCACAGATGCGCTGCTCGGTGCCATGGCGCTGGGCGATATCGGCGAGCATTTTCCGCCCAGCGACCCGCAATGGCGCGGTGCGGATTCGGCGCAGTTCCTCGCGCATGCAGCATCTCTGGTCCGCGCCAAGGGCGGGCAGATCGCCAATATCGACCTCACCATAATCTGCGAGGAGCCGAAAATCGGCCCGCACAAAGCTTCCATTCAGCAACGCATCGCCACTATTCTTGCGCTCCGACCGGATCAGGTGGGAGTCAAGGCGACAACGACCGAACGCCTGGGCTTCACCGGTCGCGGCGAAGGCATCGCCGCGCAGGCAGCGGCCAGCGTGATGGTTGCCGGACAACCCTGACAGGATAACAGACATGACACGAACGACACTGATGACCCGATCCGCAGCGGTGCTGGCCATGGCCGGGGCGCTGGCCGCCCAGACCGCTGCTGCGCAAACCGCCGCGTGCCTCTCAAACAGCCAGGCACAGTCGCTCGCGGTGGCGGCTTTGCCCGACGCGTTGTCCAGCGCCCGCCGGGCCTGCCTGCCGCATCTGCCAGCAGCGTCTGCCCTCACCCGCTCGTCCACCAAGATCAGCCAGGTCTATCAGCCTGCCGCTGACAGGGCCTGGCCGGTGGCCGGACGCGCCTTCCTGGCGGCGGTGGAACTGCCCTTGCCGCCGGGGAGCGATCCGCAGATCTTCCGTCCGCTGCTCACCGCGGCGATCACCGCGCTGGTCGAGCAGGAGATCAAGCCAGAAAATTGCAACGCGGTGGAGGAATTCTACAGCGCGCTCGAACCGCTGCCGCCCGAGAACATGGGCAAGTTGTTGATCGCGCTGATGAAGCTGGACGAGACCTCGAAAAAGCCTGGCGAGACCAGCAAGAACCCCTTCACCCTGTGCAAGGATTCCGCGAAGTGAAAGGCCTGCTGCCATCGCTGCTGATGGATCTTGCCGAGCGGGTGGTGACCGAGAATATCACCGCCGGCCGCCGGATCGTGCTGGCGGAAAGCTGCACCGGCGGACTGGTGTGCGCGGCGATCACTGAAATTCCCGGCAGCTCGGATGTGCTCGATCGCGGCTTCGTGACCTATTCCAACGATGCCAAGATCGAATCGCTCGGGGTCAGTGCCGAGCTGATCGACACCTTCGGCGCGGTCTCGCCCGCCGTCGCCTGGGCGATGGCGCGCGGCGCGCTGAAGCATTCGGATGCGGATGTTGCGGTGGCGATCACCGGCGTGGCCGGGCCCGGTGGAGGCACCGAGAGCAAACCTGTGGGCACCGTGGTGTTCGCCTGCGCGCTGCGCGGCCAGAGCGAGAACGACATCACCGCCGAGCAGAAGAATTTCGATCCCACGCTCAGTCGCGCGGAGATTCGTCAGGAAGCGACGATGGCCGCGCTCGAACTGCTGTTGCCGTAAAGCTCTTCGGCGCGGGTTTCGAACGCGCTGACCATCTTGCGGAAGGCGCGGTCGAAATACTGGCCGGCCAGCGTTTCGAACAGCCGGTTCTTGAAGGTGAACGACACGTAGAAGTCGACGGTGCACCCGCCCTTGCCGTCGCTGGCGAACTGCCAGATGTTTTCGAGGTTCTTGAGCGGGCCGTCGAGATACTCGACCTCGATCCGCTCACCGGGCACCTTACGCACCAGCGAGGTGAACTTCTCGCGTAATTGCTTGAAGCCGACCACCATGTCGGCCACCATCTCGGTGTCGCTGTCCGATTTGACCCGGGTTGCGATCACCCAGGGCAGAAACTCGGCATAGCGCGCGACGTCGGCGACCAGATGATACATCTGCTCGTGACTCCAGGGCAGATGCCGGGTCTCGCGGTGCGATGGCATCCGGGGCCTCTTACCGTGCCGCCTGCCGTGCCAGCTTTGCCTCGCGCGCGGCGCGCATCTGGGCAAAGTCCTCGCCGGCATGATAGCTCGACCGGGTCAGCGGGCTGGATGCGACCTGCAAAAAGCCCTTGGCACGCGCGATCGCCGCATAGGCATCGAATGCCTTGGGGGTCACGAAATCGATGACCTTGGTGTGGCGCGGCGTGGGCTGCAGATACTGGCCCATGGTCAGGAAATCGACATCGGCAGAGCGCATGTCGTCCATCACCTGGTGCACCTCGAGCCGTTCTTCGCCCAGGCCGAGCATGATGCCCGACTTGGTGAAGATCGACGGATCGAGCCTTTTGACCATCTCGAGCAGCCGGAGCGAGGCGTAATAGCGCGCGCCGGGACGGATGGTGGGATAGAGCCGGGGCACGGTTTCCAGATTGTGGTTGTACACATCGGGCCGGGCGGTGACGATCGCCTCGACCGCGGCTTCGTGCTTGTTACGGAAATCGGGGGTCAGGATCTCGATCGTCGTCTTGGGCGTGGTCCGCCGCAGCGCCTCGATCACCTTGACGAACTGGCTCGCGCCGCCATCGGCAAGGTCGTCGCGGTCGACCGAGGTGATGACGATATGCTCGAGCCCCATTTGCGCTGCCGCATCTGCGACGTGCTGGGGTTCCTTGGTGTCGACCATGCGCGGCATGCCGGTCTTGACGTTGCAGAAAGCGCAGGCGCGGGTGCACACATCGCCCAAGATCATCACCGTGGCGTGTTTCTTGGTCCAGCACTCGCCGATGTTGGGGCACGCCGCCTCTTCACACACGGTGTTGAGGTTGAGATCGCGCATCAGCTTGCGGGTTTCGTTGAAACCCTTGCTGGTGGGTGCGCGAACGCGGATCCAGTCCGGCTTGCGGACACGGGCGGGACGGCCTTCGGGGCTCTCGATGGGCGTGACTTCGTTCATGACTGGCGCTTTAGCGCAGGCCCCCGCGCACTTCCACTGGTAAAAGCGCCCGCCTGCCCACACTTATGCCCGAGGCTGCGCGATGACGGCCAGTCCAAAGCGGGGAATCCATGACATCTCAAAGCCTTCTCGACCTGCCCGATGATCTCGACGCCGTGCTGGCCGATGTCTGGCAGCGGCTGGGCCGCGCCGCTAAGGACCGCCGCGCCCCGATGCATACCCCTGTCGTCGCGACGATCACTGGTGACGGCGTTCCGAGCCAGCGGGTGATGGTGTTGCGGGCGTTCGACGGGGCGTCGGCGACGCTGCGCTTTCACACCGATTCCCGCGCGGCCAAGGTCGATCAGATCGGCGATGGCAGCCCGGTCTCGATCCTGGGCTATGATCCCGCAGCCAAGCGCCAGTTCCGCCTGTCGGGCGTGGCGCGGATAGAAACCGATACTGCCGCAGCCGATCAGGCCTGGGGTGAAGCGACGCTGTTTGCGAGGCGCTGCTATCTCGCCGATCCGGCTCCCGGCACGGTATCCGACGTGCCGGTCTCAGGGCTGCCCGCAGAGATCGAGGGCCGCAAGCCCGAGGATGACGACGAGGTCGCCCCCGGGCGCGCCAATTTCGCGCTGCTGATGGCGCAGATCGACACGATCGAATTCCTGCATCTCGCGCACACCGGACACCGCCGCGCGCTGTTTCACCGCGCGCCTGACGGCCAATGGCGGGGCGAATGGCTGGTGCCATGACGATTGCTTTTGACCCGCCGAAGCGCCATTTTCGGGAATGACCAAGGAAACGCCCCCTAACATCGCCCTGCTGATCGACGCGGACAATGCCAGCCCGTCCGGGATCGATCCGGTGCTGACCGTGCTGGCGGAACTGGGCACGGTGAACATCCGCCGCGCCTACGCCAACTGGCGCAAGCCCGCGCTCAAGGGCTGGGCGGATATCGTCCACAAGTTCGGCATCGAGCCCCAGCAGCAGTTCGACCTGACCAAGGGCAAGAACGCCACCGACATGAAGATGACGATCGATGCGATGGACCTGCTGTTCCGGGGCCGGGTCAACGGCTTCGGTATCATGAGTTCGGACAGCGATTTCATGCCGCTCGCCCAGCGCATCCGCCAGGACGGCCTGCCCGTCTATGGCTTTGGCGGCGACAAGACGCCCGAAGCGTTCAAGCAGGCCTGCACCCGGTTTATCGATGTGAACGCGCTGATCAAGGTGCAGGGGGCTGAGAAGAAAGCCGACAACGCCGCTGCCGCCAGGAGCAGCGCCAAGCCGGACCCCAAGCCCGCTGCAGGCGGCGCAAGCATCGACGAGGACGTTATCCAGCTGCTGATCGATGCCTATCAGGCCAGCAAGCGCGACGAGCGCGGCTTTGCGTCGCTCAGCGAAGTCGGCAAGATCGCGGGCAACCGGTCCAGCTTCGACGTCCGCAACCATGGTTTCCCACGTCTGCTCGACATGTTCGAAGCTTCGCCGCAGTTCACCACCGAGCGCCGCGAGAACGGCGGGCTGTTCGTCAAGCGCCTGCGCTGATCTTGCTCAGACGGTCGGTATGGTGCCGCCGTCGATGACATGTTCGGTTCCGGTGATGCTGCCCGCGCGGTCCGATACCAGAAAAGCGATCAGGCTTGCCACTTCCGCTGGGGTCGACGGCCGTCCGATGGGAATGCCGCCAAGCGAATCCATGATCATCCTGCGGCCTTGCTCGATGTCGCCTCCGGCCTGCTCGGCAAGCCGCGTTGCAAGGTCGATCGACGCTTCGGTCTCGATCCAGCCCGGCGACACCCTCACCACGCGCACCCCATGCGGCGACACCTGTCTGGACAGGCTCTTGCTGTAGGTCGAGAGCGCCGCCTTGGCTGCGGCATAGGCGGTCGTCGCCTCGGGCAACGGCAACCGGCTCTGGATCGAGGTCATATGGACCACGACGCCCTGCCCCCGGCTGACCATCCCCGGGACCAGAGCGCGATCAAGCCGCACCGCTGGCATCAGGTTGAGATCGATCTCGCTTGCCCAGATAGCATCGCTCAGCGCTTCGAACCCACCGGCCGGCGCGGACGAGCCACCCAGCATGTGAACGATGATGTCGGCACCGCCCATGCGTTCGTGGACTTCCGCCGCGAGCGCGGCGCAGCCATCCGCGTGTGTGAGGTCGCTGGCAAAGAACGGAACATCGTTCCAGTCATCCGGCCGGGTCCGGGCGGTGGTCAGCACGTCGGCGCCAAGCTCGCGAAACAACGCGACGGTCGCGGCGCCCGCGCCGCGTGTGCCCGAGGTGATCAAGGCCCGCTTGCCGGTGAGGTCGATGAACCGCCCCCCGCCCGCGTCCGGACCGATACACTGCGATCCCGCGCTCATGGCGTGATCTCCAGCGCGGTGATCTGCTCTCCGCTGATGGCGAACAGGTAGCGCAGATCGACCGGACTGCCG
The DNA here is from genome assembly GCF_001713435.1 of Blastomonas sp. RAC04. Classification (NCBI taxonomy): domain Bacteria; kingdom Pseudomonadati; phylum Pseudomonadota; class Alphaproteobacteria; order Sphingomonadales; family Blastomonadaceae; genus Blastomonas; species Blastomonas sp. RAC04. The sequence continues at coordinate 1,091,712 of NZ_CP016460.1, forward strand.
GGGAAGTTTCCGGCAAGATGGCTGGTGACCACGATGCGATCACCTTCCCGGGTGATCGAAAAAGGCTCGACCGTGTAGCTGAAGGCGCTTGCGGTATCCTGCTTCCAGGTTCGGATGGCATCACGGCCGAAATGGGTTCTTCCCTCATCGCGGACGGTGGCATGCGGTGCAAAGCATTGGACGACAGCTTCGGCGTCCCGCTCGCGGTCGGCGGCAAAATATCTGGAAATGCTCTCGGGCAGGTCGATTGCCATATGGGGTCTCCATCTCGTGCAGCCCTGTTCAGGCAGCTTCTGGCCGCTGGGCTGTGTCTGCAATTTAGCGATGGACCTTTGATCCGATAATCGGGATAATCCTGGATATGATATTGCGAAAAACAGGACAATGATCCGGCACAATCTCGTCGAGCTCGATTGCATTCTTTCGGTTGCGCGCTGCGGCTCCTTCCGCGGGGCTGCGCTTGATCTGGACATGTCGACCACCGCGCTGAGCAACGCCGTCGCCAAGCTCGAACGTCAGCTCGGCGTCCGGCTGTTCAACCGCACCACCCGCAGCGTGTCGCTCACGCAGGCAGGCCGCGGATTTGTCGAGCAGGTATCCCCTGCGCTCCAGAACATTCGCGAGGCGATGGACATTGCCAGTTCGCAGCAGGTGACACCTTCAGGGACATTGCGGATCAATGCCTTCGCCACGGCTGCGCGCGAGGTCCTCGCGCCGCTGGTGCTGCGCTTCCTCCGCGAATATCCGCAGGTGCATGTCGATCTGGTAACCGAAGGGCGGATGGTCGACATCGTCGCCGACGGGTTCGATTTCGGCCTGCGCAATGCCAACCTTGTCCCCAGCGACATGATCGCGATCCCGCTGGGCCCGCCCCAGCGCCACGCCGCGGTCGCCACCCCGGCCTATCTGCGCGCTTATGGTACCCCGCTGGTCCCTGCCGATCTGCTTGGCCATGCGTGCATTCGGGTGAGGCTTCCCAATGGTTCGTTCTATCGCTGGCATTTTGAGAGCCAGGGCGAAGCGGTGCAGATCGACGTCACCGGTCGCATCACGCTGGACGAGGCGAGCCTTGCGCGGATCGCGGTGCTGGAAGATGTCGGGCTCGGGTTCTTCATGGAATCCGACGTCCGCGAGGATATCGCTGAGCAGCGGGTGATCCGTGTGCTCGAAGACTGGACACCGCCGCTCGCACCCTTGAGCCTCTATTACCCGAACCGGCGCAACCCGTCTGCGGCCTTCAAGGCGTTTGTCGACCTCGCGCGCGACTTCGGCCGCCGCCGAAGGTGAAGGTTACCCGGCTGGAATGCGGCCGAGCCCTCGCCTCATTCCCACTCGATCGTGCCGGGCGGCTTTGACGTGTAGTCGTAGACCACGCGGTTGATGCCCTTGACCTCGTTGATGATCCGCGTCGCGGTGCGCTGCAGGAAGCTTGAGTCGAACGGATAGATGTCTGCGGTCATGCCGTCGGTGCTGGTCACGGCGCGCAGCGCGCAGACGTTGTCATAGGTGCGGCCATCGCCCATCACGCCCACGGTCTTGACCGGCAGCAGCACGGCAAACGCCTGCCAGATCGCGTCGTACAGGCCGGCGTTGCGGATCTCGTCGAGATAGACCGCATCGGCCTTGCGCAGGATGTCGCAGCGCTCACGCGTGACCTCACCAGGGATGCGGATGGCAAGACCGGGGCCAGGGAACGGATGGCGACCGACGAACACGTCGGGCAGGCCAAGCTCGCGGCCCAATGCGCGCACCTCGTCCTTGAACAGCTCGCGCAAGGGTTCGACCAGCTTCATGTTCATGCGTTCGGGCAAGCCGCCGACATTGTGGTGGCTCTTGATCGTTACAGACGGCCCGCCGGTGAACGAGACGCTTTCGATGACATCGGGGTACAGTGTGCCCTGCGCCAGGAACTCCGCGCCGCCGATTTTGCGGGCTTCGGACTCGAACACATCGATAAAGGTCTTGCCGATGAACTTGCGCTTGAGTTCAGGATCAGTAACTCCGGCGAGGCCTCCCATGAACAACGCTTCGGCCTGAACATGCACGAGCGGAATGTTGTAGTGCCCCTTGAACAGACTGACGACCTGGTCGGCCTCGCCCAGCCGCATCAGCCCGTGATCGACGAACACGCAGGTCAGCTGATCGCCGATCGCCTCGTGGATCAGCACGGCGGCAACGGCGCTGTCGACACCGCCGGAAAGCCCGCAGATCACGCGCGACTTGCCGACCTGCTCGCGGATCTCGGCGATCTTGGCAGCCTTGAACTCGGCCATCGACCAGTCGCCCCGGCAGCCGCAGACATGCCGGACGAAGTTGGCGATCAACTTGCCGCCATCGGGGGTGTGCACGACCTCGGGGTGGAACTGCATCGCGTAGAAGCAGCGCTCGTCATCGGCGATCACCGCGAACGGCGCGCCGGGGGAAGATGCGACTGCACGGAAGCCGGGAGCGAGCGCAGTTACCTTGTCGCCATGGCTCATCCACACCTGATGCGCCTCGCCTTCCTTCCACAGCCCGTCGAACAACCGGCAGCGGTCGGTGATCTCGATGAACGCGCGACCGAATTCGCCGCCCTTCTCGCCGCCACCTTCGACCATGCCGCCCAATTGCTGGGTCATCGTCTGCTGGCCATAGCAGATCCCCAGGATCGGCAGGCCCGATTGCAGGATCGCTTCCGGAGCGCGCGGGCTGCCGTCTTCGGTCACCGATGCCGGACCACCCGAGAGGATAATCCCCTTGGGCTTCATCCGGTGAAATGCCGCTTCCGCGCTGCTGAACGGGGCAATCTCGCTGTACACCCCCGCCTCGCGCACCCGGCGTGCGATAAGCTGCGTCACCTGGCTGCCGAAATCGACAATCAGAACGGATTCGTCATGGGCTATGGTCATGGTCTGCCGATAGTTGGGGCAACGCGGCGAGTCTAGCCTGCAGTCTCGGCCAGCATCGCCCGCAGGTCCGTCTTCAATATCTTGCCGATATGGCTCCGCGGAAGTTCGTCGATCGGATGGAGCGCGGAGAGGCGCTGGGTCTTGCCCAGTTCGGCGTTGACGGTGGCGAGCAGCTGATCGAGTTCGAGCGCATGGTCCGGCGCCGCGACCACGAAGCCCACCGGGGTTTCGCCCCAGCGCTCGGACGGCATCCCGACGACCGCGGCATCTGCGACGCCGGGCTGCTGCATCAGGATTTCCTCGAGGTCCTTGGGGTAGATGTTGAACCCGCCCGAGATGATCATGTCCTTGGCGCGCCCGACAATCTGGACGAAGCCGTCCTCGTCGACGATTCCTATATCGCCCATCTTGAACCACAGATTGCCGTCCGCGTCGCGCCATTCCATGTCGCGCGTCTTGTCGGGCTGGTTCTTGTAGCCGCTCATCATCGTCGGCGAGCGACCCACCATCTCGCCTTTGGATCCCGGTGGCAGTTCCCTGCCCTCTTCGTCGATGACCTTGAGGTCGTGTCCCTTCACCGGCTGGCCGACGGTGTGCAATTTGTCGGGGAAGTTGTGCGCCTGGAGCATGCACACCACCCCGCCCTCGGTCATTCCGTAGATTTCGACCAGACCGCCGGGGAAGCGGCGCAGCGCTTCTGCCTTGAGCTCTGCACTGAACGGGGCGCTGGTGCAGAACTTGACCTGCATCGATGACAGATCATGCGAATCGAACGCCGGGTCGGACATCAGCCGTTGGTACTGCACCGGCACCAGCATGGTGTGGGTGGCGCGCATGGCCTGGGCGGCATTCAGCCACTGTCCGGAATCGAACTTGCCCATCAGCCGCACCATGCCGCCATGCACGATAGTGGGCAGGAACACCGCGAGCGTGGTGTTCGAATAGAGCGGGGTGGAAAGGATCGCGCGTGCCTGTTCGCTATAGATCGCCTGGAACCCCGCGACCGACTGCCGCCAGCGCATGGCGTGCGAATGCACGATGCCCTTCGGGGTCCCGGTGGTGCCGCTGGAATAGATGATGTTGAAGGCATCGCCCGGCTGCGGCGGAGCGATGTCGGGCACGGAGCCTTCCGGCGCCATCCATTCGCTCAGCGAAGGCGTTTCACCGGCCGCGGCATCGAGCATGACATGGCGCGCCGTCCCCAGATCCACTCCGCTGGCGAGCAGTTCGGCGCGCTTGTCGCCATCAATGAACAGGTGGATCGCGCCGGAATCGGCGAGCATGTTGGCGAGCTGGCGCGGCGTTGCGCTGGTGGTGAGTGGCGCAGCACAGCCGCCGGCGCGGATCGCCGCCAGATAAGCGAGCGCATAAGGGATGCCGGTGGTGCCGAGAATCGCTACCGCCTGGCCGCGTTGCAGGCCATCGGCGATCAGCTGCGCGGCGATGCGGTCGACCTGGCCCGACAGCGCGCCCCAGCTGATGCGGTGATACCCGTCATCGAGCGCGATGGCATCGGGCTGAAGCGTTCCCCATGCCGCAACAATTCCCGGCCAGTTGCCGAATTCGCGTTCGAGCTCTGCTGTTATGTCCATCCAAATCCTCTCCCGGCGGCTTGAGCGCCACCTGCTTGAGGCAAGTTATGCCCAGAGCGGCATCACGAGGAAAGCGGCAATCGCAGGGACGACAGCCTGACGGCCGATCAATTGGCCACCGCGGCGACAAAGGTGTTTTCCACCCAGCCGCTCAGGCATGGGCCGGCATAAGGCTGCTTGGTGCGAACGGGCCTCGTCACCCCGCAATCGACCGTTGCGGCGGGGGCTGCCTCATCCGTTGGCGGCGCAGCTGCGCCTTCGGGAGCGGCCTGGCTGCTGGGCGATGGTCCGACCACGACCCCAAGCCATTGCTGGTCGAGGCTGCGGGTGCAGACAAAGACATGGGTGTCGTCGGTGAGTGCGCCGACCTGCTTGGCGCCATCGAACGGAGCATCGCGCACCGGCAGTTCGCCCCCGCGCAATCCGCCGACGCGGCCGCGTCCCTGGCAGGCGGCAAAGCGCGTTCCGCCCTCGCCGATGCTCACCGGGCGCGCGGTCGGGCTGGCGTCGGACGCGCCCAGCCGTTCGCCAGCGGCCTGACCGCCCGGCTCGCGCTTGCTCGCAGGTTCGGGGTCGGCGCATCCGGCAACCACCAAAATGGGCAGCAGCACGGCGATCAGAGGCAGCGGATTGGCTTTCATGGTTCCGGTTATAGGTGATCGCCCGGGTCATACAAGCAAGCTGCGGCGGAGGGATCGTGGCAGGTCGTTCCACAGCGTCTGTGGCACGCTAAAATATGTGCAAAAACGACCAGTTCCGCTTGGGTTTCGGGTCTCGCGCGGCTATGACGCAAAGATGACAGACACTCCCAGCACTTCCACCGAGAATAACCAGAACCCGGCCAACACCAACAGCTATGGCGCAGATTCGATCAAGGTCCTCAAGGGCCTCGATGCGGTGCGCAAGCGCCCGGGCATGTACATTGGCGATACCGACGATGGATCAGGCCTGCACCACATGGTGTTCGAGGTTTCGGACAACGCCATCGACGAGGCGCTCGCCGGCCATTGCGACCGCGTGCTGATCACGCTCAACCCCGATAATTCGGTGACGGTCGAGGATAACGGCCGCGGCATCCCCACGGGAATCCATACCGAAGAGGGCATCTCGGCGGCCGAGGTCATCATGACCCAGCTGCACGCGGGCGGAAAGTTCGAGAACACCAGCGACGACAATGCCTACAAGGTTTCCGGCGGCCTGCACGGCGTGGGCGTCAGCGTCGTCAACGCGCTGTCGGAATGGCTCGAGCTGCGCATCTGGCGCGACGGCCAGGAGCACTGGATGCGCTTTCGCCACGGCGATTCCGAAGCGCCGCTGAAGGTCATGGGACCTGCGCCCGAGGGCAAGAAGGGCACGCAGGTCACCTTCCTGTTTTCGCAGGACACGTTCAAGAACGTCACAGAATATGATTTCGAGAAGCTTGAGCACCGCTATCGCGAGCTCGCGTTCCTCAACTCGGGCGTCCGCGTCATCCTGCGCGATGAGCGCCACGCCGAGCCCAAGGAGCACGATCTGTATTACGAGGGCGGCATCGCCGCGTTCGTCAAATGGCTCGATCGAAACAAACAGCCGCTGATGCCCGATCCGATCGCGATTTCCGGGTCGCGCGACGATGTAACCATCGACGTCTCGCTGGAGTGGAACGACAGCTATTACGAGAACGTGCTGTGCTTCACCAACAACATACCACAGCGCGACGGCGGCACGCATCTGGCGGCCTTCCGTGCCGCGCTGACCCGCACGCTCAACAGCTATGCGGAAAAGTCGGGGCTGCTGAAGAAGGAAAAGGTCTCGCTCACCGGCGATGACATGCGCGAAGGCCTGACCGCGATCGTCTCGGTCAAGCTTCCCGACCCCAAGTTCAGCTCGCAGACCAAGGACAAGCTTGTCAGCTCCGAGGTTCGCCAGCCGCTCGAAAGCCTGATGGCCGACAAGATGGCCGAGTGGCTCGAGGAAAACCCCGCGCACGCCAAGTCGATCGTCGCCAAGATCATCGATGCCGCAGCGGCCCGCGAGGCCGCCAAGAAAGCGCGCGAACTCACTCGGCGCAAGGGCGCGATGGACATCGCTTCGTTGCCCGGCAAGCTTGCCGACTGCCAGGAGCGTGATCCTGCCAAGTCCGAACTGTTCCTGGTCGAGGGTGACTCGGCAGGCGGATCGGCCAAGCAGGGCCGCGACCGGCATTATCAGGCGATCCTGCCCTTGAAGGGCAAGATCCTCAACGTCGAGCGTGCGCGCTTCGACCGGATCATCTCGTCGAAGGAAGTTGGCACGCTGATCCAGGCGATGGGCACCGGCATTCGCGATGATTTCAACATCGAGAAACTGCGCTATCACAAGATCGTGATCATGACCGACGCTGACGTCGACGGCGCGCATATCCGCACGCTGCTGCTCACGTTCTTCCATCGTCAGATGCCCGAGATCATCCGCGCCGGGCATTTGTACATCGCCCAGCCGCCGCTGTACAAGGTCGCCAAGGGCAAGAGCGAGGTGTATCTCAAGGACAATGACGCGCTTGACCAGTATCTGGTCGATGCAGGGCTGCAGGGCCGTATTCTCGAGACGGTAGAGGGCGCGCGTGGCGGCGATGATCTTCGCGAACTGGTCGAGCACGCCCGGCGCATGAAGAGCCTGATGACGTACGTCCCGCGCCGTTACGATCCTCTGATCATCGAAGGGCTGGCGCTTGCCGGGGCACTTTCGCCCGATATGCCGGACAGCGACAGATTGGCCGCGGTCAACACCGCGACGGCCTGGATGGGCGGAGCTGATCCTGAGGCGCGCTGGACGGGCGAACTGTCTGTCGAGGGCGGCTATCATCTCGAGCGTTGGTGGCGCGGGGTCACCGACCATCACGTTGTCGATCTGCCCTTCCTCAACAGCGCCGAGGCGCGCAAGCTGCACAGGGTGGCAGGCGAATTCGCCCCGATGTACCTGAACCCGAGCAGGCTGGTCAAAGCGGGCGCCGCTGCGCCGACCGAGAGCGACATCGATGGCGATGAAGCGGATGACGCCGTCACCGTGGCCACCGGCGTGACGATCAATCGGCCTTCGGTTCTGCTCGAAACGATCCTCGCGGCTGGGCGCAAGGGGCTGGCCATCGCCCGCTACAAGGGGCTGGGCGAGATGAACGCCGAGCAGCTTTGGGAAACCACGCTCGATCCCAACCATCGCTCGCTGCTGCAGGTCAAGGTCGACGACGCCGACATCACCGACGAGGTTTTCACCCAGCTGATGGGCGATATCGTAGAGCCGCGTCGCGAGTTCATCCAGGAGAATGCGCTCAACGTCGCCAATCTGGATGTCTGAGCGCTTCGGGCGATGCGGCGGGTCCGGACAGCGCGCATGAGCGCGCTGCATCCGGTCTACCGGGTCGCCCAGAAGGTCCGGCTGGTCTATTGGCGGGTGTTCAAGCCGCGCACCTACGGCGTCAAGGTCGTCGCACTGGGCGATGGCGGCACCGTCATGCTCGTGCGGCACAGCTATCAGTCGCGCGACCTGTTCATGCTACCCGGCGGAGGCATCCATCGCGGCGAGACCGTGCTGGCCGCGGCGGAGCGCGAATTGCGCGAGGAGACCGGCTGCAGGCTTGGCAATGCACGGATTCATGGGGAATTCTTCTCCGCTGCCGAGGGCGCGCGCAATCACATCACCGTTGTGACCGGCACGGCCTCGGGCGAACCTTGCGTCGATGGGCGCGAGATCATCGAGGCGGCTTTCGTTCCGCTTGACCTCCTGCCCGCCAACATCGCACCTGCCAGCCTGCGCCGCCTGATCGAGGTGCGCGACGGCCTGCCGCCAGCAGCCGAGTGGTAGGATAGGAGCTGCCGATCAGCTGAATGGCAGCTCGGGCTGGCGCAGATCGGCCTCTTCCTCTTCCTCGGCGCTCGACAGGGCCGACAAGGTCAGCCCCAGCAGCCTGATGCCGTTCTGCAGCGGCAGGATCTGATCGACCAGCGCCTGGCCGATCTGGCCGAAGGCTGCGCGGTCCGGCACCGGCTGGCCGAGCGAACGGGCGCGGGTAATCGTCTGGAAGTCGGCATAGCGCGCCTTCAGGGTCACGGTGCGCCCCTGCGCCTCGTTGCGTTCGACGCGTTCCCACACGATGTCGGCGATGATCTCCAGCGCCTCGCGCAATCCCGATTCGGTCCAGATATCCTCGCCATAGGTGCGTTCGCCGCCGATCGACTTGCGGATCCGGTCGGGGCGCACCGGGCGGTGGTCGATCCCGCGCGCGGCGCCGTGCAGATAGCTTCCCCAGCTGCCGAAATGCGCAAGCAGCCATTGCTCGGTCTTGTCCGCCAGATCGGCGCCGGTAACGATGCCGAGCCCCGCCATCTTTTCCGCGGTGCGCGGGCCGACGCCATGAAAGCGCTTGATCGGCAGTGCGGCGACAAAGGCAGGTCCCTGCTCGGGGCGGATCACGCACAGGCCATCAGGCTTGTTCTGATCACTCGCCAGCTTGGCGATGAACTTGTTGTACGACACGCCGGCGCTTGCGGTCAGTCCGGTCTCGCGCGCGATATCTGCGCGGATCATCTGCGCGATCTGCGTCGCCGATGCGATGGCGTGCTTGTTGATGCTGACGTCGAGATACGCCTCGTCGAGCGACAGCGGTTCGATCAGATCGGTGTGCCGGGCAAAGATGGCGCGGATCTGGCGCGAGACCTGCTGATAGACATCGAAACGCGGCTTGACGAACAGCAGGTCGGGGCAGCGCCGCAGCGCGGTGACCGATGGCATTGCCGAGCGCACCCCGAAGGTCCGCGCCTCATAGCTGGCCGCGGCCACCACACCCCGCCGTGAGGAGCCTCCAACCGCGACGGGCCGCCCGCGCAGCGCCGGGTTGTCGCGCTGTTCGACGCTCGCAAAGAAGGCATCCATGTCGATGTGGATGATCTTGCGCAGCGGCGGATCATGGGGGTCTGGCATGCTGGCAGAGAAATAGAAGTGCGACAGGCGGTTGGCAATCGCGGCCGCAACGCCCATTATGATGCAATGCACAATAACCAGTTAGCAGAACCGGCGCCCAGAGCTGCCTTGGCGCCGACCACGGAGTTTCCGCTGGGCCCGCGCGAGCTCGTGGCGATGATGGCCGCCTTGATGGCGCTCAATGCGCTGGCGATCGATGCCATCCTTCCGGCATTCCCCGCGCTGGGCGAAGCGTTCTCCGTCACCGATCCCAACAACCGGCAGTACATCATCAGCAGCTACCTGATGGGCATGGGTCTGGGGTCGCTGTTCTATGGTCCGATCGGCGACAGGTTCGGTCGCAAGCCGGTGCTGCTGTTTTCGGTTGCGATGTATGTCGTGTTCGGTCTCGCCTGCGCGTTTGCACCCGATTTCGACACTCTGCTGATGCTGCGCTTTGCCCAAGGGTTTTCTGCGGCGGCGATGGGCGTGCTGGTGGTCTCTGTGATCCGCGACATCTTTTCCGGCGACCGGATGGCGCGGTTCATGTCGATCATCTTCATCGTCTTCATGGCGGTGCCTGTGATCGCGCCGACCATCGGCCAGCTGATCCTGTATTTCGCCGAATGGCAGTTCATCTTCATCCTGCTGACCGTGATGGGCACCGCTGTGGGGGTGTGGGTGTTCCTGCGGCTTCCCGAAACGCTGAAGCCCGAAAACGTCATCCCGATCCGGCTCGACACGATCGGCAGCACCTGGTTCAAGGTTGTGTTCAACCGCACCGGCTTTGGCCACGTCGCCGCGGGCGGCCTGCTGATGGGGGCGATGTTCGGCTTCCTCAACAGCTCGCAGCAGATCTTTTCAGAAGTGTTCGGCGCGCGCGAGATTTTCCCGTACGCCTTCGCCGCGGTCGCAGGATCGATGGCGCTTTCCAACTGGTTCAACAGCCGCATCGTCGAGCGTTTCGGCGCACGCCGCGTTTCGCAATCGGCGTTGCTGGCGTTCCTGGTGCTGTCGGCGATGCAGATCGGCGCGGCGTTGATCCCGGGCGAGCCGATGGCGCTGTTTCTGGCGATTGTCGCGCTCAACATGGCGATGATCGGCTTTATCGGCGCCAATTTCGGGTCGATCGCAATGGAACCGTTCGCCAAGATGGCAGGTGCGGCCTCGTCCTTCCAGATGGCGTTCCGCACCGTGCTGGGCACTGCGATAGGCGCCTTTGTCGGCCAGGCCTTCGACGGAAGCACGCTTCCGATGGCACTGGGCTTTCTTGTCTGCGGCATCGCGGCGCTTGCGGTGATCTTCTGGGCCGAGCGCGGCAAGCTGTTCGCGCGCCCGGGCACCTGTCCGAAATCGCCGATGTAGGTTGGACACAAAAAACCCCGGCGGGTGAGGCCGGGGTTTTTCTGGATCAACCGTGCGGGTTGAGGATGTCGTCGTCGGGTACCTCGACGATGCCCTTGCCCAGATGGCTCGCCTTGTAGCCATAGAGGTAATAGATCACCAGGCCGACAGCAGCCCACGCAGGCAGCACGATCATCGCCTCGAACGGCAGGTTGAGGAACAGGAAGATGCATCCTGCGATCGTCGCCGGTCCGACCAGCCACAGGGCCGGCGTACGGAACAGCCGCTCGCGATCGGGATCGGTCTTGCGCAGCATCATCACCGCAATTGCCACCATCATGAACGCATAGAGTGTTCCGGCATTCGCGATATCGGCAAGCTGTCCGACCGGCAGGAACGCTGCGGCAAAGGCCACGATCGCACCCGTGATCGCGGTGACGACATAGGGCGTCTTCCACTTGGGGTGGATCTTCGACAGGCCTTCGGGCAGCAGGCCATCGCGCGCCATCACGAAGAAGATGCGGGTCTGGCCGAACAGCAGGATCAGGATCACCGAAGGCAGCGCGATGAAGGCCGCGATGCCCAGCATGTTGCCCACGCCGCTGAAGCCGATCTTGCGCAGCACGTGCGCCAGCGCCTCGTTCGAGCAGACCAGCATTTCCGAATATTCGGGCAGCGCGCACTGGCGGGCGAGTTCTTCAGAGCCTGCGGGGAACGGAACGCCGTTCGGGCCCATGATCGGCTGGCCGCCGATCGATCCGACTGCGCCTGCAGCCACCAGGATATAGAACACCGTGCAGATGCCGAGGCTGCCGATCAGGCCGATCGGCACGTTGCGCTGCGGGTTCTTGGTTTCTTCGGCAGCTGTCGAGACCGCATCGAAGCCGACATAGGCAAAGAAGATGGTCGCGGCAGCACCCACGGCGCCCACGCCCGATCCAAAGCCGCCAAACACACCGGCAGGCAGGAAGGGATTGAAGTTGGCCATTTCGGTTTCAGGCAGGGTCAGCACGATGAACGCTGTCAGCGCGGTCACCTTGATCAGCACCAGCACGGCGTTGACCTTGGCCGATTCGTTGGTGCCGATCATCAGCAACCACGTCACCAGCAGCGCGATGACCACGGCAGGCAGGTTGATCAGACCACCCGGTGCGCCTCCCAGCGCGACAGGGCCTGCTGTCAGATATGGTGGCAGAACGATCCCGAAGAATTCGTTCAATATCGTGCCGGTGAAATAGCCGGACCATCCGACCGACACCGCGCTTGCCGCCACGGCATATTCGAGCACCAGCGCCCAGCCGACGGTCCAGGCGAGCATTTCGCCCATTACCGAATAGGTATAGGTATAGGCAGACCCCGCGACCGGGATCATTGCGGCGATTTCGGCATAGCACAAAGCGGCCACGATGCAGATCAGGCCTGCGATCGCAAACGCCAGCATCAGGCCGGGACCGGCCTTTTGCGCGCCCGCAGACGTCAGCACGAAGATGCCGGTACCGATGACGCAGCCGATCCCGAACAGGGTCAGCTGAAAGGCCCCGAGCGTCGGGTGCAATGATTTTTTCTTCGCGGTCGCCAATATGGCGTCCAGCGGTTTGACACGGGCAAATTTCATGATGTTGTCGATTTCCCACCCATGGCAGGTTCGGACCTGCCGGTTGCGTCCCGGGGCTACACCCCTATGCCCCAAGGATTAGCGGCTTTTCACGCGCTGGCAACCGGCTTGTCATAAAGTTGCGGCAGGAGTGAGGGCTTTACTCATGCAAACGTGCCTGATCGGCATAGCGCTTGAGATCCGCAGGCTGCAGGTCGATCCGCCGCAGCGGCGAGAATGCGGCGCGCATTCCGCAACTGGCATAATCCAGCTCGGCCTCGGGCAGGTCGCCCGAGGGGCGCCCGCTCTCGAAAACCTCCACCACGTCGTCATGGACGCGGATGACCCTGGCATTGAGCCGCTTGCCCGGGATCGGCGCGGAGTACCATCCGGTCAGCGGATCGAGCCGCAGGCCCGAAGCACCCAGCGAACAGGTGTGCGCATTGGCACCGACCGCCTCGCCGCTCACCGCATAGCTTCCGTCGGCAGCGCGGCTGACATAGACCAGCGCGTCCGATGCACCTGCCAGCACCGGAGCGATCCGCGCAAATACGGCACTGGCGCGCATCGCATCGGTCAGCGGAAGGGAATCCTCGATGAAAACCGCGCCCTGCCCGCGCGCTAACCACTCCTGCTCGCCAAGCTGGCCGAGAAGCACCCCGATCCGGTCGCGGTGCGCGGCGCGCACGCAATCGGACGGGTATTCGCCGCGCATGCACGCGTCGCGTTGTCCGATCCATTGCCGCTGTTCTGCCACCGCCTGCGGGCGGACCTTGCGGACCCTGGCGAACAATGCGGCCATGTCACGGTCGGCCTGGCCAAGGTCGGGCGCATCGGGCAGGCACAGCATCTTTTCGACAGCGCTCGCCGCACGTGCGCAATCGAACGAGGGGCCGCTGGCAAAGGACGCGGCGATTGCGGTATCGTCGGCGATCGCCTGGGCCTCTTCCACCGAAAGCTCGATCGTCCTGTCGGCGCCTGTCAGCACCAGGGGGTGGACAATCTTGCGCCCCTTCATGCTGGCGAGCTGGCCGGGAGAGATCTCGGTGCGATCGAGCACCGCACCGTCAAGTTCGATGTCGCTCAGGCCATAACGGTGGAAGCTGCTGAGCTTCGCGCGGGTAAAGTCGGCACCACGCGCCGAAATCTGCCGGTCGCCATCATAAAGCGGGCAGCCATCGGACAGGGTGATGCCGCAGGAGAAAGTGAAACCGGTCAGGTTCGCTTCATCGAGTTTCCAACCATCGACACCGCCATCGAACCAGCCCCCCTCGAACCACCCGCCGCTGAAGTCGGCCTTGTCGGCATGGGTGTTGGTCAGCACCGCATCACGGAACAGCACGCCGGGGGCCCTGATCGAGCTCAAAGCGGCTTCTGTCAGGTCGGACTTGATGAAGCCAACCCCGGGCGCGCTGGCCCCGGTCCACACGCTTCCCTTGAGATCGGCCTCCACGAAACACGCTTTGGTCAGCCGGACCTTGCGGAAATCCCACTCGGAGAAATTGCCGCCCTGAATCACCGCACCATCGCCGACAGCGCGCGCCAGGTCCTCGGGGCTCTTGTAGGCGGTGCCGTCGAGCGTTCTGATATCGGACGGGGCCGGAGTCTCGCCCCAGAAATCGCCGAGCATGCGCACGCAGGGAACCGCGCTGTCCGCCCAGGCCGGAGTGATCGTCAGCAGCAAAATGGAAATGATCGCCAGCAGCCTGATCATGATCACCCTTCCCCCTGTGCGCCGCCAGTCTATCGCAGGGCCGTCCCGCCGAAAAGGTCAGCCGTTCATCAGCATCGGGCCCAGCTTGCGCCCCGCGAACAGGTGGACATGGAGGTGCGGCACCTCCTGGTGCGCATCCATGCCGACATTGGCGAGCAGACGATAGCCGGGCTCGACCAGCCCCAGCATGCGCGCCACCTCGCCCACACCGCGCACGAACGCCGCAATCTGCTCGTCGGTGCCCCGCGCCGAGAAATCGTCCCAGCTGACGAACGGTGCCTTGGGGATCACCAGCACATGCGTGGGCGCCTGCGGGTTGATGTCGTTAAACGCCAGCACATGGTCGTCCTCGTGGACCTTCTTGCACGGAATCTCGCCGCGCAGAATCTTGGCGAAGATGTTCTGGTCGTCATAGGGAAGCGTGGGGTCAATCGGCATGATCGGTCACTCCTTCGGGCGGGATGCCTTTTCGGCGATCCCGGAGGTGCCTTCGCGGGCATCCAGTTCAGCGAGAAGCTGGTCCCAGGTCAGGCCCATATCGGCAAACAGCACCAGCAGGTGGAAAATCAAATCGGCGCTTTCGCTGATCACGCCCGGGCCGTCGTCCTTGATCGCGGCGATGACGGTCTCGACGCCCTCTTCGCCGATCTTCTGGGCGATGCGGGCACGGCCCCTGGCGCTCAGCTTCGCCACGTAGCTGCTGTCGGAAGAGGCGCTGCGCCGCTCGGCGATGATGGCTTCAAGCCGCTGGATGATGGGGTCTGCCATGGTTCAGCGCTCTGCGCGCAGCCATGGCCAAGGTCAAGAGGGCGAAGCTTCGACCGTTCAGGGTTTGGGCGGGCCCTTGCGCTTGCCGCCCGCGGCCCAGCGGCCGATCAGCAGTCCGGCAATTCCCATGAACAGCAGGCCCAGATTGCCGGGTTCTGCGATCTCGATCCAACTGCGGATGCCTTCGGCGCGGGTCAGACCGTCGAGCGTCGCACCCGACAGCGGACTGGCCAGCGCCTGCTGGCCTAAAAGCAACGCGCCGCCCAATGCGCCCACGATCCCGCGCGCGGTAAAGCCGTTGATTCTGCCGGGTTTCATTCCGAGACACTTCATGTTCAAAAGTTAAGCAAGCTGCTGGCCAAATCGGCCTGAGCGGCGGAATTGCTTGCGTACAATGGTTAAAGCCCCACGCCCATATCTCCCGCTTGTCAAGCGGGCCGACATTCCGGTCAGCTGATTTTACCCAGTCAACCGCCCCGCGCAGGCAGACCTGCCGCGCGCAAGGCTGCGTGCGCATCGGCGATGCTCGCTTCGCCGAAATGGAATATCGAGGCAGCCAGCACCGCGCTGGCATGGCCCTGGGTCACGCCGTCGACCAGATGGCCGATATGGCCGACGCCACCGCTCGCCACGACCGGGATATCCACCTGGTCGGCGATCGTGCGGATGAGCTCCAGATCATAGCCATCGCGGGTGCCGTCGCGGTCCATCGAAGTCACGAGCAACTCGCCTGCGCCCAGCCTGGTCAGGTTGAGCGCGTGCTCTATGGCATCGATCCCGGTCGCCTTGCGTCCGCCATGGGTAAAGATTTCCCAGCCATCACCTTCCGCGCGGCGCCGCGCATCGATCGAGGCGACGACGCACTGGCTGCCGAAGCGCTCGGCGATATCACCGACAAGCTCGGGCCTTGCAACCGCCGCGCTGTTGATCGCGACCTTGTCCGCGCCTGCCAGCAGCAGCGCGCGCGCATCTTCGGGGCTACGCACGCCGCCGCCGACGGTCACCGGCATGAAGCAGACTTCGGCCGTGCGCCGGACCACGTCGATGATCGTGCCGCGTGCCTCGTGGCTGGCCGAGATGTCGAGGAAACACAGCTCGTCGGCACCGGCGGCGTCATAAGCGCGCGCCTGTTCGACCGGATCGCCCGCATCCTTCAAATCGACGAAGTTCACGCCCTTGACCACCCGGCCATTGGCGACGTCGAGACAGGGAATGACTCGGACGCGAACGCTCATCAGCGCGCGGCCATCGCGATCGCGGTCGCCAGGTCCAGCCGGCCATCATACAGCGCGCGGCCCGTGATCACGCCCTCGATGCCGTCCTCGGCATGCAGGCTGAGCATGTGGATATCGTCGATGCCCTTCACCCCGCCGCTGGCGATTACCGGGATATCCGTGGTGCGTGCGAGCGCCACGGTCGCCTCGATGTTGCAGCCCTTGAGCATGCCGTCGCGGCCCACATCGGTGAACAGCAGGCTGGCGACGCCCGCATCCTCGAACCGGCGCGCCATATCGGCGACGGGGACATCAGAGACATCCGCCCAGCCGTGCGTTGCGACCATGCCGTCGCGCGCATCGACCGCGACGACGATGCCGCCTTCATAGGCTTTGGCCATGTCGCGGACGAATTCGGGGTCGGTCAGCGCAGCGGTGCCGATGACGACGCGGGCGACACCCAGGCCGAACCAGCCCTCGACCGCTTCGCGCGTGCGGATTCCACCACCCAGCTGCAGATAGCCGGGAAAGCTCGCGATGATCGATTCGACCGCGCTGCGGTTGACCGCCTCGCCGGCAAACGCGCCGTCGAGATCGACGACGTGCAGATGCTGCGCGCCGGCCTGCGAGAAAAGCATCGCCTGTGCTGCGGGATCATCGCCGTACACGGTCGCGCGGTCCATATCGCCCTCGGCGAGCCGGACCACCTGTCCACCCTTGAGATCGATGGCCGGAAAAACGATGATGCTCATGGCCAGCTCCAGTCGAGAAAGCGCCGGAGCAGGTCCAGCCCGTAGGCCTGGCTCTTTTCCGGATGAAATTGAACGCCGATAATGTTGTCCCGCGCCACGGCAGCTGTGACAGGTCCGCTATGATCGGTGCGCGCGGCGACATGCGCCTCATCGGCGGCGACAAAGTGATAGCTGTGCAGAAAGTAGGCCTCGCCATGCACAATCAGCGGCGCACGTGGTTCGGGCACGACATCGTTCCAGCCCATATGCGGCACCTTGATGCCCGGCGCGGCATCGATCAGTCGAACCTCGCCGGGAATCCATCCGAGGCCCGCATGTACGCCATGCTCCACACCCTGCGTTGCGAGCAGCTGCATGCCGACGCAGATGCCAAGGAACGGCACCCTGTCGCCCAGCACCCTTGCTTCCAGGGCATCGATCATTCCCGGAATAGCCGCAAGCCCGCCCATGCAGGCGGCGAAGGCGCCCACACCGGGCAGAACGATCCGGTCGGCGTTGCGCACAATATCGGGATCGGCCGACACCGCGATGTCGGGAGCGCCTGCCGCCTTCAGCGCGTTGTGGACGCTGTGCAGATTGCCCGCGCCGTAATCGATCAGCGCAACGCGCTCAGCCACCCAGCACACCCTTGGTCGAGGGAATGGCGCCCTGCTTGCGCGGGTCGATCTCGACTGCGGACCGCATCGCGCGGGCAAAACCCTTGTAGATGCTTTCGCAGATGTGATGGTTGTTGGCGCCGTAGAGCAGTTCGATGTGCAGCGTCAGCCCTGCGGTCTGCGCGATCGAATGGAACCAGTGTTCGAACAGCTCGGTGTCCATCTCGCCCAAACGGGGCTGCGTGAAGCCCGCCTTCCAGACGAAGAATGGGCGGCCCGATATATCCACCGCAACCCGGCTCAGCGTCTCGTCCATCGGCGAATAGGCGTGGCCATAGCGGACGATTCCGCCCTTGTCGCCCAGCGCCTGGACGATCGCCTGGCCAATCGCCAGCGCACAATCCTCGGTGGTGTGGTGCTGGTCGACATGCAGGTCGCCCTTGATCCGGCAGGTCAAGTCGATCAGCGAATGGCGCGAGAATTGCTCGACCATATGATCGAGAAACCCGATACCGGTGGAGACGTCGAACTGACCGGTCCCGTCGAGATTCACCTCGACGAAGATGTCGGTTTCATGGGTCTTGCGTTCTATCCGGGCGCTGCGCATGGTGCGCCCTATAATCACCTCGCGGGCACGCGCAACATCTTTGCCGTCTGTCGAAGCTCATTGCCCCGACATGGCAATAGCGCCTTGACCCTGCGCGGCAGTCAGTCCAACAAAAAGGCATGAGTGACGATGCAGCCGACAGCCTGATTCCCTATGACGAGATCGTGCAGGAAGCCCTGCGCGCTGTCGTGGGCCGGGTGCTGGGCGAGGTGGAGACCAACGGCCTCCCCGGAAACCACCATTTCTATATCACCTTCAAGACCAAATCGCCGGGTGTCGATATTCCCCGGCATCTGGTCGAGCGTTTCCCCGACGAAATGACCATCGTGCTCCAGCAGAAATTCTGGGACCTGAAGGTTGAAAAGACGGGCTTTGCGGTGGGCCTGAGCTTCAACCGGGTGCCTGCACACCTGTTCATCCCGTACAGCGCGATCACCGCGTTCGTCGACCCTGCGGTCGATTTCGGGCTGCAGTTCCAGGTGACCGGCGACACGCCTCCGCCCGAGCCGCACGAGGCCGCCGAAAACGACCATCCCGGCGGCGATGGCGATGGTTCCAACGTTGTCAGCGTGGATTTCGGCAAGCGCAAATAGCGGCGTGGCCGCTCAACAGACGGACCAGCCTTCATGACCAAGCCCGACACCCGCCTGGAGAGCGATTCGCTGGGCTCCATCGCGGTGCCTGCGGATTGCTATTGGGGCGCGCAGACCCAGCGCAGCATCGAGAACTTTCCGTTTGCGCCGCACGAGCGGATGCCGATCGCGATCGTGCACGCGCTGGCGATCGTCAAGCAGGCCGCAGCACGGGTCAACCGCCGCCACGGCCTGCCCGCCGAGATCGCCGACGCCATCGATGCGGCCGCGACCGAGGTGATCACCGGCAGGCATGACGATCAGTTCCCGCTGACCATCTGGCAGACAGGCAGCGGCACTCAGAGCAACATGAACGTCAACGAGGTGATCGCGGGCCGTGCCAACGAACTTCTCACCGGAACGCGCGGCGGCAAGACGCCGGTGCACCCCAACGATCATGTCAACATGGGCCAGTCGTCCAACGATGCCTTTCCCAGCGCGCTGCATATCGCTGCCAGCCTGGAATGCCGCGCCCGGCTGCTGCCCGCACTCGCCCGGCTGACCGTGGCGCTGGAGGACAAGGCCGAGCAATGGGCCGATATCGTCAAGATCGGTCGCACCCATCTGCAGGATGCGACGCCGCTGACACTGGGGCAGGAATTTTCCGGCTATGCCAACCAGCTCTATCGCTGCGGACGGCGGATCGAACCCGGGATTGTTGCAGGCACGTATCGGCTGGCGATCGGCGGAACTGCGGTGGGCACGGGGCTAAACGCACCCGAGGGCTTCGCGCTGGATATGTGCCAGGCGATTGCCGAGATTACCGGTCACCCGTTCCATCCGGCGGAAAACAGCTTCGAGGCACTCGCGTCCAACGATCCGCTGGTGCACCTTTCGGGCACGTTGAACACGCTGGCGGTAGCGCTGACCAAGATCGCCAACGATATCCGGCTGCTGGGCTCGGGCCCGCGCTCGGGGCTTGGCGAGCTCGATCTTCCAGCCAATGAGCCGGGTAGCTCGATCATGCCCGGGAAGGTCAACCCGACCCAGTGCGAGATGCTGACCATGGTCGCGGCGCAGGTGATCGGCAACCATCAGGCGGTGACTGTCGGCGGGATGCAGGGGCATCTCGAACTCAACGTATTCAAGCCGTTGATCGGCGCCAATGTGCTGCGCTCGATCGATCTGCTCGCGACTGGAATGCAAGGCTTTGCCGAGCGCTGCGTCGAAGGGCTGCAGGCCAATACGGGTCGCATCGCCGAACTGGTCGATCGCTCGCTGATGCTGGTCACCGCTCTGGCCCCGGTGATCGGATATGACAGCGCCGCGAGGATCGCCAAGCACGCGCACGAACACGGGCTGACGCTCAAACAGGCGGGGCTCGCGCTCGGCCTGGTGGACGAGGCAACGTTCGATGAGCACGTCCGCGCAGAGGATATGACCGGACGCTAGATCGGCGCGGAACGCTTGGACGTGATGGGGCGTTTGAGGTCCAAACCCAATTCAGCTATGGATAGCCACATGACCAGCCCCACCACGACCCCGCCCGCCCCCGTCCCTGCCCCCGCCGCTCCGGCAGCGACTCCCGGACCTGTTGCAAACGGTAGCGCGCCTGCGACATCGACGCCGCCCGCGCACTGGTCGCGCGGGGCGATCAGCGGTGCGGGTCGGCTGATCTCGACTGCTGCCAATGACGAGATGGTGCGCAGCCTGATCAGTTCGCGCGCCAAGAGCAATCTCGCCGCTGGGTTTTTCGGTGGGACGCTGATGGGCGCGATTGCCGCGCGCATCGCCACTCGCTCGGTCCCCGGCGCCCTGCTG
Organism: Blastomonas sp. RAC04; assembly: GCF_001713435.1. Taxonomy (NCBI): domain Bacteria; kingdom Pseudomonadati; phylum Pseudomonadota; class Alphaproteobacteria; order Sphingomonadales; family Blastomonadaceae; genus Blastomonas; species Blastomonas sp. RAC04. The sequence goes on from NZ_CP016460.1 coordinate 1,112,088, forward strand.
GTGGGCGGCGCGCTGCTCGCCAAGGCGATCTACGATCAGCGCAAGGCGAAGGAAGAGGCTGAGCTCAATTCCAAGCCCAAGGGCTGATCGTCGGGTCCTGATTGATCGTCTGCATCCCGGGCCAACTGCACAAACCGGTTGACGCAAAGGCCCGGCTTTGGCCATGAGCCGCCATGGTCATTTCCGCTTCCAAAAATGCGCTCGCTCGGCGCGGGCTGCTGTTCATCCTTTCATCGCCCTCGGGCGCGGGCAAATCCACCATCGCGCGGATGATGCTGGAAGCGGACCCGCAGCTGTGCCTTTCGGTATCGGTCACCACCCGCCCTCCCCGCCCGGGCGAGATCGACGGCACCCATTACCACTTCATCGACGAAGCCACCTTCCACCAATTGGTCGAGGACAACGCGCTGCTCGAATGGGCCAAGGTTTTCGGCCATTTCTACGGCACTCCCAAGGCTGCGGTGAAGCAGGGTCTGCGCGAGGGCCAGGATTTCCTGTTCGACATCGACTGGCAGGGCACGCAGCAACTGTACCAGCGCGCAGAGGGCGATGTGGTGCGCGTATTCATCCTGCCGCCCTCGCTCGAGGAACTGCACCGCAGGCTTCGTGGCCGCAACACCGACAACGAAGAGGTGATTGCCAGCCGCATGGCGCGCGCGCAGGACGAGATCAGCCATTGGGACGGCTATGACTTCGTGGTGATCAACGACGACGTCGAGAGCTGCTTCACCAAGGTCTGCCAGATCCTGCAGTCCGAGCGCATGCGGCGCGCGCGCCAGACTGGTCTTATCGACTTTGTCCGCGACCTGATGAACCCCACCGACCGCCCGTAACGCTATTTGCCCGTGACGGCGTCGAGCAGCTTCTGCCCGGCCTTGAGCGGGTTCTTGCGGAAATTCGATTCCTCGCGCCCGATATAGGTGAAGATGCCGGACATCGCCTGATCGGTGACGCTGTCGATCAACCCGTCGCGGCTCAGATCCACGCCAGCGAGGGCACCCAGCATGCTGCCGGTTCCGCCCCCGCGCCCAAGCGAATCGAGTTGCTTGAGCGCGCCGGTCTTGCCCAGTGCATCGCTCACCAGCGGCCGCATCTTCTGCCGCAGCACATCGCCCGAGGTCCGCCTGAGATATTGCGTGCCGCCGGTATCCCCTCCGGTGACGATGCCGACGCCATCGGTCAGCGTCATCGAATCGATCGCCGAACGGAACACCGGCTTGGCTTCCTGCGCTGCAAGTCCAGCGGCATCGTTGATCGAACGGGTAAGGTTGTTGGTAAGCCCCGCCTTGTCGGTCAGCTTCATCAGCTTGGTCGCTTTTTGCAGCGGACCTGGCAGCAGGATGCGCACGGCCTGATCGGCATAGAATGCGCCGGGCCTGGACAACTGGTCGAGCGCACTGTCGGAGGCGTTGCCAAGCAGCCCCTTCATCGATCCGCCCGCTGCCTTGCCGGCCTTTGCCTTTTGCGCGACGGCGGCGGTCGGCGCGATGATGGCACCGGCGGTGACTGCCGAGACGGCGAGCGCCAGCGCGAGAGGAATGCTCCGGAATGCCATGCTGCTCTCTCCTGCTCTTGTCCTTGCAGCAGGATGCAGCAACGCGAACCGCAGCGCCAGAGCAGGCGCTGCGATTTTACGTGTCGTCACATCGCGGTTTGAAGTGGATCAGTGCCCTTCGGGGTCGTAGCCCCCCGTGGGCACCTGCGCGTTGACGATGCCGCCATCGACCGGGATCGTGGTTCCGATGACGTAATCCCCGGCCCGGCTGGCCAGAAAGATCACCGCGCCGGAAATGTCCATCCAGTCGCCGACGCGCTTGTTGGGGACGCTCTTTGAAACCATGTCGCCATGATCGCGCGCGGCCTTGTTCATGTCAGACGGAAACGCGCCAGGGCCGATGCCGGTGACGTAGATATGATCGCGCAGCAGGCGGACTGCCATGCGCTTGGTCAGCTGGATCAGCGCCGCCTTGCTGGCCTGATAGCTGTAGGTTTCCCACGGGTTGATCCGCATTCCATCGACTGACGAAATGTTGATCACCTTCGCAGGGGTCTCGGCGGTCGCACCCGCCTTGAGCAGACCATGCAGCGCCTGGGTCAGGAAAAACGGCGACTTGACGTTGAGGTCCATCACCTTGTCCCAGCCGACTTCAGGGAAATCCTCGAACTCAGCGCCCCAGGCCGCGCCTGCGTTATTGACCAGGATGTCGAGACGGCTCTCGTGCTCGGCGAACTGTGCCGCCAGCTGGCGCGCGCCTGCGACGCTCGAGATGTCTGCGGGAAGCGAAATGCAGTTGGGGCCGAGTTCTTCCGCGGTGGCATTGCAGGCATCGGCCTTGCGCGCCGAGATATAGACCTTGGCGCCAGCGGCGATGAGGCCTTGCGCGATCATCTTGCCGATGCCGCGCGATCCGCCGGTCACGAGGGCGACCTTGCCCTTGACCGAAAACAGCTGTTCGATGTTCATCATATTCATCCTTCGTTGCGCAAGGCTTCCCTTGCGATGATGGTGCGCTGGATCTCGCTGGTTCCCTCATAGATGCGGAACAGGCGGACATCGCGGTAAAAGCGTTCGATTCCGTAATCGGCGATATAACCCGCCCCGCCGAAGATCTGCACCGCGCGATCGGCGACCCTTCCGACCATTTCGGAGGCGATCAGCTTGGCGCAGGCGCAATCCTCGGTGATCCGCTCGCCCCGGTCCTTGGCGCGGGCGGTCTGCAGCACCAAAGCCTTGGCCGCCTTGGCTTCAGCGACGCTGTCGGCGATCATCGCCTGGATCATCTGGAACTCGGCGATCGGCTTGCCGAACTGCTTGCGCTCCTTGGCATAGGCGACGCTGTCGGCAATCAGCCGCTCGGCCGCGCCAACGCAGACAGCCGAGATATGCAGCCGCCCCCGATCGAGCACGCGCATCGCGACCTTGAAGCCATCGCCTTCAGCGCCCAGCCTGTTTTCCACTGGAACGCGCACATTGTCGAAGATCACGTCGCAGACATGCGCGCCCTGCTGACCCATCTTGCGCTCGGGCTTGCCCACTGAAAGCCCTGGTAGATCGCGCGGCACCAGGAAGGCGCTCACCCCTTTGGGGCCGGGGCCGCCGGTGCGCGCCATCACGGTGAACAGGTCGGCCTTGTCGGCATTGGTGATGTAGCGCTTGGAGCCATTGAGCACATAGGAATCGCCGTCGAGCTCGGCGCGCGTTTTCACCGCGCCGCTGTCCGACCCGACATCGGGCTCGGTCAGCGCGAACGAGGTGATGATCTCACCGCTGGCGATTCTCGGCAGATACTTGGCCTTTTGCGCATCGTTGCCGTCCATCACCAGTCCCTGGCTGCCGATGCCGACATTGGTGCCGAAGGTCGATCGCATAGCAGGCGACGTGCGCCCGAGCTCGAACGCGATGCGCACCTCTTCCTCCATGTTGAGGCCCAGCCCGCCGAATTCCTCGCCGATCGACAGTCCGAAAAGCCCGAGCTCGCGCATCTCCTGCACCAGATCATCGGGGATCTCGTCGGTCTCCGACACCTGGGCTTCCAGCGGACGCAGCCGCTCGGTGACGAACCGGCGTACGCCCTCGAGCAGCGCGTCGAAGATATCGGGATCGAGTGCCATGCTTACGTTTCTCCCCTCCCCTTCAGGGGAGGGGTCGGGGGTGGGGAAATAACTTCCGCCGCCACTCCATTCCCCACCCCAACCCCTCCCCTAAAGGGGAGGGGCTCTTGGCGTTTAATACCCGAAAATTTCCGCCACCCGTCCGGCGTGGAAATTCGCATCGCCCATGAACTCGTTGAGCGCGCGGTCGCGCTTCATGTAGAAGCCGATGTCGTACTCGTCGGTCATGCCGATGCCGCCATGCATTTGCACGCCTTCGCGCACGGTCAGGTTGGTGGTGCGCCCAGCCTTGGCCTTGGCGACCGAAACGTAGATCTCGGCGCTGTCCTTGCCCTCGTCGAGCAATTGCTGTGCCTTGAGCACGGCGGCGCGGGCGATTTCCATTTCGCTGTAGAGATGCGCGGCGCGGTGCTGCAGCGCCTGGAACTCGCCGATCAGGCGCCCGAACTGCTTGCGCTGCTTGAGGTAATCGACGGTCATGTCCATCGCTCCTGCACCCACGCCGACGAGCTCTGCGGCCGAGCCTGCGCGCCCTGCACGCAGCAGCGAGGAGAGCACCTGCCAGCCGTTGTCGACTTCACCGATCACCGCATCGCCATCGACCTCGACACCGTCGAACGTGACATGCGCCGCCATCGAACTGTCGACCAGCCGGGTGCTGTCCATCGACATGTTCGCGGCGTCCTTATCGACCGCAAACAGCGTAAGCCCGTCGGTTTCACCGGGGGCGCCTGCAGTGCGCGCCGCAACGATGAGCGCATCGGCGCTCGCGCCCTGGATCACGAACTGCTTGTTGCCGGTGAGCTTGAAGCCGTTGCCCGAACGCTCGGCCTTGGTGGTGATGTGCGAAGGCCGGTGCTTGGCGCCTTCGTCGATCGCCAGCGCGAGCACGGTTTCACCGGCCAGAATGCCGGGAAAGAACTTGTCCTTGAGATGCTGCCCGCCATGGTTGAGTGCGGCAACGCCTGCGATCGCAGTGGTCAGGAACGGCGACGGCGACAGGTTGCGGCCGATCTCCTCGAGCACGACTCCCGCTTCGACATGACCGAGGCCGAGGCCACCATCGTCTTCCCCGATCAGGATTCCGGTAAAGCCCATTTCGCCGAACTGCTTCCACAGCGCGTGGCGGAAACCGTCCTTGCAGTTGTCGTCGCGCAGCTTGCGCAGATGGCTGACCGGGGCTTCCGATTTGAGGAACTCGCGCGCGCTGTCGCGCAGCATCGCCTGGTCTTCGTTGAGGTACATTGGCATGGAAATGTCTCGCAAATCTTGAGATGCGCGGTTCCCTGCGAAGGCGGGGAGCCATCTCCTGCCGGTGCACCAAACGCAACGCTCGGGAGATGGACCCCTGCTTGCGCAGGGGACCGATCAAAAAGGGCTAAATGGCGATCACGCCCCCGGCAGGTCGAGGATGCGCTTGGCGATCACGTTGAGCATCACCTCGCTGGTGCCGCCCTCGATGCTGTTCGCCTTGGTGCGCAGCCAGTTGCGCGCCTTTGCGCCGCCCTTGGAAGCTTCGCTTTCCCATTCGAGCGCGTCCGATCCGTTGCCCGCCATCACCAGCTCGTGGCGGCGCTTGTTGAGCTCGGTTCCGGCGTACTTCATCATGTTGGGCTGGGCGGGGTGGCCCTTGCCCGACTTCATCTCGTCGGTGAAGCGCTCGGCCATCGCCTTGAACGCCAGCGCATCGACATCGAACTGCGCAAGCTCCGCGCGGAGCAGGCCATCGTCGAGCTGGCCGAGGCCGTTGGTACCGATCGAACCCAGCAGCTGCGCGCCCAGCGACGGCGCGCCATCGCCGAGGCCGCCACCCGAGATCATCTCGCGCTCATGGCCCAGCAGATACTTCGCGACATCCCAGCCGCGGTTCAGTTCGCCAACGATCTGCTCCTTGGGCACCACGACGTTGTCGAAGAAGGTCTCGCAGAACGGCGAGTTGCCGCTGATCAGCTTGATCGGCTTGGTGGTGACGCCGGGCGTCTCCATGTCGAACAGCAGGAAGGAAATGCCCTGATACTTGTTGGTCTTGTCGGTGCGGACCAGGCAGAAGATCCAGTCACATTTGTCGGCATAGCTGGTCCAGATCTTCTGGCCGTTGACCACCCAATGGTCGCCCTTGTCTTCGCCGAAGGTCTGCAAGCTGACGAGGTCGGAGCCCGAACCGGGTTCCGAATAGCCTTGGCACCAGCGGATTTCGCCGCGCGCGATCTGGCCCAGATAATGCACCTTCTGCTCCTCGGTCCCGAACTGCAGCAGTGCGGGGCCGAGCATCCAGATGCCGAAGCTCGACAGCGGCGGGCGCGCGTTGATCCGCGCCATTTCCTGACGGAGGATCTTGGCCTCGCCTGCGGAGAGACCAGCGCCGCCATAGGCCTTGGGCCAGTCGGGAACGGTGTAGCCCTTGGCCACGCAGCGCTCCAGCCACTGCTTCTGCGCTTCGTTCTTGAAAGTCCAGTTGCGTCCGCCCCAGCAGACGTCATCCTCGCCGCGCACCGGCTCGCGCATCTCGGCGGGGCAGTTCGCCTCCAGCCATTCGCGCACGTCCAGTCTGAACTGATCGAGATCGCTCATCGTCATCCTCTCCCGCATGGTTTGATCCAGCGCGCGCCCTGGCCGGGAAGTTTTTCCTGCGGCCAAAACTGCGCTTCGCGACTCAGTCTATGGTGGAGCGAACCGGGCTGCAAGCCTGTTGAATCCTAGGCCGAATGCCGTAACGTCAGCGCGAGCGCGGTTGACGTTTACGGCAGGCGTCATATGGTAACCCCAAGCAAAGCAAGCGGGAGAGAATCAATGCAGCGGGCCGCCCGGTCCATAGCATGGCCAGCGCCAACAGGCGCGGCGGTGCCTCATGTCGCCCGTCGGCATCGCGCCACCCTTGGGGGCGCTTGCCACGCATGACCGATCTTGCCAGCCTGACCACCAAGCCAGTTGCCGCCCGCGTTTCGATGGGCACCAAGCTGGCCTACGGCTTCGGCTCGGTGGCCTATGGCATCAAGGACAACGGCTTTGCCGTCTTCCTGCTGATCTATTTCAACCAGGTCGTGGGGATGCCCGCCGAGCAGGTTGGGCTTGCGGTGCTGATCGCGCTGATCGCAGATGCCTTTTTCGACCCGATTGTCGGCCACAAGTCGGATGCGACGCGCAGCCGCTGGGGTCGGCGCCACCCCTGGCTCTATGCCGCTGCGCTGCCGATCGCCTTGTCGTGGTTGTTGCTTTGGAACCCGCCCGAGATCGGCAATGGCGGCCTGTTCGTCTATCTGATTGTGGTGGCCATGGCGGTTCGCTTCTCGTTCTCCGCTTATGAGGTTCCGGCGCTGGCGATGCTGCCGGAGATGACCCGCGATTATCACGAACGCACCGAGGTACTGCGCTATCGCTTCCTGTTCGGCTGGCTGGGGGGCCTTGTGATGCTCTACGCCGCCTATGCTTTGCTGCTGGTGCCCGAGCCCGGCTATGAAAATGGCGTGCTCAACCCCAATGGCTATCACCGCTATGCAGTGGCGGGCGCGATCGTCATGCTGGTCTCGGTGGTCGTCTCCGCGCTCGGCACGCACAGGTTGATGGCCAAGCCCAATACCGGCGACATCCGCCATGCCGCGCACGGCCTGGGCGATTTTGTCGCCGCGCTGAAGTTCCGGCCTTTCCAGCTGCTGCTCGCCGCGGGAATCTGCGCCTTTGCCAATCAGGGGCTGTTCTTTGCGTTGACCAACTATCTGATGCTGTACGTGTGGGAATTCCCGCAAATGGCGTTCAACATCTATCCGTTCGTGCTGTTCCTCGGCGTCGCGCTGGCGTTCGTGATCGTCGGACCGGTTTCGCGGCGCCTGGAAAAGCCGCGTACCGCCGCGATCGGCGCACTGCTGTCGCTGACGCTTGCGACGATGCCGTACTGGCTGCGTCTGGCAGGGCTGTTCCCCGACAACGGCACAACGCTGTCGATCGCGCTGGTGCTGGGGCTGATTGCGCTGTCGACAACCTTCGGCATCTGCGCGATGATGATGATCAGTTCGATGATCGCCGATGTCACCGACGCGGCCGAAGCCAGCAGCGGCAAGCGCACCGAGGGGATTTTCTTTGCCGGCTTCTTCTTCATGCAGAAGTGCATCGGCGGGCTCGGCATTCTGGCGTCTGCGCTGATCCTGTCGACCGCCGGTTTCCCCGAAAATGCCCAGCCGGGGGAAGTGGCCGCGCAGGTCATCGATCGCCTCGCAGTTACCTTTGCCATCGCCACCACGGCCATCGGCGTGTTGTGCGCCTGGTTGTTCACCCGCTTTCCGCTGGGCCGCGCCGATCATGAAGCGCGGCTTGCAGATATCGCCAATCGCTAGATCCCTATGAAAGGAAACCCGAAACATGGATTTTGATCTTACCGAGCGCCAGGCCTATTGGCGCGACCGCGTCCGCGCGTTCATCGAAAGCAACGTCCGTCCGCGCGAAAAGGACTATGACGCCCAGCAGAAGGAAGGGTCGCGCTGGAAGGTGCTGCCCGTGATCGAGGAAGAGAAGGCCAAGGCCAAGGCCGCGGGCATCTGGAACCTGTTCATGCCGCCCTCCAACCCCAATCTGGCGCATGTCGACGACAGCTTCGAATTCGATGGCCCCGGCCTCACCAACCTTGAATATGCCCTCTGCGCCGAGGAAATGGGCCGTGTCGGCATGGCGAGCGAGGTGTTCAACTGTTCGGCGCCCGACACCGGCAACATGGAAGTGCTGCACCGCTATGGCACCCGTGCGCACAAGGACGAGTGGCTCAAGCCGCTGATGGACGGCGAAATCCGCTCTGCGTTCCTGATGACCGAGCCGCAGGTTGCCTCTTCCGATGCGACCAACATCGAAACCTCGATCCGCCGCGAAGGCGACGAATATGTCATCAACGGCCGCAAATGGTGGTCGTCTGGCGCGGGCGATCCGCGCTGCAAGATCGCGATCGTGATGGGCAAGACCGATTTCGAGGCCAAGCGCCATGCTCAGCAATCGATGGTGCTGATGCCGCTCGATGCGCCCGGCGTGAACATCGTGCGCCACCTGCCGGTGTTCGGCTATGATGACGCGCCGCACGGCCATATGGAGATCGAGCTCAACAACGTTCGCATCCCGGCTTCGAACATCCTGCTGGGTGAAGGTCGCGGCTTCGAGATCGCGCAGGGTCGGCTTGGACCTGGCCGCATCCACCACTGCATGCGCACCATCGGCGTGGCCGAAGAGGCACTGGCCAAGATGGCCCGCCGTCTGCAAACCCGCGTCGCTTTCGGCAAGCGCATCTCGGAATACAGCATCTGGGATGAGCGTCTGGCCGCTGCGCGCATCGATATCGAGATGAACCGCCTGCTCTGCCTCAAGGCTGCTGACATGATGGACAAGGTCGGCAACAAGTACGCCAAGGCCGAGATCGCGATGATCAAGGTCGCCGCGCCCCGCATGGCGCTCAAGATCATCGACGATGCCATCCAGGCACATGGCGGCGCTGGTGTCAGCGAAGACTTCGGTCTCGCCAAGGCCTATGCGCATATGCGCACGCTGCGGCTTGCCGATGGCCCCGATGAGGTGCACAACCGCACCATCGCGCGGATGGAACTGGGACGCCACGGCGTGAATGATGACGACGGTGCGCTCAGCTCGGGTGATCTGGGTGTGACGCGTTGAACGTTTTTCCCTCTCCCTTAACGGGAGAGGGAAAGCCCTGCGTCAGACGGGGCAAGTTTGTGACAGGGCTTGGGAGAGCAACGATGAAAGCCGCCATCTGTTTTGAGCCCGGCAAGCCGCTGGAAGTGCGCGATGTCATCATCGACAAGCCCGGCCCGCGTGAGGTATTGATCCGCACCGCAGCGACCGGGGTTTGCCGATCCGATCTGCACTTCGTCGACGGCTCCTATCCGCATCCCCTGCCCTTCATCCCCGGCCATGAAGCCGCCGGGATTGTCGAGGCAGTGGGCGATGGCGTATCGACGGTGAAGGTCGGCGATGCGGTGGTCACCTGCCTGAGCGCCTATTGCGGCCATTGCGAATATTGCGTCACCGGGCACATGGCGCTGTGTCTGGGGGGAGACACCCGCCGCAAGCCTGGCGAACCGGCCCGGCTTCGGTTGGAGGACGGTCCGGTCAACCAGATGCTCAACCTGTCGGCCTATGCCGAGATGATGCTGATCCACGAGCATGCGTGCGTCGCGATCAATCCCGAAATGCCGCTCGACAGGGCCTGCGTCATCGGCTGTGCGGTCACCACCGGTGCGGGCGCGATCTTCAACGCGGCCGACCTGGTGCCGGGCGAGACGGTTGCCATCGTCGGCTGCGGCGGGGTCGGGCTGGCGGCGGTGAACGCCGCGAAGATTGCAGGCGCCGGGCGGATCATCGCGATCGATCCGGTGGCGGACAAACGCGCACTGGCGCACAAACTGGGTGCCACCGACATGATCGATTCGAGCTCCGAGGGCGCTGCCGAAGAGGTGATCGAGATGACCAAAGGGGGAGTCCACCACGCGATCGAGGCGGTGGGGCGTCCGGCCTCGGGGGCGATGGCGGTCAAGGTGCTGCGGCGCGGCGGCACCGCGACAATCCTCGGCATGATGCCGCTCGCCGAGAAGGTGTCGTTGAGCGCGATGGAACTGCTGCAGGGCAAGAAGCTGCAGGGTGCATTGATGGGCAACAACCGTTTTCCTGTTGAAATTCCACGGCTTGTGGAGTTCTACATGCGCGGGATGCTTGACCTCGACACCATCATTGCCGAACGCATGCCGCTCGAGCGGATCAACGAGGCGTTCGATGCGCTGCGGATCGGCGATTCCGCGCGGTCGGTGATTACATATAATTGATTGGGTGAGGATTTCAGCGATTATGGATCAGATCGACGCACAGGCGACGATGACTGGCACCATGGAAGTGCCCGAACAGGACCGCCTCGACGAGACGCGCCTGACCGCCTGGTTCGAGGCGAACGTCGAAGGCTTCGCAGGCCCGCTGTCGCTTTCCAAGTTCAAGGGTGGCCAGTCCAACCCCACCTACAAGGTTACGACACCCAACGCTGCCTATGTGCTGCGGCGCAAGCCCTTCGGACCGCTGCTCCCATCGGCGCATGCAGTCGACCGCGAATACCGCGTCCAGGCGGCTTTGTTCGATCAGGGCTTCCCGGTCTCGCGCCAGTACGGCCTGTGCGAGGACGACAGCGTCATCGGATCGATGTTCTACGTCATGGGCTTCACTGACGGCGCGAGCTATTGGGATGGCACCCTGCCCGGCAAGACGCCAGAGCAGCGCACCGCGATCTACAATGCGATGATCGATACGCTGGCGCATCTGCACAGCTTCGATCCCGTCGCCATCGGACTGGAAAGCTATGGCAAGCCGGGCAATTACTGCGCGCGGCAGATTTCGCGCTGGACCAAACAGTATCGCCTGTCCGAAACCGAGACCATTCCCGAGATGGACCAGCTGATCGAATGGCTGGAAAAGACCGTTCCCGAACAGCGCGGCTTCGGCATCGCGCATGGCGATTTCCGCATCGACAACATGATCTTCGACAAGGACGAGCCCCGCGTGCTCGCGCTGCTCGACTGGGAGCTTTCGACGCTGGGCGATCCGATCGCCGACCTGTCCTATTTTCTGATGAGCTGGGTGCAGCCCGCCGAGGGGCGCAACGGCCTGCTGGGGGTGGACGTCAAGGCGTTGGGCATCCCGACCATCGAGGAGGCGACCGCGCGTTATGTCGAGAAGGCCGGTCTCGACCATGTCCCTGACATGGACTGGTACCTCGCCTACAACCAGTTCCGCATCGCCGCGATCCTGCAGGGGATCAAGAAGCGGGTGATCGACGGTACTGCGTCGAGCGCGCAGGCCGAACAGATGGCGCAGCGCGTGATCCCGCTCGCTCAGGCCGCCTGGGAATACGCCAAGAAGGCCGGCGCGCAGTGACCATCTCCAGCTTCGACCTGACTGGCCGCGTCGCCATCATCACCGGCTCGTCGCGCGGGATCGGCGCGGCAACCGCGCGCAAGCTTGCGGCTCAGGGCGCCAAGGTGGTGATCTCGAGCCGCAAGCAGGATGCGTGCGATGCGGTCGCAGCCGAGATCAACGCGGAACATGGCGATGGCACCGCGATTGCGGTATCGGCGAGCATCTCGCGCAAGGAAGACCTGCAGAACCTCGTCGACCAGACTCGCGCGCAGCTGGGGCCGGTCGACATTCTGGTCTGCAACGCCGCGAGCAACCCCTATTACGGGCCAATGAGCGGGATCAGCGACGACCAGTTTCGCAAGATTCTCGACAACAACATTCTGTCCAACCACTGGCTGATCCAGATGGTGATCCCCGACATGCGCACTGCCGGGCGCGGATCGGTGGTCATCATTTCGTCGATCGGCGGGTTGCAGGGCACTGGCAGCATCGGCGTCTACAACATCTCCAAGGCCGCCGATTTCCAGCTGGCGCGCAATCTGGCGGTCGAGCTCGGGCCGGACAACATCCGCGTCAACTGCATCGCGCCTGGATTGATCCAGACCGACATGGCGCGCGCGCTGTGGGAGAATGAACAGGTGATGGGCCATATCCGCAGTGTTACGCCGATGCGCCGGATCGGCCAGCCCGACGAGATCGCGGGCGCGGCGGTGTTTCTCGCATCGGACGCATCGACCTATATCACCGGCCAGTCCATCGTCATCGATGGCGGCACGACAATCGCAGCGGCGCTCTGACAAGCCGCATCGGGAGGGGTAGTTTCATGGATCTTCAGGGCAAGGTTGCCATCGTCACCGGTGCTGGCAGCGGTATCGGCAGGGCCAGTTCGCTGCTGTTCGCTCAGCACGGCGCCAAGGTGATCGCCAGCGACATCACCGGCAAGCAGGACGAGACCGCAGCGCAGAACCCCGATGCGATCACCGCGATCCAGGCCGATGTCAGCAAGGAAGCCGATGTCGAGATGCTGGTCGCCAAGGCGGTCGAGCAGCATGGCAAGCTTGATGTGTTTTTTGCCAATGCGGGGATCTCGGGCGGGTTCGACGGCATCTTCGACCAGACGGTGGAAGAGTGGGAGCGCATCCTGGCGATCAACCTCATCGGCCCGTTTCTTGCGATCAAGCATGCCGGCAAGGTCATGGCCGATGCAGGCAATGGCGGTTCGATCATCTGCACGGCGTCGGTGGCGGGCCTGCGCTCGGGCGCCGGCGGCCCGGCCTACACGGCCAGCAAGGCCGGGGTCATCAATCTGGTCCGCATCGCCGCGCAGCAATTGACCGGAAGCGACGTGCGTTGCAATGCGATCTGCCCCGGCCTCATCGAGACAGGCATGACCGAGTTCATCTACACCAAGGCGCGCGAAAAAGGCTTTGAGGACAAGATCGGCCAGCTCAACCCTATGCAGCGTGGCGGCGTCCCCAACGAGATCGCCGAAGCCGCGCTGTTCCTGGCGTCGGACCGGTCCAGCTATGTCAACGGTCATGCGCTTGTCGTCGATGGCGGGCTCACCAGTTCGCACCCTTACGCCCGGCAACGCTTCGGCCAGACGGCCACCTGAGTTCACAACCCCCATGGAGCAACGGATTTTTCCAGATGAGCATTTTTGTGTCTGACCCGGCCGACTTAGGCTTCAACCAGCATTTGCTTGAGCGCATACCCGCCCATATCAACAGCAAATATCTGGAAAGCCAATGCCTGCCCCATGCTGCGCTGCTGATCGGGCGCGGGCACGAGATTGCGCATCTGTCGCTGCAGGGGGAAGCGCGACCGGGCCAGCCGTTGCAGGAAGACGCGATCTTCCGCATCGCCAGCATGACCAAGCCGATCACGTCGGTCGCGTTCATGCAGCTGGTGGAGGAAGGCCGGATTGCACTGTCCGACCCGGTGCATCGCATCCTGCCCGAATGGAGGAACCTGGGCGTGTTCGTCTCGGGCGGCGGCAACCAGCCGTTCGTCACCCGGCCGACCAGCCAGCCGATGCGGATGATCGATCTGCTGCGCCACACCTCGGGGCTCACTTACGGGTTCCAGGAACGCACGCCGATCGACGCGGCCTATCGCAAGCACAAGCTGGAAGCCTTTGCCGGCCCCGATCTGGAAGAGCTTGTCCGCATTCTCGCCGGTATCCCGCTGCAGTTCGATCCGGGCACGTCGTGGAACTACTCGATCTCGACCGACATTCTGGGGGCGATCCTGCAGCGGGTCGACAACAAGCCGCTCGATCAGATCATCGCCGATCGGGTCACCGGGCCGCTGGGCATGGTCGACACGCACTTCCAGGTTCCCGAGAGCAAGCTCGACCGCATGCCCGATTGCTTCGTCTTCCATCCCACCGAAAAGATGAAGATGTACGATCCCGGCGCGACCACCGCCTGGGGTCGCGCGCCCAGCCAGCTTTCGGGCGGCGGCGGCATGGCGTCGACGCTCGCGGATTATCATCGCTTCTGCCGGATGCTGCTTAATGGCGGAAATCTGGACGGGGTGCGGATCCTCGGTCGCAAGACGCTCGACCTGATGATCTCCAACCACCTCCCCGGTGGCGGCGACCTGACCCAGCACAGCAAGGCGCTTTTCAGCGAGGCGGAGAATGCGGGTGCGGGCTTCGGACTGGGCTTTGCCACCACGATCGATTCCGCCGCTACGGGCGTCCCGGGATCGGTGGGCGATTTCTATTGGGGCGGCATGTTCTCGACGGCATTTTTCGTCGATCCGATCGAAGACATCGTGATGATTTTCATGACCCAGCTGATGCCATCCAGCACCTATCCCATCCGGCGAGAGATCAAGACGATGCTCTACGCCGCAGTCGAATAAGCACAAGGAACACACGTCATGTCCGACTCCCCGATTTCCACCGAAAAACGCGGCGATATCCTGATCGTCACCTCCAACAATCCCCCGGTCAACGCGCTGGGCGCAGGTGTGCGTGTCGGTCTGGATGCCGCGCTGACGCAAGCTTCCGCCGATGATGGCATCAAGGCCGTGGTGCTGATCTGCGCCGGTCAGACCTTCTTTGCAGGTGCCGACATCACCGAGTTCGGCAAGCCTCCGGTTGAGCCTATCCTCACTGACCTGATCCCGAAGATCGAAGCGTTCGACAAGCCGGTGATCGCCGCGATCCACGGCACCGCGTTGGGCGGAGGTCTGGAGACAGCGCTGGGTGCGCATTACCGCGTCGCCGTGCCCTCGGCCAAGCTTGGCGTTCCCGAAGTGAAGCTGGGCCTGCTGCCCGGCGCAGGCGGCACACAGCGTCTGCCACGCGTGGTCGGGGTCAAGGCTGCACTCGAGATGACCGCCAAGGGTGATCCCATCTCCGCAACCCAGGCGCACAAATGGGGCCTGGTCGATGAACTGGCCGAGGAAGGCGCCCTGCTCGACACCGCGCTGGCGTTGGCCGAAAAGGTCAAGGCCATTCGTCCGATCCCGCGCGTCAGCGAGCGAACGATTTCGCCCGACGATGCCGCGATTGAGGCCTTCCGCAAGGAGAACGCCCGCAAGTTCCGCGGTTTTGACGCACCTGCGGCCAACATAGCCTGTGTCGAGGCTGCCACCCGGCTGCCGTTTGCCGAAGGAATCGACTTTGAACGCACCGAGTTCATGAAGCTGATGTTTGGATCGCAGTCTGCGGCGCAGCGTCACATCTTCTTTGCCGAGCGCAAGGCGAGCAAGATTGACGGCATCGCCAGCGATATCGCGCTGCGCCCGATCGCCAAGGTCGGCGTCATCGGCGCGGGCACCATGGGCGGCGGGATCACGATGAACTTCCTGTCGGCAGGCATCGCGGTAACCATCGTCGAGCAGGCCGAGGAAGCTCTGAACCGCGGTGTTGGTGTTATCCGCAAGAATTACGAGGCGAGCGCTGCCAAGGGTCGCCTGACCACCGAACAGGTCGAAAAGGCGATGGGGCTTCTCACCCCTTCCCTCTCGCTGGATGACCTGTCCGATTGCGACCTGATCATCGAGGCGATCTTCGAGAACATGGACGTCAAGAAGGAGGTGTTCGGCAAGCTTGACGCGATCGCCAAGCCCGGCGCGATCCTGGCAAGCAACACCAGCTATCTCAACGTCGACGAGATCGCCGCTTCGACCAGTCGCCCGCAGGATGTGCTGGGCATGCACTTCTTCTCGCCTGCCAATGTGATGAAACTGCTCGAAGTCGTGCGCGGCGCCAACACCGCCGACGACGTGCTCGCGACCGTCATGGCGCTGGCGAAGAAGATCAAGAAGGTCGCGGTCGTGGCTGGCGTTTGCCATGGCTTCATCGGCAACCGCATGCTGATGCCGCGTCAGGTCGAGGCCAACAAGCTGTTGATGGAAGGCGCGACGCCTGAGCAGATTGACCGCGTGCATGTCGAGTTCGGCATGCCGATGGGGCCGTTCCAGATGAGCGATCTGGCGGGCGTCGATATCGGCTGGCACCGTGACCCCACCCGCATCGAGTCGATCCGCGACGCGCTGTGCGCCGAGGACCGCTGGGGCCAGAAAAAGGGCGCGGGCTTCTATGACTATGATGAGAAGCGCAATCCTACGCCGAGCCCTCGCGTCGCCGAGATCATCGAGGACTTCCGCTCGCGCTCGAACATGCCCAAGCGCGAGATTAGTGATCAGGAGATCATCGAGCGGACGCTGTACACCATGGTCAATGAAGGCGCGATGATCCTCGAGGAAGGCATGGCGCAGCGCGCTTCCGACGTCGATGTCGTGTGGATCTACGGCTATGGCTGGCCGGTCTATCGCGGCGGCCCGATGTTCTGGGCGGGGCTGGAAGGTACCCCCAAGATCGTCGAGGGCCTCAAGAAGCACGGTTTCACGATCTCGCCGCTGCTGGCGGAAAAGGCCGAAAAGAACGAAGGCTTCTGACATGAAAAACCCCGCCGGAGATGATCCGGCGGGGTTTTCCTTTGTCAGGTGTAGCGATCAGGCTGCGCCGAGGATCGCATCCACAGCGGGCTTGTTTGCCGCGCTGACGGTACCCTTTTCGCGCAATTCAGCGCCCAGCGGCTTGGCGGCTTCGAGATAGCTCGCCTCGCCAGTCGACTGGTTGAGACCGATCAGGCTCGAGAATTCTGCATTGGCGAGATCAGCCGAAGTCGGGTCGGCCGCACGGCCTTCCTTGGCGATTGCGAGCGCCTGCTCGAAATTGGGCTTGGCCGCAGCCTTGTCCTGCTTGTTCAGGCTGAAGTTGCCCAGGTTGACGAGGATCGACACCAGCGTGCCACGCACTCCCGCATTGGCCTTGTCGGCCTGATAGACCTTCGTCCACTGGGGAGCAGCTTCGGTATACAGCGGCGCGATGGCGTCGATGTTGCCAAGCGCTCCCTGCGAGTTTGCCACGATCGTCAGCGCGCTGGCATAAAAGCCGGCATTCTGGATGTTCGCGGGGTCCCGTCCGGCGATTTCCTTGATCACCGGCAGGGCTGGTTCCAGCTTCGCGATTGTTTCGGCGTGGTTGCCAGCGGCCTGCGCCTGCTGCGCGGCGGTGAAATCGGCAATCGCCTTGTTCTGCGCTTCGGCCTGTTCGGGGGTCAGCGTCGTGGCAGGAGCCTGCGTTGTCTGTGCGGTTGCGGCGCCGTCAGCGGCAGCGGCGTCCTGTGCGAGCGCGGGCGCTCCAGCCAGCGCCATGGCGCTCGAAACGAAAAGTACGGAAATCGCAGACTTCATCATGGGGGATTTTCTCCTTGAGATGGCGTGCACGCAACCGGTCCCGAGGCCTTTGCAAGCCAGTGACACAGATCGGTTGCGGCACCGATGGATTTGACAGCAACAAAGAAGGAACGCTGGGAGCCCCCTAACGTTCCCCGCCGGTGTCCTGCGCAAGAGAGCAAAAGCGCTTGGCGTCGTCAAACGCGGCCCGACGCAGGCGGCGGGTCTCCAGCGCTTCGAAGTCCGCGCCCCATAGCTCTTCCTGCCAAAGCTCTTCCAAGCAAACCGCACGCCAAATTGTTTCGGAATCAAAGGCTTCTTGGAGCAATGCGAGTGCTGCGAGAAGCGATCCGCCGATGCTAGCAATTGTCGTCAGCCCCGCCAGGACGAAACCGTCATGCGCAGCAACAACTGATTGCAGGCGGGACAGGCTGTGCTGTGCTTGCGGTTGATGGATGATACCTGCGACCCGCACCAGCCTGATATCATAGCGATTTTCGGCCCATTGAAGGATGGGCTCCCAATCGCGCTGCTGACGTTCGGCCAGCGGCTCCCCCGGATCGGCCCGATAGCACAGCGTATCGGTCTCGCCATAGGCCACGATATCGCTCACGAACCGGTCGGGCTCGGGTATGATCCTGTCGATCGCGGCATTGGCAAAACCGGTGTGCGGCATCGAGGCGATCACGATCTCCTCGCCCTGCCCCTCCCACTCGGCCGCCACCGCTTGTGCCATCGCGCGCGTGGGCACCACCAGAGGCTGGCGCATCGGGGTCTTTACTGGGCGGCCATCCAGCAACAGGGCATGGCCATCGGCCACCGCCTGGGTGGCAACGGTCTTGTAGAAGCGCTTCATGGTATGGCGATCATTCGGATGATGGACTTTTCCAGCGCTTGACCAGGATCTGCGGGACGATCAGCATTTCGAGTATGCCGAAGAGCAGCAATCCATACCCGAATTCGCGCGGGACGCCGCTGATACGGCCATAGGTGATCGCGACCGCGAGAGCGATGGTGATGGCACCGGCCAGCCGGACCGCGCCGATAACGAAGAAGCGCGTGCGGGCCTGGCTATCTTCGGCGGTCATGCCGCGCCCTGCGCGATATGATCGAACAGCTCGTCCATCGAATAGGCGATGCTGTCCGCTCCCGCCTGGGTCAGTTCGGCAGCGTCGTGATAGCCCCAGTCGACCCCGATCGCGCGGACGTTGGCTGCAACGCCCATCGCCATGTCATAGCTGGTGTCGCCGATCATCACCGCAGCATGCGGTTCTGCGCCAGCATCGGCGAGCGCCTGATAGATCATCGACGGGTGCGGCTTGGAGGGGTGGCGGTCCGCGGTCTGCAGTGACACGAAGCGGTGCTTGATACCATGATGCGTCAGGCACAGGTCGAGCCCGCGATCCGATTTGCCGGTGGCCACCGCGAGCATCCAGCCCTGCCGGTCGAGCCGGTCGAGCAGTTCGGTCAAGCCGTCATACAGCGGTTCCTGCTGCAGCGTGCCGTTGCCGCGCAGTTCGTGAAAGGCGTTCTTGTAGTGATCGGCAAGCACGACGTGAAACTGCGGCTCGGCCTCGGGCAGCATCACGCGCATCGCTTCAACGAGCGACAGCCCGACGATGCGGCGGACGCGGTGATGGTCCGGATGCCCCAGCCCTTCGGCGGCGAAAGCCATCTCCATCGCCCGGCAGATATTGGCCTGGCTGTCGACCAGCGTCCCGTCGCAGTCGAAGATCGCAAGCCGCGTCGTCATGGGCGCCGGGGTGTCCGCTTGGGCGCGGCGCGCGGAGTGACCGGCTTGGTGCGGCCGCCCGGCTTGGCAGGGCCGCCGGTAACGGGCTTGGCCTTGCCCGCAGGCTTGCCCTTGCCGACAGGTGCAGCGGCGGTCGAGCGGCTGCGGCGCTCTCCGCGCCGTTCCTTGCGGATCGTCTTGGCGTGTGCGCGTGCCTGCTGCTTCTTGACTTCGCGGGTGGCGGGCTCGGGCGTGTCGTCGGCAAAGGCGGTTTCGCCGAGCGCCAGGTCGAAGCCTAGGCTCTCCATCGATTCGGCGAAATGCTCGGGCAATTCGGCGGTGACATCGAGCGCGGGGCCATCGGGATGCGCGATCCGCAGGCGGCGCGCGTGCAGGTGCATCTTGCGGCTAATCGTGCCGGTCAGGAACGCGTTCTGTCCGCCATATTTGCCATCGCCGACGATGGGATGGCCAATCGCCGCCATGTGGACGCGCAGCTGATGGGTGCGTCCGGTAAAGGGCTGGAGCGCGACCCAGGCGGCACGCGATCCCGCGCGCTCTATCACCTGATAGGCGGTACGCGATGGCTGGCCGTTTTCCTCGTCGACATGCATCTTTTCGCCGCCGGTCCCAGGCTGCTTGGCGAGCGGCAGCTCGATCAGGCCCGAATAGATATCGGGCACGCCGACGACCAGCGCCCAGTAGATCTTCTTGGCGTTGCGCCCGGCAAAGCGCTTGGCGAAATAGGCCGCGCTGCCCGGGGTGCGGGCGAGCAGCAGCACGCCCGAGGTGTCCTTGTCGAGCCGGTGGACCAGCCGCGGCCGAACCGCGCTGTCGAACATCAAAGCCTCGCCCAGGCCATCGACATGCGCATGGGTGCGCGTACCGCCCTGCGTCGCCAGACCCGGCGGCTTGTTGATAACCAAAGCGGCGCGATCGCGGTGGATCACCATCGATTGCGCATAAGCGATCTGATCGTCGGAGAGCGTCTTGGGCATTTCGCGTGCCACCGACCGCTCGGGTTCGACCTCTGAAGGAGGGATGCGGATCGTCTGGCCGGCGGCGATGCGGTCGCCGGGGCCAACGCGCTTGCCATCAAGACGGATCTGTCCGGTGCGCGCCCAGCGCGAGACCAGGTTGAAGTTCACGTCGGGCAGATGGCGGTGGAACCAGCGGTCGAGCCGGATGCCGTCGTCATCGGTATCGATGGTGAACTGGCGTGCCTCGCTCGCGCCGTGAATGGCCGCGGCGGGCGCCGCCGGCATGCGCTTGCGCGCGGGCGCAGCAGCACGCCTTGCGGGTGTCTTGCCAACAGGAGGCTTCATGTCAGGCCCCGTGTGATGGCGTATCCGGCAGCGAGCGCGGCAAGCGACAGGCTGACCGACAGCAGCGCATAGCCCAGCGCCAGAGCCATCTGTCCACGTTCGATCATCTGGAACATCTCGAGGCTGAAGGCCGAAAATGTCGTGAAGCCGCCAAGCACGCCGACAGCAGCGAAATGGCGTATCGGCTCGCCCACATGTCCGCGCAGAACAAGCGCCGCGACCACGCCCATGGCGAACCCGCCGATGACGTTGACGCCAAGCGTGGCGAAGGGATAGCCGGTGTGGCCCAGCCGCACCGCTAGCTGTGTGCCGTGGAATCGCAGCGCGGCGCCCAAAGCGCCGCCTGCCATCACCAGTCCGGTGGCCTTGTAAGTAAGATGAACGTCCATCCGGCCTGCCTTAGCGGGATTGGACGCTTATTGGCTAGGTCTATTCGATCCCCTGCCCGGATCGACCGCACTTTGCAGCACGGTCCATCTTGGGAAATCAGGCCGAATGGCCGTCGCGCGCAGCAGCTTCGGCCTTGGCGAGGTCCTCAGCTTCGGCGCCATCGAGCGCGTCGGCGGCTTCGCGGGCCTTGTCGGCGACCCGGTCCTTGTCGGCGGCGAATTCTTCCTGCGCTTCGCGATAATTCTGCGCGGCCTTGTAGTTGCCTTCGCCGAATTCCTTGCCGTCATTGGGGTGCTGGTCGTTCTGCTGGTCGGACGGGTTGGCCATGGATGATCTCCTGCGTAACGGTGAAAAGCTGTACCCATCGCTACGCAGTCGATCGGGCTCAGGTTCCCTTGAGGCTCAACATCTGCGCGAGCCAGCCGAGCTCTGCCCGCGCGGACGTCCGCGGTGGGAGAGCGCCCGAGCATTCCAGGCACCATGCCTGCACGCCCTGGGTCCCGCCGAGCACGTTGAGATCGCCGATCACCTGCCCCAGCGCCGCCTGCTGTTGCCAGGCGAGCTGCGCGACAAGTCCATGGGCCTGCTGGCTGTCCTCGGTCGGACCGAACATGCCGGAGACGAACTGTTCGAAGGCATCGGGCTCGGTTTGCAGATAGCGCACCGAATAGCCGTCATCCTTGAGCTTGGCGCGCTTCGCCGCCTCGGCAATCGCATCGTCGATCGACCCGAAGCGGTCGACCAGCTTGATCTGGCGGGCGGTGCCGCCATCCCAGACCCGGCCCTGCGCGATCTGGTCGACCTGTGCAGGGGTCATCCCTCGCGCCTTGCCGACCAGTCCCAGAAACCGGCGATAGTCATGCTCGATCGTGCCCTGGATGAAGGTGTCGACGGTGCTGTTGAAGCCGCCGAACACATCGGGCTGGCCCGACAGATCGGTGGTGGCAACGCCATCTGCCTTCACGCCATAGTCGGCAAGCGCGCGCTCGAAGCTCGGCAGCACGGCAAAGATGCCGATCGATCCGGTGATCGTCGAAGGCTCGGCAAAGATGGTATCGCCTGCCGTCGCGACCCAATAGCCGCCGCTGGCTGCGACGTTGCCCATCGAAATGACCACGGGGATCTTCCTGCCGCGATATGTCTCGATAGCTCGGCGGATCTGTTCCGACGCGAACGCCGAACCACCCGGCGAATCGACGCGAACCACCAGCGCCTTCAGGTTGTCGCGCTGCAGCCCTTCGTGCAGCAGCTTTTCGATACGGTCGCCGCCTGCGGTTCCGGGTCCGGCCTCGCCATCGACGATCGTGCCCGCGATGGTGATAACCCCGACCTCATCGCCGCCGGTCTTGGCAGGATTGGCCGCGACCCAGTCGCCCAGGCTGGTGTGCTTGAAAGCGCCTGGCCCCTCGTCCTCGTCTGCCCCGGCGAGCGCTGCGACGCGCTTGCCGAACGCCGTGCGGTCGCCGACCTTGTCGATGATCTTGCGGTCGGTCGCAAGCTTGACCAGATCGCCGTTCGCTGCGGTGACCGCGGCGGCGGGATCGGCGATATAGCTCGCCAGATCCGCCTTGGGCCGCGCCTTCTTCACATTGGCCTGCCAGTTGGCCCAGATCGGCTGATACACCGCAAGCAGCGCCTGCTTGGCTTCGGGTGACTGGTCGGACCGCAGATAGGGTTCGACAGCGCTCTTGAACGTGCCGACCCGATAGACATGCGCCGTCACCTTGAAGCGGTCGAGGAAGTCCTTGTAATACAGGCGCGATCCCCCCGGTCCGGTGAAGGCTGCGCCGCCCATCGGATCGATCCAGATCTCGCTGGCATGCGCTGCCAGCAGATAGGCGGAATCGCTGTAGAAGGTCGCAAAAGTGTAAACCGGCTTGCCCTTGGCCTTGGCGCGGCCAATCGCCTCGCCGATCTGCTCGAGCGAAACCTGCCCGCCGCCCATGAACCGGTCGAGATCGAGCGCGATGACCTTGATGCGGTCATCTTCAGCTGCGGTGTCGATGGCGCGGATAACGTCGCGCTCGCGGAACTGCTTGAGCGGCGCCTGGCCGCCGAGCAGCGTGGCGATGGGGTCGATATTCTCGGGCTCCTCAACGATCACACCGTCCAGCTTGACCAGCAAAGCGCCTTCGGTCACCGCGGCGGGATTGGGCCGCGACGACAGCGCGGCAAGGATGATCCCGAAGAACAACAGCATGGCCAGCAGGACGAGCCCGTCCTTGATGGCCACCAGCACCTTCCAGGCGCCTTTGACAAAACCCATGATCCAAAAAGCTCCGCTGCGGGCGGATGTGCCCCATACCTGTATCTAGGGGGCGTTGATGCCAAATGCCACCGCTTCGCGCGACAGACGGCGAACAGCGTTCGATAACCGACGTGGCGAACGGTTCACCAGCGCAGAACCCGGGGTACGATGAGCCGCCCGGCGATGGCGCAGCCGGCAATCGCCAGTGTGTACCACGTGCCGATGTACATCACGACATTCTCGCTGCAGCTGATCGAGTAGGCAGCAGCGCCCAGACTGCCGGATGCGAGCCCGACCAGCCATCCCGAGCGGTTGGGCGAGACGGGGGCACCGCGCTTCATCCAAACCGTCATCGCGGTGCCGATGAATGCCGCGCACAGCGCGCTCATCCGAAGGCACTGCATGCCGTATTGCGGATCGAGAAACCTGCGGGCGTCGTCCAGCGAGCGGACATCGCCGATCCACACCCCTATCGCGCCCAGCGGGAAGACCGAGGCGATGGCAAGAGTCCATGTCCAGAACGTGCGGCGGGCGCCGCCGATCGACGGGCTGGCCGATGACAGCGCTGCTGCCGCTGCAGCGGTCCCCAGGCCCAGCAGCGTCGCCGAGCGCGCGATGAACATCCAGTGCGGCACGCCATTGGCGACATCGCCCCGCACGCCAAGGCCAAAGCCGATCGCCAGACCGCAAATCGCCATCATCGCGAGCGCAATCGCCAGGCCCTCGCGCACCCGCAACCGGCGCACGGGCACAAGTTCGCCTGCCAGCCTGTCGATATCCAAGAGGTCCACCCCGGGTTTGCCCGGAGTGGAGGCATCATGCTGCATGATCAGATCCAATTCGTGTTGCGCTGTACGGGACATACCGGAGCGCAGACGGTGACGCCTTGCAGGCATCCAACAGGTTCCAGACGAGTTCGTGGCGGTGAGCCATGGGGTTACACTTTCTCGATCATCGCGCTCATCCGGCGGATACCGCGATGGATGTTGACCTTGACCAGCGATTCCGATTGGCCGGTGCGCGCAGCGGCTTCGCTGATGCTGTAGCCTGCGATCTTGACCAGCCGGATCACTTCGGCTTGCCGGTCGGGCAACTGCAGCAGCAGCGCATCGACGCTGAGCATGTCGACTACAGACTCGTCCTGCGGTGCGGCGTGCAGGGCTTCATCGAGTCCGGTTTCGCTGGCGCGATAGACCTTGCGCAGGTGATCGATCCATCGGTAGCGGCCGATCGCGGCCAGCCAGGGCAGGAAGGCCCGCTCGCCGTCATAGCTCGCGCGCTTGCGGTGCACCGAGATCAGCGTCTCCTGCACCAGATCGTCGATCTGCGATGGGGGAATCCGCCGGGCGAAATAACGTGTCAGCCACATCTGGCACGCGCGCAGCAGGCGCGCATAGGCTTGCCGGTCGCCTGCCTGGGCAGCCAGCATCAATTGCCGCAGCGTGTCATCCTCACTGGCCATGTGGGTTCGAAATCTACGCGGCCAGCGGAGAAGCGGCAAGCATCAGCGCAGCGCCACCCTGGCATTGCTCGACCGGTCAAAGGCCCGGTCGAGCGCAAACAGTCCTCCGCCGCGTGCCAGCAGCACCAGCACGAGGCCGAACCACAGCACATGCGGATTCCAGAACGCTTCGGGATAGACGAACAGCTGGATCACTGCCGTCATGACGAGCAACCCCGCCGCGCCGAACCGCGTCGCCAGCCCCAGCATCACCAGCGCAGCCAGGGCATGCTCGGCATAGGTCGCAATGACGCCGGTGATCTCGGGCACGGGCATGTGGTATTCGTCGCGAAACAGATCGAAGGTGATGGGATCGATCTCCAGCCAGCTTCCGTCGACGATCTTGGTGCGCGCCGAACGCCAGAACTGCGCCGCAAGCGCCAGCCGCACAACCAGAAGGGCAACCCCCTCGAACAACCGTGTATCAAGCAGCGCAAGGGGGCGCTGGAGCAGAGACATCATGGGCAAGGCTTCCATATGGGCCTGAAACATCAGAGGCATTGGAAGTTCGGGAAGGCCATCTGCCCGTCACCGCGCGCCTCAACGGATGTCCGTTGCTGCCGGAACGCGCCTGCCAGGTCTCAGCCCCCCGGTCTTGCCAGCATGCCCGCCTCGATCAAGGCGAACACGGTCGACAAGGCCTCTGCCTCGCCCAATGTTTCGATGGCCGTCTGCAGAAGGTTACCCATGGTCGCGCAATTTTGTGCGCCATGCGCAATCTGGGCCTGTAATCTGTTGAGAGGCAGCAGCCGGACGGTGTCCAGCGGGCGTGTGACCAGGATCGCCGCACAGGACGCGCAGCTGGCCTCCACTTCGGGGAAAAGCTCCGTCACCGCGCTGCCGGTGGCGACGATCCGGCTCGAGGGATGCAGTACCACCTCCAGCGCGAGCAGCCCCGGCTCGTCGTAAGCCGCCAGATCGCCGAGCGCCAGCGCTGGCGCATCTGCTGCATGATAGCTTTGCAGCCAGGCCCATTCCACCGCAGCGAGATCGGCCACCTGCCGGTCGGGGTGGCGGAGTGCCAGAAACGCAGAAAAGCCCTCGCCTATCTGCATGAGCTTGCGCTGGCGCACATCGGGCAGCTCGATGAATTCGCGCGACAGTGCATTGAATGAGGCGTGCCCCAGATGCTCGAGCGTGCGCGGATAGGTCTGTTCCAGCGCGACCAGCCGGGCGTGGCTGATGGTGTTGGCGTGCGCCTTGAGACCGAGCAGCGCACGCGATGGCTCGCCTGCGAACAGCCCATCGGGAAAGGCGGCGGGTCCCTCCTGCAGCACTGCGATGAAACGTGCCTGATCGGCCTTGAGGTCGGTCATGGTGTCACGCACTCAGTACTGCGCGGGCAGCAGCAGCGCGTGCCATGTGGCCGCTGGCTCGCGCCGCCTCGGCCATCAGCACGCCGTATTCGGGCACATCGGTGTCCCATTCGATCAGCACGGGCCTTGCCCCTGCCCTGCCGATAAACCGGTCGAACAGCTGCCAGGTCAATGCGCTGACCGGGCTGCCGTGATCGTCGATCAGCAACGGGCGATTGTCGTGCCACTCGGTGGCATGGCCCGCGAGATGGATCTCGCCCACGATCTGGGGATCGATCGCATCCACACAGGCGAAAGGATCGAGCTCCAGATTGGTGCAGCTGACCTCGACGTTGTTGATGTCGAACAGCAAACCGCAGCCGCTGCGCGCACAAAGCGCGTGGATGAAATCGACCTCATCCATTTCGTCGCGCGCAAAGGCCAGATAACGCGACGGGTTCTCGATCAGGAGCGGGCGTCTGAGGCGATCCTGAACCCGTCCGATCTGCGCTGCGACATGATCGAGCGTGGCGCGGGTGTAGGCGATGGGCAACAGATCGGCGTAGCGGTCGGTGCTGTTGCCCGACCAGCTGAGGTGGTCGGAGACGCTGGCGGGGTTGTACCGGTCGCACAGCTGGGCGAGTTGTTCCAGCTCGTCCTCATCCAGCCCCTCGGCCGTACCTATCGACAGCCCGACGCTGTGAAAGCTCAGCGGAAGGCGCTCTGCAACCGCGGTCAGCCAACGATGGGGCGGCCCACCATCGACGAAATAGTTCTGGGGATGCACCTCGACCCATGCAGGACCGGGGCAGCCGTTGGGGGACTCCAGAACTTCGCGATAGTGGGCCGGCTTCAGCCCGATGCCTGTTTCGGGGGGCAGGAACATCGGGCCTTCGACCATCGGATGCAATCAGCCCTTGGGCGCGGGCTTGGTGTTGCCCTTGAGCGGGGTGAGCGAGCCGCCCATCTTGGAGCACTCGCCCTTGGCGACATACTTCCAGGCGCTGCCTTGGTAGTCGACCGTCGAGGTGCCGGCGCACGAGGTGCCGGGACCGGCGGCGCAGTCGTTCTTGCCCTTCAGCGATACGCCGTAGCACTTTTCCTTTTCGCCGGCAGCAGCGGCGGGGGTCGCGGCGACGGTGGCAGCGGCCAGAACGGCGGCAGCGGCAGCGCCCAGGGTGAGCATGGAATTCGACATCTTCAAGGTCCTCTCGGTTCGGTGGATCATGGTGCTTGAGTGGTCACGTGCGAGCAGCGAGGATGGCTTGCCCCGCCTGCCCATCTTTCCGTTCGTCCCGTTATGATGCGAGGTTACCCCGTTTGCTGCGCTCACGCAAAAATTTCCGCTGCGCATGGGTTGACCACAGCGCGGCGACCGCTATCTAGCGCTTCGTTAGCACTCACCCCGATAGAGTGCTAATCGCGGACGCGGTCATCATCCGATGCGCCTGCCGCGCAGGGGGTTTCACTAATTTCAGTGACGCAAGGAAAGGCTTAACGCATGACATTTCGTCCGTTGCACGACCGGGTTCTGGTGCGCCGCATCGAAGCCGAAGAAAAGACCGCTGGCGGGATCATCATCCCCGACGCAGCCAAGGAAAAGCCCTCCGAAGGCGAAGTGATCGCCATCGGTGAAGGCACCCGCGACGAGGACGGCGATCGCATCGCCCTCGACGTCAAGGTTGGCGACAAGATCCTGTTCGGCAAGTGGTCGGGCACCGAAGTGAAGATCAATGGTGAAGACCTGATCATCATGAAGGAAAGCGACATTCTGGGCATTCTGGGCTGATCGATCCGATCAACCCGACTGACCTCAATCGACATAAAGGAACACACTCATGGCTGCTAAAGACGTAAAGTTTGGCCGCGACGCCCGCGAACGCATTCTGCGCGGCGTTGATATCCTCGCTGACGCCGTCAAGGTGACTTTGGGCCCCAAGGGCCGCAACGTCGTCATCGACAAGAGCTTCGGCGCACCGCGCATCACCAAGGACGGCGTCACCGTCGCCAAGGAAATCGAACTCAAGGACAAGTTCGAGAACATGGGCGCGCAGATGGTCAAGGAAGTTGCTTCCAAGACCAATGACATCGCAGGCGACGGCACCACCACCGCCACCGTTCTGGCCCAGGCCATCGTGCGCGAAGGCATGAAGTCGGTTGCTGCCGGCATGAACCCCATGGACCTCAAGCGCGGTATCGATCTGGCGGTGACCAAGGTCGTCGAATCGCTCAAGGCGCGCTCGAAGCCCGTCGCTGGCACCAACGAGATCGCCCAGGTCGGCACTATCTCGGCCAATGGCGAGAAGGAAATCGGCGAGATGATCGCGCAGGCCATGGAAAAGGTCGGCAAGGAAGGCGTCATCACCGTCGAAGAAGCCAAGGGCATGGAATCGGAACTGGATGTCGTTGAAGGCATGCAGTTCGATCGCGGCTATCTGTCGCCCTACTTCATCACCAACCCGGACAAGATGACGGTTGAACTCGACAACCCCTACATCCTGATCCACGAAAAGAAGCTGTCGAACCTGCAGGCGATGCTGCCGATCCTGGAAGCTGTCGTCCAGACCGGTCGTCCGCTGCTGATCATCGCAGAAGACATCGAAGGCGAAGCGCTGGCGACCCTGGTGGTCAACAAGCTGCGTGGCGGCTTGAAGGTTGCTGCGGTCAAGGCGCCTGGCTTCGGCGATCGTCGCAAGGCGATGCTGGAAGATATCGCGATCCTCAGCAAGGGTGAAATGGTCAGCGAAGACCTGGGCATCAAGCTGGAAAGCGTGACCCTGGGCATGCTCGGCCAGGCCAAGCGCGTTTCGATCGACAAGGACAACACCACCATCGTTGATGGCGCCGGTGAAGCCGACGCGATCAAGGCCCGCGTGGAAGCCATCCGCTCGCAGATCGAGAACACCACCAGCGATTACGATCGTGAAAAGCTGCAGGAACGTCTGGCGAAGCTCGCCGGCGGTGTTGCCGTGATCAAGATCGGTGGCGCTTCGGAAGTCGAAGTGAAGGAAAAGAAGGACCGCGTCGACGACGCACTGCACGCAACCCGCGCAGCCGTCGAAGAAGGCATCGTCCCCGGCGGCGGTACGGCGCTGCTCTATGCAACCCGTGCGCTCGAAGGCATGACCGGCCTCAACGACGACCAGACCCGCGGCATCGATATCATCCGCAAGGCACTGTACGCTCCGGTTCGCCAGATCGCACAGAATGCAGGCCATGATGGCGCTGTCGTTTCGGGCAAGCTGCTCGACGGCAACGACGAAACGCTGGGCTTCAACGCATCGACCGATGTGTACGAAAACCTGGTGGCCGCTGGCGTGATCGATCCGACCAAGGTCGTGCGCGCTGCCCTGCAGGACGCTGCCTCGGTTGCCGGTCTGCTGATCACCACCGAAGCTGCCATCTGTGACGCACCTGAAGACAAGTCTTCGGGCGGCGGCATGCCCGGCGGCATGGGTGGAATGGGCGGCATGGGCGGCATGGATTTCTGATCCACGCTGCTCGGCTACCAAGCCAACGCACAAGAAAACGGGGCCGGAGGGGAAACCTTCCGGCCCTTTTTCGTGTTACGCGGTGGCGACGAGCGCGGCCTCCATCTCGGCCGAACGGGCGTCGTAGAACCGGGTCTGCATGGTCTGCACGATGTGCGGCGGGCTGTTGGCAGGCGTGCCCCCGGCAAAGGGCGGCGCGGGGTCGTATTCGAAGTTGAGCTGCAGCGAACGCGCGACATCCTCGCCGTGCAGGTGCGCGATGATCGTCAGCGCAAAGTCGATCCCCGAAGTCACCCCGCCTGCTGTCACCACGTTGCCGTCGAACACGGTGCGCGCGTCTTCATGCAAGGCCCCCACCATCGGCAGCAGGCTGGTGTAGCCCCAGTGGGTTGTTGCACGCCTTCCCTGCAGCAAACCTGCCCGGCCAAGGATAAATGCGCCGGTGCATACGCTGGTCACCCATTGCGCGGCCGATGCCTGTGCCCGCACGAACGCGATCAGCGCAACATCGCTGAGCGCAGGCGCAACGCCCAGACCTCCCGGCAAGCACAGCAAATCGGCCTGAGGACAATCTTCAAACGTCACTGTGGGCATGATGCCGAACCCGACATCCGTCATCACCGGATCGAGGCTCGCCGCCGCGACATGCACCTTGGCCTCCGGCATCCGGCACAGGAACTGCGCGGGGCCGGTGAAATCGAGCTGGGTGACATTGTCGAACAGGACGAACACGACATTGAAGGGTGATTTTGCTTGGGTCATGGGCCATGCCTTTCGATCAGCAGATTGCCCAGGCGCGCGACAGAAACGATACCGCCCGCTCCCTGATGGTGGTCCATCTCGATGCGCCAGTTGCGGGCAGAGGCAGTCTATGGTGCACCGATGGCTCTGCCAAGCCACCTTTTACGGCGGTGGCGAAGGTTATACCTTGCTACGATGAAAACCCCCCTCCCTCACCTGGGGCTTACGTTGTTCCAATCGGAAATCTTCGCCCGCTAATCGCCACTGGCAATCCCCCCAATGTTATGGCATAGATAGTGACATAATATCGAGGGGATTGCCGATGCGCCGTCTGGTCGTGCTTTTGTTGGTGGTGGCAGCGATTGCCGCGACGCTGTGGGCCACGCGCGAACGCCTTGGCGAGATCGCTTTTTCCCGGGCTCTGGAAGCCAGCTATGGCAAGGATGCGACCGACGATCTTGAGGACGGGCTGCACGTCATCCTGTGCGGCACGGGTTCGCCCCTGCCCGATCCTGCGCGCTCCGGCCCCTGCACCCTGGTGATCGCGGGCAAGCAGGTTTTCCTCGTGGATTCAGGCTCGGGCGCTGGCCGCAGGATCGGCCAGATCGGGGTGTCGCTGGGCAAGATCGACGCGGCGTTCCTTACCCATTTCCATTCGGACCATATCGACGGGCTCGGCGAGGTGCTGATGCTGCGCTGGGCAAGCAGTGGGCGCAAGGCTGCGCTGCCGGTCTATGGGCCGCAGGGCGTCGAGCGCGTCGTGGCCGGTTTCGATACCGCCTACACCGCCGATTACGGCTATCGCATCGCGCACCATGGCGCCGACATCATGCCGCGCAGCGGTGCAGGTGCGCGCGCCAACATCATCACGGTCGATGGCCCGGCGGACAAGGCGGTGGTGTACCAGCGCGAGGGCGTCCGCGTTACCGCCTTCCGAGTTGATCACGACCCGATAGAGCCGGCTCTAGGCTACAGGTTCGACTACAAGGGACGATCGGTGGTGATCAGCGGCGATACCAAGCCGACGAAGATGGTTTCGGCGATGTGCGATGGCTGCGATGTCCTGGTGCACGAGGTGCTTAACATCGACATGGTCAACAGGATTTCGGCTACGGCCAAGTCCCGCGGCGATACCCGGATCGCCAAGATCATGGCGGACACCACCAATTATCACAGTTCGCCTGTGGCGGTGGCAGGCGTGGCCCGGCGCGGCAACGCACGCATGCTGGTGTTCACCCATATCGTGCCGCGCATGCCGACACGGCTGCTGCATCCCTATTATCTGCGCGGGGTGGCAGATGCCTATTCGGGCGATGTGGTGATGGGCGAGGACGGGATGCGCTTCAGCCTGCCTGCCCGATCACAGGCGATCGAGCAGGCTAGTCTGTTGTAAGGCGAACCTCAGTCGGTTTCTTTGCGGACCTCAGCCTTGGCGTCGTCCCATTCCTTTTCGATCTTGTCGCCGGCCTTGTCGGCTTCGGCATCCAAATCCTTGGCAGCCTGATCGACGCTGGCTTCGACATCATCCATGGTGTCGTCGATCGCTTCGCCAGCGGCATCGACATTGGCCTCGATATCATCGCCTGCAGCCTCGGCAGCGGCATCGGTCTTGTTTCCGGTCTCGGCCGAACAGGCCGAAACGCCCAGGGCCAGTGCTGCAAGGCTGACGATTGCAAAAGTACGCATGAGAATTGCTCCTTCAATGTGGCGCGTTGGTATACGCCTTGTGCGTCCCGACGCTACGCGCATGCGATGGCCCGAGTTCCGAAACTGCATGACCGTGCCGAAAGCCGCTGCTATCGGTTTGCCCATGTCCCAGCAGAACCATCTCTATCTCGTCGACGGATCGTCCTACATCTTTCGCGCCTATCACCGCTTGCCGCCGCTGACCAACCCGGAAGGCACCCCGGTGGGCGCGGTCTATGGCTATACCACGATGCTGTGGAAGCTGGCGGATGACCTGCACAAGGCCGATGGTCCGACGCATATGGCGGTGATCCTCGACAAGAGCTCGCAGAGCTTTCGCAACGATCTGTACGACCAGTACAAGGCGCACCGCCCCGCCCCGCCAGAGGACCTGGTGCCCCAGTTTCCGCTGATCCGAGATGCGACGCGCGCGTTCTCCATGCCGTGCATCGAGGAGGACAATGTCGAGGCGGACGACATCATCGCAAGCTACGCGCTCGATGCGCTGGCCAAGGGGTGGAAGGTCACCATCGTCAGTTCCGACAAGGACCTGATGCAGCTGATCCAGCCCGGGCTCGACATGCTCGACACGATGAAGAACGTGCGCATGGGCCCCGAGGCGGTGATGGAGAAGTTCGGAGTCACCCCCGAGCAGCTGGGTGATGTGCTCGCGCTGATGGGCGATGCGGTGGACAACGTCCCCGGCATCCGCGGCGTCGGCCCCAAGACCGCATCCAAGCTGATTGTCGAGCATGGCGATCTGGAAAGCGTACTGGCGGCCGCGCCTGCGATGAAGCCGTCGAAGCTGCGCGACAGCCTGATCGAGCAGGCCGAGATGGCGCGGCTGAGCAAGGTGCTGGTCACGCTGAAGGACGATTGCCCGCTGCCCAACGAGCTTGAGGATTTCCTGCTGAAGGATATCCCGCCCGAGCCATTGGCCGAATTCCTCAAACTGCATGGCTTTACCAGCCTGCTGCGCAAGCTTGGCGCCAGCGGTCCTGCCGAAGCGTCGCCCGCGTCGTCGTCACCCGCCACCGGCGCGCAGAGCAGCAGCAACGCGATTGCACCGCTGGCGCTCGCGATGCCCCCGATCGACACCGACAGCTATGTCTGTGTGCAGGATGTCGAGACGCTCGACGACTGGATCGCCAGGGCTTTTGCCGTCGGCACCATCGCGGTGGATACCGAAACCGATTCGCTCGATTCGATGCAGGCCCGGCTTGTAGGCATCAGTCTTGCGCTGGCTCCGGGTGAGGCATGCTATGTCCCGCTGGGCCATGGCGGCAGCGACATGTTTGCCGAAAAGCCCAATCAGATCGCAATGGACGTTGCGATAGCCAGGCTCAAGCCGCTGCTCGAGGACGACAGCGTGCTCAAGATCGGCCAGAACCTCAAATACGACCTCAACGTGCTCGCGCGTCATGGCGTCGCGGTGTCGCCGATCGAGGACACGATGGTGATGAGCTTCACGCTCGATGCCGGCCATGAATTCGGCAGCGGCGGACATGGCATGGATGCGCTGGCCCAGCGGCATCTGGGGCATGAGTGCATCAGCTTCAAATCGCTGACCGGCACCGGAAAGAAGCAGATCGGCTTCAACGAGGTGCCGCTCAGCGATGCGACGCGCTATGCCGCCGAGGACGCCGATGTCACGCTCAGGCTGTGGCATGTACTGCAGCCGCGACTGCCGATCGAGGGGGCGACCCGCATCTACCAGATGGTCGATCGCCCGCTTATTCCGGTTGTAGCGGCCATGGAGCGCAACGGCATCAAGGTCGATCGCGAACAGCTGGCCGCGCTGAGCCATGATTTCGCCACGCGGATGGCCGCTCTGGAAACCGAAATCCATGCGCTGGCCGGGCAGAGCTTTTCGATCGGCAGCCCCAAACAGCTGGGCGAGATCCTGTTCGAGAAGATGGGATTAAAGGGCGGCAAGAAGGGCAAGACCGGCGCCTATTCGACCGATGTCACCGTGCTGGAAAAGCTGGCGGGCGAAGGATCGGAGATCTCGCGCAAGGTGCTCGACTGGCGCCAGCTCGCCAAGTTGAAGTCCACCTATACCGATGCGCTGCAAGAGCAGATCAACCCGGACACGGGCCGCGTCCACACCAGCTACAGCCTGGTCGGCGCGCAGACCGGGCGGTTGTCATCGACCGAGCCCAATCTGCAGAACATCCCGATCCGCACCGAGATCGGCCGCCAGATCCGTCATGCCTTCGTCGCCGAGCCGGGCAATGTCATCCTCGCGGCCGACTACAGCCAGATCGAGTTGCGACTGGCGGCGCACATGGCCGATGTCGAGACGCTGCGCGATGCGTTTGCCAAGGGCGAGGACATCCACAACCGCACTGCATTGGAGCTGTTCGGCGAGGTCAACCGCGACACGCGTGGACGGGCCAAGACGATCAACTTCGCGATCCTCTATGGCATCTCGCGCTGGGGGCTGGCCGGGCGTCTGGAGGTCACCGCCGACGAGGCTCAGGCGATGATCGACACCTATTTCCAGCGTTTCCCCGGCATCAACCGCTATATCGCCGAGACGATGGAGAAGGCGCGCGAATGCGGCTTCACCGAGACCCTGTTCGGTCGCAAGACCCATTTTCCGCGGATCAACTCCAAGAACCAGGCCGAACGCCAGGGCAGCGAGCGCGCCGCGATCAACGCGCCGATCCAGGGCACCAGCGCGGACATCATCAAGCGTGCGATGGCGCGGATGGTGCCTGCGCTTCAGGCCGCCGGGTTGGGTCATGTCCGCATGCTGCTGCAGGTGCACGATGAACTGGTGTTTGAATTGCCCGAAGCCGATGTCGACGCGGCGTCGCAGGTCATTCGCGCAGTAATGGAGGGCGCGGCCGAACCTGCGGTGACGCTGAGCGTGCCGCTGGGAGTTGAAATCGGTACCGGGCCAAGCTGGGGTGCGGCGCACTGATGACCGGGGTTCGCTGGCATTCGGTCATCCCGGACTCACCTAAGCTTGATGTCACCGCCTTTGCCGATCCCTTGTTCACCAGCCTGATCGGCGCGTTCCTGCTCGAGCATTACAAGATCTGGCTGCTCGTCATCGGGCTCGTGGTGCTGCTGGTCGCGTGGCTGCCGCTGTTGCTCAAGAAATTGCCGCTGTCCTTGCCGATCATCTTTGTCGGCCTTGGGATGGCGGTGTTCTCTTTCACGCCCCTATCGGTCTTTTCGCCGCACCCGGTGGAATCGCCGGTGATGATCGAAAAGGCTACCGAGTTCATCGTCATCATCTCGCTGATGGGCGCTGGCCTCAAGATCGGGCGGCCGTTCACTTTGGCGAATTGGGGAATCACCATCCGGTTGCTGGCGATCGTCATGCCGCTGACCATCGGCGCGATCGCCCTGTCGGGTCACTGGATTCTCGGCCTTCCGCTCGCATCGGCGTTGCTGCTGGGCGCCTGTCTTGCGCCCACCGATCCGGTGCTGGCCTCCGATGTCCAGATCGAGCGCCCCAACAGCGACGATGGCGACGAGGCGCGGTTTGCGCTGACGTCCGAGGCGGGCCTGAATGACGCGCTGGCCTTTCCCTTCGTCTATCTGGCGCTGGCGGCAAGCGCCGGCACGCTGGGCTTCGCGACAATGGGCACCTGGCTATGGCAAGACGTCATCTGGCGGTTGAGCGTCGGTGCGCTGATCGGCGCAGCAGGCGGCTGGCTGCTGGGGCAGATCATTTACCGACTGCCACAGAATACCAGGCTCTCGAGAACCGGCGACGGCTTCATCGCGCTGGGTGCAACGTTGGTCATCTATGCGACGACCGAGTTTGCATTCGGCTACGGATTTCTGGCGGTTTTTGTGGCGGGTCTCATGCTCAACCGCTCGGCGGCGGGGGACAATTTCAACTCGGAACTGCACGATTTCGCCGACGAGACCGAGCGGCTGGTGATGATGGTGCTGCTGGTCCTGTTCGGCGGCATTCTTACCGGAGGCGAACTGCTGGCGGACATCGGCTGGGACAATGTTCTCGTCGCCGCCTTGGTGCTGCTGGTGATCCGCCCGATGATAGGCTGGCTGGCGCTGATCGATCTCAGGCGCCCCGCGCTCGAACGTTTTGTCATCGCCTTTTTCGGCATTCGCGGGCTTGGCTCGGTCTATTACCTGGCGTTCGCGCTCAACCATGGAGCTTTCGAGGACCAGCACGCTCTGTGGGAAACCGTGGGGCTGATAATTCTGGGATCGATCCTGCTGCACGGCATCTCGGTCACGCCGATCATGCAGCGCCTCAACCGCGGCGCCTGAGCCAGCCAGTTTTACCGCGCGGCTAGACCCTAGGGAGCGCCTGGGGGTAGCTGCCCAGGATCCGCACCCATTTGCTGTGATGGCCCAGTACCTCGAGCGCCCGGTCGACCGCCGGGTCTCCCGGCATGCCCTCGATATCGGCATAGAATTCCGCAGCCGCAAAGCTGCCGCCGCGGATGTAGCTTTCCAGCTTGGTCATGTTGATGCCGTTGGTGGCGAAGCCCGACAGCGCCATGAACAGCGCCGCAGGGATGTTCTTCACCTCGAACAGCATGCTGGTCATCACCGTATCGGCGCCGGGAAGCGGATCGTCGCGGTGTGCGGCCAGCACCACAAACCGCGTCATGTTGTGCGCGGCATCCTCGATGCCTTCGGCGATGACCTTGAGCCCGAACACTTCGCCTGCCAGCCGCGAGGCCACCGCGCACAGCGACGGATCATCCGATTCGGCGACAAAGGCGGCGGCCCCTGCGGTGTCGGCATAAGTGGTAGGCTGGATGCCATGCGCGCGCAGATAATGGCGGGTCTGCCCCAGCGCCTGCGGATGGCTGACCGCCGAGCGGAACGGCCCTTCGCCTTTGGCCAGCAAGCAGTGATGCACCGGCAGGAAATGCTCGGCGACGATGGTCAGGCCGCTTTCCGGCAGCAGGAAGTGGATGTCCGCCACCCGGCCATGCTGCGAGTTCTCGATCGGGATGATCGCCTTGGCCGCGCGGCCGTCTTTCACCGCATCCATCGCATCCTCGAAAGAATAGCAGGGCAAGGGATGCCAGTCGGGGGCGAACTCGCGCGCGGCGATGTGGGAATAGGCTCCCGGAGCGCCCTGAAAGGCGATGGTGCACTCCGGCGCATCGGCAGCGGTGCGGGCCATGGTGTCAACCATCAGGCGGGCGATCTGGGGGTAGCTTTGCATGGGCACGCCGAATAGGCACCCAATGCCGCGACGACAAGGCGAAAACGGGCGCGTCGGGGCTTGCAGTGCGCCTTGACCATGATTAGAGGGAGCGGCGAACCGGCCTTGTTGCGACGCGGCATCAGGCCTTTCGAAACGCTGATACGCCCGGCTTTGATGCAGGGTTGATCGGACACCGACCTTTCAGAGCGCCGTGTTGTCATGGCGCCTGCAGCAAAAGACGAGGCAACAGGGCAATGCAGGACAACAAGAACACGATTGCAGGCTGGGCTCTTGCAGGCGGCATCGCTGCCCTTGGCCTGTCGATCATCAGCGGCAAGGTGTTCCACGCCGACAAGCCCGAACGCCCCGAGAAGCTGGGCTATGTGATCGAAGGCGTCGTCTCGTCCGAAGGTGAAGCCGCCGCCGAAGTGCCGATCGCCACGCTGCTTGCCAGCGCCGATGTTGCCAAGGGCGAGAAGGTTTTCGCCAAGTGCTCGTCATGCCACTCGATCAACAGCGGCGGCGCCAACGGCATCGGCCCCAATCTTTATGGCGTGATGGGCAAGCCCCACGCATCGGTCGCAGGTTTCGCCTATTCCGACGCGCTCAAGAGCAAGTCGGGTCCGTGGACCTTCGAGGAAATGAACAAGTGGCTCACCTCGCCCAAGGCCTATGCCGATGGCACCAAAATGAGCTTTGCTGGCCTCGGCAAGGCTGAAGATCGCGCCAATCTGATGGCATGGATGAACACCCAGACCGGCAGCCCGCTGCCTCTCCCCGCTGCGCCCGCACCGGACGCTGCAGCAGACGCAGCCCCGGCCGCTGAAGGTGGAGCAGCACCTGCCGCTGCCGACGGTGCAGCAACCCCCGCAGCCGATGCTGCTGCGGCGCCTGCTGCCGGCTGATAGCGCCTCAAGCATTCTGAGATCGAAAAGGGCTTCGCGCACCAGCGCGGAGCCCTTTTTCTTTGGGCTTGGCTGCGATCACTCGTCTTCGAGAATGAGCAAACGCTCCTCGATGCGGATGTTGCGGGTCGCAAGCCGAATCTCGGCGATGAACAGGCCGAGCCCGGCAATCAGGAACGCCATCGCCAGGATGAACCCCCCTGCGACGATCTGGCCGAACTTGTAGCCTGTGAGCGACAGCACGAACATTGCCGCGATCAACAGGCTGACGGTCGAGGCGCTCAGCGTCGCCATCAGGATCGCCTTGTTGACGATCGAAGCGCGGCGGTCGAGAATCTGCAGCTCACGCACCACGCGGACATGGTCCTCGCCCGTGGTCCGGCTGAACTCGGCAAGCTGCACCCGCTCGCGGTCGATCACCCGGGCCAGTCGCCCGGCAAACAGCTGCAGGATGTTGCCCGTCGCCACCAGAAGAAAGGCGGGGGCCATGGCAAACTGGATCAATCGCCCGATCTGTCCGATTTCCAGTTCCGCAATGAACATAGGTATGACGTGCCCCCAACATGGTTTCGGGAGCGACTATAGCCTGCGACCCGGCCCCATCAATCGCCAATCTCGGCCCGGCAGCGACGCGCGAGCCAGCCGCTTGCCCTGGCCGCCTGCCGGTCAAGAAACTCGGCGCGCGCCTGGGTGCCGGGCTGTTCAGCTGCAAGGGCCCGGATCGCCGACCAGCGCAGGCGTTCGACAGGATGGCTCCGGGCGATGGTCTCGATCACATCCAGCGCGGCAGCACGGCTCAACGCCGTCGCCAGCTTGCAAAGCGTATCGGCGGTGCACCCGGTGAGCACACTGCTGATCGTGCCCCGGCGCAGATCATATTCGAACTGGTCGGTCCACCGCTGCCCGGGCGCGCTGTGCATCAGGTTGATCGAGACCGAGAGCGTATCGGGCGCATATTGGCAATGCACGTCGCGCCGGGCGCGGTAGTGCATCACGCGTCCCGGATGGAGCAGGCTGGTCTCGATGAAACGCAGATCGACTGCCTCGCCGACCACTCCGGTCATGCGCTCGGGATCGACCTCGTAATGGTCGCTGCGGTAACCGGGGCCGTGATAGCCCACCGTCAGGAAGTGGAAATTGTGATCGTGCGGCAGGCCATAAACGAAGGCGGCAGCACCGCTGTCGCGCATTACCGCGTCCTGCGCAGACGGCCAGATCGCCGCGCGCATGAACCATCCGGGGCGCGGCGCTCCCAGCATCATCACCTGCGCGGTATAGCCCTGCCCCGCCTGTCTGACATGGGCTGCCTGCAACCGGGAGAGCGCCAGATCGCCCAGAAAGGCGCGATTGGCAGCAAGCCGTGCGAGCCAGTGCGCGGCGTGCGCCACCGAGTGCGGGTCATCGGGCTCGAACCCTGTATGATCGAGCGCGGCCAAGCATTCCTCCAGCGTGCAGGGCTGCGCGGGGTCGGTGTGAAGCGTCAGCGCCATGACCGGGCGCTAGGCCGCAAGCTGCGGATAGCGGGTGAGCAGATCATCGCGCGTCCGGCGGGCGAGCGCGCGCAGATCCGCATCGGGATCGGTCTCGGCCATGGCCTGCAGCAGAGCGAACCCCGCAATGCTGTCGGTCGCCAGCGCCTCGCGGACACCGTGCCAGCGCAGATGCGCGGGCCAGGAGGCGAGCGCTTCGGCAATGGCGGGTACGGCATCGCTGCGGCCAAGGGATCGCAGCAGCGAGAGCATCATGCGGGTGCGGCCATCCCCCGATTGCGCCTCGCGAATGCGCAGCACTGCGCCCGTGCGGGCATCGCATTCGACGGCCTGTTGCGCATCGGGGTCGCGAACCAGCAACCGCAGCATGACCACATCCGCCCCAAGCCCGACGAACCGCAGCGCCTCTCGCGCATTGTCGAGGCAGATCACCTCGCCGGTGGTCACCTGCCTGGGACTTTCGGCAAAGGCGCGGCGGTCTTGCAGTGTCTGGTCGAGATAATGGCGCTGCACCTTGGCCAATGGTGCCGAGAGAAAGCGGATCGTGGTCCAGCCATCGGCAAATCCGACGATCTGCGGTGCGCCAACCTGTGTCACGCTCTCCGCTTTCCATCCCTCGGCCGAAACGATCGCCAGCGACAGATGCACCCGCTGATGATCGAGCATCACCAGCGACTGGCACACCGGGTCGGCAAAGCCCGCGGGTAGTTGCGGCCGCGGCTGCTGGAGGCCGATGAGCCGCTCTTGCAGCCACATGCTCGCGAGCTCTGCATCGGTGAGCATCGGCCCCAGCGCCTGGGACAGCGCGTATCCGCTCGTGCCTGCAAACCGATCGACACACGCGCGCAGTCTGCGCTCCACCGTCACGCGCCGTCCGCCCTGCTGCGCTGCGTCAATTTTCGTAAACCAGGATCACCGCGATGATCCACAGATCGTCGCTGACCCCCGTGCAGGGGCTGACATCGAGCCGTGCCCCGTGCAGCGCAACAGGGGAATCGAGGTCCGGCAGATCGTTCACGTCGATCCTGGGTGCGGGATTTCCGGATGGCATGGCTGTCTTCTCCTGTCCTTGGGGTTGACGAACAGGCGGGAGAGTGCAGAGCTTGCCGCGGCTTTGCCAGTTATAGTCCATTAATCCGAACGGCTGC
This sequence comes from Blastomonas sp. RAC04, assembly GCF_001713435.1. Taxonomy (NCBI): domain Bacteria; kingdom Pseudomonadati; phylum Pseudomonadota; class Alphaproteobacteria; order Sphingomonadales; family Blastomonadaceae; genus Blastomonas; species Blastomonas sp. RAC04. The sequence continues at coordinate 1,152,391 of NZ_CP016460.1, forward strand.
GAATCGAACCCCTTGTGATGAATGACGACCCGACCCCCGAAGCTGCCGACCTGAACGACGGTTTCGACCCCGGCATGTTCCAGACCATGATGTCAACCCACGGCCATAGCGGCCATCTGGGTATCATCTACAGCGCACACGGCGACAACTGGGTGGAGCTCGCGCTGCCATATGCTCCCGGGCTCGTCGGCGATGTCGACAGCGGGGTGATCGCATCGGGTCCGATCATCAGCCTGATGGACAACGCCACCAGCCTGTCGGTCTGGACGGCGATCGGCAAGTTCCGGCCCCAGGTGACGCTCGACCTCAGGGTGGATTACATGCGCCCCGCGACCCCCGGCAAGACCGTGATCGGACGCGGCGAATGCTACAAGACCACGCGCTCGATGGCCTTTGTCCGCGGCATCGCCCATGACGGAGATCCCGATGACCCGGTCGCGCACGTCGCAGGGACCTTCATCCGCGTCGAAAACTTCCTGGCCTGACCGATGAGCGAGAAAGACACCATCGCAACCGTCCTGGGTTTCATGCCGCCGTTCGCGACCACCATGGGGATGACCGTCGACCATATGCACGCCGGGCTTCCGGTCATCGCCTATGATTACGGCCCTTCCGTGATGGGGCGCCCCGGCTTCCTGCACGGTGGCGCGCTCAGCGGGCTGATGGAAGTCGCCGCGATCGCGGCGCTGCGGGTGACACTGGGCAAGGACGAGAGCGACCTGAAGATCAAGCCGGTCAACATCACCATCAACTTCATGCGCGGCGGACGCGAACTGCGCACCTATGCGCTGGGCGAAGTGACCAGGATCGGACGGCGGGTGGCCAATGTCGAAGCCAAGGCCTGGCAGGACGACCCGGCCAAGCCGATCGCCACCGTGTTCATGAACTTCCTGCTGTCGGCGCCCAGATAAGCCGCACGACCACACCCTCGGGCGCACCGTCTTCTTCATCGTCGATCCGCATGGCGGCATCGGCTCTGGCACGGGCAAGGATTGCAGGCGGAATGTCCGAAGGGTGCAGCACCAGATCGGCGCTGCCCAGCAGCCGCACCTGACGCAAGGTCAGCTCATCCGGATCGGGTGATGCAATCGCGATCTCGTAGCGTCCCGGCGACACCCCTGCCCCGCCGCCAGCGATCCAGACGGCCACCGCATCCGCGGCATGATCGCTCAGCGGATCGAGCGTACCGCCGGGTGCCAGCGCGGCATCAATCGCGCGCCTGCGCTCGGCACCACCCGGCCAGCGCTGCCTGATGGCGTCCCGCGCGGCATCGAGCCTGCGCGCCAGATCGCCCAGCGTCGCGGGGAGCAGGCCCTCGAGCCGCTGGCGCAGCGCCTTGGCGAGCCCCGCCGATGCGCCGCCGGTGCCGATCGCGATCAGCACCGGATCGCGGTCGATGATCGCAGGCGTAGTGAAATCGCACAAAGCAGGCCGGTCGACCGCGTTGACGATCAGTCCGCGCGCCTTGAGCCGGGCGACCGCTGCGATCGCTTCGTCCTCATCCTCCAGCGCGACGATCGCCAGCCGGGCGTCGTGATTTTCCTCCCCGACGCAGATCCCGCCCGAACGCTCGATCAACCGCCGCTTGGCATCTGCCGCCTCGCCATCGCCCAGCAGGATCACCGGGCGATCGCGCAGGTTGAGGAAGATCGGCAGCTGGTTCACAGCCAGTCCGGCACCTGCTCTGCGGCCATGATCTCGGCAGGGGTGATGCGGTTGGCGACCACGGCAAAGCGGTCGCCATCGACCAGCACCTCGGCGACGATGCCGCGGCTGTTGTAGCTGCTCGCCATCGTAGCGCCATAGGCGCCTGCGGTGCGGAACACGGCGAGATCGCCTGCGGCAACGGTGTCGATATCGCGGCCCATCGCGAACGTATCGCCGCTCTCGCACACCGGGCCGACGATATTGGCCATCATCCGGGTGCCATCGGGCACCACCGCTTCGAAGTCATGCCAGGCATCGTACAGGGCCGGGCGCGCCAGATCGTTCATCGCCGCATCGACCACCACGAAGGGGTGCTGGATCCCGGGCTTTACCCGGATCACCCGGGTGAGCAGCACGCCGGCATTGCCTGCGATCACGCGTCCGGGCTCGAACTGGATGGTGGCATCCCAGTCGCGAGTCACCCGCGCGACCAGCGCACCATAATCGGCAGGCGATGGCGGGTTGCTCCCGGCCTGATACGGCACGCCAAGCCCGCCGCCCAGATCGACATGCGTGATGGCATGCCCTGCGCCGCGCAGATCGGCGACCAGCTGGCCTATCTTGCCGAATGCAGCCTCGAGCGGATCGAGGCTGAGCAGCTGGCTGCCGATATGCACCGCGACCCCGCGCAGCCCGATCCCGGGCAGCTGCGACAGGCGCTCATAGATCCCCGGCCCGACATGCAGCCCGACGCCGAACTTGTTGTCTGCCTTGCCGGTCGAGATCTTGGCATGGGTGCCTGCATCGACGTCAGGATTGATCCGCAGCACCGCGGCGGCGCTCAGCCCCATCGAGTCCGCGACCGCAGCGAGCATCTCGCCTTCTTCTTCGGATTCGATGTTGAACTGCCCGATGCCGGTTGCCAGCGCATGGCGGATTTCGTCCGCGGTCTTGCCCACGCCCGAGAACACGATGTCGGCAGGCGCAATTCCTGCGGCGAGTGCGCGGTCGAGCTCGCCACCCGAAACGACATCCGCGCCATAACCACGCTGAGCCAGCACCTTGAGCACCGCCAGATTGGGGTTCGACTTGACGGCGAACGCCAGATGCTTGCGCGGAACGCCCGCCAGCCCGTCGCGGAAGACATCGGCATGGCGCTCCAGCGTCGCGCGCGAATAGACATAGACGGGCGTGCCGACTTCATCGGCAATGCGCGCCAGCGGCACCTGCTCGGCGTGCAGCTGGCCGCCAATCAGCGAGAAATGGTCCATGTGGAACGGAGCCTTTTGACTGTTACTCGGGAGGAAGGTCGAACGGGTCGTCGGCGCGCGCCTCGGATTTTCGCCGCAGCTCGACATTGCGTTCGGGACGCGACTGGGTGCTGGGCTCCATCAACTGATCGGGCGCAGCCACCATCGAGGCGCCATAGGCCGTGGGCGCAGGCGCGGTGCCTTCGACCGCGGTCAGCTTCTGGCGGCTGCCACAGGCAGACAGCGCCAGGATTGCGGCCGCAGCCAGCAGCAGGTTGGAGGCACGCGCCATCGTCATTCTCCGTTGAGCGCAGCCTGAGCGCGCGCCACCTGCACCCGTACCTGATCGGGCGCGGTGCCGCCATAGCTGTTGCGGCTGGCGACCGATGCGTCGACCGACAGCGCGGGGTAGACCGCCTCGCTGATCCGCGCATCAATCGCCTGCAGATCGGCGATCGGCAGCGTGTCGAGCGCCACGCCGCGCTGCTCGGCGAGCTTGACCACCGCGCCGGTGATATGGTGCGCCTCGCGGAACGGGATTCCCGCCTGCCGCACCAGCCAGTCGGCCAGATCGGTCGCGGTGGCAAAGCCGCGCTCGGTGGCCTTGCGCATCGCTGCGGTCTCGAATGTGGTTTCGGCCACCATCCCGGTCATCGCGGCCAGGCTCAGCATCAGCAGGCCTTCGCATTCGAACACCGGTGGCTTGTCGTCCTGCATGTCCTTGGAATAGGCGAGCGGCAGGCCCTTCATCGTGATCATCAGCGCGGTCTGGCAGCCGATGATCCGCCCGGCATGGCCGCGCACCAGTTCTGCGGCATCGGGGTTGCGCTTCTGCGGCATGATCGACGATCCGGTCGAAAAGCTGTCGGGCAGCTTGACGAAGCCATAGGGCTGGCTTGCCCAGATGATGAACTCTTCGGCCAGTCGTGACAGGTGCAGCGCGCACTGCGAGGCGGCGGTGAGGTAATCGAGCGCGAAATCGCGGTCCGATACGGCATCCAGCGAGTTGGCTGTAGGGCGCTCGAAGCCCAGCGCGCTGGCGGTCGCATCGCGGTCAATCGGAAAGCCGGTTCCAGCGAGCGCTGCAGAGCCCAGCGGGCATTGGTTCATCCGCGCACGCGCAGCGGCAAAGCGGTCGCGATCGCGCGCGAACATCTCGTAATAGGCGAGCAGGTGATGGCCGAGCGTCACCGGCTGGGCGATCTGCAAGTGGGTGAAGCCCGGCATGATCGCATCGGCATGTTCGGCGGCACGGTCGACCAATGCGGTCTGCAGCGCCTTGAGCGCGGCATCGGCGGCATCGCAGGCATCGCGCACCCAGAGGCGAAAATCGGTGGCGACCTGGTCGTTGCGAGAGCGCGCGGTGTGCAGGCGTCCGGCAGCAGGCCCGATCAGCTCGGCCAGCCGTGCCTCGACATGCATGTGGATGTCCTCGAGCGACCAGTCTTCGGCCACGCCGTTGGCGGCATATTCTTGTGCGATCTGCTTGAGCCCGTTCGTGATCGCTGCGGCATCGTCGGCAGGGATGATCCCTTGCGCGCCCAGCATCGCGACATGCGCCAGCGAGCCATCGATATCCTGCCGCCACAGCGCCTTGTCGAACGGGATGGAGGCGTTTATGGCCCGCATCACATCGGATGGCCCTGCGGCAAACCGTCCGCCCCACATGCTGTTGGAGTTGTTACCCATGCGTACCGCCCATTTTTCCAGCAAGCGCATCTGGCCGGTGGTGGCTCTTGCCGCGCTGGCAACTGGGGCGTGCGATAGGCAATCCCCTGCCTCGGAGCAACCCGCTCAGTCCGAAAAAACTGCTCAAAAGGCGGGTCCTTCGGTCCCGCTGTCGGGCACGCTCGATATCTCCCAGCGTGGCAAGGCTGCGCCCGACGTGACCTTCAACGATCCCGAGGGCAAGACCACCAGCCTGGCCGCCTTCAAGGGCAAGCCGGTGCTGGTCAACCTGTGGGCGACGTGGTGCGGACCATGCGTGGTCGAGATGCCCACTCTGGACGCTCTGGCAGCGCGCGAGAAGGACCGGCTGGTGGTGCTCACCGTGTCGCAGGACATGCAGAACCTCGACGCGATCAAGCCGTTCTTCGCCGAAAAGGGCTACAAGACGATCCAGCCGTTCGTCGATCCGGAAAACAATTTGGGCTTCAGCTACATGACAGGGGTGATGCCCACCACCGTGCTGTACGATGCCGAGGGCAAGGAAGTGTGGCGGATGATCGGCGGAATGGACTGGAACGGCACCCGGGCATCCGCGCTGATGGAAGAGACGCTCGCAAAGGGCTGACGGTGCAGGCCGATCACATCAGGATCGGCACGATCACATGACAGCGCTTGCGAGCTTCGGTGCGCTTGATCCGCGCGGTGCCGGAAATGACGCGCTTCTTGCTGAGGCATTCGCCCTGCGCAGGCGTCCCGCGATCCACCGTCGCCAGCATCGCCGCGCCGCCGATGGTGGCAGCGCCCAGCGCTATGGCAAGAAGGAGATGACCCGGCATGGGCGCATTGTCTGAAACCGCCTGCCTGACCGGTTGCTGAACAAAACCCAACGCAGGCGATTCGCCTGTCGGGCGGGGCAAACGGGCAACAAATTCGGGTGGATTTCGCGGATCATGGTGGGCGATGACAGGCTCGAACTGCCGACCCTCTCGGTGTAAACGAGATGCTCTACCAACTGAGCTAATCGCCCATGATCGCTGGAGTGCCGCGCCACTGCCATTTTTGATCCGGCATGGCAAGTGGCTTGGTGCTTTCCATTGCGCTGGCCGCCCGCTATCGGCGCAGCAACACTGACAGACCCTGGAGAATCATCCCATGCGCCCATCCGGCCGCGCCCCCGACGAAATGCGCATCATCAGCATCGAAACCGGCTTTACCAAGCATGCCGAGGGAAGCTGCCTGATCGGCTTTGGCGATACCAAGGTGCTGGTCACCGCGAGCATCGAGGAACGGCTTCCGCCCTGGCTCAAGGGCAAGGGCGAAGGCTGGGTCACGGCGGAATATTCGATGCTGCCGCGCGCCACCCACACCCGCGGCCAGCGCGAGGCGGCCAAAGGCAAGCAATCGGGCCGCACCCAGGAAATCCAGCGGCTGATCGGGCGCTCACTGCGCGCGGTGGTCGATCTCAAGAAGCTTGGCGAACGCCAGATCACGCTCGATTGCGATGTCATCCAGGCCGATGGCGGTACCCGCACCGCGTCGATCTCCGGTGCGTGGGTTGCGCTGCGGCTCGCAGTCAACGGCCTGATGTCCAAGGGGCTGATCAAGGAAGATCCGATCACCGCCAAGGTCGCGGCAATCAGCTGCGGCATCCATCAGGGAACGCCGGTGCTCGACCTCGATTACATCGAGGACTCGAACGCGGATGCCGATGCGAACTTCGTGCTGATCGAAGGCGGCAACATTGCCGAAGCGCAGGCGACCGCAGAAGGCGCGCCCTATGACGAAGAGGCGCTGCTGCGGCTGCTTCGCCTGGCGCGCATGGGCTGCAACGAGATCTTTGCGGCGCAGGACCGCGCGGTTTCCTGATCCGATGGCAGCGCGCAAACTCGAGCCTGGCCGGCTGGTGATCGCCAGCCACAACCAGGGCAAGGTGCGTGAAATCCGCGCGCTGCTCGAACCGTTCGGCATCGAACCGGTGTCGGCGGGGGGGCTTGGCCTGCCCGAGCCCGAAGAGACCGGCACGAGCTTCGCCGAGAACGCGCTGCTCAAGGCGCATGCCTCTGCGCAGGCTTCCGGCTGCGTTGCGCTTGCCGATGACAGCGGGCTGTGCGTTGCCGCGCTCGGCGGCAGACCTGGTGTCTACACCGCCGACTGGGCCGAACGGCAATGGTTCGAGGGCGAGCCGGGCCGCGACTGGTACATGGCGATGGGCAAGGTCGAAGGGCGGCTCGCCGAACTTGGCCCGGACGCTGATCGCAGCGCCTATTTCATCTGCACGCTCGCGCTCGCCTGGCCCGATGGTCATGCGGAAGTATTCGAAGGTCGGGTGACCGGCGCGCTGACCTGGCCGCCGCGCGGCACGCTGGGATTCGGCTATGACCCGGTGTTCGTGGCGAAGGGGTTCGACCAGACCTTCGCCGAGCTCGATCCCGCACACAAGCATAGCATCAGTCATCGCGCCGATGCCTTTGCAAAGCTGGTCGAGGCGTGCTTTTGAATAGCGGTACGCACCTCTTCTCTACCGCGAGCGGTAGGGGAGATGAGCCGCTCGCGCTCTACATCCACTGGCCGTTCTGCGTCTCCAAATGCCCCTATTGCGATTTCAACAGCCACGTCCGCGATGGCGTCGATATCACGCAATGGAAAGCCGCGCTGCTTGCCGACATGGCGCATGAGGCGGCGTTGCTCCCAGGCCGGACGCTGGGCTCGATCTTTTTCGGTGGCGGCACGCCATCGCTGATGCCACCTGCGCTCGTGCAGTCTCTGATCGATCAGGCAGGCAGGCACTGGCGCTTTGCCGACGATATCGAGATCACGCTCGAGGCGAATCCTTCGTCGGTGGAATCCGCGCGCTTTGGCGATCTTGCGCTCGCCGGCGTCAACCGCGTGTCGCTGGGGCTGCAGGCGCTCGAAGAGGATGTGCTGGCGTTTCTGGGCCGTGCGCATTCGGTGACCGAGGCGCTGGCAGCGCTCGACATCGCGCAGAACCGCTTCGCGCGTGTCTCTTTCGATCTCATTTATGCGCGCCCCGGCCAGTCGCTCGCCGATTGGGAGCGCGAGCTCACCCGTGCGCTCGGCTTCGGCACCGGGCATCTGTCGCTCTATCAGCTTACGATCGAGCCGGGGACGCGGTTCGAGACACTGGTGCGGCGCGGCGATCTCGTTCCGGCGGATGACGACCATTGCGCCGACCTGTTCGACCTCACCCGCCAGATCACCGCCGCGGCGGGGCTGCCTGCGTACGAGATCAGCAACCATGCCCGGATCGGCGAGCAGAGCCGCCACAACCTCACTTACTGGCGCTATGGCGATTATGCCGGGATTGGCCCGGGCGCGCATGGCAGGCGCGGGAACATGGCGACCGAGCGCCACCGAAAGCCGGAGAATTATCTCTCCGCAATCATCCGCAACGGCAACGGCCTGTCGGTCGAACGCCCGCTCGATCCTGAAACGCAGGCGATGGAAGCGCTGCTGATGGGCTTGCGGCTTGCCGAGGGGCTCGATCTGGAGCGGGTGGCGGCGCGCTCGGGCGTCGCACAATCGGCGTTGATCAATGACGTGGCAACCGATCGTCTGATTGGGCTGGGCCTTGTCCAGCGCGAAGGCCTGCAGATCACTGTCACGCCACAGGGCATGCCGCTGCTCGATGCCATCCTCGCCGAGGTGGTGGCGATTGAGCCCGCCGCCGTCGCCTGATACCCTGCCGCACATGGCAGACCCGGCCCCTCCCCTGATCAGCCTGTGGCGCGCGCATCTGGCGGACAACCGCCGCCGATCGCAGCATACCGTGCGCGCCTATGTCGCGACCGCCGAACGACTGACCGAGTTCCTCGCCGATCACTGGGGCGAGCGACCCGATGCCAGGCGGCTGGGCGACGTGACCCAGGCCGATCTGCGCGCCTTTCTTGCGGCGCGGCGCGGGGATGGGCTCGCCAACCGTAGCACCGCACGCGAACTGTCGGCGATCCGCGCGTTCCTGGCGTTTGCTGGCGAACACAGCGGCTCGGACGGCAGCGCCCCGCGCATCAAGGGCCCGCGGATCAAGCGCAGCCTGCCGCGCCCGATCGCACCCGACGACATCATGGCGCTGGGCGACGTCATGGCTTCGCGCGATGCGCCCGGATGGGTGCAGGCCCGCGATTGGGCGGTGCTGCTGCTGCTTTATGGCGCGGGGCTGCGCATCAGCGAGGCGATGGGTTTGACCGCCGCGGTGCTGCCGCTGGGCGAGACGCTGCGGATCACCGGCAAGGGCAACAAGCAGCGGGTCGTGCCCGTGCTGCCCCAGTTGCGCGACGCGATCAGCCAGTACGTCGCGCTCGCTCCGTTTGATTTTTCCGTCGATACGCCCCTGTTCAGGGGGACGCGTGGCGGTCCGCTGTCGCCTGCGCTGGTGCGGCGTTCGATGATGAACGCGCGCCGGCTGCTCGGACTGGCCGAGGACGCCACGCCACACGCGCTCCGCCACAGCTTTGCGACCCACCTGCTGGCGGGCGGCGCGGACCTGCGGTCGTTGCAGGAGCTGCTGGGCCATGCCAGCCTGTCGTCGACCCAGATCTATACCCAGGTCGACGCCGCACAACTGCTGGACGTTTACGAAAACGCGCACCCACGGGCCTGAGCCGCGAGCTCAGCTTTCGGTCTTGTTGCCTGCCTCGGGCCGCCAGAAGATCACCCGCACCAGATAGGCGCCGATGATCAGCACGATCACCCCGGTCGATATCGGTCCGGTATAGCGATCGATCTCCTCGATCCGCGAGCCCAGCTGAAAGCCGATCCCGGCGAACACCACATTCCACAGTCCTGCTCCTGCAAAGGTCCAGACGAGAAACTTGGTGCGGCTCATCTGGAAGATCCCCGCGGGAAGCGAGATCAGTGTCCGGACCGTGGGGATCATCCGCGCAAAGAAGATGGTCGAGGCGCCGTGGCGGTGGAACAGATTGTTGAAGCGGGATATTTCGCGGTGGTCGAGCGTGAACCAGCGGCCCCAGCGGGCGACGAAATGATCGAGACGCTTGAGCCCGAACGTTCGACCGATGGCGTACCAGAAATAGTTGCCTGCGACCGATCCGACCGTGCCTGCCAGGATCACGGCCCACAGGTTGATGTGGCCCTTGCCCGCCTCGATTCCCGCCAGCCCCATGATCAGCTCGGACGGGATAGGCGGAAACACGTTTTCCAGCGCCATCAGCAGGGCAACGCCCCAATATCCGCCGCTGGCTACCAGATTGAGGATAAAATCGTTCATGACTATGTCTTCAAGCGGGCCTCGATCGCATCCCAGATCATCGCGGCGACGTCGCTGTTGTTAAAAGCGCTGATCGCGACGATGCCGGTGGGCGATGTGACGTTGATCTCGGTCAGCCATTTGCCTCCGATCACATCAATACCCACGAACAGCAGTCCGCGTTCCTTGAGCTCGGGGCCCATCGCGTCGCAGATCTCCTGCTCGCGCTCGGTCAGCGTGGCGGATTCGGCGTAGCCCCCCACTGCGAGGTTTGAGCGGAACTCGCCCTCGCCCGGCTTGCGGTTGATTGCGCCTGCCACCTTGCCATCGACCAGAACGATTCGCTTGTCGCCTTGCGCGACCTCGGGAAGGAACGGCTGCACCATGAACGGCTCGCGCCAGATCTGGCCGAAAAGCTCGACCAGGGCAGAGAGATTGGCGCCATCCTCGCCAACCAGAAACACCGCCTTGCCGCCATTGCCGTGCAGCGGCTTGACCACGATCGCGCCGTGCTTTGTCTGGAAGCGCCTGACCTCGTCGAGCGAGCGGGTGACCAGTGTCGGCGGCATGAAGCGCTCGAAATCGAGCACATAGACCTTTTCGGGCGCGTTGCGGACCGATGCGGGGTCGTTGACCACCAGCGTGCGCCCCTTGAGCCGTTCGAGGATATGCGTCGCGGTGATGTAGCCGACGTCGAACGGTGGGTCCTGCCGCATCAGCACGACATCGACATCCTCGCCCAGATCGAGCCGTACCGGATCGCCGAAAGTGAAATGGTCGCCCTGCACGGCGCGCACCGTCACCGGGTGGGCATGGCACGTCACCTGCCCCGCCTCATAAGTCAGCGTCTCGACATCGTAATGATAGAGCGTATAGCCGCGCGCCTGCGCCGACAGCATCAGCGCAAAGCTGCTGTCGCCCTTGATGTTGATGCCGGGCATCGGGTCCATCTGTACCGCGATCTTCATGGAATGGCCTTTTGCTTTGGGGTATCAGGATTGGCGGATATCGGGATTGGTGCCGGGCGATCAGTCGCCCTGCCAGACGTGCGTCAGATGGCGTGGCAAGCGGCCCGGTGCAAGCAGGATCACGTCGATCCGTGCATCATCGTGTGCCCGGACGAAACGTGGCATCAGCGCTTCGGCAGCCGCGGCCACGCGGCGCAGGCGGTGATGATCGATGGCCTGGTCGAGTTCCTGCGCAGTGGCCCGGTGCTTGACCTCGACGAACGCCACCATCCGCCCGCGCCTCGCCACCAGATCGACCTCGCCCAGCGGTGTGCGCACGCGCTTGGCGAGGATGCGCCAGCCCTTGAGTCGCAGCCACCATGCCGCTAGCGTTTCGGCGCGGCGTCCGGCGGTCTCGGCCTGCTTACGGCGCGCTTCAGCCATCGCTTTCGCGCTCGGCCATGATTCGCGCATATAGCGCCTTGCGGTCGAGCCCGAAGCGCCGTGCCACCTCGCCTGCGGCCTTGCCCGGCGGCATGCTCGCAAGCGCCTCGGTCAGCGCCGCCTCAACCACATCCTCGTCTGCCTCGCCGGTGTCGGCCAGGGGCGGCCCGACGACCAGCACGATTTCACCCTTGGGCGTGACATCGGAATAGTATCCGGACAGTTCCGACAGGGTGCCGGTGCGGGTTTCCTCGAACTTCTTGCTGATCTCGCGCACCACCGCCGCCTCGCGATCGCCGAGGATGGCGTGCAAAGCGGCGAGGCAGGCGGCGATCCGCTTGGCGCTTTCATAAAAGACCAGTGTCGCGGGGATTGCGGCAAGGCCTGCGATCTCCCTGTCACGCGCGCCGGCCTTGTTGGGCAGGAAGCCGTGGAAGTAAAATCTGTCCGTCGGCAGACCCGCCAGGGTCAGCGCCACGATCACCGCCGATGGCCCCGGGACCGAATGGATCGCGACACCCGCCTCGCGTGCCTCGCGCACCAGCCGGTAGCCGGGATCGGAGATCAGCGGCGTCCCGGCATCGCTCACCAGCGCCACCGGACCTAGCAAGGCCGCAGCAATCAGCCGTTCGCGGTCGGCGGGCCGGGCATGGTCGTCATAGCGGACGAGAGGCCGCTTGAAGCCGAGATGGTGCAGCAGGCCGCCTGTGACGCGGCTGTCCTCGCAGGCGATCAGATCAGCCTGTTCCAGCACCTGTCGGGCGCGCGTGGACAGATCACCAAGGTTGCCGATTGGTGTCGCAACGATATACAGGCCGGGTTCGGGATCATGAGTCACGCGGATGTTCATGGACCGGCAGGGCGGGAGCGACAAGCTGTGAAACACCTCTATCGAAAATGGCAGGCCATCCTCATGCTGGTGCTGGGCACCATGTTCCTGGCTGCGTGCCAAACCATGGTTCCCAAGACCGCGCCGCCTTCCACCCCCAGCCAGCAGCCCGACCAGCCCACCGCCCGTCCCGACGACGGCCCGATCACCGGTGCGCTGCCCAGCGACGCTTCGCGGCACCGTATTGCGCTGCTGCTGCCGCTCTCCGGCAAGGACGCCGCGGTCGGCCAGTCGATCGCCAATGCAACCACGCTGGCGCTGATGGACACTAAGGCCAGCAATATCCGCATCACCAGCTATGATACCGCCCGTGGCGCGCTGCCCGCAGCGCAGCGCGCGATCGCCGATGGCAACCGGCTGATCCTGGGGCCGCTGCTGGGCGATGACGTGGTCGCCATGGCCGCCACCGCCAAGGCCGCCAATGTCCCGATCATCAGCTATTCCAACGATGTCGGCATTGCCGGCAACAACGTCTTCATCATGGGCTATGTCCCTGCCCAGTCGATCGACCGTGTCGTCCGCCACGCCCGCGCACAGGGCATCACCCGCTTTGCCGCTCTGGTCCCCGCCGGGACCTACGGCCAGCGCGCCTCGTCGGCGATACTGGCGTCGGTCAAGGCCGCAGGCGGCACCGTGGTATCGATGCAGAGCTATGGGTCGGGCAACGCGGCGGTGACCACGGCGCTCAGGAAGATGCAGCAAGAGAGCGCTTATGAGGCGATCCTGATCGCCGACAGCGGTGCAGCCGCCATCCGCATCGTACCGCTGATCCGCGCCAATGGGGGCACCGACGCGCGCATCCTGGGCACCGAATTGTGGAACACCGAACGCGCGCTCGCCACCTCGCCCGCGGTGCGCGGTGCCTGGTTCGCCAGCGTGTCCGATGGCCTGTATCGTCAGTACGCCACCAAATACCGCGCGCAGTTCGGCACAGATCCGTTCCGCCTTTCGACCCTCGGCTATGACAGCGTGCTGCTGACCACCCGCATTGCGCGTGACTGGAAACCCGGAACGCCCTTCCCGATGGACCGGTTGCGCGACGCGGGCGGCTTTATCGGTCTGGACGGCGCCTTCCGGTTTGGCCGCAGCGGCGTTGCAGAGCGTCTGCTGGAAGTGCAGCAGGTGGGTGCAGGCCAAATGACGATCGCATCGCCAGCGCCCAAGTCCTTCGCCGACTGAAACTGTCAGCAGCGACCTGCTTGCCCTGGCGGCGGACGTGCCGCCGGGCGCATAGGGCTGCGCGAAAACTTTCTGAAATCCCCGTTTCCCGCGCCGCGCGGGCGATAACCCTTTCGCGCGCCTGGCTTGCGCGGCAATCTTGCCGTGGCATATCGTTAACGTCTTGTTGACCAATTTACATTCTGTTAACCTTCGAAATTGGGCGTGGATCGTATTTCGCGCCCAAATAAGGAGTGCTAAAAATGGCAAAGCGTACCAAGAAGCCTGTCCGCGGGTTCTGGGACTGGGTCCTGGGCGGCGGCTGGAACTGAGCTGATAGCTCGGCTTTTCAAGCATTTGACCCCGGCCAAAAAGCCGGGGTCATTTTTTTGTGCGCTTTCACCGTCGTCGCTGCGCGACTTTGACCTTGCCAGTCGCACCCGACGAGCTGGGCATTCCGAATAGAACTGATTCGAAAAGGTTAACGAATAGCCGCGCTAATGGTTAATACTTGCGCGCGGCTCAGTCACGTGTCGCGCAGCATAATGCGCCGTTACTTGCCCTGAAACCGGGGGGCTCGTTTCTCGAGAATGGCGTCGATCGCCTCGCGGTGATCGTCCATCTGCTGCAGCACGCCCTGCCAGATGGCCGCCTGATCGAGATGCTCCGCCAGCGATACATCGCGCGCGTCCTTGATCAGCCGCTTGGTCTTGCGGATCGCCGAAGGCGGGAATTGCGCGACCATCCGCGCCAGCGCCATCGCCCGCTCGGCGAGCGCAAAGACCGGCACCACTTCCGACACCAGACCATAACGCTCGGCCTTGTGGGCATCGATGAATTCGCCGGTCAGCATCATCTGGCTGGCCTTGGCGAGGCCGATGATCCGAGGCAGCAGCCATGCTCCGCCATCGCCCGGGATGATGCCGACCCGCAGGAAGCTCTCGGCAAAAACCGCATCCTCGGCGGCAATGCGGATATCCGCCATGCACGCCAGATCACACCCTGCGCCGATCGCATGTCCCCGCACCGCGGCGATGACCGGCACCGACATGCGATCCATGGTCAGCGGGATGCGCTGGATCTGGGTCTTGTACCAGTTTTCCAGCTCCAACGGGCTCATATGCTGCTCCGATGTCAGCGCCTTGATCTGCTTGATGTTGCCACCCGAACAGAAGCTGGGCCCCTCGCCGGTCAGGATCACGCAGTCGATTTCCGGATCCGCGTCGGCCGCTTCGAGCGCCGATACCAGCGCGCCGATGACCTCTTCAGCCAGCGCGTTGCGCGTGTCGGGGCGATTGAGCGTGATCGTCGCGATGCGGTCCTCGACAGTGTAGAGCACCGGCGGCGGGCCCGAGCGTGCCTCGCGGGCGATGCGATCGGCATAGCCGCCGCTGTGGAACAGCAAAGGTGGCTTGCCTTCGCTCTCGTAGTCGATGACCTCGCCGACCATGATCACATGGTCGCCGCCCTCGTACAGATGACGCGTGGTGCACACCAGTCGCGCCGAGCAACCGTCGATTCGCGGCGGCCCGTCGCCCAGAATGTCCATGCCCGCAAACTTGTCGTCGACCCGCGAGGCGAACAGATTGGCGAGATGGTCCTGATCGCTGGCCAGGATGTGCACGGCAAAGTCGCCAGCCTGTTCGAAGGCTGCCATTGATCGCGCCGAACGCGCCAGCGACCACAGCACCAGCGGCGGATCGAGCGAGACTGAATTGAAGCTGTTGGCGGTGACGCCAATCGCATTGCCTTCGCTGTCGCGGGTGGTGACGATCGTCACGCCTGTGGCGAACTGTCCGAGCGCGTTGCGATAGGTCTTGGGATCGAAATGGGCCATGCCCGGCGATTAACCGCACGCGCAGATCAAAGGCAATGGCTAATACCGGTGGCGTGGACGCGCCGACAAATTGCTTGGCCACCTGCAAGGCTAAAGCTAGACAGGAGGGGGCGATGGAACGGGTGCGGGGCGGCAACAGGCATGAGCGGCGAATTCGAAGCAGTTGGCACGATTGCCGATGGCGGCATGTGGGCCCGCGCGGCCGAGCCGAACGCCGGCGAGAGCACTGCGGACGGGCACGGCAAGTGCCTCAATTGCAGAACCGTGCTTACCGGCCCGCATTGCCACCAGTGCGGCCAGGCGGCGCACGTCCACCGCTCGATCTCGGCCTTCTGGCACGACATCCTGCACGGGGTGCTGCATTTCGACGGCAAGTTCTGGAATACGCTGCCGCTGCTTGCCTGGCAGCCCGGGCATTTAACGCGGCGCTACATCCATGGCGAACGCGCCAAGTTCATCAGCCCGATGGCGCTGTTCCTGTTTTCCATCTTCATGATGTTCGCGATCTTCTCCTATGTCGGCTCGCCCAATTTCACCGGGGATTCGACCATCAGGAACAAGGAGGGCACCAGGGTCATCGGGGTGAGCGACTGGCGCGAGGAGATGCGCAAGGAAATCGCGCAGATCGAGCCGAAGATCGCCGCCAGCACCAGCGAGCTTGATAAGCTTTCCGCCGACGATCCGGGCCGCGCCGCGCTGACCGAAAAGATCACCGACTTGAAGCGCGAGGTCAACGGTTTGACCTATGCGACCGAGGGCAAGGCGCGCTATCCCGAAGCCTTGGGGCCAGGCGGGGAGAACATGGCCGACATGTTCAACTTCAACTCGGAAGTCGATACCGGTTTCAAGGCGTTCGATGCCTGGATCAACAAGCTGGCAAGCAAGGCCAAGAAGAACCCCGAGCTGCTGCTCTACAAGATCCAGTCCAACGGCTATAAATTCGCCTGGCTGCTGATACCGCTGTCGATCCCGTTCGTTTGGCTGGCCACGCTCGGCAAGCGCGGGCACCGGTTCTACGACCACGCAGTGTTCACGACCTATTCGATCGCGTTCATGTCGCTGTTGTTCATCGTCGTCACGCTGTCGGTGAAGTTCAGCATCGTACCTGGCATCGTGATCCCGGCAGCGTTGTTCTACGCGCCCTTCCACATGTACCGGCAACTCCGCCATGCGTATGGCACGTCGCGGATCGGAGGCATGTTCCGGCTGGCGCTGCTGCTCACCTGCACGACGATCGTCGTGACGCTGTTCCTGACGATCCTGGTCAACCTGGGACTGGTGGGGTGAGGATCAGCTGCCGAAAAAGCGGCGCTTGATATCCTCGGCCAGCCGCGCGGGGCGCAGCGTTTCAGCATCGAGGCAGCACCAGCTCGATTTGACTTCGGCCAACACATCCTCGCCGCGGCGGATGATCGTCTCGTAGAAGGCGCGCGCGCCGTGAACCTTCTCGAGCACCACGGTGGCGATCACCTGATCGTCAAGAAAAGCAGGCTTGCGATAGGTGATCTCGTGCTTGAGCGCGACCCACAGATGCTCGGCCACCGCCTGGGGCGGGGCGATGTTCTGCCAGTGCGCAACCACCGCATCCTGCACCCATTTGAGATAATGGGCATTGTTGACGTGCCCCATGAAATCGATCTCGGAAGCATCGACGGAAATCGGGTGATCGTGGCTTATGGCTGTGGGGTTTGTCATCGGGCACGAATGTAGCTGGAGTCAGCAGTTTACGGAAGCGGAAATGCCGTGAGCCCGGACAGGCTCGCGGCATTGCAAGGATCGGCAGGTCAGCCGCGGTTCAGAACGCGTAACGGGCGATCACCTGGAACACCGGTCCGGCTTCCTCCGCTTCGAGTTCATACTCGTCGAAGCTGCGATCGGTCTGGTCTTCGACGGTGGTGAACTTGTTGAACACTTCGCGCTTCTTGCCGTTCAGCAGGTTGGACCCCACCGCACGGATGGTCAGGCTGTTGCCAAAACGCTTCTCGATGAAGATCTCGAGATCGGCGCCATAGCTGGTCGTCACTTCCTCCCCGATCACCCGGCCAAAGGCGTTGCCCTGTTTGCGATAGGTCGCGCCAAACGCCATGCCGATTGACTTGACGTCCTGGATGGCGCCAAAGTTGTAAACATATTTGGACTGGTCGTTGAACCGGCGCTTGCCGAAGACATCGGTGATTTCGCTGTCCAGATAGGAAACGTTGCCGAAGATGCCGGTGTCCGGAAGGCCGAGGAAGCCAAGGTCGGTCGAAAGGTCGAACTCGACACCATAGACCTTGCCGTCGCCGATATTGAGCGGCTGGAAGACGAAAGTTCCGGCGCCTTCCGAACCGACAACGCCGGTGTTGGTCAGTTCGATCAGGTTCTGGACGTCGCGGTAGAAGAAGTTGATGCCGACGATGCCGCCCCGCCCGATGCGCCGCTCATAGCCAAGATCAAAGCCCCAGGCAGTTTCGGGATCGAGCGCCGGGTTACCCAACAGATCGTTGTCGCCCAGTTCGGCCTCGAGCAGCGCGGGTGACAGGAAATTGAATTCGGGCCTGCGGTTGGTGCGGGCCACCGATCCGATGATGCGGTCCTGATCGGTGATGTCGTACTTGAACGAGGCCGAGGGCAGCAGCTTGGAATAGTCATTGCCCAGCGCGCCGGCGGCCGCACCGGTGGCGTCGATGATCGTCAGGTCGGTCGTCTCGTAGCGAACGCCCGCTTCCCAAGAAAACCCGCCATTGCGACCCTCGACCAAGGCGAAGCCGTCGATGCGGCGTTCCTCGATGGAATTGATGCTCCCGGGCGTGAAGGCGGGCGCGGCGAAAGCGGTGTTGAGTTCAGTCGGGTTGCGTTCGAACTGGTTCCAGTTGCGGGCGGCCGCAACATTAAAGCGGTTCCGCACGGTCAGGATGGCGGTGTCGCGGTCCTTGTCCTGATAATAACCGCCGAACACCAGCTTGACCTCGTCGGTCAGGTCCACCGCATGTTCGAGCTTCACGGTGAATTCGCTATCGCTCACATCGAGCGTCGTGAAATCGCCGGTAAAGCGCGGGGTGAGGCGGTCGAAATCGACCTCGAACTCGGTCTCGCGCTGCTTGTCGTCAAAATTGGCATAGCCGATCCGAAGCGTCGTCTTGCCCGCAGACCACTGATGCGACAGCTTGCCGTCGATCGTGAAGTTCTCCTGATCGATCTCGTTCACATTGGCGTTGTCGGTGAGCAAATTGCCGCTGGCGGCACCATTGCGGACTGGACCGTTAATTGCGGTGGGATCGTTGTATTCGAAACTGCGCTCATCTTCGGTGCGGTCGGTGCGGACATAGAAACCGCGCAGCTGGAAATTGGTGTCCGCGCCGTCGATTTCGTAAGTGGCGTTGACCGAGTAATCCTTGCCGTCACGGGTATCGGTCTGATCCTCGCGATTGTCGAAATCCTGCGTGGCAAAGCTGGGGTTGTTCTCTGGCGAATCGCTGAAGCGCAGGCTCGACTTGAGCTTGGGGTTGTGGCGACCCTGGAAGTTGCCGCCGATCAGCAGACGACCCGGGCCAACCTTGCCGCCGAACACCGCGCCGAAGCTGGGCTCGAACTCCTCATCGTCATAATAGAGCGCTCCGCCGCGGACATAGCCGCCATCAAGCTGATAGCCATCGCGCAGCACGATGTTGAGCGATCCTGCGACGGCATCCCCGGTGCGGCGTGCGGAGTTGGAACGGACGATCTCGACCCGCGAAATCAGCTCGGCGGGAATGCGATCGAGGAAGAACGAGCGGTCGGCCTGGCCGCCGGGCACGCGCTCGCCGTTGATCAGGATCTGGGTATAGCCGGGAGGCAGGCCGCGCAGCCGGGGGCCATCGCTTTCGATGACATCGGACAGGAAGGTGACCGAAGGAACGCGCTTGAGTGCGTCGCCAGCGGTCAGCGGTTCGAAGCGCTGAAAATATTCGGTTCCGTATTCCAGCACCGGCTCGGCGCCATCGATGCGGTTTCGATAGCCGATCTGCCCCTGCACCACGATGTCCTGCGAGGTCACGATCGCCTGATCGCCATCGGGGCGCTGCTGATCGTCCGCTACCGTCTCTTGTGCGGCGGCAAGGCTCGGAACCATCGCAAGTCCGGCAATACCCGCAAGCATCACGCGGCGCGCGCGCAGGCCGAAGCCCTGAAATTTCGTCATATCGAAAACCCCCGAATCAATCAGCGGCAAGTCCGCTGTCGCAGCGCCGCTAACAGCGCTCGGCGACGGATGGATGACGCCAGGATTGCGGATTTGCGTCAGTTTGTGCGCAAAACTGTCATGAACGCGTCGCATCCCCGTGGCAGCGGCGCCGGGTCACTTCGTCCGCTCGTTCAAAGGAACATCTGCTCATGATCGCTTTTCCTCGCATCGCCCTGCTGGGCTGCAGCTTGCTGGCCCTTGTCGCGACGGGATGCGCGTCCAGGGAGGTTCCGCTTGCAACCCGCATCGCCAACGCACTGCCCGCAACCGATGTCGCCGCGGCGCGCGAAACCGATCCGGTGGGCACGGCGAATGCCGATGCAGCGGACGATCCGGCAATCTGGCGCAACCCGGACAACCCAGCCGCCAGCCTGATCGTCGGCACCGACAAGAAGGCGGGGCTTTACGTCTATGGCATGGATGGCAAGGTGCGCGGATCGTCGCTGACGGGGCGCTACAACAACGTCGCGCTGCAGGCGGGCGAGCACGGTATCGTGGTGATCGCCAGCGACCGCACCGATCCGGTCAATTCCAAGCTGGCGCTGTTCCTGCTCGATCCGGTCACAGCAGCACTCTCCCCGCTCGCCAGCGTGCCCAGCGGCCCGGGCGAAGGCTATGGCGTGTGCGTCGCCCCCGCCCCGCGCACCGCCATGGTGGGCGCGGCTGATGCGATGACAGTCTATGCCGCGATCAAGGACGGCAGCGTCCGCCAGATTCGCATCAACCACAAGCAGGGCCGAGTCGAACACCAGATGGGCGCGAGCTGGAAGCTGGCGACCCAGATCGAAGGCTGCGTGATCGACCCTGCGACTGGATCGCTGTTCGTCGGCGAGGAAGATGTCGGCATCTGGAAGATCGATGTCGCGCGTCCCGATGCTGCGCCCGTGCTGTTTGCCGCAGCCGATGGCAAGGCGCTGGTCGCCGACGTCGAAGGTATGGCGATTGCCGCGCGCGATGGCGCCAGCAGCTGGCTCGTCGCCTCGAGCCAGGGCGACAATGCCTATGCGGTGTTCGATACCACCACGGGCAGACTGCTGGGCCGCTTCCGCATCAACGGCGGAATGCTTGACGGCACGTCCGAAACCGACGGGATCGAGCTGGCAACGGGCAATTTCGGCCCCGGCTTCGAGCAGGGCGTGTTCATCGCGCAGGATGGCGACAACGGCGGCGGCACACAGAACTTCAAGCTGGTGAGCTGGGCGGCGATCCTGGCAACCCTGGGGCTCTAGCCCCGCCCGCGATAGCCCGGAACCTCCTGCGGCGGCAGCCAAAGCCCCGCAGGTGGTTCGCCCGATTGCCAGAACACGTCGATCGGGATGCCGCCGCGCGGATACCAGTAACCGCCGATGCGCAGCCAGTGCGGCTGCATCTCGTCGAACAACCGCTCGCCGATTCCCACGGTGCAGTCCTCGTGAAACGCCTGATGGTTTCGGAAGCTGCCCAGGAACAGCTTGAGCGACTTGGATTCGACCATCACCTTGTCGGGTGCGTAGTCGATCACGAGGTGCGCGAAATCGGGCTGCCCGGTCACCGGGCACAAAGAGGTGAACTCGGGCACGGCAAAGCGCACCAGATACGGTTTGCCGGGACGCGGGTTGGGGACATAATCCAGCACCGCGGTCTCGGGCGATGTCGGCATTGGGCTGTCTTTGCCCAGAAAGCGTGTTTGGGGTTGATCGGACATGCGCCTCATCTAATGCGGCACACGGCCGATGTCATCTCCTGCAATGCATTCAGCGCGGATTAAGCGCGCCACCGGCGTTGCAGAAAGACCTTGTGTCGCAGGAAAACAGGGCCGTTCGGGGTACGATGGGGAAGATCAAGAGCATGGACGCAACGCAGACAGGGTATCGCAAGATCGTGCCGGTGGTCCTGGCGCTCGCGCTGGCGCTGCCATTTGCGGGTGCGGAAGCTGTGTCTGCGCAGGATACACCTTCGGGCGGGTTCTCGCTTCCGGCAGGTGCGCCGCCGCAGCAACAGCCGCCAAGCGACGTGCAGGGCCCGGTCGATGCCGAATCGTCGCCGCCGCGCCGTACCGACGAACCCGCGCCAAGCACCACCAGCCCGTCGCTGCCCAGCATCGCCCCGGTGCCCGTGCCCACCCCGCAGCAGCGCCAGCGCGACGCCGCCAGTCAGCGGGCGGACACGCCGCGGACCCAGCGCGATCAGCGCCAGACTGCCCCTGCCCCTATTCAAGCCGAGCCCGCAACACCGCAAGACTCTGGTGAGCAGTCCCAGGACAGTGCGACCGACATTCCTGTGGATGCGCCTGCAACGCTGCCGCTACCGACTCCGGCAATTCCCGATGACACGCAACCTGGTGCCGTGCCTGAGCTGGATACGGACAACGCCCCCGCCGACGGATCGATCTGGTGGTGGCTGGGCACAGGGCTGATCGCGCTGGTCAGCCTGATCGCAATGGCGCTGCGCCAGCGGTCGTCTGCTCGCGCCGAGGCAGCGGTTCCGCCAGCTCCGGCTGTGCCCACCGCGACGGTCCCGACCCCGCCCCTGCGCACCCCTCCGCCGGTGCCGCAGCCGAGCGCCCAGCCTGCTGCACAAGCCTTTTCCCGGCCCGCTCCTCAGCCTTCTGGACAGTCCTCTGGCCAGCCGGTCCCGCAGCCTGCACCGCGCCCCGCTGCGCTCCCGGCATCGGCGCCTTTCGGCACGCTGCAAGGCGGCGGCTTTGCTTTCGGAGCCAGCCCGGCACCTGCGCCTGCTCCCGCACCTGCACGACCAGTCGCAGCCGAACCTTCCAAGCCACCCGCGCCTGCGCCGCACGCCTCGCCGGAACCTGCCCCCGAGACGTCAAGCGTTGCCGCGTCGGTAGCCCAGCCGCCCAGGCTGCTGCTCGATTTCACCACGCTGGGTGTCGACGTGACGCTGGTCAACGCCATCGCCAGGTATCACCTGGGCATCACCAACATGTCCGATATCACCGTCAGCGAGGTCGTGCTTCACGGCGCTGTGGTGCAGGCGCGGCGCGGCATGCCGCCAACGATTGACCCGCTGCGCGGGGATGTCCTGCTGCCGAAGCTGCAGACGCTCGACGATATCGCGGCCGATGCGACCCGCCGTTGCGAGGGGCAGATCCGGCTGCCGCTCGAGCAGATCGAGCCGATCGAGATGCAGGGTCGGCTGCTGTTCGTCCCCGTCGTACACATCTGGATCGGCTATACCGGCCCCGATGGCACGCGCTACGCCGTGACCCAGTCGTTCGTGATCGGCGAGGAAAGCTCGCCCCCTGGCCCGCGCGTCGGCCCGTTGCGGCTTGACCTTGGCCCGCGCCGGTTCACCGAGCTGGGCCAGCGTCCGCTGCAGCCCGCCTGATCGTCATCGCTCCGCCGCTGGCGTCTTGCCAAGCAGCGGCCTGCCGTGCCAAGTTGCAGATTGTATACGGATTTTCTGCACTAAAAGGATGACATGATGCGCAGCTGGATTGGTTCTGCGGCGATCGCGCTTTGCCTGGCATCGGCGCCGCTGCTGGCACAGGATGCGGCTAAGGGCGGCAGCAAAGACAGCGAAAAGGCAGCGCCCGCGCGGGCCGAGCCGATGGTATCGGTGACCCGGCATTCGGGCACCTTCGGCGGCCAGCGGATCGCCTATACAGCCACCGCCAGCGACACCTTCCTCAAGGACGACAAGGGCAACCCGCGGGCGCGGATCTTTTCAGTCAGCTATGTCAAGGATGGTGCCGACACCAACCGCCCGGTGACGTTCCTGTTCAACGGCGGCCCGGGATCGGGATCGCTGTGGCTGCATATGGGCGCGTTCGGGCCCAAGCGCGTCGCCATTCCCAACGATGGCCGCGACGACGGTGCCCCGCCCTATCGCATCGTCGACAACCCCGACAGCCTGCTCGATGTCACCGACATCGTGTTCATCGATCCGGTCGGCACGGCCTTTTCCACCGCGCTGGGCGATACCGATCCCAAGGAATTCTGGGGCGTCACCAAGGACGCCAAGTCGATTGCGCAGTTCATCCGTACCTGGCTTTCGGAGAACAACCGCTGGAACGCGCCCAAATATCTGGGCGGAGAAAGCTATGGCACCACCCGCACCGCTGCGGTGGTGAACGAGCTCGAAGGCACGTACAACGACGTCGCGTTCAACGGACTGCTGCTGATCTCCACCATCCTCGATTTCGGCGCGCAGGCCGAGGTCCCGGGCAATGAAATGCCCTATGTGCTGATGGTCCCCAGCATGGCGGTGACCGCGCTCTACCACGGAAAGACAACGCCGGCGGCTTCGGGTGCCGGCCCTGCCGCGCTCGCCGCCGAGGCCAAGGTGTTTGCGACCAACGAATATCTGCCCGCCTTGATGAAGGGCTCTGCGCTGGTGGGCGAGGAACGCGCCGCGATCCGTGCGAAGCTTTCGCGCTATACCGGGCTGACCGAACAGTATCTTGAAAGCGCCGACCTGCGCGTCACCCCCAGCCGGTTTTACAAGGAGCTGCTGCGCGATCGCGGACTGGTCGTCGGGCGGCTCGATGCGCGCTACACCGGCAAGGACTTCGACAATGCCGGCGAAACCCCCGACAACGATCCCAGCTTCTATGGCATCGACGGCAGCTATACCGCGGCCTTCAACGCCTATGTCCGGCAGGAGCTGAAGTTCAGCCCGGAGCGGCAGTATGTCACGATCGGCGGCATCCGCGACTGGGACTGGGACCTGCCCGGCAATGGCGGCGAAGCGCGCTACTACAAGAACGTGGCGCCCTATATCGGTCGCGCGCTGCGCGAGAACAGCGGGCTTCGCGTGCTGGTGGCGCAGGGCTGGTACGATTTCGCCACCCCGTTCTTCGGCGCCGAATATTCGCTGACCCGCACCGGCATTCCCACCGACCGGATCGAGTACACCAGCTACGACGCCGGCCACATGATGTATGTCAACGAGACGGACCTGACGAAATTGTCGCGCGATATCCGGAACTTCATGCGCAGGCGCTGAGCGGGAACAAAATCGCCGACGAACGTTGTCAGCCTTATGGCCGTAATGATTCCGGGGCATGATGGTATGATCAAAGCTCTTCTGCTTGCCCTTGTGGCACCTTCGACGATCACCGTTCCGCCCGCGCCACCTGCCCCACCGAACACCGAGCGGACGCTGCTCGCCTGGGTTCCGGGGGAGGTCCGCTGCGCTGGGACTGTCGTCAGACCCAGGTCCCTCGAGCGCCCGCTGGCGACCCTGTCATGGGCGAGTCAGGTTGCAGGCAACACGGTGACCTATACGTTCGCCATCGATCCGAGCGGTCGGACGATGGCGATACGCCGGGTCTCGAAGGAAGCACGGGCCAATGGCTCGGAAGACATCGCGCCCTCGCTTGCGGCGAGCCGGTTTGCAGCAGGCCAGCCGCGTTCCGACTGCACGATCAACTACGCTCCAGAGCAGATGAGCCTGAATGGGGCGCCGGTTGCCGATCTCATCGCCTATTCGGTGAACGCGATATCCGGCCCCCTGCCCAGGCCGGGCTGGGAGCGCATCAACGGCGACAGCAACTGCCGCGACGAGCGCGCGCTGGGGATCGAAACCCGCGCCTTTCCCGATTTTAAGGCGATTGCGGCAACCCCCGGCGTGCGCGAGTGGTCGATGGTCGGCTATGACATCGAGGAAAACGGAGCGACCACCAACATCGCAACCGTCGCGGGAAGCCGGAATGCCGCACTTGACGCCGCGAGCAGGGATGCCGTGGCAAGGACGCGCTATTACAAGGGCGGACGCCAGGGCTGCCGGTTCCCCTATTGGCTCAGCCCTGCTCCGCTACCGGCCCCGGCATTACCCGACGAGCAGCAGTTCCGCCCCGCCGGCGCGACCTGCCCTGCCCGCCACGACTGGGCCGTGCAGCCTGCGCTGCGCTTCCCGGAGCCCTATCGCCGCCGCGCGATCGAGGGGTGGGCCGTCGTCACCTATGATGTCGCACCATGGGGCGAAGTCTCGAACATCCAGGTCGTCGCGAGCGAGCCCAGCGAAGACTTCGGCGCACAGGCTGCCATCGTCGTTCGCGGCGGCAAGGCAGCGACGAACCGGGGCTATGTCGGATGCACCGAGCGGGTGAAGTTCATGATGGGATCAGACCAGCGCGAAGATCCGTAAGCACCTTGCCGTGGCCGCATCCAGGCTTGGCGACGCTTGCTCGGATCACACATGATGGTGACCTGGTCACATCCACCGTCTCGAGGAGGAATGACCACAAAAGAGTCGTTTGCCGAACGAAGGTTTTTTCCCGAGATCCCCGCGCTTCAGCCTGTGGCCGCAGCAGATGGCTGTTTCGGGCACATCAAGGTGACTGTGCCAGCCTTGAAGTCATAGGTGAGCGACGCGCAGTGGCCGATCGTATCCAAGCCGATGTACAGCCGCTGGGTCGGGACCTTGCGCTTGCTGTCGCCCGTGACCACAATCTCGTCGAGATCCTGGTCGGGAGCAGCGCCGTCGGGGATGCCTTGGGAGTTGCCCATGTCCGAAACGCGGACTGCAAGATTGCGTATCTCCAGATCGCCGAGCATCAGGGGCCGATCGAGCTCTAGGCGGCGGATGGGACGCGGTATTTCATACAGGATCGGTGCCTCGCGGGCATCCCCGTTGAACCGCCCGCCATGCACATCGGCGATCCATCGCCCGCCGGTTGCAGTCACCACACTTTCTGCACGAGCCAGGGAGAACGCGACGTAGACCGGCTTGCCGCCAACGTCGATCTTCATGCCTGTCTGGCTGAGGCCCATATCCTTGTCGAGGGGGAAGGTCATCGCCTGATCGCCCGCCTGCAGGTCCCGCAAGACAAATATGGTGCGCCGGAACGGGAATGTGGCAGGGCCGGCAACGCCATCGGCGCCGTCCGCCACTTTCCGGTCACTGAAAGCCGTGCGGCTCTTGAAGGACGTGGTTCCTGCACGATACTTTACATTGTCGGTTCGCAGGGCGATCTTCACCGGTCCGATCAAATACACATACCCGATCATGCTGGGCTTCAGCCCGACCTTCTCTGCCACATCGGCATTCACGGTCGGCACCGAGACGGCATCCGGTGCCAGGCGAAAGCGCACGGGTTGATTGTTGATGAACATCGCGACCGTGTCGCCCATTCGCACACTCAGATCGGCGGGCGGCGTGTTTGAGGGCTGTGCTGCCGCTTGCCCGGCGCACAGCGCAAGCGCGACCGTGAGGATTGATGCACGCCCCTGCATAAACGAACTCCCAGATAACCACCAACGACCCAAGAACCGGCCTGTGCCGAACCAGCAATAAACGCGTAGCATAGCTCGAAATGGCTTGCCTGTTTTCCGCCTTCGGATCGACAAATGAATTTCAGGTTGCAGCAATACCGGAAGGAAAGTCGCCCTCCCCGGTTTGGAGGTGCATCGCCTCCGAGTAACTGCTGTTTATTGGTCGAATTCGCAACGACAGGTTGGCTTTATTGCAAAACAGTCTGATGGAGCCCTCATTGCTTCTTGGCGCGTTCCGTTGACCAGAACATCAAGGCGAGACCGAGCCCGACCATGATCAGCGAAAGCGGCGCGGCATATTGCATGAACGTTGCAATCTGTTCGCCAGACCAGCTGGTCTTGACGGTGTCAGCCAACAATTCTGCGCCCTTCAACAGCCCGGCATGAAGCCAGAAGGCCGCCAGGATCATGAAGGTGCCGCACAATAGGGCAAATGCCAGGGCCATGGTCCGAGATCGCGTCATGGGAAACCATTCTCCTCTTACAGGAAACTGCCCCTTCTTTTTAACCCGTCCGGCAATCCTCGAAAAGGGCTCGTTTGCCAAATGGCGGCTTTTTTCAGTCATGCTTCGCAGGGCGTTTTCGAAGAATTTCAGGCTTGCCGCTTGGACTTTATTGAAGCGTGACGGAAGGTTGCAAGAAGCATGACCAAACCGATTACGTTGAAAAGACCGCCTGAAACAACTGTCACAAGCTCGAGCCAGCCATCAAACTGCATTCCCGCGAAAATCAGCGAATTGCCCGCGAAGATCGTAGCTAGCGCTCGCCACATCAGGAGATGGCCTCTGGTGACAACGACGTTTTCATCGAGGTTACTAAAAACTGCCATAGGTAACGCTCGCATACACGAGGGGAATTCGCAACCGACCGTACGGTCAAAAGTTCAAAGGCTGAGACTGACGGTGGGAAGTCGGCTTGGGGGGGCGTTTGCTGAACGACGCCTTTTTTGACGGCGGTACGAAAAGCTGGCATCTCGATTGCCTCCGAAAAAATCCCACGCCCACCGGGCACGGCAAGAATGCGCAAGGACATCGATGACCAAGATCACTCTCCACGGCATCCCCAATTGCGACACGATGAAGAAGGCGCGCGTCTGGCTCGAGGCGCAGGGACTGGCCTATGATTTCCACGACTACAAGAAAGACGGGATAACCTCCGGCAAGCTGAACGCCTGGGCGGATGTCGTAGGATGGGAGGTGCTGCTCAACAAGGCGGGCACGACCTTCCGCAAGCTCCCCGACGCGGACAAGGCGGACATCACCCGTGACAAGGCGATCGCGCTGATGGTCGAGCAGCCTTCGCTGATCAAGCGGCCGGTGCTGGAGCATCCCGGCGGCGTGCTGGTCGGCTTCAAGCCGGATGTCTATGCGAGCGCACTCGGCTGAAATTCGGCCTGAAGATTTGGCCTGAAGATTTGGGCTGCGCCGCTGTCATATCGCTGTCTCCGTCCCCATCTACGAGGGATCACTGACAGGAGAATGCAGTCATGCCCAAGGCCATCTGGAACGGTATCGTCATCGCCGAGAGCGACGATACCGTCGTAGTCGAGCGCAACCACTATTTCCCGCGCGACAGCGTTCGCGCCGATCTGCTCAAACCCAGCGCCACCACCAGTGTGTGCGGCTGGAAGGGCACCGCCTCTTATTATTCGCTCGAGGTCGACGGCAAGACCAATGCCGACGCCGTATGGTATTACCCTGAGCCCAAGGATGCGGCCAAGGAGATCACCGACCGGCTCGCGTTCTGGAAGGGCGTCGAGGTCACCGCGTGATCCTGAGCGCCTTCATGATGCTCGCGAGCAGCGCCAACCCCCTCGTCATCGCGCATCGCGGGGCGAGCGGGGAGCGGCCCGAGCATACGCTCGAGGCCTATGCTCTGGCGATCGATCAGGGGGCAGATTTTATCGAGCCCGACCTTGTCAGCACCCGCGACGGCGTGCTGGTGGCGCGGCACGAGAACGAGATTTCCGAGACCACCGACGTCGCTGCGCGACCTGAGTTTGCCAGCCGCGAGACCAGCAAGCTGATCGACGGCCAGACGCTCACGGGCTGGTTCACCGAGGATTTCACGCTCGCCGAATTGAAGACGCTGCGCGCGAAGGAGCGTCTCCCGCAGCTGCGCAAGGCGAACACCGCGTTCGATGGGCGCTACGAAGTGCCGACGCTCGCTGAAATCATCGCGCTGGTGCGCAAGCGGCAAAGCGAGACGGGGCGGACGATCGGGCTGTATCCCGAAACCAAGCACCCCAGCTATTTCCGCTCGATCGGGCTCCCGATCGAGGAGAAGCTGGTCACGATGCTGGGCGATGCCGGCTATGACGGAGCGGACGACCCTGTCTTCATCCAGAGCTTCGAGGTCGAGAACCTCAAACGCCTGCGCGGCATGACCAAGCTGCCGCTGGTGCAGCTGATGGCGGGCGCCTTCGGCCCACCCGATCTGCCCGGTATAACGTATGCCGAAATGAGCACGCAGCAGGGCCTTGCCGATATCGCGCGATACGCCAATGCGATCGGACTAGAAAAGGCGATGGTCATCCCGCGCGATGCCAGCGGCGATCTGGCCCAGCCGACGGCGCTGGTGCGTGACGCGCATGCGGCGGGCCTGAAGGTCCATGTCTGGACGTTCCGCCGCGAGAATTATTTCCTGCCGCAAGATTTGCGCATCGGCGCCGACCCTGCCGCAACCGGCAATCTCACCGCCGAAATCCGCACCTTTCTCGCCACGGGGATCGACGGCTATTTCACCGACAATGTCGCAGAAGGCGTCGCCGCCGCCCGGTGACGAGACGCGCGATCAGGGCGGAGGCGGCGATCCGCCCGAGGCGGTCCCTTCCTCCCGCGCTGCCTGCTTGCCGTCCCGGATCGCCTCGCGCATGTCCTTGTGATCGGCGGCATCGGGGGTTGCGGGCTCGTCGTTGAGCACCTTGGCGGCACGCGGCGCCAGGCAGACCTTGGCGAGCACCGGGAGATGGTCCGACCCCACATTTTCCAGCACCTTCATGTCCACCAAGGTAAAATCTGGCGACATGAACAGATGGTCGAGCGGCCAGCGCAGCCCGGGCAGATTGGCCGGGAAGGTCGCGTACAGCCCGCGGCCGATGCGCGGATCGAGATAGCCCCCGATCCGCTTGAACATCTGCGAGGTGCGCGACCAGGCGACATCGTTGAAATCGCCCATTGCAAGCACGGGCAGCTTCGTTTCCTTGGCGTGGCGCGCGGCGATCGCGATCTCTCCATCGCGCTTTTCGGTGTCCTCGCCCGGCTGGGGCGGACGCGGGTGCAGGCCGATATAGCGGAACTGCGCACCGGCCTTGGTCTGCATGGTCGCGAACACCGATGGGGTTTCCTTGTCGATCAGCCAGGTGATCTCGGCATCCTCCACCGGCAGCCGCGACAGCAGGATCAGCCCGTAGAGATTGTCGAGCGGCGCGGACGAGCGGTGGGGATAACGGTCGATGACAGGCTTGAGGGCATCTTCCCACAGCTTGTCGGTTTCCAGCAGCAGCACGATGTCAGGGTCTTCACGGTCGATCAGCTGGATCGTGCGCGCGTAATCGCGGTTGGTCTGCAGCACGTTGAACGAGAAAGCGGAGATGCAGTTTTCACGGTTGATAACCGCCTTTGCGACCTCGGTCTTGGCGAAGGGGGTATACGGATAGATGCGAAAGCCCTGCCAGCCGATTACCAGCAGCATCGCCACCACAACCGCGGCGCGGACCCATCCGGTCAGCACCGGGACCGCTGCGACCAGAGCGATCGCGGCAAGCACCATCAGCGCGACACGCGGAAAGTCCCACATGCGGATGTACCAGCGATAGCTGGTCAGCAGGCTGAGCGTCGTGCCGGTTGCGGCAATGGCGGCCAGCACAAAAACAAGGATTCGCAGCATCCTGAATCATATCCGTTGTGGAAGGAAAAGAGAGGACCCTTGTCGCGTGCTGCGCGGCATTAGGCAAGCGTGGCGTCCTTTCCTGCGCCGTTGTGTTTGCAGAGCGCCGTGTGCGCCGCTACACCTGCCTCTATGTCCACGACCTACACGCTCGATACATCGACCAGCCGCGCCAATCCGACGCCCGCGCCCATGAAGCGCCTGACCGTGCCCGCGATCCAGCGGCGCAAGGCAGGTGGCGTCACCGATATGCCGGTGGTGATGCTCACCGCCTACACTGCGCGCATGGCGCAGTTGCTCGATCCGCATTGCGACATGCTGCTGGTCGGCGATTCGCTGGGCCAGGTGATATATGGCCTGCCCAGCACGGTGCCCGTCACGCTCGAGATGATGGCCGCGCATGGCGCTGCGGTGGTGCGTGGCAGCTATCACAGCATCGTCGTCATCGACATGCCGTTCGGCAGCTATGAAGCCTCGCCCGAACAGGCCTTTGCCAGCGCGGCGCGGCTGCTAAAGGAAACCGGCGCGGCGGCGGTCAAGCTCGAGGGCGGCGCGGCGATGGCGCCGACCGTGCGTTTCCTCACCGAGCGCGGCATCCCCGTGGTCGGCCATGTCGGGCTGACCCCACAGGCGATCAACATCCTGGGCAGCTATGCTGCGCGCGGGCGTTCGGATGCAGAAGCCGACAAGATCGTCAGCGATGCAGTCGCGCTCGACAAGGCAGGCGCCTTTGCCATCGTCGTCGAAGGCGTGGTCGAACCGATTGCCATCGCGGTGACAGAGGCTGTGGCCGCGATCGTCATCGGTATCGGCGCGTCTGCACAATGCGATGGCCAGGTGCTGGTCACCGAAGACATGCTGGGCCTGTTCGAACGGACCGCGCGCTTCGTGAAGAAGTACGAGAACCTTGCAGGCGTGATCGAAACCGCGGTGAAGAGCTATTCCGCCGAAGTCACCGCGCGCAGCTTCCCCAGCGCCGACCAGACCTACGCGCCGAAGGACTGACCTTCGTCATTCCCGCGCACGCGGGGCTCCCGCTTTCTCTGACCTTGGCGCAGAAGCGTCACCCCCGCCTTTGCGGGGGGTGACGTTCAAATTGTTCTCCCGGTGGCAGAGCCGCAGTCGCCTCAGATCAGCTCAAGCGCCACCGCGGTCGCCTCGCCGCCACCGATGCACAGCGACGCAACGCCGCGCGTGCCGCCGCGCGTCTGCAACGCGGAGATCAGCGTCGCGATGATCCGCGCACCGCTGGCGCCGATCGGGTGGCCAAGCGCGGTCGCACCGCCATGGACATTGACCTTGTCGTGAGGGATGCCGAGGTCGCGCATCGCAATCATCGAGACGCAGGCAAATGCCTCGTTGACCTCGAACAGATCGACGTCACCGACGCTCCAGCCGGCCTTTTCCATCGCCTTGCGGCTCGCATCGACCGGCGCGGTGGTGAACTTTGCCGGGGCATGCGCGTGCGCCGCGTGACTGACGATCCGCGCGACCGGCTTGAGACCGAGGCGATCGGCGACGCTCTGCCGCGTCAGCACCAGCGCTGCTGCGCCATCGGAGATCGACGAGGCGTTGGCGGCGGTGATCGTGCCATCCTTGGCGAAGGCGGGCTTGAGCGTCGGGATTTTGCTGGCGTCGCCCTTGAGCGGCTGCTCGTCCTTGTCGACCGTCTCGGTGCCCTTGCGGCCCGTTATCTCCACCGCAACGATCTCACGGTCGAACGCGCCCGAGGTCTGCGCGTGCTGCGCACGGGTCAGCGAAGTCACCGCATAATCGTCCTGCGCCTCGCGGGTGAACTGATATTCGCCTGCGGTCTCCTCGGCAAAGCTGCCCATAGCGCGACCCGGTTCATAGGCATCTTCGAGGCCATCGAGGAACATGTGGTCCATCACCCGGTCATGCCCGATCCGCGCCCCTCCGCGATGCTTGGTCAGCAAATACGGCGCGTTGGTCATGCTTTCCATGCCGCCAGCCACCAGCAGGTCGACCGAGCCCGATGCCAGCGCCTCGGCGCCCATGATCGTGGCCTGCATTCCGCTTCCGCACATCTTGTTGACCGTGGTGGCCTCGACGGATGTCGGCAATCCAGCCTTGAGCGCAGCCTGGCGCGCGGGAGCCTGGCCGAGGCCTGCGGGCAGAACGCAGCCCATGTAGATCCGCTCGACATCGCCGCCCGATACTCCGGCGCGCTCGACCGCTGCCTTGACTGCCGTGGCGCCCAGATCGGTCGCGCTCGCGCCGGACAGGCTGCCTTGAAAGCTGCCCATCGGGGTGCGCGCATAGGACAGGATGACGACGGGATCGGCGGCGGAAAATGCGGTCATGACATTCGGTCCTCTGGCAGGTTCAATGATGCGGTTTCCCCTAGAGCAAGCTGCGGTGCATTTCAAATGCCGCACGCGTCATGCAAAAGCGCTTTTCACGCGCGACCCAAGCCCGCTAAGGCTCAGGACGCGTCCCCTCTTCCCGGTGCAAGGCTATTGAAACGATGTTTGCGCCCCTGCTGCAGCACCCCGTGATCGCACCGATCGCCGCAGCGATAACGGGGGCAATCCTCGGCAGCTTCATCGCCGCACTGGCCAGCCGCTGGCCACAGGGACGATCGGTGCTGTCCGGTCGTTCGCACTGCGAATCGTGCGATACGGCGCTGCGCCCCTGGCACCTCGTACCGGTCATCTCCTGGCTGGCACTTCGTGGGCGGTGCGCCACCTGCAACGCGGCGATCGGACGCGACACGCTGGTCATCGAGCTTTTTGCCGCCGCGATCGGCGCGCTCGCGTTCGCGCTGCACCCGGGCTGGGCGGGGCTGGGCATCGCCGCCTTTGGTTGGCTGCTGCTGCCGCTCGCCTGGCTCGATTTGCGGCACTATTGGTTGCCGCACCCGCTCACCCTGGCGCTGGCCATCGGCGGATTGATCGCGGGTTATGCAGGCCTCCCCCCCGATGTGACCAGCCGGCTGATAGGCGCAGGCGCGGGTCTGGCGATGCTGTGGGGCATCGCGCTGGCCTATCGCACGCTGCGCGGGCGCGACGGACTGGGCGGCGGCGACCCGCTGCTGCTGGGCGCGATCGGGCTGTGGCTGGGCTGGCAGGCGCTGCCGCTCGTGCTGCTGATCGCGAGCGGCGCAGGCCTTGCCATCGCGCTCGTCCTGCAGGCGCGCGGCACCGTACTCGACAACGCGACCCGCTTTCCATTGGGCACATTGATGGCAGCGGCGGCCTGGCCGGTGGCTTTGCTCAGCTTTTAGAGTCTGGTCTTAGCGACGCGTCGCCTTGCGCAGGCCGTTGCTCAAAAAGGTCTGGCCGCGCTGCGATACGGCAAACGTGCCGCTGGCGAGCAATGCCAGAAAGCCGAGACCGATGATCAGCCCGGACGAGGCTCCGATGGCGAGCAGGATCAGCATCACGCCGACAAAAGGTGCAGCCATCAGACCGAACAGGCCCGCGACGACGAGCGTGGATTGCAGTGTATCAAACATGGTGGGGAATTTCCGGCAAAGCTGCGAAGACGCAGAAATCGAACGACAAAATAGCCAAGCCGATGCCCCATCATGCCAAAGTCGCGGCGCGCTGGCCAGCGATTTTACACCACCCTGCGCCCCGCGATCAGCGCATCGACGACCGCCGGATCGGCCAATGTGCTGGTATCCCCCAATGCCCCGACGTCATTTTCGGCGATCTTGCGCAAGATCCGCCGCATGATCTTGCCGCTGCGGGTCTTGGGCAGCGCGGGGGTGAAGTGGAGGTGGTCGGCTGTCGCGATCGGGCCGATCTCCTTGCGGACCAGCGCCTTCAGCTCTGCGGTCAGCGCATCGTCTGCCTCCTCACCGACATTGAGCGTGACATAGCAGTAGAT
This sequence comes from Blastomonas sp. RAC04, assembly GCF_001713435.1. Taxonomy (NCBI): domain Bacteria; kingdom Pseudomonadati; phylum Pseudomonadota; class Alphaproteobacteria; order Sphingomonadales; family Blastomonadaceae; genus Blastomonas; species Blastomonas sp. RAC04. The sequence goes on from NZ_CP016460.1 coordinate 1,186,616, forward strand.
GCCCTGCCCCTTGATGTCGTGCGGGAAACCGACGACCGCAGCCTCGGCGACGCGCGGATGCAGCACCAGCGCGCTTTCGACTTCGGCGGTTCCCATGCGGTGGCCGGACACGTTGATGACATCGTCCACCCGGCCCGTGATCCGGTAATAGCCGTCCTCGTCGCGCTTGCAGCCGTCTCCGGTGAAATACTTGCCCTTGTAGGTGCTGAAATAGGTCTGCACGAAGCGGTCATGGTCGCCATAGACCGTGCGCGCCTGTCCCGGCCACGAAGCGGCGATGCACAGGTTGCCCTCGGTCGCGCCATCCAGGATGTTGCCATCGGCATCAACCAGCTCGGGATCGATTCCGAAGAACGGCAGCCCTGCGCTGCCCGGACGCATCGCATGCGCATAAGGCAAGGTGGTGATCATGATCCCGCCGGTTTCGGTCTGCCACCAGGTGTCGATCACCGGCGTCTGCTCCTTGCCCACGACGCGGTGATACCAGCGCCACGCCTCGGGGTTGATCGGCTCACCCACCGAACCGATCAGCCGCAGCGCGGACAGGTCATGCTTCTCGACCGGCGCGTCGCCCTCGCGCATCAGCGCGCGGATCGCGGTGGGCGCGGTGTAGAAGATGTTGACGCCGTGGCGTTCGCACATGTCCCAGAACCGGCTGTGGTCGGGGTAATTGGGAACGCCCTCGAACAGCAGGCTGGTCGCGCGGTTGAGCAGCGGGCCGTAGACCGAATAGCTGTGCCCGGTGACCCAGCCGATATCGGCGGTGCACCAATAGACCTCGCCGGGGCGGTAATCGAAGGCGTAGTGGAACGTCGTCGCGACCCAGACGGCATAGCCGCCGGTGGTGTGGAGAACGCCCTTGGGCTTGCCGGTCGATCCAGAGGTGTAGAGAATGAATAGAGGGTCCTCCGCCCCCATCGGCTCGCAGGGGCACGTCGCAGGGACGGTCGCGGCAACGTCGTGATACCAGTGGTCGCGCCCTTCGGTCATCGCGACATCTGAGGCGGTGTGGCGAACGACCAGCACCGCGTCGACATCGATGCCGTGCTGCTCCAGCGCGGCATCGACATTGGCCTTGAGCGGCACCGTCTTGCCGCCGCGCATCCCGGCATCGGCGGTGACGATGAAGCGGCTCGCGCAATCCTCGATCCGCCCGGCCAGCGCCTCGGGCGAGAACCCGCCGAACACCACCGAATGCACCGCGCCGATCCGCGCGCAGGCAAGCATCGCGATCGCGCCTTCGAGCACCATCGGCATGTAGATGGTGACCCGGTCGCCCTTCTGTGCGCCAAGCGTCTTGAGCGCGCCCGCCATCGCCTGAACCTCGCGCAGCAGGTCGTCATAGGTCAGCGAGCGCACATCACCCGGGGTGTCACCTTCCCAGATCAGCGCGGTGTCGCCGCCATGCCCTGCGAAGACATGTCGATCGACGCAGTTGAAGCACAGGTTGAGTTCGCCATCCTCGTACCAGCGGATGTCGACCGGATCGAACGACGATCGATTGATCCGCGTCGGCTTGGCGCTCCAGTCGATCCGGTCCGCCTGCAGCGCCCAGAAGCCATCCGGATCGCGCAGCGATGCCGCATAAAGCTCGCCATATTGTGCAGTTGTGCACCATGTTTCGGGGTCAACTGGAGGCGCGATCAGCGCCTCTGCCGTGGCGTCCTGGGGGGTGGGGCTGGTCATGAGCAATGTCCTTGGCAGGATGGGGGGCCGCATCGGCCTGGGCGTGCCGTGGTTTTGCAGCAACCGCCCCCCATCGGCAACCCGTCGCAAACCGGCGCATGGTGGCTATATTGATATTGATATAACATTACACCAGTGCTAGCGGACACGCGAACAGCCGCCTGGGTGGCATCCGGGTCATCCGCCCGCGTGACCCACACACCACAAGGCAACTGGCGGCTGCAACCTGAAAAAACAAATAACGGGAGCATTCTTTGACCATGCGCAGCACGCTTTTGCTCGTTTCCTCCTCGCTCAGCCTCGGCACAGCCTTGCTGGCCCCCCTGCCCGCGCTGGCGCAGCAGACCGCTTCCCCGGTGGAAGCCGGAGACGAGGACGAGGGCGATGATTTCCATCGCAATCGCGGCATCATCGTCACCGCGCCGTTCGTGCGCGACCTCAGCATCCTTGCCGGCACATCCGAGCTTTCGGGCGACGATCTGTCGCGCGAAGCCCGCTCGCAGATCGGCGATTCGCTGACCAAGCTTCCCGGCGTTTCGGCGACCAGCTTCTCGCCCGGCGCCTCGCGCCCCGTGCTGCGCGGTTTTCAGGGCGAACGCATCCGCGTGCTGACTGATGGCATCGGCACGATCGACGTGTCCAACACCTCGCCCGACCATGGCGTGACGGTCGAACCCATCATCCTAGACCGCATCGAAGTGCTGCGCGGCCCCGCCGTGCTGCTGTTCGGCGGCCAGGCTGTGGGCGGCGCGGTCAACGCGATCGACAAGCGCATCCCGCGCGAAGTGCCCGAAGAGCCGTTCCACCTTGATGCGCTGGCCACTTATGGCAGCGCCGCGGACGAGCGCAGCTTCGGCGCCAGCCTCGATGTTCCGCTGACCTCCAAGCTCGTGCTGCATCTCGATGGAAGCTATCGCAAGTCCAACGACATGCGCGTCGGAGGCTTCGTGCTCTCACCCGGACTGCGCGCCGAGCAGCTGGAAGAAGCGGCTGAAGAGCGCGCAGAAGGCAATATCGAGGAAGCGCAAGAGGCAGAGGAACTCGCCGGCCTGCGCGGTCGCATCCCGAACACCGGGACCGAGACCTACAGCTTTGGCGGCGGCCTGGCCTATATCGGCGAGGGAGGCAGCTTCGGTGTCTCGGGCAGCTATTACAACAGCCTCTACGGCGTTCCGGAACGTCCCGGCGCGGGCCATCACCATGGCGAGGAAGGCGAAGAGGAAGCCGGCGGCGAGGAAGAGGAAGGTCCGGTGACCATCGGTCTCGACCAGATCAAGGTCGACTTCCGCGGCGAAGTGTTCCTGCCCGGCTTTTTCGAAGCGCTGCGCCTGCGTGCATCCTATGCCGATTTCAAGCAGACCGAGTTCGAAGGTGACGAGGTGGGCACCGTGTTCACCAACGAGGGCATCGAATCGCGGCTCGAGCTGGTGCAGCGCGAACGCGGTGGCTGGCGCGGTGCCAGCGGCGTGCAGTATGTCCACCGCGACTTCAGCGCAGTCGGCGCCGAAGCGTTCGTGCCGCCCAACGTGACCGACCAGATCGGCTTCTTCACGCTGCAGGAAATCCGCTCGGGCAGTTTCGAGGTCGAGGGCGCCGCGCGCTACGACAAGGTCAACGTCAAGTCGCAAGTGCTGGGCGTGGAGCGTGACTTCAATTCCTATTCGTTCGCACTGGGCGCTGCCTATATCGCCAACGACCAGCTGCGGATCGGCGTCAACCTCAACCGCGCCCAGCGCGCCCCGGCGGCCGAGGAACTGTTCTCCAACGGCCCGCACATCGCGACCCAGGCTTTCGAGATCGGCAACCCCGATTTCACCACCGAAAAGAGCTGGGGCGGCGAGGCCTATATCCGCTGGTCCACGCCCGATGTCAGACTTGCGCTCACCGGCTTCTACAATAGCTTCGACGACTTCATCATCGACGTGCCCACGGGGCTGGAAGAAGATGATCTTCCGGTGTTCCAGTTCATCCAGAACGACGCCAAATATTATGGTCTCGAGGCCGAGGCTTCGGTGATCTTTGCGCGCGCCGGCGGCTTCCGCTTCAGCGCGGATGGCGTGGCCGATTACGTCCATGCCTCGCTCGACGGTCTGGGTCCTGTACCGCGCATCCCCCCGCTGCGCCTGTTGGGCGGCCTCGAAGCGCAGAGCGATACGGTATCGCTGCGCGCCGAGGTCGAGTGGTTCGACGATCAGCAGCGCAATGCCAATTTCGAGACCGAAACCGATGGCTTCACGCTGGTCAATGCCAGCGCTTCGTGGAAGCCGTTCGGTGCCTCGCGCGGGGTAACGCTGATCGCGTCCGCCAACAACATCTTCGATGTCGTCGGTCGCCGCGCAGCCAGCTTCACCAAGGACTTCGCTCCGCTCGCGGGCCGCGACTTCCGCATCTCGGCGAAGTTCAGCTTCTGACGCATTGACTCACGCGCCCCTGTTCTTCGGCCAGCGTCGCAGAACAGGGGCCCTGGCTGTGTTGAGAGATCCCTCGTAGCCACGTCATTCCCGCGAACGCGGGAATTCCGCTCTTCTTCGCGCAATAGGCGTAGAAGCGGGACCCCCGCCTTCGCGGGGGTGACGAGGGAAATTGAGCAATGAGATGTAAGGGCTACGAACTGCCCCGTAGCAGGTTCAGCTCTCGCCGAAGCCCACCGACAGGAAGTCCGGCATCGGACCGTTCCAGCCATCATCGGGACCATCGTCGCGATCGTTCGAACGCCGTGGCTTGGAAGTAGCCGGGCGACGGTCGGCCGAGCGCGGGCGATCCTCGCGGGGCTTGCTGTCGCGGGACCTGTCTTCACGCGGCCTGTCTTCGCGGGGCTTTGCCTCGCGCGGTTCGCGCCGTGGCTTTTCCTCGCGGATTTCCTCTCCACCGACGTCTGCCGGTGCGCGATCCTCGCGAGGAGCGCGCGCCTTGGCTTCGCCGCGAGCGGTCCTGCGCCGGGGCGCACGCTCTTCGGGTTCACGCGCCTTGGTGGGCTTGGCTTCCGCGCTCGAACCACCAGGATCGGCCACGGTGATCTCGGGGATCGTCGTGCCGATCAGCTTTTCGATGTTGGCGAGCGCCTCGGCGTCTTCCTCGGTGATGAAGGTATAGGCCTTGCCGGTCGCCCCTGCCCGGCCCGTACGGCCGATGCGGTGGACATAGTCATCGGGATGCCACGGCGCGTCATAGTTGAACACATGGCTGACGCCCTTGATGTCCAGCCCGCGCGCGGCGACGTCTGACGCCACCAGGATGTTGATCGTGCCGTCCTTGAACTTGTCGAGCTCGGCGATGCGGTCGCGCTGCTCCATGTCGCCATGGATCTCGCCCGAATCGAAGCCACCCTGGCGCAGCGCCTTGTTAAGGTCGCGCACCGTAGTCTTGCGGTTGCAGAAGATGATCGCGGTGTGGACGCCGGCATCGAGCATCGCAAACAGCGTATCACGCTTACGCCGCGACTGGACGCGGACCTTGCCCTGCTCGATCGAGGCGTTGGCGCTCGCAGGCCTGGCGACCTCGATGTACTTCGGGCTGGTCAGGAAGCGGTCGGACAGCTTCTTGATCGGCGGCGGCATGGTCGCCGAAAACAGCAGCGTCTGGCGCGTTGCGGGCAGCCGGGTGCAGATCGTTTCGATGTCGGGAATGAAGCCCATGTCGAGCATGCGGTCGGCCTCGTCGATCACCAGCAGCCCGCAACCGGTCAGCAGGATGTTGCCGCGATCGTAGAGGTCCATAAGGCGGCCCGGGGTCGCGATGAGCACATCGACGCCCTTTTCGAGCGCCTTGATCTGGTCGCCCATCGATACGCCGCCGATCAGCAGCGCCATCGAAAGCTTGTGATACTTGCCGTATTTGTCGAAATTCTCTGCCACCTGGGCGGCGAGCTCGCGGGTGGGCTCGAGGATCAGCGAGCGCGGCATGCGCGCGCGGCTGCGGCCTTCGCCCAGCACGTCGATCATCGGCAGAACGAATGCGGCGGTCTTGCCGGTGCCGGTCTGCGCAATGCCGATGATGTCCTTGCCCATCAGGACCGACGGGATGGCCTGCGCCTGGATCGCGGTCGGGGTCGTATAGCCGGAATCAGTGACCGCCTGGATCAATTTTTCGGAAAGGCCGAGATCGGCAAATATCATAGAGTATCCAGATTAAGGCAGCAGCGCACACACAGTTCGTCGCGCTATCGATGCAGGGCCATGGGCCACGCGGGTGCTCTGCGCAAACATCGGTCAAAAGTCAACCATTGTGCGTTGACATGCAAATGCCCGATCAATCTTCCGGGACCAATTGACGCAGTTTTTCGACTTCGCATTTGCTCCCCGACCGCGCCTGAAGCAGATCGCGGTCGACGCACAACCGGCCATCGCCGCTGCGCTCCATGTAAAAGCCCTGATAGAATTCGCGCGCGCTGCAGGTGCGTTCGAGCTGCGCCTCGATCATCCGCTGGTCGCGCATGAACAGTACCAGCATGTCGTCGTTGATTACCCGCACCCCGGAGACGTCGCGCATCGCCAGGCATTTGCCGACCTTGCGCCGCTCGAAGCGTGGCGGTTCGAGCGGGGGTGCCTGGCGCGGGGCTGGCATGGGAAGCAGTGAGGACCGCGAAATCGACTGGCGCGGCACGCGGATGATCAGCCGCTGCTCGATCCGCACCTGGCCCAGGCTCGGCGGTATCGGCGTGAGCGCGCGTGTCACCGACTGTGGCAATCCAGTTTCGACAGGCTGGCTGTCGACGGCGCGTTCGTCCGATGCGGGCCACGCGCCCAGCATCAACAGCGCAAACAGGACGTCAACATAAGCCATGGCCGCGTACGGCTACCCTCCGGACCCTCAGACTGCAGCTGCAGCCACCCCATGCCCCGGGTTAAGCCGGGCGATTGAACCGTGCATTAACGCTGCGCCAGTTCGTCCTGCAAGCCACGATTTACCCCATCGCCTGTTGCTTTCGCGCCACGGTCTTTTGCCAAAGCAGCGCCGTTGTTTGCAGCCCGCGACAGGTGTAACAGACTGGCCATGATCGAAGCACCCGTTCGCCCCGCCCTGCTGGACCAGATCGCTGCCATCGTCGGCGCCAAAGGCCTTACCACCGACCCCACCGATCTTGCCCCGTGGCTGACCGATTGGCGCGGGCGTTATCATGGCGCGGCCATCGCCATGGTTGCCCCCGCAAACGCGGCGGAACTGAGCGCTGTCGTCAGCCTGGCCGCGACCACTCGCACCCCGATCGTGCCGCAGGGCGGCAACAGCGGCATGGTCGGCGGCGCGACCCCCGACGCCACCGGCACCGCTTTGTTGCTCAGCACCCGGCGAATGAACGCGATCCGGGCCATCGACCCCCAGGCGCGGACGGTGGTGGCAGAGGCTGGCGTAGTTCTTCAGACGCTGCACGAGGCGGTGGCGGCGCAGGGCTTGCGCTTTCCGCTCACCCTTGGTGGCAAGGGCTCGGCCACGGTCGGCGGGCTGGTCTCGACCAATGCCGGCGGCACCCAGGTGCTGCGCCACGGCACGATGCGCGCGCTGGTCGAGGGGATCGAGGCGGTGCTGCCGGATGGGTCGCTCTACGAGGGTCTGGTGACGCTCAAGAAGGACAACCGCGGCTATGATCTGAAGCATCTGCTGATCGGCGCGGAAGGGACGCTGGGGATCGTGACCGCCGCAACGCTGAAGCTGGTGCCGGCGCTGATCGACAGGGCAGTGGTCTGGGCTGGCGTGGAATCGCCGCTTGCCGCGCGGCAGTTGCTGCTGATGCTGGAGGCGCGCGCGGGCCGCGAGATGGAAGGCTTCGAGATCGTCCCCCAGCGCTGCCTCTCCAATGTGCTGCGGCATATCCCCGGAACCCGCGCGCCGCTCGGCGCGCCCTGCCCCTGGCATGTGCTCGTCGAATTTGCCCGCGACGCGGCGGATGCGCCCGCGCCCGAGGCGTTTGCGCAAGCCCTGATGGCCGAAGCGTTCGAGCGCGGCCTCGTGCTTGATGCTGCGATCTCGGCCAGCGAATCGCAGGCCGAGGCGTTCTGGAAGCTGCGCGATTCCATCTCCGAGGCCGAACGCGCCGAAGGACCAGCAATGCAGCACGACATCAGCGTGCCCGTTGCGGCGATGGCGCAGTTCATCATCGATGCCGGTACCGCGGTCGAGGCACGGTTTGACGGCACCGAGGTCGCGGCCTTCGGGCATATGGGCGATGGCAATGTCCACTTTCACGTAGCAGCCCCGCGCGGCGCCGATCCAGCCCGGTGGCCCAACGATCCCGGCAAGGAAATCAGTGCTTTCGTCCACGATCTGGTGGTGGCAGCGGGCGGTTCGATCTCTGCCGAACATGGCATCGGCCAGATGAAGCGCGACGAGCTGGCGCGGCTCAGCGATCCTGCGCGGATGGGCGCGATGCACGCGATCAAGCGCGCGCTCGATCCGCAAGGCATCATGAATCCGGGCAAGCTGGTCGCGGGCTGAACGCAGTCCCTCTTGCGCCGGGCCTGCGGGCAACTTAAGGCGCGAACTCCGACTAACCATCAAGTCAACAGTTTCAGCGGAGAATAGTTCATGGCCAGTGCGCCGCAAGCCAACCGTCTGCCGGTCCTTTTCAACGACCTGGTGCCGCTCAATTCCAACGACCACGCCAAGTTTCGGTCGCGGACCCTGGACGGCGCGCACTTCCTCAAGAACCAGCACGCCATCCCGCTGACCGTGGAAGAGTTTCCCGCAGCCCAGCGCCATTACCCGATCATCTTCTCCGCCGGTCCCGATCCCGTGCCGCTGGCGCTGATGGGCATGAACGAAGGCGTCAACGTCTTCCTCGACGACAACGGCAAGTATCGTCAGCCTGCCTATGTGCCGGCCTATGTCCGTCGTTATCCCTTCATGCTTGCACGTTTGCGTCCAGATGCCGACGAGCTGTCGCTGTGCTTCGACCCGACCTGCGAGGCTCTGGGCGAGTTCGAGGAAGGCGATGCGCTGTTCGACGGCGACCAGCCCAGCGAAACCACCAAGAACATCCTGCAGTTCTGCGAGGATTTCGAGCGCGCGGTTCAGGGTACCGCCTTCTTCATGGAAGAGCTCAAGAAGCACGACCTGCTGATGGACGGCGAGCTCAAGATCGAGCACCAGTCGCTCGCCCAGCCCTTCGTCTATCAGGGCTTCCAGATGGTCAACGAAGAGAAGCTGCGCGACATGCGCGGCGACGAACTGCGCAAGCTGAGCCAGAACGGCGCCCTGCCGCTGATCCACGCGCATCTGTTCTCGCTGCAGGTGATGCGCGACCTGTTCGCCCAGCAGGCTGCGGACGGCAAGGTGCCCAACCTTCCGGCAGAAGCCACCCAGACCAAGTAATCACCAGATCAGGTGATTGCATTCATCGGCTGCTGCGCCCCCGGCATCTCCGGGCAGCGCAGCAGCCGATGTGCGTTTGCTGTCAGCCAAAAAGTCCGGCGAGATCCTTTTTCAGGATCTTGCCATTGGCGTTGCGCGGAAGCGTATCCGTGCAGAACACGATCCGCACCGGCACCTTGAACGCGGCGAGACGCTCGCGCACCCAGGCCTGCAGTTCCGCCTCGCTGGCATGGGTTCCGGGAGCCAGGTGCACCACCGCCGCCGGTTCTTCTCCCAATGTGCGATGCGGCAGGCCGATCAACGCGGCATCGGTGACCGCGGGGTGATCGTAGAGCACGTTCTCCACCTCTGACGAATAGATGTTCTCGCCGCCGCGGATGATCATGTCCTTGGCGCGGTCGACGATGTAGCAAAAGCCCTCCTCGTCGAGGCGCGCCAGATCGCCGGTGCGCACCCAGCCATCGACAAAGGTGGCGGCGCTGGCCTCGGGCTTGTTCCAATAGCCTTTGACGATCTGCGGCCCCCTCGCCCACAGCTCGCCAACCTCGCCGACCCCAAGCTCGGTCACGCCATCGGCATCCATGATCTTGAGGTCGCTGACCGGCACGGCAGGGCCGCAGCTGTCGGGGCGGTTGAGATAGTCCTCGGCCGAGTGGCTGGTCACCGTCGCCATGGTTTCGGTCATGCCCCAGCCATTGCCGGGCAACGCGCCGAAGACGTCGCGGATCTTGCGCACCAGCTCGGGTGCAGATGGCGCACCGCCATAGGAAATCGACTTGAGCGAGCTCAGATCATATTTGTCGCGATCGGGATGCTCGATCAGCTGCCAGGCAATGGTCGGGACCCCGCCGGTGGCGGTAACGCGCTCGCGCTCGATAATTTCGAGCGCCTTCACCGTATCCCAGCGGTGCATGAACACCATGGTCGACCCGCCGAACATGATCCCGGTCATCCCCGCGCTGCAGGCGGTGACATGGAACAACGGGATGACCGTCAGCATCACGGCGGGTTCGGGCGAGGGCGGCGCCTCGCCGCGCCTCAATGCACTGCGGACCCCGGCATAGGCCGTGGTGAGGATGTTGGTTGTCATGTTGCGATGGCTGCCCAGCGCGCCTTTGGGGTTGCCGGTGGTGCCGCTGGTGTAGAAGATGGTCGCAGCATCCTCAGGCGCCAGCGCGACATCCGGCAAGGTCGCCGCATCGAGCGCCGTATAGCCGTGCGGCGAACCTATCAGGTCCTCCAATGGTTTCGCCTTGTGCGGCAGGTCGCCCGTGCTGCGGGTGACGAGGATGCTCTCAAGGTCTCCCAGTTCGGAAAGATACGGGCTGATCCGGTCGAGGCGTTCCCCATCGGCAATCAGCAACCGGGCGCCGGAATCGGAAATGCCATAGGCCAGCTCGCCCCCGGTCCACCAGGCGTTGAGCGGCACCGCGATCGCACCCAGGCTGACTATCGCGAAAAACGCCACCGGCCATTCGGGCAGATTGCGCATCGCCAGCGCCACCCGGTCGCCCTTGCCGATGCCTGCCGCCTGCAACGCATGCGCCAGTGTCGCGGTCGCACGGAACCAAGCTTCATAGCTGACCCGTTCGTCCTCATAGACGATGAAAGTCCGCTCCCCATGCGCCCGCGCCGCAAGCGCAAGCGCGGCGAGGCTTGGCGGCGCATTCTTCCAGCACCGGGTAGCAACGCCTTCCACCTCGACCGTCTCGATATCGAACGGCTGACCCGGCGCGCACAAGATCGCCTCGATCTGCTTGATCGACATCGCAGGCCATCCCGAAGGCGGCGCCCAGGATGACGCGGCGTAGCCTTGGGGCGCGAGCGTGGTTTCCGTTATCGTCATGGCTTGGCGATCCTCTCACATCATTTTTCTGTGTTGCGACAACACTATGCAAATGGATGCGCGGCGCAATCACTGAATTGCAGGATCGATTCAGGCAGGCGTGCGTAGGCATCCCTAGCAACCGGGTACTCTTTATAACATAGGTTAATTTACTGATTTTACTGGATAATTAATCTCAAGCACCTAAATTGGGCGCGCCGGGCATGGGTTTGAGATCAAAGCCGAGGATTTTGCGGTGTGCCGCCGCAACGTCCACAATACAGGAGGCCAACCTTGTTCGACAGCTGTTTCGTGGCACGTCTGAACCGCTATCTCGATCTGACGCCGTCCGAAAGGGATGCGATCACGCAGCTCGAGCGCGACCCGAAGAATTACGCTGCCGGCACGACGCTGTGGACCGAGGGGGATGACGTTTCCGAACTTCTGATCGTGCACCAGGGCTGGGCACTGTCTGAAACGCGGCTGACCGGCGGCAAGCGCCAGATCCTGCGCTTTCATTTTTCGGGCGATCTGATCGGAGCATCCGGGATCGCGTTTCGCGACGCGCCCGCCAGCATCGTGGCGGCCACCGACATGGTCGTCTGCCGATTCCCGCGCATGGCCCTGGGCGAGACGTTTATCGCCCACCCCCGGCTGGCGGCGTTGTTCTTTTCCATCAGCCAGATGGAAAGCATCGATCTGTCCGACCGCCTGCGCGCCATGGGGCGCAGCGAGGGCAAGGCGCGGCTCGCCAACCTGTTCCTCTCGATCGCCGCGCGTATGCGCGCGGTGACCGGCGAGCACAATCCGGTGGTGCGAATTCCGCTGACCCAGAGCGATCTGGGTGATGCGGTTGGCCTTACCCAGGTTCACGTCAACCGGCTGATCCGCCAGATGACCGAAGAAAAACTGATCACCCGCAACCGCAGCACGGTGACGCTGCTTGATGAGCAGGGGCTGGTTGCCCTCTCCCGCTTCGTCGATCGTTTCAGCTCTGTCGATTCAAGCTGGTTCCCCCCTGCGGCGGGATGACCGCCCTGCCAGTATCTGTCGTCCGGCGATGGCGTCGGCTAGAAAGCGTTCCTAATGTCTGACCTTGATTTCCTGTCGCGCGCTTTCGGATTCGGCCCTGAAGCACCATCGGCCAAAGACGATGATTCCGGGTCTTTGCTCGCCGCACGCGATGCCCTGCTGCGGATGAATTCGGCATTCCGCATCCTCACCGATGCGATGCCGCAGATGGTCTGGTCGACCCTGCCCGATGGCTTCCACGATTATTACAATGCGCGCTGGTACGAATTCACCGGCGTGCCCTCAGGCTCGACCGATGGCGAAGGGTGGAACGGCGTGTTCCATCCGGCTGACCAGGATCATGCCTGGGGTGTGTGGCGCCATTCGCTGGAAACCGGCGAACCCTACGAAATCACCTATCGCCTGCGGCACCACAGCGGCGAATACCGCTGGACGCTCGGCCGCGCGCTGCCGCTGCGCAACGAACAGGGCAAGATCGTGCGCTGGATCGGCACTTGCACCGATATTCACCAAGCCAAGATGATGGCCGAGGAAAACGAGGTTCTCAGCCGTGAGCTCAGCCACCGGATCAAGAACATTTTCGCGGTGATCAACGGGCTGATCGGCATGTCGGCGCGGCAGAGCCCCGAGCTCAAGCCGCTCGCTGCCGAACTCCAGGACCGGATCGCGGCGCTGGGCCGCGCGCACGAGTTCGCACGCCCTCATAGCGAGCAGTCGCGACCGGTCTCTATCGCTTCGACCTTGCGCGGATTGCTGACCGAGATCCTCGTCGCCTATCCGGCGCTCGGCGAAGGCCGCTTGGTCATCGCCGGCGATGATCCCGAGATCGATGATCGCAGTGCTACGCCGATCGCCCTGGTGTTTCACGAGCTCGCAACCAACTCCGCAAAATACGGCGCGCTGTCCGCCGAGCAAGGCAGGGTGGATATCGACATCGTGCAGGACGGCAATGACGTGAAGGTGAACTGGACCGAGCGCGACGGCCCGGCCATCGTCGGGGAGCCGCAGGAAACAGGGTTCGGTACACGGCTTGTGCAGCTTGCCATTAACCAGCAGTTGGCCGGCGACATCCAGCGGCATTGGCTGCCGGAAGGGCTGCGTGTCGACATGCGGATGTCGGCAAGTCGCCTGCGCAGACCCGAGGGCGCGCCCGTTTAACCGGGCGGCAATCCGCGATCAGGAAGACAGCAGCATCAGCCCCGGCGGCGGGGTGGGCGTAGGCATGCCGCTGCGGGCTGCCACCGCAAAATCCACTGCCTCAATCACCTGACGGCTGTCGACAGGCTTGATCATGACGCCAAGCGCGCCGGGGATCGGAATATCGATCTGCCGCGGATTGGCTGTCACGAAGATCACCGTGCAGCCGATTTCCTGGCCAAGCCAGGCGCCGATCGAAGGACCGGTCGCGCCATCGCACAGGTTGATATCGACAAGCGCAATGCTCGGCTGGCGTTCGGCCAGACGCATTGCCGATGTCCAGTCATCGCCGACCCCGACAACTTCGTGCCCGGCATCTTCCAGCCCGACCTGCATGTCGAGCGCGACGAGAAATTCGTCTTCAATGATGAGGATGCGGGCGGTCATGATACTGGGGCTTCAAATCTTTCCTGCGCCATTCCCAATGAACGGCCTTCGCAACATCAAACCACCGGTGCGCCATAAAGTTTCATCGATTAGTTGATGCATGTTAATCGAAACGCTCGATTCATCCGATTTCGAGCCGCGAGTTTCCACCAACGCACGCCCGGCTTCGACAAGATGTTTAACGGCTGGATTGCTGTAGGATTAACCGCGTGTTAGCGCGTAGCATCCGCAGCCTGATGGCCTTCAGGCCCAGGCGCGTTCCTCTTTGCGACCTGGAAGGTTTCAGTCCTATGCCGTCATTCCGTCAAACCATCCTGCTACTCGCCAGCGCGGCGCTGGCAGCGCCGCTCGCGCTTGCCCCCGCAGCCGCGCAGCCAGCGACCCAGGCCGCCCCGCAGTCCGAAGACGCGCGGCTGACTGCCCTGTTTGCGGCAGACGACGAAGCGCAGCTGAAGCGCAACCCGATCGGTGGCCTGTTCCGCGGCGATCTGCGCTATGCCGATCAGCTCGGCGACTATATTTCGGACGCCTACTACGACGGCGAACGCAAGGCGGCCGAAGCCAATCTGGTCGAGCTTGCCAAGATCGACCGCAACAAGCTGACCGCAACCAACCAGATCGCCTATGACATCTTCCGCCGCAACCAGAAGGACGCGATCAAGGGCCTTTCGCCCGAATTCCTGCCGCTGACTGCGGTGCGTCCGCTCAACCACTTTTTCGGCTTCCACACCTTCTATCCCAACTTCGCCTCGGGCACCGGCACCGCGCCGTTCAAGACCGTGGTGGATTACGAGAACAACCTGAAGCGCCACAAGGAATTCGTCGTCCTGCTTGATCGTTCGATTGGCCGCTTCAAGGAAGGTCAGGCCTCCGGTGTCTTCGAAACCAAGCTGACCATCCGCAACGTCATCGAGCAGCTTGAAACTCAGCTCAAGCAGACCCCCGAAGAATCGCCGTACTACGGCCCGATCAAGACCTTCCCGGCAGATTTCAGCGAAGCCGACAAGGCGCGCTTCACCGCCGAGTATCGCAACGTCATCACCAACGAGATCTATCCCGCCTATCAGCGGCTGCGCGACTACCTCGCCAATGAGTATCTCAAGGATGCGCGCGAAGGGGTCGGCCTCAAGTACATGAAGGGCGGCGACAAGCTTTACGCCTATATGATCGAGCAGACCACGACGCTGCCGCTAACCGCCGATGAAGTGCACAATCTGGGGCTCAGCGAGGTCAAGCGCATCCTCACCGAGATGGACACGATCAAGACCGAGGTCGCCTTCAAGGGAACGCTGGGCGAATTCTTCAACCACATCCGCACTGACCCCAAGTTCAAGATGGCGAGCCGCGAGGCGCTGACCCAGGGCTATTACGACATCGGCAAGAAGGTCGACGCGGTCATCTCGACCCAGTTCAAGATCCTGCCCAAGACCCCGCTGGAAATCCGCCCCTATGAGGAGTTCCGCGAGAAGTTCGAAGCAGGTGGCAGCTATCAGTCGGGCAATCCCGATGGCTCGCGCCCCGGCATCTTCTACTTCAACGCCTATGACCTTCCCAGCCGCACCACGCCGGGCATGACGACATTGTATCTGCACGAAGGCGCGCCGGGGCATCACTTCCAGATCAGCCTGGCGCAGGAAAACCAGGCCCTGCCCGCGTTCATGCGCTTTGGCGGCAACACCGCCTATGTCGAGGGTTGGGCGCTGTATTCGGAGAAATTGGGCTATCCGATGGGTCTGTTCACAGATCCCTATCAGCGCTTCGGCCATCTCGATGACGAGATGCTGCGCGCCATGCGGCTGGTGGTCGATACCGGGATCCATTCCAAGGGCTGGACCCGCGAACAGGCGATCAAGTACATGCTCGACAACTCGTCGATGGGCGAGACCGACGCCACTGCCGAGGTCGAGCGTTACATCGCGATCCCCAGCCAGGCGCTGGCCTACAAGATCGGTGCGCTGACGATCCAGCGGCTCAAGGCCAAGGCCGAAAAGGAACTGGGCAGCAAGTTCGATCCGCGCGAGTTCCACGATCAGGTTCTCAACACCGGCGCGCTGCCGATGAGCGTGCTGGAAGAGAAGATCAACCGCTGGATCGTCGCCAGCAAGGGATGACGGGCGCTGGCTGATCAGCCTGCCCCCGCTGCCAAACCGACCCCGCCCTGGCGCGCTGCGCCGGGCGGGGTTGTCATTATCGTGCGGGCAACGCCGCGCGCCAGCCGCAGCCAGATCGCAGGGATCGGCCTTGATGCGGACGGGCGCAGCGTGCTGGCAGTGCGCATCGCAGCACCCCCATCCGAAGGCGCCGCCAACGCCGCCCTGACCGATCTGCTCGCCGCCGAGCTGGGCATCCGCAAGCGCGATGTGGTGATCCACAGGGGCGAAACCGGACGCAACAAGCAGGTTCACGTGGCAGGTGACGCCAGGGCCCTGATCGCCCGGCTCGAGGCGCTGAACGGCGGCTGATCCCTCCCCGGCCCGCATGGCCAACTGGCTTTGCGTCAATAACATTTGCCAGTGGGCTGCATCTTATGCACTCTTGGCCCCGTATCTCGCAGCAAGGCGCAGAACGGGGGGCGGTTTACCAATCATGGACTTTCAGCAGGAGGGCTGGCCGCCCAGGACCGACGACCGTCCGCCCACATTGCTCTCCCGGCTGGTCCGGCGATTGCTGCTGCTGCTCTACAGACGGCATGGCTGGCGCGCGGAAGGGGTCGTTCCCGAACCGCGCCGCTTCGTCATCATCGCAGCCCCGCACACCAGCAACTGGGATTTTCTCTATTTTCTCGGGCTGACCACGGACCTTGGCGTCAAGGCGCACTTCATGGCCAAGACCTCGCTGTTCCGCTGGCCGCTGGGGCGCTTCATGCGCGACATGGGCGGGGTGCCGGTGGAACGCAGCTACAACCGCGGCCAGGTGCAGCAGATGGTCGAGGAATTCGCCCGGCGCGACGAGTTCATGCTCACCATCGCGCCCGAGGGCACGCGCGGCAATGTCCGCCACTGGCGCACCGGATTCTACCAGATCGCGCTGGCCGCAAGGGTGCCGCTGGTCTGCGGGCTGATGGATTATGGCCGCAAGGTCGGCGGGCTCGGCCCTGCGATCATGCCCACGGGCGACTATGCCGAGGACATGAAGAAGATCATGGATTTCTACAAGAGCGTGACGCCGCGCCATCCCGATCGCGCGGGCACGGACATCATCAAGGACAGCCGGCTGTGAGCCTTCCCCTGACCGACGCCATCCCTTTGCTGCTACACAATCTGGCGCTGATCTTTGGCGTCATGATCGTGTTGTGGGGTGTGGCCGTTGCGATCAAGGACGTCTCGTTCATCGATGCGGTCTGGCCGATGGGGATGGTACTGCTCGCCGCAGCGACCTTCTGGCTGGCCAACGCTGCCTCGCCTGCATCGGTGCTGCTGCTGATGCTGACGGCAATCTGGGGGCTGCGCCTGGGCATCCACCTGTTCGTCCGCTGGCGGCGCAACGGGATCGACCCGCGTTATGCCAAGATCATCGCCTCGGCCGAGCAGAAAAAGGGCTGGAGCTTTGCCAAGACCGCACTGCTGCAGGTGTTCCTGCTCCAGGGGCCGCTGCTGTTCATGGTCTGCCTGCCCGCGCAACTGGGCATCTGGCGTGGCGGCGAAACCGGAGCTCTGGCGATTGCAGGGGCGGTCATCGCGATCATCGGCATCGCGTTCGAAACGATCGGCGACTTGCAGCTTGAAGCCTTCCGCGCCAATTCTGCAAACAAGGGCAAGGTGCTCGACACCGGCCTGTGGCGCTATACCCGCCACCCCAATTATTTCGGCGATGCTTGCACCTGGTGGGGAATCTGGCTGGTGGCGCTGTCGACCGGGTGGGATATCGGCCTTGCCAGCCTGATCGGCCCGCTGTTCCTCAATTTCACGCTGGTCAAGTGGAGCGGGGCTGCGATGCTGGAGCGCGGCCTCAAGAAGACGCGGCCCGAATACGCCGATTACATCGCGCGCACCTCGTCGTTCTTCCCGCTGCCGCCCAAGCGCGGGTAATGGTCACTCCACCGGCGGCACCGGACCCAGCTTGATCCGAGCGAACGGCCCAAAGTCGCTCCCCATCGCCTGACCTATCACCTTGACCGATCCATCGGCCTGTTTCTGCAGGACCGCAATTTCGCCTTCTGCCAGACCGATGCTGTAGGCCCGCCAGATGTTGGCAACGTGGCTGACCAGCGCGATGTTGCTCGCGCCAGGATCGAGCGTGGCGACCAGTGCCTTCATGTCGGCAGCAGCCACATCAAGCGTGCGCGCGCCAGCCGGGTCATGATGCATCAACCGGGAATCCGCCTTGGTGCGGCCGAACATGAAGCGCGCGGTGTCCATGCTTCTGCACATCGGGCTCGCCAGTACTATTCCCACCGGAATGTCCAGTGCCGAAAGCGCCTTGCCGGTTTCCTGTGATCCGGCATAGCCTGCGACAGACAGATTGCGCTGCGCCATGCAGTCGGTGGTCGGCTTGCTGTAATCGTCCGCCCGTGCGGGTACTTCGGTGCGTTCGTGGCGGATGAGCAGGATGTACCCGCCTTTCTGCAACAGCGGTACGAGCGCTCCGGCATCGAGGCTGTTGCCGTGTCCGGCGGTGTGCTGCGCCTGAGCCTGAGCGGAGAGCTCTGGAGACATCAGGCCCAGCATTCCGGCTGCAGCCACCAGCAACCCAAGCTTTGCGACATCGAATCGTTTACGCATCCCGTCCCCTTCTCGGCCTGGCCGGCCTAACCCGGCATTAAGCAATCGCTGGTAGTTATCGCACACCTTCCACTGCAGGCGAAGCCCGATGACCAGACCCCTTGACGATGTAACAGCCATGATCGCCCAGGCCCGCAGCCTGGGACCGGATGAGACGCTCGCCCTGCGCCGCGCTGTTTGGCCCGATGGCAAGATCAGCGCGCAGGAAGCCGGGATATTGTTCGCGCTCAACCGAGTCAGCAGCGCCCCCAGCCGCGAATGGGTCGATTTCTTCGTCGAGGCGATTACCGCCTATCTGGTCGAGCAGGCCGATCCGCGTGGCTATGTCAGCGACGAAAATGCCGCATGGCTGATGCAGGCGATCGATCAGGACGGCAAGGTCGATACCCTCGCCGAGCTCGAACTGGTGGTGAAGGTTATCGAGCGCGCCGAGAATGTTCCCGACAGCCTGAAGGCCTATGCGCTCGAGCAGTTCAGGCATGCCGTGCTGCATGGCGAGGGGCCGACCCGCTGTGGCGGCGGGCTGCAGCCCGGCAGCATCGGCACCACCGAGGTGCGGCTTCTGCGCCGTGTGCTCTATGCCGCCGGTGGCGCTGCGCCTGCGCACATCAACCGAGCCGAGGCCGAACTGCTGTTCGAGATAAAGGACGCGACGCTCGCCGGGCAGAACGCGCCCGAATGGCAGACGCTGTTCGTTCAGGCGCTGAGCCTGCATCTGATGACCAACCAGCGCTTCCGCGCGCTGACCCGCCAGGATGCGCAGCGACTGCATGCCTTCATGGCGGATACCTCTGCAGGAATCGGCAGCTTTTTCGGACGGATGGCCGGGTCACTGGCCGACAGGACTCCGCTGGGCGCAGCCTCCAGCCCCGCTGCCGAACCCGAGCCTGCACCCGAAGACGGCCTGACCGCGAGCGAACAGGATTGGCTGCAGGCCATGGTGGGCGGTGACGGCAAGCTCGATCCGCTCGAACGCGCCCTCCTCAAGGCGCTGGCCGAAGCCTGACTATATCGCGGCGAGGTCCCGTGGGGATTGCGTTCGAGGGCCGGGGCTGACAGGATTGCAGGCATGGACCGGGACAAACAGCCCGGACACCCCCCTGTCATCCGGAACCGCCATGCACCACGATGCCGCGCTCGAGCAATTCACCCATGATCACCGCTTCGCCGCCGATGGTGAGGCGCGCAGCGAACAGCGCACGCTCTGGGTGGTCGCGCTGACCGCGGTCACCATGATCGCCGAAATCCTCGGCGGCTGGTGGACCGGATCGATGGCGCTGCTCGCCGACGGCTGGCACATGGGCAGCCATGTTGCAGCCCTGGGGCTCGCCGCCTTCGCCTATCGCTTTGCCCGCACTCATGCACATGACCGCCGTTTCTCGATGGGCACCGGCAAGGTCGGATCGCTGACCGGGTTCAGTAGCGCGTTGCTGCTGGGCGTGATCGCGCTGCTGATGATCTGGGAATCGGCGGACCGCCTCGCCGATCCCGTCGCCATCGATTACACCGCCGCCATCGTCGTCACGCTGATCGGGCTGGCGGTCAATGTCGCCAGCGCCTTCATGCTGAGCTCGGGTGGCCATCACCACCATCATCACGACCACGACGGCGATCATCACAATCACCACCATGGCCATCATCACGACCACAATCTGCGCGCGGCCTATATCCATGTGCTCACCGACGCGCTGACATCGGTGCTGGCGCTGGTCGCGTTGACCGGCGGCCTGATGCTGGGGCTGGACTGGCTAGACCCGCTTATGGGGATTGTCGGTGCAGTCGTGATCCTGTGGTGGGCGCGTGGCCTGCTGCGCGAATGCGCGCGCGTGCTGCTCGACATGGAGGCGGACCCGGCCAGGGCCGAAACCATCCGCAAGCGGATCGAGGGGGACGCGGACAACCGTGTCGTCGATCTGCACCTGTGGCAGGTCGGCACCGGGCATCTTGCACTGATCGTCTCGCTTGCCACGCACAACCCTCGCCCTCCGCAACATTATCGTGCGCTGCTCCGGGGCATCGGCAAGCTGTCGCACTGCACCTTCGAGGTGATCCCCTGCGACGACGCCCGCTGCCCGCCCGCCGACTGATCGCCCACGCCCGCCTGCCACAAGCGATCTTCCCGCCCGCGCCCATCAATGCTAAGCGGCCCGCCATCATGACCCAGTACACATCCGATCTTTTGGCGCTGCTCGATGCGCGCGGCTATATCCACCAGCTGACCGATGCAGCCGCGCTCGATGCGCTCGCCGCCAAGCAGATCGTGCCCGGATATATCGGGTTCGATCCGACCGCGCCGTCGCTGCATGTCGGGTCGCTGGTGCAGATCATGCTGTTGCGCCGCCTGCAGCAGAGCGGCCACAAGCCGATCGTCGTGATGGGCGGTGGCACCGGCAAGATCGGTGACCCCAGCTTCAAGGACGAGGCCCGCCGACTGCTCACGCCAGAGACGATCGCGTCCAATGTCGCCTCGATCAAGCGTGTGTTCGAACGCTTCCTCACCTTCGGCGATGGGCCTACCGATGCTATCATGGTCGACAATGCCGAATGGCTCGACAGGCTCGAATATGTGCCGTTCCTGCGCGATATCGGCCAGCATTTCTCGATAAACCGGATGCTCAGCTTCGACTCGGTCAAGCTGCGGCTCGACCGCGAACAGTCGCTGAGCTTCCTCGAGTTCAACTACATGATTCTACAGGCGTATGACTTCCTGGAGCTGTCGCGCCGCGTCGGTTGCAGGTTGCAGATGGGCGGGTCGGACCAGTGGGGCAATATCGTCAACGGGATCGAGCTTGCCCGCCGTGTCGACGGGACCGAGGTCTATGGCGTCACCACCCCGCTGATCACGCTCGCGGACGGCGGCAAGATGGGCAAAACCGAGAAGGGCGCTGTCTGGCTCAACGAGGATTCGCTGCCCGCGTACGACTACTGGCAATTCTGGCGCAACACCCAGGATGCCGATGTCGGCAAGTTCATGCGGCTGTTCACCGATATCCCGCTCGACGAGATCGCGCGGCTTGAGAACCTGCAGGGATCGGAGATCAACGAGGCCAAGAAGGTGCTTGCCGATGCTGCGACGACCATGTGTCGCGGCGCCGATGCCGCACGGTCCGCCGCCGAGACCGCGCGCGCGACCTTCGAGCAGGGCCATGCTGGCGGCGATCTGCCCAGCATCCAGGTGCCCGCAGAGGGCATGTCGATCGTTCAGGCGACCACGGGCCTTGGCTTCACGGCCTCGAACAAGGAGGCCAAGCGCAAGATCGAGGAAGGCGCGGTGCGCGTCAACGGCGAGAAGGTGCAAGGCTTCGATTATCTGGTAAAGCCCGGCGATACGCTGAGCCTGGGTCAGAAAAAGCACGGGCTAGTCCTCGGCGAGGACTGATTGCAATTCTCGGACGGACGTATACTTTCCGTTAGAATTTACACTTTGTTCGCACTTTTGAGTGATGGTAGCTTCCAGCAAGCAATGCCAAAACGGGTGGTCGATACATGTCCAGAGGAGCCAGACTCGCAGTGGTGGAAAAGCGACAAGCCGCGCGCCACGCGGTCAATCATGCGACCATTGCCGAGCATCGCCATCTGGGTGACATCAAGACGCATATCGTCAACATTTCCGCCAACGGCTTCATGACCGAAGGCGAAATGCCGCTCGCCAAGGGCGAACGCATCACCGTGCGCCTACCGGTAATCGGCCGAATCGAGGCACATCTGATCTGGTCGATCGGCGGGCGCAGCGGGTTCCAGCTGGAGCGCGTGATCCGGCTCAACGAATTCAACGAGATGATCGACGTGCTTGGCGCGACGACGGGGCCCAACGGGCGGCGTTGAGCGCCTTCTAAAATCCTCGCCCTTCAGGGGAGGATCTTGTTTGACTACCCTCCCCTCAGCAGCTTCGCGCCATAATCCCGCTCGAACAGATACAGCGCCACCCGCGCGGCCTGGCCGCGTTCGCTGTCCAGACCGCCATCGCGATCCATGAGGAGGCGCGCATCGTCGGTCGCGGTCGCGATCAGCCGCTGGACCTGCTCTGGCGTCGCGATGCGAAACGCGCCGTCGCCGGACTGGCGGGTGCCGAGCAGTTCGCCACCCCCGCGCAGCCGCAGATCCTCCTCTGCGATGTGAAACCCGTCCTGGCTCGATCGCATCAGCGCCAGCCTGGCGCGCGCGGTCTCGCTCAGCGCATTGCCACGCAGCAGCACGCACACCGATTTCTGATCACCCCGCCCGACCCGACCGCGCAGCTGGTGCAGCTGCGCCAGGCCGAAGCGCTCGGCCGCCTCGATCACCATCAGCGTTGCGTTAGGCACATCGACCCCGACTTCGATCACCGTGGTGGCGACCAGCAGCGACGTCTTGCCACTGGCAAAGTCCGCCATCATCGCATCCTTGCGCTCGGCGGGCATCTGGCCGTGAACCAATGAGACCTTGCCCGGGAAGCGCTCCGAGAGTTGCGCCGCGCGCGTCTCGGCAGCCGCCAGGTCGCTGGTCTCGCTGTCCATCACCAAAGGACACACCCAGTACGCCTGCCCGCCGCGCTCGATATGCCGGCCAAGCCCATCGACGATCTCGGACAACCGCTCGTCGGCGATCACCCGGGTCTCGATCGGCTGGCGCCCCGGCGGCAGCTCGTCGAGCCGCGAGACATCCATCTCGCCATAATGGCTGAGCGTCAGCGTGCGCGGGATCGGGGTTGCGGTCATCGCCAGCAGATGCGGGGTCGCCCGGCCCTTTTCCTGCAGCATCAGCCGCTGCGACACCCCGAACTTGTGCTGCTCGTCGATCACCGCCAGCGCGAGATTCCTGTAGCGCACCGCGTCCTGGAACAGCGCGTGCGTGCCGATGATGATCTGGATCGATCCATCCGCCATCCCCATCAGCGTCGCATCGCGCGCGCGGCCCTTGTCGCGTCCGGTCAGCACCGCGATGCTCACAGGAAGCCCCGAGAGCATCCGCGAGATGGTGTCGAAATGCTGCCGCGCGAGAATTTCGGTCGGCGCGAGCAGGGCCGCCTGCCCGCCGCACTCGACCGCATTGAGCATCGCCATCACCGCGACCAAGGTCTTGCCCGCGCCGACATCGCCCTGCAGCAGCCGCAGCATCGGCACCGGCTGTGCCATGTCGCCGTTGATCTCGCCGATCGTGCGCTGCTGCGCGCCGGTCAGCGCGAACGGCAACCGCAACGCATCGCGCAGATGCCCGTCGCCCTGCAGTGCCAGCCCCTTGCGCTTGCGGTTGCTTTGCCGGATCAGCGCAAAGGCGAGCTGGTTGGCGAAAATCTCGTCATAGGCCAGCCTCTCGCGGGGAAGCTCGTCCATCCCCTGATGCGCGGTCGCCAGCGCCTCGTGCCAGTCGGGCCAGTCCTGCTTGGCCTTGAGCGTCGGCTCGATCCACTCGGGCAGCAGCGGCATCAGCGACAGCGCCTGCGCCGCGAGCGAGGCGACGCGCTTCTGCCCCAGGCCTTCGGCAAGCGGATAGACCGGTTCGGCCTCGCCGATCTGGTCAGCCTCCTCGGGCGCCACGACATGATCGGGGTGAACGATCTGCCACGCCTCGCCCCAGATCTCGAGCTTGCCCGCGGCCAGCCGGGTCTCGCCCAGCGGCCACAATTTGCGCGCCCAGCCGGGGTTGCCGCCGAAATAGACAAGGCTGATATGGTTGCCGATGCTGTCCTCGGCGATCACCCGGGTCGGCCCACGTCCGGGGCTGCTGCGATAGCCCGTAGCGGTCAGCGCGATAATGATCTGCTCGCCGGTCGCGGCATCGTCCGCCGTCGCGACAGCCCGCCTGCGGATGAAGCCGGTGGGCAGGTGATAGGCCATGTCCTTGACCCGCGCGATTCCCAGCCGCGCGAACGGCTTTTGAAGGGATACGCCAACGCCCTTGAGGGTCTCGATCTCGGCGAATGCGGGGTTGAGTATATCGGGGCGCATGGCTATCGCAAAAAACGCGGTCACATCTGGTGCCGCTGGCTGAAGTCTTGCCGCCCGTCTTAGGCAGACATGGCCTGCCCTGCAAGGCAACCCCAAGCGAAGGAGCCAATGCGATGGACCGCGATACCCGACTGCGCCGCCTGGCCTTCCGCGCCTGGCATCGCGGCACGCGTGAGGCCGATTTCATGATCGGAGGTTTCTTCGATCGCTATGGCCAGAGCTGGTCGGACGAAGAGCTCGCCTGGTTCGAGGCGCTGATCGAGGAACAGGACGTCGACATCATGGCCTGGGCGATCGGCACACTGCCTGTCCCTGCGCAGTTCGCCGGGCCGCAGATGGACGCCATGCGCCAGCTCGATTTCATCAACATCCCGCGCTGACCCCGGATTACAGGCAACACCCGATTTATGGACAGCATCAGCAGGATTTTGGCTGCGGCAGGCCCGCTGACGCTGGCGGGCGTGGCACCCGGCGCGCTGCCGCTGCTGCTCGCCGATCTGGCGCGCGCCACCGCTGGCCGAAAGTCGGGTGGCCGCGTGGTCTTCATCGCCCCCGACGATGCGATGATGCACGCAGTTGCCGAAACCGCCCCCTTCTATGCGCCCGATCTCGAGACAATCGAGTTCCCCGCCTGGGACTGTCTGCCCTATGACCGCGCGTCGCCCTCGCTGGCGATCACGGCGCGGCGGCTGAAGGCGCTGTGGACGCTGCAGCAGCCCGCAGGCGGCCCGCAGCTGCTGGTGACCACGGTCAACGCCGTTGCCCAGCGCACTCTGACGCGTTTTCGGATCCGCCAGATCGGTGCCGAACTCAAGCCCGGCATGGTAGTCGAGCGCGAGGCGCTGATCGCCAAGCTTGTCCGCCAGGGTTACGCGCGCACCGACACCGTTGCCGATTCCGGCGAGTTCGCGGTGCGCGGCAACCTCATCGATATCTTCCCCGCCGGGATGGACAGCGGCCTGAGGCTCGATTTCTTCGGCGACGAGCTCGATTCGATGCGCGCCTTCGATCCGGGCACCCAGCGCTCGACCGAGCGGGTCGAGCGGCACATCCTGCTCCCGGCCTCCGAAGTGCTGCTGGATGCCGACAGCATCAAGCGCTTCCGCAGCGCCTATCGCGAGACGTTCGGCGCGGGTGCCACCGGCGATCCACTGTATCAGGCGATCAGCGACGGCAGGCGCCTCGCGGGGATGGAGCACTGGCTGCCGATGATCGAGGAGCGGCTCGATACGCTGTTCGATCATCTCGAAGACAATGACCTCGTGCTGCGCGATGCCGGCGCCGATGCCGCCGCCGACCAGCGTTTCGAGAGCATCACCGACTACCACGCCAACCGCACCCGCGGGAACGAGGACAAGACCGGCAGCTATCGCCCGCTCAAGCCCTCTGCACTCTATCTGATCCCCAAGGAGTGGCGCGCGCTGCAGGCAGACACGCCGGTGCACCTCGTCAGCGGCCATGACGAGCCGGAATCGGCGAGCGTACTGGGCCTCGGTTATCGCGCGGCGCGCGATTTCGGCGCTGAACGCGCACGCGGCGACAATGTCTACACCGCGGCTGCCGCGCATATCGATTCGCTGCGCGCGGCCGACAAGGGCGCGATCATCGCGAGCTATTCGGAAGGCTCGCGCAGCCGTCTGCTCGGGTTGCTCAAGGACCACGGGCTCGCGCGCATGGCGCTGGCTGGCAGCTGGCAGGAGGCGCTGGGCCAGGCTGCAACCGGCATGGCCGCGATGGTCGTGCTGCCGCAGGATCACGGCTTTGCCACCGATCGCTACGAGCTCCTGTCCGAACAGGACCTGCTCGGCGACCGGCTGGTGCGGCGGCGCAAGAAGCGCAAGTCCGCCGACGCTTTCCTCGCCGAGCTGCAGTCGCTGTCGGCAGGCGATCTGGTCGTGCATATCGATCACGGCATCGGCCGCTATGAGGGCTTGGTCTCGATCCCCGTCGGCAAGAGCCCGCACGACTGCGTCTGGCTGACCTATTCGGGTGGCGACAAGCTCTATGTGCCGGTCGAGAACATCGACGTGCTCACCCGCTATGGCTCGGAGAGCGACGGCGTTCCACTCGACAGATTGGGCGGCGAGGCCTGGCAGCGCAGGCGGGCCAAGCTCAAGGAACGCATCCAGGCGATCGCCGGTGAGCTGATGAAGACCGCAGCGGAGCGCGCGCTGCGCACCGCCGATGTCGCCGAGATCGATCCGGGGACCTATGCCAGCTTCGTCGACCGTTTCCCGTACGAGGAGACCGAGGACCAGGAGCGAGTCATCGCCGAGGTGCTCGAGGATCTGGCCTCGGGCAAGCCGATGGACCGGCTGGTGTGCGGCGATGTCGGGTTCGGCAAGACCGAGGTCGCGATGCGCGCCGCGTTTGCTGCGGCGATGGCGGGGATGCAGGTCGCGATCATCGCTCCCACCACTTTGCTTGCCCGCCAGCACTACACCAACTTTGTGGAGCGCTTTCAAAATTTCCCGCTGATCATCGGCCGCCTGTCGCGGCTGGTGACCGCGGGCGAGGCCAAGACGACGCGCGAAGGGCTGGCTGCTGGCACAACCGACATCGTCATCGGCACGCATGCGCTGCTCGCCAAGTCGGTCGAGTTCAAGCGGCTGGGGCTGGTGATCATCGATGAGGAACAGCGCTTTGGCGTGGTCCACAAGGAGCGGCTGAAGTCGTTGAAGGCCAATGTTCATGTGCTGACGCTCACCGCCACGCCGATCCCGCGCACGCTGCAGATGGCGATGAGCGGCCTGCGCGAGCTCTCGGTGATCCAGACCCCGCCGGTCGACCGCCTCGCGGTGCGCACTTACGTGATGCCCTGGGACCCGGTGGTGATCCGCGAGGCACTGCTGCGCGAACATTATCGCGGCGGGCAATCCTATTTCGTCGCTCCCCGGATCAGCGATCTCGACAAACTGGGCGAGTTCATCCGCGAGCAGGTCCCCGAAATCCGCCACATCATGGCGCATGGTCAGATGGCACCGTCTGAGGTCGAGGAGCGGATGAGCGCGTTCTACGACCGCAAGTACGATGTGCTTCTGTCGACCACGATCGTCGAATCCGGGCTCGATATCCCCAGCGCCAACACGCTGATCATTCACCGCGCCGACACCTTTGGCCTCGCCCAGCTCTACCAGCTGCGCGGGCGCGTGGGCCGGTCGAAGACACGCGCATATGCCTACATGACAACGCCGGAGAACCGGGTGCTCACCGAGACCGCGGAAAAGCGGCTCAAGGTGCTCGGCGATCTCGATACTCTGGGAGCGGGCTTCCAGCTCGCCAGCCATGACCTCGACATCCGCGGCGCGGGCAATCTGGTCGGCGACGAGCAGTCGGGGCATATACGCGAGGTCGGGTTCGAGCTTTATCAGTCGATGCTCGAAGAGGCGATCCTCGAGGCCAAGGCGGGCGGCTTTGCGCTCGACCTGCCGCGCCAGAAGTTTTCGCCGCAGATCACCGTCGACGCCCCAATTCTAATCCCGGAGGATTATGTCCCCGATCTGGCGGTGCGCATGGCGCTATATCGACGGATGAACGACCTCAGCAGCGGCGCCGAGATCGAATCCTTCGCCGCCGAGATGATCGATCGCTTCGGCGCGCTGCCCGAGGCGACGACCAATCTGATCAAGCTGATTGAGATCAAGCAGAACTGCATCACCGCCTGTGTCTCCAAGATCGATGTCGGCGCGCGCGGCGCGCTGGTCAGCTTCCACAACGACAGCTTCCCCGACGTACCGGGGCTGTTGGCCTATGTGGAACGGCTGAACGGCGTCGCCAAGCTGCGGCCGGACCAGAAATTGATGATCCAACGGGTATGGGGCGATCCGGCGACGAGAATCAACGGATTGGTGCAGCTTTCCAAGGGGCTGGCGGGGATCGTGAAGAAGAAGGCTAAGGCGGGCTAAGTCCTCTCCCCTTCAGGGGAGAGGGTTGGGTGAGGGGTATGGGTGCAACACTACGATTCTACTCCGCCCCCTCTCTGCTGCGACTAGCGAGCAAGCTCGCAAGTCTCACTATCTCTCCCCTGAAGGGGAGAGAGCAGCAGTAGCAAATTCCGCGAAAACTTCCGCCTCCATCGCCTTGCCGCGCAGGAACCCCTGGAAATAGTCGCAGCCTTCCTCGCGCAGCGCTTCAAGCTGCGCCTCGCTCTCGACCCCTTCTGCGATGACCTTGAGGTCGAGCGCCTTGGCCATGGCGACGATAGAGCGCACGATGATCCGGTCGGCTTCCGCGCCGCCGATGTCGCGGGTCATCGCATGATCGAGCTTGAGATAATCGAGCGGCAGCCGCTTGAGGTACAGCAGGCTGGAATAGCCGGTGCCGAAATCGTCGACCGCGATCCTTACCCCTGCCTCGCGCAAGGTGGCAAAGCGCGCGGCCGCGCGCTTGAGATCGGGGATCAGCGCGGATTCGGTCATCTCCAGCGTCAGCCGCTGCGTGTCGAAACCTGATGCGGCGATCATCTTGAGTTCGCGCTGGGCAAAGCCTTTCTCGCCGAGATCTTCTGCGGTGACGTTGAGGGAGATGCGCAGGTTTGCCAGCGGCCCGGTCCAGCCCGCTGCCTGTTCCATTGCGCGTTTCCGGATATGCCGCGAGAGCGCCCGGGTGAAATCGGCCTTGTCCGCAATGGCAAACAGCGTGCCTGCGCCAATCTCGCCATGCAGCGGATGCTGCCAGCGTGCCAGCGCCTCGGCGCCGGTGATAGCCCCGTCCTCGACCGCAAATTGAGGCTGGAACAGAACCGTGATCTCGTCCTGCTCAATGGCGCGGACGATGTCCTGCTCGAGCCGGTATCCGCTTTGTGGTGCATTATCGGACTGGCGGTCGGCCCAACGCACAGGCTCGGCGGCGCTTTCGCGCGCCGCTGCCAGCCCTGCAGACAGCCGGTCCAGCAGCGAAAGCGGGCTTTCATCGGCCCGGCCCAGCGCCAGCGCAGCGCGCGCAGTCAACCGCAAGCGGTGCCCCCCGGCATCCAGCGGCTCGGAGATCACCCGCAGCAGCCGCTCGGCCATCACCTGCCAGCCGACCCGTTCCTCGGGCATCACATGCGCCAGCAGATAGTCGCCGCCAGACAGCCGCATGGTAAGCGCAGCCCCGCCCGACAGGCGGGCGTTCTGCCGGGTGAGGCGCTGGCCGATGGTCTCCAGCGCTGCATCGCCCACCGCCGCTCCATAGGTCGCATTGATCGCCGACATCCGCCGCAGGCCGATCAACATCGCGTGCAGCCTGCCATCGGCTGTCCGAGCCAGCGCTGCCAGCTGTCCATGCAGATCGCGCTGCATGTCAGCGCCACCGATCAATTGCGAGCGGATCAGCGCCAGCTGCAGTGCCAATGCTGCGGGCGCAAACGGGGTGACCAGGCTATGGGTGATGCCGGGTGCGGCCTGAGCCAGCACGCCTGCGTGACCGGCATCGCACAACAGCATCGCCAGCCCGCCCGGCGCTGCCACGGCATCCGGCAGCCGCGCCTCGCCCTGCCCGCGAATATCGATGATGATCAGGTCGGCCTCTGCCGTGCCCGATGGCTCGAATCCCGCAGCCTCCAGCGCAGCCGCCAGCTGCGGATCGGCGGCGGCCGATCCGGTCATGCACCAGCTTGGCCGGTGTCGCTGTTCGGCGATGCTGCTCAGAATTCGAACCCCCAATGCGCAGGAAAGGCCCCTCGCCCCCGGCCTGATGTGCCTTTGTGGGGCGCTCGGGGCCGCGTCAAGAATGATTGGCGCATTAGCACGGATCAGTTAAGACCCGGTGCATTCACCCATGAAGGCGCCCTGTATGCCGACCTCGGTTCTCGAACGCAAAATCGCGCTGGCCGTCTCCCCCACCGAACGCGCCCGCAAGGCCGCGCGCGAGGTGCAGGCTGCGCACGAATGGGTCGCGCTCGACGAAGCCGACATCGTCGTCGTCATGGGCGGCGACGGATTCATGCTGCAGACGCTCCACCAGATGCTCGAACGCGGCAAGATCGTACCCGTCTATGGCCTGAACCTTGGCACGGTGGGCTTTCTGATGAACCTGTGGCGCAGCGGCGACAGCATCGTGCGCAGACTGGAACAGGCGCAATCCTATGAGGTGCTGCCGCTGTCGATGACCGCGACCACCATGGCGGGCGAGCGGGTCACCTATCCTGCGATCAACGAGGTCTCGCTGCTGCGCGAAACGCGCCAGACCGCCAAGATCGAGGTCAGCGTCAACAATGCCGTCCGAATCAGCGAGCTGGTCTGCGATGGCGTGCTGGTGGCAACGCCTGCCGGATCGACCGCGTACAACCTGTCCGCCAACGGCCCGATCCTGCCGCTGGGCTGCGGCATGCTGGCGCTGACCCCGATCAGCCCGTTCCGCCCGCGCCGCTGGAAGGGAGCGTTGCTGCCTGATTCCTCCAGGATATCGCTGCGCGTGCTCGAGCCCTCCAAACGCCCGGTCAGCGCGGTCGCAGACCAGCGCGAGGTGCGCGACATTCGCGACATCCAGATCGCCATCGACCCCAACCGCCGCCTGTCGCTGATGTTCGATCCGGGCCACAGCCTGGACGACCGGATATCGGCGGAACAATTTAT
This sequence comes from Blastomonas sp. RAC04, assembly GCF_001713435.1. NCBI lineage: Bacteria > Pseudomonadati > Pseudomonadota > Alphaproteobacteria > Sphingomonadales > Blastomonadaceae > Blastomonas > Blastomonas sp. RAC04. The sequence continues at coordinate 1,217,253 of NZ_CP016460.1, forward strand.
CGTGTGATGTGGCACGCAGACGCTTGCCAAACCAAAAAACCCGGTGCTATAGGCGCGCTTCTTCTGGAGAACACAGCGTCTTTAGAGGGATAGAGGGCATTCCCCGATAGCTCAGCGGTAGAGTAGGTGACTGTTAATCACTTGGCCGTAGGTTCGAATCCTACTCGGGGAGCCAGCCTTTCTAAGTCCTTGCCCCGGCAGCAATTGCCCCGGGTGTAGCAAGGCACAGTGCGAACAGCATCCGATCCCTGCAGGGGTCACTGGCATTGCCAGCAAGCGCACCTCACTGCAAAAATCTCTGATATCATACCGGCTGCTATGCCACTTTTCGACGAGCGTGTTCCGGCGTTCATGCCGACAGTGTTCGTCAGATGACTGATGGTGCCACCTGGCGCGCTTGCAAGGCACCCTGACGCCGGGGTTATTCCGACGCCAGGGCGCATCCATCATAGAAAGCTCAAGCCGCTTTGCCGTGGCAGTGCTTGTACTTGCGGCCCGATCCGCATGGGCACGGGGCGTTGCGGCTGATTTCGCCCGAGAACAGCTCTTCCGACGCCTCGGGCATCGGGGACTGGCGCGGGGGCAGCGTGGCTGCGACCGTGCCCAGCGTGCCGCCGTCGATGTCCGCGCTGTTGTCCTCACCGGTGAACGGATCGAAGTGCGTGGTCAGGAAGTCGGGCAATTCGGGCAGCGAGGGCACTTCGGGCTCGCGGATTTCCAGGCTCATGATCGTGCCGGTAACGTCCTCGCGGATCACCTCGAGCATGCGTTCGAACAGGCCGAACGCCTCGCGCTTGTACTCGTTGATCGGCGTCTTCTGGGCGTAGGCGCGCAGAAACACGACCTGACGCAGCGCGTCGAGCGTCGCCAGATGCTCCTTCCAGTGGTGGTCCAGGCTCTGCAGCAGAACCGACTTCTCGATCGAACGCCACATGCCCTCTTCGACCTGGGTGGCCTTTTCGTTGACCTTGGCCTCGGCCATCTCGCGGATGCGTTCCTCGATCATGTCGGGTTCGATCACGTCTTCCTGCAGCCAGGCATCGATATCGGGCTCGATTCCCAGCACCTCGGACACGCGCGCCTTCAGGCCGGGCACGTTCCACTGTTCGGGATAGGTTCCCGGAGGACACGCTTCGCCGACGATCGCATTGACCGTGTCGTTGCGCATGTCGAGCACGACATCATCGACTGCGTCGGCATCCATGATCTCGGCGCGCTGCTCGTAGATCACCTTGCGCTGGTCGTTCATCACGTCATCATATTCGACGACCTGCTTGCGGATGTCGTAGTTGCGGGCCTCGACCTTCTTCTGCGCGGTCTCGATCGCCTTCGACAACCACTTCGATCCGATCGCCTCGCCATCGGCGAGGTTGTTCTTCATCATGCGCGAGAACAGGGTATCGGGGCCGAAGATGCGCAGCAGATCGTCCTCGAGGCACAGATAGAAGCGCGACAGGCCGGGGTCACCCTGACGACCCGAACGTCCGCGCAACTGGTTGTCGATGCGGCGGCTTTCGTGCCGCTCGGTGCCCAGCACGAACAGCCCGCCGGCTTCCAGCACCTTGGCCTTCTCGGCGGCAACCTCTGCCTTGATCGCCGCGATCGCGGCATCGCGCTCGGGACCTTCGGGCATGTCGCGCAGTTCGTCATCGACGCGGTATTCGACATTGCCGCCCAGCTGGATGTCGGTGCCGCGGCCCGCCATGTTGGTGGCGATGGTCACCGCGCCCATGCGTCCGGCCTGCGCGACGATCCGCGCTTCCTGCTCGTGGAAGCGGGCGTTGAGCACGCTGTGCGGCACGCCTTCCTTGTTGAGATATTCGGACAAAAGCTCGGACTTCTCGATCGACACCGTGCCCACCAGCACCGGCTGACCGATCTGGTTCTTCTCGCGGATGCCCTTGGCGATCGCCTGGAACTTGTCGGCGGTGTTCTTGTAGAACTCGTCTTCCTCGTCGATGCGGCGGATCGGGTTGTTGGTCGGGATGGTGACCACGTTCATCTTGTAGATGTCGAAGAACTCGGCCGCTTCGGTCGCCGCGGTGCCGGTCATGCCCGACAATTTGGGGTACATGCGGAAATAGTTCTGGAAAGTGATCGAGGCCAAAGTCTGGTTCTCGGGCTTGATCTGGACGCGTTCCTTCGCCTCGACCGCCTGGTGCAGGCCGTTCGACCAGCGACGGCCATCCATCATGCGTCCGGTGAACTCGTCGATGATGACGATCTGGTCGTCCTTGACGATGTAATCGATGTCGCGCTTGAACATCACATTGGCCTTGAGCGCCTGGTCAAGGTGATGGACGATCTGGGTGTTCTCGACGTCGTAGAGGTTGCTGCCTTCGAGCAAGCCGGCTTCCTCGAGAAGGCGCTCGGCCTTCTCGGTGCCGTCCTCGGTGAGGATTACCGAGCGGGCCTTTTCGTCCTTCTCGTAATCCTTTTCGTCGAGCTTGAGCACGATCGCATCGACCGCGATGTACATCTCGGACTTGTCGTCGGTGGGCCCGGAGATGATCAGCGGGGTGCGCGCTTCGTCGATCAGGATCGAATCGACCTCGTCGACCACCGCGAAATTGTACGGGCGCTGCACCATCTGGCTGCGCTCGTGCTTCATATTGTCGCGCAGGTAATCGAAGCCAAGCTCGTTGTTGGTCGCGTAGGTGATGTCGGCGGCATAGGCCTCGCGCCGCGCCGTTTCGCCCAGATTGGGGACGATCACGCCGGTGGTCAGACCCAGGAAGCGATAGACCTGGCCCATCCACTCGGCGTCGCGCGCGGCGAGGTAATCATTGACGGTGACGACGTGTACGCCCTTGCCCTCGATGGCATTGAGATAGCAGGCGAGCGTCGCGACCAAGGTCTTGCCCTCGCCGGTGCGCATCTCGGCGATCTCGCCCTTGTGCAGCACGATACCGCCGACCATCTGCACGTCGAAATGGCGCATGCCCAGCGTGCGGATCGATGCTTCGCGCACCGTCGCAAACGCCTCGGGCAGGATGTCGTCAAGTGTCTCGCCCGCGGCGAGACGGTCCCGGAACTTCTGCGTCTGGCCGCGAAGTTCATCGTCGGACATCGGCGAGATCTGGGGCTCGAAGGCGTTGATCTTGTCGACGACCTTGAGCAGGCCCTTGACGTAGCGGTCGTTGGCGGACCCGAAAAGCGATTTGGCAATGGCGCCGAGCATGGCGGAATTCCTTAAATACGAAGCGATGGGGATTTGCCGACACGCGCGAAAATTGGCGGTACGGCGAGCCTTTGGACAAGGCAGGATGGGGGCGGCGCACCGCAGTGCGCGCATGGGTGGCAGGCCGACAATGCAGCCGCAAAACCCGTCAGCGGTCTATTGCAACAGCCTGTCGGACCGGTGAACGGTCAACGCCAGAGCGCGCCGGGTCGGCTTGGGCGCCCAGCGCATCGCAGGCATGCTGGCAAGCACCAGCGGCAGCGCGACGGCAACGAGCAGAACGGCGGCGATGGCCACATTCGGCCTGACATCATCGGAATTCCAGGCACCGCGCAGCGCGCCGTCGCCTTCCGCAATCGCAGGTTCTGCCACACGCACGCCGTCCGTGACCGAAAACCCGGTTAGGATGGCCAGCAAGGCAAGAAGCAGCTTCACGGTACGATGATTATCCCTGACGAGCCCGGTACATAGGCATTGGTGGCAGCTTCGTCCAATGTTTTGCTGCGCGGTCGCTGCAGGCCGCCCTCACCCGACCTCCGGATCGAAGGCCTGGGAATCGAAGGCGCCAAAGCTCAGGTGCTTGCCGGCGTGCAGGTTGCCCTGTTCCATCTGCAGCTCGAGCCGCTCGCAATCGCGCCTGCGGAACTCCTCGACCACCCGATCGGCCATCACCGGATCGATGCCGGTGCGCAGCAGCGCGGTGTGCGCAAGCTTGACCGAGGATTCAAACAGTTCGCGCTGGGCTGCTGCAATCGGCGCGTGCTTGAGTGCCAGCAGCTGGCGCCGATCAACCGCGCGCACGAAAATCTTGGCATCGGGAAAGGCATGCGCGATGGGCTCGACCTGGTCGGGCCCGAACTCCTTGTCGTCCATGCAGAAAAGCAGCGCGTCGGCATGCTCGGCGCCCGCGCGCCGCAGCAGGTCGATCCGCGTGCCGTCCCCGTAAAAGACCTTGCGACCAAATTCGCCGCTCAGCCTGATCTGGTCCGGGTTGATGTCGATCAGGGTGACCGACACGTTTGCCCCGGCAAAGATCTGCGCGACCGCCTGGCCAAAGCGCCCGTGCCCGACAACGATGGCGCTCGATTGCCGCGCCTGCTCGGGATCAACCATGTCATCGGTTCCCGACCCGCGAACGCCGCCGAAAAAGCGCGTGAGCAGCATCAGGAACGGTGTAGTGGCCATCGACAGCGTGACGATCGCCCCAAACCTGCTCGCGGCCTCGGGCGCGATCAGCAGCGCGGCCTGCGCTTCGGCGAACAGCACGAAGGCGAATTCGCCGCCCTGGCTGAGCAGCAGGCCCAGCACCAGCGCCGCGCGCGTCTCCATGCCGAACGCCTTGGCGAGCCCGAAGATGATCGCGACCTTGATGCCCACCAGCGCCAGCGCCATCGCAACGATGAACAGCGGGTTGGCCATGATCACGCCGATGTCGAGCATCATGCCGACGCCCAGGAAGAACAACCCGAGCAGGATCGACCGAAACGGATCGATGTCCGCCTCCAGCTCGTGCCGGAAGGGCGAGTCGGCGAGCATCACGCCGGCGACGAACGCCCCCAAAGCTGCGGAAATGCCGATCGAGTGCATCAGCGCGGCGCTGCCGAATACCGCAAACAGCCCGGCGACGATGAACAGTTCGCGCTCGGCGACCTTGCCGATTAGCTTGAGCAGCGGTGCAAGGCCGTAGCGCCCGGCGGCGACCAGCCCGGCGATCGCCGCCAGCGCATAGATCGCGGTCAGCCATCCCGGCGTCTGCGGTCCGGTCTGCGGCGCGCGCGACATCGCCGCGATGATGGTCAGCAGCGGAACGATCGACAGGTCCTGGAACAGTAGGATCGAGAATGCACGCTCGCCGGTCGGGGTGTTCAAGCGCCCCTGCGATTGCAGCAGCGGCAGCACCTGCGCGGTCGATGAAAGTGCCAGCGGAAGGCCAAGCCCCAGCGCCGCGCCCCAGCTGGAACCGGTGACGGCATAGACGAACGCCGCAAGCACGACGCCGCACAGCGCCACCTGCGACAGCCCCAGCCCGAAAATGTCGCGCTTGAGCTGCCAGAGCCGCGAGGGCGCGAGCTCCAGCCCGACCAGGAACAGCAGCAGCACGATGCCGATCTCGGCAAATCCGACGATCAGCTCGGGATCAGCCACGAGCTGCAGAACCTGCGGCCCGATGATGATCCCGCCGACCAGATAGCCCAGCACCGCACCCAGCCCGAGCCTGCGGAACAGCAGGACGAAGAACAGCGCTGCTGCGAGCAGAACCGTGCCCGACAGGAAGATATCGCCGCCATGCTCCATCAGCGATTTTCCATCTGGTGGGTGTCCGTTGCTGCAGGCGAATCCAGCGCCGCGACCACCGCGCGCCAGGGGAGCAGGATGGAACCATGCCGAGCGGGATAAGGCAAGGCGGTCTCCAGATGCTCGATTCCCGGCCAGTCCGGCATCGCCATGCTGGCTCCGCCGAAAAACGCGGTCAGCGCGTCTCGCACCACGACCAATTCTGCGCGGTCGCGACCGATGACATGGCTCGCAAGCACCGCAGCCGAGGCCTGTCCCAGCGCGCAAGCGCGTGCATCGATTCCGAAGCGCGCGATCTTGCCGGCGGCATCCGGCTCGAGCCCGACCCGCACCACTGACCCGCAGCTTTGCGAGCGCAGTTCGGCCTGTCGTGTAAGATCCTCGCTAAGCGGCCAGTCGCCGAGCGACACCGCCAGCGCCAGGATTTCGGGCGTGTAGAGGGCCTTAGCCACTACGGCTCTGGCCGTGCGGGTTATTCATCGCCCAGCAACTGCTGGTAGTCGTAGAGGTCGACGAGCGCGGTGCCGCTGGCGTTGAGCAGCGGGAATGTGCGGCTTTCGGTGATCCATTCGGGCTGCCCCTCGCCGGGCCAGATAATGTCGTGCACCATGGTGATCAGCAGATAGGCGAGCGTTGCCAGGATCAGCCCCTTGAGCGCGCCGAAACCGAAGCCCAGCACCCGGTCGATCGGGCCCAGCACCGATTTGCGGGTGCGCGCGCGCAGGCCGTGTGCGATGAGCTTGCCCAGCAGATAGACGCCCAGATACAGCCCGACCAGCGCCAGCGCCGCAGCGCCGCTGTCGTTGCCGACCGGTTCCTTGAGCATCGCGGTCACAGGCGAGTGGAACAGCCGCAAAGCGAAGATGCCCGCCACCCACGCGATCAGCGAGACCGCCGCGTGGACAAAGCCGTTCTTGAAACCCAGAATCGCGCCGCCCGCGAGCAGCGTCAGCACGATGATATCGAATGCGGTCATGAAGCGAACCGCTAGTTTCGCCCAAGCAGTTGGTCAACGAGATTTGCCAGCCGGGCATAGGATGTCAGCCGCATTCCGCTGCTTTCGCCTGCCCCCTTTGCCGTCACGCTGGCTGGCACCAGCGCCTTTTCGAAGCCCAGCTTGGCCGCCTCGCGCAGACGCAAGCCAGCATGCGCGACCGGGCGCAGTTCGCCCGAAAGCGAAAGCTCGCCGAACACGATCGTGCCGGCACCGATGGGACGCTCCGACAGGGCCGAGATCAGCGCAGCGGCCACGGCGAGATCGGCGGCAGGATCGGACAATCGATAGCCGCCGGCGATGTTGAGATAGACTTCCGCGGTCGAGAAGCTGAGGCCGCAGCGCGCCTCCAGCACCGCGAGCACCATGGCGAGGCGGCCCGAATCCCATCCCACGACCGCGCGGCGAGGGGTCGCACCGCTCGACAACCGCACGGTCAGCGCTTGGATCTCGACCAGCACGGGCCGGGTGCCTTCCAGCGCGGGGAACACCGATGTGCCGGGCATCTGCGCATCGCGATCGCTCAGGAACAGGCTGGAGGGGTTGCCGACCTCGGACAGCCCCTCCTCCTCCATCGCGAACACGCCGATCTCGTCGGTCGCGCCGAAGCGGTTCTTGATCGAGCGCAGGATGCGGTACTGGTGGCTGCGTTCGCCCTCAAAGCTCATCACGGTATCGACCATGTGCTCAAGCACGCGCGGGCCCGCGATGCTGCCGTCCTTGGTGACGTGGCCGACCAGGATCACCGCGCAGCCGGTGTCCTTGGCAAAACGGATCAGCTCCTGCGCCGATGCGCGTACCTGGCTGACGGTTCCCGGCGCACCCTCGATGAGGTCAGAGTGCATCGTCTGGATCGAATCGATCACCAGCATCACCGGCGTCGGCATCGCGCGCAGCGTGGTCAGGATATCGCGGACCGATGTCGCCGAGGCGAGGTCGATCGGCGCATCGGCGAGGCCCAGCCGCAGCGCGCGCAGGCGGACCTGATCGGCCGCCTCCTCGCCGCTGATATAGACGATGTGATTGCCCGCCTTGGCCATGTTGGCAGACGCCTGCAGCAGCAAAGTCGATTTGCCGATACCCGGGTCGCCGCCCATCAGCACCGCTGAGCCTGCCACCAGCCCGCCACCCAGCGCGCGGTCAAACTCGGCAATTCCGGTGGGGATGCGCGGTGGCAAGGCGACCGCGCTGTCGAGCCGCGAGAGCGCGATGCGGTGTCCGCCGGTCTGCAGATCGTGGCGTGCCGAAAAGGCGGTTGGAGCCGATTGCTCGACCAGCGTGTTCCATTCGCCGCAATCGGCGCACTGGCCCTGCCAGCGGGTGGCGACGCTGCCACAGGCCTGGCAGACATAGGTTTTGCGGGGCTTTGCCATGGCTGCGGCATAGCTTGAACAAAACTGGAACGCAATTGCCGCTTTGCGCTTGCCATCGACCGTAACATAGATAGCGTTTGCACGAATATCCGCGTGCGGCCATCGCACCCAGAAAGGTCCCTGTCCCAGCCTATGCGCCAGAAGGAACTCCGCATTGCCCTGGTCTGCTATGGCGGCATCAGCCTTGCGGTGTACATGCACGGCATCACCAAGGAAATCTGGCGCGCCACCCGCGCCAGCCGCAATTTCCATGCCGGCGAGCCCCCCGCCAGCGGCAGCCAGGGGGTGTACCGCGATCTGTTCGAGACGATGGCTTCGCATGCGCAGATCCGGCTGAGGCTGCTTCCAGACATCATCTCCGGGGCGAGCGCGGGTGGGATCAACGGCGTGTTTCTGGCGCAGGCTTTGACCAGCGGCCAGTCGCTCGAACCGCTGACCCGGCTGTGGCTCGAATGCGCGGATATCGATCAGTTGCTCGATCCCGATGCACGGCCCTGGTCGAGGTTCACCAAGTTCTGGGCGCAACCTCTGGTGTGGCTGCTGTTGCGCAGACCCGGCGGCGCGCTCGATCGCAGCGTTGCACCCGAGGCGCGAAGCGAGGTGCGCACCAAGCTGTCGCGGCTGGTGCGTGCGCGCTGGTTCGCGCCGCCGTTCAGCGGCACCGGCTTTTCGGCGTTGCTGTATGATGCGTTCGAGGCGATGGCGGCGACCCCGGCAGGTCCAAGGTTGATCCCGATCGGCCAGCCGCTCGACCTGTTCGTCACCGTGACCGACTTCAAGGGACATCTCGAGCGGTTGCGACTGAACAGCCCTGCAGAGGTGGTCGAGACCGAGCACAGGCTGTCGATCGGCTTTCGTTATCTGCGCGGGCGCCACGACGCGCTGGCGGATCCTGCCGAACTGGTCTTCGCCGCGCGCGCGACGGCCAGCTTCCCGGGCGCCTTCCCGCCGTTCAACGTCGCCGAAATGGACCGGATGCTGAAGCGGCGCGAGAAGCTGTGGCCGGGCCGCGAAAACTTCCTGCGCCGTGTCTTCCCGCAGCATCACGAGGACGGACATGGTGAGAGCGCGGTGCTGATCGACGGATCGGTGCTCGCGAACGCGCCATTTGCGCAGGCGATCGACGCGCTGAAGAACCGCCCCGCGCACCGCGAGATCGACCGGCGCTTCGTCTACATCGATCCCAAGCCCGATATCGTTCGCGGCATGGACCAGGCGCACCAGCGCGATGCGATGGGCCAGAGGCTACCCGGCTTCTTCTCGACCATCTTCGGCGCAATATCCGATATCCCGCGCGAACAGCCGATCCGCGACAATCTGGAAGGGATAGAGCGACGCACCAGCCGCGTGCTGCAGATGCGGATGATCACCGATTCGCTGCGCACCGAGGTGGAGGCCACGGTGAGCAAGCTGTTCGGCTATACCCTGTTCCTCGACAGCCCCACCCCGCGGCGGCTGACTAACTGGCGCAACAAGGCGCAGGACCGCGCCGCGCACATGGCGGGCTTTGCATATGCCTCCTATGGCCAACTCAAGCTCGCCTCGATCGTCGAGGATATCGTCGACACGCTGCGCCGCGCCTATCAGGGCCCCAAGGCGCTTTATGCCGAGCGGCTGCGCGAGGCGATCGGCGCGGAGCTTCGGCGCAGCGGGCTCGATCACCTCTCGGGCAAGGGCGGCGGTGCGAGCGAGGAGGCGATAATCTTCTTCCGCACCCAGGACCTGGGTTTCCGCATCCGCCGCTTGCGTTTTCTGGCGCGGCGGCTGGGCGAGGATATCGCGCAATCGGGCCGCACCCCGCCCGAGGCGGTGGTGGCGATGCACGACACGCTGTACACCTGCCTGTCGCATTATCTCGAGCGCGAAACGACCGACATGCTGGGCCAGGGATTTGCCGATATCGCGGCATCCGCGATCGACAACCCGGCGCTGGCGATTTCCGAACTCGCCAACCGCCGCGATCTGCGCGCTGCCGATGCGATCGTCGACGAGCAGCTCGCCAGCGCGCTGGCGATGCTCCCCAAGGTCAGCCGCAGATCGATGCTGCTCGCCTATCTGGGCTTCCCCTTCTACGATATTGCAACGCTTCCGCTGCTGCAGGGCGAAGGGCAGAACGAGTACGACCCGATCAAGGTCGATCGCATCTCCCCCGATGATGCCCAGTCGATCCGCGACGGCGGCGCGGATGCCACGCTCAAGGGCATCCAGTTCAACAGCTTTGGCGCCTTCTTCAGCCGCGCCTATCGTGAGAACGACTATCTGTGGGGACGGCTGCACGGGGCCGAGCGGCTGATCGACATCATTGCATCCGCGCTTCCGCCCGGCAGCGCCCTGCCCGATGCCGTTCTTGCAGATTTCAAGCGCCGCGCGTTTCTGGCGATCTGCGACGAGGAAGCGACACTGCTCACCACCGATCCCGGGCTGGTACCGGGCATCCGCAGCGAGATCGAAGCGCGGTTCGCTGGTTGATGCGCGCGCGGCCTGTTCCCTTTGCCGACTGCCATCCCTAATTAGGGGCGATGAACCGTATCGTATCGCGCTGGCTGATCCTGCCGTTGCTGCTGCTGGCCCAGGCGTGCAGCGCCTTTCCCTCGATGGCCGCATGGGATGGCCCCAAAAAGGGCGCGCCCGCGCTGTGGCACGTCAAGGGGCCTGGCGGAGAAGCCTGGCTGTTCGGCGGCATCCATGCGCTCCCTGCGAACATCAAATGGATCACCCCGAAGATGAAGACCGCGATGGACGCCAGCGACAGGTTGGTACTCGAAGTCGTGGGACTGGAAGATTCGGCTGAGATCACCAGGACCTTCCAGGCATTGGGCAACAGTCCCAACCAACCGCCACTCGCCGAGCGGTTGCCGGTCGATCTGCGCGCAGCGGGGGAAAAGCTGCGTGACAAGGGCCGGGTCAATCCCGCCAAGTTCGAGACGCTGGAAAGCTGGGCCGCCGCGATCACGCTGGCAGGCGCTGCCACCGCCAATCTGGACATGGTGCGCGAAGCCGGGGTCGAGCGGGTGCTCGCCAAACGCTATCGCAACCGCGACAAGGCGGTGATCGGGCTGGAGACCGCCGCGCGCCAGTTCACCTATTTCGACCAGCTGCCCGAGGCCGACCAGCGCGCGATGCTGGCCAGCGTCATCGCCGATGCCGACAATGCGCCTGCAGCCTATCGCGACATGGTGACCGGATGGCTGACCGGCGATGTCGCGAGGCTTGAGCAGGCCGCCAACCGCGGTCTGCTGCAGCGCCCGCAAGTCCGCGAGCAGATTCTTGTCCGCCGTAACCGCGACTGGGCGAACCAGATCACCGACATGCTCAAGCTTGGCGCGCGACCGTTCGTCGCGGTCGGGGCTGCGCATCTGGCGGGCGAAGACAGCGTGCAGACGCTGCTGGAAGCGCGCGGCTACACCGTCACCCGGCTGCAATAGCCGCCCGACCTGCGCTGGCCGCCACGACGCTTGCTTTTCGGGCCTTGTCCCCCTATAGGCCCGCCTTCTCCGACGCCATGGTCATCCCTGGAGGCGTGGCGCGGGGATTGAACGACCACCAAAAACTCTGGAGACAGTTTATGAGCGATACGCTTACCCTGTCGGCCCAGCTGCGTGATCGGGCAGGCAAGGGAGCCTCCCGTGCACTCCGCCGCGAAGGCCGTGTACCCGCCGTTATTTATGGCGACAAGAAAGAACCGGAAGCGATTCATATCGCAGAGCGCGAGCTGAACAAGCTGCTCGGCACCGGCCATTTCATGAACTCGATCGTTGAAGTCGAAATCGACGGCAAGTCGGTTGTCACGCTTCCCAAGGACGTGGCTTTCCACCCCGTGTCGGATCGTCCGCTTCACGTCGATTTCCTGCGTATCGCCAAGGGCTCGACCGTCGAGGTCTCGGTCCCTGTCGTTTTCGTCAACGAAGAAGCTTCGCCCGGTCTGAAGCGTGGCGGCGTTCTCAACGTCGTGCGTCACGAGCTGGAACTGGTCTGCGATGCAACCAAGATCCCCGATGAGATCGAAGTCGACGTGACCGGAACCGAAATCGGCGATTCGATCCACATCTCGGCCGTGACCCTGCCCAAGGGCAGCGAATCGGCGATCACCGACCGCGACTTCACCATCGCTACGATCGTCGCTCCCTCGGCGCTCAAGTCGAGCGACGGCGAAGCTGCCGACGAAGCTGGCGAGTAATTCTTCTTGCTGGCCCTCTCCCCCTCGTGGGAGAGGGTTGGGAGAGGGGAGTGTGGGGAGGGTGGCGCATAGGCCCCTCTCCCCGACCCTCTCCCCTTAAGGGAAGAGAGAGTTTTTCAGCATGCAAATCTGGGTCGGCCTTGGCAATCCCGGCGCGGAATATGCGATGCACCGGCACAATGTCGGCTTCATGGCGCTCGATACCATTGCCGATGTCCACGGCTTCGAGCCCCCCAAGCGCCGCTTCCAGGGCTGGGCCATGGAAGGCAGGCTGGGCAGCGAAAAGCTGCTGCTGCTCAAGCCCGCAACCTTCATGAACAAGTCCGGCCAGGCTGTGGGAGAGGCGATGCGCTTCTTCAAGCTCGAGCCTGAAGCCGTCACCGTTTTTCACGACGAGCTCGACCTCGCGCCGTTCAAGGTGAAGGTCAAGCGCGGCGGAGGCACCGCCGGGCACAACGGCCTGCGCTCGACCGAACAGCATATCGGCCCCGAATTCCGCCGCGTGCGCATCGGCATCGGCCATCCCGGCAACAAGGACCGGGTCACCCGCCACGTGCTGGGCAACTATCACAAGACCGAACTCGACGATCTCACCGACATGCTCGGCGCCATCGCCGCCGAAGCTGCATGGCTGGCGAAGGACGACGACGCACGCTTCATGAACGACGTGGCGCTGCGGCTGCAGGAATGACCGCGATGGCGAATCGTCGCTCGAACAACTCCGGCACCTGGCTGCTGCTCGCCTATGCCATCGCATCGCTTGTCGCCGTGCTCAGCGGTGCAGCAACGATGGTCTTCAATGGAATACCAGCCATCCGCTGGTCGCTGACGCTTGCAGCCTGGGGTGTCGGCGCGCTGCTGGCATATGGTATCGTCAAGGCAAGACCGCGCGGCATGGCATGGCCGGTGATTGCCATCGGCGGCGCGGTGACGGTCGCTGCGACCCTTGCGGGGCCCGATCAGCTGGGTGTCCATCGCTGGCTCGCCATCGGGCCGGTGTTCGTCAATGCCGCAGCCGTGGCTCTGCCCGCAGTGATCGTCGCGCTCGCGCGGATGGGACAGAGCGCCCGGCTGGCCCAGGCGGTCGCCCTGGGTGTCGCGGCCATTCTGGCGCTTCAGCCCGATGCGTCACAGGCCTGCGGATTTGCCTTCGCTTGCCTCGCCTGGTTGCTGCCTGATCGCGCGCCCAGCATAGCGGTTCAGGCCGTGGTCTTGATTGCGCTTGCTATCATTGCGACCTTGAGCCCCGATCCGCTGATGCCAGTACTCGAGGTCGAGCAGATCGTGTCGTTGGCGCTGTCCGTGCACCCGGCGCTCGCGGCACTGGCCGTTGCTGCGCTGTCGACGCTGCCCGTGATCCTCTGGAGGCTTGGCTCGGGTGGTCGTGCGTCCCGCGCGCTTGCGCTTTATGGTGCAGCAATCAGCATCGCCCCTGCATTTGGCTGGTTCCCCGTGCCATTGGTGGGCGCCGGCATGAGCTTTCCGCTCGGTTTGTGGATTGGCGTTGCACTGTTGGCGCAAGGCGGCGGGAGCGTTTCTCCCGGGCCAGACGGGTTGTTCAGGGACCGTGACGCGTAACTGTCATCTAGTGCGCGCCAATCCGTCATCGATCTGCCATCATGATCGCTTGAGAAACAGGCATCACCGCCGAGCGCCGGGACAGCACGGGGTTGATCGCGGCAGCATCTGACTGATTCTCGGGGGAATTGCCTTGTCACACCTGACCGACGCCGCGCGCGCGCCTTATCGCACCGACACCCTTGGTTTCGATCCATCGAACAGCCTGGAAGCGATCGTCGCTGCCAATCCCTCGCGCCGCCGGATCCTCACCAACGGCCTGATGGGTCTTGTCCTCGCACCGATGGTGGCCAATTGCGGCGGCGACAATGGCGCTGCGGGGAACCCGGTAACGCTGCCGCCCACCGCCGGTCCGGCGCCGACGCCTGCTCCCACCCCGGCCCCGGCCCCCAGCTTCTCGATCAGCTTCAATTCGGTGCCGGCCAACCAGAACGACCGGGTGACCGTCCCCACCCGCTATGAGGTCAACGTCCTGCTCAAGGCCGGTGATCTGATCGTGCCCGGAGGGGCGGCCTTCAACGGATCCTTCCCGACACCGGGCCAGGCGGAAAACTGGGCAGGCGGCAACCATGACGGCATGGAGCTGTTCGCAATTCCCAGTGTCGATCCCAACACCGCAGGCTTGCTCGCGGTGAACTTCGAATATCCTGATTTCAACATCCTAATGAGCGATGCCGAAGCTACCGCGGTCCAGGCGAATCCGGCAGCGGCCACAGCCACGCAGCGCCAGCTCGCGCTGTCAGCGGTCGGCGTGGGTGTGGTGGAAATCCAGCGCGGAGCAGACGGCAAATGGTCCGTGGTGGCCAATTCGCGGTTCAACAAGCGCTACAGTGGCAATTCCAACTATCGCGCGGGCGGTCCTGCTGCCGGTCTGCTCAGCACCAATATCAAGGGAACGCTGAACAACTGCGCCAGTGGTCGGACCCCGTGGAACACCTACCTCACCTGCGAGGAAACCACCGACAACTACATCGACCCCAGCCAGCCTGCGGAAAATTATGGTTGGGTGGTCGAGATCGACCCGTTCCTGGAGCTTGCGCCGCCGACCAAGCGCACCGCAATGGGCCGATTCGACCACGAGAACACCGCGTTCATGGCCAACGCCGATCGCCGCGTCGCCTTCTACATGGGCGATGATGCGACGCCGGGCTGCATCTACAAGTTCGTCTGCGATCGGGCGTTCAGCGCGACCAGCCGCGCAGCGAACATCGATATGCTCGATGTCGGTCAGCTCTTTGTCGCGCGATTCAATGCAGACGGCACCGGCGAATGGCGCCTGCTCCAGCAGGGCCAGAATGGCCTCGTTGTCGGCGCGCGTGATCCGGGCAACATCAGCCAGAGCACGACCCCGCCCACGCCCACCGTCGTCGATTTCCGTAACCAGGCCGATGTCCTGATCAACACAAAGTCGGCGGCGCGTGTTGCCGGTGGAACGGTGATGGATCGACCCGAATGGATCACCGTCGCCCCCGACAACACCGCCATTTTCGTTGCGCTGACAAACAACTCGGGTCGCCGGGTCACCGATGCCACCAATCCGCGCGTCACCAACCGCCACGGGCACATTCTGAAGATGCGCGAATCGGGCGACTCGCCGCTGGCTGGGTCGTTCACCTGGGAGCTGTTCCTGCTCGCAGGGGATCCCGCGCTGGCCTCTGGCGGCGCGAACCTCACCGGCAACATCAACGGCGACACCTTCTCCAGCCCAGATGGCATCCGCATCGACCCGCAGGGTCGCATGTGGGTGCAGACCGATCACTCGGTCCCGGGGACGTCGGGGGTCACGGGCGTGACCATCGACCAGGCCTTCGGTCATAACGCGATGTTCCATGTCGATCAGAAAACGAAACAGTCGAAACGGTTCCTGGTTGGGCCGCTCGGCTGCGAAATCACCGGGATTGCCTATACGCCCGGCCTCACCGACTTCTTCATCAACATCCAGCACCCTACCGGTAACTGGCCGGTCAATGGTGAAAAGCCGCGGTCCTCGACCATTGTTGTGACGCGCACGGACAAGCAGCCCGTGGGCAATTGAAGCATGCAGATCCCGTCGCCGGCATCGTTCGGCGGCGGGATCGCGGCGCTAACGCGTCGTCCTGCCAAATCGCGATTCAAGCCAGCCTACCGCAAAACCCAGTATGGCTGGAGCATCGACCAGCAAGGCGGCCGCGGCACCGATTTGTCCCTGCCATCCGCCGCCCGCAGCGACAAAGTCGCGGACAACTTCCTCGAAATAGTCGTCATCGAGCCCATCCACCACGGGATTTCCGGTGTCGAACTCCTCGACTCTGCGCCAGATCGTCCCGCCATCGGGATTGGCAAAGGGCACATCCCAGCGCACAATTCGCTTGCCCGGAATGCTGGCCAGATGCTCGGCATGGTGGAGCAGCGTCATTGTCTCCCAGGGCGCGCCGATCATCATCACCTTGCCGCGCGCTTCGACTAGCCTGGCAAGCGGGGTGCCGGAGCCATAGCCATAATCGATCGGGTGCGGATCGATCAGCCAGCGCGCCTTCGCCCCCAGCGCGGTCATCGACGGGCCGGGACTGGCGCTACGAAGCGCGCCGGGCGTGGTGCGCAGGAATTCTGGAAATGCGCCATTGTCGCGGATCGCGCGCGAGCGCGCCGGATCGAACGGCAGCACATGCGCGCGCCATTGCGGCAGGATATGCCCTTCCTCGTCGCACGCCCATTCAGGGGCGCCCTCCCAGTCGGCATAGGCCATCACCGTCCCGGCATCGCCGACCACCTGCCGAAGCGCGGCGATCAGCGTGTCCGGCCCGCCGATCATCGGACCGATGCTGCGCAGCCCGGCATGGACCATGACGATATCGCCCGGCGCAAGGCCAGAGGCCGACAGATCGGCGACAAGATGACCGAGGGTGACCGGAGGCGCCATGCAGGCATATCTATTGCGGTCTATGCCAATGACAAGCCACCAGTGCGCAGGCCCGGCCGTCAGGCTGGAGTTGATTGTCCGATGGCGCTAAGGGCGCAGCCATGGCAAAGACGAAGGCACTTCCATGATCTCTGCACCCCCCTATCTTGATGTCAGCGCGGAGGCGGGGCGGGATTTCATGATGCGCGCGCTCACCGGCCCGGTCGTGATGCTCAACCTGTTACGGTTCCGCGCAGAGGCGGACTATTCGGCGACACCGGAGCTTGCACCGGATGCGCCGATCAGCGGACGCGACGCCTTCATGCGCTATTTCGAGCACACGCTGCCCTTCCTGCAGGCGAGTGGCGGGTCGGTCGAGTATCTGGGCGATGGCGGAGCGTGGCTAATCGGGCCGGCAGGGGAACGCTGGGACGCGGTCATGCTGATCCGTCAGGCCAGCGTGGAAGCCTTTATTGCGTGGAACGGAGATGCCGCCTATCTGGCCGGAATTGGCCACCGTACGGCGGCGCTGGAAGATTCGAGATTGCTGCCCACCACGGCAAACACATTCGGCAAGGACTGATCAATGGGTTTCAAATGCGGTATTGTCGGGCTGCCGAATGTCGGCAAGTCCACCCTGTTCAACGCGCTCACCGAGACGCAGGCAGCGCAGGCGGCGAATTATCCGTTCTGCACGATCGAGCCCAACGTCGGCAACGTCGCGGTGCCCGATCCCCGGCTCGACAAGCTCGCGGCGATCGCGGGAAGCCAGAAGATCATCCCCACCCAGCTCGCCTTTGTCGACATCGCTGGCCTGGTGCGCGGCGCATCGAAGGGCGAAGGCCTGGGCAACCAGTTCCTCGGCAACATCCGCGAGGTCGATGCCATCGTCCATGTGCTGCGCTGCTTCGAGGATGACGACATCCAGCATGTCGAAAACAAGGTCGATCCGATTTCGGACGCTGAAACCGTCGAGACCGAATTGCTGCTCGCCGATCTGGAAAGCCTCGAAAAGCGCGTTCCCGGGCTCGTCAAGCGCGGACAGCAGGGCGACAAGGAATCGAAGATCGGCGCGTCGGTGCTCGGCAAGGCGCTCGAGCTGCTGCGCGAGGGCAAGCCTGCGCGGCTGACCGAGCCTGCCGACGAGGAAGAAGCACGCGTGCTCGCACAGGCGCAGCTGCTGACCTCCAAGCCGGTGCTCTATGTCTGCAATGTCGATGAAGGCAGCGCCGCCGAGGGCAACGCGTTCAGCGCGCGGGTGTTCGAAAAGGCCAAGGCCGAGGGCGCCGAAGCCGTGGTGGTCTCTGCCGCGATCGAGGCCGAGCTGATCACCATGGACATGGAAGGCCGGATGGAATTCCTCGCCGACCTCGGGCTCGTGGAGACCGGCCTCGCGCGCGTCATCCGCGCCGGATACGACCTTCTCCACCTGATCACCTTCTTCACCGTCGGCCCCAAGGAAGCGCGCGCCTGGACGGTCGAGGTCGGCTCTAAGGGTCCGCAGGCCGCAGGCGAAATCCACAGCGATTTCGAACGCGGCTTCATCCGCGCCGAGACTATTGCCTATGACGATTACTTCGCGCTCAATGGCGAGGCCGGAGCGCGCGATGCGGGCAAATTGCGGCAGGAAGGCAAGGAATATGTCGTGCAGGATGGCGACGTGCTGCACTTCAAGTTCAATGTCTGACAAACCGGGCCTGCCGCTGCTTGGCAGGTTGTCATCGAACTGCCAGACTTGACGCCTAAGGGGGACCGATCGTCGCTCCTTGCCATGAAGGACATCGCCTGATGCTTTCCCGCCGCTTGTTCATCGCCGCCGCTCCGCTCACCCTGATCGGCGCGCCGGGCCTGTTGCGCGCGCAAAGCGTGTTCCGAACCTTTCCGTTCGCGCTGGGCATCGCCTCGGGCGACCCGTCGCCCGATGGCTTCGTGATCTGGACCCGGCTCGCGCCCGATCCGCTCGAGCTGCACGGCGGAATGGCGATGACCCCGATGCCGGTCAAATGGGAGGTCGCCAGCGACGACCGTTTCACGACCATCGTGGCGGGCGGCGAGGTGATTGCGCGGCCCGAAATGGCGCATTCGGTGCATGTCGAGGTGGCGGGCCTGCAGCCGAACCGCCCCTATTGGTACCGCTTTACCGCGGGCGGCGAGCGCAGCTTCATGGGCCGCGCGCGCACTCTGCCGATGGCCGGCGCCGCGATGGACAGGCTCAAGTTCGGTGTGGTCGGATGCCAGAACTACGAGGACGGATATTTCGGCGCGTACAACCATCTGGCGCGCGAAGAGCTCGATTTCGTCTTCCATTATGGCGACTATATCTACGAATATCGCGGCAGCCCGACGCGCGCCAATTACTTCGGTGGCGGGCTGCAGGTGCCAGTGCGCCAGCATGCGGGCCAGGCGCTGTACGACCTTGCCGATTATCGTCAGCGCTATGCGCAGTACAAGACCGACACCGATCTGCAGCGCGCGCACGCCGCGCACAGCTTCTTCCCCACATTCGACGATCACGAGATCGAGAACAACTGGGTCGCAGGGATCAGCGGTGGCGACGATCCGGCCCCGGCAGAGGCGTTCGAGCTTCGCCGCGCCGCAGCGTTGCAGGCGTGGTACGAGCATATGCCGGTTCGCAAGGTCAACATGCCGCGCTTCGGTGGCGGACAGTTCCATCGCACCGCACGTTTCGGCAATCTGGCGGAAATCCAGCTGCTCGACACCCGCTCCTATCGTAGCGACCAGGCGTGCGACGATGGCTTCAAGCCGCTGTGCGAGGGCGTCAACGACAAGACTGCGCAGGTGCTGGGCGCCGAGCAAGAGGCCTGGCTAGCCAAGAACCTGTCGCGCAGCCAGGCGCGCTGGAACTGCCTCGGCCAGCAGATCATGATGATGAGCCTCGACAGGCGGCGCGCCGCCAACGAGGACACCCGCATCGCCAACATGGACAGCTGGGCCGCTTACGAGGTCCCGCGCCAGCGGATGCTCTCGCGCATGGCGGGCCTCGGCAATGTCATCGTGCTCACCGGCGACGAGCACCAGAATTTCGTCGGCGATCTGGTCCATCGAGACAATGTGGTGGGCACCGAAATCGTCGCGACCTCGATCAGCAGCGGCGGCGACGGAGCGGACCTGCGCTATGGCAGCGAGCAGATGATGAAGAACAATCCGGAACTCAAGTTCCTCAACGACCAGCGTGGCTATGTCGTGTGCGAGGTCACCCCCGATGCGTGGCTCAGCCACTTCCAGGTGGTCGACAAGGTTTCGGTCCGCGCCAACACCATGAAGCGCCGTGCCACTGCGGAGATTGCACATGGCGTTCCGGGCGCGCGGATGACGGGCCTGTCGGCATGATCGCAAGGCTGCTGGGCGCGGCGTTGCTGTGCGTAATGGCGCTGGTGCATCCCGCAGTTGCGCAGCACGCCAGCCGGCCTGTCACCATCCTGGTCTCGATCGACGGGATGCGCCCCGATTATCTCGATCGCGAGTTGACCCCCAACCTCACCGCGCTGAAGGCAAAGGGCGTTGCCGCTGCGATGCGCCCCAGCTTCCCCAGCAAGACCTTCCCCAACCACTACACCATCGTCACCGGCAAGCGCCCCGACCGCAACGGCATCGTCGGCAATTCGATGATCGACCCAATGCGGCCGGGGCAGATGTTCAGCATGGGCGATGCCAGACAGGCGCTCGACCCGTTCTGGTGGATCGAGGCCGAGCCGGTGTGGGTCACCGCCGAAAAGGCGGGTCTGCGCACCGCGACCATGTTCTGGCCGGGCAGCGAAGTCGCGCACAACGACGTTCGCCCGCGCGACTGGATGCGCTTTGACCAGGCGATCAGCAACGAGCAGCGGGTCAATACCGTGCTCGACTGGATGCGCCGTCCGGCGAATATCCGCCCGCGGCTGGTGACGATGTACTTCGACACTGTCGATACCGCAGGCCATCGCTTCGGCCCGGACCGTTCGCCCGAGCTCGATGCCGCGATCTCCGAGGTCGATTCGCGCATCGGCGAACTCGTCCGCGGGGTCGAAGCGATGGGCGTGGCGGCGAACTTCATCATCACCGCGGATCATGGCATGGCGCAGACCGCCGAGGATCGCGTCATTCAGCTCGACGATATCCTACCGCGCGACACCTATATCGCGGTCGAAACAGGACCCTATGCGGCGATCGAACCCGCAGCCGGCACCGACTCCAGAGTCTTTGACGCTCTGCTGCAGAAGCGCGAACATATCGTTTGCTACCGCAAGGAAGAGCTGCCCAGCCACCTGCATTACGGCAAGAACCCGCGCGTCGCGGCAATCATCTGCATCGCCTCCAACGGCTGGACGATCCTGGCGGGCCCGCCGCGGCATCCGGTGACCGGTGGCGCGCATGGCTATGATCCGACCAATTCGGACATGCACGCAATGTTCATGGCATTCGGCTCTTCGATCCGCCCCACCGCCAGCCTGCCGCTGTTCGACAATGTCGATGTCTATCCGCTGATCGCGCGGCTGACCGGGTTCGAGCCGCTGCCCTCGGATGGCGATGCGAAAACACTCTGGGGCATCGTCGCCCGATAATTCCCTTGCAGTTTGAAGGTTGCCAAACGAAACTGATGCCCATGATATACTATGAAGATCTCGAAATCGGCGTCACGCAAAGCTTTGGCCGTTATGACGTCATCCGCGAGGAGGTGATCGAATTCGCCTCCAAATACGATCCGCAGGAGTTTCACCTGAGCGACGAAGCCGCGGCCAAGACCCATTTCGGGCGGCTGTCGGCGAGCGGCTGGCACACCTGCGCGATGACCATGGCGATGCTGGTCGCCAACCTCAAGGAGCACAAGCAGGCGGGGCTGGGTTCGCCCGGGATGGATGATCTACGCTGGGTGAAGCCGGTCTATCCTGGCGACACGCTGCGCTGCGAAACCTGCGTGATCGAAAAGCGCCGCTCCAAGAAGCGCCCAGACATGGGGCTGTTCAAGTCGGACCTCACCGTGTTCAACCAGAACGACGAGCCGGTGATGACAATGCGCAGCAACGGGCTGATCAAGGTCCGCAATCCCGACGCACCGATCGAGGACTAACGCCGCTGGAGCCTCAGTTGCAGGCCCAGTAACCGTCCTGATAGGTGAATGCCGGGCCATCGGTATCGCTGACCTGCATGCTGGCGGCGCTGCCCGCAGAATCCTTGCCCGATGCCGAGACCATCAGTATCACGCCCTGCGCTGCGAAGCTGCCCCCGGTTGCCGCCACTGCACCCGAAGGCGCGACGTCGATCTGCCTGCCCGCGACCGAGATGATGCCCTTGCCGCCGGTCTTGCTCGCCACCAGCACGGGAAGCGCGCCCTTGGCGGGGCTGAACTTGCACGCACCGCTGTCCATCCCCGCCGCGCTGATCGCGCTGGACAGCAAAGGCTCGAGCTTCGATCCCTCGGCATCGACCGCCTGAAGCCCGGATTGCGGAGCAGCAGGACCGGTCACCACAGGCGCTGGAACAGGCGAGGCTCCGTCGGCTCCATCAAGCGTCACCAGCGTATCGTCGGCAGGCTTTTCGCTGCTGCACGCGGCGAGCAGGGCAAGCGGGAACAGGAGGGCGAGGCGCATGGGGAGGCTCCGGGTACGAGGATGATGGCGCGCCTATAGCGTGACAGCTAGCGAGACGAAACCTTCATGGTTTTCCCCTACCGCTTGCGGGAGGGGAGAGAGTGATGCCATCACTTACGCCCGAACAGCCTCTCGATGTCGCCATGCGCCAGCTTCACCCAGGTCGGCCGCCCGTGGTTGCACTGGCCGGAATGCGGCGTGATCTCCATCTCGCGCAGCAGCGCGTTCATCTCGGCGACCGAGAGCACGCGGCCTGCGCGGACCGACCCGTGGCACGCCATGGTCGAGGCGACCAGATCGAGCCGTTCCTTGAGCGACAAGGCGGCATCGAACGCGCCCAGCTCGTCGGCGATGTCCTGCACCAGCGCGTGCACGTCCCCGCCGCCCAGCATCGCGGGGGTGGCGCGCACCAGCACTGCCGCCGGGCCGAAACGCTCGACCTCAAGCCCGAAATCGGCAAGCTCGGCAGCGCGCTCCTCGATCCGGTCGCAGGCGGTCTCGTCGAGTTCGACCACCTCGGGGATCAGCAGCGCCTGCGCCGCAACGCGCCCGCCATCGGCCGCCTTGCGCATCCGCTCGAGCACCAGCCGTTCGTGCGCCGCGTGCTGATCGACGATCACCAACCCGTCCTCGGCCTCGGCGACGATATAGGTCTTGGCGATCTGCCCGCGCGCGATGCCCAAAGGATAGCGCTCGGCCATCGGCACCGGTGAATAGGACGGCTCGGCGCGACCCATCGGCGCTGCGGCGATATAGGGCTGGCTGCGTTCGGCAACCCCGGCGGCGGCGAGCCAGGCAGGCTCCTGCGAGGGGGCTGTCGCGATGGGCGCGGGGCTGAACATGTCGCGTTCCGGCAGCGGCGCGGGTGCGGCAGGCTCGCTCTGCCAGCGCGCCAGCGCGCCTTGTGCCGGACGCTGCACCGCACGGAACCCGCCCTGATCGAGCGCGCGCCTTAATCCTGAAACGATCATCCCGCGCACCATCGCGGAATCGCGAAAGCGCACCTCGGTCTTGGCGGGGTGCACGTTGACGTCGACATCCTGCGGGGCAACGTCGAGGAACAGCGCCACCACCGGGTGCCGGTCGCGCGCCAGCATCTCGGCATAGGCCGCGCGAACCGCGCCCACCAGCAACCGGTCGCGCACAGGCCGGGCATTGACGAACAGGAACTGGTGATCGGCAACACCCCGGTTGTAGGTCGGAAGCCCGGCCACACCGGTGAGTTTCAGCCCTTCGCGCTCGAAATCGAGCAGCACCGCGTTATCGGCCAGGCCGCGCGCAGTGAGCGCCGCGATCCGCGTCAGCCTCGCTTCGCCCGCTTGCACCGAAAACACGCGTCGCCCGTCCGATTCGAGGCTGAACGCAATGTCGGGGCGCGCCATCGCCAACCGCTTCACCACATCGCTGCATGCGGCATATTCGCTGCGCGCCGAACGTAAAAACTTGCGACGTGCAGGGACGCGCGCAAACAGGCTGTCCATGCGGATCCGGGTACCGGGAGGCAAGGAGGCGGGGCCGTCCTCGACCACATCGCCATGATCGACAACCCGCCGCCAGCCATCGCCATCCGCGGTCCGGCTGGCGATCGACAGCCGCGCGACGCTGGCGATGCTGGGCAGCGCCTCACCGCGGAAACCCAGCGTTGCCACCAGTTCTATCGCATCGTCGGGCAGTTTTGAGGTGGCATGTCGCTCGAGCGCCAGGGCAATATCGTCAGGCGACATTCCGCAGCCATTTTCGATGACCTCGATAGAACCGAGCCCGCCGTCTTCCAGCGCGATCGCAATCCGGTCCGCGCCTGCGTCGATCGCGTTTTCAACCAGCTCCTTCAACGCACTGGCTGGTCTTTCCACCACTTCGCCTGCTGCGATCCGGTTTATCAGCGCGTTTGGAAGCCTTCGTATTGACATGGTCCCGGTCCTAGCCCAAGCGCGGCTTGGACGCGACTCCCGAGTTTCCCGCATATCCACGCTTGGTCTGGCCGGGCTCTCGGGTTAGCCTCCGCCCTGGGAAAATTGCGCACTCTTCTGGCTCGATCGCCGCTTTCACCTCTTTAGAATTTGGAAAGTCTGCATGTCGTTCATCTCCAAACTTTTCCGGTTCGGTTCGCACAACATGGCGATCGATCTGGGCACCGCGAACACGCTTGTCTATGTGCAGGATCAGGGCATCGTCCTGAATGAGCCCTCGGTGGTCGCCCTGGAGACGATCAACGGCATCAAGCGGGTCAAGGCCGTGGGCGTGGATGCCAAGATGATGATGGGCAAGACCCCGGATTCGATCGAGGCGATCCGCCCGCTGCGCGATGGCGTCATCGCCGACATCGAAGTCGCCGAGCACATGATCAAGTATTTCATCCAGAAGGTGCACGGCAAGCGGAGCATGTTCTCTTATCCCGAAATCGTGATCTGCGTCCCCTCGGGGTCCACCTCGGTCGAGCGCCGCGCGATCCGCGATGCGGCATCGAATGCCGGTGCCAGCCAGGTGATGCTGATCGTCGAACCGATGGCCGCTGCGATCGGTGCCGACATGCCGGTGACCGAACCGATCGGTTCGATGGTCGTCGATATCGGCGGCGGCACCACCGAAGTTGCCGTGCTCAGCCTGCGCGGTCTCGCCTACACCACCTCGGTCCGCACCGGCGGCGACAAGATGGACGAAGCGATCGTCTCCTATGTCCGTCGTCACCACAATCTGCTGATCGGTGAAACCACCGCCGAGCGGATCAAGAAGGACTTCGGTGTCGCCGTCGCGCCTGCTGACGGCATCGGCCACACCATCCAGATCAAGGGCCGCGATCTCGTCAACGGCATCCCCAAGGAAATCTCGATCAACCAGGGCCAGATCGCCGAAGCGCTGTCCGAACCGATCAGCACCATCGTCGAAGGCGTCCGCATCGCGCTGGAAAACACCGCGCCCGAACTCGCCGCCGATATCGTCGACCAGGGCATCGTGCTCACCGGCGGCGGCGCGCTGATCCAGGGACTGGACGCACATCTTCGCGAAGAGACCGGCCTGCCGGTTTCGGTGGCGGAGGATCCGCTGACCTGCGTTGCCATCGGCACCGGGCGCGCCATGGAAGATCCGATCTTCCGGGGCGTGCTGATGACCGCCTAAGGACATCACAGCATGGCGCCGCCCCGCAAACGGCGCCCCGGGTTCTCCCGCAAGGCGCAGCTGCAAATCTTCACCGGCTATCTGCTGGCTTTCACCGGTGCGTTTGCCGGGTTGCTGCTGCTCGCTTTGTCCTATTTCGATCCCGCAGCGTTTTCAGCCGTGCGCAGCATGGCCGCGGAAGTGACCGCGCCGCCCGCGC
This sequence comes from Blastomonas sp. RAC04, assembly GCF_001713435.1. Lineage (NCBI taxonomy): Bacteria > Pseudomonadati > Pseudomonadota > Alphaproteobacteria > Sphingomonadales > Blastomonadaceae > Blastomonas > Blastomonas sp. RAC04. The sequence continues at coordinate 1,242,633 of NZ_CP016460.1, forward strand.
GGCTGCTCACTGGGGTGCGCGTGAGCACGCAGACCGGCTGGCGCGAGGTTGCGGCCTATTTCGAAGCGGGTTCGAAAAACGCCAGGTTACAGCGCGAGGTCGAGCGCAACCGCGTCCGCCTGATCGAGGCGCGCGCGCTCAAACAGGAAAACCGGGAGCTGCGCCGTCTGCTGGGACTGATCAAGCAGGAAGGCCGCCCGGTCGCCACCGCGCGCCTGATCAACTCCAGCGCATCAAGCAGCCGCCGGTTCGCCACGCTCGACGTCGGCTCGCGCCAGGGCGTGCAGCGCAGCCAGCCGGTGCGCGGACAGCGCGGCCTGATCGGACGGGTGCTCGAAACCGGACCCAACACCTCGCGGGTGCTGCTGCTCAGCGATCCGGAGAACGTGGTGCCCGTGCGCCGCGCGCGTGACGGTGTCGTCGCCTTTTCGCAAGGCCGCGGCGACGGCCGGGTGGATATCAAGCTCATCGACATCGGCATCAATCCGTTCAAGGTCGGCGATGTCATGGTGACATCAGGCAATGGCGGCATCTATCCGCCCAATGTCCCGGTCGCGATCATCGAGAAGCTGACCAGCGATGGCGCCATTGGCAAGCTGCTCGCCAATCCGGCGGGAACCGATTTCGTCATCGTGCAGGAGATGTACGAGCCCGAGCTGGTCAATCCTGAAACCGGCAGCCTGCCACCTGTATCGGCCGCGCCCGCGAGCACCGCGCCCGCCCGACGTCCGCAGCAAGGCCAGCAGCAGGGCCGGCCGGCCTCGACCCCTGCCCACGCCAATCCGCAAGCGTCGCCCGAACAGGCACCTACGGCCGCGGCGACCGGCACGCCGCAGCCATGAAGGCTCCGTATCGCGCCCGGCTGAACCGCGAGGCATCTCCGTTGCGCAAGGCCGCCGTGCCGATCGCCTCGGTGCTGATCGGATCGATGACCCCGCTGCTGCCGCTCGTCGCTTCTGCGCCCGTCCTGCCGCCGTTCGGCCTGATGGTGCTGATATCGTGGCAGATCCTGCGTCCGGGGCTGTGGCCGGTCTGGGCAGGGATGCCCTTTGGCGTGTTCGACGACATCATCGGCGGGCAGCCGGTGGGCAGTGCGGTGCTTTTGTGGTCGATCATCCTTATCGGGATCGACCTGATTGACCAGCGCTATATCTGGCGCAATTACTGGCAGGACTGGTTCATCGCCGCGGTCTCGATTATACTCGTGCTGGCAGGAGGCCTTGCCATCAACAATCTTCTCGTCAGCGATGTCCGCCTTTCGGTGCTGTTTCCCCAGATGATCCTGGCTATCTTCACGTTTCCGTTGGTGCTGCGTCTGGTGGCGCGGCTCGACCATGTCCGCCTGAAGCGGTGAAGGCTGCGCAGCCATGAAGCGGCCGGGCAAGTTGATCACCCGAAATTCGCTGAACATGACGTTCAACCGCCGCACGGCGCTGATCGGTGGTGCCCAGGGGCTGGTCGGCGCGATCCTCGCCGCGCGGATGGGCTATATCTCGGTGGTCGAGAACGAGCGCTACAAGATGCTGTCGGAGAGCAACCGAGTCAACCTGACGCTGATTCCGCCCCGGCGCGGCTGGATTATCGACCGCCACGGCAAGCCGCTCGCCAACAACAAGGCCGATTTCCGCGTCGACCTGATCCCGCAGCGGGTGCGCGATGTCGAGGCCACGATCGGCCAGCTGCGCGATATCCTCAACATGCCGCCCGACAAGGTCGAGGATCTGCGTGCAGCGATGAAGGATGCCCGCGGCCTGCAGCCGGTTCCGGTGGCATCGGGGCTGACCTATGAGGATTTCGCAGCGCTTTCGGTCCGGCTGCCCGATCTGCCCGGCGTTGCGCCGCAGCGCGGCTTTTCGCGGCAATACCCCACTGGGGCGGCGGTCGGCCACCTGCTGGGCTATGTCGGCATCGTCAATGCCGAGGAGTATGAGAAAAACAAGAACCCGCTGCTGATCACGCCGGGGTTCAAGATCGGCAAGGACGGGCTTGAACAGTTCTTCGAACCGCAGCTCCAGGGCAAGCCCGGCGCCCGCAAGGTCGAGGTCACCGCGCGCGGCAAGATCGTGCGCGAACTGGGCGTGCAGGAAGATGTGCCCGGCAAGCCGCTCCAGCTGACCATCGATGGCGGGCTGCAGGACTATGTCGCGCGCCGCATGGGGCGGGAATCGGGCGCGGCGGTGGTGATCGACTGCCAGACCGGGGGCATACTCGCCTTCTCGTCGATGCCGTGCTTCGATCCCAACAGTTTCTCCGACGGGATCGGGCGGCTGGAATATGCAATGCTGTCGCAGGACGAGCGTGTGCCGCTGCTCAACAAGGCGACCCGCGGCCTCTATCCGCCGGGATCGACGCTCAAGCCGATGGCCGCGATCGCGGCACTGCAGAACGGCGTCGATCCGGACGAGACGATCAACTGCCCCGGCGGCTACCGGCTGGGCAACCGTTTCTACCAGTGCCTCGGCCGCCACGGGCCGGTCAACATGACCCGCGCCATCGAGAAGAGCTGCAACACCTATTTCTATGCCCAGGCGCACAAGCTTGGCTATGACAAGATCGCCGTGGTGGCGCGCGAACTGGGGCTGGGCGAGGATTTCGATCTGGCCGGTGCCAACCAGCGTTATGGCACCATTCCCGACAGCGAATGGAAGCTGCGCAAGTACAAGCAGGCCTGGACCGCATCGGATTCGCTCAACGCGGTGATCGGCCAGGGCTATGTTATCGTCAATCCGCTGCAACTGGCGGTGATGACCGCGCGGATCGCGTCTGGCCGCAAGCTCTATCCGCACTTTATCCCCAACAACAAGGTCGCCCCCACCCTGCCCTATCCGCCCGAGCATCTCGCCATCGCGCAGCTCGGCATGGCGCAGGTGGTCAGCCAGGGCACCGCCGCGCGCAGCAAGCTACCGCTCGACGGCATCGCGATGGCAGGCAAGACCGGCACCGCGCAGGTGCGGGGCTTTGGCTCGGGCAGCCGCGGTGGTGCCGGCGTGCCCTGGAAGTATCGCGACCATGGTCTGTTCGTGTGCTTTGCTCCGGTCGAGCAACCGCTTTATGCCGCTGCCGTGGTGATCGAGCACGGGCTGGGTGGATCACGCGCCGCAGCACCGGTGGCGAAGGATTTCATGACCTATATGTTCGATCCGCAAAAGGCGATGGACAGCCTGCTCGCGCTCGAGGCGGGCTGGGGTGGCAACATCGCCGAGCGGATGGCATCTGAATTTGCAGGCTTCCGCGCGCGCAGCGAAGGCCGTGCGCCCGAGACCGCTGCCGAAGACTCTGCCGACTGAAATGCTGAGCTTTGTCCCCCGCCAGGTGGCCGAAATGCCATGGCAGATCATCTGCATCACCATCGCCATCGCAAGCTTCGGCGTGATCGTGCTGTATTCCGCCGCGGGTGGCAGTGTGAGCCCCTGGGCGGGCACGCACGCGTTGCGCTTTGTCGTGTTCCTGACGATGGCGCTGGTCATCCGGATGTTCAGCGAGAACTTCATCAAGCTGTGGACCTATCCCGGCTATATCGTCTTTGCGGTGCTGCTGCTGATGGTGGAGTTGGTCGGCGCGGTGAAGGGCGGCAGCCAGCGCTGGATCGATCTGGGCTTTATCCGCCTGCAGCCATCGGAGTTCATGAAGCCGCTGGTGGTGCTGGCGATCGCCCGGTTCTACGAATTGCTCCCCATCGGTCAGGCGCGCAGCTGGGGCGCAATCTGGCCGCCGCTGCTGCTCATCGGGGTTCCCTGGTTTCTGGTGATGACCCAGCCGGACCTGGGCACGTCGATCGCGGTCATGATCGGCGGTGTGACGGTGATGTTCCTCGCCGGCGTCCCGCTCAGGCTGTTCATCGGAGCCGGCGTTGCAGGCGCTGCCTTCGTCCCCTTCGCCTTCTTCTTCCTGCTCAAGGAATATCAGCAGAACCGCGTGCTGACCTTCCTCGATCCGGAAAGCGACCCGCTGGGCACCGGCTATCACATCAGCCAGTCGAAGATCGCGATCGGCTCGGGTGGCATCGGCGGCAAGGGATATCTGCAAGGCTCGCAGAGCCATCTCGATTACCTGCCCGAGGGCCACACCGATTTCGTGTTTGCCACAATGGCCGAGGAATGGGGGCTGATCGGCGGGCTGGTGGTGATCGGGCTGTTCGCGCTGCTGCTGCGCTGGGCGACATCCGTCTCTCTCAATGCCCCCAGCCGCTTCGGAAAGCTGGCGGGCGGCGGGCTGACGATGACGATCTTCTTCTACATCGCGATCAATCTGCTCATGGTGATGGGGCTTGCCCCCGTGGTCGGTATTCCCCTGCCCTTTCTGAGCTATGGCGGATCGTCGATGATGACGATCATGATCTGCATCGGCCTGCTCATGGGCATCGAACGCAGCACCCGCCAGGGCAGCGGCAGCGGCGGACGCGTCGTCGGCTGACCAGGACATTGCGAACACCCGGGACCGACCGGACAACAAAATTGCGGCTCAGGCCACAAAAGCCCTTTTCATCCCCGCGCAATCTTTTATAGGCAGCGCTCTTCCGGCGCGGCGGTCGATTCGACACCGCCCGCCACGGGATGGACGCATAGCTCAGTTGGTAGAGCAGCTGACTCTTAATCAGCGGGTCCTTGGTTCGAGCCCAAGTGCGTCCACCATTTTTCCAGATACTTACGCGGCATCGGGTTGGCAAAGCGTGCCACCCGTGCCTCATGGCCATACTGCAGCGGCGCAAAGTGGCGTGTGCTGTACCCGCCCCGTCACCCTTCAGCATAAGCGTTGCGCCGGGCGGTTGCTTTGGCCACAATGCCGTGATGCGTTCAGCCCGGATATTGAAGCGTGCCCTTGCTAAAGTGTTTCCGATTGCAGGGGTGCGGATGCTTGAAGCCGAGCTTGAGGAATCGCGCAGGCAGAACCGCGAATATGCGGACCGGCTGGCCGCGCTTGACGAGCAGATCGTGTCGGCGCCGGACTGGATCTCGGCTCTTGGCCGCAATGCCCATTTCCTGAGCGAAACCAAATTCGCCGCAGCCTGGGACGTATCGGCAAAGGCGAACGAGGCGGGTTGGCCCGACGGTGTTCCGGATATCCGCTGGCGAGCGCATGTCGCCTTGTGGGCGGCAAGGAACGGCGCTTCGCTCGAGGGCGATTTCGTCGAGTGCGGGGTGCATACCGGCTTGCTGTCGCTGGTCATTTGTCATGCGATGGATTTCGCCGATCAGCCGCGACGTTTTTTCCTGTTCGACACCTTCGACGGCATTCCGCTGGACAGGCTGTCGCCGAGCGAACACGAGCGCGCGGAACACTTGAATGCCACATTGTATCGCGATGTCCACGATGTAGCGCAGCAGAACTTTTCCCCTTTTCCCAATGCCATTCTGGTCCGCGGCGTGTTGCCCGAAAGTCTGGAACAGGCCGAACTGGGAGCGATCGCCTATCTCTCGGTCGACCTGAACATGGCACCATCCGAACGCGCGGTAATCGAGGCGTTGTGGGACCGCATCGTGACTGGCGCAGCCATCCTCATCGACGACTATGACTGGAAGGGTCACGAAGCGCAGCGGGATGTCTGGAACCGATTTGCGGCCGAGCGGCACCAGAACATCGCAACGCTACCCACCGGACAGGGCTTGATGATCAAGAGATAGCGCCCGGATCTGCCGCCGAAGCGCGCGAAATCTCAGACCTCGACGACAGGTTCACACTGCCCGTGTGGTCGATCCGGTCGATGCCGCCGCGGATGAACCAGTGGCCCTGCTCGTCCGCATCGGTGGCAACGGGATGCGACGCAATCCATCGGAGCGACGCCATTTGCTGCATGCGCTATTTCAGCTGCCGCTTCTCGAGCTTGCGGGCCAGGGTCCGGCGGTGCATCCCCAGCCTGCGCGCGGTCTCCGAAACGTTGAAATCGGTATCGACCAGTGTCTGGTGGATATGCTCCCATTCGACGGTCTTGATCGACGACTGACGCGCCTCGACCGACGCGCCGGCATCGCCCTCGGTGCGCGCAAAGGCTGCCTCGATATCGTCGGTGTTGGACGGCTTGGCAAGATAGTGATCGGCGCCAAGCTTGATCGCCTCGACCGCTGTGGCAATGCTGGCAAAGCCGGTCAGCACCACGATCCTGGCGCTGGGCGCTGCTGCGCGAACCGCCTGCACGCACGCCAGCCCGGAGACGCTGCCCGAAAGCTTGAGGTCAAGCACGGCATGGGTGGGAACCAAGCCGCCTGCCAGCAGGTCCTGCAGGCCATCGAAGCTCGATGCGGACTCGACCAGATAGCCGCGACGCTCGAACGAACGGCGCAGGGTGCGGGCGAAGGTCTCGTCATCCTCGACGATCAGCAGATGGCGGTCGGCGCTCATGAGCGGTCTCCTGCGGGATAGGCGATGGCGGGCAAGGGCAGCAGCATGGTGACAACGGCTCCGCCCCCTTCCCGGTTGCTCGCATGGACCTCCCCGCCCATCTTGCGCATCACATTGACCAGCAGGAACAGCCCGAGGCCGCCGCCCGGTCGCCCCTTGGTCGATCGATAGGGCTGGCCGAGGCTTTCGAGAATCTCGTCCGGAAAGCCGGGGCCGCGGTCCATTATGCTCAGCGCCAGCGCATCACCCTTGCGAGCCGCCTCGATGCCCACCCATTCGGGCGAGACGTCGATGGCGTTGTCGATCACGTTCCCGATCACCTGGCGCAGCGCGGGGTCCGAAACGATGGCGATGTCTGCGCCGAAACGATCCTGATAGTCGAGCTCGGCAAGCCCGCGCGCGACGCGCCATTCACCGACGACGTCCTTGAGAAAGGTACGCATGGTGGTGCGCTCGGGCGCCTCGCCGCGCGCCTCCCCGGCGGACATCAGGATACCGCTGACGATGGTCTTGCAGCGGCGCACGGCGATTTCCATGTCGGTAAGGTCGGCGTCGAGGTCCTTCACCGCCCTGAGTTCGGGCATCGCGCGGAAGTCGTTGACCAGCACCGAAAGCGTCGCGAGCGGCGTGCCCAGCTCGTGTGCCGCACCCGAAGCGAGCAGCCCCATCCGCACGATATGGTCCTCCTCCGCCGCACGCTGGCGGATAGCAGCAAGCGCAGCGTCGCGCTCGCGCAGGTTGCGCGCAATCCGGGTCACGAAGGCGACCAGCAGCACCGCGATCAACCCGAAGCAGACGAAACTTCCCTGCAGGTACAGCCCGAACTCGTCATCCTGCAGATCGGGCGGCAGCGCCAGCGGCACCGAATCGGCAGCGAGGATCGCCAGCGCGCACAGGGTCGCGACCACCATCAGCCACGACGCCGCCGGGCGCAGCAGCATCGCTCCGATCACCACCTGCAGCAGGAACAGCGCGGCGAACGGGTTGGCCAAGCCCCCGGTGAAATGCAGCTGCCAGGTGAGTGCCGCGATATCGAACATCAGTGCGGCGAACAGCGCATATTCCAGCCCCGCCTCATGGCTGCGCAGCATGTAGAGCGTGCCGAGGTTGATCAGCACCAGCAGCAGGATCGCCGCGAGCAAAGGTGCCAGCGGAAGAGGGATTCCCATCGGTCCATCGACGAAAAGGATGGTGAACAGCTGCCCGCCGACCGCCAGCCAGCGCAGCTGGATCAGCAGCGCCATGTTGCGGCGAACGGCATCGGTGACTTCTGGGGCGGACATGGGGATCATTGCCGCCGCCATATCATGATTGCGCCCCAGACGCAGCCGATCGCCAGCGCAAACCAGGTCAAAGCGTAAACCAGGTGGTTGTCGGAAAAGTGCACCACCGTCAGGCCGCCCACCGGATAGCCGCCGGGGTTGGCGGTGGTATCGGCATCGATGAAATAGGGGGCAGGCCTGGAAATGCCCTTTGCAGCGCTGATCGCGGCGACGTCGCGCGAATACCATTTGCCTTCAGCAGCATCGTTGCTGCGCAGAAACCCGCCATCCGGCTCGGTGATTCGGAGCAGCCCGGTGACGCGAACCGGGCCATCGGTATTGCCCGCCTGCCTGCTGGCGCCGGTTCGCCTGGACGAGGGCACGAAGCCCCGGTTGACCAGCACCGTGAAGGTTTTCCCCTCAAGCGGGGTCAGCACCCAATAGCCGCCGCCCAGATCTGTTACTGCCTGCACCAGCGTCTCGCGGTCATGCAGAAAGGTGCCGGTCAGCGTCACGCCGCGATAGGCATCGCGCTCGGCGCTGAGATCGGGCCATTGTTCAGGCCCCGGTGCTTCCACCGGGCGGCCCGTGCTGCGCGTCTCGACCGCCTCGATCAGCGCGTGCTTCCAGGCGCGCCGTTGCACCTGCCAGACGCCAAGCCCGATGCCCGCCAGCGCCATGACCAGCATCATGATCGCCAGCACGACCCGCGTGGCTGGCCGGCGCCCGGTCACGGCAGCTGGCTCGCCTCGTGCGTCATCGGCATCATGTTGGTGTTGAGATGGCTCATCACCCAGAGCGATCCGGACAGCATGATCCCGACCACGATGATCGTGAACACCAGCGAAGTGATCGTCCAGCCACCCTCTGCCTTGGGGCTCATGTGGAGGAAGTAGACCATGTGGACGATGATCTGCACCACCGCAAAACCCATGATCATCACCGCCGTCACAGCAGGCGACAGTGCGCCGGTCATCACCAGCGCGAAGGGTATCGCGGTCAGGATGACCGACAGGCCGAAACCGGTGGCGTAATCGCGATAGCTCGCGTGCGGAATCTCGATGCCGTGGTGATGATCATCGGCATGGTCAGACGTATCGGCGTGCAATGCAGGGTCCTCGGCAGTGGTGTTGGCACTCATCGCAGCATTCCCATCAGATAGACAAAGGTGAACACGCCGATCCAGATCACGTCGAGAAAGTGCCAGAACAGGCTGAGGCAGGCAACGCGGCGCTGGTTGGCGGGGTTGAGGCCATGGCGGCCAAGCTGGACGATCAGCGTTACCAGCCAGATCAGCCCAAAAGTCACGTGCAGCCCGTGCGTCCCAACCAAAGTGAAGAACGCAGAGAGGAACGCGCTGCGCTGCGGTGTTGCACCGATGTGGATCAGATGCGCGAACTCGTAAATCTCGATCGCGAGGAACCCCGCGCCGAACAGGCCGGTGACCGCCAGCCACATCTGGGTGTGGCGGACATTGCTGCCCTGCATCGCGATCATCGCAAAGCCATAGGTGATCGACGAGAACAGGAGCATCGCGGTGTTGAGTGCGATCAGGTTGAGGTCGAACAGGTCCTTCGGCCCCGGCCCGGCAGCAAGGTTGCCTCCCAGCACGGCGTAACAGGCAAACAGGATCGCGAAGATGAGGCAGTCGCTCATCAGATAGATCCAGAAGCCCAGCATCGTGCTGTGCCCTTCGGGATGCGGATGCTCGTCGATCTCGTAATAGACCGGGGCTTCGCTCCCGGCGGCTATCGTGGTGCTGGCCATCGCTTATGCTCCTGCCGCTGACAGCTGGCGCATCCGCGCAGCCTCGGTCGCGGCGACCTCGGCAGCGGGGATATGGAAATCGCGCTTGTAGTTGAAGGTGTGGATGATCGCGGTCGCAATCAGGGCGAGGAAGCTCGCGCCTGCCAGCCACCAGATGTGCCACACCAGGGCGAAACCGCACACAGTGCTGATGCCGGCCAGAATGATCCCTGCGCCGGTGTTGGCCGGCATGTGGATGTCCTTGTAGCCGTCCGTCGGATGCGCGACGCCTGCCCCCTTCATGTCGTACCAGGCATCGAGTGCATGGATGCGCGGGGTGAAGGCGAAGTTGTAGGCAGGCGGCGGCGAGCTGGTCGCCCATTCGAGCGTCCGGCCATCCCACGGGTCGCCCGTCGTCTCGGCAAGCGCTTCGCGCTTCCAGATGCTGACTGCGAACTGGATGAGCATCGCGGCGATGCCAGCCGCGATCATGAACGCACCCACGGCGGCGATCGCGAACCAGATCTGCAGGCTCGGATCATCGAACACCCGCATCCGGCGAGTCACCCCCATCAGGCCGAGCACATAAAGCGGCGCGAACGCGACCCAGAAGCCGGGGACCCAGCACCAGAAGCTGACCTTGCCCCAGAACTGGTTGAGCTTGAAGCCGAACGCCTTGGGCCACCAGTAGTTGATCGCCGCGAAGATGCCGAACAGTACGCCGCCGATGATCACGTTGTGGAAATGCGCGATCAGGAACAGCGAGTTGTGCAGCACGAAGTCGGCAGGCGGCACCGCGAGCAGCACGCCGGTCATCCCGCCGATGGTGAAGGTTAGCATGAACGCCACCGTCCACATCATCGGCAGCTCGAAGCGGATGCGGCCGCGGTACATCGTGAACAGCCAGTTGAAGAGCTTCGCGCCCGTCGGGATCGAGATGACCATGGTGGTGATGCCGAAGAAGCTGTTGACGCTCGCGCCCGAACCCATGGTGAAGAAGTGGTGCAGCCACACGACATAGCTCAGGATGGTGATCACTACCGTCGCATAGACCATCGAGGTGTAGCCGAAGAGCTTCTTGCCCGAGAAGGTCGAGGTGACCTCGCTGAACACTCCGAACAGCGGCAGGATGAGGATGTACACCTCGGGGTGACCCCAGATCCAGATCAGGTTGACGTACATCATCGACGACCCGCCAAAGTCGTTGGTGAAGAAGTTGGTGCCGATGTAGCGGTCGAGCGTCAGCAGGCCGAGCACCGCGGTGAGCACCGGGAAGGATGCGACGATCAGGATGTTGGCGCACAGCGAGGTCCAGGTGAAGATCGGCATCTTCATCAGGCCCATTCCCGGCGCGCGCATCTTGAGGATCGTGACGATCAGGTTGATCCCCGACAATGTCGTGCCGACGCCTGCGATCTGCAACGCCCAGATGTAGTAGTCGACACCGACGCTGGGACTGTACGAAATTCCCGACAAGGGTGGATAGGCCAGCCAGCCGGTCGCGGCGAACTCACCGATGAACAAGGACGCCATCGTCAGAACAGCGCCTGCCGTGGTCATCCAGAAGCTGAAGTTGTTGAGAAACGGGAACGACACGTCGCGCGCACCGATCTGCAGCGGGACGACATAGTTCATCAGCCCGGTGATGAACGGCATAGCGACGAAGAAGATCATGATCACGCCATGCGCGGTGAAGATCTGGTCGTAATGGTGCGAATTGAGGTATCCCTCGGACCCGCCGAACGCCACCACCTGCTGCAGTCGCATCATGATCGCATCGGCAAAGCCGCGCAGGAACATGACCAGGCCCAGGATCATGTACATGATCCCGATCTTCTTGTGGTCGACGGTGGTGAACCACTCCTTCCACAGATAGCTCCAGAGCTTGTAGCGGGTGACCAGCGCAAACAGCCCGGCGCCGCCGATCACGACCACGACCATCGTCGCCAGCACGATCGGATCATGCGGCAGCGCGTTCCAGGACAGTTTGCCCAGCAGGAAGCTCGGCTCGGCGGCGGAGGTTGAGACGACGGCGTCGGTGGTCATGATGCGGGTTCCGTGATGCTGACCGGGGTAAGCGCCGGTCGCGCGGAGGCAGGCTTGTCTGAATCGCGCGCGGGCGAAAGCGCGCGGGCGCCGGGACGCGAGAGCCCTGCCCCGGTCAGTTCGGCCAGGTTGACGGGCTGGTCCTCGACCCGCGCGAGACTGGTACCGAGCAGCTCGGGGTTGGAGCAGTTTTCGGCGATATAGCGATCACTGCCGGTATCGCCGGTACCGCGAGCGGCGAACTTGTCGTTGGAGAGCTGGCGGACATTGTAGAGCCCGGCGCGGCCCATTCCGCCGCGCTGATCGATCGCCATCATGTCGTGCATGCACATCTTGCCGGGTTCGACGCACATGTTGACGATCCGGTCGAACAGCTCGGAATCGACCTGCGCGTAGCGGCGCACGGGCTCCTTTTCGCTGGGCCGCTCGAGCTTGAGATATGCCGCGCGGTCGAGCGTGGTGCCGCGAGCCTTGGCCTGTGACGCCCAGCGCTCGAAGCCCGCCTCGGTCATGCTGCGCACCCCGAAGCGCATGTTGGAAAAGCCCGCGCCCGAATAATTGGCGGAGAATCCTTCATAGTTGCCGGTCTCGTTGAACACCGCGTGCAACTTGGTTTCCATGCCGGGCATCGCGTAGATCTGCCCGGCCATCGCGGGCACGTAGAAACTGTTCATCACCGACGAGGACGAGATGCGGAACTTGAGCGGGCGGCCTTCGGGCACGGCCAGTTCGTTGACCGTGGCGATGCCCTGTTCGGGATAGATGAACAGCCACTTCCAGTGCAGCGCGACGACCTGGACCTCGAGCGGCTTGACGTCTGCGCCCACCGGCTGGCCCGGTGCGGTGCGGGCAAGCGGGCGATAGGGGTCGAGCAGATGCGTGCCGACCCAGGTCACGGCTCCCAAGCAGATGATGATCAGCAGCGGAACCGCCCAGATCAGCAGCTCGAGCTGGGTCGAGTGATCCCAGTCGGGCTTGTAGGTCGCAGCGGTGTTGGCGGCGCGATACTTCCAGGCGAACCAGCCGGTCAGCGCCATAACGGGCACGATGATGATCAGCATCAGCAGGGTGGAGATAACGACGAGGTCGCCCTGCTGCCGGGCGACATCGCCCGCCGGATCGAGCACCACCATCCCGCATCCACCAAGCAGCGGGAGCAGGCTGAGGGCGGCCAGCATGGGGCGTGCGCGCATGGGCAATGAGGGGCTCTTCATGCCGTCTCATCTAGAGGGCCGGCGACGGTGCGCACATAGGACATTTTGTCCAATGCAATGATCTGGATCAAAGATGCATAAGGCCAGCGTCGATATTTGTGCGCTCACTTCAAGGATGAACCGTTATGGCGGCCAACACCGTCCCCACCACCGAGGCCGAGCGCGACGCGCGGGCGGTCAATGATGATGGCCACCCGGTCGGTCCTGGAGAAATCGCGATCGGTGTGGTCATCGGCCGCACATCGGAGTTCTTCGACTTCTTCGTCTACGCCATCGCCTCGGTACTGGTGTTCCCCAAGCTGGTCTTCCCCTATCTGGGCGCGCTCGAAGGCACATTGTGGTCGTTCGCGATCTTCGCGCTGGCCTTTGTCGCACGCCCGGCGGGAACGGCGATCTTCACCTTGGTCGACCAGGCCTATGGCCGCGGTGCCAAGCTCACCATCGCGCTGTTCCTGCTCGGCGGATCGACCGCGGCGATCGCCTTCCTGCCCGGCCATGCCTCGATCGGTATCGGATCGGCGCTGCTGCTCGCACTGTTCCGCATGGGCCAGGGCGTGGCGCTGGGAGGATCGTGGGACGGTCTCGCCTCGCTGCTCGCGCTCAACGCGCCCAAGGAGAAGCGCGGCTGGTATGCTATGATCCCGCAGCTGGGTGCACCGTTCGGGCTGATCGTCGCCAGCCTGCTGTTCGCTTTCCTGATCTCGGCGCTTCCGGCGGAAGACTTCCTCGCCTGGGGCTGGCGCTATCCTTTCTTCGTCGCCTTTGCGATCAACGTGGTCGCGCTGTTCGCGCGGCTGCGCATCGTGGTGACGCCGGAATATACCGAGCTGTTCAAGAACCAGACGCTGCAGCCCGAGCCGGTGCTGAGCACGATCCGCAACGAATGGCGGATCATCGTGCTGGGTGCCTTTGCCCCGCTTGCGAGCTTTGCGATGTTCCACATGGTGACGGTCTATCCGCTGAGCTACGTCTTCCTGTTCACCGAGGAATCGCCCGCGCGCTTCCTGCTGATCGAGGCGGCAGCAGCCGCTTTGGGGGTGTTCGCGATCCTCGCATCGGGCAAGCTGGCCGACAGCTATGGACGCCGTAACGTGCTCGCCGGCACTGCGGTCGCCATCGCCGCATTCAGCGGCTTTGCCCCGCAGCTGCTCGATGCCGGCGGCGCGGGCGAGGTCGCCTTCATGTTCGGCGGGTTCATCCTGCTTGGCCTCGCCTTCGGCCAGTCCTCGGGCGCTTTGTCGTCGTTCTTCCCGCTCAAGCACCGTTATACCGGATCGGCGCTGACGGCCGATCTCGCCTGGTTGTTCGGCGCAGGCTTTGCGCCGATGGTCGCATTGTGGCTGTCGGCCAATTACGGTCTGCTGGCAGCGGGCGGCTATCTGCTGTCGGGCGCGCTGGCGACGCTGATCGCCTTGTGGTTCAACCGCGAACTCGGCAAGCAGCAATAGTCAGGGCCTTTAGCCATGTTTCTTCGCTTCGATCCCGACTGGCCACCGATCGATCCGCCCCGGCGCGAGCCTGCGCGCAAGGCACCGCCGGTGCTTCTCGATGCACGCCAGCAGAAGCGGCTGATGCAGGCGATCGGCCTCAATGTGCTGCTGCTGTTCGTCGCTCCGATCGGCGGGGCGACCGTCATCGGCGGGCTGATCGCGTGGTGGGGCTAGAGGCCGGGCGCATCGGTGGGCGTTGAATTTTGCGGTGGATTTGGGCCGCATTCTCTGGTCTTAATCGCCCGATGAATTTGGCTCAAACCCTCGCTTCGCTTGTTCCTGCCGATACCGGCTGGACCGTCACCATCCCGTCCTGCTGGATGCAGGGGCGCACCGCCTATGGCGGACTCTCCTCTGCGCTTGCGCATCACGCCGCGCGGCTCGCCGTGCCCGATGCGCCGCCGCTACGGTCTGCGCAGGTTGCCTTTGTCGGCCCGCTGGCAGGCGAGGTCACGATCAGCTGCGATCTGCTACGCCGGGGCCGCAACACCGCCTTTGTCGAGACCAAGATCCGCAGCGACGAAGGGCTCGGCTTCATCGGCACTTTTATCTTCATGAGCAAGCGCGAGAGCCGAATCGATTATGAGGGCGTGCACCGCCCCGATGTCGCCCCGCCGCCGGCAGAAGGATCGACCCGCAGCGGTCCGCCCGAATTCTTCACCTCGCAGATGGAGTATCCCGAAAAGCGCCTCGAACTGGGGATGAACACGCCCAGGCTTGCCAGCTGGCACCGCTTTGCCGAGCGCGACGGGCTCGATGCCATGACCGAGCTGCTATGCATTGGTGATGGGCTGCCGCCGTCTGCTATGGGGCTCATGGACATCGCCGGACCGATCAGTTCGATGAACTGGCAGGTCAACATGCTGACCGATGCGCCGGAGACGGATAACGGCTGGTGGCTGCTCGAATCGGTGACGCACCATGCGCATCACGGTGCCTCGAGCCAGTATATGACCGTTTGGAACAGCAGGCTGGAACCGGTGATGGCCGCAATGCAGAGTGTGGCCTTGTTCGTCTGATCGCGCCGCTTCAATTGCTATAGAGTTCACTCAGGAGAGCACCTCATGAAGACCCGGATCACAGAGCTTTTCGGCATCCAGCACCCGATCATCCAGGGCGGCATGCACTATGTCGGCTTTGCCGAACTGGCCGCCGCGGTATCGAACGCAGGCGGGCTGGGCATCATCACCGGCCTCACCCAGAAGACGCCGGAAGAACTCGATGCCGAAATCAAGAAGTGCAAGTCTCTGACCGACAAGCCGTTCGGGGTCAACCTGACCTTCCTGCCCGTGCTCACCGCGCCGGATTATCCCGGCTATGTCCGCGTGATCATCGAAAACGGGGTGAAAGCGGTCGAGACTGCGGGCAATAACCCGCAAATGGTGCTGCCTTATCTCAAGGAGGCAGGCATCAAGGTCATCCACAAATGCACCAGCGTGCGCCATGCGCTCAAGGCGCAGTCAATTGGCTGCGATGCGGTTTCGGTCGACGGCTTCGAATGCGGCGGGCATCCGGGCGAGGACGATGTGCCCAACATGATCCTGCTGCCCCGCGCCGCAGACGAACTCGACATTCCGTTTGTCGCTTCGGGCGGTCAGGCCGATGCCCGCTCGCTGGTCGCGTCGCTGGCGATGGGCGCAGACGGAATCAACATGGGCACCCGCTTCATCGCCACGAAGGAAGCGCCGGTGCATGAGAACGTCAAGCTGGCGATCGTCGCTGCCTCCGAACTCGACACCCGCCTCGTGATGCGTCCGCTGCGCAACACAGAGCGCGTGATGACCAACGCTGCGGTCGAAGAGCTGCTGGTGATCGAGCGCGAAAAGGGTGCAAACCTCCAGTTCACCGACATCATCGAGCAGGTCGCGGGCGTCTATCCGCGCATCATGATGGAAGGCAACATGGACGCTGGCGCATGGAGCTGCGGCATGGTCGCAGGACTCATCCACGACATTCCGACGTGCAAGGAGCTGATCGACCGGATCATGTCCGAGGCGGAGACGATTATCCGCGGTCGGTTGGAAGGCATGCTGGCGGGATAATATCTTTCCCCTCCCGCTTGCGGGAGGGGCAGGTTCAGCTTGCTGAACCGGGGTGGGCTGGGAGCACAATTACCTGCTCAGGCCCACCCCGTCTTCGCCTTCGGCTCATCCGCCCCTCCCGCAAGCGGGAAGGGAGAGGCTTTAGCGCGTCAGCTTCTTGTAGCTCATCCGCGTCGGGCGATCGGCTTCGTCGCCCAGCCTGCGGCGCTTGTCTTCTTCATAGCTTTCGAAGTTGCCTTCGAACCATTCGACATGGCTGTTGCCTTCGAACGCCAGGATGTGCGTGCACAGGCGATCGAGGAAGAAGCGGTCATGGCTGATGACCACCGCGCAGCCGGCAAAGCTTTCGAGCGCTTCCTCGAGTGCGCGCAGTGTCTCGACGTCGAGATCGTTGGTCGGTTCGTCGAGCAGCAGCACGTTGCCGCCCTCCTTGAGCATCTTGGCCATATGGACACGGTTGCGTTCACCGCCCGAGAGCTGGCCGACCTTCT
The DNA here is from genome assembly GCF_001713435.1 of Blastomonas sp. RAC04. Classification (NCBI taxonomy): domain Bacteria; kingdom Pseudomonadati; phylum Pseudomonadota; class Alphaproteobacteria; order Sphingomonadales; family Blastomonadaceae; genus Blastomonas; species Blastomonas sp. RAC04. Next base: position 1,259,260 of record NZ_CP016460.1, read on the forward strand.
TCTGCTGGTCCTGACCCTTGAAGTTGAACGCACCGACATAAGCGCGGGTAGGCACGTCGTGCTTGCCCAGCTTGAAGAAATCGAGCCCGTCTGAGATTTCCTCCCAGACGTTGTGATTGGGGTCGAGATCGTCGCGGCTCTGGTCGACATAGCCGAGCTTGACCGTATCGCCGATCGCGATGGTCCCGCTGTCGGGCTCTTCCTTGCCGGTGATCAGCTTGAACAAGGTCGATTTGCCCGCGCCGTTGGCGCCGATCACACCGACGATGCCGCCCGGGGGCAGTGTGAACGACAGGTCCTCGAACAGCAATTTGTCGCCATAGGCCTTGGTCAGGCCATGCGCCTCGATCACCTTGCCGCCGAGGCGTGCGGGCGTCTGGATGACGATCTGCGCCTTGCCGGGGCTGCGGTTTTCCTGCGCCTCGACCAGTTCGTCAAACGCACGAATACGCGCCTTGGACTTGGTCTGACGTGCCTTGGGGGTCTGCCGGATCCACGCGAGCTCGTCCTGGATCGCCTTCTGGCGGCCCTCGTCCTCGCGCGATTCCTGCTGGAGCCGCTGCGCCTTCTTGTCGAGATAAGTCGAGTAGTTGCCTTCGTAGACGAAGTATTTTCCGCGATCGAGCTCGAGGATCCAGTTCACGACATTGTCGAGGAAATAGCGGTCATGGGTGACGAGGATCACGTTGCCCGGATAATCGACCAGATGCCGCTCCAGCCACGAGACGCTTTCGGCGTCGAGGTGGTTGGTGGGTTCGTCGAGCAGCAGGATGCCGGGCTTTTCGAGCAGCAGGCGACACAAGGCCACGCGGCGCTTTTCACCACCCGACAGGTTGGCGACATCGGCATCGCCGGGAGGGCAGCGCAAGGCCTCCATCGCGATCTCGAGCTGGTTGTCGAGCGTCCAGCCATCGACCGCGTCGATCTTTTCCTGCAGCGTGCCCATCTCTTCCATCAGGGCGTCGAAATCCGCGTCCTCCGGCGGGTCGGCCATCAGGTTGCTGATCTCGTCAAAGCGCTCGACCAGATCGGCGACCGGGCGCACCCCGTCCATCACGTTCTGCTTGACCGTCTTGGTGGGGTCGAGTTCGGGCTCCTGCGCCAGATAGCCGACGGTGACGCCCTCGCCCGGCCACGCTTCACCGGTGTACTCCTTGTCGAGCCCGGCCATCACCTTCATCAGCGTCGACTTGCCCGATCCGTTGGGGCCGACGATGCCGATCTTGGCGTCCGAATAGAATTGCAGGTGGATGCCATTGAGCACCGGCTTGTTGGCGCCGGGGAAGGTCTTGGTCAGACCCTTCATGACGTAGGAATATTGTGCGGCCATGCTGAGAAACGCCCTTTGTGGAAAATGGCAGGATTTGACCCGCGCCTTAGCGGCCACGCAGCTTACGGGCAAGACAGCATTGGGCGGGCAGGTTGGCGGAGAGGCAGCATGGCATTGGCAAAGCGCACAAGGCTGGTTAAGCCGTTACCCCATGAACATGCGCATCCTTGCGGCACTGGCCGCGCTCACCCTGCCCTTCCCCCTTATCGCCCAGCAAAGCCCGGCCCATGACCCTGCCGCGCTCCAGCAAAAGGCGCTGGGGGACAATACCGCTTATGGCATCGTCGAAGATCTCACCACCGAGATCGGCCCGCGGCTCGCAGGCACCGAACGCGAGGCGGCGGCGCGCGCCTGGGCCGTGACGCGGCTCAAGGCGATGGGCTTTGCCAATGTGCGTATCGAACCTTTCGACATGAAGACCTGGGTGCGCGGCATCGAAACCGCCGAGGTCACCGGCCCTTATAGCGGCAAGATGCATATCTCGGCGCTGGGCAATTCGGCCAGCACCGGCGAAAAGGGGCTCGAGGCCGAGGTCGTCTATTTCCGCACTCTGGCGGATCTGGGCGCTGCACCTGCAGGCAGCCTGAAGGGCAAGATCGCCTTTGTCAGCCACAAGATGACCAAAACGCAAAACGGCGCCAGCTATGGACAGTTCGGCGGGGTGCGGCGGATTGGCCCCAGCCTGGCCTCGGAAAAGGGCGCAGCGGCGATCATCATCCGGTCGGTCGGCACCGATTATCATCGCAACCCGCACACCGGTGGCACCAGCTTTGGCGAGAAGGGCGTTCCCATTCCGGCAGCGGCACTCTCGATCCCAGACGCGGAGAATCTCGAGCGCATGATCGCGCGCGCCTCCAAAAAGGGCGAGGCGGTGCGGATGAAGCTGGTGCTCACCCCGCGCCAGATCGGCACCACCCAGTCCGGCAACGTGATTGCCGAGGTGCCGGGCAGCGATCCGGCGGCGGGCATGATCCTGATCGGCGGGCATCTCGACAGCTGGGATCTGGGCACCGGAGCGATCGATGACGGCGCGGGCGTCGCGATCAGCGCCGCTGCGGCCAAGATGATCATGGACGCGGGCACGCCGAAGCGCACCATTCGTGTCGTATGGTGGGGTGCCGAAGAGGTCGGCATTTTCGGCGGGCGTGCTTATGCGGAAAAGCACGGCGCAGCAGGCCATGCGCTGGCGATGGAATCAGACTTCGGCGCCGACCGAATCTGGCAGGTCGATTTCCGTCTGCCGGAAGGCACCGATGATCTGCAGACCCGCATCGCCAACGCGCTTGCTCCCTTGGGCGTCGGGCGCGGCCGCGATGTTGCCGGTGGCGGGCCCGATCACGGCCCGATCGTCGCGCTGGGGGTCAATGCGATCGACCTGCAGCAGGACGGCACCGACTATTTCGACCTCCACCACACCCCCGACGATACGCTTGACAAGATCGACCCCAAGGCGATGCAGCAGAATGTCGCAGCCTGGGTGACGGTATTGGGGATCGTGGCAAATGATCCCGCAGATTTGCTGCCAAAGGCGAAAATCGCGAAATGAAATCTCTTCGTCATTCCCTCGCAGGCGGGCCCCCCGCGTGCGCGGGGGTGACGGAAAGAGCGTCCGATTTCCCCTCGTTACACCTTGCGACAACATTTCATGAAAATGAGCGCAGCATTCGCAACCCATTCAGATAACCAAGCGTATTCCTGAACATGTCCAGAGCGGTTCCCCCATGCTCCGGCCATGACAGGAGTTACGACTATGAAGATGCTCTCCAAGACCCTGATAGGGACACTGATGCTGGCGACCACACTGCCTGTCGCCACCGTTCCCGCTTTCGCGCAGTCGCGTGGCGAGGTGGTTCGTTCCGAACGCGACGTGCGCCAGGAGCAGCGTGAACTGCAGCGCGAACGCCGCGATGTCCAGGACGCCCGCCGCTATGGCAACGCGCGTGATGTTCGCGAAGAACGCCGCGATGTGCGCGAACAGCGCCGCGACGTCCAGGAAGCCCGCCGCGAATATCGCGAGGATCTGCGCGACTATCGCCAGTATCGCGGCACCAACCGTCAGGCGTTCCGTGGCCAGAACTTCCGCGCGAACTTCCGCTATCAGCAGTTCCGCCCCGGCGTCCGCATCGCACCGAACTATTTCGGCCAGCGCTATGTCGTGAACAACTATCGCAACTATCGCTTGCCCAATCCGGGCGCGCGGCAGGCGTGGGTGCGGCACTATAACGACATGCTGCTGGTCAACCAGCGCAATGGCACGGTCATCCGCGTCATCCCCAATTTCTACTGGTAAGTCCTTTCGCCGGTAGAATGACGGTCCGCCCATCGCTTGGCCCAAGCGATGGGCGGGCCTGATTCCGTCAGGGCGCGCCGGCCCCCCAGATTTCGTCCTGCCGCACCCAGCCTGCGCGGCGATCGACAGCAAACTCGCACCATCCGGCCTCGCAATCACCCAGCTCGCCAACGACGCCGGGCTGCGCGCGCCACATCAGCTTGGCGCTGTCCTGCGGCGCGGCGCGGATCGCGCTCACACTGCCCTGCACGATCGCGGTGCGCTTGCGGCTAAGCATGTTGGAGTGCATCCAGCCCGTCCAGCCATCGGGATCCTGGATCTGGCGCCACGTGCCATAGCGCTTGACCACCTTGACCGGCAGGTTCTTGCGCCGGAACACCCATTCGATCTGATAGCTTGCCATCGGCCCGGCGCGGGCAAATGCCTCGTCGCGCTGGATCGACGCCCAATACGGGACTTCGACCTCTGCCTGCGCCTGCACGGGGCTGCCTCCCGGCATCACGACAGCCGCCACCATGCCGCCAAGCACAAGCGCCTTGAACCATGATGTCCGCATATCCCTGTCCCCAGCCCATGGCCCGGGCAAGACGCCCGGCCGAAATTCGCCCCCTGCCCCGCTTACCGGAAAAAACGCCCCGCAAGCAAGTGCTGCAGCTTGACCTTTGCCCGGGTTGCGGCATAGCAAAAACATGCCTGCAAACGCCTCTTCCCAGCCGTCAGCCCCGCAGCATGCACCCGGCGCGCGCCCGCGCGTTGTCGTGACACGCAAGCTCGCTCCCTCGGTCGAAGCGCGCATGGCCGAACTGTTCGATGTTGTCCTGAATGAGGACGATCACGCCTTCAGCCGCGACGAACTTGCTGCAGCAATGGCCGATTGCGATGCGCTGGTACCCACGGTCACCGATGCGCTCGATGCCGAGCTGATCGCGGGTGCCGGAGATCGTCTGAAACTGCTGGCGAATTTTGGTGCCGGGGTCGATCATATCGATCTCAAGGCCGCGCGCGCCAAGGGCATCATCATCACCAACACGCCGGGGGTGTTCACCGACGATACCGCCGACATGACGATGGCGCTGATCCTGTCGGTACCGCGCCGGCTCGCCGAGGGCGAGAAGCTCGTGCGTTCCGGCGAATGGGACGGCTGGAGCCCATCCGGCATGCTCGGTCACCGAATCGGCGGCAAGCAGCTTGGCATCGTCGGCATGGGCCGGATCGGCCAGGCCGTGGCGCATCGCGCGCGCGGTTTCGGCATGGACGTGCGCTATCACAACCGCCGCCGCCTGCCCGAGAGCCTCGAGCAGATGCTCGGCGCGAGCTTCGAGCCCGATCTCGATGCGCTGGTCGCCCAGTCTGACATCATCACTCTTCACTGTCCGCGCAGCCCCGAAACCCGCGGGTTGATCGACGCAAGGCGCATCGGCCTGATGAAGCCCAGCGCCTATCTGATCAACACCGCGCGCGGCGAGATCGTCGACGAGGCAGCTTTGATCGATGCCCTGGAAGCCGGCAGGATCGCAGGCGCCGGGCTGGACGTGTACACCCACGAGCCACAGGTCGATCCGCGGCTGCTCGCGTTGAAGAACGTCGTGCTGCTGCCGCATGTCGGCAGCGCCACCTTCGAAGGGCGCCGCGTCGCCGGCGAGAAGGTCATCGCCAATATCCGCTTCTGGTTCGATGGCCATCGCCCGCCCGATCAGGTGCTCGAAGGCTGGATGTAGTTCGCGCCGCAGCTGCCGCTCGATGCGCGCCGCCCCATGTCAGCGTTAATCGATTGTTTGCCAAACTGCTGCACATTCTGCCCAAACATCGAGCCGGTGTGCACGGCGGTTACGGGAATCGGAAAGTTCAAGGCATGATCGCAAGGCTGGCACGCGCCGCAGTTGTTTCAGCAGCTTTGCTGGCGACCCCCGCATGGGCGGCGCCGGGCGTCATCGATATGGCCGCGATCGATCCGGCGGATTCGGGCGATGCCGCCTTTGTCCTGATATCTGCGGTGCTGGTGATGCTGTTTGCCCTGCCCGGGGTACTGTTGATGCAGGCTGGCCGGGGAACCGCGCGGGCAGTTCAGCCGGTGTTCCTGCAGGGCGCGGCGATCGCAGCGCTGGTGTCGCTGCTGTGGGTTGTGGTCGGCTACACGCTGGCGTTCGGAGATGCAGGCGGCGGGGTAATCGGGGGCGGAAATGCCTGGATGCTGATCGCTCTGGGCAATGTCCGCTTTGGCACCGCTGTTCCTGAAAGCTCGTTCGTTCTGTTCCAGATCGCCGGGGCCATGCTGGCTGCGCTGCTGGTCGCGGGTGCCTGGGTCGGGCGCGCCCGCTTTGGCTGGGCGCTGGCCTTTGGCGGACTGTGGAGCCTGATCGTCTACGCGCCGGTCGCGCACTGGATCTGGGGCGGCGGCTGGCTGTTCGGATTTGGCGTGCTCGATTTCGCAGGCGGCATCGCACTGCACTTTTGCGCAGGCATTTCCGCACTGGTCGCGGCACTCATCATCGGACGGCGCGCCGGGTGGCAGGGCGCCGAGATGGCTCCGCACAATCCAACACTGGTGCTGGCAGGCGCAGCCCTGCTGTTCGTCGGCAACTTTGCATTGGCCGGTGGCTGGACGCTGGCCGCCACCGACGATGCCAGCAGCGCGATCATCAACGCGCATGTCGCAGCAAGCGTCAGCGGCCTTGTCTGGCTGCTGATCGAAAAGCTGCGCACGGGCAGCGTCTCCGCCTTGGGACTGGTCAGCGGACTTACCGCAGGCATCGCCGCGATTGCGCCCGCTGCCGGATTGGTGTCTCCGGGCGCTGCCATCCTGATCGGCCTGATCGCCGCGCCCGCCTGCTATTTCGCGCTGCGCTTCGTCACCGAGACGCTGGCCATCGACGACAGCAACCACGCATTTGCTCTGCACGGCGTCGGCGGCCTGATCGGCGCGCTGCTGGTGGCGCTGTTCACGAGCGCGAGCTTCGGCGGAATCGGCTATCCCGATGGCGGCGGCTTTGGCGGCCAGCTACTGGCGCAGTTGATCGGCCTGGGCGCGGTGGCGATGTGGTCGATCCTGGGCACGCTGATCGTCGGCTATGGCATCGCGATGGCCATCCCGATGCGCATATCCAAGGCGGAAGAGACCGGCGAGGCGGTTGTCGCCGCCTCTCTGATAGAGCCGCAGGCGGACCCGGTGGCTATTCCGACCGAGCCCAGCCTTCCGGCCTGATCACTCTTCACCCATCCTGAGCGCCGCGATAAAGGCTTCCTGCGGGATGCTGACCGAACCGTACTCGCGCATCCGCTTCTTGCCTTCCTTCTGCTTGTCGAGCAGCTTCTTCTTGCGGCTGATGTCGCCGCCATAGCATTTGGCGGTGACGTCCTTGCGCATCGCGGCGATGGTTTCGCGCGCGATCACCTTGCCGCCGATCGCCGCCTGAATCGGGATCTTGAACAGGTGGCGCGGGATCAGGTCCTTCAGCCGCTCGCACATGCCGCGCCCGCGCGATTCGGCGGTGCCGCGGTGGACGATCATGCTCAGCGCATCGACCGGCTCGGCATTGACCATGATCGACATCTTGACGAGGTCGCCTTCGCGATAGCCGATCTGGTGGTAATCGAACGACGCATAGCCGCGGCTGATCGATTTCAGACGGTCGTAGAAATCGAACACCACTTCGTTGAGCGGCAGCTCGTAGGTCACCTGCGCGCGGCCGCCGACATAGGTCAGGTTCTTCTGAATACCGCGCCTGTCCTGGCAGAGCTTGAGGATGCTGCCGAGATACTCGTCTGGGCAATAGATCACCGCCTCGATCCACGGCTCCTGGATTTCGTCGATCTTGGTCGGATCGGGCATGTCCGCGGGATTGTGCAGCTCTATCTCGCCGCCGCCATAGGTCAGCTGGATCTTGTAGACCACCGACGGCGCTGTGGTGATGAGGTCGAGGTCGTACTCGCGGGTCAGACGTTCCTGGATGATCTCCAGATGCAGCAGGCCGAGGAAACCGCAGCGGAAGCCGAAGCCCAATGCCGCGCTCGATTCCATCTCGAAGCTGAACGATGCGTCGTTGAGCCGCAGCTTGGAGATCGAGTCGCGCAATTTGTCGAAGTCGTTTGCATCGACCGGGAACAACCCGCAGAACACCACCGGCTGCACTTCCTTGAACCCCGGCAGCGGGGCAGCTGCGGGGTTCTTCACCGTGGTAATCGTGTCGCCGACGCGGGTCTGGCTGATGTCCTTGATCTGCGCGGTGATGAAGCCGATCTCGCCGGCTGCCAGCTCGGGCAGCGTCTCGATCTTGGGGCGCATGCAGCCGACACGGTCGACCAGATGCTCGGTCCCGCCGGCCATGAACTTGATGTTCTGACCCTTCTTGATCACGCCGTTGACGACGCGCACCAGAATGACGACGCCAAGGTACGGATCGTACCAGCTGTCGACCAGCATCGCCTCGAGCGGCGCGTCGCGGTCACCCTTGGGCGGGGGGATTTTCTTGACGATCTGCTCAAGGATTTCCTCGATGCCGATCCCCGATTTCGCGCTCGCCAGCACAGCTTCGGAAGCATCTAGACCGATGATGTCCTCGATCTCCTTCTTCACCTTTTCAGGCTCTGCAGCCGGCAGATCGATCTTGTTGATGACCGGCAGGATCTCGTGATCGTGTTCGATCGACTGATACACGTTGGCGAGCGTCTGCGCCTCGACTCCCTGCGCGGCGTCGACGACGAGCAGCGCGCCTTCGCACGCGGCGAGCGAGCGCGACACCTCATAGGCGAAGTCGACGTGCCCCGGCGTGTCCATCAGATTCAGCTCGTACAGCTGCCCGTCCTTGGCGGTGTAGTTCAGCCGCACGGTCTGCGCCTTGATGGTGATCCCGCGCTCTTTTTCGATGTCCATGTTGTCCAGCACCTGTGCGGACATTTCGCGTTCGGAAAGCCCCCCGGTCTGCTGGATCAGCCGGTCGGCCAGGGTCGATTTGCCATGGTCGATATGCGCGATGATGGAGAAATTTCGGATGTGCTTGAGTTCGGTCATGTCCGCGCGATTAGCAGGGGCTTGCCCCAGTGTCAGCAGGGAAAGCACCGACCGGGGCGCTGTTGCTCCATTGTCACAACCTCGCAGAAAGATGAACCTCCTATGAAGCGAATGTTGCAACTTGGTGGCGAGGGCGAATAGCCTTGCAACATAAACAGGGACTTCGGCGCGCCACAGAACGACGCCGGGACCTGGCAGGGGAACAGGGCCAGGCGCTTTCAGCGCCCGGAAATATGCACGCACCGATATGGTTCGGTGTGCGATCTCGCCTGTAAAATGGCTTGGGGGTATTCATGTCAAAAGCAAATCTACATTCGAATTTCGTCTCTCTTCCGGCGATGGCGACCGCGCTGGCGATCAGCGGCCTGGTCAGCCCTGCCGCATTCGCGCAGGATGTGCAGGAACAGGTCGAAGCGACCGCAGAAGCCACTGAAGGCACCATCGTGGTCACCGGCAGCCGCCTGTCTCGTGACGCAAATGCCACAGCACCGTTGCCGATCAGCACCGTGACTGCAGAGGCGCTCGCTGCAGCGGGCAACTCCGACCCCACGGCAACGCTGCGTCAAATTCCCGCACTGATCTCCTCTGGCACCGTCGCGGATTCGATCGAGCGCGGCGGCGGCGGCATCGGCCAGGCAACGCTCAACCTTCGCCAGCTTGGCTCCAACCGCACGCTGGTGGTCGTGGACGGCTATCGCCACGTTTCGGGCGTCGCCGGCCAGCAGACCGTTGACGTGTCGACCATCCCGGCAGCGCTGATCGAGCGCGTCGAGGTCCTCACCGGCGGCGCATCGGCGATCTATGGCGCAGACGCTGTCACCGGCGTGGTCAACTATGTGCTCAAAAAGGATTTCGAGGGCATTGCGCTCGACGGCTTTGTCAACATGGCATCGCAGGGCGCAGGCGGCAGCTACCGGCTGGACGGCACCATCGGCCACAATTTCGGCGACGGTCGCGGCAACATCACCTTCTCGGCCGGCTATACCAAGGAACTGGAAGTGCTGTTCGGCCAGCGCGACTTCACCCGCGACAACGGCCGCGGCAACAACAGCACCACGTACGCCAACCCCGACCGTCGCTTCCAGCGCGGCGATATCAGCGCCGCTGCGACCCCCAACTTCGCATCGCGCTTCTCGCAGGCCGCCGGGCGCTTCCCGATCGGCTTCGCCATCCCCACTGCAGCCCAGTTCGCCACCCAGTTCCCCGGTCGCACGCCGACCGCAGCTGAGCAGGCGCTGATCGACCGCGCGGCGACCGCACCGTTGTTCGTCATCGGCCGCGATCCCAAGTTCGCGATCAGCTCGGGCCAGGGCCTGATCTTCCGCAACGATTTCGGCTTCTTCAACGCCGACATCAACCGCAACGGCGTCAACGACTGCCGCGAGAGCTATATCGGCCTCACCGGCTTTGGCGGCGGCGGCTGCTATGTCTCCACCCCCGGCGGCGGCGTGAAGATCTTCGAAGACGGTGTGATCTCGACCGGATCCAACCAGTTCGGTGGCGATGGTGCGGTCGAACGCACCAACGATTCCTCGCTGATCCCGGAAAGCGAGCGCATCTTTGCCAACCTGCGCGCGAACTATGAGTTTTCGCCTGCGGCCAACGTGTTCATCGACGCCAAATATGCGCGCAACACCTCGGTTTCGCGCAACAACTACAACACCTTCTACGACAGCCTGCTGATCTTCCCCGACAACCCGTTCATCCCTGCGGTGCTGCAAGCGGATGCGAACCAGGCGGGCGGCCTGCGCGTCAGCCGTGACTTCCTCGACCTTGGTCCCAACATCCAGCGGGCCAAGCGCGAAACCTACCGCATCGTTGGCGGCCTCACCGGCGATATTACCGATCACCTGAAGTATGAGCTGGTCGGCAACTATGGCCGCACCGACAGCCAGGTGACCCAAGGCAACTCGGTCCGGTACGACCGACTGTTCGCCGCGATCGACGTGGTGCGCGGGCCCAATGGCCAGCCGATCTGCCGCTCGGACATCAGCGGCGTGCCGCATCCGGGCAGCGAAATCTTCCCGGTGATCGCGCCCGGCTTCTTCACCTTCCGCCCCGGCGATGGCCAGTGCCGCCCCGCCAACATTCTGGCAGGCCAGAATTCGGTGAGCGCAGAAGCGGTGAACTTCATCACCACGCCGACCACCGACCGGTTCCGGCTTGAGCAGATCGTGTTCACTGGCATCGTCAGCGGCGATACCGGCGGCTTCTTCAACCTGCCCGGCGGTGCGATCCAGTTCGCGGTCGGCGGCGAATACCGCAAGGAAAAGTCGCGTTCACGGTTCAGCGATCTCGAGCTCGGCGTGCTGCCCGAAGGCTCGCCCGCCGGCCCTGCCGGTACGTTCATCGGCGATATTTCGGACAATCAGTCGCTGCTGTTCGACGCATCTGCCCGCACCTTCAACGCCGGTGGTTCGTTCGACGTGATCGAGGCATTCGGTGAAATCTCGATCCCGATTCTCAAGGACACGCCGTTCTTCCACGAACTGACCGTGGGCGGCGCAGCGCGCTATTCGGATTATTCGACCGTCGGCGGCGCGTTCACCTGGAACGTCAACGGCATCTGGGCACCGATCCCCGATATCCGCTTCCGCGGCACCTATTCACGCGCCATTCGCGCGCCGAATATCGCCGAATTGTTCGATCCGGCGCAGGGTGCGACCTTCCGTCCGGCAGATCCGTGCGATCTGATCAACCAGTCGGCCACGCCCAACCGCCTGCCCAACTGCATCGCGGCGGCCACCGCGCTGGGGATCGCCAACCCCACGACCTTCCTCGCCAACTACAACGACCCGCTGACCGCGCGTTTCTCCGGAACCAGCGGCGGCAATCCCAACCTGACCGAGGAAACCGCCACGACCTTTACCGTCGGCGGCGTGCTGCAACCGCGCTTCCTGCCCGGCCTGACCGTGTCGGTCGATTACTACTCGATCAAGATCGAGGATGCGATCGCAGCGGTCACCGCGCAGGACATCGTCAACACCTGCTATGACAACACCACCTTCCCCAACCAGTTCTGCGACCTGTTCACCCGCAACGGACCTGGCTCGGGACCGACGACCTTCGGGTTCAACTTCCTGCGCCAGACCCAGCTCAACTTCGGCAAGATCGAAACCGCAGGGATCGATGCCTCGATCGATTACCGCTTCTCGATCGGCGGCAGCAACATTGCTCTCAACATCGCGGGCAACTGGACCGACAAGGTCAACCGGTTCTTCGATCCGGTGGACACCACGCTGGTAAATCCCGGCCTCAACGAGCTCGGCGCGCCCGAATGGTCGGGCGTGGGATCGGTGACCTACAACCGCGGACGGTTTACGCTGAACTATTCGCTGCAATATGTCGGCAAGCAGGCGGCCGCATCGGTCATCCAGATTGAGCGTATCCAGACCGAGTTCGGTCCGGCAGGCTTTGCTCCGGAATACTGGCTGCATAACATCGCTGCCAGCTTTGACGTCGCGGAGAACTTCACGATCACCGCGGGCATCAACAACGTGTCCGACCGCGAACCGTACCTGGCAAGCTCGGCCTTTCCGGTCAGCGGCATCGGCCGCACCTTCTTCATGGCGGCGGGCGCCAAGTTCTGATCGCCTGAAGTCCTTGAATAAAAAGGGGTCGCGTTTCCTTGGGGAGCGCGGCCCTTTTTTGTGGCACCTTTCGGCGCCTTGGTGCGTTGAGCGCGCATGACAGGCACATGGCTCATCGTGAACGAGGCAAGCGGCAGCTACGATGCTGACGTGATCGCCGATATCGTAACCCGCTTCGCCGATGGCGGACAGCCGGTGGACTGCGTCGTCCGCTGCCCCGACGATACACTGCCGACGCCCGAACGGCTTGAGGCCGGGGGTGTTTCGATCCTGGCGATCTATGCGGGCGATGGCACCACCAACAGCGCGCTCAAGGCGGCGCAAGGCTGGGACGGAGATGTTCTGATCCTGCCTGGAGGCACGATGAACCTGCTGGCGCGCGCGCTGCATGGCGAGCATTCGTGCCAGGATATCATCGCATATGCCTGTCGCGACCGCCACACGCGGCGGCTCAACACGGTCCAGATCGGCGAGAACATCGCTTATGTCGGCGTGATCGCAGGCCCCACCACGAGCTGGGCCAAGGTCCGCGAGAATGCCCGGCATGCCGACGTTGCCGATCTGGTGTTCACCACCATCCCGGCTGCGATATCCGAAAGCCTGAGCGGACCGCAGGTCGGCATCGAGGGCCACGATGGCACTTATCCTGCGATCTTCGCGGCGCCGCGTGAAAACACGCTGGCGCTGTGCGGGTTTACCGCATCGAGCATTGGCGAGGTGATCGCGCACGCCGGCGCCTGGCTTGATGGCGACTTTCGCGATGGACCCCGTGTCGATCTGGGCGAGGCGAGCCGCGCGACGCTGGTCAGCGAAGCCGACAGCATCGGCCTGCTGATCGATGGCGAACCTGCAGATTGCGCTCCGGGCGATACCTTGGTGCTAGGCCGCGCGCCGCACAACTTCATCGATACACGAGGACCTGCCGACCGATGACGCTGCTGTTCCACGCCAGCGATCTGCATTTTGGAGCCGAGGACAGCGCCGCGCTCGACTGGTTCACGCGCTGTGTCGAGGAAGACGCGCCCGAGGCGGTGGTGATCACCGGCGATCTGACCATGCGTGCGCGCTCGCGCGAATTCGCCGCGGCGCAAAGCTGGCTGACCGCACTGGGCGTGCCCGTGCTGATCGAGCCCGGCAACCACGACCTGCCCTATTTCAACCCCGTCCGGCGCATATGGCGGCCTTATGGCCGGGTGATGCGGCTGCAGGAGCAGTTGCACGATGGCGTTAGCATCGATCACGTCCATCTGGTCTCGCTCCCCACCACTGCGCGCGCGCAATGGCGTCTCAACTGGTCCAAGGGCAAGGTCGGCAGCCGCGCGCTGCACAATGCGGTGCAATCGCTCGAAGCAGGCCCCGATGACACCTGCCGGATCGTGCTGACGCATCACCCGCTGATCGAGGCTGCCACCCGCACCAGCGGGCGCACCACGGGCGGCCGCGCGGCGCTGGAGGCCATTGCTGCGGCAGGTGCGCATGCCGTTCTGTCCGGCCATGTCCACGATCCGTTCGACCAGCGTGTTACGACGGCCTATGGGCCGGTGAGACTGATCGGCGCGGGCACATTGTCCGAGCGCGTCCGGACCTCGCGACCTTCGTTCAACCGCATCACGGTCGAGGGCGGCAGCCTGTCCGCCACGGTCTGCACGATGAATTAACGCGCGATAATCGTCCAAAACTTACAATCGACATTCGCCCTGCTAGTTTATCCTCCGACACCGGGGGGATTCGCAGCATGCTCAGAAAACCGTTCAATCCGTTTGAGGCGGCAATCTGGCGAAGGCTTGCCGAAACGCTGTTTGTCCAACCCGCACAGATGGCGATCAGCCCCAGTCAGGTGGTCGACAATCTTCAGCGCCTTTTTGCCAATATCGAAGGCAACACGCCGCGCGATACAGCGCTGTCGGTGATCGCGACCTGGGTGGTACTGGGTGGTCCCATCTGGCATTTCGCCCCGCGTCCTTTCCGCATCTGGCGGATCGAGCGGCGGCTGAAGAACAGCCGGATCGATCTGTTCCAGGACATGGCCCGCATCCGCGGCATTGTCTATGCGGGCTATTACGGGCATTGGCTCGACCAGGACGACGAAAACGCCAGCGACGCCGCCTCCGAAGACGCCAATCGTGCCAACCCGGTGTTCAATGCGATCGGCTTCACCCTGCCCCGCCACCGGACCCGTGCAGGGACCCCCGATGATCCGTTGATCGAGGAGCATGTCGGCAACGACCTTCCTCACACGGTGTTCGTTGGCGAAGATGCGATCCCCGACAGCGTCGAGGTGATCGTGATCGGCTCGGGCGCGGGCGGTGCGGTCGCTGCCTCGAACCTTGCCGATCAGGGCTATGAAGTCCTTGTGGTCGAAGCCGGTCCTTACATGCCCAGCAGCCGGATGACCCCCAACGAGGCGCACATGTCTTCGAGCCTGTTCAAGGACGGAGCAATCCAGACAACGCGCAACCGCGACATCATAGTCTTTCAGGGGCGTACGGTCGGCGGCTCCACCGTGGTCAACAACGGCATCTGCCTCAGGCTCGAACGCGAGGGCGAAACCCATCCCGATGCCAATGACGTGCTGGCGACGTGGCGTGCATTGGGCGCGGGCGTGGAACCGCAAGCGCTGGAGGAGAGCTATTGCCGGGTCGAGCAGCGGCTGGGCGTACACGAGATCGACAGAAGGCTGGGGCGCAACAACGGCACCCGGCTGCTTGATGGGTGGAACGCCTATCGCGCGGGATCCACCGATCCGCTCGACCAGCGTGCCATCTCGGGATGGTTCCGCAAGAACTGGGGCCAGAAGACCGAACCCAATCATTGCGTCTCGTGCGGCTATTGCAACACCGGCTGCCCCTATGGACGCAAGCGCGCAATGCCGGAAAGCTTCCTGCGGCACGCGACACTCAGCGCGCCACGCAAGGCGCGCATCCTGGCGCATGCCGAGGTCGCGCAGATCGGCTGGGGCGACCGTGCCATAGACGGACGGCGCGTGGCGACATCGGTGCAGGTGATGCTGCCCGATGGCCGCGGCAAGACGATCAGGGTCACCAAGGGCGTGGTCGTCGCCGCCGGCACCATCGCATCGAGCAACATCCTGTCAGCGAGCGGCATCGAAGGCACCGGCAAGGGCATCTCGCTCAACATCGCCTGCCCTGTGCCTGCGTTGATGCCCGATCCGGTCAACGCCTGGGACGAGGACCAGATGGCGACCTTCATCGATCGCGGCGACTTCCTGATCGAGAGCCATTTCCAGCCGCCGATGAGCATGGCTTCGCTGGTGCCGGGCTGGTTCGACGAGCACTTCCGCCGGATGCTCAACTACAACCGGCTGGCTTCGGCAGGCGCGCTATTCCCCGCCGACCGACTGGGAGAGATCAAAAAGGGCAAGCTTGGTTTCGAGCTCAAGCCGACCGATCTTGCCGTGCTTCGCCGCGCGCTGTCGATGCTGACCAAGATACACTTTGCGGGGGGTGCGATCGAGGTCTACCCCGCGCTGCTGCACGGCGAGACGCTGAAGGCAGGCATGACCGATGCCGAGATCGACGAATTCTACTGGAAGCATATCGAGGAACCCGATGACGTCGTGCTGTCTTCCAGTCACCCGCATGGCGGCAATGCGATCAACGCGGACCCTGCCAAGGGCGTGGTCGATCTAGACCAGCGGGTGCACGGCACCACCAACGTGCTGGTGACGGACGCGAGCGTGATGCCCAGCTGCATTCGCGTCAACGCGCAGCTGACCACCATGGCGATGGCCGACCGGGTGACTCATGGCAGGCGGGTGTTCGGCTGACCCGGCAAGCGTTGCTGTCAGTCCGCGTCCCAGCGTGCGGCATCGGCATAGTCGTCGTCGCGCGGCTCGATCCAGTTGCGGCCCGCAGCCCCGGTTTCGCTTTTCCAGAACAGCGCGCGGCTCTTGAGGAAATCCATCAGGAAATCGGCAGCCTCGAAAGCCGCTCGGCGGTGCGCGCTGGCGGTGGCGACCAGAACGATCGGATCACGCGGTGCCATCTCGCCCACCCGGTGGATCACCAGCACCGCCTCGAGCGGCCAGCGGTTTGCAGCCCCCTGGACCGCCTCGGCAATGCCGCGCTCGGTCATCCCGGGATAATGCTGCAGGCAAAGCGCGCTCACCGCGCCATCGGTGCCCGATGGCCGCACCATACCGGTGAAGCTGACCATCGCGCCCGAAGCGTCCAGCGACGCGCGGAACGCCGCCACTTCGGCCTCCGGATCGAAGCCCTCGCTCAGGAGGCGGATGTCGCAGCGCATGTCAGCCCCCGCTGACGGGCGGCAGGAACGCCAGCTCGTCTTCGTCCTCGACCAGCGCATCGGCATCGACGATCGCGCCGTTGATTGCATAGCGGATGCGCGGTTCGGCGAGCGCGCTGCCCAGCAGGTCGTCGCTCTGCCCGAGAATGCCGATCAGATCGGCAATCGCCTGCGGCTCGCTCAGGCCCAGCATCCGCTCGGTCCCGCCGGCCAGATCACCCAGACGGCCAAAGAACAGCAATTGTGCCATGGTCCGCGCTCAGCCGCCGGTCATCGACATATGCCGCGCCAGCGCGGGTGCCGCGCCGGGGGCATCGATGTGGAAATCATGCCGCTCGGGCTTTCTTGCGATTGCGCGATCCAGCGCGGCATCGAGCGCCGCCTCGCTGTCCGGACCACGCATCGCGGCGCGCAGATCGACCTGGTCGTTCTGGCCGAGGCACATGAAGATCTGCCCCGTCGCGGTAACGCGCACGCGGTTGCAGTTGGCGCAGAAATTGTTGGTCAGCGGGGTGATGAAGCCCAGCCGCCCGCCGGTTTCGGCGATATCGACATAGCGCGCAGGGCCGCCGCTGTCGTGCGGGCTCTGCTGCAGCGTCCAATCCTGTTCCAGCCGGTCGCGCACCGCAGTGAGCGGCAGGTAATGGTCGAACCGGTCTTCCTCGACCTCGCCCAGCGGCATGACCTCGATCAGCGTGACATCGAAGCCGCGGCCGTGCGCCCAGCCGATCAGCGCGGGCAGCTCCTCTTCGTTCAGACCCTTGAGCGCTACGGTGTTGAGCTTGATCTTCAGCCCCGCACGGTCGGCCGCATCGATGCCTTCGAGCACCTGTGCCAGCGCATCGCGGCGGGTGAGTTTCGCGAACAGATCGGGCTGGAGCGTATCGAGCGAGATGTTGATCCGGCGGACCCCGGCATCCACTAGAGCGCCCGCATGCTGCTTGAGTTGCGTCCCGTTGGTGGTGAGCGTCAGTTCGTCAAGCCCGTTGCCCAGCTCGCGACCCAGCTTCCCGATCAGCGTCATCAGGTCGCGCCGCACCAGAGGCTCGCCCCCGGTCAGCCGGATCTTGCGCACGCCGCGCGCGATGAAGGCTAGGCCCAGCCGGTGCAGCTCCTCAAGGCTCAGCACTTCAGCCTTGGGCAGGAACTGCATCCGCTCGGGCATGCAATAGGAGCAGCGCAGGTCGCAGCGATCGGTCACCGAAAGGCGGACATAGCTGATCGTGCGCGAAAAGCTGTCGATCAGCGGACGGGCGGTTACCAGGGTCATTCAGTGAGGACTACAGCAAGCATCGGCCAGCGCCCACCCTCAATTTTGGGATTGCTCGGGCGCCGGGGCCTTGTTGGGGACAGGAACGATCAGTGGCGCATGCCGCCAGCGCACCAGCAGCCGCACCAGATCCAGCCCCGATAGCCCCAAAGTCGCGGTGTTGCGCAAGGGGTGGACATTGACGCGGGGCTGCGCCGCAAGCACCTCGTCGAGCACCAGCTGCACCCGCCCGCGCGCGTCGTTCAATACGGCAAGCGGCGTCACCGAGCCCGGGGTGATCCCCAGAAGCTCGATCATCTCGTCCGCGCTGCCGAAGCTGAATCGCCCTGCCCCCACCATATGCCTGAGCGCGCCCAGATCGACCTGCTTTTCGGCTAGCACCGTCACCAGATAGAACTGCCCGCCCGCGTCCTTCAGGAACAGGTTCTTGGTGTGCGCACCGGGCACCAGCCGCTCCACCGCGCTGCTTTCCAGCACGGTGAAGACGGCTTCATGCTCGACCTGATCGAACGCGATCCCGGCGGCGGTCAGTTCCTTGTGCAGGCGGCTGTCGTCGGTCATCGGTCCTGATCAATCCGCCGCCATGGCAAGCTGCTGAAAGAACTGCAGCTGCGGGATACGCAGATCTGCCCCGCTCGCCTTGGGCCAGTTGCTGACCACCGCGATGACCAGCTTCTTTTCCGGCACGATCAGGATCGCCTGGCCGAAGATACCCTGTCCGCCCCAGGCGCCGCCGGGATAGGTCCACCATTGATAGCCATAGCCAAAGCCCGGCAGGCCGATCGGCGCCTGTTCCTTGCCGGCTTCGGCAAACCAGCCCTCGGGCACCTGGCCTGCGCCGCCTTCCATCGCGAACAGACCCATGCGGGCATAGTCCGCCAGCCGGATCGAGAGGCAGCATCCGCCGACATTCTGCCCGGCGGAATCGACCATCCAGAACAGATCGCCCTCGAAGCCCGCAGGCTTGACGATCTTCTCTTCGGCATATTCGGTCAGCGTCTTGCCGGTGGCGCGCTGGACGATCACGCCGATGAGGTTGGTTTCACCAGTCTTGTAAACCCATTTGGTTCCAGGTTCGGCCTCGCGCGGCAGCGTCTTCATGTATGCGCTGTTGGGATCCTCGCCGGGCTTCACCGCAACCGAGAGCATCTTGACGACATCGCTGTTGGGATCGGTGTAATCCTCGTTCCATTTGACCCCCGAGGTCATCGTCAGGATCTGCTTGACCGACACCCCGTCATAGCCGCTGCCCTTGAGCTCGGGGACATACTTGGTCACCGGATCGTCGACCGAGGTGATCAGGCCATCCTTGACCGCAGCGCCGACCAGCGTCGAGGTAAACGACTTGGCGACCGAAAAACTGGTCCAGCGATCCTGCGCGCCCAGCCCCAGGCCGTAGCGCTCCAGCCGCACCTTGCCGTCCTGGATCACCATCAGCCCGGCGACATTCTGCGCGGTCATGAAGGCCTCGATCTCGGCATCGCTCACGGGAAGCGCCGCACCCTTGGGCAGCGCTCGCGGCGTTCCTGCCTTGGCGGTGGTGCCGGGGAACTGCGCCTCCATGCTGCGGAAATTGGCCGAGCGCTGCGCGTCGGACCAGAACAGGATCTGCGCGCCCGCAGTGCGCACCCGCTCCATCTCGGCGGGGCTCATCTGCTGGATCGCCTTGACCGCCGGGGCAGATTCCTTGGCAACCGCAATCGATCCTGCGCCCACCGCCAGCGCACACGCCGCTGCAAAACTCGTCCAAACCCGCATCACCCTGTCTCCTCTTTTATGTCTTTCATGATTTCATCGCCGCATACGCCGCCAGCGCGCGCTCGCGCGCCTGTTTATGCGCGATGATCTTCCTGGGATAGCCCTTGACGAACTTGCCCGCTGCTTCCGGATCATGGATGGCGCTGTCGGAAAGATCGGCAAGCTCGGGTACCCACTGGCGGATATAGCCTGCGGCATCGAACTTTTCCGACTGGGTCAGCGGCGCCATGATGCGGACGAACATGTTCGAATCAACGCCGGTGCCAGCGGTCCACTGCCAGTTGGTGGCGTTCGAACCGTAA
The DNA here is from genome assembly GCF_001713435.1 of Blastomonas sp. RAC04. NCBI lineage: Bacteria > Pseudomonadati > Pseudomonadota > Alphaproteobacteria > Sphingomonadales > Blastomonadaceae > Blastomonas > Blastomonas sp. RAC04. Next base: position 1,279,074 of record NZ_CP016460.1, read on the forward strand.
TCGGCATCGACCAGCGTATCCCAAAACCACGTCTCGCCCACGCGCCAGTCGACCAGCAGATGCTTGATCAGGAACGAGGCCGCGACCATCCGCACGCGGTTGTGCATCCAGCCTGTCGCCCAGAGCTGGCGCATTCCGGCATCGACCAGCGGATAGCCGGTGCGGCCCTGCTGCCAGGCATCGACCTCGCGGCGAACCTCGGGGTCATCGGCATCGCGCCAGGGGAACGCATCGAACGGTTCGCGCGCGTTGGCCCTGCCGTAATCGGGGTATTGCGCAATCACGTTCTGCCCATAGTCGCGCCAGACCAGTTCCTTGAGGAATGTCTCGACCGATCCGCCCGCTTCCATCGTCGCGTGCCAGACGGTCGCAGGCGAAATCTCGCCGAAATGCAGGTGTGGCGACAGGCGCGAGGTTCCCTCGATCGAGGGCAGGTTGCGGCGGTCTTCGTAATGCCTGGCCTTGTCGACAAAGGCATCCACGCGTTTGGCCGCCCCCGACTCGCCGGGTGTCCATTCCTCGGCAAAACCCGTTGCCCAATCGGGCTTGGTCGGCAGCAGCTTCCAGTCTGCAAGTTCATCGCTTTTCGGCCAGGCCTTGGGCGCGTCGAGCGACTTCGGAGCGGGCAGCGGCTCAGGCGGGGGCATGTGCTGCGCCAGCGCGCGCCAGAACGGCGTGTAGATCTTGTAGGGCTGGCCGCTGCCGGTGGTCACCGATCCGGGCGGCATCAGATAGTTGCCGTGATGCCGCTCGAGCGCGCAATCATCGGGCAGCGCCTCTTTCAGCGCCTTTTCGGCATTGCGCCACCAGGGTTCGTAGTGCCGCACGCAGTGCACCGATGCCGCACCGGTCTCGCGCGCCAGTTCGGCCAGCACATCGGCAGCAGCGCCCCGGCGCAGCACCAGCCGCGAGCCCAGCTTGCGCAGATCCGCATCAAGCGCGGCAAGGCTGTGGTGCAGCCACCAGCGCGATGCCCCGCCCATCTTGCGGTGCCTGGGTGTGTCGTCGTCGAGGACATAAACGGGGATCACCGGCCCCGCACTTGCCGCCGCCACGAACGCTGCCTGATCGGCGAGCCTGAGGTCGCGGCGCAGCCAGACAATCGCGGGGCGGGTCATGGCCTGCCCTTCACATCGACGACCACGGTGAACCGGTCGGCAATCGGCGAACTGTCAAAACGTGCGTCGCGCAAGGTCACTCTTTTGCCCCCCGGGATATTGGTCAGCCTGGCATATGGGATCCGCGCCCAGAACAAAAAGGCCCGCGCATCAGAGTTTTGCGCCGCCGCGCGCGCGACCCAGGGGCTTGCCATGTTGGTCGCAGCCTGCCCGGCCTGCAGGCTGAGCGCGGGCGCGCCCAATGCGCTGTACGCGCCCCTGCCGATCAGATCATCGCCGCGCCACAGCATGTCGCGATGCCAGAAGCGCACCGGAACCGCATTGGCGATAACCAGATCGGGCGTGATCCCGCGCTGCCTGCGGATGGCCTGCGCGGTGTCCGCCTCCGCCTTGGCCGAGAGCGTGAAATTGCCTGCGATATAGACCAGCGCCAGCGCCAGCACCGCCTGCGCCGGACGCTCCCAGCCGTTCCGTCCCGCCGCCTCCCTGCGCCGCGAGGCCCAGATGCCCAACGGCAGGATGGTCCACAGCACAGCATCGATGATAAACAGCGTATCGCCGTGGAACCAGCGAGGCGAGAACGGCTCGAGCAGGCGGATGCCATAATTGTTCATGTAGTCGAGCGCGGGGTGCGACAGCGTTCCGATATAGGCGAGGATCAGCAGCGGCACCGGTCGCACCGGCAATCGCGACCTTGGCCGCTTGCGCCGCCGCACCTGCCAGCGCTCGAAGCCGACCATCGCGGCGGTGAGCAGCAGCGGCAGGATCAGCAGGGCGATCGGCCCATGGGTGAGGCCACGCCGCAGCGCCAGTGACTGGGTACCCAGCACGCTCAGCACCGCATCGATATCCGGCAGGTTCGCGCCGATGATCAGCGTCGGCACCGCAAGCCCGGTCATCCGCTTGAGCCCGGCCTGCCCCAGCGCCCATCCGGCGAGGCCGTGGGTGAAATTGTCCATGGCCGTTCAGTTTCCGGTGCGGGCGGGAATGCGGGCGAGGCGGACATTGTCCATTACCGCACCATCACAGGTCTTGCGCCCGTCGGACGGGTCGACCAGCGTGATCGTGCCCTTGCCCACCGCATGGCCGGTTTCGCGGCCCAGCCCGAAGACAAAGCCGGTGTCCTCGTCCACGCCGATTCCGGTCACCGCCTCCGCGTCGATACATGCGACTGCGCGCACTAGCCGCGTCAGGCGGCCGCGCTGGCTGAAATGCTGGTCGAACACGATGCCTGGGAGGAAGCCCAAGCCCTGGGCCAGCACCAGAGGCGCACCGGTCGCGCCTTCTTCGGTGGTGGCACAGTCGGCCAGATTGCGCGAGACCGGCGCGACAAGCGCGACATCGGGGCTGCCGCAACCGATCATGTGCTCGCCCAGCACCGCTGCGCCTGCGCTGGTGCCGCCGATGACTGCGCCAGCGGCCAGTCGCTGGCGAATGACGGCGAGCATTGGCGTGTCGCTGCCATCGGGCCTTACCAGTGTCGCCATGATCCGCGCCTGATCGCCGCCTGCAAACCAGATGAGCCCGGCACGCTCTATCCTGGCGATCTCGGCGGGATTGCTGCCGCCATCGCGCCAAAGGGATTCGTCGGCATCCGGGGTTTCGGGATCGTCGACCATTGCGACCTGCGCCAGATCGACCCTGTCGCGCGCGACGCCATGCCGGGCGAGCGCATCGGCAAAGCGCGACGCCGATCCTCCCGCCGACCCCGACGCTGCAGGGATGACGACAATCCCGGGCGCATCGGCGGGCATCGCATCGACCAGCGCACGAAACAACGCCGCGTTGTCATCCTCGAGCGCGCCGCCCACGGCGACAACCGTCCCCGGATCGGCGAGTGCCGGAGCCGCGCACAACGCCAGCAGCGCGACCAGAGGCCGCATCATGCGCGTGGCCAATCGCCGGGCAAACCGAGCAGCGCGCGCAGATCGGCCAGTGCCTGCGTCTCGCCTGTCACCTTGATCGCGGCCATGCCCATCGCGGCTGCGGGTTTGCAGTTCACTCCAAGGTCATCGAGATAGATGCAGGCCTTGGGCGCAACCTCCAGTGCGTCGCACATCATCGCATAGATACGCGGATCGGGCTTGCGCACGCCCGCCTTGCTGCTTTCGATGACATGGTCGAAGCGCGCCATGATCGCTGCGATCTGAGCGGCGCGCGAATCATCGAACACCATCGCCGACCCTTTGCCTGCGCGCACGTTGTTGGTGATGCAACCGAGCGAATACCCTGCACCCTTGAGGGCATCGAGCGCGGCGACCATGCGTGGGCGGACATCGCCCGCCAGACACGAGATGACATCTGCGCCGCTGATCTCCAGCCCCAGCGCAGCGGCTTCGGCAGCAAAGGCGGTATCGAAGGCAGACGCATCGATCTCCGCGCGCTCGAACCGCGCCCAGGCGTTGTGATCGGGATCGGTGGCGTTGATCCTGCGGATGCAGTCGCGTGGCAGCCCGCGCTCGGCCTCCAGCCGGTTGAACGCCTCGAAGGGCGACGAGGTGATCACCCCGCCGAAATCGAAAATCACGGCGGAAAACGTCATGGGGTGATGACCAGCCCCGTCTTGGCATCGGCCTTGCCTTCGACTGTCTCGCGATAGGCGGCCAGCGCGGCATCGGCGCCAGCGCGCTTCTCGATGCCCAGCAGCCGCGGCGCCAGATCGGCAAAGCCCAGCCACGCGGCCTCGAGCTTCTGCCGGAACTTGTCCGGCCCCCATTCGCCGATCCGCTTTTCGCTGCGCCCGGGCGCAAAGAACATCTGCCGCGCGGGCCCTGCCATCGCCGTGCCATCATCGGCCGAATCCCAGTGCGATTTGCCGACGACGATCGAGGCCTTGAGCGCATCGCCGAAATGGTTGTGCACGCTGGCGGCGACCTGCGCATTGCCGGCCATGTCGACCATCGCGCTGGTCTTGCCCGCATCCATCGCTCCGATGGCGTCATAGGTGACTACCTCGTCATAGAGCCCCAGCGATCCGACATAGGCGGCATTGCCCGCGCTGGTCAGTCCCACGATCCGGGGCCGCGCCGAGCGCTGGCCGAGGGCATAAGCGAGCCCGATCGCAGTCTTGCTCGATGCGCTGGCGACCAGCACCTGCTGCGCGCCATAGTCACTCTCGTCCTCCAGCAGATCGGCGATCAGCCAGCCAGTCAGGAACAGCGGGCGGAACACAGGCCAGTAATCATGATCCTGCGCGCGATAATCGCCCAGAGCATCGATCCGCTGATACTGGTTGTAGATCACCGGCAGCGTGGTGCGGCGCGGGGTCATGTCGGTGAAACCGTGCGGACCAACCCTGCCCGGCATCAGCACGGCATGGCTCGCCATCGGGAAATAGCCGTAAAGCCGGGTGCCTACAGGCACGCCCTCGTGATGGCTGCGGCTGACCGTGGCAAACCCCCAGACCGGCAGACGTCCGGGTGCGTCCCGCTCTGCGAAGAAGTCCCAATAGCCCTGATCATTGCCGAACAGGCCGAGCGGCTTGCCGAACACCGCGTAGGTAACGTTGTTGGCGGTCATGGCGTAGAGGTCGATCGTCACCTCGATCGCACCTTCGGGCAGCTCGGGCTCAGGCGCGGCGACGATCTGCGCATTGGCGATCTGATCGTGGTCGATGTCGATGGCCCAGCGTTGGTCGGTCACGGTTTTGGTTCCTCGTTCCAGCATCTCAAGTGTCCGTCACCCCCGCGAAGGCGGGGGTCCCGCTTTCTGGCTACCTTCAGCGCAGTAGCGGGATTCCCGCGTTTGCGGGAATGACGAAGGTGAAAACATTATCAGACATTCAGATAATTCAGCTTCGCCCCGCCGCGCGGCCAGTCCATCTTCACCAGCCGCCCGGTGCCCGACAGCGTGATCCACGCGGTCTTAAGGTCGGGCCCGCCAAAGCAGATGTTGGTGGTGAACGGATCATCGGTCGCGACGAATTCGATAAGTTGGCCGTCGGACGAAACCACCGAGATGCCGCTCTGCCCGATCGTCGCGACGCAGACATTGCCCGCACCATCGACCGCCAGCGAATCGAAAAAGGTATAACCCGGCGGGCTGTACAGAAACGTCCCGCTTGGCCCGAGCAGCCCCTGGCTGAAAGCGATCTCGCCCGGACCGGCAACGTCATACGCCCACAGCTTGCAGGTGTAGGTTTCCGCGACATAGAGCCGTTTGCCATCGGGCGAGAGGCCGATGCCGTTGGGGTTCTCCATCGGGAAGATCACTTCCTTGAGCAGCGAGCCATCGGCCTTGGCATAGAAAACGCCGGTGACGTCGCGCTCGCGCTCGCGGGTCTTGCCGTGATCGGTAAACCAGAAGCCGCCTGCATCGTCGAACACGATATCGTTGGGGCCGCGAAGCGTGCAGCCGAAATCGCCATCACGGTACAGCGTCTCCACTGCTCCGGTTTCAAGATCGACCCGCTCGATCCGGCCCCCGGAATAATCGGATGCCTGGCCGTGCGGCACCAGCAGACCTGCGCGTTCGATATAATCGAAGCCGCCATTGTTGCAGACATACAGCCTGCCATCGGGGCCGATCGCCGCGCCGTTCGGTCCTCCGCCAAGCTCGGCGATCACCTGTTGCGAGCCATCGGGGAGCACGCGGGTGACACAGCCGCGCTCGATCTCGACAAGCACCACGCTGCCGTCGGGCATCGCCACCGGGCCTTCGGGAAAGCGCAAGCCTTCGGTTACCAGCTCCATCCAGAATCCCTCCCGCTTACATTCTTGTCAGTGCTTATCATTGCGGCTGCAGCCGCACCTGTCCACCCTGCAAACGGGGGGTGGCTGCCATGAAAACGACGCTTGAGCCAATCACGATTCGCTCCTAGACGCTTGGCTTTGATGACATCGCCAGAAAACAGCTCCGCCCGCCGCCCGGCCAGCGATTATCCGCCCGGCAGCATGGCCTTTCCGCACCGGCATCTGCTCGGCATTGCCGGGCTGCAGCCATGGGAAATCGAGTTCCTGCTCGACGAGGCCGAGCAGTGGGTGGACATGAACCGCCAGGCCAGCAAGCACGACGACCGGCTGGCGGGGCTGACGCTGATCAACGCCTTTTTCGAGAACTCCACCCGCACATTGCTGTCGTTCGAGATCGCCGGCAAGCGGCTGGGCGCCGATGTCGTCAACATGCACGCCGCGCAATCGAGCGTGAAGAAGGGCGAGACGCTGATCGACACCGCGGTGACGCTCAATGCGATGCGCGCCGATGCCATCGTCATCCGCCACGGCAGCTCGGGCGCGGTGCAGCTGATCGCGGACAAGGTCGGCTGTCCTGTGCTCAATGCCGGCGACGGCACGCACGAACACCCGACCCAGGCGCTGCTCGATGCGCTGACCATCCGCCGCCGCAAGGGGCAGATCGCGGGCCTGCGCGTCGCGATCTGCGGCGATATCCTCCACAGCCGGGTGGCGCGGTCGAACATGATCTGCCTCTCCACTTTGGGCGCCGAGGTCCGCGTCGCAGGGCCGCCCGCGCTGATGCCGCCTGCGGTCGAATCGATGGGCGGCACCCCCTGCCGCGATTTTGCCGAGGCGCTCGATGGCGCTGACGTAGTGATGATGCTGCGGCTGCAGAACGAACGCATGCAAGGGCAGTTCATCCCCTCCCCGCGCGAGTTCCGCCATCTGTACGGGCTGACCGACGTGCGGCTGGCGCTGGCCAGACCCGATGCGCTGGTGATGCACCCGGGCCCGATGAATCGCGGGGTGGAGATCGACAGCCATATCGCCGACAATGTCGAGCGATCCGCGATTACCGATCAGGTCGAAATGGGGGTGGCGATGCGGATGGCGTGCCTTGACGTGCTCACCCGCAGGCGCCGCGGCGTGGAGGGCTGGGCATGAGCAAGCTTCCCACCCGCCCGCTGACAATCACCAACGGCCGTCTGGTGTTGCCGGGCCAGGCTGAGCCTGTGCCAGGCGCGCTGCGCATCATCGGCGACAGGATTGCCGAGATCGGCGACGTGACGCCCGGGTCCGAAGATTCCGTGCACGATGCCAGGGGCGCGCTGATCGCACCGGGCCTCGTGGATCTGGGCGTGTTCGCGATCGATCCGCCCGCGTTCCATTTTGGCGGGATCAGCCGCGCTGCGCTGATGCCCGACCAGAGCCCGCCGCTCGACCACCCGGCGCGGGTGCGCTTTGCCGCCTATTCGGGCAAGCCCGATTTCTGGGTGCACCCGCTCGCAGCAGCAACCCGCGACCTTGCGGGAAGCGAGATGGCCGAGATAGGGCTGATGAAGGAGGCAGGCGCACGCGCGGTTGCCACCGGGCGACGCTGGATCGTCGATACCGGCGTTATGCATCGGCTGATGCAATATTGTGCGATGCTCGACCTGCCGCTGATCGTCCACAGCCAGGACCATGGCCTGTCGGGCAACGCCGTCGCCACCGCAGGCGAAATGGCGACCCGGCTGGGTCTGCCCCAGGCGCCATCAGAGGCCGAGAGTATTGCGATCGCGCGCGATCTGTCGCTGGTGCGGATGACCGGGGCGCGGGTGCATTTCCGCCAGGTGACTACGCGCGCAGGCCTTGCGCTGATCCGTGCCGCCAAGGCCGAAGGGCTACCGGTAACCGCCGGGATCACGCCTGCGCATCTTTTCCTCTCCGATGTCGCACTGGGCGGCTTCCGTACCTTTGCGCGGCTGTCGCCGCCGCTGCGCTGCGAGGATGATCGCCAGGCCGCGATCGCCGCCGTCGGCGATGGCACGCTGGATGTCATCGCCTCGGGCCATGATCCGCGCGGGCCGGAGGACAAGCGCCTTCCCTTCGCCGATTCGCAGCCGGGCATGGCCGGCGCGGAAACGCTGCTGCCGTTGTCGCTGGGGCTGGTGCGTGACGGCGTGATCAGCACCGAGCGGCTGTTCGATCTGATCGCGGCGAATCCCGCGCGCATCCTCGGGGTTCAGGCCGGCGCGCTGCGCACCGGCTACGAGGCCGACGTGGTGGTGGTCGACGCCGACCGCCCCTGGCAGGTCGATTCTGCCAAGATGGCGGCGAGCGCGGGCAACACCCCGTTCGACCGCCTGCCGGTCCAAGGACGCTGCGTCGCCTTGTTCAAGGGCGGGCGACTGGTCGATCAGATGAAGGGTTAAGCCGGCCCAGGGCCTCACCCAGTCAGTCGAACCCCGCCAGAAACGCCGCGACGTTTGCGCCCAGCGCATCGACGGCATAGCCGCCTTCCATCACGATCACCGTGGGAAGGTCCAGGTCGGCAATCGAGCGGGCGATCGGCGTATAATCCGCCGTCTGCAGTGCGAACTGCGAGATCGGATCGCCGGCAAAGGTATCTGCGCCGAACGATACGCACAGCATGTCCGCACCGAAATCGCGGATCGCAGCCAGCCCGGTGTCGAGCGCGGCACGATACGCCTCCAGCCCGCTCCCGCGCGGCAGCGGCAGGTTGAGCGTCGCGCCCTCGCCCGCGCCCTTGCCGCGTTCGTCGGCATGGCCCCAGAAGAACGGATAGTCGGTCGCCGGATCGGCATGAACCGAGACGAATAGCACGTCGCCGCGTTCGTAGAAGATGTCCTGCGTGCCGTTGCCGTGGTGGTAATCGACATCGAGGATCGCAATCCGCCGCTTGCCCGCCGCGATCGCCGCCTCGGTCGAGATCGCGACATTGTTGAGGAAGCAGTATCCGCCGAGATAATCCGCGCCGCAATGGTGCCCTGGAGGACGGCACAACGCGAAGGCCGCGCGCTCACCGCCCAGCACCGCCTCGGTGGCCGCCAGCGCGGATTGCGCGCCCCAATAGGCGCTGGTCCAGGTGCCTGCCGAAATCGGGCTTGAAGCATCGAAGCTGAACTGGCCAAGATCCGCATCGATCCGGTTCAGGTTGAGCGGGCGCCGTCCCACCACCGGCCAGGCATAGCCATGCGCATCGCCGTTGCGCCCCGCGGCCACCCAGCGTTCGTGCGCGCTTTGCAGGAAGGCGAGATAATTGTCCCTATGCACCCGCCGGATAGGCTCCATGCCATGGTCGCGCGGAGCCCCCACTTGGGACAGCGTCGCCAGCACATTCTCCATTCGCCCGCGATGCTCGGCATAGGGCACATAGGCGCCATTGTGCAATTCCATCGCGGGCGCATGGTCGTGCTGCCGCGCGTCGAAGAACGTCTTCATTGCGCGAACAGTTGCTTGAGGAACACCGTCTCGACCTCGCGGCGCAGATCGTTGTTGGCTTTCTTGAGGAAGCCATGCCCCTCATCGGCATAGAGCACGTACCAGGTCTGCACCCCGTTGCCGCGCAGGGCTGCTACCACCTGATCGGATTCGGACTGCGGAACCCGCGGGTCGTTCGCCCCCTGCATCACCAGCATTGGCTTGGTGATCTTGGCCACGTTCTTGAGCGGCGCGATCCGCTCGAACACGGCGCGCATCTTGGGGTCACGCTCGTCGCCATATTCGGCGCGGCGGTTGTCGCGGCGATAGGCCTCGGTGTTCGCCATGAAGCTGATGAAATCGCTGATGCCATAGCGCTCGACCCCGCCGACCAGCCGGTCCGAATAGAAGGTCATGGCTGCAAGCGACATGTATCCGCCATAGGACTGGCCATAGACCGCGATGCGCCGGGCATCCATTCCCGGCTGCTTGCCTGCCCAGTCGATCAGCGATCCAATGTCCTTGACGCTGTCTTCGCGCAAGGGTCCGTTGTCGAGATTGAGGTACTTGGTGCCATAGCCGTCCGACCCACGCACATTGGGCAGGATCACCACCGCGCCCAGAACATCGGCGAAATATTGCGCGCCGGGGTTCCATGAGGGGCGAGTCTGCGCCTCGGGTCCGCCATGGATGTCGATGATCACCGGAAGCTTTGCATCGGCTGCTGCGTTCTTTGGGCGGTAGACGAAGGCGGGGACCGACAGCCCGTCGAAGCTCTTGAACCGGATCAGCTCGGGCTCGACCAGTCTTGCCGGATCGAGTTCGCCCGCTTCGGACTGCGTCCAGCGGGTGACCGCGCCGGTCCCCAGATCGATATCCCACACATCGCCTGCGGTGGTGGCATTGGTCAGCCCGATCGCAAGCTTGCCGCCATCGGGGGAGAATTCGAGCGCGCTGATGACGCCGCGCGGCAGCTCGGGCGAAGAGATTGCCTGCGGGGTGGTCAGCGACGAGATCAGCACGCGCGAGAAGCCGTCCTCGTTGATCGTGTAGGCCAGGGTCCTGCCATCGGGCGAAAGGTCGTAGGCCTCGACGTCCCAGTTCACCTTGTCCGAAAGCTGGGCCATCTGTCCCGACGCGATGTCGATCCTGACCAGCCGACGGAAGTCGCCGCCCGCGTTGGTGATCGCAAGGATCGCCTTGCCGCCATCGACAAAACGCGCCTCCTCGAACCGCGCCTTGGCCTTGACCGAGAATTCGAGCGGGGTGACCTTGCCGCTCGCCATATCGAGCAGCATCAGCTGGTTTTCGCGGTTGGAGATACCCTTGCCCAGCAGCACGGTCGCCTTGTCCGCGCTGATATCCTGCGGCCCGACCGCACCTGTCCCCTGCCACACCAGTCGGCGGCTCTTGGGATCGGCAGGATCGGCGGCCATGATCGCATAATCGGCCGATCCCTTGGTGGCGCGCGACCAGACCAAAAGGCTGCCATCCTTGGCGAACACCGGCGACTGGTTGCGCGTTACCGGCTCGGTCAGCGACTGCGCCACGCCATCGAGATCGCGCACGAACAGCTGGAACCATTCGTCTCCGCCGGTGTCGCGGGTGAGCAGGAAACGGCTCTGGCCGGGCACCGCCTTGGCCCCGCCGACGGGTTCGTTGAAATAGGTCAACTGACGCCGCGCCGCGCCGGGAGCGGTAACGTGATGCACCTGAAAGGTCGATCCGAACCGGGTGGTGATCAGCATCGATCCATCAGGCAGCCAGTCCTGGAACCGCGCCTCGCGATAGTTCTGATAGCGCTGCACCGCCTCGCGGATGTCCTGCGGGATTTCCGGCACGTTCTCCAGCCGCGCGGTGCCCACCTGCCGGGTCTCGACCGGCGCCTGCTGCGCGGTGGCGGGGACAGCGATCAATGCGGCAAAGGCCAGCAAGGACGAACGGTAAAGCATGCGACACTCCTAAGAAAACACACTCGATGATCCTCACCCGGACCGGGGAGGTGGCAGTCCGCAGGACCGACCGAGGGGAGGCGGGATCGTACACAGATCACAGGGGCGCACAACCCCGCTTCCCCTCCGCCGCTTCGCGGGCCCCTCCCCGTTTCGGGGAGGATTTTCAGGGTCTTAGTGTCAAAATATCCCCATGGCCAACCCCGCGCCGAGCATCGCGCCCAGTTCACCGCACGGCGCAAGCTCACCCGCACCCAGCAGCTTGGGCGCGGCGATTGCTTCCGGGCTTTGAGCATGGGTGCAGATGATCAGGCTGTCTGCAATCCGCTTCAGCCGCCAGCCGGTCGCGATCCGCTCGATCTGCCGCACCGCGCCCTGCCCATCCGATCCTGCGGCAACCATCGCCGCATAGGGCCGCCCCTCGATCCGCCCCAGCACAGGATAATAATGGCGATCGAAGAACTCCTTCATCGCCCCGGTCATGCTGGCGAGATTTTCGGGGCACACGAACAGATAGCCTGTGGCCCAGAGCATGTCTTCGGGCTGTACATCGTCGGCGGCGAGCATCCGCGCCGTACACTCGCCCGCTGCCGCCTCGAAAGCGGCCTGCGCCATCGCCTTTGCCGCGCCGGTACGGCTGTGCCAGACGATCAGCAGGGTCGGGGTGTCGGTCATCATGTCTGGTTTAGACACCCGCAGAACAGGGTCCACCCGTTTTCGTTAGACCTCGCCAAATCGTTGCAGCAGCGCTAGACCCCGGGGCATCCCTGTCGCTCTCCGGCCACCGCCGGAGCCCGGATGCGTGATGGCACTGCACCCGCCCCGGGTTCCCGTTTTCGCCGCAAGAGCGCCGGCTGAACGACCGACTTTTTAGGAAACCGCCACCGATGGCCACACTCCATCCCGAACCCGTTCTCGGCATCACCCAGTCGCTGACCGGCCAGCCCTGGCACTGGCGCGGCGCAGAAGGCGATCGGCGCCAGGCCGATCTCGAGCCCGACGATCTGGTCGCTTTGCTGCTGCTCAGCCGGGGCGTGCCGCGCGACGATCTCGACCGCTATCGCGCACCGACCATCCGTGGCTTCATGCCCGACCCGTCGATCTTCCGCGACATGGACAGCGCCGCCGACCGGTTGGCGCAGGCGGTGATCGCGCGCGAAAAGGTCACCATCTATGGCGACTATGACGTTGATGGCGCAACCAGCGCCGCGTTGCTGATCCGCCTGCTGCGCGACCTCGGCCTTGATGCCGGCGCCTATATTCCCGACCGGCTGATGGAAGGCTATGGCCCCTCGGGCGCAGCGCTTACCAGCCTCGCCGAGGCGGGCTCCACCCTCATCGTCACCGTCGATTGCGGCGCAATGGCCTATGAGGCACTGCAGATGGCGCACGACGTCGGGGTCGATGTCGTGGTGGTCGATCACCACAAATGCGCTGCCGAGCTTCCGCGCGCCTTTGCGCTGGTCAATCCCAACCGGCTCGACGAAGACGACGAGGCGGCCGCGCACGGCCATCTTGCTGCGGTCGGCGTCGCCTTCCTGCTCGGCGCAGCGCTGGTGCGCACCCTGCGCGCCCAGGGTTATTTCGCCAGCCGCAGCGAACCTGCGCTGATGGAGTTGCTCGATCTGGTGGCGCTGGGCACCGTTGCCGATGTCGCCCAGCTCAAGGGCCTGAACCGCGCCTTTGTCGCGCAGGGGCTCAAGATCATGGCGCGGCGGCGCAATATCGGCATGGCCGCACTGATCGATGTCAGCCGCCTCACCCGCGTGCCGGTGTGTTCGGACCTGGGCTTTGCACTCGGCCCGCGAATCAATGCGGGCGGACGTGTCGGTGCGGCGGACCTTGGCGTGCGGTTGCTCACCACGCAGGACGAGGCGGAAGCCAGCGATATCGCAGCCCAGCTCTCGCGCCTCAACGAGGAACGCCGCGCGATCGAGGCAATGGTGCAGGAGGAGGCCGAGGCGCTTCTCGCCGGGCAGCACAACCGGGCGGTGGCGCTGCTTGCTGGCCAGGGCTGGCACGCGGGCGTGATCGGTATCGTCGCAGGCCGGATCAAGGAGCGGACGGGCAAACCCTCGCTGGTGATCGCGCTGGACGACAAGGGCATCGGCAAGGGCTCGGGCCGCTCGATCCCGGGCGTCGATCTGGGCGCGGCGATTATCGCGGCCAAGGATGCCGGGTTGCTCGTGGCAGGCGGCGGCCATGCGATGGCGGCAGGGCTGACGATCAACGCCGACAAAATCGACCGGTTCAGCGAGTTTCTGGAGGAGCATCTGGCAGCGAGGGTCGCTGCCGCATCGGGAGCGGCGCGGCTGCTGGTCGATGCGCTGGTCGCTCCGCGCGGACTGACGCCGGACCTCATCGATCGGATGGAGAGCGCAGGCCCCTATGGCATGGGCTGGCCCGCGCCGCGGCTTGCAACCGGCCCGGTGCGAATCGTGCGCTGCGATGTCGTGGGCACGACGCACGTCCGCGCGATCGCGGCGGGCGATGACGGCGCATCGTTCAAGGCGATGGCGTTTCGCAGCGTCGATACCCCGCTGGGCCAGGCGCTGCTGGGCGCGCCGCGCGACCGACGCTTCTGGCTGGCGGGGCGCGTCAAGATCGACAACTGGAACGGCAATCACGCCGCAGAAATGCACGTTGACGACCTTGCCGCAGTCGATCTTTGAAAAAGCTGCGAAAAGAGAAATAGCGCGCTTGACTGCCCAGCCGCGAATCCCTAATGGGGCGCTTCCCGCGAAGATGGCCCCTTCGTCTAGCGGTTAGGACGCGGCCCTTTCACGGCTGAAACACGGGTTCGATTCCCGTAGGGGTCACCATCCTTTTGAGGATGTCGATCAATTCCGGGACCTTCCATAGGTCTAGAATTTCCAAGCCAGCAGGATCGCTTGATCCTATGTGGGTGGTGTGCGCGAGCTATCGGCGCACCGCCCTTTGGGCACGTTGCGTCCGGTTCGCATCCAGCCCGACAAACTTTCTAACCTATGTGCGTGAACCAATTGCCCAGCTGCCGCGTAGAGCAGCGGGGGACGTTCATGCCAGGCGCCCGGAATTCAGGATTTTAGATGTTTCTGCGCCTATGCTCGGTTTGTTGCGTCCTTTTGCCGACACTTTGCGATACCCCGGCGGCCATCGCCATGCAGCGGACCGCACAAGCTCCTCCGCCCGCGCCCGGGAATGAGACAGGCGAATCTCCGATCATCACCGACGAAGAGTTCGACGCGACCATTCCGTCGATCGACCCCGATGCGCCGATGGGGACGATCGAGGATTGGGACGCCGAGCAGTCACGCCTCGATTCCCGAGCGCGCGCGCTTGGTCAGACCGGCGATGCGACCGTGGGGGGAGATCTGCTGACCGCGCCTTTGGCCGATGACCCCGAGCTTGCCGCGCCGCTGGGCCCGCTGGAGAGCTTTGATGTCGAGCCGTTCGATGAAAGCCGCTACACCGAGGCAGACGACGACGCTGCCCGCGCGGTCCGTTACAGCTACCGGATCGACGGCCTGGACGCACTCGATGCAGCAGATGAAGCCAACCCCGAGCCCGATGGCGCAGGTTCGATCCGCGCGCGGTTTGGCGAGCTGTCCGCGCTCGACGATGGCGATGGCAAGGCGAGCAACGGAGCGATGGTTTCGGCGCGGATGCTCGAGGACCAGCAGCTCCTCGCCGACCTGCTGATCGGCCAGTGCTATTTCGACGCCACCGTGAACGGCGCGATCGAATTTGCCGAAAGCGGCACCACCGGGCCGATGATGGTCGTGCTCACCGCCAGTCCCGGCCCCTGCTATCGCCTCGGCACGATCACCTTCAACGCGCCGCCGGTCGAGCCTGCCGATCTGATCGCGCGCAATTTCGTTCCCGCATCCGGTGAGCCGATCGATGCCGAGCGTATTCTTGCGGCAGAGGCCAATATCGCAATCGCCATGCCGCAGCAGGGCTATCCGTTTGCCAAGGTCGGCCAGCGCGACATCCTGCTCGATCCCGAAAGCGTAACCGGCGATTACACGCTTCCCGTCACCGCTGGCGCGCGTAGCAGCTTTGGAGATATCGTCACTAGCGGATCGACCGTGTTCGAGGCCGACCACATCGCCAAGCTTGCCCGCTTCGACAAGGGCGACCTTTACGACAGCCGACTGGTCGACGATCTGCGCAAGGCGCTGGTGGCCACGGGGCTCTATTCGGTGGTCGCCGTGCAGCCCGAACCTTCGGGCACCGCAGCGCCCGACGGAACCCGATATGCCGATCTCAGGGTCGATCAGGAGGCTGGCCCCGCGCGCACGCTCGCGGCCAATGCCGGTTACGGCACCGGCCAGGGCATCCGCGCGCAGGGCAGCTGGACCCATCGCAACCTCTTCCCGCCCGAAGGCGCGCTGATCGCCAGCATAACCGCAGGCACGCAGGAACAGGGCGCATCGGCGACCTTCCGCCGATCGAACGCCGGACGCCGTGACCGCGCGGTCGAACTGAGCCTGTCGGCGCTGCGCAGCGACTTTGCAGCGTATGAATCCTTCACCGGGCGGCTGGCGGGGCGTGTCTCTTATTACAGCACGCCGATCTGGCAGAAGCGGCTGACCTACAGCTATGGCTTCGAGCTACTGGGCACCAACGAGCAGGATTACAACTTCACCCTCGGCCAGCGCGACCGGCGGACCTATTATGTGGCTGCGCTGCCGGGCCAGATCACCTGGGATCGTTCGAACGATCTGCTCGACCCGACCAGCGGCTTCCGGCTCTCGGCGCAGGTTTCGCCCGAGGCGTCGCTTGGCAGCGGAACGCTGTTCTATGGCCGCGGGCTGCTCGAGGGCACCGGCTATTACCCGGTGGGCGACAACATCGTGATTGCCGGACGCGCACGGGTGGGGTCGATCTTTGGCGCCGACCGCACAGACATCGCGCCTTCGCGGCGATATTATGCGGGAGGCGGCGGGTCGGTCCGCGGCTTCGGCTATCAGGAACTGGGTCCCAAGGACCCCGACAACCGTCCGATCGGCGGGCGCAGCCTGGTCGAGGCGGCGGCGGAAATCCGCTATCGCTTCGGCAATTACGGGATCGTTGGCTTTGTCGACGCAGGGCAGGTTTCGACCAGCTCGACCCCGGGGTTTGACGACCTTCGCTATGGCGTCGGGATCGGCGGGCGTTTCTATACCAATTTCGGGCCGATGCGGCTCGATGTCGCAACCCCGATCGCCCGGCGCCCCGGCGAATCGCGCGTCGCGGTCTATATCTCTATCGGTCAGGCCTTCTGATGGCCGACGCAATCGACACCGCCGCCGAACCCGTGGCCGAGGCGGTGCAGACCGAACACCCGCGAAAATCCTGGCCGCGCCGCATCGCCATCGGTATCGCGGTGCTGCTCGGCACGATCCTGGCGCTGCTCGCGATCGGCTATGTCTGGCTGGATAGCAGCAGCGGAAAGCGTTTCGTTGCCAAGCAGATTGCCGGGATGGAGTTCGAGAAGGGACTCAACGTCGGCATCGGCAGGATCGAAGGTTCGCTGTACGGGCGGATGCGGATCCGTGATCTGACGTTGCGCGATCCGCGGGGCGTTTTTGCTTCCTCGCCACTGGTCGAGGTCGACTGGCGCCCATTTGCCTTTGCACGCAGCCATGTCGATATCCGCTCGCTGGTTGTGCCGCAGATGCGCCTGCGCCGCCTGCCCGCGTTCAATGAGACCACGCCCACCAACGAGCCGCTGCTTCCCGATCTGGACATCGACATCGCCCGGCTGGATCTACGCCGCATCGACATCGATCCGGCAGTGACAGGCCAGCGCCATCGCGCATCCCTCGAAGGCAAGGTCCACATTGCCGACCGCACCGCCGTGGTCAGCGCGCGCGCGGCGACGCAGGCAGGCACCGGATTTGCAGGCGGCGAGACGATGACGCTCGATCTGCGCGCGGTTCCGGAAACCAACACGCTCGACCTGGCTTTCAATCTCGACGCCCCGGCGCAAGGCCTGATCGCCGGATTGACCGGCGTTGCCCAGCCGATGCGCGTCGATCTGCGCGGCAAGGGTGACTGGGACGCATGGAACGGTGCGCTGGGCGGCACGCTGGGCGGGCAGTCGCTCGCCGATGTCGTGCTCACCGCGCGCAAGGGTACCTTCACCGCGCGCGGCAAGATGCGCCCTGCCCTGCTGCTCGCAGCCCAGCCCGGCGCGCTGCTCGAGCCCGAAACGACGATCGACATCACCACCACCGCCAACGAGCGGCAGTTCGATATCGCGGCCAAAATCGGCAACGCCAATTTCGCGTTCGATGCCGATGGTCTGGTCGATCTGGGGACAAGCCAGATGCGCGATCTGCAGGTGGCCTTCCGCCTGCTGCAGCCCGGAACGATCGCCGAAAATCTTAGCGGTGCGGGGATTGCGGCCAATCTCACGCTCAACGGCGGGTTTGCATCCCCGCAGATCGGCTATGACATCACCGCCGCGCGGCTGGGCTTCAACGATATTTCGGTGATCGGCCTGACCGCGACCGGCGCGGCCCGGCTTGATGCCGATTCCTGGATGATCCCGGTGAGCGCGCGCGCGCGGCGCATCGCGGGGCTGAATGCCGCCGCTGGTGGCCTCCTCGAAAACGTCCGGCTCGACGGCGACCTTGCTTACTCGAACGCCCGGCTGATGTCCGACAACCTCAAAATCCGGTCCAGCCGCATCGATGCAACGGCGGTGATCCTCGCCGATCTCAATACCGGGCTGTATACCGGCGCGCTCAATGGCCGGGTCAACGGCTACCGCGTAGAAAGCGTGGGCATCTTCAACGTCGCGACCGATATCGATCTGGAAACCACCGGCAATGGCGGCTTCCGCCTCGCGGGCAAGATTTCGGCGCGATCCAGCCAGATCCTCAACGACGGCCTGCGCGAGTTCATGGGCGGCGATGCGCTGATCAACGCCGATGTCAGCTATGGCAGCGACGGCATCGGCCGGGTTACAAGGCTGACCGTGGCAGCGCCGGCATTCCGGCTCTCCGAAGGCCGGGGCTCTTATTCTACCGACGGCCAGATCCGCTTCGACGCGCGCGGTTCATCCAACCAATATGGCCCGCTGACCGTCGCGGTGACAGGGACGGTGACACGACCCGTCGCAACCGTGAAAGCTGCGCGGCCCGGGCTGGGCATAGGCATGTCCAACGTCATCGCCACCATTCGCGGAGACGGCAACAGCTATGCGGTGACCGGCAATGGCGACACCGATTACGGCGCGTTTGCTGCCGATGTGAACGTCTTCACGGCACGCGGACCGCTCGAGATCGCGGTAAACCCGGGCACCCGCTTTGCCGATATCGGCATCACCGGCAGGGTCCGCCAGACCAGCGCCGGACCCTTCGCAGGCCAGCTCATAGCCGATGGCGCCGGAGTGTCGGGCAATGTCGACCTCTCCGCCGCGGGTGCCTATCAGCGCGCGGTGCTGGCGTTGAACGCCCGCGATGCGCGGCTTCCCGGGCCCGCAGGCGTGGTCATCGGCCGCGCGATCATCGCAGCCGACATGGTGCTGACCGAACAGCCGCAGATCGTCGCCGATGTCCAGCTCGCGGGCACCAGAATGGGCCAACTGCAGATCGCCGCCGCGCGCGCCAAGATCGATTATCGCAACGGCCAGGGCAGCGCCCGGGTGATGGCGGAAGGGCGCAACAGCTTTCCGTTCCGCTTTGCCGCCAATGCGGTTCTGCAACCCGAGCTGTGGCGCGTCGCGCTTGATGGCCGTGCCAACGGCATCGACTTCAAGACCCGCAACCCGGCGCGGATCATTCCCGAGGCCGCACAGTACCGGCTGATGCCCACCACCATCGATCTGTCACGCGGCACAATCCAGCTCGCAGGCCGCTATGGCGCAGGCATGGATATCGAAGCGCGGCTTGCCGAGGTCGATATGGCGCTGATCAACCCGATCATGCCCGGACTGGGCCTGGGCGGAACGGCCTCGGGAAGCCTGGATTTCCGCCAAGCGAATGCCAACAGCTTCCCCGAGGCCGATGCCCGGCTGACGATCGACAATTTCACCCGCACCAGCCTTACTTCGGTTTCGCAGCCGGTGGACATGAGAGTGGTCGGGACGCTGCAGCCCGAGGGCGGCAATGCCCGCGCGATCATCAGGCGGCGTGGTGCGGTGATCGGCCGCATGCAGGTCGCGCTCACCCCGCTCGCCGCTGGCGCCGGCAGCTGGACCACCCGGCTGCTTGCCGCTCCGCTGAGCGGCGGCCTGCGCTACAATGGACCTGCCGACACCCTGTTCTCGCTCGCCGCGCTTCCCGACCAGAGCCTGTCTGGCGCGATCGGCGTGGCAGCGGACTTCACGGGCCGTGTCCAACAGCCGCAGCTGCGCGGCATCGTGCGCGCCAACAACCTCACGTACGAAAACGAACAATACGGCACCCGGCTGACCAACATGCGGCTGCGCGGCAGCTTCACCGGCGACCGGCTGCAGGTCGAGCAGCTGACAGCGCGTGCCGGCAGCGGCACGATCAGCGGCGAAGGCTTCGTCTCGCTGAGCTCGGCGCAGGGTTTTCCGGTGCAGCTCGCGCTCAATCTCGACAATGCGCGACTGGCAGATGGCAGCGGCCTAGCCGCGACCGCCACCGGACAGCTCAGCATCATCAACAGCGCGACCCAGCCAGCGCTGATCTCGGGCACCATCCGGCTGCCCGAGACCCGCTACCGCATCGTGCGCCAGGGTTCGGCGCAGGTCGCCAAGCTCACCGGGGTCAGGCGCAAGCCGGCGTTGGGCCGTGCACGGATCACCGGCGACCCCGATCCCATTTCGGGCGTGCCCAGCGACTGGCGGCTTGACGTCAAGCTGGTCGCGGACAACCAGGTCTATGTCTCGGGAATGGGGCTGGATTCCGAATGGGCGGCGGACATCCGCATCACCGGAACCAAAGGCAATCCGCGGATCACCGGCGGTATCGATCTGGTGCGCGGCACGCTGGGCTTTGCCGGGCGCTCGTTCGATCTGGAAGAGGGCCGCCTGCGGTTCAACGGCGGCAGCGCCACCAATCCGGTGATCAATCTGCGCGCCAGCGGCGAAGCGGGCGATGTTACGGTGAACATCAACGTATCGGGCACCGGCGAGAATCCAGACATCGCGTTCTCCTCGACGCCCGCGCTCCCGCAGGACGAGGTCATGGCGCGCATCCTGTTCGGCAATTCGATCGGTGAGCTGACCCCGATCCAGGCGGTGCAGCTCGCCGCCTCGCTCAATAGCCTGCGCGGCGGCAGCGGCGGGCTCAACCCGCTGGGCGTGCTGCAATCGGCATCGGGCATCGACCGGCTGCGCATTTTGGGAGCCGACGAGGACACCGGGCGCGGCACCTCGCTCGCGGTGGGGCAGTATATCTCGAACGATGTCTATGTCGAAATCATCACCGACACGCGCGGCTTTACAGCGACGCAGATCGAGATCAGCCTGAGCAAGGCACTGTCGGTGCTGAGCCAGGTCGGCAGCTTCGGCGGATCGAATGTCAACGTCCAGTACCGAAAGGACTATTGATGCGGAGCAGCATTCTTCTGATGGCGTGCACGGCGATGGTGCTGCTCGGCGGCTGCCAGGCCGAACCGGATTTTGACACGAAGTTCGAGCAGCAATCGCGCAATCTTGCCGCAAAGGCGCGCAGCATCGATACCGATACCGAAAAGCAGCTCAATGCCGCACGCGAAGCTGAGCGGGCCCGCGCCGAACTTGGCAAGCCGGCAACCGCCCCGACCCCTGCCCCAGTCACAGACGCGAAGTAGCCATGGCCTCCACACCTCCCGCCACCCTTGCCGACGCAGGCGCCATGCCCGCCGACGTCGAGGCGCTGGCCGATCAGGTGCCCGGCGCCAGGGCCCATTCTCCGCTGGATATGCCGCCCAGCGCGTGGTGGGCGATCATCAAGCGGGTCTATGTCATGAACGGGGTGCACAACCTCGCGCTGCTCGCGGCGGGCGTCGCGTTCTTCGCATTTTTGGCGTTCGTGCCGCTTATCGCGGTCATCGTCCTGCTCTACGGGCTGATCGCCGATCCGGGGACCGTCGCCAACAGCCTCGACCTGCTCAACGAGGTCGTGCCGAGCGAGGTTCTGGTGATCGTGCGCGAACAGCTGCTGCAGATCGTCACCACCAGTTCGACCCAGCAGGGCCTGGGGCTGGTACTTGCGCTGCTGTTTTCAACGTATGGCGCGATGCGCGCGGCGACCGCGATGATGCGCGCGCTTAACATCATCTATGAAGAGCACGAAACCCGCGGGTTCTTCCGCACCACCTTGGTCGCAGTGATGATCACGCTGGGAATGGCTGGCATCGCGGTGGTCGGTCTCGTGTCGATCTCGCTGTTCAGCTATGTCCGCAACTTTGTGGCGCCCTATATCGGCGCATCGTCGCTGATGCTGATCCAGACGCTGACCTGGGTCGTCGCGGCGATGCTGGTCAGCGTGACCTTCGCAATCTTCTTCCGCTACGCTCCCGATCGCCGCGCCGCCAAGTGGCGCTGGCTGTCGCTGGGCTCTATGGCATCGACGGTGCTGTGGCTGTGCATAACGCTGGGTTTCGGCTTCTACGCCGCCAATGTCAGCGACTATAACGCGACCTATGGTTCTCTCGCGGCGATCGTGATCTTCCTGATGTGGCTATTCCTGTCGGCCTATGCGGTGCTGATCGGCGCGGAGATCAATGCCGAGACCGAGCGCCAGACTTTCCGCGATTCAACCGTGGGCGCCGACCGTCCGTTGGGCCAGCGCGGCGCGGCGCTGGCGGATTCGGTCGCGCTCGACGAGGCCGAGCAGGCTATACTGGAAAAGCAGCGGCGCAGGCGGACCGTCCAGCCTTGACCGTCGGCCAGGCCTAATTCTTGGGAAGTTCTGGCTTGTCGGCCAGGACATCGCCACTGGGCGTCGGGATGGACCAGATCACGACATTGCCGATCATCACCGCCGCCAGGATCAGCATCAGCACCGGCTGCTTGCGCTGACCGCGCCGCAGCAGAACGATGGCGCCTGCGATCAGCGCGAAGGCAGTGAGCACGGCGAGCGAGAGAACAAAGCTGGTCATGCCCGCCCGTGTGTCAGTCCAGACCCGGCATCGTCAAGGCGGCATCGCGCAATCCGCGCCAGACGCGCGCCGCCTGCACGGTTTCGGGCACGTCATGCACCCGGACGATCTGC
Organism: Blastomonas sp. RAC04; assembly: GCF_001713435.1. Lineage (NCBI taxonomy): Bacteria > Pseudomonadati > Pseudomonadota > Alphaproteobacteria > Sphingomonadales > Blastomonadaceae > Blastomonas > Blastomonas sp. RAC04. The sequence continues at coordinate 1,301,381 of NZ_CP016460.1, forward strand.
GCGCCCGATCCGATCGCGCTCAGCGCAAGCGTGATCGATCCGCCCAGCCGCGCGTCGACAGATGCCTCGTTGGACAGCGCCCCGATCATCCGCTTGCGGCTGGCGCCGAACAGGATCGGCTGGCCCAGCGCGTGGAACAGCGGCAGCGCGTTGATCAGCGCCAGATTGTCGGCGAGCGATTTGCCAAAGCCGATGCCCGGATCGATCAGGATGCGATCGCGCGCAATCCCGCCTGCGATCACAGCAGCGATCCGTGCCTCGAGCCAGTCGAACACGTCAGTGACGACATTGCCATAGCCTGCACCGGTGTGCGGGTTCTGCCCCTGCGAGGGCGCGTGCATCAGCACCACCGGGCACCCGGCCTGGCGGACGACATCGATCGCGCGGCTGTCGAACAGCAGCGCCGAGACATCGTTGACGATGTGCGCGCCAGCCTGAAGCGCGGCCTCCATCACCGCAGCCTTGCGGGTATCAACCGACAGGATTGCGCCGCTGTGGGCGAGCGTCTTGATCGCCGGGACGACGCGGGCGATCTCGTCGCCTTCCCAAACCACCGGCGCATCGGGGCGGGTGGATTCGCCGCCGATGTCGATCAAGGATGCGCCCGCGGTCAGCATCGCAAAGCCTGCATCGGCCGCACCGGCCGGGTCGTCAGTGAAGCGGCCACCATCGGAGAAGCTGTCCGGGGTGACGTTCAATATCCCCATCACCTGCGGCTGGTCGAACCGCAGAATCCGCTCGCCCACCGCCAGCGGCGCGTGCTGCCGCGACAGATTGGCGAACTGGGTGCGAGCCCGGTCAGCCTGGTCACCGGGCATCGTTGCAAGCGCTTCGGCAAAGCCATCGACCGGCACGATCTGCCGCGCGACCAGCCTGCCCGCCTCAATCGTCTCGATCGCCAGCAGATGGCACCACACCAGGCTGTTGCCCAGCCGGATGGTGGCGCCATCGAAGGTCTGCGGGTTTTCGGCCAGCCCGACAGGCCGGACATAGACTGTACCGGACATGGGCCTCAGGGCTCGGTGGCGAGCAGATAGGTCTGGCGCAGGCTGTCGAGCGGCTTGAGGCCGTCCTTGGTCTCGATATGCCAATAGGTCCAGCCGTTGCACGACGGCGCATTCTGCAGGCTCGCGCCGACCTTGTGGATCGATCCTGTATGATCGCCGGTGAGCAGCGAGCCATCGGCGCGAACCGTTGCGCGGTGCTTGCGCGCCTTGTCCATGATTACCGCGCCGACTTGGATAAAACCCGTTTCGACCAGCGTACCGAAGGCGACGCGCGGCTGGCTCTTGGGCGACTGCATGGTCTTCAAGCCCGATTCATCGAGCGGCAGCGCAGCTTCGATGCGCTCTTCGGCGACCTCGCAATAGACCGGATCGCGCTCGCAGCCGATCCATTCGCGGCCAAGCCGTTTGGCGACCGCACCGGTGGTGCCCGTGCCGAAGAACGGATCGAGCACCACATCGCCCGGATTGGTGCAGGCCAGCAGGATGCGATACAGCAGCGCCTCGGGCTTCTGCGTCGGGTGCGCCTTGGTGCCGCCGCGCTTCAACCGCTCCTGCCCACCGCAGATGGGGATCACCCAATCGGAGCGCATTTGCAGCTCGTCGTTCAGTGTCTTCATCGCGCGATAGTTGAACGTGTATTTCGATTTCTCGTCACGCGAGGCCCAGATCAGCGTTTCATGCGCGTTGGTGAAGCGGGTGCCGCGGAAATTGGGCATCGGGTTGGCCTTGCGCCAGACGATGTCGTTGAGGATCCAGAAGCCCAGGTCCTGCAGCGTCGCGCCGACACGGAAGATGTTGTGATAGCTGCCGATCACCCACATCGAGCCATCGGGCTTGAGGATGCGCTGGGCTTCGGTCATCCACTCGCGGGTGAACCGGTCATAGGCGGCGAAGGTGTCGAACTTGTCCCAGTCATTGTCGACCGCATCGACGCGGCCGCCCTCGGGCCGGAACAGGTCGCCGCCAAGCTGCAGGTTGTAGGGCGGATCGGCGAAGATCATGTCGATCGAACCGGTGGGAAGCTTGCGCATTTCCTCGATGCAATCGCCGCGCAGGATCTGGCCCAGGGGCAGCTCGGGTTTGGCCGCGGGCCGCACGCGCACCGGCGCCTTCGCCTTGCGCACCACAGGCGCCATCATCTCGCCAGTCAAAACCATCTTTACCCCCACATACCCTTGGAACAGGGCCCTGCATGAGTCCTCGGCGACCATCGGTCAAGGCCAAAACCCTAGGGATTCCGGGTGTTCAAATGGTTAACGAGGCCGCGCTTATGCGGAACACAATGAGTCCAAATCCAGATGTTGAGTCTTGTTAACCGGTCGGGACTCAACGCCTAGTGGTGTGACATCGAGGACTCGGCACGCAAAAAAATTGCGTCAGAGCAGCATTGCCTGCGCCACTGGGGCAAAGCTCTTCCTGTGAAGCGGGCAAGGCCCGTGCTGGCGCAATGCGGCAAGGTGCTGGGCGGTGCCATAACCCATGTTGCGCTCCCAGCCGTAATGCGGGTGTTCTGCCGCAGCGGCGAGCATCATCCGGTCGCGGTGCTGCTTGGCAAGGATCGAAGCCGCAGAGATACACGGATGCAGCGCGTCGCCCTTGACGATGGCCTCGGCGCGGTAGCTCCAGCGCGGCAGCCGGTTGCCATCGACCAGCACGTGCCCCGGCGCATCGCCCAGCGCCTCGACCGCGCGGGTCATTGCCAGCATGGTTGCCTGCAGGATGTTGATCGCGTCGATCTCCTCGACACTGGCGATACCGATCCCGAAGCTGCAGCGCTCGCGGATTTCGGCTTCCAGCCGCGCGCGTTTTGCAGCGCTCAGCACCTTGCTGTCGGCCAGCCCTTCGATGCCATCCGGGCAGAGGATCACGGCTGCGGCGACCACGGGACCCGCCAGCGGACCCCTGCCCGCCTCGTCCACACCCGCGATGGTTGCAGACAGGCAAAAGGGCAGATCGAGGGAACCGGACCGGGTCATCGTGCGTCTCTGCCGCAAGGCCCTTGCGACCGCAAGCACTGCCCCGCCAAACGAGCGCAAATATCCCGAATCATTTGCAATCTGTCCCCGGATGGCGATGATCGTTTCCATGAAAAACGGAGTGACCCTGATGCACCGACTGACCCTGAGCGCCGCGCTGCCGCTCGCCCTGATTGCGTGCAACAGCGGCGGAGAAGCCGTGGCCAGCGGCGAGGCCGCCACCGAAGTCGCTGCGATTTCCCCGGTCGATCGCCTGCCTTTCGAAACCGCTGAAGTCGCCGCGTTCGACGAACCCTGGGCAATGACCTTCCTCCCCGATGGCCGCGCGCTGGTCACCGAGAAGAAGGGCGTTCTAAAGCTGGTCAGCTTTGGCGCGGACGGAAAGCCTGCAATGGTCGATGTCTCGGGCACCCCCAAGGTGGCTTATGGCGGCCAGGGCGGTCTGGGCGATGTCGTGCTGTCGCCCGACTTCACCAATGACGGCTTTGTCTATCTCAGCTTTGCCGAGGCCGGCGAAGGCGATACCAGCGGCGCTGCTGTCGCCCGCGCCAAGATGGTGGCTGCGGCGGATGGCAGCGCCAGCCTGAAGGACATGCAGGTCATCTGGCGGCAGGAGCCCAAGGTCAGCGGCAAGGGCCATTACGGCCACCGCATCGCCTTCGGCCCCGATGGCATGATGTATATCTCCTCGGGCGAGCGGCAGAAGTTCGATCCCGCTCAGGATCTCGAGCAGAATCTCGGCAAGATCGTGCGGCTGACCCCGACCGGCGGCATCCCCTCGGATAATCCGATGTACGATCAGGGCCGGATCAAGGCGCAGATCTGGTCTTATGGGCACCGCAACCCGCTGGGCCTCGCGTTCGATAGCGCGGGCAATCTGTGGAATTCCGAAATGGGCCCCAAGGGCGGCGACGAGCTCAACCTCGTCAAGCGCAGCGCCAATTACGGCTATCCCAAGGTTTCGAACGGCGATCATTACGACGGCCGCGACATCCCCGACCATTCGCCCGAAGACGGCTTCGTGCCACCCAAGGTGTTCTGGACCCCGGTCATCTCGCCCAGCAGCCTGATGATCTACACCGGTGACCTGTTCCCGGCATGGAAGAACAGCGCGTTTATCGGCGCGCTGAGCGGCCAGGCGCTGGTGCGCGTCAAGCTTGACGGCGAGAACGCCGAAAAGGCCGACAACTGGGCGATGGAAGGCCGCATCCGCGAGGTCGAACAGGGCCCGGACGGTGCGATCTGGGTGCTGGAAGACGGTGCGCGCGGCTCCAAGGGTCGTCTGCTCAAGCTGACTCCGGCGAAGTAAATCCTAGGATAAAGCGAAGGCTTTGCGTCCGCGCTGCGGGCGCAAAGCCATTTCATTTCGCAACCTATCGCGCTATTCCACCGCGAAACACACAATCGGGAGACGATGAATGGCGACCATGACCGACGCTGCGCTCAAGGCTGATCAGCTGACAGAAGTTCTCGACCGGCAGAAGGCGGCGTTCCTTGCCGAGCTGCCCGTTCCCATGGCTGTCCGCAAGGACCGCATCAAGCGGCTGATGAAGCTGGTTCACGACAACGCCGATGCACTGGTCGCGGCGATGAGCGAGGATTTCGGCCACCGCAGCGCCGAGCAGTCGAAGATGACCGACATCGTCAGCGTGCTCAACTGCGCGCGGCACACGCTCAAGCACATGGACAGCTGGGCCAAGCCGGAAAAGCGTTCCGTACAGTTTCCCTTGGGGCTGCTGGGCGCACGCGCACGGGTGGAATATCAGCCGCTGGGCGTTGTCGGCATCATCGCGCCTTGGAATTTCCCGATCCAGCTTTGCCTGACCCCCGCCATCGGCGCGCTTGCTGCGGGCAACCGAGTGATGATCAAGAACAGCGAGTACACCGAAAAGACCTCGAACCTGCTCGCCGAACTCGGCCCGCAGTTCTTCGATGCGAGCGAAGTCGCGTTCTTCACCGGTGGACCGGACGTCGGCCAGGCGTTTTCCGAGCTGCCGTTCAACCATCTGCTGTTCACTGGCGCGACCAGCGTCGGCCACCACATCATGCGCGCTGCCGCCAAGAACCTGGTTCCGATCACGCTCGAGCTGGGCGGCAAGTCGCCCGCGATCATCGGTCGCGGGGCAGACAAGGCCAAGGCGGCGCAGCGGGTCACCATGGGCAAAATGCTCAATGCCGGCCAGATCTGCATCGCACCCGATTACCTCTATGTCCCGCGCGAGGACGAGAGCGAGATCATCGAGAACATCAAGCAGTCCGCGGGCACCTTGTACCCGACCCTGCTGACCAACGACGACTACACCGCCGTGGTCAACGAACGCCATCACCAGCGGCTGACCGGCTATCTCGATGACGCGCGCGAAAAGGGCGCGGAGGTGATCGAGGTCAATCCGGGGAACGAGGATTTCAAATCGGCCAACAGCCGCAAGATGCCGCTGCATATCCTGCGCAACGTCACCGATGACATGAAGGTGATGCAGGACGAGATCTTCGGCCCGATCCTTCCGGTCAAGACCTACACCACGGTCGATGAGGCGATCGACTACGTCAACGGCCGTGACCGCCCGCTAGCGCTGTATTATTTCGGTGAGGACGGCGACGAGGCCAGGAAGGTCACCGATCGCACCGTCTCGGGCGGCGTCACGCTCAACGACACGATCTTCCACGTCGCGATGGAAGATTTGCCGTTCGGCGGCGTAGGCCCCTCGGGGATGGGCGCGTATCACGGGCTCGATGGCTTCCGAACCTTCAGCCATGCCAAGTCGATCTACAGCCAGCCGCGGATAGATGTCGCCAAGCTGGGCGGCTTCCTGCCACCCTATGGCGATGCGACGAAGAAGGCGATCGCGCGCGATCTGAAGCTCTGAACGAGGCCAGGATCAGCGGTGGCTTTTGCGGGTTGCAGGAATTTCCCGACCCGTTATAGGCTGCCGCTTCTTGGCGGGCGTGGTGGAATGGTAGACGCGCCGGACTCAAAATCCGGTTCCGCAAGGAGTGTGGGTTCGAGTCCCACCGCCCGCACCAAGAGCCCCTGCCCGACCGATCCAGACCACGACCCGGGCGCTTCCAGGCAAAAGGCTTGCATGGGGCAAAATCCGGCTTAGTGCCGGGCGCAGTGTTCGCTCTTGCTGGATCGCATCATGTCCCATTCCGTCTCGCCGCTCGCGCTTCCCTTTCCCCACCTTCCGGCAATCGCCGGCGTCACCCCGCATGTGGCGCGCGCGCGGTACAAAGACTGGGACCGCTGCGACCTGAGCCTTGTCGAGCTCGCCCCCGGAACGACAGTCGCCGGCGTCACCACCACCAGCAAATGCCCCTCGCCCGAAGTGGAATGGTGCCGCAGTGCTTTGCCCCAGGGCAGCGCCCGCGCGCTGGTGGTGAGCGCAGGCAACGCCAACGCCTTTACCGGGGGCAAGGGCCGCAATGCGGTGCAGATGGTCGTCGACACGGTGTCGGCACAGCTCGGCTGCGCGGCGCAGGAGGTGTTCGTCTCGGCCACGGGGGTGATCGGCGTTCCGCTGCCACAGGACAAGGCGCGCGCGGGTCTCGACGCGGCGTTCGCCGCAGCCCCGTGCAGCTGGCGCGATCTGACCGACGCCATCGGCACCACCGATACCTTCGCCAAGGCCGCAACCACCAGCGCAATGATCGGCGACCGGCGGGTCGAACTGGTCGGTGTGATCAAGGGTTCGGGAATGATCGCGCCCGACATGGCAACGATGCTGGGCTACATTTTCACCGACGCCGCCATCGCGCCCGCGCTGCTTCAGCAGATGCTGAGCGCGGCCAACCGCAGCACGTTCAGCTGCATCACCGTCGACAGCGACACGTCGACCAGCGATACCGTGCTCGCCTTTGCCACCGGCCAGGCGGATCATCCCCGGCTCGAGACGATGGACAGCGTGGGCGCGGATGCGTTCGCCGCCGCGCTGGCCGATCTGTGCCGGCAGCTGGCGCATCTGGTGGTGCGCGATGGCGAAGGGGCGAGCAAGTTCATCGAGGTGCGGGTGACCGGCGCAGTGTCCGACGAGAGCGCGCACCGCATTGCGCTCTCGATCGCCAACTCGCCCCTGGTCAAGACCGCGATCGCGGGCGAGGACGCCAATTGGGGCCGCGTCGTCATGGCGGTGGGCAAGGCCGGCGAACCTGCTGAGCGCGACCTGCTCTTGATCCGCTTCGGCGGGGTCGAGGTTGCAGCCAAGGGGGTCGTCGTCGAAGGCTATGACGAAGCCCCGGTTGCGGCGCACCTCAAGGGGCAAGAGATTCTGGTCGAGGCCGGTATCGGGCTGGGACAGGGCCGCGCAACGGTGTGGACCTGCGACCTCACCCACGGCTATATCTCGATCAACGCCGACTACCGGAGCTAAGCTGAATGCTCACCATCTGGGGCCGCCTGAACTCGCATAACGTCAAGAAGGTCGTGTGGCTCACAGAGGAGATCGGGCTGGACTATGTGCGCCATGATGTCGGCGGCAAGTTCGGGATGGATGCGGCGTATCTTGCGCTCAATCCGAATGCGCTGATCCCGACGATCGACGATGACGGGCTGGTGCTGTGGGAATCGAACGCGATCCTGCGCTATCTTGCAGCGCGCTACGCCCCGCATCTGTGGCCCGATGATCTGGAGCAGCGCGCCGCGGCGGACAAGTGGATGGACTGGCAGTTCGCCTTTGCCGATGCGCAGCGCGATGTGTTCCTGATGCTGGTGCGCAAGCCCGTCGAAGAACACGACGCCGCCGTCATTGCCAGGGGAGCGGAGACCACCGCACGGATGATGGCGATGCTCGAGGATGTGCTGGCGAAGCAACCCTGGCTGACCGGCGAGAACTTCGGCATCGCCGATATCCCGATGGGTACCTATGCGCATACTTGGTTCACGCTGGCGATGCCGCGACCGGATATGCCGCACGTCAGGGCGTGGTATGACCGGCTCAAGACGCGCCCCGGCTTTGCCGCCAATGTCATGATCGCGCTGACCTGATGCACACGCTCTACACCCCCGTCTCGGACCTGATCCGCACCGTCGCGCGCGAGGTCGTGCTGCACCACTATCAGCAGCTGTCTTCGGCCCAGATCAGCGAGAAGACCCCGGGCGACCTGGTAACAATCGCCGACCAGGAAAGCGAAAGGCGGCTGAGCGCGGGGCTCGCGGACATCCTTCCGCAGGCCAGCATCGTCGGCGAGGAAGCGGTCGAGGCTGACCCGGTGCTGATCGAACGTGTCAACGACAGCACTGCCTGGATCATTGACCCTATCGACGGCACACACAATTATGCCAATGGCCATCCGCCGTTCGGCATCATCATCGCGCTGGTCGAGCGCGGCGAGACGGTGGCGGGCTGGCTCTACGATCCGCTGGCTGACCGCATGTGCCACGCAGTGCGCGGCGGCGGCGCGTTCATCAACGATCTGCCGGTCACCGCCCGCGAGAGCGGCGAGCAGCTACCCGTCGCGGCGATCTCGACCCTGTTCATCGAGGAGCCGCGCCGCAGCGCGATCAACCGCGCAGCCGAAGGCAGATTCCGCCTCGTCGACATACCGCGCTGTGCCGCCGAGCAGTATCCCCGTCTGGTGCTGGGCGAGAACGATGTCACGCTGTTCGAGCGCACGCTGCCATGGGACCATGCCGCAGGCGTGCTGTTCGTCGAGGAAGCGGGCGGCAAGGCGGCGCGGCTAGACGGTTCGCGCTATCTGCCGGGCGACCGCCGCACCGGAATGATCGCCGCCGCCTCACCCCGGCTGTGGGACGAAGCGGCAGCGATACTCATTTAGGCCGGAAGCGCGCCTTCGAGCCAGCTCTTGAGAGCGCTCTTGGGCGCGGCGCCGACCTTGGTTTCGACGATCTGCCCCTTGTCGAACAGGATCATGGTGGGAATGCCGCGCACGCCATACTTGGCGGGGGCATCGGGATTGTCGTCGATGTTGATCTTGGCGATCGTGACCTTGCCCGCAAGCTCGTCGCTGATCTCTTCGAGAGCCGGGCCGATCATCTTGCACGGGCCGCACCACTCCGCCCAGAAATCGACGAGCACCGGCTTGTCGGACTTGAGGACATCGGCATCGAAGCTTGCATCGCTGATTGCAGTGGTGGCCATGGGGATAACTCCTTGTTGGTGACTTGGTGTGGAATGTAAGCGCGGCAGTCGGGCCGCTCAAGGCGTGCGCCCCAACTATTCCTGTGCCGTGGCTTAGTCCAGCTTCTTCGCGGCGAGCAAAGCATCGGGCAGCACGAAAAGCTGCGGCGTCGCGGTATACAGCAACCCGGCCTCGACAACCCGCCCCGGAAAGATCAGCCGCAGCGCCGCGACATAGGCCGCCATCTGGCGGACATGCGCGATCGGCAGCTGCTCCAGACTGCGCGGCGGGCGACGGCTGGTCTTGAAATCCACGACCAGCACCCGGTCGGGCTCGATCAGCAGCCGGTCGACCGTTCCGGTAACGACGTTCAGCCCCACCACCGCTGCGATCGGCGCCTCGGCGAGAGCGCCTGGACCAAAGATGTCAGCCCAGTCGCGATGATCGATCACCGCGCTCACGGAATCGATGATCGCATCGGCCTCGGCACTGTCGGCCATGCCGTGCTGGCTCGCCAGCCAGCGCCGCGCGGCCTCGCGCCGCTCTTCGGGTGCCACCGCGGGCAGCCGCTCGAACAGGCTGTGCATGATCAGCCCGCGCTGGGCCGCCTTGGCGAGGTCAGCGCCCAAGATCGGGGGGCTGGCGGTGTCGTCCTTGCCCAGCGAAGACGGCGCCAGCGGGGTCGGCGGGCGCTGCTCGGGCGCGGCGGGGGTCAGCGCCCAATCCGGCAGCGCAGGTGATTCAGCAGACCGGACCTCGGCGCGCGCCTGTGCCTGGTCCGATGGCAGCGCACCGCTGCCGAAGCGGCGGAAGGCGCCATCGCCCTCGTCGCACCAGTCGCAGCCCAGCCCCATGAAGCTGCGTTCGATTGCGGCATACCAGCTTTGTTCGGGCGGTTCCTTGGCGCGCCGGCCCAGCGTTCCGCCGACATACAATTGCTCGGCCGCGCGAGTCATCGCGACGTAGAGCAGCCGCCAATGCTCCTGCATATCGGCCTCGCGCGCGGCATCGTGCGCCTCGGCAAGCGGCCCTACCCGCTCGGCCTTTGGCAGGCTGTAGACCGGCAGATCAATCGTGGCGTCGGCGCCCGTGATCTCCACCGGCCAGTCGAAGCTGCTGTCCACCTTTCGCGCCGGGTCGACACAGGCATCGGCAAGTATGACGATCGGCGCCTGCAGGCCCTTGGAGCCATGCACGGTCATCACCCGCACCATGTCCGACTGCCCGGCCAACTCACGCTTGATCTCCTCGTCGCCCGCATCGAACCAGTGCAGGAACGCCTGCAGACCGCCATCATGGCTGGAGGCGAACTTCTGCGCGAGGGACAGCAGCTCGGCAATCGGGTCCAGCGCCTCGCCGCCCAGCCGCGCGACCAGACGGGCGCGACCCTGAATGGGACCGGTAAGCACCTGCTCGAGGAAATCATAGGCGGTGCCGTATTCGGCCATGCCCAGCAGCGCGTAGAGCGTCTCCAGCCGCGCCTGCAGGCCTGCGTCATCGCGCGCCTGATCGCGCAGATGCGGCCACAAAGCGCGCTTGTCCGGGCGATGGCCATAGCGAAGCAATTCTTCCTGCGTCCATCCGCACAAGGGTGATACCAGCAGCGCGGCACAGGTCAGGTCATCGAGCGGCTGCAACGCAAAGCGGATGGCCGCGACCAGATCCTGCACCGCCAGAGGCTGGCCCAGCCGTAGCCGATCGATCCCTGCAACGGGGACGCCCGCCGCATAAAGCCGCGCCACGATCAGCGACGCCAGCTCGCCGCGCCGCCGCAGCAACACCATGATATCGCCTGCACCGGCCCAACCCGAACTGCCATCCGAGCGCCGCGCCAGCCAAAGCCTCTGCGGCGATGCGGGGTTAAGCCAGACTGCGATACGGTCTGCCAGCTGATGTGCGAACCGCAGGTCCGCGCCCGACAGCCATTCCTCCGCGGCTTCGCCTTCGGCTCCGGCCTCGCTCTCGCCGTCCTCGGTCTCGACACTGTCGCCCACCGGGCGCCACAGCTCGACCACACCCGGCCCGGCACGGCCTTCGTGCAGCGGCAGCGTGTCGTCGGTAATCCCCAGGGCTGCAGGCCCCAGTTCGCCCAGCACCGCGTCGACCATGTCGAGCACCGGCTGGGTCGAACGGAAGCTGCGATCGAGGCTCAGCGCCAGGAAGGGCTGGCCTGCATCCTGCGCGAACGCACCGATGCGGTGCCGCGCGGCGGCATAATATTGCGGGCTGGTGCCCTGGAACCCGAAGATCGCCTGCTTGAAATCCCCCACCGTGAACAGCGTGCGGAACCGGTCCGCCTTGCTGCCCTGCCCAGCGAAATAGTCCGCGATCAGCCCGCCGACGATCGCCCACTGGCTGGGGTTGGTGTCCTGCGCCTCATCGACCAGCACATGGTCGAAGCGCTGATCGAGCTTGAACGCAATCCACTGCGCCATCGTGGAACCCGACAGGAGCTCTGCCGCGGCCCGGATCAGGTCGTCGAAATCGAGCAACCCCGCCTGACGCTTGGCCTCGGCAAAGCTCCACGCAAAGCTGCGGGCAACCTCGAGCGCGCGGGCATAATCGCCCGAAAAGCCGATCAGCGCGACATGCTCGCGCAACGAGAGCAGATCCGAGTACAGGCTCTCGGCCTTGTAGGGGTAATCGGGGTCGACCTTTTTGGGCGAGGTCGTGAATGATCGCAAGTTGCCGTTGGCGATCGCGACCACCGACCAGATCAGGTCTAGATGCTCGAGACGCTCATCGTCGCCCATGTCCAACCAGCTCTGGATGGCATCGGCGAACTTCTGCCCTGTCGCGGTGCCCCAGCGGACATGGCTCTCCTGCAGCGCTTCGAGGTTGCCGATATCGAACAGGCCATCGCTGCACAGCCGCGAAAGATCGCCGCCATCCTCATCGCGCTTCAGCCCGAGGGCCGCGTTGACATAGGGCCGGATGTCGCCCTTGAGCATGTCCATGGAATCTGGCTTGGCCGCACAGCGCATCAGAAATTTTTCGGTCGCCTCTGCCCCAAGCTTCAGGCTCAGCGCTTCCAGATTGTCCGACAGCCGCGCATCGCCATTGCGTGTGGCCTCGACCAGCATCGCGCCCAGCGTGTCACGCGCCAGCTGCACCCGGTCGCGGTCCTCGATCGGGCGGAAGCCCGGCGCCAGCCCGGCCTCTTCGGGGAAGCTTGCCAGCAGCGACTGGCAGAAGCTGTGGATCGTCTGGATACGCAGTCCGCCCTGCGGCGCATCGAGCACGCGCGCGAACAGGCGGCGCGCCCGGATCAGCGTGTCGGGATCGACCGCCGCGCCGATGCAGCGCAGGTCCGCGCCCAATGCAGTATCGCTCATTCGCACCCAGGCGGCGAGCTGCGCATTGATGCGGTTGGCCATTTCGCTGGCGCCGGCCTTGGTGAACGTAAGGCACAGGATCGCATCGGGATTGACCCCGGGTTCCAGCAGCAGCCGGAACACCCGAGCGGTAAGCACCTGCGTCTTGCCGGTCCCGGCAGACGCGCTGAGCCAGACCTGATCGCAGGGCGACACTGCCAGCGCCTGGTCACCGTGCAGCGGGTGAAGACTTGCCGCAGCACCGCTCATGCCGTGTTGCCCCCTGTGCGACCATCCTGTCGGCCGTACCATTCGGCAAGCCGCATCAGCTGGTCATATTCGGTGTAGAGCGCATGGTCGGGCACCAGCTTGGCCTCGAACGGCGCATCGCCCAATATCCAGTTGGCTAGCGCCTCGCGAAGGAACTTTTCGCTGGTCGGGACGATGGCATCGGCGGGCAGACCGCTCTTCCTGCGGCCCTGCAGCACCGGGCTGTCGATATAGCCGAAACCGGTTTCACTGTCCTTGTGGCGGGTGAGCGACCAATATTCGAAAACCCCGGCGCTGCCGGTGATCGCGGTGCGCTCGGTATCTCCGTTGAACCCGCCGCGCTCGGCCATCAGCCCCAGCAGCCCCAGTTGCAGCGCAAAGCCGGTTTCCACCTGCGCGGCAGAGGGCGGCTTGCCGGTCTTGTAATCGACTATCGCGAGGGTTCCGTCTGGCATCCGGTCGATGCGGTCGGCCTTGCCCGAAATCTTCACCCCATCGATGACCATCTCGCCGCTGCGTTCTGCATCGATCATCCTGCGTCCGGACTCGGCATTGTCGAGCGTCTGCTGGACGATCCATTCGAGCCCCGCGACCAACCTGGGCCGCCACAGCGCCTTGATCAGCGGGTGGACGTTGGCCCGTGCAAGGAACAGATTGGCGCGCGGCACCAATGCCACGGGATCGAGCCCATCCTCCTTGTGCCAAAGCTCCAGAATCTCGTGCACCAGCGTGCCGCGCCACGCCGCACTGGGTTCGGCATCGACCGGGTCGAGCGAGCGCAACGCAAGGATCCGCTTGGCGTAGAAGGCGAAGGGATCGGCGCGCAGCCGATCGAGCTCGGTTACCGAGAGCCTGACTGCGCGCTGCGCGGGCGTGGGTCGCGGTGACGGCTTTTCGATTCGCACCTGTGGCATGCGCCGGTCGAGCGCGCGCGCCAGCGCCAGCGTGCCGGCATCCTCCATGTCCTTGTCGGGCGCGACCGCCTGCAGACGCAGCAGGAAGCGCGAGGCGACCGTGGGTGCGCTGCCATCGCGGCGCGCACGGGTGAGCACCACCTCGGGAGAAGCGAGCGCGCCTGCCAGATCCTGCGCCGAAAGCCCGACGCGCATCTCCAGCGGCGGCAACCCGAGCGCGTTGCGCACCATCGGTACCAGCCAGGGATCGGGCGACGGGATCTGCGGCCAAACGCCCTCGTTCAAACCGGCACAGATGACGAGATCGGCGCTCTGCAAGCGCGCCTCGAGCAGACCGTAGATCGCAACGCGCGGATGCTTGCCAAAGGGCGGGCGCACAGCCTTCTCGGCCATCAGCCGCGACAGGATGGTTGCGGCCTGGGTGCTTGTCACCAGCGGGTCATGGCTGCCGGTGCGTGCGAGCAGTTGCTGCACAAGATCGGACGCGCAGCGCCCGGCGATGCCGTTCCAAACGGCTTGGCCGCTAAGTGCCTCGGCCGTGGAAACAATCGCGGCGATGACGCTGGACAGCGGCTGCGGATCGCGCGGGAATTGCGCGATCGGCGCCAGCAGCGCCTTGGCGCCGCCCCACCATTCGCGAAGCTCGGGTTGGCCGATGCTGGCATCGATCCCGCGCATCCCCTGGGCCGGCCGGGGCCCGCGCAGCCTTATGTCGAGCGCGCGCACCTGATCGAGCCAGGCAAGTCTGCCCTCGCCCGGCTGGGCCAGTGGATGCTTGAGCAGATCGAGCAGTTCGACCGGCGCAAAATCTTCGGCCAGGCAGTGCGCCACCGCCAGCAGGAAACGCCCCGGCGGCGTCACCGGCAAAGCCTCGCCCGCGCTGTCATCCGCCTCGATGTTCCAGCGCCTGAGATGCGCAATGATCCGCGCGGCAAGCGTGCGGTCCGGCGTCACGATCGCGATGCGGCGCGCGGGTATGTCGAGCGCCTGGCGCACCAGCAAGGCAATGGTCTGCGCTTCCTCATCGGGCGTTTCTGCTTCGATGATCCGGATGCCCTTTGTGCGGCGCTCGGTTGCCGCCAGCGTGACCCAGCGGTCGCTGAGCCTTGCGGGCAGGAAAATGCTGCGCAGCAAATTGGCGCGATCGGCGACCAGCCCGGTGCGCGGTTCGGGCAGCCACGGCTGGACCTCATCGCGGCAGATGTCCATCGCATTCAACAACTGCTTGAGATGATATTGCGGGTGAGTGATCGCGGGACGTTCGGCAGGCGGCGCTTCGCCCGGAATGGTCATCGGGACCGGCGAACCGATCGCTCCCCACAGAGCCTCGTCCATCTCCAGATCGAGCCCGGGAAGCACCACCATGCCCTGCGGCAGGTGCGCAATGCTGCGCAGCAATCGCGCAACAGCCGGGGCTGCCGTGGTGATACCGGCGGCGATTACCGCGCTGTCGGGCGGGCTCACCCGCCAGCGCTCGGCGGTCTTGGCGAGCAACCGGTTGCGTCGTTCGGCAGGATCGATCCGCCCCTCGGTGGCAAGCTCCCGCTGCCAGGCGCGCCCCACACGGACGAACAGGTCGCGGGCCTGCGCCCAGTGGTCGGCGAGGTCGGCCTCGACATCGACCGAGTCGAGCTGGTCGAGCGTCTTCTCCTCGATCTGCAACTGGTCGAGCACACGCGCATATTCGGCAGCGAGGCGCAGAGCCTCTGCCGGGTCCTGCGCGCCGGGCCGCCCCGCGCCCTCCCGCGCGATGATCGCCGCCAGCCGGAAGCGACGCTCGAGCGGATCGACCGCGGGCGGGACGATCTCGCCCTCGCCCAGCGGATCGAGCAAAGCGCCCAGGCTCTCGTCGAGATCGATATCGCCGATCAACGCCATGCGCGGCAGCAGCAGGCCGTTCGCCGCATGCCGCACCAGCGCCTCGGTGATCGCACGCCCGGCGCGGTGGTTGGGGATCAGCAGCGTGACGCGGGCAAGGCCAAGCGGGTCCTTCCCGAAACGGCCGAGCAGCCCACTCGCCAGAACATCCGCAAACCCGCGCTGCGCCCCGATGGCATAGACGCTGGTCTGGACAGGGTCAGGCATTCAACAGGGCCTCGGCCGTGGGCTCGATCGCGCCGGGCGTGCCGACATCGAACCACTGGCCCAGATGCGCGATGCCGTACAACCGGTCCTCGGCGATGGCGCGGTTCCACAGGATGTTGGTCGAGAATGCCCCCTCGGGAGCACCCGCCAGCAGCCGCCGCGAAAGCAGCTGGATACCGGTATAGATATAGGGCGCGACCCGCCCCGAACGGCGACGGATGATCCGGCCCATCTGGTCGAGGTGGAAATCGCCCACTCCCTGATAATTTGCCGCGCGGCTGTGCGGCACCAGCAGCAGCAGCGCATCCATGCGGCTGTCGTCCCATGCCGCGCGCAACTCGTCAAAGCACGAGCGCGCGCTCTCCAGCCAGACATTGTCGCTGTTGAGGCAAAAGAACGGGTCCTCTTGAATCATCGGCAACGCCTTGACCAGCCCGCCACCGGTCTCGAGCAACAGCTCGCGTTCATCGGAGATCATCACCTCGAACGGATAATCGCGCGCCTTGAGGTGCGCCTCGAGCGCGTCGGCAAGATAATGCACATTGACGATGACGCGCTGCATTCCGGCTTCGGCAAGGTGCGTCATGACATGGTCGATCAGCGGCTTGCCGCCCACGCGCACCAGCGGCTTGGGGGTGGTGATGGTGAGCGGCCGCATGCGCTTGCCGAGCCCGGCAGCCATCACCATCGCGGTACGCGCAAAAGGCGCGCGCGCGCTCACAGCGCGAACTCGCCGCCGAGGGTGGCGCGAGGATCGCGCAATTCTGCCGGGATATTGGCGTCGAACCAGGCTGCGACAGGCGCCAGCGAGGAGTGCTTGAGATCGCGCTCCATTGCCTCCCATACGCGCGGGATCATCAGCGGATAGCGCGGCTTGCCGTCGCGCTTCCACAGCCGCACGAAAATGCCGACGATCTTGGCATTCCGCTGCGCGCCAAGCACATGATAGGCGGTGTCGAAATCATAGGCCGGATTGGCCAGGGCGCGATAATGCGCGATCATCTCGGCCTCCAAAGCGGGTGCAACATCGCGGCGCGCATCCTGCAGCAGCGAAACCAGATCATAGGCCGGATCGCCCACCAGCGCGTCCTGGAAATCGAGCAGCCCCTGCTTGCCATCGTCCAGCAGCATGATGTTCTCGGCGTGATAATCGCGCAGCACCGTGACCTGCGGCGCAGAAGCATCCATCGCATCGAGCACCTGATCCCAGGCGCGGACATAGCCCGCAACATCCACATCCAGCCCGCGCGCGGCACAATACCATTCGGTCAGCAGCCCGGCCTCGCGCTGGTAGACAGCGCGATCGTATAGCGGCACGCTGGCAGCGGGGCGCTGGTGCAGATGCACCAGCGTTTCGATCGCCTTGCCATAGATCGTGCGCTCGGTTTCGCCGTCAGAAGCATCGACCGTCTCGCGCATGCGGACATCGCCAAAGTCCTCGAGCAGCACCAGCCCGGCTTCGGCATCGGCCGCGATGATCTCTGGCGCGCGCAGGCCCTGTGCGGTCAGGTAGCGTGCGACATCGATGAACGGTCGCGGGTCTTCCTCCGGCGGCGGCGCATCCATCAGGATCGCGCGGCGATCCGCCTCGATCACCCGGAAATAACGGCGAAACGAGGCATCGCCGGGGATTGGTGCGATCTCTGCACCGCCCCAACCTGCCCCCTCGGCAAAACCCCGGATAACCGAATCACGATCGTTCAACTCACACCACCTGCAATCTGCTGCCAGCGCGCGTGCCAGTTCGATCCGGCCTGCGCAGTAATCGTGCGCTCGCTAGCATCGGTGCCCTCGATCCGCAATTCCAGCGTGTCCGGCCCATCAAGGCCACCAACCCGCTCGGGCCATTCGGCGATGAGCAGCGCCGGATCGCCCGCATCGAGCCCCAGCTCATCGAGCTCCATCGCGCCATCGAGCCGGTAGAAATCGGCATGGATCACCGGAATGCGGACCTCTGGCGGATCATAGGGCAGGATCAGCGCAAAGGTCGGGCTGGGCACCTCGCCAGCAAAGCCGAGCGCCAACAGGATCGCGCGCGCCAGCGTCGATTTGCCCGCGCCCAGATCACCCGACAGCGCGATGACATCACCGGGCTGTGCGACCTCGGCCAGCGCCGTGCCCAGCGCCTGCATGGCATCCAGCGATGCGATGGCAATCGTCATGGCATCAGGATCGTGACGATCGTTCCCGCGCCGGGCTCGCTCATCAGCTCCATCCTGCCGCCATGCGCCTCGATCAGGTTCTTCGCCAGCGGCAGGCCAAGTCCGGAGCGCTTCTGCAACGGTTTTCCGCCCGCCTCGTCTGCCTGCAACACGCCATCGAGCGCGCGCGCCTGGGCACGGGCGTCAAGCCCGGGGCCGTTGTCGGACACCACGATCCGCAACTTGCCACGGAACCGGTCGCCCAGCAGCAGCACGCGTCCGCCCTCCTGCGTGTAGCGCAGGGCATTGTCGACCACCGCCGCAATCGCCTGGCCAAAGCGCGCACGATCGACCTCGGCGCTGCCGGGCTGGCCCTTGACGTCGAGTTCGAGCGCGATGTTGCGACCGCCCGCAAGCCCCGCCGCACCCTTGGCGACATCGACCAGCAGCGCTCCGATATCGGTGGGCTCGAGCTTGAGCGGCAGCGTGCCTGCCTGGCTCTGGCTGAGATCGAGCACCATGTTGATCTGCGCCGATAGCCGTTCGACCGAATCGATGATCGCCTTGGCATAATCCTGACCCTGTTCGGACAAAGGCCCTGCAACCCCGCTCGCGAGCAGCTCGGCAAAGCCGCCGATCGAGGTCAGCGGGGTGCGGAATTCGTAGCTCATGTTGGCGAGGAACCGCGTCTTGATCGCATCCGCCTCGACCAAAGCCTCGTTGCGCTCACGCAGCGCGTCTTCCATCTTCTTGGCGTCGGACACGTCGATCATCGTGAACAATGCACTCGCATCGGGCAGCGGGATGCCGACGAAATCGAACACCCGGCCATCCTTCATCACCAATTGGCCTGCACGCTGCACCCGGTCGAGCGTTGCGGCGCGGATCACTTCACGCAGCGCGGATATCTGCGCGGGCCGCTTGAGGCGCGGCGCTATCGCCTTGAGCAGTTCGTCGGCACGCGGATGCTGCGCGAGCACGCCCTCCTCGACATCCCACACCGCACCGAACCGCGTATTCCACAGATGCAACCGGCCATCGGAGGTGAACACCGCCAGCGCCTCGAACAGGTTGTTGAAGGTCGCGGTGCGCACGCGCAGCAATGTGTCGCGTGCGCTCGCCAGCTGCACCTGCTCGGTCCGATCCTCGAACACCAGCAGCAGGCCGTTGTCGGGGGTGGGCTGGGCAATGGCGCGCAGGTGCGTGCCATCGGGGATCAGCCAGACCTCTTCTTTCGGCTCGGCCGAATGGAACCATTCGCGCTTCTCGTCGCGCCAGACGGGGAAATCGCGGACCTCGGGCACCCGCCCCGCCTCGCGCATCCGGTCGATCAGCCGTTCGAACTCCAGCCCGTCCTGTAGCCATTGCGGCTTGAGTGCGAACATTCGCACGAACGGCTGGTTGACGAAGATCAGACGGCGCTGCGCGTCGAACTGCGCCACGCCTGCGGACAGGTTGTCGAGCATGTCGCGCTGCGCATCGCGGAACCGGTCGGTCGCCTGTCGCGCGAGGATGAGATCGTGGACATCGATCGCATACCCCGCAACGCCCCTGCCCCTGATCGGCAGATCGACGATCTCCATCGCGCGGCGGGTTCCGGCAATCGTGGTGGTGACGGTGCGGCTCGAGGGCGCGTTGCTCTCGATCGCGCGCGCGGCGACCGCCATCGGGGTGAGCCCGTCGATGGTTTCGACCAGCTCCTGCCCCGCCTGCACCACGTCCGCCGCATCCTGCCCGCCGACCGCGCGGACATAGGCGGTGTTGACCAGCAGCAGCGAGAGATCCTCGCGGCGGAACCACATCGGGATCGGCGCGGCCTCGATCAGCCCGGACAGCGCATCGAACGCGCGCTTGGCTTCTGCCTCGGCATCGGCGAGCGCGGCCATGCGGGTTTCGCTTTCGGTCGCATCGTAGAGCCACAACAGCACCGCACCCGGCGCGATCGTCTGCGGGTCGGCTAGCTTGCCTTCGATCCGCAGCCGCCGGTTCGACCCCAGAGCGGTGACCGCGGTCTCGAACGGCGCACCGCTCTTCTGCGCGGTGGTGATCTGCTTGCCCAAGGCGTCGAGCGCATCGCGCGGCAGGCCCTTGTCCTCCTGCGCCAGCTCGGACAGATACGGCGGCAGCTTGGCAAGGCCCAGCCAGCGCGCGACCTTTTCAGGTCCCTCGATCCGCGAATCCGACCGCACGATCAGCGGGACTGCGGGCCCTGAATCGACCAGCCGTGTGAGCCTGCGCAGCTGCCGCCGCGCGGTGCTCGCCGACCTTCGCATCTGCAGCCCGGTGACCAGCGCCCAGATCGCTGCGCCGGTCCAGCCTGCGAAGACAAGCGCAATCACCAGCATGCTGCCGTTGCCGATCAGCATGGCCGAATCGCCGCATATTGGTTGTTTGAAATCGCCCGCGTCATTGCTGTTGGCCGTAGCTCAATTTGGTGGCTGCGCAAAATGCCGAACGCTTTTGCATAAAGCCAATCGCACGACTGCAAAACCTCCCTCCCTACCCGTCATGCTGAACTTGCTTCAGCACCCATCTGTCCGCAGCATCTGATGCTATAGTCGGCAAAATGGGCCCTGAAACAAGTTCAGGGTGACGGGAACAGAAATCGGCTGGCACAGCCGGGCTGGCTTTGCCCCCTACTTTTCCCAGTACCACTTCTTCAGCATCGCAGTGCCGGTCACGGTCTCGTTCATCGTCGGCACGTCGTAGAGCCGCCCGTTGAGCATGACATGGGTGATCTTGTCGGACTGGCGGATATCGGCAACCGGGTCGCCATCGATGATCACCATGTCGGCGAGCTTGCCGGGTTCGATCGACCCGATGTCCTTGTCGAAGCCCAGCGAGCGAGCCCCGCTGATGGTTGCGGTGCGAAGCGCCTCGAGCGGGGTCATGCCGCCCTTGACGAAGCTCCACAGCTCCCAGTGCGATGCGAGCCCTTCTTCCTGGCCGTGCGCGCCGATGCCCACGGGGACCCCGCGCCGCGCCAGCGCCAGCGCTTCACGCGCCGATGCGGTATCGGAATAATCCTCCTCGGGCGCAATCTCGCGGCGCACAGACGTTGCCTCGAGACGGCGGCGCGGAACGTGTCTGCTCAGGATAGGGTGGCTCCAGACATCCATGTGGCTGCGCCAATAGGGGTCAGCCGCCGGACCGCCATAGGTCACCACCAAAGTCGGTGTGTAACCGACCTTGCTCTGCGCGAAGAAGCTGCGGACATCCTCGTACAGCGTTTCCATCGGAATGTTGTGTTCCAGCGTGGTGTTGCCATCGGCAATCAGCGAGATGTCCATCCCGAACAATGATCCGCCCTCGGCGACGCTGGCAAGATTGTCGGCCTGCGCCGCTGCGACCACCTGCTGGCGCTGATCGCGCCGGGGCTGGTTGTAGTTCTTGACGCTGTGTGCGCCCTGCAGTTTCAGCCGCGTGGTGTGCGCTCGGGCATCGGCAAGGCTGTCGATCTCGGCAAAGACCCCTGCGGCCTTGGCGCCATAGACGATCTCGCCGGTCGAGAAGATCCGCGGGGCAAGATATTTGCCCGCGCGCTGATAGCTGGCGGCGGGGAAGATTTCCGCCGCCGAGTTGCTCGGATCGTGGATCGTCGTGACCCCCAGCGCGAGATGCGCGACCGCGTTCCAGTTCTGCTGCGGAATGATGTCGTCCTGCCCCTGCGGGCCGTGCGCATGCGCATCGATCAACCCGGGGATGATGGTCTTGCCCGCGACATCCACGGTCTGCGCGCCTGCCGGGACAGCGACGTTCGCTCCCACCGCAAGGATACGGTTATCGCGCACCACCACAGTGCCGCGTTCGATGATGCCGCCTGCGTCATTCGCCATCGTCACGATGCGCGCATTGGTGAACGCGACCGTGCCCGAAGGCTTGTCCGCTGGTGCGGTGACATTGATCGCGACGCCGGTCTTGGGCGCTGCGAACTTTGCGTCCGCCTTGCCAACCGGGCCCGGTGCGATCGCGCGCGCCGGATCGGCCGAATAGACGACGGGCCCCAGCGACCAGTTGAGCTGGCGGCCACCATGGCTCCATTGGAGGAAGGTCGCCCCGCCCTCGCTCACCTGCACCGCAGGCAGCGCCCCGCCGCCCCGGCCTGCGCCCAGATCCACCGCGCCTGCCATGAACGGCATCACAAACGCAGCGTAATTCTGGCGGAAGGCAAGCGTGCGACCGTCGGGGGCCAGCGCATAGCCGCTGACCATCTCGCCGCTTGCATGCGTGCGCTCGGCCTCGCCGTTGAGATCGGTGCTGACCAGCGCCAGTTTGCCGCCCGTCCCGCGGCTGAAATACACCCGGTCGGATGTCGCGCCAAAATGCGGTTCGCCGCCATCGGGCGTGATCCGGCGGGTCTCACCGCTAGCGATATCGAGCAGATAGATGCCAGGCGCCGCGCCCCAGGCGTCCGACGTCAGGCCACCCCCGCCGCCGGCTTCATAGACCACCGAGCGGCCATCGGGCGAGAATTGCGGACGCCGATAGTGCCCCGGCGTCTTGCTGATCGTCCGAGCCTCGCCGCCGCCTGCGCCTACGACACGGAGCTCGCCCAGCCGGGCATCGTCCCAGCTGACATAGACGATCTGGCTGCCATCGCGCGAATAGGACGGGAACAGCTCGAAATCGCTGCCGCCATTGCTGACCAGCGGCTGCACCGCACCGCCGCTGGCGGGCTGCTGGTGGAGCTTGCCCAGCGCCTCGAACACCATCCGGCTGCCATCGGGCGAGACGCTGGCAAAGCGCGGCATGGTCACCGCCACGGTATCGGGGGCGACGGGTTTTTGCGGGCGAATAGGGTCGATGATCGTACGGGTGTCGTTGATGCTGAACGGGATCACGCTCTCGCCACCGCTCGCCACATCAACCGAGTGGATCTTGCCGCCCGCCCAGAAGATCACCTTGCCGCTGTCCGGGGTCCAGCCCATGTTCGGATAGACGCCATGCACCGCCCAGGTTTCCTGGACGTCTCGGTCCATTGCGTCATAGATCTTGCGCTCTTCGCCGGTCTGCATGTCGCGAACGTAGAGCTTGGTCTTGGCGCGTTCGCGCCGGACGAAGGCGAGGTAGCGGCCATCGGGCGAAGGCTGCGGTCGCGCCGCGCCGCCGGGACCGCCGGTCACCCGCTCGACCTTGCCGGTGGCCATGTCATAGCGTTCGATCACGAAGAGCTGGCCGTTGGAATCTTGCGCATATTCGAAGATCGGACCGCCGGTGGCATCCTTGCTGTAGAAGATACCCTTGCCATCGGGCGCGAACATCGGCTCGCCAAGCTCCTTCTGGTGGACTTCGCTGGGGCGCTTGACCAGCGGAACGCCGTTTCCGCCGCTGATGTGGTAAAGCCAAAGCTCGCCGGTGCCCAGCGAGCGCCCGGTGGTGAAGTGCTTGCGCGCAACGATATACTGGCCGTCGGGGCTCCAGCTGGGGTTGTTGAGCAGCCGGAACGTCTCCTTGGTCAGCTGGCGCTTGTCCGAACCATCGGCGTTCATGACCCAGATGTTGTCGCCGCCGCCGCGATCCGAGGTGAAGGCGATCCGGCTGCCATCGGGCGAGAAGCGCGGGTGCTGCTCATAGGCCAGCCCCTCTGCGATGCGAGTCGCAGCCCCGCCGCTTATCGGCATGGTGTAGATATCGCCCAGCAGATCGAACACGATCCGGCTGCCATCGGGGCTGACATCCAGGTTCATCCAGGTGCCTTCATCGACCTTGATCGGGATGGTGCGCGTCTTCATCGGCGGCGCGTTGACGTCCCAGCTGGCGGTCTTGTCCGCAGGCTTGCCCTGGGCCAGCGCGGGCATGGACAGGGCCAGCGCCGCAATGGCGGCGGACAGATGCTGTGCTTTCATGGTGATGTTCCCCGGAGTGCTTTTGGTATGCGCTCAGGCTAGCCGCGCCAACGCCAAGCGCAATCGGAAAACGAAGGTAGCGCGGTGAATGGAGGCGGGGCGCAATGCCTCTCCCCTCCCGCAGGCGGGAGGGGTGGACGAGCCGCAGGCGAGGCCGGGGTTGGCCTGAACAGCCAATTGTGCTCCCAGCCCACCCCGGTCCGGCAAGCCGGACCTGCCCCTCCCGCAAGCGGGAGGGGAGAATATGCTCCGCAAGGGCAGGCACCCAAGCGCAAAAAAGCCCGCCTCGCGCAATGCGAAGCGGGCTTTTCAATCTTAATCCCCCGCGGTCAGCGGGATAGCCGCATCAGTAGCGGTATTCGTCCTTCTTGAACGGACCAGCGAGCGGAACGTCGATGTATTCGGCCTGTTCCTTGGTCAGTTCGGTCAGCTTGACGCCGAGCTTTTCGAGGTGAAGGCGCGCGACCTTCTCGTCGAGGTGCTTGGGCAGAACGTAAACGTCGTTCTGGTACTTGTTGGCACCCTTGAACAGTTCGATCTGCGCCAGCACCTGGTTGGTGAAGCTGGCCGACATCACGAAGCTGGGGTGGCCGGTGGCGTTGCCGAGGTTGAGCAGACGGCCCTTCGACAGCATGATGATGCGCTTGCCGCCGGGGAATTCGATCATGTCGACCTGCGGCTTGATCTCGGTCCACTTCATGTTTTCCAGCGCGCTGATCTGGATTTCATTGTCGAAGTGACCGATGTTGCCGACGATCGCCATGTCCTTCATGGCGCGCATGTGATCGATGGTGATCACGTCCTTGTTGCCGGTGGTGGTGACGAAGATGTCGGCGGTGCCGACCACGTCTTCCAGCGTCTGCACCGCAAAGCCGTCCATCGCCGCCTGAAGCGCGCAGATGGGATCGATTTCGGTGACGATGACGCGAGCGCCGGCGCCCTGCAGCGATGCTGCCGAACCCTTGCCCACATCGCCATAGCCGCACACGACGGCGACCTTGCCGGCCATCATCACGTCGGTGCCGCGACGGATGCCGTCAACCAGCGATTCCTTGCAGCCGTACTTGTTGTCGAACTTCGACTTGGTGACCGAATCGTTCACGTTGATCGCGGGGAAAGGCAGCTTGCCCTTCTTGGCGAGGTCATACAGGCGGTGGACGCCGGTGGTGGTTTCTTCCGAAACGCCCTTGATCGCCTGCACCGTCTTGGTGAGGTATCCCGGGGTCTGTGCCAGACGACGCTTCAGGATCTTGACGAAAAATTCTTCTTCCTCGTTCGAAGGCGTGAACAGCTCTTCACCGGCTTCGACGCGCGCGCCCCAGAGTGCGAACATGGTGGCATCGCCGCCATCGTCGAGGATCAGATTGCAGGTGTTGCCTTCTTCAGCGCCCCAATCGAAGATGCGGTCGACATATTCCCAATACTCTTCCAGGCTCTCACCCTTGATGGCGAAAACCGGAATGCCCTGCGCGGCGATTGCGGCAGCGGCGTGGTCCTGGGTCGAATAGATGTTGCAGGTGGCCCAGCGCACTTCGGCGCCCAGAGCGACCAGCGTCTCGATGAGAACTGCAGTCTGGATCGTCATGTGCAGCGATCCGGTGATCTTGGCGCCCTTGAGCGGCTGTTCAGAGCGATATTCTTCGCGGATGGCCATCAGGCCAGGCATTTCGGTTTCCGCGATGGTGATTTCCTTGCGGCCGAAATCGGCGAGCGCAATGTCGGCGACGACATAATCGGGGCGGTCGAGGGTCGGGGCACTGGCCACGTAAATTCTCCTGAGTCAAACGGCCGATGCGCCAACAGGGCCATCGGAAACTGCCGTCCCCATAGCCAGAGTGGGCGATACAGGCAAATATAAAGATTCCTTTATATGACATTTTAGCCCGAGCGAGCGCTGCCAGTGGGGCGATGATCGCGACCCTTGCCTGTCCGAGCCCCCTTGCATTGCCGCGCCATCACGACAACATGCAGCCAGCAGTGCAACCACAGCAGGAGACATTCCATGATCAAAGTCGGCGACACCATTCCCAACACCAAATTCGTCCGCGCCACCGCCGAAGGCCCGCAGCAGGTCGAGGCGAAGGATTTCTTCGCCGGCAAGACCGTGGCGCTGTTCTCGGTTCCCGGTGCGTTCACCCCGACCTGTTCGGCGCGCCACCTGCCTGGCTTCGTGGAAAAGGCCGATGCGCTGAAGGCCAAGGGCGTCGACGAGATCGCCTGCACCGCGGTCAACGACGCGTTCGTTATGGGCGCCTGGGGCAAGTCGGCCAACGCCGATTCCATTGCGATGCTCGCCGATGGCAATGGCGATTTTGCTGACGCGGTCGGCCTGACCATGGACGGCAGCGGCTTCGGCATGGGCAAGCGCGGCCAGCGCTTCGCCATGGTCGTCAAGGATGGCGTGGTGGACAAATTGTTCGTCGAAGAGCCCGGCGACTTCAAGGTCAGCAGCGCGGACTACATGCTCGAGCAGCTCTGATTGCAAAAAAGCCCTCTCCCCTTGGGGGGAGAGGGTTGGGAGAGGGGAAAGGCGCCAAACGCCTCCCCCTCTCTGCTACGACTAGGCAGCAAGCTGCCAAGTCTCGCGTCTCTCCCCTGAAGGGGAGAGTCCAAACATGTATCAATACCCCATCAGGCTCATGACTTCCTCGCGCGAGCGGTGATCGTCGAGGAAGCAGCCCAGCAGCCGGCTGGTGATCATGCTGACGCCGGGGGTACGCACGCCGCGCGCGGTCATGCAGCTATGGCTGGCCTCGATGACCACTGCCACGCCGTGCGGCTGGAGATGTTCCCAGATGCACGCCGCCACTTCCGCGGTCAGCCGTTCCTGCACCTGCAGGCGGCGGGAGAAGCCGTGCAGCACGCGCGCCAGCTTCGAGATTCCGACCACCCGGTCGCGGGGCATATAGGCGATCGACGCCTTGCCGATGATCGGTGCCATATGGTGTTCGCAATGCGACTGGAACGGAATGTCCTTCAGCAGCACCAATTCGTCATAGCCGCCGACCTCTTCGAAGGTGCGGCTGAGATGAACGCTGGGGTCGTCGTCGTAGCCCGAGCAATATTCCTTCCACGCGCGCGCGACGCGCAGCGGGGTGTCACGCAGTCCCTCGCGATCCGGATCATCTCCGGTCCAGCGCAGCAGCGTGACGATGGCCTGTTGAACATCCACAGGAACAGGGATTTTGCCTTTGCCGGCAACATCGTGATCATCGTCGGCATCGTGGTACAGCATTTCAGGTAATCCCCCTCGGTTCACAAGCTGGCCTAAAAGATAGGAACCGCGTTGGCGCACTACAAGCGCACCTCTCATCCGGCGTTTGCCGACAGGGCAAATTGGGCAGGAACCAAAACGGCGGTTGCGTGTTTCCGTTTCGCACTTGCAAAAAATCAACATAGATTAGTTGTAATTTGCAACTCTTTTTGCTGGACTTACGCTACGGCAGCGCCCAATTTGCCTCAAAACAGCATAAATGGAAAATCATCATGCGCGTCACCCCCAGATGCGCGCTTGTAGCGGCAGCGTTCACGTTGCTGGCCGGCGCCTGCAGTTCAGAACCCCCGCCCCCGCCCCCGCCGCCTGCGGCCACCGTCGCGACCCCGCTGCAACGCGACGTCGTCGACTGGGACGAGTATATCGGCCGCTTCACGGCGGACGAGGACGTGCAGCTGGTCGCGCGCGTCTCTGGCCCGATTACCCAGATCGCGTTTCGCGACGGGCGCGATGTCCGCAAGGGTGATCTGTTGTTCGTCATCGATCCGCGGCCCTTCCGCGCCAATCTGGCCGAGGCCGAGGCGAGCGTCGCCAGCGCGCGTGCAGCCCTCGCCAACGCGCAGTCGCAGGCGGGACGAGGCACTGAATTGCTGGGCTTCGATGCCATCAGCCGCGAAGAGGCAGACAACCTGGCCGCCACGCTGCGCTCGGCGCGTGCCACGCTGGCAGGCGCGCAAGCGCGCCGGCAGGCGGCACAGCTCGATCTTTCCTTCACCCAGGTACGCGCCCCCATCTCGGGCCGGATATCCAACCGTCTGGTCGATGTCGGCGACTTCGTCACCGCCGGGCAGACCGAGCTGACCCGCGTGGTCCGTATCAATCCCATCCGCTTCAGCTTCGACGGCGCAGAAAGCTTCTACCTCAAATATATCCGCCAGGACGCCGATGGCGAACGGCGCAGCTCGCGCTATGCCGCAAATCCGGTCGAGATCCAGCTCGCAGACGAGCCCGAATTTCGCTGGCGCGGCAAGATGGAATTCCTCAACAACGGCATCAGCCCCGATACCGGGACGATCCAGGCCTATGCAATGGTCGACAACCCCAACGGCTTTCTGGTCCCCGGCATGTTCGGGCGCGCGCGGCTGCTGGGATCAGGCACGTACAAGGCGATGCTGGTGCCCGACGAGGCGATCCTGACCGACCAGACCCGCAAATTGGTGTTCGTGCTGGGCAAGGACAACAAGGTCGCCCCGCGCCCGGTCTCTACCGGCCCCATGGTCGAGGGACTGCGCGTGATTCGCGACGGCATTGCCCCCACCGAACGGATCGTGATCGACGGGCTGGCCCGGATGCAGCCGGGCATGGTGGTGACGCCGCGCAAGGGACAGATCAAGGCGCGCGCCAAGGGCGATGCCCCGATCGCGCGGCCGACCACCGCGCCTGCGCCCGCTCAGGCAACGGCACGCTAAGCCGATGCGGATCGCCCATTTCTGCATCGACCGCCCGATCTTCGCGGCGGTGCTGTCCATCCTGATCGTGATCTTCGGCGTGGTGGCGTATCCGTCGCTGCCGGTTTCGCAGTATCCCGAGATCGCCCCGCCCACCGTGGTGGTCAGCGCAAGCTTTCCCGGCGCCACCGCCGAGACCATCGCCGATGTCGTGGCGGCGCCGCTCGAGGAATCGATCAACGGTGTCGAGGACATGCTCTACATGTCGTCATCCTCGACCGGCGATGGCAACCTCGCGATCACGGTCACGTTCGCGCAAGGCACCGATGTCGATCAGGCGCAGGTGCTGGTGCAGAACCGGGTGAGTACGGCCGAGCCGCGCCTGCCGCAGGAGGTCCGCCAGATCGGCGTCACCGTGCGCAAGAACTCTCCCGACCTACTGCTGGTGGCCAACTTCTTCTCGCCCGACGGCTCGCTGCCGCAGCAGTATATCTCCAACTACGCGACATTGCAGATCATCGACCGCATATCGCGTATCGACGGGATCGGCTCAGCGCGATTGTTCGGCGGGCGCGATTACAACATGCGCGTCTGGATCGATCCCGAGCTCGCGGCATCGCGCAACCTCACCGTCGACGAGATCGTCGGCAAGATCCGCGCGCAGAATGCGCAGGTGTCCGCCGGTTCGATCGGCCAGCCTCCGTTCAACACCAATGGCACAGCGTTTCAGCTGGGCGTGCAGACCCAGGGACGGCTGAGCAGTCCCGAGGAGTTCGGCCAGATCGTCGTCAAGCGCGACGGACTCGCGCTGACCCGGCTCGCCGATGTCGCCCGGATCGAGCTCGGCGCGCAGGATTACAGCATCAACGCATTCTCCAGCGGGCGGCCGACCGTCGCACTGGCGATCTCGCAGCTTCCAGGGTCCAATGCGCTAACCGTAGCGAAGGAGGTCGAGGACGAACTCAAGCGCGCATCGGGCGATTTCCCGCCCGGAATGACCTATTCGATCCCCTACAACCCCACCACCTATGTCGAGGCGTCGATCGCCGCGGTGCAGGATACGCTGATCGAGGCGATCATTCTGGTCGCCATCGTGGTGCTGGTGTTTCTGCAAAGCTGGCGCGCGGCGGTCATCCCGATCATCGCCATCCCGATCGCGCTGGCAGGCGCCATCGCGGTGCTCGCAGCGCTCGGGTTCTCGCTCAACAGCCTGTCGCTGTTCGGCATGGTGCTGGCGATCGGCATCGTCGTCGATGACGCGATCGTGGTGGTCGAGAATGTCGAGCGGCTGATGGAAGAAGAAGGGCTGAGCCCCTTCGACGCCGCGCACAAGACGATGGACGAGGTATCCGGCGCGCTGATCGCGATCGCTCTGGTGCTGTGCGGCGTGTTCATTCCGACCGCCTTCATCCCCGGCATTTCGGGCGCCTTCTATCAGCAGTTCGCGGTGACCATCGCTGGCGCGACCGCATTTTCGGCCTTTGTGTCGCTGACCCTGTCGCCCGCGCTCGCCGCACTGCTGCTGCGCCCGCGCACCCACGGAGAGCAGGATATTCCGGCAGGATGGCGGGGCTGGGGCAAGAAGTTTGCACGAGGCTTCAACCGCGGCTTTGCCAAGCTTTCGGAGCGCTATGGCCGCCTGACCGCACGCACCATCCGCAGCCTGATGTTCATGGGGCTGGCCTATCTTGCGCTGATCGCGGTTGCCGGCTGGCGCTTCACCGCGACGCCTGCCGGGTTCATTCCCGCGCAGGACCAAGGCTATCTGATCGGGGTGGTGCAGATGCCGCCGGGCGCCTCGCTGCAGCGGACCACCGCTGCGGTGGAGACCGCGCAGGCGATCGCGCTCAAGAACGCTTCTGTCGTGAGTACCATCGCCTTTGCCGGTTTCGACGGCGCGACCTTCACCAACGCTCCCAATGCCGCCGCGATCTTCATCACGCTGAAGGAAGCGGGCACGCGGGTAAGTTCGGAAGACGTCGCCAACGAGTTGCGCGGCGCGATGTCGAGCATCACCGCGGGCAACATCCTGGTGATCGCCCCGCCACCCGTGGCAGGGCTGGGCACCGGAGGCGGCTTCAAGATGATCATCGAGGATCGCGGCAATGCCGGGCTACAGGCGCTCGAAGGCGCGGCCTTCGCGATGATGGGCGCGGCCAACCAGACCGAGGGGATCACCAGCGCATTCACCACCTTCAACACCCGTACCCCGCGGCTATTCGCCGATATCGACCGCGCCCGCGCCGAGCAATTGGGCGTTCCGGTGGAGAACATCTTCTCGACCCTCGGCACCTATCTGGGATCGAGCTATATCAACGATTTCAATTTCCTCGGCCGCACCTTTCGGGTGACCGCGCAGGCCGATGCTCCCTATCGCGACGACATTTCCGATATCGGGCGGCTGCGCACGCGGTCGTCCAGCGGGCAGATGGTGCCGCTCGACGCGGTGATGAACCTGCGCAACGATTCGGGTGCCTATCGCGTGGTGCGGTACAACCTCTACCGCTCCGCCGAGCTGCAGGGCGACACGATGCCGGGCTATTCGAGCGGTCAGTCGCTCGACACGATGGAAGCACTCGCGCGGCGCACGCTGCCGCAGGGGTTCGACTTCGAATGGACTGAACTCGCCTTCCAGCAAAAGGCCGCGGGCAACACCGGCACGCTTGTCTTCCTGCTGGGCGTGGTGTTCGTCTTCCTCCTGCTGGCAGCGCAATATGAAAGCCTGGTGCTGCCGCTGGCGGTGATCCTGATCGTGCCGATGTGCCTGCTCGCCGCGATCCTCGGGGTCAATCTGATGGGCCGGGACAACAATATCCTCACCCAGATCGGGCTTGTGGTGCTGATCGGGCTTGCTGCCAAGAACGCCATTCTGATCGTGGAATTCGCCAAGCACAACGAGGACCATGGCCAGTCAATCCTTGAGGCTGCGCGCCATGCCGCAGCCCAGCGACTCCGCCCGATCCTGATGACGTCGCTGGCGTTCATCCTGGGCGTGTTGCCGCTGGTGATCTCCTCGGGCCCGGGGTCCGAGATGCGCCAGGCGCTGGGCATCGCGGTATTCTTCGGGATGATCGGGGTGACCATCTTCGGCCTGCTGTTCACGCCTGCATTTTATGTGATGGTGCGGACGCTCGAGGACCGGATAAAGGCCTGGTCGGCGAGCCGCAAACGCGCCGATCTGCCGCCGCCCGCTCCCCCCGCTCAGCCTGTCATGGAGGGCAGCCAGCCATGATCCTGAAATCCCGCCTGCTCGCCTGCGCCGCGCTGAGCGCAACGCTGGCCGCGTGCACCGTCGGCCCGGACTTCGAACGCCCCGCCACCCCCGGCGCCGTCGCCGAGGGTGCATTCATCGAAAGCGCCGATCCGCGCTTCGCCCAGGCGCCGCTCCCCGAAGGCTGGTGGCGACTGTTCGAGGACCCGGCGCTCGACGCGCTGGTCACCCGCGCGCTCGAGCGCAACACGAGCGTGCGCGAGGCGAGCGCCAATCTGCGCCGCGCCCGCGCGCTGGTGCGCGAGGCCAGGGGCGCGCAATTGCCGTCGCTCTCGGCGAGCGGGTCGGCCACCACCAACCAGGTCGGCACCGGCGCAAACGCCGGCGTCGGCTTCGCCCCGCCAGAGCCGCTGCGCTTCGATTTCTACGAGCTCGCCTCGGATGCCTCTTACGAGATCGACCTGTTCGGCGGCATCCGCCGCTCGGTCGAAGCCTCGCGCGGCGATTCGCTTGCTGCCCAGGCAGAGCTCGATGCTGCCCGGGTCAGTGTCGCTGCCGAGGTTGCCCGCACCTACGCGCTGGCCTGTTCGAACCGGCTGCAGGCGGATATCGCCCGCGATTCGCTCGCCGCGCAGCAGCGCACGCTTGACCTTACCCAGCGGCTGTTCACCGCCGGGCGCGGCCAGCGGCGCGATGTCGCCAATGCCGAGCTGCTGGTTGCGCAGGCACGCGCACAGGTGCCGCAGTTCGAGGCCGAACGCCGTGCCGCGCTGTTTGCCCTGGCAACCCTCACCGGTGACCCGCCCGGCCAGATCGATGCCGCCGCAAATGCCTGTGCCATTCCGCCCAAGGTGCGGGTGGCCATTCCTGTGGGCGATGGCGCCGCGCTGCTCGCACGCCGTCCCGATGTCCGCGCCGCCGAAGCCCGGCTGGCGGCTGACACCGCACGGATCGGCGTTGCCACCGCGGCGCTCTATCCATCGATCCGGCTGGCCGGTTCGCTGTCAATCGGCGGAACGTCGCCTGGCGATCTCACCGAATCGAACAATCTCGGTTTCTCGCTGGGCCCGCTGATCTCCTGGTCGATCCCGATCGACGGGACTGCTCGTGCGCGCGTCAACGCCGCCTCGGCACAGGCCGATGCCCGTCTTGCGGCATTCGATGGCGCGGTCCTCACCGCGCTGCAGGAAACCGAACAGGCGCTTGCCCGGCTGAAGGCTGCGATCGAACAGGACGCGGCGCTGCAGACCGCAGCGGCTGCCGCAGACGAAGTCGCGCGGATCACCCGCATCCGCTTCCGGTCGGGGCGCGACAATGCGCTGCAACTGCTTGAGGTGGAACGCAACCTGCTGGCAGCACGCGCCGCGAGCGGCTCTGCAGCAGCCGCCCGCGCCGAGGCCGAGGTTGCGGTGTTCCGCGCGCTGGGCGGCGGCTGGGAAAATGCGCCTGCCGTGGCAGAGGTCAGTGCAACGACGAGGGACTAGTCGCGTAGCCGCTCGATAGCCTGCGCAAGCGCGACATAGAGCTTGCCGGTTTCGGACGACAACAAGGTCACGCCCATCACGCCGCCATCGCGGGTGGACAGGACGGTGCGGAGCATCGCCTCGAAATCGTGGATGTAGCGGTTGACCAGCTCGAAGAACTCGGGATCGTTCTCATAGGCCGCAGCGATGTCCTTGGCCTCGCCATTGTCGATCAGCCGCACCGCGCGCCGCGTGAACACGCCGCGATCGCCGCGCAGATAGGCGGACCAGGCGGTGTCGCTGACCTCGGTCGAGAGGATCTTGTCGACATCGATCGCCGCCGAATTGAGCGATTCGGTCAGCAGCGCCAGCCTTCGCG
Organism: Blastomonas sp. RAC04; assembly: GCF_001713435.1. NCBI lineage: Bacteria > Pseudomonadati > Pseudomonadota > Alphaproteobacteria > Sphingomonadales > Blastomonadaceae > Blastomonas > Blastomonas sp. RAC04. Next base: position 1,334,724 of record NZ_CP016460.1, read on the forward strand.
CGAAATCGTTGTCGGTGCGCTCCTCGGCCAGTTCGCGCGCTTCGGCGACCCGGCGCTCGAGATGGCTGGCAAGGTCGTCGACCCGGCTCAGCTGGTCCTTGAGGTGCAGGCTGGCATCGCTTGTGGCGCCGACCGCGCGGCTGATCGCCGATTCAAGCTTGCCGACCAGCTCTTCCGCCTTGCCGCGCAGCACCTTTTCCAGCGCAGCAGCGCTGTCTTCGCCGAGCTTGCTGGTGGCGCCGGTGATCGCGCGATCCATCGCGCGGCGTGCCTCGTCTGCGGCGGCATGCGCCTCGCGCTGTACATCGCGCATCGTCTCGACAAGCCGGACCGCGGAACTGGCGTTGATCTGGTCGATCTCCTCGCGTGCCGAGCGCATCGCCGCGATCAGCGCGCCGATATCCTCTGCCCGTTCGCGCCAGTCGGCCTCGCTCGTTTCCGAAAGCTTGCCGATCTCGGCCTGCTGGCCTGCTATCCGTTGCTCGAAATTGCCGAGGATCGAACCCAGCCGGACCATCTGACCGTCAACTTCGGTTACCGAACCCAGCAGCGAGCCGACCTTGTCCTGGCTGGCCTGCGTGGTCTGGTCGAGCCGCGACAGCGCGCCGGGAATGGCATCGGCGACCTGGTGCTGGATCGTGCCTAGCCGCTCGCGCAGCCGTTCGCTGCGCGCGTCGAAATCGTCGGCGTGGCGGCTGCCCGCCGCGAGCCGCTCGCTCAGCGAACTGACATTGCCATCCAGCGCCGACAGGGCGAACGCAAGCCGCGCCAGCGCCTCGGTGCTTTCCCTGTCCATCGCCTGCAATCGACGCTCCGCGTCGCTGATCTGCGCGTCGGCAGAGGCGACCATCTGGCGGACCACGGCCTCGCTCTCGCCGGTCGAGGCGGCGAGCGTACCCAGCGTCAGCGACAGATCGTCGGCCGCCGCGCGAATATCCCGGCGGGTGGCAGCTGCGCGCTCAGCCATGTCGGCGGCCATCGCATCCAGATTGTCGCGCAACTGCGCCAGCGTTTCGTGCAAGGCGCCGGTCTGGCTGTCAGCCGCTGCGTCGAGATTGCTGCGGGTGTTGGCGAGCCGGCTGGCGACCGTCTCGATCGCGCGGTCCATCTGCTCGGTCGCCTCGGCAACGCTGCGTGTCAGCGACTGGCCACTGGTATCGACCGATTCGGACAGCCGGATCGTTGCCGCATCCGAATCCTGCACGAGGGTCGCGATCTGACTGCTCGCCGCCTGGCCAAAGGCGTTGAGCTTCTCGAACGCCGCGATCATGCTTTCGACCTGGCCCTGTGCAGTCCGGCCTGCATTGCCGATCTGGTTGGTGACGTCCTTGGCCGAATTGGCAATCACCGGCAGGTGGTTGCGCAACTTGTCCATGTTGCCCGACGCCGCCTCGCTCACCTCGCCGATCGCGCGCATGCCGGTATCGCTGGCCTCGATCATGGTGCGGAGCTCTTCGGCGAATCCGCGCAGCCGGTCGCTCGAGACCCGTCCCAGAGATTCCAGTTCAAGGCTTTGATTGGCAAGGAATTCACGCGCCAGCGAGAGTTCCGAATTGATGTTGCCGAGCCGGGCTTCAAGCGCCGCGCTCTCTGCGCGCAGCGAGCCTGCGACTTTGGCAAAGCGCCGCGCCTCGGCCACACTGTTGCGCTGAATCACAAGATACAGCGCCAGAATCGCGATCACCGGAATGGCCCATTGCGTCACCGCGGCCGATGCTGACGCTGGAGTTATCCCCGCCTGCCATTGCGGCAGTGATGCCCAGATGAAAAAGCCTGTCCAGCCCGCCGCCATCACGGCCCCTGCAATCGCCCATCGGCTGAGCGACTCGGGAGAGGATGGGACGTCCTCGTCCTCCATCCACGGTGCAGCCGAATCATCGGCCTGCGATACCGCGGCGCGCATCGACATTGGCGGAGCCGCCATGTCGGGCTCTGCCTCGTGCACCGCCGGTGCGTCGTCACTGCGACCGTGCCGCAGATCGATGATTTTCTTCCCCTCGCCCATGGCGTTAACCCTAACATATTTTGGCCGACCAGAAACCGAAAGTTAAGGCAGCTCGTCTATTCGACTGGCGCATGGCCTATGAATCCGGAGCATTGAACGCGGCGCTGGCCGCAGCGGTGGGAAGCGATCCCGCACTCGTCGCCGAGCTGCGCGGGGCGTTTGTCGAAAGCGCCGCCCGGCAGATCGACCTGCTGCGCCGCGCGCGGTGCGATGCCAACTGGCATTTTGCCGCGCTCCGGCTCAAGAGCCTCGCCGCCAGCTTCGGCGTCCAGGGGATCGTCGATCTGGCCGACCATGCGCTGGAGGGCGCGCCGGGCGACCCCGTCGTGCTGCGCCAGCTCGATGCCGCGATGTGCGACTTCGGCGATCTTCCCGCAGGAATGCAATAAAGCGTCACACCACAGGCGATCGGGCACCGTGCCGGTTGGCAGGGCGCCAGCCGGGCGATAAGAGGGCCGCTCCGAGCTGCAAGGAGCCTGTGACCCCGCGTGCGTACCGCCCTCATCTCCCTGATCGAGACCGTTCCCGGCGGATCCGCGCTGCGCGGCGCATTGCCGCTGGCCAATGGCCAGCTCGCGATGCTGCAGGTCGATCTGGCCCGGCAGGCGGGCGCAGGCGAAATCCTCTGCCTGGTCGGGTCGGTCGGAGAGCGCGTGCGCCAGATCGAGGCCTATGCCGCCTCTTGCGGCGTGGAATTCCACCTCGTCCGTTCGGTCGCCGACATCAGCGTCCGGCTGGCGAGCGATGACGAGCTGCTGATCATTGCCGACGGCCTGTACGTCGCGCCGGAAGAGATCGAGCCGATGGCGCGTCAGAGCGGCACCTTTGTCGCGAGCTTCGCCCCGGGCGATGGCGCGCGATCGCTGATTGAACGGTTCGAGCGGATCGACATAAACCATGTCTGGGCGGGGCTGGCCTGTGTCCGCGCGCGGGATCTGGTCGAGGCGCGCGACCTGCCCGAAGACTGGAGCGTGCAGTCCGCGCTGCTGCGGCTGGCGGTCCAGCGCGGGTACCGGCGGCAGGTCCTGCCCTTCGCACTCGCCGAGGCGGGGCGCATCGCGATTGTCCGCGATGGCGCCGAGGCCGATGCGCTGGCGCTGCAGGAATTGGCCGGATCTTCGGGTACCATGGGGGCCAGGCTGGTGCGGATGGCTCCGGTGCAGGCGCTCGCGCGCCGGGCATGGGCGGCGCGCTGGATCAACCCCGCGCTGCGTGTCTCCGCGCTCGCGCTGCCGCTGGGCGCGATCGGCCTGGCGGTGGCCGACTGGAGCATGACCGCGTTGGCCCTGCTGATCGGCGGGCGCGCGGCGGGGCATGCAGCCGATCGGCTTTTCGGACGCTTTGCCGCCAGGACGCTGCCTGCTGCCGAGCGGGCGGCGCGCGATCTTGCCTTTGCGATCGCGTTTATCGCGGTCACAGTGCTGACCGTGGCGGCATCGGACCGGCTCGCCGGGCTTTTCGTGTCGCTCATCCTGCCAGCCATGGCCCTGATTCTGGGAAGAATTTCCGGCCCGCTTCCGCGTTTGTGGGTGCAGCTGGCGCGGTCACCCAGCCTTGTTGCGGTTGCGGCGATGCTGGCGGTACCCTTTGGCGTGATGCTGCCCGCGCTGATGCTGTGGAACCTGATTTTGCTGACGCTGATGTGGTGGCAGACTCGCCCCTCGCCGCTTGCGAGCGACCCGGCAAAGCGCCATATCTAACCTTGGACGAAAGCCCGTTTCGCGCACTTCAACTAACAGCATTTTAACCAGCAATTGCTAGGTCAAGCCGATGAGTACCGACATGGCCCCCGCACGCCCGGTTCCACGGGACGTTGGAGCGTTGCTGCGCCATGCCGAAGAGCAGGCGCGGCTGGCGGGCGCTATTCCGGTGCTGGTACGCCAGCGGCTCGCTCCGGGCAGCGCGGCCACCTTGCGTGAGGACGATCTCAGCCTGGCGGGCGGCTTTGCGGATTCGATCGCGCGGCATCTGGTCGAGGCCCTGGCGCCCGATCCCGACGCCGTCGATGCCTCGCTGGTGGCACACGAAGTGGTGCTGGCCGATCCCGCTGCCACCCGGCTGGCTCATGCGCGCGCAATCGAGGCACGGCTGTGCCGCAACGCGCCGCTGATCGGTCTTGCGATGGCCGAGCTGCCACCGCGAGTCGAGGCACAGGTCGCCGATACGCAGGACGAACTGGCTGAAGCCGCGATGGCGCTGATCGTCGCGCAAAGCCGCTTTGTCGGCAACGCGCAGGGATTTCGTCTCGATCTGTCCGAGCTTCCGCCCGAGACGGTGAACGCTCTTGTACAGCGCTTGACCGGCTGGATGCAGGATCGGCTGCAGGCCGATCCGCTGGTCTTGCGCGCGCGCGCCGATGCCTTGCTGGGCGGTTTTGACGAACGGAGAGGACGCCCGCACCGGCTGATGCGCTTCTGCCATCTGTTCGCACTGCCGCGCGCGGGTGACGACTGGTCACTCGCGGACAATGGCCCTTCGCTCGGCTTTGCCATGCTCGCGCGCGCCAGCGGCCTGCCGTTCGATCATCTGATCGACATGGCACGCGACCCAGATCTTTCGCGGCTTGCCGTCGTGGTGCGTGGCTGCGACGTGCCCGCCGACACCGCCGCAAGGCTTATCGAGGGCATCGCGATGCTGGCATCGTTGCGGCTCGAGGCCGTGCCTTCGGCTGCGGCGCTGGCCGCGATCGGTCCCGATGATGCGGCGCGGCTCATCGCGGGCTGGCGTAACCAGCTGCCGCTGACAACGCCCGGACCGTTGTGGTGAACGCGCAGATCCCATCATCGGACGAGGCGGGCCTCACCACCGTGTGGGTTGCTGCGGAAACCGGGCGGATCGACCGCAACGGAATGCTGCTGCACGCCGATGACCGACTGATGCGGTTGCACCAGCAGCTTGGCGGCAGCACGTCGGGCGGCGAGCTCGCAGTGCCCCCGCTGCTGGAATTGGCGCGGCACAGCATGCGGCTGGGCATGCGATTGTCTCGCCCGGTCAAGGCTGCGGGGTCGTCCGCGCTGATCGACATGTGGTGCGAATGCACACCCGACGCCGAAGGGGTGGCGCTGTTGCTCACCCATTGGCGTGAACACGCACTGCCGGACCGGTCGGATGCGACCGAAGACGGCGCCGATTTCACCGCCGAGCCTGGCGTCGCCCATCTTCAACTCGACCGTCTCGAACGAGTGGTGCGATACTCGCCGCCTGCCGGAGCCGGCACCGACGATGCGAGTTCGGGCCTGCTGCTCAAGCCGGTGACCGCGGTGCTCGAGCCGAGCGACGGCTCTGCATTCGCTCGGGCGGAGCAGATCGATGGCCAGCGCGTCACCTTGGCCGGCGACGAACGCGAATGGATTGCCAGCCTGCGCCCCGCCGGAACTGCGACGGGGTGCGTCATCACGCTGAGGCACGCGCCTCCCCTGCCCGACCCCGCCGCTCCCCCGGAGATGCCGCCGCTGTTCGACGGCGAGCGGATCGGCCAGTTGTTCGGCCGCCAGATCGGCCCGGCGCTGCGGCTGCCGATCGGACGGATCATCGCCAACGCCGAAACCATCGGCGGCAGGCTCGAGGGTCCGTTGCGGGCCGATTACGCGAACTATGCCAGCGACATCGCAGCTGCCGGGCGCCATCTGCTGGCTCTGGTTGACGACCTGGCCGATCTTGAAGCGATCGACGGCGCAGGCTTCAGCGCTGCCAGGGAGCCTGTCGATCTGGCCGATATCGCCCGGCGCGCGGCGGGGCTGCTCGCGCTCAAGGCCGCGGACCGCAAAATCCGCATCGACAAGCCGTCGGAAGATGAAATGCTGCCCGCGACCGGCGAGTTTCGCCGCGTGCTGCAGGTGCTGCTCAACCTGCTCGGCAATGCGATCAACTATGCACCCGATGGTTCAATGATATGGCTGAGGCTCGACGACGGCCCCGGCTGGGCCAGCGTCACCGTCGCCGACCAGGGTCCAGGCCTCAGCGCCGAGGACCAGCAGCGCCTGTTCAACAAATGGGAACGGCTGGGGCGCAGCGGCGATGGCGGCAGCGGGCTCGGATTGTACATCTCGCGGCGTCTCGCGCTCGCGATGCAGGGCGACCTGACGGTCGAAAGCGCGCCAGGTCAGGGCGCGCGTTTCACTCTGCTACTGCCAACAGACTGACCCGCCCCGCACCCTGGGGTGGGGAGCGCGGGCCGGTTATTGCGGCATCGGCGGCGGGGTCTGGGCGCAGCGTTTGCGGTTGCCGGCGTTGCACGCGGCAACATCGGCCTCCCACTGCGCATGGATCGCGTCATAGAGCTGCTTGATCTGGGCGTATTCCGCTTCGGCGCGGGCGCGCGATTCCACCGTATTTTCGTACAGCTTCATCTGGCTCTCATAGCTCGAGCGCCGGGCGTCGTATTCGGCCTGGTTGGCGGCGTTCTGCTGAAGCTGAGCGTTGGACATCTCGAGCTGGCGCGCGTTGGCGGCCTCGCGCGCGGCCTGCTCTTCGGGCGAGCTCGGGTTCACGGTGACGGGCGAAGGCTCCATCGATCCGGAATCAGGCGCCTGCTCGGCGGGCGGGCTGGACTGCTGCGCGCTGAGCGGAGCAACCGCCAGGCAAGAGGCCAGCAGCGCCACAGCGGAAGCGGTGCGCGAAATGCGAAGTTTCATGATGGTCATTCCCTCAAACCAAAGTTGATCTCGGTTAACACGGCTACGCAGATGGCGCAAAGCCGTTCCATAACCGGCCCGGCTGCTCTTGCACCGCAGCGCCTTGGGCACCATTTGCGAGCGACGCATCCTCATCCTGACCGCTTGCCGCATTCCCCGGCTTGCAACCAGAACATCAATAGAACATAAGGCACTCCATGCTGACTCATATTTCCGTGCGCGGCGCGCGCGAGCACAATCTCAAGGGCGTGGATATCGATCTGCCGCGCGATCAGTTGATCGTGATCACCGGTCTTTCGGGAAGCGGCAAATCAAGCCTGGCGTTCGACACCATCTATGCCGAGGGCCAGCGTCGATACGTTGAATCGCTGTCGGCCTATGCGCGCCAGTTCCTCGAGATGATGCAGAAGCCCGATGTCGAGCATATCGACGGGCTCTCCCCTGCGATCAGCATCGAGCAGAAGACCACCAGCCGCAACCCGCGTTCGACTGTCGCGACGGTGACAGAGATTTACGATTACATGCGCCTGCTGTGGGCGCGCGTCGGTGTGCCCTATTCGCCCGCCACGGGTCTTCCGATCACCGCGCAGACTGTCAGCATGATGGTCGACCGGGTGATGGCGCTGCCCGAGGGTACGCGCTTCTATCTGCTTGCACCCGTGGTGCGCGGCCGCAAGGGCGAATATCGCAAGGAGCTTGCCGAATGGCAGCGCGCCGGTTTCACCCGCGTGCGCATCGACGGCGAGTTCTACGAGATCGACGAAGCCCCCGCGCTCGACAAGAAGTACAAGCACGACATCGAGGTCGTGGTCGACCGCATGGCGGTGCGTGAAGGCATCGAGACGCGCCTCGCCGACAGCTTCGAAACCGCGCTGAAGCTTGCCGAAGGTCTGGCCTATGTCGATCTGGCGGATGGGACGGTAGCGGAGCCAGGAAGTTCATCCCCCACACCCAGCCCCTCCACTGAGCCGCAGGCCACCGAAGGTGAACGTGAGGGGGGCAAGAAGGGCATGAAGAACGTCGGCATCCCCGACAACCGGATCATCTTCTCAGAAAAATTCGCCTGCCCAGTGTCTGGCTTCACCATCGAGGCGATCGAGCCTCGGCTGTTCTCGTTTAACGCACCGCAGGGTGCCTGCCCTGCCTGCGACGGTCTGGGCGAGAAGATGTATTTCGATCCCCAACTGGTTGTCCCCAACGAGGATCTGAGCCTGAAGAAGGGCGCGGTGGTGCCTTGGGCCAAGTCGAACCCGCCCTCGCCTTATTACATGCAGGTGCTGGCTAGCCTGGGCCGCGAGTTCGGCTTCTCGCTCGACACGCCGTGGAGCGAACTGCCTGGCGAGGTGAAGCTGATCATCCTGCACGGCACCGGCGGCAAGCCGGTCACGCTGCGCTTCCAGGACGGGCGCAAGAGCTATGAGGTCAAGAAGCCGTTCGAGGGCGTCATCGGCAATCTCAACCGCCGTCTGCTGCAGACCGACAGCGCGTGGATGCGCGAGGAGCTGGGCAAATACCAGACCGCGCAGCCCTGCGAAGTCTGCGATGGCGCGCGGCTCAAGCCAGAGGCGCGTTCGGTCAAGATCGTCGGCGAGGATATCTCGATCTCGACACGGCGTTCGGTGTCCGATGCTCTGGCGTTTTTCGAGACGCTCAACGACAAGCTCGGTCCCCAGCAGCAGCAGATCGCCAAGTCCATCCTCAAGGAGATTATCGAGCGGCTGGGCTTCCTCAACAATGTCGGGCTCGACTACCTCAACCTCGATCGGACCTCGGGGACGCTTTCGGGCGGAGAGTCACAGCGCATCCGGCTCGCCAGCCAGATCGGCAGCGGTCTCTCGGGCGTGCTCTATGTGCTCGACGAGCCCAGCATCGGGCTGCACCAGAAGGACAACGACCGGCTGCTGGTGACCTTGAAGCGGCTGCGCGATCTGGGCAATACCGTGATCGTCGTCGAGCATGACGAGGACGCAATCCGCACCGCCGACTATATCGTCGATCTAGGTCCGGGCGCGGGCGTCCACGGCGGCGAGGTCGTCGCCGAAGGGACGCTCGAGCAGATCCTCAAGTCCAAGCGCTCGCTCACCGCGCAATATCTCACCGGCGAACGCAAGATCGAGATTCCGGCCAAGCGCCGCAAGGGCAATGGCAAGAAGCTCACCGTCCATAATGCGCGCGCCAACAATCTCACCGGCGTGACGGCGTCGATCCCGCTGGGTACCTTCACCTGCATCACCGGGGTATCGGGCTCGGGCAAGTCCAGCTTCACCATCGACACGCTGTTTGCGGGCGCTGCGCGCGCGCTCAACGGTGCGCGGGTGATCGCCGGGGCGCACGACAAGATCACGGGCCTCGAGCATTGCGACAAGGTGATCGATATCGACCAATCGCCGATCGGCCGCACCCCGCGATCGAACCCAGCGACGTACACAGGTGCGTTCACCAATATCCGTGACTGGTTCGCCGGACTGCCCGAAAGCCTCGCGCGCGGCTACAAGCCGGGCAGGTTCAGCTTCAACGTCAAGGGCGGCCGCTGCGAGAAATGCCAGGGCGACGGCCTGATCAAGATCGAGATGCACTTCCTTCCCGACGTCTACGTCACCTGCGAGGATTGCGGCGGCAAGCGCTACAACCGCGAGACGCTCGAGGTGAAGTTCAAGGGCCACTCGATCGCCGACGTGCTCGACATGACCGTCGAGGACGCAGTCGAATTCTTCAAGGCAGTGCCGCCGATCCGCGACAAGATGGCGATGCTGTGGGAAGTGGGCCTGGGCTACGTCAAGGTCGGCCAGCAGGCAACGACGCTCAGCGGCGGAGAGGCGCAGCGCGTCAAGCTTGCCAAGGAACTCAGCCGCCGTTCGACCGGGCAGACGCTGTACATCCTCGACGAACCCACCACCGGCCTGCACTTCGAGGATGTGCGCAAGCTGCTCGAGGTGCTGCACAGGCTGGTCGATCAGGGCAACTCCGTGGTGGTGATCGAGCACAATCTCGACGTCATCAAAACCGCCGACTGGATCATCGATCTGGGCCCCGAAGGCGGCGTCAAGGGCGGCGAGATCGTCGCGGAGGGCACCCCGGAAAAGGTCGCCAAGGTCGCGCGCAGCTACACCGGCCAGTATCTCGCTCAGATGCTCGTGCGATAATGGGGCTGGGGCAGGCACGCGAGGCGAGGCGCTGAGCTGAGCCCTCGCATTCCGAGCCCTACCGAGCCGATTGAATGCGCTGTGCGTTCGGGTTTACTCCTGAAGCCAACAGCCCGAAGATCGGGCTTTGGCTTCAGGTTTGGACGTTTCGCACTGGCGCTCATGAACTTTTGTTGAATTCGCGTGTTGCGTTGTGCTTCAGGTCGTTCCGAGGCACATGGGGCATGCTGCCTGCGCGAGTTTTTCGATAGAAAAAACCAATCGCCTGCAGCAGTACCTTTCGAATAGGCTTATCGGGTTTACAACCTAATTCGTGGTCAGCGACCTTGGACCAACGGGCAGGCAGATAGATGGCAGCAGCAACTGGACAGATTATGGGCGCACGGGAAGCTGTGCGCTGGATGTTGGGACTCTTGAAGGCCGAGCGCAGCTTCATCTGGCTGGCGCTGGTCTATGGTGTGGCCGTGTCCGTGCTGTCGCTTGCCACGCCCATTTCCGTGCAGATGCTGATCAATTCGGTCGCCAACACCGCGCTGGTGACACCTCTGGTGACGCTGGCTGGCACGCTGCTGGGACTGCTGCTGATCGCGGTTCTGCTTTCCGCACTGCGGATCTATGCGATGGAGCTGTTCACGCGGCGATTCTACGCGCGGCAGGTGGCCGAAATCACCCTGCGGTCGATCCACGCGCGCAACCCGTTCTTCGAAGACACCAAGCGGCAGGATCTGTTCAACCGCTATTTCGACGTTGTCACCGTGCAGAAAGCGGTGCCCAGCCTGCTGATCGGCGGGTTCACCATCATCCTGCAGTCGGCCGTCGGCTTCACCGTCACCGCATTCTACCACCCGTTCTTCCTGGCCTTCAACCTCATCGTCATCGCCCTCGCCTTCTTCATCCTGCTGGTGTGGACCCGCGGGGCGATTCGCTCGGGCATTGCGCTCAGCCATGCCAAATACGCTGCGGCGAGCTGGCTGGAGAATGTCGGCGCATCCAACGGCTTCTACAAATCCGGGCGGCATGTCGATTATGCGCTCGATCGTTCCGAAGGTGTGACGGCAGACTACATCGCCGCCAAGGCCAAGCATTTCCGCTATACCATCTCGCAGACCGTCGCGTTTCTGCTGCTCTATGCCTTTGCCAGCGCCGGACTGTTGGCGCTCGGCGGCTGGCTGGTCATCGAGGGTGAGCTGTCGATCGGCCAGCTGGTCGCAGCCGAGCTCATCCTGTCAGCGGCCTTCTTCGGCCTGGGCCAGATGGGGGCGTATCTCGACATCACCTATGACCTGATCGCAGCGGCCGAGGAGATTGGCCTGCTCTACAATATCGAGCAGGAAGTGGAGGCTCGCGAAGGCGAGGACGCAATCGGCGGCGGTGATCTGGTGCTGCGCCGCGTGACCCACCCGGCAACCGTCAAGGACGTCACCTTCAACCTTTCCATCCCCGCGGGCAGCCAGCTGATTGCGCAGAGCCGGAACCACGATGTGCAGCGGTTGTTCACGCATTCGATGAAACGTTATATTACTCCCGACACCGGCGTCGTGACGCTGGGCGGACAGGATATCGCCATGGTCGACATGTTCCGGCTGCGCAGCGAGATCATCGTGCTCGACCGCCCCACCATCGTGCAGGCAAGCATTCGGGACTATCTGCGCCTGGCCGGTCCCGACATCACCTCGTCGGATGCGTTGCAGGCGCTTGCGCTGGTCCGCCTGGAAGAGCGGGTGATGGCGCTCCCCGACGGACTGGATACCCAGCTGTCGACCAGCGGCTGGCCCTTGTCCTATGCCGAATCGCTGCGGCTCAAGCTGGCAGGCGCCATGCTGAAATGCCCGCGCATCCTGATCCTGACCGGATTGTTCGACATGATCGACCCCGCGATCCTGGCCGATGTGCGCGTTGTCATGCGGGAGGCAGGCTCTACGGTGATTCAGTTCACCCAGCGTTCCGAACACCAGCCCGATTGCCAGTATCTGTGGCTGGGGGATGACGGTCAACGGATCATAGACGATCCCGACGAGTTCAGCCGCATCGTCGAAGCGCATGCAACGGAGGCGCGCAATGGCAACGCGTGATCATGCGCTCAGCCGCTTTCGCACCCTTGCGAACATGCGAACCCCGCGCCCGCTGCGCGCCTTCGGGCTGATGGTGGTGTTCGGGCTGATCGCCGCGACCTTCTTCATGATCTATGTGCCATGGGTGCAAACCGCTTATGGCGCGGGTCAGGTAATTGCGCTCAACCCGCAGGACCGGCTGCAGAACGTCACCGCTCTGGTCCCCGGGCGGATCGAGAAATGGTATGTGCAGGATGGCCAGGTGGTGAAGGAAGGCGACCCCATCGCCCTCATCGCCGACAACGATCCGATGCTGCTGCAGCGGCTGCGCGCAGAACGCAGCCTCGCCGAGGCCAAGGTTGCGGCCGCCGCGAGTGCGCTTAGCACTGCGCGGCTGGACGTCGGACGCACCGGAACGCTGTTCCGCGAAGGTCTTGCCTCGCAGCGCGAAAGCGAACTTGCGCGGATCAAGGTCGCCGAGATGGAAGCCGTGCTGGCAGAGGCACGCGCGGCGATCACCCAGATCGACATCAACCTGGCGCGGCAATCGCTGCAGACGGTGCGTGCGCCGCGCGACGGCGTGATCCAGCGGATCAGCGGCGGCGACAAGGCCACCATGGTCTCGCAGGGCGACGTGCTGGCAAGCTTTGCCCCCACTCAGACCCGGCGCGTGGTCGAAATCTATGTCGATGGCCGCGACGTGCCGCTGATCAGGCGTGGCCAGCCGGTTCGGCTCGAGTTCGAAGGCTGGCCCGCGATCCAGTTCTCGGGCTGGCCGTCGGTGGCGCGAGGCCTGTTCGATGGCGAGGTGCAGCAGGTCGATCTTGCCGCTTCGACCAACGGGCTGTTCCGCGTGCTGGTGCAGGAAGCCAAGGGCAAGACGCGCTGGCCGGGCGAGCCCTATGTCCGCCTGGGCGCCAATGCCCGCGGCTGGGTCGCGATGGAAGAGGTTTCGGTTGGCTTTGAACTGTGGCGTCAGCTCAACGACTTCCCGCTGCAGAACCCCGCGCTGATCGAGGAGAACCAGAATGGCGGCACGGCCAGGAAGGAGAAGCGCTGATGCGCCGCTCCGCATCGCTGGCCAGCCTCACTGCGCTGGCTTTGGTCAGCCTTACCGCGCCAACCCCTGCCCAGGCTCAGGCCCGAACGCAGGCACCCGCCGCCGCGACACAAGGGGTGCAACCGGTGCGGCAGGCGAAGGGGTTGCAGCTGGAAGAGGTGCTGGCCTCGTCGCGGCGCTTTGCCCCGTCCATCCTGGAGGCGCTTGCCAACGCCCGCGCCGCCGATGGGCGCGTGCTTGCCAGCGAAGGTGCGTTCGACCTGCTGTTCACCGGCGAGGGCTTTTCGCGGATCACCGGATTCTATGACGGCACCTATGTGCAGGGAAAGGCGATCCAGCCGCTGACCAACAATGGCGGCCAGATCGAGGCGAGCTATCGCGTCTCGCGCGGCGACTTTCCGGTCTATGAGGATTACAGCTTCACCGACCGGCTGGGCGAGCTCAAGGTGCGCGGCGTTTTCGCGCTGCTGCGCGACCGCTATATCGACGACCGCCGCTTCGGCCAGCGCAACGCGCTGATCGAACGCGACATGGCGGGGCTCGATGCCCTGATCATCGCCATCGGGGTGCAGCAGCGGGCGATCCAGGCCTATGGACAGTGGGTAGCAGCCGGGCAGCAGGTGCAGGTCTATCGCGCGCAGGTCCAGCTGGCCGAGGACCGGCAGGACGGCATCAGCCGCCAGGTCCAGCTGGGTGCACGGGCTGCGATCCTGCTGACCGAAAACCAGCAGAACCTGCTGCGCCGCCAGTCGCTGCTGGTTGCCGCCGAGCGCGATCTGGCCAATGCCGCGCAGCGACTGTCGCTGTTCTGGCGTGACAATGACGGCAGGCCCAGGGTAGCGACCCCCGCAGACCTGCCCGCCCGTCTGCCGATGATCCCCGCGGCGCGGGCGACCGATCCGGCGGCGGTGCTCGCACGGCGACCCGATATCAAGCTTATCGAACAGCGGTTGGAACAGGGCGAAACCCGGCTCGAGCTCGAACGCAACCGCCTGTTGCCCTCGCTCAGGCTGTTTGCCGAAGCCGGACAGGATTTCGGCGAGCAGGGCCTGGGCGGTCGTTCACGCGATCCGTTCGAGGCGGTGGTCGGTTTCACCTTTTCCATGCCGCTGCAGAACCGCGCCGCCAAGGGACAGGTGGCTGCGGCCGAAGCCAACATCAACGCGCTGGAGTGGCGCCGCCGTCAGAGCGAGGAACAGATCATCGCAGAGATCGAGCAGCTTTCCACCAACCTGACTGCAGCCGAGCGGCTGGCGGTGCTGGCGCGCGACGAGGAGGTTCAGGCCGACAAGCTGGCAGCCGGCGAGCGAAGGCTGTTCCAGGCGGGCGCCAGCGACTTCTTCCTGGTGAACCTGCGCGAGGATGCGGCGGCAAACGCATCGATCCGCAGGCTGGATGCCGAGTTCCGGCTGGCGCAGGCTCGCGCCGATCTGGTCGCGGTGGCGGCCGATCTGGACTCGCTGCAGCTGACCGACGACTTTGCCGGGGTTGTCCAGCCCTGACCCGGTCGGCCAGGCCAACGGTACCGCGCCGCGCGTGACCTTGGGTGCAGACCAAGTCTTCCATTCCGTGTTGTGCGATGGGATAGTCGGGTGACGCATCGGAGGCTCAAGCTGCGACCTCGGCGGACCGATGCGTCACCCTATCCGCAGCCTTGGGGTGTCCGATCTAGCTGCGGAATCAGTCAAGCAGATGTGGGTGGGAGCGGTTCGGGGAGAGACCGTTCCATCTGCTCGGTATGGTTGACATATGGCACAGAGTATCATTGTTACCATTTGAAAGAACTGCCCCGGATCGATAGCCAACATCTATCATGCAAAGGACGCCGCCATGCCCAGCCTCAGGCAGTTGCAATATCTGGTCGCGCTCGACGACCACCGCCATTTCGGACGCGCAGCCTTTGCGGTGCACGTCTCGCAACCGACGTTGAGCCAGCAACTTCGCACCCTGGAGGCCCGGCTTGACGCCTCGCTGATCGATCGCAGCGGTCAGGATGTCCAACTGACCCCATTGGGCCGCGATATTGCCGCGCGCGCGAGAGAGATCCTGGTGCAGGTGCGCGATCTTTCCGATCTGGCGCGGCGCGCGGGCAAGGGCATCGGCGGAACGCTGCGCTTCGGGATCACCCCGACGCTGGGACCCTATCTGATGCCCGCGATCGTGGCGGGTCTGCACCGGCAACAGCCCGACCTGCGCCTGCACATCCGCGAAGGCATTCCCGATGATCAGGTGCGCGAGGTGATGCGCGGCGCGCTCGACATGATGCTCTCACCCATGCCGGTCGATGCCAGCGGGATCGTGGTCGAGCCGCTGTTCAGCGAGCGGCTGTTCGTCATCGCGCCGCCCGATCATCCCCTGGCCGGGCAGAAGAACATTCCGCCCAGCGCGCTCAAGGGCGCAGGATTTCTCACCCTGGACCGGCGGCACCATTTCCATCGCCAGACCCGCGAGATCTGCGATCAGGTGGGTGCGCATATCCTGCACGATTACGAAGGCACCAGCCTCGACAGCATCCGCCAGATGGTAGGCTCAGGGATCGGCTTCGCGCTGTTGCCCGAGCGTTATCTGGCAACCGAAACCCACAGTGCAGAAATCGTCGCACGGCTGGATATCGCAGGCTGGAATGCGCGCCGGTCGATCGCAGCGATCTGGCGCACCGGCGCGGCGTTCGGCGACGGATTCCATGCGATCGCGGAATTCATCCGCGCCTATGTGGTCGAGGATACCGACCTTTCCGATCCGGTGTTGCGAACCGGGGTCTAGCCCTCACGGGGCCGGACTTGCCCGGTTGTGGCCTCTGCCGCAGCCGCCATGCGGCCGATCTGCCACATCAGGTTGTAGATCAATGTGCGCCCATCTTCTGCGATCATCTCGCGGGTCTGCCGGTCGAAGCTCGCCCGGTTGCCGCGCATCGCGCTGCGCACCATGCCGACGAACATCGCCTCGTCAGGTGACAGACGACCGCAGCATGGGCGCGAGACGCCAAAGGGTTCAGGCCACACCTGCCCCATCGCCTCCAGCACCAGCGACAGATGATTGGACAGCGCGATGCTGCCCAGCCGGGCGGAGACATGAGGCGCGGGATCGGCACCCGATTTGTGCGCGAACACCGCGATGCGCAGCGCGACAACAAGCTTCGCCTCGAACAGGGTTGCCGACCCCAGGTCAGGTCGATCGATCAGATCCTGCCACCAGATACCCATGGTCCTCGACTCCCTCCGATTGTGCGGCATCACGGGATCGCGCCGCCTGCATCAGAGTTATTGCGAGTAGCTCGCATTAGCAAGAGATTTCTGAAGTGTTGTTATTTTCGCATCGCAGCCATTGAACTGCAGGTCATTCTACCCTAGATTGAGGCTGTCGGGATGCTTCCCCCCCTTTCGCGTCCCGACAGGTGCACTTGTGCACCTCCTCCCTGAACCTTGGCCGCCTCGTGACTCGTCACGAGGCGGTTTTTTCTTGGCTGGATGCGATGGGCTATTCGGCGGCGATGGCGATGTCGGTGCGTCCGCCATGCTGCAGCAGATCGTCCGCCAGCGTCCGGACAAGATCCGCAACCGCCTCCTGCATCGCCTCGAGCCCCTGCCCGCGTTCGCTGAGCGCCTCGTCCAGATACAAGCTGCGGTCCACCTCGATCTGCAGCGCGTGGATATCGCGCGCCGGGCGGCCATGGCGCTCGAGCACATAGCCGCCGGCATAGGGATGGTTGAGCGCGACCTCATAGCCGCGCCGGGCGAGCGTCCGCTGCGCCAGATCGCACAGCCTTGCCCCGGCAGACCGGCCATAGCGATCCCCCACCACGATTCGCGGCACCGGCCCCGATCCCTCGGGCCTGAGCGGCGGCATCGAGTGCAGGTCGATCAGCATCGCGCAGCCGAAGCGAGCCTTCAGACTGGCAAGCGCGTGCGACAACGCCTGGTGATAGGGATCGTGCATGCCCGATACGCGCGCGCCGATCGACTCACGGGTCCAGGGTCTGCGCCAAAGCTCGCCATGATCGGCCAGCCGGCGCGGAACCAGTCCGAGCCCGCCGCGCACCTTGGCGCTGGGCTGGGCAAAGGCGGTGCGCGGGGCGTTGCTGATCATCTGCGGATCGATTTCGCTGGGGGCACGATTGAGGTCGATCCACGCCCGCGCGACATGCGCGACCAGAGTGGCGCACCCGGTCTTTGCTGCCTGCAGAGCCAGCATATCGGCATGGCGGTCTTCAAGACGCTCGAGAACCTGCGGGGTCACGCGTGAATTGACGAGGATTTCATCGGGATAATCCCGCCCCGCATGCGGGACCGCCACCAGTACCGGCAGGCGCGCTTCGGCGAGGCCAGCCAGGCTGAACAACCGCGATGGGGAGGCGTTGTCGGCGGATCGATTATCCATGGACATCAGCCATGCGGCAATCTGTCCTTCGAGTCAAAGTCGGCAACGCCAACGTCCTGTGCCCCCGCTGTCCGTTTACCGATGACACCGGGCGTGTCCAACTTCGGGGCAGCGCGGCAAATGACTTACAGCATGCTGGAAAATCTTAACCGCATCCGGCATAAGCAGGCTGGAGAAACCGGGCAGAGGAACAGGGCGATGTTGAGCATATTGCTGGCAGAAGACGATCCGGCGATGCGCGCCTATCTCCAGCGTGCGCTTGAAAAGGCCGATTACACCGTGGTTGCGGTTGATCGCGGCACCGCTGCGTTGCCCTTGCTGCAGGAGGATCATTTCGATCTGCTGCTCACCGATATCGTGATGCCCGAGATGGACGGGATCGAACTCGCGCAGCATTGCGGGCGGATCTCGCCCGAGACCAAGGTCATGTTCATCACCGGCTTTGCCGCAGTGACGCTCAAGGCGGAACAGGCCGCGCCCAGCGCGCGCGTGCTCTCCAAGCCCTTTCACCTCAAGGATCTGGTGCTGGAGGTCGACCGCGTGTTTGCCCGCGGCACCTTCGCCCAAAGCCTTTGAAAGCTATCATGCGGTTTTTGGTACAAATACCGCTTGCGTCCATCGCCGCCTCTTTGTAATGGACCGCCCTTGCCAGCGCCTTGGTGCGGGCAGGTACCACCGGTGGGGCGTATAGCTCAGTGGTAGAGCACTGTGTTGACATCGCAGGGGTCGCAAGTTCAATCCTTGCTACGCCCACCATTAAAAAACCCGCCAAACCATACGGTTGGCGGGTTTTTTTACGTCCGCTTCACACGCACCGATCGCCAAAGCCCGCTCCCCTGCGACGGATGTTTCCACAACTCTCGAATTATGCCTTGACCACATCAGCCGACACAGTATTTCGATAGTTGTCGAAAGGTAGTGATAATGGATGATCCGGGCATTCAGACATGGGCAGTGGATGCGCTTGGCGCGCTTGCGCACGAGACGCGGCTTGCGGTCTTCCGCATGCTGGTCAAGGCAGGTCCCGATGGCATGGTCGCGGGAGCGATTGCCGAGCAGCAGAGTGTCCCGCCCTCCACCATGTCGCACCATCTGGCGACCCTGGAGCGCGCTGGGCTGGTCCAGTCCGAGCGCGAAAGCCGGCTGATCCATTACCGCGCCAATTATCCCGCGATGCGCCGCCTGCTGACCTTCCTGCTGGAGGACTGCTGCCAGGGCACACCCGAAATGTGCGGCGATCTTGTTGCAGGGCTCGGCTGCGCCCCTGCCCTACCCGAGAAAGCATGAGGCTCGAATATGGCTGACCCCATCTACAATGTTCTGTTCCTGTGCACCGGCAACAGTGCCCGCTCGATCCTGGGCGAGGCTGTGCTCAACAAGATCGGTGAAGGGCGCTTCAGGGCATACAGCGCCGGCAGCCACCCCAAGGGACAGGTCCATCCGATGGCGCTTTCGGTTCTCGCGGACATGGACTTCGAGACCAGCGGGTTCGAATCCAAGAGCTGGGACGCGTTCAGCGCCCCCGGTTCGCCCGAGTTCGATTTCATCTTCACCGTGTGCGACAATGCCGCGGGCGAAACCTGCCCTGTCTGGCTGGGCCACCCGATGACCGCGCATTGGGGCATCGAAGACCCCGCCGCGGTGGAGGGCGACGGCCAGCGCGAGGCGTTCCTCGAGGCGCTGCGCTATCTGTCGGACCGGATCGAGCGGTTCGTCGCGCTGCCGATCGAAAGCCTCGACCAGATAGCGCTGAAGCGCAAGCTTGCCGACATCGGCAACGCTGCGGGCGCCAGCAGCGGTGCCAGCGCATGACGTCCGCAGATGGCATGACCGACGGACCCGGCTTTGAACGCCTGCGCCATCTGGCCGACCCGGACTACCTGCCTGCGCTCGATCCGGCCTATGCGCACCGTGTCCCGGCGCTGGGACTGGGTCCGCTCGATCCCAGGCCGCGCATCCTGTTGCTCTACGGGTCGTTGCGCGAACGCTCCTATTCGCGGCTGGTGGTCGAGGAAGCGGCGCGGCTGCTGCAGCATTTCGGCTGCGAAACCCGCATTTTCGATCCCCGGGATCTGCCGCTGCCCGATCAGGTCGAGAACGACGATCACCCTGCGGTCGCAGAGCTGCGCGCGCACTCGATCTGGTCCGAGGGCCAGATCTGGTGCAGCCCCGAACGCCATGGCCAGATCACCGGCATCATGAAGACCCAGATCGACCATCTGCCATTGGCCTATCAGGGCATGCGCCCGACCCAGGGCCGCACGCTCGCGGTGATGCAGGTAAGCGCGGGCTCTCAAAGCTTCAACAGCGTCAACACGCTGCGGATCCTGGGCCGCTGGATGCGGATGTTCACCATCCCCAACCAGTCGAGCGTCGCCAAGGCCTATCTCGAGTTTGACGAGAATGGACGCATGACGCCATCGAGCTATTACGACCGCATAGTCGATGTCGTCGAGGAACTGGTGCGCTTCACGGTGCTGCTGCGCCCGCACGCCGATCAGCTGGTCGATCGCTATTCCGAGCGCAAGGACAGCGACCAGCCGGTCGCGACACCGGTCGAGGCCGCAGGGTTGGCGAAAAGCTGACGGGCCAGCCAGGTGCGTGCAACGCACCTGTTACTCGCTGCGCAGCGCCTCGATCGGCGACAGCCGCGATGCGCGGATGGCGGGGTAGCCGCCGAACACCAGCCCGATGACGGCAGAAAACGCGACGGCAAGGACCGCCGTGTCCCAGCCGATCGGCGCCGGGAATTCGGCTACCTGCTGGAAGACTGCGGCTGCAACCATCGCCAGGGTGAGGCCGATCGCGCCGCCGATCAGGCACAGAACTGCCGCTTCGACCAGAAACTGGTTGCGGATATCGCGGCGCTTCGCCCCCAGCGCCATGCGCAGGCCGATCTCGCGCGTCCGCTCGGTCACGCTGACCAGCATGATGTTCATGATGCCGATGCCGCCCACGAGCAATGAGATCGAAGCGATCGCCACCAGCACCGCCTGGAAGATCTGGGTCACCTGGCCTGATGTTTCTGCGATCTCCTTGGTGGTGCGCACGGTAAACGGCGTGATCTTACCTTTCGACACCCGGTAGCGCGCGCGCAGAAGACTCTTGATCTCGCGGTCGCCCGCAACCAGCGAATCCTCGTCCTCGAAGCCGACGAACAGCAGAGTCACATCGTCCGGACCCTGGGCCGGGCCGGTGGACAGCCGCTGGCGCAATGTCGAGATCGGCATGATGATCTGGTCGTCATTGTCGTTGCCCAGATTGCTGCCCTTGCTTTCGAGCAGACCGATGACGGTGAACGGCACGCGGTTGATCCGCACCGTCTCGCCGATGGGATTGATGTCGACGAACAGCTTGTCGGCCACCGTCTGCCCGATCACCACCACCCGCGTTGCGGCGCCGACATCGCTTCCGGTCAGGAATCGGCCATCGGAGGCGGCGAGGTTGGAAATGCTTCCGTATTCTTCAGTCGATCCGATCGCTTGGGTCGAGGCGCTGCGTCCGCCGGTGACCATCTGGACGCTGGTGCGGATCTGCGGTGCGACCGCGTTCACCCCAGGCACCTGACGCGCGATGGCCTCACCATCGCGTTCGGTCAGCCTGCCCCGGTCGCCGGGTCTGGGCGGGCCGTTAGCGCGCTCGGGCTCGGGCACCACGATCGCCATGTTCGAGCCGAGCGTGGCGATCTGCTGGTTTACCGAGACCTGCGCGCCATTGCCCACCGCGACCGCAAGGATCACCGAGAACACGCCGATCATCACGCCCAGCGTGGTCAGAATCGAACGCAGCAGGTTCGTGCGCAGCGCCGTGATCGCGATCGCAACGTTGACGCCCCATCCGGCGAGCGCGTTCAGCAGCTCGCTCATGCCATGACCGCCCGGCGGCGCGATGTGACGGGCGCATCCTCGATCACCTTGCCATCGCGGAACACGATGCGGCGCTCGGCATATTCGGCAATGTCGGGTTCGTGGGTGACGATAACCAGCGTGATCCCCTTGTCATTGAGTTTCTGGAAAATCCCCATGATGTCGAGCGATGTCTGGGTATCGAGTGCACCGGTGGGTTCGTCCGCCAGCAGGATCAGCGGATCGGTAACCAGCGCGCGCGCGATCGCCACACGCTGCTGCTGCCCGCCCGAAAGCTTGGCAGGCGTGTTCTGCATGCGATTGGCAAGCCCCATCGCCTCGAGCTTGGCCTGCGCCCGCTCGCGCCGCTCGGCAGCGCGCACCCCGGCATAGATCAGCGGCACCGCGACATTGTCGAGCGCGCTGGTGCGGGCGAGAAGATTGAACTGCTGGAAGACAAAGCCGATCTTGCGGTTGCGGATCTCGGCCAGCTCGTCGCTGTCGAGCGTCTTGGTGTCGATGCCATCGAGCAGGAGCGTGCCCGAGGTCGGCACGTCGAGACAGCCGATCATGTTCATGAAGGTCGACTTGCCTGATCCGCTGGCCCCCATGATCGCGACGAATTCGCCGCGCTGGATGCTCAGCGAGACGCGGTTGACCGCGTGCACCAGCTCACCGCCGATCACATAATCCTTGACCAGATCATGCGTCTCAAGAAGCGGCGCTGTCATCTTCATCCGTATCGTCGGTTTCTGCCTTGGGCTTCAGCGATTTGGTGCGCACCAGCACCGTGTCACCGGCCTTGATGCCCGAGAGGATCTCGGTGTACTCGTCGCCCTGCAGCCCGATGCGCACCTGCTTCCTGACCGGCTTGTAGGCGTCGGTACCGGCGAGATACAGCGTCTGGCGCGGCGCCTCCTTCTTGCCCGGCTTGGCGGGCTGTTCCTCCACCGGCGGACCGCGATCGGCTGCCTTGGGACGGAACCTGAGCGCGTTGGTGGGAACCCGCAGCGCGTTCTTCTTGGCACCGGTGATGATCTCGACATTGGCGGTCATGCCGGGCAGCAGCTTTCCGTCGAGATTGTCGACATCGATAATTACCAGATAGCTCACGACATTCTGCGTTTCGACCGGTGCCTTGCGGACCTGGCGGACCTTGGCGCGGAACACGTCATCGGGATAGCTGTCGACGGTGAAGGTCACATTCTGACCCTCGACAATCTGGCCGATATCCGCCTCGTCCACCGAGGCCTCTACCTGCATCTTGGTGGTGTCGGCAGCAATTTCGAACAGATTGGGGGTCTGGAAGCTGGCGGCAACGGTGGTGCCGGGCTCGACCAGCTTGTCGATGATCACCCCGCTGGCAGGCGCGATGATCACCGTGCGGTTGAGGTCGAGCCGGGCCGACGACAGCTCGGCGGTGGCCTGCCGGATCTGGGCGTTGCCGCTCTGGGTCTGCGCCAGGGCGACGTCGAGCGCGTTGCGCGCGCTGTTCAGCCGGGTCTGGGCCGCATCGAGATTGGCCTTGGAGACGAACCCGCGCTGCGCCAGATCGCGCTGCCGGGCAAAATCGCGTTCCTGGATTTCAAGTTCGGACCGCGCGCGCAGCACATTGGCAGCGGTCTGCTGCAATCCTGCGCGAGCAAGCGCCACCTGAGCCTCGGTCTGCTGGACCCGCGCCCGCACCCGTGTCGGGTCGATCTCGGCCAGGATCTGGCCTGCGGTGACCGGCGAGTTGAAGTCGACATAGACCTTGGTGACCTGGCCCGAGACTTCGGTGCCGACCTTGATGGTGTTGAGCGCGCGCACCTTGCCGCTGGCCGAGACGACTCGCAGCACCTCGCCGCGCCCGACCTTTTCTCCGGTATATTCATAGTCATGCGGCGTCGGAGCGACGATCTTATAGAGGACGAACAGCACCACCAGCGCAATCAGCGCCGACCACACCTTGTGGCGCTTGATCCATGAACCCATTCTCGTCAGCATATAAAGCTGCCCCATCCCCGACGTTTATGGCCAACCTATATTGGCACGTGAGCACGATAGCCAGCAGCGATGATGGCGCAGCGCACCGATCCCTGCTCGCGGCGTGCAGCCGCGTTGGCTCGGCCAGTCGCTCTGCGGTTGATGCGTTGCCGCAACATCGATACTCCTGCCCTGCACGCCCGGTGAATCGCCGGGAAGCGCGGGTCGCACCGGAAGACCCGCCAGCGCGGAAAGGGTGTTCAACCACATGCGATCAACCAATGCACTGCAGAAGGCATCGGCAACGCGCGGCGTACGGCTTGGCGCGATGACCGGCTCGATGCTTCTGGCCATGAGCCTTGCCATGCCTGTGCACGCAGCCACCGATATCGGCAAGAAAGCCTGTGCCAAGGAAGCGCGGGTCCTGTGCCCCGCCGAAATGAAAACGATGAGCCGCAAGAAGGTGGAAGCCTGCATGATCGCCAAGGTCGAAAAGACCTCGCCCACCTGCAAGGCGGCGATGTACCGGATCAAGGCCGAACGCGAGCAGGGCTCCAAGAACTAGGGTTTTGTGAATCAGGACACAAAGCATTAGCCAGCCTGCCTGCCAGCCTTTACCAGCCCAGCCAGACCGTGAAGCTGGCACGCCTCCCGGCCACTCCCTGGTCACCTTGCCATTTGGGGATTTGAACCCGCTGCATGAGCCACGCTGAAACGCCCAGGTCCCGGTTTCTGCCGTGGTTCGGCTTTCTGTGCATGTGCATCGGCATGTTCATGGCCATTCTGGACATCCAGATCGTCGCGACATCGCTCCCCACCATCCAGAAGGCGCTGGGGATCAGCCCCGAGCGCATGATCTGGGTGCAGACGGCCTATCTCACTTCAGAGATCGTCGCGATCCCGCTGACTGGCTATCTGACCGCAAGGCTCGGGATGCGCTGGCTGTTCGTCTGCGCGATCTCGGTGTTCACTCTGGCGTCCGCCGGGTGCGGCCAGAGCGAAAGCTTCGAGACGCTGATCGGGTGGCGGATCGTGCAGGGCTTTGCCGGAGGGACGCTGATCCCCGCGGTCTTCTCGGCGGTGTTCCTGCTGTTCCCGCCCAGGTCGCAGGGGCTGGCGACCACCATTGCCGGGGTCGCGGCAGTGTTTGCGCCCACGATCGGCCCGATCGTCGGCGGCTGGCTGACCGAAACCTATTCCTGGCACTGGCTGTTCCGCATCAACATCGTTCCCGGCGTGCTCGCAGCTTTGGGGGCGGCATGGGCTCTGCGCAGCGCCGAGAGCAACGCGCGCTGCGACCGCTCGATCGACCTGCTCGCCCTGGTGCTGCTCGCCGCCGGGCTCGCCGCGCTGCAGATCGGGCTCAAGGACGCGCCATCGCTGGGCTGGCTTGCGCCGGGCGTCGCTGCGTTGTTGGCGATCTTCGTGCTGAGCACCGCCTGGTTCGTTTGGCGGACATGGCACGCCGCCTGCCCGCTGGTCGACCTGCACTGCTTTGCCGACCGCAACTTTGCCGTCGGTTGCGCGCTCAGCTTCATCCTGGGCGCAGGGCTGTTCGGATCGACCTATCTGATGCCGTTTTTCCTGGGGCTGGTGCGCGAGCATGACGCCTTCCGCATCGGGCAGATCATGCTGGTCACCGGCATCGCGCAACTGCTCGCCGCCCCGCTGGCGGTGTATCTGGAACAGAGGATCGGCGCGCGCACCTTGTGCCTGTTCGGATTCGGGCTGTTTGCAGCCGGACTGCTCGCCAGCATCAACCAGACTGCTCAGACCGATTTTGCCGAGATGGTGGTGCCGCAGATCCTGCGCGGCGGGGCCAGCATGTTCTGCCTGTTGCCACCCACGCGCATCGCTTTGGGGTATCTCGCCACCGACAAGATCGCCGATGGCAGCGGCCTGTTCAACCTGATGCGCAACCTGGGCGGGGCGATCGGGCTGGCACTGATCGATACCACCATCTTCACCCGCGCCGACACCCATGGGCAGGCCATCGCCGACCGGCTGACCGCAGGCGATGTCGATACTGCGGTGGGCATCGGGATCCCGCGCGATGCATTTCTGGAGCAGATCGGCACGCCCCCCGACGAGTTCACCGAGGAGCTGGTGCGGCCGCTGGTCGAACGGCAGGCGCTGGTCGATGCCATCAACGATGCCTGGCTGTTGATCGCGGTAATGACCGTGTTCGCGATCCTGCTGGTGTTCCTGATCCGGCGGCCACGCACGGAAGATGCACCGGTGGACGCTGATCCTGTCGGCTGATAGAGGCGGCGTGATACACAGTTCCATCACCAGCAAGAGGGGCGGGAAAATGGATCGCCGCGAGTTTGCCAAGAGCCTGACCGCGCTCGCCTTTGCCGGGCTTGCCGGGTGCACTGCCCGGGGGCTGGGCGCCAGCGTGTCGAGCGCCGATCTGGTGTTGGACCCCGAGGGCGTGATCGACCTGCCGCGGGGCTATGCCTATCGGGTTATCTCGCGCGCGGGCGACGCCATGGACGACGGGCATGTCGTGGGCGACCGTGCCGACGGCATGGGATGCTTCGCGCTCGATCGCCACCGCGTCGCGCTGGTGCGCAACCACGAACTGCAGGTCAAGCACCACGGATCGGGACCATTTGGCGAACGCGCGGTCGCCCTGGCCTACGACCGGACCAACGACGGCCGCGCCCTGCCCGGCGGCACCTCAACGCTGATCTATGATCTGCGCCGCGGACGGGTCGAGGCGCAGTATCAGAGCCTCGCGGGCACGATCCGCAACTGCTCGGGCGGCATCACCCCCTGGGGCAGCTGGCTGACCTGCGAGGAGGATGTCACCCGCGCGGGCAATGGCGTAGCGCGCGATCATGGCTGGGTGTTCGAGGTTCCCGCCGCGCACAAGGGCCTGGTTGAGCCGGTCCCGCTCACCGCCATGGGGCGGTTCAACCACGAGGCCGCCGCGGTCGATCCGGCGACCGGCATCGTCTACCTGACCGAGGACCGCGACGATTCGCTGTTCTATCGCTTCCTCCCAGCCAGGCGCGGCGAGCTTGCCGCTGGCGGCAGGCTGCAGGCGCTGGCCTTTGTCGAACCGGGGCTGGACGACACGCGCAACTGGTCCGAGGTGACTTTGCCGCGCGGCACCGGCAGGCCGGTGCGCTGGGTCGATCTCGACGGCACCCACAGCCCCGATGACGATCTGCGGCTTCGCGGCCATGCTGCAGGCGCTGCGCGGTTTGCGCGCGGCGAGGGCGTGCATTTCGGCAACGGATCGATCTATTTCTGCTGCACCTCGGGCGGCGCGGCCAAGCTCGGCCAGGTGATGCGCTATCGCCCCAGCAGGGCGGAGGGCCAGGCCGGCGAACGCACGTCTCCAGGGACGCTGCAGAATTTCGTGGAATCCAGCGATCCGGCGCTGTTCAACTTCGGCGACAACCTGACCGTCGCGCCGAACGGCCATCTCGTGGTGTGCGAGGACCAGTATTCGCTGATCGTGAACAACCACCTGCGCGGGGTGACCCCGGCGGGCGATCTCTACACGCTGGGTCGCTGCCGCCAGCAGACCGAGCTTGCCGGTGCGTGCTTCTCGCCCGATGGATCGACGCTGTTCGTCAACCTGTACAGTCCCGCGATGACGCTTGCGATCACCGGGCCTTGGGGCTCGGCATGACCGGGCCGGGGCGCAGCAGCACCGTCTTGGCCTCGCCCCCCGCAAAGCGCAGCGTCTGCACGCTCGGGCCACGCCGCACCACGACCTGGTTGACCTGGCGCGGATAGATATCGCGCAGGATGGTCGAACGCACTTCCAGCGCCCTGGGATTGCCGATCACGCTGCCGGTATAGTCCACCCGCACATCGCGCACCCCGATCTCGACCGACCCGACGGTTAGCGCCACCGGCGCGCCATCGGCGGACAGGCTGAAATGCGCGAGCAGATAGGTCTTCAGTTCCTCAATCGCAGCGGGATCATCCAGGCTGGTCTGCGCATCGGGCGCGATCTCGGCCAGCGCCGGTTCCAGATCATGCGCCTCGAACCGGTGCGACACGGTGACCGCGCCATTGTCCGCCAGCGTGACGACGCTCATCGCATCATGCCCGCGATGCGCTCCGGCCTGAGGCGTGAACGTTGCAGCAGCGGCCAGCGCCAGAGCACCGGCGATCAGTCGCAAACCCCTCATTTCGGCGGCACGTCATAGGTGCGCAGCGAATCGGGCAGCACCTTCATGTCCGAATCCTTCATCCGGTTCTTGCCTTCTTCGGGCGTGTCGATCTTCAACGTCCTGGGATCGACCTGGCCTGAATAGATGTTGTTCGAACGATCGGCATCGGCGGTTTCCCACAGCGGATCGACCTCAGCCCGGACCAGGGTCTTTGCCGTCACGAACTGCCAGGTCACGTTCTTCTGGTTATAGCGCCACACTTCGGCGGGGATGCGCGCGGTCTCGCTCGATCCGTCGGCAAAATCCATCTTGAGGATCACCGGCATTACCAGCCCGCCGCGGTTGGCGAAGCTGAAGCGGTAGAAATTGTCGGTCACCTGCCGCGCGGCCTTTTCCTCTGCAGTCAGGTCGGCATAGGCCTCCGCAGCCTTGCGCTTGTCGGCAGCGGTGGCGTCGAGCGGATCGACCGCGTCATAGAAGTCGCGCGTAGCCGGGTCGCGTTCGACCACGGTCTGCTGCCCGGCGTTGCGCTGGGCGGTGAGCGACTTCGGCTCGGTATCGCGCTCCCTCTTGCGCGCGGCGGCAGCGGCGGTCGCATCCGCAGGCTCCAGCGTGGCGCGCACCACCTTGTCGAGCGCAATGTCGACATGGTCGGTCGAATAGAACCAACCGCGCCAGAACCAGTCGAGATCGACGCCCGAGCTTTCCTCCATCGTGCGGAAGAAGTCATAGGGCGTGGGGTGCTTGAACCGCCAGCGTTCCGCATATTCGCGGAACGCGCGGTCGAACAGTTCGCGGCCCAGCACCGTCTCGCGCAGGATGGTCAGCGCAGTGGCAGGCTTGCCATAGCCGTTGGCCCCGAACTGCAGTACCGAATCCGATTGTGTCATCAGCGGCATCTGGTTGGTCGAGAGCATGTATTCGGCGATGTCCTTGGGCTCGCCGCGGCGCGCTGGATAATCCTTGTCCCACAATTTTTCCGCCTGGAACTGCAGGAAGGTGTTGAGCCCCTCGTCCATCCAGGTCCACTGCCGCTCGTCCGAGTTGACGATCATCGGGAACCAGTTGTGGCCGATCTCGTGGATCACCACGCCGATCAGCCCGTATTTGGCGCGGTCGGTGTAAGTGAGGTTGCCGGTCTTCTTGTCCTTCACCGGGCGCGGGCCGTTGAAGGTGATCATCGGATACTCCATGCCGCCCACCGGACCGTTGACCGACTGCGCGACAGGATAGGGATAGGGGAAGGCAAACTTCCCGTAGACATCGATGGTGTGGGCGATCGACTTGGTCGAATACGCATCCCACAAAGGCCGGGCTTCCTTGGGGAAAAAGCTCATCGCCATCACCAGGGGCTGTTCGGCAAAATCCTGTTTCACGCCCAGCGCATCCCAGGCGAACTTGCGCGACGAGGCCCAGCCGAAATCGCGCACGTTTTCCGCCGCGAACACCCAGGTCTTCTCGCCCGAGGCCTTGCTGCGCTCTGCGGCCACGGCTTCTTCGGGCGTCACGACATAGACCGGGCTGGTTGCGGTCTTGGCCTGTTCGAGCCGCTGGCGCTGCGCCGCGCTGAGCACCGCATCGGGGTTCTGCAGCACGCCGGTGGCCGAGACGACATGATCGGCAGGCACGGTCAGCGCGACGCGATAATCGCCGAACTCCAGCGTGAACTCGCCCGAGCCGATGAACGCCTTGTTGTGCCAGCCTTCATAGTCCGAATAGACCGCGAGCCGCGGGAACCATTGCGCGCCCTCGAAGATGCAGTTGCCGTCCTCGCCGGGCTGGGTGAAGCATTCGTAACCCGAGCGGCCGCCGACGACCTTGTTTTCGACCATTGGGAACGACCAGTCGATGAAGAAGCTGGTTTCGCCGCCATTGGGCGCGACCGCCTGCCCCAGATCGATGCGCAGCAGGCTGTCGACCACGGTGAACGGCAGAGCCTTGCCCGAGGCGTCG
This sequence comes from Blastomonas sp. RAC04, assembly GCF_001713435.1. NCBI lineage: Bacteria > Pseudomonadati > Pseudomonadota > Alphaproteobacteria > Sphingomonadales > Blastomonadaceae > Blastomonas > Blastomonas sp. RAC04. The sequence goes on from NZ_CP016460.1 coordinate 1,363,893, forward strand.
CGCACCGCAGATATGGTGAAGCCGCCCTCCCATTCCTGCATGCGCTTGACGCGGCGCACTTCGGCAAGGCTGATCTTGTCGCCCGATACGGTCTCGGTCATCGCCGCGATCGAATCGCGCTTGTAATCGTTCTGATCGAGCAGCAGCCAAAGATAGGGCAGCGCGTCGGGCGAATTGTTCTGGTAGCGCACCGTCTGGGTGCCGCTGACCGTGCGCTTGGCCTCGTCGAGCCGCGCCTGGACGTCGTAATCGACCTTCTGCTGCCAGTAGCGGTAGCCGGGCGCGCCGGAGGCGTTGCGGTAATCGGTCGGGGTCGGCCAGTCTTCGCCCTCGAGCTGGCGGAACTTGTCCTCGTAATTGCCCTTGGTCTGCTCGACCGGGCTGGCGAGCGCTGGCGTTACAAGGATGGAAACGGCGCATGCGAGCGCAGACGCGGATGCGGTAAAGTGACGATGCAAGACGACCCCCTCTATCGGGGCTTGATGCCCCGGTCTGGTTATGGCGAACAGGAATGTTACACTATAGCATGCAGGTCAATGCCGAACGCAGCGTCGATGGCTCGGCCCGTCGCAGCTAACTCAGCGCCAGCACGCTGGTCATGATCACCCGCACCAGCTCGGCATGGCCGCGCGCGCCGGTCTTGGCGTAGATCTTCTTGGAATAATTGCGCGCGGTCTCCACCGTGATCCCCAGGGTTTCCGCCGCTTCGGCTATGCTCGTCGCCTGCGCCAGCAGCCAGGCCAATCGCGCCTCGCTGGGCAGCAGCCCGAACAGATCGACCAGCTGCTCGCAACGATCCGCCTGCGACCGCCGGTCGCCGCTAACATAGACGATGACTGCTGCGGACCGATGTCCCGAAAGGGTATCGCCCTGCAACGGCGCCACCAGCATGTCGAGCCACGGATCCTGGCTGAGCCGGATCGCCAGAGGACGCATCGTCCGGCCCGATGCCACCTGCTTGAGATAGGCGGCGAGCTGGCGATCGACGGATGGCGATGCAGGCACAAGGCGGTCGTATCGGCCGCGCCGCAGCAGTGTGCCCCACTGGAACATCTGCTCCATGTTCTGCGTCGATTCGACGATCCGTCCCTGCGTGTCCAGCGTGAGCCAGGCGATCTTGAGCCTGTTGAAGGCCTCTCCGGTGACGGCCGAGCGAAAGCGTTCACGCTCGAGCGCGGCAAAACTGCGCAAGGCGATCCGCAGATGCGGTGCCAGCCCCAGCAGCAACGCGCCGGAGGCAGAGCCGAGCGCACGGCCGCCGGCAGAGGCGAGCCAGCCATCCACGCCGCTGGGCTCGGTGATCCGCACTGCGCGCACGGCCGTGATCCGCGCAGCCTGCATGGCCTGGCGCACCTGATCGCGATCATGCCGGTTGGCCGCCTCCAGCAGGTCATCGAGCGCATACCCCCGGCCCTCGCGCATCTGAGCCGCCAGCATGAGGCCCTTCAGCGCGGCGGTCGGACCTTCGCCTGCCAGCAGCTCAGCCACGTCGGACTGACCCTCTGGACGGATCACAAGCATGGTGCAGGTCGCACCCGCCGCCACGCGCAAGCGTTTCAGGAATCCGTCCCACAGGGGGGTTTCGAACATCCCCTCATGCAGCGATTCCAGCAGGCCATCGTCAAAACGCATGGCATTGCTTCTACCCTCCCATCTGGGAGGTTCAAGCCCCTACACACTATGCCATTGCGATGATCACGAAACACGGAGCCAACCACGCGATGACCCGCACCCTGACCCATCTCGAACGACTCGAGGCCGAAGCGATCCACATCATGCGCGAAGTGGTGGCTCAGGCGGAAAAGCCGGTGATGCTGTATTCGGTGGGCAAGGACAGCGCGGTGATGCTGCATCTGGCGCGCAAGGCATTCTATCCCTCGCCGCCGCCCTTCCCGCTGCTGCACGTCGATACCACCTGGAAGTTCAAGGACATGTACGCGCTGCGCGACCGGATGGCTCGCGAGAGCGGGATGGAGCTGCTGGTCTACCAGAACCCCGAAGCCGCTGAGCGCGGGATCAACCCTTTCGACCATGGCCCGCTGCACACCGACATGTGGAAGACAGAAGGCCTCAAACAGGCGCTCGACCTGCACGGGTTCGACGCGGCCTTTGGTGGTGCGCGGCGCGACGAGGAAAAGAGCCGCGCCAAGGAGCGCATCTTCTCGTTCCGCACCGCAAGCCATGGCTGGGACCCCAAGAACCAGCGTCCCGAACTGTGGAACCTCTACAACGCCCGCAAGAACAAGGGCGAGAGCATCCGCGTCTTCCCGATCAGCAACTGGACCGAACTCGACATCTGGCAGTACATCCAGCTCAACGATGTGCCGATCGTGCCGCTCTATTTTGCCGCCGTCCGCCCGACCTTTGAATGGGAGGGGCAGCTGTTCATGGCCGATGATGTCGAGCGGCTGACTCGGGTGCTGGGCCGCACGCCAGAGATCACCGATCGGTCGATCCGCTTCCGCACCTTGGGCTGCTTCCCGCTCACCGGCGCGGTCGAGAGCACCGCGAGCACGCTGCCCGAGGTCATCCAGGAAACGCTGCTCACCACCACCTCGGAACGTCAGGGCCGGGTGATCGACAAGGATGCCGGCGGCGCGGGCATGGAAAAGAAGAAGCAGGAGGGCTATTTCTGATGGACAACGCTTATCAGACCGAGGCTCTCATCGCCGAGGACATCCACGCCTATCTCGACGTCCACCAGCACAAGACGATGCTGCGCTTCATCACCTGCGGATCGGTGGACGATGGCAAGTCGACGCTGATCGGACGGCTGCTGTACGACAGCAAGATGATCTTCGAGGACCAGCTCGCCGCGCTCGAGGCGGACAGCAAGCGCGTCGGCACCCAGGGGCAGGAGATCGACTTTGCGCTGCTGGTCGATGGCCTCGCAGCCGAGCGCGAGCAGGGCATCACCATCGATGTCGCCTATCGCTTCTTCAACACCGAAAAGCGCAAGTTCATCGTCGCGGACACCCCGGGGCATGAACAGTACACCCGCAACATGGTCACCGGCGCCTCGACCGCGGACCTTGCCGTGATTCTGATCGATGCGCGCAAGGGCGTGCTCACCCAGACGCGGCGGCACAGCTATCTCGCGCACCTCATCGGCATCCGCAACATCGTGCTGGCGGTCAACAAGATGGATCTGGTGGACTACAGCCAGACCCGCTTCGACGAGATCGTTGCCGAATATCGCGAATTTGCCACCAGCATCGGCATCACCGATTTCACCGCGATGCCGATCAGCGGCTTCAAGGGCGACAACATCACCGCCCCCTCGGCCAACACGCCCTGGTACTCTGGCCCCAGCCTGATCGCGCATCTCGAAGAGGTCGAAGTGAACAGCGCGCAGGAACAGACGCGCCCGTTCCGCATGCCAGTCCAGTGGGTCAACCGCCCCAATCTCGATTTCCGGGGCTTTTCCGGGCTGATCGCTGGTGGATCAGTGAGGCCAGGCGATGCCGTGCGCGTGCTGCCCTCGGGCAAGACCAGCAACATCAGCCGCATCGTCACGCTTGAGGGCGATCTCGACGAGGCGGTTGCGGGCCAGTCGGTCACATTGTGCCTCGCCGACGAGATCGACTGTTCGCGCGGCGATGTCATCGCCACCGCGGACAACCCGCCCCAGGTAGCCGATCAGTTCGAGGCGACCATCGTGTGGATGGACGACGAGGCGATGCTGGTGGGCCGGTCCTATTGGCTCAAGCTCGGCACCCAGACCGTGTCGGTCACTGTGCAGCAGCCCAAATACACCGTCAACGTCAACACGCTTGAGCATCTTGCGTGCAAGACGCTCGAGCTCAACGCGATCGGTGTCGCCGAGATCGCCACCGACAAGCCTATCGTGTTCGAAGCCTATGCTGACAGCCAGACGCTGGGCGGGTTCGTGCTTGTCGACAAGCTCACCAACCGCACCGTGGCAGCGGGCATGCTCCACTTCTCGCTGCGCCGCGCGCAGAACGTCCACTGGCAGGCAACCGACATCACCCGCGAGGTCCATGCCGGCCTCAAGAACCAGAAGCCCAAGGTGCTGTGGTTCACCGGGCTTTCCGGTTCGGGCAAGTCCACCATCGCCAACGAGGTCGAAAAGTCACTCAACCTGATGAACCGGCACACCTTCCTGCTTGATGGTGACAATGTCCGGCACGGTCTCAACCGCGACCTTGGCTTTACCGAAGCCGACCGGATCGAGAACATCCGCCGGGTCGGAGAAGTCGCCAAGCTGATGGCCGATGCCGGTCTGATCGTGCTCACCGCATTCATCAGCCCGTTCCGCGCCGAACGCGAAATGGTACGCAAGATGCTGCCCGAGGGCGAGTTCATCGAGATCTTCGTCGATACCCCGCTCGAGGTCGCCGAGGCGCGCGACGTCAAGGGCCTCTACAAAAAGGCCCGTGCGGGCGCGCTCAAGAACTTCACCGGGATCGACAGCCCGTATGAGCCGCCCGAAGCCCCTGACATCCGCGTCAATACGGTCGCAATGACGCCTGGGGAAGCCGCCGAGCATATCATTCGCCAGCTGATGCCGCTGAAATGAGTATGACCGATGGCGACCTTGCCGCGCACCTGGCGCACACCGCAGGCCGCATCCTGCTCGACGTCAGGCAATCGGGGCTGGTGTCAGGCGCATCGCTGGGCAAGGCCGGCGACCAGACCGCGAACCAGCTGCTGGTCCATGCCCTGCGCCAGCAGCGGCCCGATGACGGCCTGTTGTCCGAAGAGGAAAAGGACAATCTGGAGCGGCTCGCGCACCGCCGCGTGTGGATCATCGATCCGGTCGATGGCACCCGCGAATATGGCGAGGAGCGCGCCGACTGGGCGGTGCATATCGGGCTATCTATCGATGGGGTCGCCAGTATCGGTGCGGTTGCGTTGCCCGCGCTTGATGTCGTGTTGCGCAGCGACCGGCCCCAGCCGCTGCCGCCGGGCGCGCCCATTCCGCGCATGGTTGTCAGCCGAACCCGCCCCGCGAAAGAGGCGCTCGCGGTAGCCGAGACGCTGGCGGCCGAACTTCTGCCGATGGGCAGCGCGGGCGCCAAGGCGATGGCGATCGTGCGCGGCGAGGCGGAAATCTATCTGCACACCGGCGGCCAGTTCGAATGGGACAGCTGCGCCCCGGTCGCGGTCGCCGCAGCGCATGGGCTCCACGTCAGCCGCGCCGACGGAACGCCCCTCGTCTACAACCAGGCCGACACCTACATGCCCGACCTGCTGATCTGCCGCCCGGAATGGACCGAGCGGGTGCTCATGGCGATGCGCGCGCTCACCGACTGATAGTGGGCGCGCGAAGACAGCCTCAGACTGCCTGAGCGACGCTCAGGCAGTCCGGGCCTTGCCGAGCAGGTCATAAGGATCGATGCCGCGCGCACGCAGCCGGTCGTGCGCCATCCCGTAAAACGCCGCCGGGGTGATGTTCAGCCGCTTGCGGGCCTGGGCCAGCGGCTCGGCGAGCAGCGACGCGATCGACTGCTCGGAAATGCGCGGGCACGCCTTGCCCAGCCGCTTCGCCTCGCCGATCGCCTTGAACACCGGCGCATCGCTGCGCACCGTCCGGGTCATGTTGAGTGCGCCCATATAGGCGATGAAGATGTTGCCGGGCGCGGGGTTCTGGCCATAGGTGAACGCCAGCACACACTGCTCGCCCAGCGCATCGCGGCCATAGCCGGTGAGCACATGCAGCAGGTCGTGCGTGTCGCGCAGCCGGTTGATGTACCATTCGATCAGGTCGCCATAGCGACGGCCCCGCTGGAACCGGTCGTATTCCTCGACCAGCCCGGCAGCGCTCAGCCCCTCGCGCTCCATGAAATCGACATAGGCATGCGCGACGCTCCCCTTGGGCATGGCGCGCAGCCTTGCATGATCGTCGAGCAGATCGGGGAGATAGGGTTCGCTCTCGCGCAGCGCCTTGCCGAAATCGCTGTAGACGAAGGCCTTCGCCTCATCGACAAGGCCCATCCGCGGGAGGCACTGGAAGATGTGGAACACCTGCTCGGTGTCTTCCTTGTCCGCCACCAGCTTGCGGAAATGGTGCATCGCCTTGAAGGGCCGAAACTTCGGCACGGGGCGGTCGGGATGGCGAAACACGGCGTCTGTCATCATGGCACCTGATCGGCGAGTGGAGTCTGGACTTACACCTGTGTCAATATCATGCCCGCAGCGGTTTGGAAATGCCCCGCCTGCGCAGGGCCAGAGTGATCAGCGAGTGACGACATCGCGCTTCATCGGGGCAAGCTTTGCCAGGAAGCGGTTCTGCGCGGCAAAGCCGACCCGTTCATCCGCCATCGCCGCCTGCAGGTTCTCGACCAGAACATTGAGATCATCGATCTGCAACCCGAGGTCGCGGTGCGATGTCGCCATGTCACGCCCGGTATAGTCGCATCCGGCATTGAGGATGTGGCAAAACTGCTCGAACAGCGTGCGGCGCAGCCGGACCAGATCATGCGAGACGAAGACCTCCGAAATCCTCGGATCGACGATGGCGCGGTCGACCATGCCGTTGACGACACGGTGTATGCCTTCCTGCCCGTGAAAGGCATCGCGCATGCCGGTGCCTGCAAACGGCGCAGCGCCCGCGTGCGCATTGGACGGCTGATAGGGATCGACCGGAAGCTCCCCGGTCACCGGATCACGCTGAGGCTCGGGCTTGCCTGCGGCTTCGGCTTCGGCTTCTGCTTCGGTTTGGCTCTCGCTGGCGATGTCGGGCACGGCATCCACCGGCATTTCCTGGATGCTGGCCAGTGTGAGGGCAAAGATGAGGCTGATCATGTCCGTGGTCCTGTCCGGAATTTCAAAAGGCGGCCTGGAGCGAAAGAAACGCGCCGCGCTGCTTTTCGGCGGTCGCGACACTGCCAAGGTCGACATAGGCGGCGGTAACCGTGACGTTGCGGGTCAGGGCATAGGCGGCAAACAGGTCCACCCAGTCATCCTCGCGCGCGATGGCCAGGTTGTCGGGCTTGGTGCGATATTCGCCCCCGACCACGAACCGACGCGAGAACTGATAGGCGATCGAGCCTTCGAATTGCGGCTTGTGATTGTTCTGCGTCGCGCTGCCGAAGCCGAGCAGCCCGGCCTGGTTGGCCTTGGTGAACCGCACTGTCGCGTTGGCGAGCAGGCTGTGCGACAGGAATAGCTTGGTCGCGCTGATATAGAAATCGGTGCCATGCGGCGATGCGGCCCCGACCGCGGCGACGACCGCATCGTCGCTCGATCGTTTGTGCTGCACCCCGATGGCGATCTGCGGCATCAGCGGATCGCCATAGACGACATCGCCCGCCAGCTTCAGCTTGGCGCCGAAAACATCCTGGTTAAGCGTATATCCCCGCCCCAGGCCCAGCGCTGTTCCGATGTCGATGGTGTCGAGGTTCTGACGCGCATAGCTCAGTTCCAGCCGATCGAAAAAGCCCAGAGAGACGCCGTAGCTGGTCCAGTTGTAATCGGGCAGTTCGATGATCGTGCCGTGCGCCGACCCGCCGATGCCCTCCTGCGTCGCATTGCCCGCGATCGTGCTCCAGGTGGCCAGCCCGCCACCACCTGAACCCTCGATGGTGCTCACGCCGTTGGTCAGCAGCAGTTTGCCGCCGTTGCGCAGGTCCTGTGCATGCGCCGGAAGATTGGAAAGGGCGGCAAGGCCGATCAGGCACGCAAGGGTGCGCAGAGCAGGATGAACGTTCATGACCGGCGGGTAATTCAGAACTGCCTAACCAAGAGTTAAGCATGATGCCCCCAAATTGCCGCCAAATGTAAAATATGCAGAATCACGGTTTTTGACGGCTTAAACCGTTGAGTTTCCTAACGGAAGCAGCAACTTTTTAACTCTTGCGGGCTAGCTCCGAGAGGATGACTACCCCCCGCGCCCCCTTCGTTGCCGCCCTCAGTGCCGCCGTTCTCGCCTGCCTTGCCGTGCCATCATCCCAGGCCGCAGGGCCCGCCACGCTGGCGCTCACCGTCCGGCAGGCCAGCGGTCTTCCCGTCCGCGATGCGGTGGTGATGGTGTACCCCAAGGCCGGCGCCTCCAGCGGGCCGATCCGCTTCGGTTGGAAATATGACATGGCGCAAGCGAACATCGCCTTCACCCCCGGAACGCTGATCGTCCCGGCGGGCGCCACGGTGCGCTTCCCCAACCAGGACAAGGTACGTCACAGCATCTACAGCTTCTCCAAATCGGCCAAGATCGACATCCAGCTTTATGGTCGCGACGAGACCCGCAGCCACAGCTTCGCGGTGGCCGGCAGCGTCGCGCTGGGCTGCAAGATCCACGACCAGATGCGTGGCTATGTCAAGGTGGTCGACACCCCCTATGCCGCCAAGACCGATCACAACGGCCAGGTCCGCCTCGCCCAGCTTCCCGGTGGCGCGGCCGTCGTCAAGGTCTGGCATCCCGCGCTGCGCAGCCGCACCGGCGAGCACGAGGAAGCCGTGATGCTTGCTGCAGGCCAGCCGACCACGCGCGCGATCTCGGTCGATCTGCGTACCCAGAAGTAACGCGCGATGGACTCCTCCACCCTGCCGCTCCGCGGACGCTTCCGGTCGCTCGCCACCCGCATCACGGTCTGGTATGGCGTGGTGATCGCGCTCACCTTCGGCGCCTTCATCATCGTCGCGACCGATGGGGTCGAGCGTTACGCCGAGAGCGTGGCCACCAAGGAAATGGCGACCAACGCCGCAACCTTCGACAAGATCCTGGAGCTCCAGGCCAGGCAGATGCGGACATCCGCGGACGTGCTGGCGGCAGATTTCGGGTTCCGCGAAGCTTTCGCACTCGACGACCAGCCGACCATCACCAGCGCGCTCGAAAGCCTGAGGGTCAGGGCGGGCGCGCCGCTGGCGATCATGATCCCGCTGCAGGGCGACTTCATCAGCACCGGCGCCCCGATGAACGCGACCGAACAGGACGCATTATGGGAGGCGGTCGATTCAGGGATCGATCGCGGCGTGTTCCAGGTGGGCGGTCGCTATCACAATGCGGTCGCCGCACCGATCCTCATCCCCGATCTGGCGGGCTGGCTGGTGCTGGCGAGGCCGCTCGATGCTGCCGCAATGCGCGAACTGGCGCGGCTCGCGCCTGCGGGCATGTCAGCGCGGATCCGCGCGACCGGCCCGCTGCCGGGCGGGATCGACCTGTCGCAGGCCAGCGGCAGGGCCCCGGTCGAAACGCGGCTCGATGGCGAACGCATTCTGTACTGGTCGAAGCCCCTTCCCGCGCTCGACACCAGCCTCAAGCCCCGGGTGGTGCTGCGCTATGAGCTGAGCAGCGCGCTGGCCGAATACAACCCGATCAAATATCTGCTGCTGGCACTGAGCGCGGTGGGCCTGACCCTCTCGGTGCTGATCGGCGCATTCGTTTCGCGCGGGATCACCCGCCCGATCGCCACGCTGGAAAACGCCGCGCGCGAGATCAGTCGCGGGTCGCGCGAGACGGTGTCGATCACCACCGATGACGAGGTCGGACGGCTTGCGGACAGCTTCAACTCGATGGTCGAATCGATCAAGGAGCGCGAGGAGCGGATCACCCATATCGCGCTGCACGACGAGCTGACCGGGCTGCCCAACCGCAAGCTGTTCGCCGAGCAGCTGGAGTTCGCGCTTGGCAGGCGCGCCACCACCCACCGTATCGCGATCATGTATTTCGATCTCGACAACTTCAAGGCGGTCAACGACACGCTGGGCCATCCCGTGGGTGACGAGCTGCTGCGCGCGGTTGCCGAACGGCTTCGTACCAGCATGCCCGGCGCGCTGATCAGCCGCCAGGGCGGCGACGAATTTGCCATCCTGATCGACCAGATCGAACCCCATGCCAAGATCGCGCTGCTCGCGGACCGGGTCAGCGCGGTGTTCCACTCCGCCTTCCAGCTCTCCGACCACCGGCTCGAGACCAGCTCCAGCATCGGGATCGCTGTGGCGCCGACGGATGGCGATTGCCCCGACGAGCTGATCAAGAATGCCGATCTCGCGCTCTATCGCGCAAAGAAGGAGGGCCGCAATTGCTCGTGCTTCTTCGAGCAAGCGATGGATCTCGAGGCCCGCAAGCGCCATCAGATGGAAATCGACATGCGCGAGGCGGTGCGCGAGGGGCAGTTCCTGCTGAATTACCAGCCGTTGTTCAGCCTCGAGAAAAACCGCGTCATGGGCTTTGAGGCGCTGGTCCGCTGGCAGCACCCTTTGCGTGGGCTGGTGTCACCCGCCGAGTTCATTCCGTTGGCCGAAGACACCGGCATGATCGTGCCGATCAGCGAATGGGTGCTCAACGAGGCCTGCCAGCGCGCGGGCCAATGGCCCGATGACATCCGCATCGCGGTGAACCTCTCGCCGGTGCTGTTCAAGAATGCCGGATTGCCCCTGCTGGTGATGCAGGCGCTCGACAAGGCCGGGCTCAAGCCCAACAGGCTCGAGCTCGAGGTGACCGAATCGCTGTTCATCGACAACATCGAGCGCACCACCGCGATGCTCAATGCGCTGCGCGACTGCGGGGTCCGGATCGCGCTCGACGATTTCGGCACGGGATACAGCTCACTCAATTACCTGCGCTCTTTCCCGTTCGACAAGATCAAGATCGACAAGAGCTTCGTCGACGATCTGGCGACCGACATCAGCTCGCAGGCGATCATCGGCGCTATTACCGCGCTCGCCTCGGCGCTGGGGATGGAAACGATTGCCGAGGGCGTCGAAGACAAGGACCAGCTCGAGGCACTGCGCGCGCAGGGATGCTCGAACATCCAGGGCTATCTGTTCAGCCGTCCGGTCGGGATCGAGCTGGTCGATGCGATGATCGCCAACATGCGCTACACTCAGGCCGAGCCCAACGATGCCGCAGAGCCCGCCCGGGCCCGCCGCGTCGCCTGACCGGACTGGCCATTCCAGCCAAACCCATCAGACAGCTTTGACACGCATAATTGTCTGAGTTATTCCCAAGTGCCTCGAACGTCCGCACTCTGAGCGAGCGGGCGCAGCATGGAGGATGAAGATGGCATCGCGGACAGAGCTGGGACTGATAGCGGCAGCGGCCGGGCTCGCAGCGACGATGTCGCCGCTCGCGCTCGCCTCGCCCGCGCGGTTCGAGGAGTTTCGCTATGAGGGCCGCTCGCAGGAGCAGGTGACGGTAGGGCCGGGCCAATATCGCAACCCAGTGCTCTCGGGCTATTATCCCGATCCCTCGATCACCCGGGTGGGCGAGGATTACTATCTCGTCACCTCGACCTTCACTCATTTTCCCGGCCTGCCGATCTTCCATTCGCGCGATCTGGTCACCTGGAAGCAGATCGGCAACGCCATCGACCGGCCCGGCCAGCTCGACTTCACCGGGCTTCAGGTGTCAAAGGGCGTGTTTGCTCCCGACATCTCCTGGCACGATGGCACCTTCTACATCGTCGGGACCTGTGTGGGGTGCCGGGACAATTTCTTCATCACCGCCAAGAACCCCGCCGGCCCCTGGTCCGACCCGACATGGCTTCCGTTCGAAGGCATCGACCCGTCGATCCACTGGGACGGCGACAGGGCATACATCGTCAACAACCGCGCACCCGACGAGCCGCCGCGCTATGATGGCCACCGCGCGATCTGGATCCAGGAGTTCGACTGGCGGGCGGGCACCATGGTCGGCGAGAGCACGCAGCTGGTCAATGGCGGCATCGACCTGCGTACCAACCCGATCTGGATCGAGGGACCGCACATCATCCGCAAGGCCGGCTTCTACTATCTGATCGCGGCAGAAGGCGGCACCGGCGACAAGCACAGCGAAGTGGTGCTGCGATCCTCCCAGCTGCGCGGGCCTTACACGCCCTATGCCGGCAACCCCATTCTCAGCCAGCGCACGCTCGATCCCAGGCGGCCCAACCCGGTCACCTCGGCAGGGCACGCCAAGTTCGTCCAGACACCCGATGGCGAATGGTGGGCGACTTTCCTCGCCACCCGGCCCTATGACGACGACACCTACAATATCGGCCGCGAGACATTCCTGCTGCCGGTGACGTGGCGCGCTGGCTGGCCACTCATTCTGCCCGATGGCGAACGCATCCCCTTTGTCGCGAAGCGCCCTGCGCTTGCCGCCGACACCCCTGCCTCGCCGCCTCTGTCGGGCGACTTCGGCTATATCGACAGCTTCGATGGCCCTGCCCTCGCGCCGCAATGGCTGACGGTGCGGACGCCCAAGGCGCCTCTCCATCGGCTCGACCGCGGTGCGCTCGTGATCGAGGGCGCAGCGGCCATGGGCGACCAGGGCGGAGTGCCTGGCTTTATCGGCAGACGCCAGCAGCACCACATCGCCACCATGTCGACGGTGCTGGAATATGCCCCGGACAAGGATGGCGCCCGGGCCGGGCTGGCGGCGATGCAGTCCGATCAGTCCTTCCTCTTCTTCGGCATCACCCGCATAGAGGGCAAGCCGATGGTTGCGCTGTTCGTCCGCGACCGGGCCGACGTCGATACGCTGGTGGCCGCGCATCCCCTGGAATCGCAGGGCCCGGTCACGCTTACCATCCGCGCCGACGGCGGCAATATGGCCTTCGACTATGCGGCAGGCGGCCGGTCGCGCACGCTCAAGGCCGGTCTGGATGCCCGGTTCCTCAGCACCCGGCGGGCGCGCGGCTTCACCGGAACGCTGGTCGGCCCCTATGTCCACACCCCCTGACCCGCGCCATCTTTGTGCGATCTGATGCTACGCGCTTGACAAGCCCGCCAAAAGTATGATGGTAGCGCTATCACAAGAACAGCAAGGTGTTTTACATGGAGGGGGATCCCCAAGCTAATCGGTCGGCGATGCCCGACGACTGGATGACGGGCGTGTTCGCCGGGCGCAGGTTGACCGAGGCCGGCCCCAGCCCCTTTCTGGTCGTAGGCGGCGAGCTGTACGACATGGCGCAGGTCGCCCCCACCACGACAGCCTTGATCGAGCGTGGCGATTTTACCGGCAATGGCGGCGAGCATCTCGGCCGCTTTGCATTTGCAGACGAACATCTGCTCAGCCCGGTCGATCTGCAGTGCATCAAGGCGTGCGGCGTCACCTTTGCGGTCTCGGCGATCGAACGAGTGATCGAGGAGCGCGCGCGCGGCGACTGGAACGCGGCGTCGGCGATCCGCGAGCGGCTCGAAACCCGCGTCGGCGGATCGATCCGCTCGGTCGTTCCGGGCTCTGCCGAAGCCGCCGCGCTCAAGACCGCCCTGATCGAAGACGGGCTTTGGTCGCAATATCTGGAAGTTGCGATCGGCCCCGATGCCGAGGTGTTCACCAAGGCGCCCGTGCTTGCCTCGGTCGGCGCCGATGCGGCGATCGGCATCCGCTCCGATTCCCACTGGAACAATCCCGAGCCGGAGATTGCCCTGCTGGTGAGCAGCGCCGGCAGTCCGGTCGGCGCAATGCTGGGCAATGATGTCAACCTGCGCGATTTCGAGGGCCGGTCAGCGCTGCTACTGGGCAAGGCCAAGGACAACAATGCATCGTGCGCACTCGGCCCGCTGGTGCGCCTGTTCGACACCAGCTTCACGCTCGACGACGTCCGCCAGGCCGATGTGCGCCTGACCATCACCGGCGAGGACGGCTTCGTCCTCAACGGCGAAAGCAACATGCGCGAGATCAGCCGCGACCCGCTCGATCTGGTGCGCCAGACGCTGAGCGAGCACCAGTATCCCGATGGCTTCGTGCTGTTCATGGGCACGTTGTTCGCCCCGGTCGAGGACCGCGACGAGCCCGGGCGGGGATTCACCCACAAGGTGGGCGACATCGTCGCTATCGAGAACCGCAAGCTGGGTCGGCTGGTCAACACTGTGGTGACCTCTCGCGATGCGCCGCCCTGGCAGATGGGCATCGGCGCGCTGATGGCCAATCTGGCAGGCCGTGGCCTGCTGCGGGGTGCGGCATGACCAGCGCGACGATATTGCAGGCAGACCAGGTGCAGTCGGGGTTCAACTCCGCCATCTATCCCAGCCTTTCGGGCAAGCGGGTACTCGTTACCGGAGGCGCCACCGGAATCGGCGCTGCGCTGGTGGAACGGTTTGTCCAGCAGGACGCGCATGTCGCTTTCGTCGACGTCAACCATGCAGCGGGCCATGCGCTTGCCGACCGGCTGGCGGGGACGCATTTCGTCCATTGCGACCTGCGCGATATCGATGCGCTCAAGGCCTGTCTTGACGGTGTGAGGGCCGAACTGGGCGGGATCGACATCCTGCTCAACAACGCCGCCAATGACGATCGCCACACGGTGATGGAGGTGACGCCCGATTATTGGGATGACCGCATGGCCACCAATCTGCGCCACCTGTTCTTCGCCGCGCAGGCGGTGGTGCCGGCAATGCAGGCCGCAGGCGGCGGCGTGATCATCAACTTCGGATCGATCAGCTGGCATCTGGGGCTGGCCGATCTGGTGCTGTACCAGACCGCCAAGGCGGCTATCGAGGGAATGACCCGGGGGCTGGCGCGCGATCTGGGGCGCGACAACATCCGCGTCACCACCATCGTGCCCGGCAATGTCCAGACCCCGCGACAGGAACAATGGTACACCCCCGAGGGCGAGGCCGAGATCGTCGCCGCGCAGTGCCTGAGCGAGCGGATCCAGCCCGACGATGTCGCAGCGCTGGCGCTGTTCCTCGCATCGGACGATGCGCGGATGTGCACCGGTCACGAATATTTCGTCGATGCAGGCTGGCGCTGACATGACCGTCCGCTCGGTCCTGCCCGTCGGCGCGATGCTGGGTGAAGGGCCGGTCTGGACCGGCAACGCGCTGTGGTTTGTCGACATCAAGGGACGGACCGTCCATCGCTTCGACCCTAAAGATGGCTCCAGCCGGACATGGTCCGCACCCGACCAGGTCGGTTGGGTGTTGCCCGCCGAGGCCGGCGACATGATCGCCGGGGTCAAGACCGGCTTGCACCGCTTCGATCCTGTCACCGGCAGCTTCGCGCTGCTGCACGATCCCGAGCCGGATCATCCGGGCAACCGGTTGAACGATGCCGCCACAGACCGCACCGGGCGGCTTTGGTTCGGCAGCATGGACGATGGCGAGGCTGCAATGACCGGGCGGCTGTATCGCTGCGATGGCGGCGCGTGCCGCGACACCCGCCTGCCCCCGGTGGCGATCACCAACGGCCCTGCGATCAGCGCCGATGGCCGCACGCTGTATCACACCGACACGCTGGGCAAGACCATCTGGCGCGTCGCAATTGCGGACGATGGCGCGCTGGGCGCGCCCGAGCGCCATATCGTGATCGGCAAAGATGAGGGCTATCCCGATGGATCGGTGATCGATGCCGAGGGCTGTCTGTGGGTGGCGTTCTACGGCGGATGGGGCGTGAGGCGATACGATCCGTCAGGCCGGATGATACGCTTTGTCCGCTTTCCGGTGGCCAATGTCACCAAGATCGCGTTTGGCGGAGCGGAGCTCACAACGGCTTATGCAACGACCGCGCGCAAGGGGCTGGATATTGCCGCGCTCGCAGCGCAGCCGCTGGCGGGTCATCTGGTTACGTTCGATCCCGGCGTTGCCGGGCTGCCGGTCACCCCGGCCAAGATATAATGAGACAATAAAAGGAGCAGGAGAGATGGCGACGGTGGCAGGGACGGCCGAAGAGCGCGTCAACATGGGGTTTATCGTCGCGATCGTTGCGGTGGCGACGATCGGCGGGTTCATGTTCGGCTATGATTCGGGGGTGATCAACGGCACCCAGAAGGGGCTGGAGAGCGCGTTCGATCTGGGCAAATTGGGCATCGGCGTCAACGTCGGCGCGATCCTGGTCGGCTCTGCCATCGGCGCCTTTGGTGCGGGGCGCATGGCCGACAGCATCGGCAGGCGCGGGGTCATGCTGCTCTCGGCCGCGCTGTTCCTGGCAAGCGCGCTAATGGCGGGCGCAGCCTCGTCCTCGGTCGTCTTCATCATCGCGCGCATCATCGGCGGGCTGGGCGTGGGCGCGGCCAGCGTGATCTCTCCTGTCTATATCTCCGAAGTCACCCCCGCCAATATTCGCGGGCGGCTCTCGAGCATCCAGCAGGTGATGATCATCACCGGGCTGACCGGCGCGTTCGTGGCCAACTTCGCGCTGGCACGGCTGGCGGGAGGATCGACCGCCGAATTCTGGATGGGCTACCCCGCCTGGCGCTGGATGTTCTGGCTGCAGGCCATCCCCGCCGCAATCTATGGCCTGGCGCTTCTCGCGATTCCCGAAAGCCCGCGCTATCTGGTCGCGCGCGGACGCGAGGCCGATGCGCACAAGGTGCTCACCCGGCTGTTCGGACCGGCGGAGGCGGACCGCAAGGTGGTGGAAATCCGCAACAGTCTGGCCACCGACCAGCACCGCGCGCGCCTGTCCGATCTGATCGACAAGGCATCGGGCAAGATCCGCCCGATCGTGTGGACCGGCATCGGGCTTGCGGTGTTCCAGCAGGCCGTGGGAATCAACGTTGTGTTCTATTATGGCGCAGCCTTGTGGGAGGCGGTCGGCTTCTCGGAGGATTATGCGCTGCAGACCAACATCCTGTCGGGCGTGCTCTCGATCGGGGCGTGCCTGGCCACGATGCTGCTGGTCGACCGGATCGGGCGCAAGCCGCTGCTGCTGTTCGGCTCGGCGGGCATGGCGGTCACGCTCGCCATCGTCGCTTATGCCTTCTCGACCGCGGTCACGGCTGCCGATGGTGCAGTCTCGCTGCCCGGCAACAACGGCCTGATCGCGCTGATCGCCGCCAACCTTTATGTCATCTTCTTCAACCTCAGCTGGGGCCCGGTGATGTGGGTGATGCTGGGCGAGATGTTTCCCAACCAGATCCGCGGATCGGGCCTTGCAGTGGCGGGCTTTGCGCAGTGGATGGCCAATGCCGCGATATCGGTGAGCTTCCCCGCGCTCGCCGCATCGCCGGGGCTGGCGGTCACCTATCTGGGCTATGCCTTGTTTGCGGCGATATCCTATCTGTTCGTCCACAAGATGGTGGTCGAGACCCGCGGGCGCGAATTGGAAGACATGGAGGGCTGATGGCCGCTCAGCCGGGCTTGCGCGCCGCCGGGCGGCGGCGCGGAGCCGCATCGGATTGCCTGCGGATGAGCTCGTAGTCGGCCAGGACATGCGCCGGCTGGTCCGCAGCAGCCGCCTTGCCGTTGCGGATGGTGCGCACCAGCAGCTCGACCGCGCGGCGCGACATCTCGATCACCGGCTGGCGGATCGTGGTCAGCTCGGGCCAGATGGTGGTGGCAAGCGCGGTGTCGTCGAACCCGCACACGGTCAGGTCGCCCGGAACGTCGAGCCCCTTGCGGTGCGCGATCGCGACCGTCGCCGCCGCCATGTCGTCGTTCGCGGCGAAGATCGCGGTGGGTGGATCGGCGCTGTCGAGAAGCAGATCGGCAGCATCCAGCCCCGAGCGGTAGGTGAACATCCCCTCGGCCACCAATTCCGACCCCGTGGTCAGCCCTGCATCGTTGAGCGCGGCACGATAACCGTCCAGACGCTCTGCGCTGGCGGTCTGGTTGGGGTTTCCGGTGATGAAGCCGATGCGCACATGGCCCAGCTGGATCAGATGCCGGGTCATGTCATACGCGGCCTGGCGGTCGTCGATGCTCACCGACAGCGCCCAGTCGGGCGCGCGGCCCGTGGCAACCGCGACCACCGGAATCCCGCGCGCTTCCAGCGCCGACAGGATGGGCAGCGAGTCGCTGAGCGGCGGCGGCAACACGACGCCATCGATGCGGCCGCGCAGCAGATGATCGACCGCAGCCGCCTCGCCGCCATCGTCGTCGCACTTCTCGACCACCAGATGCACGTTGCTGCGGCTGGCCTGATCGAGGCTGCCCACCAGAAACTCGCTCAGATAGGCAAAGGACGGGTTGGAATGCAGCAGACCGATGCGGATGTCGTCGCCCCCGGCCAGCGTGCGTGCGGCGGCATTGGGCGCATAATTCAGCGCGGCGATCGCCTCTTCCACCCGGCGGCGGGTGTCATCGCGGACATTGCTTTCGCCATTGATCACGCGGCTCACCGTCATCGGGGAAACCCCCGCCTGGGCCGCCACGTCGCTGATCGTGGGGACGTTGCGCTGACGCCTTGGGCCTCGGGGTTCCTTCATGCACGGTCTTTCAGGCGAATATCCATACCCGCCCTTTAGCCGCGCTGCCGCGGAAAGGCGAGATGGCACGAATGCCGGCCAACCCCGGTTCTGGCGCTATTTGGGATTGCCCGGCGCGAACGGAAAGCTCTGCTTCCTGTACCAGTCAAGATCGTGCTGCGGGGCGGCCGATCCCTTGGGCAGCGGCAGGCCGTTGATCGACATCCAGTACGCCAGGCTCGCATCGCGCCACCACCGGGCCTCGCGCTGCTGCACGCCCAGAAACGCATCGGTCTTGGTCCAGCGCTCGGCATCGATCCGTGGCCTGAGCGTCGCCCATTGGCTGCGCATCGTGTCCACTTCTGCCACGCCCCGGTCATAGCGGCGAACCAGCTCATCCCACAGCGTGCTACCGCCTGGCATGCGGAAATTCCAGGGCAGATGGTGGAACCACAAGAGCTCCTCGACTGGCGTGGTCTTGGGGTCGGCATAGCGTTTGGCGAGCATTGGTGCATATTGCGCGACCGCGTTGCTGCCGGTGCGGGTGCGATCGAAGCCGATGCCCTGCCTGTCCGCGCGGTGATAATAGACCGGGTTCCATTCGGGTCGCGCCAGATCGGATACCCACGGCCCGGGCCCGTAATGGTGACCCGTGGCGAACAGATGCGCGAGCCCCAGCGGCCCGGTATAATCGACCACCGCTTCGCGCGAGCGCATCATCATCGCAACGACGGTATCGATGACGACCGGATCGTTGCCGAAGGTCTGCGCCGCCCATTCGCGGGCGATGGCCTCTGACGAGAGCGCGGGGTCCCAGGCCATTCGCCCGAAGACATACCAGTTGGCCTGATTGAACGTGCCCCCGGACCAGTCGCGGTCGCGCCCGATATTCGCGACCCCCGCCATCCCGCTGAGCGTATGGCCGTCGGCCTTGCCGGTAACTACCGAGGCCACGGTTTCTCCGCGCCGCACGCCGGTCGGCGCATCGAGCACCTCCTCGAACAGCGGGCCGAGATAGGCAAGATGCGTCGCGAAGCCGAGATACTCCTTGGTGATCTGGAACTCTGCGATCAGCGGCGTCCTGGGCATCGCGCCGAACAGCGGGTGGAACGGCTCGCGCGGCTGGAAATCGATCGCGCCGTTCTTGACCTGGACCAGCACATTGTCGGCGAAGCTGCCATCGAGCGGCTTGAACTCGGTATAGGCCTGTTTGGCGCGATCCTCGGGATCGGTATCGGCATAGACGAACGCGCGCCACATCACGATGCCGTTATGCGGCTTGACCGCCGCGGCCAGCATGTTGGCGCCATCGGCATGGCTGGCACCATAATCGCGCGGGCCGGGCTGACCCTCGCTGTTGGCCTTGACCAGAAAGCCGCCGAAATCCGGGATCGCACGGTAGATTTCGTCGGCCTTGGCCTTCCACCACGCCGCCACCGCCGGATCGCGCGGATCGGCCGTCTTGAGCCCGCCGATCTCGATCGGTGCGGAAAAGCGCGCCGACAGATAGACCCGGATGCCATAGGGGCGGAAGACATCGGCCAAAGCTGCAGACTTGGCGATATAGGGTGCGGTCAGGCTGTCCGCCTTGGCGTTGACGTTGTTGAGCACCGTGCCGTTGATTCCGATCGAGGCATTGGCGCGAGCGTAATCGGCATAGCGCGGGTCCTTGAAGTCGGGCAGCACCCACCAGTCCCAAAGCGACTGGCCGGAATAACCGCGCTCGACCACGCCATCGAGATTGTCCCAATGGTTGAGGATGCGCAGCTTCGTCTGCGGCGAAGAGACAAGATCGATGTTCGCAATATCGCCGCCGCTGTTGATATGCCGCAGCAGCGCAAAGGCACCGTAGAGCACTCCGACATCGCCGGAACCGGTGACCAGCAACACCTCGCGACCCGCGACCTGCGCCCGCCGCACGGCGTAGCCTTCGGGACCGAGATCGCGCGCGTCGAGCCGCAGACCGGCAAGCACGGGGTCGTCGGCCTTCGCGACCACGACCGGAACCGACAGCGCCGGCAGATTGCGGCGAAGCTCTTCAGCAGCCAGCCGCAGCGTCTCCGATTGGCCCCTTGCTTCGACCCCTGCGCGCGGCTGGGTCGTCGCCCCCTCGCCAAGCCACAAATGGTATCCGTCATTGGCAAGGGCAGGACTGGCCAGCGCCAGCATGGCGCAGGCCCAGAGCGGGTTCTGCAGGGTGAACAGTTTCATCGATCCTCTCCCGTGACGCCGTGCATCTTGCACTGACGTTGGCCAACAGCATTGACAAGCCGTTGTTGTGCCGTGCATGTTAGCGGTATCATGGCGACAACATCAATATAAATGTTGCGCGGTTCGGGTAGGGAGAGAGCGTTGACCAAGGGTAGAGTCACGAGCGGCACACTGAGCCGCCGCGAGATGTTTTGCTGGAGCGCATCGGCTTCCCTGCTGGCGATGATGCCCCTGGCCGCGCGCGCGGCAACCCCGATCTACCGCGACCCTGCCGCCCCTATCGACCTCAGGGTCGACGATCTGCTCTCGCGGATGACGCTGGACGAAAAGGTCGCGCAGCTGATCACGCTGTCGCGCACCAAGCGCGACGTGATGGACGATGCACTGGCGTTCGATCCGGCAAAGGCATCCGCCGCCTATCCCCACGGATTCGGCCAGGTCGCCCGCCCCTCCGACCGGGGTGGCGCGGCCACTGCCAACAACAATCCGGCGGGTCCGGCAATCGCCGCCCCGACCGGGCGCTGGCGCGCGCCCGCAGACACGATCGCCTTCATCAATGCTGCGCAAAAATGGGCGCGGTCGACTAGGCTGGGCATCCCAATCCTATTTCACGAGGAGTGCCTGCACGGCTACATGGCACCGACCGCGACCAGCTTCCCGCAGGCGATTGCACTCGCCGGAACCTTCGACCGCAACCTGATGGAAAAGGTCAGCTCGGTCATCGGCCGCGAGGTGCGCGCGCATGGCGGAATTCTGGCATTGTCGCCGGTGGTGGACATCGCCCGCGACCCGCGCTGGGGCCGGATCGAGGAAACCTTTGGCGAGGACCCGTATCTGTGCGGCGAGATGGGCATCGCCGCCGTGCTGGGGCTGCAGGGGCGCAGCAAAATCCTCGCCCCGGGCAGGGTGTTCGCGACGCTCAAGCACATGACCGGGCACGGTCAGCCCGAAAGCGGCGAGAATGTCGCCCCTGCCCCGCTCGCTGAACGCGAATTGCGCGAGCGCTTCTTCCCGCCCTTCCGCAAGATCGTGAAGCAGACCGGGATCGCCGCCGTGATGCCATCGTACAACGAGATCGACGGCGTGCCGAGCCACGCCAACCGCTGGCTGCTGGGCGACGTGCTGCGCGGCGAATGGGGTTTCGACGGCCTGATCGTCAGCGACTATGCCGCGATCGGCGAGCTTGCCTCGCTGCACCATGTCGCGCCCGATATGGCAGCAGCTGCACGGCTGGCATTGATCGCCGGAGTGGACAGCGATCTGCCCGATGGCGAGGCCTTCCGCACGCTGGGCGATCAGGTGCGTGCTGGCAAGGTTCCGCTGGCCTTGGTCGATCAGGCCTGCCGCCGGATGCTGACGCTCAAGTTCCGCGCCGGGCTGTTCGAGGCCGCACCGGTCGATACTCGCGCTGCCGCCAAGCTCACCGCCAATGCCGAAGCTCTGGCGCTCGCTCGGACATCTGCCGAAAAGGCGATCACGCTGCTGACCAACGACGGCACGCTGCCGCTCAATCCCGGCGCGCACAAGCGCGTTGCGGTGATCGGGCCGAATGCTGCAATCGCGCGGCTGGGCGGCTATTCTTCGCTGCCCACCAACCCCGTCTCATTGCTCGACGGCGTCAAGGCGCGGTTGAAGAACCAGGCCGAGGTCATTTTCGCGCAGGGCGTGTTCATCACGCAGAGCGAGGACCGCTCGGCCAACGAGATCCTGCTCGCCGACCCGGCAAGGAACCGCCAGCTGATCGCCGAGGCTGTCGAGGTCGCGAAGACATGCGATGTCATCCTGCTGGCGATAGGCGATACCGAGCAGACCAGCCGCGAGGGCTTTGCCAAGAACCATCTGGGCGACCGCACCAGCCTTGATCTGGTGGGCGAGCAGAACGAGCTGTTCGAGGCGATAAAGGCAACCGGCAAGCCCGTGGTCGTGATCGCGATCAACGGTCGCCCGCCCTCCTGGCCAACGGTGGCGGGGCAGGCCAATGCGCTTCTCGAGTGCTGGTACATGGGCCAGCAGGGCGGCCATGCGATGGCAGCAGCCTTGTTCGGCGATGTGAACCCCGGCGGCAAGCTCCCGGTGACGGTCGCGCGGCATGTCGGTCAGGTGCCGGTGTTCTACGACGCCAAGCCCTCGGCACGCCGCGGCTATCTTTTCGACACCACCGACCCGCTGTTCCCGTTCGGCCACGGCCTCAGTTACACCCGCTTCGAGCTGAGCGCGCCGCGTCTCTCCACCTCACGCATCGGACCGGGTGCCGGCGTTACCGTATCGGTCGATGTCGCCAACGTCGGCGATCGCGAAGGCGACGAGGTCGTGCAGCTCTATATCCGCGATCAGGTCGCTTCGGTCACCCAGCCGATCAAGGTGCTCAAGGGCTTCCAGCGAGTCACGCTCAAGCCGGGCGAGCGCAGGACCGTTGCCATTGTGCTCGAACCCGATGCTTTTGCCATCTGGAACGACCAGATGCGCGAGGTCGTCGAGCCCGGACTGTTCGACATCATGACCGGCCCCGACAGCCGCAACCTTCAAACCGTTACCCTCGAAATCGCCTAAGGATCACCATGCCCAAAATCGTCGATGCCCGCGTCATCATCACCTGCCCGGGCCGCAACTTCGTCACGCTCAAGATCATCTGCGACGACGGCACCACCGGCGTCGGCGATGCGACGCTCAACGGACGCGAACTTTCGGTCGCGAGCTATCTGACCGACCATGTCATCCCCTGCCTGATCGGCCGCGATGCGCACCGGATCGAGGATATCTGGCAGTATCTCTACAAGGGTGCGTACTGGCGGCGCGGGCCGGTGACGATGAGCGCGATCGCCGCGGTCGACACCGCCTTGTGGGACATCAAGGGCAAGATCGCTGGGCTTCCCGTCTACCAGCTGCTCGGCGGGGCGAGCCGCGAGAACGTCATGGTCTACGGCCATGCCAATGGCACCACAATCGAGGACACGATCGCGGTCGCGCTCGACTACCAGCGCCAGGGCTACAAGGCGATCCGCCTGCAGTGCGGCGTCCCCGGAATGGCATCGACCTATGGCGTCAGCAAGGACCGCTATTTCTACGAACCCGCCGATGCCGACCTGCCCACCGAGAACGTTTGGAACACCAGCAAATATCTGCGCGTGGTGCCCGAACTGTTCAAGGCGGCGCGCGAGGCTCTGGGCTGGGACGTGCACCTGCTGCACGACATCCACCACCGGCTGACCCCGATCGAGGCGGGGCGGCTGGGCAAGGACCTTGAGCCCTATCGCCCGTTCTGGCTGGAGGATGCGACCCCTGCCGAGAACCAGGAAGCCTTCAAGCTGATCCGTCAGCACACAACCGCGCCGCTGGCTGTCGGCGAGATTTTCAATTCGATCCACGACTGCCGCGAGCTGATCCAGAACCAGTTGATCGACTATATCCGCGCCACCGTAGTACACGCAGGCGGCATCACTCATTTGCGCCGCATTGCGTCGCTCGCCGATCTGTATCAGATCCGCACCGGCTGCCACGGCGCGACCGACCTCTCTCCGGTGTGCATGGCCGCAGCTTTGCACTTCGACCTGTCGGTGCCCAATTTCGGGGTGCAGGAATATATGCGCCACACGCCCGAGACCGACGCGGTCTTCCCGCACGCCTACACCTTTGCCGACGGCGCGATGCATCCCGGTGACGAGCCCGGCCTTGGCGTCGATATCGACGAGGAACTCGCCGCCGGTTACGAATATCGCCGCGCCTTCCTGCCGGTGAACCGGCTGGAAGATGGCACGATGTATAACTGGTGACACAGGTGCCGCCCACCCCCGAAGCCACGGTTGTCAAACCGCGCGGCCGTATCCGCTGGGTCATCTGCGCGCTGCTGTTTGCTGCGGTGGTGCTGTCCTATATCGACCGGCTGGTGCTCGGCGTGCTCAAGCCACAGCTCGAGACGCTCTATGGCTGGACCAATTCGGGCTATGGCGACATCTCAGGCTATTTCCAGGTCTGCTATGGCATCGGCTTTCTGGCGTTCGGCTGGTTGATTGACCGCATCGGCCCGCGCGCGGGCTATCTGCTGGCGATGGGGCTGTGGACGATCGGCCATTTTGCGCAGGTGCTGGTGACATCGACGACAGGCTTCGTCATCGCGCGAATCCCGCTCGCGCTGGGCGAGGCGGGCACCTTCCCCTCGGCACTCGCCGCCGCCTCGCAATGGTTCCCCAAGAAGGAGCGCGCGCTAGCAATTGGCATCTTCAACGCGGGGGCCAATGTCGGTGCGATCATCACCCCGCTGCTGGTCTCGTTCATCGTCGTTGGCCTCGCGTTCGACTGGCGCTGGGCGTTCATCGTTACCGGGCTGTTCAACCTGGTCTGGCTGTTCGTCTGGTGGCGCTTCTACCGCAACCCCGCGCAGCACCCCAAGGTCACGCCCGAAGAGCGCGCCTGGATCGAGGCGGAGCCCGCGGACGATGCCGGCCGCACCGGCTTTCTCAACGTGCTGCGCCACCGCGAAGCGTGGGCGTACATGGCCGGTCGCTTCCTGATCGATCCGGTGTGGTGGACCTTCCTGTTCTGGTTGCCCGATTTCTTCAACAAGCAATATGGCTATGACCTCAAGAACTTCGGTCCGCCTTTGGTGGCGATCTATATTCTGGCCGATGTCGGCGCGATCGCGGGCGGCTGGTACAGCTCCCACCTGCTCAAGAAAGGCGTCGCCACCGGACGCGCCCGCAAGCAGGCCATGTTCGTCTGCGCATTGTTCGCGCTGCCGGTGATGTTCGCGATCGAGGCGGACAATATCTGGATCGCGGTGGGCTGCATCGGCCTCGCCTGCGCCGCGCATCAGGGCTTTTCGACCAACCTGTTCGCGCTTCCGGGCGACCAGTTTCCAAGGTTCGCGCAAGGCACGCTGATCGGGCTGGGCGGGTTTGCAGGCGCATGCGGCGGGTTCATCGCCTCCAAGTCGCTCGGCGTGCTGCTCGACCGGGTCGGCAGCTACGAACCGTTCTTTATCGCGTGCGGCATGGCCTATCTGGTCGCACTGGTCGTGTTCCACTTCCTCAACCCGCGTTACGCGCCCGTGCAGGTTGCCAGCAGCCGATGACCCGCGTGCTCAGCATC
The DNA here is from genome assembly GCF_001713435.1 of Blastomonas sp. RAC04. Classification (NCBI taxonomy): domain Bacteria; kingdom Pseudomonadati; phylum Pseudomonadota; class Alphaproteobacteria; order Sphingomonadales; family Blastomonadaceae; genus Blastomonas; species Blastomonas sp. RAC04. The sequence continues at coordinate 1,389,203 of NZ_CP016460.1, forward strand.
TTGCGTTCGGCCGATGGTGCCTGCGCCACGTTTCAGTCCCCTGAAAGGATGACCCCATGATCCGCAAGCTCGCGCTGTGTTCGGCAGCCTTGTCCATTGCCGCCCTGCCCCTCCCAGGCCTTGCCAATCCGCCCGAGCTGCGCCGCCAGGGCAGCGCCACGCAGCTGATCGTCAACGGGCAGCCGCACCTGATCATCGGTGGCGAGCTCAGCAATTCGGCGGCATCGAGCGCGGACTATATGGCGCCGCACTGGGCGCGGCTGAAGGCGATGCATGTCGATACCGTGCTGGCGCCGGTGGCATGGGAGCTGATCGAACCGGTCGAAGGCCGCTATGACTGGTCGTCGTTCGACGCAATGCTCAAGGCGGCGCGCGCGAACGATCTCAAGCTGGTCATCCTGTGGTTCGGCGCGTGGAAGAACAGCATGTCGACTTATGTGCCGTCGTGGGTGAAACGCGATCAGGCGCGCTTCCCCCGCGCGCAAACGCCTGGCGGGCAGGGCATCGAGATCCTGTCGACCTTTGGCGCGGAAACGCTCAAGGCCGACAGCCGCGCCTTTGCCGCGCTGATGGCGCATATCAAGGCGGTCGATGACGCACAGAACACCGTCGTGATGACTCAGGTCGAAAACGAGATCGGCATGCTCCCGGTGGCGCGCGATTACAGCCCTGCTGCCAATGCGGCCTTTCGCGAGCCGGTCCCCGCCCAGCTGACCGACTATCTGGCGCGCAACCGCGACAGCCTGGTGCCCGAGATGAAGGCGATGTGGCTGGAGCGCGGCGCCAAGATGCAGGGCAGTTGGGAAGAGCTGTTCGGCCCGGGCGATGCCGCCGCCGAGGTGTTCACCGCATGGCATTATGCGCGCTTTGCCGACGAACTCACCCGCGCGGGCAAGGCAGGCTATGCCATGCCAATGTACGTCAACGTCGCGCTAAACCGTCCCGGACGGGCACCGGGCGAGTATCCCAGCGGCGGGCCCCTGCCCCATCTGTTCGATGTGTGGAAGGCAGGCGCGCCGTCGATCGACTTCCTGGCTCCGGATATCTATTTCCCCAATTTCACGCGGATCATTGCGCGCTACGACCGCAGCGACAATCCACTGTTCGTCCCAGAGGCGCACAATGCGGACAATCCCGCGGTCCCGGCCAATGCGTTCTATGCCCTCGCCGAGCACGACTCGATCGGCTTCAGCCCGTTCTCGATCGACTCGATCGACGCGGAACCGGGCGCGCTCAAACAGGCCTATGGCGTGCTGCAGCAGCTCAAGCCCTTCATCCTGCAGCATCAGGGCACCGACCGGATCGCAGGGTTCAAGCCGCATCAGGCCTATGACGAGACCGTCGACTTTGCGCCGCAGGAGCGCGTGATCGGCGACTATCGCTTCACCGTCTCGTTCACCATGGACATCCAGCGCCCGGCGCTCACTCCGCAAACCGCAGGCTTTGGCGGCATGATCATCCAGATCGGCCCGGAGGAATATCTGATCGCGGGGCAAGGCATTACCGTCACCTTCAAGCCGGTGGGCGGCGACCAGTCGCTGGCGGGGATCGACGTCGCGCACGAAGGCGTGTTCGATGCTGCGGGCAATTGGAAACCAGGCCGGCTGCTCAACGGCGACCAGACCCATCAGGGGCGGCACATCCGCCTGTTCCCTGGCGACTGGCAGATCCAGCGCGTGAAGCTCTACCGGTACCGCTAAGCCTGACGGGCCGCAATTCAGGGATGATGTGATGCGAACGGCAATATCTCTCCTCGCACTGGCGCTGGCCATGCCCCCTGCGGCCGCTGCTGCCAAGTCGCCCGATCCGCAAGGCGCAACCTGCCCGTGGAAGGCCGCCTGGGCCTCGTCGCAGATGCTGCCCGATGTGGCCAATGCGTTGCCCGCTGGCGCGCTCGACAACGCCACGCTGCGCCAGATAGTGCGGCCGAGCATCGCGGGGTCGCATCTGCGGGTGCGGCTGTCCAATGTCTTCGGCACGACACCGCTGCGCATCGGCGGGGCCACGCTGGCGCGTTCGACGAACAACGCCAGCGGAGATATCGACGCGGCGACGCTGCGCACGCTCAGCTTTGGCGGCGCGGCGGGTGCGATCATTCCGCCGGGCGGCGAGTGGCTGAGCGATCCCGTCGCATGGTCGGGCGGAGCGTTCCAGGACCTGGCGATCAGCGTGCATGTCCTGGCCGAACCCGGCGGCCAGACCTCGCACCCCGGATCGCGCGCGACCTCCTATGTCGTCCGCGGTGATGCGGCGCGGGCACCGATGCTCGCCGGAGCCACCGCAGTCGATCACTGGTATCTGCTCTCGGGGATCGAGGTCACCAGCTGCAAAGCGCGCGATGGCGTGGTGGTGCTCGGCGATTCGATTACCGACGGGCGCGGATCCACCACCAACGGCAACGACCGCTGGACTGATTTCCTCGCCCGGCGGCTCGATGGCCGCGCAGCGGTAATCAACCAGGGGATCGGCGGCAACCGCGTGCTGCTCGATGGGCTGGGGCCGAACGCGCTGGCGCGGCTCGACCGCGACGTGCTCGCGCAGCCGGGCATCCGCCACCTGATCGTGCTCGAAGGGATCAACGATATCGGCACGCTGGCGCGGCAGAAGACCGCAACCGCAGCCGATCATGCTTCGCTGGTCGACCAGATCACCGGTGCCTATGCGCAGATCATCGCACGCGCGCATGCCAGGGGGGTCAAGGTGCACGGCGCCACCATCCTGCCGTTCATGGGCAACACGTTTTACGACCCCGATGCCGCCAGCGAAGCCGATCGGCAGGCGATCAATGCCTGGATCCGCAGTTCGGGCGCATTCGACAGCGTCATCGATCTCGACGCGGTGATGCGCGATCCGGCAAGGCCTGCGCATCTCAATCCCGCCTTCGATATCGGCGACGGGCTGCACCCCAACCCGGCTGGCTTCCGTGCGATGGCCGACGCGGTCCCGCTCTCGCTTTTCGACTGACGCGGCATCCGGCAAGCCCGTCTGCACTTGTCGGCCTCAAGCCGGCGGGTTGCTTCAGCGTGCCTGAAACACTCGCGGCCATGCGCCGCAAAGAAAGGACCGGTCGATCGCTCGACCGGTCCAATGGGAGGGGAAGTTCCGGTGGGGGGCGGTCAGAAGCGGCCGCGGATCCCCACCAGAATGGTGCGACCCGGATTGTATTCGTTGAATGTGGCGTTGGGGAACTGGAAGAAGCTGCTCTGCGCTTCCTTGGTGATGTTGATCGCGTTGATCACCAGGGTCGGCAGATAGTCGTTGCCGAACACCTGCGCCAGATCGACATTGCCCGAGAAATCGAGTTGGCTGTAGCTGCGACCGAAGATCGCCGCCTGCGGGATGCCGTTCTGGTTGGGGTTCGAATTCTGCGAGCCTTCGTTGTAGACATAAGTGAGACGCGCCGAGATGCCGTTCTTGTCGTAATATCCGGTCGCGGTGTAGGTGGTCGGCGCCACGCCGATCGCCACCGCAGGTGCGCCGGTGCCCTCGCCCTTCTGATCGATCAGCGTCAGGTTGCCCTGGAAGCCGAAGCCCGTGACGCCGATGTACTTGGTGATGAAGTCCAACGGCTGCGTGATCTGGAACTCCAGACCGTTGACCTTGAGCTTGCCATCGGCATTGACCTGCTGCTGCACCACTACGCCGACATCGCGCAGCGCCTGGCCCGGCTGGGCGCGTGCGGCCAGTGCCTCGCGCTGCGCCTGGGTCAGCGAGTCCACGTTGATGCCGAACTGCTCGAAGAACGAGAAGGGCACGTTGGTGAGGCCGTTGACGGTGAAGCCGGTGATCGACTTGCGGAACGCCGCAAAGGCGATCACGCCTTCCCCGCCGGTGTACAGTTCGAAGCCCAGGTCGATATTGTCCGAGATGAACGGATCGAGCGCATTGTTGCCGACATTGCCGATATCGGCAGAAGGCTGGATGAAGCTCGCTCCGGGAAGCAGCGCATTGGGATCGGGCCGGGTCAGCGTCCGCGAAACCGAGGCACGCGCCACCGCCTTGCCGCCGAAGTCGAACGCGGCACTCAGCGAGGGCAGGAAGTTCGAATAGCGGGTGTTGGTGGTCGGAAACAGAATGGTGTTGGGGAAGCGCCCGCCATCTGCGACCGGCGGCGCGCCCGCGGGGTTGTTGCGCGGATCGGGGATCGAGACGCGGCCACCGACGATCTGCTCAGTGCGGACATAACGCACGCCGCCGTTCAATCGCAGCGTGTTGTCACCCATCTCGAAGATGCCGTTGCCCTCGACAAAGGCGCCGGTCACCTTTTCGCGGATAAGGCCGCCATTGGCGCCGCTGCTGCCCGATCCGGTCTCGGTGGCACCGGCGAGCAGCGCGTCGTAATTGGTGTCGCGCCGCACCTTGTCCCAATCGACGGTGATATAGCCATTGTCACCGGGGAGCAGGTAGCTGGGCACTGCAGCGGTGGGGATGAGCGATCCGGCATAGCGGATCGGCACGCCGCCTGCGGTGAAGTTGGTGCCATAGCCCGGAAAGGTCGGGAAGCCGGCGGGCGTCGCGGTGCCCGGCTGGTTGAGGCCGGTGCACGGCGTCGTTGCGCTGTTGGGCGCCAGCAGGGTGATGTTGGGTCCGTTGCCGCAGATCGCGTTCTGCCACAATGCAGTGTTGTCGAACGGCGTGATACGCCGCTTGGTATCGTCGAACGCACCTCCGACGCGGACACTGAACCGGGTTTCGTCGCCGAACAGCAGGCTGCCGCGCACGCCTTTGGTTTCGGTGGCGCGCTCCTCGCCGTTCAGATTGACTCGGCCGCCGCCATCCCAGCCGAAATTGGCGGGGTTGTTGAGATCGATGCTAGACTGGATGGTCGGGATGCCGCCATCGTTCTGGAAGTTCACGGTCAATCCGCTGTTGGGCGGCGTAATCACCAGGAAGGTCGGGCTTTCGCGGCGGAAATTGCTCTTGGTGTAGTTCGCCTGCAGGTCACCCTTGATCCAGTCGTTCAATTTGAACTCGATGCCCGGATTGATGCCGTAATAGTCCTGCGTGTCCTTGTAGGGACGGTATTCGAGGAAGAACTGCGCGTTGGCATAAGTACCGCCGGTCACGGTGCAGCCCGCAGCGCAATCCGCCTTGTCATAAGTGGTGTTGATCGGGATGACCGCCCCGTTGCGGCCGACCCAGTTCATCGCGGTGCGGGTGAACTCGGTATCGCGTTGGGCATACATGCCATCAACATAGAAATTGAAGTTGTCGCTAGGGCGCCATTCGATAGAGACCAGACCGTTATAGCGCTGCCGGAAGCCGTTTTCGCTGCGCGGGCGGCCGAGGCGGGGAAGAAGTCCGTTGTCGATCTGGTCGATCGTCGCACCCGGATTGTTGCGCAGCAAAAACGCCTCGTCGATCACCGCGCCGGGGGTCAGCCCGTTGCCCGCGCGCGAAGGCACGGTGGCGGGGATGGTGAAGTTGCCGCCGCCAGTGGCGTTGCGTGTTCCCGTGGTGCGCTGGGCTGCAGTCAGGTTGGGGTTTGTGAAGCCGATGGTCTCATAGCCCTCGACATTGAAGTTGTTGCGCACCGCTGCGCCGCCAACGAGGATGCCGAAGTCGCCAAACGTCGCGCTCGCCACCAGATGGCCGCGATAGCCCCATTTGTCGGCGCCGCTCACCTTCGATCCCTGCAGGCCATAGCTGATATAGGGCTTGGGGTTGTCGAACGGACGCGCAGCACGCAGGTTGACCGTACCTGCCGCACCGCCTTCGAGCAGGCTTGCGGTAGGCGACTTGGCGACGGTCAGCTGGGTGAACAGTTCTGTCGGGATGAGGTCCAGATCGACTTCGCGGTTGGTGCTCTGCGCATCGAAACGCACCGAGGCGATCGCCACCGGGGTGCCGTTGAGCAGCACGCGGGTGAAGTTGGTACCAAGACCGCGAATGGCGACCGACGAGCCTTCGCCGGTGACTTCGCGGCCGATGGTGATGCCCGGGATGCGGTTCAGCGATTCTGCGATGTTGGTGTCGGGGAACTTGCCGATGTCTTCGGCAAAGATCGAGTCGGTAAAGCCGATCGAATTCCGCTTGGCGGCGGTCTGGCTTTCCAGCGAGGCACGAAAGCCGGTGACCACGATCTCGCCAGCAGTGTCGTCCGCAGCGGCGGGGTCGATTTCTTCTTCTGCCGTGGCGGCCGGCGGATTGGGCACGGCCTGCGCGAACGCAAGACCGGGCGTCATCAATCCGGAAACTGCAGCAGCTCCCAAGAGCGCAAGGCGCACTGAATCGATTCGAGAAACCATGTTATCCTCCCCTTGTTCGGCCCAGGCTTTTTGCCAGAGGTCCACGCTGATGGTAGCGCTATCAATCCAATGGGTAATACTCCGAGTTATTTCTGTCAAGTGGATGTTGTCAAGCTTAGGCCTGCAGCCACAAGCCGGCTAAGGATGACGACAAGAATCCTTGATTTCACGCCGTTTTATCTGCCTCCGGTCGATAGACCATCCCCGCCCCGCTGCCCGCACGGCGCTCTTGTGCCGAAAAAACTGTCTGAGTATATCCGCTACCATAACAGTTTTCGAAAGCATGGCGTGATGGAGGATGCATGGCACGATTTTTCGAGGCAGGGCTGCTGCTGATGGCCCTGCTCCCGCCCTCCGAAGCATTTGCCGCGACCGCCCAGCGCGCGCCTGCCGGAACCCTCACCGATGGGACACCGCTGGAGGCAGTAGTGCTGACGGGTGCCAACCAGGTTTCCGCGCGCATTCTGAATTTCGGTGCGACTCTGCAGTCGCTCACCGCACCCGATCGCGACGGCGTGTCCGCCGATGTGCTGCTCGGCTATGACGATGCCGCCGATTATGCTGCAAAGGGCGGCTATTTCGGCGTGACCATCGGTCGCTATGCCAACCGCATCGCAGGCGGCCGATTTGCGATCGACGGCAAGACCTATGAGGTTGCACGCAACAGCGAGTCCAACGCGCTGCACAGCGGTCCGCTGGGGTTCGATGCCCGGGCCTGGCGGATCGTCGAGATGACGCAGGGTGCCGAAGCCTCGGTCACGCTGGCGCTGACCAGCGAGCATGGCGACCAGGGCTATCCGGGCAGGGTCGAGGCGAAAGTCACCTATACGCTGGACGACAAGGGCGCGCTCACCATCGCGTTCGAGGCCAGTACCGACCGCCCGACGGTCATCAACATGACCAACCACGCGTTTTTCAACCTCGCGGGTCAGGGCTCGCCCGAGGGCGCGCTGGGCCACCTGTTGACGATCCCCGCATCGGCGATCACTCCGGTTGACGCGCAGCTCATTCCTACAGGGGTGCTGCGTCCGGTCGAGGGTACGCCGTTCGATTTCCGTACCCCGCGCCAGCCCGGATCCGGCGTGCGCGACGGGCGCGACGAGCAGATCCTGTTCGGCCGGGGCTATGACCATAATTTCGCGCTAGACAAGGGGCTGACCGCGCAACCTCAACTCGCCGCTCGGCTGGAGCATCCTGCATCCGGGCGGGTGCTCGAGGTGCTGACCACCGAGCCGGGGATACAGCTCTACACCGGCAATTTCCTCGATGGCACGGTGGCGGGCAAGAACGGGCAGCTTTACCGGATGGGCGACGGCATCGCGCTTGAGCCGCAGAAATTCCCCGATGCGCCTAACAAGCCGCAGTTCGCGTCGGCGCGTGTCGATCCGGGAATGCCTTATCGCCACGTCATGGTCTACCGCCTGTCGGTCGCGCGCTGACCCGGCTGCGGGATCACTCGCGCAGCGGCAGTTCCATATCGGCCAGCGCAAGGTGCAGCAGTTCGGCCATCGCGGCATGCGCGGCAACGGGGTCCTTGTCGACGATCGCCTGATGCACCCGCACGTGATCGGGCAAGGGATCGCGCGGCAGCGCGCGGTTGCGCTGCTTGTAGGTCGTGGTCCAGCTGACGGCCGCGCCCACTGAGCTTGCCAGCGCCGCGAGCGCATCGTTGCCGGCCGCGGTCAGGATCGCACGGTGGAAACGCTGGTCGGCGGCCCTGCCCTCGGGATCGGCCAGTCCCAGCCTTGCCATCTCGTCCAGCGCTCCTGCCATCTCATCGAGGTGCGCCTGGCTACGCCGCCGCGCGGCAAAGCCGGCTGCGGCAGGCTCGATCACGCCGCGCAGTTCGAAAAGGTCGAGGATGAACTCGGTGTCGGGCTCACCCTCGAAGGTCCAGGCCAGCACATCGGGATCGAGCAAATTCCAGCGGTCGCGCGCGGTGACCCGGGTCCCGGCCTTGGGGCGGCTCTCCACCAGCCCCTTGGCCGCCAGGATGCGGATCGCCTCACGATAGGCCGTACGCGAGACGCCAAGCGCCTCGCTTGCCTCGATCTCGCCGCCGAAGACATCGCCGGGCTTGCGGATCCCGCCGACGATCTCCACGCCGATGTCATGGGCGATGGCCCCGTGAATGCGCGGCGATACGCTGCTCGCTCGTTGCATGGACCCGGTTGCCTCCCCTTGATGGTTCTACGCGTGCGTAGCCCAATGACGACCGGTTAGAAAGATGTCCGCATCCCCCGGCCAGCGTATCGGCCGGGGGATGCAGCCCGCGCCTAGCGCGGCGATCCCTCGCGGATGCCATCGATGCGGCGGGCGAGACCCCAGGGATTGGTCTCGCCGATCGCATTCGGAAGAAGCTCGGGCGGCAGGTTCTGGAACGCCACGGGCCGCAGGAAGCGGTGGATCGCAAGCGTGCCCACCGATGTCGTGCGGCCGTCGCTGGTCGCGGGGAACGGCCCGCCATGCACCATGGCATGGGCCACCTCGACGCCGGTCGGCCAGCCATTGGCAAGCACACGGCCGACCCGGTCCGCCAGCACAGGCAACAGGCGCCGCGCATCGGCAATGTCGGCCTGGTCGAGCTGCAGCGTTGCGGTCAACTGACCTTCCAGGCTGGCTACGACCCGGACGACTTCTGCCAAATCGGCGCAGCGGACGATCACCGAGGACGATCCGAAAACTTCATGCCCCAGCGCCGCATCGGCGAGGAACTGCGCCGCGCTGGTCTGGAAAAGCGCGCCGACGGCCTGGTTCTCGCCGGTGCAGGGCAGACCGCGCGCCACGGTTTCGACCGAATCATGCTGCGCAAGCAGAGCCACGCCCTGTTCGAAGCTGGCGTGGATGCCGGGACTGAGCATGGTGGCAGGCGCGCTGCGCGACAGCGCCTCGCCTGCCGCGGCGACGAAGCCGTCGAGTGCCTCGCCGCCGACCGCGATTACCAGGCCGGGGTTGGTGCAGAACTGCCCTGCCCCCATGGTCAGCGACTGGACGAACCCCTCGGCAAGTGCGGTGCCGCGTGCAGCGAGCGCGGCGGGCATCAGGATCACCGGGTTGATGCTCGACATCTCGGCATAGACGGGGATCGGTTCGGCACGCTCGGCGGCGATGCGCACCAGCGCCAGCCCGCCTCCGCGCGATCCCGTGAAGCCCACAGCCTTGATGCGCGGGTCGCCGACCAGGGCGGCGCCCAGTGCATTGGTCTCACCCGGCAGATAGGAAAAGGTGCCCGCAGGCATCCCGCATTGCGTCACCGCGCTCTGGATCGCGCGCGCGACGAGCTCGCCGGTGCCGGGGTGCGCGGGGTGGCCCTTGACCACCACCGGGCAGCCTGCAGCGAGCGCGGACGCGGTGTCACCGCCCGCCACTGAAAAGGCGAGCGGGAAGTTGGACGCGCCGAACACCGCGACCGGGCCGACGGGAAGGTTCATCCGGCGCAGATCGGGCCGTGGCAGCGGAGCCCGGTCGGGCATCGCCGGGTCGATCGTCGCATCAAGCCAGTCCCCCTGCCGCACGACGCTGGCGAAAAGCCGCAGTTGCCCTGTGGTGCGTCCGCGCTCGCCTTCGAGCCGCGCGCGCGGCAGGCCGCTTTCTTGCATTGCGCGCAAGATCAGATCATCGCCCACTGCCTCGATCGCGCTCGCGATCGCCTCGAGAAACACCGCACGGCTCTCGGGATCGCTTGCGGCATAGCCAGGTGCAGCGGCGGCTGCCAATGCGCACGCTTCGGCGACATCCTCTGCCGTGGCGCTGGAAAATCCGGGTTCGAGCGCAGCACCGGTGGCGGGGTCGTGGCTCTGGAAGCGCGAGGCCGCCTGGCGCTCGGTGTCGCCGATCAGCATGGCACCGTTGATCATGTGTTCTATCTCCAGATTGGATTCTTCAGGTTTTGAGGTCGGCGCGGGGTCCAGCGGCTATTTGAGCATCGGGTTCATCGTCCTGATCGTGCCGTCCTTGTTGTAGAAAAGCTCGGTCACCTTGACGTTGCGCAGCCGGGTGGTGCCGGAAAGCTGGGTGTCGGCATAGAACAGCCACCAGCGGCCGTCCCATTCGACGATCGAATGATGCGATGTCCAACCCTCGACCGGCTCGAGGATACGTCCCTGATAGGTGAACGGCCCATAAGGCGAGGTGCCGGTGGCATAGACGAGATAATGCGTGTCGCCGGTGGAATAGCTCAGATAGTATCTGCCCTGATATTTGTGCATCCAGGCCGCTTCGAAAAATCGCCGGTCGGTATCGCCGCCCAGGATCGGCTTGCCCGCCGCATCGAGGATCAGGACGTCGCGCGGCTTTTCGGCGAACTCCATCATATCATCGGCCATCGCCGCAATCTTGGGCGCAAGCGCGGGCTTGTCGGGCGCTTCCAGATCGGTCTTCGATCCGTCGGGATCATAGCTGCCGGTGACATTGCGCTGGAGCTGCCCGCCCCAGATGCCGCCGAAGATCATATAGGATTTGCCGTCCTCATCGGTGAACACCGCAGGATCAATCGAGAAGCTGCCCTTGATCGGCTGCGGATTGGCCTTGAACGGTCCGGTGGGCGACTTCGATGTCGCAACGCCGATGCGGAATGCGCCCTGTTTGTCCTTGGCGGGGAAATAGAGGAAATAGGTTCCGTTCTTGCGCGCCGCATCGGGGGCCCACATCTGCTTGTCCGCCCAGGGCACGTCCTTGACGTCCAGCGCCACCGGATGCGTCGTCACCTTGCCGCCGATGCTGTCCATGCTGAGCACGCGGTAGTCGCGCATCTCGAAATGCGCGCCCAGATCGTCTTCGGGGGTCGGCCCGTCGATGTCATGGCTGGGATAGACATAGATCTTGCCGTCCCAGACATGCGCCGAGGGGTCTGCGGTGTAGATTTCCGTGACCAAAGGCTGCGAAAGATAACGCGAGGGATCGGCCTTCGCCCGGTCGGTCGCAGGACTTGCCGCGTCGCCCGCAGGGGCAGCCTGCTCGCCTGAACATCCCGCCGTCGTGGCCAGCGCCACCAGTGCGGCGCCCAGCGCCAGCCCGGTCAGTCGTTTCATCGCAATGTCTCCTCTTCCTCATGCCTTGCCGGATCCTGGCTATCGGCCCGCGCGTTACGTTAGCGCTACCATTTCTGGCGCAGGATGCAAGCCGTGCCGGGCACGGCCGCCGGTCATCGGACCAGAAAATCAGTTGAGCGGGTGCCCTGCCGCCCAAATATCAGGGCTTGGCGCTGCTCTTGGCGGGGTTGCGCATCGGGCCAAACGGGCCGAAGCGGTGCTGCTCGCTGGAGAAATCGTCGGCATAGGGGCCATAAGGCGCGTCCACCGGCTTTTCCTCGAGCCGGGGATAATCCCGCTCGAGCCCGGCGCGCTGCGGGCGCGGCTGGCTGTTGATATAGGCGGCGACGTCGAAGGCCTGCTCCTCGGATAGCACCGGCGCCTGCCAGCGGGTGCCAAGCGGCATGTTGCTGCGGATGAAACCGGCAGCGGTGGTGACCCTGCCCATGCCTGCGCCATTGTTGTAGCTATCCGCACCCCAGAGCGGCGGATAGGTATAGCCCTTCGCATCCCCGGGCTTGCCCGCACGCTGCCCTGCGCCATCGCTGCCATGGCAGACCGCGCAATGCTGGGCATAGACCGCCTTGCCGCGCGCCGGATCGGCCGCGCGGGCAAGGTCGGCCAGCTTGACCGACCCGCGCCCCTCGGTCGGCGCGCCCACCGGCCGACCGCTGCTCAGGAATTTGAGATAGGCGACGATCGCCACCATATCCTCGCCGCCTTCAGGTAACGCCTTGCCGTTCATGCTGCGCGTCATGCAGCCGTTGACCCGGTCCTCGATGGTGTTCACGCGGCCCGACCGGCCCCTGTATTGCGGAAAGTCGGCGAACACGCCGACCAGCGGCAGGCCGAACTGCTGGGTGCCCGCCTGCAGATGGCAGCTCTGGCAATTGAGGTTGTTGCCCGACAGCCGCCTTGCAGGGTCCGCCACCTCTGGCCCGATCGCCGCGGCGGTCTGGGCGATCAGATCGCGCCCGTGGCGAACGGTGCGACCCCAGGGATCATCGGGCAGCGCATCGATATCGGGAACGGACCAGGCTGCAGGGGTGGCGGCAGGCTGCCCTGTGTCCGCATCCTTGCTGACCTGAGCATCGGGGCGCAGCGCCATCGCCACAGCGACGCCGGCGGCAAAAACCGCAACCCCCGTAATCGCTTTTGCTGCTGTGCCCATTGCCGATCCCTGCCCCCGATCGCCCGACTCGAAGCCGACTCGGCGGCACCTATTGTCGCAACGACTGTCGACTCGTCACCGCGCATGGTCAAGCGTACGCGGGGTGTTACCCGAGTTGACGTTTGCGTAATCCATTGCGCATGCCCAAAAGTAAATATCTGTCCCATTTTTGGACCCATAGTGGTGCAAAATACCTCGAAAACACCGGGAAACACTAAGCTGAACGAAGCTGGCTAACGCGATCTTAAAACATTGGGACGATCTAGGGCTCCGAGTTTGCCTCACAACTCAAACTACCTATGTCGGAGCACTTACGTTGAAAAAAGAAACGCTATCCCGGGTCGTTTTCTGCCTCGCCGGTCTCACCATGCTGCCTGCCACCGCGCACGCAGAATCCCGCTTTGTCACCGGTACGAGCAGCCCGCTCACGGCGACGGCCAACCTCGATTTCACCATCACCATTCCCAAGTTTGTCTACCTTCGCGTCGGCACCGGGACTTCGATGGCCACCAGCACGACCGTGGACAATCTGGTCTACACCGTGCCTGCCGCCAATGTGGGTGATGGAACCGCGATCTCCGGCACCGGGGGCGACCTCACCGGTGGCCAGGTGACCGCTCGTGTCATGGGCAACAACGGAACGATCGCGTTCAGCTCGTCGACCCTGGGTGCGATGAGCAACGGCGCGGGCGACACGATTTCGTGGTCGCAGATGAACGTCGGCGTGACCACCAACACGTCCGCAACCGCGCTCAGCCATCCCAGCCTGGTCGATGGCAGCACGACAAGCATCAACCTGCCAACCACCAGCGGCACAAAGGTTACCAACCTCGATGCGCGCTGGACCTTCACCTATCGCAACGACAATGTCGTGGCGGCGGGCACCTATGGTGGCGTCAACGCCAACAATGGTCGCGTGACCTACGGCGTTTCGATGCCGTAATCACGCGCTTGAAGGCGCGCTGCCGCACAGCGCCCGTTTACCAGATTTCTACAGGTCTTAAGCCGTCGCAACCAGTATTGCGGCGGCTTTTACCATTTCGCGCAACCAAAATGCTGAACCCGGCGTTGACGTAAATAGTCGATCACGACAAAGTGAATTTTCACGCAAATCGGGACAGCCGGCTGACACATGCAAAAGGGCACGACATTCGCGATCAGCCTCGTGCTTGCCGCCAGTGCCCTGGCCGAATCCGCATATGCCGCCTCGCACTTCGAGACGGGTAAGGAAGCCCCGCTGGCCGCATCGGTGCGGTTGAATTTCACGATCCTGATCCCGGAAATCCTGACCTTGCGGATCGACCCGCGCGACGCCGCTACAGATGCACTTCAATCGCCATGGGCATTGCGTGTTCCCGCCATGGCGGTGCGCGCCGATGGCCTGGAGCCCGATCCCACGACGCTTCCGCGTGTAGTTGCCTCGAGCAATGCCGGAACCCTGGCGACCGGCACCGGCGCCGCTGAATCCACGCATCCGGGCGAAGGCGCGCAGGCCAATCCGCTTGTGCAGGTTTCGCTCGCGCAGCCCGACGATAGGCCGCTTTTGCGCAGCATCGAGCCCACTGTATCTTTAGACACACACTCTGCCGCATTTCTGGTGGCGCTGCCCTGATTTTACTTGGGCGGGCAATGTGATGTGATTATATCCCCCCAAATCGATGTTTCCCCGGGGGGGGAGTATAATGAATTCAAGGCACGTTCCTGCCTTCGCGCATGTCCTGCGCGAAACGGCGCAGCGCTATCCGAAACTCCGTATCGGGGCCGGCATCCTCGCGCTGTCTGCTGCGCTGGTTCCGGCGGCGCCGGCTCATGCCTATACCATCACCATCTCCTCTGGCTCGCGCGCGATCTATCTCCAGGTCGGTCAGGGCGGCTATTCAGGCACGCACTCCAATGGCGGCACCCCCGGCAACAATGGCACGGTAAACACCGTTTCGGTCTCGGTCCCGGCGGGCGTCGTCGCATCGGGAACGGCGCAGCAGATGACCTCCAACAGCACGGTATCGCAAAGCCCGATTGACGGCTTCGTCTTCTGCACCCCTCCCTCGCAGGTCTATATCGGCGCATGGTCGCGACCCGGCGGCACGAGCTCTGGCGTCGCGACGCTCACCGTCACCACGCCCGCCAACCTCACCAGCGGTTCAGACACCATCCCCTTCAGCCAGATCACCTGGACCATGTCGGGTATCGGCGACACCGTCTTCCAGTTCCCCAATGGCAGCTTCACCGGCGGAACCCAGACATTGGCGACCTTCCCGGCGAACACCTGGAAGGAGCAGTGCATGACCTTCCAGTACGCCAACTCGGTGCTTCCGGCGGCGGGAACCTATACCGGCCGCGCGGTCTACACCCTGTCGCTGCCATGATGCGCCTGTTCGCCCTTGCCCTCGCGTGCTGCCTGAGCGCCGCGCTGACCGCCCCTGCGCTTGCGCAGACGGTAGCTGCGCCGGACCCCGGCGTGCGCACCTTCCGCGTCGACGACAGCGGGACGGTGGTGCTCGATCCGTTTCTGGAAATGCAATGGCAGCCAAGCGGGCCTGCCGGCGCATCCAACATCGTGTCGGCGAGCACGCGGGTCAGCGTCCAGCTCAATCTTGCGACCTGGGTCGGCCAGGTGGGCCGCATCTACATGACCCTGCCGCGCTCCAGCGGCCCGACCGTGCGCGCCAGCTGGCGCACCGGTGGCGGCCTGCTGGCGGGATCGCTGATCTCGGGCGAGCGTGCGTTGGTCTATTCCGGCCCGATCGGTTCGCCGATCCTGCGCGATATCATCGACCTCAGGCTCGAGGTGGACAGCGCACGGCTTGCGGGCCCCGAATCCCTGTCGTTCGGCTTTGAGATAGAGTTGGCCCCATGACATCCAGCATCGTGACCGCACCTGCGCGCCGTCTTGTTTTCCTTGCTTTCGCAATCGTTTGTTGGCTGGCGCCGCTGCCTGCCCAGGCGGGGGACTTCGCTCTGTCGCTCGCCCCGCCCAGATTTGAACTGGCCGCCAATCCCGGGCAGACCGTGCGCGGCGTCGCCGAACTGGCCAATGCCGCCGACACCGCCGCCGACCTCCGCTTCGAAACCGCCGAATGGGATCTGACCCCCGATGGCGGCGTGGTGCTGGGTAACTCGCTCAAGCCCGATTCCTGCCGCCCATGGGTGTCGATCGAGCGCCGCCAGACCGTACTGCAGGCCAAGGGCCAGCTGCGCTATCGCTTCGAGGTAACCCCACCTGCCGATACGCCGCCGATGGAGTGTCGCTTTGCCATCGTGATCTCGAGCAACGAACAGCGCCTGTCGCCGGCGGATGGTGTGAGCGTGCCGGTGGTCGCCCAGCTGGCGCTGATCGTTTATGTGACGGTGGGCGACATCAAGCCCAATCTGCGCATCGTGAAGGTGGACGTCGCCGACATCAACGGCACGCCGACACCAGTGCTGATGGTCGAGAACACCGGACTTGCGCATGGCCGCCTGTCCGCGTTTCTGCGCGGCAAGGATGCCAAGGGCGTCCTGCGCGAGTTCGCCCCCGCCACGCTGCCGATCCTGCCCGGAGAAACCCGGCGTATCGCACTCAACGTCGACAAGGGCGGCGACGCGATCGAGGCGCGCGAGCGGCCAGAACAGCCGGGTCGAGAGGCCGATCCGATCGCGTTCCCCCTGACGATAAGCGGCACGATCAATGATTCCGTGAGCTCATTCCAGTTCGACGGTGTGTTCGAACCCTGATGCCACACGATGCGCGGTGACCGATCGGCATATCCTGCACGCGGGCGGCTGCTGCGACCGGCGCTGACGCTGATCGCAAGCGTCGCAGCGTCGAGTCCGCCGCTGCTCGCGCAGACGGCACAGGAAAGCGCGCCCGACGAAGGCGCCGCGGACCAAGCCTATGTCGACCGGCTGATCGATGGCGGCGCCCTGCCTGAACAGACCAAGGCGGGCGAGGACAGCAACATCAATCGCAAGGGCAACCTGCGCTCGCTGGTGGTCGAACTGGGCGGTTCGCGCATCGTGCCCAAGGCCCGGATCGAGGGGCTCGATGTCTCCGCATTCGATCAGGTGCAGGAAGAGCTCGGGCTCACGGTTTCGGGCCGCTACCAGACGATAAACTACGGCATGCTGGGCATCGACGCGCAGCTGCGCACCGGCACCGCGGCGCGCGCCTTCACCGCCTCGCAGGGCAGCGGCTTCAACGGCGCGCTCACCCTGTCCAGCACTGGCCTGCCTCTCGACAATGGCTGGGTGATTGACAGCAGCGTGGGCAATGTCGCCACGCAATCGATCGACCTGCTGCGCCGCCAGCAGCGGTTCTTCATCCCGACATCCCCGTTGCTCGGCGGATCGGTGCAGTTCAACAGCTTTGCCCCGCTCTCGGTGCTCACCGCAGGGCTCGATCTGGAGCCTGTTGCCAGCTTCAATCTGGCGGTGGGTGAGCCCGGGCTGCTGGGCGGCATCCGACTGGGCAATTTTTCCAGCCTGTCGGGCCTCAGCATGACCGCAGGCGGCCAGGCCGATGTGGGTCCGGGCGTATCGCTGGGCTTTCAGGCCATCGCGGTCGATGACAGCCGCGATCCTTTTGCGATCATTCTGGCCACCGGCCCGTCGCAAGGCCAGGACCGCCTTTCGTCGCAAGGCGCGCTGGCCAGCGTAAAGGTCGAGAGGGATGGCTTCCAGCTGCAGGCCAACACCATCTGGTCGAACCTCAGCGGCAACCCGGACCCCAATTTCGTGTTCCGCGAGACCGGCAAAGCGGGCGGTTTCTGGCTGGACGCAAGCCTGCGCCGGGGCCGCGCGGCGCATAGCGGCGGCTTCTATTACTTCGATCCCGGGCTGGCCTGGGGCACAGCGGCGATCGTCAACAACGCCTATGGCGCCTATTACCGATTTTCGGTTTCGTCGCAGCGCTGGCGCTGGACGGCGAGCGTGGATGCGGTGGTATCGGTCAACGGGCAAAGCTCCAGCGGCATCCTGGCCAATGTCGATGTCCGGCGGCAGTTGACCTTCCGCATGGCAGCGGGGCTCAACACCACGCTGCGGGTCGCCAACGGCCAGACCGCCAGCCAGCTGCTGGCATTTTTCGATCTGGCCTCCGATGTCGGAACCACCCGCATCGAGGCAGGGTGGAGCCACGATCCAGCATCGGACTTCTACCGCATCGGATGGAACCAGAACTGGACGCTCCCGGCCTGGCTTCCCTCGGGCAGCAGGCTGAGCACCCAGCTGTCGTTCGATCACCGCCGGATGCTGCAGCAAGCGATCGTGCCGGGCGATCCTGCCGGGGTCGAACGCGGCAACAGCATCGGCATCGGCATCAGCGGCGGCGCCAACCCGTTCACCGGTATCACCGTCGATGCGACGCTTGCCTATCGCAGCAACGCCAGCCGCTCGGCCCAGTCGCTGTTCGGCCCGGTCGATTCGACCGGAGGCGTGCTCGATGTGCTGGCATCGCAGCAGGACCAGGCGTTCTCGGCGACGCTGGTGGCCACCGCGCGGCTGTCGTCGAGCTGGACGCTGACCGCATCGTTCACCGATACGCGCTCGAGCCTGCTCAGTCGCAACGGGCTGATCGGCCAGGCGACCTCTCCGCTGGGCTTCACGCCCGACGAGATCGCCCGCATCCAGCGCAGCTCGTTCCGCCTGCAGGCCGGATCGATCTCGCTGCAATATGTGTTCTCCGGCGGGCGGGCGCAGGGCGTGCTGGGGCGGCCCGAATATCCGGTGGGGGGGACGGGATCGCTGCGGGGCCGCGTGTTCCTGGATGCCAACGCCAATGGCGTGCGCGATGCCGACG
Organism: Blastomonas sp. RAC04; assembly: GCF_001713435.1. Classification (NCBI taxonomy): domain Bacteria; kingdom Pseudomonadati; phylum Pseudomonadota; class Alphaproteobacteria; order Sphingomonadales; family Blastomonadaceae; genus Blastomonas; species Blastomonas sp. RAC04. The sequence goes on from NZ_CP016460.1 coordinate 1,407,428, forward strand.
AGCGCGGCGTGCCCGATATCATCGTCATTCTCGATGGCCTGCAGGCGGTGCGCACCGATGGGATGGGGCTCTACCGGTTCGATGGCGTCATCGACGGTCGTCACCAGGTAACGGTCAACGCGGATGCGCTGCCTTTGCCCTGGTCCATTGTCTCCGACCCCGCCACCAGTCGCAACGGCAACTATGCCGCAGCCATCGCCATGCAGGTGCGATCGGTGACCGAACTCGATATCCCGGCTATTCGCGAGTGAGCGGCTGACCCATTTCGAGCAGGCTGTCGTGCCGCGCGAGGCTGACCAGCCTCAGCCCATGCGCCGCGGCCTGATCGGCTGCGAGCGTCGATGCAGCTGAGATCGTCACCAGCAACGGCGCCCCTGCAATCACCGCCTTTTGCACCAGCTCGAAGCTGCACCGCGCGGTGAGCAGGATGAAATGGTCGCCGACGTTCAACCCCTGGCGCGCCGTGGCACCGAGCAATTTGTCGAGCGCATTGTGCCGGCCGATATCCTCTCGCACCAGCAGGATACTGCCATCGGCTGCGCACAACGCCGCAGCGTGCGCCGCGCGCGTTACCTTGCCCAGGATTTGCCAATCGCCCAGCGCACCTGCCGCGCGGAACATGGCAGCGGGTTCAACGTCCAGCGTCGCTGCAACCCGGGCCAGCGGACGCATCACCTGTTCCAGGCTTTCGATCCCGCACAGCCCGCAGCTCCCCTCGGCCAGCCGCAACCGCGCCCGCTCGATCAGCGGCGCAGCGTTGGCGACCGCGAGCTGCACGCGCAGCACCCATCCACCCGCCTCGACCGGCGCGGCAAAGGCCGACACCATCTCGGCCGGTGATGCTATCAACTGTTCGGACAGGCAAAAGCCCATCGCATAGTCTTTCAGATCCGATGGCGTCGCCATCATCACCGCATAGCCGAGCCCATTGATCTCGATCGCGATCGGCGCTTCCTCCACAAGAGCACGCTCAATATCGCGCGGGGGCGATCCATCCGCGAAATGCTCGCGCAGGCCAAATGGTCGCGCGCCTTCAACCATGCGTTGGTTCGAGGCCTGCGATCGCCGCTGCTGCGACCGGCTCGAGCGCAGCATCGCTCTGACGGCGCAGTCCATCGATCATCCGGGGGTTCCAATAGGCGCGGATATGCGCGGCCACCGCGCCGACCGGATCCTCGTCTAGCGCGAGATTGCGCGCGATCTGGTTGGCCATGTGGACCAGCTTGTCATCGGTATACGCACTCACTCGGCGGGCTCCATCGCGCTGTCATGGCCTGCAATGCGGCGCGATTGCGTCGCCTGCGCCTCATAGGCCTCCTGCCAGTCGCTGGGTCCGTTACTAGGCGCGACCTGCACCGCCGTCACCTTGTATTCCGGGCAATTGGTCGCCCAGTCGGAAAAGTCGGTGGTCACCACATTGGCCTGCGTCGCGGGGTGGTGGAAGGTGGTGTAGACCACACCCGGCGCGACACGGTCGGTCACCACCACCCGCAGCGTCGTTTCGCCCGAACGGCTGGCGAGCCGCGCCCAGTCGCCGGTGCCCAGCCCGCGGTTCTCGGCATCGACCGGGTGCATCTCGAGCACGTCCTCCCTGTGCCACACGGTGTTGGCGGTGCGCCGGGTCTGCGCGCCGACATTGTACTGGCTCAAGGTCCGCCCGGTCGTGAGCAGCAGCGGAAAGCGCGGGCCGGTACGCTCGTCGGTGGGCACATAATCGGTGACCACGAACCGTCCCTTGCCGCGCACGAAGCCATCGACATGCATGATCGGGCTGCCATCGGGCGCAGCCTCGTTCACCGGCCATTGCAGCGAGCCTTCGGCATCCAGACGGTCGTAGTTGACCCCTGCAAAGCTGGGAGTCAGCCGCGCGATCTCGTCCATGATCTCGGACGGGTGGGTGTAGTTCCAGTCCAGCCCGATCGCGCGCGCGAGTTCCTGCGTCACCTGCCAGTCCTCGAGGCCATTCAATGGCTCCATTACCTTGCGCACCGGCTGAATGCGGCGCTCGGCGTTGGTGAAGGTGCCGTTCTTCTCGAGGAAGGTCGATCCGGGCAGGAAGACATGCGCGTAATTGGCGGTCTCGTTGAGGAACAGGTCGTGGACGATCACGCAGTCCATCGCTGCCAGGCCTGCCGCAACATGATGCGTGTCCGGGTCGGACTGCAAGATATCCTCGCCCTGGATGTAGATCGCCTTGAACGTGCCGTCGGTTGCGGCATCGAGCATGTTGGGGATGCGCAGGCCCGGCTCCGGATCGATCGCAACGCCCCATTCGGCCTCGAACAGCGCGCGCGCCGCGGGATCGGAGACGTGCCGGTAGCCTGAAAGCTCGTGCGGGAAGCTGCCCATGTCGCACGCGCCCTGGACGTTGTTCTGCCCGCGCAACGGGTTCACGCCCACGCCGGACCGCCCGATATTGCCCGTCGCCATCGCCAGGTTGGCAATCGCCATCACGGTGGACGAGCCCTGCGAATGCTCGGTAACTCCCAGCCCGTAATAGATCGCGCCGTTGCCGCCGGTGGCAAAAAGCCGCGCCGCACCGCGCACCGTCTCGGCATCGACCCCGGTGACGGCCGCAAGGAATTCGGGGCTATGACGCTCCTCGGCAACGAACTCGGCCCAATGGCTGTATTCGTCCCAGTCGCAGCGCTCGCGGATGAACGCATCGTCGGCCAGTCCTTCGGTGACGATGACGTGCGCGATGGCGGTCAGGATAGCCACATTGGTTCCCGGGCGCAGCGGCAGATGATAGTCCGCCGCGATGTGCGGCGAGCGCACCAGATCGGTGCGCCGCGGATCGATGACGATCAGCCTCGCGCCTGCGCGCAACCGCTTCTTCATCCGGCTGGCGAACACCGGATGGCCGTCGGTAGGGTTGGCGCCGATCACCAGAATGACGTCGCTGTGCTCCACACTGTCGAAATCCTGCGTCCCGGCAGAGGTTCCGAAGGTGGTCTTGAGCCCATAGCCGGTGGGCGAGTGGCAGACCCGCGCGCAGGTATCGACGTTGTTGGTGCCGAAGCCTGCGCGGATCAGCTTCTGCACCAGAAACGTCTCTTCATTGGTGCAGCGGCTGGAGGTGATTCCGCCCAGCGCGTTGCGGCCATAAGTGTCGCGGATAGTGTTGAGGCGCGCGGCGGCATAGCCCAAAGCCTCGTCCCAGCTGACCTCGCGCCAGGGCTGGTCGATGGTCTCGCGGATCATCGGTTTCAGGATGCGTTCCTGGTGCTGGGCATAACCCCAGGCGAAGCGTCCCTTGACGCAGCTGTGGCCGCGATTGGCCTTGCCATCCTTCCATGGCACCATCCGCACCAATTGCTCTCCGCGCATCTCGGCGCGGAAGGTGCAGCCGACGCCGCAATAGGCGCAGGTGGTGACGACCGAGCGCTCGGGCTTGCCGATAGCCTTGACCGTCTTTTCCTGCAGGCTGGCGGTCGGGCACGCCTGGACGCACGCGCCGCACGAGACGCATTCGGAGGACAGGAAGCTGTCCGAGGCCAGCCCGGCGGACACCTTGCTGGCAAAGCCGCGCCCATCGATGGTCAGCGCGAGCGTGCCCTGCACCTCGTCGCAGGCGCGCACGCAGCGCGAGCAGGTGATGCACTTGGCCGGATCGAAATCGAAATAGGGATTGGAGGTATCGACCGGCGCTTCGAGATGGTTGGCGCCTTCATAGCCATAACGCACATCGCGCAGGCCGACCGCGGCGGCCTGGTCCTGCAGCTCGCAGTCATTGTTGGCGCTGCAGGTCAGGCAATCGAGCGGGTGGTCGGAGATATACAGCTCCATCACCCCGCGCCGCAGCTTCTCGAGCCGCGGTGTCTGGGTGTGGACGGTCATCCCGTCGACGACCGGGGTGGTGCAGCTTGCCGGCGTCCCGCGCATCCCGTCGATCTCGACCAGGCACAGCCGGCACGATCCGAACTGCTTGAGATTGTCGGTCGCGCAGAGCTTGGGGATCGATCCGCCCGCCAGCGCGGCAGCACGCATCACAGTGGTACCCGCCGGAACGGTGACTGCGCGGCCGTCGATCAGGCAGGCGACTTGGGTGTCGCTCGCCACCAAAGGCGTGCCCAGATCGGTCTGCCGTTCATAGCCCATGGCTGCACTCCTGGAAGCTGGTCATTCCGCCGCCACCTGCTGCTGAGGCTCGGCGCCGAAATCTTCGGGAAAGTGGCGCAGCGCCGATAGCACCGGATAGGGCGTGAACCCGCCCAGCGCACACAGCGATCCGAACTTCATCGTCTCGCACAGATCCTCGATCAGCGCGATCTCGTCCGAAAGAGTGCGGGGAGCCTTGGCGGCGTTTCGCATCTGCGGCAGATGCTCGACCGGGTCGGCGGCGCGGCCCGAGCGGCTGCGGATGCGGTCCATCACCTCGACCCCGCGTACCGCGCCGATGCGGCACGGCGTGCACTTGCCGCAGCTCTCGGCTGCGCAGAACGCGAACGCGAACCGCGCCTGCGCGCTCATGTCGGCGGTGTCGTCGAACACGGTGATCCCGGCATGACCGATCAGCGCGTCGGCGGCGGCGAAGGATTCATAATCGAACGGCAGATGGAATTCCGATGGCGGATGATAAGCACCCAGTGGCCCGCCAACCTGCACCGCGCGCACCGGGCGCCCCGAGGCCGTGCCGCCGCCGATATCCTGGACCAGTTCGCCCAAGGTGATGCCAAAGCCGATCTCGAACAGCCCGCCATGGCGGATGTTGCCCGCGAGCTGGAACGGCATGGTGCCGCGCGAGTGACCGAAGCCGATGTCCGCATAGGCTTGCGCCCCATTCGCAAGGATAAACGGCACCGCCGCCAGCGTCAGGACATTGTTGACGACGGTGGGCTTGCCGAACAGCCCTTCGAGCGCGGGAAGCGGCGGCTTGGCTCGCACCTCGCCGCGCTTGCCCTCGAGCGAATTGAGCAACGAGGTTTCCTCGCCGCAGACATAGGCACCCGCCCCAACGCGGACCTCCAACACGAAGGGGGCGATCAGCTCTGCGCTCAGCGCCACCGCCGCTTCCATCTTGGCGATGGCGTGGGGATATTCGCTGCGGATATAGACATAGCCCCTGTGCGCGCCGACCGCGTGCGCGGCGATTGCCATGCCCTCGATCAGCATGAACGGGTCGCCCTCCATAACCATGCGATCGGCAAAAGTCGCGCTGTCGCCTTCGTCAGCGTTGCACACGATGTATTTGAGCGCGCCCGACGCGTTCGCGACGGTCTGCCACTTGATCCCGGCGGGGAAACCCGCACCGCCGCGTCCACGCAAGCCCGAGCGGGTGACCGTGTCGATCGTCGCCTCCGGCCCGATCGAGCGCGCCCGCTCCAGCCCGTGCCAGCCGCCGTGCGCGGCATAGTCCTCAAGGCTCAATGGCCGGGTCTTGCCCGCCCGCGCGAAGGTGAAACGCTGCTGCCGGGCGATGAAGGGGTGATCTTCGATTGCGCCCAAGGCCTTGGGCGAGCTGCCCGCAAGCACTGCAGCCACGTCGCCGGGCGCAAGCGGACCGAAGCCCATCCCGTCGATCTCGGCGAGCGGCTCGAGCCAGTGCATCCCCCAGGACGACACCCGCTCCACGATGCAGCCAGCCTCGGCAAAGGCCCGCGCCACGGCATCTGCCCCGCACGCGATCGCCAGCGCATCGTCGGATATCCGCACCAGCGTCATGCCATGTCCGCCATCAACTGGCCCAGCCGCGCCGCATCCAGCCGCGCGTGGAGCGTATCGCCCACCATCGCGTTGGGGCCGACGCTGCAAAGGCCAAGGCAATAGACCGTCTCGACCTTCACACCCGCAACATCGGGCAGATCGCGCACCAGCGCCTCGACCCCGCGCGCCTGGCAGGCTTCGGCGCGGCAGAGCTTGACCACCCTGCGCGGCTCGGGCGCGGAGTGGAAATCATGGTAGAAGCTGACCACGCCGTGCACCTCGGCGCGGCTGAGGTTGAGTGCCTGCGCGATCGTGCGCACCGCCTCTTCGGGGACATGGCCCAGCGCCGCCTGCACATCGTGCAGGATCGGAAGCAACGGCCCTTCACGGCCCGCATGGGCGGCGATGATAGTCTCGATCCGTGTCATGACCGCGCAACGATGCGAGCGCAGCCCGATCGGGTCAAATCAATAGATCCGAACAGTGATAGGATATTTCTATCAGACTTGCCCCGAGACCAGATCACGCGCGGCGGACAGTCCTGCCTGCACCACCGCGCTGAGCGGGCTGCGGTTCATCACCACCAAGCCGATCCGCCGGGCATCGCCCTCGTCCGCGACCGGCAGGAACCGCGCCCAGTCCAGCCCCTGCAGCAGCTCGCCATAGCTGTGCGGGATGATTGTGCTGAACCGGCCCGACCGCACCATATCCAGCAAAACGACATAGCTGTCCGCCACTGCGCGTGGCACGATCGACGTGCCCAGCGCCGCCATCCGCGCATCGAGGATGCGGCGAAACTGCATCGACTGGTGCAGCAGGCACAGCGGCGTTGAAGCAATCATATGCCAGCTCGCCTCGGTGACCGCAGCATCGATCCCGTCGGCGCGGGTGACGAAGAGATAGCGCTCGGCATCGAGCGCTATCGACAGCGTGTTGGCAGGCGGCTCGTGGTCGAGATAGGTCAGCCCCGCATCGCATTCAAACGCATGCAGCGCCCGGTCGATCTCGCGCGACGTTGCCGACCGTACCGACAGGCTCAGCCCCGGATTGCGCCGCAGCAGTGCCTCGCCGAACCGCCCGGTGAGCGATTGTGCGGCGGGGATCGCCATGAGGCTGAACTCGCCCCCCAAAGGCGCGGCACTGGCCGATAGTGTGCTGGCCATGCTGCCCACCGCACCCAGGATCTGCTCCGCCCAGGGCAGGATCGCCTCGCCATGGCTGGTCAGCCCGGCAAAGCGTCGGTCGCGCTCGACCAGGCGATGGCCGAGGTCGGCTTCGAGCGCGGACAGTCCGGCCGAAAGCGTGGGTTGCGATACGCCGCACTCCTCCGCAGCCCGGGCAAAGTGCCGTTGCCGCGCTATCGCCACGAAGTAGCGCAGCTGCCTCAGATGCATTCCCCACTCCCCCGTTCAGCCTCGGCCCTTCGATAGCCATATCCTATCAAGCGGCCGGCCGCCAGCATCCTGCCCCTTTGGGCAGCCGCAACGAACGAATTGACGAATTCACCGCGCCCGTCCACTTTTGCTCACGTGTAAAAGAGGAATTACGTGCATGCATTGTGCAGTCGGGCGTCATCGCAGCAAGTATCTGGCGGTTTTTCTCGCAACGACCGCGCTGATTACTGCCGCTCCTCTGCAATCCGCGCCAATCGATGCCTCGAAGCTTGACGACGCCGCGCTCGCGGCTGCGCTCGGCGAGGCACGCGGGCGCAGCAAGCCGCTGCTGTGCGACGAGCTCGTGCCGCTGACCGCCGAAGCGCTGAAGCGCGCCGCCGCGCCTGCCAATGCCGAGACCTTCGCGGCCGGCAATGCTGCATTGTGGTGCGCTATCGAGGAAAAGCGCTACGCCGACGCGTCCGCGGCGATCGAGCTGACCGAGGCGAAGCTGGGACGGCAGGAAGCGTTTGACCGGGTGGCGATCTCGCTCGATTCCTTCCTGTCGCGCCCCGAACAGGCCATCGCGCGGATCGATATCCTCGCCAGGACAGGTGGCGGCGAGGCGCTGACCAGCATCCCGCCCGAGGTGATCTACGATCTCAGCAGGGCGGCCACGACGGCAAAGCGACCCGATCTCAAGCTGGCGCTGTGGTCGTCGATCTATTCGGCGCGCTCGTTCGGCCAGCTCGATCCCGAAGTGATCGGCGGAACCGGGATCAACCTGCTGCAGGCCAAGGCCGATTCCGGGCTGCTTTCGGACAAGGACAGCGACCTTGCCGATCTGGTGACCAATGCCGGCGCCTATGCCGCGCTGCTGTCTCAAAGGCGCTATGCCCCGCTCTGGCCACATCTGGAAGAGCGGGCGGGCGACAATCTGGCCGAGGTGCTGAAGCTGGACGTGCAGATCAACGCCGGGCGCTTCAAGGCTGCCCCCAACGACACCGAGCGGTTCGCGGGCCTCATCTATTCGCTGCTGCAGAGCGGAAATCTTAAGCCCGCGATCGACGCCACCGAGCCGTTCCGTGAGGACGGCATGGACTATTCCGAGATCAACGAACAGATTGCCTGGGCGATCAACTCCATGGCCATCGCCCTGCGCGCCAGCGGCCGTCCCGAAGAAGGTCTCAAGGCGCTCGACGCGCTGGCCTCGCTCGATCCTGAGCAGCATTCGTGGGTGGTGAACTTTGCCATTAACCATGCTGCCGCCCTCGCCGGAGAGGCGCGACATGCCGAGGCACTCGCCTCTTATGACCGCGCGCAGCCGATTGCCGAAAAGCAGGGGTCCCCCTTCGCCCGCGCCATCATCACTGGCCAGCGCGCCTGTTCGCTGCACACCCTCGGGCGAACGGACGAAGCCGCCGCGATGCTCAAGGCGCTCGAGGCGGTGCGTCTGGATGCTGTCCAGGGCAGCATCGGCTCAGCCATGTGCGTGGGCCGCGATGATCTGGCGATCGCCTGGGCGCTGGAGGCGCTGGCCGACGACACCCATCGCCCCGTCGCCATCGCCGCGCTGCAGCCGCGCTATATGGAAAATACCCCGCCGGCCTGGAACGACCCCGAACCCAATCTGCTTCTCGCGAAAAGCCCCGAGCTTGCCGCGGCGTTCGAAAAGGTGGCGCGGGTGGTGCCCGAGCGGTTTGCACCGCTGGGCGGTAAGCCAAGGCTGGGGCCAAAGCCCGCCTCGAGCCAGCCGTGACGAGCAAACCGTCCGCTACCTACAGCATTGTCAGTAGACGCAGATTTTTCAACTGATAAGGTGCGCGCCATGCTCCGTGTCTTCAAGCGTATCGCCCTCGGCCTCGTCGCCCTGATTGTTGTCGTAGCTATCGCGCTGGCGGTGTGGGAGCCTTTGGTGGCCGAGGAGGGCAAGGCGCCCCCGGTGCGCAGCTACGATGTCGAGATCGTCCGCGACGATTTTGGCGTGCCCCACATCTTCGGCAAGACCGATCCCGATGTCGCGTATGGCGTGGCCTTCGCGCATGCAGAGGATGACTTTGCAACGCTGCAGGAAGTCGCCGCGATGACGCGGATGCGCAGCGGCGCGATGACCGGAGCGGACGGCGCCAAAGTCGATTTTGCCGCGCATCTGCTCGACATCCGCGGGACCGTGGATCGCAAATATGCGCAGCTTCCCGCCGATATCCGTGCGCTGCTCGATGCCTATGCCGCCGGGCTCAACCATTATGCCGACAAGCACCCCGACGAGGTCCGGCTGACCGGGCTGTTCCCGCTCAACGGACAGGATATCGCCGCCGGGTTCGCGCTGCGCTCGCCATTCTTCTTCGGGCTCGATTCGGTGCTCGGCGCGCTGGTCGAGGGCAACGACCTGCCGATCGAGGGCGGGCCGCAACTGACCGGCAAGGAAGTCGCACGCGTCACCCCGATCGGCCCCGAGCCCGACATGAACGGATCGAACGCCTTTGCCGTGGCCCCAGCCCGCTCGACCGACAACGTCACCCGGCTGATCTCGAATTCGCACCAGCCCTGGCGCGGCGGCGTCGCCTGGTACGAGCTGGTGGTACATTCCGAAGAAGGCTGGGATTTCGCCGGCGCGACCTTCCCCGGATCGCCCTATCCGTTTCTGGGCCACAACAAGACTCTGGGCTGGACCAACACGGTCAACCGCCCCGATCTGATCGATGTCTACAAGCTCGAACTCAGCGACGACAAGACGCAGTACAAGCTCGACGGCAAATGGCGCGATCTGGAAGCCCGGCAGGTGTGGCTCAAGGTCAAAGTGGGGCCGTTCACCCTGCCCTATCCGCAGACCGTCTATCGCTCCGCGCACGGCCCGGTGATCCTCAACGCCAAGGGCGCGTTCGCCATCCGCTATGCCGGGATCGATGATCTCAAGATGCTGGAGCAGTATTTCCGCATCAACAAGGCGCGCAATTTCGACGAGTGGAAGGCCGCGATGGCGATCCAGGGCGTGCCTGCGACCAACTTCATCTATGCCGATGCGGCAGGCAATATCGCGATGGCGTACAATGCGCTGTTCCCCGCGCGCAAGCCCGGGGCGGACTGGCGCGGCGTGCTGCCTGGCAACCGCAGCGAGCTGATCTGGCAGGGCCATCTGCCCTGGGGCAAGGTCCCGCTGCTGGTCAATCCGGCCTCGGGCTATATCATGAATGCCAACAACACGCCCTATGTCGCAGCCGGCCCGGGCGACGAGCTGGAGCCCGAGGCCTTCTCCCCGCTGATGGGGATCGAAAGCGACATGACCAACCGTGCGCGCCAGGCAATCAAGCTGTTCGAGGCGGCAGGCCAGATCGATGCCGCCACGCTCGAGCGGATCAAGTACGATGTCGGCTATGACAAGTCCGATTACGCCACCGGCTGGATCGCCGCCCTGCTGGCGGTCGAGCCCGAGGGTGACGAGCGGATCACGCAGGCGCAGGCGCTGCTCCGCGCGTGGGACTGGCAGATGGACGGCAAGGGCAAGGGCGACGCGCTCGCGCTGATGCTGATGCGTCCGGCAATGCGGCAGAGCTATCGCCGCCTGCCGCTGCCCGATGCGCGCGAGGAACTGACCGCCGCCATCGAGCACCTCACCAAGCATTTCCAGTCGCTCGACCCCAGGCTGGGCACCGTGCTGCGACTGCGTCAGGGCACGATCGATCTGCCGATGGATGGCGGATCGGACACACTGCGTGCCGCGACCTTGTGGGATGTCGATGAGAAGGATGGCCGCTTTGCCGTACGCCATGGCGACAGCTTCATCCAGTTCGTCGAATGGACCGCCGATGGCGCGGTGTCGTCGCGCTCGATCCAGCCGTTCGGCGCCGCCACGACGCGCCCGGACAGCCCGCATTATGCCGATCAGGCCAAGCTATTCGTCGAACACAAGACCAAGCCGGTCTATTTCACCCGGCAACAGCTGATGCCGCATGCCAAGCGGCGGTATCGCCCATGATTGCCGCTTGAAACGGGGCTCGCAGAGCTTATGGTTTCAATCAGCAACGTGTGGCGGGACCGGTCCCTGACGGACCCGCCAACGCGAACGACCAAACAAGCAGATCACGCTCCCAAAAGAGGTTCCTTTCCGATGTTCAAGCCCTTTCGCTCGCTTATCGCCGTCTCCGCGCTGGCGCTGACGGTCGCCATTGCGCCCGCTTATGCCCAGCAGGCCGCGCCGGTCGCCGAACTCGTCAAGACGGTCAACATCCCCTATCAGCAGTTCAAGCTGGACAACGGCCTGACCGTGATCGTCCACGAGGACCGCAAGGCCCCGATCGTCGCGGTATCGATCTGGTATGACGTCGGCTCCAAGCACGAGCCCAAGGGCAAGACCGGCTATGCCCATCTGTTCGAGCACATCATGTTCAACGGATCGGAAAACGCCAAGGGCGACTATTTCGAATATCTCAAGAAGCTGGGCGCGACCGATTTCAACGGCACCACCTGGTTTGATCGCACCAATTATTTCCAGACCGTTCCCAAGGCCGGGCTGGAAGGCGCGCTGTTCCTGGAAAGCGACCGCATGGGCCATCTGCTCAACGGGATCACCCAGGAAAAGCTGACCAACCAGATCGGCGTTGTGCAGAACGAAAAACGCCAGGGTGACAACCAGCCTTACGGTCTGGTCGAATACAAGCAGATCGAAATGCTGATGCCGACCGAGCATCCCTATGGCCACTCGACGATCGGATCGATGGCCGACCTGCAGGCAGCGTCGCTCGATGACATGAAGAAGTGGTTCACCGACCATTACGGCCCCAACAACGCGATCCTGGTGCTGGCCGGCGACATCAACGTCGCCGAAGCGCGGCCGCTGGTCGAGAAATGGTTCGGCGATATTGCGCGTGGTCCCCAGGTGGCCAAGCTCAATCCGCCGCTTCCCACGCTCGATGCCGTCAAGGTTGCCGAGATGAAGGACAAGGTTCCGACCGCGCGGCTGTATCGCTTCTGGTCGGTGCCGGGGCTCAACGATCCCGACTTTGCCGCGCTCGATGTCGCGGCCACGGTGCTTGGCGGGCTTGCCAGTTCGCGGCTCGACAACATCCTGGTGCGCGAGGAGCAGACCGCGGTCGCGGTGACGGCATCCACGCTGCCGTTCGTGCACGGCAGCGTTTTCGAGGCCTATGTCGACGTCAAGCCGGGCGCCGATATCGAGGCCGTCTCGAAGCGCTTCGACGAGATCCTGGCCGATTTCATCGCCAAGGGCCCGACCGCCGACGAGGTGCAGCGGGTCGCGACGCGCGAGGCGGCTGGCCGCATCGCGGGGCTGGAACAGGTGGGCGGCTTTACCGGCAAGGCGGTAACGCTGGCCGAAGGCGCGCTGTATTCGAACGATCCGGCCTTCTACAAGACGCAGCTCGAACGGCTGGCGGCGATGACGCCTGAGAAGGTGACCGCAGCGACCACCAAATGGCTCACCCGCCCGGTTGCCAAGCTGCACGTGCTGCCCGGCGAGCGCGACGCCTATGCCGATGACGCAGGCGGCAGCGCGGGCCAGGCCGAAGGCGATGGTCCCGCCATGCGCGCACCGCTGCCGCGCACTGGCGTGCTCGCGGCCCCGGCCTTCTATTCCAGCCTCGCCAACGATGCGATGGCGGCAGGCGCTGCCAGCAAGCAGCCGCTCGCCGCGGTCGATCGCACCACCTTCCCCGAAGCGGGTGCGGTGCCCGATCTCGACTTCCCCGATGTCGAGGAAGCGACGCTCTCGAATGGCATCAAGGTGCGGTTTGCGCGCCGCAGCGCGGTCCCCGTGGTGCGCGTCGCGGTCAGCTTCGATGCCGGCTATGCCAGCGACCCGAAGGATGCGCTGGGCACCAACAGCCTGATGATCGCGCTACTCAAGGAAGGCACCCGGACGCTCAACTCGATCCAGCTAGCCGAAGCGCAGGAGCGGTTGGGCACCAACATCAACGCGACATCGGATCTGGACCGCACCATCGTTTCGATGAGCGCGATGAAGCCCAACCTGGGCGCATCGCTCGATCTGCTCGCCGATGTCATCCGCAACCCGGCCTTCGATGCCAAGGAGCTGGAGCGCGTGCGCGTACAGCAGCTCACCCGCATCCAGGCCGAGTTCAGCGAACCGCAGGGCATCGCGCTGCGCAACCTGCCGCCTTTGCTGTATGGCGCAAGCCACCCCTATGGCGTGCCGCTCACCGGCACCGGCGATCCGGCGGTTGTCACCAAGCTGACCCGCGATCAGCTCGCCGCCTATCACAGCCAGTGGATGCGACCCGAGCGCGCCTCGATCTTCGTCGTCGGCGACACCACGCTCAAGGACATGCTGCCGATGCTCGAGCAGCGCTTCGGCAAATGGCCGTCCAACCGCATGGCGCTGATGCAGAAGGATTTCAGCGCTGCCATCCCCGCCGGCCAGGGCCGCATCATCCTGATCGATCGGCCCAATTCGCCGCAGTCGCTGATCCTGGCGGGCCAGGTGCTCAACGCCAAGGGCACCGACAACCTCCTCGCGCTGGAGACCGCCAACGACATCATGGGCGGCGATTTCCTTTCGCGGATCAACATGGACCTGCGCGAGACCAAGGGCTGGTCCTATGGCTCGCGCTCGCTGATCCAGCGGCCCAAGAACGACGTGCCGTTCCTCATCTTCGCGCCGGTGCAGACCAACCAGACCGGACCCTCGGTCAGCGCGATCATCGATCAGATGAACGGCTTCATCGGCGACAAGGGCGTCACGCCCGAAGAGCTCGACCGCACGGTGAAGGGCAGCAGCCTCGAGCTCGCCGGGACTTATGAGCGCTCGTCCTCGGTGCTCTCGCAGATGCAGTCGGACGCGCTGTATGGTCGCCCGACCAATTACGCCGAGAGCCTGGCGGCGCAGTATCGCTCGATGGATGCCGCAAAGCTCAATGGCGCGATGCGCGAGGCGCTGGATCCCAAGACGCTGACCTGGCTGATCGTGGGTGACGCCGCCAAGATCGAGGATCAGCTCAAGGCATTGAACATGCCGATCGAAGTTCGCCGTGCTGCCCCGGCAGCCGGAGACAAATAAGCCGTAGTTACCCTTCAACCAACCCAAGAGAGGACTGAACATGTCAGTAGCTGGACAATATGATTGCGTCACCAAATCGCCGATGGGGGACCAGAAGTCGGTTCTGACCGTCAACGTCGACGGCGACAGCTGGACCGGATCGAACGCCGGCCAGATGGGCGCGCTCGACATCACCGACGGCAAGGTCGACGGCAACACGCTGACCTGGACCATGGACATGAAGGTGCCCATGCCGATGAAGCTGGAAGGCACCGCCACCGTCGATGGCGACACCATCACCGGCCAGGTCAAGGCAGGCGCCTTCGGCACCATGGCGATGACCGGCACGCGCAAGGCATAAGCCCAAGCAAGCGAAAAGCCCTTCCTTCGCAGACGGGGGAAGGGCTTTTTGCATGGGCAGATGCAGCAGCCGCGGCCGCGCGCACTGGAAAACCCTAATTTCCCACCTAGATGGGGATCAGCATCATTTCACGGGGATCTTCAACATGCGCGCTTCCATCGCCTTTTCGCTCGCCGCTCTCGCCCTCACCGCCGGAACCGCAGGTCTGGTGGCCGCATCCCCGGCGATCGCAGCCGACGCCGCCAAGGTCGCGATCGGCAGCAAGGCACCCTTGTTCACCACCACGGGCGCCAAGGCCGGCAAGGCCTACAAGCTCAACCTGGCGAGCGAGCTCAAAAAGGGCCCGGTCGTCCTCTATTTCTTCCCCAAGGCGTTCACCAGCGGCTGCACTGCAGAGGCGCATGAATTCGCGACGCGGATGGACGACTTCAAGAAGGCCGGTGCGACCGTGATCGGCCTGTCCGCAGACGGCATCGACGAGCTCAAGAAATTCTCGACCGAGGCATGCCAGAGCAAGTTCGCCGTGGCGCAGGCCACACCGCAGATGATCCAGGCCTATGGCGTGGGTCTCGCCGGACGTCCCAACATGACCGGACGCACCAGCATGGTCGTCGCCCCCAATGGCCGGGTGACCTTCGTCCACAACGACATGGACTATCGCGATCACGTCAAGCTGACGTTGGGCGCTGTGCAGTCGATGGCCAAGGCCAAAGCCAAGAAGGGCTGATGCCTTTTCCCGCGTGACCCGGTGATGGTCCCGCGCTAGCGTCCCGCCATGACCTGGCAGACCGAAATCGATGAGCTGAACCGGCGGCGCGCGCTCGCCGAGGATATGGGCGGCGCAGAGAAAGTCGCGCGCCAGCATTCGCGCGGCAAGATGGATGCGCGCGCGCGGATTGACGGGCTGCTCGACCCCGGCAGCTTCCGCGAGATCGGGAAGATCGCCGGGCGCGGCAGCTATGATGCCAATGGCGAGCTGACAGGTTTTGCCGCTTCCAACTTCATCTTCGGGCGCGGCGATATCGACGGCCGCGCGGTGGTCGCCAGCGCCGATGATTTCACCGTCCGCGGCGGCTCCGCCGATGCAGCGCTGCACCGCAAGTTCGTCCAGTGCGAGGCGATGGCACACGAATTGCGCCTGCCCCTGGTCCGCATGATCGATGGCACCGGCGGCGGCGGATCGGTCAAGACGCTCGAAACGATGGGTTATACCTATGTGCCGATGGTGCCCGGCTGGGACCACATCGTCACCAATCTGGAAACCGTGCCTGTCGTCGCGCTCGCGCTGGGCCCCACCGCGGGCCTGGGCGCTGCGCGAACGGTCGCCAGCCATTATTCGATCATGGTCAAGGGCCTGT
This sequence comes from Blastomonas sp. RAC04, assembly GCF_001713435.1. NCBI lineage: Bacteria > Pseudomonadati > Pseudomonadota > Alphaproteobacteria > Sphingomonadales > Blastomonadaceae > Blastomonas > Blastomonas sp. RAC04. The sequence continues at coordinate 1,423,178 of NZ_CP016460.1, forward strand.
CGCAGCTGTTCGCCGCGGGACCCGCGGTCGCCGCCGCGATCGGCGAGACGGTCGACAAGGAGCAGCTGGGCGGCACCGAGATCCATTGCCGCAACGGCGTGGTCGACGAGGAGGTGGAGAGCGAAGCTCAGGCCTTTGCCACCGCGCGGCGTTTTCTGTCCTACCTTCCGTCCTCGGTCGACACGCTTGCCGCGCGCGCAGCTTGCAACGACCCTGTGGATCGCCGCGAACAGGCGCTGCTCTCCACCGTCCCGCGCAGCCCGGCGCAGGTCTATGCGATGCGCCGCGTGCTGACCCAGGTGTTCGATACCGGCAGCGTGTTCGAGACGGGCAGACGCTGGGGCCGCGCGGTAATTACCGCCTTTGCCCGGCTCGATGGCTGGCCGGTCGCGGTGCTGGCGAGCGATCCCAGCTTTCTGGGAGGATCGTGGGAGGCCAAGACCAGCGAAAAGGCCGAGCGTTTCGTCAGGCTTGCGGACCAGTTCCGGCTGCCGATAGTGCATCTGGTCGACAATCCCGGTTTCATGATCGGCGCTGATGCCGAGCGTGCGGGCACCATCCGCTACGGCGTCAACGCGATGAACGCGATCTATCGCGCCACGGTACCGCTGGCATCGGTGATCGTGCGCCGCGCGTATGGCATTGCAGGCTCCGCGATGTCGAACGCCGAGCGGTTCCAGTATCGCTTTGCCTGGCCCAGCGGCGACTGGGGCTCGCTGCCGATCGACGGCGGGGTTGAGGTTGCCTACAAGTCGGAACTTGAGGCGAGCGCTGATCCGGCGGCGCATCTCGAGGCGATCCGCGACCGGCTCAACAAGGTCCGCAGCCCATTCCGCAGCGCGGAACATTTCGCGGTGGAGGATATAATCGATCCGCGCGACACCCGGCCCCTTCTCTGCGAGTTTGCGGAGCTTGCCTGGGCCAAGTTGAACGGCGCAAGGCGGTGAAAAGGGGCGCAAAACATCGTTAAACCGGCGTCTGCCACGTTCGGCAATGATCGCTTAAATCCGCATCTGGCACTCTCTAGCTGAAATTTAGCCGGAAAGCGTGTCACCATGATCAACAACAGCTCAGACCCTGCCGGTTCGCCCGTCATGCGGACGGTCTACATACGCGCATCGACCCAGACCAGCGCGATCGTGCCGCCCGCGACCGATTCGGCGAGCAGCACGTCTCCAGAAGACGGCGTGATCAGCATGGTCAGTCGCCCGTCGGCTTCAAGCCCCACGGGTGCGCGGCTGATGGCGATCGATGGCGGCGATCGTTCGGATGCGTCGATGGAGGTTTTCGCCTGGCAGACAGCGCAGACGATGCTGGCCGATCCGATGCAGGCGATGCGCAGCCAGCGAGCGCCCGGCGCGGAGAGTGTCAGTGGATTGCTGGGCAATCGGTTCGGCTGACGACTGGCGCAATCACACTGGTAAACATTGACCCCGGCCGCTCCGCTCAACATGGCGGAGCGGCCGGGTCGAGCATCAGCCCACGGTCGCGCCGCTGAGCGAGCCCAGAATGCCGAATACCTGCAGCAGCCAGATGATCACGCCGATCACGACCACGGCGTTCAGGATGCTTTTGATCTTGCCATCCATCGGGATGTAATTGTTGATCAGCCACAGGCCGACGCCAACTGCTACGAGAACAAGAATAAGGCTGAGAATAGGCACGTTGACGTCTCCCTTGGTGACGAAATCTGCCGTAGTTGCGGGAGTAGATCAGGTGACCTGCCCCGCATCCGGCGCGTTTCGATTTGAACAACACCCTTACGCCGCAAACGACGAAGCGTTGCAGACGCGCGTCAAAAGAGGGTGGGCTCACATGGCGAAGACCCCGCGCCCATCGGCGCGAGCAGGTCAGCTGTTCTTGTCGGCGCGGCGTCTCCCGAAGCGCAGACCCCGTTCCAGCCGCGCGCGCAACTGGGTATAATACGCGTCCAGGAATGCGCGTTCATCGCCTGATGGCGCGCTCCAGCCGATCTTGGCGCAGATGGTGGCGGCCACCGTTTCCATCGCATCGGGATTGGCGGTGCGCAGCACCTGTTCGAGCATCTGAAGCTCGTATTCGCCATAGACAGAAAGCTCGTCATCCCCGAAGCGATAGCGATCGGGCGGCAGGCTCGGTGCGTCCGCCGCCGCAGCGCCTGGCGTCACACCGTTGGTGACCACCGCGCCCAGCGTGGACCGCGGGGCTTCCACCACCCAGGTCCCCGCGATCAGATCACCGCAGCGCAGCCGGTCCTTGTTGAGCAGCGGGAAGACCAAGAAGATGCCAACCCAGATGATCCCCGACCACGCGGCAAATTCGCTCAGCGTCCCCTGCACCCCGCCCGATGTCATGAACATCAGCGGCAGGAACATCTCGATATCGCGCAGCAGGTTGCGCGCGATCACCGCCTCCGCCGTCAGCCGCCCGCCATCGCGCGAGGCCACGCGGATACCAACCGCGCGCTTGCCCCAGGTCGCGGCCCGCTGGCCCAGCTCGAAGAAAAGGAAATACGCGTTGCGCGCCAGAAACAGCCCGATGATGAACAGCACCACCAGGAAATTGACGAACCCATCCGAGACGGCAGGCAGTCCTGCGGACGAATAGGCCCAGGCGAGCAGCGCCAGCGTCAGCACAAAGCCCAGCACAAGACCGAAAAGCGCGGCCAGATCGATGAAAAGCGCCCCGATCCGCGCGCTGGCAGGGGCAACAGCGACCGCCAATGCGACGCCTTCGGGCGTCACCAGCGTGCGTTTCAGCTTCGGATCGGTGCCGTGGCTGCGGCCCGGCTGCGCAGCGCGCGCCATCAGCTGCGCCTCGGACGGAAAGCGAAGAAATAGGCCAGCCACAGCGCCAGGATGCCATAGCCGATGGCATAACGGACTTCGGTCGCCTGGACGAGCTGGCGGGCAAAGCCTTCGAGCAGCCCGGCGCAGATGAGCATCACAATGACGCCAGTCATCACCTGCGCCGAGGTGCGCCCCGACTGGCTGAGCGCCGCCAGATGGCTGCGCTTTCCGGGAAAACCGAGCGCACGGCCGATATGCAGCCCGGCTGCGCCTGCCAGCAGGATCGCCAGCAGCTCGGTGGTGCCGTGGATCGACAACCAGCCGACGAACTCCACCGTCAGCCCGCGCGAGGCGAAAACCCACAGCATCGCCCCCAGCGTTGCGGTGTTGTAGATCAGCAGCAGCACCGTCGGCACGCCAAAGGCAAACCCCAATGCAAAGGCGAGGATCGCGACCTGGGCGTTGTTGTTGAACAGATAGGCAGCGAACACCGAAAGGCCCTCGCCGTCCTGCTTGCCGAACAGCGTGCCCGCCAGAGCCTCGCGCGAAGCACCGGGAACGCGCACGTCGCTGAACTGCGCTGGCACCAGCCTGTAAAACCATTGCGGGTCGGCATCGACCAGCATGAAACCCAGCACCGCCCCGATCACCATCGCTGCGAGCGCGACCACGATGTCGAACCCGATTGCGCGCACCGCGCGGCTGAGGGCGCCGCCAAAGAAGCTGCGGCACCAGCCGCCAAAGGTGGTGCGCGTGCCGTAGACGATAAAATAGGCGCGCAAGGTGAGCGATTCGAGATAGGCGATGAGCCCGGCATCGAGCGAGCTTTCGCGCGCGATCGACAGGCTGGAGAGCAGGTTGCGATACAACACCGGCAGCGCCATCACGTCATCATCGGCGAGCCGCTTGAGCTTGCCCTTTTCCATCGCGGTGATCATGCCATCGAGCCGCACCCAGTCGGCCTCGCGCTCCAGCCGGAAGCGGTCGCTGCGCAGCACCGCAGCGGCAACCGCCTGCTCGCCGCCGGGATTGGTCACCTGCCCGTTCACAGCTGTCCCCGCCGCTTTATCTTGAGATAGGCGTTCATCAGCCGCGTGCCGATCTCGTCATGCCGCCCCTCGATCACCTCGATCCCCAGATGCCTGAGGCGTGTGATCACCATCCGACGCTGCGCGAGCAAGCCTACGGCCGCGACGCTCTGCGCTACCTGCTCGCTGGTCTCGGGTGTCTGGTCGACAAGCGCGAGCAGTTCCTCGTCCTCCATCGCGACGAACAGCAGCAGGTGCCGGTCGATCAGCCGCCCCACCGATTCGAGCATCAGCTCGGCGCTGGTCGGGTCGGTGAAATCGGTGAAGACGACGATCAGCGAGCGGCGCTGCAATTGCGCGGCCAGCGTCGAGAGCGCAAGCGTGTAGTTGCTCTCCTCGAACCGGTAATCGATCTGCGCGGCTTCCGATTGCAGGCGAAAGAAGTTGCGGCTGCCCGAGACGAACGGCGTGGTGCGCTCTGGCCGCGCGGCGAAGGAGAACAACCGCACCTGATCGCCCGCCTTCAAGGCGACATAGCTGGTCAGCAGCGCCGCCGACACCGCGCGGTCGATCCGCGGCAGGCCCGCAACCGGCTCGCACATATCGGAACCGGAATCGAGCGCGAAGACGATCTGGTTGTTGCGCTCGGTGTCATATTCGCGCGCCAGCAGCTTGGAATGGCGCGCAGAGCTCTTCCAGTCGATCGCGCGACGGTCGAAGCCAGGCTGATACTCCACCAGCGCCTCGAATTCGCTACCCTCGCCGCGCATCTGCCGCGCGAGGATGCCGAAGATCGCTTCCTTGAGGAATACCTGCAGCGCCGGCGCACGCACCGCGGCAATATCGGGCAGGATCGCGACGCTTTCGCCGCTCGCTTGGCTGGCCTGCCGCCAGCCAAGCCCCATCGGCCCTTGCCAGCGGATCCACAGCCGCTCGATCACCAGCGAACCGCGGCGCACCGGATGCAGCGCAATGCTGCCCGACAGGTCATCGGACGGGCCCGAGGCGGTCAGCCCGCCATCGCCGCGCCCGCTCGGCACCAGCCTGGTCTCCACCGCGATGCTGGCCTCCGCCCGGCGCACCGGCGTCCGGGCCGAAAGCTCGGCCTCCACCCCGATCACCACAGCCTGCCCCAGCTCGCTGCTCGCAGGGACCACCAGCCGGATTTCGCGCGCGCGGCCCGCGACCAGCGCATCGAGCGCGGCCAGCAGCAGCATGGCCGCCGACCAGGCCGGGCCCAGCGCCCAAAGACCCGGTGACACCGCCGCCAGCAGCACCGATAACGGCGCTCCGCCCGCAATCAGCAGCCCGGCGCGCAGACTGGGGTAGAACGCAATCAACGCGGCGCCTCGGTGCGCTCGACCAGCTCGGCGACGATCGCCTCGACCCGGCGGCCCTCGATCTCGGCGGCGGGCGACAGCAAGGTGCGGTGGCGCAGCACCGAGGCGGCAAGCTGCTTGACGTCATCGGGGATCACATAATCGCGGCCCTGCAGCGCTGCGCGCGCGCGCGCGGCATTGGCGAGCATGATCGCGGCGCGGGGCGATGCACCGCTTTCGAAATCCGCAGTCTCGCGCGTCGCGCGCACCAGCCGCACGATGTAGGCGACGACATCCTCGACCAGCCTCACCTCGCCCACCGCCGCGCGCGCCGCGACCAGCTCGTCGCCGCTGACCTGGGGCTGGATGGCGAACGCCGATGGCCGCTGTGCGCCGGTGCGCTTGCCGTATTCGGCGACGATCCGCGTTTCTTCCTCGGCGCTGGGATAGCCGACCAGCAGCTTGAACAGAAAGCGGTCGAGCTGCGCCTCGGGCAGCGGGTACACACCCTGCTGCTCGATCGGGTTCTGGGTCGCCACAACCATGAAATGCGGCGACAGCGCGTGGCGGGTGCCATCCAATGTGACGCTACGCTCCTGCATCGCCTCGAGCAGAGCTGCCTGGGTCTTTGGCGGGGTACGGTTGATTTCATCGGCGAGCAGCAGATCGGTGAAGATCGCGCCGCGGGTCAGCGTGAACTCGCTGGTCTGGAAGTTAAACAGGTTGGAGCCGATGATGTCGCCCGGCATCAGGTCCGGCGTGAACTGGATGCGCCCGAAATCGAGCGACAGGCACGCGGCAAAGCATTGCGCCATGAAAGTCTTGGCGGTGCCCGGCGGTCCCTCCAGCAGCACATGGCCCGACGAGAACAACGCGATCAGCATGTGGTCGATGGTGTCGTCCTGGCCGATGATCGCCTTGGCCATCTCCGCCCGGATGCGCCCGCCCAGCGCGTTGATATCGGCAATGTTCATCCCAAACGTTCCTTTTTCCAGGCATGAAGAGCGCGCGCCGCCGCGACTATCGAGGGGCGGTCGCGCGCGGCGCGCATGGATGCGCTCAATGTTTCATAACTGCGGCCCTCGGCATCGGGGGATACCATCGCCAGGCGTTCATCGACCTGCTGATGCGGCATGCCCGCAGGCAGACCCAGCGAGCGCGCCGCGCGTTCCCGCACCAGATCGGCATAGGCAGGCGCGGTCAGATGCTCGCGCCCCAATCGCCGCATCAGCCCGGCGCCACCCTTGACCAGTGCGGTCTTGCCGAAGCCGAAGGGCTGCGCCTCGGCCAGCGCCGGGCCGAAACGGCAGAATGCCATCCAGCCGAACGCGATCGCCGCCAGCGCCAGGCTCACCACCGCACCCACAAACGGCGGGCGGAAGGCGACCGAGAGCAGGTTTTCAGATGTGCCGAGGCCATTCTGGGTAAGATCGAACACCACGTCTCGTTCGTTCCCGGCTCCCGCCACATCCAGTATCTGCAAAGCTTGCGCCGCAGTCTCGCGACTGGCGAGGCCCAGATTGTTCATCAGATCGGCGTCAGCAACAATCACCGTGCGGTACAACGGCCCCCCGAAACCGTTCATAGTCTGCGGTTCAGCTACGGTCTCAGGCGAACTTGGCAAGCTACCATCATCGATCACGGCGACGCGCGCCGCACCGGTTGCGGGGTCAGCCAGCACCGTGCGCAGACCTGAGCCGCTAATCGTAACCCTTGATTTGAGCGCTGCTTTCAGCACAGCAGCCTGTTGTGCAGGCTTCTCCAGGTCGATCGGTGGGAGCGAGGTGAACTCGCTGTCGAAGCCTTCCAGCCGCGTCCTCGCTTGCACAAGCTGCGACAGGACCTGCGGCGCCTGCAGTGCAACCGAGGGCGATTCCAGCCGCACCCACCCGGTCCTCAATCCCTGTTCGGGAGTTGCCTGCCATTTGGGCAGAATGATCAGAGTAGGCCCTAAGGTGCGGCGTTGGTTGACCATCGCTGCCAGCTCTTCGGGGTCGGCGCTGAGCTCTGGCGTCACGATCAGCAGGCCCTGCTGCTGCAGCGAATTCGGGCTGCGGCCATAGCTGACCTTGGTGCCGGTCTGTTCGAGCAGCCGCCCGAGCGCCGAATAGCCGATCGCGCTCACCGAGGCGCCGTGCGCCGCACCGTTGTTGCCCGAACGCAATGCCCCGCCCGCCCCGATTGCGTAGAGCAGCGCAAGAAACGCGGCAAAACCGATCGCCACCATCAGCAGCACGGTTCCGCGTGCGAAGGGATTGGCGCTGCCGCCGCTTGCGTTGCCAGCTGCCATGTCAGCCCCCGTCCAGCGCAAACGCGCGATAGGCTTCGCGCGAGCTGTCCCACGCGCTGCGGTCGAGCGGACGGCGCGCAAAGAAGCTCGCCTCGACATGCCCGGCGATGATGCCGAATGCGCTGCGTGCGCGCGCCGAGAGCGCCTCGAACGCACCGATTTCGCGCGCGGTGGTCGATGGCCGCAGCAGTTCGGGGCGTTTGGCGGCGATGTCCTCGATCGAACGATACAGCAGAAGATGCGCGGCTTCGTCGAACCGGCCCTGCGCCGCGAGCGCATCGGCCTCTTCGAGCAACCGCCGCGCCACGGCCTGATCGGGTACCCAATCGGGGACCGCGGCTGCACGCCGCTCGCGCCAGTCGGCAATGTAAGGGGCAAGGATCACCCACGCCAGCGCCGCCACCCCGATCACCAGCGCGACCAGCAGCAGCTTGCTCAGCACCGGCCAGGCTGCGGCCAGCAGGCGGACCACGGGCTCAAGCACTTCGCCCAGCCAGCGGGTCACATCGCCCCACCATTCGGGCGGCGGTTCGGGCGGTTTGGCGAAGCTGGCGGAAAACTGGATATCGCTGTTCCCGCGCACCTGATCATAGGCCGCGTCAAAGCCTTCTCGGCGGGGTGCGGAAAGATCGGGGCCGGTTGTCACACCCGGTTTGATCGCAGATGCCGCCCGGCGGAGCAAGGCGATTTGCAGCCCAGGGCGGTCGCGCGCCGGACGCTCGCTGTGTCCCGCAGCACTGGACGTGATGCCCCTGAGTGTTAGGCTGCAGAAAAGAAGACTTTGAGGATTCGGGCGCGCGGGACCAGACAACGGGGAGAATTTCCATGGCCAGTCAACCGGCTGACTTCAGCATTTCCAACGTGTTTTCGAATACCTTCGGCGTCATCGCGCGCAATGCACCGCTGTTCCTGGGGTTGTCGCTGATCATCGTCGGCGTGCCCCAGCTGTTGATCGGCCTGGTGCTGGCACCTGAAACCGCCGATCCGCTGGCGCTGATGAGCTCGCCGGGCGCGATCTTTTCAAGCGTGATCGGCTATATCGTGTTCCTGTTCCTCTCGATCGTGCTGCAGGCCTCGCTGATCGTCGCCTCAGCCAATGATCTGGCGGGCAAGCCGGTGAACTTCGGCGAGTGCGTCAACCGCGCGATCGCCAAACTGTTTCCGCTGATCGGGCTGGGCATCGTCGTCGCCATCGGGGTGTCGATCGGCTTCATGTTCCTCATCATCCCCGGGATCATCCTGTACCTGATGTGGATGATCGCGGTGCCGGTGATGATGGTCGAAAACCTGGGTGTGTTCGAATCCCTCAGCCGCAGCTCGGCGCTGACCAAGGGGTCGCGCTGGAAGTTGCTGGGGCTGATCATCGTGTTCATTGTGTTCAGCATGATCATCGCCATCCCGATCGGCGTGATCTCGCTGATCAGCGAAAGCCTCTCGCTGGTCAGCAGCGCGCTGCTCAGCACCGTCAGTGCCGCCGTGGGCGCAGCGGGTATCGCAGCGGTGTATATTGAACTGCGCGGATCGAAAGAGGGCACCAGCAGCGACCAGCTTGCCAGCGTGTTCGCTTAAGATCCTGCCTTTTGCCTCGTCATTCCCGCGCAGGCGGGAGTCCCGCTTCCTGGCCAGCGCGGCTCAGGAAAGCGGGACCCCCGCGTTCGCGGGGGTGACGATAACGCGAAACGTCACTTCTCGCTGCGCGCCAGCAATGCCACCAGCTCGTCTTTCCAGAACTTCGCCCAAGTGTGGGTGCCGTGGCCGCGCGTGTCGTCGGTCGCCTGGATCAGCAGATACTTGCCATCGGGCAGCCGCTTGCCGAAGCCTTCCGCCACGCCATAATCCCAGGGATTGATGAAATCATCCGAGGAGTTGATCCAGGTGACCGGCATGGTCATCTGCTCGACCGTCGCCGAAGGGTCGTAATTGCGCGAGGATTCGATCTGGTAGATCGTGTCATTGGCATCGATGCCCTTGATCGAGGCTTCGATCCGCTGCGAGATATAGGCATCCGCAGCATCCCGGGTGGGAAACGCCTTTTGCAAATAGAGCGGCGCGAAGCCTGCGACCTGCAACAGGCTGGCGGCGACGCGCAGCCCCATGATCGGCGGGCTGGCATAATTGCCGCCGTTCCATGCCGGATCGGCCTTGATCCCCTCGATCGCGGCCTTGCGCCACATGCGGTTGTGCCCGGCGATCGGCATCGGCAGGCACGCCATCGGCATCATCGCCTGGATGAAGCCGGGATCGACCTGCCCCCAGGTGAAGCCGTGCATGCACCCCATCGAGGTGCCCATCACCAGCCGCAGCCGATCGACCTTGAGCCCTTCGACCAGCATCCGCCGCTGTGCCTTGACCATGTCGGTATAGTCATAGGCGGGGAAACCCATCTTCAGGCCATCGGACGGCTTTGACGATTTGCCATGACCAATATTGTCGGGGAGGATGACGTAATATTTCGTGATGTCGAGCGGCTCGCCGGGTCCGAACAGCGCATTGGCGAACTGCGGCTGGAGGAACTGCAGCCCGGTGCCACCGGTGCCGTGCAGCACCATCACCGCATTCGTCACCCGGCCCGAAGCGTCCCGCCTGGGCGTGCCCAATGTCGCATAATGCATCCGCAGCTCGGCCATCGTTTCGCCGCTGCCGAAGGTAAAATCCCTGAGGATGACATCGCCCTGCTGAATCTTCGCCGCATAATCGACCGCCACCTGTCCGGTGGTCGGTCCGGGCTGCGCCGCCAGAGGCACTGCCATCGCCGAGATCGCCAGTGCCACCACCAAAGCCTTCATTCGCATCGCAAACCCCTGTTTTTGCTGTCAGGCCTGCAGCATTGCAGCGAGCGCGCGTGCTGGCAATCGGGATGTTATCCTGCGGCGCGAACCCGGTTGCGGCCGCCGCGCTTGGCGGCGTACATCGCAGCATCAGCCTGCGCCAGTGCCTGTTCGAGCGAGTCTCCCGCCTCCAGCGGCGCGACCCCGATCGAGATCGACAGGACCACCGGCGTTCCATCTGCGGTGGCGACCTCGAGGCCGGCGATGGCCGAGCGTGCCCGCTCGGCGATGACGATACCCAGTTCCTCGGGCATGGCCGCCAGCAGGACGGCGAACTCCTCGCCCCCGACGCGGCCGAGCAGATCGTTCGGGCGCAGCGCCGCCTGCAGTGTCCTGGCCACGATGCGCAGTGCATGATCGCCTGCGGCATGGCCGTGCAGATCGTTGATCGCCTTGAAATGGTCGATATCCGCCAGCAGCACGCAGCCGGGCGCATCGTCGGCATAGTCGGACGCCTGGCGATAGAATGCCGCGCGGTTGAGCGTGTCGGTGAGATGGTCGATATCGGCCTGCGCGCGCAGCACCGCCTGGGTTGCCATCAACTGCTGGTTCAACCTGCGGTTCACTTCTGCCTGGCTGGCCAGGATATAGGTGACGGGGCCGGAGATGATCGCCGGGCACACGGCGGCAAAGGCCCAGAACGGCCAGGGGATATGTTCACCGGTCAATATCGCCATTGCCAGCATGGACACCAAAGTGACGCCCACACTGAACCCCATAGCGATCAGGACTTTGTGCCACTGGGTCATGTAACGCCGCGTAAAGCATAAGCGTTAACGCCGCCCAAATATCGGGCAGAAAACGCGGTGCGTCAGCGGCGGGCGCCACCGCGCAGGCGTTTTGAGCGGTACATCTGGCTGTCCGCGCGCGCCAGAACCTTGTCGGCGCGGTCATCGGCATGGATGAAGGCGTGGCCAAAGGTCGCCGAAAGACAGGGTTTGCCGCCAGAAAACTGCGGTCGGCACGCCTCGATTCCCGCGGTCAGTTCGGCGATCTTCTGCTCGACATCATCGTCGCCGATGGTGCCGAGCAGCAGCGCGAATTCATCGCCACCGATCCGCGCGACGACATCTGTGGAGCGGACATTGGCCAGCAGAACGTCCGCGACAGTGCGCAGCGCCTCGTCGCCCCCGGCATGGCCATAGGTATCGTTGATCGCCTTGAGGTCGTCGACATCGATGAACAAAAGGGCAGAGCGACTGCCATAACGCTGGCAGTGCGCGATCGCCAGCGCCACCGCCTGTTCGAAATGACGACGGTTGTACAAAGGGGTCAGCGTGTCGCGGCAGATTTCGTCCTCAAGCACGCGCACCCGCGCGCTGAGCCTGGCGTTCTGCTGCTTGAGATCGGCGCAGAGCAGCGCAAGCTGTTCATGGCTCATCGCCATATCAGCCTGGGGTGCAAAGGCACCCTCGTCGCCCTGAACGTCGTTCATTCTCATCTGATTTTACCTGGAAGCCCCCGGATGCGATCCTCACGCACGACATAGCAACTATGACGCAGCGCAGCATGATGAAAATTGAGGAAACCATGTATAATCTGTGCACAAGCGGGACAGGATAGACCGCTCGACTGGCCTGCCCAATTTCCTTTTCATGGCGATTGCGGGTGCGGGTCTTTGGCTTTAAGACCCTGATCGAACCAGCAAACCTGCGGAGAGAAATGCGTGGCCGAGCCATCCCACAAGCCCGACCCGGTGCCGGTTGCGCCCCCGGTCGCCATTGTCATGGGCAGCCAGTCCGACTGGGAAACCATGGCAGGGGCAGCGGCAGTTCTGGACGAGCTCGGCGTCGCGCATGATTGCCGCATCGTCTCGGCCCACCGAACCCCCGAAAGGCTGGTGGAATTCGCCAGAGGCGCTGTCGAATCAGGCTTCAAGGTGATCATCGCGGGCGCCGGCGGCGCAGCACACCTGCCCGGCATGGTGGCCAGCATGACCCGGCTGCCGGTGCTGGGGGTGCCTGTCTCCAGCAAGGCATTGAGCGGGCTCGACAGCCTGTTGTCGATCGTCCAGATGCCCGGCGGCATTCCCGTCGGCACGCTGGCCATCGGACCAGCCGGTGCCAAGAATGCAGGGCTGCTGGCCGCATCGATCCTGGCGACAAGCGACGCAGCGCTGGCCGAGCGGCTCGATGCCTGGCGCAGCGCGCAGACCGAATCGGTGGGCGAACGCCCGGTATGAGCAGCGTCATACCTCCGGGCAGCACTATCGGCATCATGGGCGGCGGGCAGCTGGGCCGGATGCTCAGCATGGCGGCGGCGCAGCTTGGCTATCGCTGCCACATCTTCGCGCCCGAAGAGACCAGCCCGGGCGCGGAGGTTTCCGCCGCCAGCAGCTGCGCGGACTATTCCGACGATGCTGCGCTAACGGCTTTTGCCGCGGCATGCGATGTCGTGACCTATGAGTTCGAGAATGTGCCGGTCGCGCCGCTCGCCGCGATCGCGGGCAAGGTGCCGCTTCGCCCCAGCCCCAGGGCTCTGGAAATCGCGCAGAGCCGCATCGACGAGAAGCGCTTCGTTACCGATCTGGGCGGACGCGCCGCGCCTTACGGCTTTGCCGAGACCGCCGAGGATGTCGCGGCCGCAATGGCCATCGCCGGGACGCCCGCGATCATCAAGTCCAACCGCATGGGCTATGACGGCAAGGGCCAGGCCCGCGTCATGCCCGGCGACGATCCCGTTGCGCGCTGGCATGAGGCCGGCGGCGTACCCGCGATCATCGAGGGCTTCGTGGATTTCGACGCGGAGTTCTCCGTAATCCTCGCGCGCGGGCTTGATGGCGATATCCGCTTCTGGGACAGCGCCGAGAACGCGCATGTCGCAGGGATCCTCGATCGATCGAGCATCCCTGCCAGCGCCGCGATCACCGCGCAGGTGCCTGCGGCGCGCGCGCTCGCCGCCAAGGTGGCACAAGCGCTCGACTATGTCGGCGTGCTCACGCTGGAGTTTTTTGCGACTGGCGACGGACCGGTTTTCAACGAGATGGCGCCGCGCGTCCACAACAGCGGCCACTGGACGATCGAAGGCGCTTTCACCAGTCAGTTCGAGAACCACATCCGTGCGATCTGCGGGCTGCCACTGGGCGAAACCGCGCTCGCGTGCCACGGCGCCGAGATGCACAATCTGATCGGCGAGGACGCAAGCCGCTGGCCCGATCTGCTCGCCGATCCCGCCAACCATCTCCATCTCTACGGCAAGCACCGCGCGGCACCCGGTCGCAAGATGGGGCACGTCACACGCATTTCGCTTGAGCCCAGGGCAAGGCAACCATGAACCATCCCGATATCTTTCTGGTGCTGGCGCGCGCGCGCAACGGCGTCATCGGCGCCAATGGCACATTGCCCTGGCATCTGCCGATGGACCTGCGCCACTTCAAGGCGCTGACCCAGAACAGGCCGATGATCATGGGCCGCAAGACCTTTGACAGCCTCCCCGGGCTGCTTCCCGGACGCCGCCACATCGTGCTGACCCGCAGCCGCGACTGGAACGACGAGGGCGCAGAAGTCGTGCACAGCGTCGACGAAGCGATCGCCGCCGCCAACGCGCCGCACGTCGCGGTGATCGGCGGGGCGGAGATCTTCGCGCTGTTCCTGCCGCGCGCCGACCGCGTCGAACTGACCGAAGTGCATGCAGAACCCGCAGGCGATACCGTGATGCCGCCGTTCGATCCGGGCGTGTGGCAGGAAACCGCCAGAACCGACCACGCTGTCGATCCCGACCATCGCGAGCGCCCCGCGTTCAGCTTCGTCACACTGGTCCGCAAGTGACCCACCGGTGATCCGCAAGGTCCTGTTCGGGCTGCTCCTGCTGCTGGCAGCGGGGCTGATCTACGTGGTCACCGTGCTGCCGGGCCGGTTCGAGGCGCAGACCAATGTCGTGACCGACGAGCCGTTGCCAGCGGTCCGCGCCGATGCAACCAAGCTGCACGCGACGCTGCAGATCGCAGATCTGCACGGCGACACCCTGCTGTGGAAGCGCGACCTGCTCGGCAAGGCCGCACGCGGCCATATCGACCTGCCCCGGCTCGAGGCGGGCAATGTCGCGCTGCAGATCTTCTCGTCGGTGTCCAAGACCCCGCGTGGGCAGAATTACGACAGCAACTCCGCCGATACCGACAACATCACCCTGCTCGCCATCGCGCAATTGCAGCCGGTGCGCACCTGGTTTTCGGTGCACGAACGCTCGATGTGGCACGGCCAAAGGCTCGAAGCGGCAGCAAAGGCCTCTGATGGGCGCCTGATGCTGGTGCGCCGCGCGGCCGATATCGACCGGCTGCTCGCGGCGCGCGCTGCAGGCAAGCCGGTCACCGGCGCGCTCTATTCGGTCGAGGGACTGCAGAACCTCGAAGGCAAGGCGCAAAACCTCGACCGGCTCTATGGCGTCGGCATGCGGATGGCGGGGCTGGTGCATTTCTTCGACAATGAGTTGGGCGGATCGATGCACGGGCAGGCCAAGGGCGGGCTCACCCCGTTCGGTCGCAAGATGATCCTCGCGATGGAGGCCAAGGGCATCATCGTCGATATCGCGCATTCGAGCCACAAGTCGGTCGCCGAGATCCTCGCCATGGCGCGGCGCCCGGTCGTCTCGAGCCACGGCGGAGTGCAGGCGGTGTGCGGGGTCAACCGCAACCTTTCCGACACCGAAATCCGCGGCGTGGCCGCCACTGGCGGCATCATCGGCATCGGCTATTGGGACGGAGCCTTGTGTTCGACCGATCCGGTCAAGATCGCGCAGTCGATCAAGCATGTCCGCGACCTCGTCGGCATCGGGCACGTCGCACTTGGCAGCGATTTCGATGGCGCGGTGACCACCCGCTTCGACGCCAGCCAGATCGTCCAGGTGACGCAGGCGCTGATCGATATCGGCTTCACCGAGGCGGAGATTCGCGCCGTCATGGGCGGCAATGCGCTCAGGCTGATCAAACAGGGCATTGAACCCCTGCCCGGCAAGGCCCTATAGGGCAGCGCCATGATCAGGGTAGAAGGTGGCGATCAGCTGCCAGAACGCTTGCGCGGGGGCATCATCGCGCTGGGGAATTTCGACGGATTTCACGCCGGGCATCAGGCCGTGGCGGGACGCGCGATCGCGTGGGCAAAGGCCGAAAGCCGCCCGGCGATCATCGCCACCTTCGATCCGCACCCGGTGCGCTATTTCAAGCCCGATGTCGCGCCGTTCCGCCTCACCAGTCTCGACCAGCGCCAGAAGTTGTTCGCTGAGGCAGGCGCCGATGCGATGCTGGTGTTCGCCTTTGACGAAACGCTCGCCAACACCACCGCGGGCAATTTCGTCGGCGATCTACTGGTCACCCGCTTCGGCGCGAAGGGCGTGGTCACCGGCGAGGACTTCACCTTCGGCAAGGGCCGCGGCGGCAATATCGAGGTGCTGCGCGATCTGGGCGCACTGCTCGGCCTGCGCAGCGAAGCGGTCGGCCCGGTGTCGACCGAGGACGCGGTGATCTCCTCCAGCCGCATTCGCCAGTGCCTGATCGAGGGCAAACCTGACGAGGCCGAGCGGCTGATGACGCGGCCGTTCGCGGTGCAGGGCGTTGTGCAGCATGGCGACAAGACCGGACGGCTGCTGGGCTATCCTACCGCGAACGTCGATATGGGAAGCTATCTGCGCCCGATGTATGGGGTGTATGCCGTCACCGGGCACCTCGCCGATGGCCGGGTGCTGAATGGTGCCGCAAACCTCGGCATCCGCCCGCAGTTCGACCCGCCCAAGGAACTGCTCGAGCCGCATTTCTTCGATTTCGACGAAGACCTTTACGGCCAGACGATCGAGGTCGCGTTGCGCCACTTCATCCGCCCCGAGGCGAAGTTCGCTTCCATGGAAGAACTCACTGCCCAGATCGAGGCGGACTGCGTGCGCGCGCGGGAATTGCTTGCCTGAAGGCCGCGCGCGCCTTAAGCGCCAGCCACTATGACTGAGCCAACTGCAAGCCCCGCCGCGGACTATAAAGACACCGTCTTTCTGCCGCAGACCGACTTCCCGATGAAGGCTGGCCTCGCCCAGAAGGAACCGGCGATTCTGGCGCGCTGGCAGGAGGCGGACCTCTACCGCCAGCTGCGCGATGCCCGCAAAGGCCGCGAAAAGTTCATCCTGCACGATGGCCCGCCGTACGCGAACGGCGACATGCACATCGGTCATGCGCTCAACCATATCCTCAAGGACATGGTCTGCCGCACCCAGTCGCTGCTCGGCAAGGACGCGCCGTATGTGCCCGGCTGGGATTGTCATGGCCTGCCCATCGAGTGGAAGATCGAGGAGCAGTATCGCAAGAAGAAGCTCAACAAGGACGAGGTCGACCCCGTCGCATTCCGCGCCGAATGCCGCGCCTATGCCCAGCAATGGGTGAACACGCAACGCGAGCAGCTCAAGCGCCTGGGCATCAACGGCGATTGGGACAATCCGTACCTGACAATGGACTTCGCCGCCGAGGCGACCATCGTGCAGGAACTGATGAAGTTCGCCGAAAGCGGCCAGCTCTATCGCGGCGCCAAGCCCGTGATGTGGTCGCCGGTCGAGAAGACCGCGCTCGCCGAAGCCGAGGTCGAATATGCCGATGTGACGAGCACGCAGATCGATGTGGCGTTCGAGATCGTTGATGCGCCGAACGCGCCCGAACTGGTTGGTGCCTATGCGGTGATCTGGACGACTACGCCGTGGACGATCCCGGTGAACCAGGCTTTGGCTTACGGCCCTGAGGTTGAGTACTCACTCGTCGAAGTAATTGTGAATTACGAAGAAGGCCTGGCTGCCAACTTGGGTGAGCCCGGTAAGTTCATCGTTGCGACGCCGCTCTTGGAAGCATTCAAGAGTCGGCTTCAAATCGAAAGCCCTGACCTTTTTGCTTGGGAAATAAAGGGCAACGTCAAAGGCTCAGACCTCGCAGGAGCAACCGCCCGCCATCCGATGCACGCACTCGGCGGGTTCTTTGCCAAGCCCCGCCCCTTCCTGCCCGGCGATTTCGTCACCACCGATGCGGGTACTGGCCTTGTCCATATGTCGCCCGACCATGGCGAGGACGATTTCGACTTGTGCAAGGCGCATGGCATCGAGCCGGTGTTCGCGGTCGAGGGCGACGGGCGCTATCGCGATGACTGGGCGTGGCTCGGCGGCGCGGATGAGCGGCGGATGTCGGTGATCAACCCCAAGTTCAACGCACCCGACGGCCCGATCTGCGAGGACCTGCGCGCGGCAGGAGCCTTGCTCTCCGCCGCAGCATTCCAGCACAGCTACCCACACTCGTGGCGCTCCAAGGCGCGGGTGATCTATCGCTGCACGCCGCAATGGTTCATCCCGATGGATATGCCGCTGACCTATCTGCCTGCCAAGACCCGGGCCGAAAAGGGCTGGGAGAATGAAGGCGGCGCGGTCGATCCTGCGGACGAGAGCCTGTGCGCCTCGCCGACGCTGCGCGAGACCGCGATGCAGGCGATCACCGACACCCGCTGGGTGCCCGCCAAGGGCGAGAACCGCATCCGCTCGATGGTCGAAGGCCGCCCTGACTGGGTGATCAGCCGCCAGCGCGCCTGGGGCGTGCCGATCACACTGTTCGTCAACCGCAAGACCGGCCAATATCTCAAGGACTCCGCGGTCAACGCCCGGATTGTCGCGGCGATGCGCGAGGCCGGTGTCGATGCGTGGAACGACGCGGCGGCCCCTGCCCTGCTCGGCCCCGATTACGACATCGCCGATTACGAGCGCGTCACCGACATTCTCGACGTCTGGTTCGACAGCGGCTGCACCCACGCCTTCGTGCTCGAAAGCGGCAAATGGCCCGATCTGACCCGCCCCGAAGGCCATGTCGGCCCGTGGGCGGACCTGTATCTAGAAGGATCGGATCAGCATCGCGGCTGGTTCCAGTCCTCGCTGATGGAAAGCTGCGGCACGCGCGGCCATGCGCCGTACAAGGCGGTACTGACCCACGGCTTCACCATGGACGCCAAGGGCATGAAGATGTCCAAGTCGCTGGGCAACACCATCGATCCGCTGACGCTGATCAAGGATTCGGGCGCGGACATCCTGCGGCTGTGGGCGCTGTCGGTCGATTTCACCGAAGACCACCGCATCGGCAAGGAAATCCTCGCAGGGGTCTCGGACCAGTACCGCAAACTGCGCAACACCTTCCGCTATCTGCTCGGCGCACTCGGCGGGTTTGACGAGAAGGCCGAGGGCGTGGCGGTCGAGGCCATGCCCGAGCTCGAACGCTATGTGCTGCACCTGCTCGCCGAGCTTGACGCGAAGCTGAAACAGGCGGTCGAGGACTTCGACTACAATACGTATGTCCGCACGCTGGCAGATTTCGCCAACAACGACCTTTCGGCGTTCTTCTTCGATATCCGCAAGGATTGCCTGTATTGCGACATCGGCCCCGCGCACCCGCACGGCACCGACAAGCGCCGCGCCTATCGCACCGTGCTCAACGTGCTGTTCGAGGCGCTGGTGCGCTACGCCGCGCCGGTGCTGGTGTTCACGGCAGAAGAGGTCTGGACCACGCGCCATCCCGATGGTGGCAGCGTGCATCTGCTCGAGTGGCCGGTGCTGCCAACCCTCCCAGAGGACGGCGAACTCGTCATGCGTTGGGATCGCTTGCGCGATCTGCGTTTGAGCGTTTCCGCAGCGATCGAGCCATTCCGCAGGGACAAGATCATTCGATCAAGCCTCGAGGCCGAAGTGGCGATCAAGCTGAAGGACCCGCTTGCTGCGGATTCTGCTCTATCCTTGGCCAAGGACGAATTCGAAGAGCTGCTGATCGTGTCTTCAGCGGAAGTCTCCGGCTTTGCGGATGAATCCGTCGCCGAAATCAAGGTCATCGAAGTCACCCGCACCACCCACCACAAATGCGGCCGCTGCTGGCGTCACCTTCCCGAGGTGACCGAGGACGGCAATCTGTGCGACCGTTGCACGGAGATGCTGGCGTGAGCTGGAATATGCCGACCTCCCCTCCCCGTCACCCTGAACTTGTTTCAGGGCCCATTTCTCCCCACGCGGCTTCGGTTGCAGTTGCAAAATGGGTGCTGAAACAAGTTCAGCATGACGACCACGGAAACAGGGAGCGCTTCGCATGAGCCTCACCCGCTATCGCACCGAAGGCGTCGCGCTCGCCATCACGATCCTCGTCATCGACCAGATCGCCAAGTTCATCGTTGCAGGGCCGCTCGCGCTCAAGAGCCGGTTGCAGATCGAGATCACCTCGTTCTTCAACCTGACCTGGGCGGAAAACCGCGGCGTCTCGATGGGCTTCCTCACCGCAGAGACCGACACCGCGCGCTGGCTGCTGGTCGCGCTCACCGGGTTGATCGCCACGGTGGTGCTGCTGTGGATGTGGAAGGAACGCGCGCGCGGCGACATTCTGGCGCTGGGCATGATCCTGGGCGGGGCGCTCGGCAACATCATCGATCGCGCACGCCTGGGCTATGTCGTCGATTATGCCGACCTGCATTTCGGCGCCTTCCGGCCGTTCATGATCTTCAACATCGCCGATGCCGCGATCACCATCGGGGTGCTGTTATTGCTTGCCCGCGTTCTGATAATCGGCGACAAGTCGGCCAAATCTGAGGCCCCTACATCAGGGGTTCAGGCTGGCGGGATTAGCGATGGCGCCCCAGCCGCCAAAACGGAGAATGAGCATGTTTAATCCTAGCCGCAAACTGGCCCTGATCGCCGGGATTTCGGCCGCGGCAACGACGCTGTCGGCCTGCGGTTCGGGCGGAGGCATCTTCAACCGTGACCGTCCGGACGAGTTCGCCGTGTCGCGTCAGGCACCTCTGGTCATCCCGCCCGACTTCTCGCTGACCCCGCCCACTCCTGGCGCGGTGCGTCCGCAGTCGGTCTCGGCCAGCCAGCAGGCGCTCGATGCGCTGTTCGGTGGCCCGCAGGCGCGCACCGGAGTCGAAGGCGCTGCGCTCGATCGCGCCGGTTCGCCCGATACCGCCATCCGTTCACAGGTGGGCGATCCCAAGACGCAGACCACCGACAAGGGCACCACCACCCGCGACATCGTCGCCGCGCCCGAAGGCGATGGTCAGGACGCCAAGGCCTCGATCCCGCAATAAGCGGACGATCACGACAGACACAAAAAAGCCCGACGATCCAAGGATTTGCCGGGCTTTTTTGTGTTCGCTTGCGAAGGGGGATCAGGCGCGCGCGCCATCCCCCACGATCGCCACGCCCGCGCTGTTGTGGCGCAGCGCCTTGAGCACGCAATCGACGATGCCATCGGCATCCAACCCGGCATCGGCATACTGCTTTTCGGGCTTGTCGTGATCCTGGAAGGTATCGGGCAGCCGCAGCGTGCGCAGCTTGAGGCCGGAATCGATCAGCCCTGCGTCCGATGCCATGGTCAGCACATGCGCGCCCAAACCGCCGATGGCGCCCTCTTCCACCGTCACGCACACTTCGTGCGTCGCCAGCAGCTTGCGGATCAGTTCCTCGTCGAGCGGCTTGGCAAAGCGCAGATCGGCGACCGTGGTCGACAGACCCTTGGCGTCGAGCAGGTCGGCAGCCTTCTGCGCCTCTGCCAGGCGGGTGCCCAGCGAGAGGATCGCGACCTTCTTGCCCTCGCGCACGATCCGGCCCTTGCCGATCTCGAGCCGCTCGGGCACCTGCGGAAGTGCGACGCCGGTGCCGTTGCCGCGCGGATAGCGAAACGCGATCGGACCGCTGTCGTGGCATGCGGCGGTATAGGTCATGTGGACGAGTTCGGCCTCGTCGGCCGCCGCCATCACCACCATGTTGGGCAATGTCGCGAGATAGGTGACATCGAACGAGCCGGCATGGGTCGAACCATCGGCGCCGACCAGCCCGGCGCGGTCGATCGCGAAGCGGACCGGCAGGTTCTGGATCGCGACATCGTGCACGACCTGGTCATAGGCGCGCTGCAGGAAGGTCGAATAGATGGCGCAGAACGGGCGCATGCCCTGCGCAGCAAGCCCCGCTGCGAAGGTCACCGCGTGCTGCTCGGCAATGCCGACATCGAAGCTGCGATCGGGGTGCGCCTTGGCGAACTTGTCCACCCCGGTGCCCGAGGGCATCGCGGCAGTGATCGCGCAGATGGTCGGGTCGGTATCGGCGAGCTTCGCCAATGTTTCGCCGAACACGTTCTGATAGGCGGGCGGGCCTGCGGCTGCCTTGTCCTGCTTTCCGGTGACAACATCGAACTTGGCGACGCCATGATATTTGTCGGCGGCCGCTTCGGCCGGGCCATAGCCCTTGCCCTTCTGCGTGACGACATGGATCAGGCACGGCCCTTCGGCAGCATCGCGGACATTCTCGAGCACCGCGACCAGCTGGTCCATGTTGTGACCATCGATCGGGCCGACATAATAGAAGCCCAGCTCCTCGAACAAAGTGCCGCCCATCGCCATGCCGCGAGCATATTCGTCGGTCTTGCGCGCGGCCTGGTGCAGGCTCTTGGGCAGCTTGCGCGCCAGACGCTTCAATGCCTCGCGCACGCCGAGGAATTCGCGGCTCGAGACGATTCGCGCAAGATAGCCCGACAGCCCGCCGACCGGCGGCGCGATCGACATGTCGTTGTCGTTGAGGATCACCACCAGCCGGTTGCCCGCGCGCTCGGCGTTGTTCATCGCCTCATAGGCCATGCCCGCGCTCATCGCGCCATCGCCGATCACCGCAATCGCCTTGCCAGGCGCGCCGGTCATCTGGTTGGCGGTGGCAAAGCCAAGCGCCGCCGAGATCGAGGTCGAGCTGTGTGCTGCGCCGAACGGATCATATTCGCTTTCGGAACGCTTGGTGAAGCCCGAAAGCCCGCCACCGGTGCGCAGCGTGCGGATGCGGTCGCGACGTCCGGTGAGGATCTTGTGCGGATAGCACTGATGGCCGACATCCCAGATCAGCCGATCGGTGGGGGTATCGAAGACGTAATGGATCGCGGTGGTCAGCTCGACCACGCCCAGGCCCGCGCCCAGATGTCCGCCGGTCACCGATACCGCAGAGATCACTTCCTGCCGCAGTTCGTCGGCCAGCTGGCGCAGCTGCGTGGGCTTGAGCTTGCGCAGATCGGCCGGTGTTTCGACGGTATCAAGCAGCGGTGTGGCGGGCAGATTGGTCATTGAGTTCCCTTTCAACCGCAAATCCTAGCCCCATTTGCGGGCTCTGTCGATTGATCGACATGGACAAGCGGTTTGAGTGTAAAGTTTTTTGGACAGTTCCGCAAATGCGGAGTTTCAGTCGCAGTCCGCGCAGCGCCCACGCACCTCGATAACCGGGCGAATATCGACATAGCCTGCGGCTTCCGCGGTCTTGCGGACACTCCGCGACAGGCCGTCATCGTCGATATGCGTCGCCGATCCGCACGAATCGCACACCAGAAAGATGCAGTCATGCAGGCACCCGGGGTGGGAATTTGCGATATAGGCGTTAATGCTCTCTACCCGCCGCGCCAGGTTGGTGCGCACGAACAGGTCGAGAATGCGATAGACGCTGTTGGGCGCGACGCGCTTGCCGCGCGCCTTGCTGACAGCATCGGCGATATCATAGGCAGAGGCAGGCTTTTCGATATCGGCCAGGGCCGTGAAAATCGACTCGCGCATGTCGGTCCACTGCTCGCCCGCTGCTTCCAGCGATACGCGCGCAGCATGGGCAAGGTCTGCCCCCTCATGCTCCTTGTGCCTGTGGCCGTGGTCTTTGACGATGGACATCCGCCATATCTACGCGCGGCACCTGCCGGTTGCAATGGCAACGATGTCGCGCTGCGGTCAGCCGCGTACCGGTTTTGCCGAATAGAGTGCAGGAAAGACACGCTTGAGATTGGCGACCTTCACCGCATCCCAGCGCAGGATGTAGGGGTGGTCAGGGTTCTTGAACATGAAGTCCTGATGATAGGTTTCGGCGGGATAGAACGCCTTGTATGGCTCGACCGCAGTGACGATACGCTTCTTCCATGCGCCCGATTTCTCCAGCTCGGCGATATAGGCACGCGCGACCTGCGCCTGGCCCTTGTCCACCGGCACCAAAGCGGTGCGATAGTGGCGGCCGGTATCCGGCCCCTGCCGGTTGAGCAGCGTGGGATCGGCAATCACCGAGAAATAGACTTGAAGCAGCTGGCCATAGCTGACCTGCGCAGGATCATAAACCACCCGCACGGATTCCGCGTGCCGGGTTGCGCCGCTGGACACCTCGTCATAGCTGGCGTTGGCCTTGCCATCGCCATGATAGCCCGAGACCGCGCTCTTGACGCCCTTCACATGGCTGAACACGCCCTCCACGCCCCAGAAGCAGCCGCCGGCAAAGATCGCGACGCGCTGCTTGCCCGGTTCCACCGCCTTCAGCTTGGGCGCCGGAATGATCTTGGCCTCTTCGGCGGCGAACGCTGCGGCGCCACCATCGACGGCAATCGCGGCAACGCCGATCAGGCCGATCGCGGCAAGGGCGGAAAGAGTGCGGGTGCGAAGGGTCATCAGCTGTCGGAATTCTCCAGAGCCGCTTCCTGCACGACGGGCGCAGCAGGGGGGCTGGCGTCGGCATCGCGGGGTTGCAGGGCAAACAGGGCGACCGCGCCCAGCGCGAATCCACCCATGAAATTGCGGAACAGGTCCGATGTCAGAATGTTGCTCATCTCGATCTCGTCTTCTTGTATCCGCACGACGATGTTCGTCACCAGGACGTGCGGGGTTACAATCTTGGCAGCGACATAAGCCGCGCCGGGTGCGAATCAAGCAATGTGCCGGGATGGCTTTGCTTGGCCCTCCCCAAGCTCGCCTGTTTCGCCTGTATCCGCTGTGAACCACGGCACAGGGGAGTGTTCAGGTCATTCTGCAGGCAGCACGCCCCGTTCGATCAACCGATCAGCCGCGCCCGCATCAGCCCGCGCAGCGAGTTGCCCAGCCAGAAGCCCTGGCCAAGATCCGCCCCGGTCAGCACGGCCTCTATCGCCCTGCCCTGATCCAGCAGTTCGCGCCGCAAGACGCCGGGAAGCAGGCCCTTAGTGAGCGGCGGGGTGAGCAGCATGCCATCGCGTTCGACGAACAGGCTGGTGAAGCTGCCTTCGGTGAGCGCGCCATCGGAATCCGTGAACAGCACTTCGTCCGCGCCGCATTGCGCCTTCGCATCGATGCGGGGTTGGTCGTAACAGGCGCGGTCGGTGGTCTTGTGCGCCAGCCGGATATCCCCTGCCTCCAGCATCATCGGACGGATGACCACGCCCAGCGGCTCGGCCATCGGCGTGGGCGCGGGCCGCATCTCGATCGCGGTATCGCCGCCGGCCGCCAGCAGCAGACGGATGCGCGTGGGCGCGTCGAGATAGAAGCACGCATGGTTGAGCGCATTGCGCACCGCATGCCGATCGAATGAAAATCCGAGCGCCGCAGCGCTCGCCTTCATCCGCTCCAGATGCAACTCCAGACGGATAATTCCCTGCGCCGGATCGAAACCCATCGTCTCGATGAGATCAAAATTCTTCGTCGCCGCCTTCAAGAACGCCCCCTTGACCAGACACTCGCGCCATTCGTCCTGGCTCTCGGAATCCGCGACCACGCCCGATCCCAGACCCAGCGAGACCTTTTGCGCATCGCCTGCCAGATGCAAGGTGCGAATTGCGACATTGAACGCGGCGTCGCCCGGCGCATCGCCCGCATACGGGTCGATCCGGCCGATCGAACCGCAATAGATGCCGCGCGGGCCGGCCTCGATCTGGTGCAGCATTTCCATCGCGCGGATCTTGGGCGCCCCGGTGATCGACCCGCAAGGGTAGATGGCGCGCAGGATGTCAAGCGCATCGAGCCCCGGCGCCAGCCTCGCGCGGACGGTCGAAGTCATCTGGTGGACGGTGGGATAGCTTTCGATGCGGAACAGATCGGTCACCGCGACGCTGCCGGGATCGGCAATGCGCGACAGATCGTTACGCAGCAGATCGACGATCATCAGGTTTTCGGCGCGGTCCTTTTCGGATGCCTCCAGCGCGCGCGCGGCCTCGGCATCGCGCGCGGGATCGTGCTGGCGCGGTGCGGTGCCCTTCATCGGGCGCGCGGTGACCTGGCCTTCGCGCAGCGAGAAGAACAGTTCGGGAGAAAGGCTGAGCAACCAGTCCTCGCCATCGAACACCACCCCGCCATAGCCCGCCGCCGAGCCCGCGCGCAGCGCGCGATACAGCGCCAGCGGATGCCCCGACATCGCGGCCTCATTCTGAAAGGTGAGATTGGCCTGGTAGATGTCTCCACTGGTGATAGCTTCGTGAACCCGGGCAAATCGCGCGGCATAATCAGCCGCCGCCATCGAAGGGCCGGCGGGCGCAAGATAGGCCTCGCCTTCCCCACCCTGCTGTGCCAGCCAGGCCGGCACCTGATCGGGCGGCATGACGTCATGGCGCTCGAACAACCCGAACCACGCCAGGGTCATCGGCGGCAGCGCCTCCAGCAGCGGGCGCAGCCGCGGCTCGAGCGCAAGCCCTGCCTCATAGGCAAGATAGCCCGCCGCATGCAGCCCCTCGCGCCCTGCGGCCTTGAGTTCCTCGAGCAACCGGTCGAACTCGCCTGCGGTCCGCGCGCGCAGGCAGCGGACGGGATTGCTGTAAAGCCGGGCGGCGCTGGCGTGTCCGGTGCGGGCGTCGTCGAGAAGGACGAACGGGGCGGCAGAGGGAGCAGGAGAACGGGCGGCGGGGCGGTTCATCCGGGCGCTTCTAGGGCGTGCTGCCGGGGCTGCCTAGGGCTAACGCGCAGCAGGCTGCGTCACCGCACCGATTGCCAAGCGCGCTGCTGCCGAATAGAGCAGCGCTCAACCAGAACAGGAGGGATCGCAGATGCGCAGAGCAAGATGGTGGACGGCCGTATCCGGCCTGTGCGCCGCTTTGTGCATGGCTGCCACCGGACCGATCGAGGCGCGTGAAGCCGACGCGGCAGAGCCATCGGTCCCGCCCCCCGCCGCCATGCTCGCCGATGGCGTGCCGCCGATCCCGATGTCGCTTGTGGCCGACACCCGGCCTTATCTGGAATATCGAACCGCGAGCTTTGCCGGGTGGAACCCGCAGGACCGATCGATGCTGATCACCACCCGGTTCGGCAACGTCGCGCAATTGCACCGGGTCGCGGCGCCAGGCAGCGCACGGCGGCAGATCAGCTTTGAAGAAGAGCCGATCTTCGGCGGGACATGGTCGCCCGACGGATCGATGCTGCTGGTCGAAAAGGACGCCGGCGGCAACGAGGTCTCGCAGATCTATGCGCTGGATTCGGGGCGGATGACGCTGCTCACCGACGGCAAGAGCCGCCACGCGCTGGGGCCATGGTCGGATGACGGCAGGCTGGTGGCCTTTGGCAGCAACATGCGCACCGGGGTGTTCAACGACATCTATGTCATGGACCCGCGCGACCCCAAGTCGGCACAATTGGTGTTGTCGAGCGACAGCGGCGGCTGGGCGGCGATCGATTTCGCGCCCAATGGCCGCGATCTGCTGGTGTTCAACTATGTGTCGGTCACCGATAGCCAGTTGCACCTAATCAACGTCGAAACCGGCACCTTCCGCCAGGTCTCGCGCGATGCGACGCCGGTGGCCTATGGCAATCTCAAGTTCGCGCCCGATGGGCGGCTCTGGGTTTCGAGCGACAAGGATTCGGACGTGCAGCGAATCGGGCTGCTCGATATGGATACCGGCCTGTTCACCCCGATGATCGATGGCGGCCGCTGGGACATCAGCAATTTCGATATCGCAAGTGATGGCAAGACTATCGCATATGTCGTTAACGAAGCAGGATTTTCGCGGCTTCACCTCTATGACATCGCAAGCGGTGAAAAGCGGCTGGTCACCGGCCTGCCGCCGGGCGAAATCGGCACGGGGATGAAGTTTGCGCCCTGGGGTACTTTGGGCTTCACCGTCTTTTCCAACCAGTCGCCCGGGGATGCCTATAGCCTAGATCCGGTGACGCTGCAGATCACCCGGTGGACTGAAAGCGAGACCGGCGGGCTGGATCCCGCAAAGAACGTCATGCCAGAGCTGGTCGAGATCAAGAGCTTCGATGGCGAACCGGTGTCCGGGCTGCTCTACCGCCCCGATCCCCAGCGCCACCCCGGCAAGCGGCCGCTGATCATGTCGATCCATGGCGGCCCGGAGGGTCAGGCGACGGCAGGCTTTCTGGGGCGTACCAACTATCTGGTCAACGAGCTTGGAATTGCTCTGTTTTATCCCAATGTCAGGGGATCGACCGGGTTCGGCAAGCGGTTTGTGAGCCTCGACAACGGCCCGTATCTGCGCGAGGATTCGGTCAAGGACATTGGCGCGTTGCTCGACCGACTGGCGAGGCATCCGATGCTCGATCAGCGCCGCTTCGGCGTCACCGGGGGCAGCTATGGCGGCTATATGTGCTATGCCAGCGCCATTCGCTATGGCCGCAGGTTCAACGCCGCAAACTGCATCGTGGCGATCTCGAATTTTGTCACATTCCTTGAAAATACAGAGGAATACCGGCGGGATTTAAGACGCCTTGAATATGGCGACGAGCGAGCCCCAGCCTTGCGCGCCAAGCTGGAAGAGATCAGCCCGCTCACCCGCGTCGACGAACTGAAAATCCCGCTGCTGGTGGTCACCGGCGCCAACGATCCGCGCGTTCCGGCGAGCGAGGCGGACCAGATCATCGAAGCGATCCGTTCACGCGGCGGCACCGCCTGGCACCTGCTGGCGCGCAACGAGGGTCATGGTTTTCGCCGCAAGGAAAACGCCGATTACATGTTCTGGACCACACTCGCCTTCTGGCAACGCCATCTGCTGGGCGCTAAGGGCCGGGCGACGGACTGATCCAACGGTTCGCGCAGGAGAATAGCATGGTCGCGTCAGTCTTCGATCTGTTCAAGATCGGCATCGGCCCGTCGAGTTCGCACACCATGGGGCCGATGGTCGCGGCCAACCGGTTCGTCGAGCGCCTGAGCGACCGCGTCGTGCTGGAGCGCGTCACCCGGGTCGAGACCCGGCTCTACGGGTCGCTCGCGCTGACCGGGAAGGGCCATGCCAGCGACCGGGCGATCCTGCTGGGTCTTGCCGGAGAAGAGCCGGTGAGCTGCGATCCCGATGCCGCCGACCGGCTGATTGCCGAGATCCGGGCGTCGGGCGAGATATTGCTCGGCAAGCGTCACGCCATTAGCTTCGACGAGGCGGCAGACCTGTTGTTCCTGCAGCGCGAGCGGCTCGATTATCATTCCAATGCGATGACCTTTGCCGCGTTCGACTCGAGCGGGTCGCAGCTGGATCAGCGCGCGTATTTCTCGGTAGGCGGCGGCGCAGTGGTCGATGAGGACGAGACCGGTGGCAATGCTCCGGGCGCAGGAGGGCTGTGGGATCCGCCTCATGTTTTCTGCTCGGGCGCCGAGCTGCTGGCGATTGCCGCCGAGACCGGGCTTTCGATCGCCGAAATCACCCGCGCAAACGAGCTGGCGGCGCGCGATGCCGGGGCACTGTCGGCAGGGCTGGAAGAGATCGCCACCGCAATGTCCGCCTGCATCGACCGTGGCATCCGCACCGGCGGCGAGCTTCCCGGCGGTCTGCGGGTCAAGCGCCGCGCGCCTTTGATCATGGCGCATCTGATGGCGCGACAGGAGCGGATGCTCTCCGACCCGCTGACCGTGATCGACTGGGTCAATTTGTGGGCGCTGGCGGTGAACGAGGAGAACGCGGCCGGCGGCAAGGTCGTCACCGCGCCCACCAATGGCGCCGCAGGAATTGTCCCCTCGGTGCTGCGATTCTACGATCGCTTCGCTCCGGGTGCCAATCAGGCAGGCGTCGAGCGATTCCTGCTCACCGCGGCGGCGATCGGGTCGCTGTTCAAGGAAAATGCGTCGATATCGGGCGCCGAAGTCGGCTGCCAGGGCGAGGTCGGGGTCGCCTGCTCGATGGCCGCCGCCGGGCTGGTCGCCGCCTGGGGCGGGACGCCGATGCAGGTCGAGAACGCCGCCGAGATCGGCATGGAGCACAATCTTGGCCTCACCTGCGATCCGGTCGCGGGGCTGGTGCAGGTGCCATGCATCGAGCGCAACGCGGTCGGCGCGGTCAAGGCAATCGAGGCAGCGCGGCTGGCGATGATGGGCGACGGCACCCACCGCGTCAGTCTGGACGAAGTGATCGAGACGATGCGCCGCACCGGGCTCGACATGAACGAGCGCTACAAGGAAACCTCGCAAGGCGGGCTTGCGGTCAACGTGGTGGAGTGCTGAGCCGCGCGGCGCGTTTGGCCTCCATCGCCTGCTCGCGCTGTTCCACCGCCCGGTCCCACCAGGGATGGCCGCGATGGTCCGCAGCAACGGTGCGCACCGCCTGGTCTTCGAGATACAGCGCCAGCCCGCCGGTCTCGGCCAGCAACCTGCGATCCACCTTGAGCCAGCGCGGGCGACAGCTGCGCGGCAGCCAGCGGCCTGCGATCACGATATCCGCGCGGCGACAGGCAGCGGCGAGCCCGCGTTCTGGCACCCGCTCGCGGTTGCGCCCGACCAGGACCGCGTAGCGTCGCTGCCCTGAGCTCAGAGCAAAGCTGCAGAACTCTGCGGAGCACGCAGCCTGCGGCCAGTCCTGCATCGCGGTCGCCTGCCCCTCGAACGCCGCGCTTTCGCTCAGCGTCTGCAGCGCATAGTCGCCGATGCGCGCGCGCAGCACCACCATCTGGTCGCGCTCCCCGGCCACCGCGAGATGTTGCCCATCACTGGTGATCAGCAGATCGGGCACCGGTTGCAGCGCGACCAGAACGCTGGCGACCGCGATCGGCGCCAGCCCCAGCCAGCGTGCACGGCTACGCCACAGGAACATCCACAACCCGCCGGTGACGAACAGTGCAAACGCCCAACCGGGCATTCTGGGGAACAAGGTGACCGCCCCGGGAGCATCGGACACCGCATGCGCGAGCGCCAGCAGGGCCTCGAGCGCCACGCCGCATAGCCACCAGACTGGTGCTCCCCAGCCCGCAAGATCGAGTACCAGCGCCAGTGCCTCGATCGGCATGATGACGAACGTCGTCAGCGGGATCGCTACCATATTGGCGAGCGCACCATAAAGCCCGGCCTTGCTGAAATGGTGCAGCGCGATCGGCATCAGCGTGAATTCGATCAGCAACCCGGTGAAGAACAGCATCGCCAGAAACCGCGCCGCTCGCCCCGGCCAGGAATAGTCCGCTGCGGCCCAGGCGCGCATCCGAGGATGATCGTGCAGCGCGACGATGGCGGTTACCGCCGCAAAGCTCAGCTGGAAGCTCGGCCCCATCAGCGCTTCGGGCCAGACCAGCAGCACCAGCATCGCACCTGCTGCGATCAGCCGCGGCGAGACCGGATCACGCCCCAGCGCGAGTGCGACCAGAACCAGCAGCGCCGCGACGCATGAGCGGATCGTGGGAACTTCTGCGCCGGTGAGCAGAGTGTAGCCGATCCCCGCCAGCGCGCCCGCCCCCGCCGCCACCAAAGGCAACCGCCAGGCGCGCGCCAGCGGCGGCGACAGCGCCAGCACCTTCAGCGTGACCAGCCAGACCGCACCGATCAGCGCAGTGACATGCAGCCCGCTGATCGAGAGCAGATGCGCAAGGCCACTGCGGCGCATCGCCTCGGCATCCTCTTCGGCGATCGCGCCGCGATCCCCGGTCGCGAGCGTCGCGGCAATGCCCCCTGCCCCGCCGCCGACCTGCGCCTGGATATGTGCCGAGAGCCGCGCGCGGAGCGAATCCAGCCCGCTGCTCCCGGCTGCCGCTTGCACGATGCGTGGGCGATCGAGCATGCTGCCGGTGGCGCCCAATTGCTCGAACCATGCGCGCTGCGCGAAACTGTAGCCTCCAGGCAGCGAGGCCTGCGCAGGCGGCATCAGCCGGGCGCGGGCGCTGATGATCGCTCCGGTGCGCGCCTGCGGATCGTCCTTCGCCAGATCGAGGTTCACCCGCACCGTCTGTGGCAGACCAAGCGCGGGTGCGGTTCGCAGCACCAGCCGCACCTGCTCGCGCGCGGGCTGCATCTCGCGCTCGATCACCCGCCCGGTGAGCGTGCCGAACCACGGCGCAGGAAGTGGATCGGCGGCGACTCGCTCGGCGCGCCAGGCCATGTGCGCGGTACCGGCAGCGATCATCAGCACAGCGACGAACACGCAACGTGGCCCCAGCTCCATCGCAGTCCAGCCGCCCCGCAGCCCCAGCACCGCGAGCGCCACCGCCAGTCCCATCGCGACCACCGCCGCATGCCACGCGCCGCCCGGCAGCAGGAACCACGCGGCAATGCCGCCGCCAAAGGCCACCACGATCCAGGGCGGCAGCTGATCGCGCTCTGCCAGAACAAAGCGCTCCGCCACCGCGCCGAGACCGACAGGCGGTAAAAAACGGGACAAACTGGCCATTTGTCGCTGCCAGAAAGCCGTGCTAGAGGCGGTCGAAATTGCCATGTCGGGCGAGTTTGAAAGGAAAGCGTAAGTGAGTGCAAGCGGCGAAAATCAGCCTGTTTCGGCAGCCATGGCCGACCGACAGGTCGTCACCCGTTTTGCGCCTTCGCCGACCGGTTTCCTCCACATCGGCGGCGCGCGCACCGCGATGTTCAACTGGCTGTTCGCGCGGCATCACGGCGGCAAGGCGCTGCTGCGGATCGAGGACACCGACAAGGCGCGCTCCACCCCCGAAGCGATCGAGGCAATCTTTGCCGGGCTCGACTGGCTGGGTCTCGACTGGGACGACACCCCGGTGTTCCAGAGCGAACGCGCAGGCCGCCATGCCGAGGTCGCGCATCAGCTGCTGGCTGCGGGCAATGCGTACAAGTGCTTCGCCACCGCAGAAGAGCTGGAGGCGATGCGCGCCGAGCAGCGCGAAAAGAAGCTGCCGATGCGCTATGATGGCCGCTGGCGGAACCGCGACGCATCCGAAGCGCCCGAAGGCGCGCCCTATGTCATCCGGCTGAAGGCGCCGCAGACCGGCAAGCTGACCATCGCCGACGAGGTGCAGGGATCGGTCACCGTCGACGCACGCGAGCTCGACGACTATGTCCTGCTGCGTTCGGATGGCACGCCGACCTATATGCTCGCGGTCGTGGTCGACGATCACGACATGGGCGTTACCCACATCATCCGCGGCGACGATCACCTCAACAATGCCTTCCGCCAGCTCGTGCTGATCCAGGCCATGGGATGGCCCGAGCCCATCTATGCGCATATCCCGCTGATCCACGGCAACGACGGCGCCAAGCTGTCAAAGCGGCATGGCGCGCTGGGTGTCGAGAATTACCGCGACGACATGGGCATCGTCTCGGATGCGATGTTCAATTATCTGCTGCGGCTGGGCTGGGGCTATGGCGACCGCGAGAAGATCTCGCGCGCCGAGGCGGTCGAGCTGTTCAGCCTCGCCAATGTCGGCAAGTCGCCCTCGCGCTTCGATGCCAAGAAGCTCGTCAATCTGAACGGCCAGTATCTGCGCGAGATGGAAGACGCCGCGCTCGCCGCCCTTGTCGCGCCGCGGGTTGCCGCATTGATGCCGGATGTGGATGCCGCCGCCAGCACCGATCTGCTTGCCCGCGCGATGCCGGTGATGAAGCTTCGCGCGCGCGACCTCAACGAGCTTGCCGATGGCGCTCAGTTTCTCTTCAAGACGCGACCCTTAGGCATGGACGAGAAAGCAAAATCTTTGCTAGAAGGCGATGGGATCGCGATTTTGCAGACAGTATCGCCAGTTCTGGCCGAGACAGCGCCTTGGACTGCCGCCGCTCTGGAGGACAAGGTTACGCAATTCGCCGAGGCTCAGGGGCACGGCCTCGGTACTTACGCCCAGCCGCTGCGCGCCGCCCTGACCGGGCAGGCGCGCTCTCCGGGCATTTTCGATGTGCTCGAACTCCTGGGACGCGAGGAATCGCTCGCCCGGATCAACGACGTCACGCGCGTGGCCGCCTGAGGGGCCTCACGCACACCACTAGCTTGCCAAAGAACCGCTTTGAGGAGAACGAACCGTGTCAGACAGCGCATCATTGAAGATCGGCGACAAGGACAGCAGCTATGCCATCCGGTCGGGAACGATCGGCCCGGATGTCATCGATATCCGCAAGCTTTATGCCGAGACGGGTTGCTTCACCTATGACCCGGGCTTCACCTCCACCGCCAGCTGCGACAGCGCGCTGACCTATATCGATGGCGATGAAGGCGTGCTGCTGCACCGCGGCTATCCGATCGGCGAACTCGCCGAGGATTCGAGCTTCATGGAAGTGTCGTACCTTATGCTGAACGGTGAACTGCCCAGCAAGGACGAGCTCGACACCTTCACCTACACCATCTCGCGCCACACCATGCTGCACGAGCAGCTGATGCAGTTCTATCGCGGCTTCCGTCGCGATGCGCACCCGATGGCGATCATGTGCGGTGTCGTCGGCGCGCTTTCTGCCTTCTATCATGACTCGACCGATATCGCCGACCCCGAGCATCGCCGCATTTCCAGCCATCGGCTGATCGCCAAGATGCCGACGATTGCTGCTGCCGCGTACAAGTATTCGGTCGGCCAGCCCTTCGTCTATCCCGACAACTCGCTGTCCTACACCGGCAACTTCCTCAAGATGACCTTCGGCGTTCCGGCAGAGCCTTATGAGGTGAACCCGGTGGTCGAGCGCGCGCTCGACCGCATCTTCATCCTCCACGCCGATCATGAACAGAACGCTTCGACCTCGACCGTTCGCCTGGCAGGGTCCTCGGGCGCCAATCCGTTCGCGTGCATCGCTGCGGGCATCGCCTGCCTATGGGGCCCGGCGCATGGCGGCGCCAACGAGGCAGCGCTCAACATGCTGCGCGAGATCGGCACTCCCGACAAGATCCCGCACTATATTGCGCGCGCCAAGGACAAGAACGATCCGTTCCGCCTGATGGGCTTTGGCCACCGCGTCTACAAGAACTACGATCCGCGCGCGACGGTGATGCAGAAGACCGTGCGCGAAGTGTTCGAGGCACTCAAGGTCAGCGATCCGGTGTTCGAGGTCGCGCTGCAACTCGAAGAAATGGCGCTCAACGACCCCTATTTCATCGAGAAGAAGCTGTTCCCGAACGTCGATTTCTATTCGGGCGTGATCCTCTCGGCGATCGGCTTCCCGACCACGATGTTCACCGCATTGTTCGCACTTGCGCGCACCGTCGGCTGGGTCGCGCAGTGGAACGAGATGATCTCCGATCCCGGCCAGAAGATCGGTCGCCCGCGCCAGCTGTACACCGGCCCGACGCAGCGTCCCTATGTTCCGGTCGACAAGCGCTGAGTTTTTGGCGCTAAGCCGATAAGAGACCGAAACGCAAAAACGCCCTCCCGGTCCAACCGGGAGGGCGTTTTGCTGTGTGGGCAAGGAGTGTTCAGACTGCGCCAGCGGCGACGACCAGGCCAGCCATCAACAGCATCAGCACCAGCAGCGCGATCACGAACAGGCTGGCAAACAGCGTCAGAGTTCCCCCGGTTCGATCGAACCGGTAGACCAGCACCAGCAGTGCAAGGATAACGGCGATCAGGACAAAGGCCCCGACGCCGGGCATGGCGTCAGACGCGCATCGGCATCAGGACGTACAGCGCATTCGATTTGTCGTTTTCGCGGATCAGCGTCGGCGCGCTGCTGTCGGCCAGATGCAGTTCGATGACATCGCCTTCTAGTTCACCCAGGATATCGAGCAGATAGCGCGCATTGAAGCCGATTTCGAACCCGTCGCTAGAATATTCGCCCTCGACCTCTTCAGCCGCGGTGCCGTTTTCCGGACTGGTGACCGACAGAGTGATCTTGTCCTTTTCCAGCGCCATCTTGACCGCGCGGGTCTTTTCGGTGGCGATGGTCGCGACGCGATCGACGCCCTGAGCGAAAGCCTTGGGGTCGATCTTGAGCAGCTTGTCGTTCGCGGTCGGGATCACCCGGCTGTAATCGGGGAAGGTCCCGTCGATCAGCTTGGAGGTCAGAATCGCGCTGCCCAAAGTGAAGCGGATCTTGCTGGCGGACAGGTCGATCTGCACCTTGGCATCGCCGCGTTCGTCGAGCAGCTTGCGCAATTCGCCGATGCATTTGCGCGGAACAATGACGTCGGGCATCCCCTCTGCGCCATCGGGACGGTCGAGCGTGACGCGGGCGAGGCGATGGCCATCGGTCGCCGCAGCCTTGAGAACCGGGCGATCATCATCGGCGACATGCAGGAAGATGCCGTTGAGATAATAGCGCGTCTCTTCGGTCGAGATCGCAAAGCGGGTCTTGTCGATGATCTGCACCAGCTCTGCCGCGGCCAGCTCGAAGCTGGTCGGCAGGTCGCCCTCGGCGATCACCGGGAAATCGTCGCGCGGCAGCGTGGGCAGCGTAAAGCGGCTGCGCCCCGCGCGGACCAGCATCTTGCCGTCGGCGGCATCGAGCATCACCTGGCTGCCGTCGGGCAGTTTGCGGGCGATTTCGAACAGAGTGTGCGCCGAAACCGTTATCGATCCGGGGGTTTCCACCGAATAAGCGCTCATCGTTTCAACGATCTGCAGATCGAGGTCGGTCGCCATGAAGCGCAGTGCGCCATCTGCCGAGGCCTCGATCAGCACGTTGGACAGAATGGGGATCGTGTTGCGCCGTTCCACCACCGACTGAACATGGCTGAGGCTCTTGAGGAGCGTCGCGCGTTCGATTGTCGCTTTCATGAAAATCCCCCGAGGCCGGGCGGCCTCAAAACCAAAAGACATGCCCTGCCATAATGGCAGAATCCGGACCAACTTCATTAACAATATTGGCTTTTCCCGCAAGCCGATAGCCGCGGAATTCCGTTTAAACTGTGGAAAATGGGCGCCCGGGCTTGCACGCGCCGCCACTATTGCCGAAACGGGACCGATATGACGCAAAATTCCCGTTTTTCCTGCCCTCCCATGGTTGGGCGCCTGTTCATCGCGCGGCACGGCGAAACCGTGTTCAACGCCGCCAAAAGGCTGCAGGGCGACCATCTCCACACACCGCTGACCCGCACAGGCTTTGCCCAGGCCGATGGCATGGGCGCGGCGCTGGCCCGGGTGCTGGGCCCCCGCCCTGCCCTGTCGCTCCACGCATCGGACACCGGCCGCGCGCTGCAGACACTGGCGGTGATCACCGAGCATCTCGGGCTCGACTGGCACGATGCGGCGCACGACCCCCGGCTGGTCGAGATCGGCATGGGCTGCTGGGGCGGGCGCTATTATGCCGATGTCATCGCCGAGGTCGGCCCGGTGATCGAGGCACCGGAAATGCTGCTCAGATGCGCGCCCGATGGCGAGAGTTATCCCGAGATCGCCGATCGCGTCATCGACTGGCTGGCGGAGCATGCCGCCGACCCCGGCGACCGGCTGGTGATCATGCACGGCATTTCGAGCCGGGTGCTGCGCGGCGTGCTGCTCGGCCTGCCGCCGCACCCGGTGTTCGGCGCCCCGGTCGCCCCCGGACTGCCGCAGGGATCGGTGGTGATGATCGCCGATGGCCGCGAGGAAATCGTCGTCACCGGCACCGGCGGAGGCCATGCGTGAGACGGGGGCTGGCGGCGCTGGCGGCAACGGTCGCCGTTTTCGCCGCCGCTCCGCTCCAGGCGCGCGACAGCCTGGGCGTGTTCGACAGCTGGGGTGCGTTTCGCGACCCGCAGGTGCCGCGCTGCTATGCCATATCCCAGCCTGAGACCGTGCGCGGAACCCGCCAGTACCGCCCGTTCGCCAGCATCGGCTATTGGCCCAGGCGCGGAACGCGGGGCCAGTTTCACCTGAGGCTGAGCCGCCCGATGGCAAGGCGAAGCCCGGTGACGCTGACCATCGGCGTGCGCAGGTTCACGCTCATCGGCGGCGGCGGCGACGCCTGGGCCAGCGACAAGGCGATGGACGCCAGCATCATTGCGGCGATGCGCTCGGCGCGCGAGATGACCGCCAGCGCCGATGGCGCGGACGGCAGAACGATACGCGATGTCTATCTGCTCAAGGGCGCCGCCACCGCGCTCGACGCTGCCGCCTTGGGCTGTGCCCGGGACCGTTGATCAGCGCTCCTGATCAAAGCCGCTTCAGGAACCGGTCGACGCTCTCGTGGCGCTCCAGCCGCGCCTCTTCCTGCGCTTCGCCCTCGCTTTCCAGCGCCGCCCGGATCTTTTCGATCTGCACCTCGGTGAGGTGTTCGATCCCGATAAACGCGTTGCGCGCATCCTGCTGGGTGCGGATCAGCTCGTCGAGCTTGGCCTGCATCGCGGCGGCATCGCGGTTCTGGCTGTTCTGGATGACGAATACCATGAGGAAGGTGATGATCGTGGTGCCAGTGTTGATTACCAGCTGCCAGGTATCGGAATAGCCGAACACCGGCCCGGTCACCCCCCAGACACAGATGATGCCCATCGCCGCAACAAAGGCGAAAGGTTGCCCCACGGCGCGCGAGACATGGGTCGCAATGAGGGTGAAGAACCGGTCCATGGAAACTCCTGCATGCTGGCTGGGAACAGCTTGGACCGCGGAGGTAGCATTTGGCGGCCCGATTGACTATGTGGCGCGCATGACAACCGACACTTCCCTCGAAGCTTCCGCCGCGACCTCGATGGACATGGCCATCCCCGGCCATATCGATCCCGTTCCCGTGCCGCGCCCGATCACGCCACGCGCCGATGGCCGTTCCGACCTGATGGGGCTGATGCGCGAGGACATCGCCGCGTTGCTCGAGACTGCCGGGCTCGACCGCAAACAGGCCAAATTGCGCTCGAAGCAGCTGTTCCACTGGATCTATCACCGCGGCGTGACCGATTTCGACAGCATGACCGACATCGCCAAGCAGATGCGGCCCTGGCTGGAGGAGCGTTTCGTCATCGGCCGTCCACAGGTGGTCGAGGCGCAGGTGTCGAGTGACGGCACCCGCAAATGGCTGCTGCGCACCGATGACTCGCAGGAATACGAGATGGTGTTCATCCCCGATGCGGACCGGGGCACCTTGTGCATCTCCAGTCAGGTCGGGTGCACGCTCAACTGCCGATTCTGCTATACCGGCACGATGCGGCTGGTGCGCAACCTGACCCCGGGCGAGATCGTCGGCCAGGTGATGCTGGCGCGCGATGCACTGGGCGAATGGCCGAAAGGCGCGATGGACCAGCTCGACGACGAGGAGGACGCTGCGTCCTACACCGCCGATGGCCGGCTGCTCACAAACATCGTGCTGATGGGCATGGGCGAGCCGCTCTACAATTTCGACAACGTGCGTGATGCGATGAAGGTCGTGATGCACGGCGATGGCCTGGCGCTTTCCAAGCGCCGGATCACGCTTTCGACCAGCGGAGTGGTGCCCTTGATGGCGCGGTGCGGCGAGGAGATCGGGGTGAACCTTGCGGTCTCGCTGCATGCGGTGACCAAAGAGGTGCGCGACGAGATCGTGCCGATCAACCGCAAGTTCGGGCTGGAAGAGCTGCTGCAGGCCTGCGCCGACTATCCTGGCGCAAGCAACGCGCGGCGCATCACGTTCGAATATGTGATGCTCAAGGACAAGAACGACACCGACGAGGATGCGCGCGAGCTGGTCCGGCTGATCAAGGGTTATGGCCTGCCTGCCAAGGTCAACCTGATCCCGTTCAATCCCTGGCCCGGCGCGATCTACGAGTGTTCGGACCCCGAGCGGATCAAGCGCTTTTCCGACATCGTGTTCGAAGGCGGCATCAGCGCC
Organism: Blastomonas sp. RAC04; assembly: GCF_001713435.1. Classification (NCBI taxonomy): domain Bacteria; kingdom Pseudomonadati; phylum Pseudomonadota; class Alphaproteobacteria; order Sphingomonadales; family Blastomonadaceae; genus Blastomonas; species Blastomonas sp. RAC04. The sequence continues at coordinate 1,461,974 of NZ_CP016460.1, forward strand.
CCGGTGCGCACCCCGCGCGGCCGCGACATCATGGCCGCGTGCGGCCAGCTGAAATCTGCATCCGAGAAGAAGAGCCGCGCCGAGCTCGACCGGCTGGCGGAGGAAAAGCAGGCGGCTTTGGGCTGACGGCATCTCTCTCCTCCCGCAAGCGGGAGGGGAGAGACAAGGCCCTACCCCGCAGCGACCTCGCTGGAGCGCAATGCGGGCTTCTCGTCGAGTTCGCCCTCGTCCATGATCCGGCGGCGCATCTCGTCGCGCTTTTCGTGGATCGACGCGATGACGTGGCCCATCGCTATCCCCAGATCGACCAACAGCGCCTCGGAAAGCTGCAGCGAGCTTTCCAGCGCTTCGGGCACCGCAAGCGTGGCTCCGGCGCGGTAAAGCTCGGCGGCGTGCTCGGTATCGCGCGCACGGGCGATGATGGTGAGGTCGGGAACCCAGCCGTGCACGCGGCGCACGATCTGCACCGCCAGCACCGGATCGTCCATCGTCAAGATCAGCGCGCGGGCATGGCCCAGCCGCAGCCGGTCGAGCAGTTCGGGGCGCGCGACATCGCCAAACACGATCGGGACGCCGGAGCGCCGCGCGTCCATCACCACATCGACATTGGATTCCACCGCGACATAGGGCTGCTGGTGCTGCTTGAGCATGTCCGCGATGATCTCGCCGACACGGCCATAGCCGAAGATCACGGTGCGGTCGTTGGCGATATCCGACTGGTCGATCGGCGCAGCGTCGCTGGCGCGCATCTCGAGGTGCCGGGCCATGGTGTGGCCGAGCTTGGCGAGCAGCGGGGTGATGGTGAGCCCGATCGCGGTGACGATCTGCCAGAACTGCGCGGTCGATGCTTGGATCAGCTGCGCCTGCACCGCGGCCGCGAGCACGATGAGCGTGGTCTCGGACGGGCTGGCCATCAGCACGCCGGCCTCTGCCGCCGTCCCGCGCCGCGCGCCTGCGACGCGCAGCAACAACCCGGTCACCACCGCCTTGACCACCAGCACGCCGACCACCGCGATCGCGAGTTCCTGCCAATAAGCGGCGATCACGCGAAGATCGATCGACATGCCCACGGTGATCAGGAACACGCCCAGCGCCAGGCCCTTGAACGGTTCGATCAGGATTTCGACCTCGCCGCGATATTCGGTCTCGGCGATGATCAACCCCGCGAGCAGCGCGCCCACGATCGGCGACAGCCCGACCGACGCGGTCGCAAGGCTGGCGGTGATCACCACCAGCAGGCTGGCGGCAAGAAACAGCTCGGGGCTCTTGGTGCGTGCGGCCTGCGCGAACATGCGCGGCAGCACCAGCCGGCCCAGCACCAGCATGGCGACCACGGTGGCTACGCCCAGCAGCAGTGTCATGGCGAGGCTGGTGGCCCCCACCGCCCCCGCCATCGGTGCCAGCGCGCCGAGCAGGAAGATGATCGGCACGATCGCCACATCCTCGAACAGAAGCATCGCCAGCGCCGCGCGGCCCACCGGCGAGGTGGTGCCCGACATCGGCAGCACCAGCGCGGTGGACGACAACGCCAGCGCCAGCCCGAGGCCGATCGCGCCGCTCCAGTTCTGCCCGGCAAGGTTGAGCGCAGCGCCGATGATCAGCGCTGACAGCAAAAGCTCGGCGGCACCCACACCGAACACCAATTTGCGCAGGCTCCACAACCGCTTGAACGACAGCTCCAGCCCGATCGTGAACAGCAGCAGGATGATGCCGAACTCGGCATAGGGCCCGATCGATTCCGCATCGGTGATGGTGATGTGGTACAGCCAGGGATATTCATCCACCAGCGATCCCAGCCCCGAAGGCCCGACCAGAATACCGATCAGCAGAAACCCGATGATCGGCGTTATCCGGAAGCGGGCGAAGGCCGGGATGACGATCCCGGCCGCGCCCAGAATGACCAGGGCGTCGCTGAAAACCGGATTGTCGAGCGGATTGTGCATGGATCAGGTAATGACCGATGCCGCCGCGGCTGTCAGCCTTTAATCGCGCCGTGGCAGCGCTTTATCCGCCGCCGCCGCCCTGCGGCCCGGCAGGCGCCGCCTGCCGTGCGCGCTCGCGCTTGGCAGCGGCCGTGCCGCGTCCCACTGCGCGGTCCCATTCGATGTGATAGAGATCGTAGCGGCGGTCGCCCAGGTTGCGGACCGTGCCCTCGCTGCGTGCCCAGCTAAGGTCGTCCAGGTTCACATCGCTGATCGTCAGCGTCTCGACATTCTCGCTGGCTTCGGCGGCGATGCCGTCGCGCGCGAACGGAAGGTCGCAGGGCGTCAGGATGCAACTTTGCGAATACTGGATATCCATGTTCTCGACATCGGGCAGATTGCCGACATTGCCCGACATCACGACATAGCACTGGTTCTCGATCGCGCGCGCCTGGCAACAATAGCGCACGCGCATATACGCCTCGCGGCTGTCGGTGCAGAACGGCACGAAGATGATCCGCGCGCCTTCGTCCGCCAGACGTCGCGCCAGCTCTGGAAACTCGCTGTCATAGCAGATCAGCACGCCGATCGGACCGCAATCGGTCTGGATTGCATCGATGCTGTCGCCGCCCTTGATCTTCCACCAGTAGCGCTCGTTGGGCGTGGGGTGGATTTTTTCCTGCGCGTGGATCGATCCGTCGCGCAGCGCCACCAGCGCGATGTTCTGGATATCGCCATCGTCGGCGCGCGTGGGGTGCGATCCGCCGATGATATTGATGTTGTATTCCATCGCCATCCGGGTGAGTTCGTCGCGGATGCGCGGAGTGAATTCGCTGAGCGCCTCGATTGCCTCCTGCGGCCCCATCTTCTTCTTGGCGAAGGAGAGCAGCGACATGGTGAACATTTCGGGAAACAGCACGAAATCGGCTTTGTAGTCGGCTGCCACATCGACAAAATATTCGACGTTGCGCACGAACTCCTCGAAATTCGCGACCGCACGCGCCTGGAATTGCACCGTGGCGAGGCGAACGCTCTCCACACCGCGCGGAACGCGGTGGGTCGGCGGCTCGTCTGGGTTTACATAGGGGTTGCGCCACACCATTTGCACCGCATGGCCGCGCGATTGCTTGTCCTCGGGCAGATAGCGGGTGAGGATGCCGACCGGCGCGAAGCCGTTTGCGATCTGGAAGCCGATCACCGGATCGCGCAACTTGCCGTCGATCACCTTGGCGAGGTAATCTTCCGGACTGTCCGTCTTCTTGGTGCGCTTGGCCTTGTCATATCCCGGGATCCGCCCGGCAAAGACGATGCCGTTGAGATCGAGCAGTTCGGCGAGCGCGCGCCGGGCCTCGTACAGACGCTTCCCGATGCGTACGCCGCGCTGCGCCGGATCGACGCACATCTCATAGCCGTACAGCCATTCGCCGGTGGGCACATGGCGCGTGCCGAATCCGTTTCCGCTGATCTCTTCCCAGTCGTGCGGGGCGAACGCCATCGCCTCGGTGACCCGAGACGAGGCGCAGTAACCAACGATCTCGCCGTCCAGAATGGCGACGAACTGGCCCTGGGGAAAGTTGTTGATCTGCCCGCGCAGCTCACCGAATTTGTACGGTGGCAGGCTGGGATAGGCACGCTCGACCAGTTGCGATATTCCGGGAATATCACCCCGCCGGGCCTGCCGTACCTCCAACCGTGCCTTGCTGCTGCGCTGTGCCATCAACGCCTTACGCCCAGGTGCCCATTTCCGTTTCGAGGTTCTGGCGAATCGCTTCGAAGAACTGCTCGGTGGTCATCCATGCCTGATCGGGGCCGATGAGGATCGCCAGATCCTTGGTCATCGCGCCGCTTTCGACGGTTTCCACGCAAACACGCTCGAGCGTTTCGGCAAAGCGCACCACTTCTGGCGTCTCGTCGAAGCGGCCGCGATAGATGAGGCCGCGGGTCCAGGCGAAGATCGACGCGATCGGGTTGGTCGAGGTCGCCTTGCCCTGCTGGTGCATGCGATAGTGGCGGGTGACCGTGCCGTGAGCGGCTTCGGCTTCCACCGTCTTGCCATCCGGGGTCATCAGCACCGAGGTCATCAGACCCAGCGAACCAAAGCCCTGCGCGACGGTGTCAGACTGCACGTCGCCGTCATAGTTCTTGCACGCCCAGACGAACTTGCCCGACCATTTCAGCGCCGATGCGACCATGTCGTCGATCAGGCGATGCTGATAGGTGATGCCGGCTGCATCGAACTTGTCCTTGAATTCGGCCTGGAAGACCTCTTCGAAGATGTCCTTGAAGCGGCCGTCATAGGCCTTGAGGATGGTGTTCTTGGTCGACAGATACGTCGGCCATCCGCGATCGAGACCATAGTTCATCGAGGCGCGGGCGAAATCGGCGATGGAATCATCGAGGTTGTACATCGCCATGGCGACGCCCGAGGACGGGAACTGGAACACTTCCTCGTCGATCTTGGTGCCGTCCTCGCCTTCGAATACGAGACGCAGCTTGCCAGGGCCGGGGACACGGAAATCGGTGGCCTTGTACTGGTCGCCAAAGGCGTGACGGCCGACCACGATCGGGTCGGTCCAGCCGGGAACCAGACGCGGAATGTTCGAGATCACGATCGGCTCGCGGAAGACCACGCCGCCCAGAATGTTGCGGATCGTGCCGTTGGGCGACTTCCACATCTTCTTGAGATTGAACTCCTCGACGCGCTGTTCGTCGGGGGTAATCGTCGCGCACTTGACGCCAACGCCATGCTCGCGGATCGCGTTGGAGGCATCGACGGTGATCTTGTCGTTGGTCTCGTCACGCTTCTCGACCGAAAGATCGTAATATTTCAGATCGATATCGAGATAGGGCAGGATCAGGCGTTCGCGGATCCACTCCCAGATGATGCGGGTCATTTCGTCGCCGTCGATCTCGACGACGGGCTTGGCTACTTTTATCTTGGCCATGCGGGATTTGCGCCTTCTTGCTAGGGAGGAATCGTAGAATGGGACGCTCTTAGCAAAGTCCGCCCATGTTTCAACCGTGCAGCACCCGGTCCCGGCGCCTGCGCGTGCGGGCGCTGGTAAGCGCATGATAATGCTGCGTTGCAACACGGTTCGCCGCGCAAGGCGGGGTTTGGGCGTTGTCACACCCGCCTGCAGCCCCTAAGAGGTCCGGCATGTCGCAAGAATTACTGGATAACCGGGGCAAGGGCCTGGCGAGCTGGAGCATGCCGCCGGTACACCCGGAGGGACGCAAGTTTGCGGTCGCCGCCGCTGCCATGACGCTGATCTTCGCGTTGCTGGCATGGGAAACACTGGCCTGGCCGATGGCCGGGATAACCTTGTGGATCCTCGCCTTTTTCCGCGATCCGGCACGGGTCACACCGCTCGACGAGCGGCTGGTGGTGGCGCCTGCCGACGGTTTGTGCACGATGATCGAGCTGGTGCCGCCGCCCGTGGAACTGGCCGGGGCCGAAGGCCTTGGAACCGATCCGATGTACCGGGTTTCCATTTTCATGAGCGTGTTCGACGTCCACATCAACCGCGCCCCGATTGGCGGCACGATCCGCCGGATCGTCTACATATCGGGCAAGTTCCTCAACGCAGATCTCGACAAGGCCAGCGACGAGAACGAGCGCCAGCACATCATGATCGAGCGCAGCGATGGCGCGCGCATCGGGTTCACGCAGATCGCGGGACTGGTCGCGCGGCGGATCGTGCCGTTCATCAAGGAAGGCGATTTTGTCGCCGTCGGCCAGCGGGTCGGGCTGATCCGCTTCGGCAGCCGCGTGGATGTCTATCTGCCCCTGGGCACTGCGCCTGCGGTGGTCAAGGGGCAGCGGATCGTCGCCGGCGAGACCATTCTGGCCGTGATCGGCGAGACCCCGGTGCGCGAGGGAATTTCGCACTGATGCCCGGCACCGCCGCCCTCCCCGCCTGCCCTGCGCCGACCAAGGATATTCTGGCATGACCGATCCCGATCCTCTGGAACGCCGCGGACGGCGCGGCCCGATCCGCTATCTTGCCGGCAGGCGGCTGCGGCTGCGCGAGGGGCTGACGCTGCGCGCGATGGTGCCCAATGCGATCACCGCGACCGCTTTGTGCTGCGGCCTCACCGGCGTCCGCTTTGCCATGGATGGCATATGGCCGCTTGCCGCGGGCGCTATAGTGCTTGCAGGCGTGCTTGACGGGATCGACGGCCGTGTGGCCCGTATGCTGAAAGCACAGAGCCGCTTTGGTGCGGAACTGGACTCGCTTGCCGATTCCATTGCCTTCGGTGTCTCGCCCGCGCTGTTAATGTTCCTGTGGTCGCTCAACGAACTGCCGCGGTTCGGCTGGCTGATCGCGCTCGCGCTGGCGGTGTGCTGCGCGCTTCGTCTTGCCCGCTTCAACGCCCAGATCGATCTGGAAGACCAGCCGCACAAGTCCGCCGGCTACATGACTGGTGTGCCCGCACCCGCTGGCGCCGGGCTGGCCATGTTGCCGCTGTATCTGTGGATGGAAACCGGGATCGAGGAACTTCGCCACTATACGGTGGTCGCCCCGTGGATCCTGCTGATTGCGTTCCTGATGATCTCCAACGTCGCGACCTTCAGCTGGTCATCGCTGCGGCTGCGCAAGAACATCAGGCTTGAGGCACTGGCGCTGTTCGCTCTCACCGCCGCGTCACTGCTGACCATGCCGTGGATCACGCTCACCGCGATCTGCGTGGTTTATCTGACCCTGATCCCTTTCGGCATCCGGTCCTATTCCAAGGTCAGGCGGCAGCGCGCCAGCCAGCAGGGCTGACCTCAGCGACCATTGCCGCCTTGCGCGGAAGGGCAACGACCGTCCGCGGTGCAAAGTCGGGTGCAGGTGAGGGGTTGAACCGCACCGCCGGACGCATTCCGCCCGTCACGACGCGATCATCTCCCAAGGCGCGATACTGCGCAAACAGCGCGTCGATCCGGTCGACCGAGCCCGTGAGCGATCGGTTGATCGTAAACACGGCAAATGCCGCTGCGCAGGTGAAAAACAGGGCGGTGATGACAGCAACCATGGCAAGTTTTCCTCGGCCTCACCCGCTTGCGGTCCAGACCGGATGCGGGAACATGTGGATAACGTTGTGGACAAGCCCAGGTTCCCAAAACCCCGGTCGGGTGGCGGGTTAACCCTGTTTGTTTGCCCTTTGTTCCACCTACGTTCTGTTCCGTCAAGCGGAAAAATGTCCCCGCGCGCCATAAAATGCTGGATTTCGCTCCGATGAGAGCTTAAGGGCGCGCTCGTCTGTGGCGCAGTGCCGCAGTCAATCCACATGGAAGACATACATACCGGTGCCCCGGCGGCCCTTTGAGGGCATGTCCAGCAGGTTCCCGTCTTCCAGAGGCACAACCGGAAAGGAATTAGCTTATGGCGGCACCTGTCGTCACGATGCAGCAGCTTATCGAAGCTGGAGCACACTTCGGTCACCAGACCCACCGCTGGAACCCGCGCATGAAGCCGTACATCTTCGGCGCGCGCAACGGCATCCACATCCTCGACCTGTCGCAGACCGTGCCGCTGTTCGCGCGCGCTCTCGAGTTCGTGTCGGCCACCGTCCAGGCTGGCGGCAAGGTTCTGTTCGTTGGCACCAAGCGCCAGGCACAGTCGCCGATCGCCGATGCGGCCCGCGCCAGCGGCCAGCATTTCGTCAACCACCGCTGGCTGGGCGGCATGCTCACCAACTGGAAGACCATCTCGGGTTCGATCAAGCGCCTCAAGACGCTCGAAGAGCAGCTCGCCGGGGACACCTCGGGCTTCACCAAGAAAGAAGTCCTGCAGCTGACCCGCGAACGCGACAAGCTGGAACTTTCGCTCGGCGGCATCCGCGACATGGGCGGCATTCCCGACGTGATGTTCGTGATCGACGCCAACAAGGAAGATCTCGCCATCAAGGAAGCCAACGTGCTTGGCATCCCGGTGATCGCGATCCTCGATTCGAACGTCGACCCGCAGGGCATCGCCTTCCCCGTCCCCGCCAATGACGATGCAGCGCGCGCCGTGCGCCTGTATTGCGATGCCATCGCCGCTGCTGCCACCAAGGGCCGCACCGGTGCCGTGGTCGAATCGGGCCAGGACGTCGGCGCGATGGCCGAACCGCCGGCAGAAGCAGCGCTTGAAGAAGCGCCTGCCGAGCCCGAAGTTTCGGCTGCCGAATTCACCGGTGCCGAATCGACCCCGGAAGAAGCCGGCGACGCAGCTCCGGCTGCCTGATCGGACGGCTTGATGTGATCGGGCGAGCCATCGCTCACCCGCTTACTTCGCAAAACTGACACATGCAGGGGCTACGGGCCGGGCACTGGCCCGCACCTGTGGCCCCTGCAACCACATTTCAAGACAAGGAACATGAACATGGCTGTTATAACCGCTGCTAATGTTAAGGAACTGCGTGAGCGCACCGGCGCCGGCATGATGGACGCCAAGAAGGCGCTGACCGAAGCCGATGGCGACATCGAAGCCGCCGTTGACGCACTTCGCGCCAAGGGCCTCGCCACCGCGCAGAAGAAGTCGAGCCGCACCGCCGCCGAAGGCCTCGTCGGCATTCAGGTCGAAGGCCTCAAGGGCGTCGCTGTCGAAGTGAACAGCGAAACCGATTTCGTCGCCAAGAACGAACAGTTCCAGGATTTCGTCCGCAAGGTGACGTCGGTTGCCATGTCCACGGGCGACGATGTCGACACGCTCAAGGCTGCTCCCTATCCCGATGGCGAGACCGTCGGCGAAAAGCTGACCAACTCGATCGCCACCATCGGCGAAAACCAGTCGATCCGTCGCATCAAGACCGTCTCGGTCGCGCAGGGTGCCGTCGTTTCGTACATGCACAACGCCGTTGCGCCGAACCTCGGCAAGATCGGCGTGCTGGTCGCGCTCGAAGGCGATGTGTCGGCTGACATTCTGGAGCCGCTGGGCAAGCAGATCGGCATGCACATTGCCGCTGCCTTCCCGCTGGCGCTGAACAGCGATGGCCTGGACGCCGAGATGATCGCGCGCGAACGCAAGATCGCCGAGGAAAAGGCTGCCGAAAGCGGCAAGCCCGCCGAAGTGCAGGCCAAGATGGTCGATGGCGCGATCGCCAAGTTCGGCAAGGAAAACGCGCTGCTCAGCCAGCTGTTCGTGATCGACAACAAGACCCCGATCGCCGACGTGGTGGCCAAGGCCGCCAAGGACGCGGGCGGCAAGATCACGCTCAAGGACTATGTCCGCTTCCAGCTCGGCGAAGGCATCGAGAAGGAAGAAACCGACTTTGCTGCAGAAGTGGCAGCAGCCGCCGGTCTGTAAGAGACCCGGCGCCAACGCCCATGAAAACGGCGGGCAGCCTCGCGCTGTCCGCCGTTTGCGTCTCGATCTGGCGCCTGCCACCAACCACGCCAGAGCTGGCTGCCAAACGTGCTTGGCAGTCGCGCAACCACTGACTATGGTGCGCGCCACGCGTCGCCCCCGTGCGCCCGATTAGCCTTCATCACCGGAAAAACCATGACCATCCCCTCCTATCGCCGCATCCTCTTGAAGCTGTCGGGGGAAGCCTTGATGGGCGACGGCCAGTACGGCATCGATCCGGCGACGGTGACCCGCATGGCGGGCGAAGTGAAGGCGGCAAAGGATACCGGGCTTGAAATCTGCCTGGTCATCGGCGGCGGCAATATCTTCCGCGGCATGGCCGGCGCTGCCAAGGGCATGGACCGGGCGCAGGCCGATTATATGGGCATGCTCGCCACCGTGATGAACGCCCTGGCCATGCAGAGCGCGCTCGAGCAGCTCGGCGTCCCCACCCGCGTGCAATCCGCGATCGAGATGGACAAGGTGTGCGAGCCGGTGATCCGCCGCCGGGCACAGCGGCACCTCGAAAAGGGCCGCGTAGTGATCTTCGCAGCCGGCGTCGGGGCTCCTTACTTCACCACCGATTCCGGCGCGGCCCTGCGCGCTGCCGAAATGAAGTGCGATGCGCTGCTCAAGGGCACCAGCGTCGATGGCGTCTACAACGCCGATCCCAAGCTGGATCCAAATGCGGTGCGTTACGATACATTGAGTTATGACCGGGTGTTGCAAGACAATCTGAAGGTCATGGACGCCAGCGCCGTGGCCCTGTGCCGCGACAATTCCATCCCCATCGTCGTGTTCTCGATCCGCGAACAGGGCAACCTTGCCCGCGTTCTCAGCGGCCAAGGCACGGCAACCACCGTACATCAGAAGGACTGAACCTGTGGCACAGTTTGACAAGAAAGACCTTGAGCGCCGGATGAACGGCGCGGTGGAATCGCTGAAGGGCGATCTGTCCGGCCTGCGCACCGGCCGCGCCAATGTGGCGCTGCTCGATCCGGTGACGGTCGAAGTCTATGGTTCGCACATGCCGCTGACCCAGATCGCCACCGTCTCGGCGCCCGAGCCGCGCATGCTCTCGGTGCAGGTATGGGACAAGTCGAACGTCGGCCCCGCCGACAAGGCGATCCGCTCGGCGGGCCTCGGCCTAAACCCGATCATGGACGGCCAGACGCTGCGCCTGCCCATCCCCGACCTTACCGAGGATCGCCGCAAGGAACTCGCCAAGCTCGCCGGACAATATGCCGAAAAGGCCCGCATCGCGATCCGCAATGTCCGCCGCGACGGCATGGATTCGCTCAAGACCGACGAGAAAAAGGGCGTGATCAGCGAGGACGAGCGCAAGCGCTTCGAAACCGAGGTGCAGAAGCTGACCGATGAGATCATCGCGCAGGCCGACGCCGCCGCCACCCAGAAGGAAAAGGAAATTCTGGGTCAGTGATCTTCCGCTCCGGCCCCAAACATTCCAAGGCTGTTCAGGCCAAGGCCGTGCAGGAGGCAGCCTCTCATCTGCATGCAGACGGGGCGCCCGAGCATGGCGTTCGCCATGCGGCGATCATCATGGACGGCAACGGCCGCTGGGCCGCGAAGCGCGGCGTTCCGCGCTTCATCGGCCACAAGCAGGGCGTCGAGGCGGTCCGTACCACGGTACGCGCCGCGCGCGACATGGGGTTGGAGGCGCTGACGCTGTACGCGTTCTCATCCGAAAACTGGAAGCGGCCCGAAGATGAGGTGGCCGACCTGATGGGTCTGCTGCGCCATTTCATCCGCGCCGATGTCGACGAGTTCATCGCCAACAATGTCCGGCTCAAGATCATCGGCAATTACAAGGCGTTGGCGCCCGATCTGGTCGAGATGATCGACGATGTCGTCGACCGCACTGCCGCCAACACCGGCACGACGCTGGCCATAGCGCTCAATTATGGCGCGCAGGACGAAATGCTGCGCGCGGTGCAGGCGCTGGCCCGGGCCGCCGCCAGGGGCGAGATCGACCCCGCAGCGATCCAGACCGCGCATATCGAAGCCGCACTCGACACGTCCGACCTGCCCCCGCTCGATCTGCTGATCCGCACATCGGGCGAACAGCGGCTGAGCAATTTCCTGCTGTGGCAGGCAGCCTATGCCGAGCTGTATTTCACCGACATGCTCTGGCCAGATTTCGACGGCGCGGCCTTGAAAGCGGCGCTGGATTCGTTCGCCGCGCGCGAAAGGCGTTTTGGTGGCCGCTGACCCCGTCCGCCGCTCGCTGTTCGGCAATGATCTGGCGGTCCGCACCCTGTCCGGCGTGGTGCTGGTGGCCATTGCCGGCGTCGCGTTGTGGCTGGGCGGCGTCGCGTTCTGGCTGCTGCTGATGGCGGGCGCGCTCACCATGCAGCACGAATGGGCGGGCCTGGTCGGGCGGCTGGAGCGCAGGCGGCTGTCCATGCTGGCACTGATGGCCTCGCTGTCGATGCTTTCGCCCTTCGCCGATGGCCCGGGCTTCCTGTCGTTCGGATTCATCATCGGCGGCGCCTTCTTCATCGCCACGATCGATCGCAGCTTCAAATTGGCCTGGGGCGTGTTCTACTGCGCGCTTCCGGTGATGGCGTTGCTGTACCTGCGCCAGCAGGACAACGGACTGCTGCTCGCCTTCTGGACGATGGCGACCGTCTGGGCGACCGATGTCGGCGCCTATTTTGCCGGGCGCGGGATCGGCGGGCCCAAGATTGCGCCGTCGATCAGCCCGAGCAAGACATGGGCGGGGCTTGCCGGCGGCATGATCGCCGCGCTGGGTTTCGCGCTGTTCATGCACACCCAGTTTGCCCTGCCCTATGTGCTGGTACTGGCAAGCGCGCCGCTGGCGATCATCGCGCAAATGGGTGATTTTCTGGAGAGCTGGATGAAGCGTCAGGCGGGTGTCAAGGATTCGGGGACGCTGATCCCCGGCCATGGCGGCATCCTCGACCGCGTCGACGGTCTGGTGCCGGTGGCGCCGGTCGTCGCACTGCTGGTTGCAGGCAATGCGTTTTGGGCGCTAGGATAGTCTTTCATATGTCGCGACCCAACATGCTCTCCTCCGGCAGGACTGTGCCGCCGCCGTCTGCGTTTCCGCGCAGCGTCAGCATCTTTGGTGCCACCGGATCGGTGGGCACCTCGACGCTCGATCTCGTCCGGCTGAACCCCGCCGCCTATCGCGTGGTCGCATTGACCGCGAACAGCGATGCGCAGGGTCTTGCTCGGCTGGCTCGCGAATTCTCCGCCGAGGTCGCGGTCATCGGCGACCCTGCGCAGCACGACGCGCTGGCCGATGCGCTCGAAGGGTCGGGCATCCAGGCCTGGTCGGGGCCGCAGGCGCTGCTCGATGCGGCAGATATCGATGCCGACTGGACGATGGCCGCGATCGTCGGATGTGCAGGGCTCGCCCCGATCATGCGCAGCCTGCTGCGCGGTCGATCGGTCGCGCTCGCCAACAAGGAGGCGCTGGTCTCTTCGGGCGCGCTGATGATCGAGGCCGCGCGCTCCAGCGGGGCCACGCTGCTCCCCGTCGATTCTGAACACAACGCGATTTTTCAGTGCCTTGCGGGCGGAAACATCGACGAGGTCGAAAGCATCACGCTGACCGCCAGCGGCGGACCGTTCCGCACCTGGACATCCGAGCAGATGCGTGTCGCGCGGCCCGATCAGGCTGTCGCGCACCCCAACTGGTCGATGGGCGCCAAAATCTCGGTCGACAGCGCCACGATGTTCAACAAGGGCCTCGAACTGATCGAGGCGCACCATTTGTTTCCCGTCGGGCTCGATGCGATCCGCATCCTCGTCCATCCGCAATCGGTGATCCACTCGATGGTCGAATACCGCGACCGCTCGACGCTGGCGCAGCTGGGATCGCCCGACATGAAGATCCCCATCGCCAGCGCGCTCGCCTGGCCGCAGCGGATCGCCACGCAGTGCGCGCCGCTGGATCTGGCGACCATCGGCCAGCTGACCTTCGAGCCGTTGGACGATGAACGCTTCCCCGGCCCCGGCATCTGCCGCGCGGCGATTGCCGCAGGTGGCGGCGCGCCGGCGATTCTCAACGCCGCCAACGAAATTGCCGTCGCCGCCTTCCTCGCCGGACGCATCGGCTTTCTCGATATCGCCGCAATTGTATCGCAGGTGCTGGCAGGTTATACCCCGCCTGCGCCGCAATGCCTGCAGGATGTGCTGGCCATCGACAGTGAAGCGCGGACCATCGCGGCTGCAGCGATCAAGACCTAAGGACTGACATTGAGCGAAAACCCCGGATTCCTGCTGACCGTCCTCGCCTTTCTGCTCGTGCTCGGGCCACTCGTCTTCGTTCACGAGATGGGCCATTATCTGGTCGGACGCTGGTTCGGGGTGAAGGCGGAGTCGTTCTCGATCGGCTTTGGCCGCGAGATCGCCGGCTGGACCGACAAGCGCGGCACCCGCTGGAAGCTGGGGATGCTGCCGCTGGGCGGCTATGTCCAGTTTGCAGGCGACATGGATCCTTCCAGCCGCGCCAATCCCGACTGGGTCGCGCTCCCGGCAGAAGAGCGCAACCGCACCTTCCAGTCCAAGACATTGTGGCAGCGTGCACTGATCGTGTTTGCAGGGCCCGCGATCAACTTTCTGTTCGCCATCCTGATTCTCGCAGGATTCGCCTTTGCCTATGGCAAGAGTGTGACCCCGCCGGTGGTCGCCGCTTTGGTCCCCTCCTCCGCCGCTGCCGAGGCCGGTCTGCTGCCGGGCGACAAGATTGTCTCGATCGACGGCGAGGCGGTCGAATGGTTCGACGAGGTCGGCCGCAAGATTGCCCATCGTCCCGGTGAGCGGATCACCATGCGCGCCGAGCGCGATGGCGCGATACGCGAATTCAGCTTCCCGATCGGCGTCGAGATCCAGAAGGATCGCTTCGACAACGAATACCGCATCGGGCGGCTGGGCATCATGTCGGCCAAGCCCGTGGTTCGCCCCGTGTCGCTGCTGGAGGCGCCGGTGGTTGCTGTCCAGCGCACCGGCGACATCGTGCAGTTGATGGTCGCGACCCTGGGCCAGGTCATCACGGGGCGCCGCTCGGTCGCCGAGCTGGGCGGGCCGCTCAAGATCGCGCAGGTTTCCGGCGAACAGCTCTCGGCGGGAGTGGATGACTTCATCTTCTTCATCGCGCTGATTTCAATTAACTTGGGGTTCATCAACCTGCTGCCAATCCCCATGCTCGATGGCGGACATCTGCTGTTCTATGCGGTTGAGGCGATCCGGCGCAAACCGGCGAACCCCAGGGTCATGGAATGGGCATTCCGGTCGGGTCTGGCAGCAGTGCTGGCGCTGATGGTGTTCGTTACCGTAAACGATCTGGCGTCCTTCGGCCTGCTGGGCTGAAAGACTGGTTGATTGATTGCGGCGGATGATGCAGGGGTTTGCGCACCGGGGCGGGTTATCGGACGGCATCTACAGGGACCGTCTGATGTGTTTTATGGCTTAGGGTGGGTCTTTTTCCGTGAAATCTGAACAGAAAATCGCCATTGGCGTGCGAGCCCTGGGCCTGTTGCTGGGGTCTACGATACTTGCGGGGACTCCGACTGCGGCGTTTGCCCAGACCACCGGACCGGTTGCGCCGCCTGCGGCTGCACCTGCTGCGGTCCCCGCACCCGTGCTGCCCCAGGGTCAGCAGATCCGGTCGATCACCGTCAACGGCTCGCAGCGGATCGAGGCGGATACCGTTCGCTCCTATATCCAGCTGCGCGTGGGCGACATCTACACCCAGGTCGCGGCCGACCAGGCGCTGCGCGACCTGTTCGAGACCGAGCTGTTCGCCGATGTCTCGATCCGCAACAACGACGGTGCGGTGGTGATCGACGTCAAGGAAAACCCGGTGATCAACCGCGTGATCCTCGAAGGCAACAAGCGGATCAAGGACGACAAGATCCTTCCCGAAATCCGGCTGTCTCCGCGCCAGATCTTCACCCGTACCAAGGTGCGCGCCGATGTCGCGCGCATCATCGAGCTGTACAAGCGACAGGGCCGTTTTGCTGCGACCGTCGAGCCGAAGATGGTCCAGCAGGACCAGAACCGCGTCGATGTGGTGTTCGAAATTACCGAAGGACCCAAGTCCAAGGTCCGCCAGATCAACATTCTGGGCAACGAGAAGTTTTCCGATGGCCAGCTGCGCGGTGAAATGGTCACCAAGCAGTCTCGCTTCTATCGCTTCTTCAGCTCGGGCGATGCCTATGATCCGGACAAGATGGCGTTCGACCAGCAGAAGCTGCGTCAGTTCTATCTGACCCAGGGCTATGCCGACTTCCGCGTGATCTCCGCCGTTGCCGAACTGACGCCCGACAAGCGCGACTTCATCATCACCTATGTGGTCGAGGAAGGCGAACGCTACAAGTTCGGCGACGTGGCCGTCGAAAGCCAGATCCGCGACTTCTCCGAAGAAGGCCTCAAGGCCCAGCTGTCGATGAAGACCGGCGACTGGTACAATGCCAAGCTGGTCGAAGACACGGTCGAGCAGCTCAGCGAGACCGCAGGCCTGTTCGGCTATGCGTTTGCCGATGTGCGGCCCAACTTCAACCGCGACCGTGAAACGCTCACCATGGGCATCACCTTCGAGCTCGCGGAATCGGCGCGCGTCTATGTCGAGCGGATCGACATCAACGGCAACACGCTGACCCAGGACAAGATCATCCGGCGCGAGTTCCGTCTCAACGAAGGCGATGCGTTCAACAGCTTCCTGGTCAAGCGCTCTGAAAATCGCATCAATTCGCTCGGCTATTTCCAGGAAAAGTTCGAGATCGAACAGAAGCAGGGCAGCGCTCCTGACCGCATCATCCTGGAAGCGAACGTCGAGGAAAAGGCGACCGGCGAGCTCCAGCTGTCGGCCGGTTTCTCGTCGATCGAGAACTTCATCCTGCAGGCGTCGATCCGCCAGCGCAACTTCCGCGGCAAGGGCCAGACGGTCGGCGCAAGCGTCAACTATTCGCGCTTCTCGCAGGGGATCAACCTCAGCTTCACCGAACCTTATGTGTTCGACAAGAACATCTCGTTCGGTGCGGACATCTTCCGCCGCGATCTCAACAGCTTCAACTTCGTCGGCAACTCGCGCAACACCACCTTCGAGCAGCTGACCACCGGCGCCTCGTTCCGGCTGGGCGTGCCGCTGACCGAATATGTGTCGGCGCTGCTGCGCTACTCGCTGACCGTCGATGACGTGACGCTGGATCGCGACCAGTTCTTCTCCGATCTCAACGGCGACGGCACGCTCGAGTGCGATCCCGTTCGCGCCGGCTTCTTCCTGTGCGACAACCTGGGCAAGCGCACGACGTCACTGATCGGCTACTCGCTGATCTATGATGATCGCGACAACCGCATCCGCCCGACGCGTGGCCAGAACATCACGCTGTCGCAGGACTTTGCCGGACTTGGCGGCGCGGTGAGCTATCTGCGCACCCGTCTTAACGCCTCCAAGCACTGGCGGATCGGCCGCAGCGGCTTCATCTTCACTGTCGCGGCAGAGGGCGGCCATATCATGGCCTTCGAAAACCGCGGGACCCCGGCACAGGGTATCGACGATATCCGCCTGACCGACCGCTTCTTCCTGGGCCAGCCGCAGATCCGCGGTTTCGACATCCGCGGCGTCGGTCCGCGCGTCATCCGTTCGGGCTTCAATCCGGAAATCGTCAACGGCCAGATCGTCAACACGATCGTGACCGAACGGCGCAACCGGGTCGACGACGCGCTGGGTGGACGGTCTTACTATCTGGCGCGTGCAGAACTCGACATTCCGCTGGGCAGCGGCGCGCGCGAACTGGGCTTGCGGCCTTCGGTGTTCGTCGATGCCGGCGCGGTATTCGGTGTGGTCCAGCCTCTGCTGCAGACCCCGCAGAACCGCGACCCGGTGACCGGCGCGCTTCAATATCTCACGGTCGATGCCAATGGCGCGATTGCGGTGACCACCAATGCGGTGAACGCCAATGGCCAGCCCAACACCCCCAGTCTTGCCTTCACCGAAAGGTTCTTCGGCGATTCGCCCAAGCCACGCGTTTCCGTGGGCTTTGGCGTCAACTGGAACTCGCCATTCGGCCCGTTCCGCATCGATATTGCCCGTGCCCTGCTCAAGGAGCCGGGCGACGACACCCGTCTGTTCACATTCAACGTAGGGACTCAGTTCTGATGAAAACTCTTCTGAAATGCACCGCCGCAGCTCTGATGGCATTCGGCACCGTTGCTTCGGGCGTCATCGCGCCTGCCATGGCCCAGACCGTGCAGGGCATCGGCATTGCCGATCAGCGCCGCGCCGTCGTGGAATCGGCTGCGTTCGTGAACGCCAACGCTGCACGCCCGACCACCTACAAGGCGCAGTATGATGCGGCGCAGGCGAAGTCGAACCAGATCCGTCAGCAGCTCGAGCCGCTGGTGACCAAGTTCAACGCCGACGTTCAGGCACCCAACGCCCAGGCCAATCAGGCAGCTTTGCAGCAGCAGCTCGGCCAGATTCAGGGCCTTCGTGAACAGGGTTCGCAGGAAGTCCAGGAAATCCTGCAGCCCGTCGCGCTGTCGGAAGCCTATGTTCTCGAGCAGATCAGCGACAAGTTCGACGCGGCCGTTCGTGCAGCGATGACCAAGCGCAAGATCAGCGTTGTCTTCGAAGTCGGATCGACCCTCGCGCACAACGACGCCTACGACCTGACCAAGGACATCACCGCCGAGCTGAACGCTGCCATTCCCACCGCGCAGCTGGTTCCCCCGCAGGGCTGGCTGCCCCGCGCGCAGCGTGAACAGCAGGCCCGTCAGGCCGCTGCCAGCGGTGCCGCTGCAGCACCGGCAGCGCCTGCCGCGCAGCAGCCCGAAGGCCGGTAATTTCCGGAGCATCGCGGCATGACCGACGGCGAGCAGCCCTATGACATCCTGAAGGTGCTGGCGGCGCTTCCGCACCGCTATCCCATGCTGCTCGTTGATCGCGTGGCCCGGCTGGATAAGGACCAGTCGATCCACGCGATCAAGGCCGTCAGCATGAACGAGCCCTTCTTCCAGGGGCACTTCCCTGGCCGTCCGATCATGCCCGGCGTGTTGATCATCGAGGCGCTGGCGCAGGCTGCTGGCATTCTCGCGGTCGAATCGATGGGCCTGGCCGGTTCGGGCAAGCTCGTCTATTTCATGGCGATCGATGGCGCGAAGTTCCGGGTTCCGGTGGAACCCGGCGTGCTTCTCGATCTCCACGCCGAGTTTGAACAGAAGCGCGCCAAGGTGTGCAAGTTCAAGGCGCGCGCGGAAATGAACGGCAAGCTGGCCTGCGAAGTCAGCTTCACCGCGATGATCGCCGATCCGCCCGCCTGATCGGCCGGCTACGCCAAAACCCTTGCTTTCGGGCGCGCAGCCCGTTATGCGCGCCGCTTCCCATTCATCCTGCAGGCTGGTCGGAACCAGCCGTTTGACGAGGACCAAACTTATGAAGACCGATATCCATCCCGACTATCACATGATCAACGTCAAGATGACCGACGGCACCGTCTACCAGACCCGCTCGACCTGGGGCAAGGAAGGCGACACGCTGCAGCTGGATATCGATCCGACCTCGCACCCGGCATGGACCGGCGGCAACCAGCGCATGCTGGACGCAGGCGGCCAGGTTGCACGCTTCAACAAGCGTTTCGGCGGACTGTCGCTCAAGAAGGGCTGATCGCTCCGATCCGCTTCGACATTATGAAAAGGGCTGCGAACCGATCGGTTTGCAGCCCTTTTTTGTTGCGCTGAACTTTACGGTTCCCCTGCGAAGGCAGGGGCCCATCTCGTGCTCTCTCGAAATCGCGCTTGCCTGTTTAAAGGGGCGCACCGCTCGGGTTTGATGCCGATCCGACAATGGGCAGAGTTCAGGTGCAACAAGATGGGTCCCTGCCTTCGCAGAGGACCATCATACACCCGAGCAATCAGGCTGCCGGCGCGTTTACCGAAGCGATGACCGCGCGCACCGCATCGAGCGCGGCCTGCGCCTGCGATCCATCCGGACCGCCGCCCTGCGCCATGTCGGGTCGGCCGCCGCCGCCCTTGCCGCCCAACGCCTCAACGCCTGCCCGCACCAGATCGACCGCACTGAACGAGCCGACTAGATCGTCGGTTACCGCAGCGGCAAAGGCCGCGCGGCCATCGTTGACCGCGACCATCGCCGCGATACCCGAGCCCAGCGAGGTCTTCGCCTGATCGAGCAGCCCGCGAAGTTCCTTGGGGTCCAGCCCCTCGATGACCTGCGCGATGAAGCTGACACCGCCGATGCTCTCCACCGCAGGCCCGGCCTTGCCCGAACCGCCGCCCAGCGCCAGCGCTTTGCGCGCTTCGGCCAACTCACGATCGAGCGTTCGCCGCTCGTCGACCAAGGCAGCGATACGAGATTCGACCTCGTCGGGCGCGGTTTTGAGCAGGGCCGCGATCGCCTTGAGCCGTTCGTCACGCCCGACCAGCCATTGCCGCGCGCCTTCGCCGGTCAGCGCCTCGATCCGGCGCACGCCGCTCGAGACCGCGCTTTCCGAGACGATGCGGAAAATGCCGATGTCGCCCAGCGCACGGACATGCGTGCCGCCGCAAAGTTCGACCGAATAATGCTTGTCGGTGGCGCGGCCCATCGAGAGCACGCGGACCTCATCGCCATATTTCTCGCCGAACAGCGCCAGCGCGCCCGCCTTGACCGCATCGTCGGGGGTCATCAAGCGGGTTGTGACAGCCTCGTTGGCGCGGATCTCGGCGTTGACCTCGGCCTCGACCGCAGCGATCTCCGCATCGGAGAGCGCCTTGGTGTGCGAAAAGTCGAAGCGCAGACGGTCGGGACCGACCATCGATCCCTTCTGGGTGACGTGCCCGCCCAGATGGTTGCGCAGCGCAGCGTGAAGCAGGTGAGTGGCGCTGTGGTTGGCGCGCAGCGCATCGCGCCGTTCGACATCGACCGCCAGATGCACGGTATCGCCGACGGCAATGCTGCCCGCCTCGACCCGCGCCTGGTGCGCGTGCAGACGGCCAAGCGGCTTTGAGGTGTCATCGACCACGGCCTTGAGACCGCCAAGCGAAGTGATCCGCCCGGCATCGCCCATCTGGCCGCCGCTTTCACCATAGAACGGCGTCTGGTTGACCAGGATGGTAACGGTGTCGCCTTCGCTGGCCGAAACGATCTCGGCGCCATCGCGCAGCAGTGCGACGACCTGCGCCTCGCCTTCGGTGGCGGTATAGCCGGTGAACTCGGTGCCGCCCTCGCGTTCGGCGATGTCGTACCAGATATCCGCCGAAGCCGCTTCGCCCGAGCCCTTCCATGCGGCGCGCGCAGCAGCCTTCTGCGCGGCCATCGCGATGTCGAACCCGGCGCGATCGACGCCAAGCCCTCTGGACCGCAGCGCATCTTCGGTGAGATCATAGGGGAAGCCGAAGGTGTCGTAGAGCTTGAACGCGGTTTCACCCGCCAGCACTGCACCCTCGCCGAGATCGGCGGTGGCCTCGTCAAGCAGCTTCAAGCCCTTGTCGAGCGTCTGGCGGAAACGGGTTTCCTCACGCTCGAGCGTTTCCTCGATCAGCGGCTGCGCACGGCCGAGCTCGGGGAAGGCCTGCCCCATTTCGGCGACCAGGGTCGGCACCAGACGGTGCATCAGCGGATCGGCGGCGCCCAGAATATGCGCATGACGCATTGCGCGACGCATGATCCGGCGCAACACATAGCCACGCCCTTCATTGGCAGGCAGCACGCCATCGGCGATCAGGAACGAGGTGGCGCGCAGGTGATCGGCGATCACGCGGTGGCTGGCCTGGTTCTCGCCTGTGGTATGGGTGCCGGTGGCCTGGCCCGATGCCGCGATCAGCGCCTTGAATAGGTCGATGTCGTAATTGTCGTGTACGCCCTGCATCACCGCAGCGAGCCGCTCGATGCCCATGCCGGTATCGATCGACGGGCGCGGCAGGTTGGTGCGGCTGCCATCGGCGTGCTGTTCATACTGCATGAACACGAGGTTCCAGATCTCGATGAACCGGTCGCCATCCTCGTCCGGCGAGCCCGGAGGGCCGCCGAAGATGTGATCGCCATGATCGTAGAAGATTTCGCTGCACGGACCGCACGGCCCGGTATCGCCCATCGACCAGAAATTGTCCGAGGTCGCGATGCGGATGATCCGGTCTTCAGGGAGCCCTGCGATCTTGCGCCACAGATCGAACGCCTCGTCATCGGTGTGATAGACGGTGACGGTGAGCTTGTCGGCGGCGAGGCCCCAGGTCTTGTTGACCAGGGTCCAGGCGTGGTGGATCGCCTCTTCCTTGAAATAATCGCCGAACGAGAAATTGCCCAGCATCTCGAAGAAGGTGTGATGCCGCGCGGTGTAGCCGACATTGTCGAGATCGTTGTGCTTGCCACCGGCGCGGACGCATTTCTGCGACGAGGTCGCGCGCGGGTTGGCGCGCTGTTCAAGCCCGGTAAAGACGTTCTTGAACGGCACCATCCCGGCGTTGACGAACATCAACGTCGGGTCGTTGTGCGGAACCAGCGGTGCCGAAGGCACGATATCGTGGCCATTGCCCCCGAAATAGTCGAGGAATGAACGCCTTATGTCGTTTGTCGATGTCATGGCTTGCGACATAAGACGAGTTGCAGCGAGATTGAAGCGTTATGTGCGCAAAAATGAAAGGGCGGCGCGGCCTCTGTGCCGCACCGCCCTTGCCTGTGCTTCTTCCGTTTCATGACCATCGTCCGACAGCAGCCCGTCTCGGCGCCATCAGCGCTTCGACGGACCGCCGCGGCGGCTCACATATCGTCGCCTTCGCCATCTTCGGCATCGGGTCCGGTCATCATTTCCTCGGCGACCTTGTCCTTGTGGCCGCGGATCAGCGCCTCGATCTTCTCGGTCATTTCGGGGTGTTCCTTGAGGAACGTCTTGGAGTTTTCACGCCCCTGCCCGATCCGCACCGAATCATGGCTGAACCAGCTGCCCGACTTCTCGACGATCCCGGCCTTGACGCCCAGATCGAGGATTTCGCCGATCTTGGAGATGCCCTCGCCATACATGATGTCGAACTCGACCTGCTTGAACGGCGGTGCGACCTTGTTCTTGACCACCTTCACACGGGTGGTGTTGCCGACGATATCGTCGCGGTCCTTGATCTGGCCGGTGCGGCGGATGTCGAGACGCACCGAGGCGTAGAACTTGAGCGCGTTGCCGCCGGTGGTGGTTTCCGGGTTGCCGTACATCACCCCGATCTTCATGCGCAGCTGGTTGATGAAGATCACCATGCAGCGCGAGCGGCTGATCGATCCGGTCAGCTTGCGCAGCGACTGGCTCATCAGACGCGCCTGCAGGCCGACATGGCTGTCACCCATCTCGCCCTCGATTTCCGCACGCGGCACCAGCGCCGCGACCGAATCGACCACCAGCACATCGATCGCGTTCGAACGCACCAGCGTATCGACGATCTCGAGCGCCTGCTCGCCGGTATCGGGCTGCGAAACGATCAGTTCGTCGATATTGACACCCAGCTTCTTGGCATAGACTGGATCAAGCGCGTGTTCGGCATCGACGAACGCGGCCGTACCGCCGGTGCGCTGCGCTTCTGCGATCACGTGCAGCGCCAGCGTGGTTTTCCCCGAGCTTTCCGGCCCGTAAATCTCGATCACGCGGCCACGTGGCAGTCCGCCAACGCCCAGCGCGATATCCAGGCCCAGCGATCCGGTCGAAATCGCCTCGACCTGCATCGCCTCCTTGGAGCCCAGCCGCATCGCCGATCCCTTGCCGAAGGCCCGGTCGATCTGTGCCAGCGCTGCATCGAGCGCCTTTTGCCTGTCCATGGATTTCGCCTCTTTTTCGGTCTGGATGAGTTTCAGTTGCCCGGCCATTGCCACGCCTCCCTTGCCTAGTTGCTCCCGCCATCGGGTGCAACGACTCAGTGATGTATATGATTTGTTCTCCTGGAACAAGTAGGGAACATTATCAGAAAAGCAAGACCGGAATGAATTTATCCCAGCCTGTCCAGCGCTGCTTCGAGCGAGGCGGTGGTATAGGGCTTGGCGAGCGTCGGCGCGTCGGCATGCAGCGGCGGGATGGTATCGCCGCCGCCGGTGGCAAAGATATAGGGGATGCCTGCAGCTTCCAGCGCATCGGCTAGCGGCCAGCACTTGTCCTGCGCCAGATTGACGTCGAGGATCGCGGCGTCGAACCCGCCGCTGGCGATGGCATCGAGCCCATCGGACAGGCTGGCGACGATATGCGCCACCTTGTGTCCCAGAAGGTCGAGAAAGTCCTCGAGCAGCATGGCTATCATCGCCTCGTCTTCGGCGATCAGGAATGTCCGGGGTTCAGGCACGGTTGGGGGCGTTCTTTCAGTCTGTCGGTGTGGCCGCGGCCGCGAGCGCGCCGTGGACGGCATCGACGATCTGCGCAACCGAAAACGGTTTGGGAAGGAAATGGACCTGGTCGATCGAGATGCTCTGGCGCAGCGTCTCCTCGGCATAGCCCGACATGAACAGGATCGGCAGGCCGGGCATGCGCTTGCGCATCTCCATCGCCATGCCGGGGCCATCAAGATTGGGCATCACGACATCGCTGACCACCAGATCGAACGGACCGCTGTCGGTGAGCCGCTCCAACCCGTCCTCGCCATCGGTGGCGGTGACGACGGTGAAGCCCTGGCGGGTCAGCGCACGCTCTGCGACGGCACGGACCATGTCCTCGTCCTCGACCAGCAGCAGCCGGGCATTGCCCCATTGGCCCGCGTTGACCTTGACCGGCTTGCGGCTGCGTTGTTCGACCGCGCCACCGCGATAGACGGGGAAGTAGATCGAGAAGGTCGTCCCCTTGCCCGTTTCCGAATCGACGAAGATGTAGCCGCCAGACTGCTTGACGATGCCATATACGGTGGAGAGCCCAAGGCCTGTGCCTTTGCCGACATCCTTGGTGGTGAAGAACGGCTCGAAGATCCGCGCCTGGACATCGGGCGGGATGCCCACCCCGCTGTCCTCGACCAGAATCGCGCTGTAATCGTCGGCGGGCAGGATATCGCTCGCCATCGCGCGCACTTCGGCAGCGGTGATCTTGCGCGTGCGGATGGTGAGCGTGCCGCCCGGCGGGCGCTTGGCGAGCATCGCATCGCGCGCATTGACCGCAAGATTGACGATGACTTGCTCGAGCTGCCCTGGATCGGCGCGCACCGGGCCAAGATTGCGGTCGTGCTGCACCTCGAGCACGATCTTCTCGCCGATCAGCCGCTTCAAGAGCTCCGAGGTGTCCGAGACGATATCGGGCAGCTGCAGCACCTGCGGACGCAGCGTCTGCTGGCGCGAGAAGGCGAGCAGATGCCGGGTCAGCGAGGCGGCGCGGTTGGAGTTGCTGCGGATCTGCTGGATGTCGTCATAGTCGCTGTCGCCAGGGCTGTGCCGCATCAGCATCAGGTCGCAATGGCCGATGATCGCGGTCAGCACATTGTTGAAATCATGCGCAACGCCGCCTGCGAGCTGGCCGATCGCCTGCATCTTGCTGGCCTGCGCGACCTGGCGCTTGAGACGGCTTTCCTCGGAGTTGTCCTTGATCGAGAGCAACACCGCAGCATCGCCCATGCCGCGCAGCCCTGCCAGCGACATCGTCACTGGCTCGTCAGGCTGGTGCCGCAGCCGCAGCGCGACATCGGCGGACATCGCCTGGCCGCTGGCATGCCGGCGCACCGCATCGGCCAGCGCGCCCTTGTCCTCGCGCACCACCAGATCGCCCGGATAGGGTGGCAGCGTGCCTTCGGTGATTCCGGCGGCGCGGATAAAGGCATCGTTGGCGAACAGGAAGCGCCCGTCGCGATCGGTCATCGCCAGACCCACCGGCAGCAGCCCGAGCAGGTTCTGGACATAGCCAAGCGCGGTGCCCTTATCCATGCCGCTGGCGTCTTCATCGATAAGCACGACCAGCGCGGGCGCCTTCTCGCGCTCCTCCGGATCGGTGGTGTGCAACGGATCGACCAGCGGCAGATGGAACAGCCTGAGCGGCACGCCCTTGCGCCCCTCGCGTTCGAAATAGATGCGGTTGCGCTCATCCGCGCGCAGGAAGCTCGCAAGATCACGCCCCACGACATTGCCCGCCTCGGCGCCCGCGGCGCGCGCGGCAAAGGCGCTGTTGGCAGCGCGGATGCGGCCTTCCGGGCTGATCGCTGCGGCCATGAAACCGCCCTCGCCCAGCGCCCGGCCAGGGCGACCCGCCAGCATCTGATCAGCCTCGAGCGCGAGATCGAACTTCTGCACCGGCTCGAACCGCCACAGCAGATAATCCTGCCCGCGGCCCACCCGCTGAACCGCTGCATCGATCCGGGTACCTGCAGTCACCAGCCCTGCAGCGCCGCCATGGCCGTCGCGCCAGGCGTCACGCCCGGCCTCGGCCAGCAAATCTCCCCCCTGCCCCGCCAACGGCAGCTTGGGCGGAACTACCTCTGAGCCGAACAGGTCGACAAAGCGCTGGTTGGCGCAGATCATCCGCCCGGCCTCGTCGGTGATCGCGAGCGCGATGACAGGGTGATCGGTTGCGGCATGGGTGACCGACCAGTCGGGCAGCGCGGCCTGCACCTGCACTCGTGCGGGAAACTGGCGGCGATACACCATGATCAGCGAGGCAAGCCCGACCAGGCCCGCGGCAAACAGCATCAGCGGTACCCAGTCGCCCAGCGCCAGCCAGATCAAACCGCCGCTCAGAACCAGCGCGCCGACAATGATCAGCGCGGTGATGCGGGCATCGGGTGCATCGGGATCGGGCAGTGCGGGCAACCATTCCGGCCAGTCAAGCTCGGGTCGGGCACGGGTGGTGGTCAAGGTCGTCGGGTCCCCCTGCGCGGCCGTAGGGCCCCGCCTGCAAGAGGGTGACGCTAGCGCAAGTTGCGCAGCGTTACAAATTGCAGATGCGGCTCAGGTGCAGGATGTTGCGATCAGGAGTGCCGCACCCGCGTCAGCCTGCGGCGCCTTTTGCCGGCGATCCACACCCGCCAGCCGATGGCGCTGGCAAGATAGCCGATCGCAGCGAGCACAACCGCCAGCACGACCAGCCCGAAGGCGGTGATCGAGGCAGCGCCCGTCAGCCATTCCATCCAGGTTTCGACATGCGGCTGGTTGAGCGCGGTGGCGACCGGCTGGCCATAAGTGGTTGCATCGATCCGCAGGATGAAGCTGCCGATATGATAGCTTGCCAGCCAGAACAGCGGCGTGGTGAAGGGATTGGTGATGAAGGTGGTCAGCGCGGCCACCGGCACATTGGCGCGCACCGGCAGCGCCAGCAGCGCTGCGGCAAAAATCTGGCCCAGCGGGATGATCACGCCGACAAGAACGCCAAGGGCGACGCCCCGCGGCACCGAACGCCGGGTAAAGCGCCACAGTTCAGAGCGCAGCACGCGCGCGGCAAAGGGCTTGATGAAGCGGTTCTGCTCCATGCTCTCGCGCGTCGGCAGATTGCGTCCCACCCAGCGGCTGAACCGGCCTTCAGTCAACTCCAAACCCTTGTGCCCTTATCGATCGCTACGCCAGCGTCGATGCCCCATGTGGGAACACCGCCGCAAAAGGCCATAGCCCATGATGGATTAAAACGACGTTTACCCAATTCCGGCGCGAATCGGTAGCGACCCCTTGCAGCACAGCCCATAGCGGACCTGCGTGATCTGGCGCACGTCATGTCACGAACCGACGGCTTTTTTCGATGATCGGAGCCCGACGCGAGCATCACGCTCCGCCTGCGACTTGAAGGCAGGTGCTAGCCCTTGTCGCGCATGATGCGGCCCTGGTCGCGTTTCCATTCGCGCTCCTTGGTCGCGGCGCGCTTGTCGGGGGCCTTCTTGCCCTTGGCGAGTGCAAGTTCGACCTTGGCGCGGCCGCGGCCGTTGAAGAACACAGAGAGCGGCACCAGGGTCATCCCCTGCCGGTTGACCGCGCCGTGCAGCTTGCTGATCTCGCGCGAATGCAGCAGCAGCTTGCGGGGGCGCTTGGGTTCGTGGTTCTCGCGGTTGCCATGGCTGTATTCGGGGATGCTCGAGTTGATCAGCCAGATCTGCTCGTCCTTCACCTCGGCATAGCTTTCGGCGATCGAGCCCTGGCCCGAGCGCAGCGCCTTGACCTCGGTTCCGGTCAGCGCGATGCCAGCCTCGTACACCGTATCGATGGCATAATCGTACCGCGCGCGCCGGTTTTCGGCGACGATCTTCTGCTTGTCAAAGGCTTCCGGTTTGGGCCGCGCCATCAAATAAGCCCGGCGTGAACCAGGGCGGCATCGACCGCCTTGCGGCTCTTCTTGTCAGGCGGGGTCATCGGCAACCGCAGATCGGGCAGGAAATCGGGCCGCACGCGGTTGATGGCATATTTGACCGGGCCGGGCGAGGCATCCGAGAACATCGCAGAATGCAGCGGATACAGCCGGTCGTTGAGCGCCAGCGCCGCCTTGTAATCACCCTTGGCGAGCGCCGCCTGGAACTGCGCGCACAGCGCCGGGGCGACGTTTGCGGTTACCGAGATGCAGCCCACCCCGCCCATCGCGCGGTGGCCCAGCGCAAGCTCGTCATTGCCCGACATCTGGCAGAACTTCTTGCCGCACTGCGCGCGCTGGGCGCTCACGCGCTCAAGATCACCGGTGGCATCCTTGACCCCGATGACGGTGGGGAAGCGCGACAACTTGGCCATCGTCTCGACCTTGATGTCGGTGACGGTGCGCGCGGGCACGTTGTAGAGCATGATCGGCAGGTCGCACGCCTCGGTCAGCGCCTTGAAATGCGCACGCACGCCGTCCTGGCCCGGGCGGTTGTAATAAGGCGGCACGACCAGCGCCGCGCTGGCGCCGGCGGCCTTGGCGTTGAGCATGTGGCCGATGGCAACCTTGGTGTCGTTCGATCCGCAGCCGGCGATCACCGGAACGCGCCCGGCGGCCTGCTCGACGCACACGCGCACGATGTAATCATGCTCCTCGATCGACATCGTCGCGGCCTCGCCGGTGGTGCCGCACGGGACCAGACCGGAACTGCCGTTCTCGATCTGCCAATCGATCAGGGCACGAAATGCGGGCTCGTCAAACGATCCGTCGCGGAACGGGGTCGCAAGGGCCGGAATTGAGCCGGAAAACATCGGGTAGCTCCTTTACCTCGCCCGCAAATCGGGCAAGAAGATTTCGAGACGCACATAGCTGTGTGTTCAGCGCCTGATAAGGATCGAAAGCGCATGATGTCCAGCATGGTTTCACGAATTGCAATTGCGCGCAGCACTGCCGCACTCATCGCCCTGCCCTTGCTGGGTGTCCCTGCCGCTTGCCTGGCAAGCGATCAATCGTCCGATTATGCGGCCAGCAGCGCGCCGATGAGCCGATCCGGCGACGGCAGCGACTGGGACCGCGCGCGCGCGCAGCTGCTGCAGTCGATGCCCGCCGACATGTCGGGCACCATCGCCAACTGGCGTTCGCTGACCACCAGCCCCAACAACTACACTTTCTCCACCTTCGCGAGCTTCCTGATTTCGAACCCCGGCTGGCCCGATGAGGACAAACTGCGCCGCAGCGCCGAGCAGGCGCTGGGCATCAGCCCCGCCGCGCCGCAGGAGGTGGTCGCCTATTTCACCCGCTTCGCGCCGCTGACCAATGTCGGCCGCGCGCGCTATGCCGTGGCGCTCGATGCGGTCGGCCAGCGTGAGGCTGCGCGCGCCGAGGCCGCCAGGGCCTGGCGCGGCGGCACCATGATGCCCGAAGACAAGATGCGGCTGTTCAGCCTGTTCGGCACGGGCTTCTCGCTAGCCGATCATGACGCGCGGATGGACGCGCTGCTCTGGGCCAGGGCAACGCCCGATGCAGAGGAGCAGTTCGGCTTCGTCTCGCCCGAGCGCCGGGCAATCTTTGCCGCGCGCCTCGCCATGCTAAAGAACCTGCCCGATGCCGACAGTCTGGCCGGATCGCTGGGAGCAGAGGCGATGCGCGATGCAGGCTATATCGCCCAGCGCGCCAAAAGGCTGAACGACAGCGGCAACTGGGGCATGGCGCGCACGATGCTCGCTACCCGCCCGCCGCTGCAGTATCGCCCGGTGAACCCCGAGGCCTGGTACGAGACGCTGCTGGCGCAGGCGCGCGCGGCGAACAATGACGGCCAGTACAGCACCGCCTTCGACATCGCCTCCAGGGTCGACGACGCGTTTCCCGATGGCCATGACATCTCGGACGAGAGCCTGGGCGTGCGCGATGATTACACCAGCCTGACCTGGCTCGCCGGAACGGTGGCGCTGCAGAATCTCGGTCGTCCGCGCGATGCCATCGGCATGTTCGCGCGCTATGGCGGCGGCGCGCGCACCCCGCAGACCCGCTCCAAGGGCTATTACTGGGCCGGACGCGCTGCGGCCGTTGCCGGCGACACGACGCAGGCGACCCGCTATTTCGAGATGGCCGCTGCCTATCCCGATCATTATTACGGCCAGCTCGCCACCGAGCGGCTGGGCCGCGAGATTGCCCCGTTCGCCGAGGCACCGCGCGTGCAGGTGAGCGCGGTCGAGCGTGGACGCTTCAATGCAAGTTCGCTGGTGCAGGCGACGCAGGTCATCGCGCGCAGCGGCGACTGGCCGACCCAGCGGCGCTTCTTCGGAGCTGTCGCCGCTTCTGCCAAAACACCCGAAGAGCATGTGATGGCCGCAGAGCTTGCGCGCCAGATCGGGCGCCGCGACCTTGCGGTGATCGTCGGCCAGGCGGCACGGACCAAGGGCGTGGACGACCTCCAGTCGCTCGCCTTCCCGCAGATGCCGGTGCCGCCAGGTTTCCAGAACAACTGGACCATGATCCACGCGATCACCCGGCAGGAAAGCCAGTATGCGCAGAACGCGGTCAGCCATGCCGGCGCGCGCGGGCTGATGCAGCTGATGCCCGGCACCGCGCGCGAGCAGGCGGGCAAGATGGGGCTGAGCTATTCGATCGGCGCGCTGACCGACGACACGCAGTACAATATCCAGCTGGGCGCGGGCTATTTCGCGCGCATGATGGATTATTTCGGCGGCAGCTATCCGCTTGCGGTGGCGGCCTATAACGCAGGCCCCGGCAATGTGAACAAATGGCTGCGCGCCAATGGCGATCCGCGCATGGGCGGTATCGACATCGTCGAATGGGTCGAGAAGATCCCGATCTTTGAGACCAAGAACTATGTCCAGCGCGTGCTCGAGAACGCCGTGGTCTATGACGTGATGCACCCCGAGCGTTCGACGATGCGGGGCAACAACAAGCTCACCCGCTATCTGGGAAAGAACAGCCCCGGCTGAGTCCTCTCCGTCATTCCCGCGAACACGGGAATCCCGCTTTTTCTGTAGGGTTGCGCAGAAGTGGGACCCCCGCGTTCGCGGGGGTGACGGTAAGTGATTTGCCGATGTGTTGGTCGCCTTGTCGACCCTGCCTTGCTAAAGCCCGCTCATGGACCGCCCCAACCACATCACCCCTGCAGGCTATGCCGCGCTCAAGGCGCGCTATGACCATCTGCTCGGTGTCGAACGCCCGGCGATCGTCGAGATCGTCAGCTGGGCTGCGGGCAATGGCGATCGCAGCGAGAACGGCGATTATCTGTATGGCCGCAAGCGGATGCGCGAGATCGATCGCGAACTGAACCGGCTCGCGCGCAAGATGAAGGCCGCCAAGGTCATCGACCCCAAGGAGCAGCAGGACACCGGCCGCGTGTGGTTCGGCGCCGAGGTCCAGATCGCTGATGAGGACGATGCGCGCCGCACGCTCACCCTGGTGGGCGATGACGAGCAGGACGCGGGCGCTGGCCGGATCGGCTGGAATTCGCCGTTGGCGCGCGCGCTGCGCGGCGCTGCGGTGGGTGATCTGCGTATGGTGACTCTGCCGGGTGGCACCAAGGAGTGGGAAGTGATGGCCATCGCCTATCCCGGCTGAGCGCCTGTCCAGCCTGAGCGGCAGAAGCCGTCTTTCATCCTCAACAAAAGTTTAACACTAAAACTGTCGCATCTGTCCTATGGGTGACACGTAAAGCCAAGTAACATGGCTATGCGTGAACCAAGGCCGTGGTCGATGCCGTCACGCCTGCGAATATCATAATATCATCAGTAATGCACGCCCACCCAAAAGGTGATCGTATCCGTGTGTCCCGTTCATCCTTTGCCCGCAATTGGCAGAGCGATGACGCTTGCCTGAAGGAAATGACAATGAATCCCGTTTTGTATTGGAATGCTATACTTCTGGAATGCTCGCGCCGTGATTTCACGCGCGGCTTCAACAACGCCCAGCAACCCGGTCCCATCCGCACCTCGCGCGCGATGGCGATCGTTCATCTAGCCATCCATGATGCGGTGGCCTTCGCCAGCGGCAATCCGGGCGCTGCTTGGCTCAGCAAGAAAGGCATCGCGCACGGCGTTGGCCCTGCCCCCGGCGGTAGCGTGACCGACATCATCGCCGGCGCGGCGGTGGTGACGCTGAAGGCGATGTACCCGCGCTACGGCATCTATATCGACGATTCGACCGGCGCGGTGAATGCAGCGCGTTTTG
This sequence comes from Blastomonas sp. RAC04, assembly GCF_001713435.1. Lineage (NCBI taxonomy): Bacteria > Pseudomonadati > Pseudomonadota > Alphaproteobacteria > Sphingomonadales > Blastomonadaceae > Blastomonas > Blastomonas sp. RAC04. The sequence continues at coordinate 1,493,663 of NZ_CP016460.1, forward strand.
CCTATGGCCAGCAGGTCGGCCAGGCGATCCTAGACGCGCGCGCCGCCGATGGATCGAACATCGACATCGCCACAAACCAGCCAGCCAACCCGGTCTACGGCCAGCATCGCGCCGATCCGTTCCAGCCCGGGCAGAACCGGCTGGGGCCGGTGTGGGGCAATGTCACCCGGTTCACCGGCGCCGCCAACCAGCCGCTCGATCCGTTTCCCGGAAGCGGGCTGGCCGACTATCTCGCCAATCCCGACTACAGGGACGATTTCGACGAGGTCCGCGACTACGGGGCGAAACTGCGCGGCGAGCGCAACGCCGAACAGGAGCGCATCGGGGTCTATTGGGGCTATGACGGCGCGATGAACCTGGGCGTGCCGCCGCGGCTGTACAACCAGGTCGCCCGCCGCGTCGTCGAGCCGCTCGCGCTCAATATCCCGCGTGCCGCCGAGTTGTTCGCGCAGCTCAACGTCGCGATGGCGGATTCGGGCATTGACGCGTGGCACTGGAAGTATTTCTACGACCTTTGGCGCCCGGTGGTCGGGCTGCGCGAGGAAGACGCGACGCGCGGCGGCGATCCGTTCTGGGCACCTTTGGGCGCACCGCAGACCAATACCGCCGGCCCGATGACGCGGACGCCCAACTTTCCCGCTTATCCTTCGGGCCATGCCACCTTTGGCGCGGCACTGTTCCAGACGCTGCGGTTGGCGCTCAACACCGCGCCGGGCCCGATCACGCTCAAGGACGTGCTCGACGTCGAAACGCACAACAGCGCCCCGATCGCCAAGGAGAGCTTCAGCTTCGTCTCGGACGAGCTCGACGGCATTGCCAGCGATCCCGATGGCTCGACCCGTACCCGGGTGGACAAGGCCTTCGACAATTTCGCCGAGGCGGTGTGGGAAAACTCGGTGAGCCGGATCTATCTGGGCGTGCACTGGCGGTTTGACGGCATCCCGCGGCGCGATGGTGAGAACATCGGTGGCGTGCCGCTGGGGCTCGCGATCGGCAGCGAGGCGCATGACTTCTTCAACACCGCACCGTCGCTGGGCGGGGTTGTGATGCCTTAACTGAGCAGACTTCGTCGGCAGGGTTGCGCCGTCCCACTCGGGCGGTGCAACCCTCTGGTGGACTACTGGCCCCGGATCAGCAGGTTGCGAATCTCGGTCATGTCTTCCATGGCAAAGCGGATGCCCTCACGGCCCAACCCCGAATCCTTGACCCCGCCATAGGGCATGTTGTCGATGCGGAAGCTGGGGACGTCGTTGATCACGACGCCGCCGACATCAAGGTGATCCCAGCAGTCGAACATCTTGAACAGGTCGCGGGTGAAGACGCCTGCCTGCAGTCCGAACTTGCTGTTGTTGACCTCGGCCATCGCTGCGCCAAAGTCGGTGAAGCTCGAGAGTACCGCGACCGGGCCGAACGCCTCTTCGGTGACGATCTTGGCTTCGTGCGGCACGTTCTCCAGCAAGGTCGCTTCGAGCATCGCGCCATCGCGCTTGCCGCCGCACAACAATGTGCCGCCCAGCGACACCGCCTCCTGCACCCAGCCATCGAGGCGGGCCGCCTCTTTGACGTGGATCATCGGGCCGATAAAGGTGTCGCGGTCCTTGGGATCGCCCGCGATCAGCGTCTTGGCCTTGGCGACCAGCATGTCGCGGAAGCGATCGTAGACATCGGCGTGGATCAGGATGCGCTGCACCCCGATGCAGCTCTGGCCGGACTGATAGAACGCGCCGAAGATCACGCGCTCCATCGCGTCGTTCAGATTGGCATCAGCATCGATGATCACCGCAGCGTTGCCGCCGAGTTCGAGCACGACCTTTTTCTTGCCGCAGCGCGCCTTCAGATCCCAGCCCACATCGGGCGATCCGGTGAACGAGAGCAATTTCAGGCGGTCGTCGGTGGTGAACAGGTCCGCGCCATCGCGGCTGGCGGGAAGAATCGAGAACGCGCCCTTGGGCAGGTTGGTTTCGGCCAGCACCTCGCCCATGATGATCGCGCCCAGCGGCGTGCGGCTCGCTGGCTTCATCACGAACGGGCAGCCGACCGCGATGGCAGGCGCAATCTTGTGCGCGGCGAGATTGAGCGGGAAGTTGAACGGCGAGATGAACGAGCACGGGCCGATCGGCACGCGCTTCCACATGCCGCGATAGCCCTTGGCGCGCGGGCTGATGTCCATCGTCTGGACCTCGCCGGTCATCCGCACCGATTCTTCCGCCGCAATGCGGAAGGTGTCGATCAGGCGGCTGACCTCGCCTTCGCTATCCTTGATCGGCTTGCCCGCTTCGACGCACAGTGCATAGGCGAGTTCTTCCGAACGCTCCTTGAACCGCGTGACGCAGTGGTTGAGCACCTCCTGCCGCTCATAGCTCGGCATCCGCGCCATCGGCTCTGCCGCCTCGACCGCACCTGCGATCGCTGCATCGATCGTCGCGGCATCGGCCTGCGCGACGCGGAACGCGACCTCTCCGGTGAACTTGTCGGTTACCTCCAGATCGGTGTTCGGCTGCTGCGCCTCGTTGTTGAGATAGAGCGGGTAGACGGATTTGAGGGTGGTCATAACAAGTCCCTTGAAGCCCTCTCCCTTTGAAGGGAGTGGGTTGGGAGAGGGGGCCGCCCTCCCCCTTGGCATGAAGTGGGCAGTGGGAAATCCATTCCCCTCTCCCCGGCCCTCTCCCCTGAGTCGCAGACGAGCGAAGCTCAACGGGAGAGGGGGATTTCTGATTAAAGCTCTTTCGCCATCTTCTTGATGTCGATATTCAAGATCTGGTCGTTCTCCGAATAATCAACCGGGCAATCGATGAGATGCACTCCTGGCGTGTCGCGCGTATGCGCGAGCAGTTCCTTCAGATGCTCGGCGCTTTCGACACGATAGCCGTTGGCGCCATAAGCCTCGGCGTATTTCACGAAATCGGGGTTGCCATAGGTCAGGCCCCAGTCCTGGAAGCCCATGTTCGCCTGCTTCCAGCGGATCATGCCATAGCTGTTGTCGTTGAGGATCAGCACGGTCATGTTGAGTTTCAACCGGACCGCGGTTTCCATCTCCTGGCTGTTCATCATGAACCCGCCATCGCCGCAGATCGCCAGCACCTTGCGGTCGGGATAGACCATCGCCGACATCATCGCCGAGGGCAGGCCTGCCCCCATGGTGGCGAGCGCATTGTCGAGCAGCACGGTGTTGGGCCGGTACGCGTCATAACCACGCGCAAACCAGATCTTGTAGACGCCGTTGTCGAGGCAGATGATGCCGTCGTCGGGCATCGCGTTGCGGATTTCCTGCACCAGATAGGGCGGGAAGATCGGGAAGCGCGCATCGCCCGACAGCGACTTGGTGTGATCGACCTCGGCCTTGCGGAACGCCAGCATGTGGTCGAACTTCCACCCGCCATTGGGGACGATATCTTCCTTCATCTGCCAGATCGCATTGGCGATATCGCCGATCACCTCGATCTCGGGGAAATACACCGGATCGACCTCGGCGGTCTTGGACGAGATGTGGATCACCGGCGTGCCGCCGGGATGCATGAAGAACGGCGGCTTTTCGATCACGTCATGGCCGATGTTGACGATCAGGTCGGCAGCTTCCACCGCGCGGTGGACGAAATCGCCCGCCGACAGCGCGGCGCAGCCGACGAACTTGGGGTGCCGCTCGTCGATCACGCCCTTGCCCAGCTGGGTGGTCAGGAACGGGATGCCGGTCTTCTCGATGAACTGCAGCAGCATGCGGCTGGTCATCGTGCGGTTAGCCCCTGCCCCGATCACCAGGATCGGCGACTTGGCCTGCTCGAGCGCGGTGACCGCGGCGCGGATCGACTTCTTGTCGGCATTGGGTCGCCGGGTCTGGCTGGGCTTCAGCGGCACCGAATCGGTCTTTTCCTCGGCAATGTCCTCGGGGAACTCGATATGCGTGGCGCCGGGCTTTTCCTCCTCGGCCAGGCGGAACGCCTCGCGGATGCGGCTGGGGATGTTGTCAGCGCTGGCCAGCTGATGGGTGAACTTGGTGATCGGCTTCATCATGCCGACGACATCGAGGATCTGGAACCGGCCCTGCTTGGATTTCTTGATCGGCTTCTGGCCCGTCACCATCAGGATCGGCATGCCGCCCAGCTGGGCATAGGCTGCGGCGGTGACGAAGTTGGTAGCACCGGGGCCCAGGGTGGCCATGCACACGCCGGTCTTGCCGGTGTGGCGTCCATAGGTCGCCGCCATGAAGCCGGCCCCCTGTTCGTGACGGGTGAGGATGAGCTTGATCTTGGTCGACCGGCTGAGCGAATCGAGCATGTCGAGATTTTCCTCGCCGGGAACGCCGAAGATGTACTCGACGCCCTCTTCCTCCAGGCACTGGATGAACAGATCGGATGCTTTGGTCATGAATTAACTCCCCCGGAAACCGAAAATGGCTTGTCGTTGCAATCGTGCGACCGAAAGGATGACCGGGCGGTGCGTTATGCTTGGGCTACCCGGGCGGAATGTGCGATGCGGAAAAACCATGGGCTCCGCCGCCCACGCCCCGTGTGACGCAAGGCATAACCCCAAATATTTGCCGAGTCACCCGTCAAAAGTGCTGTCCCTGTCCGGGGCGCGGAACACCTGCTGGTATCGCCTGCACGGCGGCCGGGCGCTGGGTATCCAACAGCCTGTCAATGTAGGAATTGGACCAGTATCCTGGAGAATTAACCGATCATAACTTTGCGATTGCGGGGCTGGCGATACAGTATCGGCTGCCCTGCCGGCGTCGTGTTTGCTGTCAAAAGGTCAATGCCCATGGACCGCTCCCCCGTCTTTTCTGCGATCAAGGCCCTGCGCTCCGGCCAGTCCTTCACCCAGGCCGATGTGACCGCAATCGATAGTCTGCTCGATACGCTGGGGATTGCCCGATCGACGGGCACCGCTGCCACCGCGACCAAGATCGGACTGACCGAAGCGGACTTTCAGCAAGTCGCCGCAGCGCTGGGCTGCACCGTCGCGCAGATCCGCGCGGTGTGGGAGGTCGAAAGCGGCGGCGGCTGGTTCAGCGACGTCCGCGGCGACATCCTGGCGCTTGACGGCCCCGGCGGCTTTCTCGACGGGCCGCATCTGCCCAAGATCCTGTTCGAGGCGCACATCTTCGATCGCTATACCGAAGGCAAGTACCGCGCGAGCCACCCCAACCTGTCGAGCGCGCGCTGGAACCGGAAGCTCTATGTCGGCGGCCAGGGCGAATACATCCGGTTGTGGAGGGCGATGGCGCTGGATCGCAAGGCGGCGCTGCTATCCGCCTCCGTCGGCGGCGCGCAGATCATGGGGTTCAACCACCAGGCCGCGGGCTTCCCCACGGTCGAGGCGTTCTGGGACGCGATGAAGCAGTCCGAAGCCGCGCATCTCAAGGCCTTCGCCGCGTTCATCACCTCGAAAAAGCTGGTGAGCGCGCTGAGAGCGATCAGCAATGTCGCAGCGGCGTGCATGGCCTTTGCCAAGGGATATAACGGCGCGGGCTTTGCCGCGAACAACTATCATGTGAAGATCGCCGCCGCGCATGCCAAATACAGCTGACGGCGATCTCGATCAGTATCCCAGTGCGAGGTCGACCTCGTTGACCAGCGCCTCGCCGCGCACATAGCGGCCCAGATTGTCCGCAAACAGGGCCGCGGCCCGCTGGAACATCCGGTTCTGCGCGCGGCCCGAGAGGTGCATCGAGATCTGCACATTGGGGAGAGTCCACAGCTCATGATCGGCCGGTAACGGCTCGGGCGTGGTGACGTCGAGAAACGCGCCCGCGATGGTCTTGCCCCTGACCGCGGCGATCAGCGCGTCCTGATCGACGCATTCGCCGCGCGCGATGTTGACCAGGATCGCCTCGGGTTTCATCGCGGCAAGCTCGTCGGCACCGATCAGCGCATCGGTTTCGCGCGTGGAAGGCGTCGCAATGACCACCCAGTCATACTCGCCGATCCGCCCGCGCCACTGGTCAGCTCCCAGCATCCCGGCGTCGGGCCGCGCGGTGCGGGCAACCCCGGTTACCTCCACCCCGAAACCCTTCAGCCGCTCGCCGATCGCCGAACCGATCGCACCATAGCCGATGACCAATGCGCGTGTTTCGTAAAGCTCGATCGTCCCGGGCGAGGTCCACAGCCACTCGCGCCTGTCCGCGGCGCGCACGACGTCAGCATAGCCCTTGGCCATGCTGAGCATGCCCAGCACCGCGTATTCGGCGACCGCGATGGTGTTGATGCCGACGCCGTTGGTGACCCGGGTGCCGCGCGCGGTCAGCTCCTCGACCGGGAAATGGTCGAGCCCGGCATAGAGGGTGGAAACCCATTTCAACCCGGTGCCCGCCAGCACCACATCGCGCATCGCCTGCTTGTCGTGCATGTCGACCCAGGCGATGTCGGCATTGGCCACCTCGACCCTGGCCTCGTCCGCCGAACCGATCCACACCACATCGACGCCATCGGGGATGGCCGGTTCGAGCAATGGTCGTACGAGTGCGGAAATCACGGCCTTGGTCATTGAAAAGCTCCCTGTGCGTCAGGCCCTGTAGGCGAGACAGCCAGCAGCAATAAGCAGCGGCAGGGCAGCAAGGTCAACAAGCGCAATGCTTCGCAGCGATGCAGGCGCTCCCGAAGACCAGAACAACACAAGAAACGAAACCATGCTGACGGCGGCCACCACTGCCGCCAGCCGGCGAACGCCGGGGTCGAAGATCGCCCAGATACAGACGACAACCACGCATGCAAACAATGCCGCGCGGTGCTGGACGAGAAGGAACGCCGGGTCTGCGGGGGCCATTCCGTAAAGGGCCGCCAGCAGGCCCGGCTGGAACAGTGCCGCTGCCGGCAACACGTGAACCGCGCAGATCAGCAGCCAGAGGATCGGTTGGAGCATGTCGGCATTCTAACGAATGCGACCGCATCTGCGATTACGCTGTAGGTAAACGTCAACAAATCTCTAGACCTCGATCCGCCACTCCCAGCCCAGCGGATCGCCGTCCATCACCTCGACCCCCGCGGCTGTCAGCTCGTCGCGGATCGCGTCGGATGCGGCGAAGTTCTTGTCCGCGCGCGCATCCTTGCGCAGCTTGAGCATGTGCTCGATGCGCGCCTCATCGATCTCGATCGCCACCGGGCGGAGGCGCAGCGCCGAACGCTCGAGTGCCATCAGGTCGAGCCCCAGCACCGCATCCATCGCCCCGATCGCTGCGAGCCGCTGGCCCGCATCGATCTTCTTTTGCGCCAGAGCCTCGTCCAGCACGGTCAGCGCCTTGGCGGTGTTGAGATCGTCGGACACCGCAGCATCGAAATCTCCCAGCAACTGCACCAGTCGCGGGTGATCAACGCTCGGCGCGGCGCTCGCGCCGGAGCGCAATGCCGCCACTGCCATCACCAGCCGCTTCAGCCGCGTCAGCGCCGCGAGCAGATTGTCCCAGCTGAACTCGAGTTCGCTGCGATAGTGCGCCTGCAGGCACATCAGCCGATAGGCGAGCGGGTGGAACCCCTTGTCGATGAGCAGCTGCAGCCGGAGGAACTCACCGCTCGATTTCGACATCTTGCCGGTGCGGTCGATCAGGAAGTTGTTGTGCATCCAGATCTTGGCGCCCGAATTTCGCGGATCATCCAGGCCGTTCGTGCAGCAGAATGCCTGATTCTGGGCGATTTCATTGGGATGATGAATCTCGCGGTGGTCGATACCGCCTGTATGGATGTCGAAGGGGAAGCCGAGCAGCTTTTCTCCCATCACCGAGCACTCCAGATGCCAGCCTGGCGCGCCCCGACCCCAAGGCGAATCCCATTCCATCTGCCGGGTCTCTCCGGGCGGAGTCTTGCGCCAGATCGCGAAGTCGGCGGCGTTGCGCTTGCCTTCCACGCTCTCGATCCGGCCCTCACCGTCCTCGGTCACCGCGCGCGCCAGGCGGCCATAATCGGCCACAGTCGACACATCGAAATAGAGCCCGCTGTCCAGCTCATAGCAGTGCTTGTCGGCCATCGACTTGCCCCACTCGATCATCGCCCCGACATATTCGGTCGCACGCGGGTGCTGCTTGGGCTGGACATTCAGGCGAGCCAGATCGCGCTCGAAATCCTCCTGATAGAAGCGCGCGATATCCCACGCAGACTTGCCCTCGCGCGCAGCCATGCGCTCCATCTTGTCCTCGCCCTCGTCGGCGTCGGACGTCAGATGGCCAACATCGGTGATGTTGATGACATGGGTGAGCTTGTAGCCCTTCCACTGCAACGTGCGTCCCAGCGTATCGGCAAAGACATAGGCCCGCATGTTGCCGATATGCTGGTAATTGTAGACCGTCGGCCCGCAGCTGTAGACGCGAGCCTCGCCGGCATGAACGGGCGTGAAGGGCTCGACCGCGCGCGTCAGGCTGTTGAACAGCATCAGCGGTGCGGCTTGGGGATCGGGTGCAGGCTGGGTCATGATGCGGCAACCCTTGCCTGCAAACCGCGCGGGCCGTCAAGCACCATGGCGCAGACACAAAAACCCCGCCCGCGCCGGTCGCAGCGGCACGGGCGGGGGATAAAATCGCGGTTGGTTCAGCGATCGCCTGCGGGGCTGACCTCCTGCTCGACGGCGGCCATCGTCTCGACCAGCAGACCGAGCTGGTTCTCGCAGCCATTCTCGATCAGCGTGCCGGCCAGTTCGTCGACCTCTGCCGGAACGCTGGGCAGCACCACCAGGTCGATCTTTCTGGCCGCGCCATCGGGTCCGGTCAGCGTGTAGCTGCTGCCGCTGACCACCGGCACTTCGGCAAAGGGCCAGACGCGGTTGCCCGATCCCTTCTTCCACAGCAGATCGGCCTTGGCGCCGCTGGCGTTGGCGAGCTTGAGGTTCACGTCGTCGGCGACGCTGGCGCGCCAGAACAGCAGGCGGTTGGGCTCGGCCACGCAGAACTTGCCCGACTGGCTGGCATCGATGAACCACAGATTGGGGCTGCGGGGCGCCGAAGGCTTGGCTGCGGACGGCGCACCGCGCACGGCTCCGGTCCGGGTCCGGCTGGCACCGCCGCTGGTAGACAGCAGGCTGGCGATCTGCGTGCTCTGCGTCTGGTCACGCTTGACCGCGCCATCGAGAGTGAAGGTACCGGGGCCCGAAAGGACGCGGGTGCCGGCCTTGTCGAGCACGGTCACGCGGTCGCTGGCCTTCAGTACCACTTTGGTGTTGGCGGGCAGCTTCTTGCCGGCCGGATATTGCGCAGCGGAAGGCCCCGCCGATCGCACCACCATGGACTGGGCCATCGCGGTACCGCTGACGGCAACCCCCAGGCCTAAAACTGCACCCAACGCAAGCGCCCGGTGAAGTACGGACTTCCTATCAACCGAGAACATAGCTTTCTCCTTTTTGTGTCTGACCAAGTCGCTTGAACAGATTCGCGATGGCCTCTTCCTGCCCCATTTCCTGCAGCTGTGATGTGAGTTGAACCACAGCGTCTGAATCTCCCGCCTCGTGCGCAGTCACGAGTTGAGCGATTTGGGTACGTTCACCTGCCGGCATGTCCGGCGCGGGTTCGAAAATATCCACGGGCTTGGCGCGCCCTCTTAGCACGATCCGGCCCATCGGACGATACCAGTCTAGCCCCGAGCGCTCCGCCGCCTCGCGGCTGACCAGCACGCGGGTGTCGAGGTTCTTGTTCGCCGCCTCGAGCCGCGCGGCGGTGTTCATGCTGTCACCAAACGCGGTGTACTGGATGCGCCCCTCGCCGCCGAAGTTGCCGACGATCGCTTCGCCGAAATGCACGCCGACGCGGGTGCGGCCGATCGGCGGGACGCCTTCGGGCGCGCTGCGGCGGAACTCCTCGCCAGCCTCGTACATCGCCCAGGCGGCTCGCACCGCGCGCTCCCCGTCGTCGGGAAAGCTGATCGGCGCGCCCCAGAAGGCGACCACCGCATCGCCCACGAACTTGTCGAGCGTGCCGCCATATTGCAGCACCACGTCGGCGAGCTTGTCGAGATAGTTGTTGAGCAGGAACGCCACCATCTCCGGCTCGATCGCGTGGGTCAGCTTGGTAAAACCCTCCAGATCGGTGAATACGCAGAAGATCTCCCGCTTCTCGCCGTGCAGCGCGAGCTTGTCGGGGTCCTTGAGGATTTCCGCCGCGACCGAGCGGGGCAGGTACTTGCCCAGCGCGTTCTGCGCGAACGCGCGCTGCTTGGACCCGACCACGCGTGCGGCGGCGCCCACCGAGGTATAGGCGAGCAGCCATCCGGTCGCCCAACCGAAGCTTGGCAGGTCTAATGTATCGAACCCCTGATATTGCAGGATGAACGGCACGGTGATGAAGAACAGGATCTGCGATCCGAGCAGCAGCCCCATGATCCAGGCACGCGCCTGGCTGATCGCGGTGGCGCAGCCGGCCAGCACCACCACCAAAGCGATCACCCACAGCGACCAGCCAGGGAATGAGAACGGCTGATCGTTGTCGAGCAACTGCGACATCATGTGCGCATGGACTTCGAGCCCGATCATCTGCGAATCGCCGGTGACGACATCGCCGATGCGGGTGAGCGGGGTATCGAACTTGTCGAAATCGACGAAATCCCCGCCGATCAGCACATGCTTGCCCTTGACCTCGCTGGCGACGAACTCGGCGCTTTCAGGGTCGGCAAACAGGTCGATCGGCAGCTTGTTGATCACCGGGCGGTCCGACGACAGCGGGAGGCGGAAGCGGATCGCACCGCGATAGTCGGCGAACGCTGCGTTGGGCGGGGTCATCGCGCGCACCATGATCGGCGGCAGGTTCTTCGGCTGGTCGGGCCAGCGCCGCGCGACACCATCCGGATCGGTCAGCAGCCGGATGCTGGTGGGCACCGTCTTGGCGGTGGTGATGTCCTTGAGGAACTGCTCGAGAAACTCCTGCTGGCGAAACTGGATCGCCTCGGTGTTGGTCTCGTTGGATGCATAAGCGACGTGCGTGGGGGTCTGCATCGATCGGAATGCGGTCTTGAGCGCCTCGTCATCGTCCTGCGGCTGATCGAACAGAATATCGATGCCGATCGATTTTGCCCCCATCCTGTCGATGTTGGTCAGCGCATTGGCAAGGATGGTGCGGTCGACCGGAGATCGCTGGCCGGTATCGATCAGCGTGTCGTCGGTATAGACCACCATCAGGATGCGCGGGTCCTGATCGACCTTCTTGGCGAAATTGGCCGCGCGCATGTCGTACATCGCGTTTTCGGCATCGCCGAGCAGCGGCATCGTGGGGCTGTAACGCGCCACCGCGAGCGCGAACACCAGAAAGCCCAAGGTCGCGAGCATCCGCACGAGCCCCAGCTGGCGAATGAGCCGGTTGGCCGAACGGCCAACCTCATCGCGGCTGCTGGGGGCCGAAGCGGTGTCTGGTTTCAGCGCCATGATCTCAGCTGCCGCCCCCCGGCGCGTTCATGTCCATGCTTGCCCAGGCGCTGGAGCACGCGGCAACGCGGCCGGATGGCGCCCCGCACGCAGGCACCGTGGCCGCTGCGTCCGCTCGTGTGTCACCTGTCTGGCCGTCGCACATTGTCACACCCCATTTGCCTCGATCCCTGAGGATGCGGCGGCAAATCCTGATTTCGGCGCGACCCGGTCTGGATTCGTTTGGGGATGCTATAATCCCCCCGATGCGGCGTGACCAGTTGCCGCATCGGAATGATGGCAGATTATACAGCGCCCGATGAACCTTGGATGTCGCTGCCCCCGACCCGCTTTAGAAACCGCGAAAGTCTATGGCCTCGGACAGGTCGACGCGCGGAACCGCAAAATTGTTGATCGGTGCATCGGGGTCGCGATAGCCCACCGCCATGCCGGTGAAGAAGATGAACTCGTCGCCGATGCCCAGCAGCTCGCGCATGTAGCTGCCGTACATCGCCCAGATTTCCTGCGGGCAACTGTCGAGCCCCGCCTCGCGCAGCAGCAGCATCACCGTCTGCAGCCACATGCCCATGTCCGACCATTGCGGCGGCCCCATATAGGTGCGGCAATAAGTGAAGATCTGCACCGGGGCACCGAAGCTGTCCCAGTTCTTGGCCATCTGCGCGATACGACCTGCGCCATCCTCGCGCGCGAGCCCCAGCGCGTCGAACATCCGCTTGCCGACCAGCCGCCTCTGCTCCTCGTAGCGACCCTCGAGGCCCTTGGGGTAGATGTCGTACTCCATCCCCGCACCCATCGGCTCGCTCGCGGCCTTCGCCTTGATCTTGGCGGTCAGATCGGCAAGCGGCTCGCCGGTCAGCACGATGGCATGCCATGGCTGGGTATTGCCCCCCGAGGGCGCGCGCTGCGCCTTGGTCAGGATATCCTGCAGCATGTCGAGCGGAACCGCATCGGGCCTGAACTGGCGCACGGACCGACGGGTTGCAACGGCTTCGGATACGTTCAAGGCAGATCTCCGGATCAGGGTTCGCGATTTAATCGCTTGGTTAAGCTGGGCGCCGACCTTTGGCAAGTCTGGCCTAGCGCCGCGCCAGCCCGCATCACTCGTCGTCGAACAGCCCCGCCAGTTGCTCGACCATCGTGCCGCCCAGTTGTTCGGCATCCATGATCGTCACCGCGCGCTTGTAATAGCGGGTGACGTCGTGGCCGATGCCGATGGCGATCAACTGCACCGGCGACATCTTCTCGATCCAGTCGATGACCTTGCGCAGATGCTGTTCGAGATAGGCGCCGTGGTTCACCGACAGCGTAGAATCATCGACCGGCGCGCCATCCGAAATTACCATCAGGATGCGGCGTTCCTCGTGGCGGGCGAGCAGACGGTTGTGCGCCCACAGCAGCGCCTCGCCGTCGATATTCTCCTTGAGCAGCCCTTCGCGCATCATCAGGCCCAGATTCTTGCGCGCACGCCGCCAGGGCTCGTCGGCCTTTTTGTAGACGATGTGGCGAAGGTCGTTGAGGCGTCCGGGAAGCTGCGGGCGGCCCTGCGCCAGCCAGTCCTCGCGGCACTGGCCACCCTTCCATGCCTTAGTGGTGAAGCCCAGAATCTCGGTCTTGACCCCGCAGCGTTCCAGCGTGCGCGCCATGATGTCCGCGCTGATCGCCGCGATGCTGATCGGGCGACCGCGCATCGATCCGGAATTGTCGATCAGCAGCGTGACTACGGTATCGCGGAAGTCGGTTTCCCGCTCGATCTTGTACGATAGCGAATGTCCGGGCGCGACCACGATCCTTGCCAGCCGCGCGGCATCGAGCATCCCTTCTTCCTGGTCGAAATCCCAGCTGCGGCTCTGCTGCGCCATCAACCGGCGCTGCAGACGGTTGGCGAGCTTGGTCACCGCGCCCTGCAGATGCGCGAGCTGCTGGTCGAGATAGGCGCGCAGCCGCAGCAGTTCGTCCTCGTCGCACAGGTCGGTGGCCTCGACCACCTCGTCAAAGCGGGTGGACCAGGCCTTGTATTCGAAATCGGAAGGAAGATCGGTCCAGGGGCGGTTGGGCCGCGTCGGCATCATGCCATCGTCGCCCATCTCGCCGGGGTCGCCGTCGTCGCCCTGCTCCATCTCGCCTTCGGTTTCGGACTGGTCGCCGTCCTCGTTCTCGCCGGTCTGCTCCTCGCCGCGCGCCTCGGTCTGGCCCTGATCGGATCCTTCCTGCTCGCCGTCCTGGTCCTCGGGTTCGCCCTCTTCGGACGAATCGTCATCGTCGCCGTCGTCCTGGCTGTCCTCCTCGTCCATCTGGCCCTCGGTGAGGTCGAGATGTTCGAGCAGCCGGGTGGCGAGCGCAGCAAACGCCGCCTGATCGTCGAGCGACAGCGCGAGATTGTCGATGTCCTCGCCACCCTTGCTCTCGATCCAGTCGCGCACCAGATCGACCCCGGCAACGGTCCCTGCGGGCATAGGCTTGCCGGTCAGCCGTTCGCGCACGATCAGCCCCAGAGCGGTCGAGAGCGGCACCTCGTCGACCTTGGTCGCGCGCGCGATCGGGTCCGAGCGCATGCGCATGTCGAGCGCGGCATCCAGATTGGCCCCCAGACCGCTCATCGCGCGACTGCCCAGCGCCTCGATCCGCACCTGCTCGACCGCATCGAATGCAGCGCGGGCAACCGCCTCCTTGGGCGCATTGGCGTTGTGCTGGGCGGGGTTGTGATGCTTCAGCCGCAGCGCGTAGAGGTCTGCAAAACCGCGCGCCTCGGCGACCTGATCTGCGGGCAGCTTGCGCCCCGGCATCGGCACACGCAGCTTGGTGCCAGATTGCGACGGCGGATCCGCGGTGAACGCCACCTCGACCTCGGGTTGATGCGCGATGGCGCGCGCGGTACCGGCGAGAACGTTCTTCAGGTCATCAAGTGGCGTGCGGTTGGTCATGCGCTATCGCTGAACACCCGGGCCTGCGATGTCAAGCAGCCTGCCGATACGGGGCAGCTATTGCCCGGGCGGAGCAGGAGGCTCGGGTCTGCGCCGCTCGACCTGCGCGCCGTTGCCATCGACGGTGACCGCAACCGGCGCGCCGCCGACATCGCCCGAAATCGTCAGGCCATCGGGGGTGACGCGCACATTCGCGCCGCCGACCTGCGCCTCGATCTCGCCTTCGATGATCGGATCGATCGCGGGGTCGGGGTCTACCTCCTCGGGCGGCGCCACCGGTGCGGCACGGCGCGGCGGAACGGCGCCGCGCACCGCCTCGCCCATGAACTGGCGCCAGATCCGCGCGGGCAGACCGCCGCCGCGGATTCCGCTCATCGGGCTGTTGTCGTCGTTTCCGATCCAAACGCCCACCACCAGATCTCCGGCATAGCCGACGAACAGCGCATCGCGATTGTCCTGGCTGGTTCCGGTCTTGCCGAAATTGGGGATGTTGAGACTGGCCGCACGGCCGGTCCCGCGATTGACAGCGGCGCGCAGCATGTCCTGCATCTGCTCGTGCACCCGTGAAGAATAGCTGTCCGGGCCATCGACCAGCCATTCGAACCAGCCCTGCTCCTCGCGCTTGAAGGCGTGCGGTTCGACCGGCCAGCTGTTGCCCGCAACCCCGGCAAAGGCCGCGGTCAGCTCGATAAGGCTGGCGCTGGCGCTGCCCAGCGCCAGGCTGGGATCGCCTTCGGTGAACGGCCCCTTGAGCCCCAGCTTGGTCGCCTGTTCGATCACCTTTTCGCTGCCCACTTGCTGGAACAATCGGACCGCTGCGACATTGCTCGAGTGCACGAACGCCTCTTCCAGGCTGATCACGCCGCGATAGCGGTCGCCAGCGTTGCGCGGGCGATAGGTGCCGGTGGTGATCGGGCTGTCATCGACGACCGAGCTTGGCTCCATCCCCGCTTCGAGCGCGGCGAGCCAGACGAACAGCTTGAAGGTCGATCCCGGCTGGCGGCGCGCCTGGGTGGCACGGTTGAAGGGCGACTGCGCATGGCTCTTGCCACCGACCATGGCGACGACCTCGCCATTGGGGCGCATTGCCACCAGCGCCACCTGCGCCTTGCCCAGTCCCGCCCGCGCGACGATCCGCTCGGCTGCACGCTGCAGCCGCGAATCCAGCGTCGTGGTGAGCTCGAGCCTGGCATGCGACATCTCGGTCAGCGCGCGCGCCTGCGGCATCGCCCAATCGGCAAAATAGGTGCCGTTGGCAAGCTTGGGCCGTTCGTGCACATCCAGCCGCGGCTGGGGCAGCGCATCGGCCTGTTCCCGCGTCATGAATCCTGCGTTGACTATCGCGGTGCGCACCATGTTGGCGCGGCGGCTGGCCCCCTTCCAGTTGCGCGTCGGCGCAAAGCGCGACGGCGCCTGAACCAGCCCGGCGAGCAGGATCGCCTGTTCGGGTTTCAACCGCTCGGGCTGGCGATCAAAATAGTGCAACGAGGCCGCGCGCAGCCCGTACACGTTGTCGCCGAAATAGGCGTTGGAGAGGTATCGCCCCAGGATCTCATCCTTGGTCAGCCAGGCTTCCAGCCAGAACGCGATCAGCATCTCGCGCAGCTTGCGGGTCAGGCTGCGTTCTGGGGTGAGGAAGCTGATCTTGGCGAGTTGCTGAGTGATCGTGCTACCGCCCTGGGTACCGCTCGATCCCGAGACGTTGGCCCACAGCGCCCGCGCAAGACCGCGCGGATCGATCCCCCAATGGCTGTAGAACCGCCGGTCCTCGATCGCGAGAAACGCCTGCACGACATGCTCCGGCAAGCGCTCGACCACGACAGGCTCTTCGACCACCGCCCCGCTGCGCGCGATCGGCGTACCATCGGCGGCGAGCAAAGTGATTTCCGGCGGCGCGATCGGCTGCAGCGATTTGGACAACGGCGCGGTAATCGCCAGCCAGGCGAGCAGGATCAGGAACAGGACAAAGACTGCCGCGAGGATGCGCTTGGCCCACCACCAGCGGTTGCGCGGCGGCTTGATGGGCTCTGGCGCTACCGATCTTACGTCCGCAGGATCGAGCCACGGATTGCGCGCCTCGCCCAACCCCGGCGGCGGCCACGGGGCATCAACGGCGGAAACCCCGCCGCCCCCAAAACGCCCCGATCCGAATCGCAATTTCTTGAACACAGCGGTGTATTATATCAATATGACAGCAAGCGCGAGAGGGTTGCGGTTGATCAAAGCCCTCCCCCTCGATGGGAGAGAGTTGCGTGGGGGTGCGCTCTCCGGATTGCGCTTTCGATCGCCATCAACACGCAATCCTCGGCTGTCAGCCCTCAGCAACCGCGCAAATTACCCCTTGCCGATAATGCTCTCGGGCAGGTCCTCGCCGAACACGCGCTGGTAATATTCCGCGACCAGCATGCGCTCGGCCTCGTCGCACTTGTTGAGGAACGACAGCCGGAAGGCGAAACCGATGTTGTGGAAGATCGCGGCGTTCTGTGCCCAGCTGATCACGGTACGCGGGCTCATCACGGTCGAAATATCGCCGTTGATGAAGCCCTGGCGGGTAAGGTCGGCGACCTTGACCATGTTCTTGACCACCTTGGGGTCGGTCTCGCCCACCTTGGCGAGAACGACCTTGGCTTCGGTCTCGGCGGGCAGATAGTTGAGCGTGCACACGATGTTCCAGCGGTCCATCTGGCCCTGATTGATCTGCTGGGTGCCGTGATACAGCCCGCTGGTATCGCCCAGGCCCACGGTGTTGGCGGTGGCGAACAGGCGGAAATAGGGGTTGGGGCGGATAACGCGGTTCTGGTCGAGCAGGGTCAGCTTGCCCTCGGTCTCGAGCACGCGCTGGATCACGAACATCACGTCGGGACGGCCCGCGTCATATTCGTCGAACACCAGTGCGGTCGGGGTCTGCAGCGCCCATGGCAGCAGGCCTTCGCGGAATTCGGTGACCTGCTTGCCGTCGCGCAGCACGATGGCATCGCGGCCCACCAGATCGATACGGCTGATATGTGCATCCAGATTGATGCGGATGCACGGCCAGTTGAGGCGCGCGGCGATCTGTTCGATGTGCGTCGACTTGCCCGTGCCGTGATAGCCCTGCACCATCACGCGGCGGTTGTGGGCAAAGCCAGCAAGCACCGCCAGCGTGGTTTCCGGGTCGAACACATAGCTGGGATCGAGATCGGGGACGCGCTCGTCGGCCTCGCTGAACGCGGGCACTTCCATGTCAATGTCGACGCCGAACACGTCGCGCGCCTTCACCATCCGGTCGGGCGCATCGAGCAGGGTGCCGTCACGGCTGTCAGGCTGGGTATTGGAAATGTCTGTCATGTGGGTGTCCGCTGTTAATCGGTCGCTTAAGGGAGCTGCAATGCCCGATGGCACGATCAGGTGAAAGCAGCAAGTTTGCGCAAGTGCGTATAGGCGGCGATGACCTCCTGCAAGGCTTTCTCGTGGGTGCGGTCGCCGCCGTTACGGTCGGGGTGGTAGGCGCGCACCAGCTTCGAATAGGCCTGGCGAATCGTCGTCCGGTTGGCGTCCGCGCTCAGTCCCAATGTCTTGAGCGCGCTGCGGTCTGCGACGCTCAGGCCGCGCTGGGCTGCAGCGCGATCATTGGCCTGGGCCGCCGCCCGATCCTTGATGTTCTGGCGGAAGCGCGCACCAATGGCGTCGAGCGGATCGGAAAAGTCGCCCCAGCGCGGCGCCTGGCCCGCGCCTGCGGCAAAGGCGCGCGTTTCGCGGTCCCAGCCTGAGGTCGGCCGCTGCGCCTCGTAGATCTCCTCGGCGCTCATCCCGGAGAAGAAGTTGTAG
This sequence comes from Blastomonas sp. RAC04, assembly GCF_001713435.1. Lineage (NCBI taxonomy): Bacteria > Pseudomonadati > Pseudomonadota > Alphaproteobacteria > Sphingomonadales > Blastomonadaceae > Blastomonas > Blastomonas sp. RAC04. Next base: position 1,511,716 of record NZ_CP016460.1, read on the forward strand.
CGCTCGTTGAATTCGCGAATGTGTTCGAGGCAGAACCAGCGGTAGCGGCCCGGGCCGTCGAAGCGCGATCCATGCGCGCGGTTTTCTTCCGGCGGCGCGCGGAATTCGCCATCTTCGGGGCACTCGGCCCAGTCGCAGCGGTGTCCGGTGCCTTCGATCCGGCCATGGAACCGCGCACGACGCCGCGCGCTGCCTTCCTTTTCCGATCCGTCCCGTTCCGCCAAAACCCCGACCATCCCTTGCCATTACGCGCCTCGCATTGCAGCGAAGAGCGGCTTATATAGGGTGGCATGGACATGAAAACCAAGGGGCCGATGGCCAGCGAAATCGAAAACCGGCTGACCGCGGCTCTGTCGCCGATCCAGCTGGACGTGATCAACGACAGCGCCAAGCACAGCGGCCATATGGGCGATGACGGCAGCGGCGAATCGCACTTCACGGTGGTGATCGAAAGCGCTGCCTTTGCCGGCAAATCGCGGCTGGAGCGCCAGCGGATGGTCAACGCAGCGCTCGGCGACCTGCCGGGGCAGAAGGTGCACGCAATGGCGATCAAGGCGCGCGCGCCGGGGGAATAACGCTGGGCCGGACAACCGCCACGTTCAGTTCCACCCTTGCCGCAGATCGCGAAAGCGTCTGGCTGTCGGCGACATCGCTCGCGGGATTGCGGCGCGAGATGATGCCGCTGCTTGCGATGACCGCGCCGTCCGGGATCGAACGGCTGACCGATGTTCCGATGACGCCCGGCAGGCCGCTGTTCCACAGCCGGCTGTTGCTTGGCGGCCTGATCCCAGCCGGGACCAGCGGGCTCACGCTGGAATCGCTCGATCCCGGATCGGGGTTCGTCGAATGCTCGCCGATGACCGGAATGGCGCACTGGCGGCACGAGCGGCGCATCGTCGCGCACGGCACGGGGTGCAGGGTTACCGATAAGCTCACGTTCGAACCGCGCTTCCTGCCCCGGTTGACGGCCGGCCTGATCCGCATATTCTTCCACCATCGACATCGCCGCCTCAGGCGCGTGTTCGGAGACCGTGCATGACCAGCCCCATTTCGCTCACCCTGCTGCCCGTGACGCACGATCTGGGCGGGTTCAGCGTGCGCCGCGTGCTGCCGCAAAAGGCGCGCGCGATGGTCGGCCCGTTCATCTTCGTCGACGAGTTCGGCCCCGCGCAACTCGATATCGGGCGCGACCTCGGCGTACGCCCCCATCCGCATATCGGGCTGGCGACGGTCACCTATCTGTTCACCGGCGCGATCGATCATCGCGATTCTCTGGGCACCTTCCAGACCATCCACCCTGGCGAGGTCAATCTGATGACCGCCGGGCGCGGCATCGTCCATTCCGAGCGCAGCCCGGCGGACGAGATGGCCGGCGGCGCGAAGCTGTTCGGCATGCAGACCTGGCTGGCGCTGCCCGACGGCCAGGAAGACGCAGCCCCCGCGTTCGAGAACATCGGCTGCGCGGACCTGCCGACGATCGACGGCGGCGGTGCATCGGCCAAGGTGATCATGGGCTCGCTCTGGGGCAAGACCGCGCCCACGACCTGCCACAGCCCGACGATCTATGCCGATATCGTGCTCCGGCCGGGCGGATCGATCCCGATCGACAGCGAGGCGGACGAGCGGGCGGTGATGCTGGTCGAGGGCGATGCAGCGCTCGACGGGCTGCCGCTCGAGCCGTATCTGCTCTACCTGATCGCGCCCGGCGCAAAGCCGAAGCTGGACAGCATCGGCGGCGGCCGCGCGATGCTGCTGGGCGGAGCGGCGTTCGGATCGGAACGGCACATCTGGTGGAACTTCGTCGGATCGTCGAACGCCCGCATCCAAGAGGCTGCCGAGCGCTGGAATGCTGGGGCCTTCCCCAAGGTGCCCGGCGACGAACTCGAGTTCATCCCGATTCCGGAGGTTCCATTGACGCGGGGGCGGACGTGAAAGCGCGCGCATGATGGACCTCCCCCTCACCCGCATCGCGTTGCCCACCGGGGTCGAACTCGACGTCGCGATCACCGGCCCTGCAGACGCACCGCCGCTGATCCTGCTGCACGGCTTTCCCGAATCGCACCGCACCTGGCGCTACGTGATGGCGCATTTTGCCGACCGCTACCGGCTGATCGCACCAGACCAGCGCGGCTTTGCGGGATCGTCCAAGCCTGAAGGCGTGCAAGCATATCAGCCGAAGAATATGGTCGCCGACCTGCTGGCGCTGGCAGATCATCTGGGCGTCGACACGTTCACCCTGGTCGGCCACGATTGGGGCGGCGCGATCGCCTGGATGGCAGCACTCAACCATCCTGACAGGGTGAAGCGCCTGATCATGGCCAACGCCGCGCACCCGTTCACCTATCAGAAGGCGCTTTTCGACGACCCCGACCAGCGCGCCTCGGCGCAATACATCACCGAAATGCGCCGCCCGGATTTCGAGGACATCGTCGCGCAGATGGGCTGGGACGCGTATTTCGATTCGCGCTTCGCCGAGCCCAGCGCGGTCAGCCGGATCACACCCGAGGAGCGCGCGATCTACCTCGCGCAATGGCAGACGCCGGGTGCGTTCACCGCGATGGTCAACTGGTACCGCGCCAGCCCGCTGATCGTCCCGCCGCTGCAAGGCGAGATTGATCGCCCCGCATACCTCGACCGCCCCTTCCCGCCGGTCACCCAGCCGACTTTGCTCTATTGGGCGATGGACGACTATGCGCTGCGACCCTCCTTGCTCGACGGTATCGAAACGCTGGTGCCAGATCTCACGCTGGTGAAGGCTCCCGGCGGGCATTTCGTGCCGTGGGAACAGCCCGACGCGCTGATCGCGGCGATAGAGGGATTTCTGGCAGCGCGTTGAGCCCACACCACCCCCGCTCAGCCTGAGCCCGTCGAGGGCCCCGCGCCATCCTCAGCCCCCACTACAATCGCTCTCCGGCGAAAGCCGGAGCCCAGGGGTCGTGTAGAGCCTCGGCTGCCCATCGCAGCCCCCCTTCTTCGCGCCTTCGCGCGAAACAAAAGGGGGCTCACGCACAGACGCGATACCGCGAAGGGGTTGTCAATCGCCGCAAGGCTCTCCCTAATCCCCATCCCACTTCCGTCATCCTGAACTCGTTTCAGGACCCATCGCGCCCCAAAGAGCCGAAGCCGCTTGGGGAGAAATGAGCCCTGAAACAAGTTCAAGGGAATGATGTGATTTTGAGTTGAGGGTGGCGCGTGGCCTTCGACAGGCTCAGGCTGCGCGGGTGGTGGCGGCTTTGGAGCATTTCTGTCAGAAAGTTGCCATTCAGCAAACGACCCCGTTGCGGTCGTTACTCAATCGAACGCCGGTAAGTCGAACGCCTCGCCCGCAGCATCTTTTGGTGGAGCGCCGATGGTAGTCACGAAGCCGTATTGCCAACCTGTTTGGCCAAGAACGACTTCGTGCGCCTCGAACCCTTCTGGATAGTCTCGAAACCCGGGTTTGTCCTTCAGAGCTTCGATGGCGGCCTCTGCTTCAAAACGACTGGCGTAAATCCCGATATGAAGTTCCGTATCCTCGCGATCGTCGTATTCGCGGGTGAACCAAAGGTCATAAACGATTGTCATAGCCGGTCTTTATCACGCCCGGTCGGAAAGCAACAGCGGCAGCAAACCATCCATTTCCGGCCATTCAGCCCCCTCATTCCGGGCGACAAAAGCGGACGCGATCTGACCCGCTAGGGCAAGGCTCCCATCACCCCATCCACCGCACCCACGCGCCATGCGCCTGCGCCTCGCCCAGCAGGTGTACCTCACCGCCGCCCGGCCAGTACCGCACCCTCAATTCATGCCGGAATGTCGTCCGGTTTGTCTCCAGCGCGATCCACGCCAGCGGGCGCTCCGGTGTCGCTGCGGCTCCCGCCTCGGCCATCGCGCGTTCGATCATCGCCTGCCTCTGGGCCGGGATGTATTGCCAGACGATCGAGTGCATCAGCACCCGTGTCACCCCGGCCTCCTGCGGTTCCGCCAACCGCGCCGCAATCCAGTCGGCGGCGTCTGCCTGCACCAGATCGACCGCGCGGTGCCGGATCATCGCGATGCCTGCCTCCATGCGTTCGAACCGGGCGTGCGCCTCGGGCCAGATATAGGCGATCAGCCGATCGGCGGCGGCATTGTCGCGCACGTCGATGGGCTGGAGGTCGCAGCCGCGCACGCTCGCGATTTTGAAAGGCATCGCAGGTGGCGGCGGGCCCTGCCAGTCGGGGCGGATCGTGCACGGCGCGTCCGCCGGGCCGGAGACCACCCCGCCCAGATCATAGCCATAGCGGTCGATCAGCAGGTTCATCCCTGCGCTCGACCCGATCTCGTTGAGCGCGAACACCCCTGTCGTGCGGCTCGCCAGCCAGTGCAGCGCGGCGACGAAGCTCGACGAGCGCCCCGCCTCGTTGGTCTGCGGCGGGCCATCGAACCACGGGAGCAGTTCGGCATCGTGCCGAGCGACGACATCGGCGACGATGGCGTCCACCGAGTTCTGCGCGTGGACCTCCCGGGCGTAGACCGCCCCCAGTTCGGGGGCCTCCCCCTTGCGGAACAGATGGTGCAGCCCGCCCGCCAGCCGCAGCGGCATCGCATCGGCGAGCACATCGCCTGGCCAGTTCGCAATCCGCGCACCGCAGGCAGTGCCGCCCCGCGCCAGAGCGATCAGTGCGCGGCAGACCGCCGCCGTCGCGGGCGCGTCGTTATGCGCCGCATGATCGGCCTGTTCGCCGATTTGCCGTTCGATTTCGTCGCGCCGCTCCATATTGCCCTTTGGCCTGCTTGCCCCTACATGCCGCCACCATGGCCGACACGCTGATCTTTGCAATCCCCAAGGGGCGAATCCTCGACGATGCGCTGCCCGTGCTCGCGCGGGTGGGAATAGAGCCTGCGGCGGAGTTCCACGATCCCAAGAACCGCTCGCTGCGATTCCGCACCAATCGCGCGGACATGGACATCATCCGCGTGCGCGCCTTCGATGTCGCAACCTTCGTGGCACATGGCGCAGCGCAGATCGGCATCGTCGGATCGGACGTGATTGATGAGTTCGATTATTCGGACCTGTACGCCCCGGTCGACCTCAATTTCGGCCATTGCCGCCTTTCGGTGGCAGAGCCTGTCGATGAAGCAGGCGCATCGCAACCCCGCCCGTCGCACATCCGCGTCGCCACCAAATACCCCAATATCACCCGCCGCCATTTCGAGCGGCAGGGCGTGCAGGCCGAGTGCGTCAAGCTGAACGGCGCGATGGAGCTCGCCCCCTCGCTGGGTCTGGCGCGGCAGATCGTCGATCTGGTGGAATCGGGCCGGACTCTCAAAGACAATGGCCTGGTTGAAACCGAGGTGATCACCCAGGTTTCCGCCCGGCTGATCGTCAATCGCGCCGCGCTCAAGAAGGATCACGCGCGCCTGGGTCCGCTGATGTCCGCCTTCCGCGATCTTGCGGCCGAACAGAGGCAGGCGGCATGACGCTCAGGCTTTCCACCCGCGACAAGGACTTTGGCAAAGCGTTCGACAAGCTCGTGCGCGGACGGCGTGAGAGCGATATAGAAGTCAGCCGCGATGTCAGCGCGATCATCGCCGACGTAAAGGCACGCGGCGATGCGGCACTGGCGGAGTACACCAAGCGCTTCGACGACCACAGCCTTTCAGGCGGGGCCTGGAGCATCGGCAAGGAGGAATGCGCGGCAGCCTATGCGGCGCTGAGCGACGAGTTGCGCGCCGCGCTCGATCTGGCCGCTGCCCGCATTCGCGCCTATCACGAGGCGCAATTGCCCGAGAACCGCGATTACACCGATGCCGCAGGTGTGCGCCTGGGCGCGCGGTGGAGCGCGGTCGACGCCGCGGGATTGTACGTTCCCGGAGGGCGCGCGGCCTATCCGTCTTCGCTGCTGATGAACGCCATCCCCGCCAAGGTCGCAGGGGTAGAGCGGCTGGTGGTGGTGACTCCAACCCCCAAGGGCGCGGTCAACCCGCTGGTGCTGGCTGCGGCGCATCTGGCAGGCGTCGATGAAATCTGGCGCATCGGCGGCGCACAAGCCGTCGCCGCGCTCGCCTTCGGCACCGAAAGGATCCGCGCGGTCGATGTCATCACCGGCCCCGGCAACGCGTGGGTGGCAGAGGCCAAGCGCCAGCTTTATGGCGTCGTCGGTATCGACATGGTGGCAGGTCCCTCGGAAATCGTTGTCGTCTCGGACAACAAGAGCGACCCTGAATGGATCGCCGCTGATCTGCTCAGCCAGTCCGAGCATGATCCGACCAGCCAGTCGATCCTGTTCACCGACGATGCGGGCTTTGCCGATATCGTCGCTGATCTGGTCGGCGTGCAGCTGACCCAGCTTTCGACCGAAAAGGTCGCAACCAAAGCGTGGGAAGACAATGGCGCGATCATTGTCGTCGAGAGCCTTGAAGACGCGATGCCGTTGGTCAACCGGCTGGCAGCCGAGCATCTGGAGCTGGCGGTGGACGATCCGCAGGCGCTGTTCGACAAGGTCCGTCACGCCGGTTCGGTGTTTCTCGGCCGCCTGACGCCGGAGGCCGTGGGCGATTACGTCGCCGGGCCCAACCATGTGTTGCCCACCGGGCGGCGCGCGCGTTTTTCGTCGGGCCTTTCGGTGCTCGATTTCATGAAGCGCACCAGCTTTATCGAACTGGGCCGCGAGGGGCTGCAGGCCATCGGCCCGGCTGCGGTCGCGCTCGCCGAGATGGAGGGCCTGCCCGCGCATGCCGACAGCGTCCGGCGCCGCCTGACATGATGGAACCCAGATGAACCCGAAATCCCAATCCCGTTCCGCCGCGCGGCTTGCCGCGGTCCAGGCGCTGTACCAGCACACGATGGAGGAAACGCCCATCGCGCAGCTGCTGCACGAATTCCACATGCACCGGCTGGGCGCGGAAATCGAAGACGATCAGTATGCCGATGCGGATGTCGATTTCTTCGACGACATCGTGCAGGGCACCACCGCGCGGCTGGTCGAGATCGACGGGCTGATCGAGGCCAAGCTCGCCAGCGGCTGGTCGCTGACCCGGCTCGACCGCACGCTGCACCAGATCCTGCGCGCGGGCGCGTATGAGCTGCTGGCGCGGCCCGATGTGCCGGTGGGCAGTGTGATCAACGAATATCTCGATGTCGCGCACGCGTTCTTCGATGCCAAGGACACGCGCTTTGCCAACGGGCTGCTCGACGCGATCGCCAAAGATGTGCGGGCTTAACGGCCACTCCCTGTCATTCCCGCGAATGCGGGAAGCCCGCTTCTGCGTGAACCTGACGAAGAAGCGGGACCTACGCCTGCGCGAGGGTGACGAAAGAGGCAAGGTTGGTCGATCTTGACCACCGAGCCCGCCTATATCGACCTTCTCCGCAGCATCGGGACCGATCCGGCAGCGCGGGGGCTGGCCGACGATGCAGCGGTGCTGACCATCGGCAAGCAGTCCCTCGTCCTGACCAAGGACATGCTCGCCCAGGGCGTGCATTTCCTCCCCGATGACCCGCCTGCCGATGTCGCGTGGAAGCTGGTGGCGGTAAACGTCTCCGATCTTGCCGCCAAGGGCGCCACCCCGCTTGCCTGCCTCACCGGGCACACGCTCAGCGGTGATGCCGCGTGGGACAGCGCGTTTGTTCAGGGGCTGGGCGAAGCGCTTGACCATTACGGCATGCTGCTGATCGGCGGCGACACGATCAGCGCGGCGGCAGGCGCGCCGCGCGTGCTCTCGCTGACCGCGATCGGGCTGCCATCGGTGCCGGTGCCGCCCTCGCGCTCCGGCGCGCTGGCAAGCGACGGACTGTTCGTCACCGGCACCATCGGCGATGGCTGGGCCGGGCTGCAACTGCTGCAGGCGGGCAGGACCGAACCCCGCTCGCTGATCAGCGCCTATCGCCGCCCGCAGGCCCGCATCGCCGACGGCCGCGCGCTGGCGCAGATCGCCCACGCGATGATGGACGTGTCCGACGGGCTGCTGATCGATGCCGCGCGGATGGCAGACGCTTCGGGGCTGGGCGTCAATGTCGATCTGGCCAAGGTGCCGCTGTCCCAGGATTTCGTCGCGGCGTTCGCGGCGGACCAGGACGCAGCGCTTTCAGCGGCCACCGGAGGCGATGATTATCAACTGCTTTTCGCCGCCGATAGACAGGCGCATCTGCCGGTGCCGGCCGTACGTGTCGGAGGCTTTGCCGAGGGCTCGGGCCTCACGATCAGCTGGAACGGAATGCCGGTCGACCTGCCGGCAAAACTTGGTTGGCTGCACGGCTGAAGCCGCCGATCCTCACTAACTTTATTAAGTTGCGCCCCCGCAAACCCCGCTTATACCTATGCGCCGGGACGCTGACGTTCATGTGAAGGGCGCGGTGATCACCGACCTTGGCCAACAGGCCTTCGCTTTTTTGGGGGAGCGACGCATGAATGTTGTTTTGATAGCCATCCTGTGTGGGGTGGTTGCAGTTCTGTACGGTATCATCACCAGCCGCCAGGTCCTCAGCCAGTCACCTGGCAACGCAAGAATGCAGGAAATCGGCGCCGCCATCCAGGAAGGCGCACAGGCCTATCTCGGCCGCCAGTATCGCACCATCGCCATCGTTGGAGTCGTCGTGCTCGCGCTCGTCTGGGCGCTTCTCGACAAGTTCGGCAATCCCGTTTCCGCCATCGGCTTTCTGCTGGGCGCGGTGCTCTCGGGCGTGGCAGGCTATATCGGCATGAATATCTCGGTCCGCGCCAACATGCGCACCGCGCAAGCCGCCAGCGTCTCGCTGCAGGCCGGCCTCACGCTTGCGTTCCGGGCGGGCGCGATCACCGGCATGCTCGTGGCTGGGCTAGGATTGCTCGCCACTGCAGGTTATTTCTATTATCTCTACGCGATCGCGGGCCATGGCCTGAGCGATCCCGAAGACCGCAACATCGTCAACGGTCTCGTCGCACTCGCTTTCGGCGCCTCGCTGATCTCGATCTTCGCGCGACTGGGCGGCGGCATCTTCACCAAGGCCGCAGACGTCGGCGCCGACCTCGTCGGCAAGGTCGAGGCCGGAATTCCCGAGGATGACCCGCGCAACCCCGCCGTCATCGCCGATAACGTCGGCGACAATGTCGGCGACTGCGCCGGGATGGCCGCCGACCTTTTCGAAACCTATGTCGTCACCATCGGCGTTACCATGGTCGCGATTGCGCTGCTGGTTGCAGGTGACGATACGGCCTTGCTGCCGCTGGTCGGCCTTCCGCTCGGCATCTGCGGGCTTTGCATCATCACCTCGATCATCGGCACCTATTTCGTCCGGCTGGGATCGTCCAACTCGATCATGGGCGCGATGTACAAGGGCTTTGCGGTCACCGCGGTGCTCTCGGCCATCGGGCTGTATTTCGTCACCGATGCCATCATCGGCATGGGCAGCGCCTATTCGCTCAAGCCCGAAGAGGGCGTGATCACCCAGACCTTCACCGGCATGGACCTGTATCTCACGATGCTGGTCGGCCTGGGCGTTACCGGGCTGATCATCTGGATCACCGAATACTACACCGGGACCAACTACCGTCCGGTGCGCTCGATCGCCAAGGCATCGGAAACCGGGCACGGCACCAACGTCATCCAGGGTCTGGCGATCAGCCTCGAGGCGACCGCGCTGCCGACGCTGCTGATCGTCGTCGCGGTGATCGTCGCGCATCAACTGGCAGGGGTCGTCGGCATCGCCTTTGCCGCAACCGCGATGCTCGCGCTCGCGGGCATGGTCGTTGCGCTGGACGCTTATGGTCCGGTAACCGACAACGCAGGCGGCATCGCCGAAATGGCGGGGCTGGACGACAGCGTGCGTGAAAAGACCGATGCGCTCGATGCGGTGGGCAACACCACCAAGGCCGTGACCAAGGGCTATGCCATCGGTTCGGCCGGGCTTGCCGCTCTGGTGCTGTTCGGCGCGTATACGACCGACCTCAAGGAGTTCTTCCCTGATGTGCCGGTCGATTTCTCGCTCTCCAACCCGTATGTCATCGTCGGACTGCTGCTGGGCGCGTTGCTGCCCTATCTGTTCGGAGCGATGGGCATGACCGCAGTGGGCCGTGCCGCAGGTGCGGTGGTCGAGGAAGTGCGCGAGCAGTTTCGCACCAATCCCGGCATCATGCTGGGCACCTCGAAGCCGGATTACGCCCGCACGGTCGATCTGGTCACCAAGGCTGCGATCAAGGAGATGATCATCCCCTCGCTGCTGCCGGTGCTCGCGCCGATCGTGGTATACTACGTGATCACCGCCGTGGCAGGCCAGGCCAACGGCTTTGCCGCGCTGGGCGCTCTGCTGCTGGGCGTGATCGTCTCCGGCCTGTTCGTTGCCCTCTCGATGACCTCGGGCGGCGGCGCATGGGACAATGCCAAGAAGTACATCGAGGATGGCCATCATGGCGGCAAGGGATCGGATGCGCACAAGGCGGCGGTCACCGGCGACACCGTGGGTGATCCGTACAAGGACACCGCCGGGCCTGCGGTCAATCCGATGATCAAGATCACCAACATCGTGGCCTTGCTTCTGCTCGCGGCGCTTGCAGCGGGCTGAGGCTTGCGTTAGCCTCTCCAGTCGAACGACAACTCGCCCCGCCGGTCCATTCCGGCGGGGCTTTTTCTTGCCCGCAGCGCCGCGACATGCTCGCCGCACACGCTTAACGGGTTAACCAATGCACTTAAGCTGTTGTTTCGATGTCTGGGCCTATAGCATCCCCGGGGGGTCCGTGAATGTTGCGGACTGATACAGGACTGCTTTAGCCGCATGGATCAGGGCTTGGTCATGGCCGCATCGACACCCGCCCCGGCGGATGCAGGCGCGGTGCGTCTGACGATGCTCGACCCTGCCGCGCTGGATGCGGCGTTTCTGCGCAGCTGGCGCCTGCTCGCCGATGCAGCCAGCGAGCCCAATGTCTTTCACGCTCCCGAGTTTCTGGTCCCGGCCATCGCGCATTGCGATGCGCTGCGCCGCGCGCAGATCGCCGCGCTGCATGTCGATGGCCAATTGTGCGGCCTGATGCCGATCGCGCGCGAGAAGCATTATGGCCGCTGGCCTGTGCCGCACAGCCAGAACTGGCGCCACCCCAACTGCTTCCTCGGCACGCCTCTGGTGCGGCCAGGGCATGAGAGCGCATTCTGGCAGGCAATTCTCGCCGATCTGGACCGCGCCCCCGGCGCGGGGCTGTTCCTCCACCTCTATGGCATCGCAACCGACGGCCCGGTGTTTGCCGCGCTGGAGCAAGTGTGCGCGCGGCAGAAACGCGCCTGCGCCATCGCGCTGGCCGAGGAGCGCGCGATGCTGGCGACCACGCTGGACGGACAGACTTATTACGAGCAGGTGGTGCGCAAGAAGAAGCGCAAGGAGCTCGCGCGGTTGCGCAACCGGCTGACAGAGCTGGGCAAGGTCGAGACCGTCCAGGGTTGCGATACCGAAGGTCTCAACGCCTGGCTGGACGAATTCCTGGCGCTGGAGCAATCGGGCTGGAAAGGCCGCAACGGCTCGGCGCTCGCCGACATGGCGGAGACTCTCGCGCTGTTTCGCGAGGCGGCGCGTGCCGCGCATCAAGCCGGACGGCTGCACCTCATTGCGATGCGGCTCGACGGGCAAGCGATCGCGATGCTGGTCAATTTCCTCAGCCCGCCGGGCGGCTTTTCGTTCAAGACCGCCTTTGCCGAGGAATATGCCCGCTTCTCGCCCGGGGTGCTGCTGCAGATCGACAATCTCGACATCCTCAAGGACTATGGCCTCGCCTGGATGGACAGTTGCGCTGCCGAGGGCCATCCCATGATCGACAGCCTATGGGCTGAACGCCGCCATGTCGCGCGGGTGTCGGTGGCGCTCAAGGGCTATGGCCGCCCTGCCCTGTTCGGCCTGTTCCGCCAGGGCGAACGTTTCATGGACCGCCGCCGCGCCGCCGCCGGGGGCGATCCCAAGCCTTCCCATTCCGTGGAGAATGATGATGACTGACCAGCCCCATCCGGACCATTTTGCTGGCGCGCTGACCGGTTCGGTGTTCACCGGCGATGCCAAGGCGCGCTTTGCGCTGTGCTATCCAGAAACCCCGCACGTGCTCAGCCACTGTTTGTTGCAGCACCCGCTGCTCGATCTGGAAGCTTTGGCGCTGCTGGGGGAATTGCTGCCCGAAAAGTCGCTCGAGTACAATCGCGGCGACCTGCCAATCGGCATCCGCCCTGAAGACGTGCCCTCGAACGGCATGAGCATCGGCGAGACGATCCGCAGCATCGACAGCGCCAACAGCTGGTGCGTACTCAAGAACATAGAGCAGATCCCCGCCTATCGCGATTTGCTGTTGACGCTGCTGGGCGAGCTTGAGGACGTCACCAAAGGGACGACCGGTGAGATGCTGCGGCCCGAAGGCTTCATCTTCGTCTCGTCACCCGGATCAATGACCCCCTATCATTTCGATCCCGAGCACAACATCCTGCTGCAGCTGCGCGGCTGGAAGACGATGACCGTGTTCCCCGCAGGCGATCCGCGCTTTGCCGCGCCTGAGGCGCATGAGGCGTATCACTCGGGTGGCGGCCCGCGCAACCTGCCCTGGGACGATGCCTTCGCGCTGCACGGTACCGATTACCGGCTGGAGCCCGGCCAGGCGATCTTCGTTCCCGTCATGTCGCCGCATTACGTCCGCAATGGCGACAGGCCCTCGATCTCGCTCTCGATCACCTGGCGATCGGAATGGAGCTATGCCGAAACCGATGCGCACGCGATGAACAGCGTGCTGCGCCGGTTCGGCCTCAACCCTTCCCCGCCGCGGCGCTATCCGGTGAACAACGCGTTCAAGTCGTTAGGCTATCGCGTGCTGCGCAAGCTCGGGCTCGATTGAGCGCACCTGCGGCGCGCAGTGACTGGACCTGAAGCGGTTTTTCGCACACAGGTCGGTGCATGTCCGATCGCCTGAGCATCCTGTTCCAGCACCTGCTTCCCAAGCAGCTGGTCACCACGCTTGCCGGGCGCGTCGCCGGAGCGCGCGGCGGCGGCGCGACCACCCGGCTGATCCGCTGGTTCGTCGCCCGCTACCGGGTCGACATGAGCGAGGCCGAGAACCCCGATATCGCAAGCTACGCCAGCTTCAACGACTTCTTCACCCGCCCGCTGCGCCCGGGCGTGCGCCCGCTGGCAGCGGCCGATTTCGTCTGTCCGGTCGATGGCGCGATCAGCCAGCTGGGCGATATCGACGATCATCACATCGTCCAGGCCAAGGGTCACCGCTATACCATCACCGATCTGGTTGGCGGCGATGCGACCCTGGCAGAGCAGTTCCGCCACGGCCGCTTTGCGAACCTCTACCTCTCGCCGCGCGACTATCACCGGCTGCACATGCCCTGCGACGGCAGGCTGGTGCGGATGATCCATGTTCCCGGCGCGCTCTATTCGGTAAACCCGGTCACCGCACGCGGGGTGCCCAATCTGTTCGCGCGCAACGAGCGCGTGGTGTGCGTGTTCGATTCGCCCGAACATGGGCCGTTCGTGATGGTGCTGGTCGGCGCGACCGTGGTGGGCAGCATGGCGACACCCTGGCACGGTGTGGTCAACGCGGTGCGCACCGGCAGGCCCTCGCAATGGGACTACACCGATCAGGCGATCACGCTTGCCAAGGGCGAGGAGATGGGCCGCTTCCTGCTGGGATCGACGGTGATCATGCTTTTCCGCCCGGGTGCGGTCGCGCTCAACCCGGACTGGACACCCGAACGGCCGGTGCGCCTCGGCGAAATGATGGGCAACGCCCCGCGCTGACCCGCGCGCGGTGCGCGTACCGATCAGAGATACTGGTCGAGCGCCTTGAAGATGTCGCGAATTCCCTGCAGGTCGCTGGTCTCGCGCAGCTTGGCGATCGCGGGCTTCACCTCGAGCACATAGTCCTGCACCCCGCCGTCCCATTGCTTGAGCTCGCCGCCGATCGAGCGGATGAAGCCGATCGCTGCGTGGTTTTCCGCCAGCGTCTGGATGTCGAGCACCTGCAACTGCTCGGCGCAGCAGTTGATCAGCAGCACCGCGGTCAGCATCCGTCCCAGCCCGATGCCGTGATAATCATCGAGGATCGCGACCGAAAACTCGCCCGACCTTTGCTCATCGGTGCTGCGGATCGCGTGCACCGCGCCGATAGCCGGATTGTCCGCCCCATCCAGATGGATCGCGCCCCACGCGATGTGGTCGTGCCCGTCGGCGTCGACCAGCCGCGCGATGACGCTGTCCGAAGGCATCGGCTGCAGCGAGAAGAAGCGCAGATAACGCGATTGGGTGGAAAGGTGCGCGATGCCCTCGCGCATCTGCTCGGCATCGCTGCTGCGGATCGAGCGGATGCAGATGCTCTTGCCGTCGCTGGCGGTGGTGTGAATGATCTGGTCGATGAACTCGCCGGTGTTCTGTTTGCCCATCGCGTATCGCCCTTGCGCATGCCCAAGCCCGCTGGTGCCGATCGACACGCTTCAAGAGGTCGGTCGCATGGCCCGAATGTCAAGGGACGCTAGCTGCCGCCGCTGCACATTTCGCGCTTGGGGTGCGCAAAGGCCATTCCAGCCTAGCAATCTGCAGCGCGCAGACGATATAGCATCAGGCCTTGTTCCCTGGCCCATTAGCCTCGCCCATCGGAAGGTTCTCCCGCGAATGCCTACCCTCCCCCTCGCCGCCGACACCCCAGTGCAGCACAGCCGCGCCGAGACCGTCGAGCTGCTGACCCAGATCGAGCAAAGGCTGCGCTGGCTGTCGTCGTGGATGATCCACAACGCCAACACGCTGCGCGAGAAACGCGACGGGCTCAAGGTCGGCGGGCACCAGGCAAGCTGCGCATCGATGACTGCGATCATGGCGGCGCTGTATTTCCATGCTCTGCGCCCGCAGGACAAGGTCGCGGTCAAGCCGCATGCCGGGCCCGTGCTCCACGCCATCCATTATCTGCTGGACGAGCAGACCCGCGAGAAGATGGAGCGCTTCCGCGGGCTTGGCGGGGTGCAGAGTTACCCCTCGCGCACCAAGGACAGCATCCCAGTGGATTTTTCGACCGGATCGGTGGGCCTTGGGGTTGCGGTCACCGCCTTTTCGTCGCTGGTGCAGGATTATCTAATCGCGCACGGCCAGATGCGCGAGGAGCAATCGGGCCGGATGATCGCGCTGATGGGCGATGCCGAGCTCGACGAGGGCAATATCTACGAATGCCTGATCGAGGGCTACAAGCACGATCTGCGCAACTGCTGGTGGGTGGTCGATTACAACCGCCAGTCGCTCGATGCGACCACCGCTGACCGCATGTTCCGCCGCTTCGACGATATCTTCGAGACCTGCGGCTGGCGCGTCGTCACGCTCAAGCACGGCAAGCTGCAGCGCGCCGCGTTCAAGCGCCCCGGCGGCAAGGCGCTGGAGGACTGGATCGAGACTTGCCCCAACGCCGATTTTGCCGCCCTGACCTATCTCGGCGGAGCGGCGTGGCGCGAGCGGCTGATGCACGACATCGGCAAGAAGCGCGGCGTGGCCGACCTGCTCGGATCGTTCGACGATGCCGAGCTTGCCCGGCTGATGACCAATCTGGGCGGGCATTGCATCGAAACCCTGCTGGACGCGTTCGACAGCATGGATGATGAGCGGCCCACGCTGCTGATCGCCTATACCGTCAAGGGCTATGGCCTCCCGCTCGCGGGGCACAAGGACAACCATTCGGGCATGATGAACACCGGCCAGATCGAAAGCCTGCGCGATGATCTGGCAATCGCGCCGGGCGAGGAATGGGGCAAATGGTCAGGGCTGGGCGACAATCTTGCGGCCACGCTGCAGGCGTTCGTCGACAGCAGCCCGATCGCGCGCAAACAGGCCGAGCATGCCGCGCCTGCGATCCCCCTCCCCGATCGTCTGCCCGTACCCGAAGGTGCGGAGCAATCGACGCAGGCGGCGTTCGGCAAGGTGCTGCACGATCTGGCCAAGTCGAGCGAGCCGCTCGCCGACCGGCTTGTCACCACCGCGCCCGACGTTACGCAGACCACGAACCTTGGCGCGTTCGTCAACCAGCGCGGGCTGTTCCGGCGACAGGAGCTTGCCGATGTGTTCCAGCGGGTGAAGATCCCCAGCGCGCAGAAATGGTCGGCGCACCGCGCAGGCCAGCATATCGAGCTGGGGATTGCCGAGAACAACTTCTTCCTCGCGCTCGCAGCGCTGGGGCTTGCCGCACCGCATTTCGGCACCCGGCTGATGCCGGTGGGGACGGTGTATGATCCCTTCATCGCGCGCGGGCTCGATGCGCTCAATTATGGCTGCTATCAGGATTCGCGCTTTCTGCTGGTCGGCACGCCTTCGGGCATCACGCTGGCAGGTGAAGGCGGCGCGCACCAGTCGATCAACACGCCGCTGATCGGCATGGGCCAGCCGGGGCTGGAGAGCTTCGAACCGGCGTTTGCCGACGAGGTCGCGCTGATGATGGGCTGGGCCTTCAGGCACATGCAGGCGGATGGCGGCAGCTCGGTCTATCTGCGGCTCACCACACGGGTGATCGAGCAGGTCGCGCGCGACAGCAGGGCATGGGAGGATGACGCAATCGCGGGCGCTTATTGGCTGCGCGAACCTTCGGGCGCGGCGGAAGCCGCGATCGCCTTTTGCGGCGCGGTGGCGCCCGAGGCTATGGCGGCGTGGGAAGCGCTCAGCGACGACATTCCCGGACTCGGGCTGCTTGCCGTGACATCGCCCGACCGGCTGCACCGCGACTGGTCCGCCCAGCGAGCGGCGCGCTGGACCGGCAAGGCGCAGGGGCCGAGCCATATCGAGCGGCTGCTGGGCGCGCTCGGTCCCGATGCGGGTCTGGTCACGGTGCTTGATGGTTCGCCTTCGGCGCTCTCGTGGCTGGGCGGTGTGCACGGCCATCGCGTCAGCCCGCTGGGCACCGATCGCTTCGGCCAGACCGGCGACCTGCCCGATCTCTATCGCACCTACAGGCTCGATAGCGAGGCGATCATCGATGCGATGGCCGACATGCTGCTGCAGCGCGGCTAAGGACGGGCGCGCGATGAGCCAATGGCGGCTGGCAGCCGAAATCGACGACATCCGGCAGCCGCTGCTGGCCGAGCGCGATCGTTCCGCGATGTGCGCCATCGCGACACTGGTCGAGATATCCGGTCCAGCGCCGCGCGACATTGGCGCGCAGATGCTGATCACCGAAGACCATCACTGGGGCTTTCTGTCGGGCGGGTGCATCGAGGCTGATGTTGCGGCCCATGGCCGCGCGGCGATGGCCGATGGCGCACCCAGGCTGCTGCGCTATGGCGAGGGCAGCCCGTGGATTGACATCAAGCTGGCCTGTGGATCGGGGATCCTGGTGCTGGTCGAACCGCTGGCGACAAGCGACCCAGCGGTCGCGACACTGCTCAGCGGCTTTGCCGAGCGCACGCCGGTGCTGTGGTCGAGCGACGGGCGCGTGCGCGCTGCGCGGCCTGGCGGTGATGCACCCGCCCGGGCCTGGGATGGATCGCGCTTCGCCAAACTGTTCGAGCCGACGCTGCGGCTGGTGATCATCGGCGAAGATGCCTCGGCGCTGGCGAGCGCCGGCCTGGCGCGGCAGATGGGGCTGGATGTCGTGCTGGTCACACCCAATGGCCCTGAGGCAGCCCCGTTCGACGGCATCGGCTATCAGCGCAGTGCCCCGGCGGATGCGCTCGACGCAATCGGCCTCGACCGCTGGACCGCAGTCGCGGTGATGTCGCACGACCGCGAGGACGACGAGCAAGGCCTGGCGTACGCGCTCAAGTCGGATGCGTTCTACGTCGGCGCCATCGGCGCACGCGCGCGGCTGGAGATGCGGCGCGACAAATTGCGCGGCCATGGCGTGGGCGAAACCGCCATCGCCAGGCTGCACGCGCCGATCGGGCTTCAGGGCTTCGGCAAGGCGCCTCGCGATATCGCGCTGTCGCTGGTCGCCGACGTGACGCGCGAGTTCCATGCGCGCTCGGCCGCTAGCAAATCCTCGGGCGAATCGATGTCGAGGATCGCGCCGATATCGTCGGTCGGCAGATAGCCGATATCGCTGCGCTGCCTGAGACCGAACGCTGCCCCCTGATCGCCTTTCAGCAACGCAAGGTCGCGCACCGCCTCCCCCACAAAGCACACCGGATGGCCGGGCTTGTCCTTGACCACAGGCCGCGCGGCATAGCCAGCCTGAATGGCGATCTCCGCCAGTTGGGCTCCAAGATGCGCAGGCACCAGCGGCATATCGCCCAGAAACACGAATAACCCTGACCTGCACGACGCCAGCGCGGCGCTGCCGGTGCGGATCGAGGCGGCCATGCCCTCTTCCCAGCCAGGGGTCGGAACGATGCGGCAGGACAGCCCCTGGAGCGCGGCGTCGATCCGCGCATGCTCGGCCCCGGTCGCCACCACGACATCGCCGAACCCTGCCGCCAGCACCGCCTCGGTTGTGCGGCGGATCACCGGCGCACCGCCCAGATCGGCGAGCAGCTTGTACCCGCCAAAGCGCCGCCCGGCGCCCGCCGCGAGGATCAGCGCGCCCCAGCCCTGCAGCATGTCAGCCGCGCCCGGTCAGGCCTTGGCCTGTGTCATCAGCGGCAATGTGCGGATGCGCTTGCCGGTCGCGGCGAACAGTGCATTGGCCAGCGCTGGCGATGCCGGTGGCACGCCGGGCTCGCCGATCCCGCCCATCTTCGCCCCGCTCTCGATGAAATGCACATCGATCACGGCAGGCGCGCCTGCGAGCTTCAGGATATTGTAATCGTTGAAATTGCTCTGCACCACCGCGCCCTTGTCGATGGTGATTGCCTCGCCGATCGCCGATGAAAGGCCCATCACCATGCCGCCTGCGATCTGCGCCTCGGCATTGAGCGGATTGACCGTGGTGCCGCAATCGACCACCGCCCACGCCTTGAGCACCTGGGGGCTGCCATCCTCGCGCACCGTCGCCTCGATCACCTCGGCGACGATCGTGCCGAAGCTCTCGACGATGGCAATCCCGCGCCCGACACCCTCGGGCAGCGGGCTGCCCCATCCGGCACGCTTGGCGACGGTGTCGAGCACCTTGAGATGCCGCGAATCCGCGGGCAGATGCTTGCGGCGGAACTGATAGGGGTCCTCGCCTGCCGCCTGTGCCAGTTCGTCGATGAAGCTTTCGTTGTAGAAGCCGATCTGGGTCGAATTGACCGAGCGCCAAGGCCCGTCACGCTGGTTCGACTGATAGCTGAAATGCCTCCGCGAGGTTGCGGGGATGGCGTAGATGAAGCTCGTCTCGCCCTCGGCATCGCCGCTCTGCACATAATCGGTGCGCCACGCGCTGATCTTGCCGTCCTTGCCCAAAGTCGCCTTGAGCTGAGCCGAGGATTGCGGGCGATAGGTGCCGTGCCGCACCTCTTCCTCGCGGCTCCACACCAATTTGACCGGATAAGGCAGCTGCTTGGCGAGCAGCGCAACCTGATCGATGATCTCGGTGACATCGGGGAAGCGGCGCCCGAAGCCGCCACCCATCAGCATGGGGTTGAAGACGACGGCATCGACATCGATCCCGGCCGCCTTGGCCGCACGCACGCGGGTCGACAGCGGGTCCTGCAGACCGCCCCACAAAGTGAGCTTACCGTCCTTGTAGTGCCCGGTGAGCGTGAACGGCTCCATCATCGCATGGTGCAGGAAGGGCACCCGATAATCGGCGGTAAGCGTCTTCGCGCCCGCCACTCCGAATGCGGCATCGACATCGCCCTTGCCGCCCTCGTTCTCGGGCTTGCCCGATGTGCGCAGCTTTTCCTGCGCGGCATGGATAGTGTCGCTCGACAGCGCGCCGTGCCCGCCATCTGAGAACTTGGGGCTCAGCGCCTTCAGCCCCTTGAGTGCCTGCCAGTAGCGCTTGGCGACCACGATCACCGCATCGTCCAGCTTAACCACCTTTTCGACCCCGGCAACGCCAAGCGCAGGTTTTTCATCGACCGAGAGCAATTTGCCGCCACGCACCGGCGCCGCCGCGATCGTCGCGACGCGCATGTCGGGCAGAACCAGGTCGATGCCATAGACCGCGCTGCCATCTACCTTGGCGGGGATGTCCAGCCGTGCAATCGGCTTGCCGATGAGCTTGTACTGGTCGCGTGTCTTGAGCGCGGGGCTGCCCGTCAGCGAGCGTTCCGCCGCACCCGCGGCCAGTTCGCCATAGCGCAGCGACTTGCCCGATCCTGCGTGGATGACCTTGCTGTCCGCGGTGGTCAGTTCGCTTGCCGGAACGCCCAGCCGGTCGGCGGCCTCCTCGATCAGCGCCAGCCGCACCGCCGCACCCACCGTGCGCATGCCGAACTGCCCGGTATAGCGCACCGCGGACGAGCCGCCGGTGATCTGCAACGGCATCGACCGGGCGATCATCCCGATGATCGCGTTGGGAAGCGCGTTGATCACGCCGGGTGCACCCGACATTTCGGCCAGAAAGCCCTTGCCCAGCGCGCTGTTGGCAAAGGCTAGATCGGCCGGAGCCTGCTCGACCCTGACCCTGCTCCAGTCGGCATCGAGCTCGTCCGCCAGCATCTGGCCCAGCGCGGTGTGCGTGCCCTGGCCAAAATCGATGTGCGGCGAATAGACGGTGACGGTGTCGTCCTCGGCGATCTTCATCCAGCCAAGGAAATTGTGATCGTTGCCGGTTTCGGTAAGCGCCTTGGCGCGGGCATTGGCGGACCTGTCGCTCCAGTAGACGCCGAAGACCCCGCCGCCGACCAGCAGCGCGCCACCGATCAGAAAGGCGCGGCGGACCATGCCCTTCTTCTTTCTGGGCGGAGCAGCTTCCAGCGGAGCATCGAGGTGCGGTGTGGGATTGTCAGCCATCATGCCTCTCCCTTGAGCGCGGTTGCGGCCTGACCGGTCGCCGCCAGAATGGCCTTGCGGATGCGTGGATAGGTGCCGCACCGGCAGATGTTGGTCATCGCCTCGTCGATCTGCGCATCGCTCGGACTGCCGGTCGCCTCGATCAGCGCCACTGCGGCCATGATCTGACCCGACTGGCAATAGCCGCATTGCGGCACCTGCGCGTCGATCCACGCCTGCTGCACCTTGTGCAGCGCGCCATCGGCGCTTTTCAGCCCCTCAATCGTGGTGACCGACTTGCCCGCGATGTCGCTGATCGGCACGCTGCACGACCGGGTGATCTGGCCATCGACATGCACCGAGCATGCGCCGCACGCGGCGATACCGCAACCGAACTTGGTGCCGGTGAGCTCCAGTTCCTCGCGCAGCGCCCAGAGCAGCGGAGTGTCCGCGTCCGCCTCGACGCTGACCTGCTTGCCGTTGACCTTGAAATCGATTGCCACTGCCGCCACCCCCGTCGCCTGGATCAGTCCTGTATGACAACCTAATGGCCGGGGGGCCAATGTAAATACCGCATTGCAGCAAATCCCGACGATTGCGGGGATTGCACTGCGACCCGGGCAGTCTCCAGTGCTCTCGTCATCTGCCGCCAACTGGTGCATGGTCGCAGGATTGCAAGGGACACGCGCTGCATGATCTATATATGGCTGAACATCGCTCCCATTTTCGCCGCGACCCTTGCCGGGCTTGCCCTGGGAGTTGCCTGGGCGAGGATATCGGGGCTGCGCCTGTCGATCGGCGTGGGGATCGCCGCGCTGCTCGCCCAATTCTGGCTTGTCGCGATCTTGGCGGGCGCGGTGATCCTTGCGCCGGATCAGGCCCCGCCCTGGACGATGGCGCTGGGCAGCGCCTTCATCATCTGGATCGGGTTCGTGCTTCCGGTGCTGGTGGTGACATTGGGGGTCGGCAGGGCGAGTGTCCGGACCATCGCCAGCGCGGCGGGATATTGGCTGGCGACGATGCTGCTGCAGGCTGCGCTGCTGCAGGCGATCGGGCTGGTACCGCCGCCTGCGGGATGATCCGCGCGGCTGCAACTGGCGGTCGGCGCAACAATCGCCTATTCGCATCGTATAGAACTCTGGTGCCCACCCGGCGCCTGCCATCTCCCGACCCCGTGTTTCAACCAAGGCCAGACATTTCATGACCGCCGCCAGCCCCGAAACCTTTGGTGTCGTGAGCTACAACATCCGCAAGGCGATCGGCGCCGACCGCAGGCACGACCCCGAACGGATCATGCGGGTGCTGGCTGAGACAGGTGCCGATATCGCTGTGCTTCAGGAGGCGGACCGACGCCTCGGCGAGCGGCACAGCGCGCTCCCTGCAGGGCTGGTGGCAGAGGCAGGCTGGCAGGTGGTGCCGGTCTCGACCGCGCGCAACGGCATCGGCTGGCACGGCAATGCCATCCTCGTTTCCCCACGGGTCGAAATCCTGCGCGGCGAACGGCTGAAGCTGCCGATGCTCGAGCCGCGCGGCGCGGTGCTCGCCGATCTGGCGATCGACGGCCACCCCTTGCGCATCGTCGGCGCGCATCTCGATCTGTCGGGCCTGTGGCGCCCGCGCCAACTCAAGGCGCTGGTCGGGCATGTCCACGCTCAGGACGAGGAACGACCGACGCTGATCACCGGCGATTTCAACGAATGGCGGCGCGAGCCTTCGGGCCTACTGCATCTGGTGCGGCATTTCGAGCATGTCCGCCCCGGCCCCAGCTTCCCTGCACGCTGGCCGGTGGGGCATCTCGACCGGATGTTCGTGTCCGCAGATCTGGCGGTCGAGCAGGCCGCGGTGCACGCCAGCCGGCTGGCAGCGCTGGCGTCGGATCATCTCCCTGTCTGGGCGCGGCTGCGGCTGCCGGGCCTTCGCCAGCCCGAGGAATCATGAGCGCCACCGGCTGGATTGCGATTGCCGTCGCCGTTCTTGCTGGCGTGTGGATCGTGCTCCGAATCGCCTTCCGGCTGCCCACCCTGCCACCGCATCCGCCCGCTCCTCCGCCGCAGGACACGCCCGACAGCCGGATCGGCCAGGCGATTGCCGGGCTCGAGGCCGCGCATCCCGACCTATCGGGGATCCTCCCGCTGGTGGATTCGCGCGGAGCCTATGCCGCGCGGGTCAAGCTCATCCGCGCCGCCGACCGCTATCTCGACGTGCAGTATTACATCTGGCGCGAGGATGTCGCAGGGCTGCTGATGCTCGAAGAGCTCCGCCAGGCCGCGGACCGGGGCGTGGCCGTCCGGCTGCTGCTCGACGACAACGGCATCGCCAGGCTGGATGACGAGCTGGTGGCGCTGGAAAGCCATCCCAATGTCGAAATCCGCCTTTTCAACCCCTTTGTCATCCGCAAGCCCAAGGTCATGGGCTATCTGCTCGACTTTTTCCGGCTCAACCGGCGGATGCACAACAAAAGCCTGACCGCCGACAACCAGATGACCATAATCGGCGGGCGCAACATCGGCGATGAATATTTCGGCCCCGGCGACCAGCCAGAATTCGCCGATCTCGACGTGCTCGCCATCGGGGCGATCGTGCCCGAGATGGCGACGGATTTCGCGCGCTACTGGACCAGCGCCTCCTCCTATCCCGCGCCATTGATCCTCCCCGCCGCCACGCCAGGTGCGCTCGATGACCTCTCGGGCAGGATCGCGCAGATGATGGAGACCGACCCGCTTGCCAAAGCCTATGCCGCCGCCGTGGACACTTTGTCCTATGCCGATCCGCTGACGCACACTTCGCTCGATTATGACTGGGTGCCGGTGACGATGATCAGCGACAATCCCGCCAAGGCGCTGGGCCATGAACCGAGGTCGCGGACACCGATCGGCGAGATCGGTGCGATCATGGACGAGACGACGCAGCGGCTGGCGCTGGTATCCGCCTATTTCGTTCCTGCCAGGTCGGGCGCGGCGATGTTCGAAGCGATCGCGGCGCGCGGTGCATCGGTCGACGTGTTGACCAACGCGCTGGCGTCGACCGATGTCGCGGTGGTCCATGCCGGCTATTCGCGCTACCGCAAGCGGCTGCTGCGCGCGGGCGTGCGGCTTTGGGAGATGAAGGGCGATGCGCCGCGTCACCCCTCCCCGCGCAGCGGCGTGC
Organism: Blastomonas sp. RAC04; assembly: GCF_001713435.1. Taxonomy (NCBI): domain Bacteria; kingdom Pseudomonadati; phylum Pseudomonadota; class Alphaproteobacteria; order Sphingomonadales; family Blastomonadaceae; genus Blastomonas; species Blastomonas sp. RAC04. Next base: position 1,535,588 of record NZ_CP016460.1, read on the forward strand.
TGGGCAGCCTACCGCGCTCCAGCCGGTCCTCGCTGCACGCCAAGACCTTCACCATCGATGGCGAGCGGCTGTTCGTGGGATCGTTCAACTTCGATCCGCGTTCGATGCACCTCAACACCGAGCTGGGTTTTCTGATGGACAGCCCGGCATTGGCGCAAAGGCTGCAGCAGCTGTTCAGTGAACCGATGCGCCAGCGCGCCTATCAGGTGCGACTGACGCCCCGGGGCGAGCTGGAATGGATCGACGAGCGGCCCGAGGGCACGGTGATCCACACCCACGACCCCGGCACCACGCTGGTGCGGCGGATGCAGGTGGTGTTCTGGCGGGCGCTGCCGATTGAATGGCTGCTGTAAGCGCCTGGCGCTATTTTACTGCAACCCGCTTGTAGCGCCACGCCTGCGGCTTGCTGCCATCGATCATCGAAGCTTCGGCGAGCAGCATCCCGTCTTCCATCCAGTAACGGATGCGCTGGGGATATGTGTGGTTGGGGTTGACGAACACCACCTCGGCCGGCCCCGCCCTGACCGCGCGAAACGCCGCGGCGGGGTTGCCGAAGGGCGATCCGTAGAACATCAGATCGCCATTCTCGTTGCGCGCGATGCGCATGAACTCATAGCTGGTGACCGCATCGGCGCGGCCGCCGCGCCCGGTTCCCAGCATGGTCTGCGCGCGGCACCCGGTCCAGTTCTCCTCGGTCCACTTGCCTTCGGCTTCCTCGGAGACCCAGCGCCCCTCGATCCAGCACGGCAGCGATGGCGGCGCGGGCAGGCTCGGCAGGGCACCCGCCTGCAATGCCATCGCGATGATCCAGCCAGCCAGTCCCATAGCCCTACCCCTTTTGGCGTGCCTATTTGCGTCCGTCGCGCAGCAGATAGATGCCGCTGGCGATGATGATCCCGGTTCCGACCAGCGCCACCAGATCGGGATAATCCTGATAGAACACCACGCCGAGGCCGATCGCCACCAGAATCTGGACATAGACCATCGGCGCAACCACCGCGGCCGATCCGCGCACAGTGGCGGTATAGATCAGCATATGCGCAAAGCTGGCGGAGACCGCGACCACGGTGCACACCAGCACGACGTGCTGCGTCGGCCAGCCGATCTGCAGCGGCGGATAGCCCGAAAAATGGCCGATCGCTGCCGCCAGCAGCAGGATCGGCGCCGCAATGGCCGCCACGATGAACTGCATCAGCAGCACGCTGCCCGACCCTGCCGCGCGCGCATTGGCCATCATCAGCCCGCTCATCCCGAACGCCGCCGCCAGCGGCAGCAATGCTGCCCAGCCCAGCTCGGCAAAGCTGGGGCGCAGCACGATGATCACGCCTATGAACGCCACCAATGTCGCCACCCAGCGGCCCCGGCTGAGCCGTTCGCGATAGAGCAGCGCGGAGATCGCAGCGGTGAGCAAGGGGGCCATGAACTGGATCGACACCGCGGTCGCCAGCGGCATCAGGAAGATGCTGGTGAAGAAGGTGAGCGTGGCGACCGCCAGGAAGAACCCGCGCGCCAGCTGTACTCTGGGCAGGGGAAAGCGGAAGCCCTCACGCCCCTCGACCAGCAGCAGAACGATCCCCAGCCCGACGGCGCCGATGGTGAAGCGCAGCGCCGCCACCGCCATTCCGGGCCATTCGCCGCTGGTGGACTTTATCAGCCCGTCGCCGCCCGACAGCAGCGCAAACCCGGCCAGCGCATAGGCCATGCCCGCTGCGACATTGCTGCGCCGGGCGTCGGCCGAAGCCGAACCTTCCGCTTTGGAACTGGAATTGTCGGGCAATGCGCACGCCTGCTTGGATGTTGTTAACTTTTGCCGGGCTTAATGCCCGATATCCGGATCGATGCAAGCCGCATCGCCGCTGCCCGGCGTTCTGCGCCAACCCCTCGCCATCCAGGCGTTAGGATATTGTCAAAGTTTCCGGGCTATTCACCATGTAGGTCATCGGCAGATGTTTCGATCTGTCCGCAAATCCGGGAAAATCGGTCACCATGAGCGCGTTTGGCAGGAAAAACGGAATAGGGCAGATGGGCGCCGGAGCGCGCCCCAGCTTTGGCGTCGCGCGCCCGATGAAGGGCGGATCGGCCGCTCCTGCCCCGGAATCGCGACTGGGCCTGTCGCTCGACATGGGCGGCGACCAGTTCCCCGACCTCGATTCTGCAGACCTTCCCAGCCTGGAAATGCTGGACGAAACCCCCGAAAGCGTTGCGCTGAACGAGGCGATGACCCGGCTGTCGGATCGCGCCAATTCGGTCGCCGATCTGGGCCCGCGGGTCGAAGGCTTCGAAGCTTCTGTCCACAAGATCAAGGAACAGGTGCTGCCGCGCCTGCTCGAGCGCGTCGATCCTGAAGCTGCCGCCACGCTGACCAAGGACGAGCTGGCCGAGGAATTTCGCCCGATCATCCTTGAGGTGCTCGCCGAACTCAAGCTCACGCTCAACCGGCGCGAGCAGTTCGCGCTCGAAAAGGTGCTGATCGACGAGTTGCTCGGCTTCGGCCCGCTCGAAGAGCTGCTCAACGATCCGGATATCACCGATATCATGGTCAATGGCCCCGAGCAGACCTATATCGAAAAGAAGGGCAAGCTCACCATCGCGCCTATCCAGTTCCGCGATGAAGAGCATCTGCTGCAGATTGCGCAGCGCATCGTCAACCAGGTCGGCCGCCGCATCGACCAGACCACGCCGCTGGCAGATGCCCGTCTCAAGGACGGCAGCCGCGTCAACGTCATCATCCCGCCGCTGTCGCTGCGCGGCACCGCGATCTCGATTCGTAAGTTTTCCGAAAAGCCGATCACGCTCGACAACCTCAAGGACTGGGGCGCGATGTCGGAGAAGATGGCGACCGCGCTCAAGATCGCAGGTGCCTGCCGCTTCAACATCGTCATCTCGGGCGGTACCGGTTCGGGCAAGACCACGATGCTCAACGCGCTGTCGAAGATGATCGATCCGGGCGAGCGCGTGCTGACCATCGAAGACGCCGCCGAACTTCGCCTGCAACAGCCGCACTGGCTTCCGCTCGAAACCCGCCCGCCCAACCTCGAGGGCAAGGGCGCGATCAGCATCGGCGATCTCGTCAAGAACGCGCTGCGTATGCGTCCCGACCGCATCATCCTCGGCGAAATTCGTGGCGCGGAGTGCTTCGATCTGCTCGCCGCGATGAACACGGGCCACGATGGATCGATGTGTACGCTCCACGCCAACAGCCCTCGCGAGGCATTGGGCCGTATGGAAAACATGATCCTGATGGGCGACATCAAGATCCCCAAGGAAGCGATCAGCCGCCAGATCGCCGAATCGGTCGACATCATCGTCCAGGTCAAGCGTCTGCGCGACGGTTCGCGCCGCGTCACCAACGTCACCGAAGTGATCGGCATGGAGGGCGAGGTCATCGTCACCCAGGAGCTGTTCAAGTTCGAGTACATGGACGAGGGTGCCGACGGAAAGATCATCGGCGAGTACCGCTCGACGGGCCTGCGCCCCTATACGCTCGAAAAGGCGCGGCAGTTCGGCTTCGAACAGGCGTATCTGGAAGCCTGTCTGTAAAAGCCGTCCGGCTTATCAATAGCCCTTGAGAGCGATCGCGGTGGCGAACACGGAGATCACTGCCGACACGATCAGGATCAGCGGCCAGGGCATGAAGCCCACCCGGTCGAAGTCGCGCCTGCGCATCCGTCGCGCATCCGCGATCGCTGCGGTGCCTGCCAGCGCGGACATGGCGATGGCCAACTGGCCCCAGATGCTGTGCAACATGCAACTCTCCTCAGATCGCGTCCATTTGGGGTGGCGCGCCGCATTGTCCAGCCCCAATCGTGCGCGATCCACAGCGATTCCTTGACCAGCGCGGGCGTTAGGTTAGCCTGTGTCCCTCTGGAAACCGGGGGGCATGATCATGCGCGGTACTGGAATACTCTGGCAATTGCTCGCCAAGGCGAGCGAAACATCCACATCCAAAGCCGGGCATGGTCCGGGCCTCAACCGCCGAGACGTGCTCGCGGGTCTGGCCGCGATGGGGCTGGCCTCGGCGTGGGACGGAAGCGCGCTGGCGGCGGCGGGCAGAACATCGCGCATCGCGATCATCGGCGCAGGGCTGGCCGGGCTGGTCGCGCTCGACCGGCTGGTGGCAGCCGGGCTCGATGCGACGATCTACGAGGCGCGCGGCCGCATCGGTGGGCGGGTGCTGACCTCGACCGGCCTGCCCGAGACCAACCTGTACGTCGAGGACGGCGCGCATCTGGTCAACACCAACCACACCGACATCCTTGCGTTGGCCAGGCGCTTCAACATCGGCCTGATCGACCGCGGCGCGATGGTGGCGCGCGAGCGCTTCGTCGTGGATGGCGTGGAGCTATCCGAGGCCGTGCTGATCGCCGAGTTCCGCCCGCTCGCCGCGCGCATTGCCGCAGATGCCACGCTGGTCGACGAGGATTTCGAGCGCAACGCGCCCCGGTTCGACGCAATGTCGGTGCGCCAGTATCTCGACGGCGCAGGTGCCGCCGCGACACCGCGCGCCCGCGCGCTGGTCGAGGCGACGATCCGCACCGAATATGGCTCTGAACCCGGCGATGTTTCCGCGCTCGAGCTGTTCTTCAACCTGCCCGCGATTGCCGATGACCGCGTGGCGCTGATCTCGGGCAGCGACGAGCGCTACAGCCTCGCCGGCGGGTCCTCGACCATCCCGCGCGCGCTGGCCGAGCCGCTGATGGACCGGATCAGGACCGGGCACGCGCTGCTGTCGGTCCGCCGCAAGGGCAAGGCGCTGGTGCTCGCCTTCGCCAACGGGCAGAGCGTCACTGCCGACCGGGTGATCATCACCGTGCCCGCACAGATCCTGCGCACCATCGATTTCGGCGACACCCTTCCGCCCGCGTGGCAGTCGCTGACCCAGGAGTTCAGTTGCGGCCGCAACGAGAAGATCAACGCCGGCTATGCCACCCGTCCCTGGGAGCCGCTGGTGGGCGCAGGCGGCGCGGCGTGGGCGGCGCGGACCGGCGAGCCGGGGCTGTTCAGCGAATTCTGGGGCGCGAGCGCGGGCCAGGATTCCGTGCCGGAGGGCGTGCTGACTTGGTTCTTTGGCGGATCGCAGGTCTCGGGCCTGCAGGATCTGGGCCCCGAAGGCATCCTGCGCGCCTGCGAACGCGAGATCGCCCCGGCCGTCCCCGGCCTTGCCGCCCGCACGCTGCGCCGCACCGCATGGGCCGCCGACCCGTACGCGCAGGGCGCCTATTCGCGCTTCCTGCCGGGTCAGCTCACCCGCTACGCCGCGCATTTCTGGAGCGAGGACGACGATGGCAAGGTGACCGCGCCGCTACCATCGGGAGCCATCCTGTTTGCCGGCGAACATCTGTCCGACAGCCACACCGGCTACATGAACGGCGCGGCCCAGACCGGGCGACTGGCGGCGAATCAGATCATCGCCGGTGTCAATCGTGCTTGATCGATCCGAACACTGCGGAACGCCAGCCTGAACGCTCGAACGGCTTCCAGTCGTCCTCGGGCAGCGCCAGGCGGTCGGCGATGGCGTACATCACCATCGGGTTGACGCCCAGGCCGCAATGGCTGGCGATCACCTCGATATTGTCGGTCTGCGGGCCGGGTTTCTGCACCGATCCACGCCATGCAACAATGCCGTCGGTCTTGGTCAGGATCGATGTCGTCGGAACCGGGGGAGCTTCATCGAGATTGCGGAAGCGCCCCTGCTGCAGCGGCTCGGGTTCGGGGCCGTTGAGCCTGTCGAACAGCTTACGCGCATTGGTGTGCCCGCGGTCGTTGGAAATCGGGCTGCCGAGCGAAATGACCTGGCGGACCTTGTCCGGCGCGTTCTTGGCAATCTCGCGGGCAAACACCCCGCCGAGGCTCCAGCCGATGATCGAAACCTTGCGGCCCGACTGTTCGTGAATGCCGTGGAGCAGATCGTTCATCTGCGTCTCGCGCGCGTTGTCGATCCGGATATTGCGGCCCATGTCCCAGCCATGCGCGTCATAGCCCAGGCTGGTCAGCAGGTTGCGCATCGGCTTGGTCGAGCGGTCGCTGGCGAGGAAGCCGGGCAGCACCAGCACGCTGTGCCCATCCCCCCTGGGCAGCATCGAGAGCGCGCCACGAAAGGCGTAGAACGCTCCCAGCTCGACCACCGCCCGGCCTTCCGCCAGGGTCCAGAAAAGGTGCGGCGGCTTGGCAGACTGGGTAGCGGTAGCGGTCATCAATGTCTCCGATCTGTCATGCAATATGGAGCGTCAGGGCCAAAAGACCAGACCCATCACGCAGCGACGCTCGCCTTGCTCTTGCGCTTGCGCCGGGGTGCGGCCTTTTCGGCAGGCGGTGATGCCCCAGCCGCCAGCGCGCCCATCAGGTCAGCAAACGAGGCCTGCAGGCATTCGGAATAGAATTCCGGATCGGGCATCGCCTTGCGGCAGGCGGTGAACGCGATGGTCGCCTGGTCGACATAGCTTTGCACCACATGCCCCAGCGCCAGCCCGTCAGTCAGGCACAAAAGGCCGTGCATGCTGATCATCTTGGCGCCGGTCGAATAGATCGGCACCGGCGGTCCCGGGACATTGGTCACCACCGTACTGAACGGCGGCTTCACGTAATTGGCCAGCCCCAGCCGGGTATAGAGCTGCGCCCCCAGCGCCATGAACAATGCGGGCGACACCTTGCTCATTTCGGTCATCTGCCGCGCGCCGATCGCGTCGGTCATGGCCTTGGAGCGGACCGTCTGCTCATGGACATAGGCCAGGCGCTCGACCGGATCGGCGATATGGCTGCCCAAAGGCACGATCATCGCCGACACCTGGTTGCCCATGGTGTTCTTTTCCTTCTCCGCCCGCACCGAAATCGGGGCCATGGCGGTGAGGCTGCTCTCGGGCAGTTCGCCATGCGCCGTCAGATAGCGGTGCAGACCACCGCCGATGATCGCGAGGAACACGTCATTGATCTTGCACCCGGGCGACAGCGCGCGCAGCGCCTTGATATCGGCCAGGCTGAAGGTGCGCCCCTCGACCACGCGGTTGGGCGAGACGGGCACGTTGAACCGGGTGCGCGGGGCGGCGATGGCGGTGTTGAGACTGAACTCGTTGGTCACCAGCCCCTTGGCCGCACGGTACAGTCCGGGCGCGGCCTTGGCGATCACGCCGGTCTGCCGCCACGGGTTGAGCCAGGCGCGGGCATAGCCTTTCAGGAACAGGCCCAGCGGATCGGGGACGCGGTCGGGTCGCCAGGCCTGGGACGCTGGCGGAGCCGGGTCATCGGGGCGCAGGGTGTGCAGCGCATCCATCAGATCGATGCCCGACATGCCATCGATCGCGGCATGGTGCATCTTGGTGATCATCGCGAAGCTGCCCTTGGGCACGTCCTCGATATTGTCGAGCCCTTCGACGACGCAGATCTCCCAGGGCGGGCGGGTCAGGTCGAGCGGGCGCGAGAAGATGCGCGCGGCCTGGATGCACAATTGCCGCCAGTCGCCCGGCTTGGGCAAGGCGACGTGGCGAACGTGATATTCAAGATCGAAATCCGGATCCTCGATCCAATAGGGGTAATCGAGGTTGAGCGGCACCTTGACCAGCCGCTGCCGCATGGTCTGCGACAGATGCATGCGCGATTCAAAGAACGCCAATATGTCCTTGAAGCGGACAAACCCGCCCGGCGCGGTCGATGGATCGTAGATCAGGATGGAGCCGATATGCATCGGCGCGTTGCGCTGCTCCAGCGCGACGAATGATGCGTCCATCCCCTGCAGTTGCCGCATAAATGCCCCCTCTCCCGGACACCGGGGCGGGCTTTTGCCCGTCCCCTTGTCCGGTCAAGCTAACACACATTGCGGCTGGGGCAAGGTCTAGCGCAGACCCGCGCTTGCAGGCCGGGTCTAGCGACCGGTCCAGCTGCCCGGGCGCTTCTCGACGAACGCAGCCATGCCTTCAGTCTGGTCCTCGCTGCCGAACAGCCCGTGGAACAGGCGGCGTTCGAAGACGACGCCCTGCTGCAGCGTGGTCTCGAACGCGGCGTTGACCATTTCCTTGACCGCCAGCGTGGCGAGCGGCGCCATGCCGGCGATGATAGCGGCGGCCTTGACCGCCTCGTCGACCAGATCGGCGACGGGCACGACGCGCGCCACCAGACCCGATTGCTCGGCCTCGGTCGCGTCCATCATCCGCCCGGTGAGGCACATGTCCATCGTCTTGGCCTTGCCGATGGCGCGCGCCATCCGCTGCGATCCGCCCATTCCAGGGGTAACGGCGAGCTTGATCTCGGGCTGGCCGAACTTGGCGTTGTCGCCCGCGATGATGAAATCGCACATCATCGCCAGCTCGCAGCCGCCGCCCAGCGCATAGCCTGCAACAGCGGCAATAATCGGCTTGCGGGTGGCGGTGACGCGGTCATAGCCGGCAAAGAAGTTGCCGCCATACATGTCGGCGAAGGACTGCGTTGCCATTTCCTTGATGTCTGCACCGGCTGCGAACGCCTTTTCGCTCCCGGTTAGCACCGCGCAGCCCTGGCTGGCATCGGCATCGAACGCGGCGAGCGCGGCGATCAGATCGGCGAGCACCTGGCTGTTGAGCGCGTTCAGCGCCTGCGGGCGGTTCAGGGTGATCAGCGTGACGGCGCCGCGCTGTTCGACGAGCAGGGTTTCATATGTCATCAGGCAATCTCCAAGGGCGTCCAGGCCTGATCAGCAGGCAGCGGCGCAAAAATGGTGTCGAGCAGCTCGTCGGTCACGCCCTCGGGCGTTTGCGGGTTCCAGCGCGGCGCGTTGTCCTTCTCGATGATCAGCGCGCGGACGCCTTCGATGAAATCGTGCATCTGCACGACGCGCGCACCGATGGCATATTCCTGCACCATTTCGGCAGCGAAATCAGGCATGTGCGCGCCGATCTTCAGCTGGCGCAGCGCCACCTTGCAGGTCTGCGGCGACTTGTGGCTCAGCGTGGCAAGCTCCTTGGCGCTCCATTCCGAGTCTTCGGCGGTCAGCGCGGCGAGGATGTCCTCGTAGCGGTCCGATGCGAACAGCCGGTCGATCAGATCGCGGTTGCCGAGAATGCGTGCCGGCGGCGGCTCGACCGCAAGGCTCTCGAGAATTTCGTCGATCCGGTCGGGGTGTTCGGCGATTTGCGCCTTGGCGTTGGCAAGTGTGTCGGACGGCAGATAGTGCGTCGCCAGCCCCAGCGCATGGCACTCCGCGCCATCCAGCCGCGCGCCAGTCAACGCAAGAAACTGGCCGGTGCGCCCCGGCAGCCGCGACAGGAACCAGCCGCCGCCGACATCGGGGAACAGGCCGATGCCGGTTTCGGGCATCGCAAAGCGCGTGTTTTCGGTGGCGATGCGATAGCGCGCGGGCTGCGACAGGCCGACCCCGCCGCCCATGGTGATCCCATCCATGAACGCCACCACCGGCTTGGGATAGACGAACAGCAGATGATTGAGCCGATATTCGATGAAGAAGAATTCGCGCGCCTCGGCTCCGTCCTTCGCGCCGCTGGTCGCGAGCATGCGGATGTCGCCGCCCGCGCAGAAGCCGCGGCCTTCGGCATGGTCGATCATCACCGCCTCGACAGCAGGGTCGTCGATCCAGGCGACCAGCGCATCGGTCATGGCCTGGCACATCGCGGTGGTCAGCGCGTGGATCGCCTGCGGGCGGTTGAGGCTGATGATGCCGGTGCGCCCTTCGACGCGGGTGAGAACATCGCTGGTCATGTCGGTCATCCTTACTGGCGCAGCATTTCGCGCGCGACGATCATCCGCATCACCTGGTTGGTGCCTTCGAGGATCGAATGCACGCGCAGGTCGCGCCAGAAGCGCTCGATCGGATAATCCTGCAGATAGCCATATCCGCCAAACAGTTGCAGCGCATCGTTGACGATCTTCGACCCGCTGTCGGTAGCCAGCCGCTTGGCCATCGCCGCAAACTTGGTCTTGTCGGGCGCATTGGCCGAAACCTTGGCGGCGGCGAGATACAGCAACGCGCGCGCGGCCTCCAGATCGGTCGCCATGTCGGCGAGCATGAACTGGGTGTTCTGGAATTCGTTGATCCGCTTGCCGAACTGCTTGCGGTCGTTGGTGTAGTTGACCGCCTCGTCGAGGCAGCGCTGCGCCCCGCCCAGCGAGCACGCGCCGATGTTGAGGCGCCCGCCATCAAGCCCCATCATCGCGAAGCGGAAGCCGTCGCCCTCGGCACCGACTCGGTTGGCAACGGGGATGCGGGCGTTGTCGAAGATCACCTGCGCGGTGGGCTGGCTGTGCCATCCCAGCTTCTTCTCGTTGGCGCCGAAGCTGACGCCCGGGGTGTCCTTGTCGATCACCAGGCACGAAATGCCCTTGGGGCCATCCTCGCCGGTACGCACCATGGTGACATACACGTCGTTGGCGCCCGCGCCGCTGATGAACTGCTTCGAGCCGTTCAGCACATAATGATCGCCATCGCAAACCGCCTTGGTCTTGAGCGCAGCGGCGTCCGACCCCGATCCCGGCTCGGTCAGGCAGTAACTGGCGATCTTGTCCATGGTCACGAGGTCGGGGAGATAGCGGCCCTTCAGATCCTCCGAACCGAAGGTGTCGATCATCCAGGCGGCCATGTTGTGGATAGAGATGAACGCGCTGGTCGAGGGGCAGCCATAGGCCATCGCCTCCATGATCAGCGCCGCCTCGAGCCGTCCAAGCCCGATGCCGCCGCTTTCCTCGCTGACATAGATCGCGGCGAAACCGAGATCGGCGGCTTCCTTGATGGTGTCGCGCGGGAAGATGTGTTTCTCGTCCCATTCGGCGGCAAAGGGCGTGATCCGGTCGGCGGTGAACTTGCGCGCGGCTTCCTGGATGGCAAGCTGGTCTTCGGTGAGCTCGAACTGGGTGGTCATGGCAATCCTGTCGCTGACATCTCTGGTCTGGAGAAGAACTATCCTCAAGGGCATCAGGCGAATAATCCAATCGCCCCGCTTTGGCCAGTGCGACCACCCTGCCCTTTTCCATAGGCCCCATGCGAAAATGCCCGTCCAGGCAAGGCAAGGTGCGATTGTCCGGCACAAATGCGCTGCTCCGGGATGACGCGCGGCCGATTGGCTGATAGCAGGGCAGACAATGGCCCTGCCCGACCCCCTGCCTGCGCCGGAATCAGCGCCTGCTGCCTCGATCAACAGGCCGCTTTACGGCATCGCCGCGCGGCTGTTTTCGGCGATATTCCTCACCGCGATGTTCGCCTGCGTCAAGCTCGCCTCGGCCCGCGGCGTTCATGTGCTCGAAAGCGTGTTCTATCGCCAGCTGATGGGCGTGCTGCTGATGGTCCCCGTCGCGCTGGCCGGCCCCGGGCTGGCCGCGCTCAAGACGCAGCGTCCCTGGACTCATGCCAGCCGGATGGTGGTGGGGATGGTCGCGATGACGCTCAACTTCCTGTCGTTTGCGCTGTTGCCGATCGCAGAGGCGACCGCGATCGGCTTCATGGTGCCGGTGGTCGCCACCTTGCTGTCGATCTTCCTGCTCAGGGAATCGGTCGGGGTGCACCGCTGGGGAGCGATCGCGATCGGGCTCACCGGCGTGCTGGTCGTGATCCAGCCCGGCGATGGCCACATCCCGCCGACCGGCGCGCTGGTCGCGATGTGCGGCGTGGCGATGACCGCGTGGGTGAGCATCCTGATCCGCAAGCTGGGCGCGACCGAAAGCCCGGTGACGACAATGTTCTGGTTCTCGGTCAGCTCGATGGTGCCGCTGGGCATCGCGATGCTGTTCGTCGGCCAGGCGCACGATGCGCAGACCTGGGGGATCATCGCCCTGATGGGGCTGTTCGGGGCCGCGGCACAGCTGGGCATCACCTGGTCGCTGCGACTGGCGCCGGTTTCCGTCGTGCTGCCGATGGATTATTCGAGCCTGATCTGGGCCGCGCTGATCGGATGGCTGATCTGGCAGAACTGGCCGGTACCCGCGACCTGGATCGGGGCACCGCTGATCATCGGTTCGGGCCTGTACATCGCCTGGCGCGAAAACCGGCTGGCGCGGCTGCGCAAGGGCTGATCCCGCGCCCGACGCCCGCCAATCGCTCAGCCGACCTGCCGCTCGCGCCCCTGCCAGTAAGGCTCGCGCAGCGAGCGGCGCAGGATCTTGCCGGTGGCATTGCGCGGCATCTCGGGAATGACATCGATCGTCTTGGGGGTCTTGAACGGCGCGATCCGCTCGCGCGCCCAGGCGATCACCGATGCCGGATCGACCTCGTGCCCCGGCTTGGGCACCACCACCGCCTTGACCGCCTCGCCCCACTTCTCGTCGGGAATACCGATCACCGCGACTTCGAGCACGTCGGGATGGCCAAAGATGGCGTTCTCGACCTCGGCGGGATAGACGTTCTCGCCGCCCGAGATGATCATGTCCTTCACCCGGTCCTGGATGAAGACATAGCCGTCATCGTCCATATACGCCGCATCGCCGGTGCGCAGCCAGCCATCGGCGTCGACCGTCTCGCGGGTCTTGGCCTCGTTGCGCCAGTACCCCACCATGTTGAGCGGCGAGCGCGTCGCGATCTCGCCGATCGTGCCATTGGGCACCGTGTTGCCGCCGCCATCGACGATCCGCACCTCGACCCCGGGCAGCGCCTTGCCCGCCGAGCGCATCCGCTCGTTGCCCGCCGGGTCGTGATCCTCGGGCGGCAGGGCGCAGAAGGTGCCGGTGGTTTCGGTCATGCCGTATTGCTGGCAGAAATCGGCACCCATGGTCTGCATGCACTGGCGCAGCAGCTCGAGCGGGATCGGGGCTGCGCCGTACATCACCAGCTTCATACGCGACCAGTCGGTCGTCGCCGTGCGCGGGTGGTTGACCACCATCTGCAGCGCGGTGGGCACCAAGAACATGTGCGTCACGCCATCGGCGACGCAATCGAGCACCGCATCGGGCGAGAACTCCGCACGGATCACCGCGCGGCAGCCGTTGTAGAACGCGATCGTCCCCACACCCGAGCCCGCGATATGCGCCACCGGCATGATCACCAGCATCGAATCGTGGTGGTTGATCTTGTACCAATCGACATCGGAAGCCTCGATGATCGGACGCAGGCCGAACATGTTGCGGTTGCACAGCACCGCGCCCTTTGGGTTGCCGGTGGTGCCCGAGGTATAGAGCTGGAGCACACCGCGATCGGGATCGGCGTCGGGAAGGTCGCCTTTGGGCTGCGCATCGGTCCAGGCTTCAAGTGACGTCATGGCTCCGACATCGCTGTCGCCTTCGACCAGCGTGAAACGCAACGACTCAAGGCCTTCGCTTGCCGCTGCCGCCAAGCCTGCACACGCATCCTGACACACCAGCAGCGCGGCACCGGTATCGGCAAGGATATAGCGCACCTCAGGCACTGCCAGCCGCCAGCCGACCGGCACCATCGCCAAGCCCGCGCGCGAGGCTGCGACCAGCAGGATGAAATAGAGGCTCGCGTTCTTGCCCAGCCAGGCGATACGCTCCCCCGGCTGCAGCCCGGCCCCGGCAAACGCGCGGGCATAACGATCCACCAGAGCGTCGAGTTCGCGATAGCTGATCCGCCGCACGCCGTCATCCAGCGCAATGCCCTCGGGGCGTTCGTGCGCCCAATAGGCGATGGTCGATCCCAGATCGGTGCGCGCGAGCGCCGTGGTTGCCAGCATGTCTCTCTCCAATGTCGTGAGGGCGGACCATTTTGGCCCTGCCGTTTACGCGGGCAGGCTAGGCGGAATGCGGGCGGCTTGACAATAGAATTGCGTCAAACCCGGCGATAGACCAGCGACAGGGTGTTTGCCGGGCATCGCGATCAGCGCCGCAGCAAAAAGCCGCCCCACCCCTCATCGTCACCCCGGACTTGATCCGGGGCCCAGAGCAACCACGTGCGCCGCCGGGAATCAAAACCCTGGGTCCCGGGTCAAGCCCGGGATGACGGACAAAGCGGGCTGGCCGCCAAGGGGTCTGTGAATGGGTTGTCGGCTTTGGCAGAATTCATCGGATAGCTGCCTGACCGGACTTGGAGAGTTACCGATGCATCGGGAACGACCGTTTGTGGGTGGAAACCAGACATTCGGCTTTTAGTGCGTCGCCTCAACGAAGCTGCCTTCTTAACCAATCGCCCAACCGTCCAAATGACTGGGCTGCGGCGGGTGGCGGATGCTCGCTGATTTTGCTTCCGTTATAGACATTCACCGACCTGCTCACGGAGATGTAAGGCCCGGTGCGCGGCTCGAAGCTCCATCCTGCAAGGTACATGTTGGCCTTCGCAGCCGTCCCCCACATCAGTGGAACCGCACTTGTGAGCCAATCCTCGGTAGGCATGACGTCTTGCCATGCCTCAATGCCGCAGTGCCCTCCCACGTAATCAACATCAAACTCTTGACCACAGTTTTCGAACTCGCGCCTCGCAAGCTGGCAATACTGCGCCTCCATACCCCAGTTTTCCTCATCACCTGACGTGAGGGGGTAAAGGTGGAAGCAGACCTTTGGCTCAGAGATGTTTTGGTCAGCAACGTTTGCTATTTTCCGGATCGCTGCTCGCCCATGCAGCAGGTGATCCTCCATCGTCCAATCCGGCTCGTCCATCCTCGCGTCCATCCTCACCTACAGCCTCTCGCGGAAGATTCCACTATAGGGGACAATGGTCAGAGCAGACGTTCCTCAATGTCTGTTTTGGGGTCGCTTGCCGAACGGCAGCTTTTTTCTCGCACCTCAAAAGCCGACATAGCTTCGATTCAGCACGCGCTACGCCGAACGCCTCCGGTAAACCAGCGTGAGATTGTTGGCTGGCATGGCGTGGCGGCTGGTCCGCGCGAAGCCATGGTCCGATGCGACGCGATCCATGGCATCAAGGTGGCGCAGTCCCCATGCCGGATTTCGCGCCTTGAGCGATTCATCGAACGCAAGATTGGAGGCTGCCGTCTCCACGCCCTCCTCGAGATAAGGCCCATAGAGAATGATGGGCGCTTCCGCAGCGAGCGCCCGGGCGCAGCCTTTGAACAGTCCCAGCGTCGCATCCCACGGGCTGATGTGCACCATGTTGATGCAGATGATGGCGTCGACGCGCTTGAGCGGCCAGCCGGGCTGCGCGGCATCGATCGCGAGCGGCGGCTGCACGTTGGATGCGCCCGCTTGCGCCGCCCAGGCCGCGATCGAGGCGAGCGCGGCGGGATCGCAATCGCTGGGTTGCCACACGAGGTGCGGGAAGGCTTGCGCGAAATGCACGATATGCTCGCCGCTGCCGCTGGCGATCTCGAGCACCGTGCCTTGGGGCGGCAGCACGCCGCGAAGCACATCGGTGATCGCATCGCGGTTTCGCAAGGTCGCAGGCGCATGGCGGCGCGCTTCGGCGCCCGCCTCGTCGATCAGCCAGGGTTTCGGGTCAGTCATGCAAAGGACCATGCCGCGATATCGACCACCGCGCAATCAGGCAGCTTGCCAGAGCCGGTACGAGGCGGCACGGTGGCGGCGATGGACGACGAACCACCCCAGCTGCCGCGGATCGAAGCCAGCATTGCGCCTGCGGTCGGCTTTCCGCCGCCTCTGGTGTTCCTGGGCTTCATCCTGCTCGGATTGCTAACCGACCGGCTGCTGGGCCTGCCCGTCATGCCGATCGGCCGCGATCTTACCTGGGCGGGGTTTGCGCTGATGATGGCGGGGATCATGGTGCTGATCGTCTCGCTCGGGCTGTTCCGCGCTTATGGCGAAAACCCCGAACCGTGGACACCCAGCCAGGCAATCATCGCGCGCGGGCCCTATCGGCACAGCCGCAACCCGATGTATCTGGCGATGCTGATCATCCATGTCGGCTATGCGATCTGGGATGCCAGCATGGGCGTGCTGCTGTTCGTGCCGTTTGCCTTCATCGCCATCGACCGGGCGGTGATTGCCAAGGAAGAGAAATATTTGGCGACGCGTTTTGGCAAGCCGTATGAGGATTATTGCCGCCGCGTCCGGCGCTGGCTCTAGGCGCTCGGACCAACGCCGCGATCCGGGAAAGTGCCCACCCGGCGCGTCACCGGGTGGGCCTCCCCTCTCCTATTCTGCAGCTTCGGCCTGCGCGGTGGCGGGCTCGGTCCACACCAGCACCGGCTTGCGCGCGGCCAGCGTCTCGTCGAGACGGCGGCGCGGAGCGAAATGCGGCGCGCTGTGCAGCGACTGATCGCCTGCCTTGGCGCGCAATGCCACCGAGCGGAATGCGCCGATGAACTGGTCGAGCGCGGCCTTGCTCTCGGTTTCGGTGGGTTCGACCAGCATCGCGCCATGCACCACCAGCGGGAAATAGACCGTCATCGGGTGGAAGCCCTCGTCGATCAGCCCCTTGGCGATATCGATGGTCGAAAAGCCCTCGGCCAGCCCCGCATCGGAGAACAAAGCTTCGTGCATGCACGGCCCCGCAGCTCCGAACGGTGCGTCGAGCACGTCCTCGAGCGAGCGCAGTACATAATTGGCGTTGAGCACCGCATCCTCGGCGACCTGCTGCAGGCCGTCCGCGCCGTGGCTCAGGATGTACGACAGCGCGCGGGTGAACATACCCATCTGGCCATGGAAGGCGACCATGCGGCCGAAGCTCGACGCGTGATGGTCCTCGGCGCTTTCTTCCTCGATCAGCGCGAGCCGGCCATCGTCCATCCGCTCGACAAACGGCAAAGGCGCGAACGGCGCGAGCGCTTGCGAAAACACCACCGGACCCGAACCGGGACCGCCACCGCCATGCGGGGTGGAGAAAGTCTTGTGCAGGTTGATGTGCATCGCATCGACGCCGAGATCGCCCGGGCGCACCTTGCCCACGACCGCGTTGAAGTTGGCGCCATCGCAATAGACGAAGCCGCCCGCTGCATGGACCGCATCCGAGATCGTCTTGAGATCGCGCTCGAACAGCCCGCAGGTGTTGGGGTTGGTGATCATCACGCCGGCGACATCGGGGCCCAGACGCGCCAGCAGCGCCTCCAGATTGATGCGGCCATCGGGATTGGCGGGAATGTCCTCGACCTGATAGCCGACGAATGCCGCGGTCGCAGGGTTGGTACCGTGCGCGCTTTCGGGGACCAGGATCACCGAACGCTTGTCGCCGCGCGCCTCGAGCGCCGAGCGGATCGCGAGGATTCCGCACAGTTCGCCATGCGCGCCCGCCTTGGGCGACATCGCGACGCCCGCCATGCCGGTGAGCTTGATCAGCCATTCGCCGAGTTCGTCGATGACCGCGAGAGCGCCCTGCACGGTGTGGATCGGCTGCAGCGGATGGATGTCGGCAAATCCGGGCAGCCGCGCCATCTTTTCGTTCAGCCGCGGATTGTGCTTCATCGTGCACGATCCCAGCGGGAACAGGCCAAGATCGATGGCATAGTTCTGGCGGCTGAGGCGGGTGTAATGCCGCACGGTTTCCTGCTCGGACAGGCCGGGCAGGCCGATCGCGGCCTTGCGCTCGAGCCCGCCGAGGCGCGAAGCGACCTTGGGGGCTTCCATCAGATCGACCCCGGTGCGGGTGGAGTCGCTGATTTCGAAGATCAGCGCCTCTTCCAGCATCAGCGCGCGGTTGCCGGTGCTGGTCGCCTGGGCGGTGCCTGCGTCATCGTCCACCGACTGGCGAGTCGGGCGGCCCTGGTTGTTCATGCTCATGCCAGCACCTCCTGCAAAGCGGCCGCGAAGGCCTCGATATCCTCATGCGTCGCCGTCTCTGTCACCGCGACGATCAGCCCGTTCGAAAGCGCCGCTTCTTCAGGGTAAAGCCGTCCGAGCGAAACCCCGCCGAGGATCTGGCGATCAGCCAATTCGCGCACGATCGCGCGCGCATCCTTGGGAAGAACCAGAGTGAACTCGTTGAAAAAGCTGTCATTAAGGACCGACACGCCGGAAACCCGCGCCAGACGGTCAGCGGCGGTCACCGCCATCGCATGGTTGATCTCGGCGAGCGAGCGCAGCCCCTTTTCGCCCAGCAGGGTCATGTGGATGCTGAACG
Organism: Blastomonas sp. RAC04; assembly: GCF_001713435.1. Lineage (NCBI taxonomy): Bacteria > Pseudomonadati > Pseudomonadota > Alphaproteobacteria > Sphingomonadales > Blastomonadaceae > Blastomonas > Blastomonas sp. RAC04. The sequence goes on from NZ_CP016460.1 coordinate 1,553,475, forward strand.
CCAGTGCGCAAAGCCCCGAGTTGGTGCAGATGTTGCTGGTCGCCTTTTCGCGGCGGATATGCTGCTCGCGGGTCGACAAGGTCAGCACATAGCCGCGTTTGCCCTCGGCATCGACGGTCTCGCCGCAAAGCCGGCCCGGCATCTGGCGGACGTATTTCTGCTTGCAGCCGAACAGGCCCACATAGGGCCCGCCAAACTGCAGCCCGACGCCCAGCGACTGGCCTTCGCCGACCACGATGTCCGCGCCCATCTCGCCCGGGCTGCGCAGCGCGCCCAGCGCCACGGGCTCGGTCACCACCGCGATCAGCAGAGCGCCGGCTCCCTGAGTCGCCTGCGCCAGCGCGGTGAGATCACCCACGCGGCCCAGAATGTCGGGATACTGCACCACGACACAGCTGGTGTTCTTGTCGATCTGCGCGATCAGAGCGTCGATATCGGTGTCTGCGGTCAGCGTCGGCGCGGAGTGCACCAGTGCATCGCCGGTGAAGCGCGCCATCGTCTTGGCGACGCCGACATAATGCGGATGCAGACCCGACGACAGCAGGGCGGTCGCGCGCTTGGTGATCCGCCGCGCCATGCCGATCGCTTCCCAGCACGCGGTCGAGCCGTCGTACATCGAGGCATTGGCAACATCGACGCCCAGCAGCCGTGCGACCTGAGTCTGGAACTCGAACAGCATCTGCAGGGTGCCCTGCGCGATTTCGGGCTGATAGGGCGTGTAGGCAGTGAGGAACTCGCCGCGCTGGATCAGGTGATCGACCGAGGCGGGAACATGGTGGCGATAGGCGCCTGCCCCCATGAAGAACGGCACTTCGCCGGCAACCAGGTTCTGGCCGGCAAGCTTCTTCATGTGGCGCTCGACCGACATTTCGGGCGCGTGCATCGGCAGATCGTGGATCGGCCCGCTCAGCCGCGCTTCCTGTGGAATGTCGATGAACAGGTCGTCGATCGTCGCGGCGCCAACGGTGGCCAGCATCGCCTGACGGTCATGGGAGTTGAGGGGAAGATAGCGCATGGGTGAGTGATGTCCTGTGGCGGAATAGCCCGGGTATAATCAGGGATTGCGTGTCGGATCAGAGGCCTGCGACGTATTTCTTGTACGCGCCCTCATCCATCAGACCTTCAAGTTCGCTGGCATCGCTGAGCTCGAGCTTGAAGAACCAGCCATCGCCTTCGGGATCGGTGTTGACCAAAGCAGGCTCGTCGGCGAGCACGTCATTGCCTTCGACGATGGTGCCCGAGACCGGGCTGTAGACGTCGCTGGCGGCCTTGACCGATTCGACGACCGCGGCTTCATCGCCCTTGTCGAACTGCTTGCCCTCGGTGGGGACGTCGACGAACACCACATCGCCCAGTTGCTGCTGCGCGTAGTCGGTGATGCCGACGGTGGCGATGTCGCCTTCGACTTCGACCCATTCATGTTCTTCGGTAAAATAGCGGCTCATGATCCGGCTCCGTTCGTTCAGGTAAAATCAGGCCGCGGTGGGCCGGTGGTAGCGATGGGGTACAAAGGGCATGGCAGCGACGGTGACCGCGATGCGCTTGCCACGCACCTCGGCTTCCAGCGCGGTGCCGATGGCGGCGTGCGCGGCCGTGACCATGCCCATCGCGATCGGCGCGCCCAGGCTGGGGGCGAAACCGCCCGAGGTCACCTTGCCGACCAGACGATCACCCGCAAACAGCTCGGCGCCCTCGCGCACCGGCTGGCGGCCCTCGACGGCCAGGCCGACGCGCTTGCGCGGTGCACCGCCGGTGAGTTCGCCCAGCACGCGCTCGGCACCGGCAAAGCCGCCTTCGGCGCGGCGACGCTTGCTGATCGCAAAGCCCAGATCGCCTTCGATCGGGCTGGTGTCTTCATCCAGGTCATGGCCGTAGAGCGGCAGGCCCGCCTCGAGCCGCAGCGAATCGCGCGCGCCCAGTCCGATCGGCTTGACGCTGTCGATCGCGCACAACCGGTCGGCCAGTGCCGCGGCATGGTCGCAATCCACGCTGATCTCGAAACCGTCCTCGCCGGTATAGCCCGAGCGGCTGATCCACAGCGACATGTCGTCCAGCGTGAAAGCGCCCGCCTGCATGAAATAGAGCGAGGCCACGTCGGGGATCAGACTGGCCAGTGCTTCGCCCGCCTTGGGCCCCTGCAGCGCGAACAGCGCGCGCTCGTCGAGCAGCGTGATCACCACCTCATCGGGGAAAGTCTCGCGCATATAGGCAAGGTCATCATATTTGCAGGCGCCATTGACCACCAGATAAAGGTCTCGCTCGCGCCGGGTGATCATCAGATCGTCGAGCACGCCGCCATCCTCGCCGAGCAACAGCGAATAGCGCATGCGGTTGACAGGGAGCTTGGCGATCTCGCCGGGGACCACCGTTTCGAGCGCGCCATCGGGATCTTCACCGGTCAGCAGCACCTGGCCCATATGGCTGACATCGAACAATCCGGCGTTCTCGCGCGTCCACAGATGCTCTGCCATGACGCCTTCATACTGCACCGGCATCTGGTAGCCCGCAAACGACACCATCCGGCCACCGCGCGCGCGGTGCCAGGCGTCCAGCGTCAGCAATTTGTCAGGAATGCGCTCGAGCATCTCGGCGATATAGTCGGTGGTCATCTGGCACTCCGGTGGCATGAGGCTGAACGCCACGGCACGGCCCATTGGCCCTGCCCGACATCCAACCCCCTCTGTCACTTGAACCTGAGAGCTTTCATGATGATCCGCATCGCGAACCCCCATTTACCCCTTCGGTGGAGCAGCCCGGCAGGGCCACCCGCTTTCCAGAGCGCCGACTAACGACACGGTCCCGATGACCTGAGAGATTCCGGGGCGGTTGCTCCTTCGGTGGCGGGGCTTGCACCCCGCGCTCTCCCGTGTCGTTTTCAAGGGCTTGCGCCCCATCGACGCCTGAGGGAATGACCAAAGCCGCAAGGGCTGTCAATCAAATTACGCTGCGTTGCAATATCCGCACGTCAGACGTGGCTGAGCCCCTCGGGCGCATGGCCGAAAATCGCGCGGTGGCAGGTCAGCGCGAATCGGTCGGTCATCCCGGCGAGGAAGTCTGCTATGTGGCGGCTCTGCGCGGGCTCGCCTGCGGGAATGCGGGTACGCCAGTCCTCGGGCAGAAGGCCGGGATCACCGCGATAGGCGGCAAACAGCGCGGCGATGACTTCGCGGGCCAGCGCCGCCGCCTCGAGCTGGCGTGGGTGGTGATAGACACGCTCGTACATGAACGCCTTGAGCTGCCGCTCCTGCGCCGCCATGGGTTCGGAAAACCCCGCGATCGTCTGTCCGGCACTGCGGACATCCGCGATCGATGTGATCCCCAGAGCGGCGATTCGCGCCCGGGTCGATGCGATCACGTCATTGACCATCAGGCCGATCTGGTCGCGGACGAACTCTGCCTGCAGCCGGTCGGGGCTGACATCGGCAAAGCGCTGGCGGATCGCGTCCCATTGCGCAGCGGCGAACGGCAGAGCGAGCAGGTCGTCGAACGCCAGAAAGCCCGCGCGCAGGCCGTCATCAATGTCGTGGTTGTCATAGGCGATGTCGTCGGCGACCGCCGCCACCTGCGCCTCGAGCGAGGCATGACGGCCGAGGTCGAGATCGAACGCGGCGTCGATCTCTGCCAGCGCCCAGGGTGCGCCGCTGACCGGGCCGTTGTGTTTCGCCAGCCCTTCGAGCACCTCCCAGCTGAGGTTCAATCCCTGCCAGCGCGGGTAAGGCGATTCGAGCACGTGCAGCGCGCGCAGCGTGTGGGCGTTGTGATCGAATCCGCCCTGCCCCGCCATCGCTTCCTGCAGCGCATCCTCGCCGGCATGCCCGAACGGCGGGTGGCCGATATCGTGCGCCAGGCACAGGGCCTCGGTCAGATCCTCGTCGAGCCCCAATGCGCGCGCGATCGTCCGCCCGATCTGCGCCACCTCGAGGCTGTGGGTCAGCCGGACACGGTAATGGTCGCCATCGGGTGCGACGAACACCTGCGTCTTGTGGCGAAGGCGGCGAAAGCTGATCGAGTGGATGATGCGGTCGCGGTCGCGCTGGAATGCGCTGCGCGGGCCCCGGGTTGGCGCACCGCCTTCGGCATATTGCCGTCCGCGCGTGGCATCGGGATCGCAGGCATAAGGAGCGCGGGGGTGCATTGGCTAGGTACCGTTTTCAAAATATGGCGGGTGCCGGACAAAGGCCGGAAAACGGACCCTCCATCGGCCAAAGCCGCGTGCCGATCAACCCTCGCCCATGATCCAGTCGACCGCGGCATGCGCGTGAATCTCGGTGCCGTCATAGATCGGCAGCACATTGGCCTTGGTGTCGATGATCATCTCGAGCTCGGTGCAGCCCAGCACCACCGCCTCGACATCTTCCTTGGCGATGTTGGTGAGGAAGGTCTTCATCGTGCGCTCGGATTCGCGCACCACCCGGCCTTCCATCAGCTCGTCATAGATGATCCGGTCGATCTCCTCGACGCGGTCCATCTTGGGCGCGAGCAGGCTGATGCCGTGACGAATCAGCCGCTGGCGATAGAAGCTTTCGAGCATCACGTTGCGCGTCCCGATCAGCGCGGCACGCTTGATGCCATCGGCCTGCATCTTCTCGCCGACGCAATCGGCGATGTGGATGATCGGCACGCTGACGGCGCCCTGCACCCGGTCGTAGACCTTGTGCATCGAATTGGCGCAGATCAGGATCGCGGTGGCGTCCGCCTGTTCGAGCGAGCGCGCCGCTGCGGTGAGCTTTTCGGCGGCATGATCCCAGCCCTCGGGCGTGGTCACCTGCGCCAGATCGCAGAAGTTCAGGCTTTCGATCACCATCGGACTGCTGCACAGCGATCCTGCGCGCTTTTGCACTTCCTTGTTGATCAGCCGGTAATAGGTTTCGGTTGAAACCCAGCTCATCCCGCCGATCAGGCCGATCTTCCGCATCCGGCTCAGTGCCCCAGGTTCTTGCAGATATCCTCGACCATCTTCTTGGCGTCGGCGAGCAGCATCATCGTCTGGTCCATGTAGAACACGTCGTTGTCGACCCCCGCATAGCCCACGCCGCCCATCGAACGCTTGATGAAGAACACGGTCTTGGCCTTGTCGACATCGAACACCGGCATGCCATAGATCGGTGAGGATTTGTCGGTCTTTGCCGCAGGATTGACCACGTCGTTGGCGCCGATAATGAACGCGACATCGGTCTGCGCGAACTCGCTGTTGATGTCCTCGAGCTCGAACACCTCGTCATAGGGCACGTTGGCTTCGGCGAGCAGCACGTTCATGTGGCCGGGCATGCGGCCTGCAACCGGGTGGATCGCATATTTGACGCTGACGCCTTCCTTCTTGAGCAGGTCGCCCATCTCGCGCAGTGCGTGCTGCGCCTGCGCCACCGCCATGCCGTAGCCGGGCACGATGATCACGCTTTCGGCCTGCTTCATCATGTACGCCGCATCTTCGGCGCTGCCGCGCTTCCAGGGGCGATCGATCTTGGGCGCGCCATCGCCGCCGCCGCCGGATTCGGCACCGAAACCGCCCGCGATAACCGAGATGAAGCTGCGGTTCATCGCCTTGCACATGATGTAGGACAGGATCGCACCCGACGAGCCGACAAGCGCGCCGGTGATGATCATCGCGGTGTTCGACAGGGTGAAGCCCATCGCCGCTGCCGCCCAGCCCGAATAGCTGTTGAGCATCGACACGACGACCGGCATGTCCGCACCGCCGATGGGGATGATCAGCAGGAAGCCGATGATGAACGCGAGCACGGTGATCGCGAGGAAAAGCCAGCCTTCGCCGGGACCGCCTTCGGGCGACACGGTGTAGACTGCGATCATGCCGAGGATTGCGGCGAGCACGCCCAGGTTGATGACATGACGCCCCGGCAGCATGATCGGCGAACCCGACATGTTGCCGTTCAGCTTGAGGAACGCGATGACCGATCCCGAGAAGGTGATCGCACCGATCGCAACGCCAAGGCCCATTTCGACGCGGCTGACCGCGAGGATCTGGCCTGTTGCATCGAGAATGCCGAACGCTTCGGGGTTGAGCCACGCGGCCAGCGCCACCAGCACTGCGGCCAGGCCGACCAGCGAGTGGAATGCGGCCACCAGCTGGGGCATGTCGGTCATCTTGATCTTGCGCGCGATGACGAAGCCCGCAACGCCGCCGATTGCGATCGCGGCGATGATCTCGACGATGTTGGCGATGTCATGCGTGATCAGCGTGGTGATCACCGCGATGCCCATGCCGATCATGCCGAAACGGTTGCCGTCGCGGCTGGTTTCGGGGCTGGAAAGCCCGCGCAGCGCGAGAATGAAGAACACGCCGGCGACCAGATAGGCCAGCGACACCCAAGGGCTCACCGGGGCGGCATCGCCTCCCGAGGCAAACGCGGGAACCGAGGTCAGCGCGCTGCACGCAGCAGCGGCGAACGCCAGCGGACGTTGGCGGATCGAACGGCGATTGAAATTCATTGCTGCCCCCAGAGCCATCACTTGCGCTCCTTCTTCTTGTACATCGCAAGCATGCGCTCGGTGACGGCAAAGCCGCCGAAGATATTGACCGATGCGAACACCACCGCCAGCAGCCCCAGATACTTGGCGACAGCCGATCCGGCCTCGGCGCTGGCAATCAGCGCGCCGACGATGATCACCGACGAAATCGCATTGGTCACCGCCATCAGCGGCGTGTGCAGTGCGGGGGTCACCGACCAGACAACGTAATAACCCACGAAGCAGGCCATCACGAAGATCGAGAGGATTGAGATGAAGTCCATCTTCACATTCTCCATTCACCCCGCTTGATCGGTTCTACGATCCGTCGGGAATGTGCCGGCGATCGCCGGTCTAAACATCGATTGCTGGCGATCAGCTCGCGAGCAGCCTCTCACTGACTACCTTGCCGCCCATCGTCACGCGGACGCCCTGGACGATCTCGTCATCGTCGGGGAACACGGGCGCCTTGGCTTCCTTGTCCCAGAAGGCCGAGAAGAAGTTGAACAGGTTGCGCGAAAACAGCGCCGAGGCATCGGTCGCAAGCCGCGAGGGCACGTTGCGGTGGCCGACGATCTTGACGCCGTGCTTGACGACGACCTCGCCCGCCACGGCGCCTTCGACATTGCCGCCCTGCTCGACCGCAAGGTCGACCAGGACGCTGCCGGGCTTCATGCTGGCGATCTGCGCGTCGGAAACCAGCCGCGGCGCGGCGCGGCCCGGGATCAGCGCGGTGGTGATCACGATATCCTGCTTGGCGATGTGCGACGAGACCAATTCGGCCTGCGCCGCCTTGTATTCGTCCGACATCTCGGTGGCATAGCCGCCTGCGCCTTCGCCCTCAATGCCGGCGACGTTTTCGACGAAGATCGCCTTGGCGCCCAGCGACTGGATCTGTTCCTTGGTTGCCGAGCGGACGTCGGTGGCCGACACCTGCGCGCCCAGACGGCGTGCGGTGGCGATCGCCTGGAGCCCGGCAACGCCGACACCCATCACGAAGACCTTGGCAGCCGACACCGTGCCTGCGGCGGTCATCATCATCGGGAACGCCTTGCCGTATTCGGAGGCGCCATCGAGCACCGCCTTGTATCCGGCAAGGTTCGACTGCGACGACAGGATATCCATCGACTGCGCACGGGTGATGCGCGGCATGAACTCGAGCGCGAGCGCCTGAAAGCCCGCGGCGGCATAGGCATCGATGCGCGCCCGCTCGCCGAACGGGTTCAGCGACGCTGCGATCATCGCGCCCGGCTTGGCGCCGGCCAGGCTGGCGGGATCGGGCCCCTGGATGCCGAAGATGATATCGGCACCCGCGAGCACCTCTGCGCGCGAGGCGACGGTGGCACCGGCAGCGGCAAAATCGGCATCGGATACCGACGCGAACTCGCCCGCCCCGGCCTCGACCGCCAATTCCGCGCCCAGCGCGATGAATTTCTTCACCGTTTCCGGGCTCGCCGAAACGCGCCGTTCACCCGATGCCTGCTCCTTGAGGACCGCGATTTTCATGCAGGTCGCCGGTCAGCTGGCGATGAGAACGACGACGAACGCTGTCACCAGCGCCGCGATGATCGTGCCGGTCTTCATCCAGCCCATGAACCCTTCATAGGTCTGGCGGGCGGTTTCGATGTTGTTGCTGGACATGTCGTTGGCCATGGTCAGAGCCTTCCCCATTACAAATGTTGCCGAAATTAAACTCGGTTCGCCTTAACCGAATGCCGGGTGCGGCTCAATCCCGCAAGCGTCAATTCGCTAGTGTGCTCCCAAGCATAGCTTTAATCGGGTTTTTACCACATGCGACTAGACGAACCCATGATGGCAAAAGAACGAACCGACGCAGATCAGCAAATCCGCCGTGTGATGCTGATCGATAACGAACCGGCGCAATGCCGGCTGGTCGCCGCGCTGGCGGCCAAGGCTGGCTGGCGCACGGTTTTCGCGCATGATTCGGAAACCGCGATCGCGATGCTGGGCACGCAGGAAGGGATGATGCTCGATGCCATCATCCTCGATCAGTGGGTGCCGGGCGACGAGGCCGCCGAACTGATCGCCGAGCTCAAATCGCGCCGCCCTGCCCTGCCGATCCTGATGCTCACCGCCAGCACCTCGCCGCTGCTCGCGGTCGAGGCGATGCGGGCAGGTGCCACCGATTACCTGATCAAGCCGATCGCACCCGATCGGCTGGTCGCCGCGCTCAACGCCGCCGTGCGCAAGGACGACGCCGACGAGCTGCGCCCGCTGACCGAGAAGATCGCAGCGCCGCTCGATTTCGACGAGATGATCGGATCGTCGCCGCGCTTCCGCGCCGCGCTCGCCATCGCCGCGAAATCGGCGCGCACCCATTCGCCGGTGCTGATCGAGGGCGAAAGCGGAACGGGCAAGGAAATGATCGCGCGCGCCATCCATGCCTCAAGCCCGCGCGCCAAGCTGGCGCTGCGGCTGGTCACCTGCGCGGGTGCGTCGAGCGGCCAGCTCGAATCGCAGCTGTTCGGGCATGAACGCGGTGCGTTCCCCGGCGCGTTCGACCGGCATGTCGGCGTGATCCAGCGGGTCGAGGGCGGCACGCTTTTTATCGACGAGATCGATCAGGTTCCGCTCGAATCGCAGGCCAAGCTTGCCGATGCCATTCGCGAGGGTGAAATCCGCCCGCTTGGCGCGCGGCACAGCCAGCGCTGCGACGTGCGCTTCATCTGCGCCAGCAACTCGCCGCTCAAGCCGATGGTCGAGGCAGGCACCTTCCGCGAAGACCTGTATTACGCGATCGCCCCGGTGCAGATCACCATCCCCGCGCTGCGCGACCGTTCGAGCGACATTCCTTCGCTGGTTCGCCATTTCCTCAACCGCATCGCGGAGCAGCCCGGCATGCGGGGGCTCGGCATCACCGACGAGGCGCTGTCGCTGCTGTCGAGCTTCGACTGGCCGGGCAATGTCCGCCAGCTCCAGAATGCGCTGTTCCGCGCCGCGATCTTCTGCGACGGCGATGCGCTGACCACGGCCGAGTTCCCGCAGCTCACCACCATGCTGGGCGAGGACGAACCGCGGCGCGCGTCGGCCAGCCATGACGGCATCGGGATCCAGCTCTATGCCGAGGACGGCAATCTGCGCCCGCTCGAGGAAATCGAGGCCGATGTCATTCGCCTCGCCATCGGCCATTATCGCGGGCGGATGACCGAAGTCGCGCGCCGGCTGGGGATCGGTCGGTCGACACTGTACCGAAAGCTGACCGAGCTGGGCATCGACAACGCCGCCTGAGCGGCACGCACACTCGCGGCTTTTTCCCTTCCCTGCGCTGCCCGCCATCCATAAGAGCGGGCAGATGACTCAGCCCATCCTCGACGTGTTGCATGACACCTTCGGTTTCTCGGCCTTTCGCGGCGTGCAGGACCAGGTGGTCAGCCGCGTCATGGCTGGGCGCAACACGCTGGCGATCATGCCCACCGGCGCGGGCAAATCGCTGTGCTATCAGCTTCCCGCCGTCGCGCTCGATGGTTGCTGCGTCGTCATATCGCCGCTGATCGCGCTGATGCACGACCAGCTGCGCGCGGCGACCGCGCTCGGCATCCGCGCCGCAAGCCTGACCTCGGTCGATGCCGACTGGCAGGAAACACAGGACCGCTTCCGCGCGGGCGAGCTCGATCTGCTTTATGTCGCTCCCGAACGCGCGAGCTCGGAAGGGTTCCGCAACCTGCTGGGCCGCGCGCCGATATCGATGTTCGCGATCGACGAGGCGCATTGCGTTTCGGAATGGGGGCATGATTTCCGCCCCGATTACCGACTGCTGCGGCCACTGCTCGACAGTTTCCCCGATCGTCCGCGCCTTGCGCTGACCGCGACCGCCGATGCGCACACCCGCGAGGACATCCTCAAGCAGCTGGGTATCGAACGCGACGGGATGATCATCGCGGGATTCGACCGGCCCAACATCCGCTATGCGGTGCACCCGCGCGATGGCCTTACCCGGCAGATCGGCGATCTGGTCTCCGCCAATCCCGGCCCCGGCATCGTCTATGCGCAGACCCGCGCAGGCACCGAGAAGCTTGCCGAGCAGTTGGCCAAACTCCCTGGACCAGGTGGCAAGCGCCAGGTGCGCGCCTATCACGCCGGGATGCCGCCCGAGGTACGCCGCGCCAACCAGGACGCGTTCATCGCCAGCGAAGACATGGTGATGTGCGCGACCGTCGCCTTCGGCATGGGGATCGACAAGCCCGATGTGCGCTTCGTGGTGCACGCGGGGCTGCCCAAGTCGATCGAGGGATATTATCAGGAATCGGGTCGCGCAGGCCGCGATGGCGAACCTGCCGAGGCGCATCTGTTCTGGGGCGCGGACGATTTTGCGCGCGCGCGGATGCGGATCGGCGAGATCGAGCCCGAGCGCCAGGCGGGCGAGCGCGCGCGGATCTCTGCGCTGGGCGCACTGGTCGAGACCGGCAGCTGCCGCCGCGCGATCCTGCTGCGGCACTTCGGCGAGAGCCCGCCCGAGACCTGCGGCAATTGCGACAACTGCCTCAACCCGCCCGCGAGCGTCGATGCGACGCAGACCGCGCGCAAACTGCTTTCCGCAGTCTACCGCACCGGGCAGAGCTTTGGCATCGGCCATCTCGAAGCGGTGCTGCGCGGGCAGACCAACGACAAGGTCACCCAGCGCGGTCACGACCGGCTTTCGGTGTTCGGGATCGTGCAGGACGACGAGGTCGCGCTGATCAAGCCGGTGGCGCGCGCGCTGCTGCTGCGCGATGCGCTCGACACCAACGAACATGGCGGGCTGATGCTCGGCCCCGGCGCGCGCGCGATCCTGCGCGACGAGGTGCAACTGTCGCTGGTGCTGCCGCCCAAGCGCGCCAAGCGCGGCAGGCGCGGGTCGGAAGACAGCCCCAACCCGGTGAGCAATCCGCTGTTCGAGGCGCTGCGAGCGTGTCGCCGCGAGCTGGCGCAGGAGGCCGGCGTGCCGCCCTATGTCATCTTCCACGACAGCACGCTGCGCGAAATGACCGACCGCAGCCCACGCACGCTTGATGCGCTGTCGCGCATTTCGGGCGTCGGCACCCGCAAGCTCGAGGCTTATGGAGAGGCCTTCCTGCAGGTAATCCTCGACCATGGCGGATAATGCACCGATATATTGACACGCATTGTGCCAATATATAGCCTTTCGGGTATCGGACAAACGAGAGGATCCCGCATATGCCCCAGCCCTTCACCGTGTTGAACGAGGTCTTTCCAGGCGATCCAGCGACCATGGCGGGGCTGATGCAGCCGGGGCCCGATGGTCCGATCTTCATGATCAACCTGCTCAAGTTCAAGGACAAGGCGGTGTACGAGGATGGCCGCGAGACCGACCTTACCGGACGCGAGGCCTATATGATCTATGGCCGTGCCGTGGCGCAGCTGCTCCCCACGTTCGGGGGCGTCGCGATGTTCGCCGCAGATGTGACCTTCCTCTCGCTTGGCCAGGTCGGCGAGCTGTGGGACGAGGTCGCGATCGGCGTCTACCCCAAACGTGCCGACATGGTGCGGATGTCGATGTCCGAAGAGTGGCGCGAAATCGCGGTCCACCGCAGCGCCGGGCTTGACGGCCAGCTCAACATCGAGACAGTGCTGTCGGCCGAAGCGATGGCCATGCCCTGGCTGCAGCCTATCCTTGCGCAGATTGGCGCCAAGGGGTGACAGCGACAAGGCTTGCTAGTAAGCCGCTTAACATGGACGCACCCTCCCCAGCCCGCCATCCCGATGGCCGCAAACAGCGCAGTGAACGCAGCCGCCTCGCGATTGTCGATGCCATGCTCGACATCATCATGGGGGGCAAGATGGAGCCCAGCGCCGCAGAGATTGCCGAGCGCGCCGGGGTGAGCGCGCGCACGGTGTTCCGCCATTTCGAGGAAATGGACAGCCTTTACAGCGAGATGACCGAGCGGATGGAGGCGCAGATCATGCCCATCATCCAGCAGCCGTTCACCGGTGAAGGCTGGCGCGCGCAGTTGGGCCAGCTGCTCGAGCGCCGCGCGATGATCTATGAAAAGATCATGCCGCTGAAGATCGCTGCCAGCATCCGCCGGTTCAGCTCGGACTATCTGATGCTCAATTACCAGCGCTTCCTGCATCTGGAGCGCACGGGTCTTGAAAACGTGCTGCCCGATGCGGTGCGCAAGAATGCCATCCAGATGTCGGCGATCGAGATGTGCGCGGGCTTCCAGACCTGGCGCAGGCTGCGGCAGGACCAGAATCTGAGCATCGAGCAGGCGGCCGACGTGGTCAAGCTGACCATCGAAAAATTGCTGGACTGACCCCGATGCGCGGCGCGCTGGCCCTGCTGTGCGCAGCATCGCTGGCGTTTCCAGGGTGCAAGCAGGCGCCTGACGAGACGCCGGACCAGCCGGCCGCAGCCCGGGCCAGGTGCCTCCCCAAGAGCTTTGTCGCGGGCCGCTTCATCCCCCTGCCCGGCGGATCGTTCCTCAAGGGTGCCGACCCGCGTTATCCGGAAGAGGCGCCGTCGATGCAGCTGCGCGTCAGCGGCTTCCAGATCCAGAGCCATGAGGTCACCAACGACCAGTTCGCCGCATTCGTGCAGGCCACCGGCCATGTCACCGATGCGGAGAAGGCCGCCACCAGCGACGATCCCGCTGCCGGGTCCGCGCTGTTCCTGCGCGACGAAGACGGCCGCAACGGGCGCTGGGTGCTGCGCAAGGGCGCAACCTGGCGCGCGCCAGAGGGCAAGGGATCATCGATCACCGGCAAGGGCCGCCACCCGGTGGTGCATGTGACGCTGGCCGATGCGCGCGCCTATGCCACCTGGGCCGGGGGCCGCCTGCCGACCGAGGAAGAATGGGAATATACCGCGAGCACCGGTCTTCCCGACGGCGCCAACCGCTTTTCCGGCGCGGTGGACGATGCCGGTAAGCCGCGCGCCAATCACTGGCAGGGCGTGTTTCCGGTGGTCGACGAGGGCACGGACGGCTTTTCGGGCACGGCGCCTGCGGCCTGCTTCTCAGCGGACCGCAACGGCGTGCACGATCTGATCGGCAACGTCTGGGAGTGGACCGACAGCCCGGTCGACGATGCGCACATGATCATCAAGGGCGGCAGCTGGTTGTGCGCGGCGAATTTCTGCGCGCGCTATCGCCCGGCCGCGCGCCAGCCGCAGGAAAACGACTTTTCCTCCAACCATATCGGCTTTCGCATCATCCGCGATGTCGCAGCGCCAGCGCCAGGAACAGCGCGATGACCGGCGGCGCGACCAACACCGCATAACTTTCCGGCGGATGATGGGTGCCCGGCTTGAGCACCCAGAAATTGAGCGCGTGCAAGGTCCGCTCGAACAGCAAGAGCGCGAGCGCCAGCGGCACCAGCGCGCGATAGCGCAAAGCCACCGCCAGCATCATCAAGCCCCAGACGATCTGCGTCGCGCCTGCCCAGGCGAACAGGCCAATCGTCCGCCCGCCATCGCGCGCCAGGTCCAGCCCCGCGATCATGCCGGCACCGCCATCGGGCGCGAACACATGGATCATCCCCGGCACCACCGCCAGCATGCCGCACAGCGCGAGGAAGAGGGACGATGCCGTGGCAGGCAGGCGCGGCTCGGCGGCAGGCAGCAATCGGGCCATCAATTGGGCCAGTAGATATAGGGATCGCCCTTCTTGAACTTCACGCCCAGAGGCTTGTCGATCGCCACCGGCGCCTCGATGGTGTGCGGGTAGAGCGGCTTGCGCGCGCCTTTCTGGTGGCTGGCGAGCAGCGCCTTGAGTTCGTCCACCTTGGCGCGATTGCTCGCAGCCAGATCGCGCTTTTCGGTGGGGTCGTCCTTCAGGTTGAACAACCAGGTCTTGGCGGGCCTTTCGGTCACCTGCAGCTTCCAGTCGCCCTGGCGCACCACGCGGTAATAGGCGCTCTGCCAGTAGATCGCGTCGTCGGGGCGCTTGCCAACGGGGTTTGCGGGATCGTCGCCGAGCAGATCGACGCCGTCGATGGCCAGCCCAGCCGGGATCGGCGCGCGACCGGCTTTGGCGAAGGTGGGCATCAGATCGATATGCGCCACCGGCGTGTCCACCACCGTCCCCGGCTTGATCCGTCCGGGCCAGCGCACGAACATCGGCACGCGGATGCCGCCCTCGAACAGCGTCAGCTTCCACCCGCGATAAGGGGCGTTGACCTCGGGCAAGCCTATATAGCCCGCGCCGCCATTATCGCTGGAAAAGACGATGATCGTGTTGTCGTCGAGCCCCTGCTGCTTCAGCGACGCCATGATCCGCCCGACGCTGCGATCGAGCGCGCGCACCATCGCGGCATAGACGCGCAAGCGGTGAGGCTTGATATCGCCCACCGCCTCGTAATCCGCCTTGGTCGCCTGCAGCGGGGTGTGGACGTTCCAGTGCGCGAGATACAGGAAGAAAGGGCGGTTGCGGTTCGCCTCGATCACCTTGATCGCCTCGTCGGTCCAGTAATCTGCCAGATAGCCGCCGGGCTTGAACCAGTCGCCGCCATTGTAGCTGGTGGCATATTGCATCCGCGCCCAGAGGAACTTGTCGATCGGGTCGAAGGGCAGCTTGGCGTTGACCGAATTGGGATCATCCTCGGGAAGATGCAGCGCGCTGGCCATCAACAGGCTCTCGTCGAACCCTTGCGCGTTGGCGCTGAACTCGGGCCCATCGCCCAGATGCCATTTGCCGATATGCACGCTGTGATAGCCCGCAGGTTTCAGGATCTCGGCGATCGTGCGCTCGCTGCCGGGCAGGCCCTGGCCATCGAAATCGGGCGCGCCTTCGACCGCTGCCTCCTTGTAGGTCAGCGGCGGCAGACCCGAATCCATCTCCGCCGACAGCGCCGAGACGATGCGCCCCATGCCATCGGGGGTGGGGGTGAACTCGAACCCGGTACGCGTCGGATAACGCCCGGTGAGGATCATCGCGCGCGATGGGGCGCAGCTCGCAGTGCCCGAATAGGCGTTGGAATAGATCGCACCCTCGCCCGCCAGCCGGTCGATATTGGGGGTCGGCACCAGACCGCCTGCGACGCCGCCGCCAAAGGTCGAGATGTCGTTGATGCCGAGGTCATCGGCGAGGATGAAGACGATGTTGGGCGGGCGCTCGCCGGCAGGGAGCGTAGCCACATCGGGGCCCTTCTGCCAGGGAACCGGCCGGTTGGGCGCGACATCGTGCTTGCCGAAGTTCGACGCGGCAAACAGCAGCACGGTGCTCTTGTTGAACCACGCCCAGGTGCCGCCGGCCACCAGCAGCACGAGCAGTGCGATCAGGCCCTTGCGGATCATGCGGCCGGCTCCGTGACAAACATCTCTTCGCATCCGGTCCCCGCAAGCAGCGCGTCTAGCGCTTGCCTTGCATCCTCGGACAGGGCGTCGCGCGCCGCGCGCAGCGTCAGCAGGCACTTGGCCTGATAGGGAAACACCGGCTGGGTCCAGCGCTTGCCGTCGATACTGGTCTCGAAATCGCTTTGCCCGGCAGCGGCGGCCCGGGCGTTGGCGAGCAGGAACGGAACATAGACGCGACCGATCTCGGCAAGCAGCTCGCCCAGATGCGCCCAAAGCGCGCCAGGCTCCAGCCATTGGCCATCGGGCAATCCCGACAGGTCCTCCACCCGGTCGAGCCACGCACGCAGGCGCGGCGAGGATTGCGCCATGATCAGCGCAGGCGTGGGGTCGACAATGCCCAGCTGGGTCAGCTGGCCATAGATCGCGAAGTCCGCCGCCGAGGGGCGCGTTCCCAGCACGAAGCCCTGCCGCTGGACGATACGGTCGAGAATGCCGACCAGCCGCTGATAGCTCGCCTCGATGATCGGCGCGGTGGTTTCATTTGATCCCACGACATACAGCCGGTCGATCTGGCGCCGGGCAAAGCCGTCGGCCATCGGCCGCGCCACCTCATCGGCATAGCGGCTGTCCTGCCAGAAGATCAGCAGCGGCCCGGCATTGGCGGCGTCCTCGGCATAGTGCCAGCGATAGTGGAACATCGCCTTGGTCATCCACTCGTCGGCGAAATCCTCGATCAGCAGGTCGAGAAAACCCAGCAGCTCATCTTCGGGCAGGACCGAGCGCCCCTCATACTCGGCCTCCAGCCGCCGGATGATCGGGGTGGAATCGACCACCGCCTCGCGATCATCGCCCTCGCTGAAATAGACCGTGGGGAGCAGTTTGACCTTGGGCGCGGGATAGCCGGGCATGGGCTGCATATGGCTGCCCCAGATCATGCGGTGCGCGATGCGGCGATAACGCAGCAGCGCCAGCATCTTGCGCGAATAGGGTGATCCCGGAGCCCCGAGCAACTCGACCGTTTGCATCCATTCCTCCGACCTGATTTTATTGGCACAGGCTATGTCAACAGAGGTGCGGGGTCAAGCGGGCCGCGCGCGCCCCCGCCCCCGCACCCACCGCAGCACGCCATACAGCAGCGCCATCAGCACCAGACCCAGTCCGGCGAGCACCCACCAGTAATGCACCGCCATCTTCTTGAGCGTGTTGATCCCGATCTGCTGGGTGGAATCATAGCCTGCAGGCATTTCGAGCACCCCGTTGCGCTTTGCATAAGCGCGGTAATCGGCCATCAGCTCGGCGAACCTGGCGGGCTCAGCCTTGCTGAGATCGCGCGTCTCGCCGGGATCGCTGGCGATATCGAACAGCCGCCACCGGCCATCGCCATAAGGCTTGAGATTGCGCACCAGCTTGTACGCCCCCTTGAACAGCGCTGCGTTGCCCGACACTTCGAACCCCACCGGCACTTCGGCAGGGCGCACCGTATCGCTGTCGCCGCTGAGCAGCGGCACCAGCGATGCACCGTCAAAGGCATCGGCGTTAGCGGTGCCGCCCGCCAGCGCCAGCAGCGTCGGCGCGATGTCGCTCACCGTCGTCATCGCCGCGCTGGGCTTGGCCGGCGCGATGCCGGGCCCGGCAATGATCATCGGCACATGCAGCCCGCCCTCGCTCGCGTAGAACTTGAACATCGCGCCGGGGGATGCGGCGGCATTGGCGAATTCGGGGCCGATAAAGCCATAGGTCCCCTTCTCCCCCCAATTGTCCGCCGACACGCTGTAGCCGTTGGCGCGGGTCCAAAGCTCCATGCTGCGTGCGCCCGCCATCGGGTTGCTGGGCTCCGGGCCATTGTCGGATGTGAACACGAACACGGTATTGTCATACTGGCCGGTGCGCTTGAGGTGCGCGATGAGCCGCCCGACATGATGATCCATCGCCTCGATCATCCCGGCGTTGATCGCCATATGCCGCGCGAACAGCGCCTGCTCTTCCGCGCTCAGGCTGTCCCACTCACGCAGGCCTTCAGGTGGATCGGCGAGCGGCGCGCCCTGCGGAATCAGCCCCATCGCCTGCGCGCGCTGCCAGCGAGCGGTCCGCATCGCGGCCCAGCCCTGGCGATAGGTATCGGCGTATTTCCGGGTGAACTCTGCCGGGGCCTGCACCGGAATGTGCACCGCCTGAAAGCCGATATAGGCGAAGAACGGCTGATCGGCCGGGCCCGTTCCGAGATAGTCGACCATCTGATCGACCAGAAAGCGCGACGAATAGAAGTCCTTGGGCAGGCTCGCGGGCTTGCCGTCCTCGAACCACGGCGCGGTCTTGTAATAGGGCATATAGGACTTCTGTTCCCAGTTGTCCGCGCCCGAGGCATCGAGAATGAACGACCGATCGAAACCGTGATCGCCCGGCAGGTCGCCCGCGCCATGGCCGAGATGCCATTTGCCGGTCATGTAGGTGCGATAGCCCCGCGCCTTCAGCCGCTCGGCGATCGTCGTCACGCCGGGTTCGAAGCGCAGCGAATAGCCGGTCTTGCCGATATGCTCTGCCGGGATCACCTCCTGGATCGTCGAGACGCCGGTGCGGTGATTGTCGAGCCCCGTCAGCAGCATCGCGCGCGAAGGCGAGCACAAGGGCGAGCTGTAATAGCGGGTGAACATCCGCCCGCGCTGCGCCAGCGCATCGATATTTGGCGTGTTCGCCTCGCCGCCGTAAATCCCCAGATCCATCAGCGCGAGATCGTCCGCGAGCAGCACCACGAAGTTGGGCGGCGCTGCAGCGGTCGCGGCGACGGGGGCCGGTGCTGCGCCGGGCAGAGCGGCGCGCGGTGCCGTTGCGGCGAACGCGACCGAGGCCGCACCCAGCCCGGCGATCGCCCACATGGCCATTTTCCGTCGGATGCCCGCCAAGCCTCATCTCCCGTGCCGCTGGTCGAAGATTATTTTGGCATAGGCTATGACACATGATCGGCAAGCGCAAGACCGACGCGACGGATGGAGTTTGCGGGTCGGGACAGGCATGGCGCGCCCGCAGGAGCGCCGCGGGGTCAGGCGCGCAGCAGCTCGGGCAGCCCGGTGGAGATCTGCGGCGGGGACGAACGGCGGAACTTTTCAAGGCTGATCGGCAGTTCGAACTGCAGTCCGGTGCAATCCTCGACCGACCATCGCGCCACCGCGCGGACCTTCAAGTTGACGCCCAACGCCACCTCGAACTCGGTACCGGGCGGCACATCCCAAAGCCCCTCGATCAGCGCGCCACCGGGCGAGATGTTCTTGATGCGCGCGGGGTAGCAATAGCCGTCATGATGGATGCCGATGGTGCGCAGCACCTTGTAGCGCGTTTCGCGGCTGTGCTTGTGGCCGATCGGTTCGACATGGCTGTCGACCCCGGCGAGCCGCTCGTTGGCTTCCTTGAGGCCCAATGGCTTGCCATAGATATAGCCTTGGACATGGCTGCAGCCCAGCGAGCGGATCAGCTCGAGCTCGTCGATGGTTTCCGCGCCCTCGGCGGTGGTTTCCATGTTGAGCGCTTCGGCGAGCGAGACGATCGAGCGGATGATCGCGCTGTTGGCGCTGCCCGATTGCGCCGCTCCGCGCACGAAGCTCTGGTCGATCTTGATCTTGTCGAACGGCGCGGTGCGCAGATAGCCCAACGCCGAATAGCCGGTGCCGAAATCGTCGAGCGCCAGCCGCACGCCGATCGCCTTCAGCCGCTCGAAGATCCGGGCGGCGTCGAGCTTGTCGTCGAGGAACACGCTTTCGGTGATTTCCAGCTCCAACCGCTCGGGTTCGAGCCCGCTTTGCGCAAGCGCATTGAGCACGATCGCCGGGAAGGCGGGATCGGCAAACTGCATCGGCGAGACGTTGACCGCGATGCGCACCTGGCGCGGCCAGGCTGCGGCGTCGGCGCACGCGGTGCGCAGCACCCATTCGCCCAGCTGCATGATCAGGCCCGATTCCTCGGCAATCGGCACGAACACGCCCGGGCTGATCGGGCCACGCACCGGATGCTCCCAGCGCGCCAGCGCCTCGAACCCGCTGATCGTTTCGGTCGCGACGTTGACCACAGGCTGATAGGCGATGCTCATCCCGCCCGCCTCCAGCGCGGCACGCAGCTCGCCTTCCAGCGCGCGGCGTTCATGCGCGACCTTGTGCATGTCCTCGCTGTAGAACTTCCAGATGCCGCGCCCGTTTTCCTTGGCGGAATAGAGCGCAAGGTCGGCGTTGCGGATCAGCGTTTCCGCGCCCGAGACGTGGCGGCCATCGGCAATCGCGATGCCGACCGAGGCGCCTATGACGATCTGGTTGCCCTCTACCATGTAGGGATGGCTCAGGTTCACGATCACCGAACGGGCGATATCCGCCAGCCGCTCTTCGCTGATGATGCCCGGCAGCACCACCTGGAACTCGTCGCCGCCCAGACGGCCGACCTCGCCGCTGTCGCCGATGGTGCGCTTGAGCCGCTCGGACACCTGCTTGAGCAGCGCATCGCCGATAGGGTGGCCCAGCGTATCGTTGACCTGCTTGAAGCGATCGAGATCGAGCAGGAACAGCGAGCACGGATTGGGCTCGCCGCGGTGGCCGACCAGCGCCTTTTCGAACAGTTCCTTGATGTACAACCGGTTGGCAAGGCCGGTCAGGTTGTCATAGCGCGCCAGCTGGGTCACCGCCTCGTGCGAGCGCTTGACCTCGGTCAGGTCGGTGCCGTGGCCGCGGAAGCCCACGAACTGGCCGAACTCGTTGTAGAACGGGCCGCCCGAAAGCGACCAGGCGCGCTCTTCGGCCGACTGGGCGACATGCACCGCCAGATCGTTGAACGCGGTGCGCGCGGAGAAATGGAAGTTGAACGTCCGCTCGCTGCCGCCACCTTCGGCGCCTGGCGAGCAGATCACCGAGCTCAGGGGCTGGCCGATGATCGTGTCCGGATCGGCCTCGATCGCGCTGATCGCCTCGTGGCTGATATAGACGATGCGGCCGTGCCGGTCGGTTTCCCAGAACCAGCCGCGGCCCGATTTCTCGTAATCGGACAGCAGGCAGCGCGCGCGTTCGTTGTTGAGCTTCTGCTGATCGACCTTGGCCTCAGCCTCATGGTCCTCCTTGCTGCGGATCAGCGCGACCAGCAGCATCGCGGGCAGGAACACCATCGCGCCGATCATGAACTGAAGCTCGCCACACGCCGCAAGCACCCCGGCGGCGGTCGACGCGCTGGCCAGGAACATCAGCATCCGGTGCGGTACCAGCACCACCAGAGAGGGCAGCAACGCGCCGAGCAAGGCAATCAGCCCGAACAGCTCTCCAACCGGGCCCAATGTGTGCGAGATGCTGAGCAGCGCAAAGGAATAGGCGGCCGACGACAGGCACACCACCCAGGCAAGCATCCGCGGAAACCGCACCCCGGCAAGCTGGCGCGCGCGCGTGCTGACCGAGGGCAGATAGATCAGGATATCGATGACGATCGACACCAGAATGGCCATCACCAGCGGGAGCGAAACGTCACTGAGTGCGAAACCGCCCGCGACGACGGTGATCGTGAGCGCAAGTGTCCTGACACCAATGACGATCGGCCACAGCGCACAGATGGCGAGCAAAGACACCGCCGAAATCGGGTTGATCCCGCTCAGCCCTTCGACCGCGCCCTGACTGCGACGGTGAATCGTCGGCGCTTCGGCAGTTTCTTGTGGTGACTTCTTCTGTCCGAACATGCCAATCCGCATAGCGCGTGGCGATTAGCAAAGCGTTACCGATGGCCCCGCAACGGGGATAGAACCGTGTAAAATCCGGCGTTCCAGATGCGGCAGCAGGCAGACGGGATCGATTGGCAAATTGCGCCGCAGCCCCCATATTGCCGGCATGCAAACGCTGCGCGACTCCATCGGCACCGAAATCCGCAGAATCTTCGCCGAACCCGGCGGCAAGGTGATCGAGATTTCGCGCACGGACGAAGGTCTGTTCGGGGTGGATTCGGTGTGCTGGCAGGTGCATGGCGATGTGACCGCGATGATGATCGGCGGCATTGCCTCGTTGCTGCTCCAGATGCTCGAGCCGCGCGTGCTCGCCGGGGTCTGGGACCATTCGGTGTTCCGCCAGGATATGCGCGGCAGGTTGCGCCGCACCGCCGCGTTCCTTGCGCGGACGACCTATGGCGACAAGGCGCAGGCGCTGGGCGAAATCGCCCGCATCCGGCGGATCCACGATCACGTTCGCGGCACCCTGCCCGATGGCACGCCCTATGAGGCGAACGACCCGCAGTCCTTGGCCTGGGTGCATGTCACCGAGAGCCTGTGCTTCGTCGAAAGCTTCATCCGCTATTCCAGGCCGCACATGTCGATGCGCGATCGCGACCGGTATTTCGACGAAATGGCCGAGGTTGGCGCGATGCTGGGCGCGGACCCGGTGCCGCGCACCTATCGGGCGGCGCAGCGCTTCATCCGCGATGTGCGCCCGACGCTGCGTTTTGACCAGCGCACCCGCGAGATCGCCGACCTGTTGCTGAACCAGCCACCCGCAAGCCCGCGCCTGGCCCCGTTCCATCACATGACGATGCAGGCCGGGGTCGATCTGCTGCCCGGCTGGGCGCGATCGATGCACGGGCTTTCGATCTCGCTGCCCGCCCGGCTCGCGGTGCGCGGCGGCACCACGGGCATGGCGGCGATCACCCGCTGGGCGCTGGCGCAGGGCAGCACGACACGGAGCGCATCCGCCTCGGCCTGAGCCGGTCAGCGCGCGCGCAGGGCCCGTCCGGCAACCGCATCGAGCTGCGCCAGCACCCTTGGATCGCGCGCATCGGGCGCGGTGATCAGCGCGAAATCGAGACAGGTGTCGATCGGGCTCGCTGCCCGCTGTTGCGGCAGGGACCTGGCCAGTTCAATCACCAGTTGCCGCGCTTTGGCCGAATTGCTGTTCATCTGCGCGATGATAGCCCCCACCTCGACATGCGCCTCGCCCTCGCGCCAGCAATCATAATCGGTGACCATGCCGACCAGCGCGTAAGGCAGCTCGGCCTCGCGCGCCAATTTCGCCTCGGGCATCGCGGTCATGCCGATGACGTCGCAACCCCAGGCGCGGTACATATGGCTTTCGGCGCGGCTGGAAAACTGTGGGCCCTCCATCGCCAGATAGGTGCCGCCCTCGCTGACCGGCGCCCCTGCAGCGCGCGCTGCGGCGGCGGCAAGCCCCGACAGCCGCGGGCAGACCGGTTCCGCCATCGACACATGCGCAACCATGCCGGTGCCGAAGAAGCTCTTGGTGCGGTTGACGGTGCGGTCGATGAACTGGTCGACGATCACGAAGCTCCCCGGTGGCAGCTCCTCGCGCAGCGACCCGATCGCCGAAATCGCGAGGATATCGGTGCAGCCGGCGCGCTTGAGCACATCCACATTGGCGCGCGCGTTGACATCGGTCGGGCTGATCCGGTGGCCCCTGCCGTGGCGCGGCAGGAACACGAAGCGGTGGCCATGCAGGCTGCCGATCACCACCTCGTCCGATGCCTCGCCGAACGGGCTGTCGATACGGATGGACTGCGCGTCCTCCAGCCCATCGATCGCATACAGGCCCGATCCGCCGATCACGCCAATCGTCCACTCGCTCATCGGCCCTGGCCCCTTGTCTGCTGTATCTGCGCGATCGACTAAACCACGCCCGCAAGGGTGCAAACCCTATTTCGCGGGGAGCGACGAAATCCATTCACGGATCAGCGCGACCCCCTCGTCATGCACCAGCGATCGCCCGACCTCGGGCATTGCGATACCGGGCTCGGTCGAGCTCATCCGGTGGACCATGATCGAGCGATCGGGATCTCCGGGCGCAATCGCAAAGTCGTGCCCGCCGCTGCCGCGGCCTGCGGCAACCGGGCGCTTGTAAAGACCGGTTGCCACCGGATCGCCCGCTGCGCCTGCATTGAGGAAGAGTCCGGAGTTGCTCGCGGACCCTTGCGGATTGTGACAATGCGCGCAGTTGATCGCGAGATAGGCGCGCGCGCGGGCATCGAGCGACCCGGTGCCGGCATCGTTCCACACCGGCGCGCTGCCCAGCGACACCGGTCCCTTCCAGTTGGTCCGGCTGCGCAGCGACGCGGCCGCCTTTCCGGTCAGCGCCATGTTCGCGGCCACTGGCCCGATCGGCACCACAGCGCCGCTGCGCGCATGGCATTCCTTGCACTGGTTCTTGTTGGGCACGGCATAGCTGATCGGCTGCGCTTTCCCCGATGCCCGGGGCACCGTGACCGTCAGACGCGTGCCTGCCAGCTTGAGCTCTGCATCGGACATATCCGGCTTCCAGACATAGGGTAGCGCCTCCCAGCCCGATGCCCGGCGCAGCAGCACCCGGGTCTCGATCGGGCGGAACGCGGCCCCCTCGCCATAACCGAAGGTCTTGATCAGCGCGCTGCCGACGGGAAAATCGAGCGCGCCATTGGCATCTGCGCTGATCCGCGCCGAGGCGGGGACGTAGATGAACCGCTGCTTTTCGGCATAGTCGGAGAACAACGGCGTGCGCAGGCTGTAACCGATCAGCTGGTCCGAGGGCACGGTCACCCCCTGCCCGGTGAAGAAGCCGAATTCGGACAGCGTGCGCGGATAGCCCGCATCCTGTATGGCGCTATCGGAGATGCTGCCGGGTACCGGCGCGGCGCTCGCCAGCGGACCTGCGCAGGCGAGGGCCAGGGCAATGCGCCGCAGCTTCACTTGATCGCGGCCTCCATCGCCTCGGGCATCACGATTTTGGGCAGCCGGGGCGCAGCATCGCCGGTGAGCTTTGCAAGCGCGGGCTGCGCGGTCTCGATCGGTTGATCGGACCGGGTGAGCCCCAGGTTGAGCACCGGAACATCGTCGTTGGAGACGATGCTGGCCTCCGCCCCGCCGACGCCATCCCAGATGATCGGGGGGACGCTGCCGCCGAAGGCCGCGGCAAGCATTTCGCCTCCTGCAAATTGCGGCGCAAAGCCGGTCTTGCCATGCGCATTGTCGCTGATCCGCACATTGCGCACGCTGGGCTGGTATTTCGCGTCGTCGTACTTCTGGCGATAGCCGATGACCATGATGTTGGACGAGCCATTGCCGTCGAAGACATTGTCGAAGATTTCGATGTCGCGATTGGCCATCACCATGATCCCGGTGCCGCTGGGCACGCTGGCGACGATATTGCCCTTGGGCGCGAAATTGGGGGTGTCGTTTTCGGCGACGATATTGTCGAACACGCGAACATTGTGCCCGCCCTGCTGGGGCAGGTTGGGCAGATCGAACACCAGGATGCCGCCGGTGTTCTTGGTGGCGACGTTGTCATGGACGTCGGCGTTGAAACAGTTTTCGATCTCGATCCCCGCCACGTTGAAGCGCGCGATGGAGTTGCGCACCACGATGTTGCGCGACTGGCCGACATAGATGCCCGCATCCGACGCGCCGATGACCAGCACCGAGTCAACGAGCACGTTTTCCGATTCCACCGGATAGATGCCATAGGCGCCGTTGGTTTCCTTCGGGCCTCCGGTCCATTCGACCCGGATGTTGTGATAGACAATATTGTCCGCGCCCTTGGACTTGATCGCATCGCCTTTGCTGTCTTCCACCGCGAAATCGCGCAGCACGACATTGTCCGACGTCACCAGCAGGCCCTCGCCCGCCGCCAACTGGCCGGCGAAGCTGAGCACCGACTTGTCCGGCCCCGCGCCCTTGACGGTGACGCCCGCGATATCGAGCGACAATCCATCGGTCAGCGCAAACCGGCCTTCGCCCAGCTTCACGACATCGCCCGGCTGCGCAACGATCAGCGCCTCCTGCAGCCGCTCCTGCGCGCCCGGTCCCGCCGCGACGGCGATGTCCCTTGCGACCAGCGGTGTCGATGCGACGCACGCCATCAGCGCGATTGCTGCTGCAAATTTCCGCTT
Source organism: Blastomonas sp. RAC04 (assembly GCF_001713435.1). Lineage (NCBI taxonomy): Bacteria > Pseudomonadati > Pseudomonadota > Alphaproteobacteria > Sphingomonadales > Blastomonadaceae > Blastomonas > Blastomonas sp. RAC04. The sequence continues at coordinate 1,579,063 of NZ_CP016460.1, forward strand.
CATGCTTTTCCTTCCCCGCGTTATCACCGGAACCGGCGATGCCGTTCTGGTGCCCGTCTGATGCGGGCCGAGGGTGGAAGGCTAATCCTATTCCAGGTGGAGAACAATATGCGCGTTTTCGCTTCTGTCGCAATTCTGGCTGCCGGCACGCTGGCCCTGGCGGCCCCTGCTTTTGCCGCAGAGTCCATCACCGGCCGGTGGCATACGGTGGACAAGCGTGCGCTCGTCACCATTGCGCCCTGCGGCGCGACATTGTGCGGCAAGATCACCCGGCTGCTGGAGCCTCCCAAGAGCGGAGTGACCACGGACGTCAAGAACCCCAATCCCGCGCTGCAGAAGCGCAAGCTGGTAGGGCTCCCCATCCTCAGCGATTTTGTGGCCAACGGCGACAAATGGCACGGCAAGATCTACGATCCCAACACTGGCAAGACCTATCGCTCCGTCGTTTCGGCAGCAGGCGGCGGGAAACTGAATGTCGAAGGGTGCGTTTCGGTGTTTTGTCAGACCCAGGTCTGGACCAAGGCCAAGTAAAACGGCGCGAGCACTTGCGTAACAGTCGATTCGACCTGTTACATTATGGCACAACAAGTGTCATTAAACGGTAACATTGATGTATTGAATGGCGGGCCGGTACGTAACTTGCCTCAAAGCCGCGACCGACCCGCCTCTTCCCGCCTGCTCCCGGTTGCGACCCGGCAGGCATGAAGATTCCGCTATAGCGATTCAGTTCCGGGCGGGATCGCCCTCCGGGCGCAGCAGCGCTTGCTCGTTGACGAAACGGTCGGCCTCCCACAGCAATGATACCGTGCTGCGCAATCCGTGCTTGTCGGACCGCCAAAAGCCGGCATCGCGCAGCTTTACGGCCAGCGCACGCAGTTTCAGCCGCGCATCCGCCACTTCCTCGAAGCCCTGGCTGTCGGCGGCGACCAGCAAAGCGGCGCGCAGCCGCGCGGTGGCCGCCTCGAACGCCTGCTGCTCGCTCAGGCTCACCGTCGCGGGACGCGGGGTCTCCGCGGCAAAGGGCGACGCGTGATCTGGATTCGAAAGGGGGGCGGATGTGTTCATCCTCCCCGTCTACGGAATGTTTCCGGTGATTGTAAGTTTATTACCGTAAAACGAACTTATGTAACCAACAGTTCATCCGATGTTCAGCTGATACCGGTGTCTTTCAGCCCGCGTCAGCGCGCAGCAGACCCGGCATGATGATGTCGAGCGTGTGATCGGCATAGTCGTCGCGCATCTGCTCGGTCATCTCGCTCTGGCCATAGCAATGCTGCAGCACCAGCCGCGCCGAGAAGAACCGGTCGGCAGCGCCGGTGACGGTGAAGTAGAACAATTGCGGGTCGATCGGGCGGAACACCCCCTTCTGCACGCCCTCATCAATCAGCCGCGCATAGGCGGCCGAGATGGGAAGCAGGTAATCGTCCGCGATCTTGCGCGAAACATCGGGCGAGGCATCGCGCACCAGCCGCATCAGCAGCCGGTTGAGATAGGGGAAGCGGAAATAGGTGCCGATCACCGCACGGATATGGACGCGCAGCTTTTCGTCGGGCGCAAAGTCCTTGGCCACCAGCGCACCCAGGCTGTTGACGATGTTGCGCATATCGCGTTCCAACAGCGCCAGCATCAGGCCCTGCTTGTTGCCAAAATAATATTTGACGAGCGCGCTGTTGAGCCCCGAGCGCAGCGACAGTTCGCTCAGCGACAGGTCAACCGTGTCGCCATCGCGCATGATCTGGCTGGCCGCTTCGATCAGCTGATCACGGGCGTTGCGTTCGCCATCGGGAGCCTGTGGCGCGTCATTCATAATCGGGTTCATCCCACCATGGATAGAAACCCGGCATGTCGGATGCAACCCGGTCTGGATAAGTCGCGGCGCGCTTCTCGAGGAAGCTTGCAATGCCTTCTGCCGCGTCGCCCGATCGCGACCGGGTGTAGATCGCCCGGCTGTCGATGCGGTGCGCATACATCGGGTGCGGCGCGGAAGGCAGCCGCCAGAGCATCGCGCGGGTTAGCGCCACCGAGACCGGCGCGGTGTTGTCGGCAATCTCGCGCGCCAGAGCGGTCGCTGCGGGGATCAGGTCCTCGGGGGCATGCACCGATCGCACCAGTCCGCCTGCCAGCGCTTCCTGGGCATCGAACACCCGGCCGGTCATGCACCATTCGAGCGCTTGTTGTTGCCCGACCAGCCTGGGCAGGAACCACGACGACGCAGCCTCGGGGACGATCCCGCGCCGCGCGAAGACGAAACCGAACCGCGCGCTGCTGGAAGCAAGCCGCATGTCCATCGGCAATTGCATCGTCGCGCCAATACCCACCGCCGCGCCGTTGATCGCACCGATAATGGGCTTGGTGCACTGGAACATTCGCAAGGTCAGCCTGCCGCCGCTGTCGCGCACGCGCTCGTCAGACAGGTCGGTGACCGCTTCGTCGCTGGAGAACGGTCCGCCGCCGCTGTCGGGAGTCAGGTCCGCTCCGGCGCAGAAACCTTTGCCCTCGCCGGTCACGATCACCGCGCGGACGTCGTCATTGGCGTCGATCCGGTCCAACGCGTCGATCATCTCGAGCATCATCGTGCCGGTAAAGGCATTCATCTTTTCGGGACGGTTCAGCGTGATGGTCGCAATGCCGTCATCAACCGAATAGCGGATGGTGGTGTAATCCATTGCGATCGCCCTTCCCGAAAAGACACCCCGCCCGGCGTGAACCGGGCGGGATTGTTGAGGTGTCAGCGCGGCGCCATGCGAATGCCGCCGTCGAGACGCACATCCTCGCCGTTGAAATAGCCGCATTCGATCATCGTCATCGCAAGCTGTGCATATTCTTCCGGATTGCCCAGACGCTTGGGGAACGGCACCGATGCGCCCAGCGCATCCTTGACCGGCTGCGGCGCGGCGGCAAGCAGCGGGGTGTTGAAGATGCCAGGCAGGATAGTGTTGACGCGGATGCCCTCGCCGGAAAGGTCGCGCGCGATCGGCAGCGTCATGCCGACAACGCCGCCCTTGGATGCCGAATAGGCCGCCTGGCCGATCTGGCCGTCTTCTGCCGCCACCGATGCGGTGTTGACGATCGCGCCGCGATCGCCATCGGGCAGCGGGTCGAGCGTCATCATGCCCGCGGCCGACTTGGCGATGCAGCGGAAGGTGCCGACGAGGTTGATCTGGATGATCCAGTTGAACGCATCGAGCGGGAAGTGCTTGATGCTGCCGTCGTCGCGCGAGCGGCTGGCGGTCTTGATCGCGTTGCCGGTGCCTGCGCAATTGACCAGGATACGCTCCTGGCCGATGGCAGCGCGCGCCTTGGCGAAGCCTGCGTCGACGCTGGCATCGTCAGTCACGTTCACTTCGCAGAACACGCCGCCGATCTCGTTGGCGAGCGCGGTGCCCTTTTCTTCCTGCAGATCGAAGATGGCGACCTTGACGCCCTTGGCGGCAAGCGCGCGGGCGGTGGCAGCGCCAAGGCCCGATGCGCCGCCGGTGACGACCGCGGAAATGGTGGAATCGAGAATCATGAAGTGTCTCCTGGAAATGTAATCAATCTTCAGTCCTCCCCGGACCGGGGAGGTGGCAGTCCGCAGGACTGACGGAGGGGCAACGGGCTCATGCCGACATTCGCGACTGCGCCTAGACGTTTCCCCTCCACCGCTCTGCGGTCCCCTTCCCCGTTCCGGGGAGGGTCAATCAGGGCTCAGCTCAGCCGTTCGATGATCATGACATTGGCCTGGCCACCGCCTTCGCACATCGTCTGGAGGCCGTATTTGCCGCCGCGCGTTTCCAGCGCATTGAGCAAGGTCGCCATCAGCTTGGTGCCCGATGCGCCGAGAGGATGGCCCAGCGCAATCGCGCCGCCGTTGACGTTGAGCCGGTCGTGGCTCGCGCCGAGGTACGACAACCACGCCAGCGGCACCGGCGCAAACGCTTCGTTGACTTCGTACAGATCGATGTCGTCGATCTTCATCCCCGCCCGCTTGAGCGCGCGCTCGGTGGCGAACAGCGGTTCTTCGAGCATGATCACCGGATCACCCGCGGTCACCGATACGTGGTGGATACGCGCGCGCGGAGTCAGGCCGTGGTCCTTGAGCGCCTGTTCGGACACGATCAGCACCGCCGAGGCGCCATCGCAGATCTGGCTGGCATTGGCGGCGGACAGCAGCCCGGTTTCGGAGATCCGCTTGACTCCGGCGATGCCTTCGAGCGTCGCATCGAAACGGATGCCCTCATCGACCTTGTGCCATTCCTTGCCCTCGGGAGTCTCGATCTCGAGCGGAACGATCTCGTTGTCGAATGCACCCGCCTGGGTGGCGGCAGCTGCGCGGCGGTGGCTCTCGAGCGAAAAGGCGTCAATCTGCTCCTTGGTCTGGCCGTGCTTCTTGACGATCATTTCGGCGCCATCGAACTGGCTGAACATCACGCCGGGGAAGGCTTCTTCAAGCCGCGCCGACTTGTAGTTGCCCATGCCCGCCTTCATGTAGAGCACTGCGGTCGAGCCCATCGGCACGCGGGTCATGCTTTCGATCCCGCTGGCGAGCACGATGTCCTGCGTACCGCTCATCACCGCCTGCGCTGCAAACTGCATCGCCTGCTGCGACGAACCGCACTGGCGATCGATGGTGACGGCAGGGATGCTGTCGGGCAGCTTGGATGCCAGCACCGCGTTGCGGCCCAGATCCATCGTCTGCTCGCCGCCCTGGCCGACGCAGCCGGTGATGACGTCGTCGATCGCCTTGAGGTCGAAATCGTTGCGGCTGCCGATGGCATCAAACACCGCTGCGCCCAGATCGACCGGGTGGATGCCCGCAAGCCGTCCGCCGCGACGACCACCTGCGGTGCGCACCGCATCGACAATATATGCATGAGCCATGAATTTCTCTCCTTGGAACCAGGGGACCGGGCCACCCTTGGGCCCGAGTCCGTCGTGGATTTAACCGTTCGATTAAACAGCGTTGCGCCTGGCGTCAACGATAAGGTCAATCGCGGCCCATCTTCATCACCCCCGCGAAAGCGAGGGCGCATCGATCGCCCAAAATCTGCAGCAGAGCCTCTCCCCGGGGCGCGCCCGGGGAGAGGGCTGGATCACGCCACTGCTTTCTCGCGCTTGACGGTAATCACCTGCGGATAGGTGAACTCGAGCAGGCCTTCCTTGCCATATTCAGCGCCGAAGCCTGACTGCTTGTGCCCGGCGAAAGGCGCGAAGGGCGACAGGTGGAGGAATTCGTTGACCCACACGGTGCCGGTTTCAAGCTGCTCGGCAACGCGCACGCCCTCTTCGGGATTGCTGGTCCAGACAGCGCCAGCCAGGCCGTAATCCGAAGCATTGGCGCGCGCGATCGCTTCGTCGACAGTGGCGAACTTCATCAGCGGCATCACCGGGCCGAACTGCTCCTCGGCAACGATCCGGGCATTTTCGGGCGGGTTGTCGAGGATGGTGATCGGCACGTAATAGCCGGGCACCGAGGGATCGTGATCGCCGCCGACCAGGAACTTGTAGCCATTGTCCTTGGCATCCTGGATCAGCTCGAGCACGCGCTCATACTGCTTCTTGTTCTGGATCGGTCCGACCGCCGTGCCCTGCTCGGCGCCATCGCCGACCTTCACATGGCGGGCGTATTCGGCGATCGCGGCGGACAGCTCGTCATAGATATCCTCGTGGATGTAGATGCGCTTGGCCGCGACGCAGATCTGGCCGGCGTTGGTGAAGCTCGACCAGAACAATTGCTCGGCCACCTTCTTGACGTCGGCATCGGGCAGCACGATCGACGCGTCGTTGCCGCCGAGCTCGAGCGTGATGCGCTTCAAGTCCTTCGAAGCCGATTCCATCACCCGCTTGCCGGTCGCGGTCGATCCGGTGAAGGTGATCTTGTCGATATCGGGGTGCGAGGTGATCATCGGGCCCAGATCATCGCCGCCGGTGATGACGTTGAGCACGCCTGCGGGCACCTTGTCGGCGACCAGTTCCATGATGCGGAGCGTCGCCAGCGGGGTGAACGGCGAGGGCTTGAGCACGATGGTGCAGCCCGACAGCAGCGCAGGGACGATCTTCTGGACCGCCATCATCACCGGAAAGTTCCACGGCACGATGCCGCCGACCACGCCCACCGGAACGCGCCGGGTGCGCGACAACCGGGTCTCGCTGTCCTCGTTGATCTCGTCTTCCAGGCTCAGCGTCGACTGTGCTGCGGACATCGCTGCGGCGCCATAGATCTCGCCGGTGGCCTGCGCGTGCGGCTTGCCCTGCTCGCTGGTCAGCAGACGCATCAGCTCGTCGGCATTTTCCTTGATCGCGGCGGAAATCTTCATGATCACCGCACGGCGATCCTCGATCGGGGTCTTGGACCAGGTCTTGAACGCGGCACGCGCCGCGGCGACCGCACGGTCCAGCTCTGCCTGGCCGCAATCGGGCACCTGGCCGATCACCTGCTCGTTGGCGGGGTTGACCACGTCTATCCACTTGCCGGGCTTTTCGAGCTTGCCGTCGATGAGCACGCTATATTGCTGAACCATGAGATGTTCCTTTCCTGTGAAGTGTTTTCATATGGGCTTTGGCCGCGAGGTTACATCGCCACCCGGCCTCAAGCCACTATCTATTCGTCCGCCGATGCACCTGAACGCTCAGCTTGCAACAAAGCGGATCGGAAGCGTCTTGGGCCCGCCGACGAAGGTGCTGGAGGCGCGCTGCGGGGTGCCCGCAAGCTCCACCGATTCGACCCGGTCGAGCAGTTCCTCGAACAATATCCGCATTTCCATCCGCGCCAGATGCAGCCCCAGACACTGGTGCACCCCTGCGCCGAACGCGACGTGCCGGTTGGGCCCGCGCGCAGCATCGAACCGGTCGGGATCATCGAACACGCGCTCGTCGTGGTTGCCCGAGACATAGCACAGCATCAGCCAGTCATCCTTGGCGATGGCCTGTCCGCCGATCTCGCAATCCTCCGCTGCGGTGCGCATGAAATGCTGCACCGGCGTGGTCCAGCGGATCGCTTCCTCGATCAGCCCGGGCAGCAGGCTGCGGTCGGCCTTGATCCGGGCGAACTGCTCGGGATCGTTGGCCAGCGCCCACATCGCGCCTGCGGTCGAGGCCGAGGTGGTGTCGTGTCCGGCGGCAGCGACGATGATATAATAGCCTGCAGCATTGCGGTCGCTGATCGGCTCGCCATCGATAGTCGCATTGGCGATGACGCTGGCGACATCGTCGCGCGGACTTGCGCGGCGGTCCGCCGCCAGCTTCATGAAATAGCCTTCGAAATCGCGCACCGCATCGACCACGAACTGCATCACCTGCTCCGGTGTCAGGTCGACCGAGCGCGCCCGGTTGAGATCGGGGTCCTCGCCGCCGAACATCTCCTGCGTGAGCTTGAGCATCAGCGGCTCGTCCTCGTGCGGCACGCCGAGGATCTGCATGACGACATGCAGCGGATACAGCGCCGAGACCTGGTGGACGAAATCGCACGCGCCGCCGGTCGCCACCATCGCGTCGATCGAGGCACGCGCGATCTCGCGAATCCGCGCCTCGCTGCCGGCAAGGTTCTTGGGCATGAACCAGCTCTGGGTGAGCTTGCGGTAATCCATGTGCTCGGGCGCATCCATGGTCACCAGCGATCGCACCAGATGCGGGCTTCCGCCGGTGATCATGTGGGTGAGCATCTGCACCGCCACCGGGCCCAGCACTACCGACTTGGGCGCGTTGAGAAACCGCGCATTGTCCTTGCTCACCGTCATGATGTCTTCATGCCGGGTGATCGCCCAGAACGGCATATAGCCTTCCGCCTGCACCAGCCCCACGGGCATGTTGTCACGCGCCCAGCGGAACTTGGTCTTCAGATCGTCCCACTGGCCATAGGCAACCGGGTTGACGATCGCCGATGCGATCTCGGAAGGCAGCGTGGCGGGGGCGATCGTCGCCATGCGATCAACCCTCCGCCAGCGCGCTGTCGGCCTTGGCCTTGGCCCAATATTCGTCGCGCAGCAGCCGTTTGTAGAGCTTGCCGGTCGCGTGGCGGGGCAGTTCGTCGCGGAAATCGATCTGGCGCGGAATCTTTACCCCCGACAACGACTTGCGCAGATAGCCGCTGAGCTCCTCGGCGAGCGCATCGCCGGCTTCGGCCAGATCGAGCGGCTGCACGATGGCGACCACACGCTCGCCCATATCGGGGCACGGCGCGCCGATCACCGCAGCATCCGCCACGCGCGGATGGCTGACCAGCAGGTTCTCGATCTCCTGCGGATAGATGTTGACCCCGCCCGAGATGATCATGAAGCTCTTGCGGTCGGTCAGATACAGAAAGCCATCCTCGTCGACCCAGCCGACATCGCCCAAGGTTGTCCAGCCTTGCGGATGCGTCGCCTCGCGGGTCTTGGCCGAATCATTGTGATAGACGAACGTGCCGCCGCCCTCGAAATACACCGTGCCCTCGGTGCGCGCGGGAACCTCGTTGCCCTCCTCGTCGCAGATCCGCACGATACCCATCAGCGCGCGGCCGACCGAGCCCTGGTGCGTCAGCCAGTCTTCGCTCGAGATGAAGGTGAAGCCATTGCCCTCGGTCCCGGCATAATATTCCTTGAGCACCGGCCCCCACCAGTCGATCATCGCCTGCTTGACCGGCACCGGGCACGGCGCTGCGGCATGGACTGCGGACCTGAGGCTCGAGACATCGTAGCGGGTGCGGATGTCCTCGGGCAGCTTCAGCATACGGGTGAAATGCGTCGGCACCCATTGGCTGACATTGACCTTGTAGCGTTCGATCAAAGCGAGCGCGGCTTCCGGATCGAACTTTTCCATTACGATCACGGTGCCGCCCAATTTGTGCACCGTCATGCACCAGCGCAGCGGCGCGGCGTGATACAGCGGCGCGGGCGAAAGATAGATGCTGTCCGCGCCAAAGCCGAATGCGCCTTGCGCCAGTGCGACCAGCGAATTGCTCGCGGCGATGTCGCCATCCTCGGGCAACGGCAGCCTGACCCCCTTGGGGCGCCCGGTGGTGCCCGACGAATAGAGCATGTCGGCGCCCGCGCGCTGATCGGCGATGGGGGTGTCAGGCAGGCCATCGAGCACCGCCAGGAAGCCTGCATCGTCCAGACTGACCGCCGGCACATCGGGGCATTGTTGCCGGATGGCAGGCAGCTGCGCAGCCAGAGTGTCCGACGTCACCAGCAGCTTTGCACCGCTGTCCTGCACAATATAGGCGATTTCGTCGGCGGTCAGGCGGTTGGATATCGCCACGAAAATCAGCCCCGAGCGCTGCGCGCCCCAAACGACATCGAAATATTCGGCGCGATTCTCCAGACACAGCGCCACGGTGTCGCCAATGGCCAGCCCCTGGCTGCGCAGATAGTGCGCGATCTGGTTGGAACGGCGATCCAGCTGGTCATAGCTGATCTGGCGACCCGATCCGGCCATGATGATCGCGGGCTTGGCGCCCTCCGTCCGGGCATGGACCGATGGATGCATTGCGACATTCCCTCCTGTGCAAGGATTTCCCCCGCAGGGCAGCATAAGCCGCCCGGGGCGATTCCTGTTGTTGGACGGAGCATCGTTTAATCGCGCGATTAAAGCAACGCCAAACTGCGCGTGGCGGACCTCTCAAACGAAAAAAGCGCCGGAAATCCGGCGCCTTTATCGAAAGTCTGATGGCTGGCTTGGCGCCAGGCCGCGCGCTTGTTCGGCCCAGCCGCGCGCTTGTTCGGCGGGGCCGCGCACTTATTCGGCGGGGCCGCCCTGGGCGACGCGGCTGCCATCACGGATGGCGAGAAGGTAATCGCGCGAGGAGATGAAGGGCATCGGGTTCACCGAGTTGCCGGCGATGCGCACTTCATAATGCAGGTGGCTGCCGGTCGAGCGGCCGGTCGAGCCCATCAGGCCGATGACCTGGCCCTTGGTGACGCGCTGATTGGGCTGCACCAGGATCTGCGAGAGGTGGCCGTAGCGGGTCTGGATTTCGCCGCCATGGTTGAGTTCGACATACTGGCCATAGCCACCGACCCACTGCGCGCGGCCGACGATGCCGTCAGCGGTGGCGTAGATCGGGGTGCCGATGGGGCCTGCCATGTCAACGCCCTTGTGGCGGGCGCGGCGGCCGGCGAACGGATCGGCGCGGAAGCCGTACTGGCTGGTGAGCTTGAAGCTGTCGACGGGCTTGCGCGACGGGATGGCGATGCGGCCGGTGTCGCGATTTTCGAGCGACTTCCAGTCAGCGAAGAGAGCGCGGAATTCGGTGTCCTGAGCGCCGGTGCCGTTATCTGCAGCGGCAGAGGCAATATTCGATGCAACGTCGGCGGAACCATTTTCAGCCATTGCGGGTGACGCAGCGCACAGCAGACCGGCTGTGGTGGTGGTAAGAACCGTTGCGATAATTCTGGTTGCGACCATGAATACTCAGCACCTTTTTATCGGGCAGTGCGTCTGGCCGTTGAGCCCTGGCGCCTGCCCTTCTTTCCCGCAGCCTCAAATGAGACCGGGGTAGAAAAACCAAAAATCGTTGGAACCCCTTCCCTCCGATTTCGTTGAACAGTGAGTAGGGGCAAAAGTTTGTGCGCCGCAACCCGTCTCGGCCAATCGCGCGTTGAAGCGTCTGGTTGGCACGTTGAGTCGTTTAATCGCAGGCAAAAAGGGCTGATTTTCGGCATATTGGCTGGTGCAAGCCGACCGGTGAATGGTGAATCAGCACGGGTTATCTACGCCACCAACCCTACTTCGTATTGCAAGAAAACGTCATCCGACCCGCTTTTTGCCGACCAAAACGGCCCGCCCTTGCCGGGCGAGCCGCATGATTCGTTCGCGCCTGGGATGATCAGAGCGCGGTCGCTGCGGCGAGCACCTCGTCGACATGCCCGGCGACCTTCACCTTGCGCCACACCTTCGCCACCTTGCTATCCTTGCCGATGAGGAAGGTCGAGCGGTCCATTCCCATGTATTTCTTGCCGTACATGGATTTTTCGATCCACACGCCCATCGCCTCGGCAAGGCCATCCGTCTCCGCATCACTGGCGAGCGGGACGGTGAGGCCGTATTTTTCGATGAACTTGAGGTGCTTCTTGGGCGGATCCTTCGACACGCCCAGCACCGAAACGCCCGCGGCTTCGAACGCGGGCAGCTGCGCACTGAATTCCTGCGCTTCCTTGGTGCACCCGGTGGTGTCGTCCTTGGGATAGAAATACAGCACCCAGGGTTTTCCGGCGAAATCGCTGGCCCGCACCTCGCTGCCATCGGGGCGGGTGAGCGCCATGTCGGGGATGGTGTCTCCAATATCGGTCATCGTCGTTCCTTTCACTGGTGCGGCTGATGCGGGTCAGCCGGTTGCAAATAATTTCTGCCAGGCCTGTTGAACACCCGCGCGCGCGATTTCGACGTCAGCCATCAGCCCATCCCATGTCTGGCAGCCACAGGCACGCGCGATCAGCACCTGGCTGGCGGGCGGCGGCTCGGCGCAATCGGGCGCCACCAGCCGCAAGGTCACCAGCAGCCGCGTCATCAGATCATGCGCGGCACCCAGCGACGCATCGACCAGCCCCGCTGCGGTCAGTGCTGCCAGCGCCTCGCGCAGATCGGGGTGGAAGGCGGTACGGTGCTGCAACTGGAGCGTGTGGACGATGAATTCGATATCGACCAGCCCGCCGGGCAGCAATTTCACGTCCAGCGGCCCGAGCGGGCGCTTGTGGCTGGCGATATCGGTCCGCATCTTGAGCGCGGCTGCGGCGATCTCGCCCGCGTCGCGCGGGTGATGCAGCACATCGCCGATGATCCCCTCCAGCCGCGCCCGCGCCTCGGGCGAGCCAAAGACGACGCGCGCGCGGCACAGGGCCATATGTTCCCATGTCCAGGCCTGACCCCGCTGATATTCGGCAAAGCTGGCGAACGACACCGCAAGCAGCCCCTGCGCGCCGTTGGGACGCAGCCGGGTGTCGACCTCGTACAGCGCCCCCGCGGCGGTGGGGACGCTCAAGGCTGCGATGATCCGCTGTGCCAGGCGGTTGTAGTATTGTGTGCTCCCCAGCGGCCGCCGGCCATCGGATTCCGCGCCGATCTCGCCGCTGAACAGGAAGATGAGATCGAGGTCCGATGCATGCGTCAGCGCGCCGCCTCCCAACCGGCCCAGCGCCAGAATCACCGGCTCGCTGCCGGCGATCGTGCCGTGCACCTGGGTGAATTCATCGACCGCGCAACTGGCCAGCCGGATGATCGCGGCCTCCGCCACCCGCGCATAGCCGCCAGCGATGGCGACCGGATCGTGCCGCCCCTCGATCAGCTGCACACTCAGCGCAAAGCGCATTTCGCCAACCCGCACCCGCACCGCATCGAGCCGCTGCTGGTAATCGTCGCCAGGTTCCTCGCGCGACAGCCGCTGGACGATCTCGTCGACCGACCCCACCAGATCATAGGCGCTGGCATCGATCAGCCCGTCGAGCAGATCGCCGCGCCGCGCCAGCGATTCGGCGAGCGGCGGCGCATGGCTGAGGATATCGACCATCGTTTGCATCAGCGCAGGGCGAGCCTGCAGCAGGCGGAAGACGTTGACCGTGCTGGGCAGCTGGCGCAGCAGATCGTCGAACCGGTTGAGCGCGGCAGGCTGGTCGGGCGCATCGGCAAACGCCGCGAGCAAGGCGGGCAGCACCGCCTCGAACGCCTTGCGCCCTGCCGCGCTGCGCAGCGCGCGCACCGCGCCGCCGCGCCAGCCCTGCACCCGCGCGGCCAGCGCCTCGGGCGCCTCGAGCCCGGCTGCGGCAAGCGCATCGGCAAGCAGTTCGGGATCGTTGCTCAGCGTGATCGCGGCATCGTCACTGCTCGATCGCTGCGAGGCGATCAGCCCGTCATAGACCCCAGCCACCTCTCCCGTAACGCCCTCCAGCGCGGTAATCATCGCCGCACCATCGGCAAGCCCGTGCAGCCGTGCGACATTGTCGAGCGCCGCCGGATCCTGCGGCAGGCTGTGGGTCTGCTGGTCGTCGACCATCTGCAACCGGTGCTCGAAGGTGCGCAGGGTGCGATAATGCGCCGACAGCATCATGGCCTCGTCCTCGGGCACGATCCCCTGCCCGGCCAGCGCCGCCAGCGCATCCAGCGTCGATCGCGCGCGCAGTGCAGGGTTGCGCCCGCCATGAATCAGCTGGTGCGCCTGGGTGAAGAACTCGACCTCGCGAATACCGCCGCGACCGCGCTTGAGATCGAAGCCGGGGCCGAGCAGCTGGCCCTTGCTGTAATGGTCGCGGATCTGCCGGGTGAGCGCGGCGATCTCGTCGATCGTCCCGAAATCGAGCGAGCGCCGCCAGATGAACGGGCGCAGCGCCTCCATGAAATAGGGCCCCAGCACGCGGTCGCCTGCCGCAGCGCGCGAGCGGATGAATGCCGCCTGTTCCCAGGTCAGCGCCTGCGATTCATAATGCGACAGCGCCGCATCGACCGGGATCGCCAATGGCGTCACCTCGGCGGCGGGGCGCAGCCGCAGATCCATGCGGAAGACATAGCCATGCCCGTCGCGCGCGCTCATCAGATCGATCAGCTGCCGCGCGATTCGCTGTGCGGCATCGGCGGCATCCTCGCGCGCGCGCACCGGAAGCGTCTCGGGATCATAGATGAAGATCGGGTCGATATCCGACGAGTAGTTGAGCTCCTGCCCGCCATGCTTGCCCAGCGCGATCACCGCAAAGCCGCGCACCGGCTCGCCCGGGGTGCGCCTGGCAAAAACATCGCCAAGCGCGCAATCGAGAGCGGCATCGGCAAAATCGGACAGGCAGTGCGTCACCTTGTCGACCCCGATGACGCCTGCCAGATCGGCCACCGCCAGCACCATCGCCAACGCATTCTTGCGGCGGCGCAGCGCCTCGCCCACCGGTGCATCGGCATAGGCTGCCACGATGTCCGCAATCGCTGCATCCACGCCCTGATCGCGCAGCACGGCGAGCGGTTCGGGATGACGCTCGATCGCCAGCGCCAGAAATGGCGAATGCGTGCAGGCGCGGCTTATGGCGTCGGAATATGCATCGGGCATCGTCATGCGACGGGTGCTAACCGCCTGCCCGTGTCTGTGCAATGAGCGATGCAGCGCGCACGCGGCGATCCGCCCCACCTTGCGCAGTTATGCGTCGTCGCCGCCCCGGCCTGGCAGCCCGCCGCTCACCCGGTCGACATCGGCCATGATCGCCGCCATAGGGTCCGCTGTGCGTTCGCCGCGGCTTTCGTTGGTCACCACATCCTCGATCAGCGCGCCCAGGGCGGCGCGACCGCGCGCGACCCGGCTCTTGATCGTCCCCAACGCCACGCCGCAGATCTCGGCCGCTTCTTCATAGGAGAAGCCGCCCGCCCCCACCAGGATCAGCGCCTCGCGCTGGCTTTCGGGAAGCTGCATCAGCGCGCGCTGGACATCGGCAAGATGCAGCTGGTCACCCTGGCCTGCAGGCATCGAGAGGATCCGGTCGGCAACGACGTCGTCCCACTCGGTGGTGAACCGCGCGCGACGCCGCTGCGACAGGAAAGAATTGCGCAGGATGATGAAGGTCCAGGCGCGCATGTTGGTGCCCGCGGCAAAGCGCTCGCGAGCGGCCCAGGCTTTCAGCATGGTGTCCTGCACGAGGTCGTCTGCGACATCGCGATTGCCGCTAAGCGACCGGCCATAGGCACGCAGATGAGGAATCAGCGCAGCCAGCTCCGCCTTGAATGCTCCGTCGTCGAGCGGAGCACCGCCGATTTCCGGCGGGGTATCTGCGGGGGTTTCCGCCGACATCAGTATCTGGCCTGGCCTTCACGCATGGGTTTTACGGGGTGGTGAGCAAGCCGATCGACCCGCGCCACATTGACGCATGTTAACTTTGATACGTCCGATAGGGAATTTCGTTGCATATCACAAGCATGGCGCGAATCGGTTCGTCCCGCCGCGCTTGCCTGCCGCAGGCCAAGCTGGCAAACAGACGCGGCCACCGGACCTGCCGTCCGGCCCTGTGTCCTCTGGTCGAAAAGCGCCCGTATCATGATCAAAACGCTGCTCAAATTCGCTCCCCTGCCGTTCTTCGTGATGTCCGCTGCGCATGCTGGCGCGCAGCAGACAGCGCCTCTCGATATCCCGGATGTCGCCCCCCAGCCGGTGTCGCAAGCTACGATGCAGGACGTGACGCGGATGCTGGCATCGGATGAATTTGAAGGCCGGGCGCCCGGTAGCGTCGGTGAACAGAAGACCATCGCGCTGCTGACCGAGCGTTTTGCCAAGGCGGGGCTGAAGCCCGGCAATGGCGACAGCTGGCTGCAGCCCGTGCCGCTGGTCAGCATCGAGGCAGGCAAGGTCAGCCCGCTGACCATCACTGGCGGCAAGACCCCCTTGAGCTTGGCGTATGGCACCGACATGGTGCTGGGCACCTATCGCGAGGCGGACAGCATCACCATCGCGGGAAGCGATGTCGTGTTCGTCGGCTATGGCATCAACGCGCCCGAAAAGGGCTGGAACGACTATGCCGGGGTCGACGTCAAGGGCAAGACCGTGGTGATCCTGGTCAACGACCCCGACTACGACAGCGCGGACCTCACTGGCGACTTCGGCGGTAAGGCGATGACCTATTACGGCCGCTGGACCTACAAATACGAGGAAGCCGCGCGTCAGGGTGCCGCTGCCGCGCTGATCGTGCACGATACCGTTCCCGCCGCTTATGGCTGGGGCGTGGTCGAATCGAGCTGGACCGGCCCTCAGTTCTTCGCCCAGACCAAGGACAAGGGCGCAAGCCAGACCCAGGCGAACGGCTGGATCCAGAAATCCGCCGCCGAAACCCTGCTCGCCAGCGCCGGGCAGGATCTCGCCACGCTGAGCGCGGCTGCCAGGAAGAAGGGCTTCAAGGCGGTGCCGCTGGGCGTCAAGGCATCGGTGTCGTTCGCCAACGCCATCGACACGACGATGTCGAACAACATCATCGGCATTCTGCCCGGCGCCAAGCGGCCCGACGAATATGTCCTCTACACCGCGCACTGGGACCATCTGGGCCGCTGCAAGCCTGCGTCCGATGGCGACGACATCTGCAACGGCGCGGTCGACAACGCCACCGGCACCGCAGCCTTGGTGGCGCTCGCCGAAACCTTCGCAAAGGCTGGCGCGCCCGATCGCAGCGTGGTGTTTCTGGCGGTGACGGCTGAGGAATCCGGCCTGCTGGGCTCTGCCTATTACGGGCAGAACCCGATCTATCCGTTGGCAAAGACCGCAGGCGGCATCAACATGGATGCGTTCCTGATGGCGGGTCCGTCGCGCAACGTGACCGTGGTGGGCAAGGGCAAGTCCGAGCTCGAGGCGTATCTCGACGCGGCGCTGACATCCGCCGACCGCGTCGCGTCTCCGGACAGCAGCCCCCAGAACGGCTATTATTACCGCTCCGACCATTTCAGCCTCGCCAAGCAGGGCGTGCCGATGCTGTATATCGATGGCGGCGAGGACCTGATCGAGGGTGGCACCGCGGCAGGCGCAGCCGCGGCCAAGGACTATACCGTCAACCGCTATCACGGCCCCAAGGACGAATATAACCCCGACTGGAACTGGTCTGGCGTGATAGCCGACCTGTCGCTCTATTACCGCATCGGCCGATCGCTGGCGATGTCGACCAGCTGGCCCAACTGGGTGGAAGGCGACGAATTCCGCGCCACCCGCGACGCCAGCCGCGCCGCCGCGAAGTAAGGACAGACCGTTGACGTATCGCATGCCCGCCGAATGGTCGCCGCAAGCCTGGTTGTGGATCGGCTTTCCGCATCTCGCCGATGAATGGCAGGGCTTTTTTGCTGCAGCGCAAGCCGAGATCGCGGCATTTGCGCGCGCGGTGGCCGAAAGCGGACAGCCGGCGCGCCTGGTCTGCCGCGACGAGGCGAGCGCGGCCATCGCCCGCGAACTGTCGGGCGATGGGGTGGATATCCGCATCCACCATTATGGCGACATCTGGCTGCGCGATACCGGGCCACTGGTGGTTACAGGGCCCGGCGGCGCGCTGCGGGCGCAGCTGTTCGGCTTCAACGGCTGGGGCGGCAAATATGTAATGGAGGGCGATACCGAGATCGGCGGCGCGCTCAGTGAAGAGGCCGGGCTCGCCTCGGTGCGGGCCGACTGGGTGCTCGAGGGCGGCGCGATCGATGTCGATGGCACCGGATTGGGCGTCACCACCGAACAGTGCCTGCTCAACCCCAACCGCAACCCGCATCTGTCGCGCAGCGATATCGAGGCGCGGCTGCACCGGGATCTGGGGATCGAGCGGCTGTTGTGGCTGGGCGATGGCCTGCTTAACGATCACACCGATGGCCATGTCGACAATCTGGCGCGGTTCGTGGCGCCCGGCACGCTGGCGCTACCGGTTGCTGCCGGGCACGATGACCCGAATGCCGCGATATATGCCAATGCAAAAGCGCGCGCCGAGGCGTTCGGGGTGACGGTCGTCCCCATCCCCTCGCCCGGGCTGGTCGAGCGGGTGGATGCCGAAGGGCAGCTCAAGGTACAGCCCGCGAGCCATATGAACTTCGCGATCACCAGCCATGCGGTCATCGTGCCGACCTACGGCACAGCGTCGGACCAGCCCGCAGTGGAGGCGATCGCCGCCTGCTTCCCCGGGCGCAGGACGATCGGGCTGCGCGCCGATGCAGTGCTCGCCGGCGGGGGCAGCTTCCACTGCGCCAGCCAGCAGATGCCGCTGCCCGTGGGCTGACGCCCAGATCGATTGATCGGCCAGTCGCTGCCGGGTATAGCGCCTGTCAGGTTACTGCCTATATTCCCCAGAACCTTTGAAGAGGATTGCCCCCATGCGCCATTTGATCATCCCTGCCCTGATCGCGGGCACCGCCCTGCCGCTGATCGGAGCCGCCCAGCCTGCCTTCGCCGCCGACGCTGCCGATGCAAGCCCTGCATCCGCGATCGACGCTGCGGTTGCCGCCGATCTGCGCGGCACCGACAAGGCACGCGACCAGTATCGCCACCCCAAGGAAACGCTCGAATTCTTCCAGGTGAAACCGAACATGGTGGTCGCCGAATATGCCGCCGATGCCGGCTGGTATAGCAAGATCCTCGCGCCGCTCACCGCCACCAGCGGCAAATATGTGGCATTGGGCGTCTCGCCGAGCAGCCCGTCGCTGAACGAGGAACGCAAGGCGCAGATGAACGCCTTCCCTGCCAATTATCCCGCGCGCGCCGCGAAGGCGACCGGGGTCAGCGCGGACAAGATCCACGCCTTCGTCACCAACGCCGTCCCCGCCGAGATGCAGGGCAAGGTCGACCGCGTGCTGATCTTCCGCATGCTGCACAACCTGCAGCGCTCGGGCATCCTGGGCAGCGAGCTTGACGCGATCCACGGCATGCTCGCCCCCGGCGGCATGGTCGGCATCGAACAGCACCGCGCCAAGGCCGATGCGCCTGCGGCATATGTCGATGGTTCCAAGGGCTATCTCAAGGAAGCCGATGTGATCGCGATGTTCGAAAAGCACGGCTTCGTGCTGGCTGGCAAGAGCGAGATCAACGCCAACCCCAAGGACCCGGCCAACCACGCGCAGGGTGTCTGGACGCTGCCGCCCAATTATGCGCTCAAGGACGTGGACAAGGACAAGTACGCCGCGATCGGCGAATCCGACCGCATGACCTTGTTGTTCAAGAAGAAGTAAGCTCAAGACTATGACCGAGATCACCGTCGCCGCCCTGCAGTTGCCGCTGGGCGCAAGCGAAGCCGACAATATCGAGGCGGTGACGGATCTGGTCGCCCATGCAGCCGACAAGGGGGCAGCGATCATCCTGCCCCCCGAGCTGTTCGAGGGACCGTATTTCTGCCGGACCGAGGACGAGGCGCTGTTCGCCACCGCGCGTCCGACGAATGAGCACCCCAGCGTGCGCGCGATGGCGAAGCTCGCCCGCCAGCTCAAGGTCGCGATCCCCACCAGCTTCTTCGAGCGCGACGGACCGCATCACTACAACTCGCTGGCGATGATCGATCCCGATGGCGAGATCATGGGGGTGTACCGCAAGAGCCACATCCCGGACGGTCCGGGCTATGAGGAGAAATATTATTTCCGCCCCGGCAACACCGGGTTCAAGGTGTGGGACGTGTGCGGCACCCGCATTGGCGTCGGCATCTGCTGGGACCAATGGTACCCAGAATGCGCGCGCGCGATGGCGCTGATGGGGGCGGAACTGGTGTTCTATCCGACCGCGATCGGCTCCGAGCCCTATGACAGCACGCTCGACACCAGCCGGATGTGGCAGCGCGCGATGCAGGGACATGCGGTCTCCAACTGCATGCCGGTGATCGCCAGCAACCGCATCGGGATCGAGGGCGAGCAGACCTTTTACGGCCACAGCTTCATCACCAACGAATGGGGCGACAAGGTGCTGGAATATGGCGCGGAGGAAACCGGCGTGCTGGTCGCGACGCTCGACCTCGACCAGGCACGGATGCACCGCGCCGGCATGGGCTTCTTCCGCGACCGCAGGCCGGAGCTTTACGGACGGCTGGCGCAGGACGTTTGAAGACCGGAACACCCCGGGCCCCGGATCAGGTCCGGGGTGACGGATGTATTTGACCGGAAACGGATGCAACTCTCGTCATCCCGGACTTGATCCGGGACCCAGGGCCGATCACGCCAAGCGTTCGCCCCGCACCCCGCAGGCGATCGCGAACACATCCTCGAACATCGCGGCCGTCAGCCGTCCAGTGTTCGTGTTGTACCGGCTGCAGTGATAGCTGTCGATCAGCACCCTGCCCTCGCCCAGTTCGTGGACCGCGCCGTGGCCGAAAGGATGATCGGCGAGGCGGTGGCCCCAGTGGCGCAGGAAGCTGTCGTGCGCGATCCGTCCCAGCGCGACGAACACGCGCAAGCGCGGTAGCGCGGCGATCTGGGCGGTGAGGAAGCGGCGGCAGGTGTTGATCTCCTGCGGCGTCGGCTTGTTCTGCGGCGGCAGGCACTTGACCGAATTGATGATCACCACGCCGCTGAGCGCGAGGCCATCGCCGAGATTGCTCTCGTAGCGATCGTTGCTCAAGCCGAACTTCGCCAGAGTCGCGAACAGCAGATCGCCCGCATAATCGCCGGTAAACGGCCGTCCGGTGCGGTTCGCCCCGTGCTTGCCCGGCGCCAGCCCGATGATCCCCAGCCACGCATCGGCATCGCCAAAGGCAGCGACGGGCGCGTTCCACCAGTCGGGATGCTCGGCCTGGCAGGCGTGGCGCAGCGCCACCAGCCTTGGGCATAAAGGACAGTCGCGCGGCGGCTCGGTGTGCGGAATGGGGCTTACGCTGATCACGCCCAAGCGCTAGGCGCAGACCATGCGTCAGGCAAGCCTTGCCCAGTATCTGATCGCGCTGGGATCGAACCGGCGGCACCACCGCATCGGTCCGCCTGAGCGGGTGCTGGAGGCCGCGATGGAGGCGCTCGCGGCCGAGGATGTCGATATTCTCGCGCTCGCGCCTGCCATCCGCACGCGCCCGATCGGCCCTTCGCAGCGCATGTATGCCAACAGCGCGGCGCTGATCTGCACGCGGCTTGCCCCCGACGATCTGCTGGCGCTGCTCAAGACGCTGGAGGCGCGCTTCGGCACCAGGCGCGGCCAGCGCTGGTCGGCACGCACGCTCGATCTCGACATCATCTGGTGGTCGGGCGGCACCTGGCATTCGCGCCGGCCTGAGCTGATCGTCCCGCATATCGCCTTTCGCGAGCGGCGCTTCGTGCTGCAACCCGCCGCGATGATCGCGCCGCAGCTGCGCGACCCGGTCACCGGGCGCAGCATCGGCCAGCTTCTGCACCGGCTCACGCGGGCTTGACCCGCCAAGGCTCCCCGACTAGGGGAGACGCCGCACCGGGACACACCGGTCGACATCCGATGGCGCCACACCGCTGCGCCACCCCTTACGGGCCCTTAGCTCAGTCGGTAGAGCAACTGACTTTTAATCAGTAGGTCGCTGGTTCGAACCCAGCAGGGCTCACCATTATAGCAATTAACTCAATGGTTTATGAGACGGTGGCGGTCAAGCGATCCTGCAGCCGCCTCTGTAGGTAACCCGGTAGGTAACACTTGCCCATTGGTCGGAACGAAGTTGCGCGGCTGCCGTAAGGCTTGCAAGCAACTAACTACGGGCCAAGATACATGACCGCAGCAACTGCATTCGCCCTGATTGCCGGCTTGAACGCGACCGCCATAGCGGCGCTGGTTTATCATCGGGCTCACGCTAAGGCGTCTGGGCGCCCTGCACCGGCATGGTTAGGCGCGGACAACCGCTAATCCGGCCCTGGTTCATCCTTGCCCCACACGCCGGGCCGTTTATCGAAATACCCATTGTCGACCGGATCCGCGACCACGACAGCCGTTGAACCGCCCGCGAGCCTGGCCGCGATATGCTTGGCCATCGCTTCATGCGCGCGGTCACTTTCCATCGCCAGCTTGGACCGCATGGCGGTTTTTGTTGTGGGCGGTGCTGCCTTGAGCGCCTGATATAGCATGGCCTCGAGTTCGGTCTGGTCGATTCTACGCATGGTGACACGATGATGCACGATCAGGGCTGTAGGAAAGCGTATATTTGCTTTCCACAGAACCTCTGGCGCGCGTCTGTCAGACGACGGCGAACCTGAGGCACAGGTATGTGGGTGCAACCCACGTCGCTCGGGCTGTCTCATGCCGTCCATTCTGCGCTTGCCCCCTTTGTGATCAGGCTCTTATGGTCGCCGCCTAACCACGGGGACCATCATGCACCACACCATTCGCTTTGCCGTATCCGCGCTCGCCATCGCGCTTGCCGTACCCAGCACGATCGCGCTTGCACCGGCGATCGCCGCGCAGCCCGCCGAGGCCAATCAGGATGCCGCGCTGACCGCGTTTCTGGATGCCGAGTTCGAAGAAGCGATCAAGCAGCAGCCGCAGCTCGCCACGCGCCTTGGCCGCAAGGACGGCGGCGACCAGTGGAACGACATCGGCGATGAAGCTGCCGAGGCGCAGCTTGCCTGGCGCAAGGCTTCGGTCGCCCGGATGAAGGCGCAGTTCGACCGCGCGAAGCTCTCGCCCGAGGCGCAGGTCAACTACGACATCTGGGCGCTCGAGGCCGAGCGTGCCGAAATGCAGCAGGCCAACCGGGTGTACCGCCCGCCCTTCTATTCGCGGCTCTATTCGGCGCACAGCCAGCTGCCCGATTTCCTGATCAACACGCACACGGTTGCCGACGCGACCGACCTCAAGAACTACATCGCCAGGCTGCGCGGCATCCCTGCTGTGCTTGATGTCGCGATCGCGCGCACCAAGGCGAGCGAAGCGGCGGGTATCCGCGCGCCGAAGTTCCAGATCGAGACCATCATCACCGGCAGCGAGAAGCTGACCAGCGGCGCGCCGTTCGGCGATGGTCCCGATGCCGCGCTTTGGGCGGACGTCAAGGCCAAGACCGAGGCACTGGTCAAGGCCGGCAAGCTCCCTCGCGCCGAGGCCGATGCCATGCTGGCCGAAGCGCGCGCGGCGATCGTCGCGCTGAAGCCGGCCTATGACCGGGTCGTCGCCTGGGCCAGGGCCAGCCTGCCCAACGCGCCCAGCGGCAAGGTCGGTGCGATCACCCTGCCCGAAGGCGCGGCTTATTATGCCAACGAGCTCAAGCTCAACACCACCAGCGACTACACCGCCGAGCAGATCCACTCCATCGGCCGATCGGAGGTCGCGCGGATCGAGGCCGAGCAGGATGCGCTGGCAAAGCAGGCAGGGTTCAAGGACCGTAGCGCCTATTATGCCGAGCGCGCCCGGCTCAACCCGCCGCGGCCCTATGACGACGCGGCGCGGACCGAGTACCTGACGACCGCCAATGCCTTTGTCGCGCACACCCGCTCGCTGCTCGAGCCCTATTTCAACTCGCTGCCCAAATACGGCATCGAGGTGGTGCGCGAGCCGGCATTCTCTGAAGTCGCAGGCGGCGCAGCGCACGCCTCTGCCCCCAGCCCCGACGGATCGCGCCCGGCCAAGACCTATGTCCATCTGGTGGGAACCGTGCCCGATCCGGCGGCGATGTACACGCTGATGTGCCATGAGGCGGTTCCCGGGCACAACATGCAGGGCGACATCCAGGTGCGGCAGACCAGCGGGCCCAAGTTCCGCGCGGTCACCGGCTATGTCGCGTTCGGCGAAGGCTGGGCGCTCTATGCCGAGGCGTTGTGCAAGGAAATGAACGCCTTCCCCGATATCGCGGCCGATTTCCTGCGGCTGGATGCCGAGCTGTTCCGCGCGGCGCGGCTGGTGGTCGACACCGGCATCCATGCGATGGGCTGGACCGAGGACGAGGCGGTTGCGTACATGAACACCACCGGTCGCCAGCCGATCGAACGCTCGCGATCGGAAATCCGCCGCTATATCACGCTGCCGGGCCAGGCGACCGGCTACAAGATGGGGATGCTCAAGATCGTCGAGCTGCGCCAGCGCGCCGAAAGCAAGCTGGGCAAGAAATTCGACATCAAGGGATTTCACGATCTGCTGATCGCATCGGGATCGCAGCCGCTGTCGATCCTGGAGCGCCGGGTGGACGACTGGATCGCGCGCTCGGCGACCTGAGCATGCGCCTCTGACCGGCACGAAGTCCGGTTGCGAACCGAAACGGTCTTTTGCATCGGCAGCAATGCCCTATATGCAAGAAGCCCCGGCGCCATCCCGCGCCGCATTCGCAACCGGACGACCCGCCATTTCCGATTCCACTGCATCGTCCGCCGATCTGACCCCTGCCCCATCGGGCAGCAGCGGCCCATCGCCCACGCGCGCGCCAACGTCCGCACGGTCGGTCGGCACCGGCAAGTTCCTCACCGGGAGCCTGATGCGGCACGTCGCCGTGATGACGCTCACCTCCAGCATCGGCCTGCTTGCGCTGTTCCTGGTCGATTTCGCCGATCTGTTTTTCATCTCGCAGCTGGGCGACCCGTCGCTGACCGCGGGGATCGGCTTTGCCAGCACTTTGCTGTTCCTCAATTCCTCGCTCAATATCGGGCTGATGATCACAATCAGCGCGCTCGCTGCCCGCCGCATCGGCATGGGCCGCAGCGAAACCACGCGTGCGCTGCTGGGCGAGGTGCTGATGCTGGGCGTTGCCATGGCGGCGCTGATCGCATTGGTGTTCTGGATCTTCGCGCCGCAATGGGTCGAGATGATGGGGGCGACCGGCAGAGCCAGGGATGCCGCGGTCAGCTATATCCGCATCGTTGCCCCGTTTGGGCCGATCACTGTGGTGGGCATGGTCTGTTCGGGGTTGCTGCGCGCCTATGGCGATGCCCGCCGCGCGATGAACACCACGCTGGCGATGGCGGCAGGCAACGCGATCTTCGATCCGCTGCTGATGTTCGGCCTGGGCTGGGGCTTTGTCGGCGCCGCCTGGGCGACCGTAATCTCGATCCTGCTGATGGCGGTGACCGGCATCGTGCCGATCCTGCGGCATTATGGCGGCTTTGCCATGCCGACGCGCGAAAGCTTCGCTGCCAATCTGGTGGATATCCGCAAGATCATGGTGCCTGCCGTGCTGACCAATCTGGCGACCCCGGTCGGCGGGATCATCGCCTTTCGCCTGATCGCGGAATATGGCGAGGCATCGGTGGCCAGCTATGCGGTGATCGGCCGGATCATCCCGCTGGCTTTCTGCCTGCTGTTCTCGCTCTCCGGATCGATCGGCCCGATCATCGGCCAGAATTACGGCGCGGGCCAGCTCGACAGGGTGCGCGGCACAATCGATCGCGCGGTGCTGTTCGCCGCAGGCTTCACGCTCCTGATCTGGCCTGCGCTGATCCTGGGCAGCGATGGCATCGGCTGGGTGTTCGATCTGCCCGCAGGTGGCATGGACCTGATCCACGCCTTTGCGTGGATCGTGGTGCCGTTGTTCTTTTTCAACGGGCTGCTGTTCATCTCCAACGCCAGCTTCAACAATCTGGACCGCGCCAACTGGTCGAGCTGGACCAACTGGGGCCGCAACACGCTGGGCGTGTTGCCTTTCGCGATGGTGGGTAGTGCCGTCGCCGGAGCACCGGGCGTGCTGATCGGACAGGCGATCGGCGGGGTGCTGTTCGGGCTGGGCGGCTATTGGCTGGTCCGACACCGGCTGGCGCAGCTCGAGAAAAATATAGGTTAACCCATTTTGCGTGCAGGGGACTTCACGTTATTTAGGCGCCCAACCCAACGGATTAACGATTACAGTCACGCCATGAACAAGACCGACACGCCTGTCATTTCCGTGCTGATGAGCGTGTACAACGCCGAGCGCTATGTTGCCGAGGCGATCCAGAGCATCCTTGGCCAGACCGAGGGGCGCTTTGAATTCCTGATCGTCAACGACGGCTCGAGCGACGCTTCTGCCTCGATTCTTGATCGCTACGCCGCGCAGGATTCGCGCATCCGGGTGATCCATCAGGAAAACCGCGGCCTGATCGCCAGCCTCAACCTGCTGCTCGAAGAGGCACGCGCGTCGCTGGTGGCACGGATGGACAGCGACGACGTCTCGCGGCCAGAACGCTTTGCTGTGCAGCTCGCCGAAATGGCTGCAAGACCCGAGATCGCGGTGCTGGGCACCAACACCGACGAACTTGACGCAGACGGCGCCTACTTTCCGTGCAGCGATTTCCATCCCGAGCAGCCCGAAGACATTCGCGAGCGGCTGATGGTCGCCAGCGGCATCTGCCATCCTTCGGTGATGATGCGCCGCGATGTTATCCGCGCGCTGGGCGGATACCGCGCGGCATTCCGCCATTGCGAGGACTACGACCTGTGGCTGCGCGTCAGCGAGCATCATGACATGATGAACCTGCGCGACCGGCTGTTCCTCTATCGTCGCTCGCCCGATCAGGTGAGCGAAAAGCACATCCTGGTGCAGGCGATCGGCGCGGCCTGCGCCCGCTACGCAGCGCAGCAGCGCCGCGCCGGGCGGCCCGATCCGTTCGAGGGCGCGACCTCCCTGCCCTCGCTCGACACCATCGATGCGGTGCTGGGCACCCAGGGGGTCGGGGCACGCATGCGCCTTGAAGTGATCGATAGCGTCAAATATTCGCGCGACGCGATGACCAGCGGCGGGCTGGAACTGATGCAGGCGCATCTGCGCGAGGGCGGCACCAAGCACGGCTTCTGGCGCACTGCCGGACGGCTGGTCAAGCTGGGGATGATCCCGCAGGCGCTGACCCTGTCCTACGACCTTGTCCGCTACTGAAAGCGCCGGTCCGAACCTGGCTTTTCCGCGTGTTTCCGAATTGTTAATTCCTGTCACATCGGCTGTCCCGTCCAGAGACAGCGCAAATTGCCCGCAGATTTGGTAACCGATTTGCGCTAGGCGGCATGCTCAGGGCTTTCCTCCCACCACCGCTTGTCAGGATTCGCGTCTCCATCATGTCTCGTGCCCCCACCGGAATGAAGCGTTTCAGCGCCGCGATGGGATTGCGCGAGTGGGTGGCATGGCTGGCGCTGGCATTGGTGCTGTCGCTGGGCGCCTCGCAGATCGTTCGTGCACAGCGCGGCGAGGATGACACGGCCGCCCCGCGATATCAGCCACGCGAGGGATTGCCGTTCGAGCATTCGGGCGAAAACTTCCCGGGCTCTGCGTTCTACTATCTCGACGATGCCGGATCGCTGGTCCAGCCGTCGCTT
Source organism: Blastomonas sp. RAC04 (assembly GCF_001713435.1). Lineage (NCBI taxonomy): Bacteria > Pseudomonadati > Pseudomonadota > Alphaproteobacteria > Sphingomonadales > Blastomonadaceae > Blastomonas > Blastomonas sp. RAC04. The sequence continues at coordinate 1,605,614 of NZ_CP016460.1, forward strand.
GCCGTGCTCAGCGGTGACGTTGCCGATGGGCTTTCGGGTGGCGAATTCGTGCGCGGCGTGGTGCTGCGTGGATCCCCGGTCGATCAGGGCCGCGCACTGCAGTGCCTCACCGCCGCCATCTATTACGAAGCCGCGATGGAGCCCGACGCCGGGCAGCAGGCGGTTGCACAGGTCGTGCTCAACCGGATGATGCACCCCAGCTACCCCGACACCGTCTGCGGCGTGGTCTATCAGGGATCCGAACGTGCAACCGGCTGCCAGTTCAGCTTCAGCTGCGATGGTGCCATGGCGCGCGTACCCAGCCAGGTCTATTGGGCGCGCGCGCGCCGGGTCGCGGAACGTGCGCTGTCGGGCTATGTCTATCGCCCGGTCGGCACCGCGACGCATTACCACACCACCGAAGTTTCGCCCTATTGGGCGCCCAGTCTTGACTTCATCGGCACCATCGGCGCGCACCGTTTCTATCGCTGGAAGGGCGCCGCCGGACGCAGCATGGCCTTTGTCCGGTCGCATCTGGGCGCGGAACCCTTCCCCGGCCCCAAGCCGCGCAGCACGCTGATCCTGGCGAGCGCAGTCGATCCGCTCGACCCGCTGGTGCTGGCCAAGGCCTATGAGGCCGCGCGCCTGAAGGCCGAGGCCGACAACGCCGTGACGCTGGAGGCCCAGCGTCTGGGCCGTGCAGCACCCGCCACCGCGCCGTCGCTGAACGCGGTGCAGGCTCCGGCTTACGCCCCCGACGTCGTCCGGCGCGGCGGCGATGCTGTGTTCCGCGGATCCAACCTGCCCGACAACAGCCAGATCCGCCCGGAATACCGCAACAGCGGCCAGTGGATCCGCCAGCCGGGCACCTGAACGTCATGGCCCAGCCGCCGCCAATTAGACGCGGCGTGCATGCTTTACGCATTAAGCATATCAGCCAACCGGTTTTGCCAAAGCCGGATTAGGCTTTCTGCGTCTAATGTCGGTAATCGATAGATTAACTGCACCTGGCAAATGTGCCAAATCGGGACTTCCGCTTCGCCAGCGGAGCTTCGATAGCAGCACAAGGTTGCGAGGCGCGCATCTTCGAAGGAGAGAAAATATAATTTTTTCAAAACGGTAGTGACGCTGCCCCACCCCCCCCGATAAACGGAGCGGGGACGGAAGGGCCACCGACTGCACCTGCGAAAACCCCTTGGAATTGGGGGATCGCGATACCCTCGGAACGAGGCAAATTTGCAGTTTGGTAACCCTCTGCGCGGTATTACGGTTTACGAGGAAGTAACCACATGCAACCAGTCGTCACTCGTAACAGCAGGAACACGGCACGTCCGATGCGCATTTTGCTCATCTGGTCGCTCGTGTCCGCATTGCTGTTCGGGCTGGCCGAGTTCGGCGAGCCCGTCGACGACATGTTCCGCGCGATCCGCAACAAGGCGCGCGATCACGACGCCACCGGCCAGATCGCCGTGGTCGGCATCGACAGCCGCGCCCAGCAGCAGATCGGCGACTGGCCATGGTCGGCCCAGCGCTATGCCGACATGATCGACCGCCTGTCGCAGGCCGGCGCACGCCGGGTGTTCTTCGATTTTCCGATTAACGTCGCCGCCAACGATCCGCAGCTGCCGCAGCTTGTCGATGCCATGGCGAGCATGAACGGCCATGTGTATATCGCCGCCAACTTCGCGCCGGAAGCTGCCGACAACAGCGGCGAGCAGCTGCTACCGCCGGCAGCGCTGCGTGCCGTTGCTGGATTGGTGAACACCAACATCCGTACCAACGGGTTCAACGTCGCCTGGCACATGCCCTACAGCAACAAGGTCGGCAACCAGAACATCCCTTCGATCGCGTCCGCCATTTCGGGCGTGACCGGCAAGCCCGGCGAGGCATTCCCGATCGACTATGCCGTCCGCCTGAAATCGCTGCCCTATGTCAGCGCGGGCGAAGTTCTGGACAGACGCGCCAGCCTCGACCAGCTGCGCGGGCGCGATGTCATCATCGGCACCAATGCCACCGGGATCGGCAACCGCTATGCAGTTCCGGGCCAGGGCCCGTCGGCGAGCGTGTTCGTCACCGCGCTTGCTGCCGAGACGCTGCTTGATGGAGCGCCGGTGACCTATGGCTGGTGGGTGCCATTCCTGGTCGCGTTCCTGACATCGGCGCTGCTGATGCGGGTATCGCGCACCCAGCTGGTGCTGGGGATGATCGCAACGCTGCCAGTGTGCGCCGTGGGCCTTCCGCTGCTGCTCGAAAGCCTGGGCCGCTACGCCGACATCATGCCCGCGCTTGTCCTGATGCTGGGTGCGATGGGCCACCATGCCTGGAAGCTGCACCGCCAGACTTTCGACGAGCGCGGCATGGTCAACGAGGTCTCGGGCCAGCCCAACCTCAATGCGCTGCGCGCTGCCGGGCTCGACAGCCAGGATGGCCTGATCGCCGCGCGGATCCACAACTACGCCGAAGCCGCCACCGCGCTGCCTTCGGCCGCGGAGAAGGAGCTGGTCGACCAGATCATCATGCGGCTGACGCTCGGCAACGGCGGCTGCAAGGTCTATCAGGGCGACGAAGGCATCTTCATGTGGCTGATGCCTGCGGCCGGCATCAACAATGTCGGTGACCAGCTCGCGGGACTGAGCGCGATCTTCCGCAGCCCGGCCAATGTCTCGGGCCGGCTGATCGATCTCAACATCGCCTTCGGGGTCGATGCCGATCCGGGCCGCACCATACAGAGCCGCATGTCGAGCGCGCTGCTCGCCTGCCAGGAAGCGCAGAATGCGGGCGAGCACTGGCGCGTCTATGATCCGACCAAGCTGGAGGCCACCGAATGGCGCGTCTCGATGCTAGGCGAACTCGACGCGGCGATCGACAATGGTGAAGTCTGGGTCGCGTTCCAGCCCAAGCTCGACCTGCTGTCAGGCGAAATCTGCGGCGCCGAAGCATTGGTGCGGTGGACGCATCCCGAAAAAGGCCCGATCAACCCCGAAGAGTTCATCACCGCGGCCGAGCGTCATGACCGGATCGAGAAGCTCACCGACCACGTGCTCAACCGCGCGGTGCAGGTTGCCGCCAAGCTGAACAGCAACGGCCAGCGCTTCGACATGGCGGTCAATCTCTCGCCGCGGCTGATCGGCCATGCCAATCTCAAGCCGATGGTCATCCAGACGTTGCGCCGCCATGGCCTTCCCGCCGAGCGGCTGATCCTGGAGATCACCGAAACCGCCGCCATGTCCAGCGCCGATGCCGCGATGCAGGAGCTGAAAGACCTGCGCAGCCTGGGTCTGCAGCTGTCGATCGACGATTATGGCACGGGCTTTTCGACGCTCGATTATCTCAAGCGTTGCCCCGCGACCGAGCTCAAGATCGACCGCAGCTTCGTCAAGATGCTGGTCACCAGCCGCTCGGACCGCATCATGGTCAACTCGACGATCGAGCTGGCGCATTCGCTGGGCGAGGAAGTGGTGGCCGAAGGCGTCGAGGACAGCGAAACGCTGCAGCTGCTCGCGCAGATGGGCTGCGACAAGGCACAGGGCTATCTGATCGGACGGCCGATGCCGTACGAAGCGCTGATCGACTATCTGGCGAGCTACAGCCCGGCCAAGGCGGCCTGATCCAGGCCGCCGGGGGGAGCTGGCTCAGCCGATCGACTGGCCGGTCTTGGCCCAATCGGCCATGAAGCCTTCTATGCCCTTGTCGGTCAGCACATGCTTGAACAGGCTGCGAATCACCGAGGGCGGCATGGTGGCGACATCGGCGCCGATGCGGGCGGATTCGAGCACATGGATCGGGTGGCGGATCGAGGCGACGAGGATTTCGGTCTCGAAAGCATAGTTGTCATAGATCAGCCGGATGTCCTCGATGAGCGCCATGCCGTCGAAGCCGTTGTCGTCGTGACGGCCGACAAAGGGCGAGATGAAGGTCGCGCCGGCCTTCGCCGCGAGCAGCGCCTGGTTGGCCGAGAAGCACAAGGTGACGTTGACCATGGTGCCATCGTCGGTCAGCTTTTTGCAGGTCTTCAGGCCGTCGAGCGTCAGCGGCACCTTGATCGCGACATTGTCGGCGATCTTGCGCAGGATCTCGGCCTCTTTCATCATCGTTTCATGGTCGAGCGCGACGACCTCTGCCGACACCGGACCTTCGACCAGCGCGCAGATTTCCCTGGTCACCTCGAGGAAATCTCGGCCTGACTTGGCGATCAGCGAGGGGTTGGTGGTAACGCCATCGAGCAGTCCGGTGGCGGCCAGATCGGCGATATCGGCGGTGTCTGCGGTGTCGACGAAGAATTTCATGGCGGCGGGCTCCGGATGGCTGGATGGGGTGCGATTCGTGACGCCGCTATAGCGCGGGGAGCCGATGGGGTTAACCGAATAAGGGCGCGCGCTCTCCCCTCCCGCTTGCGGGAAGGGAGAAAGTTGGCCGCAGCTATACGCACGCTGCTTCACCGCCTATGCAGACCCCACCATGAATCGCGTTCGGGTCCTCCTCTTCAACTCAGCCATCGGTCCGCTCGACTATAGCGTGCCTGCGGGCATGGAGCTGCCAGCCGGATCGGTGGTGCAGGTGCCGCTCGGGCCGCGGCGGATCGACGGGATCGTATGGGACGCAGGCGCGCTCGATGCAACCGAGGTCGAGGCCAGCCGGCTGCGCCCGGTCGCGGCCCGGCACGACATCCCGCCCCTGTCCGCGCCGCTTCGCCGCCTGATCGACTGGACCGCCGATTATTACCTCGCCCCGCCCGCCGCCGTCGCGCGGATGGCGCTGCCCGGCGGATCGCTGCTGGGCCCGGGCCGCGCGATCACCGAATACCGGCTGAACGGGTCGGTGCCCGTGCGCATGACCCCGCAACGGCAGAAGGCGTATGACGCGCTGGAAGGCGCGCAGGCAACTGTGCGCGAGCTGGCGGCACTGGCCGAGGTGTCCGAAGGTGTGATCCGCTCATTGGTGCAATCGGGCGCGTTCGAAGCGGTCGAGGTGCCCGTCGATCGCCCCTATCCGCGCCCCGACCCCGATCATATCACGCCCGTGCTCAACGACGAGCAACGCGAGGCCGCGACGAGGCTGGCGCAGGCGGTGGCAGCAGCGGAACCCACGCCGTTCCTGCTCGACGGGGTGACCGGATCGGGCAAGACCGAGGTCTATTTCGAGGCGGTGGCGCAGGCGCTGCGGCAGGGCAAGCAGACGCTGCTGCTGCTCCCTGAGATCGCGCTGACCCAGCCGTTCCTCACCCGGATCGAAAAGCGCTTCGGTACCACCCCGGTCGCGTGGCATTCTGGGCTCAAGCAGACCGAGCGGCGGCGCGCATGGAACGCGATCATCACCGGCGACGCGCGGATCATCGTCGGCGCGCGCTCCGCCCTGTTCCTGCCCTATGCCAACCTGGGCGTGATCATCGTCGACGAGGCGCACGAGACCAGCTTCAAGCAGGAAGACGGCGTGCGCTACAATGCGCGCGATGTCGCGGTGATGCGCGGGCGGTTCGAAGGCTGCCCGGTGGTGCTGTCGAGCGCCACCCCTGCACTCGAAAGCCGGGTGATGGCCGAAGCGGGGCGTTATGAGGCGCTCACCCTCACCCACCGCTATGGCGGCGCGCAGCTGCCGCGAATCGCGCTGATCGACCTTACCGAAAACCCGCCGCCGCGCGGCCAGTGGATCGCGCCGCCGCTGATCGAGGCGATGCGCGAACGATTGGAGCGTGGCGAGCAGACGTTGCTGTTTCTCAACCGGCGCGGCTATGCACCGCTGACCTTGTGCCGGAACTGCGGGCACCGGTTCAAATGCCCCAACTGCAGTGCGTGGATGGTCGATCATCGGCTATCGGGGCGGCTTGCCTGCCACCATTGCGGCCATGCCGAACCTTCGCCCAGCGCCTGCCCCGAATGCGGCGAGAGTGACTGCCTGGTTGCCTGCGGTCCGGGAGTCGAGCGGATCGCCGACGAGGTCGCTGCGGTCTTCCCCCAGGCGCGCCGCGCGATCGTGACATCGGACACCATCTGGTCGCCCGAAAAGGCGGCCGAATTCGTCGCGGCGGTCGAGGCGCGCGCGATCGACATCATCATCGGCACCCAGCTGGTGACCAAGGGATACCACTTCCCCGACCTGACGCTGGTAGGCGTGATCGATGCCGATATCGGGCTTGAGGGGGGTGACCTGCGCGCAGGCGAGCGCACCTTCCAGCAGATCGCGCAGGTTTCGGGCCGCGCGGGTCGCGCCGCCAAGCCCGGCGAGGTGTTCCTGCAGACCCGCCACCCCGATGCGCCGGTGATCGATGCGCTGGTGCAGGGTGACCGCGAGGCGTTCTACGCCGCTGAAACCCAGGCGCGGCGCGATGCCAATGTGCCCCCGTTCGGGCGGCTGGCGGCGATCATCATCTCGTCCGAGGACCATGACGAGGCGCGCGATGCCGCGCGCCAGACCGGGGCGAGTGCGCCCGAACTCGATGGCTTTGCGGTCTATGGCCCTGCGCCAGCCCCGCTGTCGCTGCTGCGCGGGCGCCACCGCTTCCGGCTGCTGGTCCACGCCCGGCGCAATGTCGAGATGCAGCGGATCATCCGGCAATGGCTGGACCCGATGCGCTGGCCGCCAGGGGTGCGCGTCGCGGTCGATGTCGATCCCTATAGCTTTGTCTGACACGACCGTTATGAGATGGGCCCCATGAACCCGATGCGCCTTTTCGCCCTCGTCATCGCGGCTTGCGCGGCCCTGCTGGCGGCACCGCTTTCCGCCGATCCCAACGATATCCAGGCCGCCAGCCGCTCTGTCGTGCGCGTGGTGCTGGTCGCCGAAGAGGATGGCGAAACCTTCTATGTCGGCCATGGCAGCGGCTTTGCCGTGGCGCCCGACAAGATCATCACCAACGCGCATCTGGTCGCCCCGATGCGCGAGGATGCGTCGATCCGCATCGGCATCATCCCGTCCGAAGGCACCACCACGTATGGCGGCAAGCTGGTTGCGCTGTCGGTGCGCAACGATCTGGCGCTGATCGAGGTCGAAAAGGGTCGCCTGCCCAGCCTGCCGCTGCTCGCCACCCCGCTCGACGATGGCGCGCAGGTGATGGCGATCGGCTATCCTGCCGCGGTTGATCGCGCCCAGGGGCTCGATGCGCGCGAAACCGTTGCGCCGATGGCCCCGGTCAAGACCCCCGGCGTCATCTCGGGCGGACGCACGACGCGCGATTTCGATACCATCCTGCACACCGCCGCGCTCGCCAAGGGCAACAGCGGCGGGCCGCTGGTCGACCTGTGCGGCCGCGTTGCAGGCGTCAACAGCTTCGGCTCGCTGTCCGATGGAAACGATGCCGAATATGGCTTTGCGGTCTCCAACCGCGAACTGTTCACCTTCCTGCGCTCGGCCAAGGTGGACTACCGCCTTGCCGATACGCCCTGCCGTTCGGTCGCAGAACTTTCCGCCGAGGAACGCGAGCGCGCCGAGCAGGCGGAACAGGCCGCGCGCGCGCGCCAACTGGCCGAGAAGGCCGAGCGGCGCGATCTCGAAGAGAACGCGCTGCGCGAGGCCGAACATGCGATCATCGCCGCGCGCGAAAACCATGTCGCGTTCGTCGCGCTGATGCTGGTGCTCGCCGGCATGGCGGGCGGCGCGACCTTCGTGCTGCACGAACGCGGTGACCTGGAAAGGCGCAAGATCGCTGTCGGCATCGGCGGCGCCTTCGTGCTGGCAGCCGCGCTCGGCCTGGTGCTGCGCCCTGGCTTCGACGGCGCCGAGGACATGGCGATCGCCGCGCTCAAGGCCAAGGGCGTCAAGCCAGGTGCCGCGACCGGGTCTGCCGATGGCCAATATGTCTGCCGGATCGTGCCCGAACGCAGCCGCATCACCGGCACCAGCCCGCAGCCTGTGGAAATCGGCTGGACCACCACGGGCTGCGTCAACGACCGTACCCAATATGGCCGCGACACCGATGGCTGGACCCGCGTGTTCGTGCCCAACGAGGAGCAGGCGGTATCGATCAACCGGTTCGATCCCGAAACCCGCGAATTCCGCACCGAGAATTTCCAGCTGGGGCTGAGCGCGATGCAGACCGCGCGCAAGATCCGCGCGCGCTATTCGAACAACGCCTGCACCACCAATGCCGATGCGATGGCCGATCTGGAGGACATGCAAAAGGCGCTGCGCCAGGCGCTGCCCCCGCAGCCCAACGAGATCCTGGTCTACAGCTGCAGCGCCAAGGCTCCGGCGGCCAAGTGAACCGGCCCGGTGAGCGTCAGTCCGATTCGCGCTTGAGCAGCTCGGTCTTGATCTCAAGGCCATAGGCATAGCCGCCCAGCGTGCCATCGGTGCGCAGCGCGCGGTGGCACGGGATCAGCACCGCAACCGGATTGGCCCCGCAGGCAGACCCAACCGCGCGCACTGCCTTGGGCTTGCCGATACTCGCTGCGATCTGGGCATAGCTGCGAGTCTCGCCCGCCGGGATTTCGGACAGCGCCTTCCAAACCGCCTCCTGAAACGCGGTGCCCCGCACATCGAGCGGGATGGCAGCGCCGGTTGCAGGGGCTTCGACCTCGGCGATCACTCCGGCGAGTATCGTCGCGGCGTCCGTGTCCGCCTTGTGCAGCGTGGCTGCAGGAAAGCGTGCGGCGAGCGCTTCGGGCCCCTCGTTGAACGACAGGCGGCACACGCCCCTGTCGGTCCATGCCACCAGCAACAGACCAAGGCTGGTCGGGCTTTGCGTCCAGTGGATATCGACGCCCGCACCCTTGTTCTTCCATACCGAAGGATCCATGCCGATCCGTCCTTTCATCGATCCGTAAAAGCGCGATGGCGCGCTGAAGCCTGCCTCGTAGATCGCATCGACCACGCGGGGCTCGCGGCTGAGCGCCTCGCGCGCGCGTTCCTCGCGCAATGCGCGGGCATAAGCGGCGGGCGACAGGCCGGTGTGGCGGGTGAACACGCGCTGGAAATGCGCCGGCGAATAGCCGCATTCTGCCGCCAGCGCCGCCAGCGCCAGCGGTTCCTCGCTTGCCTGGATCGCCTTGATCGCGCTGAGCACGGCAACCTCGTCGCGTGCGACATCGTCGGGCAGGCAGCGCTTGCAGGCGCGCAAGCCCGCCGCGCGCGCCGCCGCGCCATCGGCAAAGAAGCGCACATTGCCCCGCGCCGGATGCCGCGCCGCGCAGGACGGGCGGCAATAGATCCCGGTGGTCAGCACCCCGGTGACGAAGCGGCCGTCGAACCCGCGGTCGCGGCGCAGTACCGCGTCCCACGCGGCGATGTCGTCGATCGTGTCATCCATCGTCATGCCCTGTCGACCTGCGCCACGAAGCAGCCATGCGCCGCATTGTGCGCGTGGATATAGGCGATCGCGGGATTGTCGAACAGGCCCCGGATCGCTGCATCGGCCTGCCCGGGCGCTGCAAGGCGCGCGTCGCGAAGCATGCCCTTTGCATCGAACGCTCGAAGCCCCAGCGCCCGGCCCCGCATCACCGGCGGCAGGCTGTCGCGATAGTCCGCTGCAGCGCCGACATCGCGCACATAAATGGCGTAGGCGCTGCGATAGGGCGTGGGTGCATCATAGCTGACATGGTGCAGCAGGATCACGGTTTCGCCGATAGCGGCATCCTCGAGGCTGATCCGGCAGGGAAAGCCTGGATGCGAGGTCACCTCCACCCGCATGGCATTGCGGGCAGCAAGGTCGGCATCGGACAGGGTGAACAGATCGGAAAAGGACGACGGCGCAAGGCCGGTAATCGCGTAGCTCATGGACCAACTCCTTGATGGGGTTGTCCGATAGTTATCGGGCGGGCCCGAGCGATGCGTCCCGGATCATGCGGTCAAAGCCGCAATCGTCAGGCCGAGCGGACTGCTTGCGCCAGCTGCTGCATCTGCGCGCGCAGCTCCTGCGACTGGCGCGCGACGTCCTCGGCGGTCTGGCTGAGCGCATCGGCAGACAGGTTGGCGCGGGAGGATTTCTCCTTGAGCTCGGTCATCTGTGCCAGCACTTGCTGGCTGCCGCCCTGCACCACGCGGATCGCGTTGAGGATGTCGCTGCTGGCACGGTGCTGATCGGAAACCGCCTGGTCTATGCGGTCGGCATTGTGGCGGATCGTGGCGACATGGCCGTCGACAGTGACGATGGTGCCGGAGACCTCGCGGGTCATGCTGGCGATGCTGCCCAGCCGTTGCTCGACCGATGCCGCGGCATGCTGGGTCTGGTTTGCAAGGTTCTTGACCTCCTGCGCCACAACCGCAAAGCCCCGGCCCGCCTCGCCCGCGCGCGCGGCCTCGATCGTGGCGTTGAGCGCCAGCAGATTGGTCTGCTTGGCGATATGGGTGATCAGCGAGAGAATGTCCGAAATCTCGCCTGCGACTGCATGCAATTGGTCTGCCGTATCGCGGCTCGACTGGCTGGCGTTGTGCGCATCATAGATGTTGCGCGTGCTGTCGGCGACCAGCTCGCGCACCTCGCCGCCGGTCTGCTGAAGCCTGCGGCCATGGGTGTCGATGGCCTGCATCGATTGCGCCGCCTGATTCGCGTTGTCGGCGATGAACATGCTGTAGTCCTGCGCCTGCGCCGCGTTGCGCTTCATCATCTGCGCACCCTCTCGCATGCCGACGGCGGCCTGCGCGAGATTATCCGACAGTTCAGACAGCCGCGCCTCGTGGCTGGCGAAAAGCCGATCGAGCTCGAGCGCGCGCCGTGCGCGTTCCTGCTGGCGATCGATCTGCTCGCGCTGCAGCTGCAGCTGCGCCGCCTGGCGGTCTTTCTCAGCCTTGAGCGCACGGTCCGCCTTGGCGTGCGAGCGGTGGATGGCACGCGCGATGGCACCTATCTCGTCGCGGCGCCGCAGTCCCAGATCGCGCACCGTCACCGCATCGCGATTTTCGGGCAGCGCATATTGCCCCAGCTCGGTCAGCGGCAGCAGGAAGTCGCGATTGGTGTAGCGCACGCACCAGTGGACGAAAAACCCTCCGGCCAGCACGAGCAGCGCGGAGAACGCCAGCGCGATGACATAGACGCTTCGCAGAAAGCCCAGCTGCTGCACCGCGCGCTGGCGCATGACGTCGATCGCGTTCTGGCTGGTGATCAACATCGGGTCGAGCCCGCGGTGCAGATCGTTGGAGATGAAATAGTCCATCTCCTCGATCGCCTCGTTTTCGAGCAACCGGCGCAACTTGGCCTTCGCCGCATCGGCGGTCGCGCGGCTGTGGCGCAGCTCTGTCATCTGCGGCTTGAACTCGGTGGCAAAGTCGCTTGCCTCGAGCTTGTTCCAGTTGCGGTTGATCTTGCGCTCCAGCGCATCGAGCGCGCTCACCCCGCTGGCAGGCGGCATCACCCCCGATTCCACCTTGCTCGATATCGCCAGCGATTCCCGATAGCCGTCGATCACCGCCTGCATCCGCACCGTCGGCTGGATTCGCCCTGAAATCAGGTGGCTGGTGGTGTACTGCGTCATCGCGACAACGCCGATCGCGCCGACGGCGAGCAGCGCCATCAGGCCCAGCATCACCGTCAGCCCCAGGCGCACCTTGGCATGAACGCTCAGCCCGGCCAGCCGGTGGAGCATATCCCTGCGCATGCTGACGATTTTCGACATAGATCCGGGCGGTTCCGTTGAATGCGTGGCGACACTTCGCGTGATATGTAAAATGCCCGATCGGTCCCAAGATTTGGTAAACGACGCTTTCATCAAATTGTCGCAAACCACCAAAATTGCGGCGCCGCCAGCTTTGGCCAGCGATGTTTGTCCCCGTCTTGCAATGCAACATGATGAGTGCTAACCGCCGCGCCGACAGGTGGGGAGGTCAGACCTTTCCAACCAAGCCTGCAACAATAACATCACGGCAAGGGAAAGCATTCGCGTGGACATTTCCGGCGGGATACAGGCCAGTCTGGCGGGGCGTTATGCCTCCGCTCTCTTTTCGCTGGCCCGCGACGACAAGCAGCTTGCCGACGTGGAGGCGAGCGTTGCGACGCTGCGCGCCGCACTCAACGAATCGCCCGATTTCGCGGCCATGACCAAAAGCCAGACGATCAGCCGCGGCGCCGCCGAAAAGGTGGTGGAAGCGCTGAGCACGACGCTCAAGCTCGACACCATGACAGGCAACCTTCTGGGCGTGCTCGCCCACAACCGCCGTCTGGGTCAGCTGTCCAACATTCTGGCCGCCTTCGACACGCTGGTCGCCGCGCACCGGGGTGAAGTGACCGCCGAAGTCACCTCCGCCTTTCCGCTTACGGAAACGCAGATCGACGAAATCCGCAAGCAGCTGAAAGACCGCGCCGGTCACAGCATCAAGATCACCGCCAAGGTCGATCCGTCCATCCTGGGCGGCCTGATTGTCCGCATGGGCAGCCAGATGATCGACTCCAGCATCAAGACTCGTCTCAACACGCTCAGCCAAGCGATGAAAGGCTAACATTCTCATGGACATTCGTGCCGCAGAAATCTCCAAGGTTATCAAGGATCAGATCGCCAATTTTGGCACGGATGCGCAAGTATCCGAAGTCGGAAGCGTGCTCAGCGTCGGCGACGGTATCGCCCGCATCCACGGTCTGGACAACGTCCAGGCCGGCGAAATGGTCGAGTTCTCGAACGGCGTGCAGGGCATGGCGCTCAACCTCGAAGCCGACAATGTCGGCGTCGTGATCTTCGGCTCGGACTCCGAGATCAAGGAAGGCGATGTCGTCAAGCGCACCGGCACCATCGTTGACGTCCCCGTCGGCAAGGGCCTGCTCGGCCGCGTGGTCGATGGCTTGGGCAACCCGATCGATGGCAAGGGCCCGATCGTCGCCGAAAAGCGCATGCGCGTCGAAACCAAGGCGCCGGGCATCATCCCGCGTACCTCGGTGCACGAACCCGTGCAGACCGGCCTCAAGGCGATCGACGCGCTCGTTCCCGTCGGCCGCGGCCAGCGCGAACTGATCATCGGTGACCGTCAGACCGGCAAGACCGCCGTCGCAATCGACACCTTCATCAACCAGAAGCAGGCCAATGCCGGCACCGATGAAGGCAAGAAGCTGTACTGCATCTATGTCGCGATCGGCCAGAAGCGTTCGACGGTTGCGCAAATCGTCCGCCAGCTCGAAGAATCGGGCGCGATGGAATACACCATCGTCGTCGCCGCGACCGCTTCGGAGCCCGCTCCGCTGCAGTTCCTTGCACCGTACACCGGCTGCACCATGGGCGAATATTTCCGCGATAACGGCATGCACGCCCTGATCGTGTATGACGATCTGTCGAAGCAGGCTGTTGCCTATCGCCAGATGTCGCTGCTGCTGCGTCGTCCTCCGGGCCGCGAAGCATATCCGGGCGACGTGTTCTATCTGCACTCACGTCTGCTGGAACGCGCCGCAAAGATGAACTCGGACAATGGCTCGGGTTCGCTGACCGCACTGCCGATCATCGAAACCCAGGCGGGCGACGTGTCCGCTTACATTCCGACCAACGTGATCTCGATCACCGACGGCCAGATCTTCCTCGAAACCAACCTGTTCTATCAGGGCATCCGTCCGGCCATCAACGTGGGTCTGTCGGTGTCGCGCGTGGGGTCTGCGGCGCAGACCAAGGCGATGAAGAAGGTTTCGGGCTCGATCAAGCTGGAGCTGGCGCAGTATCGCGAAATGGCTGCGTTCGCGCAGTTCGGTTCGGACCTCGACGCCTCGACCCAGAAGCTGCTCAACCGTGGTGCGCGTCTGACCGAGCTGCTCAAGCAGGCCCAGTACAGCCCGCTGCCGTTCGAAGAGCAGACCGCGTCGATCTATGCCGGCACCAACGGCTATCTCGACAGCATCCCGGTCAACCGGGTCAATGAATATGAAGCCGCAATGCTCAGCTTCCTGCGCACCGATCACGCCGACCTGCTCGGCACGATCCGTGACACCAAGGATCTGGGCGACGATGCCAAGGCCAGCCTGAAGGCTGCGCTCGACGCATTCGCCAAGACGTTTGCATAAACTGCTGGTCCCCTGCGCAGGCAGGGGCCCATCTCCCGCCGGTGGCGCGAGGTGAAACGGCAGGAGATGGCCCCCCGCCTTCGCGGGGGAGACCGAACAGGGTTTGAAGTTAGGACACCATGGCCAGTCTGAAAGAACTCAAGGGCCGGATCGCCTCGGTCAAGTCGACCCAGAAGATCACGAAGGCCAAGCAGATGGTGGCATCCGCTAAGCTGCGCAAGGCACAGGCGGCGGCGGAAGCCGCGCGTCCCTATGCCGAGCGGCTGGAGCGCGTGATGGCATCGCTGGGTTCCAAGATCGCGATCAGCGATTCCAGCCCCCGGCTGCTGGCAGGCACGGGCAAGGATCAGATTCACCTGATCGTCGTCGCCTCGTCGGACCGCGGTCTGTGTGGAGCGTTCAACGCCAACATCGTCAAGGCCGCCCGCATCAAGGCGCGTGAGCTCGAAGCGGCTGGCAAGACCGTGCGCTTCTACCTGGTGGGTCGCAAGGGCCGTGCGGTCATCGTGCGCGAGTATCCCAAGCAGATCGACCGCTATTTCGATACGACCGCGCTCAAGAACCAGGGCTTCGTCGAAGCTCAGGAGATCGCGGCCGAGCTGATCGCGATGTACGAACGCGGCGAGTTCGATGTCGCGCACCTGTTCTATTCCAAGTTCCGCTCGGCGCTGGTGCAGGAACCCATCGGCAAGCAGATCATTCCCGTCGCGATCCCCGCAGGGGGTGCTGCGGCATCGGATGCTGCGATGGAATACGAGCCCGACGAGGAGGAAATTCTCGCCGAGCTGCTGCCACGCAACGTCACGACGCAGATCTTCGGCGCGCTGCTCGAAAACGCGGCATCCGAACAGGGTGCCTCGATGACCGCGATGGACAATGCGACCCGCAACGCGGGCGAGCTGATCAATGACCTCACGATCGTTTACAACCGCACCCGGCAGGCGGCGATCACCACCGAGCTCATCGAAATCATTGCCGGTGCCGAAGCACTGTGATTCAAACAGTTACATCTTGATTCGAGTAGGAAATATTTATGGCAATCACCAATAATGTGGGCAAGATCAGCCAGATCATCGGCGCTGTCGTCGATGTGACCTTTGAAGACAATCTGCCCGCCATTCTGAACGCGCTGGTCACCGACAACAACGGCAACCGGCTGGTGCTCGAGGTTGCGCAGCACCTCGGCGAAAACACCGTCCGCACCATCGCGATGGACGGCACCGACGGCCTGACCCGCGGCCAGGAAGTTACCGACACCGGTGCGCAGATCACGATGCCGGTCGGCCCCGAAACGCTCGGCCGCATCCTCAACGTCGTGGGCGAGCCCATTGACGAGCGTGGCCCGGTCAACGCCAAGAACTTCGCGCCGATCCACGCAAAGGCTCCCGATTTCGTCGATCAGTCGACCGAAACCGCCATTCTGGTGACCGGCATCAAGGTGATCGATCTGATCGCGCCTTATGCCAAGGGCGGCAAGATCGGCCTGTTCGGCGGTGCCGGCGTGGGCAAGACCGTTCTCATTCAGGAACTGATCAACAACATCGCCAAGGGCCATGGCGGCACCTCGGTGTTCGCAGGCGTGGGTGAACGCACCCGCGAAGGCAACGATCTGTACCACGAATTCCTCGACGCAGGCGTTATCGCCAAGGATGCCGACGGTAACCCGACCAGCGAAGGTTCCAAGGTTGCGCTGGTGTTCGGCCAGATGAACGAGCCTCCGGGTGCGCGCGCTCGCGTCGCTCTCTCGGGCCTGACCATCGCGGAATATTTCCGCGACCAGGAAGGCCAGGACGTGCTGTTCTTCGTCGACAACATCTTCCGCTTCACCCAGGCGGGTTCGGAAGTGTCGGCGCTGCTCGGCCGTATTCCTTCGGCAGTGGGCTATCAGCCGACCCTGTCGACCGACATGGGCGCGCTGCAGGAACGCATCACCTCGACCAACAAGGGTTCGATCACCTCGGTTCAGGCCATCTACGTTCCCGCAGATGACTTGACCGACCCTGCCCCTGCCACCTCGTTCGCTCACTTGGATGCGACCACCACGCTGAACCGCGCAATCTCCGAGCTGGGCATCTACCCCGCCGTGGATCCGCTCGATTCGACCAGCCGCGTGCTGACCGCAGCCGTCGTCGGCCAGGAGCATTACGACACCGCCCGCCGCGTCCAGGAAACCCTGCAGAAGTACAAGTCGCTGCAGGACATCATCGCCATTCTGGGGATGGACGAGCTGTCGGAAGAGGACAAGCTCACCGTCGCCCGCGCGCGCAAGATCCAGAAGTTCCTGTCGCAGCCTTTCCACGTGGCAGAAGTGTTCACCGGCATCCCCGGCAAGTTCGTTGCCATCGAAGACACCGTGCGTTCGTTCAAGGCTGTGGTGGACGGTGAATACGATCACCTTCCCGAAGCAGCCTTCTACATGGTCGGCGGCATCGACGAAGCGGTCGAAAAGGCCAAGACGCTCGCAGAAGCGGCTTAATCTGATACATTGCCCTCTCCCCAACGGGAGAGGGCATCGAGGAATTTTTGAATGGCACTGCAGTTTGAACTCGTAACCCCTGAACGGCTGGTCCGCTCCGAAGCGGTGCACATGGTTGTCGTGCCCGGCAGCGAGGGCGAGTTCGGCGTGCTCGAAGGCCATGCGCCGCTGATGTCGACCGTGCGCGACGGGCTGGTCTCGATCTACAAGACCGAAGGGTCGCAGCCCGAAACCATCGCCGTCGAAGGCGGTTTTGCCGAAGTCAACGAAAAGGGTCTGACGATCCTTGCTGAGCGCGTTTCGGCCTGATCCAGCCGCTTTGGCTGATCAACAGTTTCAGGGCGGCCGATGCACAGCGCATCGGCCGCCCTTTTCGTGTCTGGAATCGGCAGATCAGCTTTCGGCGCGCTTGCGCGCCATGATGCCGCCGCGCTTGCGGATCGAGCCAGGCATCCATTTCGCCGCAAAGGCGAGCTTTTTGGCGGTGGGTCCGACATAGCTGTGGACGTTCCTGGGATCGTGCACCGCGGCCCACGCCGCTTCCGCCACGATCGCCACCGGCGCGATCTCGAGCCCTGCCGCCGTCACGCTGTCACGGCTGGACTGGTTGGTCCGCGCGACCGGTCCGTCAAGCAGCGGCGTGTCGATGAAGCTGGGCAGCAGTGCGCGCACGCGGATGTTGTCCGGGCCCCATTCGATATCGAGCGCCTCGGACAGGCCGCGCACCGCGAACTTGGTCGCCGAATAGACAGACAGTCCGGCCGAGCCGTAGATGCCCGACGCGGACGAGGTGTTGAGCAGGCACGATCCGGGAGTGGCCTTCAGATATCTGTGGCCGATATGCGCGCCATAGACGACGCCCTTAAAGTTGATGTCGACCAGCTTCTCGATATCGTCCTCGCTGTGCTCCTCGAGCAGCCCGCCGATGCCCACCCCGGCATTGTTGAACAGCACATGGAGCTTGCCATCGCTGGCCTCGGTGAAGGCCTCCAGCGCTGCGGTCCACTGCTGCCGGCTGCGCACGTCGAGCATGTAAGTCGCCGCCATGCCGGCAGGCAGCATCGCGGCGGTTTCTTCCATGCCCTTCATGTTGACATCGGCAAGCCCGACGAACCATCCGCGCTGCGCGAAATACTTCGCCACCTCGCGCCCGATGCCCGACGCGCCGCCGGTGATGAAGATGTACTTGGTGTCGGTCATAGTTCAGGCTTCCCTAATCCTGGTGCCCCGTTCTCCGAGTTCCCGAGGACAAACGGATGAGGTGTTTCGAGCTCAACGCTAAGCCGCCCCCCACCCTCGCGCAAGTGGCTAGCCAGCGCCGGTTTGTGCCGCCTATAAGCATCTCTGCATGGCGACCTCACCCTCATTCTCCCGGCCTGCCACCGCGCGCGGCCCTGCCGTAGCGTTCGAGGGCGTCGGCAAGGCCTATGGCGGCACGGTCGCCATCGCTGGCGTCGATGCGAGAATTTCGCCCGGCACCTTCGTCGCCATTGTCGGATCGTCGGGATCGGGCAAATCGACGCTGCTGAAGACGGTCAACCGGCTGATCGAGCCCGATCATGGCAGCGTGCGAATCGACGGCGCGGACGTGGCCGCGCAGGAGCTGCACCAACTGCGCCGCTCGATCGGCTATGTCTTCCAGAACATCGGCCTGTTTCCGCACATGACCGTCGCGCAGAACATCGGTATCGGCTCGCGGCTCGCCTCGGGCAAACCGCTGGCGGACGACCGCGTTACCGCGCTGCTCGATCTGGTCGACCTGCCGCGCGATTTCGCCACCCGGCTGCCCGAGCAACTGTCCGGCGGCCAGCAGCAGCGCGTCGGGGTCGCGCGCGCGCTGGCAGGCGCTCCGGGGCTGATGCTGATGGACGAACCGTTCGGCGCGCTCGACCCTGTGACGCGCGAGACGCTGGGCGAGCAGTATCGCGCGCTGCACGAGCAGCTGGGGCTGACCACGATCATGGTCACCCACGACATGGCCGAGGCGCTGCTGTTTGCCGACCGCATCTGGGTGATGGCGAGCGGGCGGATCGTCGCGGACGCCACGCCTGCGCAGCTGATCGCGGGCCGCTGCGGGCCGGAGGCCGAGGCTTTGGTCGCAGTGCCGAGGCTACAGGCAGAACGGATCACCGCGATGCGGGCGGCGGGGCCCGCCGCATGAACCAGGACTGGCCGCGCATCCTCGATTTGCTCGCCCAGCATGTGCAGCTGAGCTTTGCCGCGCTGGGGCTGGCGCTGATGATCGCACTGCCGCTGGGAATCGCGTCCGCGCGCAGCCGCACCGTCGCAGGCGTGACGCTGGGCTTTGCCAGCCTGATCCAGACGATCCCCGCGCTCGCGCTGCTTGCGCTGTTCTTTCCGCTGCTGCTCGCGCTTTCGGCGGTGTTCGGCGATGCGATCTCCCCTCTGGGCTTTCTGCCCTCGCTGCTGGCGCTGACGCTCTATGCGCTGCTGCCGATCCTGCGCAACGCGGTGACCGGGCTGCGCTCGGTCGAGCCGGCGATGGTCGAGGCAGCGGACGGCGTGGGCATGACCGCGCTGCAGAAACTGTGGCTGGTCGAAGCTCCCCTCGCCTCCCCCACCATCATGGCGGGGGTGCGCACCGCTGCGGTCTGGACCATCGGCGCAGCGACGCTTTCGACCACCGTGGGCCAGCCCAGCCTGGGCGATCTCATCTTTGCCGGGCTGCAGACCCAGAACTGGTCTTTGGTGCTCGCGGGATGCTTGGCAGCGGCGGGGTTGGCGATCAGTGTCGATCTACTGCTCGGGCTGATCGAGAGCGGTATCCGCTGGCGCAAGCACCTGCGCATCTGGCTGGCGGGAATCGCGCTCGCTTTGGGACTGGGTGCGGCTCTGTGGCCCGCGCCGCAGGCCGACCGTCCGGTGGTCACCATCGGCGCCAAGCGCTTCTCCGAACAATATGTTCTCGCACGGCTGATCGGGCGGCGGCTGGAGGCGGCGGGCTATGCGGTGCGATACCGCGAAGGCCTGGGCAGCGCGGTGGTGTTCCGCGCGCTCGCCAGCGACGAGGTGCAGGTCTATGTCGATTATGCCGGCACCATCTGGACCAACGAGATGCAGCGGCAGGACCCCGAGCCGCGGGCCCAGATGATCGCGGAGATCGCGCGCTGGGCCAAGGCGCAGCATGGCGTGCAGCTGGTCGGGCCATTGGGCTTCGAAAACACCTATGCCTTTGCCGTGCGCCCCGATGACGCGAGGCGGCTGCGCCTTCGTTCGCTCGACGATGTGGTGCGCGTTGCGCCGCAGTTCGTGTTCGGCACCGATGTCGAGTTTCTCGAGCGGCCCGAATGGCAGATGGTCCAGGCCGCCTATCCGCTGCGCTTCAAAGGCCGGCGGGCGTTCGAGCCGACCTTCATGTACCGCGCGCTCTCGCTGGGCGAGGCGGATATCATTTCGGCGTTTTCGTCCGACGGACGGATCGCCGCCAACGGCTTTGTCGTGCTCGATGATCCCAAGGGCGCAATCCCCTCGTATGACGCCATCCTGATGGTCAGCCGCTCAGCCGCCCGCGACGCACGGCTGGTCGAGGCACTCAAACCGCTTGTCGGCGCAATCCCGGTGGAAAAAATGCGTGAGGCCAATTATCGCGTCGACAGGGACGACAACAAGCAAAGCCCGGCTGATTCGGCAGCCTGGCTCGACGGGGCGCTGGCTGCGCCTGCACAAGGGAAGACTCGATGATGCTCAAGCGCCTGCTGCTGACCTTTCTGATCGCCCCGATGATGCTGTGGGCCAATGCCGCCCATGCCAGCGTCACCATCACCTTCTACAGCCACGAACTGGGCAGCCAGTTTCCCCATGCCTTTGCAACACTCAAGGGCAAGGTCGATTCCACCGGAGAGAGCGTGGACACCAATGTCGGCTTCACCGCCACCAGCACCGGCCCCAGCATCCTGTTCGGCTGGGTCCAGGGCGAGATCAGCCATGCCAAGCCCAAGTATATCGCCAGTTCCAACCCGCATTTCACCTATGAACTGACCGATGCCGAATATCGCGCGGTGATGGCGGTGACCGAAAAGTGGCGCAACAAGAAGCAGAAGAGCTACAACCTCAACACCGCCAATTGCGTGCACTTCATCGCGGAAGTTGCGACGGCTGCGGGGTTGAGGATCAACTCCAAGAGCAAGTTCTTCAAGAAGCCGACCAGCTTCCTCAAGGAAGTCACCACGTTGAGCCGCGAGCGGCTCGCCAGCGGGCGTATCCTGTTCAAGGGCTGATCGGCGCTCAGCCGCGCACCCGGCGCGCGCATATCCGCATCACGGTGGCGCCGTGGACCGCCATCCCGGCGACCACCAGATCGAGCGCTTCGAGCCGCCCGGCGCCGGCAAATCGCTCTGCCGCAGCCCATAGGAACAATCCGGCTATTCCCACCCAGAACGCCATGCTGGCGGTTTCGCCCAGGATCTGGCGCACAAACGGATCGCGATTGCCGTAGAGCCGCCAGATCAGGAACGCCTGGATGACGACCAGCGCAGCGACGAGTGCCATCGCTGCCTCGCCCGCCAGCCCAATGGATGGCCCTGCCGATACCAGCACCGTGGCGGCAGCCGAGAGGAACAGTACCATCCCCTGCCCCCGCAGCGCCCTTTTGGCAGCGGGAAACTGGCCATGATCGACAGTGCTTCCCATCCACTTTTGCAGCAAGCGCTCCTGCGATGCGGTGACGAAGGTCAGCACCCCGACCAGCGCAAGCGCCAGTCCCAGAGCCAGACCGCCAAGATGGGCCTGCATCGCCGCCGCGTCCTCAGAGAGCCGGGTTGTTATAGCAGTACCAGGTGAGGATCGCGATCGCACCGCGATGCGGCGACCAGGGCTCGGCCAGGGCGCGGGTCAGCTTTTCGGATGGCCGTTCGTCGAGCGCCAGTATGCGCCCGATCCCCGCCTGCACCGCCAGATCGCCTGCGGGCCAGATATCTGGGCGTCCTTCAGCGAACAGCAGATAGATTTCCGCGGACCAGCGCCCGATGCCCTTGATCCGCACCAGCTCGGCAATCGCCTCCTCGTCGTCGGCGGGCAGGTTTTCCAGATCGAGCGCGCCGGTGACCACCAGTTCGGCGAGCGAGCGGGCATAGCCCTGCTTCTGCCGTGACATGCCGCAGGCGCGCAAGGCATCGAAATCTGCCGCGATCAGCGCATCGGGGGCGCAGCCCTCGCCCAGCGCCGCCTCGAGCTTGTTCCACACCGACGCCGCCGATGCCACGCTGACCTGCTGGCCGACGATGGTGCGCAGCAAGGTGGTATAGCCGCGCGATCGGATGCGGGGTTCGGGATAGCCCGCTATCTCCAGCGCACGCGCGATCGCGGGCTCGCGGGCGGCAACGGTATCGAGCCCGTGGCTCAGTTGCTCGGCGGTCAATCCCATAACTGCAGTTCCTCTCGCATCCGCCGCTTGCATTCGCGCGCCCGGTTGATCATAGCAGCGACGTTTGCGGGGGCCATAGCCTGGCTCATTATCTTGGGGAGTTTCCATGCCAAAGCTGATTGTCGTCAACCGTGCAGGCGAAGAGAGCACCATCGAGGCCGATACCGGACTGTCCGTGATGGAAGCGATCCGCGACAATGGCTTTGACGAACTGCTCGCATTGTGCGGCGGCTGCTGCTCGTGCGCGACCTGCCATGTGCACGTCGATGCAGAATGGACCGACAAGCTTCCCCCGGTCAGCGCCGATGAGGACGACCTGCTCGACAGCTCGGATCATCGCAACGCCACCTCGCGCTTGTCGTGCCAGATCCAGATGACGGCCGCATTGGACGGCCTCAAGGTCGCGATCGCGCCTGAAGATTGATCATATCCCGCCGGGCGTGACCTCGCGCCCGGTGGCTTCCAGCGCGGACACCAGCGCCCCGGCGCAGGCGTCCAACTGGCCCTGATCGGTGGAGCGGATGACGAAATTCGCGCCCACCCTGCCCTCGCGGAAAAACGGATAGCTGCCGATCTGGCAGCCTTCATGCGCGCGCTCGGTGGCGCCCAGCATGTCTGCGACTTCGCTTTCCGCCACCCAGCAGCCCAGGGTCGCCGACAGCAGCGGCAATCCGCCCTCCAGCGTCCCGGTCAGCGCGTCAAGCATGCCTGCGGTGATGTGCGGCACGCCCGCCATCAGGAACAGGTTGCCAATGCGGATGCCCGGTGCACCCGACATGCGGTTTTCAATCAGCGCCGCGCCATCGGGCACCCGCGCCATCCGCAGCCGTCCTTCGGTCAGGCCACCGCGTGTCGCATAATAGCCATCGAGGATCGCCCGCGCGACCGGATGGATCACGACATCGACGCCCAGCGCCTGCGCGATCGCATCCACCGTGATGTCATCGTGCGTCGGGCCGATGCCGCCGGTGGTGAACAGATAGTCGTTGCGCGCGCGCAGCAGGTTCACCGCCTCGACGATCGCATTCATGTCATCGGCGATCACCCGCACCTCTTTCAGCCGGATGCCCTGCACGTTCAGCCAGGTCGCGACCTGCGCGACATTCTTGTCCTGGGTGCGACCGGAGAGGATTTCATCGCCGATGACGATCAGCGCGGCGGTCCAGATACGGGGGCTTGATGCGGGTGCGTCTGCTGTCATGCGCCGGTGTTTAGCGCGTGCGCCGGAGCGCGCAAGCGGTTCGTGAAGGGCTGGATCAATCCGCCCAGAAGGTGGTGCAGCCCAGGCCTGCGAGTGCAGGATCGCGGGTGATGACGACCAGTTCGTCATGGATCGCCTGCGCAGCGATCATCCGGTCGAAGGGATCGCGATGCTCGCCGGGAAGCGATCCGGCGAGCAGGCCGTGGGCAACCGAAACGCTCAACTCGATAAACCCGTCGGCACCTGCAAGCTCTTCAAAGTTCTCGAAAACTGGCACAGCTGCCTGCCATTTGCCGATACGGCACTTTGTCGCAATCTCCCAAGCGGAGACAGCGCTGACATAGACTGTATTGCTTTCGTCGCTGATTTCCCGGGAGACTGCACCAGGCAAGGCTTTGTCGCCGGTCCACCACCAGACAAGCGCATGGGTGTCGAACAGATAGTCGGTCATTCCCAGGCCCGGAGCTCTTCCTCGGGCAACGGATCGAAGAAAAAGCTGTCGGGTATTGGCGTCTTCAGCTTCAACCGCCCCGGCTTGCGCTCAACCTTGGGCTTTTCGAGTGGGACCAGCCGCGCATAGGGCTTGCCCGCCTTGGCGAGGATGATCTCCTCGCCCGCATGCGCGCGGTCGAGCAGCTTGGAAAAGTGCGTCTTGGCGTCGTGGACATTGACGATACTGGTCATGATGCGAAGGTTAGTCCATTGACCGGACTAAGTCAATGGACTAAGTCCGCTGCAATCCAGGGTCGCAAAATGACCGCCCCTCCCCTATATAGAATCACCATGAACCAGTATGTCACCGTCACCAACGCCGATACGCCGATGCGCGATGGCACCATCAAGCTGCACGGCCCCGAGGGCTTCGAAGGCATGCGCAAGGCGGGGCAGCTTGCCGCGCGTGTGCTGGACGAGTTGACGACGTTCGTCCGCGAAGGCGTCACCACCGCAGAGATCGACGCCAAGGCGCGCGAAATGATGCTGGCGGGCGGCGGTATTCCGGCCACGCTCGGCTATCGTGGCTTTACTCATAGCTGCTGCACCTCGATCAACCATGTCGTGTGCCATGGCATCCCCGCCGACCGGAAGCTCAAGGACGGCGACATCATCAACATCGACGTCACCCCGATTCTCGATGGCTGGCATGGCGATACCAGCCGCATGTTCCTGATCGGCGATGTCGGGGTGAAGGCGCGGCGGCTGGTCGATGTGACCTATGAGTGCCTGATGCTGGGCATCGAGCAGGCGCGCCCCGGCAACACGATGGGCGACGTCGCGCACGCCATCCAGTCGTTCGCCGAGAAGCACCGCTACGGCGTGGTCCGCGATTTCTGCGGCCATGGCCTGGGCCGGCTGTTCCACGACGCGCCCGAGGTCGTCCACGCCGGGCGCCCCGGCACCGGACCCGAGCTCAAACCCGGCATGTTCTTCACCATCGAGCCGATGATCAACATCGGCAAGCCCGCGGTGAAGATGCTGGAGGATGGCTGGACGGCGGTCACCCGCGACCGATCGCTGTCGGCACAGTTCGAACACTCGATCGGCATCACCGAAACCGGCTGCGAGATCTTCACCAAGAGCCTGGCAGGCCTCGACCGCCCGCCGTATTGAGGCGCGCCGGACCGGGCCTTGCTGCGCTTCGCACGCGTCCGGCGGGCAGAACATTTGCCCAAAATATAGGCAACCGCGATATCGCGTGCCCGCATTTCCATCATCCGCCGCAATAATGTTGCGATGCGGCCAAGCAATTGTAGCGGTTTGCGTCTTGGCACGTTAATTGTTTGGTAGCATGCAAGGGGGGATTCGGGAGAGGCGCGCTGCGCCCGCCCGGCTTGCCTGCACAATGTCATGGCGGTGCTGGGCAACCCGCGCCGTTCTTTCCCATCAGCACCGCGCCGTCAGGGCGGGGTGGCCGAGCACAGGATGATCAGGACCACATGAAAAAGATCGAAGCGATCATCAAACCCTTCAAGCTCGACGAAGTGAAGGAAGCGCTGCACGAAGTGGGCGTGTCCGGCATCACCGTGACCGAGGCCAAGGGCTTCGGGCGGCAAAAGGGGCATACCGAGCTGTACCGCGGTGCCGAGTACATCGTCGATTTTCTGCCCAAGGTGAAGCTGGAAGTGGTGGTTGACGATGCGCTGGCCGACCGCGTGGTCGAGGCGATCGCTGCTGCTGCACAGACCGGACGCATCGGCGACGGCAAGATTTTCGTGATCCCGGTGGAAACCGCTTTGCGCATCCGCACGGGAGAACGCGATAACGACGCGGTCTGAACAACAGCGCGCGATCCAAGGAGAGGCCTGCCTCGGGAAGGCTGCAAGAACACACGTCAGTTTCACCAAAGGGGGGCCCGGCAACAGGCCCGGACCGGATTTCATGAAGAGGGAAAGCTAAGATGGCAAAAACCGCCAAAGACATTCTGGCAATGATCAAGGAAAACGAGATCGAGTGGGTCGATGTCCGCTTCACCGATCCCAAGGGCAAGTGGCAGCACCTCACGATGTGCGCCGGCGTGATTGGCGAGGATGAGCTCGAAGACGGTCTGATGTTCGACGGTTCGTCGATCGAAGGCTGGAAGGCGATCAACGAATCCGACATGATCCTGCGTCCTGACATGGACGCGGCGTACATCGATCCGTTCTCGGCCGATCCGATGCTGATCCTGTTCTGCGACATCGTCGAGCCCGGCACCGGCGAGCTGTATGCCCGCGATCCGCGCAGCACCGCCAAGCGCGCCGAAGCCTATCTGCAGTCGACCGGCATCGGCGACACCGTCTATGTCGGCCCCGAAGCCGAATTCTTCATGTTCGACGATGTGCGCTTCTCGGACGGCTATGCCGGATCGATGTTCTCGATCGACGATATCGAGCTGCCGACCAACTCGGGCCGCGCCTATGAAAGCGGCAACCTGGGCCACCGTCCGCGCGCCAAGGGTGGCTATTTCCCTGTTGCGCCGGTCGACAGCGTCGTCGACATCCGCGCCGAGATGGTCAGCACCATGCTCGAAATGGGCCTGCCCTGCGACAAGCACCACCACGAGGTTGCCGCCGCGCAGCACGAGCTTGGCCTGACCTTCGGCACGCTGACCGAAACCGCCGACCGCATGCAGATCTACAAGTACGTCGTCCACATGGTCGCGCAGGCTTACGGCAAGACGGCAACGTTCATGCCCAAGCCGATCAAGCAGGACAACGGATCGGGCATGCACACCCACATCTCGATCTGGAAGGAAGGCAAGCCGCTGTTCGCTGGCAACGGCTATGCGGGCCTTTCGGACATGTGCCTGTACTTCATCGGCGGCGTCATCAAGCACGCCAAGGCGCTCAACGCCTTCACCAACCCGACCACCAACAGCTACAAGCGGCTGGTTCCGGGCTTCGAGGCACCGGTGCTGCTCGCGTATTCCAGCCGCAACCGCTCGGCATCGTGCCGCATCCCTTATGGCACCGGCGAGAAGGCCAAGCGCGTGGAATTCCGTTTCCCCGACGCGATGGCCAACCCCTATCTGTGCTATTCGGCGCTGCTGATGGCAGGCCTCGACGGCATCCAGAACAAGATCCATCCCGGCGAGGCGATGGACAAGAACCTATACGACCTGCCGCCCGAAGAGCTGAAGGAAGTGCCGACCGTCTGTACGTCCCTGCGCGAAGCACTCGACGCGCTGATCGCCGACCACGACTTCCTGCTCAAGGGCGACGTGTTCCTCAAGGACCAGATCGAAGCCTATATCGACATGAAGTGGGCTGAAGTCAGCCGCTGGGAAACGACCCCCTCGCCGGTCGAATTCGATATGTACTACAGCTGGTAAGCTGCCTGCGTATCGCGCATAAAAAAAGCGCCTCGGGGAAACCCGGGGCGCTTTTTTGTAGCCGTAAAGCTCGCGGTCGTCAGCGGCAGCGTGTCCCGTTGCGATCGATCGCCCGGCCAGCGGCCGCGCCGCCAATGGCGCCCAGGATGGTGCCCAAAGTGTCCGATCCGCCCGGCGCGATGACATTGCCCAGCACGCCGCCTGCAACGCCGCCGACGATCAGCCCGGTGGTGCCATCGGACCTGCGACAATAATAGCGTCCGTCCTGACCCCGGTAGACGCGGTCGTTGCGGCTGAGGCGGCGCTCGCGATAGCGCCGGTCGTCACGATAATAGCGTCCGGCATCATAGCCACCGTAGGATGGATCCGGGCGGTTATAGTCGTATTGCCGAGCGTTGCTGAAACCGCGATCGTTGAAGCCCGATCCAGCGCAGCCGCTGACGACCGTCGCCGCAGCAATCGCAGCGCCCACAGTCCATGCCTTGGTGGTGAAAAGTGTCATGATGTTCCTCGCTTTTTGCTGAAGCATGGACGCGCCGCCGCTGCGTTCCGTTCCGCAAAATCCGGATTTTTGAGGGCCTGGCCAAAACGCGCTCCATCGCGCCTTCCCTGCCGCCGTCATTCGGGGCAAGCTGCCAGCGATGCGCCTCCTGATCCTTGTCCTGCTCAGCGTGCTGCTGACCTCCTGTGATGCCGGGCCTGCGGCATCGGACAGCACGCCCGGACCAGACCGACTGGTCCGGCTGACCGATTCCGAGATCCGCGGACTGGACCCGCAAGTCTATTCCGACATCGCCTCGCTGCGAGTGGCGGCGGACCAGTTCGAAGGACTGACCCGCTTCGATGGTGCGGGCCGCGCGGTAGCAGGGCTTGCGCGCGACTGGACCGTCTCGGCTGACGGCCGGGTCTGGCGGTTTACGCTGCGCGACGGGCTGCGCTTTTCGGATAGCTCTGCGATCACCGCCGGGGTGTTCGTGGCGGGGTGGCGGCGGCTGAACGATCCTGCCACCGGATCGCCGCACACCGCGCTGTTCGCGGCGATTGCTGACGTGAGGGCAGATGGCGATGGCGTGGTGATCGTGACGCTCAACGCCCCCTTCCCGCAAATCCCTGCCCTTCTGGCGCACCCGGCCATGGCCGCGCTTCCGCTGCACCGGATTGGTGGCGCGCAGGGCGACTGGACTGCCCAACGCCCGCTGGTCACCTCCGGTCCCTATCGCACCCGCGAATGGCGGCTCAACGACCGGCTGGTGATGGAGCGCAACCCGCGCTGGCATGCCGGACGCGCGCCCATCGCTATGGTGGTGTGGAAGCCGGTGGACGATGCGCTCGCCGGGATGCGGCTGTTCCTGGCGGGCGACGCCGATATCTCGGGCGACTTTCCACAGAGCCGCCACGGCTGGCTGGTCGCACAAAGGCCGCAAGCGGTGCGCACCGGCGATTATCTGGGCAGTTACTACTTCACGCTCAACACCCGCAAGCCGCCATTCGACGACGCGCGGGTGCGCAAGGGCCTGAGCATGGCGGTGGACCGCGAATGGATCGCGCGTGCGTTGCTGCCGATGGGCAACGCACCTGCCTATGCGATCGTGCCGCCCGCGCTCGCCGGGGGTGCAGCGGTGCAGCCGGACTGGGCGGTATGGCCTCTCGCGCAGCGCCAGCGCGAGGCGCGGCGGCTGATCACGACGGCGGGCTTTTCCCCTGCAAAACCGCTGCGTTTCGAAATCCGGATCAACTCGTCGGCTGAACACCGCCGAATGGCCGTCGCCCTGGCGGCGATGTGGAAGCCGCTGGGGGTCGAGGCGAGCATCCTCAACAGCGAACCTGCGCTGCATTTTGCCGCGATGCGCCGCGGCGACTTCCAGATGGCGCGCTCGGGCTGGATCGCCGATCTGCCCGCGCCGGAGAACTTTCTAGCGGTGCACCGTTCGGACTCGGGCGAGGTCAATTATTCGGGTCATGCCGATCCGGTGTTCGACGCGCTGCTCGATACAGCGATGGCCACCGCTGATCCGCCGGCACGGCTGGCGGCGATGCGCGCCGCCGAGGCGCGGCTGCTGGAAACCATGCCGGTCATCCCCTTATGGTATTATCGCAGCGGCGCGCTGGTTGCGCCCCGCGTGACCGGCTGGATCGACAATCCCGGCAACGTCCACCCCAGCGCCGCGTTGTCGCTTCGCCGCGGCCCTGCTATCGCCATCGGCAGCGGCACCGGGTTGAAAGGCGGACAATGACACGCGCTCTGGCAAGGACTTGGCGGTCTTGCAGCATCGCTGCAGTGCTGGTGCTGGCCGCGTGCAGCGGATCGGACAGCTCGCCGCTGGGCATTTCGATCATCGATCCATCGCCGGTGAACAATCTGGACGCCGCCGAGCTTGCGCCTGCCGCAGAATATCTGCGCGCGGCGACATCGCAGGGGCTGGTCCGGCTCGATTCGCTGGGCAACATCGTTCCCGCGCTCGCCGAACGCTGGATCGTCACCGATGACGGCCTCAGCTATATCTTTCGCCTGCGCAACGCGCGCTGGGAAAACGGCGATACTGTGACCTCCGAACATGTCGCGGCGGCGCTGCGCCGTCGGCTGCAGATCGAAAGCCGCACCGCGATCGGCGCGGATACTACCGAGGTGCGCGATATCAGGTCGATGACCGGGCGGGTGATCGAGATCCGCCTGCTCGCCCCGCAGCCCGATCTGCTGCGCATCCTGGCGCTGCCCGAACTTGGCATCCGCCGCAGCGGGCGGGGCTCGGGCCCGCTGGTCGCCGATCGGCAGCAATACTGGACCGTGCTGACCGAGCGCGCCGACGATCTGGTCGACGGCGAGTTTCGCCCGCCGGTGCGCCCGCTGCAGGTGCGCACCGAAAAAGCCGCGCACGCCATCGCCCGGTTCGCGATGGGGGAAACCAGCATGGTGCTAGGCGGCAGGTTCGAGCATCTGCCCTATCTCAGCGCCGCTGCTGTCGCCGACAACACCGTGCGCGCAGACCCGGTGATCGGGCTGTTCGGGCTGCTGGTGGTCGAAAGCGGCGGGTTTCTGGGCGATCCCGCCAATCGCGAGGCGATTGCGCTGGCAATCGACCGCGAGGCGCTGATGACCCCGCTGGGCATCCGCGAATGGCAGACCATGACGCGGATCGTGCCGCTGGGGCTGGATCGGTATGCGCCGCTGGTGGGTGAACGCTGGACGGATCTGTCACTCGATCAGCGCCGCGAGCTCGCGCGTGCGCGCGTAGTTCGCTGGCGGCAGGACAACGAGACGCTGCCCGTGCTGCGCATCGCCATGCCCAAGGGACCCGGCAGCCGGCTGGTATTCGGGCGGCTCAAGCGCGATCTGGCCACCATCGGCATCGATAGCCGGCTCCTGGAGGGCAAGGGCAAGGCCGACCTGAAGCTGATCGACGAGGTCGCGCGCTATCGCCAGCCCTCCTGGTTCCTCAACCAGCTCGCCTGTGTCGTGCGGCCGGTGTGCGACAGGGACGGCGATGTGCTGCTGGCGCAGGCCAAGCGGGCGGGCGATCCGGCGGTTCGCGCGCAGCAGATGGCCGAGGCCGAGCTGTCGATGACCAGCGCCAACATCTACATCCCGCTGGGGGCTCCGGTGCGCTTTTCGCTGGTGCGCGGCAACGTCCCCGGCTTTGCCATCACCGCCGATGGATGGCACGCCTTGCCGGATATGGTTGCGATCCCCAGATAAGCCGCTGCAAGGGGTTGCGGAGGACAGCATGAAGACGATCCGGCCTGAACAGATGGAACAGATCAAGGCGGCCCAGCTGAAGGTCATGGGCGCTGCGCTTGCCAATGACCCGGCCTCGATCCGCAGGCGCATCGAGATGATGGAGCAGGTGCTCGAGCGCAGCTTCACCTTGCCCGGCATCAACCGCAAGGTCGGGCTGGATTTCGCGCTCGGACTGGTCCCGGTGGTCGGCGATATCGTAACCGGCGCAATGGGCCTTTACATGGTGTGGGAGGCGCGGAACCTGGGGATGTCCAAATTCCAGCTGGCGCGCATGGCTGCGAATGTCGGCTTCGACAGCCTGGTCGGCGCGGTACCGCTGGCAGGCGACCTGTTCGACCTGTTCTGGCGGTCGAATACGCGCAATCTCAAGATCATCCGCAAGCATCTCGACAAGCACCATCCGGCGACGCGCATTATCGAGATGTGATTCGCAATCCGAATCACCTTTCATTCGCGCGCACCCGATAGGCGGCGCACCCGCTCCTGACACCGCTGGACAGCGATTCAATGCAATCGTGTGCAGAGCCTTTGCCGGGCAGACGCCGCGTAGAGCAAGGAAATCAAAGGGTTTGCCAAGCGCGAAACAATTGGTTACGCCACCGCCCTCAGGCCTCAGTAGACAAAAAAAGGGCCAGCCCGAAGGCTGACCCGATAAAGTTTTTAGGAGAGGATGCCTGAAAGGCATGATCAATATGGGTCAGAGACCCTTATTGTGCAAGTGCGAAATAGCTTTGGATAATTGCAAAGAATGCAAGTCCACTGACGGAAAACCGCACTAAGTTCGCTATTTGCAATTGCACATTTCCGCTGCAGTGCAATAATGCTCGCCGATATGGCCATGCGACGTCTCCCCCCTTTGCGATCTCTCGAGGCATTTTTGCGTGTCGCGCGACTCGGCTCGGCCAAGGCCGCGGCCAGCGAGCTGGCGCTCTCGCCCTCGGCGCTGAGTCGCCGGATCGGCGGGCTGGAAGACTTTGTCGGCAAGAAACTGTTCAAGCGCCACAACCAGCAGCTCAAGCTCAACGAGGCGGG
Organism: Blastomonas sp. RAC04; assembly: GCF_001713435.1. NCBI lineage: Bacteria > Pseudomonadati > Pseudomonadota > Alphaproteobacteria > Sphingomonadales > Blastomonadaceae > Blastomonas > Blastomonas sp. RAC04. The sequence continues at coordinate 1,637,129 of NZ_CP016460.1, forward strand.
CGAAGCTCTGTTTGCCAGCGTTGCCCCCGCGATCGACGCGCTAGCCGATGCTGTCGCCGCGCACATGGATGACAGCCGGGTGCTGCGCCTGCGGCTGGGGATGCTGCCGCTGTTCGGCAGCCAGCGGCTTGTCCCGCGGCTGGGCGAGTTGCGCAGGCTCTATCCGCTGCTGCACATCGATGTCGACACCTCGGGCCATGGCGAGGCTCGGTTGGGCGACACACTCGATGCCGCGATCATCCTGTCGGAAAATCCCGATCCTTCGCTGCACTCGGTGCGGCTAGATCGCAATTATGTCTATGCGATCGCCTCTACCGAGCTCGTGGAGAGCCTGGGGTCCACCCCCGATCTGGAGCGGCTCAACCGCCAGACGATCCTGATCCACAACGACATGCCGGAATCGTTCGAGGCCTGGAAGCACGCGCTAGGGCTGGTCGACCTGCAACCGGCATCGATCGATCATATCGACAGCGGGCCGCTGATGCTCGAAGCCGCAGCCCAGGGCCTGGGCATCGCGATCATGCACGACGATCACCTCACCCGTTCGGGCGACACCCGGCTGGCCAAGCTGTTCGATGTCCGCGTGGAAAGCCCCTACAGCTACTGGTTCGTGTGCAAGCCCCGCGCGCTGGAAACCCGGGCTGTGCGGCTGTTCCACGACTGGCTGGTCGACGCGGGGATTTAAAACCCGGGAATAGAAAAAGCCCTCCCGTTTCCAGGAGGGCTCTTCAAGTATTACGCCACCGTTGCCGATGCGATCACGCCGGGCTTTGCGGGCGGTTCGCCCTTGGGCAGCGCGTGGACGTGTTCCATGCCTGAGGTCACCTGGCCCCACACGGTGTACTGGCGATCGAGGAAGCGCGCATCGTCGAGGCAGATGAAGAACTGGCTGTTGGCGCTGTTGGGGTCCATCGTGCGCGCCATCGAGCAGACGCCCTCGACATGCGGCTCGTCGTTGAATTCCTGCTTGAGATCGGGCTTCTTCGATCCGCCGGTACCGGTGCCGTTGGGGCAGCCGCCCTGCGCCATGAAGCCCGCGATCACGCGGTGGAACTTCACGCCGTTGTAGAAGCCTTCATTGGCCAGTTCGACGATGCGTTCGACATGGCCGGGGGCAAGATCAGGGCGCAGCTTGATGACGACATCGCCGCCGTCCTGGATGTGAAAGGTAAGCGTCTCAGCGGTCATATGCAGTCCTTTGATGGCATGAGAAGGATTTGGTGGCACGAGAAATGCTGCCGCCGATATAGCGACGCGCAGGCGAATGTCACCCCCGGCGACACCCGCCGCATCGGGATTGCTTTTGCAGGTGCGAACCGCCACACACTCGGTGATTCCCGCGCGCGGGATACACCCATTCCCACAGAAAGGAGCAGGCCATGACCGACCCATCCGACGCCCAGCTCCACGATCATGCACCCCATGATGCCATGGATGCCAGCACCAGCCTGGACGAGGACAACCGCCTGCTGCCGGGCTTTGTCAGCCAGGTGTGCGATGCGCTCGACGAAGGCGACGACGAGGCCGCCTATGATCTGGTCGAGCCGCTGCACCCCGCCGATATCGCCGACCTTTTCGAGCTGGTCGAGCGCGAGTATCGCGGGCCGCTGGCGCGGGCGATCACCGATCTGCTGGGCGCAGACGTGCTCACCGAACTCAACGATTATGTCCGCGATGACGTGATCGACGCGCTGCCTGCCGCGCAGGTGGCGGAGCTCGCCGGGCAGCTGGAAACCGATGACGCGGTGGCGATCATCGAGGAGATGGAAGAGGCCGACCAGCGCGCGGTGCTGGCCGAACTCGAACCTGCAGACCGCGCCGCGATCGTCGATGCGCTCTCCTTCCCCGAGGAATCCGCAGGCCGACTGATGCAGCGCGATCTGGTCGCGGTGCCGGAACACATGAACGTCGGCCAGCTGATCGATTATCTGCGCGAACATGCCGATCTCACCACCGAGTTCTGGGAAATCTTCATCGTCGATCCGCAGCATCGCCCGGTCGGCACCTGCCAGCTGAGCTGGATTCTGCGCACCCCGAGGCACATCGCGCTCGCCGATGTGATGAAGCGCGACCAGACGCTGATCCCCACCGACATGGACCAGGAAGAGGTCGCGCTGCGCTTCCAGAAATACGCGCTGATCTCTGCCGCCGTCATCGATGGCGCGGGACGCCTTGTCGGGCAGATCACGGTCGATGACATCATCCACATCGTCCAGGAAGAAGCGGGCGAGGATATCCTGCGCATGTCGGGCGCGGGCGATGGCGACATCAACGAGCCGATCCGTCAGTCCTACAGCAGCCGCGTACGCTGGCTGATCGCCAATCTGGGCACCGCATTGGTCGCCAGCAGCATCATCGCGCTGTTCGGCGGCGCGATCGAGCAACTGGTGGCATTGGCGGTGCTGATGCCGATCGTCGCTTCGGTCGGCGGCAATGCCGGCACCCAGACGATGGCCGTCGCGGTGCGCGCGCTGGCGATGAACCAGCTGACGCAATCGAACACCCGCCGCATCATCGCCCGCGAACTGCGCATCGCGGTGCTCAACGGTGCCACCGTCGCGGTGCTCACCGGCGCGGGCACCGCGCTCGTCTTTGCCGATGCAATGCTCGGCGGGGTGATCGCGCTTGCCATCCTGGTCAACATCATCATCGCCGGCATGGCGGGCGTGATCGTGCCGGTCACGCTCGACCGGCTGGAACAGGACCCTGCGGTCGCCAGCTCGGTGTTCGTGACGATGATCACCGATTCCATGGGCTTTCTGGCGTTTCTGGGCCTGGCGGTCGCGAGCGGGCTGGCGAGCTTCTGATCCCGATGGCGCTCAACATGACAAAGATCGCGTTCGGCGCGCAGAGCGCAGCATCGCTGCGGCAGTGGCTGGAAAGCCACGCCCCGCTGGGCGAAGCGCGGCTGACCACGCGCTACATGCCCAAGCGCCACGAGGAGATGGCGGGCGGTTCGCTCTACTGGATCTTCAACAAGGCGATCATCGGCCGCAGCCCGTTGCTGGGCTTCATGGACAACGGCCAGGGACGCTACTGGATCAGGGTCGAGCCAAAGCTGATCGCAGTCCAATCCATCCCCCGCCGCGCGCACCAGGGCTGGCGCTATCTCGAACCCGCCGATGCGCCCGCGGACCTGGGCGAGGGGATGGACGCCGCCGACCTGATGCCCGCAGAGATGCTCGGCGAACTGGCGAGATTGGGGCTGGTTTAGGGTTCGGCTGGCATACGGGTCTCGAACCTCGTCATCCTGAACTTGTTTCAGGACCCAACCCTCCTCCCGCTCTTGCCACACCAGGACGCACCATGGGTCCTGAAACAAGTTCAGGATGACGGAAAAAGCACGGGTGAACTAGGCCAATGCCTTCTCGCGCACCTTGCGGATCACGTTGACGAAGGTTTCGGCCTCCTGTGCGCCGGGGACTAGATACTTGCCGTCGAAGATGATCGCGGGAACGCCGCTGATGCCCTGTTCGATCCAGTGGTCGAGATGCGCGCGGACTTCGGCTTCGTTGTCGGGATCGTTGAGCACAGCGCGCCCCTCATCAGGATCGAGGCCGATGTCCGCGATCACGTCGAGCAGCACCTCTTCATCGCTGATATCGCGGTTGTCCTGGAAATACGCCGCGAACAGCGCCAGCTTGAGCCGTGTCTGCGCCTCGCAGCCTTGCGTGTCGCCCGCCCAGGTGAGCAATTGGTGCGCCTTGAAGGTGTTGTAGATCCGCATGCCAGGGGCATGGTTGAACTCAAAACCCAGCCGCTCGCCGGTTTCCTTCAGCCGCGATCGGTTGGCCGCGCTCTGCTCTGCACTGGCGCCGTACTTGCGCGCGACATGCTCGGAAATCGCCTCGCCCTCGGGCGCCATCTTCGGGTTGAGCTCGAACGGGTGCCAGGTAATCTCGGGTGCGACCTCGTCGCCGACGATATCGAGCGCCTTTTGCAGCTGCTTGTAGCCGATGATGCACCACGGGCAGACCACGTCTGACACGATATCGATCTTGAGCGGATGGGCGGTCATTGTCGGTCTCCGGTAGTTGAACTGTCGGCGCGCCCCGGCAAAGCGCAGCATATCGCGTTTTGCCGGGGCTGTCAGCCTGTGGTGACCATCAACGCGTCGGAACCGGGGTTTCTCCCGAATAATCGTAGAAACCGCGCTTGGTCTTGCGACCCAGCCAGCCGGCCTCGACATATTTGACCAGCAGCGGCGCGGGGCGGAACTTGGGGTCGCCGGTCGAGCTGTGCAGCACCTGGGTGATGCTGAGGCAAGTATCCAGCCCGATGAAATCGGCAAGCGTCAGCGGGCCCATCGGATGGTTGAGCCCGAGTTGCACCGCGGCGTCGATGTCCTCGATCGTCGCCACGCCCTCGCCTAGCGCGAAGCACGCTTCGTTGAGCATCGGCAGCAGGATGCGATTGACGATGAAGCCGGGCGCGTCATTGGCCTGCACCACCCGCTTGCCGATCCGCTCTGCGTACGCGCGGACGAAATCGACCGTCGCATCTGAAGTGGCAAGCCCGCGGATCAGCTCGATCAGCCCCATGACGGGCACCGGGTTGAAGAAGTGCACCCCAACAAATCGCGACGCATCCGTAGTGGCGGCGGCCATGCGGGTGATCGGGATCGATGAGGTGTTGCTCGCCAGGATCGCGTCTGCTGCCAGCACCTTGCCGACATTCTCGAAGATCGTGCGCTTGATGTCCTCGCGCTCGGTCGCCGCCTCGATGATCAGGCCTGCCTCGGCCATCTTGGCATAATCGCTCACCGGCTCGATCCGTGCCAGCGCCGCGTCGGCGTCGGCAGCATCCATTTTGCCCTTTTCGACCGCACGCGCCAGCTGCTTGGCGATGCCAGCCTTGCCCTTTTGCGCGAGCTCCACCGACACGTCGGAGAGGAAAACATGATAGCCTGCCTGCGCACTGACCTGTGCGATGCCCGCGCCCATCTGGCCCGCGCCGATAACTGCCATTTTGTCCATAAGTGCCTCTTTCTGGTGCCGCTGGAATAGGATAGGCCCGCCGCATAACCGATGATTCCGTCTCTGGCTAGGATCGAGAAAAGCCCATGCTGATGCCCGCCCTGCTCATCGCTGCGACGGTTGCTGCCGCGCCCGCGGATCAGACCCCCGGCGAGGTCAAGACCTTCAAGGACTGGTACGTCGCCTGCGACAATGTGTGGTCCTGCGAGGCGGGAACGCTGGCGGAAGAAGGCGGCGAATTCACCACCGCGATGGCGGTGCGCATCCGGCGCGAAGGCGGACCCGACGCGCCCTTCCGTATCGAATTGAGCCCGCCCGAGGAAATGGCGACCGGCCCGGCACGGCTGAAGATCGACGCGCGCCCGGCGCTCAGCGGCACGCAGGACACCGAAGGCGACACCTGGTTGGACGAGGCGCAGTCGCTCGCGATCGCCCGCACGCTCGCCAATGGCACCAAGGCAGTGCTGATCCTGTCGGATGGCAAGGCCATTGCGCTGTCGCTCGCCGGATCATCGGCGGCGCTGCGCTATATCGATGCGGTGCAGCAGCGCGCGGGCACACTCGGCGCGATCATCGCCACCGGCACCAGGCCCGACACCGCCCTGCCCCCTGCGCTGCCGCAGCTGACCGCGCGCGCCGCCTCGAAGCTCACCGAGCTTCCCGACCTCAAGCGATACCCTGAGATCATCGCCGAAACCGGGTGCGAATACCGGATGGAGGGGGTGGAAGACACGGTGCACCCGCTGGGCCAGCGCGGCGGGCTGGACATGGCGCTGGTGCTGATCGCCTGCGATTCGGGTGCGTATAATTTCGGCTCGGTAGTCATGGTCGCCACCCGTCCGATGGAAGACCCCAATGCGGGATGGGAATTTGCCCCGGCCAAGTTCGACAGCCCCACCGGCTGGGGCGGCGATGATCAGGTGCCGCAGGTGGTCAACGCCGATTTCACGCCCGAAACGGGTACGCTTTATGATCGCGCGAAGGGTCGCAGCATCGGCGATTGCGGCGTCGCCAGCAGCTATGTCTGGGATGGAGAGATGTTCCGCCTCAGCGAAAAGCACGAAATGGGCGAGTGCCGCGGCGTGTGGGAATGGCCGCGGGTGTGGACCGCTGAGGTCTCGGTAGTGCGCTGACCGGGCTCAGAGCGTGCGCGTCATGCACATGCTGAACGGGTCATCGGTATAGTCGGCAAAGGGCGGACACCGCTCGAAGCCGTGCTTGCGGTACAATGCGTGCGCTGGGTGGAAGGGCTCTGGGAGGCCGGTTTCGAGGCTAAGCCGCGAATAGCCGCGCGCGCGCGCCTCGGCGATCAGATGCACCAGCATGGCCTCGCCCAAGCCGCGCCGCAGGAATGCAGGATCGGTTCGCATCGACTTGAGCTCGCCATGGCGGGCATCGATCTGCTTGAGCGCGCCGCACCCGGCGAGCCGCCCATCGACGCGCAGCGCGTAGAAGGTCACATCGCCCGCGCGCAGCCGTTCGACCGGAAAGGCATGCACCGAGCAGATCGGCGAATGCAGCTGCATCTGGTCGAGATGATAGCGCAGCAATGCGACGATATCCTCCCCGCTCAGATCATCCTGTTCGATCGTGATCGTCTGATCCATGCCTGCCTTCCCCTTGCAGCGGAACCTTTGCCCCGGTGAGACATTGCGACAGCACAGCTGCGGTTTCCACTCAAAGTTTGCGTGACCGTCCAAAGGTCTTTAATCGCCCGGCCTTGTCGTTCGCCTTGGACCAAGGGAGCTGAATATGCGCCTGATCCTGTTGCTTGGAGCCCTGTTGATGTCGTCTGCCGCCCCCACCTCCGCCAAGCCCGAAACCACCGCAGAGCCGGGCTGGTCGCTGGTCATCCATGGCGGCGCCGGAATTCTCGAACGCTCGCGTGTCTCGCCCGAGACCGACGCCGCGGTGCGCAGGGCGCTCGACAAGGCGCTCGAGGCCGGATCGGCCGTGCTGCAGAGCGGCGGCGCAGCCCTGGACGCGGTGCAGGCGGCGATCCTGGTGCTGGAAGACGACCCCAATTTCAACGCCGGGCACGGCGCGGTGTTCACCTATGAAGGCACCAACGAGCTCGACGCCGCGGTCATGCAGGGTATCGATCGCAAGGCCGGCGCAATCGCGCGCGCGCACCACACCCGCAACCCCATACTGCTGGCGCGCAAGGTGATGGAGGAAAGCCCGCACGTGCTGCTTTCGGGCGAAGGCGCGGACCGCTTCTCCAAGGAACAGGGTCTCGAGCAGGTCGACAACGCCTATTTCGGCACGCCCGAGCGCAAGCGCCAGCTGGAGGAGCTCAAGGCGAAGAAGGTCGGCTGGTTCGATGTCGATCTGAAATACGGGACCGTCGGCGCAGTCGCGCGCGATGCGCAGGGCCATGTCGCAGCGGGCACCTCGACCGGGGGCCTGACCGGCAAGCGCTATGGCCGCATCGGCGATTCCCCGCTGATCGGCGCTGGCACCTATGCCGATGACCGCGCGTGTGCGATCTCCGCCACCGGCGCGGGCGAATTCTTCATCCGCGTCGGCGTGGCGCACGAAATCTGCACCCGCATCCGGATGAAGGCCGAAGCGCGTGCAGAATTCCTGACGCAGGAAGCCGAGCGCGGCGGCACCCGGCTCGACGGAGCGGCACAGGCCAGGCTGATCGCGGCAGCGCTCACCGCCGAGGAGGTGCAGGCCATCGCCGATGCGGTGATCGGCGAAATGGGCGCGCTGGGCGGTTCGGGCGGGATCATCTACCTCACCCCCTGGGGCCATCAGGGCTACAGCTTCGACACCCCGGGCATGTACCGCGGCATGGCGAGCAGCGACGGAAGCAGGAGCGTCGCGATCTACGGCGACGAATAAGGGTCAGCTGCGCGGCTTGCCGGTCTTGGCCAGCCTGGCCTTCTCCCGCGTGATGAACTCTTCCATCTTGGCCTCCATCACCGGCAGCGGCACCGAGCCCAGGTTGAGGAAGGTGTCGTGGAACGGCCGCTGGTCGAACCCGGCGCCAAGCTCCGCCTCGGCCTTGGCGCGCATCTTGCGCAGCGCAAGCTCACCCAGCTTGTAGGCGAGCGCCTGCGCGGGCCAGGAGATATAGCGGTCGACCTCGGTCTCGACATCGCGCTGCGCCAGCGCGGTGTGGACCGCCAGATAGTCGATCGCCTTCTGCCGGCTCCAGCCCTGGGTGTGGATGCCGGTATCGATCACCAGCCGCACCGCGCGCCACATCTCGAAGGTCTGGCGACCGAATTCCTCATAAGGCGTTTCGTACAACCCAAGCTTTGTCCCCAGCCATTCGGTGTACAGCCCCCAGCCCTCGCCATAGCCCGAGAAATAGGTCTGGCGACGGAAGTCCGGCCGATCTGGCGCCTCGAGCGCGACTGCCGCCTGAAAACTGTGCCCCGGGATGCACTCGTGCAGCGTCAGCGCGGTGAGGTTGTACAACGGGCGCGAGGGCAGATCATAAGTGTTGAAAAGGCAGCTATCCAGCCCGCCGCGCCCCGAGGTATAGATCGGCGCGATGACATCGGGCACCGGCAGGATGGTGAAGCGATAGCGCGGCAGGAAATTGAACGTTTCCTTGAGCTTGCCGTCCATTCTCTTGGTCACATACGCCGCATAGGAGAGCAGTTCGCGCGGGGTCTTGGCATAGAATTGCGGGTCGGTGCGCAGGAACTGCAGGAACTCGGGGAACGTGCCCTTGAACCCGGTTTCGCGCATCGTCTTCTGCATGTCCGCATCGATCCGCGCGACCTCCTTGAGGCCGATCTCGTGGATCTGCTCAGGGGTCAGATCGAGCGTGGTGTAGAGCTTGATCTGGTCCTGATAGAAGGCCTTGCCATCGGGCAGCGAGTACGCGTCGATCTGCGTGCGCGCCTTGGGCATATACTCGCCCCGCATGAAGGTCAGCAGCTTGGCATAAGCGGGTGCGACCGATGTCTCGATTGCTTTCAGCGCATCGGCGCGCAGTCTTGCCTGCTGCGCCGCCGGGATGCTCTCGGGCATCGTGCGGAAGGCATCGTAGAACGGGTTCGCCTCGCCGGTGACGGAATAGGCCTCGATCGTCGCATCGCGCCCCTCGATCGCGACCCGCGGCACCGTGTAGCCGCGTGCGAGGCCCGCGCGCATGTTGACGATATTCTCATCGAAATAGCGCGGAATGTCATTCATTCGCCCCAGATAGCGGCGATAGCTGGCGGCATTGGGAAAGCCCTGGCGCGGGTTCAGCCCGCCCCAGAAGAAGGTGTCGCTGTTGAACGGCGCCTCATAGGTCTTGTGCTCAATGCTGTTGGCATTCTCCCACACCGACTGGCGAAAGACCGCGGCGTTGACCTGCTCTTCGGGCGAGAGCTGGTCCATCGGGATCATATCGAGCTGGCGCAGCACATCGGTCCAATAGGCCAGCCGCCGCGCCTGCGCCTCGGCGGTGACATCGCCCAGGCTGTCGCCCTGGATCCAGCGGCCACCCTCCTTCACCCGCGCATATTCGGCCTGCCGCCACTCCCATTCGGCATCGTAGAGCGCGCGCAGCGTGGCATCCATGGGGCCCGGCGCGCTCTTCGTCTCGACAACCGGGGCAGCGGGCACGGGTTCGTCCTGCGCAAACACGGGCGCGGCCTGGATGGCCGCAGCGCCCATCAGAAACGAAGCGAGAAGACGTGATGCGCGCATAATCGAGGACCCCGGATAGCAGTGTTCTGGTGCGCCGCATTAGACGCAGGACGGGGTCGCAGGGTCAAGGGGCTCGGCGTAGCTATCGTATACAAATCAGCGCAAATAGCTGTTTTAATGAGACTATAGGTACTGTCTCATCGTCACCCCCGCGCACGCGGGGTCCCGCTTCCTTTTTGCGGCAGCGCCAAAGCGAGATTCCCGCGTTGGCAGGAATGACGGGTCAGGCCTCGCGCTTCTTGAGCAATGCCGAGCGAAGGCAACGGCAGACGACCTCATTTCGTTGATTGATCAGCTCATGCGTGAACGTCACGATCCCGGCATTGGGGCGCGACTTGGATTCCTTGAGTTCGGTCACTTCGCTGGTCGCGCGCATGGTATCACCGATGAACACCGGCTTGGGCATGACGAGCTTGTCGTATCCCAGATTGGCGACCAGCGTGCCCAAGGTCGTATCGCCCACCGACAGCCCGATCATCAGGCTGAAGGTGAAAGTGCCGTTGACAAGGATCTGCCCGAATTCGCTCGCCTTGGCCGCCTCGACATCGAGATGCAGCGGCTGCGGATTGTGCGTCATCGTGGTGAACAGCAGATTGTCGGTCTCGGTCACCGTCCGGCGGATCTCATGCTCGATCTTGTCGCCGACCTGCCACTCGTCGAAATATCTGCCTGCCATCGTGCTTTCTCTGCTCCTTAAACCCCTCTCCCCCCGAGGGAGAGGGGGCGGCAACGGTAGAACGATAGATGGCCCATAGGCCACTCACCCTCTTCCAACTTCGCCTAGCCTCGCTGCGCTCAGCAAGGCTGCGTATCCTTCTCCCGTCAAGGGAGAAGGCTTTGCGCGCGCATCAATCCGCCGCCCCCTCGATCCGCACCAGCAAAGCGTCGACCTGCACCTGCGCACCCTCGCTGGCGTTCAATTCCGCCACCACGCCATCGAACGGCGCGACCAGCGAATGCTCCATCTTCATCGCCTCGAGCGTCAGCAATTTCTGCCCCTTGGTGACCGACTGGCCTGCGGTCACATCCACCGCGATGACCTTGCCCGGCATGGGCGAAAGGATCGAACCGCTCCCCGCCGCCGCATGACCGGATCCGCGGGCAGTGATATCGAACGCATAGGCTGTCCCGTCCGCAAAGAGGATCGCCTGGTCGCCCTGGATATGCCCAGTGACAACCGCAGCATCGGTGTTTTCGGGCAGGTAATAGTCGGCGGCATCGTCTCCGACGGACACGATCTGGTCGCCGATCATCGCGACATCGACTGTTCGGGTTTCACCGCCGCTTGCCAGCGTGACGCGATGCACGGGCACAGTGTTCAAACGGAAGCCAGCATTGTGCACAGGCTCGGTGCTGTCGTGCACCAATCTCGCCGCCACCTCGAACAGGGCATCCTCGGGCTCGCTGGGCGGGATCAGCGCGTCGCCAGCATTGGCGATGAAACCGGTATCCAGATCGGCCTCGACAAAGCTGTCCGACCACAAGGCGCGCACCAGAAAGCCAGCATTGGTCCTCACGGGCCAGACTTCGGTCTCGCTGACGGCATGCGCCAGCGCGGATATGGCATCGCTGCGGGTTTCGCCATGGCAAACGATCTTGGCGATCATCGGGTCATAAAAGGGCGAGACCGCCCCGCCCTGCTCGACCCCGGTCTCGACGCGGTCTGCCTCACCGAACACCAGGTGCTCCAACCGTCCCGTACTCGGCAGAAACCCCTTCGCCGGATCTTCCGCATACAACCGCGCTTCCATTGCCCAGCCGTTGATGCTGAGCTCCTCCTGCCTGAGCGGGATCGGCTCGCCGCTCGCAACACGCAGCTGCCATTCGACGAGGTCGACCCCGGTGATCTCCTCGGTCACCGGATGCTCGACCTGCAGCCGCGTGTTCATTTCCATGAACCAGATGCGGTCGGCGCGCAGGCCTTGCGAGCCATCGGCGATGAACTCGATCGTGCCCGCGCCCTCATAATCCACCGCCTTGGCCGCGCGCACCGCAGCGCCGCACACCGCCGCGCGCGTCGCTGCGTCCATGCCGGGCGCGGGGGCTTCCTCGATGACCTTCTGGTGGCGGCGTTGCAGCGAGCAATCGCGCTCGAACAGGTGGACGACGTTCCCATGAGAGTCACCGAACACCTGCACCTCAATATGGCGCGGGCTTTCGATCCATTTTTCGAGCAGCACGACATCGTTGCCGAAACTCGCCGCCGCCTCGCGCTTGCAGCTGACCAGCGCATCGGCGAAATCCGCCGGTGCATCCACTTTCCGCATCCCCTTGCCGCCGCCGCCCGCGACCGCCTTGATCAGCACGGGATAGCCGATCGCAGCGGCCTGCTCGGCGAGGAAATCGGGGTCCTGATTGTCACCCAGATAGCCCGGCGTGGTCGGCACGCCCGCTGCGTCCATCAGCTTCTTCGCCGCGTCCTTGAGCCCCATCGCGCGGATCGAATCCGGCTTCGGCCCCACCCAGATCAGGCCCGCGTCGATCACGGATTGCGCGAACTCGGCGTTTTCCGAGAGGAAGCCGTAACCCGGATGGATCGCCTCTGCCCCGGTCTGTTTCGCGGCGGCAATGATCTTCTCGCCCACCAGATAGCTCTCGCGCGCCGGCGAAGGCCCGATATGCACCGCTTCATCGGCCGAACGCACATGCAGCGCCTTGGCGTCGGCGTCTGAGTACACCGCGACCGTGCGGACACCCATGGCCCGCGCGGTGCGGATGATCCGGCAGGCGATTTCGCCACGGTTGGCGATGAGGAGGGATTTCAGCATGGAGCGCAACCTTCTACGTCACCCTGAACTTGTTTCAGGGCCCATTTCGCGGCATTTTCGAGGAGATGATCGACCGCCAACCGTGCGTGTATATCCTGGCCAGCGCACCCTATGGCACGCTGTACATCGGCGTGACGTCCAACCTGCTTGGCCGTCTCCACGAGCACCGCACGAGCGAGATCAAGGGCTTCACCTCGCGCTACCATGTCCATCGCCTGATGCGCTTCGAGTTGTTCGACACCATGGAAGGCGCGATCGAGCGGGAAAAGCAGCTCAAGCGCTGGCATCGACAGTGGAAGATAAACCTGATCGAGACCGACAACCCGCATTGGGTCGATCTGGCGGTACCGCTGGGCTTCGATCCCGTCCCACCGCGCGGCAGGCGGAATGGGCCCTGAAACAAGTTCAGGGTGACTGATTTGGCTGCCCACCACCCCCATCACATCCGGAAAACCCCAAACCGGGGCCCCTCCTCCACCGGCGCGTTGAGGCATGCCGCGAGCGCCAGCCCAAGGACGTCCCTCGTCTGCGCGGGGTCGATGATGCCGTCGTCCCACAGCCGCGAGGTGGCGTGGTAGGGGCTTCCCTGCGCCTCATAGTCATCACGGATCGGCTGCTTGAAAGCTTCGGCCTGCTCAGGGGTCCAGCTGTCTGCATCGCGGTGCACCGTTGCCAGCACCGACGCTGCCTGCTCGCCGCCCATCACGCTGATGCGCGAGTTGGGCCAGCTGAACAGGAAGCGGGGCGAGTACGCCCGCCCGCACATGCCGTAATTGCCCGCGCCGAAGCTGCCCCCGATCAGCACGGTGACCTTGGGCACGCTCGCGGTGGCGACCGCGGTCACCAGCTTGGCGCCATGCTTGGCAATGCCTTCGGCCTCATACTTGCCACCAACCATGAAGCCGGAGATGTTCTGCAGGAACAGCAGGGGAATGCGCCGCTGGCAGGCGAGTTCGATGAAATGCGCGCCCTTGACCGCGCTTTCACTGAACAGCACGCCGTTGTTGGCGAGGATCGCGACCGGCATTCCCCAGATATGCGCGAAACCGCATACCAGCGAACTGCCATACAGCGCCTTGAACTCGTGGAACTCGCTGCCGTCGACGATCCGCGCGATGACCTCGTGCACGTCATACGGCGCGCGGACATCCGAGGGGATGATGCCGTACAGCTCCTCCGCGTCGAACTTCGGCGGACGCGGATCGCGGACATCGATGTTGACCTTCGGGATCGGGCCCAGATGCGAGACGATGTCGCGCACGATCGTCAGCGCATGTTCGTCATTCTCGGCAACATGATCGACCACGCCCGATTTGCGCCCGTGCAGATCGCCGCCGCCCAGATCCTCGGCGCTGATTTCCTCGCCCGTCGCCGCTTTCACCAAAGGCGGCCCGGCGAGGAAGATCGTGCCCTGATTGCGCACGATCACGCTTTCGTCGGACATCGCAGGGACGTACGCGCCGCCCGCGGTGCAGCTACCCATCACGCAGGCGATCTGCGGGATGCCCTTGGCGGACATGTTCGCCTGGTTGAAGAAAATGCGGCCGAAATGGTCGCGGTCGGGGAAGACCTCGGCCTGGTGCGGCAGGTTGGCGCCGCCGCTGTCGACGAGGTAGATGCACGGCAGCCGGTTGGCCTCGGCGATCTCCTGCGCACGCAGGTGCTTTTTCACCGTCATCGGGTAATAGGTGCCGCCCTTCACCGTGGCGTCGTTGCACACGATCATGCACTGGCGACCCGAGACGCGGCCGATGCCGGCGATCATCCCTGCGCCGGGAATTTCGCCATCGTACAGGTCACAGGCAGCAAGTTGGCCGATCTCGAGGAACGGCGAGCCTGGGTCGAGCAGCCGCTCGACGCGCTCGCGCGGCAGCAGTTTGCCCCGCGATGTGTGCCGCTCGCGCGACTTGGCGTTGCCGCCGAGAGCGGCTTCGGCGACCTTGCTCCAGAGCTCATCACGCAGGGCGATATTGTGCGTGAAAGATGCGCGGTAGGTGTCTGAATTGGTGTCGATCTTGGTGTCGAGGGTTGGCGCGGTCATCACCGAGCTCCAATCAGTTCGCGCGCGATCAGGAAGCGGCGGATTTCGTTGGTCCCTGCCCCGATGTCGTACAGCTTCGCGTCGCGCAGGAAGCGTTCGACCGGCCAGTCGGTGGTGTAGCCCGCCCCGCCCAAGGCCTGGATCGCCTCGAGCGAGCATTTGACCGCGTTCTCGCTGGCCAATAAGATCGCACCGGCGGCATCGAACCGCGTCGTCTTGCCCGCATCACAGGCGCGCGCGACCGCATAGACATAGGCGCGGGCGCTGTTGAGCGCGACGTACATGTCGGCGACCTTGGCCTGCACCATCTGGAACGAGCCGATGGGGGAGCCGAACTGCTTGCGCTCGCGCACATAGGGCAGCACCACGTCGAGGCACGCCTGCATGATGCCCAAAGGCCCGGCAGCGAGCACCGCGCGCTCGTAATCGAGCCCGCTCATCAGCACGCCGACACCGCCGTTGAGCGGACCCATGATGTTCTCCGCCGGCACGAAGCAGTCATTGAACACCAATTCCGCCGTCGGGCTCCCGCGCATCCCCATCTTCTGGATCTTCTGGCCGATGCTGAACCCCGGCATATCCTTTTCGATGATGAACGCGGTGATCCCGCCCGATCCTTCCCCGGTCTTGGCATAGACGATCAGCGTCTCAGCATACGCCGAATTGGTGATCCAGAACTTGGTGCCGTTGAGCCGGTATCCGCCCGCGACTTCGCTGGCCTTGAGCTTCATCGAGACCACGTCCGATCCGGCGGCGACTTCGGACATCGCCAGCGATCCGACATGCTCGCCCGAGATGAGCCCGGGCAGATACTTCGCCTTCTGGTGCGCGTTGCCCCAGCGGCGCAACTGGTTGACGCACAGGTTGGAGTGCGCGCCGTACGACAGCCCCAGCGAAGCGCTCGCGCGGCTGACCTCTTCCATCGCGATGACATGCTCGAGATAGCCCAGCCCCAGCCCGCCGTCTTCCTCGCCCACGGTGATGCCGTGCAGGCCAAGTGCGCCCATCTGCGGCCACAATTCGATCGGGAACCAGTCCTCGGCATCGATCTTCGCGGCGATCGGCGCGATCTTGTCCGCGGCGAAGCGCGCGGTGGTGTCGCGGATCATGTCCGCAGCCTCGCCCAGCGCGAAGTCGAAATCGGGCATCGTGGACATCGCAATGATCCTCTCGTTTATCTGTCGATTGAAGCGGCTTTTAGAGGGCACGGTCAACAAAGGAAAATTGATATTGAAAGGGGTTTATCCTAGACGCTGTCTATGATCGAACGCTACCTGCTGCGCTATTTCCTCGCTGTCGTCGAGCACGGCAATTTCACCCGCGCCGCCGAGAGCTGCAACGTGACCCAACCGACACTGTCGGTGGGCATCGCGCGGCTGGAAGAGAGCGTGGGCCAGCGCCTGTTCCACCGCACCAACCGCCGCGTCGACCTCACCCCCAATGGCGCGCAGTTCGCCGAGCATGCGCGGCGGATCGAGGCGCAGTTCAATCTGGCCGAACAGGCGATGCAGCAGCGCCAGCCCCAGGCGATCGTGCGGCTCGGGCTGCTCTCCACGCTGCCCAGCCCGGTGGTCGCGGCCATCGCGCAGGCGCTGGGCGAGATCGATGGCCTGCGCACCGAGTTCGTCGAAGGCCGGGCGAGCGAGCTCACCGACCGACTGGATGCGGCGCGGATCGATCTGGCGGTGACGCTTGAGCCGCAGGGACGCCACCGCGCGCAGTTCCAGCCCGTAGCAACCGAAGGCTACAGCCTCGCTTTGCCCGCCAGCCACCCGCTCGCGGCGCGCACATTGATCGCCGGGCACGAGCTCGCCGACAATGTGATGCTGGTGCGCCGCCATTGCGAGGTGCTCACCGCCACCAGCCAGCACTTCACGGCCAGAGGCGTCCGCCCCTTCTTTGCGGCCCGCTCAAGAAGCGACGACCGCATCCTCGCACTGGTCGCGGCGGGCGTGGGCGTGACGGTGATGCCCGATTGCTTCACCGCACCAGGCGTGGCGCGGGTGCCGATGGAAGACTTTGCGCATACACGAACTTTGGGCGTGCTGATGCGCAAGGCGGACGCGGTGCCCGAGGCAGTGGTCGCACGGGTGCGCGGGGTGCTGGGAGAACGGATTGGGGGGACTTGGTAGGGGAGGATCTGATCCTGTCACGCCAGGCTGCGCGGTTCAAATCCTCTTCGACCGCCTGAAAAGACAGATTCCAACGCAGGTCGTCAGGGATCAACCGAATGGTATCGCCTCGCCCCTCAGCCCAGCCTCCCCTCAGGGCTGCTCGGTCACCGGCGCCACCGTCGGCGTGGACGCCACCGCTTCTGCCGACAGCACCGGCTTGGCGGCGGCCTGGTCGATGGCGGTGATCAGGCGGTTCGTCTCGGTGCAGCCGGTGGTGCAGATTGCCTCGATGCGTACCAGGTTGCGGCGCGCCTTTTCGACCGCGCCGCGCTGGACCATCGCCTCGCCCTGGCCCGCCAGTGCGGCGACATCATTGGGGTCGAGCCTGAGCGCCTCGCGGTAGAAGCGGATCGCCTTGCCGGGCAGGCCTTGTGCGCTCGCGACCTGCGCCAGCGCGATATAGGCGGTGCGGTTGCCCGGATCGACCGCCAGCGCGGCCTCGTACAGTCCGATCGCCTCGTCGAGCTTGCCCGCCTGCTGCACGCTCGAGCCTTCGTCCACCAGCGCCTGCGAGGCGGGGTTGACGGCATAGCGCACCGGCTGGCCGATCCCGGTGCTGGAAACAGTGGCAAGCAGCAGTGACAGCGCGACGGCTGCGGGCGTGAAACGCATGATAGTCTCCCAGGTTGACCGCAAGGCTATCACGACCGGATCGCTCTTGTGAAGAAAAAGCCATCGGTGCCGTCGTGATGCGGCGTCAGGAGCATTCCGGCGGGCTGGTCGGCGGCATCGTGCGATGCGGCCAGCGCGCCATCGGCCCTAACAGGGCGGCCAATGTTCATAGTCTTCAAGGATATATGCCAGCCGGGCTGATCGCACAAGCCGCGCGCGACCTGCCGTGCGCCCTCTTCGGGGAGCAGCGAGCACACCGCATAGACCAGAGCCCCGCCGGGCCGCACCAGCCGCTTTGCGATCTCGATCAGCCGCGCCTGTTCGGCGACCAGTTTGTCGAGCCGCTCGGGGGTGAGCCGCCAGCGAGTCTCGGGGTTTCGCCGCCAGGTGCCCGAGCCGCTGCAGGGCGCATCGACCAGCACCACGTCCGCCTGCCCCTCGAAATGCTCGAGGCTCTCCCATTCGCGCTTGGGGTTGAGCAACAGCGTCTCGATGCTATCGGGCCCGGCGCGCCGGCGCCGTGGCTCCATGGCCGCGAGCCGGTCGCGGCTGGTATCTGAGGCGATGATCCGCGCAGCTGGCAGCATCGCCGAGAGCGCGAGCGTCTTGCCGCCTGCGCCCGCGCACAGATCGATCACCAGCGCGGGCGCATCGTCATCCAGGCACGCCTGCACGATCGCCTGGCTGCCCCAGTCCTGCACATCGACAGCGCCCTGTAGCCACGGATCGCTGGCCTCGATCGCGGTGCCGTTGGGCAGCCGCGCCGCACGCGGCAGCGCATCGCTGAAGGCTATCTCGGGCCAGTGTGCGCTGAGCGCCGCCCGGGTCGTGCGCGCAGGATCGTAGCGCAGGTCGAGCGCGGCGCGATCGAGCAAGGCGGCCTTTGCCTCGGCGTCGAACAGCGCGGGCAAGCGCGCCTCGATCCAGCCGGGGATCACGTCGCCGCTTGCCACAGGCTCGTCATCGGCGAGCGCAGCCGGGCCATAGCTGCTGCCGTCGAACAATGCAGCAAGCTCGGCATCCTCGCGCGCCAGCCCCGCCATCGCGGCGCGGCCGTTATCGGGAATCTCGCCGAAGCGCCGCACCGCGCGCCAGGCCAGATCGCGCACCGCGCGCCGATCGCCCGATCCCATATAGCGCCGCTCGCGGAAGAAATTGCGCGCCAGGGTGTCCGCGCTCGCCCCCTGCCCGCGCGCTGCGGCCAGGATCGCATCGACCAGATCGATCGCCGCCTGGACGCGGGCCGAGGGCGTCATGCGCGGTTACCGGGTCGGGTAATTGGGAGCCTCCCGCGTGATCGACACGTCGTGGACATGGCTTTCGCGAAGCCCCGCATTGGTGATCCGCACGAACTCGGCATTGCGGCGCAGCGATTCGATGGTGGGCGATCCGGTATAGCCCATTGCCGCCTTGATGCCGCCGACCAGCTGATGGACGACATCGCGCGCCGGGCCCTTGAAGGGCACCTGGCCCTCGATGCCCTCGGGGACGAGCTTGAGCTGATCCTTGATGTCCTGCTGGAAGTAGCGGTCGGCGCTGCCGCGCGCCATCGCGCCGACGCTGCCCATTCCGCGATAGCTCTTGTAGGCACGGCCCTGGTACAGGAAGGTCTCGCCCGGAGCCTCTTCGGTGCCCGCGAGCATCGACCCGATCATGATGGTCGATGCGCCCGCAGCCAGCGCCTTGGCGGCATCGCCAGAGGTGCGCAGGCCGCCATCGCCAATCACCGGGATGCCCGACTTGTCCGCTTCCTCGGCTGATTCCATGATCGCCGAAAGCTGCGGCACGCCCACGCCCGCGACGACGCGGGTGGTGCAGATTGATCCGGGGCCGATGCCGACCTTGATGCCGTCGGCGCCCGCATCGATCAGCGCGCGGGTGGCACCGGCGGTCGCGACATTGCCCGCGATCACCTGCACCTTGCTCGAATACTTCTTGATCGCCTCGACCGCGACCGCGACCATCTTGGAGTGGCCATGCGCGGTATCGACCACAATGACGTCGCACTCGGCATCGATCAGCGCCTTGCTGCGCTCGAAGCCAGCCTCGCCCACGGTGGAGGCGGCGGCGACGCGCAGGCGGCCTGCGGCATCCTTGGTCGCATCGGGGTTCATCACCGCCTTTTCGATGTCCTTGACCGTAATCAGTCCGATGCAGTGATAGTTGTTGTCGACCACCAGCAGCTTTTCGATCCGGCGCTGGTGCAGCAGGCGGCGCGCATCCTCCTGGCCGACATCGGCGGGAACGGTGGCCAGATTCTCCGAGGTCATCAGCTCGCGCACCGGCTGGTTGGGGTTCTCGGCAAAGCGCACGTCGCGGTTGGTGAGGATGCCGGCGAGACGGCCCGATTCCTCGACGACGGGGATGCCCGAGATCGAGTGCAGCCGCATCAGCGCCTGCGCTTCGGCGAGCGGTGCATCGGGGGTGATGGTGATGGGATTGACCACCATGCCGCTTTCGAAGCGCTTGACCTGGCGGACCGCCGCGAGCTGCTCCTCGATGCTGAGGTTGCGGTGGAGCACGCCGATGCCTCCCAGCTGCGCCATCACGATCGCCATGCGCGCCTCGGTCACGGTGTCCATCGCCGAGGACAGCACCGGGATGTTCAGCCGGATCGATTTGGTCAGGTACGTCGCGGTATCGGCCTGGCTGGGCACGATTTCCGATGCCGCAGGGCGCAGCAGGACATCATCAAAGGTAAGGCCGAGGGGGATGTCCATGCGGAATGCCACTTTCTTGATCCGAATCTGGTTTCTGGTGGCGGCCCATGTAACCAAGCTGCGCGTCAATCGCCAGTGGGTGCGGGGTTATATTTCGCTTCATCGGCAAAATGCCGCACCAGATCGACGTGCAGATTGGCATCGTCCGCTGCTCCTCCCAACGGCGTGGCATCGGTCAGCTCGTCATCAGGCTGGTGATAGACGGTGGTGAGGAACGCCTGGAGCAGCGCCATGTCGGCGAACGAGCCGCCCGCCATGATCGACTTGACGCCCTTGGCGGCGAGCGCCCAGCCATCTTGGCGGCGGATGAAAGCATTGGCTTCGGTGTCCGAATCGACGGTGCGCCCGGCGGCGATGGCTACCTGATCGACGATTTCGTCCAGCCCGTTCTCGCCGCGCCCGACCAGGGCCACCGGAGCGCCCTTGGGCGCGATCGCCACGGTGTCGATGTTGAGCGCGACCAGGATCTGGTCGAGCGGCACCACCGGATTGTCGGCGAAATGATAGGCGCCCAGCAGGCCGCGTTCCTCGGCGGTGGTGCCCATGAAATACACGTCGCGGTCGAGCGGCGCACCGGCCCCGGCGCTGCGCGCGAGGCGTTCTGCCACGGTAAGCAGCACCGCCATGCCGCTGGCATTGTCCACCGCGCCGTTGCAGATGCGGTCCTCGGCCTCCTCGCTGCGGCAGATGCCGAAGTGATCCCAGTGCCCCAGCACGATCACCGCGCCCGATCCCGGCCGTGCGCCCGGCAGCTTGCCGATGACGTTGTGGCTGGCGAACGCGCGCACCTGCGTGCTGGTGGCAAGGTCGAGCGTGACCGGCAAAGTGATCGGCGCAAACGCCGCATCCTGCGCGCTGGCGATCGCATCGTCGGGCGAAAGGCGGGCGGCACGCATCAGCGCCTGGGCCACGTCGCCGCGCAGCACGCCGCCGATCTTCGCGCCCTTGTCATCGCTGGCCAGCCGCATCGATCCGTTGGCGAGCTGCGCGCGCAAAGCACCCCAGGACGCGCCTTCGGGTGCGGTCATCAGCACCGCTGCAGCGCCGGCATCCGCCAGCATCTTCTGGCGATCGCGCAGGTTCGGCAGCTTGGCCGCGCCTGCGAACTTGGGTTCGGCCGACAGCATGAGCACAACGCGCCCCTGAACATCGGCGTTCAGCGTTCCATCGGCCTTCACGCCGAAGCCGACGAACACCGGCTCCCCAGTCACGCGATCGGTGGGGTTGCGGCCCGCCAGCACGACGCCATCCTCCTTGAGCGCGAGCGCCTTGCCGCGCGCCACGGCGCTCACCGCCTGGCCATAGGGCTTGCGTTCGACCAGAGGCACCGGCTGAAACCAGGGCCGTGCGGTATCGTTGGTGCCCGATACCAGCCCGTAGGACGCCCAGGTCTTGGCGAGATAATCGAGCGTTCTGGTTTCCCCCGCGGTTCCCGGCGCACGCCCCTCGAACTCGTCGCTTGCCAGCACCGCGATATGGCTGCGCACTTCGGATTCCGAAATCGGCGCGGGCCGGTCCTGCGCCATGGCGGCAGGAACGGGTGAGGCAACGGCCGCAAGGGCCAGGACGGACAGGGCACGACGCCGGATGCAGGTGATCATGACATCGTCATGGCGCAAAGCCCGATGCTGGTGCAAGAGAGCGAGCAGCGCACGGCATCCCGCCGCGCCGAAATGCCCAAGGCTGTTGCAAAAATGCCCCGCACCCGGCTCAGCATCTGCGTACGCAAGCGCCGCTTTGCCAGCCAGAGCGATGCGATCGCCGCCGCGCTGGCCGCGGATATCGAACTTCGCCCCTATGTCTGCGACCGGTGCGGGCAATATCATCTCACCAGCCGGTTGAAGGGCAAGCGGCGGCTTGCTCGCTGACGATGGCGACGCCGATCACAAATTGAATTGATTCAGGCGCTTGCAGCCATCTCCCAGGCTATCGGCAGGGATTGGACACGACAGTTGTCTGTAAAACAATTGCATGCCACACAACTATATCAAGTTGAGTGAAGCTGCATTGTGAATGCGTGCTTTGCAATAGGGCTTTATGCTGCACTGCAGTATAGTAAACCCATGGCGATTCGTATTCCTCTTGCGTGTCTTGCTGTCGGCCACAAGCCGGATCGCAAGCGCGCATGGTACGATAACTTGAATTGGCGAAGTAACTGCATGTATTGCGATGCTCCGCTGATCAAGACCCATAATGGCTGGCGCACCTTTGCCGATGCGGATCTCGCGCTGGGCCGTTGCAGCAAGGATGAAGCCAAGCTGCTCAGCCAGGCGGAACTGACGAAATTGCGGACAGGATCGGACAAGACCACCTGATCGCGGCCGCAACAGCGGCGCTGCGGATAGCGGAAGGTCGAATTTCGGCGAGAACCTGGCAGTTCAGCCCTGCTGCGCGAGCACCTCATAGGCCATCACTGCGCCAGCAACCGCCGCATTCAGGCTGTCGGCCTTGCCCAGCATCGGGATCTTGACCAGAAGATCGCACTCGGCCTCGTACTGCGCAGGCAGGCCCTGAGCCTCGTTGCCGATCAGCAGGAAGGTGGGGCTGGCATAGGCCGCGCCGCGATAGTCGTGGGTCGTGTTGAGGCTCGTGCCGACCAGCTGGCCCGGCCCGGCGCGCAGCCAGGTGAGGAAATCGCTCCAGTCGGCCTGCGCCAGCGGCACGGTGAACACCGCGCCCATGCTCGCACGCACCGCCTCGACCGAAAACGGATCGACGCACTGGTCGACCAGGATCAACCCGCCCGCCCCCACCGCATCGCAGGTGCGCAGCATGGTGCCGAGGTTGCCCGGATCGCGCATCGCCTGCGCCACCAGCCAAATTCCCGACCGGTTGCGGTCGAGTGCTGCCAGCGAGGTCGGCAGGTCCGCAAACACGCCGAGCACCGTCTGCGGATTGTCCTTGCCCGATATCTTGGAGAGAATGTCGGTGGTGGTTTCGTAGATCGTACCGCCGCTGTCCGCCACCGCACGCTCGAGCGCGTCTACCAGCGGGTGCGGATCACGATGCTGGCCCAACCACAGGGCTTCAGGCACGATCCCCGCCTCGCGCGCTTCGGTGAGCAGGCGCAACCCCTCGGCAAGGAAACGCTCCTCGCGCCTGCGGTGCTTCTTCTCGCGCAGTGCGCGCGCTGCCTTGACCGCAGGGTTGGAAAAGCCGGTGATCGGCAGGCGGGAGATGGTCATGGCGTTTCGGACCCGGGGGCGCAGCGGGCCATCAGTCCTCGCCGAAGCCGTCCATCACCAGCCCGACCAGCTTCTTGAGCGCAGCGTCCGCACCCTCGCCCTCGACACTGATGGTGATGCTGTCGCCGCGTGCCGCACCCAGCATCATCAGCCCCATGATCGAACTGCCAGTAACGATATTGTCATCCTTGGCGACATGCACCTGCACCGTTTCGGGCAGGCGCGCCACGGCGGTGACGAACTTGGCGCTGGCGCGGGCGTGGAGCCCCCGCACATTGGTGATCGTCACCGTCTGCTGGATCATTGCGCGCTTTCCTGCCCCAGCAGGTCAGAGGCGACGCTGATATACTTCTGCCCGGCATCGCGCGCGGCGGCCACTGCGTCGCGCACGTTCATCGATCGGCGCGCGCCTTCCAGCCGGATCAGCATCGGCAGGTTGACGCCGGCGATCACCTCGACCCGGCCTGCATCGAGCAGCGAGATCGCGAGGTTCGAGGGCGTGCCGCCAAACAGGTCGGTGAGCACGATGACTCCCTTGCCGGTGTCCACCTTGGCAATGGCGCTGGCGATGTCCGCACGACGCTGTTCCATGTCATCGTTCGGGCCGATGGCGATGGTTTCAATGCTTTGCTGTTTGCCGACCACATGCTCCATCGCGACCAGAAACTCCTGCGCGAGCCGTCCATGGGTGACGAGAATAAGACCAATCATAGGGGATGCTTGTACCAATATGCCTGTATCTGAGCCAAATTACTTGGTTCTTGAGAATATCTCTGCCTGACCCTGCGTCGTCTGCTTCAGCTCTCCCTGCCCTCTTGTGCCGCCATCATTCGGGCGGCTGCACGGGGCTTCCTTCTATGGCATCGACGGGTCTTGACGTCAGGTTGCGATGCTGGACAGTGGGACAAAACCCCGCTTCTTGCAAGCGTTTGGTTATCTGCTCGGCAACGAACACCGACCGGTGTCTCCCCCCGGTACAGCCGATGGCAATGTGAACATAGGCCTTGGCCCCCGCCTGATAATGGGGCAGCAGATAGCTCAGCAGATCGACGATCCGGTCCACCGCGCCCTGATAGGCGGGGTCCTCCATCACGAACGCGCCAACCGGCGCATCCAGCCCGGTGAGCGGGCGCAGGTCCCTGTCCCAGTGCGGATTGCGCAGGAAGCGCATGTCGAACACCAGATCGGCGCTCGGCGGCATTCCGCGGGCAAAGCCGAAGCTGGTGACGATCACGCTGGTGGGGGATTTTTCGAGCGAAAACCGGCGGCGCACCTCCTGCTGCAGCTCGGACAGCGGCATGTCGGTGGTGTCGATGACGTTTTCCGACCAGCGACGCAGCGGCTGCAGCCATTCGCGCTCCTCGGCGATCCCTGCCTCGGCCGAACGGTCCTGCGCCAGCGGATGGCGCCTGCGGGTCTCGGCGTAGCGCCGCTGCAGTTCGCGGCCCGTGCAATCGAGAAACAGCGTGCTCACCGCATATTCGGGGTGCTCTTCCAGCTCGCGCACCTGCCGCACGATCGAGGCGGGATCGAAGCCGCGCGTGCGCGCGTCGAACCCGATGGCGAGCGGACGCCCCTGATCGGGGCGCCGTGCCGATTGCGGCGTATCGATCAGCAGCGGCAGCAGCCTGATGGGGAAGTTGTCGATCGCCTCCCAGCCCAGATCCTCGAGCGTCTTGAGCGCGGTGGTCTTGCCCGCGCCCGAAAGGCCGGTGACCAGCATGATGCGCTGGGGCACGGGATCGGACGTGGAACCCGCGCCCTCGTCAGTGCTGGAATCGATCATGTCGCCACCCCTGGTGCGGAGGGAATGCTGCCGCAGCTCTGCGCCAGACCTAGCCCTTCAAGCCATAGGCATGCAACGCCATTTCCGCCTTGATCGGCAGCACATGGCTGTCGGGAGTGAGCAGGATCTGCGGGATCGCGACCCCCAGGATCACCCGCTGCTCGCAGCGCTCGATCCAGCGCGGCGCTGCGCGGTTGAGCTCGATCAGCAGCGCCACCGGGCATTCCGGTCCCGGCTGCATCGGCATCAGTCCCAGGTTGCGCACCTCGATCTGCCCGGCGATGTTCTGCGCAGGCGATGCGATCAGCCGGCTGTCATCGCCGCAGCGCAGCGTGACGTGATCATCGCTGATCAGCCGCGCGCCACGATCGATCAGCGCCAGCGCGAGTTCGGACTTGCCGATCCCCGATTCGCCGCTGATCAGCAGCGCCACCCCGCCAATGCTGACACAGCTTGCCGGATAGGAGCAGTGCCCTGCTGGCTGCATCATCGTCCTCCCCCCTTGTCCGCCTTACCCCGCGCCTTAGGCCGGTGATATCGGCAGTCCCTCCTGGTCGATCCCCGGAAGACGGATCTCGAAACACGCCCCCGTGTTGCCGTCGTCGCGGTCATCGACACTGATCGCGCCATGATGCCCCTCAATGATCGTGCGCGCAATCGCCAGCCCCAGCCCGCTGTGCTGGCCAAAGGCCTCGCCTTCCGGGCGCGCGCTGTGAAAGCGGCGGAAGATTTCCTCGCGCTCGCTGGGCTCCACGCCAGGGCCTTCGTCGATCACCCTCACCAGCACGCGCGACCGCTCGGGCCCGCGCACCTGCGTCGCCTCAATCCGCACCAGCCCGCCCGGGGGAGAGAAGGACACCGCATTGTCGAGCAGGTTGGAGATCACGCGCTCGAGCCTTGTGCCCTCGCCCATCACAACCGCCACCCCGCGCCGGGGCCGCGCGAACACGATCTCGCGCCCATGGTTGAGCCCGCGCGCGCGGCGAAGATCGAGCAGGTTCTCGATCATCTCGCCCAGATCCACCGGCTCGAACCGGGTGCGGGTAAGCTGCGCATCGACCCGCGAGGCTTCGGATATGTCGGTGATCAGCCGGTCCAGCCTGCGCACATCGCTGCACGCGATGTCGAACAATTGCGCGCGCAGCCCCTCGTCCTTGACGCTGCCCAGCCCCTCGAGCGCCGATCGCAACGAGGCGAGCGGGTTCTTGAGCTCGTGGCTGACATCGGCGGCAAAAGCCTCGGTCGCGTCGATCTTTTGCCGGAGCGCCAGGCTCATGTCCGAGAGCGATCGTGCCAGCAGGCCGATCTCGTCGCCGCGCGAAGGCAGCCGCGGCACAACGACCTCACGCGCCCGGCCGAGCCGCACCCGCACCGCGGCGCTCGCCAGCCGCCGCAGCGGCTGTACGATCGTGCGCGCCAGGAACAGCGAGAACAGCACCGACACCAAAGCCGTCGCCAGCACGATCAGCGCCAGGTTGAACCGCTCCGCGCGGACGATGCGGGTGATGTCGCGTGCGTTGTAGCTGGTGAACAGCACGCCCGAGCCCTGCGGCAGCGCGATCGCGGCGCTGATCATCGGGGTGCGATCGCGCGCATAGCGCATCCGCGCATGCGCAGCGCCGCTGTCGCGCGCGGCCACGGCTTCAGACCAGTTCTCCAGCCTGTCGGGACGGCGCTCGACATAGGCGTCCACCTTCTGGGCGTTGACCAGCCCGTCAAACCCTTCATCCAGCAGCCTCGCGGCATGGCGCTGCCAGGGCTCGTCGGCAGGATCGCGCAAGGTGTAGGTCGGCCGGCCCAGCGCAAAGCTGTCCAGCTGCAGCGCCCCCGCCCGGTCGTAAAGCCTGACCCGCGAGGCATAGCGGCTGGCGACCGCCTTCATCATCGCGATGCGGTCAGGCTGGTCGAGCCGTTCGAGCGCGTGCGCCAGCAGCCAGATGCTCTGCTGCTCCTGCTCCAGCCGTTCCTGGATAATCTGCTCGCGATAGCTGTCGAGATACAGTAGCCCGCCGCCAAGCATCGCGACCGCAAAGATATTGACCGCCAGAATCCGCCAGGTCAGCGAGACCCGCCGCGTCCAGCGCAAGCGCAGCGCGGGCGGGTTACTCGCCTGAGAAACGGTATCCGGCGCCATACAATGTATCGATTGCTGAAAATTCGGGATCGACTTCGCGGAACTTGCGCCGCAGCCGCTTGATGTGGCTGTCGATGGTGCGGTCATCGACATAGACGTCGTCCTGATAGGCCGCATCCATCAGCTGGTTGCGGCTCTTCACCACCCCGGGCCGCGCCGCCAACGCCTCGAGGATCAGGAATTCGGTGACGGTCAGCGTCACCCGCTTGCCATCCCAGCTGACCATGTGCCGCGCGGGATCGATCTCCAGTCGCCCGCGCACGATCGGTTCGGCGGCGGGTTCGTCGCTTGCGGCATCGGGGGTGCGCATCAGCTCGGCGCGGCGCAGGATCGCCTTGATCCGCGCGATCAGCAGCCGCTGCGAGAACGGCTTGGTGATATAGTCGTCCGCGCCCATCGCCAGTCCCAGCGCCTCGTCGAGCTCCTCGTCCTTCGATGTCAGGAAGATCACCGGCACGGCGCTGTGTTCACGCACCCGGCGCAGCAGTTCCAGCCCGTCCATGCGCGGCATCTTGATGTCGAACAGGCACAGGTCGGGCGGCGTCTCGACGATCGCCTTGAGCGCCGCTTCGCCATCCGAATACAGCCGCGTGACAAAGCCTTCCGCCTGCAGCGCAATCGATACCGATGTCAGAATGTTGCGGTCGTCGTCGACCAGCGCGATCACTGCCGCCATGCCAGGGCTGAAACCTCCTCGATGAACCTGCCTGCCGGTCGCATATCGTCGCGTCAGGGACAACTGCTTTATGCACAATGCTGCGCCGCACCATCGCGAACCGCTCTGACGCGGAATCGCTGACCCATGTTATGACACCGGTAGCAGCTATTGACAGACCGTGTGGCAGTGGTCTTGGACGATTGAACATCAGGGATGAAACATGCGAGTCGCCTCCACGAGGTCGAGGCTGGCCAGTGGGCGCAAGTCCAGCCATCGGTGACCGCGACATGGGAGAATACTACCAGTGGCTAACAAATCCAAAGTTTCGCTTGCCGATCAGGGCTTTACCGCAACCGATAACCAGAAATGGAACCTCGGCACCGAAGCGCTGGTCGAAGAAGCCCTCCGCAATGGCGAAGGTTCGCTCGCCAAGGGCGGAGCGCTGGTCGTCGCGACCGGCAAGCACACTGGCCGCAGCGCCACCGACAAGTTCATCGTCCGGGATGCCGAGACCGAAAACTCGGTCTGGTGGGGCAAGACCAACGTAGCGATGACGCCCGAGAATTTCGCCGCGCTGAAGGCCGATTTCCTGGCCGCGCTCGCCGAGAAGCCCAAGCTGTACGTGCAGGACCTGTTCGGCGGATCGCAGAGCGAGTACCGCGTCAACGTTCGCGTGATCAACGAATTCGCCTGGCACAGCCAGTTCATCCGCACGCTGCTGGTCCGCCCCACCGCCGACCAGCTCGCTGATTTCGCGCCCGAATACACGATCATCGATCTGCCCAGCTTCCGCGCCGATCCGGCCAGGCATGGCACGCGCAGCGAAACCGTGATCGCGGTCAACCTCACCGAAAAGCTGATCCTGATCGGCGGCACCGCTTATGCCGGCGAGATGAAGAAGTCGGTGTTCGGCATCCTCAACTATCTGCTGCCCACCAAGGGCGTGATGCCGATGCACTGCTCGGCCAACATCAGCCCCGAGGGCGAGACCGCCGTGTTCTTCGGCCTGTCGGGCACCGGCAAGACCACGCTGTCGGCTGACGCCAGCCGTACGCTGATCGGCGATGACGAGCATGGCTGGTCGGACACCGCGGTGTTCAACTTCGAGGGCGGTTGCTACGCCAAGATGATCAACCTCTCGCCCGAAGCCGAGCCTGAGATCTACGCCACCACCCAGCGTTTCGGCACCGTGCTCGAGAACGTGGTGATGGATGCGGACACCCGAACGCTCGATTTCGCCGACAACACGCTCGCGGAAAACAGCCGCGGTTCGTACCCGATTGACTTCATCCCCAACACCTCGGCCGAAAACCTGGGTCCGGTGCCGAAGAACATCATCTTCCTCACAGCCGATGCCTATGGCGTGCTGCCTCCGATCGCGCGGCTGACCGCAGAGCAGGCGATGTATCACTTCCTTTCGGGCTACACCGCGCGCGTCGCGGGCACCGAAATCGGCGTGACCGAGCCTTCGGCGACGTTCTCGACCTGCTTCGGTGCGCCGTTCATGCCGCGCCATCCTTCGGTGTACGGCAACCTGCTCAAGGAGCGCATCGCGAAGGGCAACGTCACCTGCTGGCTGGTCAACACCGGCTGGACCGGCGGCAAGTACGGCGTGGGCAACCGCATGCCGATCAAGGCAACGCGGGCCCTGCTCAATGCCGCACTCGACGGCAGCCTCAACAGCACCGAATTCCGCAAGGATCCGAACTTCGGCTTCGAGGTTCCGGTGAGCGTTCCCGGCGTCGCCACTGCGATCCTCGATCCGCGCGGCACCTGGGCCGACAAGACGGACTATGACGCCACTGCGCAAAAGCTGGTCGGCCAGTTCATCGACAACTTCGCTCAATTCGAAGACCATGTCGATGAAGGCGTTCGCAGCGCCGCTCCTGTCCGGCAGTCCGTCGCTGCCTGATCCGGCCCGGACAGCATCGGGCCTTTCCAGTCGAAAGCCCGATGATGCCCGCAGCTGAAATCCGCTATTTTGAAACGTCGTCAGCCGTTCGCCTCCTGGGCGAGCGGCTGATTGGCGCTTGCCTGCCGCGCGCCGAATGGACGCATGAGGCGCATGTCGCCGCCTGCCTGTGGCTGATCACCGAGCGCCCCGATCTGGATGCGGCGCACGAACTGCCCGGCATCATCCGGCGGCACAACGAAAGCGTCGGGACGCCAAACACCGATGCGCAGGGGTTCCACGCCACGATCACTCATTGCTATGCGGTCGGGGTCGCCGCGTTCGTGCGGCGCATCGATCCTGCGCTTGCGCTGGTCGACAAGGTCAACGCGCTGCTCGACGCGCCCGAAGGCGCGCGCGACTGGCCGCTGCGTTTCTATTCGCGCGAGCGGCTGTTTTCGGTTGAGGCCCGGCGTGCGGTGATTTTACCAGATGTCGCCCGCCTGCCGGGGTGATTGGCGTGGCGAGCGCGCCGTCGCCATGTTAACTTGCTCCCCGTTCGCCGGAAGAGCCCGGCTGGAGGTGGGAGCACGCATCGATGGATTTCCTCAACAACATCGTCGGCCAGCTGGGCGGCGTCGACAAGATTGCCAGCCTCGCCAAGCAGGTAGGCCTCAGCGAAGAGCAGGTGCAGTCAGCCATGGCCGCGCTCGGCAAGGCCGCCCCCCAGCCCGGGGACACCGTCGCATCGGCTGCTGAGTCGACCGGCCTGCCGATGGACAAGCTCAATGACCTGCTCGCGCAGGTCGGCGGCGAGGATGCGCTGAAAAAAGTCACCGGCTTTCTCGATCGCGACGGCGACGGCAACCCGATGAACGACATCATGGGCTTCGCGAAGAAGTTCACGGGGCAGTGACCTTCCAGATCCTCCCCGAATTTGTCTCGGGGAGGATTTTGGTACCGCACACTTCCGCCACGTTACCACTCCCGGTTACCCCGGGCTTGCCCCGAAGCCGGGGGCGGGTGCCTGCAAGATTTCGCTCTGGGTCCCGGATCAGGTCCGGGACGACGGTAACGGCGGGCGGTTGCGCGTCTACTCAGCGGCCAGCTGGGGCGCGTCCTTCACCTCTGCATCCGCCTCGATCAGCGCAGCATCGCCATAGCGCGGGAGCGCTTCGATCTCGTCGATCGTTTCCAGCTCGCGCTTGCCGGTCTCGATGTTGAGCGCGGCGAACTTGCGGCCAGTGGACAGTACATTGCGCTCGAAGCTACCGACGAATTTGTTGTAGTGCCCCACCGCGCTCGACAGGCCCGAACCGACGCGCTTCAAATGCTCGGCGGAGACCGCGAGGCGATCGTACATTTCCTTGCCCAGTTCGGCGATCTCACGCGCATTGGCCGCGAGCGCCTCCTGCTGCCAGACGCTCGCCACCGTCCGCGCAATGGCAACAAGATTGGTCGGCGTCGCGATCAACACCTTCTTGCCGAACGCAAAATCCCAGAGCGTGGAGTCATGCTCCATCGCGGCCGACAGGAAATGCTCGCCCGGAACAAACATGATCACATAATCGGGCGCGTCACCGAACTGGGTTTGATAGGCTTTGCCGCCAAGCGCATTGACGTGATTCTTCATCGACTGGAAATGCCGCGCCATTGCGGTGGACTTGACCAGATCGTCTTCCGCCTCGAACGCGTCTTGGTAATCGTTGAGCGAAACCTTGGCATCGACAATGAGCGTGCGTCCACCCGGAATGCGTATCACCGCATCGGGACGCAGGCGCCCGTCCTCGGATTCGACGCTGACTTCCATCATGAAGTCGGTGTGTTGCGACAGCCCGCAGCTTTCGAGAACGTTCTTGAGCTGCTGTTCGCCCCAGCGACCGCGCGCCTTGGGAGCGTTGCGAAGTGAATTGACCAACCGTGCGGTCTCGTCACGGACCTGCTGCTGGCCAGCACGCATCTGATCCATCAAGCCCTTAAGGTCGCCATAAGCCTCACTGCGGGTCGCCTCGATCTTCTGCACCTGCTCCTCATAGGTCTTGAGCCGTTCGCCGACCGGCGCCAGCAGCGTGCGGATCTTTTCCTCGTTCTTCTCTTCGGACTGCGCGAAACGTTCGTTGGCGCGGCGCAGGAACGCTTCCTGCGCCTCTCCCAGCAGCTTGTTGCCGACTTCGCCGAACTGCTGCGAGAGCTGTTCGCGCGCTTCGACCAGCATCCGCATCTGCTTTTCATGGTTGGCGGCATCGGCCTTCATCGTGGCAAGCTCGCGCGCGGCGGCGGCGTGGTCGGCACGCAGGGTGTCGAGCTTTGCTGCCAGCTCGTCGGCCTGGCGTGCACGCTCGGCAGCGGCGGCGAGCTGGCCCGAAAGCGCGGCATGGTCGGTGCGCACGGCTTCCAGCCGCAGCGACAGGTCGTCGGCCAGCTTCGCCCGCTCGCTCGCGCCTGCCAGATCGCGGATCGCGGCGTTGAACCGCTCCTGCAGCTCCTTGAGCGCGCCTTGCGCCTCCTCGCGCTCGGCGCGCGCATCGGCGAGCGGCCTGCCGCCCAGCCACCAGCCAATGGCGAGCCCGATGATCAGGGCGACAACGATAAGGACGGCGACCACGGGGTCCATGCTGGTACTTTCCGATCGGGGTATGGAGAACGAAAAGCGAACCTAAAGCGCAGGGGAAGGCTTGGCAATGGGGCAAAGCCATCGCTCTGGGGACAACTGCCGCCGCCTTCGCGGGGGAAACAACTGGGTAGTATACCCGTCATTCCCGCGAATGCGGGAATCCCGCTTTGGCGTAACGTACGCGCAGAAGCGGGACCCCCGCATACGCGGGGGTGACGATCTGATCTAAGCTGTCAAAACGTTGGCGATCAAGCCGCCTTGCGCAGCTTCTCAAGCTTTTTCAGCACCATCTGGCGCTTGAGGCGCGAGAGGTGATCGATGAAGAGGATGCCTTCGAGGTGGTCCATCTCGTGCTGCAGGCAGGTCGCCATCAGCCCGTCCATCGCCTCTTCATGCACCTTGCCGTCCAGATCCTGCCAGCGGGCGCGGATCGTCGAGGGACGCTCGACCTCGGCATACTGATCGGGGACCGACAGGCAGCCCTCGTTGTACAGCGTGTGCTCGTCCGAGGGATCGAGGATTTCGGGGTTGATGAACACCCGCGGGGTCTTGACCAGCTCGCCGTCTTCGCCCTCGTGCTGCAGATCGATCACCAGCACGCGCTTGGGCACGCCGACCTGGATCGCGGCCAGCCCGATGCCGGGCGCGTCGTACATCGTTTCGAACATGTCGGCGACGAGCGTGCGCAGGTCTTCGTCGAACGTCTCGACGGGTGTGGAGACGGTCTTCAACCGCGGATCGGGCACTTCAAGAATAGGGAGGATAGCCATGCCGCCCAGATATGACTGCAAAGCTGCCTGGTCAAGCCATGGGCAGAAGGAGAGACGCGGTCAGCCGCGCCCGAAGCTGCGCTGCGCGCCCATTGCGGCGCCCGCGACCGGCGTGCGGCGGCCGAAGCTGCGGCGTTCGACCAGCGGGTTGGCCTCCTTTTCAAGCGACGCCAGCGACAGGCGGAACACATCGCGCAGCCCTACGATATCCTCGAGCAGCTCGTCGGGTTCCTGCTGGGTTTCGACACAATGGCGCGCGGTCATCTCGATCTTCTCGGCCAGCATCGCCAGCTGCTCGGCGCCGAACTGCCATGATTCGCCCTTGAGCGTGTGCGCAGGCAGCACCAGCCTGGCAGCGCTCTTGTCGCGCATCGCGGCCTCGATCGCGTCGACGGACTTTGTGCCGTCTTCGCGGAAATAGCCCAGAATGCGCACGAAATCGGTCCCCAACGTGGCACGCGCCTCTGCAAAGGTCGACCAGCTGATCAACGGCGCCTCTAGATAGGACATGATGCAATCTCCCGTCGTGCCCCAAAGCACTCCGAGAGTAAATTACCCCGACAATGGTAAACGAAGTCTTGCAACGTCCCAATAACCGCGCGCGGATGCCCGCAATTTTCGCACAATAGGCCGCTTGCCCGCAGTCAGTCCTTGGCGAACGGGTTCTTGGGCGCGCGATAGGTCAGCCGCACCGGAACCGCGCCAAAGTCCAGGTCACGCCGCAGGCTGTTGATCAGATAGCGCGAATAGCTCTCGGGCAGCTCCTCCACCCGGGTGCCAAAGATGATGAAACCGGGCGGGCGGACCTTGGCCTGCGTCATGTAGCGCAGCTTGATCCGCTTGCCGCCGGGCGCAGGAGGCGGGTTGGTTTCGATCGCCATTTCGAACCAGCGGTTGAGCTTGCCGGTGGAGACGCGCCGCGACCACGCGGTGCGCGTTTCGAACGCGACCTTGATCAGCGTGTCGATGCCCTTG
The DNA here is from genome assembly GCF_001713435.1 of Blastomonas sp. RAC04. NCBI lineage: Bacteria > Pseudomonadati > Pseudomonadota > Alphaproteobacteria > Sphingomonadales > Blastomonadaceae > Blastomonas > Blastomonas sp. RAC04. The sequence goes on from NZ_CP016460.1 coordinate 1,671,092, forward strand.
CCGGTGATGCCCGATATGGTGAGCACGGGCACGCCCTTGAGCTGCGCCAGACCTTCGTCGAGCGCGGCCTTGATGCCGTTGAACAGGCTCGAGGCGTCCTGCGCCACATCCCATTTGTTGATCGCGATGATCAGCGCGCGGCCTTCCTTGATCACGTTGTCGGCGATCTTGAGCTCCTGCAGTTCCAGCCCGCGGGTCGCATCGAGCAGCAGCACCACCACCTCGGCATAATCGATCGCACGGCGCGCATCGGCGACCGAGAGCTTTTCGAGCTTGTCGACCACCTTGGCCTTCTTGCGCATGCCGGCGGTATCGATCAGCCGCACGGGGCGCGAGGGCGCGCCGTCGGCGGGGTTCCAGGTCCAGTCTATCGCGATCGAATCGCGGGTGATCCCGGCCTCGGGCCCGGTGATCAGCCGGTCCTCGCCCAGGATGGTGTTGATCAGCGTGGATTTGCCTGCATTGGGGCGACCGACGATGGCGAGCTGCAGCGGTGCAGCCTCCAGCGCGTTCTCGTCCACCGATTCGGCATCGATGTTGACCGCGGGCAGCTGCGTGTCGTCATCGCCGCCCTCGTCCCAGTCCTCGATCAGCGGGCGCAGCGCGTCGAAAAGCTCGGCAAGCCCCACGCCGTGCTCGGCGCTGAACGCGATCGGCTCGCCCAGGCCCAGCGAATAGGATTCCATCAGCCCGCCATCGGCAGCGCGGCCCTCGGCCTTGTTGCCCATCAGGATGATCGGGGTCTTAGTGGTGCGCAGCCAGCGCGCGATTTCCTCGTCCAGCGGGGTGATTCCGGCGCGGGCATCGAACACGAACAGCGCCGCGCGGGCGGTCGCGACCGCCTGCTCGGTCTGGCGGCGCATGCGACCGGGGAGCGTTTCGGGGTCCTCGTCCTCATAGCCTGCGGTATCGACGATCTGGAAGTGCAGGCCGAGCAGCTCCGCCTTGCCCAGACGCCGGTCGCGCGTAACACCGGGCTGGTCATCGACCAGCGCCAGCTTCTTGCCCACCAGACGGTTGAACAAAGTGGATTTGCCGACATTGGGTCGGCCGATGATGACGATTTCAGGTAACATGCGCACGCCTGTATCGCGGGAAAGCGGTTTTGTCTCCCCCCGCGATCAGGTGCGTCGCTTTAGCCGGTGTCAGCGGAACGCGGTGATCGTTCCGCCATCGTCCAGGACGTACAGCGTGTTGTCCGCGACGATCGGAGGCAGCGAGACCTTTTCCTTCACGTCGAACAATACGCTGAAGCTGCCGTCAGAAGGATTGACCACACCGATCTCGCCCAGCGTATCGACGGTGAACAGGCGTCCGCCGGCCAGCACGGGGCCGTTCCAGTGGACCTGGCCTTCCTTCTTCTTTTCCTTGCGATACTGCTGCAGTTGGGTCGACCAGCGCACCTTGCCGGTGGCACGCGCGATGCACAGGATGCGCGCATCGTCGGTCAGCACGAACAGCCATTCGCCCGCGATCACCGGGGTCGAAATGCCTGCGATGTTGAGTTCCCAGATGCGCTGTCCGGTAACGAGTTCGTACGCCGCCATGCGGCCGCCCTCTCCCACCGCATAGACGCGGCCGCGATCGATGATCGGGTCGGCATCGATATCGGTCAGCGACGACACCGAGGTCGAGATGCTGGTGCGCGCAAGCGCATCGGACCACAGGTTGCGGCCGTTTTCATAGCGATAGGCGATGAGCTCGCCGCTCGAGAAGCCCGCGACCACGGTGCCTTGGCCTGCCGCGGGAGCGGCAACGCCGAACACGCCGGCCTGGCCCAGCGATCCGCCCTGCTGCCAGGCAATGGAGCCATCTGCCTGGTTGAGCGAGACAAGCTGGTTGTCCTGGGTCATCACATAGACCGAACCGAACGCCAGCGTCGGCGCGCCGCGCAAGGGTCCAGCAGGCTTCACCCGCCAGATCTGCGAGCCATCGGCGGAATTGAGCGCAGCGACCTCTCCCACGCCGTTTGTGGCATAGACACGGGTCGCATCGGCGCTGACGCCGCCGCCGAACACCGAGGCCGAACCGTCATCACGCGCTTCGAGTGCAACCTGCCACACCTTGGCACCGGTGGCGGTATCGAAGGCGTGGACCATGCCATCGGTATCGACCGCATACAGCCGTCCGCCATAGACCACGGGAGCCGCCGCCAGCCGGACGCGCAGGCTGGAGCCTGCGATCTTGGCCGACCAGGCGCGCGTGATCGTCTCGCCGATCGACAGATGGCCGATCGCCTTGGTCGCGCTGCCGCCGGGCTGGTTCCAGTTGGCGTTGGTGACGGGCGCAGGCAGGATCACCGAAACGCCTGCGAGGTCCTTGTCGACTTCCGCGCCGCTTTCCGCGCGGGTGAGGATCGCGGTGCGGTTGCCCACGGTCGGCGTGATCTTGGGCTTGTCCTTGCCGCCCAGCACACCGCACCCGGCGACAGTAGCCGACAGCGCGAGAATCATTGCCCATTTCGCTTTTTGCATTGCCAGTCCAGCTCCCGAATCTTCAATAGTGCATCATCAACGGTAGCGACCCGCAAACTTGATATTACTGTCCCGCGGCCGGCGCGGAAAGTGCCGCCGTGACAGGTTCTGCAACGCCCTGGGCCTTGCTGGGATCACTCACCGCATCGACGCCCATGACACCAGCCAACTGACGGCTACGTGAACGAATGGTTTCAGGCACCTGCTTATCTTCCGACAGTTGCAGAAACAATGGTCCTGCAAGATCGGGCTTGTTCATGCGCATGTGCGCGATGGCGACCATCTCGCCTGCGCTGCCGAACCAGGGATTGCCCGGCACGGCCAGCGGCTTGAGCCGCGCGATGACATCGGCGGGCTTGAGGCTGTCATATTCCGCAGCGGTCTGGCGGATCAGCGCCAGATCGCGCAGCGGCTGCGGCAGGCTTTCGTCCACCGCGACCTTGGCGAAGGTTGCGGCAGCCGCCTTGGGGTTGTCCTGTTCCTGCGCGATGCCTGCGGCCAGCAGCTGCGAAACTGCGCGATAGCCCGGCTGATCGGCGGTTTCGAGCGGCTTGAGCGCATTGGCCGCGCCGCTGAGGTTGTTGTTGCGCACCGCATCCAGCGCGTTGGTCAGCTCTTCGCCGCGCTCGCCGGCCGCTTCTGCGGTGGCATGGCGGTAATAGAACCAGCCGCCCAGAGCGAGCAGCACAACGACGATGCCGATCAGGATGATCTTGCCGTAATTCTGGACGATTCCAGCCATCTGGTCCTGCCGCAGGGCATCATCGACCTCACGCATGAACATGTTGTCGCGCGCGGCATCTGCGTCCTTGTTAGGTGTCAGCGCCAATTGGGACTCCCTGAATCAAAACCCTTGCCGAAAGGCGTCCGCCCCGGCTCAAGCTGGCGTCTTTACCTGCCGGAACTTGCAAAAGCCATGGCAAATTTGGCGCTGGTTGGCGCTGTTTCAGAAGCGCTTTCGGAAGCTCAGCGAGATCACGCGGCCCTGCGGGTCGATGAAGCCGGGCTGGTAGCGCAGCGGCACGGTGCCATCCTGTGTGGTCACGCGCTGCTGTGCGTTGAAGATGTTGTCGACCGACAGCCGCAGCCGGCTTCCCTTGAGGAACGACACCGCTTCGGTGAGCTTGGGCTTGTTGTCGAAGTTGACGAAAGCGCGCAGGCCGAAGGTCGCGATGTCGTTGAAGCGCAGATCGGTCGAGCCGACCAGCCCGCCGCCATCGACTCGCGATCCGCTCTGGTAATTGCCGGTGAAGCGCAAGCCGATGCCGTTGAGGAACAGCCCGCCTTCCATCTCAACGCCATGGCGCGGCACGCCGCCGCTGGAGCCAGTCGCCGAACCACCGAGCAGGTCGAGGTCGGCCAGACCCGGACGGATGCGGATCGTCTCGGCAAAGCGGACGGTGTGATAGATCGAGACGTTCCAGCGACCACCGCGTCCGCCCGGGCCAAAGCCGCCCGGAGGCCCGCCGCGCGGAGGGCCTCCGGCAGCTGCGCCAGCTCCGGCGCCGGGGCCGCGCGGAGCGGCATCGCCGCGGGTGGCGCCTGCGGGAGGAGCGCCCGCCTGGCCTTCGCCGCGCGCAGGGCCGCCCGCGCCAGCCGGGGCAGCGCCCGGCGGGCCACCGCGTCCACCACCGGCGCCAGGGCCGCCAAAGCCACCGCCGCGCTGGTCGTTGCTGCCGATCCGCTTGGAGAAGTTGATGCCGTAGCGCACCCGGTCGCTGGTCACCCGGTCATAGTTGATCGCGCGCTGGTCGATCGCCAGCAGCGTGCCATCGGTGTCGCGGATGATGCGGTCGGGGAACGCCGCCTCGATCTCGGGGGTCAGCACCGGGAAGGACGAGGTGGTGCCATAGCTGCGGTTGCGGATGAACTCGGCGAGGAAATCCAGTCCTTCGAGGAAAGGCGGGCGATAATTGAGCGAAATCTTGACGTCGCGCCGTTCCTCGGGGGTCAGCAGCGGGTTGCCGCCGGTGATGATCGTCGCGAGCACGGTCTCGTTGCGCGCCAGATCGAAGGTGCTGATATTGGGGGTGACGATGCGCGGATCGCCCAGCTGGCTGATTCCGGGCGCGGCCTCTTCGGCGATCAGCGAAGCCTGGATCGTCAGCGTGTCGGTCGGCGCCCAGTTGAGGCCGTAGCCGAAGCTCAGCAGCCCGCCGACATCGCTCAGCTCGCGATAGCCAAGGTTGCCGTTGATCGAGAGCTTGCCGAACCATTCGCTCATGTACTGATCGACCAGCGGCACATCGATGTTGGCCGAGACGTTCGCCTCGCTGCGGGTGAGCGAAGTGTTGCCCTGCCCGGCCAGCCGGCTGTCTGTCGAATCCTGCAGTCGCCGGGCAAAGCCGCCGACCAGGGTCATCGCGATCGGCCCGGCGGGCAGATCGGCCACGGTGCCGTTGACCGTCAGCTGCGAATTGAACAGCTGGTTGCGGCTCTGCGCCGAATCGCTGATCAGCGCGGGCAGCAGCGTGCCGAGCGTGCCAGTGAACGGATTGATCGCGCCGGTGGGCGCAGAGATCGCCGCCTGCAGCCCCGAGACATCCGCGCCGCGGTCGATGATCGTCAGCGTATCGACCCGGGTGTAATCCCCGGTCAGCGCCCATTTCCAGTTGGCGGGCAGCACGCCGTTGGCGTTGAAGCCCAGTGAATAGGTGTCGCTGTCGATGGTGCGGGTGATGCTGCGCGGATCACCGAACGCGGTGAGCAGCGTGACATCGCGACCAAAGGGCGAAAACGGATTGGTCGCGGGAATGGTCAGCGTCGCGGTGTTGAGTCCGAGCAGCGAGGTCGCGAAATTGTTGGTGTAGGTCGCGTTGACCTGGACATTGGTGTCCGGCCCCAGATTGCGGATATAGGTCGCGTTCGCCTGGATGCGGTCCGAATTGGGGATCAGCGTGCGGAATTCACCGAGATCGGTGGTGTTCGCGGCACCATTGAAGGCCGAGAGTGCTGGCGCTCCGGTGATCCCCTGCGGCACCCCTGCCAGCGACACCGGCCGTCCGGCCAGCGCGCTCAGCGCAGGCGAAATCTCGGCGCCCGTGCCAAAGGGCGATGCACCGATATTGCCGCCCAGCGCGAACGGTGCGCTGCTATCGGGCTGGACGATGCCGCGCTCGCTTTCGCGCAGCGCGGTTGCCATCTCGTATTCGACATCGACGATCAGCCGGGTGTTCTTGCCCAGCTTGGTGAAGGTGCCCTCGAACTCGGTGGTGCCATAGCCGCCCTGGGTGGACAGGCCGTTGTCGATCTCGGCGGCAATGCTCTGGTAATTGTCGACCAGGATGAAGTTGATCACGCGCTGGTCGGGGCGGAAGCCGTATTTGAGCGCGAGCTCCTCGGGGAACACCTCGACCTTCTGGATCGCTTCGGGCGGGATATCGCGGATCGCGCGGAAGCCCGAGACGCGCTGGCCGTTGAGCAGCACCACCGGGCCATCGCCGCCGCGTCCACGCGCGCTGCCGGTCTGCGGCGCGATCTGCGCGAGCAATTCGGCAAGCGAGGAGGCGCCATAGCTTGCGATGTCGGTGGTGTTGAGCTCGGTCACCGGAGGCACATCGGTCTGGATCGATCCGCGCAACCGCTCTGCGCGCACGACGATGGTATCGCCATCGTTGTCGGGCTCGGTATCGGCGGGCTGGGTTGCCGCGGTCTGCGCCTGATCGGCTTCGGCCGTTATCGCCGCTCCCGTTTCCGCCCCCGTGATCGCCACATTGGCTGCCTCGGCATTCGCCTCGGTATCGGCAAGCGATGCCGCCAGGGCCGCAGGGCTCCCCGCCAGCAGCAGTGCGGTGGCAAGCGTCACCCCAAGCGCCGGACGGGCATGGGGCATCGGGGCGGCAAGGGGGCGCAGCGTAAACATCATGGCTAGGTACGGCTCTTTTTATGGTTCGGACGCCGGGGGAGAGGCGCGAGGGGGAATTTATCTGTTGCAGTGCAATATGATGCGGGGCCGAGCCTTAGCCAGTGCTGAATTGTAACAAATTTTCGCGCAAGCGGCGAAGCGCTGCGACAGACGACATCAACTCCCGTCTTTTCTTTTGCACGCTTTGTCTGTAAGGCGCGCTCACCTTTGCGCAGGCGGTTCCCCGGAACAGCGGCGCATTTCGATGACACACCGTTTGTGCCGTCATAACCAGAACCACATTGCAGGGGCCGAATGGCAAAAGAAGAACTTCTCGAAATGCGCGGCCAGGTGGTCGAACTGCTTCCCAACGCCATGTTCCGCGTGAAGCTGGAAAACGATCACGAAATCCTGGGCCACACCGCCGGCAAGATGCGCAAGAACCGCATCCGCGTGCTGGTGGGCGATGAAGTTCTGGTCGAGCTGACGCCTTATGATCTGACCAAGGGCCGGATTACATACCGCTTCAAATGAGCATGGCGGCGATGCCCCCGCTCATCCTTGCATCGGCCAGTCCGCGACGCCAGCAGCTGCTGGCGCGGATCGGCGTGACCGCCGATGCCATTGTCCCTGCCGATATCGACGAGACCCCGATCAAGGCCGAACTGCCGCGCGTCTATGCGCGGCGGATGGCGGCGCAGAAGGCACAGGTCGTCGCCAGCCAGCACCCCGACAGCGCGGTGCTTTCGGGCGATACCGTGGTGGCGGTCGGCCGCCGCATCCTGCCCAAGGCCGAAAGCGAAGCCGAAGCGCGGATGTGCCTCGAGCTGGTTTCGGGCCGCCGCCATATGGTGCTGAGCGCCGTCACCCTGATGCTGCCCGATGGCCGCAGCCTGCACCGGCTGTCCGAAAGCGCGGTCATCTTCAAGCGGCTCCACGCCGATGAGGTCGACGCCTATATCGCCAGCGGCGAATGGCAGGGCAAGGCGGGTGGCTATGCCATCCAGGGCAGCGCCGAGGCACTGATCCGCTCGATGGCGGGGAGCTATAGCGGCATCATGGGCCTGCCCTTGTACGAAACGCGCAGCATGCTGGTTACCGCCGGTCTGCTGAGCCCCGCCGCATGACCCACTGGATCCACGAAGACGGCATCGGCGAGGAGCGCGCCGCGCTGATCGAGCATGGCCGCATCATCGAAGCGCGCATCCAGCGCAGCGATCTTGCGCTGGGCTGCGGCGCGGTGGTCGAGGCGCGGCTGCTGGCGAAAAGCGCAGGCGGCCACCGCGCGCGCGTCGCGCTGGCCGATGGCAGCGAAGCGATGCTGCAGCCGGTCCCCAAGGAGCTGAGCGAAGGCAAGATGCTGCGCGCCGAGGTGCTGCGCGAAAGCCTGTTCGAGGCCGGAACCGCGCGCCACAAGCCCGCCAGGCTGCGCGCGGTCTCCGCCGATACGCCGTTGCGCGCGACCCCGAGCCTGCTCGATCGGATCACCGCCGATGGGCACGAGATCGTCCGCGCCACACCGCACGGAGCCGATCTGCTCGCCGATTCGGGCTGGCACGATCTGCTGGCCGAGGCTGAAACCGGCGAGGTCGCCTTTACCGGCGGATCGCTGACGCTGTCGCCCACCCCTGCGATGATGGTGATCGATGTCGATGGCGACATCGCGCCGCGGGCGCTGGGGCTGGCAGCAGCAACGCAGAGCGCGCTCGCGATCCGCCGCCACGGCATCGGCGGCGGCGTGGTCGTCGATTTCCCGACGCTCGCCGACAAGGCCGATCGCAATGCCGTGGCCAACTATTTCGACGCCGCAATGACCATCCCGTGCGAGCGCACCGCGATCAACGGCTACGGGCTGATGCAGATCGTGCTCAAACGCACCCGCGCCTCGCTGATCGAACTGCATGCTGCAGACCCGGTGCGCTGGCGGCTGCTCGCCGCGCTGCGCAGCGCCGAGCGCGATCGCGGCACCGGCCCGATCACGCTCGATCTGGCGTCGGACGAATCGCGGCTGCTGCAACGCGAACCGGCGCTGCTCGAAGCACTGCAGCGCCGCAGCGGGCGCCCGGTTGTCCTCGCCGAACGCACCGCCTAGATACCACGTCATGACCGATCCCCGCCCCAATCCGCGCGCCTGCCCGATGTGCCGCAAGCCCGCTCGCGCCGAATTCACACCCTTTTGCAGCAAGGCCTGCAAGGACCGCGACCTGCTGCAATGGCTGGGCGAAGGCTATAGCGTCCCCGGCCCGCCCGCCGACCAGCCCGATGCGGATTATGATTGAGGCCGAATCCGAAAAGGGAGAACGGTCGCGCGATTTTGCTATGGACAAGCCCCGCCTGCCCTGCCTATAGGCGGCGCTCCAAATCGCCGGTGAGGCGATGCAGGCGGCACGTCGGTGCCACCAGATGCCCGGGTAGCTCAGTTGGTAGAGCATGCGATTGAAAATCGCAGTGTCGGCGGTTCGACCCCGTCCCCGGGCACCACTTCCTTCCTTTCACGAGCAGGTCCCCGGCGTCCCGCCGCCTTGAGCCCACTGCAAAAACGTCTGGCTTGGCGCGCGCCGGCGGCCCATGATCGGCGTGCGTCCGTTTTTCAGCAAGGAAAGCCAGATGACCGGCAGCATTCTCGTGATACTGGGATCGGAGCGCATATCCGGCCCGCCCGAACCGCCGCGGCTTGGCGAACGGGTGGCAGCCGCATGCATGCACAGGCTGGAGGCAAAGGCGGTGCCTGCCACGCTGGTCGATCCGGTCGAGATCGAGCTGCCGCACCCCTTCAAGCCGCATTTCGCTTATCGCCGCGGATCGGCGCCTGAAGTGCTCGACCGGCTTGCCGAGCAGATCGCCGCGGCTGATGGCTATGTGATGGTCAGCCCCGAATACAACCACATGATGAGCCCGGTGCTTGCCGACCTGCTCAACCATTTCGGCAGCTCGCTGTTCTCGTACAAGCCCAGCGCCATCGTCACCTATTCGGCAGGCCAGTGGGGCGGGACGCGCGCTGCGGTCAGCATGCGCACCTTCCTGTCCGAGCTGGGCTGCCTGCCGGTCTCGGCGATGATCCATGTGCCGCGCGCGCACGAAGTGTTCGGTGCGGATGGCACCTACCTTGCCGGCGTCGATGCCGCGCGCTGGGACGGCTATCTGGACCGGACGCTCGACCAGCTGGGCTGGTGGGCGGCAGCGGCTGCGCGGCAGCGCGGCGATGGCGGCAAGCGGCCCGGCGCGTTCATGGTCGATCCATCGCAAAGAAATGCGCCCTGACGCCATGGCCGGGCCGGTCGCGCACCCGATGCCGGGCGATGTCAGGTTCACCACCCGCGCCGCGCCGCCTTCACTCGATCATGCGGTGCTCGAGCTGTGGCATCTCGACGATCCGGGGGCACCGCATTGCGGTTTGCCCAAGCCGTATGTCGAGATCGTGGTCAGCCTGCGCGGGATCCACTGGTGGCGCGCGGCACCGGGCATGCCCGAGCATCGCTATGCCACCGCCTGGGTGACCCCGGTGCAGGACGGCCCGCGATATGCCCGCGCCGAAAGTCGGCGCGAGCTGGTGGGCGCACGGCTGCAGCCCTGGGCGGCCAAGGCCTGGCTTGGCACGCTGCCCCCCGGCAATGGCACCCCGCCCCCCAGGCTATCGGCGCTGCTCGGCCGCGAGGCAGGTCTGTTGCGCGATTCGCTCAAGGCTGCGGACAGCCTGGACTCGCTGTTCGAACGCTTTGCTGCGTGGCTCGAGGTACGGCTGCCCGACCGCGATGCGATCACCCTGCCCGCCCCTTGTCGCGACACCGACCGCGCGATGGATCTCGCCAGGGCGGTCGAGGCGACCCCGCGGCACTATCGCAGGCTGTTTTCGGGCCGTACCGATCTGGCGCCCAAGCGCTGGCTGCTGCTCCACCGGATCGACGCGGTGCTGCGCGATCCCAGGCTCGCCGACCCGCAATTCTCGCTCGCGGTGCTGGCGTGCGAGCATGGCTTTGCCGATCAGGCGCATCTCACGCGAGAAATGAAGCGGTTCACCGGCGCCACCCCCGGCCAGTTGCGGCACCGCGCCGCGCATTATCCCCCGCACATGCTGATGCCGCGATGACCCCTTTGTTCAATCCTGCGCTTGCGCCCGCTGCTAATCGAGGCATCGAAAGGAGCTTGGCATGAGCATGGGACGGAAAATTTTGGCGGTGGTGCTGGGGACGGTCACTGCAGGGCTCGCGATTGCGGGGGTGGAGATGCTCGCGCATGGCCGCATCACCGGCGACGCATTGTTCGCTGCAGTGGCGGCGGGTTACGGGCTGGGTGCTTTCGGCGGCAGCCTGTTGGCATTCCGGCTCTCAGGGGCGCGCTGGACCGCGGTCGCAGTGACGGGGATCCTCGCGCTGCTCGCCATCGGCAACCTGTTCGCGCTGCCGCACCCGATGTGGTTCGTGCCGGTCGCTGCGGTGACGCTGGCGGCGGGCCATGCCGCAGCGATCGCGGTATCGCGTCGGTCTGGCGGACAGGCCTTGTCCTGACGGGGTCCCGGCCTATGATCGCGCATCAGGCACGGAGACGAACATGACGCTGAAAGACACGCTGGTTCCCACCTACATCCAGATGCTCGGGGCGCTCTCCGCGTGGCTGGACAAGGCATCGGATCAGCTGCCCGCCGACAGGGCCGCAGCGATGATGCGCGCGCGGCTCGCGCCGGACATGTTCCCGCTGTTCACCCAGATCTGCTTTTCGTGCGTCCAGGCGCAGGAGGGCATCTTCCGCCTGCGGCAGGAGGAAATGCCTGCCTCGGTCGGCGCGCTGCTGGCGGACGGGCGCAACGCCGACACGACCACGCCGACGATCGCCGATGCCCGGGCCCGAATCGCCGAGACGCTGCGGATCGTCGAGGCAGCCGCTGCGGACGCGCCCGATCTGTCGCCCGATGCGCCGCTGGCGCACACCTTGCCCAACGGCATGGTGTTCGATCTCACCGCCGCGCAATACGTCCGCGACTGGGCGCTGCCGCAGCTCTATTTCCATGTGATGGCCGCCTATGCCATCCTGCGGGCCGAGGGCGTGGGCATCGGAAAGGCGGATTTCGTCGCGCACATGTTCCCCTTCCTGCGTCCAGGGACGATGCCCAAGCCCGGCTGACCCTTGCGGCAACCGGACACAAGGCGAGTGCGTACGGAGCGATGATGACGCCAGGCTGGCGTCATCGACGAGTCCTTTTCGCGGGCTATCACCGCGATCAGCAAGGGAGAACGATGATGGCCTATGTTTCCGCAGCCGATGGTACGCAGATTTTCTACAAGGACTGGGGTCCGAAGGATGCCCAGCCGATCGTGTTCCACCATGGCTGGCCGCTGTCGTCCGACGACTGGGACACGCAGATGTTGTTCTTCCTCGATCAGGGCTTCCGCGTCGTCGCGCACGACCGGCGCGGCCATGGCCGGTCACAGCAGGTGAGCGAGGGACATGACATGGACCATTATGCCAGTGATGCCGCAGCCGTCACCGCGCATCTCGACCTGAAGAATGCGGTGCACATCGGCCACTCGACCGGCGGCGGCGAAGCTGCGCGTTATGTCGCTCAGCACGGCATTCCGCAGAGCCGCGTCGCCAAGGCCGTGCTGGTCGCGGCGGTGCCGCCGATCATGATCAAGACCGAGCGCTACCCCGGCGGACTCGACATGGAGGTGTTCGACGGCTTTCGCAGCGGCCTCGCCGCCAACCGCGCCGCCTTCTTCCGCGATGTCGCCTCCGGACCGTTCTATGGCTTCAACCGCGAGGATTCTCAGCCCGATGAGGCGGTGGTCGAAAACTGGTGGCGGCAGGGCATGATGGGAAGCGCCAAGGCGCATTACGATGGCATCAAGGCCTTTTCCGAAACCGACCAGACCGACGACCTGAAGGCGATGACCGTCCCTACCCTGGTGCTGCACGGCGATGACGATCAGGTGGTGCCTTACAAGAACGCCGCGCTGCTGCAGGCCGATCTGCTCCCCGATGCCACGCTGAAAATCTATGAAGGCCTTTCCCACGGGATGCTGACGGTCAACGCCGACACGCTCAACGCCGATATTCTCGCCTTCATCCGATCCTGATCCCAAAGGTCACGCGCCCGGTACGCAGAAAACGCGACGGACCGGGCGCGGAGCACCGCCAAGCCCCTGTTCTTTCTTTGTTCTTGACTCTATATCGGTGGCATGAGCGAAAAACCGATTCTGCAAAAATTGGGCGTGCTGGCCGACGCCGCCAAATACGACGCTTCCTGCGCCTCGTCGGGAACGATCAAGCGCGACTCAACCGGTACCAAGGGGATCGGATCGACCGGCGGGATGGGGATCTGCCACAGCTATGCACCCGACGGCCGCTGCATCTCGCTGCTCAAGATCCTGCTCACCAATTTCTGCATTTATGACTGCCGCTTCTGCATCAACCGCGCGTCGAGCAACGTGCCGCGCGCGAGGTTCAATCCGGAAGAGGTCGTGCGGCTGACGCTCGATTTCTACAAGCGCAACTATATCGAGGGGCTGTTCCTCTCTTCCGGTATCATCCGGTCGGAAGATTACACGATGGAGCAATTGGTCGAGGTCGCGCGGCTGCTGCGCGAGGAGCACCGTTTCGGGGGTTATATTCACCTGAAGACCATCGCCGGCGCCTCGCCCGAACTGATCGCGCGTGCAGGCCTCTATGCCGACCGCCTCTCGACCAATGTCGAACTGCCCACCGAAGCAGGGCTCAAGAGCTTCGCGCCAGAAAAAACCTCGGCGACGATCCGCAAGACGATGGCAGGCGTGCGCGTCGGGCTAGACGATGCGGCAGAAGCTGCGCGCGGGCGGCTGCTCAAGAAAGCCAAGCCACCGCGCTTTGCCCCGGCGGGCCAATCGACCCAGATGATCGTCGGCGCTGATGGGGCCAAGGATGACGACATACTGCAATCGGCAACCAGCCTGTATTCGGGGTACAAACTGCGCCGCGTCTATTACTCCGCCTACAGCCCGATCCCCGATGCGAGCAGCGACCTGCCCCCCGTGCGTCCGCCGCTGATCCGCGAGCACCGATTGTACCAGGCCGACTGGCTGCTGCGCTTCTACGGCTTTTCTCGCGGCGAGATCATGGAAGGCGCAGACGGCGGCATGCTCGACCTGACGATCGACCCCAAGCTCGCCTGGGCGCTGCAGCGGCGCGAGGCGTTTCCGGTCGACATCAACCGCGCGCCGCGCGAGATGCTGCTGCGCGTGCCGGGCCTCGGCACCAAGGCGGTCGAGCGGATCATCGCCGCGCGGCGGCTGGGCGCGGTGCGGATCGGCGATCTGGCCAAGCTCACCGCCTCGGTGAAGAAGGTGCTGCCGTTCATCACCACCCCCGACTGGCGCCCCGGCGGGTTGACCGACAGCGAAAACTTGCGCGCACGCTTCGCCCCGCCGCCCGAGCAGATGAGCCTCGCGCTCTGAAGCCAAGATACATGCGCGAGATCATCCTCAACACCCCCGGCGACTTTGCCGAATGGCGCGATGCCGCGCGCGCGCTGCTCGCCGCCGAGGTACCGCCCGAGCAAGTCGTCTGGCGGCAGGCGGGCGAGAGCGCCTCGCTGTTTTCCGACGACGCACCGCTGGTGCCCCGGCGCACGGTTGCCCTGCCCCGCGCGCTGGTGACCACGCTCGACCGCGTGATCTGCCATCGCGACGCGAACGTGCCGACGCGGCTCTACACCATCGTCTGGCGCGCCTTGGGCGACCGGCGGCTGCTCGAACGGCGCACCGACAACGACGTCGACTGGCTGGCCAAGTCCGACAAGGCGATCCGCCGCGACCTGCACAAGATGCACGCGTTCGTCCGCTTCCGCAGGCTGGGCGGCGAGGATGCCGAACGCGAATCCTTCGTCGCCTGGTTCGAGCCCGAACACCGGATCGTGCGGCTGGCGGCACCTTTCTTCCGCAAGCGCTTCTACGGCATGGACTGGGCGATCCTGACGCCCGACGCGCGCGCGATCTGGCAGGACGAGACGCTGACTTTCGGCCCCGGCGGCACCCGCGACGAGGTGCCCGATTCCGACGTGGTGGAGGAGCAGTGGCGGATGTATTACGGTTCGATCTTCAACCCCGCGCGGGTCAAGATCGCCGCGATGCGCGCCGAGATGCCCAAGAAATACTGGCACAACCTTCCCGAGGCGCAGGATATCGGCCCGCTGCTGGCGGGCGCGGGGGCGCGGGTCGAGCGGATGCGCGAGACCGCGGTCCAGCTCGCCAATCCGCGCAGCGACAAATGGCGCGTGCGCGGGGAGATGGAGGCTCCGATAGCGGGCGAAACAGCGACCCTCGAGGAGCTGGCGCGCAGCCTGCAGACATGCACCCGCTGCCCGATCCACTGCAATGCGACCCAGGCGGTCCCGGGCGAAGGCAAGGCAGGCTCGCGCATCATGCTGGTGGGCGAACAGCCGGGCGACCGCGAGGATCTGGAAGGCCGCCCTTTCGTCGGCCCGGCAGGCCAGCTGCTCGACGAGGCGCTGGCGGAAGCGGGGCTGGACCGCGCGCAGCTCTACATCACCAACGCGGTCAAGCACTTCAAGTTTGAGCCGCGCGGCAAGCGCCGGTTGCACCAGAACCCTTCCACCGGCGAGATCGACATCTGCCGCTGGTGGCTGGATCAGGAGCGCGGGCTGGTCAGGCCCGACATCATCGTCTCGCTGGGTGGCAGCGCGCTGCGCGGGCTCACCGGCAAGAGCGCCAGCATCGCCTCGGTGCGCGGCAAGCCGATGACCCTGGAAGGTGGCGAAAGGCTGGTGGCGACGGTGCATCCCTCCTTTCTGCTGCGCCTGCCCGACCGCCAGCGCGCCGCGGCCGAACGCGCCGCTTTCATCGCCGATCTGGCAGCCGCGCGGCAGCTTGCACTGGATGCAACCTGATCGGGATCGCCGCGTAGGGGTGGAATGCTTATTCCTTGCAGCAATACCGATCATCCGCTGGCGCAACGGTTTCGCGCCTTTATCAAGCAACCCGAATTCCCCTGTGTCGGCGCCAAGTCGGCTCTGGGCAAGGGGCAGATGCGGATCATCGTCGGGCGCGATCTGCGTTCCGGCTGGGACGATCTGCGCATCCTGCCCTCGCTGATGGCCATTGCGCAGGATTATGCGCGCGACCCCGTGCCGTTCCAGTCGCTGGCGGTGCTGTTCGAGGAGGACGCAGGTCTGAACGAAGAGCAGTTCGAACAGCATCTGTGGCAGCGGGTGCAATCGCTGACCGACAAGGACGCATGGCTCGGACAGGAGGCCGATCCGCGCGTGAGCTCGGACCCCGATGATCCGCATTTCTCGCTCAGCTTTGGCGGTGAGGCGTTTTTCGTCGTCGGGCTGCACCCGCATGCCAGCCGCCCCGCACGGCGCTTCGAGCGTCCGGCGCTGATCTTCAACCTGCACGACCAGTTCGAGCAATTGCGCGCCAATGGGCTTTACGACAAAATGCGCGGCACGATCATCGCGCGCGACATCGCGCTTGCGGGCGATGCCAACCCGATGCTGGCGGTGCATGGAACGGTCTCCGAAGCCCGGCAATATAGCGGCCGCCAGGTCGACCAGAGTTGGAAATGCCCGATGAGCCAGCGCAAGGTTGCCGATCATGCCCTCTGATCCCCGCAGCGAAATCCCGCCGCGCTCGGGAACCGCGTTCGAGCTGCGCAAGGGCCAGACACTGACCGTCATCGATGTGCGCGGCGAGCAGGTGGCTGATCTGCTGGCGTTCGACCGCGAGGACATTCACGAGGTCATCTCCTCGGGCCGCACGCTGGATTACGCCAGCCGAATTTACCTCACCACCGGCGATCTGCTCTATTCCAACCGCAGCAACGTGATGCTGGAGATCGTCGCCGATGATGTCGGCCGTCACGACTTCCTGCTGACTCCGTGCTCGAAGGATACCTTCCGGATCATCTATGGCGATACCGATCCGCACCGCGGCTGCTTCGGCAATCTCGCCGCTGCTCTGGAGCCTTATGGCGTGACCGAGGACATGATCCCGGTGGCATTCAACTGCTTCATGAACGTGCCGGTCGATGGCACCACCGGCGAGCTCCGGGTCGATCCGCCGCTGAGCAAGGCGGGCGATACCGTGACCTTCATCGCGCACCGCGATCTGATCATCGGCCTCACCGCCTGTTCGGCGCTGCAATCGAACAACGGCTCGTTCAAGCCGATCGCCTACGAGATCAGCGGCTAAAGCTTTCGCGCGGCCAGGTAGAACCAGTCGCCCATCCCCAGCTTCGGCCCCGCCCACGCGAGCGGCGCGAACGCCAGCGCATAGGCCAGCCGTTTGGGGCTGCGCCTCAGCGTGCTCATGCTGCCGAAGGTATAGGCAAGGTCGATGCAGGTATGCTGCGTCCCAAGACAGGCAAATCCGCGCTGCTCGAGCATCACTGTCAGCGTGCGCACCGAGAACTGGTAGAGATGCCAGGGCGGCTCGGGATGCGGCCAGTGGCCCAGCACCCCCGCCAGCGGTTGCGAGGCCCTGGGGAACAGCCCGTCGATGTTCGGGGTCGAGAGGATGAACAACCCGCCGGGCTTGAGCAGCCGGTGTGCCGCCGCGATATCAGCTGCCGGATCGCGGACATGCTCGATCACGTCGAACATCGTCAGCAGATCGAAGCTTTCGGGCGCGGCATCGACCGCATGGATATCCCCGTCGGTCACCTGCAGGCCGAAATGGTCGCGCGCGAACTGGGCAGATGCAGCGGAAAACTCCGCGCCTTCGGCCGTGAAGCCCGCAGACTTGGCCTTGTCCAGAAACAGCCCTGTCGAACAGCCGATATCGATCAGCCGTCCGCCCGAGGCCCAGCGCCGGGTGAACGCCAGATGCTCGCCCGCCACGCCCGCCATGCGCGCAAAGGCCGGGCTGTGGGGATCGTGCAGTTCGGTGTGATAATCCGCTTCGCCTTGATACATCGCGGAAAGCTCGGCAGGCTCGGGCGGGTCGGCGATATAGGCCAGGCCGCAGTTCGAACACTCGACCAAGGTAAAGCGCCCCAGGCTGGCGAGCAGGCGGGGTCCGGTCGATCCGCAATGATTGCATACGGCCTGCGGCCAGGACTGCGCCATGTCAGGGTCCTTTTGACGGCTTGTGTCGATGTCGAGGTCGCAACTCGCCCAAGGGGATATCGCGCGACGGTGAACAACGGGTAAACCTGTTTCGCGCACCATTGGGTTCAAGCGATCTTAACCGTCCTTGTCTAGACCGGCGCGCATCGCTTCACCCTTGCCCGGAAACCATCGCTCGCATGCAACCCGTCGCCACCCAGGTCCGATTTCTGCTCGGCGACCGCCCGATCCTTGCGGCGCGGCGAATGCTGGTGCCGATTGGCTATGGGCTGGATGCCATCCTGCGAAACGCGCCCCTGCCCGCAGCGCCGTTGCCATCCGATGCCGATGGCTATCGGCTGCAATCGGTCCCGGTCGCGCGGATTGCGCAGCTGGACCGCGACTTTGCCGGGCTGGTCGCCTCGCAGCCGCAGCTTTACGCGCGGCATTATATCGACATGGCGCCGGGCCATGACGGCTATATGGCGCAGTTCTCGTCCAAGACGCGCGCGACGCTCAAGCGCAAGATGCGCAAGCTGGCCGATGCCGGCGGGGGCGAACTGGATATCCGCAGCTATCACCGATCCGATCAGCTCGATGCCTTTTTCGCCGCTGCGCTGCCGCTGTCGCAGCAGACCTACCAGGCGCGGCTGCTCGATGCCGGACTGCCAGGGGACGATGGCTTCCGCGCCGAGGCACACAGGCTCGCGCGAGCGGACAATCTGCGCGCCTATGTGCTGTTCCTGCAAGGCCGGGCTGCCGCCTATCTGTATCTGCCGGTCGCCGATGATGTGCTGATCTACGCCTATCTCGGCTATGATCAGGCGTGCGCGCAGCTTTCTCCCGGCACCGTTCTGCAGATGCACGCGCTCGAGCAACTGTTTGCCGAGCAGCGCTTTCGCTATTTCGATTTCACCGAGGGCGATGGCGCGCACAAGGCGCTGTTCGGCACCCATCAGGTGCAGTGCGCGACGCTGTTCCTGCTCAAGTCCACGCTCGCCAACCGCGCCCTGCTCGCGGGACAACAGCGCTTCAACGCCGCGGTCGAGGGCACCGGCGCGTGGCTCGACCGGATCGGCGCCAAGGCCAGGATCCGCAAGCTGTTGCGCGGCTGACGAACAGCCGGGGCGCTGCAACTTCGCCTAGACGGCAGCGAGTGACTCGAACACCGCGAATTCGTTGAGGAAGAAGGTCGACAGGATGCCCGCTTCATAGCGGATGCGGCTGACCGCCTGCTCGCCATAGCGCAGCGCGGTGCGTACCAGATTGGCGGGCAAGGTGGTGATCGACTTGCGACTGCGAGGCTCCAGCGCGTCGAAGCCGATCGGCTCGAGCCGCTGGTGCTCGGCGATGTTGCGGCACATCGCATCGAATCGCCGCACGACGATGGGATTGGCGCGGGTGCGATCGCGGCTGAGCAGTTCGAAGCTGTGGCTGACGATGGTGAAGCACGGCCAGCCGTCTTCGGCAGCATGGGTCAGCGCATCGCGCATTTCCCAGGCGGAGAGCGCGCACAATTGCACCGAGCGGATGCTGCCCGGGCGATCCTGGATGACGCTCACCGGGATGATGCCGACCCCCAGATGCTCGCTGAACGGCGGCGTCGCCGGTGGCAGGTCGATATCGCATTCGCCCGAGAGGAACGAGGGGTTGAAGCTGCTGTCGTAGCGCACCCCGATCGCGCTCAGCGCGCGCAGGGTGTCGTCATTGGCGCCAAAATTGCCCGCGCGAAACGCGGTCGGTTTTGGCGCTCCGGCCATGATCAGTAAGGCGCGCGCCTGTTCGAGCAAACGGATCTGGTCGTCGAGCGGGAAATCGGCGATGTTGCGTCCGCGCAGATGCGCATGTTCGTGATCGCGGGCAAATTCCAGCCATTCGGTGTGGATGTGCAACTGCACCTCGTGCCCGCGCTTGAGGATCGGCTCGACGATCCGCGCGATCACCCCGGGGCCATAGACCAATGCGGGCATCGGATCGACGAAGAACACTCCGGTCAGCCCTGCAGCCTCCAGCCGGTCCATCTGGTAGAAGATGCCGAATTCGCCATCGCGGCACTTGCCGGCGATCGAGCTGTCGAAATTGTCCTGCGCGCTCGCGCCCTCCTGGAAGAGCTTGAGCGACAATTCGGTATCGACGGTGAACTGAACCTTGGTGACCATCATCCTGCTCTATGTCGAGGGGGTTAAAACCGGCTTACCAATGTCGCAGCGCATTAAAAATGCTACACGCGCAGCCGCGCAAAGTCTATCCGATGTTAATTCCGGGGTGTTTCGAAATGAGGCATTATATAGTCCGTACGCACTATGCCCCCGGGCTGAAGTGCACCTTCAATAAGCCAACCCGATGGCTTGTTGCTAATAGTTTTCAATTGCATAGATAATTGGCGGAACAGGGCTTTTGACGGTTGAAATGCCCGCCCAAGCGGCCTAGGCAGGCCCCCTAGGCGACGATTCAGGCCGGGAAATCCGGCTGGCGCCAGCCTCAGGTCGTGAAACGGACACATATTTTGCCGGATTTCTGCTCAGGGAACGCACACGCACCATTTTCACCCCCGCATTCCTGACAGGCAGTTTCGGCCGGGCTTCATAACTTTCGGAAAGGATTGACCATGGCACGCAAGAAGATCGCGCTGATCGGCGCAGGCAATATCGGCGGCACGCTCGCGCACCTCGCGGCGCTCAAGGAACTGGGCGATATCGTGCTGTTCGATGTGGTGGAAGGCGTGCCCCAGGGCAAGGCGCTCGATCTGTCGCAGTGCGGCCCGGTCGAAGGCTTTGACGCCAAGATCACCGGCACCAATGATTATGCCGACATTGCCGGCGCCGATGTCATCATCGTCACCGCAGGCGTTGCCCGCAAGCCCGGCATGAGCCGCGACGACCTGCTGGGCATCAACCTCAAGGTCATGAAGGCCGTGGGCGAAGGCATCGCCGCCAACGCACCGAACGCGTTCGTCATCTGCATCACCAACCCCCTCGACGCGATGGTCTGGGCGCTGCGCGAATTCTCCGGCCTGCCGCACCACATGGTCGTCGGCATGGCGGGCGTGCTCGACAGCGCGCGCTTCAGCCACTTCATCGCCGACGAGTTCCAGGTCTCGGTGCGCGACGTCAACACCTTCGTGCTCGGCGGCCATGGCGACACCATGGTTCCAGTGGTCCAGTATTCGACCGTCGCCGGCATCCCCGTTCCCGACCTTATCAAGCAGGGCCGTTCGACCAAGGAGCGCATCGACGAAATCGTCAAGCGCACCCGCGGCGGCGGCGGCGAGATCGTCGCGCTGCTCAAGACCGGTTCGGCCTATTATGCGCCCGCCACCAGCGGCATCGCGATGGCCGAAGCGTATCTGTCGGACCAGAAGCGCCTGCTGCCCTGCGCAGCCTTTGTCGAAGGCAAATACGGGCTTGATGGCCTGTATGTCGGCGTGCCGGTGATCATCGGTGCCGGCGGCGTCGAGCAGATCGTCGAGATCGAACTCGACGACGAAGCCAAGGGCAACCTTCAGGTGTCGGTCGATGCGGTCAAGGAACTGCTCGACGCGTGCCGCAACCTGGATTCGAGCCTCGCCTGATGGCGGCCTCCGGTCTTCTGATCGGACTTTTCGCGCTGGCGGCGATGCAGGACGCGCCGCCAGCCGAAAACCCCTACCCTGCGCGAGAGGTTCTCTCCGCGTTTGCGACCGCCTGTTCGGGTATCGAGAACATGGCCGTCGCCAAGGCATCCGTGCTCGCCGCAGGCTGGCAGCCGGTGCCTGCCAATGACACCGGAGCGCTGATGGCACTGGTCGCCTTCGGCAAGGCGAAGCTCGCCGAAAGCGATCCCGACATGAAGCTGATCGAGGGCGGCGAATACCGCATGACCGTCGCCGGGCGCGAGCTGGGCGTCGTGCTGTCGGGCGTCGATCTGGAAAAGATCCGCTCGCAGGGCTGCCGCGTCTATGATTTCACCGCCGCCAGCGCCATATCACCGGAGGATCTGGAAGGCTGGGCCGCGCGTAAGCCCAACGACACCCAGACGCCCGAGGGCGGGATCATCAAGCATGTGTGGAACCCGGGGCTGAAACCCGGCCACATGGAAATGGAAATCAGCTTCGTGCCACAAGGCGCACTCGCCGCCGCCAATATTCCCCTATCCGGCCTCGTCTTCACGGCCACTGCAATGGAGTTTCTGAAACCATGAGCATTCTCGTCAACAAGCACACCAAGGTGATCACGCAGGGCATGACCGGCGCCACCGGCACCTTCCACACCGAACAGGCGCTGGCTTATGGCACCCAGATGGTCGGCGGAGTGACGCCGGGCAAGGGCGGAACCACGCATATCGGCCTGCCCAACTACAACACCGTGGCTGAAGCGAAGGCCGCCACCGGCGCGACCGCAAGCTGCATCTATGTTCCGCCGCCGTTCGCCGCGGATTCGATCCTGGAAGCGATCGATGCCGAAATGGAACTGATCGTCGCGATCACCGAAGGCATTCCGGTGCTCGACATGGTCCGCGTCAAGCGCGCGCTGGTCGGCAGCAAGTCGCGCCTCATCGGCCCCAACTGCCCCGGCGTGCTGACCCCCAACGAGTGCAAGATCGGCATCATGCCCGGCAGCATCTTCAAGAAGGGCTCGGTCGGCGTCGTCTCGCGCTCGGGCACTTTGACCTATGAAGCCGTACACCAGACCACCGCAGTCGGCCTCGGCCAGACCACGGCTGTCGGCATCGGCGGCGATCCGGTCAACGGCACCAACTTCATCGACGTGCTCGAACTGTTCATGGCCGACGACGAGACCACCTCGATCATCATGATCGGAGAAATCGGCGGCAGCGCCGAAGAAGAAGCCGCGCAGTTCATCAAGGACGAAGCCAAGCGCGGCCGCAAGAAGCCGATGGTCGGCTTCATCGCAGGCCGCACCGCGCCTCCGGGCCGCCGCATGGGCCATGCAGGGGCCATCGTTTCGGGCGGCGAAGGCGGCGCGGACGACAAGATCGCGGCGATGGAAGACGCCGGCATCCGCGTCTCCCCCTCGCCCTCGCTGCTTGGCCAGACGCTGGCGGAGCTACTGGAAACGGTGTGATTTTAGTTACCCTCTCATCCGAAAGTCGGTCCCCTGCGCAGGCAGGGGGCCATCTCCTGACTGATCGGGATTGAGCGGGGGGTGCGGTCATGCGCGAGGGCTATGTCTACATCATGGCCAACCGCAGGAAAGGCACCTTGTATATCGGAGTGACCAACGATCTCGTCCGCAGGGCGGACGAACATCGCAACGGGCAGATCGATGGCTTCACCAAGAGGCACGGCTGCACCAGGCTGGTCTGGTTCGAAGCATTCGAAGACCTGCACGAGGCCAGGCTGGTCGAGGCGCAGATGAAGAAATGGAAGCGGGCATGGAAAGTCCGCGTGATTGAAGAGTTGAACAAGGACTGGGACGACCTGTGGTGGCAACTTGGTCTCTAGCCAGACCAATACGATCGCCTGCGCAGGCAGAGCCCATCTCCGGGCGGATCGGGATTGAACGGCCGGAGCATCGAACGGCCAGCTTAGGAGATGGCCCCCTGCCTTCGCAGGGGACCGTGTTCGGCGATTAAGTGGATAGAACGTATGACCTACGACGCAAACGATTATGATCCCGCCGAGGGCCCCCAGGCGGGGCCGAGCTGGCAGCTGAGCAACTGGCCGCTGGGCGATGGCGATGACCTGACCGCGGCGCTCGACCCGATGCAGATGCAGGTTGCGGTCAAGGCCGCGATCCGCAGCGCGTCGGCAGGCGCGGGCCAGCCCGTGGACGAGGCCGTGATCGCGCGCGCCGCGGACCGCTCGATCCGCGCCATGATGCTGATCCGCACCTACCGGGTGCGCGGCCATCTGGCAGCGGACCTCGATCCGCTGGGGCTGTCGCAGCAGGACATCCCGGCTGACCTGACCCCCGAATATCACGGATTCACCGCGGCCGAGATGGACGAGAAGGTGTTCCTGGGCGGCACCATGGGTTTTGAAAGCGCCACCGTGCGCCAGCTCATCGATACCCTGCGCGCCAACTACTGCGGCAAGGTCGGCCTTGAATACATGCACATCTCGGACGTGGAGGAGCGTCGCTTCTTCCAGGACCGGATGGAAGGCGTCGACAAGGTCATCGAATTTACCGAGAACGGCAAGAAGGCCATTCTGTCCAAGGTGATCGAAGCCGAAACGTTCGAGAACTTCCTCGGCAAGAAATACGTCGGCACCAAGCGCTTCGGGCTTGATGGCGGCGAATCGATGATCCCTGCGCTCGAGGCGGTGATCAAGTACGGCGGCCAGCTTGGCCTCAAGGAAATCGTCTACGGCATGCCGCATCGCGGCCGCCTCAACGTGCTCGCCAACGTGATGGCAAAGCCCTATCGCGTGATCTTCCACGAGTTTTCGGGCGGTTCGTCCAACCCCGACGACGTCGCAGGCTCGGGCGACGTGAAGTACCACCTTGGCACCAGCACCGATCGCGAATTCGACGGCATCAGCGTCCATATGTCGCTGGTCCCCAACCCCTCGCATCTCGAGGCGGTGGATCCTGTCGTGCTGGGCAAGGTTCGCGCGCAGCAGGTCAACCGCGACGATCTGGCCGATCACAGCCAGGTGCTGCCCGTGCTGCTGCACGGAGATGCTGCGTTTGCCGGTCAGGGCATCGTGTGGGAATGCCTCGGGTTCTCGGGCATCCGCGGCTACAACACCGGCGGCTGCATCCACTTCATCGTCAACAACCAGATCGGCTTCACGACCAGCCCGCAATTCGCGCGCTCCTCGCCTTACCCCTCCGATGTCGCCAAGGGCGTTCAGGCGCCGATCCTGCACGTTAACGGCGATGATCCCGAAGCTGTTACCTTTGCCTGCAAGATGGCCATCGATTTCCGCCAGCAATTCCACCGCGATGTCGTCATCGACATGTGGTGCTACCGCCGGTTTGGCCATAACGAAGGCGACGAGCCCAGCTTCACCCAGCCCCAGATGTACGCCAAGATCCGCCAGCATCCGCGCGTCAGCAAGATCTATGGCGATCGCCTGATCGACCAGGGCGTGGTAACGCAGGACTGGATCGACGGCACGGCCACGGCGTTTTCGGACAATCTCGAAGTCGAGTTCGAGGCGGGCAAGACCTACAAGGCGAACCAGGCCGACTGGTTTGCCGGACGCTGGTCTGGCCTGCACGCGCCTGCCGACCCCGAATATGCGCGCCGCAATGTCGAAACGGGCATCGACCGCAAGCTGCTCGAGAGCCTGGGCCGCACGCTGACCACGATCCCCGAAGGCCATGAGGTCCACAAGACCCTGCGCCGCGTGATCGATGCCAAGCGCGACATGTTCGACAAGGGCGAAGGCTTCGACTGGGCGACCGGCGAAGCGCTGGCGTTCGGGTCGCTGGTGTCGGAAGGCTATGCCGTGCGTCTGTCGGGCCAGGATTCGGGCCGCGGCACGTTCAGCCATCGTCACGCGGTGTGGATCGACCAGAACACCGGCGGCCGCTATCTGCCTCTGGAACAGGTTCCGCACGGCCGGTTCGAGGTGCTCGACAGCCCCTTGTCCGAATATGGCGTTCTGGGCTTCGAGTACGGCTATGCCATGGCCGACCCGAAGACGCTGGTGCTGTGGGAAGCGCAGTTCGGCGATTTCGCCAATGGCGCGCAGATCATGATCGACCAGTTTATCGCCAGTGGCGAGGCCAAGTGGCTGCGCGCCAACGGTCTGGTGATGCTGCTGCCGCACGGCATGGAAGGCCAGGGGCCCGAGCACAGCTCGGCACGCCTGGAACGCTTCCTGCAGCTGTGTGCAGGCGACAACATGCAGGTGTGCAACATTACCACGCCGGCCAACTACTTCCATGTGCTGCGCCGGCAGATGCACCGCCCGTTCCGCAAGCCGCTGATCATCATGACGCCCAAGTCGCTGCTGCGACACAAGATGGCGGTATCGAAGACCAACGACTTCTGCGGCAACAGCCACTTCATGCGCATCCTGTCCGATCCGGCCCAGCCGGAGGACAAGGACGTCAAGCGGCTGGTGCTGTGTTCGGGCAAGGTCGCGTTCGACCTGATGGAAGCGCGCGATGCGGCGGGCGACAAGCACACCGCGATCATCCGGCTGGAACAGCTCTACCCCTTCCCCGGCGAGCCGCTGACCATCCGCCTGAAGCGCATGGTCAATCTGGAAGAGGTGGTCTGGGCGCAGGAAGAGGCGCGCAACAACGGCGCGTGGTTCTTCGTCGAGCCGTTCATCGAGGAATGCCTGGCCGATGCCGGGGTCGCCCCCAAGCGTCCTCGCTACGCAGGCCGGATCGCGGCGGCATCGCCTGCCACCGGTCTTGCCAAGCGGCACCAGGCCGAACAGGGCGCGCTGATTGCAGACGCACTGGGCCATGATGTCCGCGATGAGATCCGTCGTCAGCGCAAGAGCTGACTACCCGCAAGAAAATGAAGTTGTTTCCGCGAGTTGAAGCGGACAAAGACGAAGGTTTGTGAACCATGAGCATCGAAGTCAAAGTCCCCGTTCTGGGTGAATCGATCAGCGAAGCCACCATCGGCGAGTGGCTGAAGAAGCCCGGCGATGCGGTCGCCGCCGATGAGGCGATCGCGAGCCTGGAAACCGACAAGGTCGCGGTCGAAGTCCCCGCGCCGTCGGCAGGCGTGATGGGCCAGCAGATGTATGCCGCTGGCGACACCGTTCAGGTCGGCGCGCTGCTGGCGATGATCGAGGCGGCCGGCAGCGCGGCGGCAGCGTCGCCGCCCGCGACGCCTGCTCCGGCCCCGGCCGCCGCCCCTGCCCCTGCCCCCGCCGCTGCAAAGGCCGATCCTGCGCCTGCCCCGTCGGTCAGCTCGGGCGAGCCTGTGAGCCTGTCGCCTGCGGTGCGCCGTCTGGTGCTCGAACATGGGCTTGACCCCACCGGCATCCGTGGCACCGGCAAGGATGGCCGTCTGACCAAGGAAGACGTGCTCGCTGCGGCTGAATCCGCCAAGGCTGCGCCTGCGCCCGCCGCAGCGCCCGCGCCTGTCGCTGCCAGCGCGCCCGCCGTCAGCGGCGCTGCCGGTCGCGATACCGAGCGGGTGCGCATGACCCGCATCCGCCAGACGATCGCCAAGCGCCTCAAGAGCGCGCAGGATACCGCTGCGATGCTGACCACGTTCAACGACGTGGACATGACCGCCGTCATCGAGGCGCGCAACAAGTACAAGGACCTGTTCGAGAAGAAGCACGGCATCCGCCTGGGCTTCATGGGCTTCTTCGCCAAGGCCGCGTGCCTTGCGCTCAAGGATGTCCCGTCGGTCAACGCGCAGATCGAGGGCGACGAGATCGTCTATCACAACTACGCCGACATCTCGGTCGCGGTCAGCGCGCCCAACGGCCTGGTCGTGCCGGTGATCCGCAACGCCGAGACGCTGTCGTTTGCCGGCATCGAAAAGACCATCGCCGACTTCGGCAAGCGCGCCAAGGACG
Source organism: Blastomonas sp. RAC04 (assembly GCF_001713435.1). Taxonomy (NCBI): domain Bacteria; kingdom Pseudomonadati; phylum Pseudomonadota; class Alphaproteobacteria; order Sphingomonadales; family Blastomonadaceae; genus Blastomonas; species Blastomonas sp. RAC04. The sequence goes on from NZ_CP016460.1 coordinate 1,697,893, forward strand.
GCACGCTCAAGATGGACGAGATGATGGGCGGCACCTTCACCATCTCCAACGGCGGCGTGTTCGGTTCGCTGATGTCGACCCCGATCATCAACCCTCCGCAGAGCGCAGTGCTCGGCCTTCACCGCATCGACCAGCGCCCGGTGGTGATGCCCAATGGCGAGATCAAGGCGCGCCCGATGATGTATCTGGCCCTGTCCTACGACCACCGTCTGATCGATGGCCGTGAGGCGGTGACCTTCCTGGTGCGTATCAAGGAAGCGATCGAGGATCCGACGCGGTTGCTTATCGATCTTTGATAGCGTGTCCGGCGTGGGCGGGAAGCTGCAATTCCTTCTTGCTTCACCCCCGCGCAGGCGGGGGTCCCGCTTTTTCTCTCCGGCATCGCAAGGCGGGCTTGCCGCGTTCGCGGGAATGACGGGGATGGAATTGCAAACGTAGCCCGGTTAAATCCGGCGCACGATGGAGTTTGAAAATGGCTGACTATGATTTCGACGTTCTGGTGATCGGTTCCGGTCCCGGTGGCTATGTCGCGGCAATCCGTGCGGCGCAGCTCGGCCTCAAGACCGCCTGCATCGAAAGCCGCGAGACTTTGGGCGGCACCTGCCTCAACGTCGGCTGCATCCCGTCCAAGGCGATGCTGCACGCGTCCGAGCTTTTCGAGGAAGCCGCTAGCGGCAAGCTCGCCAAATTGGGCATCAAGGGATCGGTCACGCTCGACCTCGAAACCATGCACGCGCAGCGCCGCGATGCGGTCAAGGGGCTGACCGGCGGAATCGAATATCTGTTCAAGAAGAACAAGGTCGAGTGGATCAAGGGCCGCGGCGCGTTCACCGGCGCCGATACGGTGGCCGTGGGCGACAAGAGCTATCGCGCCAGGAACATCGTTATTGCCACCGGATCGTCGGTCACCCCGCTGCCCGGTATCACGGTCGATAACGACAGCCAGATCATCGTCGATTCCACCGGCGCGCTCGAGCTTGCCAAGGTGCCCGGCCATATGGTCGTCATCGGCGGCGGCGTGATCGGGCTCGAGCTCGGCTCGGTGTGGAAGCGCCTGGGCGCCAAGGTCACCGTGGTCGAATATCTCGACATGATCCTGCCCGGCATGGACGGCGAAATCCGCAAGGAATCGCTCAAGGTGTTCAAGAAGCAGGGCATCGAGTTCAAGCTGTCGACCAAGGTCACCGGCGCTAGTGTCGAAGGCGGCAAGGCGATGCTGTCGGTCGAACCCTCAGCCGGCGGCGACACCGAAACCATCGAGGCCGACGTCGTTCTGGTGTCGATCGGTCGTCGTCCCAACACCGATGGCCTCGCGCTCGACAAGGCCGGCCTTGCCGTCAATGGCCGCGGACAGGTCGAGATCGATCATGACTTCAGCACGTCGGTCCCTGGTATCTGGGCGATCGGCGATGTCGTTCCCGGACCCATGCTCGCGCACAAGGCCGAGGACGAAGGCATCGCGGTGGCAGAGAACATCGCGGGGCTCACCGGTATCGTCAATCACGACATCATCCCGAGCGTGGTCTACACCATGCCCGAGATCGCTGGCGTGGGCCTCACCGAAGAGCAGGCCAAAGAGCGTGGCGAGATCAAGGTCGGCAAGTTCCCGATGATGGCCAATTCGCGCGCCAAGACCAACCATGAAGGCGACGGCATGGTCAAGGTCATCGCCGATGCCAAGACCGACCGCGTGCTCGGCGTGTGGATCATCGCGTCATTGGGCGGCACCATGATTGCGCAGGCCGCACAGGCAATGGAGTTCGGTGGCACCAGCGAGGACATAGCCTACACCTGCCATGCGCACCCCACGCACAGCGAAGCGCTCAAGGAAGCTGCGATGGCGGTGCAGGGCAAGCCGATCCATATCTGACGGCCTTTGCAGGCCGACACGGCGGACGCGTTATCGTACTGGTGACGCGTCCTCGCCCGTCAGCGGCGCGATCCGCCGTGCGACATCATCCAGCCAGCCGATGAACGCATCCACCCGCGCGAGCTTGCGCATGTCGCGGTGCACCACCAGCCAGAAACTGCGGTGGATCGCGACCCGATCCGCCAGCACCCGCTCCAGCCGCACGTTCTGCTCGCCCATGAAGCACGGCAGGATCCCCACCCCGGCGCCCGACGCGATCAGGCTGTGCTGAACGTTGATGCTCGAGCTGGTCAGCACCGGCTCAAGGCCTGGGCCGATTTCGTCGAGATAGCGCAGTTCGTCGGCATAGATGAAATCGGGGATATAGCCGATCAGCGGGTGGCGGCGCAGGTCGTCGACGCTGGCGATCGGTCCGGCGGCGGCGAGGTAATCGCGGCCGGCATAGACCCCCAATTGATAGTCCACCAGCTTGCGCACCTTCAACGGCCCCGCGGTCGGGCGTGACAGCATGATCGCCAGATCCGCCTCGCGCTTGGACGGGTTCAGAAAGCCGTTGGTGGCCACCAGCTCGATGCGGATCGCGGGGTGAAGGCGGTGAAACTCGGCCAGGTTGTGGCTGATCACCCAGGCGGCAAAGCCTTCCGCGACGCTCACCCTTATGGTGCCGGCAAACACCGTCTGCTCGCCGGTCAGCTCGGTGCGCGCATCGACCAGCGCCTGCTCGGCGCCTTCGGCATAATGCAGCAGCTTGCGCCCGTGCTCGGTGAGCGCGATCCCCTTGCCGCTTGCCTCGAACAGCGTCGACTGCAGGTCGCCCGACAGCCGCGCAAGCCGCCGCGCCACGGTGGTAGGGTCGATCTCGAGCCGCCGTGCGGCCTCCGCCACCGATCCGGCGCGCGCCAGCATCAGGAAAATGCGCAGATCATCCCAGTTCATAAGCCATGCCGTGTCATGCGAACCCTCTCCTGGCCATTGTATTTATGCAGCCCGTTGTGACGTTTTTACGCAATTGATTGCATGAATGCCAGAGGCTATTGCGCTGTCTAAGCGACAAGCACCTACAGGAGAGCGACCATGCGCACCGTCACCCACCGTCTGGCCACCGGCGTTTCTGCCCCCGCCAGCCCCCGCCAGTCCGACATCTTCGATCCCAACAGCGGCTCGGTGCAGGCCAGGGTCGATCTGGGCGACAAGGCGGTGCTCGACGCCGCGGTCGAGGCCGCGCTCGCCGCGCAACCCGCCTGGGCCGCGACCAACCCGCAGCGCCGCTCGCGCGTCATGTTCAACTTCAAGGCGCTGGTCGAAGCCAATATCGATGAACTCGCAGCCCTGCTGTCGAGCGAGCACGGCAAGGTCCATGCGGATGCCAAGGGCGATATCCAGCGCGGTCTGGAAGTCATCGAATTCTGCTGCGGCATCCCGCACGCCTCCAAGGGCGAATACACCCATGGCGCGGGCCCGGGCATCGACGTCTATTCGATGCGTCTGCCGATCGGCATCGGCGCCGGCATCACCCCGTTCAACTTCCCCGCGATGATCCCGATGTGGATGTTCGGCCCCGCGATTGCCACCGGGAACGCCTTCATCCTCAAGCCTAGCGAGCGTGACCCCTCGGTACCGGTGCGTCTTGCCGAGCTGATGAGCGAAGCTGGCCTGCCCGATGGCATCCTGCAGGTCGTCCATGGCGACAAGGAAATGGTCGACGCGATCCTCGATCACCCCGCGATCGCCGGCGTGTCGTTCGTCGGATCGTCCGATGTTGCGCATTATCTCTACCAGCGCGGCGTTGCTGCCGGAAAGCGCGTGCAGGCAATGGGCGGCGCGAAGAACCATGGCATCGTCATGCCCGACGCCGATCTCGACCAGGTGGTCAAGGATCTCGCAGGCGCGGCCTTCGGCTCGGCAGGCGAACGCTGCATGGCGCTCCCGGTCGTCGTCCCCGTCGGTAACGAGACCGCCGAGCGGCTGCGCGCCAAGCTGATCCCCGCGATCGAAAAGCTGCGCCTCGGCGTGTCGTCCGACCCCGATGCCGATTACGGCCCGGTGGTCACCGCCGCGCACAAGGCCAAGGTCGAGGGCTGGATCCAGACCTGCATCGACGAGGGCGCCGAGCTGGTCGTCGATGGCCGCGGCTTCACGCTCCAGGGCCATGAGAACGGCTTCTTCGTCGGCCCGACATTGTTCGATCACGTCACCACCGAAATGAGCAGCTACAAGGAAGAGATCTTCGGCCCCGTGCTGCAGATCGTCCGCGCCGCCGATTTCGAGGAAGCGGTAGCCCTCCCCAGCAAGCACCAGTATGGCAACGGCGTCGCGATCTTCACCCGCAACGGGCACGCCGCACGCGAGTTCGCGGCTCGCGTGAATGTCGGCATGGTCGGCATCAACGTACCGATCCCGGTGCCGGTCGCCTACCACACCTTCGGCGGCTGGAAGCGCAGCGCTTTTGGCGACACCAACCAGCACGGCATGGAAGGCGTGAAGTTCTGGACCAAGGTCAAGACGATCACCTCGCGCTGGCCCGATGGCGCGGTCGACGGCGGCAATGCCTTCGTCATCCCGACGATGGGTTGAATGAGGGGCTAAACGCGTGCGGCTTGCGTACACCGCCTATCTGGTCCGGGAATATGACGAAGCCATCTCCTGGTTCGTCGACGCGCTGGACTGGACGCTGCTCGAAGACAGCGATCTGGGCGGCGGCAAACGCTGGGTCCGGGTGGGTGGACGCGACGGCGGCGAACTGCTGCTGGCGCGCGCCACCTCGCCCGAACAGACAGCCGCCGTCGGCAAGGAAGCGGGCGGACGCGTCGCGTTCTTCGTGCACACCCGCGCCTTCGACCGCGATTATGCACGAATGCTCGCGGCAGGCGTGACGTTTGCGGAGACTCCGCGCAATGAAGTCTATGGCCGGGTGGTGGTTTTTGCAGACTTGTATGGCAACAGGTGGGATTTGATCGAAGCGCGCATTAACGCGGTTTCGGACAACGGAGAGACAACATGACGACGATCGGATTTATCGGCCTGGGCAATATGGGCGGCGGCATGGCGGCGAACCTCGCCAAGGCCGGGCACAAGGTCATCGCATTCGATCTTTCGGGCGAGGCGCTGGCGCGCGCGGGCGCAGCGGGCTGCCATCCCGTGTCCGATCCGGTGCAGGCGGTCAGCGATGCCGATGTCATCGTCACCATGCTGCCTGCAGGCAAGCATGTCGCATCGGTCTATAACGACACCGTGTTCGGCGCGGCCAAGCGCGGCACGCTGCTGATCGATTGCTCGACCATCGACGTCGACACCGCGCGGCAGGTCGCAGCCGCCGCCAAGGAGCGCGGGCTCGAGGCGGTCGATGCGCCGGTCTCGGGCGGAATCGCGGCGGCCAATGGCGGCACCTTGACCTTCATGGTCGGCGGCAGCTCGGGTGGCTTTTCGCGCGCAGCCCCGATCCTCTCGGACATGGGCAAGGCGGTGATCCACGCAGGCGACAATGGCGCAGGCCAGGCCGCGAAGATCTGCAACAACATGCTCTTGGGCGCGACGATGGCCGCGACCTGCGAGACCTTTGCGCTGGCCAAGAAGCTGGGGCTAAATCTGCAGACCTTCTACGACATCTCGTCCAAGGCCTCGGGCCAGAGCTGGTCGATGACGAGCTATTGCCCCGTGCCTGGCGTCGGCCCCGCCAGTCCGGCGGACAACGGCTATGCGGGTGGCTTTGCCGCCGCGCTGATGCTCAAGGACATGCGGCTTGCGCTCGAAGCAGCCAAGGCTAACGGCGCTCAGGTCCCGATGGGCGAGCGCGCCGAGGCGATCTACGCCGCGTTCGTGGAAGCCGACGCGCAGGGGCTCGATTTCTCGGCGATCATCACCGTGCTGGAATAAGGCTGCGGCGCGGATTGCTCCTGCCCCCACGGGCGAATGATAGAAGGCCGCCCCTTTAGTTCGCCCCCCTCTCCCCCTATATCCGCAGCCATGGCGCTGCCCCAAATCATCACCGACTGGTTCGGGAAGCGCGGTTGGGCACCCCGGCGGCATCAGATGGAGATGCTGGAGCAGGCAGACGCCGGGCACCACGCGCTGCTGGTCGCCTCAACCGGCGCGGGCAAGACGCTGGCGGGGTTCCTGCCTACGCTGGCCGATTTCACCGACGGCCAGAGCCATGACGGGCTGCACACGCTCTACATCTCGCCGCTGAAGGCGCTGGCGCACGACGTGCAGCGCAATCTGCTGACCCCGGTGACCGAGATGGGGCTACCCATCACCATCGAGACCCGCAGCGGCGACACGCCATCGGACCGCAAGGCGCGCCAGCGCGCGCGTCCGCCGCATATCCTGCTGACAACACCCGAATCGCTCAGCCTGTTGCTGTCCTACCCTGAGAGCTTCGAGATGTTCGCAGGGTTGAAGACCGTGATCGTCGATGAGGTTCACGCCTTCGCCACCGGCAAGCGCGGCGACCTGCTCAACCTCTCGCTCGCGCGGTTGCAGGCCATCGCGCCCAAATTGCGTCGGGTTGCGCTGTCGGCGACGGTGGCCGATGCCGACGCCTATCGCGCCTGGCTCGCGCCTTATGGCGATATCGATACCGTAGCCCTGGTCGAGGGCGAGCCCGGCGCGGAGCCTGACCTGTCGATCCTTATTACCGATGATCGCGTTCCCTGGGCGGGGCACAGCGGCAACTATGCCGTGCCGCAGGTGCTCGAGGAAATCGCGCGAAACAAGACCACGCTTGTCTTCTGCAACACGCGCTTCCTCGCCGAGTTCATCTTTCAGAAGCTCTGGGAACTCAACGAGGCGCATCTGCCGATCGGCATCCACCACGGCTCGCTGTCGGTCGAGGCGCGGCGCAAGGTCGAAGGCGCGATGGCGCGCGGCGAATTGCGCGCACTGGTCGCCACCGCCAGCCTCGATCTGGGGGTCGACTGGGGAAATGTCGATTGCGTGATCCAGATGGGCGCGCCCAAGGGATCGTCGCGATTGCTGCAGCGGATCGGCCGCGCCAACCACCGGCTCGACTGCCCCAGCCGCGCGATCCTGGTCCCCGGCAACCGCTTCGAATATTTGGAAGCCCAGGCGGCCTTCGATGCGGTCACCGAAGGCCAGCGCGATGGCGAAAGCTTCCGCCCCGGCGGGCTCGACGTGCTCGCGCAGTTCATCATGGGCGCAGCCTGCGCCGGGCCGTTCCACGAGGATGCTCTACTCGACGAGGTGCAGTCCGCCCTGCCCTATAGCGGCATCGACCGCGCCGCGTTTCAGCGGGTGCTCGGCTTTGTCGAGAACGGCGGCTATTCGCTCAAGGCCTATGACAAGTTCAAGCGGCTGGTGCGGCTGGCCGATGGCACATGGCGGCTCGCGCATCCCAAATTTGCTGCGCAATATCGCCTGAATGCGGGCATCATCGTCGACACTCCGATGCTCGAGGTGCGCTTCAAGAACGGGCGTTCGCTGGGCAAGGTCGAGGAGAATTTCGCCGCGCAGCTCGCGCCTGGCGACACCTTCGTGTTCGCAGGCATGGGGCTCGAGGTAGAGCGGATCAAGGACATGGACCTGCTGGTCAAGGCGTCGGCCAAGGCCTCGCAGATCCCCAGCTACAACGGCGCGCGGATGCCGCTGACCACGCATCTGTCGCAGCGCGTGCGCGGCTTCCTGACCGACCGCGCGAGCTGGCCGCGCTTCCCGGATGACGTACGCGAGTGGCTCGAGATGCAGGACTGGCGCTCGGCGATGCCTGAGCCCGATCAGCTGCTGGTCGAGACCTTCCCGCACCACGGGCGCCACTACATGGTCTGCTACCCGTTCGAGGGATGGAACGCGCACCAGTCGCTGGGCATGCTGCTCACCCGGCGGATGGAGGATCGCGGGCTTCAGCCGATGGGCTTTGTCGCCAACGATTATGCGCTCGCGGTGTGGGGCCTCAAGCCGATCACCGATCCCGGCGCCTTGCTATCGGCGGATATCCTGACCGATGAGTTCACCGACTGGGTGCAGAATTCGTACCTGCTCAAGCGCGCCTTTCGCGAGGTCGCGGTGATCAGCGGGCTGGTCGAGCGCCAGCATCCGGGCAAGAAGAAGTCCGGGCGGCAGGTCACCTTCTCGACCGACCTGATCTACGATGTGCTGCGCAAGTACGAGCCCGACCATGTGCTGCTCGAGGCCGCCTGGGCCGATGCGCGCGCGCGGATGACCGATGTCGGGCGGCTGGGCGATCTGCTCGACCGCGCGGCAGGCACGATGCTGCACATCGATCTCGAACGCGTCAGCCCGCTCGCGGTGCCGGTGCTGGTGATGATCGGGCGCGAGAGCGTTGCGCAAGGATCGACCGACGATGCGCTGCTGACCGAGGCCGAGAGCCTTGCCGCCACCGCGATGCGCGGCGATTGATTGCGGGCGGTCACCGCTGGTGGTAATCTCGCGGAAGCGCCCGGCCTGAAACGGGCGCGGGAGAGGATCGCAGCCATGACCTTACGCCCCCTGCCCGGTGCGCTGGCCCTTGCCTTCGCGCTGTGCGCATCCGCTGCGGCAGCCCAATCGAGCCCGGCGCCATCTGTCCCCGCTGCTCCGAGTGTTGCCAATGCCACTGTCGGCGCGCTGGAGGGTAACGCCTTGAGTGCGGGCGCCGAGGTGGTCAGCATCGCACAGGACCGTGCCGACCGCATGACCGTGCCGGTAAGCATCGATGGCCGCGGCCCGTTCTCCTTCCTGATCGATACCGGGTCCGAACGCACCGTCGTCTCGCGCGACATTGCAGGCGAGCTGATGCTCAAGTTCGCCGAGATCGCCCGGCTGGTCAGCATCGCGGGCAGCAAGATGGTGGAGACGGTCTATGTCCCCGATCTGACGCTGGGTCGGCAGAATTACGGGGAGGTGGTCGCGCCGATCCTGGAAGCGCATCACATCGGTGCAGATGGCATCCTGGGGCTGGACGGCCTGCAGGACCAGCGCATCCTCTTCGATTTCACCACCAACGCGATCAGCATAGAAGATGTCGCCAAGCGCGCCGCATCCAGCGACTTCGAGATCATCGTCACCGCGCGCCGCCGTTCGGGCCAGCTGATCTTCACCGATGCTACCCTGGGGGGCAAAAGGATCAGCGTGGTGATCGACACCGGCGCGCAGTCCAACATCGGCAATCTTGCGCTGCTGCGGCGGCTGGGCAGCGGCAAGAAGCTGACCCAGGAACAGGGCAGCCTGGTCTCGGTCACCGGCCAGTCGGTGACCGTCAACTCGGGGCTGGCGAACGATTTCCGGATCGGGCGCGCGCAGTTCGAATTTGTGCCGATCGTGTTCGCCGATTCGCAGGCCTTTGCCGAGCTGGGTCTGGACAAGACTCCCGCGCTGCTGCTGGGCATGGGAACATTGCGGCTGTTCAGCCGGATGATGATCGATTTCAAGCAGCGCCGCGTGCTGTTCGACATGCCGTCCAACGCCCGGCGCAGGCCCGACAGGGCCCCGATCTAGCGCGCGTTCAGCACCAGTCGGGACGGCCGTTGCCGTACCACACCGCCAGCCCTTCATCGACCAGCACGCCGCCCACGCTGGCGCCGCCGCGAGTCACGACAAACAGCGCACGGCCATAGCGGTCCTGCGCCCTCGCCCCGGGTTCGAGCGTGAACGGCCCTGCGTTGAGCAACTCGACCATCCGCTGCGTCGCCAGCCTGCCGCGCTCGAGCTCTGCGGGGCAGCGCGGCGAGGACACCTCGGGCGTATCGATATCGGCGATGCGGATCTTCTGCCCGCGCAGCCAGATGGTGTCGCCATCGACCACGCAGGTGACCCGCGCGCCACCGCCGCAGATGCCGAACCGGACCGAGACCGTGTCGGGCCGGGCGTTGACGATCGGCGCGCCTGCAAACTGCGCCACCTGTTGGGGCGCATCCTCCTGCACCTCCAGCAGATGGCGTTGCTCGCGCGATTGCGCCCAGGGGTCGGGTGTTTCAGGCTGGATGGCGGGGGCTATCCCACTCTCCTCCACCGGCACCAGCCAGGCGTTGAGGTTCCAGCCTGCCAGCGCCGCCAACAGCAGCGCGAGACCGAAGATGCGGGTCTGGCCCTGGTCTGCGCTGGGCGATATTCTGGGGGTTGATCTGGCCACACGACATGATCGCGCCGGGGAGTTAACGGTTCCCTAGCCCGACGCAATTCAGTCGTGGAAAACCACGGTCTTGCTGCCGTTGACCAGCACCCGGTCCTCCAGATGGAACCGCACCGCGCGCGAGAGCACGCGACGCTCGATGTCGCGTCCCTTGCGCACCAGATCGTCGGGGGTGTCGCTGTGGCTGATGTTCTCGACGTCCTGATGGATGATCGGGCCCTCATCGAGATCACCGGTGACATAATGCGCGGTGGCGCCGATGATCTTCACCCCCCGCTCCCACGCCTGGTGATAGGGCTTGGCCCCCTTGAAGCCGGGGAGGAAGCTGTGGTGGATGTTGATGCAGCGCCCCGACAGATACCGCGCCATCTCGTCCGAGAGGATCTGCATATAGCGCGCCAGCACCACCAGTTCGGTGTCGGTCTGCTCGATGATCGCGCGGATCGCGCCTTCCTGCGCGGGCTTGGTCGCCGCGGTCACGGGCAGATGATGATAAGGGATGTCGCCGATCATCGTGTGGCTGATCGCTTCGCGCGGATGATTGGAGACGATTCCCGTCACCGCCATGTTGAGCTCGCCGATGCGCGAGCGATACAGAAGATCCCCCAGGCAGTGATCGAACTTCGACACCAGCAGCAGCACCCGGCGCGGCTGCGCCATGTCGCGGATCGACCATTCCATGCCATGCCGCGCGGCGACCTCTCCAAAGGTGGCGCGAAACGCCTCGATCGACCCGGCACCCGAAAGCAGCTCGAAGCTTACCCGCATGAAGAACCGGTCTTCGATGCGGTCGTTATACTGCTGCGATTCCAGAATATTGGCGTGGTTGCCGGCCAGGAACCCGGCGACTGCAGCGACAATTCCGGGCTGGTCGGCGCAGGACAGGGTCAGGCTGTAGCTGTCGGGCATGAGGGGTCCTGTGCTTTGAGGGAGGGAGAGAATGCGGAAACGGATGCGAGGTGGGAACGCACGCAGCGGCGGTAACGGCTATTTGCCAACAAACAGGAAACCCACCCCTGCCATGATACAGCCAAAGGCCGCAAGATGCCGCCAGCTGAGCGCCTCGCCCAGCACCGCGACCATGAACACGCCGAACACGGTCAGCGCGAGCGCCTCCTGCACGATCTTGAGCTGACCCGGCGTCCAGCCATGCGCAAAGCCGATGCGGTTGGCGGGAACCGCAAAACAGTATTCGACCAGCGCAATACCCCAGCTGATCGCGATCACCCAGAAGATCGGGCGCGCCGCCGCGGCCTCTGTCCCGCCCTTGAGATGCCAGTACCAGGCGGTGGTCATGAAGATGTTCGATATGGCAAGCAGCAGCACGGTGGGCGCGATCTGGGTGGGCATGGCGGGCTTTCATTTCACGGCGGAGCTGGGGTTGGTGCATGACCCAACCGCGAGAGGTAAAGAGAAGATAAATCTGTCGTCAACGTCCTCTTAACCCTTGCTGCCAAGGGGCGCTTAACCAGCAATGCGCACATCTTGTTGAACTTCAGCGCCAAAGGGGGTCAGCATGTCGCCAGACAGTGTGTTCATTTCATTCCTCTCCATCTCGCTCGCCTCGGTTTTCCTCGCGTTGCTGATCGGCACGCGCGGCGACCAGATCCGCAAGGTCGCAATGGCGCTGACCGAGGAAAGCGGCGGGCTGACGCGACGGCGCCAGTCGCGCATCGCTGCGGTCGAGCGCAAGACCGCGATCGCCGACGAGGCGATGCAGGCGCGGGCACGCGGCGAGCGGTTCGTGCCCCCGCGCAACTACCGGACGAGCTGAGCTGGATCCTCAGTCCTGTCCCACCGGCCCGGATGTCAGATCGATGATGAAGCCGATCACGCCGATCGTGGTGCCATCGCGGCCATAGCGGCAGGTTCCGCGCGACATTACCTCGCGCATTTCTCCGGCATCGGTGATGATGCGCGCACGAAAATCATAGTCCTCGCCATGATCGAGCGAGCGCTGGACGGCGTCGGCGACCTTCAACCGGTCGTCGGGGTGGTAATAGCAGATCGCCTCCTGCAGGCCGGGCTGGCCGCGCCGCCGATCACGCTGGTGGATGGCGAACACCTCGTCCGACCAGTGCAGCGACGTTTCCGACCGTTCGAACTGCCAGTTGCCGATCCGGCCGACGCTGAGCGCAAGATCGAGCGACAGCGTTACCCGGTTGCGGTCGCGCTGCAGCGCCAGGTTTTCGCGCAGCACCTTGCGCAGACGGCGCAGCAGCTCGAGCGCCGCAAGCGTGGCGACCAGCGCGCAGATCCATGGCAGATGTTCGATCAGGCCAGGCGACATGGCTCGTATCTTTCCGGATCAGGATCCGTCAACGGCGGCTTTGTGCGCCCGGGCATTTTCGACATAGTGCGCCACGCCGATCCGCATTCCGGCGATGGCAGGCTCGGGCAGATCGCGCATGAACTGCGCCGGGCGTCCGCCCCAGAGCTGCCCGCCGGGCATCGACTTGCCAGGGGTGAGCATCGCGCCCGCCGCCAGCATGGCATCGCCGCCGATTCGGCAGCCGTCCATCACGATCGACCCCAGGCCGACGAACGCGCGATCCTCTAGCACGCAGCCGTGGATCATCGCCATGTGGCCGATCAGCACATCCTCGCCGATCAGCGTCGGAAAGCCTTCGGGCTGACCGGGGCGCGGGCTGTCGCAATGGATGACGGTGCCGTCCTGCACATTGGTGCGCGCACCGATGACGATGCGGTTGACGTCGGCACGGATCACGCAGTTGTACCAGATGCTGGCATCGGGGCCGATCTCGACATCGCCGATGATCCGGCATCCCGGCGCGATGAACGCGCTGTCGTGGATCCGCGGGGTTTTGCCGTGCAGGCTGATGATGGAAACGTCGTGCATGCCGTCAGCCCTTCGCCAGCAGTCTGGCCGCGTGGAGCGCATGATAGGTCAATATCCCGCTGCACCCTGCGCGGCGGAAGGCAAGCAGGCTTTCGAGCACCACCGCATCGCGGTCGCCCGCGCCAGCGGCTGCCATTGCCTCGATCATGGCATATTCGCCCGAGACCATATAGGCATAGGTCGGCAGCCCGAAGGTCTGCTTCACGCGTGCCGCGATATCGAGATACGGGAGCCCCGGCTTGACCATAACGCTGTCGGCGCCCTCTGCGATGTCCATCGCGACCTCGCGCAGCGCCTCGTCGCCGTTGGCCGGATCCATCTGATAGCTTTTCTTGTCGCCCTTGAGCAGCCCAGACGAGCCCACCGCGTCGCGGAACGGGCCGTAGAACGCGCTGGCGTATTTGGCGGCATAGCTCATGATCTGGACATTGTGATGGCCATGCGCCTCAAGCGCGGCGCGGATTTCCCCGATGCGGCCATCCATCATGTCCGACGGGGCGATGATGTCCGCGCCTGCCGCCGCCTGGTTGAGTGCCTGGCCGACCAGCACTTTGACCGTGGCATCATTGAGCACATAGCCTTCGTCATCGACCAGACCGTCCTGGCCGTGCGCGGTATAGGGATCGAGCGCGACATCGGTGAGCACGCCGATTCGGTCGCCAAGCTCGGCCTTGATCGCGCGGATCGCGCGGCACATCAGATTGTCGGGGTTGAGCGCTTCGGCGCCGTCCTGGTTGCGGCGTTCGGGTTGGGTGTTGGGGAACAGAGCGATGCACGCGATCCCCGCCTCGGCCGCTTCCTTCGCGCGCTCCACAATGCCATCGACCGACCAGCGCGAGACGCCGGGCAGCGAGGCGATCGGCTCCTCGACCCCTTCGCCCTCAGTCACAAACAAAGGCCAGATCAGATTGGCAGGCGACAGGCTGGTCTCGCGGACCATGTCGCGGCTCCATCGCGTAGAACGCGTGCGGCGCAGGCGGGTGGCGGGATAGGCGGTGGTGGGAGGGCTGTGCGTCATGCCAATGCTCTAGCGGGTGGGTGCGCGAAGGGGAAGGTGTGTTGCGGGTCGTGGAAGCACACCGCGCAGACAAAGTTCTTCGTCACCCCCGCGGAGGCGGGGGTCCCGCTACCAGCACTGCCCGAGCGCAACAGCGGGATTCCCGCGTTCGCGGGAATGACGGAGTTTAGACGCTAAACCTCAGCCCACCGGCAGCGTCAGCACTGCGCGAAGGCCTTCGATCGCGCCGCCCGCCCCGCGGCGGTTCTGCACGGTCAGCGAGCCGCCATGCTGGTGCGCGACCGCGCGCGCGAGTGTCAGCCCCAGCCCCGTGCCGCCGGTTGCCATGTTGCGCGAGGCTTCCAGACGGGTGAAGGGCTCGAACATCCGCTCGATCTGATCGTCGGCGATCCCCGGGCCATCATCGTCGATGGTGATTGCCACGCTCGACGTCTGCCGCGCGATGCTGATCCGCGCGCGTGACCCGTAACGCACCGCATTGCCGATGACGTTGCGCAGCGCGCGGCGGATCCAGGTGAGCTGCAGCGGCGCGACGATGCGTTCGCACTCGGCCAGCTCCACGTCCTGCCCCAGATCGCGGTACTCGTCGGCGATCATCTCGACCAGCGCGACCAGATTGACCGGCTCGGGCGCCTCGCCGGTGCGTCCGATCCGCGCCAGCGACAAGATGTCGTCGAGCGTGCGGGTGATATCATCGATGCTGGCGACCATGCGTGAGCGCTGGCGGTCATCGGGCACCGATTCGACCCGCACCCGAAGCGCTGCGAGCGGCGTCTTGAGATCATGCCCGATCGCGCCCAGCATCACGTCCTTCTCGTTGAGCATCGCGGAAATCCGCGCGCTCATCGCGTTGAACGAGCGGGTGAGATCGGCAAGGTCGCTGGGGCCGGAAGGCTCTATCGGCTGCGCCTGCTGGGTCTTCTCGAACTGCGCCACGCCATTGCGCAGCGCGCCCATCGAGCGCGCGATCCGGCGGGTCAGCCACACCAGGGGCACCAGCATCACCAGATACAGCACCACGGTCTGCGCGATGATGGTCACGCCGATTCGATTCGACGCCTCGGCCACCGGAACGCGCACGCTGAGCCACTGGCCGTCGGGACGCTCGATCGCGATCACCGCGAGCTGGCGGATGCGTTCGTCATCGCGCCCGCCGATTTCCGCCGCCAGCCGGTCCATGCGGCGCGGCCGGGGCGGTGCGGGCATGGCTGCAGCCCGGATATCGCGATAATTGACTCCATAGCTCGGCAGGATGGCGTTCAACCGCTGTTCGATCTTGGGCATCGCCTGCATCGCAGGCGTGATCGGGCTGACCGGATCGAGCGCAGTGCGCCGCATCCTGAGGCCGGGCGCGCGGCCCATCCGGCCGAGCCGCTGCTCGCGCAACGGCCTGCCCTGCTCCAGCCGGTCGGTCGAAGCGATCAGCCGCACCGCCGCTTCCGCCGCGACCCGGTCCATCGCCTGATCGCGCTGCGCCCGCACCAGCAGTACCGCGTTGAGCAGCTGCCCCACCAGCAGCGCGAGCGCGATGGTCAGCAGCAGGCGGCCGGCAAGGCTGGACGGCCACAACCGCTTGAAACTGGGCCGCTTGAGCATATTCATGGCGTATCGGGGTTGGCCAGACGGCGGACCTTGGCGGCGAGCGTATAGCCGCCACCCCACACGGTCTTGATCAGCCGCGGGGTGCGGTTGTCGGCCTCCACCTTCTTGCGCAGGCGGCTGATCTGGTTGTCAATCGCGCGATCGAACAGGTGCGCCTCGCGGCCGTGCGCAAGATCGAGCAACTGGTCGCGGTTGAGCACGTGCCCGGCATGCTCGCAGAACACCTGCAACAGCTTGAACTCGGCGGTAGAAATGGGCACCAGCGCGCCATCGGGATCGGTCAGGCGGCGCTTGACCGTGTCGAGCCGCCAGCCGTCGAATTCGAACCCCTGGACCTCGTCCTCGGGTGTCTGCGGGACGCGCGCGGCGCGGCGCAGAACGGTCTTGATGCGTGCCACCAGCTCGCGCGGGTCGAAGGGTTTGACGACATAATCGTCGGCACCGATCTCCAGCCCGATGATGCGGTCCATCGCCTCGCCCTTGGCAGTGATCAGGATCACCGGGATTTCGGATTGCGCCGCGACATGGCGACACAGGCTGAGGCCATCCTCGCCGGGCATCATGATATCGAGCAGCAGGATGGCAAAGCGCTGGTCGCGCATCAGCGTGCGCGCCCTGGCGGCATCGCCAGCCTCGGTCACGGCAAATCCCTGCCCCACCAGATATTCGGCGAGCGGTTCGCGCAAGCTGGGCTCGTCGTCGACGAGCAGGATGTGGGGCAAGTCATTCATGGTGGATCAGCATGTGCCGGTTACGAGGATCAATGGCAACCGGCCCCAGTGCAGCGGGGAACCTGCACCGGAGCCGGAAGATCGTCAAAGGCTGGAAAAATCAGCCCGCCGGCTTGGCGCGCTTTTCCTGCCAGCGCTGCTTCATCGCTTCGCGCGCAGCATCGCGCTCGGCCTTGGTCACCTGGCCATCGTTGTTGGTGTCCTGGCGCTTGAAGCGCTCCAGCGCACCGGCCTCGAACTCGGCCAGAGTGATCGCGCCATCCTTGTTGGTGTCGAGACGCATCATGCGAGCATGGCCGCCGCGCATGCCCTTGCCGGGACCACCGCGCCACTTGCCACCCTGGCGAGCGCCGGGCTCGCCCTTGCCGGCTTCGGCGCGCATGCTCATGCGTTCGGCGCGTTTCGCCTCGCGGGCTTCGCGCGCTGCGGTCATTTCGGCCAGGCTGACTTCGCCGCTGCCATCGGTGTCGAGCTTCTTGAAGCGCTCGGCCTGACGCGCTTCGCGATCGGCCTTGTCGATCCTGCCGTCCTTGTTGACGTCCATCCGCGCGAACATCGTCTGCGCCTGGGTGCGGACCTCGGCCTGGGTGATCACGCCGTCCTGATTGGCATCGGGGCCGCGCATCTTGCCACCGGCGGGCTGCGCAACAGCCATGCTGGCGGTGAGCATCGCGGCCAGCGCGGCACCTGCGATAAGGGTCTTCTTCATGGGGTATTCCTTCATGTTCAATTCCTGAGGGGGAGGAAGCCGCCCCAACCGGTGCAAAGGGGGGGATGAGGCCAGGACGACTTCCTTGAGACCCGTTCTAGAGGCGCATTGTCGCACAGCTTTGCCGGATCGGGCACAAAAGTGTCGCAAAGTGTATCAGCCAGCACGCCCCGTTCATCCGGCCGCAAGCTGATCGCGGCTTTTCGCTGCAATGCAACAACGCCCCGCTTGGCTAATGCGCTGCGGGCTGGTAGGCGCGCGTGCATGCTCGCAATGAACAACATCACCGTCCGGCTGGGTGGCCGCACGATCCTCGACGGCGCAACCGCAGCCATTCCCCCCGGCGGCCGCATCGGCCTGATCGGGCGCAACGGCGCGGGCAAGTCCACGCTGATGAAGGTGATGATCGGCGAGCTCGAGCCCGATGACGGCGAGATCGAGATGCCGCGCCTCGCCAAACTTGGCTATATCGCGCAGGAAGCGCCGCACGGAGCGATGACTCCGCTCGATACCGTGCTCGCCGCGGATGTGGAGCGCACGAGCCTGCTCGAAGAGGCCGAGACCTGCACCGATCCCGATCGGCTGGGCGATGTCCACGAACGGCTGCTCGCCATCGACGCCTACAGCGCCCCATCGCGCGCCGCGATCATCCTCACCGGGCTGGGCTTCGACGACGAAATGCAGAACCGCCCGCTCGACAGCTTTTCGGGCGGCTGGAAGATGCGGGTTGCGCTGGGCGCCTTGCTGTTCTCGCAGCCCGACGTGCTGCTGCTCGACGAGCCCTCGAACCACCTCGACCTCGAAGCGACCTTGTGGCTGGAGAACTTCCTCAAGGCTTACCCCGCGACGCTGATCGTCATCAGCCACGAGCGCGATCTGCTCAACAACGTGGTCGACCACATCCTGCACCTGCAGGGCGGGAAGGTGACGCTGTATCCCGGCGGCTATGACAGCTTCGAGCGCCAGCGCGCCGAACGCGCAGCCCAACTTGCGGCGGCAAAGGCCTCGCAGGATGCCCAGCGCGCCAAATTGCAGGACTATGTCGCGCGCAACAGCGCCCGCGCCTCGACCGCCAAGCAGGCGCAGTCGCGTGCCAAGATGCTCGCCAAGATGCAGCCGATCACCGCGCTGATGGAAGACCCGAGCCTGTCGTTCGATTTCCCCAGCCCGTCCGAGCTCAAGCCCCCGCTGATCACGCTCGATCTGGCAGCGGTCGGCTATGCTGAGGACAATCCCATCCTGCGGCGGCTCAATCTGCGCATCGATCCCGATGACCGGATCGCGCTGCTGGGCCGCAACGGCAACGGCAAGACCACGCTCGCCCGCCTGCTCGCCGCGCAGCTTCCCGCGCTCGAAGGCGCGATGGAAACCGCGGGCAAGATGCAGATCGGCTATTTCACCCAGTATCAGGTCGAAGAGCTCGAGGCCGACAGCACCCCGCTCGAGCAGATGACCCGCGCGATGAAGGGCAAGACGCCTGCTGCCGTGCGCGCGCAACTGGGCCGCTTCGGCTTCTCGGGCAACCGCGCGATGTCGAGCGTCGGCACGCTGTCGGGCGGCGAGCGCGCAAGACTGGCGCTCGCGCTGATCACCCGCGATGCTCCGCACCTGCTGATCCTCGACGAACCCACCAACCACTTGGACGTCGATGCGCGCGAGGCTTTGGTGCAGGCGCTCAACGAATATGACGGCGCGGTGATCCTGATCAGCCATGACCGTCACATGGTCGAGCTGACCGCCGACCGGCTGGTGCTGGTCGATGCAGGCACCGCGACCGAGTACAATGGATCGATGCGCGACTACATGGACTTCGTGCTGGGCATCAACCAGCCCAAGGGCGATCCCAAGCACAAGATGTCCAAGAAGGACAAGAAGGCCGACGCCTTCCACCGCGACCAGATCCGCAAGATGGAGAACAAGGTCAAGACAGCGGAAAAGGCCGTCGCCGAGCTGCAGGCGCAGTGTTCGGACATCGACCGCGCGATGTTCGATCCGTCTTCCGCCAAGCCCGAACACGCCAAGCTGACGATGAGCGAACTGGCGCGGCAACGCACACGGCTGGGCGAACTGCTCGCCGAGGCAGAAGCTGCCTGGCTGGAATGCAACGAGAAGCTCGAAGCCCTGAATTGACGCTTGCTGGCGCCCTTGGGATGGTTTAACTGATCGGTTAAATCAACCAGACCCGAGAGGATACCAGCATGGCCGACGCCTATATCATCGACGCTGTCCGCACCCCGCGCGGGGTCGGAAAGCCCGGCAAGGGTGCGCTGTCGCACCTGCATCCGCAGGATCTGGCCGCGACGGTGCTCAAGGCGATCAAGGACCGCAACCATCTCGACACCGCCACCGTCGACGACGTCATCTGGTCGACCTCGACCCAGAAGGGCAAGCAGGGCGGCGACCTTGGCCGCATGTCCGCGCTCGCAGCAGGCTATGATGTCAAGGCCAGCGGCATGACGCTGGACCGCTTCTGCGGCGGCGGCATCACCTCGGTGAACCTCGCGACCGCAGCGGTGATGTCAGGCATGGAAGATTGCGTGATCGCGGGCGGCACCGAGATGATGAGCTACACCCAGACCGTGGGCGCTGCCGAAGCCAATGCCGGGATGCCGCCGCCGCTGATGGGATCGCACAACCCCGCGCTCGACGAACTGCACCCGCAGTCGCACCAGGGCGTGTGCGGCGATGCAATCGCATCGATGGAAGGCATTTCACGCGAGGCATTGGATGCGTTGGCCCTGGTCAGCCAGCAGCGCGCCGCGCGCGCGATTCGAGAGGGCCGGTTCGACAAGTCTGTGGTCCCGGTGTATAACCCGGACGGCAGCATCGCGCTCGACCGCGAGGAGTTCCCCCGCCCCGACACCACCGCCGAAAGCCTTGCCGCATTGAAGCCCGCCTTTGCCGGCATGGCCGATTTCGAGATCGGCGGCACCACCTTCCGCAAGCAGATCAACCGGCGCTATCCCGATCTCACCATCGAGCATATGCACCATGCGGGCAACAGCTCGGGCGTGGTCGATGGCGCCGCTGCCGTGCTGATCACCTCGAAGGATTATGCCGACAAGCACGGGCTCAAGCCCCGCGCGCGGATCGTCACCTATGTCAACATGGGCGATGACCCGACGCTGATGCTCAACGCGCCCGTCCCCGCCGCGAAAAAGGCGCTGGAGCGCGCAGGCCTGTCCAAGGACGACATCGACGTGTGGGAAATCAACGAGGCGTTTTCGGTGGTCGCCGAAAAGTTCATCCGCGATCTCGATCTCGACCGCGAGAAGGTCAACATCAACGGCGGCGCGATGGCCTTGGGCCATCCGATCGGCGCGACCGGATCGATGCTGATCGGCACCGCACTCGATGAGCTCGAGCGCTCGGGCGGTCGCTATGGCCTGATCACGATGTGCGCTGCGGGCGGCATGGCCCCTGCGATCATCATCGAACGCATCTGAACCGAACCACGGCCCGGTGAGCGCGCTTTACACGAGCGCGTTCACCGCCGCCATGAACGGGCCGATCGACACAGGCTTTGAGACATAACCCTCCGCTCCGGCGGCGCGAATCCGGTCCTCATCACCCTTGCCGGCATAAGCGGTCACCGCCATGATCGGGATGAGGCGCAGGTCGCGATCGGCCTTGATCGCCTCGATCAGCTCCAGCCCGCTGATATGCGGCAGCTGAATATCCATGATGATCAGCCCGGGCACGAACTGCCGCGCGCGTTCCATCACCTCGCGGCCATCGGCCAGCCCCTCGACGGCAAAGCCGTGCGCGGTGAGGAGATCGCAGAAAAGTTTGCGATTAAGGTCGTTATCCTCGACAACCAGCACTCTTTTTGCCACTGAACCGCTTATCCAAATTGCCGGTGCATTGGGCGCCGGACGTTATCCACCAGAACGCGGATGTAGGCCAAAGCCGTGACCGATACAATCAGGCCAGATACCCCGTCAGACAGGGGCGACCCACATGATCCGGCCACCATGGCGCTGCTGGCGCTGTCGTGGCTGCTCGGCGATGGCGAGCGCGCCGAAAGGCTGCTATCGCTCACCGGAATGACCGTGGACGACCTGCGCGCCGGCGCGTCCAGCCCCCGCATTCTGGCGGAATTCATCCGCTATCTGGAAGGGCATGAGGCGGATCTGATCGCCGCTGCCGATGCCATCGGCGCGAGCCCCGCGGCCTTGGTCAATGCCCGCATCCAGCTGGAACGCCAGACTTGAAACCGAACGGACCCGACATGACCCCCTCTCCCAAGGCACCCCGCCCGCTGCTGATCACCGATTGCGACGAGGTGCTGCTGTATATGGTCGCGCCGTTCCGCGACTGGCTGGACGAGGCGCACGATATCGAGTTCGACATGTCCGGCGGCGATTTTGCCAAGGCACTGGTCGATCGCAAGACCCGCGAGGCGGTGAAGCCCGGCGACATCTGGCCGCTGCTCAACGCCTTCTTCGACACCGAAATGCACCGCCAGATGCCGATTCCCGGCGCGGTCGAGGCATTGAAGGCGATCGGCGAGCATGCCGACATCGTGGTCCTGACCAACCTCAACGATCACCGCCAGCAATCGCGCAGCGAGCAGCTTGCGCGCTTCGGGCTGCACCACCGCGTCGTGTGCAACCAGGGGCCCAAGGGCGAACCGCTCAAGCGCATCGTCGACGAGCACGCGCCTTCGGTCGCGATCTTTGTTGACGACCTGCCGCAGCATCACGAATCGGCCGCCGAGCACGCGCCCGAGGTCTGGCGGCTGCATATGGTCGGCGAGACCGCGCTGGCGCCGCACATCGTCTGCGCGGCGACTGCGGGCCATGCGCATGCGCGGATCGACAGCTGGACCGCCGCGCTCGACTGGGTGATGGAACGCATCGCGCTGGGTGTCCCGGCCCCCGGCATCGAGGCCGCGGCTTGACGCTGGCCAGCACATTGGAGAATACGAGCATATGACTGACAGCATTGAACAAAAGCTCGCCGAACTGGGTCTCGAACTGCCCCAGCCCGCCGCTCCCGTCGCATCCTATGTCCCCGCCGTGGAAGTGGGCGGCATGCTCTACATCTCGGGCCAGCTGCCGTTCATCGACGGCAAGGTCGTCACCGGACGGCTGGGCGAGAATGTCTCGCTCGAGGCCGGAGAGGCCGCCGCGCGCGCCTGCGGCATCATGCTGATCGCGCAGATGAAGGCGGCTCTGGGCTCGCTCGACCGGGTCGAGCGGATCGTCAAGCTCGGCGCCTTCATCGCCAGCACGCCCGAGTTCAACGCCCAGCCCAAGGTCGCCAATGGCGCATCGGACCTGATGGTCCAGGTGTTCGGCGCGGCGGGCCAGCATGCGCGCAGCGCCGTCGGCGTTCCCGTCCTGCCCCTGGGCGCCGCCGTGGAGATCGATGCCATTGTCGCCGTTCGGCCTGCTTGACGGCTGGCTGGCGCCGCCGCCCGAACCCCGCCGCATCGCCTGGCTGGGAGAGCAGCCCTACGCCCATCGCGGTCTGCATGACGGCATGTGGCAGGGCCCTGTGCTCGAAAACGGCCTGCCCGCGTTCACCGCGGCGATCGCCGCCGGCCATGGCATCGAATGCGATGTCCAGCGCAGCATCGACAACCGCGCGGTGGTATTTCACGACTTTTCGCTGAGCCGGCTGACGCTGGCTCAGGGCCGGGTCGATGGCAAGACCGCCGCCGAGCTCACGCAGATCCGGCTGATGGGCCAGAATGGCGCGATCGCAGAACTCGGCGCGGTTCTGGGCGTGGTGCGCGGGCGCGCGCCGATCCTGATCGAGATCAAGACCGAGACCGACCATGTTGCGCCCCTGTGCCTTGCGGTGCGCCGCGCGCTCGAAGGCTATGGCGGCAAGGCGGCGATCATGAGCTTCCACCCGGCAGTCTCTGCCTGGTTCCGGCGGCAGGCGCCGCACATCGTGCGCGGGCTGGTGATGACCGAGGAAGGCTCGCACGGCTGGAAGGGCACGATGCGCCGCCACCTTGATCTTTGGCAGGCCAAGCCCGATTTCCTCGCTTATGACATTCGCGATCTTCCCAGCGGCTTTGCCGCAGCCCAGCGCGCCCGCGGCCTGCCCGTGCTGACCTGGACGGTGCGCACCGACGAACAGCACGCCATCGCCGCCGACCACGCCGATGCGCCGATCTACGAACGCGCCCTGGCGCCGGACCCTTCCCCGCACGCATGAGCGAAAAGGCGATCACCGCCGAGGTCGGCCGCAGCATCGCCGCGCTGGATGCGGGTCAATGGGATGCGCTGGCGGGCACCGACAACCCGTTCGTTTCCCACGCCTTTCTCAGCCTGCTCGAAGCTTCGGGCAGCGTCGGCCGCGGCACCGGCTGGACCCCTGCCCCGATCACCATCAAGGGCGAAGACGGCAGGCTGGTCGCGGCGCTGCCCGCCTATCTCAAGAGCCACAGCCAGGGCGAATATGTCTTCGACCACAATTGGGCGCACGCGTGGGAGAATGCCGGGGGAAGCTATTACCCCAAGTTGCAGATTTCCGTCCCGTTCACGCCCGCGACCGGCCCGCGCATCCTGCTTGCCGATCCGGTGTGGTCGCTGCCGATCCTGACCGCCGCGCAGAACCTTGCCGAACAGAACAACCTTTCTTCGGTCCACGCGACCTTCATCGAGCCCGCCCAACTGCCGCTGTTCGAGCAGGCCGGATGGCTGCTGCGCGCCGACACCCAGTTTCACTGGCACGACGAGAATTATGGCGATTTCGAGGGCTTTCTGGGCTCGCTGACCTCGCGCAAGCGCAAGGATCTGCGCAAGGAGCGCGCCAAGGCGCAGGAGGGCGTCGAGATCGTCCACCTCACCGGGGACATGATCACCGAAGCGCATTGGGACGCGTTCTGGATCTTCTACCAGGACACCGGCGCGCGCAAATGGGGCCAGCCTTATCTGACCCGCGAGGCGTTCAGCCTGATGGGGCAAACGATGGCCGACCGCATCCTGCTGATCCTTGCGCTGTACGAAGGCCGCCCGATCGCAGGCGCGCTCAACTTCATCGGCAGCGACACGCTCTATGGCCGTTATTGGGGCTGCACGGTGGACAAGCCGTTCCTGCATTTCGAGCTCTGCTACTACCAGGCGATCGACGCGGCGCTGGCGCGCGGCCTCTCACGGGTTGAGGCTGGCGCGCAGGGCGGGCACAAGATGGCGCGCGGCTATGCGCCCGAGATCACATGGTCGGCGCACTATATCCCCGATCCCGGCTTCCGCCGCGCGGTGGGCGATTTCCTCAAGCGCGAGCGCGCAGCTGTGCAGGCCGACCGCGAAATGCTGACCGAGATGCTGCCGTTCAAGCGCGGTCCATCTGCGGCTTGACGCACGCGCGTGCCCGGCGCACGCTGGCGTATCTGCAACCCGCTGATCAACCAGCAGAAAGCCCCACACCTCATGCGCACCATTCGATATGCCGCCCTACTGCTTGCGTTCGCCAGCCCCACTGCCCTGCTCGCCCAAGCCGCGCCTGACAGCCGACTGACCGGCCAGGACCTGTTTTCGCTCGAGGTCGCCGCCGATCCGCAGATCGCGCCCGATGGCAGTGCAATCGCCTTCGTCCGGCGCGCCAACGACATCATGTCGGACAAGGCTGTCTTGTCGATCTGGCTGGTCAACACCGCGAGCGGCGGGATGACCCCGGTCGCCGCTGGCCCCGGCGGGCACAGCCAGCCGCGCTGGTCGCCCGATGGCAAGCGTCTTGCCTATGTCTCGACCGCCGAGGGCGGCGCGCCGCAACTCTACGTCCGCTGGATGGCGAGCGGAGAGGCGGTACGCATCACGGGACTTCCCGAAAGCCCCGGCAATATCGCCTGGTCACCTGATGGCACGCAGATCGCCTACACCCTGTTCGTGGCTACCGAAGGGCCCAGGCTGGGCAAGGCGCCCGACAAGCCCGAGGGCGCGACCTGGGCCGCGCCGCTCGAAACCTATGACATGCTCGCCTATCGCGCCGATGGCGCGGGCTATATCAAGCCCGGGTTCGACAAGATCTTCGTCGTTCCCGCCACCGGCGGCGCGCCGCGCCAATTGAGCTTCGGCGAGTATCACGACGGCGGCGGGCTGACCTGGAGCAAGGACGGCAGCACGCTCTACTTCTCGGGCAACCGCTCGCCCAACTGGGAAAGCGATCCGGTCGATGCGGAGATCTACGCGCTGGATATCGCCAGCGGCACGATCGCAGCGCTCACCGATCGCGACGGTCCGGACGCGTCGCCGGTGGTCTCCCCAGATGGCAGCAAAATTGCCTATCTGGGGTTCGACGACAAATTGCTCGGCTATCACAACGCGCAGGCCTATGTGATGAACCGCGATGGCTCGGGCAAGCGCGCGGTCGCACCCTCGCTCGATCGCAGCATCGATACGCTCGTCTGGGCGCCCGACGGCCAGGCGCTGATCGCGCAATATGACGACCATGGCGAGACTTTGGTCGCACGCATCGGGATGGACGGATCGGTGCGCGAGATCGTGCGCGGCCTGACTGGCCCGTCGCTCGACCGGCCCTATTCGGGCGGATCGTTCAGCGTCGCGAAGTCCGGCGCGATTGCCTATTCGGGTGGCAATGCCACCAAACCTGCCGATGTCATGCTGGCGAGCGGCGGCAAGACCCGGTCGCTCACCCGGTTCAACAGCACGCTGATGGCGAGCAAGCGTCTGGGCGATGTGCGCAAGGTAACCACCGCATCGACCTTTGACGGCCGCGAGATCGAAGGCTGGCTGACGCTTCCCCCGGGGCATGTGCCGGGAACGCGGGTACCGCTGGTGCTCGAAATCCATGGCGGGCCGTTCTCCGCTTATGGCCCGCATTTCTCCACCGACAACCAGCTCTATGCCGCATCGGGCTATGCCGTCCTCTCGGTCAACCCGCGTGGATCAACCAGTTACGGCGCAGAGTTCGCAAACCTCATCCACCATGCCTATCCCGGCAATGATTATGACGATCTGATCGCGATGGTCGACAAGGCGATTGCCGAGGGCGTGGCTGATCCCGATCAATTGTTCGTCACCGGCGGATCGGGCGGCGGGGTGCTGACCAGCTGGATCGTCGGCAAGACCGACCGCTTCAAGGCGGCGGCGACGCAGAAGCCGGTGATCAACTGGACCAGCCAGGCGCTGACCGCCGATGGGCCTGCGTTCTTTGCGAAATACTGGTTCGGCAAGATGCCGTGGGAGGATCAGGCAAGCTATTGGGCGCGCTCGCCCTTGTCGCTCGTCGCCAATGTGAAGACGCCGACTCTGGTGGTGGTCGGCAGCGAGGATTACCGCACCCCGGTCAGCGAGTCCGAGCAATATTACACCGCGCTCAAGCTGGTCGGCGTGCCGACGGCTCTGGTCAAGGTTCCGGGCGCCAGCCATGGCGGCATCGCGGCGCGGCCATCGCAAAGCGCGGCCAAGGCCTCGGCAATCATCGCCTGGTTCGAACGCTACCGCAAACCGGCAGCGCAATAGGTCAGGCGGCGCGCGCTGCGATCTGCTGGAGCCAGGCGCGGGCTTCGCGCTGGGCTTCGGCGATCTGCCGTGCGGTCATTTCCTCGGAGATTTCCGCGCGGCACAATTGGCTTTCCTCATGCCCCTTCACGGCGGCGAGGTTGAACCATTTGTGCGCCTCGATCAGATCGACGTTGACGCCGTGTCCCCCGGTGGAAAATGCCACCCCCAGATCGAAATAGGCGTTGATGTCGCCGCGCGCGGCGGCGGCCAGCTTGCTCTCGATCAGAAACGTCGCGGACTTCAGACTGTTAGCCATCTCACATGCCCCTCTTTGCATGGCCGGTTGATCCGACAGGGGCGAGAGTGGGAAAATGTGGTGAAGAAAAGGTTAATCCGGCAGATACCATGCCAGAAGTTTTACATTACCTTGCGTTTACGGGCATATTATCGATGAGCCGAGTGCTGCCGATACGCGCTGCGACCAGCAGGCGCGCGGGTCGATCGGCGATCTCCATCGGCTGGAGCGTCGCCGCATCGGCCAGGGTAACATAATCGACGCTGGCAAATCCGGCGGCGAGCAGCGCCTGTTCGATCCCGCGCGTCGCTTCACCCACCGGGCCGCCCGCCTCGATCACCGCGATCCCCGCCTGCATCGCGCGCGGCAGCATCGCGGCTGCCGCGCGCTGTTCGGATGTCAGATACGCGTTGCGCGACGACAGCGCGAGCCCGTCGGCATCACGAACCGTCGGCACGCCGATGATGTCGAGCCCGAAATTGAGATCGCGCGCCATCGTGCGGATCACGGCCAGCTGCTGGTAATCCTTCTCGCCGAACAGCGCCATGTCGGGCTGGACCTGATTGAACAGCTTGGCGACGATGGTGGCGACGCCATCGAAGTGGCCCTGCCGGGCCGCGCCGCACAGGCCGTCGCTGACCCCCGCCACGCTGACATTGGTGGCAAAGCCGGCCGGGTAGACCTGATCGACATCGGGTGCCCACAGGATCGCGACGCCAGCCTCGCTCAGCATCGCGGCATCCGCCTCTTCCTGCCGGGGATAGGCATCAAGATCCTCGTTCGCGCCGAACTGCATGGGGTTGACGAAGATCGAGGCGACCACATGGTCGGCCCGCTGTTTCGCCTCGCGCATCAGTTGCATGTGCCCTGCGTGCAGCGCGCCCATGGTGGGCACCAGAGCCACCTCTCCGCCCTGCCGCCGAAGCAGCGAAACCGCTGACCGCAACCTGTCTACCCGACGTATGATTTGCACCTTGGTAAAGCCTCCGATAGGGAACTGCCGCATGGGGTACGGGTCGTGCCCGCACGTGATTCACTAGGCAGCACTGGCACATTCGTCGTCCTGCTGGAAGGGGCTGAAAACCATGGACATGATGACGCGCAAGGCGTCCCCGCACCATATCGTATTTGCCAATGAAAAGGGCGGCACCGGCAAATCGACCAGCGCGGTGCATGTCGCAGTGGCGCTTTCGTATCTGGGCTTCCGGGTCGGCGCGATCGATCTCGATCCGCGCCAGCGCACGCTGCATCGCTATCTGGAAAACCGCGTCGCCACGCAGCAGCGCCGCAGCATCACCCTGCCCACCCCCAATTTCGAGGTGTTCCAGGACGACACTCAGGCGCGGCTGGAGCAGATGGTCAGCAAGATGAGCCAGGAATGCGACTTTCTGGTCTATGACACACCCGGCCGCGACGACAAGTTCGCGCGCTTCGTCGCCACCCGCGCCGACACGCTGGTCACCCCGCTTAACGACAGCTTCGTCGATTTCGACCTGATCGGCCAGGTGGACCCCGAAAACTTCAAGGTCCGCCGCCTGAGCTTCTATGCCGAGCTGATCTGGGAAGCGCGCAAGGCGCGCGCCAAGACCGACGGGATCGAGATCGACTGGGTGGTGCTGCGCAACCGCACCCAGCAGACCGACGCGCGCAACAAGCGCAGGCTCGATGCGGCGCTGGCCGAACTCTCCAAGCGCGTCGGCTTCCGCTATGTGCAGGGCCTGTCCGAACGCGTGGTCTATCGCGAGCTGTTCCCCTCAGGGCTCACCCTGCTCGACAAGGGCCATCTGGCGGATCTGGGCACCAGCCACATCATCGCGCGGCAGGAACTGCGCGAGATGGTCTCCGCGCTCAACTTGCCCGGCGTCGGCAGCCGCGCCGCCGAACGCCAGCCACAATTGCTCTGATCAGGGTGCCTTCGGCATCAGCTTGAGCGTCATCGCGGTCATCGCCTCGGCGGCGGTCGCGATGACGGTATCGGCTTCGGGCGCCCAGAACGGGCTGTGCAGCGAAGGCATCTCGATGCCCTCCTTCTTGGCCTTGGTGTATTCGGCGACCGGCACCCCGCCCACCCAGAAGATCAGGCTGGTGATGTTGTCCGGGTCCGCGCGGTAGAAGCGGCTGAAATCCTCGCCCCCCATCGACGGCGGTACCTGCGCCACGCGCTGATCGCCAAACCGCGCCTTTAGCATCGCGGCGGTTTCGCGGGTGAAATCGGGGCTGTTGTAGACCGCAGGGGTGAAGGTGTCGCTCATCGTCACCACCGGCATCCTGTCCTCGGGCACGCCTGCCGCAATCGCCTCGCCCTTGGCGATGCGCTTGATGCCTTCGAGGATCTTGGCCCGGGTTTCGTCCGAATAGCTGCGCACGGTGAGCAGCAGCGTCGCCTCGTCCGAGATGATGTTGTGCTTGGCGCCAGCCTGGAAGCTGCCGACGGTGACCACCGCGGCGTCCTGCGGGTCGAGCTCGCGGCTGATGAGCGTCTGCAGCGTGGTGACGATGCGCGCGCCCAGCACGATCGGGTCCTTGGTCGACTGCGGATAGGCCCCGTGCCCGCCCAGCCCCTTCACCTTGATATCGACGCTGTCGACATTGGCGAGCGCAAAGCCCGGGGTGTAACCGATGAACCCGGCGGGCGCCTGCGCGGCATCATGGAAGCCGAGCACATATTTGGGTTTGGGAAAGCGCGTGAACAGACCGTCTTCCAGCATCGCCACCGCGCCCGATCCGATCTCCTCGGCCGGCTGCAGGATCATGACCAGCGTGCCCGACCATTCCGCCTTGCGCTTGACCAGCTGCCGCGCGGTGGCGACCCAGCCGGTCATGTGCGTGTCATGCCCGCAGGCGTGCATCACCCCGGTCTCGATCCCCGCCGGGCTCATCGCGCGCACCTTGCTGGCGTAAGCGAGGCCGGTCTGCTCGACCACCGGCAGCCCGTCCATGTCAGCGCGCAGCATCACCACCGGCCCGGGGCCGTTCTTCATCACCGCGACCACCCCGGTCTTGCCGACACCTTCGGTGACCTCGAAGCCCAGTTTGCGCGCCTCTGCGGCGAGCTTCCTGGCGGTCTTCACCTCCTGGAAGCTGAGCTCGGGATTGGCGTGCAGATCGCGGTAGAGGTCCATCAGGCCCGGCATGTCCGCGGCGATATCGGCGCGGATCGTGTCCTGCGCCTGCGCGGGCATCGCAACCGCGAGCGCCAGAGTGGATGCGGCAAGCGCGCGCGCGAACATCGATGCGACCGGCATAAGTGTCTCCCCAGACATATGTTTGTCCAGGAAGCTAGCGGCTTGGATCTGCCATGTCAGTCAAAAACGCTCAGCCGATCTTGCGCGCCATCAGCACCCCGACTGTCATCATCACCATGCCGCCAATGCGCAGCGCGGTGAGCGGACTGCGCGGCACCCCGAACAGGCCGAAGTGATCAATCAGGGCGGCGGCGACGATCTGCCCCAGCAGCACCAGGAACACCGCGTTGCCGATGCCGAAGCGCGGTCCGATCCAGGTGATCGACAGCACATAGAACGCAACGAATGCACCGCTGAAGAACAGGTGCGGCGGCGCGGCGCGGACCTTGGCCAGATCGGGCAGGCCTACAACCGCGGTTGCCGCCGCCGCGATGAACAGCGCCGACAGGAACAGGATGACCGATGCCGCCGCCGGGTTCGCCAGCCTGACGCCGAGCTGGCTGTTCAGCGCAGCCATCACCGGAATCCCGATCCCGGTCAGCAGCATGATCATCGAATAGCTCAGAGCGGTTCCGCTTGGCATGGGCGTTACCTCATCGGACGCAGATCGATGATGTCGAGCGTCGATTCATAATAGGGGTTGGGAAAGACGATCCGCCAGCGGTCCTTGCCGATCCGCTCGACGGTTCCGGCCATGTCGCGTTCCTTGTCCTGGCCATAAGGCACCAGCGTCTCGTCGTCGCCCAGCATCAGCGAGCCGAGGAACACCCCGCTGCGCTTGCCATCGGCGTGGATGAATCCGACCGGGCGCTGCGATCCGGTGAGCTTGACGAACTGCCGCGTCGCGCTGCTGCCGTAGATCGCGCAGGCAAAATCGGGATAGGCGATGAACGCCAGATACTTGCCGCCCAGCTTGTGCGTCGCGCACAGATATTTGCCCTCGGGCGGCAGCGGGTTTTCCAGGCGCTTCTTGGGGTCGTACAGCAATGCCGCCTTGGCCAGCTCTCCTGCAAATTCGGAAGCCTGGACCTCGGCAAGTGCAGCGGCGAATGCCGAATCGCGCTGTCGGAGCCGCTCGGCGTCGGCGGGAGTGATGATGTCCTGCCAGCGCTGCGCGGGCGCGGGCGAACCAAGCGCCAGCGCGGCCAGTGCCAGCCCGGCTGCAAACCTCAAAGCCATGCTCTCTCTCCCCTTGTTTCCTGGGCCCCGGCGGCCCGGTCAGCCGTGCGGGGCGAGGTCGAACGCCGCAGTCTTGCCGTCCATGATATTCTGCGCGAGCAGGTCGCCGCGCTTCATCACCGCCTGCACTGCCTCGATCCCCTGCTCCCAGTGCATGTCCATGGTGCCGCGCGAAAACTCGAAGTCGCGCATCCCGCTTTCCCAGCGCTGCACATTGTAGATCAGGTGAACGATGTTGACTGCATTGTCCTCGACCAGCGCGCGGACGCGCTCGACATTGGGATCACTGCACATATCGGGCGGCAGCATCGCCAGCACCTTGCGCAGCGCCTCGTGCTCCTTGCGCAGCTTGAGATAGTAATCGGTCACCTGCCGGGTGCGGCTGGAATAGCGGATATCCTTCTCGCGGCTCATCACGTCGGCAAACTTGGTGGGCAGTTCGCCGCGCGCGGGAAACAGGTCGATCTGGAAGGCGAGCATGTCGCTGGTCTGGTTGTCGAGCACATAGGCGAGCGGCGTGTTGCTCACCAGGCCGCCGTCCCAGTAATGCTTGCCGTTGATCTCCACCGGCGCAAAGCCCGGCGGCAACGCGCCCGATGCCATGATGTGCCGCGCATCGATCGTCTGCGGACCATGCGGGTCCTTGGTGTCGAAATAATAGAAATTGCCCGATTCCACGTTCACCGCGCCCACCGAGAAGCGCACGGGCCCGTTGTTCAGCCGGTCCCAGTCGACAAAGCGGTTGAGCGTCTCGATCATCGGGGTGGTATCATACATGCTGACCGCAGCAGGCGTTCCCGGCCAGGCGAAGGTGGGCGGCAACATGTGCGGGCGGAAGAAGCCCGGCACGCCGACGGTCGCGGCCATCGCGGCGCCCGCATAATGGTTCATCTCGCGCCAGTAATCGGCATCGCCCAGCATGAAGTCGAACGTGCCCGAGGTTACCAGCTCCCAGAACTCACGCAGCCGGGTGCAGGCGAGATGCGGCTCGTTGCCTGCGATGATCGCCGCATTGATCGCACCGATCGAGATGCCTGCGACCCAGTCGATTCGCACATTCTGCCGCACCAGCTCGCTGAACACGCCGGCCTGATACGATCCCAGCGCACCCCCGCCCTGCAGCACCAGCGCGACGGTTTCAGGCAGCGGAACGGCTGCGGACTGGGTATCCAGCGCATCTTGAGTGCCGGGCATAGAAGGTCCTTATCTGGTGGCGTGCGTCCACGCGCTTTGACGCCAACCCTATGCCGCAGCGCACCATAACGCAATTGGCGTGAAAAAACGGTGCTGCCAAAACGCCGTTCCCGGCGTACCATCCCTGCCAATCAGGACAGGAACCGCCAACGCCATGAAGCTCGACGACTATCGCACCTCCGACAATATCTCCGACCAGCGCGGCGGCGGCGGGGGTGGCCCGCGCTTTCCCATCGGCGGCGGCAAGATGGGCATCGGCACCATCCTGATCCTGGGGATCGCGGCGCTGGTGTTCGGAATCAACCCGATGGAGCTGATGCAGGGCGGCGGCATGCCTGGCGGCGCGCCGGTGCAGACGCAGGGCCCTGGAGCGGCTGGAGGCCAGAGCGCAGACCAGAGTTGCGCGGTCGATGAAAAGAGCAAGTTCAGCTGCCAGGTGCTCGCGAGCACCGAGGACACCTGGGGGGCGCTGTTCAAGGAACAGGGGCAGACCTATCAGCCCGCCACCCTCACCTTCTACGACCGCAACGGCCAGTCCGGCTGCGGCGCGGCGCAAAGCGCGATGGGGCCGTTCTATTGCCCCGCCGACAACGGCATCTATCTCGACACCAGCTTCTTCGACGAGCTTGCCACCCGCTTCGGCGCAGCGGGCGATTTCGCGCAGGCCTATGTCATCGCGCACGAGGTCGGCCACCACATCCAGACGATCAGCGGCCGCTCCGATCAGGTCCGCCGCGCGCAGCGCACTGCCAGCGAGGCACAGGGCAACGACCTGCAGGTCCGCATGGAGCTCGAGGCGGACTGCTATGCCGGGGTGTGGGCCGCGCGCAACCGCGAGCGGATCGAGCCGGGCGATATCGAGGAAGGTCTGACCGCCGCCAACGCCATCGGCGACGATACGCTGCAAAAGGCCGCCGGACGCAGGCCGGTGCCCGAAAGCTTCACCCATGGCACGTCGGCACAGCGCATGGCGTGGCTGAAAAAGGGCCTGAGCACCGGCGATCCGGCGCAGTGCGACACGTTCAGCGCGGCACGGCTCTAGAACGGTGCATCGTTTTGCAGGTCCGCGCGTATCCGCAACAAGGGCGTCCCGTTTGACGCCGACATGAGGGGAACAACCATGCACCGCACCGTGATCACGCTTGCCAGCCTTGCCTTTGTCGGCAGCGCCCTGCCTGCCAGTGCGCAGAACCCGGGCTCGAATGGCCCGCGCTCGACCGAACAGGTGGCAGAAGAGGTGGTGACCCAGCCGGTCGAGGATGTCGGGCTCGACAAGAAGGACATTCCGGAAAACCTGATCGCCATTCAGGACAAGCCCTATTCGCTGGTGGGCATCAAGACCTGCTCGCAGATACGCAGCGCGATCGGCGACATGGATGCGGTGCTGGGCGAAGATCTCGACGTGCCCTATGAAAAGACCCGCGATGACAAGCGCAAGGACACCGCAGGCAAGGTCGGCGGACTGATCGTCAACTCGATCATCCCCTTCCGCCGCGTGATCCGCGAGATTTCGGGCGCAGCCGCGCAGGAGCGTCGCTACAATGCTGCAGTCTATGCCGGCGTCGTCCGCCGAAGCTTCCTCAAGGGCGTCGGGCTGCAGCGCGGCTGCAAATACCCGTCCGCACCTGCGCCCGCGAGCATGAAGTAAAAGTCCTCTTGAACAAACCCCGTTCTCCGGCGAAAGCCGTCGTCGTTACATTATAACGCTTTGGTCGATTCAGCCGTCATTCCCGCGAACGCGGGGATGACGCTTTTCACAGAGGATGCTTCCAAAAGCGGGACCCCCGCTTTCGCGGGGGTGACGGGAATATCTGTTGCAAGAGTGTCGGCAGTTGGGACTGGATTTGGGGGCAACACACATGCGACGTTTTCCGGTCCGGCGGCTGGCCGATTGCCACACGGTCGACGATTTTCGTGACCTCGCGCGCCGCAAGCTGCCCTATCCGGTGTTCCATTACATCGATGGCGCCGCCGACGACGAGAGGACGCGGCGCCGCAACACGGCAGCGTACGAGGACTGCGACCTGATCCCCAACGTGCTGGCAGGCGTTGCCGATATCGACATGTCGACCACGCTGATGGGGCGCAAGATCGACATGCCCCTGTTCCTCTCCCCCACCGCGCTGCAGCGACTGTTTCACTGGCGCGGCGAAAAGGCGGTCGGCGCGGCGGCGGAGAAGTTCAACACCTTCTTCGGCATCTCCTCGCTCGCCACGGTCAGCCTTGCCGAGATCGGCGACAGCATCTCCAGCCCCAAGCTGTTTCAGCTCTATGTTCACAAGGACAAGGGATTGAACGCCGCGCTGATCCAGGCGGCCAAGGCAGCGAAGTTCGATGCGCTGGCACTGACCGTGGATACCATCGTCTCGGGCAAGCGCGAGCGGTGCCTGCACACCGGATTCACCTCTCCGCCCAAACTCACGCCCCGGTCGGCGCTGAGCTTTGCCACGCATCCGGGTTGGTCGCTCAACTACATGGGCCGCGAACGCTTTTCGCTGCCCAACCTCGAAAGCCATATCGCGGCGGGCAGCAATGCCGCGATTTCGGTCGCCGACTATTTCAACACCATGCTCGACCAGTCGATGGACTGGGCAATGGCCGAGGACATCCGCAAGGCCTGGGACGGCCCGTTCTGCCTCAAGGGGATCATGAGCGTCGAGGATGCGCGCCGCGCCGTGGCGATCGGCGCAACCGCGATCATGGTCTCCAACCATGGCGGGCGCCAGCTCGACGGCAGCCGCGCGCCGTTCGACCAGCTTGCCGAGATTGTCGATGCGGTCGGCGACAGGATCGAGGTGATCTGCGACGGCGGCATCACCCGCGGCACGCATGTGCTCAAGGCGCTGAGCCTCGGCGCGAAGGCGTGTTCGGGCGGTCGGCTGTATCTCTACGCGCTCGCCGCCGGCGGTCAGCGCGGGGTTGAGCGCACGCTTGCCAACCTGCGCGGAGAGATCGAACGCGGCATGAAGCTGATGGGGGTCACCCGGCTCGACCAGCTGACGCGGGACAACCTGCGCTGGCGGTGACCAGTTCGGCCAACTAGCGGGGGCGGCCCACCTCGCCGGTTGCGCTGATGATGATCCGATCGCTGTTGGCTCCACGCGACAGCACCACCTCCACTGGGGCGTTGGGAAGCCCGGTGCTGTCGAACCAGAAGCGCGCGCGCGAAGGGGCGCCGGCAGCGGCAGGATCGGTCCCAGGCGGCGCAGCGACCTCCGCCGCCTCGCCCGCGATCCGCGCCATCGTCCCCGGCTTCCAGTCGCGGTTGGCGAGCGTGCGCGCGTTCAAGGGCACCCATTGCCGGTCCTGCCGCGCATCGAAACCATAGCCCGACGGCGCGATCCACACAGCGATGGGCCGAGCGCTGACCACCGCCTCATCGCGCGCGGCGGCGACGCGGGCGGCAAAGCGATCGGCGTCTTCGGAGAGCGCCGCGCTGTCGCCGGGCAACGACAGCACAACCGCGCCTGCGACCAGGCCGATGATGAACAGGACGACCATAAGCTCGATGAGGGTGAAGCCGTTCCTCAAATCCTCCCCGAGCTTGTCTCGGGGAGGGGGACCGCCGACCAAAGGTCGGGGGTGGAGGGGTAGCGAGGCGCACATCGTTTTCATGGGCTCGATCCCGCTGCCCCTCCACCATTCGCTCCGCGAACGGTCCCCCTCCCCCAGCAAGCTGGGGGAGGACTTTAGGCGCTTAAGCCCCATCCGCGGTGATATCCGCATTCTCGTTCTCGCCGCCCGGCGCGCCATCGGCGCCCAGCGAATAGAGGTCGAAGGCACCCGTCGTGCCGGGGCTGATATACTGATACGGGCGGCCCCAGGGGTCCTGCGGCAGCTTCTTGATATAGCCGCCGCTGCGATAGCGGCCCGGCTGCGCCAGCGTTGGCGGCGCGGTGACCAGCGCGTTCAGCCCCTCGGCAGATCCCGGATAGGCCAGGTTGTCGAGCCGGTACATTTCGAGCGCCTGGCTCAGCGTCGCGATGTCGCTGCGCGCCTTTTCGGTCATTGCGCGGTCCTGGCTGGGAAGCACGTTGATGACCACGATCGTCGCGAGCAGCCCGATGATGAAGATCACCACCATCAGCTCGACCAAAGTAAACCCGTTGGCACGCTTGCGCGCCTGGGGCGAAAGGCGCTTGAGCAGCGCGGATCGGAATTTCAGCATGTTGGTCCTCATAAGCCAGTCAGGTTCTGAAGCTGCAGGATCGGCAGCAGGATCGACAGGATGATCAGCGCGACCACCCCGCCCATGACCACGATGATAGCTGGTTCTAGCAGGGCCATCGCGGTGGAGGTGAAATTCTGGAACTCGCGTTCGAGATAATCGGCGGCGCGCTCGAGCATGGTATCGAGCTGGCCTGCGCTCTCGCCGCTAGCGACAAGATACACCAGCAGCGGCGGAAAGGTCCCCGCATTCCTGAGCGCGCCCGAAAGCGAGCCCCCCGAACGGATCGACTCCACCGCCTCTTCCAGCGCCTCGCGCAGCACCGCGTTGCGCACGGTGCGTGTGGTCAGCTTCATGCCTTCGAGCAGAGGCAGGCGGCTGTGCACCATGGTCGCCAGCGTCCGCGCCAGCCTTGCCGCGTTCATGTCGCGGATCAGCCGCCCGATCAGCGGCAGCTTGAGCAGCATGCCATCGAAGCGGTATTTGAACGAAGCCACCTTCATGGCGCGCCAGAAGGCGACGCCTGCGAGCACCATCGCAATGGCCAGCGCCCACCACCAGTTGCTGAGGAAATCGGAGATGCCGATGACGATCCGCGTGATCAGCGGCAGCTGAGTAGAGGCATTGTCGAACTGTTCGACCACGCGCGGCACCACCGAGATCATCAGCCCGGCCACCACGCCGAACGCGACCAGGGTCAGGATGATCGGATAAGCGAGCGCCGAGATGATCTTGCCGCGCACCTCGGCCTGCTGTTCGAGCAAGGCTGCGAGCCGCTCGGTAATCACCGGCAGCGAGCCCGAGCTTTCGCCCGCGCTGATCATCGCGCGGAACAAAGGCGGGAAGCTGCGCGGCTCGCGCGCCATCGCTTCGGCGAGCGACTGCCCTTCCATCACGCCCGCATGCACGTTGATCAGCACCTCGCGTGCATTGGCCTTTTCGGTCTGGCGGCTGATCGTGCGCAGCGCCTCTTCCAGGGGGCTGACGCTCATCAGCGACGACATCTGCCGGGTGAACAGGGTGAGCTGCTTGGGGCTCAATCGCGCGGTGCGCTGCGAGATCAGCGCCTTGCGCGGTGGTGCAGGTGTGACGGTAACGATGTGGAACGCCTTGCGGATCAGCGCCGCGCGCGCCTGCGCATCCGAAGGCGCGCTGATCCGCCCCTGTCGCTCGCGCCCGGCGGAATCGATCACCTTATAGGCAAAGTCAGCCATCAGGCTCTCAGCGGTTCGGGCACCGGCTCGGCCTCGCGCCGCGAAATGCGGATCGCCTCTTCGGCCGTGGTCTGGCCGGTGCGCACCAGTTCGCGCGCCGCCGAGCCCAGATTGGGCGCATTCAGGAAGGCGTGCCGCGCGATGATCGCCTCATCGCCGCCATCGTTGATCAGGCGGCGAATGGTTTCATCCACCCGCACCGCCTCGAAAACGCCGATGCGGCCCTGGAAGCCGGTGTGGTTGCAATGGTCGCAGCCGACCGGACGATAGACCACGGTACCCTTGTCGAAGCCGAGCAAAGAGGCGAGCGAGCCATCGGCCTGCACCGGCTCGCGGCATTCGGGGCACAGCCGCCGCACCAGCCGCTGCGCGACGACCGCGCGCAAGGTCGAGGCGAGCAGGA
Organism: Blastomonas sp. RAC04; assembly: GCF_001713435.1. Taxonomy (NCBI): domain Bacteria; kingdom Pseudomonadati; phylum Pseudomonadota; class Alphaproteobacteria; order Sphingomonadales; family Blastomonadaceae; genus Blastomonas; species Blastomonas sp. RAC04. Next base: position 1,735,829 of record NZ_CP016460.1, read on the forward strand.
ACGGCTCGATCTTCATGTCGCGCATCCGGGTGATCGCGCCGATCGCGTCGTTGGTGTGGACGGTCGAGAGCACCAGATGCCCGGTGAGCGAGGCCTGCACCGCGATCTCGGCGGTCTCGTGATCGCGGATTTCGCCGATCATCACCACATCGGGGTCCTGGCGCAGGATCGCGCGCAGCCCGGCGGCGAAGGTCAGCCCGACCTTGGGGTTCACCTGAGTCTGGCCGACACCCTCGATGGCGTACTCGACCGGGTCCTCGACGGTCAGCATGTTGCGCGAGCCGTCGTTGAGCTGCTTGAGGCACGAATAGAGCGTGGTGGTCTTGCCCGATCCGGTGGGACCCGTAACCAGCACGATGCCATTGGGCTCGGACAGCGCCTCGGCAAGGATCTTGTGGGTGCGCGGGCTCATGCCCAGCAGCCCCAGATCCATATTGGCGTTTTCCTTGTCGAGCAAACGCAGCACCACGCGCTCACCCGCCCGGCTGGGCAAGGTCGATACGCGCACGTCGAGCAGTTTGCCGCCGATCGTCAGCCCGATGCGGCCATCCTGCGGAACGCGGCGCTCGGCGATGTCCAATCGCGCCATCACCTTGATGCGGCTGACGATCACCGGCGCGACATTGGGCGGCATCCGCAGCTTTTCCTGCAGCACGCCATCCATCCGCATGCGGATCACGAGGCCCGTTTCATAAGGCTCGATATGGATATCCGACACGCCCTGCCGCGCCGCCTCGGCGATGACGCCGTTGATCAGCCGGATCGCAGGCGCATCGTCGGCGCTGTCGAGCAAATCCTCGGCACTGGGAAGGTCGCTCGCCAGCATCTCCAGATCGCTGCCATCGATGTTCATCGAGCTTGCCATCGCCGCGGCATTGCCTTCGACCGCATAATGATCCGACAGATAGCGCTCGAACTGCGCCACCGGGGCGAGCTCGACATCGAACGGCATCGCCAGATAGCGCCGCACCTCGAGCAAGGTGATCGGGTCCGCGCCCTCGCGCAGCGCGACCTTGAGCCGCCCGTCGGCCTCGCCCAGCATCACCACGCCGTTGTCGCGGGCAAAACCATAGGGAATGTCGAGCATCATCCGCGCGAGACTGCGCTCGGCGGCAAGCTCGAGCGGCGCGTCGGCGGCGGCTTCATCGATCGTGCCGTCACCGGCTTCGCCCTTGCGGATCTTCATGGCCGGTCTCCCCCCACCGGCGGCAGCTCGGCCTGGCCGGGCTGGCTGGCAGGCAGCGTGGTTGTGTCGAGCGGTCCGCTACCGGGCATCGGACGCGGCGCGATCACCTGGTCATTCGGCCCCGGCGGCGCGGCGACCGGAATGTTCGCGCCCAGATAGTCGCGCACGATGGTGTCGAGCGAGGGTTCGACCTTGGGGTTGAACTCGATCTGCGCCGCGCGGACATAATTGTAGCGCCGCGCCGCGATCGCCTGCGCGTCCTCGGCGGTGCGCAGGATCGTCGGGCGGATGAACACCATCAGGTTGGTCTTGGTCCGCTCGCGCCCGCGCGACTTGAACAGCTCGCCGATGATCGGGATGTCGCCGAGCAGCGGGATCTTCTGGATCGTGCGGCGCTCGTTGTCGTCGAGCAGACCGCCCAAAGCGATGATCTCGCGGTCCTTGACCGTAACCGTGGTCTTGACCTCGCGCTTGTTGATGATCAGCTCGTTGAAATCGTTGCTCACCGGTCCGACGATCGAGCTGACCTCCTGCCTGATGTCGAGCTTGATCTGGTTGCCCGCGTTGATCTGCGGCTTCACCTCGAGCTCGATGCCGACATTCTGCCGCTGGATGGTGCGGAAGGCGTTGTCGAAATTGTTCGACAGCGCCTCGCCGGTGCTGATTGGGATTTCCTGGCCGAACAGGATCGAGCCCTGCACATTGTCGTTCACGGTCAGCGATGGCGTCGACAGGATGTTGGACTCGCTGTCCTCCTGCACCGCATTGATGATCGCGCCCAAGACCCGGTTGTTGCCGATATCGGCAGCAAAGCCGGTATAGCCGCCGCGCGCGCCCAAGATGCGGTTGGCAGCGTTCTGGCGCAGGAAATCGCCCACCGCGCTGTTGTTGCTGGTGGTCACGGTATCACCGTTGATCACCGTGGTGGTCTCATCCAGATCGTTGGCGAGAATGCCGCCCGCGATATCGAGGATGTTGGGCGCGACGTTGGAGAACGGGGTGACGAGGAACGGAATGTCCTTGCCGCCGATCAGGAACTGCACGCCGAGCTCGCGAGCGACCCGGTCGGAGATCTCGACGATGATCGCCTCGACCAGCACCTGTTCCTGGCGGATATCGAGCTGGCGCACGAGCTCGGCGAGCGAGCGCTGGACATCGACCGGGGCGGAGATGATCACCGCATTGGCGCCTTCATAGCGCGTGATGATCGCGGTGCCGCGTCCGTTCGAAAGCCCCACCGCGCCGCCGATCGGGGAGGACGCCGCAGCCGGGGCTGCGCCATTGGCAGAGGGAGCCGCCGCAGGCGTCGCGGACATCGGCTGCAAACCGCCGCCGCCCTGCGCGCCGACCATCATTTGCAGCACCGGCACCAATTGCTCGGCATCGGCATAATCGAGCCAGATCACGCGGATCTCGCTGCCGTTCGCAGCGCGCGCATCGAGCTCCCTGGCGATCGCGGTCAGCCGCGCAACGGTGGGCGCATCGCCGCGCAGCGCGACCGAATTGCTCGAATCCACCGCGACGACCGACACCAGCGGCGCGCCGCCCCCGCCGCCTTCCGCGCCGCCGCCGGGCGCGGGCGCCAGCTGCTGCAGCGTCATCGCGATCTCGCGCGCGCCGGCATGGTTGAGCGTGATCACCTGGGTGGTCGCATTGTCGCGATCGATCTGGCCGATCAGCGCGCGGATGCGGCGGATGTTGTCGGCATAATCGGCGACGACCAGGCTGTTGCCGCTGCGGTTGGCGGTGATCGATCCTTCGCGGCTGACAAGCGGACGCAGCGTCTCGACCGCGGTGGTCGCGTCGATCGCGCGCAGGCGGAAGACCTCGGTGACGAACTCGTTCTGCCCGCCGCGACTGCCCACCCGGCCCGGCGCAGACGCTGCGCCATCGGTCGGCTGGATGCGATAGGCGCCGTTGGCGGTCGGCACCGCGATCAGCCCGTTGGCGCGCAGCGTGGAGAGGAACACCTCGAAATACTCGCTGCGGCTCAAGGGTCGGTCGGTAACCACCGAAACCTTGCCCTGCACACGGCCATCGATGATGAACGTGCGCCCGGTCACCGTGGCCGCATCCTCGATAAAGGCGCGTACATCGGCATCGCGGACATTGAGGCTGTGCTGCGCGGCCAGAGGTGACGCGAACACGAGCGCGGCGCAAAGCGCCAGGGTTGAAATGTGTTTTTTCATGGTTCCGGTATGATCAGCGCAATGGGAAGGGTCTCGGTGCCGCGCTCAATGAGCAGCGACAGCCGGGCTCCGGGACGAAGCTGCCCTGCCAACGCCGCGCCATCCTGCGCGGAGCTGACCTTGCGGCCGTTGATTTCGGTGACGATATCGCCGGGCTTGAAGCCGGCCTGCGCGAACACCGCGCCATCGGCCTTGGGGGTGACGGCAAAACCGCTGACCCGCCCGTTCTCATTGCGCGGGGCAAAGCCGATGCCCGCGGTGATCGCCTCTGCAGTGAGCGGCCCGGCCTGCGCCACAGGCAGCGCCTGCGCCGGTGTGGCTGGCGCCGCCGCTGTGTCGCCCACGGTATCGGCGGGAACCGACTGGTCGATGAACAGGCTCTCGCGCAATCCGCCGCGTTCGAGCACGACATGATCGAACAGCACCTGCACCAGCTTGACGCCCGGTGCCACCTCCTCGCCCACGCCATAGCTGCGCTGGACGCCGTCCGACCCGGCGATGATCGCCGAGCCGCCGCCCGAAGCCTCGTTCATCCGCAAACCGTAGAGCGTCAGATCGAGCGAGGTGACTGCCGCGCTGGCATCGCCCGCGGTCGCCGCGCGGTCGAACCCGTCGAAGCTCGCGAACAGCGCGGCGCGCGAAGGCGCGGACATGACATTGGCGGTGCGCGCCTGCCAGTCGCCCAAAGGCGCGATCGGTGTGATGATGGTCCAGATCAGCCGCGCGATCTGGATGACCAGCGCAAGGATCAGCAGCGCCCGCAGCCAGCCATACAACTCCTTGGGCAGAAACCGCGCCAGACCGCTGGCCGGGGCTGCAAATCTTGCCGACCGGAATCGGGAAAGAGAAGCACCAAGGCCTGTCTGCGCGCCGTGATGGGCCGCTGATGCCACGAATCACTCCCCGTTGCGGGCCGATCCCCTTGGCCCTGACACGCTGCTAGGCGCGGCGCATGACGGTTGGATTACCAGTTTATGACAGATATTTGAATGCAAATGCGCGCGTGATCGGCCTGAAACGCCAACGGCAAGGGGCAGCCCCTGCGGACTGCCCCCCATCACACATATCGTTTGGCCGCCTTGGACCGATCAGAACTGCAGCGATGCGCTGATCGAGAAGGCCCGGCCGATGTCATAGGCGTTGTTGAGAATGGTCGAAGTGTTGAGCTGCTGGAATTCGACATAATCGGTTCCCAGCAGGTTGCGGGCCTCGAACTTGAGCTCGGCGACCTTGTTGAAGACCTTGAAGCCCTCGCGCCACACGAAGTCGAGCCGGGGACCGGTGTATTCGACGAAATCGGGCTGGCCCGCAGGACCGCGGTTGGTCACGCGGTTGCTGTTCCACGACAGCAGGATGGTCTGCTGCGACAGACGTTCGCCGGTGCCTTCAAGCCCGACCTGCATGTTGGCGATATGATCGGACTGGCCGGTCAGCGCAAAGCCGCCGGTGCGGAAGATCGTCGAGGCGGCGACCATGTTGCCGCTCAGCGGATCGGCGATCTGGTCCTGCGCGGTCACCTTCACATCCGAATTGGTGTAGGTGTAGTTGCCCGCGATCAGCAGACGGCGTTCCTCGAAGAAGGTGCCGCCCAGATCGATCAGATCGAAATATTTCACCAGCTCGATTTCCGCACCGTAGAGCGTGGCGGTGGGTGCGTTGGCGAAGGTGGTGAAGAAGTTGTCGCCCTGACGGAAACCGAGGTTTTCGATCGGATCCTTGATGTCCTTGTAGAAGATCGCGGCGGTCACGCGCTCGTCACGCCCGAAGAAATATTCGTAGCGCGCTTCGAGGTTGATCAGGCGGCTGTTCTTGAGGAACGGGTTGCCAAAGAAGGTGCGGTCGAATTCCAGATCGAGATACTGCTGCGGCGCAAGCTCGCGGAACTGCGGCCGGGCGATGGTCTTGGAGGCGGCAAAGCGCACCTGCATGTCCTCGGCCAGGTTCCAGGTCAGCGTCGCGGCAGGCAGAAAGTCGTCCTTCTTGATGCTGGTCGCCACCAGATTGGCGCTGCCCAGGCCGAACAGATCGATCGGCAGCACGAACTGGGAGCCATCTTCATAGCGCACGCCTGCCTGAAGCTTGAGGGTGTCGGTGAACTTGGCCTCGAACTGCAGATAGCCTGCATGCACTTCCAGCCCGGCATCATAGGCTGCCGCGCCGTTGGTGCCCGAGGTTTCGACCAGGCGGACATCGAAGGTGTAGACGTTGAAGTCCGACAGCAGGAAGTCGGGGCGCTGCTGCGAAACCGCAAACGGCAGCGGTCCCTGCCCGCTCAGGAAGCGGAAGTCGCGGCGGATCGAGGTACGGTCGTTCTTGTAATAGGCATAGCCGGCCGAGAAGGTGATCGGAAAGCCGATGTCGGTGTCATAGGCAAGGTCGACATTGGCGCCGTAGACATTGTCGTCGAGATCGCTGAACGCGATGCGCGCGCCCTCGCCCGCCGACTGGAGATCGTTGACGAAGTCACCAGCGACCGCGTTGAAGGTATAGTCGAACGTCCGCTCATACGGGGCTTCGCGCTGCGAATTGGCGTAGCTGCCGCGGAAGTTGAGGCGGAAATCGTCGAACTTCATCTCGCCGACGAACTGGGTGTTCATCAGCTGGCGTTCGAACCAGTTGGTACGGCTGCGGTTGATCAGCCGGGTGTCGGTGACGCGCGCGTCGATGCCTTCACGGATCGATGCGTCCTTAAGCGTATCGCGGATGAAGACGTTGGTGAGCTTGAACTTGTGCTCGCCGACGTCCGCGGTGATGCCCAGCAGGCCGTTGACGACGATGCGGTTCTCGGTGGTCAGATAGCGGAAATCGATGTCGGGGTTGAGCGTATCGACGCCGTTCACCGGCACGATGCCCTGCGAGATCTGCTGGACGCCGCCGCGCGTACGCCAGGTATTGTTGATGCCGGTCGCGCCGACGATGCCGATGTTGACATCGCCGATCAGAAAGCTGGTCGCGCCGCTGATCTGGCCCGAGAAATTGACCGGGATGTTGTTGTTGCGCTGGATCAGCGCAGTGTTGGCGTTGGCCAGGCTTGCGGTCAGGTCGCGCACTTCACCGGCGGTGAAATTGGCCCCCACGGAAATCGGATTGCCCGAGGCAAAGGCGTTGCGCAGGTTGCGCGGCAGCGTACGCGCGCCATTGTCGAAGCCGGTGAAATCGGTCGAGGAGCCGAAATAGGTATAGCCCACCTCGCCGGTGGTGATGGTGTCACCGCCGGTGCCGACCTCGATCTTGAAGAACGGGTCGCGCGGAACCGACTTGGTGGTGAGGTTGATTGCGCCACCGCCGAATTCGCCCGGATAGTCCACCGAATAGCTCTTCTGGATGGTGGTCGAGGCGATGACGCTGGTCGGGAAGATGTCGAGCGGCACGGTGCGGCGCAGCGGATCGGGCGAGGTCAGCGGCGATCCGTTCATCAGCGCGAGCGAATAGCGTTCACCCAGACCGCGAACGAACACGAAGCGGCCGCCGACGACGCTGAGGCCGGTCACGCGCTGCAGCGATCCGGCAATGTCGCCATCGGCGGTGCGCGCGATGTCGGCTTCGCTGAGGACCGAGAGCACCTCGGAGGTCGCTCGGATCGGGTTGGGGATGAAGCGACCGCGCACCACGATTTCACTGCTGCCGCCGCCCGCACCGGGACCGGAGATTTCGATCTCTTCCTGGGCGGGTTCCTCGGCGTCCGGTTCCTCGGCAGCCGGTTGGGCGGCATCCTGGGTCGGCTGCGCGGGGGCTTCCTGGGCGAAGGCGGCCGGCGAAACCAAGCCTGAGCTGGCCATCAGCAATGCAGCGAATGAAAGCGGCGTCAATTTCGCCATGAGTCCCTCCAAGAATTCATCAAAAAGGGGCGGCGGCGCTTTTCGCCGCCGCCCCGAAACCGGTCAGCGGTTTACAATCAGGTGGTCGGAATGGTCGGCACGGCGGTGCAAGCAGGCGTGCTGCTGTAAAGGCCGCAGGTCCATCCCTGGAACCGCGTGTCGGCAGCATCACGCACCGCACCGATATAGGTGACCGAGTTGTAGAAGCTGTTGATCGCGGTGACGTTGAACACCGGACGCGCGGTTTCGTTGGCACCATTGATGAAGATGCCCGACAGCGTCGAGGTGCCGTTGGTGGTGTTGTTCGATCCGGCGGTGAACAGCGCCTGGATGGCGGCAACGGTCACGTTGCCATCATCGGTGAAGGCGTTGGGGCAGCTGAGGAACACCGATTCAAAGCGCGGCGGGCCGGCTTCGTCACCAGCGCCCGCAGTGCCTGCGGCCTGCATCGTCACCGCCGAGTCAACGTCAAGGCACCAGCCGGGACCGCTGATCACGCTGTTGAACGCGGCAAAGTCCATGCCGCCGCGCAGCAGGATCGCCGCTTCGTCTGCGGTGGTCTGGGTGGAGACGAACGTGGCGTTCGACATCGACCACTTGGTGCGCGGCTCGGCGTTTTCGTTGCCGTTCGAATCGCCTTCGATCACGTGGTTGGCGCTGGCGGTCTGGATGCCCAGCAGGAACTGGTTGAAGCCCTGATAGCCCAGATCCATGTCGAAGGTGTCGTCGTCATTGCCCAGGCCGACGAGGTTGCGTCCGTTGACGCGGCCGCCAAACCATTCGATGCCGTCGTCCGAGCTGTTGTAGACCTGCACGTTCTGGAAGAAGGTGCCCGAGCCCACGCCTGCCAGGGTGATGCCGTTGAGCTCGTTGCCCGGCTGGACCTCGAAGCCCGAATAGCGAACCTGGAAGAACGCGATGCGGCCCGAGTTGTCGGTGGGGACCGCACCGCCATAATTGGCGTTGGTGCCTTCGACGACGCCCGAGCAATCGGTGCGGGTGCCGCCAGGGTTGGTCGGCGAACCGGTGGCGCAGTCGGAAAGCGGCGCACGGCCGAGGATCACGACACCGCCCCACAGGCCCTTGGAGTTGGCGGTGGCGGTGCCCACGACGTTGTCGCGTGCGGTGAAGATGATCGGCTGAGTCGCGGTGCCTTCGGCAAACAGCTGCGAGCCGCGGTTGACCAGAAGGAAGTCGGCGCCCGACGATCCGAAGAAGGTCACGCCCGGCTCGATGGTCAGGATGGCCGAGGTTCCGGCGCCACCTGCGGCACCGACATCGACGCCGACCTGAACGCGGCCCGAGAGCGAGTAGACAGTGCCGGCGCGGCGCGGGATCACCAGGTTGGTCGTGATCGTGCCCGAAAGCTGGCAGTTGCGGGCAACTGCGCCGCCACCCAGCGTGATGGTGCCGACATTGGCGGTGCCGTTGGGGCAGTCTGCAGCCGGACCGGTCGGGGTCGGCGTGGGGGTCGGAGTCGGCGTCGGGGCGGGCGCGGGTGCCGGCGTGGGAGTCGGAACAACGATGACGCCTTCGCCGGGCGATGCGACGTCATCTGCGCCGCAAGCGGTAACTACCAGGGCCGCGGCCGAAGCCATCAGGACCGAACGAACACGTGCATTGAGCATCTTTGAATCTCCGCAAATCAGGACAGATCAGTCTGTCGGCTTTTCTGGAACGAGGCGGAGATGAGCTGATTCCACCCCCTGGAACGCCGTTCGAGGGGGCAGATAGGCAGGCAAGATGAACCTGCGGCGCTATTTCAGTGACAATGGAGCGACAGGATTATGACGGTTTGGAGTCTTATGTGACAGAACCGGGTCACGGGGCAGATGCACCGACCTATCTACCTAATAAATAAGGACTAATCCGAACGCCTGGGCGAAGCCTGCAGTTCAGCCAAGGCCTTGGCGAGCGCCGAATGAGTCGCCACGCGCATGCGCATTGCGCGAATAAGGTGACTTAATTGCCACAACTGTCCCACAGCCGGACGCATAAACGCCCGGCCGGAACAGGTCCGGCCGGGCGCTGGTGATTTTCGATCGATCGGCGCGATCAGCGGCTGGCATAGCCCTGATCGAGGCGGCGCATGGCGTGGCGCGCGGCAACGCGGCTGTCCATCACGCGCCCGTCCGACAGGATGATGTCGAACGATGCCGGGGCGTTGATCGCCGCCTGGTAATGCTGACGCGCCGAAGCAACATCGCCCATCTTGGCATAGGCCAGCCCCATGTTGATCAACCTTGCGGGATCGCGGCGGGCGGCCGGTGAAACCTGTTTCTCTGCGGCCTGCATCTGTTCCAGAGCGGCCGGGTAATTGCCCTGCAGCAGCGCGGCATAGCCCAGCGCGCCGGCATCATAACCGATTTCATTCGCCGCCGCCCGGTTCTGCACAGGCTGGGCAAAGCCAGGCGCAGCCATACCGAGGGCGGCCACGGCCGCGATTGCGATAACTTTGGTGTTCATGTCATCTGATCCTTTCTCAACGTGACAGGTCGAATGCTATGCCTATGTGACAGTCAATGCAACATCATTGTCATATAAAAGACGTTCATATGTCATATTTCTGTAATCTTCAAAATTTCACGCTATTGTCACACGCACGACACGGGACTTGACCATCAGACACGCGCGCTGTCCGATGCGCTGCAAAAACACTCCGGAGAGGCCGTCCCCATGACCATGACAATCGACCGCAGGCTGCTGATCAAGGCGGGCACCTTCGGGCTTGCCGCGCTGTCCATTCCCGGTGCGGCGCAGGCGCTGTTTGCAGGGCGCGGCTTCACCCATGGCGTGGCGAGCGGCGAACCTTCGGGCAATTCGGTGCTGCTGTGGACGCGCTATGTCGCGGACAGCGACGCCCGACTGACCGCCGAGCTCTCCCCTACCCCCGATTTCGCCAGGCCTGTGGGCGGCGGGTCGGTCACTGCCAGCGCCGCGCGCGACCATATCGCCAAGCTCACCGTCACAGGGCTCAAGCCCGACAGCTGGTATTTCTATCGCTTCGTTGCGGCCGATGGCAGCACGTCACCGGTCGGCCGCACCCGTACGCTGCCGGTGGGCGAGACCGCAGGCTTCAACATCGGCGTGTTCTCCTGCTCCAACCTGCCCTTTGGCTGGTTCAACGGCTATGCCCATGCCGCCGCGCGCAACGACCTGGATCTGGCGGTGCACACCGGCGACTATGTCTATGAATACGGTCTCGACGTGTACCCCACGCGCGGTCAGGCGCTCCCCGGACGCAGCGTCCAGCCCGATCACGAGATGGTGACGCTGGCCGATTACCGGCTGCGCTATGCCAGCTACCGGCTCGATGCCGATCTGCAGCGGCTGCACCAGGTGGTGCCGATGATCGCGATGTGGGACGACCACGAGATCGCCAACGACAGCTATCGCGATGGCGCGCAGAACCATCAGAGCGACAGCGAAGGCGATTATGCGACCCGCCGCCGCATCGCCGAACAGGTCTATCGCGAGTGGATGCCGGTCGCCGATCTGGCGCCCGCCGACCCCTTGTGGACCAGCTACCAGATCGGCAACCTTGCCACGCTGATCCGCACCGAAAGCCGCCTGTCGGGCCGAGACAAACCCGCCGAGCTCGCCGATGCGTTTGCCGGTGGCGGCGACATCGCTGCAGCACTGGCCAGGTTCCGCGACGAAAAATGGGTCGACCCTGCCCGCCATATGCTGGGTGACGATCAGGCACGCTGGCTGGGCGCGCAGTTCAAGGCGTCCAAGGCGTCGGGCACCCGCTGGCAGGTGTGGGCGCAGCAATGCGTGATGGGATCGATGAAGCTTCCGCTCGAAACCGCCGACTGGGTGCCCAGGGACGCGCCCGCGATCGTGCGCAGCCGATCGGCTGCGGGGCTTGCCGCGAGCAAGGCCGGCCTGCCGTTCAACATGGACGCATGGGATGGCTACCCCGTCCAGCGCGAGGCGCTGCTCCAGTCCGCGCAAGCCGCGGACGCCGATCTGGTCGTGCTGTCGGGCGACAGCCACAATGGCTGGGGCTTCGATCTGGATGCGGGCGACAAGCCCGCCGGGGTCGAGTTTGCCGGTCATTCGATCAGCTCGCCGGGGTTCGAGGCCTATGCGCCGACCATTGCCCCCGCCGATGTCGCAGGTGCACTGGTGCGCGGCAATCCGCAGCTCAAATGGGCCGATACCAGCTCGCGCGGCTACATGACGCTGCAACTGACCCAGCAAAGCGCCACAGCGCACTGGCACAAGTTGCGCACCATTCGCGAACGCAGCACCGATCTGGCCGGAAGCAGCAGCCTGAGCGTCCTTCCCGGACGGCGGACGATCGCGATGCCCGGCTGATCGCGGCCGCGGGGGCGGCGCGGCCAGCTGGTGCTGCAAAGCCGTTGGTCGACGCTGCCCTGCTGCCTGCCGAAAAGCTTTGCCCGCCTGTCGGACACGCCCTAGGCTGCCCGCATCGTCGCAGTCCGCCGTTCCGGCGCGGCATGGCGACCGCCTGCAATGCGGGCTCAACAAACCTTAGGGGAGCTACATATGGTAAAATCGATTCTGCTGGCATCGGCAGCGCTCATCGCGCTGGCGGCGTCACCTGTCAGCGCGCACGAAACCGACGGCAAGGGCCCGGAAATCGACCTGCTGATCGAAGGCGAAGCGTCTGCCGACGCGCCGCTGGCCGGCACCCCCGATGCCGAGGGCATCACCACCACCGCGCGCGACTATTGGGGCAAATGGGGCATCGACACCACCGTGATGAACCCGGCGGTCAAGCCCGGCGATGACTTCTACGCCTATGTTAACGGCAAGTGGCTCGACAGCTTCGAAATGCCCGCCGATCGTACCCGCTATGGCGCGTTCACGCTGCTCGCCGAAAAGTCCGAGCAGCGCGTGCGCAAGATCATCGACGAGCTCGCCGCAACCAAGCCCGATCCGAAGACCGGCGCAGGCAAGGTTGCCGCGTTCTACAATTCCTATCTCGATACCGCAGCGATCGACGCGGCGGGCCTTGCCCCTGCCCAGCCCTATCTCGACAAGATCAAGGCGGCCAAGACCCGCGAAGACCTTGCCAAATTGTTCGGCGCGCCCGGCTTCCGCAGCCCGGTGGCAGGCTTTGTCGATATCGATTCCAAGCAGACCGACACCTATATCTTCCAGGTGACCCAGGCGGGCCTGGGCCTGCCCGACCGCGACTATTATCTCGTCGACAGCGAGGCGAACCTGAAGATCCGCGCCGGATACATGCAGTATCTGACGTTCCTGATGGGCAAGGCAGGCTATGCCGATCCGGCGGCCACCGCGCAGACGGTCTATGATCTGGAAAAGCAGATCGCGACCGCGCATTGGGACCGCGCCGTGGGCCGCAACCGCAACCTCACCTACAACAAGCTCACCAAGGCCGAGATGGTGGCATTGGGCGGCGGTTTCCCGGTCGAGACCTTCATGAAGGCGATCGGCGTCGACGGCCAGCAGGACTTCGTCGTCCGCCAGCTCACCCCGACCGCCGAGGAACTGGCCGCCGAAAAGCTGACCCCCGAACAGGCGGCCAAGCTCGGCAGCGGCATCGGCGGGCTGTTCACGCTCGCCAACACCGCACCGATCGCGGCGTGGCAGGCCTGGCTTGCCGCCGGTTTCCTCTCGAGCAACGCCAGCGTGCTGCCCTCGGATATCGATGAGGCCAATTTCGCATTCTACGGCAAGGTGCTGGGCGGCCAGCAGAAGCAGCGCGAGCGCTGGCAGCGCGGTGTCGCCGCGGTCGAAGGCACGATGGGCGAGATCGTCGGCAAGATCTATGCGGACCGCTATTTCCCGTCTGAAAACAAGGCCGCGATGGACGAGCTGGTCGGCAATCTGCGCAAGGCGATGGCGGCGAACCTCGACGACATCACCTGGATGGGCGATGCCACCAAGGTGGAGGCGCGCGACAAGCTCGCCAAGTTCACCCCCAAGATCGGCTATACCGAAAAGTTCGAGACCTATGACAGCCTGGCGATCGCGCCGGGCAAGGCGCTCGACAATGTCATCGCCGCGACCACCTGGGGCTATAAGGACAACATCTCCAAGCTGGGCAAGCCGATCGACAAGACCGAATGGTTCATGCTGCCGCAGACGGTGAACGCATATTACTCGCCGCCGCGCAACGAGATCGTCTTCCCCGCCGCGATCCTGCAGCCGCCGTTCTTCAACCTGACCGCGGACCCGGCGGTGAATTATGGCGCGATCGGCGGGGTCATCGGCCATGAAATGGGCCATGGCTTCGATGACCAGGGATCGAAGTCGGACGGCGACGGCGTACTGCGCGACTGGTGGACGCCCGAAGACCAGGCCAACTTCAAGAAGCTGACCAGCGCGCTCGTCGCGCAGTACAGCGCCTTGTGCCCGCTCGACGACGGCAAGACCTGCGTCAACGGCGCGCTCACGCTGGGCGAGAACATCGGCGATGTCGGTGGCCTCTCGATGGCGTACCGCGCCTACAAGATCCACCTGAACGGCAAGGAGGACAAGGTGATCGACGGGCTGACCGGCGACCAGCGCTTCTTCATGGCCTGGGCACAGGTGTGGCGCAACAAGTCGCGCGAGGAGTTCCTGCGCCAGCAGCTGCAGACGGACTCGCACTCGCCCGCCAATTACCGCGCCAACGGCACCGTCCGCAATTTCGACGAGTGGTACAAGGCATTCGACGTCAAGCCGGGCGACGCATTGTACCTGCCGCCCGAAAAGCGCATCCGCATCTGGTGATCACGCGTCACCGGTGGCTCCCGCCCGGCTTCGTCCCCTTTTGGGGGCGTTGCCGGGCGGGAGCGCTGGGCGCTGACGACGCGCCAGCCTAGCGCGCGGAGAACAGCAGTCGTCCCGGCCCCAGCTGCGCCAGCACCATGGCGATATCGCTGTGCGAGACGGTGAAGCAGCCGAAACTGCGCCCCACCCTGCCCGATGTGCTCGCCATGGTCTGGCTGACATAATCGGCGCTGTGGATCACGATGGCCCGATCAAACGCCAGATCGTTTTGCGGATCGAGCCCGTGCAACCGCCGCGAGCGGCCATATTTGCCGACATAGCTCTCGCCCACCAGAAAGCTGCCTGCGGACGAGGCATTCGATCCCGGTTCGTTCGAGAATCGCTGCACGAAGCCGGTGTTGGCGGGGTCAGACCCGCGCCCATGCGCCACAAGGTTGCTCGACACGATCCGCCCGCTGCCAAGATCGATGACCTGAAAGCGCGGCTTGCCCGAAGGTGCGGCAAAATCGACGAGGCCGACAACATCGCGGTGCGGTACCTTGGCGCCATGGGCGTCGAGCGCCGCCCTGGCCTGGGCGAGCAGACCCGGAGCGGCATCGGTGCGCACGGCGGCGAAGGCGCGCGGCGCGCCCAGCCCGCCTACCCCCAGGCCGCCTACCCCAAGCCCCAGCGCTCCGATAAAGTGGCGTCGTGTCAGTTTCATTGCTACACCGTCAAACAGTTCAGTCACCGCAGAATTGGGCACTCCAGGCACAAAGTGCAAACGGACGGATCAAGAATGCAGAAAAAATCGCGGATGACAAGGTCGGCGCTGCTCGGCCTGGCGCTGGCAGGGCTGGCGGTTGCAGGCTCGGCATCGGCGCATGCGGCGTCCTGGCGGATCGCGCAGGCGCAGGAACTGCGCCAGTGGATCGCCGCCGCGCCGCAGGATGCGCTTCCGGTTCTGGACACCGCAGAGCTCGATGCCGCGCTGCGCGAAGGGCCGGGCCCGGCGCTCGACCTGAGTGCGCGCACGCTCGCGCTGAAGCTCGCCGCGATGCATCTGCTGGGCGCTTCGCCTGCAAACCAGAAGGCCGGCTGGCAGATCTCCGATACCGATGCGCAGACCGACCTGGGTCAGGGGCTCGACCAGGCGCTTGCCAGCGACAGCCTCGCCAGGTTCCTCACCGGCCTGCGTCCCGCGCACCGCGACTATGCCGCCCTGCGCGCCGCTTATGCCATCGAGAGCGACCCGGACCGCAAGGCAGTGATCGCCCGCAACATGGAACGCTGGCGCTGGATGCCGCGGGAACTGGGCGTGAACCATCTGCTGGTCAACGCCGCGTTCTTCGAGGCGCGGCTGACGCGGCAAGGCAAGCCCGACCGGACATGGCGCGTCATTGTCGGCAAGACCGCAACCCCGACCCCGGTGTTCGCGACCCAGATCACCGGCGTCAACCTCAACCCCTGGTGGAACATCCCGGTGAGCATCGTTCGCGAAAAGGGCGGGCGCTTTGCGGCAAGCCAGGGATATGTCCAGACGGGCGGGCAATGGCGGCAGAAGCCCGGCCCCGGCAACGCGCTCGGGCAGATGAAGCTGGTGATGCCCAATCCCTATAGCGTCTATATCCACGACACCCCCACCAAGGCGCTGTTCGCCAGGGAGACCCGCGCCTTCAGCCATGGCTGCGTGCGGATCGACGATGCGGTCGGATTTGCCACCGTGCTGCTCGAAGGCAGCAAGACCAGCGCCGAGGTCGCCGCAGCGGTCAAGGCGGGCAATTCGGTGACCTTCGATCTGGCGAACCCGATCCCGGTATACCTCGCCTATTTCACCGCCGCGCCCGCTGCCGACGGCACGATCGCGTTCAGCCCGGACATCTATCGCCGCGACAGCCGAATCGCGCTCGCCGCGAAAACGGGCGTGCCCTGCCGGGGCTGACGCTACGGCATGCCGCTGCTGCCGATGCCGCGCTTAACCAAACCTTAGACTGCCCTTGCTAGGCGTGATCGCGGTTGCTGGAGAAGGCCGTGATATCGCAGAGTTTTGAGCAACAGGCGCATGTGGTCGAGATCCTTGCGGATGCGATATCGGCGCATGTGTGCGACGCGGATCTGGCGATCGAGAAGATATTGTCGGGCATGGGCATCCTGAGCGGCGTCGACCGCGCCTATGTGTTCCAGCGAAAAGCCGGCGACCTGCTCGACAACACGCACGAATGGTGCAGCGACGGCGTGGCGCCGATGATCGATGTCCTCCAGAACATGCCGATGGACATCATTGCGCCGTGGCGCGAGGGCTTCGAGCGCGGCGAGCCGCTGCATGTTCCCTCGATCGATGCGATCGATCTTGCCCCCGAGCTTCGCGAACTGCTCGAGATGCAGGGCATTGTCGGGATCCTGCTTGTACCGGTGCAGTGGGACGGTTCGGTCATGGGGTTCGTCGGGTTCGACCAGGTCGACCAGGCGCGCCCGTTCTCGTCCGAAGTGCTGCGCATCCTGATCGCGGTGGCAGGCGCAGTGGGCACCATACTGGCCCGCGCCGCGGCGAACCGCGAGATCATCCGCACCAAGACCGAGCTGGAAGAGGCCGTCACGCAGTTGCGCCATCTGGTGATGCACGACGATCTGACCGGCGCGCCCAACCGGCGCGCGTTTCACCTCGCGATCAAGGCGGCGCTAGACAGCGGCGCGCGCTACCAGACCGAAACCAGCGTCGCGATGATCGACCTGGCGCGGTTCAAGAGCGTCAACGAGAAATACGGCCATACCGAGGGCGACCGGCTGCTGCGGCAGATCGTCGAACGCTGGGCTGTGGTGCGGACCCATGGCGTGGACATCTACCGCATCGGCGGCGATGAGTTCGCGGTCGTGCTCAACGGCAGCGATGCGGAACAGGCGATGCACACGGTTATCAAAACCATGCGCGCTGCGCTGATCGAACCGTTCATCCTGGGCGACCAGAATACGCGGATCGACATGAGCGCGGGGCTCACGGTTGCGCCGCGCGACGGCACCACTGCCGATGTGCTTGCCGCCAATGCCGATCTTGCAGTGCTGACCTCCAAGATCGAAAAGGGCAAAACCTGCACCTACAGCTCCGAACTGCGCAAGCTTGCGCTGCAGCGGCACGAGATCGCGCAGGATCTGCTCGCCGCGCGCCCGGACCGCGATTTCGTGCTGGCCTATCAGCCGATCGTCGATCTGCGCACCGGCGCCATCGTCAAGGTCGAGGTGCTGCTGCGCTGGCAGCATCCCACGCGCGGCCTGCTGATGCCCGCCGACTTCATCGATGTGCTGTGCGGGCTCGACCAGTCGCGCAGCGTGGGGCGCTGGGTGCTCGACACCGCCTGCCAGCAGATCGCGCACTGGAACAAGCGCTTCGGCATGGACCTCGTGGTGTCGGTCAACGCCTTCCCGCTTCAGGTAGCGACATTCGACTTCATCCTCGACGTGCAGAGCGCGCTCTACCGCAGCGGCCTTCCGGTCGGATGTCTCGAGATCGAGGTCACCGAGAACATCACGCTGCAGGAAGGCTCGCTCAACCTGAAGGTGCTCAAGCAGCTGTCGGAAATGTTCGTCGCGATTTCGCTCGACGATTTCGGCACCGGCTTTGCCAGCCTCAACAGCGTGACCCAGATCGAGGTCCAGACGCTGAAGATCGACCGCAGCTTCGTGTTCGGCCTGCGCCCGGGCGATCCGCGGATCGAGGTGCTCAAGGCCATGCAGCGCATGACCAAGGGTCTGGGCATCCGCACGGTCGTCGAGGGGATCGAGCACAAGGCCGTGGCCGACATCGTGCGCAAGATCGGCTTCGACTGCGGCCAGGGCTATTACTGGAGCCGCCCGGTCGATCCCCGCTCCTTTGCAGGCCTGCTCGAGGCCGAATGCGCATCGGCGGTGCAGTTCGGCTGATCCCGCCGCGTCCGTCTCCCGGACCGGTGCGCCTGCGCGCATCTCCCACAATGGTGCGCTTGCGCGCAGGGGGGCGTTGTGGTTTGTGCGCGGCGTGAAGTCACCCTGTAACCTGACCTGCCGGATTGAACCCGATAGCGGCTATTGCGCGGGCTGCGGCCGCGACATCGCGGAAATCGTCGAATGGCCGAGCGCGCCTGATGACCGCAAGCAGCAGATCCTCTCGGCGTTGCCGCAGCGGCTGGCGGCGATGACCGACGCGCACCCCGCGCCGGTTGGACCGCCTTCTATTCCAGCAGCTCGAACGTAAGCCCGGCATCGGCCTGCAGCCGCTCGATCAGCATGTCGCCCAGCAATGTCGCCGGCGTCCAGAACCCTCCCGGAACATCGTCCGCCACGTCGCGGGCAAGACACGCCGCGGCCTGTGACAGCATCTTGGCGGTGGATCCGTAGCCGGGGTCGCGATCCCCCGTCACCCGGCAGGCGATCGTCTCGCCCTTGGCGGTCGTGCCGCGGAACACGATATCGAACCCACCTTCCAGCTGCGCCTTCTCGCTGGGGCCCTCGCCCGGCTTGGGCAGCACCGCGGTTTCGAGCAGCCAGCGCACCGGCGGCACCGCCAGACCCAGCATCAGGGCATTCAGGCCCCAGCTCGTCGCCTGCGCCGTCGTCTTGCCGCGCGCGCCGGCCCCGGTCACCACCGCCTCTTCGTAGCGAAAGCCGGTGCCATAGCTGTTGCCGCTCAGCGCATTCGACCGATGCACCACCCGGGCGTTGATCGCCTCCATGATGAACGGCGCGATCCAGCCCCCCGAGGCCTCGTCATGGGCGATCTTCACCTCGCGTTGCGGGGCCGAGAACCCATGCCCCGGCGGGCAAAGGCTGTAGGGGTCCTTCAGCTCGCGCCGCAGATCGGCATCACCCACCGCTTCCTTGACCATGTTGATCATGCTCGCGATGGTCCCGCCCGATGCGCCGCCCTTCATGCTGACGACCCGCATCGCGATCTTCTCGCACGGCTGGCCGAAGCGCTGCAGCGCGTGCCGCTGGAGAAAATGCACGCCCAGATCCGACGGGATCGAATCGAACCCGCAGCAGTGCACGATCCGCGCACCACTTGCCTTGGCGTCGGCTTCATGTCGCACCTGCATCTTGCGGATCCATTGCGGCTCGCCGGTCAGGTCGCAATAATGCGTGCCGCTCGTGGCGCAGACCTGCACCAGCAGGCTGCCGTACAGCGCATAGGGGCCGACAGTGGACATCACCACGCTGGTCCGCGCGCACATCTTCCGCAACGCGGCCTCGTCGGCGGCATCGGCAACGATCATCTCGACCCCCGACAGCCCGATCGCATCGCTGACGCTCTGCAGCTTGGCCAGCGAGCGCCCGGCAATCGCCCATCTGATCGACCCGTCCGCAAACTGCCCGTGCATGTACCGCGTGATAATCTGGCCGACGAAACTGGTCGCCCCATAAACGATGATGTCGAAATTCGCGTCGGTCATGTGTGTCTCCAGAGCAAGGCCCGGAGACGGTGATACGGGAATAACGCGCGGCTGCCACAGATTACTCTGCCCGTGGCGGCAACAGCCATTGCCGCATGGGGCGCACCAGCGCCGTGGCGCAGGGCTGTCGGATCAGGATCGCGGCGCGCGCTATCCGTGCCAGCTCATCCGGCGTGGTTGCCGATTTGCCACCCCTGACCTGCCAGATGGGCTTCGCCGAACCGGCGGGGAGTCTCTTCGAGCGTGGTCGCGAGGCTGTCGTTCCAGCGGTTGAAAAAGCCGTAGAGCGCGATGACCGCGAGCAGTTCGACGATCTGTTGCTCGTCGAAATGCACGGCCAGTTGCGCCATCGCTGCATCGGTCACTCCGGAGGGGGACTGTCCGGCAAGCACCGCAAAGGAGAGCGCGGCGCGTTCGGCTTGCGAGAACAGCGGGCTGCGCTCATAATCCCAGATCGCCGCGATCTTCTCGACCGAAGCGCCGCTGTGCGCCGCGTTGCTTGCGGTGTGCGCCGAACAATATTGGCATCCTGCGGCCATGCTGGCGAGATAGCCCGCCATGTACTTGAGATCGGCTGCCACGCGCCCTGCCCCCATGATCGCTGTCCAAAGACCAAGCGTGGCCTGCAGGATATCGGGCCGGTAGCCCAGCGTGGTGATGCTGCCGGGCAGCTCGGCGAAATCGGCGAGAAACGGGCTGGTGTCGATTCCGCGCTCGGCAAGTTCCTCGATTGTCAGCGATTTGATGCGTGCCATGCTGTCAGCCTTCCCATTCGCAATTGCCATCGACGCCGATGATTTGCCCGGTGACGTGCCGCGCCGCGTCCGATGCCAGAAACAGCGCCATGTCGCCGATTTCCGACGGCTGGATCTTGGTCCTCAGCGAGATGAAGCCCAGCGCCTCGGCTTCGACTTCAGGCACGGTCAGCCCACGCGCTTCGGCCGCCCGCCCCATCAGCATCCGCATCCGTTCGGTGTCCATGAAACCGGGGCGGATCGCGTTGACGCGGATGCCATCGGGGCCAAGCTCGCGCGCCAGATTGCGGGTCATCCCCTCCAGCGCCCATTTCGATGCGACATAAGCGGTGCGCCCGGGAAGCCCGGTGACCGCCGATGCCGTCGAGATGTTGATGATCGCGCCGCTGCCGACGTTCTTCATCCCGGGAACCACTGCGCGGATCATGTGGAACGCGCCCTGCACGTTGACCGCAAAGCAGCGCGCCCATTCGTCGGGCGCGTTGGTCTCGATCCCGCCGATCGGCCCTGCGATCCCGGCGTTGTTCACCAGCACGTCGACCGGCCCCATCGAGGCCGCAAAAGCCTCCACCGCGACCGGATCGGCAACGTCGACGCAGTATCCCGAAAGTCCCGGATGACCGTCACATGCGCTGTCGAGCGCGGTCGGATCGACATCGCAGATGCTGACCTTCCAGCCCGCGCCGGCAAAGACGTGCGCGATGGCAAGGCCGATGTTCGCTGCGCCCGCGGTGACCACCGCGTGCCTGATCGGAGTCGCTGGAATGCTCATGAATGGTGCTCCCGCAATTGCCGTGTCGCAAGACCGTCAAGCCGCCCGTCCGGCAGCGCGACGACCCCGTAGATGCTGCGCGCCCGCTCGGCGCTGATCAGTCCTTCGGCCATGTCGCGCAGCACCGTCTCGGCTGGCCGCTCGAAGGGTGATCCGTAGCCACCGCCGCCGCACGACACCGCCAGCACGCGCTCGCCGTCCTCGACATGCACCTGTGCACAGGCGGCGAGCCGCTCGCTGCTGCCATCGACATGGATGATGTGTTGGTCCGCACCGCCGCCCGATCCACCGCCACGCACGCCCACCGGCGCGTTGACGTGGCCGTCGGACAGATAGCCGATGTCGATCGCACCGCCCACGGGACCGAACTCGATGACGGTCGATGGCGCGCCATTGGTGCGGCCCGCGCCCTCGCTATCGGGCACGAACGCGCGCCGGTGGACAAGAATGGGCTGGACGATCTCGGCATGCTCGACCCCGTCGATGCAGCACAGCCCGGCGTTGCCGACATGCCCCACCGTCCACCACGCATCGGCAACCGGGCTTGCAGCCCCGCCGCTCATGCCCAGAAACACCTGATTGACAAAAGCCTTGCCGCTGCGCGGATCTATGCCCGAGACCACGCCAGCCGAAGGCGCGATCACCGCGCCCACTTCGGCCATGCCGATGCCATCCTGCAGCCCGGCGAGCGCGGTCTGCACCGAGTTGGCGACGCGGTCGGCGATGTTGGTGGTGGCTGCCGAGCACGAGAACGGATGGATCGGGATGCCCGCGATGCACCCTTCGCGCAAACGTACGTCGATCCGCCGGAACGAGCCTGCATTCTTGGGTACCTGATAGTCGATGCTGTTGAACACCCCGATCATCGCGGCGGTGCGCGCGCAGGCTTCGGAAAGGTTCATGCCGCAGGGCATGCAATCGGGATTGTCGGCAAGGTCCACCGTCACCCGGCCCGCTGCCGGATCGACAGTGATGTGCGAGGTGATCTTGACCCCCTCGGCGGGAAGCCCGGGGAACGGATCGTGCGTCGAGCTGCCGCTGACCTGGCCTGCGGGCAATGCCGCGATCGCCTCGGCCATGCGCGCCTCCGAATAGTCGAACCACTTCCCGGCGAACGCTTCGAGCCGGTCCCAGCCGATGTCCTCGGCCAGGGCGGTCAGGTTGCGCTCGCCGACGCGGACTGCACCGACGGTCGAGAGGTAATCGCCGTGCCACTGATGCGGCACGCGGATGCGCACCTTGCACATGCGGATGATGTCGTCGATGTCCTGCCAGTCGCGCTGCACCTGCACGGCCGGGAAGATCAGCGCGCCCTCGTTATAGACGTCGGTCGCCTCGCCCATATAGGTCGTGGGCTGCGAGTTGCCGATATCGGCCTGGTGCGCCTTGGCAAGCAGGGTGAACCGGTGCCGCCCCTGGGGATCGAAAACCGGTGCGATCACAGAGAGGTCGGCGGGGTGCGAGCAGCCGTGATAAGGCGAATTGTGCAGGAAGGCATCGCCCGGCTTCTGGACCGGGTGGAAGTCTTTCACCGACTTGACCATCAGATCTGGCCCGGACAGCACGTGGATCGGCAGGCTGTCGGCGGCGGTGATGAGCTCGCCATCGCGGGTCAGGATGCAGCACGAGAAATCGCGCGCACGGTTGAGCACGCCCGATCGCCCGGTGCGCAGCAAGGTGTTCGACATCGCGCGCACCACGCCATCGAGACGGCTGCGCAGCACCGCCATTTGCGCGCCGTTGAAGCTGGGCGAAGTCATTGCGAGCGCTCCTCGATCAAGATGGCCCCCGGCGCCGAGCGCCAGAAGCACGACGCCGGATCGACGACGATGGTGGTGAAATCGGATTCGATGATCGCCGGGCCGACGATCTTGAGATCGGCCGCAATCGCCTCGAGCCGCCAGACCGCGGTGCTGCACCAGCCGCTGCCAGCAAAATACACCTCGCGCGTGCCCGCCTCGCGCCGCTCGGCCTGGTGCATCGCGAGCCTGAAGTCCGATGCGCCGTCGCGCGCCGAACATTGCACGCGCGCGCGCAGGCCGATCAGTTCGATGTCCGATGCCGGATCGACGATCGTGAACAGCCGCAGATGCTCTGCCTCGAAGCGCTTGCGGAAATCCGCGATTGCGCGGTCGCTGGCAAAGTCGATGTCCGGCAGCGGCACGTCGATCTCCCATGCCTGGCCTTCGTAGCGGGCCTCGGCGATGAAATGCGTCTCGCCCGGCCTGCCCGACCCCGCAATGAATTGGGCAGCGCGCGCTGCCAGCCCGGCCACCGCAGCGCCGACCGCGTCGCTGTCGAACCGCGCGGTGCTGCTGTGGACGGTGGCAGCGAACTCGGCAGTGATGTCGGACATCATCGCACCTGCCGCGCTCATCGCTGCGCCGGTCTCGGGGATCAGCAGCCGCGGGCAACCCAGGCGCCGCGCGATGAAGGTCGAGTTGAGACCCGCCGCCCCGCCCCCGCCGATCAAGACCGCCCTGGCCGGGTCGATGCCCTGGTTGACGACGAGGTCCTGGATGGCCTGCACCATCGCTTCGGTGGCCAGGTCGACGATCGACCACGCGGCATCCTCGATGGAAACTCCAAGCGGCGCGGCAATGTGCTCCTTGATCGCGCGGCGCGCGCCTTCAGCATCGAGCTGCATCTTGCCGCCAAGGAAAAAATCAGGGTCCAGATAGCCCAGTACCACGCACGCATCGGTGACCGTGGGCAGGGTTGCACCGCGCTGGTAGCAGACCGGGCCCGGCATCGCGCCTGCGCTTTGCGGGCCGACATGCAGCAGGCCCGAGGCATCGACGCGCGCGATGCTGCCCCCGCCCGCGCCGACGCTTTTCACCTCGACCGAAGGATAGCCCGCCAGATGCCCACGATACGGCTCGCCGATCCACAGATCGCGGGTCATCGCGACGCGGCCGTCGGCGATGATCGAGATGTCGTAGGTGGTGCCGCCGGTATCGGCGATGATCGCATTGTCGAAACCGCCCTCGCGCAAGGCGTAGTGACGCCCCGCCACAGGGGCCATCGACGGGCCGGAATTGATTGCCGAGATCGGTTGCGCAGCCACCTCGCGCGCATCGACCATGCCGCCCGCGCTGGTCAGCACCATCACGCGTCCAGCAAACCCGGCTTCGGCCAACCGCGCTTCGAGGCTGCCGAGATACGCGCCCATCAGGGGCTTGAGCGACGCATCGATCGCCGCAGACGACGCGCGGCGAAACTCGCGCAGCGTCGGGTTGACGCTGTGCGACAGGCTGAAGGGCGTGCCCGGAAAGCGCGCAGCGATCATTGCGCCGATGCGGCTTTCGTGCACCGGGTTGACCGTCGACCACAACAGCGCGACCGCGATCGCTTCAACATCGGCCTGCGCGATCGCCTCGAGCACCTGTTCGGTCGCGGCCTCGTCGAGCGCGGTCAGCACCTTGCCGCCCGCCATGATCCGCTCGGGCACCTCGAAGGTGAGTGCGCGCGGCACGTATGGCTGCGGATAGGCGTGCGCGTGGTTGAACGGCTCGGCCCTGCCGCCCTCACGGAACAGCAGCATGTCGCGGTGCCCGGCCGTGACGATCAATGCGGTGCGCGCAGTGCGCCCCTGGATGATCGCGTTGATCGCATGCGTGGTGCCATGGATGAAGCTGTCGCCGCGCGCGAGCAGGTCGGCCAGCGTCAGCCCGCGTGCATCGGCCGCGACGCGCAGCGCGTCGAGCACGCCGGCCACCGGGTCCGACGGGGTGGTCGCCGCCTTGTGCAGCGTGATCGTACCATCGTCTTCCTCGACGACAAGGTCGGTGAACGTCCCGCCGGTATCGGTTGCAAAGCGCATCAGAAAGCCACCCTGTCCCCGCCCTTGGTGCCCAGGATCTCTCGCGCCTCTTCGGGGGTGGCGATCGGGATGTCGAGCGCATCGAGGATCTGGCGCACCTTGCGCACCTGCTGCGCGTTGCTGACGGCGAGCTCGCCCTTGCCGATGTACAGGCTGTCTTCCAGCCCGACGCGGACGCTGCCGCCGACCAGCGCACATTGCGCCAGAAACTTCATCTGCGGGCGGCCGACGGCAAAGCACGACATGATGTAATCATCGCCGAACAGCCGGTCAGCGGTCTGCTTCATCAGGAAGAAGTTCTCCAGTTCCGCGCCCAGCCCGCCCAGGATGCCGAAGATGCCCTGGATCAGGAACGGCGGCTTGATCAGGCCGAGGTCGGCAAAGTGCTTCACGCTGTAGAGATGGCCGATATCGTAGCATTCATACTCAAAGCGGGTGCCATGGCCCTCGCCCAGCTCGGTCATGATCCGTTCGATCAGCGCGAAATTGTGGTTGGCTGGGAAGCGCTTGGAGCCCAGCATAAGCTCGCGTTCCCACTCGTGCTTCCAGTCGAACTTGTCGGCGAGCGGCCAGAAGCCGAAGTTCATCGATCCCATGTTGAGCGAGGTCATCTCGGGGCTCGCGGCCAGCGGCCCGGCCATGCGGTCGTCCTCGCTGAACCCCGGGGCGCCGCCGGTGGTGATGTTGATGATCGCATCGGTCTGCTGTTTGATCCGCGGCAGGAACTGCATGTACAGCGCAGGATCGGGGGATGGCCTTCCGTCGATCGGATCGCGCGCGTGCAGGTGCAGCACCGCCGCCCCCGCCTCGACCGCCTCGATCGCCTGCTCGGCTATCTCGTCGGGCGTGACCGGCAGATAGGGTGACATGCTGGGCGTGTGGATCGATCCCGTGACTGCACAGGTGATGATCGCCTTACCGGTATGCTTCATCGATTGGCTCCAATTGTGTCTAGAAGGTTCAGGGCGGCGGCAGGTGCCGCGCGTGACTATTCGAGCGCGCGCATCGTCCGGCCGAAGGCCGTGCGACTGGCCATCGCCATCGTCGCGCCAAAGCTGGCAACGACGAGAACCATCGCGAGCAACGAGAGGTTGAGCTTGTCGGGATTGGCAAAGACGAAATCGGTGATCGCGCCGACCAAGGGAGGGCCCAGTCCGATGCCCACGAGCGTCACGATGGCGAGGAACACCGAGGTCACCACCCCGCGCATCGCGGGTGGAGTAAGCATCTGCACGCCTGCGAGCGAGGCGGGCGATCCCAATGTCAGCGAGAAATTGAGCAGGCCATAAGCGACGACCGAAGTGGCGATATCGCGGCTCAAGGCGAACACGAGCATGGTCGGGACCGCGCCGAGCAGGCCGATCGTGATGACCGGTGCGGCCGGAGACGGCGCACCGCTTCGCGCGAACCGGTCGGTCAGCCAGCCTCCGCTGAGATGACCCAGAGGCGCTGCTACCAGGATGACGCTGCCGACCAGCAGGCCCGCCTGCGACGGAGTCATGTCGAACAGCCGCACGTAGAAAGTCGCGCTCCACGCAGCGATGGTCTGGATCAGCAGCACGACCGCAACCGATGCGGCGACGTGCGGCATATAGGCGCTGCGATGGGCCCTGGCATGCGCGATCGCCGGACCAAAGCCTGGCTTGGCGAGCGGATCGGCGACCTGCACCCGCTTGGGTTCGCGCAAGGTCAGCGCAATGATCAGCGCCAGCGCCAGCCCGGGCAGCGCCATGAAGACGAACGTGCCCTGCCATGGCTGAAGCGTTCCTACCATCGGCAGGGTCAGCCCGCCCTGCGCCACCAGCAGCGCCAGCACCGCGCCACCGCCGATCATCGCGGCGCTCTTGCCGAGCGATGCTCCGGTGGTGAACAGCGAGACCGCGCGGCCGAGCTTTTCCTTGGGGAAATAGGTGGCAAGCAGCGACATCGCGGCAGGCACCAAAGCGGCTTCGCCAAAGCCCACCCCAAGCCGTGCGAGGAACAGTGAGCCGAAGCTGTCGGCCAGCCCGCACAAGGCGGTCGCGATGCTCCATAGCACGATGCCGATGACGATGAGATTGCGCCGGTTGACCTGATCGGCCATCCGCCCGAGCGGCACCGCGACGACGACGTAGAGGATCACGAAGCCGGTGCCCTGAAGCAATCCGAGTTCGGTGTCCGAGATGCCCAGATCGAGCTTCAATGGCTCCATCACCAGGCTGAGCACGAAGCGGTCGACGAACGACACCAGATGCGCCATCGCCAGCAGCCCGGCGACGTACCACGGGTACCATCCTCCTGTAACCGACGATGGCTGCACCAGACGGGGCGATGCCGGATGCATCAGCCGATCGCCGCCGAAATGCCTTCGTCGGCGAGCCATGTCGCGCCGTGCACCGCACGCGCCTCGTTCGAGAGCAGGAACAGGATGACGCCAGCGATCGCATCGGCATCGCTGAACGCGACCCCGCTCGGCGTCATCGCCTGCATCGCGGCGATCGCCTCGGCATTGTTGCGGACGTCCTCGTTCATCGGAGTCGCGGTGTTGCCTGGAGCGACCGCGTTGATCGCGATGTTCATCGGGGCGAGCTCTGCGGTCAGCGCGCGGGTCATCATCACCACCGCGGCCTTGCTCGCGCAATAGAGCGAGTGGCTGTTGATCCCGATCATTGCCGCGGTCGAGGCGCAGTTGACGATCCTGCCACCACCCCGGCGCTGCATCAGCGGGGTTGCCGCCGCGATGCTGTTCCACAAACCGGTGACATTGATGTCGATCATCCGCGCGGCATCACCGCCATCGGTGGCACCGACCGGGGTCGCGTAGAACACCCCTGCGGCATTGACGAGCAGGTCGAGCCCGCCAAGATCGGCTTCGACACTGGCCATCAGCGCAACCATCGCGGCAGCGTCGCGGACGTCGGCCTTGTAGGGTCGCGCGTTGCCGCCCGCGGCGACGATCGAACTTGCGACCGCGTGCGCCTTGTCCAGCGAAGAGCTGGCGAGAATTGCAACCTCGGCGCCTTCGGCGGCCAGCGCGCGCGCAACGCACTCGCCTATGCCCGAGCTGCCACCAGTGACCAGCGCCACCTTGCCATCGAAACGACCGGTCATGCGTACACCGCCGCGCTCAGCGCCGCGCAGCGCTCGCCGAGCCCGCCGCCGGCGCACATGAATGAGGGACTGTATCCGAACGATATCCGGTTTTCCGGGTCGGCAAAGCCGAGTGCGCCGCCTGCGCCGGGATGGCCGAAGCTACCGGGATTGCTGCCCATCGGCGACATGTTCGGCTCGTTGAGGAAGAAGCCGTGGCCATAGCGGAACACCCGGTCGGTCATCGCACAGGTACCGAACCAGGACTGGTTGCGCATCGCGTCGATCGTTGGCGGCGAAACCAGCCGGACACCATCCAGCGTGCCACCGCAAGCCAGCGCGGCGTAGACCTTCGCCACCGATCGGGCATTGCCGTGCCCGTTGCTCGACGGCATCACGCCTTCGCGATAGGCGACGTCGTTATAGGGATCGTCCGATGGCGGACGCTGCTTCCATGCCCGGCCCAGCTTGGTGGTGCGGTCACGCGTCTGGACGAAGGTGTGGCTGTCGGGATTGGGAATGATGTCGGCCACCCGCGTGTCGGGCGCACCGCGCGTGCCATAGCCGTAATCGACGCCAAGCGGCTGGGCCACCTCCTCGTCGAAAAAGCGTTCGAGCCGGCGACCGTCGATTCGGCGGACCAGTTCGCCCAGCAGATATCCCGCACTGAAGCTGTGATAGCCATGATCGGTGCCGGGCTCCCATTCGGGAAACTGCTGTTCATAGGCGTGGATCATCGCCTCCCAGTCGAGCCCAGCGCCATCGGGCGCGGAATCGGCGAACAACAGGCCCGCCTTGCCGGTGATCAAGGTGCGCACGGTTATCGCCGCCTTGCCGCCGCCAGCGAACTCGGGCCAGTAATGCGCCACCGGGCGATCCATATCGAGCACGCCGCGATCGGCGAGCATCCAAAGGCACAAGGCCGCCATGCCCTTGCCCACCGACATCATGCAGACGATGGTGTCCTGCGCCCAGGGCCGGGTCTGCGCCTTGTCCGCCCAGCCGCCCCAGAGGTCGACACGCTGCACGCCATCACGAAACACCGCGACCGCGGCCCCGCGTTCGCCGCGCTCGCGAAAGTTCGCTTCGAACACCTCGCGCACTGCGGCGAATTCCGGGTCGCAATATCCCTGGATGGAGGCTGTCATCACTGCGGTCATGGTCGTTTCTTCGTGCTGGAGGTGTCGGTCGCCACGATGTCGGATCAATAGGCTACGCTGACCCGCAGCCCGTAGGTCCGCGGCTCTCCGACACGTCCCACGATGCCCGAGGCGAAACTTGCGGTGCTGGTGACATATTCCTTGTCGGCCAGGTTGCGGCCGAACACCATCACGCGAAAGCCACTGTCGCCAAAGTCATAGCCCAGGCTGGCGTTGATCAGGCCATAAGGCGACTGCTGGTCGAGCCCGACATTGCCTGCTGTGAAGAACTGGCGGCCGCGGTGGCTGTATTCCGCGCGTCCGATGATCGAGCCGTTGCCAACGGGAAGATCGAGATCGACGAACGCCGAATAGGCCCATTTCGGCGCAAGGTTGAGCCGGTTGCCCGAAGCATCGAACACCACGTTGCCGGGTGCGAGCGCGGTGGTGTAGTTCTTGTACACGGCATCGAGATACGCAAGGTTAGCGCCGATCTGGATGCCCCGCACCGGCCGAATCAGCGATTCGATCTCGACCCCGTCGACGGTCGCATCGGACGCATTGGTGATATCGATCACCCCCGGCGTCAGAAACGCCTGCACCTGAAGGTTGGTGTAGTCATAGTGGAACACGGTGCCGTTGAGGCGCCACAGCCGGTCGAACAGCTCGAGCTTCACGCCCGCTTCATAGCTCCACAGCGTTTCGGGATCGAAGCCCTGGTTGACGTTGCGGCTGGCGAAGTTGAATCCGCCGGACTTGAACCCCTTGGTCGCCGAAGCATAGAGCAGCACGTCATCCATCGGCCGGAACTCGATGCCGATCTTGGGGGTCCAGGCCGAATACACGTCGCGCAGCTGATAGGTTTCGGGAAAGCCCGGGCGGAACCCGCCGGTGGTCACGAAGAACTGGCTGGCGGTCTGGTCGAAGCGCTTGCGCTCGCGGGTATAGCGCGCGCCTGCGGTGAGGCTGAGCCGGTCGGTCAGCGCGTAGCTGGCCTGCACAAAGCCTGCGAGGGCTGCCGTTTCGATGACGGGCGCGAAATTGGCCCGCACGTTTGCGGCGAAGGTGGTGACCGACGAGTTCACCTGGATGTTCTCGTCGAAATAATAGACGCCCAGGATATACGACAGGTCGCCCAGCGTGCCCGACAGGTTCAGCTCCTGCGAAAACTGGCGCTGGCCTTCGAACTGGTCGGTGCGCCGCACGTTGAGCGCGGTTCCGTCGGTATCGCCGACCTGCTGCAGGCGGTTGGTGCGATATCCGGTCAGCGAGCGAAGCGTTGCACCGCCCAGATCGTAACTGAGGTCTCCCGAGACGCCCCATTGGGTGCGGTCGGATCCCGAGCGGATGTTGAGCGCGACGGTGCGGAAATCGCCGAGCACGCTGTTGGCAACCGGGTCGTTGGTCGGCTGGAGCATCTTGACATAGCCGCCGAGCGCATCGTCCGAATGGAGGTAATCGGCCCGCAGCACGAGGTCGAGACGGCTGTCGGGGGTGAAGCGCAACTGCACCCGGCCACCCACGGTATCCTCATCGTCGATATCGCCGACCCCTGCGACGGCATTGTCCAGAAATCCGTCACGCTTCGAGCGCAGCACCGAGAACGACGCTGCGATCTTGCCCGGGACCACCGGTCCGCTGACATAGCCTTCGGCGCGCATGAAATCGTAATTGCCATAAGTGAGCTGCGCACGGGCGCGCATTACATCGTCGGGCTTGCGGCTGATGACGTTGATCGTGCCGCCGACCGAGTTGCGACCGTACAGCGTGCCCTGCGGACCGCGCAGAACCTCGATACGCTCGACGTCGAGGAAGTTGCTCAGATAGCTGCCGGGCCGCGCCAGGTAGATGCCGTCGACATGCATCGTCGACGATGGGTCGGATCCGCCGAACACGTTGTTCGAACCGACGCCGCGGATATAGACCTGCGAGAAGGTGGCGTTCTGGGTGACCTGAAGCCCCGGCGCCAGCGACACCAGGTCGCGGATGTCCTTGATCCCGGCGCGGTCGAGCGTTTCGGCGCTGACCGCGGTTACCGCCAGCGGGGTATCCTGCAGTCGGGTTTCGCCGGTGCGGGTCGCGGTGACGATGATCTCGTCGTCATAGCCCGATGGAGCAGCTTCCGGCGCGGGATCGGCGCTGGCGGCTTGCTGGGCGAACGCAGCGGGCGATGCGATGGTGATCGCGATTGCGATTGCAGATGCTCCCCGCATCGATGCGAATTGGCTGACCATGATCGTCCCCTTTTGCTGTCCCAGGGCTGCAGCACGTTTGCCTCGCCGTGACGCAATGTAGACACAGGCCAATTTGATAATCAAGCCAATCGTCGACGATTTGTCATTTTTAATTCATTTCTCTGTCAAAACAGCCAAATATTGTCGACGATCCTACCCTCATTCTGATGCTGGCGGCGTGAGCAGCCTGACGCACCAATCGACATGATGCAGGATCACGGCCTCGGCGCTGCGCGAGTCGCTCTCCAGCAGGGCGTCGGTAAGTCGCTGATAATTTGTGACATATTGCGGCGCGTGCCGATCGAGATCGATCGCCGCGACCAGCAGCCGGTTCCAGTATTCGATCTGCATCATCCGCATCACGAAATCGACATAGGGTTTCTGGGCGATCGCATTGGCGACATAATGGAAGTTGTTCAGCGCCTGAAAGAAGGCCACGCCCTCGCCCGGATTGGCCGCAGCCTCGCGGATCGCCGCCATCGCCGCACGGATCAGCGCCGGGTTGTCGCCATCCTGCGCCCGGCCGGCGGCAGCCTTGAGCCCCAGCGCGGCGATCGGCGCGAGAACCTCGTACATTTCGGCAAGATCATGCTGCTCCATCGGCCGCAGCACCGCACCGCGATCCGGCAGCAATTCGACCAGCCCCTGGCCGGCGAGCACCGCCAGCGCCTCGCGCACCGGCGCGCGGCTCAGATCGAGCTGCTGCGCCACCTCAGCAGCGATGATCCGGCTGCCCGGCGCCAGCTCGCCTCGGTCCATCGCGGCCATCAGCGTCTGATAGACGCGCTCGACAAGAGACATCTTCAACTCACCCCCTGCGGTGACCTTGGATGCGCCGAACGGCCTTACGGGCACTTTCGGTTCGGCCGCGCGCGATGTCTTCGACACTGCCTTGCGCCTTGCAGGCGCCTTGGCCTTCGGATCCTCTGCTTTGCTCTTGCTCACTGCCTGTCCCTGTAGATTGTCGACGATCTCTCCTCGTAACCCAACTAGGGCGCAACCGCCAGCACCCGTCGACCATAGCTATTTTTACGGTATCGTCGACGATAAAGCCTTTTATAGCCAAATATACGGCTATTGTGACTTTTATCGTCGACGATACCGGCTGGATCGGTTGACACAAACCGCCTTTCGCGCCTAGCCTGTCATCTCAGTTGGCGCTCCGCCAGCCCGACAATGCCATTTACGTGACAGGAGCCAGCAGGCCTATGACCGAGAACACCCTCACCGGATCGCTGGCGGTGGCATTCGACCAGGCCGCCGATCGGGTTCTCATCGCGCAGGGCGACCGCACGCTTACCGGAGCGCAACTGCGCCAAGCCATGGACGCCATCGCCGCGCGGCTGATCAGCCTGGGCGTCGCACCGGGCGACCGGGTGGCGGTGCAGGCCCCAAAGTCGATCGATCTCGTGCTGCTCTATCTGGGTTGCCTGCGCCTCGGCGCGGTCTATCTGCCGCTCAACGATGCCTATCGGCCCGATGAGATCGGATATTTTCTCGCCGACGCCGAGCCGGCGCTGTTCATCTGCGCACCCGACGCCGCAGACGGGCTCCACCAATCGGGCTGCCTGCCCGGAACGGTCACCCTTCGCACCTTGGGCGCGGATGGCGCAGGCACCTGGCAGGCGGTCGAGCCATCGCAGGCCGGGCTGCCGCCTCTCCCCGCCTCGCCCGACGACCTTGCCGCCATCGTCTACACTTCGGGCACCACAGGCCGCTCGAAGGGCGCGATGATCAGCCAGGGCAATCTGCTCGCCAACGCCCGCGATCTGGCTGCGGTGTGGGGCATCACCGCTGACGACACGCTGCTGCACGCGCTGCCGCTCTACCATATCCACGGGCTGTTCGTGGCATTGCACCCCTTGCTCCTGGCGGGAGCGCGGATCGACCTGATGCCCAGCTTCGATCCTGACGCGGTGCTCGCCCGGCTGGCGACGACCACGGTGTTCATGGGCGTACCCACTTATTACACCCGGCTGCTCGCCACCCAGGGTCTCGACCGCGATACCGCACGCCATGTCCGGCTGTTCGTCAGCGGATCGGCGCCGCTGACCCCCGCCACCTTCCAGGCGTTTGCCGAGCGCACCGGTCGCAGCATTCTCGAGCGCTATGGCATGACCGAATGCGGCATCATCTGCTCCAACCCGCTCGACGGGCCGCGGATCGCCGGTGCCGTCGGGCATCCCCTGCCCGGCTACCGCGTGCGCATCGCCGACAATGCCGAAACGGGCGTGCTCGAGGTCAAGGGCGCGAGCCTGTTTTCGGGCTATTGGCAGATGCCCGAAAAGACCCGCGAGGAATTTCGCGATGACGGCTATTTCAGCACCGGCGATATCGCCACGATCGATGTCGGAGGGGTCGTGCGGATAGTCGGCCGGGAAAAGGACATGATCATCTCGGGCGGGCTGAACATCTACCCGGTCGAGATCGAGACGCTGATCGAGCGGATGGACGAGATTGCCGAGGTTGCCGTGATCGGCGTCCCCCATGCCGATTTCGGCGAAGCCGTGGTCGCGGTCGTCTGCCTCAAGACGGGCAGCTCGATCGAGCCCGAGCTCATCGTCGAGCGCCTGCGCCCACAGCTTGCCGGCTTCAAGCTTCCCAAGGGGATCGAATTCGTCCCCGCCCTTCCCCGCAATGCGATGGGCAAGGTGCAGAAGGCCGAGTTGCGGCGGCTCCACGCAGATCGATTCAGCGCATGCGGCTGAATGTGCCCTTCCTGCCCAGAAAGGCCGCGCATCGCGATCCGCTCGGCGAAGCGCAGCGGCTCTCGCTGGGCCTGCTCGAAAGCTGTGGCGAGACGCAGGGGACGCTGACGGCGACCAGGCTCGCTGCGGCGCTGGCGTCGCTCGACGACGAGACCGCACAGGCCTATGACCTGTGGCTGGTCGACAAGCTCGGCCCCGATGCGGCGATGCTCGGCGCCAGCATCGAACGATGGCTGGAACGGCCGGACGCCGCGCATGCCGCACAGCTCACCCGCAGCGCCGAACCCCGCCGCCAGGAGCTGCTGCGGCGGGTCAACACCGCGCCATGCGGCACCCGCCATCTGGTCGACTGGCGCGCGCGCCTGCTGCGCCAGCTTGCGCAGTGCCCGGCGCTGGCACCGCTCGAGGCGGACCTCAGGCACCTGCTGGCGTCCTGGTTCAACCGGGGTTTCCTGACGCTCAGACCGATCACCTGGGACAGCCCGGCACGGCTGCTCGAACGACTGATCGCGCATGAGGCGGTGCACAATATCGCAGGCTGGTCCGATCTGCGCGGGCGCCTGGAGGGCGACAGGCGCTGTTACGGCTTTTTCCACCCGGCGCTGCCCGACACACCGCTGATCTTCGTCGAGGTCGCGCTGACCGACCATGTCAGCGAGGCCATCGCTCCGCTGCTCGACCACCCCTCAAGCCGCACCGCGCCCGACCGGCCGAGCACCGCGATCTTCTATTCGATCAGCAATTGCGAGCCCGGGCTGCGCGGGCTGCAGTTCGGCAATTTCCTGATCAAGCAGATCGTGGCCGACCTGAAGGCAGAGTTTCCTACGCTCACGACGTTCGCGACGCTGTCTCCGATACCCGGCCTGGTGCGCTGGCTCGATGCCGGCGGCCGCAGCCTCTCGCGCGAGGGCGACGATCCCCGGCGGCTATGCGCGCTGTATCTCACCGGGTCCGCGCCCGACGGCACCCCCGGCAGGCCGCGCGACCCGGTGGCCGCATTCCATCTCGGCAACGGCGCCGAGCTCTGGCGGATCAACCCGCACGCCGACGTCTCGCCCAAGGGCATCGCGCAGAGCGAAGGCATGATGGTCAATTATGTCTATCGCGAGCAGGATCTGGTGGCCAACCACGAACGCTTCGCACAGCACGGCCATGTTGCGCGCTCGCGCGAGGTCGCCGCGCTGATCGACGGGCCCGCTGCCTCGCCATGGCGCTGGACGCTCCCCTGGGCCCATGCGCACCGCCTTTCACCCCCGCAGGAGAAGCAGCCATGCCAATGATCGAAACCCACCGCGCCGTGGCGTTCCCCTGGCTGTGCGACCAGATGGGGCACCTCACCACCTTTCGCTATGTCGAGATGTTCGATGTCGCATCCTATCATCTGATGCACGCATTGGGCGACCGGCCCGCAGGACAAAACGCCGAACTCGGCTGGGCTGATGTCAACCACACGATCGACTACAAGGCCGAGGTCGCTATCGGCGCTCTGCTGCTGATCCGCAGCGGCGTTGTCCGCACCGGGCGCAGCTCGATCGTCACCCGGCACGTCATGACCGATCCCGATGCCACCATCGAGCACGCCATCCTCACCGCGACCACGGTGCGCTTCGACCTGGTCGCGCGCAAATCGGCGCCCTTGCCCGAAGCCATTCTCGCAGGGTGCGAGGCGCTGACGATCGCGTAACCGACACTGCGCTGCCCGGTCGCGCTTGATGCGGCCCGCGTCCGATGGGCGCTCGACATGCCGTGCGTCTCGGCACCCCCGGGCAAATGTGTTTGCCGGGCCTCTGCATCCTTTCCCCAGCGGCAACGTTGGATGCAGTGATCAAGAGGGGATATCATTTGAAAGCTGCATATATTTTCGCCAGCCTGCTCGTTCTGGGCGGTTGCGATTCCGCGCCCGAGGCGGCGCCCGCGCGTGAGGCCAGAGCGCAGCCTGCGCCGAAAGCGGCGCCTTTGGATTTCGTTGACGCCCAAAAGCAGGTGCCTGCCTATTCCGAAACGCCCGTGCTTCGCGCCCAGGTCATCCTTGATCACCTGGGGTTCTCGCCGGGCGTGATCGATGGCGAAGAAGGTCAGTCCTATTTCGCCGCTTTGCGCGGATTTCAGACGGCGAATGACATCGCCGAGACCGGGAAGCTGGACGAAGCGACGCTTGCCAGGCTGGACCAGTGGCGTGATGTCCGTGCTACCCGCGTTGTGATGATCCCCGAACGGTTCGCATCAGGGCCGTTCATTCCCGATTTTCCTGCCAGCGCTGCAGACCAGGCGAAACTGGACCGGCTTGGATACAAGAATCTGATCGAGGCCCTGGCCGAGCGGTTCCACACCACGCCTGAAGTGATCACGGCGATGAACCCCAACATGACGTCCATGGCAGCGGGGACCGCGATCCGGGTGCCGAACATTCCAAACGCCAAGAGTGCGTTTTCGGGAGAAGACCCGCGTGGTTGGGGCGAGACGCTTGCAAGCCTTGGCGTGGCGGCCGATCAGCCGCTGGCCGACCGGGTGGTGGTGGACAAGTCCGATGGCGTGCTCAGGGTGTTTGACGGCGACGACAAGCTGATCGCGCAGTTTCCAGCGACGATGGGCAGCAGCAAGGACCCGCTGCCGATCGGGGAATGGAAGATCCAGGGTGTCAGTCGCAACCCGGATTTCCATTACAATCCCAAGCTGTTCTGGGACGTGAGCAACGACAAGGCAGCACAACAGCTCAAACCGGGGCCCAACAGCCCGGTCGGCGTGGTCTGGATCGATCTCAACAAGCCGCATTACGGCATTCACGGCACCAGCGAGCCCCACACGATCGGGCGCGCCGAAAGCCATGGCTGCATCCGGCTGACCAACTGGGATGCCGCCAGGCTCGCGCAAATGGTCAAGCCCGGAACCCCCGCGACGCTTCAGGAATAGGCATTTCGCCCGATGCTCCGGGCCGGGATTTGTCGGCATACCCATCCCGCCCCACCGCAAGTATCGGGTACCGGGCACAATGCAGGAACTGCGCGGTTGCGCAGGCGTAAGGCTGCCAGCGACGAGCAGGAACCAACATGATCGACAAGATGAAACAACTCGAGACCTTCGCGCGTGCCGGCTGGTTTGCCAGAGGCGTGGTGTATTGCCTGCTGGCCTATCTCGCACTCACCGGTGCAGGTGCATCCGACGCCAGTCCGCAAGGGGTCTTCCGGTCGGTGCAAGATATGCCTGCGGGCAAATGGCTGCTCGGCCTGCTGGCGCTCGGGCTGGCGCTTTACGGTGCCTACAGGGTCTATAGTGCAGCGCTGGACAGCGAGGGCAAGGGCGACGACGCCAAGGGCATAGCGGTCCGCATCGGCTATGCCGCCAGCGGGTTTGCGCATTTCTTGCTGGCCTATGCCGCAATCCGGCTGGCGTCGGGTCAACCTTCCGGCGGCGACGGCGAAACCGAACAGCGCGCTGCGGGCATGATGCTGGACATCCCCCTGGGTCAGACCATCCTCGGCGCGTTGGGCGTGGCCTTCCTTGCTGCTGCCGCGCACCAGCTGACCAAGGCGTGGACGACCGAATTCATGAAAGACATGGCCGCCGGTGCACCGCGCTGGGTGGTGCCGGTGGGCCGGGCGGGACTGGTCGCACGCGCGGTGGTGTTCGCGACCATCGGGGTGTCGCTGCTCAGCGCGGGATGGTTCGGTGCTGCGGGCGAGGTCAAGGGCCTCGGCGACGCGCTCTACTCGCTCACCGATCATCCGGAGCTCTATTCGCTGGTCGCGATCGGACTGTTCATGTTCGGTGTTCACAGCTTCGTCGATGCAAGATGGCGGCGCATCCGCAACGAAGACATGGTCTCCGTTCTCAAGGCGAGGGCCGCGCGGCGTTAAGGCATGCTTGTTGTCGGGCCGGGCAGGTCGACCAACTGCCCATCGATTTGTGAGCGACCACGGCTTATGAGCATTTTGGGTTAACCGCTGACTGCGCACGGGCAGCCAGGGCCATTGTTCAGCGACACGTTCTGCAATCAATCTGGCTGAACAAGACTTCGACGACGGTCACGGGCATCACGCCTTGCGTGACGCTGCCAGGGTGACGCTGCCAGGGTAACGCTGTTGGACTCGCCAGCCAGCCGTTGGAGAAACTGCGCCGGCCGCCGTTCCGATGGCCATCCCGGTGTCTGAGCGATCTTGGCCTTTAGTGCAGCCTGGTGCCACGCGTGCGGCCTCCAGTGGCTTACGGCTATATTGGGCCCGTCTTATCGGCTAAATTGCCGGTGGTTGTGCAGGAGGCGAAAAAATGGATCGGCTGGATGCCATGCGGGTCATTCTCGCAGTCGTTGATGCAGGCAGCCTGTCCGCGGGAAGCAGGGTCCTGAGTTCGCCTTTGGCCAGCGTCAGTCGCAAGGTCGCAGAACTTGAGCGTCATCTGGGTACAAATCTGCTGGTGCGAACGAGCCGTAAAATCCAGCTTACCGATGCAGGGCGTGATTATGTCGAGTCTGCACGGCGGATCATTGCGGACCTTGAGGAGACTGAACGCCGCGCATCCGGGGAATATCAGACGCCGCGCGGCGAACTGTCGATCACAATGCCGATCGAGTTTGGTGCAAAGTTCGTTATCCCCATCGCACTGGCCTTTATCGAAGCCCATCCTGACGTCACCTTAAGGCTCGTGACCTCGGACCGGCTGGTCCAGTTGGTGGATGAACATGTCGATGTGGCAATTCGGCTTGGTGCTTTGCCTGACAGCGCTCTGTTTGCTGTGAAAGCTGGGCAGTTTCGTCTGATCACTTGCGCTGCCCCTGGCTATCTGGAACGCTGTAAGCCACTGGCCAGCCCGCGCGACCTTCCCGAACATGACGGCATCATGTTCGGACCGCTTGGGATGTTCTGGAGCTACCGCCTGGACAACGAGGATCTCATCTGCATGCCGCGGGCCAAGGTTTCGGTGAATAGCGCTGCTGGCAATCTCGCGGCAGTTCTCGGGGGTGTCGGCATCGCCCGATTGTTCGATTACCAGGTGTCGGAGCACCTGAAGTCCGGTGCGCTCGTGCGCGTCCTTCCTGATGCCGATGGCGAGCCACGTCCGATCCACATCGTCTACCCACGTCAGGGACTGTTGCCGCTCAAAGTGCGCGCATTTATCGATTGGGCCGCGCCACGCCTGCGCGCAGCCTGCTCCGGGCCGGACGATTGCGTCTGAACACTGGGCCAAGAATGAGAGGCTCACTCTCATTTTCCCATTCTACCGACAATCTCCCAACCTTCTAAATCGTTCTGGTAGCCCCGATCTTCCCGGTCGGTCGGCATCCAAACCTTCTCTGAAAGGAAGAGCGATGAACGAAGTAAAGGGCACTGCCCTCATCACCGGCGCTTCGGCCGGAATCGGCGCAATCTATGCAGACCGGCTGGCGCGCCAGGGCCATGATCTGATTCTGGTCGCACGTACCGCAGCCAAGCTCGATCAGGTCGCCGGAGCCATACGCGAAGCGACCGGCCGCAACGTCGACACGCTGCCCGCCGACCTCTCCAACCCCGGCGATCTGCGTCTGATCGAAGCGCGCCTGATCAACGATCGTCGCATCACGATGCTGGTCAACAATGCAGGCATCGGTGCACCCGTGCCGACCTGGCAGGCCGATGTCGATCAGATGGAGACGATGATCGATATCAACGCCATCGCTCTTGCCCGGCTGACTTATGCAATCGCACAGCGCTTTGCTGCCGCAGGTCAAGGTACGATTATCAACATCGCCTCGACCGTCGCAATCGCCCCGGAATTTCTGCTCAACGGCGTCTATGGAGCGACCAAGGCGTTTGTCCTTGCGCTCACCGCTTCGCTTCAGGCCGAACTCGCCGACAAGGGTGTGCGCATCCAGGTTGTCTTGCCGGGTGCCACTGCGACCGAGTTCTGGGACACTTCGGGTGTGCCTCTGTCAGGCGTTCCGGCCGAGATCGTGATGTCGGCAGATGCCATGGTTGATGCGGCTCTGGCCGGCCTGGCGCTTGGCGAGACGGTCACCATTCCCGCCCTTCCCGATACCGCAGCCTGGCACGCGTTCGAGGCGGCTCGGATCGCCATGGTTCCGAACCTGTCGCTGACTGAGCCGGCCGCGCGTTATCGCCCGGTTCCCGTCTCCGCGTGAACCCACCCTGCTCTTGGGACGACCCATGCGAAGAAATTATCCGGTCGGTACCGACGTCGAACGATCAGCGGCGGCACAGGTCACAATCTTCCGCAGGAGGCGCCAGATGCGTTCGCGCAGGCGGTGATCGATGCCGGTCTGCCAAAATGTGAGGAGCACTGGCGCATGAACACGAAAATGAAGCAGAAAGTCGCATTTGCGCTCGTGATGGGGATGCTCACAACAGGGATCATCTCTTTCTCGCTCATCGCTATAAACCTCGGCTTTTCGGAGAGGTTTCTTGGGACTTGGTTACAGGCATGGGTGACGGCGTATGTTATTGTCATTCCAATAATTCTGGTCGTCAGTCCCCGTTTGCAAGCGCACATCGACCGCATAATCAAGTGACCGAAGGGTGTGCGCGATCCGTCGATCCGACAGCTTTCCTGGGCTCAGGTCGTTAAGCGATATCGGGGCTAAACCAGACGCGACTGCCTAAGCTGGGAGGTTACGATAGGAATAAACTGAGGCGCCAGTTCCTCGCCAGGCTGCTTGCCATCGCCAGCGGCGCGCGGACCGCTGGCGAGAAGCAGGGCCAGCGCACGATCGCGATCTGGAAGCGCGGCGTGACGCTATAGGGCTTGTGCAACGCCCCTCGCGCGGTGCATGGTAGCGCAATCATGAAGCAATGTCGGCGCGGTGCGACCGGGATAACCGACACGTCACTGGAGAGTTTGAAGGCATGGACAGACAGCCAAAACGACCGTTCCGGTCGCGCGAATGGTTCGCTGCGCCGGGCAGGAGCGACATGGCCGCGCTCTATCTCGAGCGGTTCATGAACTATGGCCTGACCCCTGCCGAGCTGATGTCCGGCAGGCCGATCATCGGCATCGCGCAGTCTGGCTCCGACCTCTCGCCGTGCAACCGCATCCATCTCGATCTGGCGCGGCGGGTGCGCGAGGGCATCCGCGATGCCGGCGGCATTCCGATGGAGTTCCCGCTGCACCCGATCTTCGAGAACTGCCGCCGCCCCACCGCCGCGCTCGACCGCAACCTGGCCTATCTGGGGCTGGTCGAGATCCTCAACGGCTATCCCATCGATGCGGTGGTGCTGACCACGGGCTGCGACAAGACCACGCCTGCGCAGGTGATGGCCGCCTCTACCGTCGATATTCCCGCGATCGTGCTGTCGGGCGGACCGATGCTCGACGGCTGGCACGAGGGCGAGCTGGTCGGATCGGGCACGGTGATCTGGCGCAGCCGCCGCAAGCTGGCCGCAGGCGAGATCGACGAGGCCGAGTTCCTGGCGCGCGCCACCGACAGCGCGCCGTCTGCCGGGCATTGCAACACCATGGGCACCGCTTCGACGATGAATGCGGTGGCCGAGGTGCTGGGCCTTTCGCTGCCCGGCTGCGCAGCGATCCCCGCGCCCTATCGCGAGCGCGGGCAGATGGCGTACGAGACCGGCAGGCGTGCGGTCGAGATCGCCTATGAAGACCTGCGCCCCTCGCAGATCCTCACCGAGGCCGCGTTCCGCAACGCCATCGCTGCGGTCACCGCGATCGGCGGTTCGTCCAACGCGCAGCCGCATATCGTCGCGATGGCGCGCCATGCCGGCATCGAGGTTACCGCGCAGGACTGGATGCAGGCTTATGAGCTGCCGCTGCTGGTCGACATGCAGCCCGCAGGCCGCTTCCTCGGCGAGCATTTCCACCGCGCAGGCGGCGTCCCCGCTGTCCTGTGCGAACTGCTGGCGGCGGGCGTGATCGATGGCGATGCGCTGACGATCACCGGCCAGAGCCTGGCCGACAACCTTGCGGGCCGACAAAGCCGCAACCGCGAGGTGATCCGCGCCTTTGATACCCCGCTGATGGAGCGCGCTGGCTTTCTGGTGCTGCGCGGCAACCTGTTCGATTTTGCGATCATGAAGACCAGCGTCATCGGCGAGGACTTCCGCAACCGCTATCTCTCGCGCCCCGGTGCGGAGAATATCTTCGAAGGTCGGGCGATCGTGTTCGACGGATCGGACGACTATCACCACCGCATCAACGATCCCGCGCTGGGCATCGATGCCGATTGCGTGCTGGTGATCCGCGGCGCAGGCGTGCTCGGCTGGCCGGGGTCGGCCGAAGTCGTCAACATGCAGCCGCCCGACGGCCTGATCCAGCAGGGCATCATGAGCCTACCGACTCTCGGCGACGGTCGGCAATCGGGCACGTCCGACAGCCCCTCGATCCTCAACGCCTCGCCCGAAAGCGCCGCGGGCGGCGGGCTGTCGTGGCTGCAGACCGGCGATATGATCCGCGTCGATCTCAACACCGGGCGCTGCGACGCACTGGTCGACGAAGCCGAGATCGCCCGGCGCAAGCAGCACATCCCCTCCCCGCCGATCCCGCCCAGCAACACCCCATGGGAAGAGCTGTACCGAGAGAAGACCAGCCAGCTCGCCGAAGGCGGCGTGCTGGAAATGGCCATCAAATATCGCGGAACATCCCACAAAACACCAAGGCATAACCACTGACATGCTGACAGCGCCCTTCAGACCCTCGATCAACAGGATGCTTGCGAGTGCCTGCATCCTCGGCAGCATCAGCCCGGCTCTCGCGGCAGAGCTCGACCCCGCCTTCGCATCCCACGCGGTGATCCAGCGCGACAGGCCGATACCGGTGAGCGGCACTGCCGACCCCGGCGAGACCGTGACGGTCGAGATCGGCGCGCATGTCGGCACGGCGGTGGCAGGCCGCGATGGCCGTTTCCGCATCGTGCTGCCGGCGATGGCGGCGGGCGGCCCCTATCGCATCACGGTGGCTGCGCGCAGCGGTATCAGCATCGCCGAAGACGTGCTGATCGGCGATGTGTTCCTGTGCTCGGGCCAGTCCAACATGGAAATGACGATCGCAGAATCGCAGGACAGCCGCGCCCAGATCGCCAACTCCGGCGATACTGCCATCCGGATGATGACCGTACCGCGCCAGACCGCACTCGACCCGCGCGTCACGTTCGAAAAGGCACCCCGGTGGGATGTGGCCGGCCCCCAGACGGCGGGGGCATTTTCGGCGGCGTGCTTCTACATGCTCAAGGACCTGCGCCGGACGGTCGATGTTCCGCTGGGCGCGATCCACAGCAGCTGGGGCGGAACCCGGATCAGCAGCTGGATGTCCGATGCAGCGCTCGGCCAGACCGGGGCAGCGGTCGAGGTGCAACTGCGCCAGCTCAGTGCGAAGGACCCCACCAGCGCCCAGCGCGGCTTCGGCACACGGTGGGAAAGCTGGTGGCGCGCGGCGCACAAGGATGCGCCGTGGATGCCCGATGCCGATCGCGACTGGCGACCGGTTCCAAAGATCGGATATTGGGAGGACTGGGGCGATCCGGAGCTGGTCGAATATAACGGCTTCATGTGGCTGCGCCGCGAGCTGCTGCTCACTGCGGCCCAGGTTGCGCAGGGCGCGACCCTCGATCTGGGCCTTCTCGACGATCAGGACGTGGTCTGGATCAACGGTCGTCCGGTGGGTGGCGGCGGCAGCATCTCCACTCCGCGACGCTATGCACTGCCCAAGGGATCGCTGAAGCCGGGCCGCAATGTCGTCACCGTCAACGTCAACGATCTGTGGGGCAAGGGCGGGATGGCCGGGCCTGCCGATAGCATCGCGTTGACCTTTCGCGATGGCCAGCGCCTGCCGCTCGGCGAGGGCTGGTCCTATTCGCCCGACCGGCGCCGCGCGCCCGGCATGCCGCGCCCGCCCTGGGACGATACCGCAGGGGCCGGCAATCTCTACGCTGCAATGATCGCACCGCTGGGCAGCCCCGCACTCAAGGGTGTCGCCTGGTATCAGGGCGAATCCGACACTGCGCTCCCCGGCTATGCCGACCGGCTGAGCGCGATGATCGCGGCATGGCGCGCGCAGTTCGATACGCCGGATCTGCCATTCGCGATCGTCAGCCTGGCGGGCTTCGGCGCGCCGGCGGCAGCGCCCGGCGCCAGCGGCTGGGCCGATGTCCGCAACGACCAGCGCAAGGTCGCCGCGAACGATCCCAGGGTCGGGCTAACGCTGACCCTCGACATCGGCGATCCGTTCGACGTCCACCCGGGCGAAAAGCGCGAACTGGGGCGGCGGCTTGCCCGCACGATGCGCGCGATTGCCTATGGCGGCCCGGACTCCGCTTCGGGGCCGTCGGTACGTTTCGTCACACGCGGCGAAAACGCGGTAGTCGTGACCTTCGAGGGGGTAACCGGCTCACTGGTGGCGCGCGGCAGCACACAGGCGATCGGCTTCGAGCTGTGCGGCGCGGATCAGGCCAGCTGCCGCTTTGTGCCGGGCATCATTGCGGGCAATCAAGTAACCCTTCCGCAGGATGGCGCGGCACCGACACGCGTGCGCTATGCCTGGGCCGATGCACCGACCATCAACCTGTTCGATAGTGCGGGACTGCCCGCCGGTCCGTTCGAGCTGCCTATCCCTTAAGCGGTCAGTCGATGCGCAGATCGGCGTGCCCGCGCACGGCGCTGCTGCGCATACGACGCACCCGGTCGAGCGCGAATGCCTTGCCTTCGGGCAGACGCAACCGCGACAGATCAACGCCGTCGACATCCTGCAGCCACAGCGCCGGGCGCAGGTCTGGCCGATCCACCTGTACTTCGACATTGTCGAGCGACAGACCGCGCACGGCCCGTGCAAACAAACCGGTAGCCGGCAGGTCGCCGAACATCGTGGCTTCGGGATAGCCGAGAGCATTTTCCGGCGGCTGCAGCGCGGCCATGGCAGCATCTGCGCCGCCGATCTGGTGAAGCAGCACATCGCTGATCGACACATCCTCGATCGGTCGTTCTGCCAATCCGGCGATCACCGCAGGCAGCTGGCTGCCGCCCGAAGAGACAAGGTTGGAGATCCGCACGCGCTTGAGCGTGCCGATCGGCACCCCGGCGGGCCCGCGCATCCGTTTGCCCAGCCGCAGGAAGAATGCGCCATGGACGATCCCGCGCATGGTGATGTTGCTGATCGCGACATCTTCCAGCACGCCGC
Organism: Blastomonas sp. RAC04; assembly: GCF_001713435.1. NCBI lineage: Bacteria > Pseudomonadati > Pseudomonadota > Alphaproteobacteria > Sphingomonadales > Blastomonadaceae > Blastomonas > Blastomonas sp. RAC04. The sequence continues at coordinate 1,780,747 of NZ_CP016460.1, forward strand.
CATCGACGGTTTCCAGCGCGATCCCGCGGCTGTCCTCGAAGACGCAATTGGTGATCGCGATGTTGCGAAAACCGCCATTGGATTCAGTACCGAACTTGATCCGGCCGTGGATCAGCGGGGCGAAATCGGCGGGCATCTTGCGCCATGTGCCGTCGAGGACCGATCCGATCTGGTAATTGCCGGTGACGAAGCAGCCCGAGATGGTGAGGTTTTCCGTGACCCGGGCATAGCCGAGCGCAAAGCTGGACTTGGGGCAGATGGCATCGTCATACGGCGAGTTGACGGTGCAGTTGGTCACCCGCACATTCTTGCAGCAATCGATGTCCAGCCCATCGCGGTTGGTGTCGATCAGCAGGTTGTCGATCGTCAGATTGTCGACCCCGGTGGCCAGCAGCGCGAACCAGCCCCCCTCCAGCATGCGGAAATCGCGCAACAGGACATTCCGGCAGTTCTTGAGCGCGATCGCCTTGTTCGCTGTGCCCGGGCCGCTGGGGTCCTTCAGCCAGTCGTCCTTGCCGTCACCACGGCCCAGCCCCTTCCCCCAGATCAGCCCATCGCCCGTGATCGCGATGTCGTGCAGGCCCTCGCCCCAGATCAGGCTGTTGCGCCAATGGCTGTGGCCGGCGTCCTGGAACCCGACCGCACGCGGGTCCTGCTCTTCTGCCAGGTCATAGCCGCCGCGTCCGTCGGTGGGCGCAGCCGCGGCAAGAATGGTTGCACCATTGGTGAGATGAAGCGAAACACGGCTCTTGAGCCTGATCGTGTAACAGGCATAGGTGCCGGGCGGGAAAATCAGGGTACCGCCGCCGCTTGCTGCCAGCGCATCGATAGCCCGGTTGATCGCAGCGGAATCGATAGCCTTGCCATCGCCCCTAGCGCCGAACTTTCGGACATCGACCGCTCCCATCGGCGCCGGCCGCAAGGCAGCAAGCTGGGGCTGCGCCCCGACCGTTGCCGGCAAACCCAAAAGCGGCGCTGCCAGCGCCAAGGCCCCTGCCCCGGAAATCATCTGCCGCCGGTCAAACTGCATCAACGCTGTTCCTTGCATTGCCGTGGATCCAAAAAAGGCGGGGCCGCATGACACGGCCCCGCCAGTAGGAAGGATCTCAGAATTTGAGCTGGGCGCCGATGAAGAATTCCGCCCCCAGCGAGTCATAGGTCGCCGGATAGGTATTCGCCCGAACCTGGGCGCTGCCCACCACCGGCGGTGCGTTGGAGAACACGTTGTTCACGCCGCCGAACAGTTCCACCCTGTCCATCACCTCGGCGGTGAAAGACAGATCGAAATAGTGCTCGTCACCCAGCACCGGGTGCGACAGGTCCGCCAGCGCCGGAGCGGTGGCGCTCCCTGCGCGGGTCGGCACCACGTGGCGATCGTCGGTCACCTTGCCGATATAGCGATGCCGTGCGCTGATGCTGATCGGGCCCATGTCCCAGGTGATGCGCGATGTCCCGCGCCAGCGCGGCAGCGGCTCGCCGCAGGTCTGGCCGAACGCGCCGGCACAGCGGTTCTTGATGTTGGGGAATGCAGCCACCGGCGTTGCGGTGAATTCATCCAGATAGGTGAAGTCCATTCCGAACGACAGCGTGCTGGTCTCGGCAAGGCCGAACAGCCCGAAGTTGAGCGGCTGGGTATAGCGCACGACGAAATCGATACCCGAGGTCTTCAGCTGACCCGTGTTCGCGGCGAGAACGCGGACCGGGAAATTGTCGGTGATTGCCCCGGTGTTGCGGTCGCGGCTGACCGCCTGGCAGAACTCGCTGCCCGCATCCTGCAGCACGTTGTAGCAAAGGTTGAGCGTGTTGTTCAGGCCGCCACCCAGCGCCGCAATCGCCCCGTCCAGGGTGATCTTGAAGTAATCGACGCTGACGCGCAGCTCGGGCAGGAAGCTCGGTGTGAACACCGCGCCGAACGTATAGGTATCCGACCGCTCCTCGCCGACATTGGGGTTTCCGCCCTGATCGACAGGGAAGAACGCGTTGGGCTGCACGCCGGCGGTGAACACCGCGGCCGCAGGCACGCCGGTGGCAACGCAGATCGCGCGCACCGCCGCCGACTGCTGCGCAGCCGGCTGGCGGCTCGAGCACGGATCGGTCGCAACGACGTTGCTGCGGCTGATGCCCCCGAACAGCTCGTTGACATTCGGTGCGCGGATGGCCCGCTGATACTGGCCGCGGAAGGTGATGTCGTCGACCGGGCTCCACTCGGCCCCGCCAAGATAGGTCCACACGCCGCCGACACCGCCAAGGCTGTAATCGGAATAGCGGAAGGCGCCGTTGACGGTCAGAGCCTGGAAGAACGGCGTGTCGGCAAGGATCGGCAGGCGGATTTCACCGAACACTTCCTTGGCGGTGATGCCACCGGCCGTGGCCCGGCCCGCGTTGAAGCCCACCACATCGCCGCTTGCCAGGAACTGGTCGGGCCGGAACGCGGCTTCGTTCTTGCGCCATTCCAAGCCCAGGTTGAATCCGATATCGCCACCGGGAAGCGTGAACGACTTGCCCGAAATGCTGGCTGCTGCCACCTGCTGGGTGGCCTCGGTGGTGTTGGTGGCCGAAACTGAGATGGCGCGGATACACGCATCGCTGATGTTCAGGCCGAACACGTTGCAGACCGGGGCCGCACCGTTGACCGAAAGCAGCGAAGCCTGCAGCGCGCTGCGCGAGAGCGCCCGGTTCAGCTCCTCGGAAAAGTTCGTCTTCGCATAGCTATAGTAGACGTCATAGGTGAGGTCGCGCAAACCACCCTCGACCACGGTGCCCAGATCGCCGCGAAAACCACCGACAGCGCGGAACACGTCGCGCCGCTGGATGGCCTGGCGAGGGCCCACCTCGCCATAGCGCCGTCCCAGCGTAACCACCGCCAGGCCGTCATTGACCGTGGTCGTGCGGCTGACCGGTCCGGAGGCGACGGTGATCGGGTTGGTCTGTTCAGCATCCAGCTGGCGCAGGACACCCTGAACGCCTGCCGACAGGAAAGGATTGCTCACGTTGAGCAGCGTCGAAACGCCCACGTTCGACGGCGCCAGCTGGGCGCGGACCTCGTTCTGCGAATAGTGCATTTCGAGATAGCCGGTGACGTTGGGTGTGAACTCGTACGTGGTGAACGAGTTGATCATGTAGCGCTTTTGCGGGATCACCAGATAGTTGTCCGGCGCCAGATTGTAACGGTCAGCCGGATCGACGGCGTTGCGCGCAGCTGTGCCCTGATCGTTGAAGGTGAAGCCGAAACCGCCGATATTGGTCAGGCCCGCCGCGTCGTAGGCTGCACGCAGCGCCGGGCTGGCCGAACCGTAAGTGGCGATGCCGGATACGCGACCATTGGGGATGTCGCCCGATCCACCGAAGATGAAGCCGGGTTGCCCCCCTGCCGAGCGGCAAGTCTGCCCCGCCGGAACCGCAAAGGGTGTGCCTACCCGGGTGACGCCGGAGTCGCTGCCGGGCACGACACAACCATCCGCCAGTGCGACCGAGGTAAAGCCGCCGCGTTCCGCGCGGGTGATGGGGTCGCGCTTGAGATAGTTGAGCGATACCACCGTATTGCCCCGGCCATCGGCGAAATTGCCGCCGGCGGTGATGGTGTAGTCCTGCGTATGTGCGCTGGTGGTCGTGTTGCCGCCAAACTGCGCCCGCGCAACCACACCTTCGAACTCGTCGTTCATCACGAAATTGACCACGCCGGTGATCGCATCGGAGCCATAGACCGCCGATGAGCCGCCGGTGACGATTTCAACCCGCTTGATCAGCGCGCTGGGAATGGTGTTGATGTCGGTGGTCTGGTCCGGGCCCGAAATCGCAAAGCGACGCCCATTGACCAGCACCAGGTTGCGGGTGGCACCGAAGCCGCGCAGGTTGAGGTCGGCGATGCCTGCGCCCTGACCCGAAACGGTCGAACCGCCGGTGGGCGATGCGATGAACTGAGGCGACTGGCCCAGCAGACGTTCGACGTTCACGGTGCCGGACAGGGTGATTTCGGTATCGTCCACCACGCTGACGGGGGTGGAGGTGTCGAAGCCGCTGCGCGCGATGCGCGAGCCGGTGACGATGATCTCTTCGTCGGCCTGGGCGTCTGCGGCCGGCACGGCTGTCGTCGTGCCACCTGGCGCTGACTGCGTCTGAGCCGCGGCCGGGTTGGCGACACAGACTCCGGCAAACGCGACACTGGCCAGCAGCGAAATGCGCAACGGATTGCTCGATACCTTCATCATACTCTCCCTGAAAAGCGGGCCTTAAGGACCTCGCCATTAAATGCTACGCGAACCAGCGCCAACAAATCCCATATGATGGGATGATGTCCTAACAGATAAAATTGGTAGCGTCAACATCTCGCCTCAGGAAGCGAATTTTCAGGGCAGAGGTGTGATGTTCTCGACCCGCACCTGCCAGCCTTTGCGCGGAAAACCGGGCGCTTTGCGTGGTGCGCCGTCCCAGCCGGCTGCCATCATGCCGACAGCCAGCAGAAGCGAACCATTTGACGGGAAGTAGGTGTCAGCGACCCTTTTGGTACCGATACCATCCGGTCCGCCCGTGGCATGAGGCTCTACCTCGACTCGCGGCGTCATGCCGGTGACTCCCCAACGGTTGTTCAACTGATCGGCAAACAGCCAGTCGACCGCTGCTTCGGGATCCCCGAGCCGCGCTGCCGTCATGGCGATCATCGGGAAATCCCAACCCCAGGTCTGGCGCAGATCCCAATGGCTTTCGACCGCCTTGAGCGTGGCGTGCATCACGGCAGGGTCGATGGCCTGCCCGGGGATCAGGCCAAAAGCCATCAGGAATGAAGGATGGTCGCGGTTGAGGCATCCGGCCGGGGTTGCGTCTTTGCGGCAGCGGCCTGCGGTATCCTGCCAGAATCGTGGTTTGCCAGGAACGGGCAGATACAAGCCATCAGCCTGGGCCGGTGCCGGCAACGCTGCTATCACGCGGTCCCATTCCGCCTTGCGGGGCAATCCGCGCCGTTCCCGCCATTGCTGGGCGATCGTCAGCGCCCAGCGCCAGTATTCGAGCTCGAACGTCGGATCTCGTGTGGTCAGCGGATCGTGGTTCTCCTGCACCGGCACGATCGGCGGCCCCAGTGCGACCCGCGACGTCCCATCGGGCAAGGGCCAGCTGGCCAGCAGGTCGGCCGTATCCTCGACCAACACTCCATAGAGCGCGGTCGCTTCGCGATCGGCGGTCGCGCGGCGGCGTAGCTCTGCGAGGAAGATGGGATGCGGTTGCTGCCACATGATGAAGGGGTTGATCGGGCTGGGGCTTTCACGCCCTTCCGGCCCTGTCATCTTGGGCCACCACGCCCCCTTCACACCCCGGCTGGTCGCCAGCGCCCGTGCCTGCGGCAGATGCTCCAGATGCCATGCCAGCATGCGGTCGAGCAATTGTGCGCGCCCCCATGTTGCAAAATGTCCGGCGTGCCAGATCGCCATTTCCAGATGGAACTTGCCGTTCCAACTATTGGAGAACAGACCCTCTTCCTGCGGCGGAACGCCGCCAGCCTGGTTGATGCGCGCCAGATATTGCGACAGCACCACCCGGCGTTCCAGTTCATGCGCGCGCGGATCGGTGCTGCCCGAAAAGTCGATGACACCCCCGGTGCGCCAGTAATCGATCCAGGCCTTGTCCGCAGCCTTGGTCATACCATCGAAGGGTTGCAGCGCTGATGCAGCCTTTCCGAACCCAACGGTCGCGACCAGACGCTGCCCCGAGCCGAGGATCGTGAATCGATGCACACCATCGGCGGAGATGCGGCCCCCCGGCGCAGACAGGTTGCTGTCATAATCGGTGCTGTCGATCGTCCGCCGCACCTGCACCGCCTGCGCCGTCGCCCGGACGATTTGCGTTGCATGGCCTTCCGGCGATTCCCAGTCGGACGGGTCGGGATTGAGCGGTGCCTTCACTCCCGGATAGGTAACGCTGACCGCCACCCGCCCCGTCGCCACCAACGGCGAGCGCACGGAGACGAGCACGACATCGGATGCCGCCGCTACGCGGGTTTCGACCGTCACTGGCGCGCCATCGAACACGAACCGGCTGATCAGGACTCCACGCCACAGGTCAAGCCGCTGGCGGGTGGCGGTCAGATCGCTGAGCACGGCAGCCGAACCATCGCGCCGGGTCAGCTTCAGGCTGATCCGCGCCAGCGAAAAGCGGTGCGGATTTTCCCGCAGCCAGACCAGCGCGGGACGGTCCTTGAGCATCGAGAAATCACGAAACCAGGCATAAGACAGCGTCCCCCTGCCCTGCACCGGCACCTGCGCATCGCCATCGGCGGCGGTCCATCCGCGCGGATTGGCGAAGCTGTGCCAGGCCCATTGCGCCATGGTCAGCAGCGGCGATTGCGGCGCGTAGGCCTCCGGAAACGTCTGCAGCCCGGTGATGTCGGCAGTAAAGCCCAGTTCGCCATTGCCGATCATCACCGGCGCATGCGGGTCGACGCTGGTGAGATGGACATCATGGCGCGAAATCAGGGCCTTGCGGTCAATCTTCGCTTCGGCGCTTGCAGATCCCAGCAACAGGCATGCCGCCAGCAGCAGGCGGACGATCACGCCAGAATGTCCCGCGTGATCGCCGGAATGTTCGTGCACCCGGTCAACGCCATTGCCACGCGCATTTCCGCTTCGATCAGCCCCAGCATATGTCTCACACCCTGTTCTCCTGCTGCCGCGAGCGCATAAGCCCAGGCCCGCCCCAGCAGCACGCCATCTGCTCCCAGTGCCAACATGCGCACCACGTCCAGTCCGGATCGTACCCCGCTGTCTGCCAGCACCGTCACGCGGCCGCCCACCGCATCGGCGATCGGCGGCAACGCCTTGGCGCTCGACAGGACCCCATCAAGCTGCCGACCGCCATGGTTGGACACGATGATGCCATCGGCGCCATGATCGGCTGCAAGCCGGGCATCGTCGGGATCGAGAATCCCCTTGACGATCAACGGGCCGTCCCATCGCGAGCGCACAAATTCGAGATCGCGCCATGTCACCGTGGGGTCGAAATTGTTGCGCATCCAGCCGAGAAAATCCTCGAGCCCGCTGTTGCTGCCGAGCACCGGGGCGACATTGCCCAGATGGTGCGGACGCCCTTGCAGCCCGACGTCCCAGGCCCAGCCCGGCCGCCGAGCAGCCTGCCAGGCCCGCCGGAGCGACCCTGCCATCCCTGCGGCTCCCGCAAGGCCCGAACGCAGATCGCGATAGCGTGATCCGGGTACCGGCATGTCGACCGTGAAGACCAGCGCCGAACAGCCGGCCGCCCTGGCTTGATCGATCAGGTCGATCATGAACGCGCGGTCGCGGATCATGTACAGCTGGAACCAGAACGGAGCGGCGGCTGCGGCGACCTCTGCCAGCGGACAGACCGACACGGTGGAAAGGCAGAACGGCACGCCCGCCGCCTGCGCGGCGCGCGCGGCCTGCACCTCGCCGCGCCGGGCGTTCATCCCCGCGAGCCCCACGGGTGCGAGTGCCACCGGCATGGCCAGACGCTGGCCGAACAGCTCGGTCGAAAGATCGATCGCCGACACATCGGTCATCACCCGCTGGCGCAGGGCAACCTCCGCCAGATCGGTTACATTTCGTTGCAGCGTGACCTCGGCATAAGAGCCGCCATCGATATATTCGAACAGGAAATGCGGAAGCCGTGCACGGGCCAGTGCGCGATAATCCAGCGTGGATGCCGCGGCAGTCATTGCAGGTTTACGAAAGCGCCGCCGTCCACCAGCAGCGCCGCACCGGTGACATAGCGTGCCATGTCCGATGCGAGGAAAAGCGTCGGGCCCACCAGATCGTCGGGCTCTCCCAGCCGGCCCAGCGGAACACGCGCCGCCATCCGTGCCCGCTTGCCTTCGTCGGCAAGGTCATCCTTGTTGATGTCGGTGAGGATCGTGCCGGGCAGCACCGAATTGCAGCGAATGCCATGCCGCCCCAAAGCGATCGCGGCGGACTGCATCAGCGAATGCACCCCCGCCTTGGTCGGGGTGTAATGGGTCTGGAACTCGCCGCCGACCAGCGCCGAGATCGAGGAGACCGCAATGATCGCGCCGCCCCGCCCGCCTGCGACCATCGCATTGGCAGCGGCCTGGACCATATGGAACGCGCCATGCAGATTGACGCGCGCGGTGCGCTCGAAGACTTCGGCAGGCATATCCAGAAAGCTGTGAAACGGGCAGATGCCGGCATTGCTGACAAACACATCGACCCGCCCCAGGGCGATGACCGCCTCACGCACGAATCGTTCCGCCTCGCCGGGTTCGGCGACATCGCCGGTGACCGTCAGGGCCTTGCGACCGAGCGCCTCAATCTGCGCGACCAGCGCCTGCGCCGGGTCCTTGTCGAACACCGCCACGTCGGCCCCTGCCCGCGCTGCGCCGAGCGCGATCGCACGGCCGATGCCACTGGCACCCCCTGTCACCAAAACTGTCTGCCCGGCCAGCAGGTTCATCTATCGCTCCACCCCAGATCCCGGGCGATGGCTTCCGCCGTCTGGCGGACATCGACCACCAAAGCCTGGATGCGCTCGTCGTCCATATACTGCGCCGCGCTCGACACGCTGATCGCGGCGACGATCCGTCCGCTCGAATCGCGCACGGGGGCAGCGACACAGCGGATGGCATCCTCATTCTCTTCCAGATCGAAGGCATGGCCGCTTGCGGCGTAGGTCTTCATCCGTTCGAGCCACAGATCGCGCTCGATCGGAAAGGCGCCCGCCGCCTGGTCCTGCTCGAACAGCGCCAGCCAACGCGGTGGCTTGTCATCGATCAGCAGCGCCTTGCCCAGACCGGTAGACGTCAGCGGGTGGCGGTCGCCAATACGGCTGCGGATATCGATCCGCCGCTGTCCGGCGATCTTGTCGAGGTAAAGCGCACGGTCGTGATCGAGCACGCCCAGGTGCACCGTATCGCCTGACAGCTTGGCCAGTTCTTCGAGATGCGGCCGCGCCGTCTGCACCACATCGGTCTGGCGCTGCGCCAAAAAGCCCAGCTTGAGCAGTTCGGGGCCCAGAGTGTAGCCGCGCCGAGGCACCGATGCGAGATATCGCCGGTCGATCAAGGCGTTCGCGAGCCTGTGCGTGGTGGACCGGGTCAGCCCCAGCTTGTCCGCCAGCGCTGCCAGCTGGATCGGACCATCGGCGCATGCCTCGATCACGTCGAGCCCCCGCAATAGGGTCTGGCTACCGCCGGTGCCATTTTTCTGATCCTCAGCCATTGACGTCATTACTCCCATAAATTAGCATTCAATCTCACAATATGAAAGAGGGTATTATGAGGGCTCCGTTAGACCGCGTTGATGATGGCGCTTGTGTGCCCGCCGTGGCCGGTGTCGGTCTGTCGTGATTCCCTTTCCAAAAATCGTTGCTGTTCGTGCGTTTACCGCGCGCGGTGGCGGCGCGGACTATCACGACCAGGGCGCTGGCCACTGGATCGACGATCATATCGCAACGCCCATGGCACGGTACCCCGAATATCGCGCGTCGCGCCAGAGCTTCGGCATCAATGTGCTGGGCACGCTGGTGGTGGAGCTGGAAGCGAGCGACGGAACAGTTGGCTTTGCGGTCACCACCGGGGGGGAACCTGCGGCGTTCATCGTCGAGCGCCACCTGTCGCGCTTCCTGATCGGTCAGAACCCTGCAGACTTTGAACGCATCTGGGACCAGATGTATTTCTCGACCCAATATTACGGGCGCAAGGGGCTGGTCGTGAACGCGATCTCGGCGATCGATCTGGCGTTGTGGGATTTGCTGGGCAAGCTGCGGCAGGAACCGGTCTATCACCTGCTCGGCGGCGCGGTTCGCGACGAGCTGCAATTCTACGCGACCGGCGCCCGCCCTGACATCGCGCGCGATCTCGGCTTTATCGGCGGCAAGCTGCCGCTGCACCACGGCCCGGCGGAGGGTGACGAGGGGCTCAAGAAGAATGTCGCGCTGCTGGCCGACATGCGCGCCAGGTGCGGCGACGATTTCTGGCTGATGTACGATTGCTGGATGGCGCTCGACGTGGATTACGCCACCCGGCTGGCGCATGCCTGCCACGCCCATGGCCTCAAGTGGATCGAGGAGGCAATCAGCCCGGACGATTACTGGGGCTATGCCGAACTCAAGCGCAATGTGCCCAAGGGCATGCTGGTGACCTGCGGCGAGCATGAAGCCACGCGCTGGGGCTTTCGCATGCTGCTGGAGATGGACTGCTGCGACATCATCCAGCCCGATGTGGGCTGGTGCGGCGGCATCACCGAGCTCATCAAGATTTCCGCGCTGGCCGATGCGCGCGGCAAGCTCGTCGTCCCGCATGGATCGAGCGTCTACAGCTATCACTTTGTCGTGACCCGCCACAATTCGCCCTTCGCGGAATTCCTGATGATGCACCCTGGCCCGACGGAGGTCGTGCCGATGTTCGCCCCACAATTGCTGAGCGAGCCGGTGCCGCACAACGGACGCATCAAGGCGAGCGCTCTGGACAAGCCGGGGTTCGGGGTTGAGCTCAACCCCGATGTCCCCCTTCACCGCCCCTACTCCAATTGACGAGTTGAACATGAAACTATGCCGCTATGGGCCCAAGGGCTCTGAAAAACCCGGATTGGTCGATGCCACGGGTCGTTTGCGAAACCTGTCCGGGGTTATCGACGACCTCACGGTCGACGCGATCTCCACGCTTGCAGCGCTCGACCCCGACACCTTGCCGCTGGTGGAGGGCACGCCGCGCTATGGCGTCCCCGTCGCCGGGATCGGCAAGTTCCTCGCCATCGGCCTCAACTATGCCGATCACGCGCGTGAAGCCGGGCTCGAGCCGCCGCCCGAGCCGATCTTCTTCACCAAGGCGATTTCGTGCCTCAACGGCCCTAATGATGATGTCATGATCCCCGATCGCTCGCGCAAGACCGACTGGGAGGTCGAGCTGGGCGTGGTGATCGGCAAGACCTGCCGCTACGTGCCCGAGGCCGAAGCCCTGGCGCATGTTGCAGGTTTTGTGCTGGTCAACGACGTCTCCGAGCGCGCCTTTCAGAAGGAACTCGGCAGCCAGTGGGACAAGGGCAAGGGCTGCGACACCTTCGGCCCGGTCGGCCCGTGGCTGGTCACCCCCGACGAGATCGCCGATTGCCAGGCGCTCGACATGTTTCTCGACGTCAACGGCCAGCGGATGCAGACCGGGAACACGGGGACGATGATTTTCCCCGTCGCCGAATGCATCGCCTATGTCAGCCGCTTCATAACCCTGCACCCTGGCGATCTGCTGATCACCGGCACGCCGCCTGGCGTCGGCGAGGGCCAGAAGCCTGACCAGATATTCCTGCAGCCCGGCGACGAGATGCGGCTGGGCATCACAGGCCTGGGCGAACAGCGCCAGCGAGTCGTGGCCTTCGACCTGGCAGCGCTGGCGTGAGCGTGTTTTCCGGACGTTTCGCAGGCCGTTGCGCGGTCATTACTGGTGGTGCCTCGGGCCTGGGCTTTGCGGTGGCAGAGCGCATCGTCGCGGAAGGTGGCCAGGTTTCACTGTGGGACAGTAACGCCGATGCCTTGGCCGAGGCGGCGACCGCGATCGGCGCGACCAGTGTCAGCCAGGTGGATGTCGGTGATCTGGCCGCGGTCGAGGCGGCGGTCGAGGCCTCGGTCGCCGCGATGGCGCACATCGATATCCTGGTCTGCTCGGCTGGCATCACCGGCGCCACGGCGCCTGCGCACCAATATCCGGTGGATAGCTGGCGGCAGGTTGTCGATGTCAACCTTCACGGCGTCTTCCATTCCAACCGGTCGGTCATCCCGCTGATGCTGGCCAACGGCTATGGCCGGATCGTCAACATCTCGTCCGTCGCCGGCAAGGAGGGCAACCCCAATGCCAGCGCCTATTCGGCCACCAAGGCAGCGGTGATCGGCTTTACCAAGAGCGTGGGCAAGGAACTCGCCGGCAAGGGCATCGTCGCCAACGCGCTTACCCCCGCCACCTTCGAAAGCCCGATCCTGGAGCAGCTGCCCCAGAGCCAGATCGACTATATGCTGTCGCGCATTCCGATGGGGCGGCTGGGCCGGGTCGAGGAATCGGCGGCGATGGTCTGCTTCATGGCATCGGAAGAATGCACCTTTACCACGGCGTCGACCTTCGACACCTCGGGAGGCCGGACAACCTTCTGACACGCGCACGCCGACCCCGCAGACGGGGCGGCCATTGAGGACGAGAGGAGCGAGATTGGACCGCCCGCCATTTGTCGATGCCCATGTGCATTTCTGGCAGCTCTCACGCTTGCGCTATCCCTGGCTGACCCCGCCGTTCGATGACGGCGGGCCCAACGGCCCGGTTGCGGCCATCGCCCAGGACTACACGCTTGCCGACTATCTGGTGGAAGCAGGTGGCTGGGATGTGCGGGGCATGGTCCATGTCGATGCCGGTGCCGATCCACGCGACGCGCTGGCCGAATCCGAATGGCTGCAGGCGACCGCCGACGCGCACGGCATGCCCAATGCGATCATCGCCTTTGCCGATCTGGCCCAGAGCGATGTCGACGATCTGCTCGCAGCCCATGCTGCGCACGCCAATGTCCGCGGCATCCGCCATATCGTCAACTGGCACCACGATCCGGATCGCACCTACACCGCACGCGACGTCACCGGCGATGCTGCCTGGCAAAGCGGCTTTGCCCGGCTTGCCTCGCATGGCCTGTCGTTCGATCTGCAATGCTATCCCGGCCAGATGCCGGGGCTCGCTCGTTTGCTGCAGCAGCACCCGGATGTCCCGGTGTGCATCAATCATGCTGGCATGGGGGTCGATGGCGAGGCGGACTGGCGCGACGGCATGCAACCACTCGCCGCCCTGCCCCAGGTTTCGGTCAAGCTGTCCGGCTTCGGCTTTGTCTTCCGGCCGCTCGACCCATCCAGGGTCCGCGACCGCCTGCGCCGGACGATCGACCTGTTCGGGCCAGAGCGCTGCATGATCGCCAGCGACTTTCCCACCGACCGGCTGTTCGGCGGGTTCGATGCCATTCTCGACAGCTATCTGGAGGCGGTACGCGATCTGCCTGACGCACAGATTCGCGCCCTGTTTGCCGGCAATGCCAACCGTTTCTATCGCCTGGGACTGGACCTGACATCATGACCCCCAATCCGCTGATCGGCGTGCTTTATCACTGGCTTGGGGGTTTTGCCTCGGCGAGCTTCTATGTGCCCTATCGCGCGGTGCGCGGCTGGTCGTGGGAAATCTACTGGCTGACCGGAGGGCTGTTTTCCTGGGCGATCGCGCCCTGGCTGTTCGCATCGCTGCAGACCAACGATCTGCTGATGGTCTTTCGGGAGGCGCCCGATGCCGCGATCATCTGGCCGGTGGTGTTCGGCATGTTGTGGGGCTTTGGCGGGCTGACCTATGGGCTGACCATGCGCTATCTGGGCCTGTCGCTGGGGATGGCGGTGGTGCTGGGGCTGTGCACGGTGTTCGGGACATTGATTCCGCCGCTGTTCCAGGGAGACTTCCAGTCCAAGCTGCTCGACAGCCTCAGCGGCAACATCATTCTGGCCGGGCTCGCCATCACGCTCGCAGGGATCATCGTCGTTGCCATCGCCGGCGCGCGCAAGGACGCCAGCCTGACCGATGCGCAAAAGGCTGATGCGGTGGCCGAGTTCAACTTCCGCAAGGGAATCGGCGTGGCGATCTTCAGCGGCGTCATGTCCTCGTGCTTCGCCTTTGGGCTGGCGGCAGGCGAACCGGTCAAGGCGGTTTCGGCCGCGCATGGCACCGGCCCGTTGTGGACCGGCCTGCCCGTGCTGTGCCTGATCATGGCGGGGGGCCTGGTCACCAACGGCCTGTGGTGCGCCTTTCTGATCCTGCGCAATCGCAGCGCCGGGCAATGGGTGGGACGCTCTGCAGATGTCGCGACGGAGGTGCCTGCACCGGCTGCAGCCAATCCGTCCGCAGCGCTGCAACCCGCCATTCCGCTGCTCGCGAATTTCGGGCTGTGCGCGCTGGCAGGGACGACGTGGTATTTCCAGTTCTTCTTCTACACGATGGGGGAAAGCCAGATGGGCCGGCTGGGCTTCTCGTCCTGGACGTTGCACATGGCCTCGATCATCATCTTCGGGACCGTGTGGGGCTTTGCCCTGCGCGAATGGCGCGACGCGCCGGGCCGCATCAAGGCGATGGTCTGGTCGGGTGTCGCGCTGCTGGTGATGGCGACGATCGTCATCGGCTATGGCAACATGCTGGGGGCGTGAGGATCATGCGGTCAAACCTCGTATACTCGCTGGCGCTGGCGCTGGCTCTGGGCGGGGCGACATCCGCCACAGCCACGCCCCCGGCCAGCCGGCAGTATGCGAACCCGATCATCTGGGCCGACTATTCGGACCCCGATGTGATCCGCGTAGGCGACCGCTATTACATGGTCTCGTCGAGCTTCCACCTGTCGCCGGGCATCCCGGTGCTCGAATCGGCCGATCTGGTGAGTTGGCGGATCATCGGCCATGTCCTGCCGCGGCTGCCGTTCGATCCCGCCTATGACATGCCTGGGCCGCACACGCTGACCGATGCGATTTCCAAGCCGATCGGCGGCACCCGCTATGCCAGCGGAACCTGGGCTCCGTCGATCCGCCACCATGCCGGAAAATTCTTCGTCTATGTCGCCACCCCGGACGAGGGCATCTTCATGATGACCGCGACTGATCCGCGCGGTCCGTGGAGCGCCCCAATCCAGGTCATCGCAGGGCCAGGCCTCGAAGATCCCTGCCCGTTCTGGGATGACGATGGCAGCGCATGGCTGATCCACGGACGTGTCGGGGCAGGCCCGTTGATCCTCCACCGCATGTCCGCGGACGGCACGCGCGTGCTCGACCAAGGCATCGTGGTGGCCGAGGACAGGCAGCGGCTTCCCGTGCTGGAGGGCCCCAAGCTCTACAAGCGCGACGGATATTACTATATCTTTGCGCCGATTGGCGGGGTGAGCACCGGCCCGCAGGCCGTCGGCCGATCCCGCCGCATCACCGGTCCATATGAGTGGCGCGATGTGCTGCTGCCCACCGCCGAGGTCAAAGGCCCGCACCAGGGCGGCTACGTGGAAACACCCTCGGGCCAGGGTTGGTTCGTCCATTTCAACTCGACCGGCGCGTTCGGGCGCATCACCTGGCTGGAGCCGGTGCGCTGGGAAGATGGCTGGCCGATGATGGGCGATGCGTTCAATCGCCCCGTGGCGAGCGCTACCGCGCCCGATGTGCCCGCATCATCGCCGCGCTTTGCGCTGCAGGCATCCGACGAGTTCAGCGGCCGCAGGCTGGGGCTGCAATGGCAGTGGAACCATAATCCGGACGACCGCCGGTGGTCGCTGGCAGACCGGCCGGGCTGGCTGCGGCTGTCGGCGGGCCACGCGCGCTATCTCACTCACGCGCGCAACACGCTGACCCAGATGCTCACCGGCCCGCAGATGGTCGCCACCACGCGGATCGACCTGCGGCGGATGGCCGATGGACAACGCGCCGGGCTGACCATGTTCGGCGTCCGCCCGACCTGGATCGGCGCGGTGCGCGAAGGCGGCGTCACCCGGCTCGCCTTTGCCAGCGAAGGCGTTGAAACGCTGGGCGAGCCGCTCCCCGCCACCGCGCTGTTCCGCGTCGAGGTCGGTCCCGACCAGCGGGCGCATTACAGCTGGAGCGCGGACGGACGGCGCTTCTCTCCCTTTGGCAAGGCGCTGCAACTGGCGCCTTTCTCATGGTGGCGCGGGTCGCGGCCCGGGCTGTTTACCTTCACCCATGCCCCAAGCCCGGCCGGATCGATCGATGTGGACTGGGTACGCATTTCATCCCGCAAGGAGAAAAAGTGATGGTCGATTGCACACGCCGTACGCTGCTGGCCGGAGCGGGGGCAGCGGCGCTGCTGCCGCGCACCGCCTGGGCCGAACCTGCCATCGGGCCGTCGCTCGACGTGCTGGCAGGGCTTTCGGGTCGGCGTTTCGGCTCTGCGATCGGCGGAGGCCATGGCGGGCCGCTCACCCGCTCTTTCGACGATCCGGCCTATCGCGCGATCATGGCAGCGGAATGCGGCGTCATGACCCCCGAAAACGAACTCAAGTGGAGCGTGTTGCGCCGTGGTGGCGCAGGATCGTTCGATTTTGCCCCCGCCGACCGGTTACTGGCCTTTGCGGAAGCCAACGGCATGGCGTTTCGCGGGCACACCCTGTTGTGGCACCACCCGCAATACACCCCCGAATGGGTCGCCACGCATGATTACGGATCGAAGCCCGCCAGCGAGGCCGCACGGCTGATCGAGGAGCATGTGACCACGGTCTGCAGCCATTATGGCCGCCGCATCCTGAGCTATGACGTGGTCAACGAGGCGATCGATCCGGAAACCGGGGATTACCGCACAACCCCGCTGACGCAGCATCTCAGCCCGCAAGAGGCAGTAGACCTGGCCTTCCGCGCCGCACGCGCGGCCGCGCCCGAGGCCGAGTTGGTGTATAATGATTTCATGTCCTGGGAGCCTGGTAGCCCGCGCCATGTGCCCGCCGTACTCGAACTGCTCGAAGGGTTTCGCAAGCGCGGCGTGCCGGTGGACGCGCTGGGAATCCAGGGCCATATCGGTGACCCCGGTGGTGCCAAGAGCGCCCCCTTCGCTGCGCGCGACGAACGGGCGTGGCGGCGTTTTCTCGATGCCGTCACCGCGATGGGTTACAAGCTGCACATCACCGAGCTGGATGTCAGCGACAAGAAGCTGCCCGCCCCGACGGCCGAGCGCGACGCGCAGGTGGCCGACTATGCCCGAGCGTATCTGGACTGCATGCTGAGCTATCCGCAGTTGGGCGACATCGTGCTGTGGGGCATTACCGATCAGTATAACTGGCTCAATGGGCTGACCCCGCGCAGCGACGGCCTGCCCAAGCGACCAACCCCCTATGATGACCAGTTTCGCGCAAAACCGCTCCGCGCCGCCATTGCCGATGCTCTCATAACAGCCGCGCGACGCTCAAACATTTAGCATCATTTTTGCGGCCTGGACTTCAAACATCGCGCGCCGCCACGCATTGCTGCCGGATCATGCATGCCATAGTACCCCGTGCCGACATACGCGGCTGGCAAACGCCCTGGTACGCACCGCCGTTTCGCGCTTGCCCGCCGTGTTGATCTTCTTGAGCACAGCTAAAAGTTCTGCGGGATCGACCGCGTCGATAGGACAAGGACCGATGGTTAGATCCGTTTGGCCGAATCTCAAGATAGAGGCCATTGTCGGCGAATATGGGACAATCCGGCCGGTCATGGCGGTTAACTCCAATCAGGCCCCACGCGAATATGCGACGCGGTTTCTTGCGCTTACCATTCAAAGTGCTCTGGAACCGACACTGATATCGGGGCTCGATCTCAATTTGCCGAGACGCAACAATAATTCTTACGGGCTATTAACCACGCCGATAAATCTCCGTTTCAGCAACTACCGGTATCCCGGGGGCGTCGGAGGTGTTTGCCATGCGTGCTAAGTTAGCTGGAACCGTGATTGCTGCGTTCGCAGCGGCATTAGTGCCGCTGAACGCAGCCAATGCGTCCTCGTTGGGCATTCAGCTGCGAGTGACGGTTCCAGTAATATGCCACATCACAGATGCCTACGCGCCCAACCCGTCGAGCGGGGAAATCCTGCTGGAGACGAATTGCAACGCCGAACATTATGCGATTTCGCTGGGCGGAGATCTTTCCGACATCGGCGTGGGAGGCGTGTCAGCCAGCCAAGGCCGCGCGGCTTCTTTCGGCAGCCAGTTGAGCATGCAGTCGGATCGGCCCGGCCGAACCGTCATTCGTGTGCAGATGAACGGCGACCTCAGCCAGGTTCGCTCCGCCTATTTCAACATCCAGGCACTCTGATCCACGATGCCTAAAAGGCCGTATAATTGAGCGTCAGGACGTCTCGGTAGGTGCCGGCATATTTGCGCGTTTGCGGCTCGACCCGCAACTGCATCTGCTCCCTGCGCGTGCCGAGCCCGGTGAACGCCCTGTTGATCTGGGCAAGCGATGCCAAATTGACCGGCGTGCCATCGTACACCAAGCTATAGGGGATGTTGCCGAACGCGCTGCCGCCTTCATGCACCAGTGAACCCAGATTCTGCGACTGGATCGTGATAGCGACTGCCGCATTGCTTTGATAGAACACTGTGGTCTGCAGCGTCGAGCCGTCGGTGACGTCGCCGAAACTCAGGTCCTTCTGCAAGGACCCGTTCTCGATCACGAACTTGATCGCGGGACGTACGATGATCGTGAACAGCACCGGGGTCGGCAGGCCGTCCCCCACCTGGACAAGCACCGTCCCCTGATACTCGCCGGCTGCCAGGAACTGCCCAGCGCTGATCTCGAACAAGTCGACATCGACAGGGGTGCCGCGCACAAGCTGGCTGCGAGCATTGCCGCTCAACTCGAACCGCGTCGCGTTGGCCTGCGAGACTAGACCAGAATTGACCTGGGTAAACCCGATGGCGTTGCCACCGTTGGCAAATGTGAACGTGCTAGCCGACTGCGGAAAGATGCTAACCGGTAGGCTGGCGCAACCCTGCGGTGTGTCGGAGGCGGCTGGCTGCAGGTTGATCCGGACGATGGCGCTGGTGTTTTCGTTGGGGTCATAGGTCTGCCCGCTCGATTGTCGTGCGGTCAGGACATAGGGGCCTGAACATTGACCTGCCCCGTTACCCTGCCCTTGAGCTTGCCCGGACTGGGACTGCACAGCTTGGACCGGAGTAAGAACACCGACGATCATTGCAATGAACAGAGCAAGCTTCTTCAAGGCATCACCTCCATGGCCTGGACGCCGGATTGAATAATCGCTGCCGCATCTTCCGATACCACGAAATCATAGGTCAAGTCACTGTCCATAAACTCAACCCTGTAACGGCCTGGAGAAACCTGCGAGAACACAGCGCGCCCGGCTGCGTTGGTAAAGAAGGTGTCTGTCTTGCCGGTCAAAAGGTTGCGAACAGTTCCGTAACTCAACGCCACGGGAACACCGTCAGGATTAGTCAGCGTTACGATCACGGTGCGGAAAGCGTCAGAACCGACCGTGATCTTGACGCCGCTGAGCGCTCCCGGATCGCTGATATATTCCCCCGGACCGATATCGTACCCGGTCGGCGCGTTGAGCACATCGACGCGGACAGGATCCGGACGATAACCGGAAAGCTGGGAGATCACTGCCGGCCCTAAGCCGTTGATCTGGCCTGACCGTCTTCCGACACCGCTGTTCTCGATGTCGATGGGCGACCTCCGCAGCGAAGGGTGGCGGTTAACCATCACAAATCCACGGCCCGGATTGCGACCGATCCCAAATTCCCCATCTGCATAGGCAAAACCGGATTGCAGACGGAACTGGCCGATGTTCTGGTTTCTGGCACCGAACATGCCTCTGGGCTGGACATTCGTGAACTCGACATCGAGATTGACGCGCGAATTGGCAAAACGTGTCTGGCCCGTGAGGCGATCGAAAAGCGGATTGGATTCGGCGATGACGCCATAGTCGAATTCGGGGATCGTGATATCGCGCTGGCGGCGGACCTCTAAGCGCGCCTGCTCCGTTCCCGTGTCAAAGCTGGCGTTGGCGAAGTGGGAGCGGCCAAGCGGCAAGGTCGCCGTCGCCAAAACCCCCGTGTCGGTGCGAGGTCCAATCTTGGCATAGCGCGCAGTGGCCGAAAGCAGCAGTCGGCCAAAACTGACCTGGACGCCTCCAAACAAAGCGCGCGTCTTGTCGGGTTGGTTATAGCGTTCAAAATAGGTGCCCCCGAACGAAATTCCAATCCGTGTCGTGAGATTGATCCGATAATCGGCTGCGATATCGAACTTTACGTTATCGATCACCTGAAACAGTGACAGCCGCCGATAACCACGGCTTTGATAGTCGAACCGGAAATTCAGCTGTCCGCCAAGATCCGACAGTTGCAACGGATCTCCACGATAAGCGAGGCTTGCGGCATACCCGGTGCTCCCTGTCGCGCGACTGACGCTGATGCCGCTGAAAATTGCGCCACGCAAACCGAGTACCGCAGCGCGCAGGCCGACATTCTGGTAGTCCTGAGCGACGATGAAATGTCCCCCCGCAGTCACTTTCTCGCTGAAACCCTTGATATACTGACCGGTGGCGACAGGGTTATCGGTATAGGCAAATCCGCGCGTAGAAAACCGTCGGAGGGCTCCAGCCGAGAAACTGAACTCGCTGATGCCTTCGGCCAGCAACTCGATGTCGTTGGCCAATGTGAAGCTGTCGATTTCTCTGCGTCCGGTCGTGTCCTCGACAATGATAGAAATGTTACTTGTCAGGGAAAGAGCTGGTATCTGGTTGAGGTCGACCTCACCTGGGCTGGCGTCGATCGTCTGAACAAGCGCGCCATTCGCGTATATCTCGATCCGGGCCGGGGAATCGAGACTGAAGGTACGACGCCCGGTGGGACGGATGTTTCGCAACGGCTGGATGGCGTCGTAGCGCCGTTCGGCTGATACGCCGAGAATCTCAACGTCGCCTGCAATGATCGGTATTTGCGGGACAAGGTCACCGGCAGACACACGCAGGATCGCGCTTTCGAAATCCTTGAACACGATGATCCGGTTCCGCTCGAACAGCCCGCCTCCGCCTGCAATGTTAAACGTTCCGCCATATGTTACATACACTCCATCACGCCCGCCGACGTTGGCAAAGCCGGCGAAATCGTAGATCAGCCTGTCGCTGACCGACCCAGCGCTGAAGTCGCGTCCGCCGATCAGCGTGCCGGTGAAGCCCGTGGCAAACTCCGCTGGCATCGCACGAGCGGCTGCGGAAAAATCAAACTGGTTGGCTATACTAAAACGTTGTGGCCCTCGCGCCGAAGGCAGAATGGCTAGTACGATCGAGAGTTCATTGGGCTTGTAACTGGCCGTAACTCCCAGTTGGGCTAGATCATCGACGGTCAAGTATTCGCTTTTGCGCTGTTCGAGCGCCAATCTCGTATCGTCATCGATCCTGTCGCCCAGAGCTACCAGCAATGAAGCGCCTTCGATTCCGAGCAGCTCCGTCAGCGTGATCTCCGCCATGATGGCTGACAGCCTTTGGCCTCCCAGCAAGGGGGGCAGGCTAATCCGCGTCGGCGCCTGCCTTGCGTCTTTTTGCGTGGACTGCAAGTCGGGCTCTGGCAGTTCAGATTTGGACGGCGCGGTCTGCGGCCCTATGCGCAGCGGGGTGGAAGCCTGACTGGTCGGCTCAGGTGCCGCCGAAGCTTGGGCGATTGCCGGGGGCGAGGCCAAGTCGATCGCAAGCGCGGTGCCGGCAATCATCTTGGTTATCAAGAATCCCCTGGCCACAGCCGCCCCACTCATGCCCTGAAAATGCTCCATTTCTTATTGAATAATCGAGCTGCAAATTATCAGCCGTCGGCACGCGACAACCGAACCTTGACGGGAGTTCCATCGATCAGATTATCAAGCGAGAGAGAAAATTCCCGTTCGCTATTTGGCGAAATTATCGGGTTTTCGACCAGATTTGTGAGGGCGTCCCGATCAAGACGAAATGTTTCGTCACCGATCTGATATTCGAGCTGCTGGCCATTGATGAAGGCGAAATCATTGCCCGAATTCGCTACTTTGAAGCGAAGTTTTCCTTCAACAATTCTCGTATTTTCGATAGCCAGTCTTGCTCGAGGCCTGTTGGCCTGAACATACACGGCGACGCCGAAATTATAGGTGAACTGAATGCCTGATTGCTCA
Source organism: Blastomonas sp. RAC04 (assembly GCF_001713435.1). Lineage (NCBI taxonomy): Bacteria > Pseudomonadati > Pseudomonadota > Alphaproteobacteria > Sphingomonadales > Blastomonadaceae > Blastomonas > Blastomonas sp. RAC04. The sequence goes on from NZ_CP016460.1 coordinate 1,802,398, forward strand.
AGTCGATTGACCGGAACCTCCGTGACCTGGATCACATAGGCTTCGCTTTCGGTGACAGCATCTCCGGTGTACTGGATCCGAAGGGCCTGCGACTGGCCTGCAGCAATCTGCGCTTGCGGAGGAAATATGACGAACTTGTCGTCGGCAGGTTGAAAGGTCTGGGAACCGTCGGGATTCACCAGACGGCGTAGGACCTTTACCTCGATCGGGAGGCTGTCGGTGCGGATGTTGTTGACTGCAATCGTCGCGCTAGACTGACCGCGGGAGGGCTGCAGAAAAATGCGCATCGGGGAGACTTCATATGCGTGGGCGACCGTCGCCATTGCCAATGCAACGATGGCCAACATGGCAGCCTTAATCGTTGATGCTAACCTAGCGGGCACCATCAATAAGCTCCTAGTAATAACAACAGATTTTGTCGCCCAATCCAGACACCTGATGCATTGACGCTCATAAGACCGAAGATGCCATAGTAATGCATGGATCAGGGAAAATACTGAAAAGGACGAGGCATCGCTGCCCCGCCCTTTTCATGAGCATACATTGAAGTCGGCAAAATCAGTTCGCAGTGATGGCGATGGTCACAGTGTCCTGATAGGTACCAGCGAACACGGTGGTGCCCGGCGCATCGTTGCCACCGACAGCGGCCTGCACACCATTGATCGAGAAGGTCAGACCGCCAGTCTGGCCAGCAAGAAACGCGGAACTGGCGTTCAGGTTGGTGATGACCGCAGCCGTCAGCTGCTGCGAGGGAATTCCCAGACCGCTGCCGCCACCATGTGCGAAAAAGAACGGAATGCGGTTTTCAGCAGTAGGGTTCGGTGCATTGTTGCGGGACAGAAAACCGCCGTTTGCCGAGCTGATCGTGCGAGTAAAGCCAACCGGCGAGTTGCAGCGATAGGTGACGCTGCCTTGGCTGGCGGGGGTCACGGTTGCGGTGGTTGCGACGCTGGCGAGTTCGCCGAAATTGATAGCCACAACCTGGCCTCCTGCGCGATAGGCACCGCAAACGCTACCGACCTGAGCGTTCAGGTTGATGGTGAGATTGGTACCGGCAGTCTGTGCCGATGCGGGGACTGCACTCAGGGCTGCGGCTGCAGCTGCAACCATCAAGATCTTCTTCATAAGACAAATCCTTTTCGCCTACGCCAGGCACCATTGCTTGGCATATGGGTTACTTTTCCTGGGCAGGCTGCGAGACCTGCCTGCGACACAAAGGTAATTGGGGGGGGCTATTGTCGGCATATCCTCTGCTATTTTGGGGAAGGCAGCTGCCGTTAACTGAAATAGTTAACAGCAAAACCTTCACCGTTAATCAGCGTAGCCCCAATGCCAAGCAGGTCGCTTCACCCATTTGAGTGGGATTTGCCGACATGCCCATACAGGCCAAGGTTTGCTTGGTTCGCACCCGATCTATCATCGCCGTTAGTGAAATTGAGTGCCGAATAGAGACGATTTTACAATCGCGAATCGCCTGCGCAGCATAAAAAAAGGCGAACCGTCCCGCCTTTGAAATATTTTTTCATTAAAAATCTATTAATTTTGGTGTTGGCGCGACCTACGCAATGCTCAAGACATACGCAGTGCAATATATCCCTGGCCGTGTTGGATGCGACCATACTCTGCCTACAAAGTGCTTCAGATAATCCGATAGCCTCGCTGGAGAAAATAGACTTGTTTATCGAATTTCGAGAAATACAAATAATAGTGTTCAATTTATTCGGACGGCGTAGGTCATCCACGTACAAGGGATGCAATCAGTACGCCAAAAGGTGCCAATGACCTTTTCATTGATGTTACCGCTGGTATTGTCGGGTTGGCTTTCGCTTGGCCGCCATGGCCGTCTCATCTGCGACGAGCAGCAAAAGGTGCTATGGCATAACGACCAGCTCGCACAATTCCTCTCCGCCACCCGGGCATTCAGGATCGACCGTGATCTCATCACCATAACCGGCAAAAAGGAGCAGACGGCATTTCAGGATTTTATCCGCAGCGGAAACGCGGACATTGTCCTATGGCTCAAGGATGAAAACGATCGCCCGCTCTGGGCTCTCCAGATCCAGCGGATCATGACGCCCGGAGTGCCAACATGCTTTGGAATCAGGTTTGCACAGACTGACGACTTCCTCGCTGCCGATTTTCGTCACTTCGAGACATTCTTCAACCTGACCAAACAGGAAGCGCTGATCTGCCGCCGCAAGCTCGAAGGCAAAACAGTGCAGGATATCGTCGAAATCGAAGGTAAATCCTTCGACACCGTACGCTTCCACATCCGAAATATCTACCGCAAGGTCGGCGTGTCATCACGCGAAGAACTCTTCGCCAATCTGCGGCTTTTCCTGTTCAATTGAGGTCGACCGCGACTTTGGAGGCGCTCGTACCAAAGCAGATTGAACACCTTCTGTGGTTGTCTGGATTTCTGGGGAGTCATGCTAACATCGTGATCTTCACAGACTTGATCATCCAACCCACGGCCAACTAGCTCGCCCGCATGATCGGCACCTCCCCCTTGCCCTGTTGACTGGGCTAGCATTGCCACCGGCTCGCGTAAATCTGATCCGCAGGCGCGGCATGGGGGCAATGGCAAAGTCAACGTTGTTAGCAGCCGGGTGCCCCTGGAAGGGCCTATGCCCAGTTAACAGCAGCCGTTGAGCGTTAGCTGGATGCCTCAGAACCTGTCAGTCCGTAACCGACCCAGAATGGGTCGTTCACGTCGGCCGACAGGAACGACCGTAGCTGATAGGAGCGGTCGCTTGCGCCTCGACGCAGTCGATCAGCCTTGCGCGGCCCTCGGTTTTAACCAGGTCAAGGCGCAAAGGCAGAAGCTATCTCCACCTGGAAGAATCTATCATCCATTTTGTGCGTGGCTGAGCGCAAGTTATGGTTCAGCGGGCTTGGCTGTTCACCAGAACCAGAATGCAATCCCCGGCACGGCAGTGATCGCAAGGATGCTTGGCCATTTCCAATCACCCAGATAGTCCAACATGCCCATGGCAACGCCGCTGCCCGCCGCGATGCGCAGACGCTTGGCATAGATCACCGCCCCGCTGCCGGCCATGGCTACAAGCGCGACACCGAACACCACCCAGATAAGCTTGGTGGCGAGGCCACCAAAGGTGCCGAAATGCAGCGGGTCGGCCGTGTGGACGATGCGTTCGCCCACGCCCATTTCGTGCGCGATGCGCTTGCCAACCATCTCGTCGGTCGCAGGGTCGATAAAGACGGCATTGGTACGCTCGCGTACCAGCCAGGCCTGCCATTGGCCCTGGACGATAGCGGGGTCGCCGGGTCCATAAGGCAGATGGACCGCCGTGATCGCAAGGCCGGGCATTTCGCGCCGGGCGATCCGGGTCCAGCGACTGATCTGGTCGCCCGTGATGTCGGTCGCCGGTTGTATCGGCTTCACAAAGGGTGGCGGGGTGTTCAGGTCCAACCCGGCGTGCTCGACGAAATACCAGATCGAAGTGACGCCGATGACCGCGAAGAACCAGACCGACCAAAGCCCGATGAGGCGGTGGAGATCGCCCATCACGGTGCGTAGATCGCGATGCCAGCGCGGCATGCGCCAGAACCCGCGCCAGAATTTCTTGTAGCTGATCAGTCCGGTCACCAGCGACAGGACCAACAGGAACCCGAGCGACGTGACGATGTACATTGGGATGGGGCCGGGTGCGAAAAGGTAATAATGCAGCGCGCGCATCCCATCCTGAAAGCTGCGGCCATATTCGTGGCCGGTCACCCGTGACGTGCCGGGATCGACATAGATCGTGAAATCCTGGCCCGTGCCGTCGGTCGCGGACACCGACTTGGCGAAATAGGGCGCGTCGTTTCGTTCGTACGATCCGATCGCGGTCAATGTTGCATCGGGATGGGCGGCCTTTGCGGCATCCCACATAGCGCCCCAATCAGCCTCGCGCTGCATCGCGGACGAGCGCACAGCGGGCTTGTAGAGCCATTCGATCTCATGCGCGACGGTAGCGATCGTGCCGGTCAGGCAGACGAATCCCAGGAACAGGCTGAGCTTGAGGCCGACAAGCGAGTGCAGCCAGTAGGACAGCGGTACGGCCTTGCGGCGCCCCGCCTGCGCCTCGTCCCCATGGACCGTGCGCGGGGTGTCAGAAGCGACCGCTGACACCCACCGTCACCCTGCGCCCCGGTGCTTCCATGAAGGTGAAGCCGCCTTGTCCCTGCACCTGGTTGGCGACGCTCACATAGCGTTCGTCGAACAGATTGTCGGCAGCAATGTAGAACTCGACCGGTCCTGCCTGATAGCTGACGCTGCCGCTCGCGAGCGTCACCGCGTCGGTATCGACGAAGCCAATTGCTTGTTCGGTCGGGGTGAAGAAGGACGACGCGCCATAATGAGTCATCTGGAAGTTGAGTTTGAGTGGTGCGACCGGGCGCCATTCCGCGCGGCCTGTCACCCGGACCGGGACGGCAACATCGGTGCCGTATGCAATGAATCGCCCGAGATCCTCGTTGAACACCCGTCCGCGTTGCAGCGTGAAGACGCCTGCCAGGGTGAAGGTATCGGTCGCCTTCCAGCTCGCATTGGCCTCGAAGCCGCGAAAACGTTCCGGCACGCGCAGCGGGATCAGGGGGCAGAAGGTCTCGCCTGCGCAGCTCGGGTCGGGCTGGATCTGCGACGAAGACGCCGAGCGCGAGTGATAGACCGCCAAGCCGAAATTCACCGGGCCGATGTCACCCCTGAGGCCAAGCTCGTATTGATCGGAGGTGGCAGGTTCGACCGTGATCAGCGAGGGGTCGGTCGCGCCACGTGCCGCACGGCCAAGCTGGGTGAGTTCGGCGCCCTGACTGAAGCTCGCATAAAGCTGAACGGCATCGGCGACGGCAAACACCGCACCGGCATTCCAAAGGTTCAGGCTCGAATTGCCGAACGCTCCCGGCGTGGCAGCGCGCGGCAGGGCAGGGTTGAATCCTTCGCGCTCGATGGCGCCGCTGTACCATTCGCGGCGGAAGCCACCGCTCAAGGTCAGGCGTCCCAGGCCCAGTTCGACCTGACCGAACGGCGCATAGGTATTGAGGTAGAAGGCGGGCGTCACATAGCCGGTCACCGCCTCGCCTTTGGCGGCATCGACATTGAATCGCAGAAAATCATTGCGGGTGAAATCGAAGCCATAAGTGGTCTTGAGGCTTCCCGAGCCGATGGGGTAGCTTCGCGTCAGCGCGGACCTGAAGCCGAGGCGGCTGTTCTCTCGGTTGGAGGCGAAGAAATCATCGCCGAAGTCAGCGGTGAAGAAGTTGTCGCGCTGCTTGATCGACTGGTCCTGATAGAACAGGCTGATCGACACGTCGTGCGCCAGCAGATCGGGATGGCGGTAGCTCAAGGCCATGGTCACATTGCGGTCGCGACCCTGGCCGACCTGCGGGTGGGGCGCCACCTCGACGATCCGCGACAGACCGCTGACCGGGTCGATCGTGCCGTCCGGATAGAATTGAGCGCCGACATCCTCGTTGTGGAACGTGCCGGTGAATCGCAGCTCCTGGCCCGCGCCAAGATCGAGCCCCAGCGATGCCAACAGGTCGACCGCTTCATAGGCCGCCGAATAGACAGGAAGGCCGGTGGCGCTGCGTGCCCGTCCGCCATCGGTATAGGCCGCGCCGACATAATAATCGAATGAACCGAGCTTCTGGCCGATGCCCGCATACAGATCGGTCGTCAACGTGTTGCGCGACCTTTCGGTATTGAAGCTGGTCTGCAAGGTGGCATCGATCTCCAGCGCCTCGCTTTTCGCACGCCGGGTGATCAGGTTTATGATCCCGCCGGGCGCTCCTGCACCATATAGCGCGGTGCCACCGCGAACCACCTCGACCCTCTCGACCGAGAACGGCGATATGGTGAAAGGTCCGGTGCACGAGCCCGGGCGCAGGTCTTCGTTCACCGGCACGCCGTTGATCTGGAACGAGGCTGCGCGGCCACGAATGGCGCTGCTGCAACTGCCGCGCACCTCGCTGTCCTGAACGCTCAAACCCGGCACAATGAACTCCAGGCCGGACAGGATATTGCGGTTCTGGCGCAGCTGCTCGTTCACCGTCTCCTCATCCACCACCGAAACGGAAATCGGCAGTCGCTCGATAGCCGAGCCCGAGCGGGTGGCAGTGACGACGATCTCGGCCTGATCGCTTTGGTGCATGGTTGCATCCGCGCCCAGCCCATCACCCTGACCTGAGGACATCGCCGTCGCGGCCATAAGACTAAAAATCAGAAGCGAACCCATGCCAACTCCCTCTGGCAGAGGGCCTTAAAGATGTTGCAAGGCGTTATCAATAGCAAAGTGATCGCAGGCTTGGTGAACCTCGAAGGCCAGCATTCTCGAGGTCGCCAAAAAAAGCTCGAAATGCTGAAATTTGGAATTGCACTTTGGCGACTGCAGACGAATTGCGATCGAGGCATCTGTCCAATCTTCCGCGAGATCACGACGCCCTGACATTTGTCGCCACGCAACCAATCACCCCTTCACAGGTATCGTCTTGGTTACATGCGCCAGCAATCCCGGGACCCACCTTCTTTGCCTCAGCGCGTTGACGCGTGACCGCCAATGGCAATCACGCGTGCCAATACCGCGATTGTCCCGGGTCCAGGATGTCAATTTCGGGAGTCTTCAAGGTTGCGTATCGGTATCATTTCCCATCTGAAGCACCCGATCGCCGAACCTTTTGCCGGGGGTCTGGAAACGCACACGTTCCAACTGGCAAGAATGCTGCGGCAGCGCGGGCACGATGTCACCCTCTTCGCCACCGTAAGGTCCGATCCTGATCTTGGCCTCGAGGCGATATGCTCAGAGACCGCGATCGCCGAAGTCGGTCTGTCAGAAGCCAGCGACATTGCCTTCTTCCGCGAGCACCATGCCTATCTCTCGCTTATGAACAGTCTTCGTACGCGCGACTTCGATATCATCCAGAACAATTCCCTGCATTATCTGCCGGTTTCGATGGCAGATGCGCTGCCGATGCCAATGGTCACGACGCTGCATACGCCGCCGTTCTGCTGGCTGGAAAGCGGTGTCCGGCTGAGCGATACGACGAACCATGCGCTGGTCGGCGTGTCGCATTCGATCGCACGGCAATGGGCGCACGTCCGCGGCCTTGATGCGGTGATCGCCAACGGTATCGATCTCAACAAGTTCGCATTTCGGCCTTTTGCCGATGCCGACCCCTATCTGGTCTGGTACGGGCGGATCGTCCCGGAAAAAGGCCTGCATCTGGCGATGGATGCCGCCCGGCATGTGGGACTGCCACTGCGGATCGCCGGGCCTGCGCATGACGAGGCCTATTTCCGCGCCGAAATCCAGCCTCGGTTGGGGGTCCATGCTCGGTACGAAGGGCATATGGCGCATGCTGATCTGGCCAACGTCATTGGCGGGGCTCGCGCATTCCTGTGCTCACCCATGTGGGATGAGCCCTATGGCCTCGTAGTGGCTGAGGCATTAGCATGCGGCGTGCCCGTTGCCGCGTTTGCGCGCGGCGCCATCCCAGAGATTGTCGATTCACGTTCCGGCGTATTGGCAACGCCCGGCGATTCAGGCTCTCTCGCGCTGGCTACGCTGACCGCGATGCAGCTTGACCGGCGGGCCTGCCGCGCCAGGGCCATTGCGATCTGCGATGCCGAAAAGATGATCGATGGCTATGAAGCGATCTATGCGCACATGATCCGCCGGATGCGCGCACAAACCGTGCCCACCGCGCGCGAACCCTATCCGGTACAATCCATGGACACCCAAACTCCGGCCATGATCCGTGGGTGATCCGGGTGCCGCCCCGCTGTGCGTGTGCGTGCCTGCGCGCAACGAGGCAGACCGCCTGCCAGTGCTGCTGAAGGCCCTCGCAGCCCAGGATTTTCCCGGGCCCATCCCGGTTGCCATTGTCGTCAATAACACGACCGACGCCAGCCTTGAGGTGATCGACCGCTGCCGGGCCAACTATGCTGGACGGCTGAGGATCGATCTGACCGACATCCACTTCGCGCCGGGCGAGGCCCATGCGGGGTCGGCGCGAAGGCTTGCGATGGACCGCGGTGCCCAATTGCTCGCCAACAATGACCATGCCATCCTCGTCAGCACCGATGCCGATGTTCGGCCCCCCTCTCACTGGCTGTCGGCTATCGCGGCGGGCATCGCACGCGGCGTCGATCTGGTGGGCGGTCGCATCGTCGTCGATCCCGACGAACCATTGCCCGCGCATGCCGCGATGCTGCGGCGGGCGTTTGATCGCTACTGGGAACAGGTGCGCGCGATCGAGGATGCAATCGACCCGATAGCCTGGGACATGCCGCCGCGGCACGGCGACCACACCGGCGCCAGCCTGGCGATCACGCTTGCGGCCTATCGCGCATCGGGCGGGGTGCCCCGGATCGCCAGCGGCGAGGATCGTGGGCTGGTGATGGCAGCGCTGGCGCGTGGCGCGCGGATCGCGCATCCGTCCGATGTCTGGGCCTATGTCTCGCCCCGATGCGATGGTCGCGCGGCAGGCGGCATGGCGGCTGACATGGCGCGCCTGATCGACGTCGGAGCCGACACCCCTTTGCTGATGCCCGATTTCGACCACTGGCGTGCCCGCGCCGAATGGCGACGCGGGATGCGCGCGCGCTCGGCGAGCCCCGCCGACATGGTGCGCGACGAGGCCATGCTGCCACCGATGCCGCACGATATGCCGCTGGCGGTGATGGCATGACCCCGCGCCCGATCGGCTATTACGTCCATCATCACGGGGCCGGGCACCTGTCCCGCGCGCGGGTGATCCGCGAGGCGACATCCTTGCCTGTGACCCTGCTCGGCAGCCAGATCGACGCAGAGGGCATCGTGCTTGCAGATGACCGGCTCGGCGACGGTTTCGATGGCCGGGATCAGGCCGCCAATCGCCCCAATACATTGCATTACGCCCCGCTCGACCATGTTGGCATCCGCAGCCGCGTCGCCCGCATCACCCAATGGATCGAGCAGGCCCGTCCATTGCTGATGATCGTCGACGTGTCGATCGAAGTGGCGATGCTGGCGCGGCTGGCCTCGGTTCCCGTGCTTTATGTGCGTTTGAACGGCAAGCGCAGCGATCCTGCGCATCTTGAAGCGTTTCGCAGCGCGCAGGCGCTGATCGCGCCCTTTGCGCAGGCCATGGAGGATCCCGCCACGCCCGACTGGGTCCGGGCCAAGACCTTTTATGCGCCGGGGCTCAGCCCTGCCCGCGCTGCGCCGGGCGTTCCCCGTGAAACCGTGCTGGTGATCATGGGCGAAGGCGGGACATCGCTGACGGCTGCGGCGATCGCCGACGCCGCCCGCGCCTGCTCGGACCACACATGGAGGGTTGTCGGAAACCTGTCGGCACCATCCGATTGCCCGGGCAACCTGGTGTTCGCCGGCTGGAGCGACACAATGGCCGACGAGGTAGCGAAGGCTTCGGTGGTGGTCGGCGCAGCAGGCGACGGGGTCGTCGGCCTGGTCATGGCCGCCGATCGCCCCTTCGTCTGCATCCCCGAGACGCGACCTTTCGGCGAACAGAATGCCACCGCCTCGGGGCTGCAGCGCATGGGCGCTGCCATCGTCCGCCCGGCCTGGCCGGACGCGCACGAATGGCCTGCAGCTCTTTCCGCGGCGCGAGCGCTGGACCCGGCAGGACGCCGCGCGCTGCGCGATCCGCAGGCGGCGACGCGGCTTGCCCGCTGGCTTGAGGCGCAAGCCGCCACATGGGTCGCACGGGAGCTGGCAGCATGACCTTGGCCAGCGCGTCCGTCCCGACAGGCCCCGATTGCGTCGCCGCAGCGATGGGCATTGCCGGAAATCTGGCGGAGCTCGGCGCGCGCTATGATGCAGCGCCAGTCTATCCTGCCGACAGTATTGCGCAGATCGTGCGGGCGGGGCTGCACCGCACCTTCGCACCGGTGGCCAGCGGCGGCCAGCCTTTCCGCGATGACGATCAGCGCCATCTGGCGATGCTCGATGTCCTGAGGATCATCGGTCGCGCTGACCTCAGCGTCGGCAGGCTTTACGAGGGGCATGTCAACGCCATGCTGCTGTTCGGCTGGTATGGCTCGACGGTGCAGCTGCATGCGCTCAAGGGGGCCCTGGGCGCCGGTGCGATCTACGGCGTGTGGGCCACCGAGCCACCCCCCGGGGTCGCGATTCTCGAGACGCAAAGCGGCTATGTGCTCGAAGGCGCCAAGTCGTTCGCTACCGGCGCGGGCGGCAATTCCCATGCCCTGATCACGGCCCGCCGCCCGGATGGAGACGCACAGCTGGTGATTGTGCGCGCCGACGACCCCGAACGCGCCGATCTGTCGCAATGGCGTGTGCGCGGGATGCGCGCCACCGGGAGTGGCAGCTATGCGCTGGACGGCCTTGCCATAGCGCCGGAGGATTGCCTGGGTGAAGGCGGCGATTATCACCGCGACCCACGGTTCACGGCTGGCGCGTGGCGGTTCACCGCGGTCCAGCTGGGCGGAATTGAGGGGTTGCTGACCGAGATCCGCAAGGCGATGCGCCCTGCCGCACGCGAGGACCCGGTGCAGCGTGCGCGGTTCGCCGATGCTGTTGCCGCCGCCCGCACCGCCTATCTGTGGGTCCGCGAATGCGCGCTGCGCGCCGCGTCGCAAGATCCCGATGGTCCGGCATTTGCGCAGATGACGCGCGGGATCGTGGAGCGCGCAGGGCTGGACATGATCGAGGCCGCAGCGCGCATCACCGGCACTTACAGCGCGTTGGATGGCACGCGGATTGACAAGATCAGCCGCGATCTCAGCCTGTATCTGCGCCAAGCGGGCCCCGATTATGCGCGCGATTGCGCGGCACAGGCATGGCTGGAGCGTGACCCATGGGGCCCGGCAGACCGGCTGTGGTGAGCGGACTGCTGCGCGCCACCAGCCTGTCGGCCCGGCCCTGGCGATCTCTTCGCTGGCTGGTGATCGCGCCTCATCCTGATGACGAGACATTGGGTGCGGGCGCCCTGATCCACCAGACCGCGCGCGAAAAGCGTCTGGCAGGGATTGCCTATCTCACCGATGGCTCGGGCTCGCACCCAGCAAGCGCAGGTCGCGGGTTGATCATTACCCGCAAGCGCGAAGCGGCGCTGGCATTGCGCCGGCTGGCCGGCGAACCGGTGGAGACGCTGCACCTCGACTGGCGCGACGCATCGCCTTCGCATCCGGGTAACGTATTGTTCGATCGCACTTGCCGTAGACTGGTGGCGCTGTGCGCGGCGCAGCGGGTGGATGCGATCGCAGTGACCGCAAGGCATGAGCCGCATTGCGATCACGCGGCCGCTGCACGGCTGGCCTATGCCGTACGCGATGCCAGCCGCCGCCCATTGCGTATTGCAGAGTACATCGTCTGGGGTGAGCGGCCCTTGCCTCGTGGCAGCACCCTGCTCCGTACCCAACCGATGTCGGCTGGGCTTCGCCGCTGGGCGTTGGCCGCGCATCGCAGCCAGATTAGCGCATCGCGGGGCCCCGGATTCCGGTTGCCGCGCGCCTTCAGGCGAATGCCGACCACCGACATCCTGTATTGCACCGGAGACTGACATGCGACACCAGACCAGCCTCGATGCCGAATATTTCGAGCAAATGTTTCGCGAAACGCCCGATCCCTGGGGCTTCGAGACCAGGGCCTATGAGCAGGCAAAATACGCGCGAACACTGGCGGCGCTGGGCGATCGCCGTTTCGACCGCGCGCTGGAGGTTGGCTGCGCCAACGGCGTGCTGACCGCCAAGCTGGCGCCGTATTGCGGTCGGCTCTTGGCGATTGATGTCAGCCAAACCGCGCTGGACACGGCGCGCGCACGCTGCAGCAGCCTGCCCCAGGTGACCTTTGAGCGGATCGAGTTTCCCCGGCAGGCCCCTGCAGACAAGGCGTTCGATCTGTTGCTGCTCTCCGAAGTGGCCTATTATTGGGACGATGGCGATCTGCAGCGCGCCGCCGATTGGATCGCAGGCGCTGTGGTTGCCGGGGGCGAACTGCTGCTTGTACATTGGACCGGCGATACCGACTATCCGCAATCGGGCGACGGCGCCGTGCAGAAGCTGCAAGCGATGCTCGCCGAGCGTATCATGCTTCTTCACGCTGATCGCCAGCCGGAATATCGTCTCGATCTCTGGCGGATGGGCGCATGATCTCGGTTCTCACGATCGTGCGCAACCGCGCCGGGCATCTGGCCCAACTGGTCGAAGGATTGCGTCGCAGCATCGAACCTCCGGGCGAGCTCATTGTGGTTGATATGGCGAGCGAGCCGCCGATCGAGCAGCTCGATACTGACTTTCCCTGCCACGTGAAAAGGCTGGCCGCCGAACACCTGCCGCTTGCCGAAGCGCGCAATCTGGCTGCGCGGCATGCTAGCTTCGAGAACCTGCTGTTTCTCGATGTCGATTGCATTCCGACGGCTTCGTTGATCGGAACCATGGATGAGGCCTTGAAGCAGGCCGACGCGCTGATCTGCGCCGAAATACTCTATCTTGGTCCGGAAGATGCGCGCGGGAGCTGGGACGAGAAGGATCTCGCAGCCCGGGGCAAGCCGCATGCCGTTCGCAACTTTCCCGAAAAGGGCTTGCGCGCCGAAGAAAATCCCGGGCTGTTCTGGTCGCTGGCGTTCGGCATTCGCCGCAAGCGGTTCGACGCGTTAGGGGGGTTTGACCAAGCCTATCTGGGCTATGGCGGCGAAGACACCGACTTCGGTTTTCGCGCCACTGCAGCAGGGCTGCCGCTTCTGTTCATGGGAGGCCCCGGCGCCTTCCACCAGTACCATCCCAGCCCTGATCCGCCGCTCCAGCATTTTGGTGACATCGTGCGCAACGCCCAACTCTTTCGGGCGCGCTGGGGCTTCTGGCCGATGGCAGGCTGGTTGCAGCAGTTCGAGGAGATGGGCCTGATCGCAATCGAACGCATGTCACTGACAGTGCTGCAGAAGCCCGCAGAGCACTAGTATCGTTACCAAAGTATCCAACGCTCGAGTAATCTGTGAAGCGCAAGCGAAGTTTTCACGTCACGTGGACCCATGCGATCAGTTTGGGACGCACACTCTTTGAAAAGGATGCTGCAATCCAGATTGCTCGTTGGCAACACAGCGCTTCCTACTGGCTGCCTGCTGAGAATGGCCCTGCAACGACACTCCCGATCGCGCTGTCGCTGTACAAAAGCTGCGGAAGGATCGATTTTGTCATCCTCGACATCAATTTGCGCGGGACCGCCGTGTTTCCCATGGCGCGTTGCCTCTCGCAGGACGGCGTGCCGTTCCTGTTCTGCACCGGATACGACGATCAGCCGGTCCGCAGCGAGTTTGCAGGTGTGCCGCGCTTTGAAAAACCAGTCTGCCAGCAGGGCTTTGCCGCGATGATCGACCTGATCGATCAGGCGCGGCAGGAAGCTTCTGGATTGTCCTCTCCCACGTCTTCGCTGGCACCGCACTTGCCTATGTAAGTTCGTACCAGACCAAGGGGCCGTATCGCCTAATCCTCAACTTACAGTCGAGAGGATAGGACAATGCGTACCATTGCAATTCTGACGGCGGCTCTGTTGTCAACGGCGTGCGATACACCCGACAGCCAGCAGGCCGATAAGGCTCAGGCAGATGCCACCATGGCCGGTGATGAGATGGTCACCGATACCTCAGATGGTACCATCGGACCGGACGGGGCGATGATGCCCGAAAATGTGCCAGCTGGCATTTATGTCAATCGGGTCGCAATCTCCGACAAATATGAAATCGAAGCCGGCAAGCTGGCCGTGCAGAAGGCCCAGTCGGAGCAGACCCGGGCATTTGGCCAGATGATGATCGACGACCATACCAAGTCATCGCAGGACATGAAGGCGGTCATGGCCAAGATGTCGCCCGCTGCGACTCCTCCTTCGCGGCTCGACGCGGAGCATCAGGGCATGATTGATCGCCTCAAGTCGGCCAGCGGCGCGGCGTTTGACCGTGAATATCAGAACCAGCAGATGATGGCGCATCGCAAAGCGCTGGCACTGCACGAAGGCTATGGCGCCAATGGCGACAATGCGGATCTCAAGGCTTTCGCGCGAACAGTGGTTCCGGTCATCCGCAAGCACCACGACCAGGTCAACTCTATGACGGGAAGCGCCGCGACCGACGCGATCGACACGGGCGCTGCGACTGGTCAAGGCGCTGCTGCAACCACGTCGGGCGGTCAATGACGTGAAAAACCAACCAGCTTCATCTCACTGGCGGCCTTCGGGTCGCCATTTTTTTGCGTGAGCGGATTGCAGGGTCCAGGCGTTACTCCCCGGTGTCCTCGTCCGATGCCAACCTGTCGCGCTTGGCACCCTTGGCAGAGTTGCCCGATGCGGCATCGGATCCAAAATAGCGGTTCTCACTCTGCCCACCCTGAAAGTCCCCGGGGTTGCCACCGCGCTCTTCCTTGCCGGTATGGGGATTGGGATAGGCACCACCGCCGGACTCGCCTCCGCCGCCCTTGCCGGTCTGGTTCTGCATAGCGTCGTCATCATTGGCGGGAATCTTGGGATTGTCAGACATTGCGGTCTCCTGTGGGGCGGGTGGTGAGACTTGGGGGAGAGACCGCAAGGTTAGCGCCGGACAATCGGGCGATCCCTAACATAGGCTTTGGAACGAGCCGTGCCACACCGCTGGCGACATCTGATGATTGCCTCGGCATTCTTTCCGCTGATCATCCCCGGCATCGAGCGCGCGCAGTCGACGGGGTCATCCAAGCCGGTCGCTGCAGCGATGGTCATCGGTGCGGTGCTGCTAGGCGCGCTGGCGACCGGGCTGATCGAACCGCTTGGCGGGTTGGTAGGCGTCGCCATCGTCCAGCTGTCGACTGCCGCCCTACCCTGGGCGCTGGGGTTCTCGGCAGGCGCAATGCTGTTCGTCGTGATGGCCGATATCATACCCCAGGCCAGCCGCCGGATCGAGCACGGCTCTGCCACACCTGCGCTGATGGGGGCCTTGCGGTGATGAAGTTCCTCGACGTTTCGCCAAGCTGACGCCGCACGGCCATGAAACCCCTGCCATCGGCAGGCGTTGAGGCTGCTTATGGATACCACGGAAATTTGGACGATTGCCCGAACCCCGGTGCTGATGGCGACCTTGGTGGCTGCAGCGCTGCTGGCCCATCTCGCTTTGGTGTTCGTGTTCCGGCGCATCGCGTGGCGCACCCGCAAGGGACAGGATGATGCGATGACAATGTGCATCTATCATCCGTTGCGCTGGATCATGGTTAGCCTCGCGCTGCTATCGGTGGATGAGGTGCTGCCCGACCATCCTCAATATGCGACGCTTGTCGTGGGTGCCGTGCGGATCATCCTGCCGCTGCTGTGGGGCTGGCTTGTCATCGCCATCATCCGGTTCCTCCACGGATACGTCAGTTCCCGATCAGACCTTTCCGCCGCAAACAACCTGACCGCACGGCGCAGGCGGACCCGGGCCGACATCCTCGCGCGGATCGCGACGATCGTGGTGGTCATTGTCAGCCTGGGCCTGTTGCTGCTCAAGATCCCTGCGGTGCGCGAGATCGGCGTCGCGCTGGTGGCATCGGCGGGCATTGCGGGCCTTGCCTTTGGCGTCGCAGCGCAGCCCTTGCTCAAGAACCTCGTCGCCGGAATCCAGCTTGC
Organism: Blastomonas sp. RAC04; assembly: GCF_001713435.1. Classification (NCBI taxonomy): domain Bacteria; kingdom Pseudomonadati; phylum Pseudomonadota; class Alphaproteobacteria; order Sphingomonadales; family Blastomonadaceae; genus Blastomonas; species Blastomonas sp. RAC04. The sequence continues at coordinate 1,817,985 of NZ_CP016460.1, forward strand.
GTTTACCGAGCCGGTTCGCATCGACGACGTGGTGGTCTATCAGGGCGAATGGGGACGGGTCGAGAAGATCACGCTGACCTATGTCGTGCTGAAGATCTGGGACGACCGGCGGCTGGTGATCCCGGTGTCCAAGCTGCTGGAGGACACGATCGAGAATTGGACACGCGAGACCAGCCACCTGTTGGGCACCGTAATGCTCTATGTCGATCATACCGCCGATGTCGAGAGCATCCGCAGCTTCGCGGTGGCACAGGTGCGCAGCCACCGGCTGTGGGACCAGCGCGTCGCAGTGCTGCAAGTGACCGACATGACCGCGCAGGTGCTGCAACTTCGCGTACTGATGAGCGGGCGCAATGGATCAGAGCTGTTCGACATGCGGTGCGACGTGCGCGAGGCGGTGCTGCGCCATATCGCGCACGAAGCGCCAGGCTCGCTCAACCGCAACCGGCTGCAATTCGAAACACAAGATGGGGCTGTGGACCATTAGAAAAAAGGGGCCGCGCGCTCACAGCTTGCGCCTCCGAGGACGGGAGACACTAGGATAGGAAATCCCTATTGTCACGGAGAGCGACTTGCACGAGACATGCGCCGAAGCGGAATATTCACCGGCCGGACATCGCTGCCCGGATTAGTGTTACCCGTTGACCGTCGCACGCGTCGGCCTGTGTGATCAGGCTCTTGGAGAAAGCGGAATAATCGGCGTTGCGGCTTGCGGTACGACGCAGCGTCGTTTGCGCCTGGGTTTCTGCTGGGTGGGCGTTGCTCAGCCACGGAGTGTAGGACCGGCAACGCGGGTTGCGGGCTGGCCTGGCGTGGCTAGAGGCGATTAACGAACCCCGGTGTCCCGCCCGAGCGGGGCAAGCGCCGCCGCAAAGCGGCGACCAAGATGCGCTGCTGAATGCAGAAGCATAGTGAGATGCCGTGAGCAGAAATAATCTGCTTACGCCGCCATTCCCGGCGGCATGCCCGCAGCGCTCCCCTGCCCCATTGCTTGCGAAATCACCGTAGGAGGCTCGATTGACGCGCAGCGGCACATCGCCAATCTGTGCCGCAGGCAGGGGCAGATCACATCACAGGATGGAGACAATGGCCATGGCATCCCATCCACCCGACAGGTTCCTGAGGCTCAACACCGTGCTCGATCGCACCGGGCTTTCTCGCGCGACGCTCTACCGCAAGAACCAGGCGGGGACGTTCCCGAAGCAGATCAAGATCGCAGAGCGATCCTGCGGATGGCGGGAATCGACTCTTGAGGAGTGGCTGCGCAACTCGATGTTTTATAAGGTCGGCGATTGAGCGGGCCAAGTTGGCTGAAGCCAGTGCTGCAACGTGAGGCTTGTCTCCACCGAGGGGGCGGGCGCAGTCCATATCGCACGTCGAAGCATTGCAAATGGCAGTCGGATCGGTAAGCCGCCAGTCAGCTTTGCGCCCATAGCGGTCATTGCAGTTTGCCCGCCGATTGCCTGGAAGCGGACATAGTTGCCTTTCACCATGGGTGGCGGGTTTGGGACATTCCTGCCGTCCCTCAGCGCCGTCTCAAACGGCCGGCTTTACTGGAAGCCGACATCATTCGGTTGTCAAGCTGGCACCCAGAGTGACGGTCATCGGGCCTGAACGGGAAGTAGGCTCTCAGCTTTTCCTCCCGTATAAGGAGACGAGAAATGATGCGGACAAGCGAATGCTTGATGAAACCGGCTTGCGATATTCGGTTCCGGCGCTTCACTGAGCACAATGAACGAGCCCAAACGACATCATTGGTTGCAGGACGTCCATTCATGCCAGTTGGCGGGAGCGGACGTCCTGCTCTTTGTGCTGCGGGCCCGCGGCAAGATGTTCCGCGCAAACAGAAATGTCGGCACGGTGCGCGGCCTAGAATCGCAAGGTTGCCGATACACCGAAGGCTCGGGGCTCGCCGGCCATCACGCGATTGGCCGTACTTCCCGGAAACACCGTGTTGCTGAGACCCAGCGCCCCGCCCAGCGGCTGATAGACCGACAGCGGCCGGTATGCCTTGTCGAGCAGATTGCGTGCAAACAGTGCGACTGTCCAACGTCCATCCGGGCCGTCGAGCGAAATCCGTCCGCCTAACAGCGCATAGCCAGGCGCGCGCGATTGCGGGTTGGCATCGTTCACGGTGCCGACAAACTGGCTGGATGTGAAGAACAGGTTGCTGTTCACGTTCAGCCGCATGCCGCTCGACCCTATGTCCGTGCCCCAATCGACCGCCACATTGCCCGACCATTTGGGTGAGAATGTGTTGGGCTTGCCGTTTAGCACCTGTGTTCCGGGGAGGCCCGGAAGGTTGGAGGCGTTGGCAAAATCGGTAAACTCGGAGTCGAGATAGGCGACCGAACCGGAAATCGAGAAATCCCTGCTGGGCGCGAGCCTGAGATCCAGTTCAAGCCCCTGCTGGCGCAAGGCTCCGGCATTGCGGACAATGAAGCTTACGCCATCAAAGGCGCGGTCCTGAAAGCCGTCAATATCCATGCGGAACAGCGTGGCATTGGCGGTCAACAGGCGGTCAAACCAGCTGGTCTTTGCGCCAATCTCGTAGTTGGTCACGGTCTCGCGGTCGAAGAGGCGGCGGGTCGAAACAAGGTTGCCATTGGCATCGACCACCGAAAGCGACGGCGTGCCACCACCGGAATTGTATCCACCCGATTTGTAACCGGTCGAGATATTCGCAAACAGCAGCACGTCATCGGTCGGCATGTAGTTCAGGCTGGCGCGGTAGGTGAAGCGGTCTTCGTTGATGCCGGGGAACGTCAGACGTTCGGTGGCGCGCAGCGTCTGGGTAAAGGGACTGGAAGCCTGAGCGTAGGTTCCCCGCTTGCGGTCCTTCGTCCAGCGGCCGCCGAGCGTCAGCGTCAACTTGTCGCTGAGATGGACGTTACCCTGGCCGTAGATTGCGAAGCTCTTGACGTTCTGGAACACGTCCTGATCGGTCGCGGCGATGCCGCCGGTGTTCGCCACGAAGCTGCTGCAAGCGGTTCGCCCAGGACCTGCGGGAACCAGAACGCCACAGAAGCTTGTGCCGAGATTGAGCTGTTCGCCGAGACCGAAATCCTCCTCGAAATAATAGAGACCGGCCACCATGTCGAACGCGCCGCCAAACCATTCCTTTTCTGGCGAGATGAACTGCAACTCGTGGTTGTGACTTTTCGAATCGAACAGGCTCCGCCGCGAGGCAAGGCTGACAGGGAAGTAGATGATGTCGCCGTCGAGCTGGTCATTGGTCCATACACGGTAGCTGTTGATCATCCGCAAGGTGCTGCCACCAAGGTCGAGCGATTCCTCGCTCGCGATGCCCCAGTTCTCGTCAACCAGTCCCTGCGCGATGAACTGGTTCATCACCCTGTCGCGCAGGTTGGTGTCGGGACCGCCGTTGAAGGCGGCGCGGATGAAGTCCAGACGTGCCGGGCTGACCGACGCGGGGTCAAAATCGAAATTGGCGACCCCATCGCCTTTGAGGCGGGTGTAATCCCCGCGCACGATCCATTCGAAATTGCCAAGGTCGGCCCTGATGGTGCCCCGCAGCGAGACGTCGTCGGAGCCCCCGTAGTTCTTGCCATCGAGCCGGTTGAACCATGGCCCATCGAACCATTGGGCCATGCCGGCAAGGCGCATGGCGACATTGTCGGTCAACGGGACGTTCACATGCCCCTGGATGCGGTAGCGATCGAAGGAACCGAATTCCGCAGACACCTCCCCGCTGAACTCGTCCTTCGGCTTGGCAGCGCGCAGGGATAGTGCGCCAACGCTGGCATTGCGCCCGAACAACGTGCCCTGTGGGCCGCGCAGCACTTCCACGCTTTCGATGTCGAGAAAAGCACCGAGGATCGAGCCGGAGCGGGGCACATAGACTCCGTCCATGAAGACGGCCACGCTGGGCTCGATCAGGGTATTGGCAAGCGATCCCACGCCGCGAATGCCAAGCCGTGTCGATCCGGTGTTTGAGGAGCGCACCGACTGGAAGTTGGGTGCGACCTGCCCAAGGTCCAGCACGGTGAGGACGTTCGCCTGTGCAAGGCCTTCCCCGCTGATGGCGACGATTGAGATCGGCACGTCCTGCACGTTTTCGGCGCGCTTCTGTGCAGTCACGATGATCTCGCCATCAATCGCAGCGCCGTCTTGCGCGGCACTCTCCTGGGCATGTGCGGCGGTTGCAGATGCCGCGATGATCGCAAGCGCGCTCACGCACCGGCGAAGGTGTCCTAGGCCCATTTCAGTCTCCCATCCTCTCGTTTATTGGGATTGGTGATAGTGCGTGATCCGGTCCGATATTTCACATTTGGTGACAGCAATTTTGCAATTCGTGTCACAGCCAACCCAATTTGATGACCGCCATGGTGATACCCGCCAGGAGCACCGTTTGGACAAGCATAAGAACAACAGGCTTGATCCCCACCTTCACGAGATCACCCGGACGTGTCTTCATGCCGATAGCTGCCAGGCTGATCACGAGGCACCAGCGCGAGAGTTCGCCTGCTCCGGCAGTGACGGCAGAAGGCAACGCCAGCAGGCTGTTGACGATGACCAGTATCGCAAAAGCCACGACGAACCATGGCAACAACGGTGGTCTTTCCGACCCTGCCGTTGCGTCGTGCCGGGTGATCTGTCCTGCCACCATGATGACAGGAAGCAGCATGGCGACCCGCACCAGCTTGACGATCACCGCCGTATCGCCTGCCTCGGGCGAGATCGCATACCCAGCGCCGACGACCTGGGCCACATCGTGGATGGTCGCGCCAAGGAAGATCCCGGCTTGCCGATCGGTAAGGCCTGCAAGGTCAGCCACAAGCGGGTATGCGATCATCGCAACGGTCGATAGCACTGACACCACGATGACGGTGAACAGCATCGCCTGGTCCTTGCGTTCGTGCGCGGGCAGCGATGCGGCGATCGCCATCGCAGCGGAGGCGCCGCAGATGGCAGTTGCCCCGCCGGATAGAAAGCCAAACAGAGGATTGAAGCCCATCGCCCGCGCCAGCACGATCGACCCGACGATCAACGCTGCGACCAGCAGGACAACCATGAGCACAGGCTGCCACCCCAGCGCGGCAATCTGACTCGCACCAATGCGCAATCCAAGCAAAGCAATTCCGATCCGCAGCAGCGCCCTGGCGGAGAATTCGATCCCCGGCCGCGTCTTGCCAATGTCGACGAGAAAGTTGAACCCCAATCCCAAAAGCAGGGCGAATAGCATCACAGGGGCCGCGTAATGCTCCGACAGGAACGTAGCCGCCAGGGCCAACACCAGTGAAACTGCAACCCCGGGGGCCAGCGTGCTGGCGCGTTCGAAAAACTGTGTCACGTGATCAGGCCGAGAGCGCCTGGCGTCGTTCCAGATCAGCCAGATAGCTGCGGCGCATCAAGGCGAAGACGATCCCTGCGGCGATGCAGGGTAGAGGCAGGAAGCGAAATGCCGATGCCAGGCCTATCACATCTGCAAGTCTGCCAGTGAGGATCGGTCCGGGGGCAAGGCCAATGAGATTGTTCGCCAGTGTCAGGGTCGCAAAAGCTGATCCGTGAATGGCGAGCGGAGTAAGATTGGCCACCATCGCACCCGTGGGGCCCACCGTGCCGGCCACCAAGAACATCGCGCAGGCAATCAGGAAGAGTTGCGCCGTGCCCGGCGTCAGCGAAAAAGCGACTGTCAAACACGCGGCCGTGCCGATGCAATAGCCGATCGCGAGATTGATCTTGTGTTCGGGTCGGTCGCGCGAAAGGCGATCGCTCAGCATCCCGCACACGATCATTCCCGTCCCACAGGCCAGCAACAGCAGCGCGGCCACCTGCCCGGCGCGGTCCAATGCAAACCCGTAATTGCGGTTCAGGAAGCTTGGCAGCCATGCGGGCATGGCCCCGGCAGCGAAGAGCTGCAATCCGCTGCCGAGATAGGCGAGGCGAACCGAGCGGCTGGCGACCAGAGCTTTGAGTGGCGCCGCAGCCTTGGAATCGGATGATCCGTCATCGACCTGCCCCAACCCTGCCAGTAGCCGCACGCGCGTCTCTCGCACCAGCATCGGGTAAAGCACGCCGAGTACCAGCCCTACCAGCCCGATCAGCATGAAGGCTGAGCGCCAGCCATGGCTGGCCGCGACGGTCCCGCCAACCGCTACTCCAAGCACTTGTCCGAACAGGCCGCCTGCCATGAAGGCAGCTGCCAACGTCGCCCGCAGGCGCTGCGGAAATACGCTGATCACGACGGCGATGCCAACCGACCCGTAGGCCGCTTCACCGACGCCGACCAGAGCACGACCCAATAGCATTTGCTCGAAGTTCGCGGCCCTTGCGCAGAACAATGTCGCAAGGCTCCAGACGATCGCCATCAGCGCAAGGCTCCGCGCGCGCCCCCACCGGTCGGCTGCCAACGAGAGCGGGAACGTAAGCAGCCCGACCATCACCGCCACGATGCCGGAGAGTAGGCCAAGTTGTGCATCGCTCAACTGCCATTCCGCCTTGAGCAGCGGAAACACCGCATTGAGAACCTGCCGGGCCATATAGTCCGAAATCAACAGCCCGAAGGTGAGCGCGAACACGATCCAGCTATAGACCGTTGCTCTTGCCGGCCCTTCTGCATGGGCATCGAGATTGATCGGACCAGCCATGCGTTTGTCTCCAGGCGGCGGGTTAGCGCGCCGCGAGCCGGTTGATCAATGGCAAGGCTTCTCGCCACTTGCCGAAACCCGAAGGCGGGTTGAGGTGGCCCACGTTGCCAGCGTCGAACAGCTCGCCCCCCCAGTCTATTGCGAGCCCAGAGACCCGTTCGAAGCTGGCCAGCGGATCATCATGGCTGGCGGCAACAATCGAGGGAAAGGGCAAGAGCTTGCGTGCGATCGGGCACCAGCCATTGGCGGACAGTTCATCAAGCGTTGGATAGCCTTCGGGCAACGGGCTCTCGACATCCGCCGGTGTAGCGAGCAACGCACCCCTGATTGGGCGGGTCGGATGAGCCGCCCAGGCCGCGACCATCAGGCAGCCGGCGCTGTGCGCGGCAAGCGCGACCTCCCCCGAGATCGCATGCAGTGCCGCGTCAAGCGCGTTGACCCGCGCGGCAAGGCTCAGCCGGTCCTGCTGGATCGGCTCGACCGTGATCGATCCGGGCAGGGCATTTGCGGCATGAGTCTGCCAGTGATCGGCAACATGATCGCGCAGACCCGGCACGAAAAGGACGGTGACGGTCATGCCACCTCGCGGATCGGAATGGCCAGCTGACCGCGCTCGCGATTGGGTGCCATGCCGAGACGCGCCAGCGTTTCCTCGGTCGAATTGTATTGCGTGCCGATCTTGTAGATGGCGCGGGCCTCGTCGCCGTTGGCGACTTCCCGGCCCAACTCGCGGCTGATCCGCACCAGCTGCTCGATCTGCGCGACCGAGCCCATCTTGTTGCCGTGCGGATCGTAGATCGTGTCCTCGATCCCGCAGCGGGTATGCATGCCCAGCGCGATGGCAATCGTGTTGATCGGCAGCACATTGCCCATCACGCTCTCAAGCGTCACTGTCGAGCCATCAGGTGCGCGGCGGATGAATTCCATGAAGTTGGCAGGGTTCGGGCCGTCGAAACCGCCGCCGATACCAACCCAGGTGAGGTTGAGCGGGCCCTTGTAGTGACCTCGGCGAATGAGGCGCTCGACCGTTTCCATATCGGGCATACAGGTCAGCTGAAAGTGCGGCTGGATGCCTGCACCCGTCAGGCGACGCAGATGTTCTTCGACCCATTGGGGACCGGCCGGCACGACCATCTCGCGATAGGCCTGATACAGCGCCGGATTGGCGAGCGTGGTCTGCCCGTATTCCGCTTCATCCATCAGGTCCATGATGTTCATCTGCGTGGTGTTGACCGCGATGGTGACCTGCTCTGGGGCGGGCGTCAGCTCGGCCAGCATGTGGCGAACCTCGTCGGAAAGCCATTTGGCCTCGGCACCATCCTCCTCGCCTTCCGGCGCGAAGGAAATCGACCCGCCGACCTGGATGATCATCTCCGGCACACGCGAGCGGATATGGTCGATCATCTCGTTGAACATCGAAAGACGCTTGGAACCATGACCATCGAGCTCACGGCAATGGAGGTGCAGCACGGTGGCACCCGCATTATAGCAATCCACGGCCTTCTGGACCTGCTCTTCCATCGTTACCGGGATGTCTTCGGGAAAGTCCTCCGGCGCCCATTCGGGGCCATAAGGTGCAACGGTGATCACCAGCTTGTCCTGGTTCTGAGGCAGCAGGCTATCGTCGAGGAATTGCATCGCGTATCTCCTTGGGAGGCTGTTTTCCGGTCAAGTTCAATAGGGTCGGTCGCCGATGATCCCTGCGCGTTCCATGCGCCGCACGGTCGGGGCGTAATCCATTACGGCGTAGTGCTGGGTGGAACGGTTGTCCCAGATGGCGACCGAGCCTGGCTGCCAGCGCCAGCGCACCTGATATTCGGGAATGGCGGCGCGGCCGATCAGATATTGCAGCAGGTAGGCGCCACCAGGGGCGTGGTCCTGCCCGTAACGCACGTTGTCAGCCGTATGATAATTGGTGAAGTGAGTCGTGAATCCGTTCACGAACAGAACTTTTTCACCCGTTTCGGGATGCGTGCGCACCACCGGGTGTTCTGCATCGGGGAAGCGGGCTTTCAGCGCGTGCCGATCCACCTCGCTCATGCGGGCACCGAAAGAGGCCTCGATCGAATGGCGCGCTTTAAGGGGCGCGATGGTCTGTTTCACATGTTCGGGCAGGTCGGCATAGGCTTTCGCCATATTTGCCCACATCGTGTCGCCACCCACCGGCGGACAAGCGACGCAACGCAGCACGCACCCCATGGGGGGGGCATCGCGCCACGTCGCGTCGCAGTGCCAGGCGTTTTCGTAGTAGTCAGGTGGCGAATTCTCGTCCTTGTAGATCCTGACCAGACCAGGGTAATCGGGATCGCTCCCGGCCACCGGATGGTCTTCAAGCGACCCGAAACGCTCAGCGAAGGCAACATGGTCCGACCGATCAACGTCCTGATTGCGCAGGAACAGCACTTTGTGTTCCAGCAGTGCAGCCCGAATTTCGGCAAACAACCCATCGTCGCGCGCCGCATCCGCAAGGCTGATGTCGATCAGTTCGGCACCGATATGGGTGGTGAGCTTTTCAATGCGCATGGGCCTGCCTCCGGTCAAATCACGAAGATCGACGAGCCGATCGTGCGGCCCGCTTCAAGATCGCGGTGGGCGTCAACGCACTGTTCAAGGCGGTACCGCTGGCCAATTTCGACCCTGATCCGGCCTGCCGAGAGATGGTCGAACCAGAGGCTGGCCAGTTCGGCGCGTTCGATCGGATCGGCATAATAATCTGCAAAGGCGGGGCGCGTGAAATAGACCGAACCTTGCAGCATCAGCTGAAAGGCATCGACCGGGGGAAACGGACCAGACGCGGTGCCGCAGGCAACCAGCATCCCGCGCCGCTTCAGGGATTTCAGAGACCCATCGAACGTATCCTTGCCCACGCTATCGAACACGGTGGTTACGCCCGCACCGTCGGTCAGCGCCTTGACCCGCTCGGCAACATCCTCTCGACGGTAGAAAATGATGTCGTCGCATCCGGCTGCGCGAGCGGCTTCGGCCTTCGCTTCGTTCGAGACGGTCCCGATCACCCGCAGGCCAAGCAGCTTGGCGAGTTGCACGGCGAGCAGCCCAACGCCGCCCGCAGCGGCGTGGAGCAGGATGGTGTCGCCCGGCTTCATCATCGGATTGGCCTTGGTCAGCCAATAGGTTGCAGACAGCCCGCGCATCGTCGAGGCTGCCGCCGTCTCGAAGGAAATCCCGCCAGGCAGCTTGAACAGCGGAGCGGCGGGCATCACCCGTTCAGTGCTGTACGCACCTAATGGGCTGCCGTTGTAGGCGACCCTGTCACCTTTGGCGAAAGCCGTCACGCCTTCGCCCACCGCGACAATCGTGCCCGCGCCTTCGACACCGATGCCGCATGGTGGCTGCACAGGATAATAGCCGGAGCGGAAATAGGTGTCGGCAAAGTTGCAGCCTACCGCTGCATGGCGAATGCGCACCTCGCCCGGACCGGGATCGCCGACCGCGACATCCTCCAGGCGCAAGACCTCTGGACCTCCAGTCTCGTAAAAGCGGACGGCCTGAGCCATAGCATCCTCTCCCATTGTTGTTAGCCTGAGCGGTAGGGCGTTTCGGGTTGGCATTTTTCACATTTGGTGACATTGTTTTCACATTCGACGCCACGTCAGCTGGCGCGATGGGAGAGCAGAGGCATGGCGGAGCTTGTCCGGGTCGCAGCGTTGACCGGGTATCTCGAAACAATGGCAGGTTTCGCGGTCGATCCACGCCCATTGCTGCGCGAGCAGGGGCTCACCGGCGACCTTCTCGTGAACCCGGAAAGGCTGATCCCCGTCCAGGCAGCGATCCGGCTGCTGGAGCGCAGCGCCGCCGAGACGGGTTGCCTCACGCTCGGCCTGCGAATGGCGGAATGCCGTTCGCTCGCCAACCTGGGGGCCACAAGCCTGCTGATCGCGCACCAGTCCACGCTTCGAACCGCATTACATACGCTTCAGGAGTTCCGCTCGCGGATCAATTCGACGTTGGTGCTGCACTGTGACGAGCATGGGAGCGACGTGATCCTGCGCGAGGATTTTCAGTTACGTCGCCCTGAGCCATCTCGCCAGTCCACCAATCTCGCGCTCGGCGTGCTCGCCCGATTGTGCCGGAGCGTTCTTGGTGATTTATGGGCACCGCTTACTGTCTGTTTATCGCACGATTCACCTCGGACGTCCGAGAGTGCGGTGTTCCTCCGCGTGTTCAATTGCCGGCCGCAGTTCAACTCGGAATTCAACGGCATCGTTATTGCTGCCGCTGATCTCGATCGACCTAATCTGAAGGCCGATGATCAGCTTGCAGCGCACGCGCGGCAGTTGCTTGACGCGGTGATGAGTCCTGCAAGCCGGTCAGCGACGCAAGACGTCAGTCAACTGATCCAGCTGCTGCTGCCCTCCGGCCGCGCCACCATCCACGGCTGCGCGGCAGCCATGGGGCTGACGGTTCGCACGTTGCAGCGGCTGCTTGATGCTGAACAGACCAGCTTCAGCCTGCTTCTGAATAGCGCGCGCATGCAGCTTGCGGTTCAATATCTGGCGAACCACAGGATGAGGATCACCGACGTCGCCGAGATGCTCGGTTATGGCTCGATCGGTGCATTCACACGCTGGCACACGAACACCTTCGGAATGCCCCCGCGTCAGGCGCGCGCAACTCACCGCGAAAGGAATGATGACGTGCCAGGGCACCGTCATTGATTAACCAGGTGATGTGTTCAGTGATATCTGCTTTAAAGCTTCTGGTCGGCAGTCGGCCTGATGACATGAAATTGGAGCACAGAACCAACTCGTCGCTTAGCGCCGCCCCAAACGGCCCCTTTTGGCAGAACCGGACATTCATCGTGGCTGTCGTGTACGACTGGGTCTGGGTCGACTGCTGCCGAATGCGAATGCCCGTTCGTGGGACATTTCTGCCCTTTCTAAACCGCCTTGAAGATGCCCGACTTCACCAAAAGCCGACACTGTGGTGATCGCCTCCCGATTGGCGGCTTTTTGCGGGAGCGCTTCCCAATTGCTGCCGTTCAGCAAGCGACCCCCATCTGGTCACTGCGGAATGGGTCTGGTGTGTCGCATGCGATGGATCGGTTTTCATCGTCGCTTTCGGCACCTCCTTCGCGTGAACATCGAAAGGCCGGTCAAGAACAATGTTATGGGTAAGAGGCTCGCGCCAGCCATGAACCAACGCCCTGCATGCCCAAAGGCAGACCCGCCATGCAATCCTCGCGCAAATGCATCGGTCGAGGTCACCGCCAGCGGCCGCTCGGCGATGACGGCCCCTCCTTCGATGTCGACCATCATGATGCGCATGATCCCGGCTGAGTTTTCGACAATTGCGCGAGCCGGCGCGTCAGGTGGGGCACGAAGCGAAATGCTGCGGAGCTTCATCGTGCCAGCGTGAATTTCGACGGCATGGGCTATCCTCCCTGCCATCGGTGCAGTCGGTGAGTGGCGGGTATGAACATGCGCTAGCGTTCCCGGTTGGTCCGGCCAGGTCAGCACGATCGTCGTCAGAGCCATCGTAAGCAACAGCCCGGATGACCAGATGCCAATTACGTTGTGAAGCACTTTGGCTCTGCTCGGGGTGCGGATCATTTCCAGCGAGGCTCGCCCAAGCCGCCGCTGCACCAGCCACATCCACACCCCCGTGGCGGTTGAGACGAACAGCACCCATGCCAATGCGAGCATGAGCCATCGCCCGGCATCGCCCGCGAAGAATTCGGAGTGGAATGCATGGATCTGGCCGATCGTGCTGGCGCTGTGGCTTCGCGTGCCAAGGATCAGCTGGCCAGATCCGTCAACCGCCACCTCGATCTGCTCGCCAGAACTGGTCGTTCCGCCGACGTGCATCGCAGAGGAGGCGCGCGGAAAATAGATGAAATCCAGCGCTATGCCGGGGTGCCGGGCTTTGACCACGGAGATGGCGCGATCGGCGACGCCCTTCGCGCTTGCAGGCGTGGACGGATAGAAGTTTGGTGCGAAAATGGCATCGGCCTCTTCCCACAGAGCCAGTGGCATACCAGTCAATGCGACGAGAGCCATCGGCAGCCCCAGCACAAGTGAAAGCCATCGATGGGTCAGCAGAATTTTGAACATAAGCGTTGCTAAATGTAATGGTGTAACATATCAATTGGCATTGTCAGGAAGCGCAGGGGGTCAATGAAAGACGTGAAGATAATCATTTTGGCTGCGGTTATCTCTGCGGTGCCGACGGCGCTGCAAGCTCAGGAAGGCAGCAAAGCAGATCAAGACAATGCGGCCGACATTGTCGTTACCGCCACTGCGATCGCCAAGCTCGACGTTCCGCTGGCCGAGACTCCGCAGAACATCACCGTCATTATGCAAGACGCGTTCGAGCGCCAGAACGCCACCAGCGTCGAGGAAATCCTGCGTTACGTGCCTTCGGTGCAAGCCGAACTTGCCGGGCGCTCGGGTTTCGATGAATTCCTTGTACGAGGCTTCAATCAATCGCGTTATCAGTTCCGCGATGGTCTGCGGCTTGATCCGAGCTACCTTCAGCAGCAGGAGCCGGGCGGGCTCGCCTCGATCGAGGTTGTGAAGGGGCCGGCATCCGTGCTGTTCGGACAGATCGCGCCGGGCGGTGTGGTCAACATGACGAGCCGCGTCGCTTCGCCTGAGCGGGTCGCCGATTTCACCGCGACCATCGGTACCGACGACTTTTATCGCCTCACTGCCGATATTGGCGGGGCGCTTAACGAAAGCGGCACGTTGTCTGCGCGCGCGCCGATTGTCTACGCCTCGCGCGGGGACACGCAGGACTTCGTCGGGGCCGAGCGGATCTTCGTGGCGCCCAGCGTCACATGGCAGCCGAGCGATGCGACCAAGCTGACGCTGCTCGCGCTCTATCAGCGCGATGATTACGACCGCACCATCGGCGTGCCTCTGTTGGGCACCTTGCAGCCGAGCGCCGCCGGGCCGATCCGGCGTTCGCTGTTTCTGGGCGAGCCCGATCTTGATCGGCTGACGTCGGAACAGGTCCAGATCGGTTACCAGTTCTCGCACCGGTTCAGCGACGCGATCCAGTTCCGCTCGCGCCTCAGATACAGCGATCTCAGCATTGAAGGCCCGATCGTTCAGGCGCCGCGCGGGGGCTCAACACCGACAAGCATTACCCGCCGTGGGTTCGAATACATCGGCGATCGCAAGATGCTCTCGACCGACAACCAGCTTGAAGCTGTGTTTGGCACCGGCAACATCGAACACCGGGTGATGATCGGTATCGACTATCAGGACTTCACCGATCGCAATTCGGGCGAGCTGTTCGGCCTGGCGCCGATCAACCCCAACGCGCCTGTCTATGGCATCGCTCCTGTGCAGTTGGGGCCGTTCTTCTCGGCTGACGTCGCCTTGAAGCAGGTTGGCCTTTACGCCCAATATCGGGCGAAGGTCGCAGAGCGGTTTATCGTGGTCGCTGGGGTGCGCCAGTCGGACTCGGACACCAGCAGCACCGATGTGCTCGCCGGAACCACCCGCACGCAGGACGACAGCGATACCAGCTTCAACGCGGCGGTGATGTATGTCAGCGACGCCGGGTTTTCGCCCTACCTTAGCTATAGCCAATCTTTCGAGCCACAGTTCGGGTTCGATCCGCTCACCAATGGGCAAACTCCGCCGCCCTCGCAGGGCGAGCAGATCGAAGCTGGTCTGCGCTGGCAATCTTCCGATAAGCGGCTGTCGGCGCAGGCGGCGATCTTCCAGATCGACCAGACCAACATCGTCAATGGCGATCCCGCCAATCCCGGCTTCAGCGTGCTGATCGGCGCGCAGCGGCACAAGGGGGCGGAGATCGAGCTCAGTGGACGGATCGGCGAGGCGCTGATTGTGCAGGCGGGCTATACCTATCTCGATGCCAAGGTGCGGGCTAGCAACAATGGTGATGTCGGCCTGACCTCGCTCAATGTCCCCAAAAACTCGGCAAGCATGTTCCTGACGCTGCTGGGCGATGCCGTGGGACTGACAAGAAGTGAAGGCAGCATTGGGGTGCGCCATGTCGGCGAGCGCCGGGCCAATGATGCGCTCGACATCCTCCCCGCCTTCACCGTGTTCGACGCAGCGGTGCGTCACGATTTCGGCCCGTTCGAAGCCGCGCTCAATGTGAAGAACCTGTTTGACGAGACCTATTTCACCGGCGGCGATTTCCGCGCGGTATTCTTTGGAGAGCGCCGTCAGGTCCAACTGACCCTGCGCGCAGGATTCTGAGAAGACGAGGGCAGCATGACGACGCAGCCTCAGGTGCTCGAAGCGGTCGGTCTCACCAAGCAGTTTGGCGAGGCTGTGGCGCTCGATCGGCTCGACCTTCAGGTCGCGGCGGGCGAGACTGTGTGCCTGCTCGGAGCGAACGGCGCTGGCAAGACCACCACGATCAACCTCTTCCTCGGCTTTTTGGAACCATCCGCCGGAGCGGCGCTGGTGGACGGTGTCGAGGTCGCCCGCAATCTTTCTGCAGCACGCAAGAAGCTTGGCTATGTGGCGGAGGTCGTTGCGCTCTATCCAACACTGACCGGGGCGGAGAACCTGGATTTCTTCGCGCAGCTGGCTGGCGAGCGGGTCGATCGTGCCGCGCGGGATGCGATCCTTTCAAGGCTGCGGTTCCCCGATGGCGCTATCGATCGTCCTGCGGGCACCTATTCCAAGGGCATGCGCCAGAAGCTGGGCCTTGCGATTGCACTAATGAAACGGGCCAAAGCGATCCTGCTCGACGAGCCGCTGTCAGGCCTTGATCCGGCAGCCGCCAATGATCTGGTCGCGGTGCTGCGCGAGACCGCTGCGGGCGGCACGGCGCTGCTGATCTCCACCCACGACATCTTCCGCGCGAAGGATGTCGCCACCCGAATCGGGATCATGCGCCACGGGCAGCTACTGGCCACGATCGACCCGGCAACCCTTTCTGCCGGCGAACTGGAGGCGATTTACCTCACCCACATGGCAGAGCGCGCGGCATGAGCATCACCGCCGCGATCCTCACCAAGGACCTGCGCGAGCTGCGCCGTGATCGGCGGGTCGTTGTCATGGCATTGCTGGTGCTTGCGCTGGCCGTCACCGCGCTATTGACCGCTTATGCCCGAATCAACGCCCATGAAGCGGACCGCGCCGCCACCATCGCCGCCGATCGCGCCACCTGGGAAGGACAGGGCGCACGCAATCCCCACAGTGCGGCGCATTTCTCGAAATGGGCGTTCAAGCCGCTCACCGCACAGGCGGTGCTCGATCCCGGTATCGCGGCCTTTTCGGGCAGCGCGGTGTGGATGGAGGCGCACAACCGCAACCCGGCGGTCGCCCGGCCGGTCGACGATCAGACCGTGATCCTGCCGAGCGGGGACTTCAGCCTCGCCTGGGTGCTGCAGATGCTTATGCCGCTGCTCGTCGCCGTCATCGCCGCCAGCTGCGTCGCGCGCGAGCGGGAGCGGGGAACGCTGCGGCTGATGCTGGCGAGCGGGGTGGGCGCGGCAAACCTTGTCAGGGCCAAGCTCGCCTCGGTCGGCGCGGTGACGCTGGCGCTGGGCGGCGTGATCAGCCTCGTCGGGGTGATCGCCGCCGCGGGTGCGGGGCCCATCGATCCGGCACGGCTGGCCGTATGGCTCATAGCCTATGGCGCTTTCCTGGCGATCGTGGCGGCGATCGCTGTGACGGTGTCGCTGCACGCGCGCTCCTCGGGGCAGGCGCTGATGATGCTCGCGGGGCTGTGGCTCTTCGCTATCGTGCTGACCCCGCGCGCCGCCGCTTCTCTTGCCGACTACGCCGCCCCGGCACCCACCGGCGAGCAGTTCTGGGCCGATGTCGCTGCGGCCAAGGCGGCCTATCCCAGCCCCTTCGCCGAGGGGATGGACACCTTTGCGGCCAAGATGATGGCGCAATACGGGGGCAGCCGGATCGAGGACCTGCCGGTCAGCTTCGGCGGTCTCCAGCTCGAGGAGGACGAGCGGCTCGGCAACCAGGTCTATGACGAGAAGTTCCGCGCGCTCTTCGCCGTCTACGATGCCCAGCGTGCGGTGCTGCGCTGGGCAAGTCTTGTCTCCCCGCTGCCCGCCCTGCAGAACATCTCCATGGCGCTGAGCGGCACCGACATGCCGCATCAGATCGCCTTTCAGGAACAGGCCGAAAGCCGCCGCCGGGCGGTGGTGACGCAGCTCAACACCGATCTGATCCGCAACGGCGCTGGTGCAGACTTCGATTATCTCGCTGATCCGCAGCTGTGGTCCGAGGTCGAGGACTTTGCCTTCGTCCCGCCGTCGCTGGGCGAGACGCTTGCCGGACTGTGGCGCGAGGCGCTGATCCTGCTGGTCTGGCTGGCAGGGGCGATGGTTCTAGTGCTGCGTTCGGCACAGCGGCTCAACGGTGCGGGGCAATAGGGTGCTCGGGATGATCGCGCTTGAGCTCCGCGTGATGCTACGCGACCGCGCGGCGCTGGCCCTGTTAGCAGTTCTTGCGGGCGCGCTGGCGCTGGCCTGCCTGTCCGGCGCGGCGCTGATGCAGGGCCAGATCGACGGTCGGGCCGCCGCCCAACTCCGTCAGAGCGAGGCGGCCGAACAATTGCGCGAGCGGTTGGCCGATGCCGAACTGCCCCCCGAGGAGGCGATCCTCACGCCCTATCGCCTGCGCCAGGTGCTAATTGCTCCGCTTCCCCTGCTTCCCGAACTGAGCGTCGGGCGCGCGGCGCTCGATCCCTATACCGCCACGGTCACCATGCGCACCGGCCGCGACACGCTGTTCCAGCGCAGCGGGCTCGAGAACCCGGAGCTGCTGGTGCGCGGCGGGATCGACCTCGGTTTCGTGGTGGTGGTGCTTGCGCCGCTGGTGCTGATCGGCCTGCTTTACAGCCTGTTCGCTGCCGACCGCGACAGCGGCATGGCCCGCCTGATCGTGGCGCAGGCTGGCGATCCGGTGCGTCTGGTGATCGCTCGCATTCTCCCGCGCCTTGCGCTGGTGCTGCTGATGATCGCGGCGGCGGTGCTCGTGCAACTGCCGAGCGGGCCGGATGTGGCAGGTCGCTGGCAGGCGGCGAGTGTATGGCTGCTGGTGGCGGTCCTGTTCCTGCTGCTGTGGGCCGCGTGCGGGGCGTGGATCAACTCTTTCGACATCGGCGCCGAGACCGCAGCCTTCACGCTGGTCGCGCTGTGGGCGCTCGTCACGCTGGTGCTGCCCGCAGCGTTTTCGGCCATCGTGCAGGCCAGCTACCCGCCGCCATCACGCTTCGAGCAGATCGCCGCCGCCCGCGCCGCCGAGATCGCCTCGACCGAGGCCTACGAGAACGATCACCCGGAGATCGCATCGGGCGAATTCGAAGGCCGCCTTGCCTCGATCCGCAAGACCTGGGAGGTGGCGCAGAAGGTCGAGGCGGCGACTGCCCCGATTGACCGGCGCTTCACCGAGCAGCTCACCGCCCAGCAGCGCTTCGCCGAGGCGCTGTCGTGGGCCTCGCCCGCGCTGGTGGCCAAGCACGCGCTGGAAGAGGCTGCCGGAACCGATGCTGCCGGGGGGCAGGGCTTTCGTACCGCAAGCGAGCAATACCGCACCGCGCTGCGCCGGTTCGGCGGCGAGTTCGTGGAGCGCGGCGCCATCATCGGGGCCGCAGACGCCGAGGAGATGCCGCGTTTCGCCTGGTCGCCCGTGCGCGTGATGCCCTGGGGTGCGATGGCGACCCTTGCCGCGCTTGCCACCGGTCTGATGCTTCTGGCAGGTCGGCGCTTCGCGCGCCTCAAGCTCGCGTGACGACGGCGCCATTGCGAAGCGCGGCGCTGCTGGCATCAGCGCTTCTGCTGGCCCCGCTCCGTCCGGCAGCGGCGCAAGGCAGCAATCCGCCCGCCTCGGAGCAAGCGGATGCGACAACCGCTCGGGAGCGTGACGTCGGCGCCAACATTGCGCTGGTCAACCGCTCGGAAGAGAACGTCATCACTCAGGCCTCGGACGCCTTCGGCACCAGCGTCGGGGATGAGACGATCGGGCTCTACAACGGCGGCAATGTGCGCGGCTTCTCCGCCTTCGCGGCGCAGGGGTGGAGGAACTCGTGTACCCCGACGGAGCCGATTTCTGGTTCGTGCGCTATGGCGGCATCGCGCGCTGGCGGCCTGCCAAGGGCGTGGAGGTGACAGGCTTCTTCAGCCGCTACGACTATTTCGACGAGGAGACGACTCCGGTGATCTTCACTTCCGGCGCCTTCCTCCCCCGCCGCATCGCCCGCAACCGCTTCTGCGGGCAGGACTGGGCCGACTGGGCGGGACATCCGCAGAATTTCGGCGCCATGGCGAAGGTCGATCGCGGGCCGTGGCAAATCGGGCTGGGCCTGTTCTCCTCTCGCTTCACCATCGACCAGTTCGGGGCAAACCTCTTCGCGAGAACAGACGCCCATGGCAGGACAGAGCGGCAGGTGCTGTTGGGGCGCGATCAGGTGTCGCAATCCTATTCGGGTGAACTGCTTGTCGAGCGAGAGTTTACCGAGGGCCCGCGCTGCCACCACCTGCTGGCCTCGGCGCGCTTTCGCCGCGTGGACGATGATCTGGGCGGCTTTGCCTTTCGCAGCCTTGGCCCTGGCGCGATCGATGTCGCAGATTCGGTGCCTGAGCCGGATGTGGCTTTTGGCGCGCTCACCCGCGACGAGATACGCCAGGAGACCGGCGCGCTCGGCTATGAAATGCAGTGGCAGGGCCTGAGAGAGATCAATTTCGGTCTGCAGAAGACCCGATACCGCAAGAAGGTGCGCGCGCCCGGCCTTGCGCCCACCGCCAACGCCGACAGCCCAATCCTCTGGAATGCCTCGGCGGTGCTGACCGCGATGGATGGCATTGTGCTTTACGCCGCCACCACCCGCGGGCTCGAGGAAAGCGGTACCGCGCCATCCTTTGCCGCCAACGCCAACCTGTCCCTGCCCGCGCTGCGCACCCGGCAGGTCGAGGCGGGGGTGCGCTGGACGCTGACGAAGGACGTCAAGCTGATCGCAGGTCTGTTCGACGTGCGCCGTCCCTATTTCGAGCTCGACGCCGACAATGTCTTCCGGGTGCTGGGCGATGTGAAGCATAGGGGGCGGAGATTTCGCTCACCGCCAAGCCCCTGCCAGGCCTTAACGTGGTTGCAGGTGCAATGCTGATGCGCCCCCGCGTTACCGGCGAGGCGGTCGAGCAAGGCCGCTTGGGCGAACGCCCGCTGGGCCGCGTGGGCACGACCCTCGACCTCAGGGTCGATTATCAGCCACCCGCCCTGGATGCTCTGTCGGTCGATCTGGGTATCAACTACACCGGTGACCGAGCGGCGCGGATCGACAACAGCCTGTTCATTCCCGAGCGGGCGACTATCGATCTGGGCACGCGCCACCGCTTCAAGCTGGGGCGCAGCCCCGCCGAGGTGCGCGCGCAGATTGCAAACCTGACCAACACCTTCGGGTGGAACGTCACAGGCGGCGGTGGTTTCCAGTTTATCCCCTCGCGCAGATTCAGCCTGTCGCTGTCGGCGGATTTTTGAGTTTTGTCTCTCGCGTCCCAGACAGCCAGCGCAGATATCAAACTAGCTTCCGACCTCTGCATTGCGGACATTCGCTAATCCACTCAGTTCGAGCCATGAGCGTGGACAATATGCGGTCGTGAAAGCCGTATGGCGGCTTTTGGCTGTAGCAGACGTCATCGCGAACGATCGGGAACGACCGAGACTGGGTCGAGAGCCGCCAACTGCTAAGTGGCAGATGCAACGGCAGCTTTCCAACACCTCGTGTCTGGAACCCGCCATTCAGACATCGACACCGAAGCGATAACTGGCTGCAGCAATCAGGCCATGGACGCGGCTTCCTTGATGGCGCGCCGGATGCTCATATAGGTCGCGCAACGACACAGATTGCCGCTCATTGCCTCGTCGATGGCAGCGTCATCCGGGGTCGGATTGTCCCGCAGCAGAGCGGTCGCCGCCATGATCTGGCCGGACTGGCAATAGCCGCACTGGGGCACATCATTGGCAATCCATGCCTTGCGAATGGCATCGACTGCGCCGCCTTCAACGCCCTCGATCGTCGTGATCTTGGCGCCGTCGAGCGAATCATGCGGGGTGATGCAGGCGCGGGTCGGTTGACCGTCGACATGCACGGTGCAGGCTCCGCATTGTGCGACCCCGCAACCGAACTTGGTGCCGGTCATCTGCAGGTGGTCGCGCAGCACCCACAACAGCGGCGTGCCCGGCGCAGCATCGACGGTTACGGATTTGCCGTTGATCTTCAGGGTAATGGCCATGCTTGCCTCCTTGTCCTACGCGGTCGGCCGTGCGGGCATGATGAGCTTGCTGCCGTCTGCCCCGATGAACGGCAGCGTGCGCAGCCGGTGTCCGGTCGCGGCGAATATCGCATTGGCGAGCGCAGGCGCAGCTGGCGGCGTTGGGGGTTCACCGACCCCGCCGGGGGGCGCGTTTGACGCGATGATCTCCACCTTGAACTCCCGCGGTGCCTCGCCCATCCGCATCAGCCGCCAGCTTGGAAAATTGTCCTCAACAATCGCACCGTTATTCGCGGTAATCGCACCGTAGAGTGCGTTCGACAGCCCATAGATGGTGCCGCCTTCCATCTGTGCGCGCACATGGCGGGGGTTGATCACGGTTCCCGCATCCACTGCAAGCCACACGCCCGGAATGCGGATCGTGCCGTCAGCGCCCACCGCCACTTCGATCACCGTGGCGACATAGGTTAAAAACGAGCGGTGAACCGCAATCCCCAGGCCCCGGCCTTTGGGCAGTTTGCGTCCCCATTTGGCCATGGCCGCAGCCTTTTCCGCGACGTGCCGCAAGCGACCGGTATCGATCGGATAATCCTCGAGCGAGCCACCGTAATTGCCGTATTCGGCGCCTTCGTTGCCCGGGTCCAGCTTGCGCGCCGGGCCGATCAGCTCGAGCAGATAGTCCTTCTGATCGCGCCCGGCAGCATAAGCGAGTTCGGCAGCGAAGCTCTGCACCGCAAAGGCGTGGTAGATGTTGGCGACCGAGCGCAGCCAGCCGATGCGGACATGGGCCTTGGCATCGCCCGATTCGACCTGCAGGTTGGGCATGGCGAACGGCACATCCGTCGCACCCATGCTCAACTCGCCGTCGCTCGGCTCGTTCACCGCATTGTCGAAGGTCGAGCTGATCGGCGGAAAGACCGTGCGATGCAGCCACGCGGTGCATGTGCCGTCCATGTCGAGCCCGGCCTCACAATATTGCGCGCTGACCGAGTGATAATAGCCATGCTGCACATCATCTTCGCGTGTCCAGGTTACCTTGACCGGCTTGCCGACCTCGCGCGCGATCAATGCCGCCTCTATCACGAAATCGGGCTTCGACTTGCGCCCGAAGGCCCCGCCCAGCCAGGTCGGTGTGACCTTGATGTTCTCCTTGTCGATCCCCAGCGCCTTGGCGAGCGTCTCGCGCGTGCCTTGCGGATCCTGCACGCAGGCCCAGCATTCGAGCCGATCGCCGTCCCACTCTGCGGTCGCGCTCGGCGGCTCCATCGGCGACTGGTTGAGGTGCGGCGCGTAATATTCCGCCGCGACCCTTGTTTTCGCCGAAGCGAGCGCTGCCGCCACATCGCCGCGCGCGCGGCGCACCTTGCCGCTGCTGCGTGCCGTGGCCAGCAACTGCCTGGCATAGCTTTCCGAATCATAGCCGGCATTGGGTCCGTCCTGCCATGCGATCTCCAGCGCGCGGCGTCCTTCAATTGCGGCCCAGGTATCGCGCGCGACCACCGCCACGCCGCCCAGTGCCTGGAACTCGGCTGGCGGCTTGGCATCGGGCAGGCGCACGGTGCTCAGCACACCTGCGACCGCGCGCGCTTTCGTGTCGTCGACGCTGCCGACCCTGCCGAACAGCTGCGGCGGCCGGGCGACCACCGCATGGACCATACCCGGACGCTGAACATCGATCCCGTAGGTGCTCTGCCCCGTGACGATGCGCGGCACCGTCAGCGAGGGAATTTCGCTGTTGATGTAGCGCCATTCCTTGGGGGTCTTGAGCTTGATGTCGGCCTCGGCGGGTATCTCGAGCCGCCCGGCCAGTTCGGCCAGATTGCCATAGGACAAAGTGTCGCTGTTCTGCGTATTGCTGACCAGACCGCCCTTGGCCGAGCACTGATCCTGCGGCAGTTTCCAGTAGAGCGCGGCGGCAGCGACCAGCATCTGCCGCATGGCGGCTCCAGCGACCCGCAACCGGTGGAAATTGAAACGCACCGAGCGCGAACCATCGGTGTTCTGGTCGCCATAGCGCTCGTGCCCTTCGGCCTGAACGATCTCGACATTGGCCCAGTCGGCCTCGAGCTCATCGGCCACGATCTGCGCCATCGAGGTCCAGACCTGCTGACCCATCTCCGAACGGTGGCAGGTGATCTTGACCGCACCATCCTTGTCGATCGCGATCCAGAGCGCCGGCGTGGCGTCGCCGCCATTCACTTCGGTCAGCGGGCTGGGCCCGGCATCGGGCAGATCGAAGGCGCCCGCGTCGATCTTGGGCTCGACATAGCTCGAGCATCCTGCCAGCGCCACCCCGAGGACGAAAAGCCCCGTCCCGCCAACAAAGGCGCGGCGGCTCAGATTGACATAGGGGCTGGACTCATCACTCGCACCGCCCGTCTGTTGGGCAGGAATGATACCGAGATCGCGCATCAACATCGGCGTTCTTCCTTCAGCCAAATCGCAACGTCGCGTCCGGCCAGATGATGTTGATCGACGCAAAGCCAGATGGCAACAGTGCTTGGTCAGATATCGCACCATAACACTCGCTTCAGGTTGATCGGCATCGATGAATGACCTTGCCTGCGAATGCACGGTCAGGTCGGGTCGGTGGACACCTGTCGCAAGGACCTGAAGCGCAGGGCGGGAGAATGCGGCGTTGGCGACCGGCCCGACCTCGCCTCACCTTGCCAAAAGCTGCCATTCGCATTCTCTACCAGTCATCGGTCAGAGCATAGCTGGTGCGCTGCCCCGAAAGCGGGATGAGGCTCAAGCAGCGCGGCACGATGCGTGACACTTGGCGTGGCCAGTGCACCACCAGGCATTGCTGCCGGATCATGCTTGCATAATGCCATCGCGACACCGTGCCGAAAAACGCGGCTGGCGAAGGCCTTGGTACGTACCGCCGTTTCACGCTTGCCCGCCTTTTCGATCTTTTTGAGCACAGCCAACAGCTCTGCGGGCTCAACCGCGTCGATAGGACGAGGACCGATGGTTGGCGTCAAATGCGATAGATGCCAGCGTGCTTTCTCGATGGTGACCTCAGCCTTTTGGCTGGCAACAAACCGAACTGCAATCAGGTCCGCTGCAAATGACTGAAAGCTGGCGTCAGCCGACAGGCGCGCCCTGATCATCTCCATTTTGCGGGAATGCAGCGGATCGTCGCCTGCCCTGATCATTTTGCGGACATCGTCACGGCGTTCGCGTGCGTCGGTTAGCGACACCTCAGGCCAGCTTCCAAGCGACAACCTCTTTCGGATCCGTGAACCTGTATTTCACGAACCAGTGCTTCGAACCGTTCGACCGAATCTCAAGATAGAGGCCTTTGTCGTCGGACTTACGGTAGACGGTATCAATCGGCTGAAACCCTCTGATTTCTGCGGCTTTGAGAGACATTTGGGGGTACCCCGCTTTTTCCTGTCGCAATGCCCCCAATTGTGCCGCCAAATTAACGAAATCTGGGGGAAAATTTGGAACAAAGCGAGATTCCAGTCGCGAACAAAATAGCTCGAAACCCTCAGAAAATCAACGTTTTGGGACGCTTTGGGAAGGGGTGGTGGTGCCGCTTACGTGACTCGAACACGTGACCCCATCATTACGAATGATGTGCTCTACCAACTGAGCTAAAGCGGCGCTGGGCTCGGCGGGTGCCGGCCGGTGTGCGGGTGTGCCGTTAACAGCAGCTTGGGCCGGATGCAAGCCGCGTTCGCAGCTGCATTCCCGGCCGTCTTGGATGGCCTCTGCGCGACAGCGCCGGTACTGCTGCGGGCTGAGCGCGGTCTGGCGGCAGGTTGCGCGAAATGTGACCGCGCGGTTAACCCTAGCTTTACTCCCTTGCGGCACATTGCAGGTCTGAAAAACTGGTTGGGACCGATCAATGGATACTCTGCGCGGATATCGCGATGGCATGAACGGCCATGACGACGCAGACGACGCACTGTCTGCGTCGGCAGCCGCCGAAACCGATGACGAAGCGCTGATGGACCCGCCCCAGTCCTTTGGCAGCGATGAGCGGCGCATGCATGTGCGTGCCTATAACTATTGGGCCAAGCTGCTGGGAAACCGCGTATTTCCGTCGATCGAGGATCTTGATCCGGAGAATATCGAGGACTTCGGTCCCAACAGCGTGCTGCTCGATTTCACTTCCGGAATCGAAAATCCCGCCATCCCGTTCATCGGCAAGGCGCTGCGTGACGAGTGCAATCTCGACGATGCCGTCGCCTATCTCGACGAGGTCCCCGGCCGCTCGCTGCTGTCGCGAATCACCGATCATTACATGCAGATCCTGGCCAACCAGGCGCCGATCGGGTTCGAGGCGGAATATATCAACGATCGTGGCTCGACGATCATGTACCGCGGCATCCTGCTGCCCTTTTCCACCGACGATGACAGCATCGACTTTGTCTATGGCGTGATCAACTGGAAGGAACTGGCAGACAAGACGCTGACCGAAGAGCTGATCCTGCAGATCGACGAAGCGGTCAAGCAGGCGCCGCGCAAGCCCGCGCTGCCGGTGTGGGAGGACGATCCCGCGCAGAGCCTCGCCCCGGGCGAACTGGACCTGGGCGCGTTCGAAGAGCCGCTGCCGCTCGATGGCTACACGCTGTTTGCCGATCTGGACGATGGCCTGGCCGAGGTCGGCTTTGGCGGCTCGGCAGATGCGCAGATCGCCAATGCCTTCCCCGCGGTCGACATGCCCGGCGGCGATGCGGCGCTTGCCGATCTGCTGGACTATGCCCGCGCGCATGTCGAGGCGGCGCTGGCCACCGAGGAACGCTCGCGCAGCTCGCTATATGCCGCGATCGGCCGTGCCTATGACTTTGCCATCGCCGCGCGCGGTCGTCCGGACGATTATGCCGAACTGCTCAGCGAAAGCGGCCTTTCCGCCCAGGCGCGCGCGCCGATGACGCCGCTGGTCAAGCTGGTCTTCGGTGCGCAGTACGACAAGACGCGGCTGGCCGAATATGCCTGCGTGCTCAGCCATGCGATGCGCCGCGATATTCCGCGCGGCGGCCTTGCCGAGATGCTGGCGCAGCAGCCCGGCGGTCTCAAGGCGATCGTGCAGCAGGAACGCAAGGCGCGCCGCGCCAAGGACGACGGCACAGGCGATGCCGGCCGCAAGCTGGAAACCCGCCAGCGGCTGCGCACCAGTGCGCCGACGCCGCTCGCCGCGCTGGATATCGGCGATGCGGAGTTCGTTGTGCTGGTGGCTCGGCGCGACGAGGCCGGCGCGCTTGGCATCGTCGGGATGGTGGGCGAGGACGACCCGCTGGCCGACAAGGTGATGCGCCGCGTCGCCCGATAAGCGCGCGAGCTCGCCATGCAGGCGCCGCAACATTTAATCGACTGACCGAAAGAAAATTACGCGCATTTGCCCGTCCCCCCGTGCTGTGCGCTTGAGAACCAGCGTTGATTGGCGCATAAGCCGCAGGCAGCAGACCCGGCAGAGATGCGGCAATACAGCGCGCACGCGGGCACGAGGAACACATGGCCGAAACCCCGATTGCAGCGTCCGGTGCGGACGCGGGCTCCAGCGTATCTTCCAATGCCACCCCCCTGATCGATCCCCAGCAGCACGCCAGATTGCGCGCGGTGCTGGCCGACGCATTCCTCAAGGGCGCGCTGCCCGGAGAGAATGAGGGATTTGACGACGCGGCGTGCAGCGAGGCGGCCGATTTCGCGCTGCGCGCGATGTCCCGTCGCCCGTCTTCCGACACCGTGCTGACGATCGAATCGATACCCGGCCAGACCGGCCACCGCCACATGCGGCTGGCGATCATCAACGACGACATGCCGTTTCTGGTCGATTCGATTGCCGCGGCGATCTCGCGCTTCGGCCTGGCAATCGACCGGGTGATCCACCCCGTGGTCGCGCTGCGCCGCGATGCCGATGGGCTGCTCAGCGAAATCTATACCGACGAGGCTCCGGGCGAACGCCGCGAATCGGTGGTCTATCTTGAAGTCGAGCGCGCCGATGCCCGGCAGCGCAAGGCGCTGGAAACCGCGCTTATGGGCGCGATGGCGGACGTCCGCGCGGCGGTGACCGACTGGCCGATGCTGCAGGCGGCGATGGCCGCCGATGCCGCCGCGATGGCCGATGGCGAGGGCGCGGCGCTGCTGCGCTGGTTCCTCGACCGCAACATGACCCAGCTGGCGCATCTGCGCTATCGCCGCGATGGCAGCGCCGAGGCGCCGCTCGGCATCGCGCGGATCAACGACCAGCCGCTGCTCGCGGCGCATTCGTTCGATCAGGCCTTTGCCTGGTTCGAAAGCGGCAAGGCCGCGCCGCTGATCATCAAGTCCAACTTCATCTCCACCGTGCACCGCCGCGCGCCGCTGGACCTCGTCATCCTTCCGATCTGGGAGGATGGCCGCGTCGCCGCTTTGTCGGTGCATGGCGGCATCTGGACCAGCGCCGCGCTTGCCGCCGCGCCCGAGCGCGTCCCCGTGCTGCGCGCGCATCTCAAGCTGTTGATGGACAAGTTCGGCTTTTCACCCAACGGCCATGCCGGCAAGGCGCTGTCGCATGCGCTCACCGCGCTGCCGCACGACCTGCTGATCGCGTTCAGCCTCGAAAACCTGGAGCGCGTCGCGCTCACCGCGATGTCGCTCGCCGACCGCCCCCGCTCCAAGCTGGTGACGGTGCAATCCTCGCTCAGGCGCCACCTGTTCGTGTTCGCCTGGCTGCCGCGCGACGAGGTCTCCACCGGCCGCCGCGAGGCGATCGAGCGGATGGTGCTCGAAGCATCGGGCGGCAAGACGCTGAGCTGGTCGATCTCGCTTGAGGACGGCGAGATCGCGCTGATCCGCTATGTCATCGACATGCGCGATGGGGCCGCCGCGGTCGATGACGCCGCGCTCGATTCGGCGCTGCGCGCGATGGTGCGCGGCTGGGAACCTTCGGTCGAGGAAGCGCTGATCGCGCTGGGCGAGGACAGCCGCGCCGCAGCGCTCGCCAGCCGCTATGCACCGCAGTTCCCAATGGCCTATCGCAGCGATTGCGGACCCAAGGAGGCCGCGCTCGACATCGTCCGGCTGCGCGATCTGGACAGCCCGGAGCGCCACGGAGCGCGCCTGTACCGCCGCGCCGACGATGCTGCGCAGCATCTGCGGCTCAAGCTATACAGCCTCACCGGCGCGATTCCGCTGTCGCAG
Source organism: Blastomonas sp. RAC04 (assembly GCF_001713435.1). Lineage (NCBI taxonomy): Bacteria > Pseudomonadati > Pseudomonadota > Alphaproteobacteria > Sphingomonadales > Blastomonadaceae > Blastomonas > Blastomonas sp. RAC04. The sequence continues at coordinate 1,845,912 of NZ_CP016460.1, forward strand.
ACCGTGCCCGCGCTGGAGAATTTCGGCTTCGACGTGCTGGAAGAGGTGCCCACCGCGCTGGGCGCGGACGATAGCGGCCATATCCACGATTTCCTGCTGAACCTGCGCGGAACCGGCGATGCCGAATCGCTGATGCTGCGCGCGGGCGCGATCGAGGCGGCGATTTCGGGAACGCTCGAAGGCAAGGCGGAGAACGATCCGTTCAACCGGCTGATCGCCGCCACCGGGCTCGAGCAGCGCGCGGTGATCTGGCTACGCGCCTGGTATCGCTATCTGCGCCAGGCGGGGCTGCCCTATGGCATTGGCACCGTGGTCGATGCGCTGCATGATGCGCCCGACATCGCGCATGCGCTGATCGCGCTGTTCATCGCGCGGCACGATCCGGCGTTCACCGGGGACCGCGAGGCGGCAACCCAGGCGAACCTCGCCGCGATCACTAGCGGGCTGACCCAGGTCTCCGCGATCGACGACGACCGGCTGCTGCGCATGGTGCGCGCGCTGGTGATGGCGATCCTGCGCACCAATGCCTTTGCGCCTGCCGCAAGCCTGGCGATGGTGATGAAGATCGACAGTGCCAAGGTCCCGGGCCTGCCCGCGCCCCTGCCCTGGCGCGAGATGTTCGTCTATTCGCCTCAGGTCGAGGGCATCCATCTGCGCGCCGGCCCCGTGGCGCGTGGCGGGCTGCGCTGGTCCGACCGGCGCGACGACTTCCGCACCGAGGTACTCGGCCTGATGAAGGCACAGCGCGTCAAGAACGCGGTGATCGTGCCGACCGGTGCCAAGGGCGGCTTCTTCCCCAAGCAGCTCCCCGATCCCGCGACCGACCGCGAAGGCTGGCTCAACGGCGGCAAGGACGCCTACAAGACCTTCATCCGCACATTGCTGTCGATCACCGACAACATCGTCGACGGCAAGGTGGTGCACCCGGCGCAGGTCGTGGTGCATGATGGCGAGGACCCGTATTTCGTGGTCGCCGCCGACAAGGGCACCGCGACCTTCTCCGACACCGCCAACGGCATCGCTGCCGAGTTCGACTTCTGGCTGGGCGATGCGTTCGCCTCGGGCGGAAGCCAGGGCTATGACCACAAGGCGATGGGCATCACCGCCAAGGGTGGCTGGGTCTCGGTCCAGCGCCACTTTGCCGAAATGGGCGTCGATGTGCAGTCCGATCCGGTGCGCGTCGCAGGCTGCGGCGACATGTCGGGCGACGTGTTCGGCAACGGCATGCTGCTGTCGAAATCGATCAAACTGGTCGCAGCGTTCGACCATCGCCACATCTTCCTCGATCCCGACCCCGACACAGCCGCAAGCTGGGCCGAGCGCCAGCGGATGTTCGCCCTGCCCCGGTCGAGCTGGGACGATTACGAAAAGGCATTGATCTCCAAGGGCGGCGGCGTCTTCCCGCGTGCGATGAAATCGATCCCGCTGACCGCCGAGGTCAAGGCGATGCTGGGGCTCGAGGGCGACGAGATCGAACCGGCCGCGCTGATCTCCGCGATCCTGCGCGCCGAGGTCGATCTGCTGTGGTTCGGCGGCATCGGCACCTACATCAAGGCCGCGTCAGAGAACAACATCGACGTCGGCGATCCCTCCAACGATCAGCTTCGCATCAACGCCGAGCAGTTGCGCTGCAAGGTTGTCGGCGAAGGCGCCAACCTTGGCGTCACCCAGGCCGCGCGCATCGCCTTCTCGATGCTGGGCGGACGGATCAACACCGATTTCATCGACAATTCCGCGGGCGTCGATTGCTCGGACAACGAGGTCAACATCAAGATCGGCCTCGCTGCTGTCATGCGCGCCGGGCTGCTCGACGAGCCTTCGCGCAACGCGCTGCTCGCCTCGATGACCGACGATGTCTCGATGCTGGTGCTCGAGGACAACCGGCTGCAGGCGCTGGGTCTCTCCATCGCCGAGCGTGCCGGGGTCAAGGCCCTGCCCTCGTATATCCGGCTGATCGAGCATTTCGAGGAACACGGCCGGCTCGACCGCAAGGTCGAGGGGCTGGCCGACAATGCCACGCTCAAGCGCCGCGCGCAGGAGGGCCATGGCCTCACCCGGCCCGAGCTCGCCGTCGTGCTCTCCACTGCCAAGCTGACGCTGCAGGACGCAATCGAGCGCATTCCGCTCGCCGATGATCCCACGATGCGGCCCGAGCTGCTTGCCGCCTTCCCGCCGCAGATGCGCGAGGCCTATGGCGATGTGCTGATGCAGCACCAGCTGCGCGGCGAGATCATCGCCACCAAGCTGGCCAACCGCATGATCAACCGGCTGGGGCTGATCCACCCGTTCGAGCTAGCCGAGGAGGAAGGCTGCACGCTGGGCGATGTCGCCTGCGCCTTCATCGCGGCCGAACGGCTGTTCGCGCTGCCTGCGATCTGGGCCGAGTTCGACCATGCCGAGATGGACGAGCAGGTTCGCCTGATGCTGTTCGATGCCACCGCCAACATCGTGCGCGTGCACATCGCCGATGTGCTGCGCGCCAGCGCCGACGGCCTGATGCCCGGCGCGATCGTCGCCGCGCTCAAGCCCGGGGTGGATGCGCTGATCGCGCAGATGGACAATCTGCTCAATGCCGAGGCGCGGCTGCAGGCGGCGCGTCAGGCTCAGGATCTGGTTGGCCAGGGCGCATCCTCCGTCCACGCCGCGCACATCGTGCGGCTGACCGGGCTGGACGGCGCGGCGGGGCTTGCCAATCTGGCCAGCACCAGCGCCACCGACCCGATGCTGCTCACCCAGGCCTTTGCCGATCTGGGCGCGACGTTGGGGCTCGACTGGACGCAGATGACCGCCGCGCGCATGTCGCCCAGCGATCCGTGGGAGCGGCTGCTGGTCTCGGGCCTCGCGCGCGATTTCCAGCAGATGCGGCTCGATTTCCTCCAGCGCGCCAAGGGCAGCGATCCGCAGGATTATGTCGCAGGCTGGACCGAGGCCAACCTGCCCCGCATCAAGCAGTTCCGCACCCTGGTCGACCGCGCCCGCATGGACGCCGCCCCCAGCGTCGCCATGCTGGCTCAGATCGCCAGCCAGGCGCGGATATTGCTCGCGCGGTAAGGGGCGAGGCTCATGCAGCCAGAAAAAAAAAACCGGTGCATCGCTGCACCGGCCCTTTTTTGTTTTTGCGCCGAGGAAGAAGCTTACGCGGCTTCCTTCTTCCGGCTCTGCTTCTTGCGCTCGTTCGGATCGAGGAAGCGCTTGCGCAGACGGATGTTCTTGGGGGTCACTTCCACCATTTCATCGTCGTCGATGTACGCGATGGCCTGTTCCAGGCTCATCATGCGCGGCGGGGTGAGGCGGATGGCGTCGTCCTTGCCGGTCGAACGGAAGTTCGTCAGCTGCTTCGACTTCATCGGGTTGACTTCAAGGTCATCGGGCTTGGCGTTCTCGCCGATGATCATGCCTTCATAGACCGGCACGCCCGATCCGAGGAACAGCACGCCGCGCTCTTCGAGCGCGTTGAGCGCATAGCCCACGGTGTCGCCGGTGCCGTTCGAGATCAGCACGCCGAGCTGGCGACCGGTGATCTGGCCCTTGTAGGGACCATACTTTTCGAACAGCCGGTTCATGATGCCGGTGCCGCGGGTGTCCGACAGGAACTCGCCGTGATAGCCGATCAGGCCGCGCGAGGGTGCGCTGAAGGTGATGCGGGTCTTGCCGCCGCCCGAGGGACGCATGTCGGTCATCTCGGCCTTGCGCTGCGCCATCTTCTCGACGACCGTGCCCGAATGCTCGTCATCCACGTCGATGACGACGGTCTCGTAAGGCTCGGTGCGCGAACCGCTTTCGTCTTCGCCGAACAGCACGCGCGGACGCGAGATGCCGAGCTCGAAGCCTTCGCGGCGCATCGTCTCGATGAGCACGCCCAGCTGCAGTTCGCCGCGACCGGCAACCTCGAAGCTGTCCTTGTCCGCCGATTCGGTGATCTTGATCGCGACGTTCGATTCGGCTTCGCGCATCAGGCGGTCGCGGATCATGCGGCTGGTCACCTTGGTGCCCTCGCGGCCCGCAAACGGGCTGTCGTTCACCGCAAAGCGCATCGACAGCGTCGGCGGATCGATCGGCTGCGCGTGCAGCGGCTCGGTCACGGTCGGCTCGCAGATGGTGTTGGCGACGGTCGCGGTGGTCAGGCCCGCGATCGAGATGATGTCGCCGGCATTGGCGACGTCGACGGGAACGCGCTCAAGACCGCGGAACGCCATGATCTTGGATGCACGGCCGGTCTCGACGATGTTGCCATCGGGATCGAGCGCGTGGATCTGCTGGTTGGTCTTGACCGAACCCGAGAACACCAGACCGGTGAGGATACGGCCAAGGAAGTTGTCGCGGTCGAGCAAGGTGACGAGGAACTTGAACGGACCATCGGGGTCGGCCGACGGTGCGGGAACATGCTCGACGATCTTCTTGAACAGCGGCTCCAGCGTGCCTTCGCGCACTTCGGGTGTATCGCCGCAATAGCCGTTGCGGCCCGAGGCGAAGAGCACGGGGAAATCGAGCTGCTCGTCATTGGCTTCGAGGCTGACGAACAGGTCGAACACTTCGTCGAGCACTTCCTGCGGGCGGCCATCGGGACGGTCGATCTTGTTGACGACGACGATCGGCTTGAGGCCCAGAGCCAGCGCCTTGCCGGTGACGAACTTGGTCTGCGGCATCGCGCCTTCGGCAGCGTCGACGAGCAGGATCACGCCATCGACCATCGAGAGGATGCGTTCCACTTCGCCGCCGAAGTCGGCGTGGCCCGGGGTGTCGACGATATTGACGCGGGTCAGGTTGCCCTGCTGGTCGTCCCATTCGATCGAGGTGCACTTGGCCAGAATGGTGATGCCGCGCTCTTTTTCGAGATCGTTCGAATCCATCGCGCGTTCTTCGACGCGCTGGTTGTCGCGGAAGGTGCCGGACTGGCGGAAAAGCTGGTCAACAAGGGTGGTCTTGCCATGATCGACGTGCGCGATGATGGCGATATTGCGAAGGGACATGAAAGAAAGCCTGTGTCAGGGGATTGCCGGGGCACGCCGTCCGGCACGCCACTCTCGCCGCGCCCATAGCTGATGCCTTGCTGCGGCGCAACAACTAGCGCGTGGGGGGTGGTGCGGCGAGAGACAGCGTGACCGCTCTCCCCTCCCGCATGCGGGAGGGGTGGCCGAAGGCCGGGGTGGGCCTGAACAGTCGCTAGCTGATACAGGCCCACCCCGGCTCAGCAAGCTGTTCTCTCCTCTCCCGCATGCGGGAGGGGAGAGAACGACGCCTGCGAACTCTTCCAAAGACGTATCAGCATATAGGCCGTCATCGCTCCTGCCGAGACAGTGGCATCAGATCGAAATATCGTTTTTCGATATTATTGATTGACGATAAATCGATTCGCGGATAGACGTTCTTTATCGATTACCAATGTCTCGCTTCAAGGAGAACGATATGACCCACACCTTCAGCACCATGCTCGCCGCCTTCGCCGCCCTGGCTCTCACCTTCGGCTCGATCGGCGCGATCTATACCGTGCCCGCCGCCCAGGCCGCCGCGCCGGCGACGCTCGCCATGATCATTCTCGCCTGACCCTCTGTGTGTGAACGGACGCTATCATGACCATTTCTGACACCCGCACCAAGGACCCGCTGCTTGCGGTTGCGACACTTCTCATCTGGCTCATCCTCGGGATCACCGCCTTTGCCGGGATCATCGTCACCATCTGCATTCCCGGCGTGATCCTGTTCGGCGCCGAGTTCGTCGAGGCTCCGCAGCTCAATCCGCTGTCGACAGAGACCAAGGCTCTGATTTGCGGACTTCTCGCAGGGGTCGCAGCCTTGCTCTATCTTTTCTGGCGCTTCTTCCGGGCGATGCAGGGCATCGTGCGCAGCGTGGGCGAAGGCGACCCGTTCGTCCCCGTCAACGCCGACCGCCTGACCCAGATGGCATGGATGGTACTGGCCATGAATATTGCTGCGATCCCGCTCGCCGCGCTGGGCCTTCACATCGCGCGGCTCGTGGGGGAAAATGGCGGATCGATGAAAGGCGCGTTCGATCTGGGAGGCATCATTCTGGCCATCACCCTGTTCATCCTCGCCCGTGTGTTCCGCCAGGGCGCAGCGATGCGCAACGATCTCGAAGGGACCGTGTGATGCCGCCCATTACCGATGACACCGAAGGGACCCGGATCATGGTCAAGCTCGACGACCTGCTTTATGCCCGCCGCATGACCCTGACCGAGCTCGCCGAGCGGGTGGGGCTCACCCTTGCCAATCTCTCGATCCTCAAGACCGGAAAGGCCAAGGCGATCCGCTTCTCCACCCTCGCCGCGATCTGCCGCGAGCTGGAGTGCCAGCCCGGTGATCTGCTGGCCTATGATGACGAGCAGCCGCAGTGAATGCGTGGGGGGATGAGCCGGAACAAACAGCGCAACTCCTCTCCCCTCCCGCAGGCGGGGGGGGAGAGAAGAGTGCGGCTGACTCCGCCTCCACTCATCCCTGGGCCCCGGGCATCAGCCCGCGAAGTCAAGGGAGCCTCGCCCACGCTGGCCGCATAGCGGGGCCTTCGACAAGCTCAGGCTGAGCGGATGCGGTGGCGGCTTTTCAACCGCTCAGGAAAAAATCTGCCGGTCTGCAAACGACCCCATTGCGGACCAAGATCAAACCAGTATCTTCGTCGCACAATAATGACACCAAGGGTGAGGCAATCGATGCCCCTTTATACATACATAATGTCTCACAAAGAGAGCACGAAAGTGTTCCAAGATAGGCGTAGCAACTACACTGGATTCTTGCTCGAACCGATTTCGGCGATGTTTCCCGAACTTAAGCCTGCTTATGGAGATTTGATGCGAATGAAGCCGGTGGCAGTGTCGGGCGCGGCTCGGACTTGGGGTTGCTCTGTGGATGTGTATGGATCAGTGTTCACGCTTCATGTGATCGAAACACGCGAATAGTGATTGTGTTGACTGCTTCCCACCCAGTTCCCGCCATAAGCGCCGACACATTCCTTATCCATTAGCGGACGTCGCTCCCCCCTACTCCGCACACTCCCCCATCCACATGTCGCGCGGCATCTCGACGCGGATCGGCGGGCCGCCTTTGGGGTCTGCAATGCCGTCGTACCACAGCGAGCGCGCCAGATCGGGCATGAACACGCCCAGCGGTGCGGGGCTGCCCGGCAGCGGCGGGGTGGAGACGTATTTCATCCCGTTCGGTTCGCCGATGAAGGCGTGGAAATAGAGCGATTCCTCGCCCTCTGCCTCGGGCAGCATCTGCGGCGGGTTCTGCGCATCGCCCAGGCCATCGACCGGGATCAAGGTCGTCGAACCGAAGCCGTTGGAGCCCGCAAAGCTGAAATACCTGCGGAAGATCAGCTTGTCGTCCTCGTCGGTCTGCTCGATCACCGCGACCATGTCCGACTGCGCGCTGGGGGGCAAAGCGGGCTTTTCGAAGTGCAGCGTGAACCGCGTCGGCCAGGGCGAGCGATAGCTGGCCTTGAGGATCGGGCACGACAGCGGCTTGACCTGCACCGCGGCATCTGGAGTGAAATCGAGCGTGTCGATCTTCAGCCGGTCATCGACGATCTTGAACACCGCATAGGCGTTGCCGCCGGTGGCGCAGCAATTGGCGTCGCTGTCGCGCCAGATCGGGAAATAGCTGCTGAGGCCGTAATAGTCGTAGTCCACCCCCTTCCACAGCCCCATGCCCTCGGGCAGGCGGGTGCGAAGCTCGGTCTTCCAGCTGTTCATGCCGATATTGACCCACGCGCCGGTGCGATACAGGAACAGGCTGTCGGCATTGCCCTCGCCCGTTCCGGCGGTGCGCGCAGGGAAATGCAGGATGATGTCCTCGCCATTGTCGACCAGCCGCGGCGGCTCGGCCTCGCCCTCGGTGCTGGTGTAGCCGATCAGTGCCGGTTTCGCGCCGCTCACATCCCAGGCGATGGTCATGTGCAGCGGTATGCCGCCGCCGGCGTCCAGCCCGCTGACATATTGCCATGCGATCGCGCGCGCCTTGCCCTCTTCGCCCGCGTTGAGAAACCCGGCGGATTCGACCACGCAGTTGACCACCGCGCCGACCAGGCAGTCCCTGGCCAGCCCGGGCCCGAAGCTCGCCGGAGTGCGGATCGACGAGGCGATCTGGGTCAGCCCGTCGATCTCGGCCTTCACATAGCCCAGGCTCTCGATGATCACATCCGCATTGGCCTGTTGCGGGCTATCGTCGGGCGAATATTCGAACCCCCGGCGCAGATCGGCCAGCGCCTCGTCGCGGCGCTCGGCGATGGTCGCCTTGCGCGGATCCACCTTTTGCCAGGCGCGCATCGCCGTCTCGACATCGGCCCAGCGCGCCGCAATCTCGCGGTTCTGGCAAAGGTCGGCCGCATTGATCGTGCGGTCCGGGCAAGGCGGAGGGGTTACGGTGGTCAGCAGCAGGGCGGGCAGGAGCATCATCGATGCACGACTCCAGTCAGGCGCGACCCTGCCCGCCTTGTGCGCCAATCACCGCCAAATGCAATATGCAGCGATTGTGCGGCGTTACTTGCCGGTCCAGTTCGGCGCACGCTTCTGCGCGAACGCTGCCGCGCCCTCGCGGGCATCCTGCGACACCATGACCTGGCCGACGAGCTCCTGCTGCTTGCCCCACATTTCCTCGTCGCTCCAGCCGCGCGATTCGACGATCACCTGCTTGGACACGCGCACCGCGAGCGGGCCATTGGCGCTGATCTTGTGCGCGAGTTCGAGCGCGCCATCGATCGCGGGGCCTTCGACCACGCGGTTGACGAAGCCGATCTCGTACGCGCGCTGCGCCGAGATGAAATCGCCGGTGAGCGCCAATTCCATCGCGATCCGCGGCGGCACCTGACGCGGCAGCCGCATCAGGCCGCCGGCAGCCGCTGCAAGGCCGCGCTTGGTCTCGGGGATGCCGAATTGCGCCTTGCTGTTGGCCACGATCAGGTCGCAGGTCAGCGCGACCTCCATGCCGCCCGCGAGCGCATAGCCATCGACTGCGGCGATCAGCGGCTTCCTGGGCGGCGCTTCGACGAAACCGCAAAAGCCCTTGCCCTTGACCATCGGAAGCTCACCGGTGAGGAAGGCCTTGAGGTCCATTCCCGAACAGAAGGTGCCTCCTGCTCCCTTGATGATGCCGACCCGCAGGGCGTCGTTGCTGTCGAGCTCTTCCAGCGCCGCCGCCATGCCTTCGGCCACCGCGCGGTTGACCGCATTCTTGGCTTCGGGCCGGTTGATCGTGATGATGAGGACGCCATCGTCCGCGAGGGTTTGCACTTCAGACATATCGAATTCCTTGTGAAGGGTCAGAACAGAAGATCGGCCAGCTTGGCCCGGTGCCAGGCGGCGTCGCCATACTGGCTGGCGTGCCAGATCGCGCTGCGGCGGTAGAGCCCTGCGTCGCAATCGTGCGTGAAGCCGAAGCCGCCGTGGAACTGCACCGCGCGGTCGGCGGCGAAGCTGTAGGCCTTGTCGGCGGACGCCTTGGCCATGCGCACCGCGATCTCGCCCACGCCCTGCTGGCCGAAATTGTGCGCCGCGCTGAGCATGTGCGAGCGCGCCTTTTCATAGCCGACATAGGCGTTGGTGATCGGGTGCTTGAGCGCCTGATATTCGCCGATCAATTTTCCGAACTGCTTGCGGGTTTTCAGATACTCGATCGTGTAATCGATCGCGCTCTGCGTCCCGCCGCACATCTCGGCGGCCTGCAGCAAAGCGCTCGCCAGCTCGATCTGCGTCAGCGCCGTGCCCGAGCGTCCGGCATCGAGCAGCGCGGACGCAGGGATGGTGATCCCGTCAAGGGTGAGCTCGTAGCTGCGCTTGGTCTCGTCGATGATGATCTCGCGGCGCAAGGCACTGTCGGGGATCGCCGAACGCTCGATCAGCGCCAGCCGCACCGCGCCATCGATCGTCACCGATGCGATCACCAAGGCGGCGTGCTGGGCATAGACCACGAACTGCTTGGTGCCCGAGAGGACATAGCCGTCGCCGCTCGCCTTGGCGGTCGCCTCGACATGGCCGAGGTTCCAGTCGCCATGCGGCTCGGTGAGCGCCAAAGTCGCGACTTCGCCTGCAACGATGCGCGGCAGCCACTCAGCGCACTGCGCCTCGTCGCCTGCTGCCAGCAGCGCCTGCGCGGCGATTGTGCAGGTCGCAAACGGTGTTGCGAGCAACCGCCGCCCCATCTGCTCTGCGATCGGCGCGACCTCGGCCATCGACAGGCCAACCCCGCCCTGCGCCTCGGGCACCGCGATGCCCAGCCAGCCGAGATCGACAATCTCCTGCCACACCGCAGGATCATAGCCATGCTCATCCTCGATCAGCTTGCGCACCTTGTCGATCGGCGACCTGTCGCGACAGAAATTGGTCGCGACATCCATCAGCTCGATCTGCTCTTCGCTGTAGCTCAGCGCGCCGAGATGGTCGGCGAGATTTCCTTCACTGAAAGCCATGGTTTAGCGCCCCTTCGGCAGGCCGAGTACATGCTCGGCGATGATGTTGCGCTGGATCTCGGAGGTGCCGCCGCCGATCGTGGCGGAGAAGCTGTTCAAGTAGCTGCGGTGCCAGTAGCCGTTGTCGACCGCGCACGGATCATCGACATAATAGCCGCCGCGCGTGCCCTGGAAGCTTAGCGAGAACTCGGTGAGCTCGCGGATCATCTCGGTGCGCGCGAGCTTGTTCATCAGCGCAAGCCCCATCGGGCGGTCCTGCACCAATGGCCCCATGCGGCGGCGCTGGTTGTTGAGATTGAGCGCCTGGATATCCATCATGAAATCGACCATCCGGTCCTTCATCACCGGATCGTCGAGCAGGGGCTTGCCGCCGCGCTGCGACTGCCGCGCAAGCTCGACCACGCCCATCGCGTCGAGCTCTTTCAGGAAGTATCCGCCCGCCAGATTCACCTTGGCGCCGCGTTCGTATTCCAGCGTCTTCATCGCAATCTGCCAGCCATCGCCCTCGTTGCCCATCAGGCATTCGGCGGGGATGCGGGCATCGGTGAAGAAGCACTGGACGAAGCCGTACTCGCCGGTGAGCTTCTTGATCCGCCGCGTCTCGATCCCCGGTGCGTGCATCGGCGAGAGAAAGAAGCTGAGCCCCGCATACTTGTTCGGCCCCTCGTTCGAGGTGCGCGCGAGCAGGATCATGTACTTGGCGCGGTCGCCCAGAGAGGTCCAGATCTTCGAGCCGTTGAGCACATACTCATCACCGTCTCGCACTGCCTTGAGCTGCGCATTGCCGAGATCTGAGCCGTTTTCGGGCTCGGAGAAACCCTGACACCAGATATCCTCTGCGTTGAGCATCCCCTTGATGTATTTCTTTTTCTCTTCCTCGCTGCCGATGTCCATGATCAGCGGCCCTGCCCAGCCGATGCCGATCGCGTTGAGCATGATCGGGCCATCGTACTTCTTCATCACCTTGGTGGCGATGCGCTGGAAATCGGGGTGCAGTCCGCCGCCGCCATATTCGACAGGCCAGCTCGCGCCGAGATAGCCCGCCTCGTACACCTTGCGCTGCCAGGCGCACAGGAAATCGAACTGCTGGTCGGTGCTGACCTCCATGAAGGTCAAAGGCAGCATGAAGCCTGGGTCCTTGGGGGTGTTCTCGCGGAACCAGGCGTCGGCCTGGGCTTCGTAATCGGCCAGTTCGGCTGGCGTCGGGCGGGATGACATCTTCTCTCTCCTGCATGAGCGGACGATGCGGCGCGGCTGGATTCGCGCTCGTTTAATCGTCCGGTTAAAACAGGTATGCAAGCCCGCGCGACGCTTGTCTAGGGGCCATGACTATCTCGAACCGTCACCCCCGCGCGCGCGCGGGTGGCGCTGTTTTGCCGCGATCGCGCAGAAGCGGGATTCTCTCGTTCGCGGGAATGACGGGGTTCAGGGCTGCTTCAAAGGTTGGCAATAGGATTGCTTGCGATAGCCAGTCACCGCGTCGAATTCCGCGCGGTCGTTGAGCAGCACGCGCAGCAGCGCCACCCCCTTGGCGCCCGGCATGGTCACATTGCGCACCCCGGACGGTACCGTCTGGTCGGCGGTCGCCAGGATGACCTCCACCGGCGCGCCCTTGCTGTCGCGATCGCTTTCGACGAACGCGACGTTGGTCTCGCTGTCGAACACGGTAAGCGACCAGTAATGGCCGGGCACGGGGTGCGCATGCACGCGGAGCGGCGCCTGGGTCAGATCGAACGCACACACCGAATAGGCAAGGTCCGGGCTGGGCCGCACGATGGTCTGGCTTTCGGCGGTGACCAGCGGGCCATGCGCCATGCGGTTGAAGCCCGATTGCGCCGCCAGCTGCTCCCAGGCGCGGTCCATGATCACCATCGGGGCGGCGGCCAGGGTGGTGTACCAGGCTGCCAGCGCAGCCAGGACGGCGACGATCAGCGGTCCGATCCAGCGGCTCATGTCCGGCACTCCCTGCGCTCGATTCGCGGCAGCGTCACGCTGCCCCGCGCGGCCAGCAGCTTTGGCGATGGGTGATAGGCGCGCAGCGTGAGCTCGAACGGCCGGTCGTCGGGCATCGCGATCCAGTGCGTGCCCCGGCGGGTGCGGGCGATATCGACCTGCCAGTTCGACGCTTCCACAGGCGCAAGCGCGGCGCTGCCCAGCGAATACACGCTCGCCCTGTTGGGGATGAGGTAGCCCTTGGCGTCATACAGCGTCAGGCTCCACCAGCGCGCATCCATCGCGCCACCGGACACGCGATAGCTGCACTTGCCGCTGAGCTTGCGCCCGGCGCTATCCTCGTCCGCGTTGAAATAGATCGCCTCGCGCTCGGGCAGCGCCAGCAGGCCACGCAAAGCCACCGTGGCGCGGGTGGCGACGCTCGCGTCCTTGGTACCGACCTTGGCGGCGGTGCGCCAGGGTCCGTTTTCGATGCCCAGCGAGGCAAAGCTCTGACGCAACTGCACCACCGCTGCGCCCGTCCCGAGCGCCAGCCCGGCAACCAGCAGCAATCCATAGCGAACCCCAGCGTGCATGACCCCTCCTGTTTTGGCACAGCCTATGCCGGAAGATCGAGGCGTAACGCAAGAGGATTAGACGCGACGCGGCGGCATGACGTCGCTCGCCCTCCCGCAAGCGGGAGGGGAGAGAGAATCAGGCCTTCTTCAGCGCCGCCTGTGCCGCAGCCAACCTTGCGATCGGCACGCGATAGGGCGAGGCGCTGACATAATCGAGGCCGGTGGTCTCGCAGAACGCGATGCTGGCAGGATCGCCGCCATGCTCGCCGCAGATGCCCAGTTTGATGTCGGGGCGCGTCTTGCGGCCCTTCTGCACTGCGATCTCGATCAGCTGGCCGACGCCCTCGATATCGAGGCTGACGAACGGATCGCGCGCGAAAATGCCCTTGTCGACATATTGCGTGAGGAACCGTCCCGCATCGTCGCGGCTGACGCCCAGCGTGGTCTGCGTGAGGTCATTGGTGCCGAAGCTGAAGAACTCGCCCACCTCGGCGATCTCGTCGGCCATCAGCGCCGCGCGCGGCAGCTCGATCATCGTGCCGACCAGATATTCGATCCGGCGGCCCTTTTCGGCGAACACCAACTCGGCGGCGACATCGACTACCTTCTTCATCAGCTCGAGCTCGCGCCGGGTGGCGACCAGCGGAATCATCACCTCGGGAATCGGTGCCGCGCCGCTTTCGGCAGCGACATCGCACGCCGCCTCGAAGATTGCGCGGGCCTGCATCTCGTAGATTTCAGGGTACGTCACGCCCAGGCGGCAGCCGCGATGGCCGAGCATGGGATTGAACTCGTGCAGCTCGTTGGCACGGCGCTTGAGCACCTCGACGCCGACGCCTGCAGCCTGTGCGACTTCGGCAAACTCGCTCTCGCTGTGCGGCAGGAACTCGTGCAGCGGCGGGTCGAGCAAACGGATGGTGACAGGCAGCCCCGCCATCACCTCGAAGATGCTGTGGAAGTCGGCGCGCTGTTCGGGCAGCAGCTTCTCCAGCGCGGCCCGCCGGCCCGCTTCGTCCTCGGCGAGGATCATCTGGCGGACATTGGTAATGCGGCTCGCCTCGAAGAACATGTGCTCGGTGCGGCACAGGCCGATGCCCTCGGCACCGAAATCGCGCGCCACGCGGCAATCCTCGGGTGTCTCGGCATTGGTGCGCACCTTGAGGCGGCGGACCTTGTCGGCCCAGCCCATCAGCACGCCGAAATCGCCGACCAGTTCGGGCTGCACGGTGGGAACCGAGCCCATCATCACCTCGCCGGTGGTGCCGTCGATGGTGATGGTGTCGCCCTCGCGCAGCTCGCGCTTGCCGATGCGCAGCACGCGCTCCTTGTTGTCGATCGAGAGGCTGCCCGCGCCCGAGACGCAGGGGCGCCCCATGCCGCGTGCGACCACGGCAGCGTGGCTGGTCATCCCGCCGCGTGCGGTCAGGATGCCGCGCGCCGCGTGCATGCCATGGATGTCCTCTGGGCTGGTCTCGATGCGGACCAGAATCACCGAATCGCCCATCTCGTTGCGACGCTCGGCGGTGTCGGCATCGAACACGATCAGCCCGCTCGCCGCGCCCGGAGACGCAGGCAGGCCCTTGGTCAGAACGTCACGCACCGCATCGGGATCGAGCGAGGGGTGGAGCAACTGGTCGAGCGCCATCGGATCGACGCGCGCGATCGCCTCTTCCTCAGTGATCAGGCCTTCATTGGCCATGTCCACGGCGATCCGCAGCGCCGCCTTGGCGGTGCGCTTGCCCGAGCGGGTCTGCAGCATCCACAATTTGCCGCGCTCGACCGTAAACTCGATGTCCTGCATGTCGCGATAGTGCTTTTCGAGGATATCGAACACCCGCGCCAGCTCGGCATAGGTTTCGGGCATCGCCTCTTCCATGCTCTGCGGCTTGGCATTGGCTTCCTCGCGCGCCTGGCGGGTCAGGTACTGCGGCGTGCGGATGCCTGCGACCACGTCCTCGCCCTGCGCGTTGATCAGGAACTCGCCGTAATAGAGGTTCTCGCCGGTCGAGGGGTTGCGGGTGAACGCTACGCCCGTCGCCGAGGTGTCGCCCATGTTGCCGAACACCATCGCCTGCACATTGACCGCGGTGCCCCATTCGGCGGGGATGTCGTTGAGGCGGCGATAGACCTTGGCGCGTTCCGACTGCCACGATCCGAACACTGCGGCGACCGCGCCCCACAACTGGTCGTGCACATCCTGCGGGAACGGCTTGCCCCACTGGTCCTGCACCAGCGCCATATATTCGGCCACCAGCGCCTTCCAGTGCTTGGCTTCCATCTCGGTATCGCTGAAGAATCCGTTGTCTTCCTTCATGATCTCGAGCGCTTCCTCGAACGCATCATGGTCGAGGCCGAGCACCACGTCCGAATACATCTGGACGAAGCGGCGGTAGCTGTCCCACGCGAAGCGCTCGTCGCCCGAAACCTGCGCCAGCCCCTCGACGGTGGCATCGTTGAGGCCCAGGTTGAGCACGGTGTCCATCATCCCGGGCATTGACACGCGCGCGCCCGAGCGAACCGAGACCAGAAGCGGATCGGCCGCATCGCCGAAATTCTTGCCCGTGATCGCCTCGATATGCCTGAGTCCTTCTGCGACCTCGGCCTTCAGGCTGTCGGGGAACACCTCGCCATCCTGATAATAGCGCGTGCACATTTCGGTGCTGATGGTGAAGCCGGGGGGCACCGGAAGGCCGATCGACGCCATGCCATCCAGATTGGCCCCCTTGCCGCCCAGCAGGAACTTGTCACCCGCGCCACCATCATTGGCGCCGCCACCGAACCGGTACACATATTTGGTCATCGCAATACTGCCTGTCCGTCTTGAATGTTGGTGAAGGGTGTCGAGATTATCCCTCGATCTTCGAAAAATCGGCAACCCGGTGAACCGCAGCGCGGAACCGCGCCAGCAGCCCCAGCCGCGCGGTGCGCTTGTCGGGGTCGGCATCGTTGACGGTCACGTCGTCAAAGAACGCATCGATCGGTGCGCGCAGCACCGCGAGCGCCGCCATCGCGCCTTCGAAATCCTCGCCATGGATTGCGAGCGCGGCGAGCGGCTCGGCTTTATCGAGCGCTTCGATCAGCGCGATCTCCGCCGGTTCGGGATCATAGGGCAGCCCGGAGCCGGGCTGCGCCATTTCCGCAACGGCCAGCGCGACCCCCGGATCCTCGACCATCGACAGCGGATCTTCCTCACCGGTCTGCGCAATGCCGCCACCGGTTTCCGGCGTGTGGACCGTCGCGCTCGCATCGCCTCGTCCCTCTTTCTTGAGGATATTCGCCGCGCGCTTGTACCCGGCGAGCAGATTGCCCCCCTCGCCCGTCTCGACAAACGCCTGCAACGCATGAACGCGCGCGAGCAACCGGACGAGATCGTCCTCGCCGCCCAGCGCAAACACCGCGTCGATCAGGTCGTGCCGGACCCCGGCCTCGCGCTGCTGGACCTTCAGGCGGTCGGCGAAGAAGTCGAGAAGGCCTCTAACAGCACCGAATGCCTGCTCGCGAATTTCATCTTTAGCCGGCGAGCGCTCAGTTGCAATACGCTCCACTTCATCAAGGTTCGGCTTAGCTCCTTGAGCTTGCTCTAAGCCGAAATACACATCTGCGAACAATTGCCGACCTTGGCGTTGATGCTCATGCTTGTACCACTCGAAAGATGCAGCCAGAAGCATTTGCGTCAGTGCCACACGGACATCATTGTCGAGCACTAATTGCAGGATGCCTATAGCCGAGCGGCGAAGAGCAAATGGGTCTTTCGATCCCGTAGGTTTTTCACCAACGCAGAAAAAGCAGGCAAGGCTGTCCAGCTTATCCGCCAGCGACACCGCCACCGTCACCGGCGCAGTCGGTACGTCATCGCCCTGCCCGACCGGCTTGTAATGGTCGCGGATGGCGGCGGCGACCTGGGGGTCGAGACCTTGCCTAGCCGCGTAATAACCGCCCATAAGCCCCTGAAGTTCGGGGAATTCGCCGACCATCTCGGTAACCAGATCGGCCTTGCACAGGCGTGCGGCCTGTTCGGCGAGCGCCGCGTCGCCCTTGACGATGCCCTCTTCGCACAACCAGCGCGCGAGCTTGGCGACGCGCTCGACCTTGTCGGCGACGGTGCCCAGCTTTTCGTGGAACACGATGTTCTGCAGCTTCTCAGCATGCTGCTCGAGCGTCTTCTTCTGGTCGAGTTCCCAGAAGAACCGCGCATCGGAGAGCCGCGCTGCGAGCACCTTCTCGTTGCCCGCGACGATCGCCTTGCCGCCATCGTGCGCCGAGATGTTCGCAGTGCAGACGAAGGCCGGTGCCAACGCCCCCGCCGTATCGCGCACGACGAAATATTTCTGGTTGATCCGGGTGGTTAGCTGGATGACTTCAGGCGGGACCTCAAGAAACGCCGGGTCATAACGGCCCAGCAGCGGCACCGGCCATTCGGTGAGCCCGGCGTTCTCGACCACCAGCCCTTCATCCTCGACCAGCACGAAGCCAGCGTCCGACGCTGCCTTGGCCGCGCCGTCGCGGATGATGGCGGCGCGCTCGTCATGATCGACGATCACGTGCGCGGCGCGCAGCGCGCTGGCGTAATCCTCGACACCCGAGATCGTCACCGCGCCTTGGTGGTGGAAGCGGTGGCCGACCGTGCTGTCGCCCGCGACCAGCCCATCGACCTCGCACGGCACGACATAGCCGCCGAGCAGCGCGATGATGCCCTGCAGCGGGCGCACCCAGCGCAGCGATTCCGTGGTCTGGCTCGCGGTGCCCCAGCGCATCGACTTGGGCCAGGGGAAGGCGCGGATGATCGCGGGGATCGCGTCGGCCAGCACATCGGCGGTGGCGCGGCCAGGCTTTTCGATCACCGCGAAGAGCGTCGCGCGGCCCTTGACGTCGCGGGTCTCGAGCGCGTCGCGGGTCAGCCCGGCCTTGCGCAGGAAGCCATCGACCGCGGCATCGGGCGCATCGGCGGGCGGGCCCTTGAGTTCTTCGGATACGGCCTCGGTCGTCTCCGGAAGCCCGCGCGCGATCAGCGCGAGGCGGCGCGGGGTGGAGAAGGTCTGCAGGCTCTGAGCCTTGAGGCCAGCAGCGGAAAGCTGTTCGGCAAACAGCTTCTCAAGATCAGCGCGCGCCTTGCCCTGCATCCGCGCGGGGATTTCCTCGGAGAGCAGTTCGAGCAGGAAATCGGTCACGCCGCCCACCCGTTCTTCTCCATCCACGCCTGGCAGCTGCCCTTCGCGAGATCGCGCACGCGGCCCATATAGGCCTGGCGTTCGGCGACCGAGATCACCCCGCGCGCCTGCAGCAGGTTGAAGACATGGCTCGCCTGGATCGCCTGCTCATAGGCCGGGATCGGCAGCTTGGCCTCCAAGCAGTTCTCGCATTCGGCGACTGCCTTGCGAAACGCGTCGAACAGGCTCTCGGTGTTCGCCACCTCGAAATTCCACGCGCTCATTTGGCGTTCGTTCTCGAGGAACACGTCGCCATAGGTGACACCGTTACCGTTGAAATCGAGGTCGTAGACGCTGTCCTTGCCCTGGATGTACATCGCCAGCCGCTCGAGCCCGTAGGTCAGCTCGCCCGCGACAGGCTTGCAGTCGAAGCCGCCCATCTGCTGGAAATAGGTGAACTGCGTCACCTCCATGCCGTCGCACCAGACCTCCCAGCCCAGCCCCCAGGCGCCGAGCGTCGGGCTTTCCCAGTCGTCCTCGACAAAGCGGATGTCGTGCAGCAGCGGATCGACGCCGATCGCGGTCAGGCTGTCGAGATAGAGCTGCTGGATGTCGCCGGGCGAGGGCTTGAGGATCACCTGATACTGGTAATAATGCTGCAGCCGGTTGGGGTTCTCGCCATAGCGGCCATCGGTCGGGCGGCGGCAGGGCTGGACGAACGCCGCGTTCCACGGATCGGGACCCAGCGCGCGCAAAGTGGTCGCGGTGTGGAACGTCCCTGCGCCCATGGGCATGTCATAAGGCTGCAATATCAGGCAGCCATGACGGCTCCAGAAGCTGTGCAGGGTCAGGATCATGTCCTGGAATGAGAGGCTTTGCTCGCTCAAAAGTCCGGGCCTTCGCAAGTGCACAATGATTGCGCCGCGCTTTGGCCGATGGAGGCGCTGGGGTCAAGTCGCAGGTGATTCAGGCTTGGTGTGCGGGGGCCAAGTTTTGCTTGGGTGATCGCAGGTCTTCCCACTTCTTCGGGTCCCCTGCGCAGGCAGGGGCCCATCTCCTGCCCCGTCGATGTCGCGCCTACCGGGAGATGGGCCCCCGCCTTCGCGGGGGACCGGAAAATCGCGGCGGGAGCTACTCCGCCGCCACCGCCTCCCGCACCCGCTCCAGCGTCACCGGAGTGCCATTGAGCACCGCATTGCCCGAAATCGGGTCCATTGCCTGCGGGTCGGTGAGGTCGTTGAGCGACACGCCGGGGCGCCGACCCGCGACCGAAAGCCGCGTCCCCGGCTTGTCATGCCCGAAACCGTGCGGGATCGAGATCACCCCCGGCATCACATCCTCGCTGATCTCGGCGGCAACCTCGACCGATCCGACGCGGCTGGTGATCCGCACCAGATCGCCATCGGTAACGCCATGCGCCATAGCATCATCGGGGTGGATCATCGCCGTGCAGCGATCGGGCCCCTTGGCCAGCCTTGGCGAATTGTGCAGCCAGCTGTTGTTGTTGCGCACATGCCGCCGCCCGATCAGCAGCAGGGAGTCCGCCGGGGTGTCGGCAAGCGCCGTGCGCCACTGTTCAAGTGCCTCCAGGCACAATGCCGGCGCGCAGGCGATGCGCTTGTCTGGTGTCTGCAGGCGCTCAGGCAGCCGCTGGACGTGTGGGCCGAAGTCCCTGCCATTGGGGTTCGCCTCGAGCTCCTCGAGTGTCACGTCGTAATCCGATCGCGCGAGCATCGAGGCGAGAACGGTGCGCGGCGGCACGATGTTGGACACCGCCTCGCCGCGGGCGTGCAGAATCGCGCGCGCCATCTCGGCGACGATCTCCCAGTCCGCTTTGGCTCCTTCCTCCATCGGCAGCGTCGCAGCCGAGTAATCGGCATAATTGCGGATCGCGATCGGGCCGAGCAACAGCGGATAGTGATCCTTTTCGAGCGGACCGCAAGGCGGCAGAATGTAGTGCGCGTGCGCGCTGGTGGCGGTCACGTACATGTCCACCGACACCATCAGGTCGAGCAGCGGCAGCGCCTCGCCCCACGCGCCGGGCGCCGAAAGCACCGGATTGCCCGAGAGCACCACCAGAGCCTTGATCTGCCCGTCGCCCGGGGTCGCAATCTCCTGCGGCAGCAGCGCGCTAGGAAATTCGCTGATCACCTCGGGCCGGTCGGCGATCCGCGAGCGGAAGCGGTCGTAGGTCCCGGGGCCAGCGCCCGCCACCAGATCGACCACGGGGGACGAGAACATCACCCCGCCCTCGCGGTCGAGGTTGCCGGTCGCGATGTTGAGCAGCTGGATCAGCCACAGGTTGAGCGTCCCCGCCTCGGTGACCGAAACCCCCATGCGGCCATAGACGATGGCCGGATCGCCACTGCCCAGGGTCGCTGCCAGATCGCGGATCACCGGCACGGCAATGCCGCAATGCGCAGCGAGGCGCGCGACATCGAAGCCGCGGATAGCCTCCCAGGCGCTTGCCCAGCCCTCGTCGAGCATCGGCTCGAGCCTGCCGGGCTTGACCAGCCCCGCCTCGTCGAGCGCCTTGAGCAGGGCGAGCAGCAAGGCGGTGTCGGTGCCGGGGCGGATGAAATGGTGCGCGTCGGCGATCTTGGCGGTCTCGGTGCGGCGCGGATCGATAACCACCACCTGCCCGCCGCGCTTCTGCACTGACCTAAGCCGCTTCTTCACATCGGGGACGGTCCACACGCTGCCGTTGCTGGCAAGCGGGTTGCCGCCGATGATCAGCATGAACCGGGTGCGATCGACATCGGGGATCGGGAACAGCGCGTTGTGGCCGTACATCCACATCTGGATCAACTGGTGCGGGATCTGGTCGAGCGTCGAAGCCGAATACAGCGTGCGCAGCTTCATCGCCTTGCGCAGAACGCCGGTCTGCGTGCCTGTGGCGTAATTGTGGGCATTGGGGTTGCCCATGTACATCGCGGGCTGTCCGCCGCCTGCCATCACCTCGGCCATCCGCGCACCGATCTCGGCAAAGGCGGTATCCCAGCCGATCTCCTGCCAGCTGTCGCCCACGCGCTTGACCGGACGGCGCAGCCGGTCTGGGTCGTCCTGCAGATCCGCGAGCGCGGTCGCCTTGGGGCAGATATGGCCGCGGCTGAGCACATGATCGGGATTGCCGCGGATCGAGACGACGGTGCGCCCCTGCACCTCGACCAGCACGCCGCAATTGGCCTCGCACAGATGGCAGGTGCGCGCGTGAATGCTGGTGGCCGATTCGTCCGCCATGGCTGTCTCTCCCGTTGTCGTTGGCCGACAGGCTATCAGCGCAGGCGGGGGCTGACCAGCCACCGAAATCCGCCACTTTCCGTAGCGGATGTCATGCGTCACTGCCACTAAGTCAGGGTCACTTGACATGGTCAGCGAATCACGACATAAAGTCAGGGTAAGCTGACATTTGGTCAGTGGACAATGACAGGACTTCCCGATGACCATGTTCCGCCCCGCGCTCGACGCCCGCACCGTCCGCCGCCCGCCCTTGTGGGTCGCGGGGCTGGGATCGGCGCTGCTGACCGGGCTGTTGTGCGCGTGGATCAGCGGCGATGCCCCCGATGTCCCCTCGCCCGCTTCAGGCGGTGCGGCGGTGTTGCTCGCTCCGGTCTTTCTGGTGCTGGCGTGATCGGGCGGCGGGGAGGCGAGAGGATGACCCACGGATGGACGACATGAAGAACCGGCTGAAGGTGCTGCGCGCCGAGCGTGACTGGAGCCAGGCCGAACTCGGCGCGCGACTGGATGTCTCGCGCCAGGCGGTCAACGCGATCGAGACCGGAAAATATGACCCCTCATTGCCGCTCGCCTTCCGGATCGCGCGGCTGTTCGAAATGCCAATCGAGGAGATTTTCGATGACGAGTTCAACGGAGGCGATCATGGCTGAAACAGACTGGCAGGCGCGTGCGCGGGAGCGCAAGCACCGGGTCAACCTGGTGGTGGGCACTTTGTTCTGCATCGGGCTGTTGTCGGGCTTTCTGGTCGGCTTTTTCGAGGACGAGAAGGCAGACCTGCTTTCCGCCAACAGCATTCCGCCCTGGCTCGCGGTGGCCAGCGCCATCCTGTTCGTCGTTGCCACCACCATCGGCTCGTGGAAGCTGATGCAGGTCTCGGACGAGCTGGAAAGGACCATTCACATCAAAACCACGGTCGTCGCCGGCAATGTCATGCTCATCGGCTATCCGACATGGTTCATCCTGTGGAAGGGCGGTATCGTGCCCGAACCCGACGCGCTTTGGCTGTTCCTGGCAGGGTTCGCCGCCAGCGCAATCGCCTATGCCTGGTACAAGCTGCGCTGACAGACCTTTTTTTTCATTCCCCTCCCCCAACACGATCAAAGGATACTTCCCATCATGACCATCACCAGAACACTGCGAACCACCGCCGCCACGCTCGCGCTTGCCGGGGTTACCGCGCTCGGCTTTGCCAGCCAGCCGCTGCTGGCGCGCGATCAGACAAGCGTCGCCGAGGTGCTGGGCGCCGCCCCCACCACCGCGCCTGCGACGCAGGACGTGAACCCTGCGATGTGGATCGTGCGTGACAAGGACACCACCATCTATCTGTTCGGCACGGTGCATGTGCTGCGCCCGGGGCTCAACTGGCTGAAGGACGACATCAAGGCCGCTTTCGACGGATCGGACGAGCTGGTGCTTGAAGTCACCGAGCCCGAGGACCCGTCGATCATGCCCACGATCCTGTCGAAGATGGCGACCAACCCGGCCGGTACCACGCTGCGCAGCCTGCTCGATGCCCCGGTGCTCGCCAAATACGAATCCGCGCTGGGCACGCTCAAAATTCCGGCGGCATCGCTCGACGGCTACAAGCCGTGGTTCGCTGCGGTGACGCTGACCACCGTGCCGCTGCTGATGCAGGGCTATGACCCCAACAGCGGTGCCGAAAAGGTGCTGTCCAACGCCGCCAAGGCGCAGGCCAAGCCGGTCGGCCAGCTCGAGACGATCGAGCAGCAGCTGGGCATCTTCAATTCGCTCGCGACCAAGGAGCAGATCGCGTTCCTCGACGTGACGCTCGATGGCGTCCCCGAGGTCACCACCCAGATCGACACGATGGTCGACGCCTGGGGCAAGGGCGATCTGACCCGGCTTGACACGCTGCTCAACGAAGGCTTCGAGAGCTATCCGGGGCTGTACGACGCGCTGCTGACCGACCGCAACACCAACTGGGCCAACTGGATCAAGACGCGGATGGAACAGCCCGGCACCGTGTTCATCGCGGTCGGCGCGGCGCATCTGGTCGGCAAGGACAGCGTGCAGGCGATCCTGGAAAAGCAGGGCATTACCAGTACCCGCATTTCGAAGTAACATCTGAGGATCGAAGGACCCCGTCAGCCCAGTGCTGGCGGGGTTCGGGTGTTGTCAGAGCGCAGCGTTGCGGAAGCAGGCGCGGACTTCTTCCACGAAGATCTGCGGCACCTCAAGCGCGGCAAAATGTCCGCCGTGATCGACCTCGTTCCAGTAGATGATGTTGCTGAAGCGCTTTTCCGCCCAGCGGCGCGAGGTCTGGAACAGCTCCTTGGGGAAGATTGTCCCGCCCATCGCCACGCTGACCGGGTCGAACCCCATGTTCGAGAAGCTGTGCCAGTAGAGCCGCGCCGAGGAGGCCGCCGAGTTGGTCAGCCAGTACAAGGTGATCGTGTCGAGCAACGCATCGCGGCTGAAGCCCGAAAACGTGTCGTCGCAATCCGACCAGTTGCGGAATTTCTCGAGGATCCAGGCCATCTGGCCCACCGCGGAATCGGCGAGCGCATAGCCGATGGTCTGCGGCCGCGTCTTCTGGATCGCCGAATAGCCGCTTTCCTTCTCCTGATAATATTGCATCCGCGCCGCCGCGCGCTTTTCCAGATCGCTCAGCTCCGCCATCGTCGCAGGGTCAGGCAGCGCCAGCACCATGTTCGAATGCACGCCTGCGCACGCGCCCAGATTTTGCCGCGCGATCTCCAGCGTTACCCCGGATCCCCAGTCGCCGCCCTGCGCGAAATAGCGCTCATAACCCAAAGCCAGCATCAGGTCGTTCCACACCTTGGCGATCTTGGTGATCGACCAGCCCGTCTCGGTGGGCTTGCCCGAAAAGCCGAAGCCGGGAAGCGAGGGGATGACAAGGTGGAACGCGTCCGCCGGGTCCGCCGGGTTGGTCAGCGGCTCGATCACCTCCATGAATTCCATCACCGATCCCGGCCAGCCATGCGTCATGATCAGCGGCCGCGCGCCCTCATGGGCTGAGCGGATATGGAGGAAATGGATGTCGACGCCGTCGAGTTCGATCAGAAATTGCGGATAGGCGTTGAGCGCCGCCTCGCAGGCGCGCCAATCATAGCCGTCCGCCCAATAGGCTGCATAATCCTGCACCACGGCCAGCGGGATGCCCTGATCCCAGTCGTCCACCGTCTCCTTTTCGGGCCAGCGCGCCGCCAGAATGCGCTGCCTCAGATCGTCGAGCTGGCCCTGGGGGATATCGATGTGGAACGGACGTGGCTTGGTCATGGGGCGAAACCTATCCGATGAAATGTGTGCTGGCAAACGCCTCGGATGCGGCAAATGCCGACATATCTTTCGTGCCAAGGGAAACAATAACCCTTCAGCACCGTTCGTTTGTCGCACGGCCATGTCATGGCATTCGTCATGACGACCCATCAACGCATCAGCAAAGGCGTGATGTGGAAAAGATAATGGCCGACGCACAAGGAGATACTTCAATGAAAACCGCTTTTCTTTCGTCCTTCGTGGCGGCCTCAGCCCTGATCCTCGGCGCCTGCGGATCGGAAAACGTCACCACCGAATCCGACGTCACCGTCCCGGCTGACGCACCGATGGCCACCGACGGCCCCGCAGCCAACGGCATGAATGCAACCGGCACTGTCATGGTCGGCGGCGCGGAAATGCTGCCGACCCGCAACATCGTCGAAAACGCTTCGGAATCGCCGATCCACAGCACGCTCGTCGCTGCAGTCAAGGCTGCAGGCCTGGTCGATACGCTTGCCGGTACCGGACCGTTCACGGTCTTCGCTCCGGTGAACACCGCGTTCGAGAAGCTGCCTGCCGGCACCGTCGACACGCTTCTGAAGCCTGAAAACAAGGCCAAGCTGTCGGGCATCCTGACCTATCACGTGGTGTCGGGCCGCATGACCGCTGCCGATCTTGCCAAGGCGATCACCGATGGCAACGGCACCGCGACGCTGACCACCGTGCAGGGTGAAAAGCTCACCGCCAAGATGGATGGCACCAATGTCGTGCTGACCGGCGAAGGCGGCAGCACCGCGATCGTCACCCAGGCGGATGTCCCGCAGTCGAACGGCGTGATCCACGTCATCGACGGCGTGCTGAT
Source organism: Blastomonas sp. RAC04 (assembly GCF_001713435.1). Classification (NCBI taxonomy): domain Bacteria; kingdom Pseudomonadati; phylum Pseudomonadota; class Alphaproteobacteria; order Sphingomonadales; family Blastomonadaceae; genus Blastomonas; species Blastomonas sp. RAC04. Next base: position 1,871,324 of record NZ_CP016460.1, read on the forward strand.
GCCCAAGGCCTGATGACCGGTTCCGGGCGGTCGGCAGCGATGCCGCCCGCCCGGAGCACATCCCGTCACACCGGCTTGGCGCCAGACCCCTGCCCGCCCCGATTGGCGTATTCCTGGCTGCCCAGGTGATAGACCTTGTCGCCGCCCAGCACCGCCTGGTTGGAGTATGTGAAGCCCGGGTTGAGCCCGCGATACAGATCGTCGAAATTGCGCTCGACGGTCTTGCGGTAGAGTTCCTCGAAACTGTCGATCACGAAATAGGTCGGCTGCATGTCCGAGATGACATAATCGGTGCGCATCACCCGGTCGACTTCGAGATGCACGCGGTTGGGCGATTGCCCTTCCACCGAGAATTTTGCCTCGAGCGGCCCTGACAGGATGCCTGCGCCATAGGCCCGGATACCCTCGGCCTCGCGGATCAGCCCGAATTCGACCGTGTACCAGTACAGCGCCGAAAGCGCCTTCAGGCGGTTGTACGCCAGCGCCTTCCAGCCCGCGCGGCCATATTCCTGCATGTAATCAGCATAGACCGGGTCAGTCAGCATCGGCACATGGCCGAACACGTCGTGGAACACGTCGGGCTCGGAGATATAATCGAACTGCGCGCGGGTGCGGATGAAGTTGCCCGCCGGGAAGCGCCGGTTGGCGAGGTGATAGAAAAACACATGATCGGGGATCAGCATCGGCACCGGCACCACCGACCAGCCGGTGATCGGCTGCAGTTCCTCGCTGAGTGCACCGAAATCGGGAACGCCGCCGCGCCCCAGATCGAGCCGCTTCAGCCCCGCGATGAAGCTGCTCGCCGCGCGGCCGGGCAGCACGTCCATCTGTTGCGCGAACAGATCATCCCAGATGCCATGCTCCTCCGCAGTGTAGACCCGCTGCTGCGGTTCGAGCCAATCTTCGCCCAGATGCGCAGGCCGCTGCAGCGGTGCGACACAGGTGCCTTCGGGCACCTGCGGAATGGTGGAGAAGTCGACCGCGTCGGGCCGGATGAGCAGGCTTTCCATGCATCGTCCCCTGTGATGGCTTGAGCGCCGATATAGCATGGGCTGCACGAAAAATCCTTTCGATTTCTTGCCCCACAGCGCCCTGATCGGGATAATCCTTCCCTTTTAGCCTCCATCAAGGTACATCCTGCCGATGACCGAACTGGAACCGGAAGATATCCGTATCCTGCGCGCGTTGCAGGACAATGGCCGCATCACCAATGCGGAGCTCGCCGAAACCGTGGGCATGTCGGCCTCGCCGTGCTGGCGGCGGGTGCGCAGGCTGGAGGCGGACGGCGTGATCCGCGGCTATTCCGCACGGCTCAGCCGCCGAGCCCTGGGGCTGGGCGTGCTCGCTTATGTGAGCGTCGAAATCGCCGACCATAACGACGCGCTGACCCGTGCGTTCGAGGACGCGGTGGCGGGGCTGGACGAGGTCATCGCCTGCCACCAGGTCACCGGCGGCGCGGACTATATCCTCACCGTCGTCAGCCAGGATCTCGACAGCTACGCCGATTTCGCCAACAAGCGGCTGCGCCCGATCGCGGGGATCAAGTCGATCAGCACCAGCTTCGTGCTCAAAGAGGCCAAGCCGCAGTCGGGGCTTCCGGTCTAGCGGGCGCGCGCGATTGCCCGCGCGCACAATCGCTGGTGAAATCCGCGCGCCGATCCTCTACAGCCCCTCGCCATGGCTACCCCTTTGCCCCCTGTCATCGACCTCGGCACCATATTGGGTGCGCTCGACCTGTTCGGAATCGCGGTGTTCGCCGCCTCGGGCGCGCTGGCTGCGGCGGCAAAGCGGCAGACCTTCGTCACCTTCACCTTTTTCGCGCTGGTCACCGGGGTCGGCGGCGGCACGGTGCGCGATCTGCTGATCGGCGCGCCGGTGTTCTGGATCGTCAATTCGGGCGTGCTGGTGGTGGTGCTGGCGGTGTCCGCTTTGTTGTGGATCACCCCGCAGCATTGGTGGCACGGGCGGATGCTCGACTGGTTCGATGCGGTGGGGCTGGGTGCCTATGGCGTGTTCGGCGCGGCCAAGGCGATGCAGTTCGGGGTCGACCCGCTGCCTGCGGTCATGATGGGGGTGATCACCGCGTGCGTCGGCGGGATCATCCGCGATGTGCTGGCGGGCGAACCCTCGATCATCCTGCGGCCCGAGCTCTACGTCACCGCTGCAGCCTTGGCATCGGGCCTGTATGTCGGGCTGCGGCTCACAGGGCTGGACACGGAATATGCCGCGATCATCGGTGCGGTGGCGGGCTTCGTGCTGCGCGGCCTTGCGATCCGCTACAACATCGCGCTGCCCGCCTATCGCGGCAACGGTTGATCGCAAAGCGCTCTGTACGTCCCTTCGCGCTGCGAATGCGCTTGTGGTGTTACCCCTGCGGCGCGCGAAGGGGCAAAGCGCGCCGCAGGGGTTGAAGCCGGACGGAAAGGCCTGATGGAGGCCGACCCGTCCGGTAGAGCAATCGCTTATTCGGGCGGGTACGGGTCCGCATCGTTGCGATAGGCAAAATCATCGTCGCCGCCCTGGGGCGGGACATAGGCCGGGTCGCCGGCATCGCCGAACACCTGACTGTCCGCGCCGACATCGCCAGCGCCCCATGCGCCGTTGGCACGGTTGAAGCGAACATAGTCAATGCGGCCATAGCTGATGCCGCAGGTAAAGCTGTCGACGCCGGTGTTGCGCGATCCGACCAGACCCTCGACACGCCAGCCATTGCCGTCGCGCACGACATTGTCGATCCGCTCGACCCGGGCGCCGAAGCCCGACTGCGCCGCTGCCGCCGCACCGCACTGGGTCGAGGCGGAGCGGACATCGTCGTTGTAGCTGTAGCGATCATTGGGACCGTTGCGGTTGCGGCTGCTGTTGGTCGCCGCGCTCGCGATCGCCGCGATCCCGCCGAGGATCAGCGCACCTGCGAGAATATCGCCGCCATCGATGCCGCGGTTGCGACCACGCCAGCCACGATTGCCCCAGCCACGATTGCCCCAGCCGCCGCGCCACTGGCCAGCCTGCTCGTCGCGCTGGTCCCATGCAAGATCGGCGAGCGCGGAATACCCGCCAGCGCCGGAACTGGTGGAAACCGGCGCCGCCATTGCGGGTGCCAAGCCCGTCACCATCATCGCGCCCGCTGCACCCAGGCCTGTCAAAGCTTTCAGCATATCAATTGCCTTTCACATCCATGGCCAAGGCGCACCGCGCTGTACCCAAGTTCAACCGATTGTTTAGGCGGTCCAGCCTGTCGCCACGCTGAACCGCCTGGGAGCCTGATGGGCATGCGCGACCTCAGCGAAAGTTGCCGAGTCCTCTGAGGCGCACATCCACCACCCGGCCCCGATCCACGAAGCAGGTAAAGCGACCGCGATCCGATCCGCCGCGCCAGCGCCCGTTGCCATCGACCACGATGCGGCCCTCGACGCGCAGCCCGAAGCGGGTGCGGTCAATGTCGCGAACCTGGGTGACCTGAGCGAAGCGGCCGAAACGACGCGCCTCGAACTCTGCGGCGCGCACGCACTGGTTCACCGCGCGGTCGCCACCGCCGCCCCAGCGCCCACCGCCCTGCCAGCCGCCGCCCCACTGGGCCTGCGCCGGCATCGCTGCTGCAACCATGGCAGCCGCACCGAGCAGCGCCGCGCCAATCACACCCTTTGCCTTTGCCATGTTTCGATCCTTCATTCCTCCCCGCGAGGCCCTGTGCCGTGCGGGACGAATGCAGGATTACCGATTCGCCGCTGTGAAGAGCCTGAACTGCGCTGACAGGAACTGTTCAGATTTGCGGGGCTGTAGATGAATGGATTGGCTGCAGAGTTCAGGCAGCCCTTCCCCGTCGATCGGGAACGCTGACGGAGTGCACCTCTCCCCTCCCGCCTGCGGGGGGGGGGGGGGACGAGGCCCAGCCGAGGCCGGGGTGGGACTGTAGTGTCGCAAATTTCAGGCCCACCCCGGTCCGGCAAGCCGGACCTGCCCCTCCCGCAAGCGGAAGGGGAGAGATCGCCTTACTCGCCTGCGATCTTCAGCCCGGTGAAGTGCGCGAGGAAGGCGTAGATGTCGGAGAATTCCTCGATGATCTTGTCGGTGGGCTTGCCCGAGCCATGGCCGGCGCGCGTTTCGATGCGGATCAGGTGCGGCTTGTCTCCGGCCTGCGTCGCCTGCAGGCGAGCGGTGTACTTGAAGCTGTGGCCGGGCACCACGCGGTCGTCGGTGTCGGCGGTCGAGACCATCACCGCAGGATAATCGGCTTTGCGGATCGTGTGATAGGGCGAATAGGTCAGAAGCGTCCTGAAGTCGGCCTCCTTGTTCGGATAGCCATAATCATCGACCCAATAGCGCCCGGCGGTGAAGCGGTCGAAGCGCAGCATGTCCATCACGCCCACCGCCGCATGCGCCGCGCTGAACAGATCGGGCCGCTGGTTGACCACAGCGCCCACCAGCAGCCCGCCGTTCGAGCGGCCTTCGATGGCCAGCTGGTCCTTGCCGGTTACGCCTTGCTTGATCAGATACTCGCCCGCCGCGATGAAGTCGTCGAACACGTTCTGCTTGTTGGCGAGCCGTCCGGCATCGTGCCATGCCTTGCCGTATTCGCCGCCGCCGCGCAGGCTCGCCTGGGCATAGACGCCACCCTGCTCGAGCCACGCCAGCCGCGTCGGCGAGAAGCCGGGCAGCACCGAGATGTTGAAGCCGCCATAGCCATAGAGCAAAGTCGGCGCGGGGCCGGTGACGGTCTTCTTGCGGACGATGAACATCGGCACCTTGGTACCGTCCTTGCTGGCATAGAAGCGCTGCTCGACGGCATAATCGTCGGGGTTGAACGCCAGCTTGGGCTCGGCCCAGGGCGAGACCTGTCCCGATGTCAGGTCATAGCGATAGATCGTCGTCGGGCGGTTGAAGCTCGAATAGGCGAAGAAGGTTTCCTTCGAATCCAGATCGCCATCGAAGCCGCCGACCGAACCGATCCCCGGCAGCGGCAGCTCGCCCATCGGCTTGCCCGCCAAATCGAACAGCTTCACGACGTTGCGCGCATCCTGCAGATAGTTTGCGACCAGCTTGCCACCGACCACCGAGGCGCCTGCGATCACCGCCTCGCCTTCGGGCACCACCGTCTCGATGCTGGCTTCATTGCCGTTGCGCGCCATCGAGACGATGCGCAGCCGCGGCGCATCCTTGTTGGTGACGAAATAGATCCGGTCCCCGGCCATGCCGATCATCTGCCAGTCGTTGACCAGCTCGGGCACGATCACGCGCTGCGACGTGGATGCCTTGGTGCCGTCCAGATCGATCATGGTGAGGCGATAGCGCTCATCGGTGCCCGAGGACGAGGTGACCAGCAGGAAGCTGCCATCGTCGGAGACCTGCGCGCTGTGATTGAGCTGGGGCTCCTGCGGCGTCGCATAGATCAGCGGATCGGCACTCTGCGGCGTCCCGATCGCGTGATAGCGGATTTCCTGGTTGGTGTTGAGCGACTGGAACTCGCCCTCCTTGTCGGGCTCGGGGAAGCGCGAATAATAGAATCCCTTGCCCGCCTTGTCCCATTCGAGCGCGGAGAACTTGACCCATTTGACCTCGTCATCCAGCGGCTTGCCGGTGGCGACATCGAGGATCTTGACCGTGCGCCAGTCGCTGCCGCCATCCTGGATCGAATAGATCAGCTTGCTGCCGTCCTCGCTGGGCACCCAGGCATCAAGCGCGGTGGCACCGTCCTTGGCCCAGCCGTTGGGATCGATCAGCACCCGCTCGGCGCCGTTCGCGCCATCTTTCACGTACAGCACCGCCTGGTTCTGCAGCCCCGAATTGCGCGTGAAGAAATAGCGGTTACCCGCGACCTCGGGCACGCCGGTGCGCGCATAATCGTACAAAGCGCGCATGCGGGTGGCGAGCGCGGCGCGGCCGGGCAACGTCTCAAGATAGGCGTCGGTGACCTTGTTCTGCGATTCCACCCACGCGGCGACCTTGGGATCGACCCGGACATCGTTTTCCAGCCAGCGATAGGGATCGGCCACCTTGACGCCGAACTGTTCCTCGACCGTGTCCACGGTTTCGGTGGCCGGATATGACAAGGGCGCTTCCTGCGCGATCAACGGTCCGGAAAGTGTCATGGCTGCGGTCCCCAGCAAAGCGGCAAGAGTGGCGCGAGTGCGCATTGGCGATCCCCTATGGTGTTGATTGAACAAACGAAAACAGGCCGCGAATGTGGACATTCGCGGCCTGTTTGGCAATCCGGTATAGGATGAAACGATTACGCGCCTTCGTACTCGTCTTCGTCGCTCATGACCGGACCGGAGTCCTGGCCCTTGGCGCTGAAGTCACGATCGACGAGCTCGATGATGCCCATCGGGGCAGCGTCCGAGGCGCGGAAACCGGCCTTCAGCACGCGGGTGTAGCCACCCTCGCGGTCGGCATAACGCGGTGCCAGCGTATCGAACAATTTGGCGAGCTGGGTTTCGTCCATCAGGCGAGCCATCGCCAGACGACGGTTCGAAAGACCGCCGCGCTTGGCCAGCGTGATCAGCTTTTCGACATAGGGACGCAGCTCGCGTGCCTTGGGAAGGGTGGTGGTGATCTGCTCGTGCTTGATCAGCGAGGCTGCCATGTTGCGCAGCATCGCGATACGGTGCGAGCTGGTCCGCTGCAGCTTGCGCTTGCCAATTCCGTGACGCATTTTCAGTACTCCGTTCGTAAGGGGGCCGTTTGAGGTACCCCGGTCCAGGCGGTGTTAACGGCCACCGCCGATGCCGATCTTATACATCCTCCCCCGGCAAGCCGGGGGAGGATTGAACTATTAACCCAGCAGTTCCTGCTCGAGCTTCTTGGCCATTTCTTCGATGTTCTCGGGCGGCCATCCGGGGATGTCCATGCCGAGGCGAAGACCCATGCTCGAGAGCACTTCCTTGATTTCGTTCAAGGACTTGCGGCCGAAGTTCGGGGTGCGCAGCATCTCGGCTTCGGTCTTCTGGACCAGATCGCCGATATAGATGATGTTGTCGTTCTTGAGGCAGTTTGCGCTGCGGACCGACAGTTCCAGCTCGTCCACCTTCTTGAGGAGGTAGCGGTTGATCTGGTTGGCATCGCCTTCTTCGGGTGCAGCCTGGCTGACCGAGCCCGAGCTCGCCTGGGTCAGGCTGTCTTCGAAGTGGACGAACAGCTGCAGCTGGTCCTGAAGGATGCGCGCAGCATAGGCCAAAGCGTCTTCCGGAGCGACGGTGCCGTCGGTTTCCATGGTCAGCGACAGGCGGTCATAGTCCAGCTCCTGGCCGACGCGGGTGTTTTCCACCTTGTACGACACCTGACGGATCGGCGAGAACAGCGAGTCCACCGGGATCAGGCCGATCGGTGCATCGACCGGACGGTTGGCCACGGCAGGGACATAGCCCTTGCCGGTGTCGCAGGTCAGTTCGATGTTCAGCGTCGCACCGTCATCAAGATGGCAGATCACCAGATCCTTGTTCATCACCTCGATATCGCCAGACACGGCGATGTCGCCGGCCTTCACCTGAGCAGGGCCGGTGGCGGAAAGCTGAAGCCGCTTGGGGCCTTCGCCTTCCATCTTCAGCGCGATCTGCTTGATGTTGAGGACGATATCGGTCACGTCTTCGCGCACGCCGGCGAGCGAGGAAAACTCGTGCAGCGCGTTTTCGATCTTGATCGAGGTGATGGCCGCGCCCTGGAGCGACGACAGCAGCACGCGACGCAGCGCGTTGCCGAGCGTCAGGCCAAAGCCCCGCTCCAGCGGCTCTGCGACAAAGGTAGCCTTGCGCTTGGGATCACCGCCGGTCTTGATTTCAAGACCGTTCGGCTTCTTCAGTTCCTGCCAGTTCTTGATGTTGACAGTCATGGACTTCCCCTGAGTGTTGGGCGAGGGCGACGCTGGTAACGCGCTTGGGAACCCCGGCCGGAAATTGCAAAGGATGGCGCGTCCGCCACCCCCATAGACAGCCTGGGTGTCAGACGCGGCGCCGCTTGGACGGACGAACCCCGTTATGGGGGATCGGCGTCACATCGCGGATAGATGTGATGGTGAAGCCCACGGCCTGCAAGGCCCGAAGCGCAGATTCACGACCCGAACCCGGGCCCTTGACTTCGACTTCCAGCGTGCGGACGCCATGTTCGGCGGCCTTCTTGCCCGCGTCTTCTGCACAGACCTGCGCAGCGTACGGGGTCGACTTGCGGCTGCCCTTGAAGCCCATCATGCCGGCAGACGACCAGCTGATCGTGTTGCCCTGAGCATCGGTGATGGTGATCATGGTGTTGTTGAAGCTGGCGTTGACGTGAGCAACACCAGACGAGATATTCTTGCGCTCGCGCTTTTTGAGCCTTTGCGGTTCGCGTGCCATAGTTCGTTATCCTGGAATAAAGGCCTGATATCAGGCCATAAAGCTGGGGAAAGAAAAACAAGGGCGGGACGCATGAAGCGCCCCGGCGTCCTTATTTCTTCTTGCCGGCGATCGGCTTGGCCTTGCCCTTGCGGGTGCGCGCATTGGTGTGCGTGCGCTGGCCGCGGACCGGAAGGCCCTTGCGATGACGCAGGCCGCGATAGCAGGCCAGATCCATCAGACGCTTGATGTTCATCGCGGTCTGGCGACGAAGGTCACCTTCCACGGTGTGATCGGCATCGATGGTTTCGCGGATCTGCAGCACTTCGGCGTCGCTCAGGTCCTGAACGCGACGGGCGTGATCGATACCCAGCTTGTCGGCGATTTCCAGCGCCTTGGTGCGCCCGATTCCATGAATGTAGGTCAGCGCAATGATAACGCGCTTGTTGGTAGGGATGTTGACCCCGGCGATACGTGCCACTTAATACTTCTCCTGCTCCACAGGGTGCGTCAGCCGCACCCCATCTCAACGCTTCACGACCATAAAGCGCAAAACACAGGCCACACGCATTTTAAGATGCGCTGCCTGTTTTTAAGCCGCTTAATGAAAATGAGTGCCGCGCATAAGCGGAGTCGCCCGGGCTGTCAAGCGCGGGACAAGACAAAAGCATGGGTCTGCGCGACGAATGGTATTGCGCCTGCCGACAGCATCGCGTCATACTCTCACCCGGCCCGGCGCGCAAGCCAGACGCAGGACAACGGGCCAGCCGGGGGGCCCGATGACCGACAGCCTGAACACCGCCGATGGCGCCCTGCCCGCAGCCCCCGACACCGGAGCCAGCGCGCAGCCTTTCACCATTGCGGGCACGGTGATCGATGCCGGTGCCAGCGCGACCATCGCCATCCCCGTCAGCAACACCGCAACCGGGCTTCCCGCCAGCCTGTATGTCCGCGTGCTCCACGGCGCGCGCCCCGGCCCGTGCATCTTCGTCTCCGCCGCGATCCATGGCGACGAGATCATCGGCACCGCAGTGATCCAGCGGCTGCTGGCCAAGCTCGATGCCGCCAGCATGGCGGGCACGGTGCTGTTCCTGCCGGTGGTCAACATCTTCGGTTTCCAGGCGCACAGCCGCTATCTGCCCGACCGGCGCGATCTCAACCGCTCCTTCCCCGGCAGCGCCAGGGGATCGCTCGCGGCCCAGCTCGCCGCCAAGTTCCTCAAGGAGGTGATCTGCCACTGTACGCTTGGCATCGACATCCACTCGGCCGCGGTCCACCGCTACAACCTGCCGCAGATCCGCATCGCGCCCGACAACGAGAATTTGCGCGAGCTCGCAATGCTGTTCGGCGCGCATGCGGTGATCGAGAGCCCCTTGCGCCCCGGATCCTTGCGCGACATCGCGCGCGGCGAAGGCGTCGACATGCTGCTGATGGAGGCCGGCGAGGCTTTGCGCTTCGACGAGTTGTCAGTGCGCTGCGGGGTCAACGGCGTACTCAACGTGATGGCGCACCTCAAGATGATCCAGCCGCACCCCGAAGCCACGCAGGTCACCATCCCCGCCCGCTCCCGCCGCGCCATCTGGGTCCGCGCCCCGCGCGGGGGCCTGTGCATGCTCCAGCAGAAATCGGGCGACGCGGTGAAGAAGGGCGAAGTCATCGGCCGCGTCGCTGGCATCTTCGGCGACGACGCCCAGGAATTCCGCGCCCCCATCGACGGCATCATCATCGGCCACGCGGTGCTGCCCGTGGTCAACCAAGGGGATGCGCTCGTGCACATCGCCGAGGTCATGCGCTTCGGCGATGTCGAGGAGCGGGTGGATCAGATCACCGAGGCGCTGTTGAACGATAGGTTGCTGGATGAGGATGAGTTGATTTGAGGGGGGCTAGCCTGATCGATCAAGCGCCTCCCGCTCCACCTGGTCCCGCATCGCTTCTGTGCTGACCGAGGCAGGTTCACGTTTACCTTCCGAAATTTTCGGCGGTTTCGGTTGCCAGGCAGAAACTTTGGCTCCTACCAGATCATAAAACGCGCTTGCCGAGTTCAGCAATTCGGTAACGATAATCTTCCTTTGAGCAAATTTTGCCCCGAGATCGCGAACCAGCAAAATCTCAAAGCTATGCACCACCATCCCAGGCCGATCCAAAATTGCAATGTCGGGATCAGCCAGCAGAGCTTTCAAAGGATACTGAGTTGTGGGCGAACGGCCCGGCCAGAACAGACGGACATGAAGGTCGTTATTGTCTGTGTCAGACAGTTGCCGTGTCAGCCAGGACAGGCGAGCCTTTGTAGACTTCCGGTCTGCGGGAGCCTTCAGACGCATGTGAAAGCTAAGGGCACGCTTGCCAAAATCCGCACAAATTTGAACTGGGGCTGCTGCGTCTGGGATCAGCACCTCGCTTTGAACACAATTCCCAGAGACAAGCTCGGCGAGCGCTGTTTTTTGACGCTGCGTAGGGTCGATAGCATCAGATTTGCTCATAACTAATTTGACATGATTGCCGATCTGCCGGCTCAAAACACCTGTGAGACGATCAAGTGCCTGATGCCATGACCCAACCACGTCGTGACAGATCGGATTTTTAGCGCTAGCCGTACCTCCCGCAGCAATGTTTGCACATAGATCAGACCATGCTGCCGGCATCTGGTCGAACTCTTTGACTCCTGAACTGGGGTGAAGCAAAAATCTCTGCAGCTCAGACAGGAGAATGAGTTGCTCACGATCATCTACTTCACCAAGCTCACGAAGTAGCTGCGCCTGAGTGATCACATATCCCCATGACCAATGAAATAAGGAAACTTTGCGTGTTAGGAGTGAGCTGACACTTAGTGGGTGGTGAGTTGGCAAAGCTGTAAACTGATTTGAAACCGTGATAACTGCATCAATTGCGTTAGATTTAGCTATACCCAAATATGCTTCAATTTGATTGTTGGTTAGCTCTGCGGTGCCAACTTTAGCTTCTACGAGAGCAGTCCAGGTCGATTTGCCGGTGCTAACCTTGATCAGTCCGTCAGGACGGTGCTTTGAATCTGAAACACCTTTCTTGAAAACAACCTCAGTGAAGGTATCGATGCGGGCCCGCGAACCAAGCTTGAGTCCCACGCTTCCTAGCATCGAACGTCCAAACTCATTAACGTTTTCAAGACAAGCCAAAAAAATTGAAAGGGTTCGGCCTTCTTTTGACGTATCCGCAAGAACCGGAAAAAGCCGTGCTGCTTCCCCGGATTGCAAGAAATCTGGTAGCTGCCCCATATTCAACTCCCTACGTGTAAGAATACAGAAGTGCTCTAACAGGGCAAGCGTGAGTCTGACAGATAGTTTTCCTGGCTTTCCCTAATTGTCATCATTTTCTTCATGCATGTCATTGCAAAATGCGCGCCTCCGAAAGCATATCCCAATAGATCCAGTTTGGACGAATCCCCTACACGTGAGCCTTCCCAACAATGAATCGCAACACTATGTTGATGGAACAGTGGAGTCTGCCATGTCAAAGCAAGGTCAGCATGTGGTGCCCTCTGAGCGGGGGTGGAGTGTCAGGAAGGCCGGGTCGTCCCGTGCCAGCAGCAACCATGCGACCCAACAGGAAGCCATTGCTGCTGCGACCACGCTTGCCCGCAACCAGCGCACAGAACTTTATATCCACGGGCGCGACGGGCGCATTCGGGAGCGCAATTCGTACGGCAACGATCCTCATCCACCCAAGGGATGATCGCCGCCCCGCCGTTTGAAAGATCGGTGTTCGTCAACTGCCCGTTCGACGATGATTTTGCGCCGCTGCTGGAGGCCATTGCGTTCTGCATTACCGATCTGGATTTCTATCCGCGTATCGCGCCCGAAAACGCTAACAACGCCGCCAACCGGCTGGACCGGATCGTCGAGCTGATACGGGGCTCGCGCTATGGTATCCATGACCTTAGCCGCTGCAAATCCACCGCTGCCGATGAATATGCCCGGCTGAACATGCCGTTCGAACTCGGCCTGGACCATGGCTGCGCACGCTTTGGCCCCGCCCCGCTGACGGACAAGTCGATCCTGATCCTTGAGCACGATCGCTACGACTACCAGAAGGGTCTGTCCGACATAGCAGGCTGGGACATCCAGGCCCATGGCGGCGAGTTCGCTGTAGTCATCAGGATCGTCCGCAATTGGCTTGTCCACCATGCCGGGGCCGTCAATATCGGCGCGTCCAAGATACAGGGCGATTATGCCGCCTTCCAGGAATGGCATTGGGAACGCGAACTTGCGCAAGGAGCATCAGAGGACGATATTCGCGATTATCCGACCATTCAGTTGATCTCGGCCATGCGCCATTGGGTTGATGCCGGTCGTCCGATCTAGTACCGATTGACAGATTCAACCAAATAGGTTAAACACTTCCCGCTTCCGTACCAAATCTGCCCGGTGCGGACTCAAGGCATGTGCTTTCCGGGGATCATCCGGGGGCGGCGGGTTGGGGCTGGTGGGTGGGCTTTTCGCGAGAGCCGGAACCCCATTGGACAAGCCGAACCCAGGCGGCAGACGGTCAGCTGTGCGGCAGCTTTGGATTTCCTTCCTCGCCGCACACCGGTCTCGGCCGGGAGCCACCGAAAGCGCAAGATGGAAGGACCATCAGCCCTTGGCGGGATGAGGCTTAGCACCAGATCACCCGCCAGTCCGCCGCACGCATCCGGTTTCGACCGGACCGTTCCCGGCCCGCCGCCCTGCGCGCGCTTGCGTGTGTTTTCAGGAACGGGAGGGGTGCGCGCGCAAATCCAACAAGGGTTTGGCCCTTGCCCTCATGTCCTCCTCCCCTCTTCCGTCATTCCCGCGAAGGCGGGAATCCCGCTGTTGCGCCGACGTTCGAGCAGAAGCGGGGGCCCCGCCTTCGCGGGGGTGACGGGGATGTTAGGCTGGCGTGGGTGCGGGGCCTTCGACAGGCTCAGGCTGAGCGGATGTAGGGGCGCGGGGCTTTGGCTCAGGCTGAGCGGGGGTGGGTGCGGGAGCGCCCCCTCACCGCCCGAACTCGGGCCGCCCCATCGCGCGGCCGTAGAGCGAGGCGTAGCGTTCGATCATCTTGCGCTCGTCGAACTCGGCCTCGGCCTTCGCCCGGTTGGCGGCGCCCAGCGCAGCGCGCAGCGCGGGGTCGCTGGCAAGGCGTTGCAGATTGTCGATCAGCCCCGCTTCGCTGCCGGGCTCGCCCAGCAGGATCGCGTTGTCGGGCGCGACCATGTGCGCGACATCGCCCACCATCGGCGCGGCCACCGGCAGGCCCGCCGCCATCGCCTCCATCACCGAGATCGGCTGCTGCTCGCTGTCCGAGGACAGAGCGAAGATATCGAACAGCCCGATATAGCGCGCGGGGTTCTTGAGGAAGCCCGGCATCAGCAGCCGGTCAGTGAGCCCGACGCGCGCGGCCTCGGCCTCGATCGCCGCGCGCTCGGGCCCCTCGCCCACGATCACCAGCCGCACCGGCACATCGAGCGCGGCGACCGCGCGCACCAGCCGCGGCAGGTTCTTGACCGCGCGTAAGCCTGCAAGCGTGCCGATGACGATCTCGCCATCACGGCGCTGGAAGCCGGGCAGCGCGCCGCGCTGCGGCCGCCTGGCATAGGCTGCGATATCGATGCCGTTGGGGATGCGCCGCACCCGGCTGTCGGGCTGCTTCCACACATCGAGCGCGATGCGTTCGAGCGTGTAGGAGGGCACCACCAAAGCCTCGGTGCGCGCGAGGGCCACCATGCGGAACCAGTTGCGCTTGCGCTTGAGCCGCACCGCCTCGTCCTCGTTGAACCCATCCTCGTGATGGATCACCGGCGGCAGCGGCGTGGTGCCGGCAAAGATGGTGCGCGCCATCACGCCATCCATCGCGCCCCAGTTGTAGCTGCAGATCAGGTCGAACTGCTTGAAATACTCGACGAACACCCGGTAGCGCGCGATGCTGGGCTTGCCCGCCAGCGAGGGCGCGTCGGTCGGGAAATCGGCGCGGATGCCCGGCGCGATCGCGGCGCGCGCGCCCAGCGCCCCAGGCACCGCGGTCAGGATGGTGTGGTGCGCCGCGCCGCCGAAATAATTCATCAGCCGAACCGCGCGCGCCTCCTTGCCGCCCAGATCGAACGTGCTGTGCAGGTGCAGGATGCGCGCCGGGTTGAACGCGGGTTTGATGGGAGGCTTCATAAGCGCGGGGCTATAGCCGCTCAGGCCGGGGTCGCAAGCGCCATGGCATCGACCTCGCCGAGCAAGGTGGCGATCGCCGCTGCGACCTCGGGCTCCTCGAGCGAGGGCGCATGGCCCTTGTTCGCGACCGTGAGCAGACGCCCCTGCGGCAGCACGCCCAGCATCCGCTGCGCGGTATCCACGCTGAACAGATCGGACATCGCGCCGCGCACGATCAGCACCGGCACCGGGGCCAGCCCCGCCAGCGTCGGCCACAGATCGACCCCCGCCTCGCCGCCAGGCACCGCAAAGGGCTCGGCGATCTTCATGTCGTAATCATAGACGATGCGCCCGCCCGGCCCGACCTTCATCGCCTTCTTGGCCATATCCAGCCAGTCGCTGACGCTGTTGCCCGGAAACACCGCGCCCTGCACTTCGGACAGCGCACGCGCCGCGTGCATCCAGGTGGGGAACGAACGTCCCTGGCCGACATAATCGCGGATCCGCGCAAGCCCTGCCGGCTCGATCTGCGGGCCGACATCATTGAGCAGCGCGCCCACCACGCGCCCCGGACGGGTCGAGGCGAGCAGCATGGTGATGAGGCCGCCCAGCGAGGTGCCGATCGCAACGAAGCGCTCGATCTTCTGCTCCTGCAGCAGCGCCTCCATGTCCTGCACATAGGTCAGCGGCACATAGCTCATCGGGTCCTTGGCATAAGCGCTGTCGCCGCGCCCGCGCAGATCGACGCAGATCACCCGCCAGTCGCCCGCCAGTCGCGTGGCGACCTGCTCGAAATCGCGCGCATTGCGGGTGAGCCCGGGGATGCAGATCACCGGCGGGCGGTGCGCGTTTTCCGGTCGTGCGGGATAATCGCGAAAATGGAGGCGCAGGCCGTCGTTCGACCACCAGAAACCGTCGCTATAGGGTATATCGGGCTTGGTCATGGTTGCGCGGGCTCCGTTTGAACCCCACTATCGCTGGATGACATCAGAACCGCAAGCCGCTTCCACCCGCGCCGATCCGGCGATCCTTTCCATAGCCGATGCCATCGCCCATCCGGTCAAGGCGGCGGATTTCCCGCAGACGCTGCTGCGCTTCCGCAACGACCGGCATGCCGCGACGGTGGGGCTGGACGGGCTCGACGATGCGGCCTGGGCGCGGCACTTCGGGCGGTTCGATCCCCTGCCCGGCAACCTGCCACAGCCGCTGGCGCTCGCCTATCACGGCCACCAGTTCCGCAATTATAACCCGCAGATCGGCGACGGACGCGGGTTCCTGTTCGCGCAGGTCCGCGATGATGCCGGGCGGTTGCTCGACCTGGGGACCAAGGGAACGGGGCAGACCCCGTTCAGCCGCGATGGCGACGGGCGGCTGACGCTCAAAGGCGCGGTGCGCGAGATCCTGGCGACCGAGATGCTCGAGGCTTTGGGGGTACACACCTCCAAGACCTTCTCGGTGATCGAGACCGGCGAGGAGCTGTGGCGCGGCGACGAGCCCTCGCCCACCCGCTCAGCGGTGCTGGTGCGGTTGAGCCACAGCCATATCCGCTTCGGCACCTTCCAGCGGATCGCGTACGAGGACGATGCCGACAAGATGCGGCGCGTCGTGCGCTATGCGCTCGATACGCTCTACGATGGCCGCACCGGCGACAATGACGCGGCGCTGCTGCTGACCCTTGCGGTCGAGCGGATGGCCGATCTGGCGGCGAGCTATATGGTCGCAGGCTTTGTCCACGGCGTGCTCAACACCGACAATATGAATATCACCGGCGAAAGCTTCGATTACGGCCCCTGGCGGTTCGCGCCGACCTGGCAGCCGGGGTTCACCGCGGCCTATTTCGACCATTCGGGGCTGTATGCCTTTGCCCGCCAGCCCGAGGCGATCCACTGGAACCTCGGCCAGCTCGCGGTTGCGCTGCGGCTGATCAGCGAGGCCCCGCCGCTGATCGCCGCGCTCGAACGCTTCGGGCCGCTCTACCAGCAGGCGCTGGTGCGGCGCTTTTGCTGGCGGCTGGGGGTCGCGAGCCAGGGGGTCGAGGCCGACCGCCATCTGGTCGCCGCCGCCGAGGCAGTGATGATGCAGGGCGGCGTCAGCATCGACGCGTTCTTCTTCGCGTGGATGGGCGATGCGACGCCCGAATGCCCGGCGGAACTGGTCGGTACCGAGGGCGAGGCACTGTGGGCGGCATTCGGTGCGATCAAGGCGGGTTATGCGCCGGTGCGGGCTCGGACCCACGCCTATTGGCAGGGTGCGGCGCCGCAATCGATGCTCATCGACGAGGTCGAGAGCATTTGGGCCGCCATCGCCGAGCGCGACGACTGGGGGCCGCTGTTTGCCAAGGTCGATGCGGTCAGGGCGATGGGGGATGCGCTGAAGGGCTGAAAATCTTCTCCGGCCCTACTAAAGAGCGCAGCCGCTCTTCAACCGTCATCCTGAACTTGTTTCAGGACCCATCGTGCCCCAACAACCGAAGCCGCGTGGGGAGAAATGGGCCCTGAAACAAGTTCAGGGTGACGGACAATACAAGCGGACCTTGTTCTACGCTAACCCAACCACACCATCGCAGCGTGGATCGTCAGCCCCACCAGCCCGCCGACCAGAGTGCCGTTGATGCGGATGAACTGGAGGTCCTTGCCCACAGCAGTCTCGACCCGGTCGGTGATCGTGCGCGCATCCCAGCGGTGCACGGTTTCGGACACCAGCCGGACGATCTGGTCGCCATAGCGGTTGGAAATGCCCACCAAGGTGCGCCGGGCGAAGCGGTTGATCTGCATCTGCATCCGCGCATCGGTCTGCAGCGCCTCGCCGATCTGGCGCAGGCCGTCGCCGAACTGGCCCGAGAGCGCGTGGTCGGGGTTGCGCGCGGCGCGGATCAGCGCGGTGCGGCTGCGCTCCCAAAGCCCGTCGAGCCAGCGCGCCATCGCCGGGTTGGCCAGCATCTCGGTCTTGATGTCGGCGACCTTGCCCTGCATTTCGGGATCGTTGAGCAGCCGGTACGCCATCGTCTCCAACCCCTCTTCGACCTTGTGGCGCAGCGGGTGATTGGTGTCCTCGGCCATGTCGAACAGCAGATTGTGAAGGCCGTCGACGATGCCGGTGGCGAGCCGCTCGTCGAGCCCGGTCCAGCGCATGATCGAATTGGCACGGCTGCGCACCATGTCGCGCAGCAGCTCTTCATTGGCGAACAGCGTGCGCTGGGTCCATTTGATGATGCCGTCCATCAGCGGCAGGTGGCGGTTGTCGGCGATCGCCGCGCTCAGGATCTGGCCGAGCAGCGGCGCGACATCGAGCTTGTCGAGCTGGACCCTCAGCGCCTCCTTGGCGTTGCCGCCGAGCCGGTCCTGATCGAGGGATTCGAGCACGTCGGCGATCATGTTCGATGCGCCCAGCCGCAGCCGTCCCTCGCCGCCGGTGGGTTGGACGAGGAACCGCCCGGCAGCGCCCGCAACATTCATGCTGCGCATCCGCCGCGCGACCACCAGAGGCGTCAGGAAATTGCTGCGCAGAAACTGCGCCATAGTGTCGCCGATGCGGTCCTTGTTGCGCGGGATGATCGCGGTGTGCGGGATTGGCAGGCCGAGCGGATGGCGGAACAGCGCGGTGACCGCAAACCAGTCGGCCAGCCCGCCGACCATCGCCGCCTCGGCAAAGGCACGGACATAGCCCCAGCGCGCATCGACATGCCCTTCGGCCCAGTGGGTGGCGAGGAACACGCCTGCCATCACCACGAGCATACCGGTGGCGATGGCGCGGATGCGCCATGCCGGGTCAGCGCTTCTTGGCAAGACGCTGGCTGTCATGACCGACGCCCGCCGCTCACTCCGCAGGCTGGATCCCGTGCGGGCGACCACCCGCCATCAGCGCCTCGTCATCGGCATTGTCTCCGGGCTTATAGGTGAGGAACTTGGTGCGCAGCCACGGTCCGACGCGCTTTTCGACGCCATCGGCCAGGCTGAAGCCCGCAGGCACGATGATCAGGGTCAGCAGCGTAGAGACGATCAGCCCGCCGATCACCACAATGCCCATCGGCGCGCGCCAGGCCCCGTCGCCCGAAAGCGACAAGGCGGTGGGCACCATCCCTGCGGTCATCGCGACCGTGGTCATCACGATCGGCTGCGCACGCTTGTGCCCGGCCTCGAGGATCGCCTCGAGCTTGGGCACCCCGCGCTGCATTTCCTCGATGGCAAAGTCGATAAGCAGGATCGAGTTCTTGGACACGATCCCCAGCAGCATCAGCACCCCGATCAACACCGGCATCGAAAGCGGTTGGCCAAGCACCCAGATCAGGAAGATACCGCCCAGAGGCGCGAGCGCCAGCGAGCCCATATTGACCAAGGGCGACATCAGCCGCTTGTAGAGCAGCACCAGCACCGCGAACACCAGCAGCACACCCGAGACCAGCGCAATCACGAAGTTGATCGCAAGCTCTGCCTGCCATTCCTGTTCGCCAAAGGGCTTGTTGCCCACGCCCGTCGGCAGGTTCTTCATGATCGGCAGGTTGTTGATGGCGGTCATCGCCTCACCGGTGACCACGCCCGGCGCCAGATCCACCCCGATGAACACGCGGCGTTCCTGGTTGTAGCGCTGGATGGTGGTCGGGCCGGAGCCGAACGAGATGTCCGCCACACGGCTGAGCGGCACCGATCCGCCCGCTGCGGTCTGCACCGGCAGGTTCTGGATGGTGTTGAAATCGTTTCGCGATTCCTTGGGCAGCACGACGCGAATCTGAATCTGGCGATCAGACAGCGAGAATTTCGCCGCATTCTGCTCGATCTCGCCCAGGGTCGCGATACGGATCGCCTGGCTGAGCGCTGCGGTGGTGATGCCCAGCTGGGCAGCCAGGTCGGCGCGCGGCTTGATGATGATTTCCGGACGGCGCATGTCTGCGTTGACGCGCGGGCCGGTGACCTGCTTGAGCCCCTTCATCTGCTCGACCAGCGTGCCAGCCGTGGCGTAAAGCTGATCGGGATTGGAGCCGGTCAGCATGACCGAAATGTCGCGGTTGGTGCCGCCGCCGCCCGATTGCGAGGCGAAGGTCACCCGAGCATCGGGGATGCTTTGCAGCGTCTTGGCGAGATTGCGCTCGAACTCGATCGAGGTCTTCTCGCGCTCCTTCTTCAGCGTCACGAAAATCGTGCCATTGCCTTCGCGGATGCGGATCAGCGCGAGTTCCACCTCGGGCTGCTGGTACATGATCGCGGCCACCTTGTCGGCGACGACCTCGGTCTGCTCGAGCGTGGTGCCCGGCACCATCTCGATCTGGATGCGGCTGTTGTCCTCGTCGGTCGTCGGCTGGAACTGCGCCGGGGTGCTGGCGAACAGCACGATGGTGATGAGGAATGCCAGCAGGCCAACCCCCATCATCCACATCCGGTGGTCCAGGAACATCGAGACGAGCTTGCGGCCGAAGCTGGGCTTTTCGCCGCGAAAGGCCTGCGCGCGGCTCTTATCGAGCGACCAGTCGAGCAGCCGCATATAGCGGTCCATCAGCTTGCCTTCGCCATGCGCGGCGTGGCCCTTGGCCTCTAGGAAATAAGCCGCCACCATCGGCGTGATCATGCGCGCAACGGCAAGGCTCATCAGCACCGAGACGACGACGGTGATGCCGAAGTTCTTGAAGAACTGGCCCGAAATGCCGGGCATCAGACCCACCGGCAGGAACACCGCGACGATGCAGAACGAGGTCGCGACCACTGCCAGGCCGATCTCGTCGGCAGCATCGATCGACGCCTGATAGGCCGATTTGCCCATGCGCATATGCCGGACGATATTCTCGATCTCCACGATCGCGTCATCGACCAGCACGCCCGCCACCAGCCCCAGCGCGAGCAGCGAGAGGAAGTTGAGGTTGAAGCCCAGCAGATCCATGAACCAGAAGGTCGGGATCGCCGACAACGGAATCGCGATCGCCGAGATGATCGTCGCGCGCCAGTCGCGCAGGAAGAAGAACACCACGACCACCGCGAGCACCGCGCCCTCGATCATCGATGCGATAGAACTTTCATATTGGCCCTTGGTGTAATCGACGCTCGAGCCCAGCCGGATGAACCGCACCCCGGGGTTCTGCGCCTTGAGTTCGTCCATCGCCTTGACCGCCTCGTCATAGACGGTGACATCGGAAGCGCCCTTGGACCGGGTCATCGCGAAGTTGACGACCTCCTTGTTGCGTACCTTGCTGATCGAGGTCGGCTCGCCAAAGCCGTCGGTTACGGTGGCGACATCGGTCAGCTTGATCGTGCGGCCGCCGCCCAGCGGCACCTGCATCTGCGACAGCTCGAACGCTGTGTCGGCATTGCCCAGCACGCGCAGCGACTGCTTGGTGCCGCCGACATCGGCGCGACCGCCTGCGGCATCGACGTTGATCTGACGCAACGCATTGTTGACGACGCTCGCGGTCACGCCCAGGGCCTGCATCCGCGCGGGATCGAGCACCACCCGGATTTCGCGGTCGACCCCGCCAAAACGGTCGACCTCAGCCATGCCGTCGATCGCCAGCAGCCGCTTGGTCACGGTGTCATCGACGAACCAGCTGAGCTGCTCGATGGTCATGTCATCGGCTTCGACCGCGAAATAGGCGATCGGCTCGCCGGTGGCATCCACCTTGGTCACCGAAGGCTCGAGAATGCCTTCGGGCAGGCTGCCGCGAATCTGGTCGACCGAATTCTTGACCTCGTTCACCGCCTCGATGGTGTCGGTGCCGATCTCGAACTCGACAAAGGTGCTCGAGCTGCCTTCGCTCGCGGTTGAGCTGATGTTCTTGACGCCGTTGATCGAGCGCACCGCAGCTTCGATGCGCTGGGTGATCTGGTTCTCGATCTCGGTGGGCGCAGCACCGGGCTGCGAGATGCTGATCTGGACTGCAGGGAAATCGATGTCCGGCTGGTTGACGACATCCATCCGCATGAAGCTGAGGATGCCCGCGAACAGCAGGCCCGTGAAAAAGACGAGCGGGATGATGGGGTTGCGGATCGACCAGGCCGATATGTTCCGGAAGTTCATCGCTTAATCCTCAACCCGCCGGAAATCCGGCCTGCTTTCAGTTACGTCGTGTCAATACGGCCAGATGCACGGGCCATGCAAGCAATGCCGTCCCCAGACCGATCAACTGCAGAGCCTGCTCGACCAACGCCTGTCGCGGTTCGACGACCGTCAATGGCACGGGGTGCAAACGCCTCCGGCCCTGCCGATCAACCGGCCTTGGCGCCCTGCATCTGCGGCCGCACCGTCTCGCCGGGGTTCAGGAACCCGCCAGCGTAGAGCACGACGCGCTCCTTGCCGGTAATTCCCGAAGCGATGGCGATGCCGCGCGGGGTCACCGTTCCGGTGGTCACGTTGCGCCGCTCGACCTTGTTGTCCTTGCCCACGACATAGACATAGCTGCCCTTGTCGTCGCTGAGCACCGCTGATTCGGGCAGCACCGGCGATTGCGACGATCCGCTGATCACCGCTGCGCTGGCAAAACCGCCAGGGCGAAGCGCCTTGTCATAGCCAAGCGCGATCCGCGCGATTCCCTGGCGCGAGGTTTCGTTGATGACGGGTGCGAGCTGCCAGACCTGGCCGGTAAAGGTACGGCCGGCACCCACCGGGCGCACCTCGGCGCGGACGCCAACGCTCAGATTGGCCAGATCGGCTTCGCTCATCTGCGCGCGAAGTTCCATCTCGCCGCGTGCGGCCATGCGGAAAAGGACGCCCGTGCCTGCGCCGACCACCTGGCCGGGCTCGACATTGCGCTCGAGCACCAGGCCCGATTCGGGGGCACGGATGTTGAGACGGCCGTTGCGCGCCTGCGCCTCGCGCAGCTGCGCACGGGCGATCTCGACGCGCGCGTTGGCCGCATCACGGGTCGCGCGGCGGCGGTCGACATCCGCCTTGGAAATGAACCCGCGATCGACCAGCTGCAGCGCGCGGTCGAGTTCGTTCTGCGCCAGCACCGCATCGGCCTGGTTGACCTGGATTTGAGCGGCGAGCGAGCGTGCCTGCTGGGTCTGGACGTCCTGGTCGATGATCGCCAGGACCTGGCCGGTCTTCACCCAGTCGCCGGGCTGGACCAGCACACGGATGACCTGGCCGCCCTCGCCCGCGATGCCAATCGGCATTTCGCGGCGCGCGGCGAGCGTGCCGGTCGCGTTGATCACGCGCTCGACCGAGCCGGAGCCGGGAACAATCACGGTGACGGCGGGCGCCTGCGAGTCGGTGCCGCCAGCACCTGCCTGCGCGCCTTCACCGGCCGCTGCATCCTTGTCGCCGCCAAAGAAATAGACGCCTGCAGCAATCAGCAGCGCGATGGCGATGACCACACCGATGATGGTATTGCGGCGCTTCTTCTTCGCTTCCAGATCCACGTCGGATCCGTAAATATCTTCGCTGCGCGCGGTGATGGCATCCCCGCCAAAGCTGCTCTCGTAATTCATTGCCAGATCCGTCCAAACCTCGCCTCCCGGCCGGATGCAGACAGCGCGTCCCCGCATCTGCGAGGACCGGACTGACCTTGGCCGGTGGCGTTGATCCCGAACTGCCGCTTCGACGGCCGCCCAGGTTGCATAGCAGTGTGTTATCCAATTAAGTCACCGCGTGCAAGCCATAATGCGGCGCACGCGGGCTGCTCCTTATGACGTGACAGCGACCATGGCAATTGTTGTGGCACAGCGGACACAACAGAAAGGGAGCAGAAGGCCTGTCCGCCCTCTGCTCCCTGTCCTCACGTCAGTTCTCGACAGTAATTGTCGAGCCGGAATGCTGTTACCGAGCGCGACCGCGCTGGACCAGGTTCACGATCGCCAGCAGAATGACTGCGCCGATGAACGCGGTGAGCAGCGTCAGCGGGTCGAACGCGCCATTGCGCAGGCCGCGACCGCCCAGCAGACCTGCAAGCAGGAAGTGACCCAGCACCGAACCCACACAGCCGACGACGACATTCCAGAAAATGCCCATCTGCGCGTCGCGGTTCATAACCTTGCTTGCGAGCCAGCCCATGATGCCGCCCATGATCAATGCCAGAATCAAACCCATTTCAATCTCCCGTGTGTCAAACGATGCCAGCGATCGGGCATCTTGGGGTGGATTACGGGAGAGCGACGAAGTGGTTCCAAGGCGCGATGGGTTATTGCCACATCGCTATTCTTTCGGCGCGCTGGGCAGCCGCAACTGATCGGCAAGCTGCTTGATTCTTTGCGTTCTGCAGGTGGCTGCACTAAGGCCGAGCGATCAACGATCCGCGCAGATGGTCTGCGCGGCATATCGGGTCGTTCGTGCACGGCACCTTCCCGAACCAGAATGAAGAATTGAGATATCATGGCAGGCTACAAGGATCCGGGCTTTCAGGAACGTCAGGCACTCGCGCAAAAAGCGCGTCAGGCTGCGCTCGACAAGCTGAAAGCCAAGCCTGCGCCCGATCCTGAAGTGGTTGCGCAGCGCCTCGCCGCGCAGGCCGCCAAGGAAGCCGCGCAAGCCGCCAAGCGCGCCGAAAAGCTCGCCGAGCGCGAGCAGGCCAAGCTCGATGCCGAAGCCAGGATCGCCGCTGCCGAAGCCGAGGCCGAAAACGCGGCGCTGCAGGAAGTCGAGACCGAGGCGGAAAAGAAGCTCAAGCGCGACGCACGTTATGCCGCGCGCAAGAAGCGCAAATAACCTCAGGCTCTACCGATGGTCCCGCGCGAACTCCTCGCCACCGCTGACGTCCCCGGCGGCGGCGATCCCTTGCGGCTGATCCGCCGGGGCGCCGAATTCTCGATCATGCTCGGCGCCAACGAGCTGATGAACAGCCGGTTGAGCGGCTCCGAAGAGGCGCTCGCGACGCTGGCACACGCCCGGCTGGCGGATGTCGCAAAGCCGCGTGTGCTGATCGGCGGGCTGGGAATGGGCTTCACCCTGCGCGCGGCGCTGGCCGCGTTCGGCCCGCAGGCGGCGATCAGCGTGGCGGAGTTGGTCCCCGAGATCGTCGACTGGGCCCGCGGCCCGATGGCGCACCTGCACCAGGGCACGCTGGACAGCGCGCAGGTTCAGGTCTGCGTGACCGATGTCGGCGCGCTGATCCGCAAGGGCCCTGCGCAATATGACGCGATCCTGCTCGATGTCGACAACGGCCCCGACGGCCTGTCGCGCGAAGGCAACGACGCGCTCTATACGCTGGCGGGCCTGGCCGAGGC
Source organism: Blastomonas sp. RAC04 (assembly GCF_001713435.1). Taxonomy (NCBI): domain Bacteria; kingdom Pseudomonadati; phylum Pseudomonadota; class Alphaproteobacteria; order Sphingomonadales; family Blastomonadaceae; genus Blastomonas; species Blastomonas sp. RAC04. The sequence continues at coordinate 1,895,897 of NZ_CP016460.1, forward strand.
GCGCGCTGCGCTTCGCCCCGGCGGGGTGCTCGCGGTGTGGTCGAGCGGCCCCGACCCGCAGTTTACTTCGAGGCTGCGCAAGGCGGGCTTCGATGCGTCAGAAGAAACCGTTCGCGCGACCAAGTCAGGCCGCGGCGCACGCCACACCGTCTGGATCGCGGTTCGCCGCGACTGATCACAGCGCCGCCCAACCCCGTCATTCCCGCGAACGAATCCTGCTTGGGCGCGACGGTGGCGAAGAAGCGGGCCCCCCGCGTTCGCGGGGGTGACGATCATTCTATAGCGTCAGGTGTCACTTGGCTCGCGCCGTTCCCCGGGTTCGGGCTCGATCCCATAAGGCTTGACCAGCGCCCAGACGTGATCGGGAATCATCGTCTTCATCTTGGGCCGAGCCGCGCGGCGCAGGTGGAGCACGGTCTCGACCGCTTTCATCTCGAGCCTGGCGCGGGCAAACTCGGTGCCGCGCGGGCCTACCCGTGGCATCAGCCAGCCGAAGACCTTGCGCAGCATCTTTGGCATCCGCCGCAGCGGCAGCCCGCCTGCTGCAAGCTCGGTGTTGGTCAGAAACCCCTTGACCGGACCTGCCCTTTTGCCCGCGCTGGTGAGTTCGGCGGTGCGCAGTTCGTCGCCCAGCAGGCGCACCAGCTCCTCGCCGCGTTCGTTGCGCACCAGCAGCCACTGCTTGCCGCGCCCCGCCATATAGCCGACCGTGATGTCGGCGAGCACATTGGTATAGTCGACACAGGTGCGGCAGGTGAGCGGGAAGAAATCGCCCGGCAGGTCCGATATCGGCAGCTGCAGGAACGGAATTTCACGGGTTGCCCCATCGTCGAAGCGCAATTCGACGTGATAATCGGCGCGGAACTCCAGATAGCTGACCGTCTCTGGCCGGTCGGAGAGCAGCCCCAGGAACGTGTGGAAATTCTCGGTGGTGGTGTTGTCCGAACATGGCGTGCCGATGACGTAGATCCGCTCGAACCCTAATTCCGCCTCGAGCGCGCGCAATGCGTGGATCTGGCACGCAATCCCCACCACCGCGATCCGCCGGTGCCCCGCCGCGCGCGCCGGCTCGAGCAAAGCGAGCAGCGGCGCATAGCCCATCCGCATGCCGCGCACCTCTGCCATGTCCTCGGCCCGGGTGACCAGCATCGGCAGCGGCCGCCAGCGATCGTCCGGATGCGGGCCGACGGCGAGCACCGCATCGACCGCGCCGGTTTCGAGCAGCCGCGCGCCGATTCGCGTGGTGATCCCCGTCCATTGCGCGCCGGGCGAAGACGGCACCAGCTCTGCCTGCACCATGCGGCGATAGGGGCCGAAGAACAGTTCGTCCCCCTTGGCAGCGTCGCGCGCGCGGCCATGCACTTGGCGTTCTAGCTTCGGGTAATCGGGCTGGATGAACTGGCACGCGCGCCCGCACGCCTTGGGGTCGCTGGTGCGCGATATTCCGCAATCGGTGCACAGGCTGCGCGGGGCCGCGGGGGCAAAATCCACCGTCGTGATATGCGGGTTGGTCGGTCGGGAAGTGTCCATCGAGATTGACACTAGCCGGTGCGAGGCCGGACGGCAAATTGTCCCGTTTCGCATCGACGCTTCGGCTACGTTCAGGGCAACTTCCCACGAGGTTAATTTGTCGCTACGCTTTGTGGGACATGCGAAAGGCAGAAGACATGCAGTGGTCCAGCACCGAGCGGCAGGGATGCATCGTCGCGAGCCCGGATGGCCGGGTCGACGAGGCAACAGCACAGGCTTTCACCGATCATCTGGCGAGCAGCGTCAGCCTCGCCGCCGAGTCGCCCAGTCGCAAGCTGATCGTCGATTTTGCCGGCCTGGACTATATGTCGTCGCGCGGTCTGCGCGCGCTGACGCTGGCCAAGCGCCAGGCGGACACCGCAGGCGTCGCAATGGCGCTGGCGCGGCCCAACACGGTGATGCGCGAAATCCTGGCGATCAGCCGGTACGACAAGCTGTTTGCCGTCACCGATACGATCGAGGATGCTCTATAGGCCGAAACGCCAGCGGGGGGCCGCACCGGCGGAATTGTGAACTTGAGGGGGGTTTGGATGCTGGTCCGGTTCTGGGGAACGCGCGGGTCTCTGCCTGTCGCCGCAACCGCGTCGATCGTGCAGGAAAAGGTGGCCAGCGCGCTGCTCGCGGCATCGGGCCGCAGCTTTGCCGATCTCGACGAAGCACGCGCCTTCACCCGCAACGAGCTCGACTTCGCCACCGGCGGCACATTTGGCGGCGCTACCACCTGTGTCGAGATCGAGGCGGGCGATGCAGCGGCGGGCGACCCCTATATCATCTGCGACATGGGCAGCGGTCTGCGCGGCTTCGGGCTCGATGCGATGCGCCGCTGTGCGGGGGGGCATGCGCGGGTCTATCATTTCTTCATGTCGCATCTGCACTGGGACCATATCATGGGCTTCCCGTTCTTCGTGCCAGCATTCGACCCCAATGCGCATATCATCATCCATTCGGGCCATGACGATGCCGAGACGGCGCTGCGGCGCCAGCAGGAGGAAATCTCCTTCCCCGTGGCGTTCGACTGGCTGCGCGCCAAGATCGAGTTCCGCACGCTCAAGCCCGGCGAGGTCTATCAGATCGGCGCTGTGCAGGTGGAACTGATGGAGCAGCATCATTCGCACAGCAGCTTTGGCTATCGCTTCACCGATGCCGCCGGAAAGGTCGCGGTGTTCAGCACCGACAGCGAGCACAAGATGGAGAAGATGCACGGCGAAGCCGATGTCGAGGCGTTCTTCGGCAACGCCGACCTGGTGATCTGCGACACGATGTACTCGCTCGCCGACAGCGTCTCGATGAAGGAGGACTGGGGTCATTCCAGCAACATCGTCGCGATCGACCTGTGCCACGGCGCGCGCGCCAAGCGGCTGGCACTGTTTCACCACGAACCGGTCTATTCGGATGCAGACATCGCGCGGATGCATGGCGAAAGCATCCGTTACGAGGAACTGACCCGCGAGCATGCTCCGCTGGAGGTGCTGTGCGCCTATGACGGCCTTGAAGTCGCCCTCTAGCGCGGCCGCGCTCCCTTCGCGCACCTTGTGGCTGGCGGCGCTGGCGGGCTTTGCCGCCGCGGCCCTGCTCAGCATCGCGCTCAGCCCGCGCGAACAGAACACCGTGTTCGATGGCTGGCAATGGCTGTCGCCGCGCGACCTGTCGCAAAGCGATGTGCGCGTGGTGGCAATCGGCGATGAAAGCCTCGAGGTCATCGGCAGCTGGCCCTGGCCGCGCAGGGTGTTCGCGACGCTGACGCAGCGGCTGGCCGAGGGCGGCGCCAGCGCGATCGGCTATGACATCATCTTTGCCGAGCCCGATGCGGTCAGCCCCAGCCGCTTTTCCAGGCTCTATCCCCCCGACAGCCCCGCGACCGAGGCCTGGCTGAGCCGGCTGGGCAGCATGGACGACGAGTTTGCCGATGCGATCAGCACCGCGCCTGTGGTTCTGGGCCGCGCTGGGGTGAGCCTGGGCGGGGCAAACCCTGCCGATCTCACCCAATGGGCGACCATCACCGGAAAGCCGCCTGCCGCCCTGCCCCGCTATCCGCTGGTGCAGCGCAATCTCGATACGCTCGAACAGCGCGCACCGGGCTTCGGGCTGCTCAACGGCAAGCCCGACAGCGATGGCCGGGTGCGCGGCGTGCCGCTGGTGCAGCGTACCGGCGAGGCGCTGGTGCCCGGCCTGGCGCTGGAGCTCGCACGAGTGGCGCTCGAGCAGCAGACCGGCACCGATCCGCAGATCACTCTCACCCCGGGCTCAGCGCAGATTGGCGACCGGACCATCCCGATCGACGAGTCCGGTCGGATGCGACTGCATTTTGCCGAGATACCGCAAGATCATGTCTATTCGGCGATCGAGATCCTGTCTGAGGATTTCGACCTCGACCAGCTGCGCGGCAAGACCGTGATCGTCTCGCTGACCGCGGAGGGGTCGCCGGACATCGTCGCGACGCCTTTGGGCTCTGAGATGTTCGGCGTGCTGGTACAGGCGCAGGCGGCCGACGCGATCCGGCGGGGCGGCTGGCTGGTGCGGCCGGTGTGGAGCCAGGCGGCGGAATGGATCAGCGGCGCGCTGCTGGCGATCATCCTGCTGCTCGCCGCACGCCAGACCCGCGGGCGGATGACCTGGGGCGTGCTCGCTGCTGCGCTGGTCGTGCTGCCGCTGGCGAGCTGGCTGCTGTTCCGCTTTGCCGACACGCTGTTCGATCCGGTCCGCCCGCTGTTGCTGGGCAGCGGCGCGGCACTTGCGGTGTTCGGCGCGCTGTTCAGCGAGGCCCGGCGCGAGCGCGCGGTGCTGCGCGATGCGCAGAACCGCACCGAGGGCGAGCTCGACGCCGCGCGCGCGATCCAGCTGGGCATGCTGCCCGATCGCACCGCACTGGCCAGGCTCGATCCGCGCATCGATATCGCCGCGCAGCTGGAAGCCGCCAAGTCAGTGGGCGGCGATTTCTACGACATCATCGCGCTGGATGCCGACCGGGTGATGATCCTGATCGCCGATGTCACCGGCAAGGGGGTTCCCGCCGCCTTGTTCATGGCGCTGTCCAAAGCCCTTTCGCGCAGCGTGATGCTGCGAAGCCCGGGCGACCTTGCCGATACCGCCGCGATGCTCAACACCGAGCTGATGCGCGACAGCGGCGATGCGCTGGGGCTCACCATGCTGCTGTGCCTGATCGATCTGGCGACGGGCCGGGTCGAGATGGTCAATGCCGGGCACGACAATCCGCTGCGGATCATCACCTCTGGCGAGGTGATCGAGGAGGCACTGGAAGGCGGCCCGCCCTTCTGCATCATGGACTATCCCTGGCCCGCCGAGCATCTCACCCTGCTCCCCGGCGAGGCTCTGGTGCTGATCACCGATGGCGTGACCGAGGCGCAGAACCGCGACGAGCAATTGTTCGGCACCCAGCGCACCCGCGACGCGCTGATCGCCGACCAGTCGAGCGCGGCGGCGATGGTCGCGACCATGTGCGACGCGGTGCGCGCCTTCGAACAGGGCACCGACCCCAGCGACGATCTCACCGTGGTTGCCTTCCGCTATCTGGGTGCTAATCCGGCCTGACCTTCAGCCAGGACAACCGCCATGACCGACACCGTCCGCCCGCGGCGCAGCGCGCTGTACATGCCCGCCTCCAACCCCCGCGCGCTTGCCAAGGCGCGCAGCCTTGCCGCCGATGTGATCATCCTCGATCTGGAGGATGCGGTCGCCCCCGAGGCCAAGGCGGACGCGCGAGACGCCGCGATCGCGGCAGCGGCAGAAGGCGGTTTCGGCAACCGTGAGCTTGCGATCCGGATCAACGCGCTCGATACCCCCTGGGGCAAGGATGATCTTGCCGCCGTCGCCCACGCGCAGATCGACGCGGTGCTGATCCCCAAGGTTTGCCGCCCGACCGACATCACCGCATGCAACGCCGCGCTCGCCGATGCGCCGTCGCGGCTGCAACTGTGGGCGATGATCGAGACCTGCGCTGTCGTTCCGCATCTCGATGCGCTGGCGGCCTTGTCGGCAGGCACCCGGCTGTCGCTGTTCGTGATGGGGGTCAACGATCTCGCCAAGGAAATGCGGGCGAAGCTGACGCCCGAGCGCACGCCGTTCCTGCCGATCCTGTCGCTCGCGGTGGCGGCGGCGCGCGCGCACAACGTCGCGATCCTCGATGGGGTGTGCAACGAGTTCCGCGATCTCGATGTCTTCTCCGCCGAGGCTGATCAGGGGCTGCTGTTCGGCTTCGACGGCAAGACGCTGATCCATCCCGACCAGATCGGCCCGTGCAACGCGGTGTTCTCGCCGAGCGCAGACGAACTGGCGCGCGCGCAGGCGGTGATTGCGGCGTTCGATCTGCCCGAGAATGCGGGCAAGGGCGCGATAAGGGTCGATGGCCGGATGGTCGAACTGCTGCACCTCGAGCAGGCGCGGCAGACGGTCGCGATCGCACGGCAGATCGCCGCGCAGGGCTGACGCTCAGCCCCCGCGGTTCTTGCGCCTCAAGTCACCCTTGCAGCGCTCCGAACAGGTCTTCACATTGTCCCAGTCGCGCTCCCATTTCTTGCGCCACGCAAAAGGTCGCCCGCACGCCGCGCAGATCTTTTCGGGTAGGTTCGACTTGGTGTAGCGTTTCTCGGGCATGCGCGCGATATGGTCGCTGGCGGGCGGCTTGGCCAGAGGACGCACAACAAATCGCCTGCGCCCATCTTGCCGGACGGAAACGCCGCGCTATCGTGGGCGTCATGCGAACCCTTGCCTTGGCGCTTGCCGCCCTCACCCCTACCCTCCTTTGCCCCATCCCTGCATCCGCCGAAGCAATGCTTCCGCCGGTGCAACGGGTGGGTGGATTGGTGGAAGAAAAGTCGATTGTCGAACTCTCCGCGATGCTGGCCACTGGGACGGCAACCAGCGAGCAGCTAGTCCAATCCTATTTCGATCGCATTCAGGCTGTGGACTGGATCGGCCTTCAGCTCAACAGCGTCATCGCAATCATGCCCGGCGCGATCGAGGAAGCGCGCCTGCGCGATGCCGAACGCAAGGCTGGAACCTTGCGCGGTCCTCTCCACGGCATCCCGATCCTGATCAAGGACAATATCGAGGCGAAGGGCCCGGTCCCCACCACCGCCGGATCGACCGCGCTGCTCGCCAATGTCACCGAGCGCGATGCGCCGCTGGTGGCTCGGTTGCGCGCGGCAGGTGCGATCATCCTTGGCAAGACCAACCTGTCGCAATGGGCCAACATCCGTTCGGACAATTCGGTCAGCGGCTGGTCGAGCGTCGGCGGGCTGGTGAAGAACCCCTATGCGCTCGATCGCAACAGCTGTGGCTCGTCCTCGGGCAGTGGTGCTGCGGCAGCGGCAAGCCTGGCGGCGGCGACGATCGGCACCGAGACCGACGGGTCTATTATCTGCCCCTCGTCGATCAACGGGCTGGTCGGGTTCAAGCCGACGCTGGGCCTCGTCTCGCGCACGCACGTCATCCCGATCAGCCACAGCCAGGATACCGCTGGGCCGATGGCGCGCAGCGTCACCGATGCCGCGCTGGTGCTGACCGCGCTGGCGGGAAGCGATCCGGCTGACCCGGCCACGGCGCAAGCCGATGCGCGCAAGACCGATTATGCCGCCGGACTGTCCCCCGGCTATCTTCAGGGCGTGCGCATCGGGGTGCTCAAGGATCGCACTGGCAGCAACGCCCGGGTGCAGGCGGTGTTTGCAGGCGCGCTCGACTGGTTCGCCGCCGCAGGCGCCGAGCTGGTCGAGATCGAGGACAGCCGCACCGGGCTCGATGGCCTTGGCGAAGCCGAGTTCAAGGTGCTGATGGCCGAGCTCAAAGCGGACCTCAACGCCTATCTCGCCAGCACCCCCACCACGGTCAAAGCGCGCACGCTCAAGGACATCATCGCCTACAACGCCGCAAACGCGGTGATCGAGCTCGCCTGGTTCGACCAGGGGCTGTTCGATCTGGCCGAGAGCCAGAAGGGTCTCGACGATCCCGAATATCGCGAGGCGTTGGCCAAATCGAAGCGGCTGGCGGGCCCAGAAGGCATCGACAAGCTCCTGAAAACGCATGACGTGCGCTTCCTCATCGGCCCCAGCAACGCGCCCGCCTGGGTGAGCGATCTGGTCAACGGCGATCACAGCAGCGGCCCCAGCCAGAGCCAGCTGCCCGCCGTCGCCGGCTATCCGCACATCACCGTGCCGATGGGCTATGTCGCAGGACTGCCCGTCGGCCTGTCGATCATCGGCGGCCAGTGGCAGGACCATGATGTCGTCAAGGCGGGCTATGCCTTCGAACAGGCGAGCAAGGCCCGCGTCGCGCCTGGCTATTCCCAGCGCGCAGATGCGGTGGCGGATCCGATCGCTAAATGATCCTGACATTGGAAGGCGCTCCCGCAACCGGCAAATCCTTCCTTGCCAATGCGCTCGTCGCGAAAGGTGCGACCCGGATTGCCGAAGTCAACGAGCTCTGGCGCAGACCGAAAGAAGAAGCGCCGACCTGGTATCTGCGCCGTCAACTTGACCGCTATGCCATGGCGCGTGCCGCGCAGACTGCCGACGCCGTGCTTGATGGCGACTGCCTCCAGCCGATCTGGTTCGGTTGGCTGTATCCGGATCGCGTCGGCCAAAACTGGCGATATGCGGTGCGTTTTTTCCGGGACAACGCAGCCTCTTGGGGCCTGCCTGACCAGTTTGTGCTTTTGCACGTTCCGGAGGCCGTCCGCATACAAAGGGAACGCGCCCGATCACTGCAAAGCGGTCGCAGCGCGGCCAGAGCGCAGGAAAAGGCCGGCAAATATGCAACCATGGCGCAGAATCTGGCGCTATGGTTCGAAGCAATGAATTCGGCTTTTCCGGGACTGGTATCCGTGCTCGATTGCCGTCTTGCACCGGCTGAAGATTTCCCGTTTGCGCAGGCCGCGCTTGGGGCTCCCTGCCATCGTGCATTTCTGGATTGGGCCGAAGACTGGCTTGCCAACCATCAGCCCGTCGGATCGCCCGGCATTTAAAAACCCAGGATATGCTTCGCGATGTGATAGATGCTGTGCTGTTCCAGCGTGCCGTGGAAAAGGTGCGCGCTGGGACCGGCGGCTTTCAGCACGACATCCTCCCCGCCATGCGTTTCGCCCGAGGTCGGCACGGTGGCCTGCTGCTGATAGTTCAGCGCCTCGGTGTCCTCCTGCGAAGGATCGTTGCGCGGGCCAGCGACCTTGGCGCCGGGGCCATTGGCGTAACCCAGCGTGGTGTAAGGCTTGCCATCCTTGGCGTTGACCGGCTCGCCATCCTCGGTGACGCTGGCAAGCCCGAAGATCGAGGTGCCGCGCGGCGGATAGCCCGCGATGGTGAAGACATGGCTGTGATCGGCGGTGACCAGCACCAATGTGTCCTCGAGATCGACCATCTCGAGCGCCCTGGCGATCGCCGCCTCGAACGCGACGGTATCATCGAGCGCGCGGTGGGCGTTGCCGCCGTGATGCGCGTGGTCGATGCGGCCGCCCTCGATCATCAGCACATAGCCCTTGTCCGCAGAGCCCAGCCGGGTGATCGCCAGCGCGGTCATCTCGGCCAGCGAAGGCTCGCCTGCCTTGTCGCTGGCACGATCGGCCTCGAACTGCATGTGGCTGGGCTCGAACAGGCCCAGCACCGGCGCATCGGCGTTGGCATCAAGCGCGCCGAACTGCGCTGCGTTCCAGATGTACTGGCCCTTGGGATGTTTCTTCTTCCACTCCGCCACCAGGTTGCGACCATCGGTGCGGTTGCCCTTCTTGTCGGCGTATTCCGGATCGCTCTGGTCCTTGGGGTAGAATGCCGTGCGCCCACCGCCCAGCACCAGCTTGAGCTGGCTCGACTGCGACCATTCGACCAGCTGGCGCGCGATGTCGTGACACGTTGCGCCTGCGGGCAGTTCGCTGTTGCTTTCCCAGTTGCGGTCGACGCTGTGCGAATAAGCGGACGCGGGCGTTGCGTGGGTGATTCGCGCGGTGGAGATCAGCCCCAGCTGCTTGCCCGCAGCGCCTGCCTGCTCGAACAGCGTCGGCACGTCCTGCCCGCTGGCGGTCTCGCACCTGCCGCGCTGCGCAACCGGGGTAACCGAGAGCATGCCTGAACGGGTCTTGATGCCGGTGACGATGGCGGACGCGGTCGCCGCCGAATCGGCAACCTGGAAATCATGGCTGTAGGTCTTGATCAGCGCCGAATAGGGCATCGCGTCGATCGCGGTCTCGGTCGATTCGCCATCGCGGCCTGCCTTCTGCCCCTGCCAGATGCGCGCAGCCGTCAGCGTGCTGACCCCCATGCCATCGCCTATGAAGATGATGAGGTTCTTCGCCTTGCCCTGGTTGACCGGCGCCGCCAGCCGCGCCTCGAGCTGCGCGCGGCCCTGCGCGGCGTAATCGGCGGCGGTCTGCTCGCCGCGCTCCTTGTCGGGCGCAACCGCCTCGGGCGCGTTGTGCTGGGCGAAGCCCGGCTCAGCCCAAAGAGCGGCAAGGCACAGCAAGGCGGCAAGCGGACGGTTCATCAAAAGCACTCCTTCAAAGGCCCGGCTGCTCTGTCATGATCGGGTGACAAATTCGAGACATTTGACCGATGCGGCCTGCTCGACGCGTGCAATCGATTGCAGGCGAGGCACGCGCACCCTTGACCCAGGGATTTTTGCAGCGCAGCATTGGGCCATGGCAGACATAGATACCACCCCGCCCGCCCCCATCAGCCAGAACCCCGATATCCGCTATCTTGGCCGGATCCTGGGCGACGTCATCCGCGCCTATGGCGGCGAGAAGCTGTTCCGCCAGACCGAGTACATCCGCTCGGCCAGCGTCGACCGGCACCGCGGCGTTGCCGGCGCCGATGGCATCGACACCGGTCTCGATTCGCTCAATCTCGACGACACGCTCGCCTTTGTGCGCGGATTCATGCTGTTTTCTATGCTCGCCAATCTCGCCGAGGACCGGCAGGGCATGGCGCAGGAGACCGGTGCAACCTTGGCAGAAGCGGTCGAGCGGCTGCGCGAACATGGCATCGGCGATGCCGCGATCACCGACCTGCTCGAGCACAGCCTGATCGTTCCGGTGCTCACCGCGCACCCCACCGAAGTGCGGCGCAAGTCGATGATCGACCACAAGAACCGCGTTGCCGATCTGATGAAGATGAAGGATGCGGGGCTCTACCACACCCCCAGCGGCGACCGGATCGACGAGGCGCTGCACCGCCAGATCGCTCTGCTGTGGCAGACCCGTCCGCTGCGCCGCGACCGGCTGTTCGTCGCCGACGAAGTGGAGAATGCCCGCGCCTACATGCAGGACGTGTTCCTCCCCGCGCTGCCGATGCTCTATGCCCGCTGGGAGCGCGTGCTGGGCCACCGCCCGCCCGCGTTCCTGCGGCTGGGCAGCTGGATCGGCGGCGACCGCGACGGCAACCCGTTCGTCACCGCCGATGCGCTGCGCCATGCGCTGGGGCGGCAGTGCGAGACCGCGCTGGTGCATTATCTCGACGGCGTCCACGCGCTCGGCCAGGACCTTTCGATCGCCACCGGGCTTTCGAACACCCCCGATGCGGTGCTGGCGCTGGCGGAAGCCAGCGGCGACACCTCGCCCAGCCGCGCCGACGAACCTTATCGCCGCGCGCTTGCAGGAATCTATGCGCGGCTGTGCGCCACGCATATCCGCCTCACCGGCAAGCAGCCGCCGCGCCCCTCGATGCTCTCGGGCGAGGCCTATGCCAGCCCCGCCGAGCTGCGGCACGATCTGGCGGTGCTCGCCAACGGGCTTGCCAGCGATGGCGCGGGAATCCTGGCGAGTGGCGGCGCGCTGGGACGGCTGATCCGCGCGGTTGAAATCTTCGGCTTCCACCTCGCCACGCTCGACCTCAGGCAGAACAGCGACGTCCACGAGCGCGTGGTGGCAGAGCTGCTCAAGGTCGCAGGCGTGTGCGCCGATTACGCCGCGCTGGACGAGGCGGCCCGCGTCGCGTTGCTGCGCGCCGAGCTCGGCCATGGCCGCCTGCTGATCAACCGCTGGCACGATTACAGCGAGGAGACCGCCAAGGAGATCGCGATCGTCGAGGCCGCCGCCCAGGCGCATGTCGATTACGGGCCGCAGGCGATCACCGCGTACAACATCAGCAAGGCCGAAAGCGTGTCCGATATGCTCGAGGTCAACCTGCTGCTCAAGGAAGCCGGGCTCTACCGCCCCGGCGGCGATGCCGGGGCCGCCCCGCAGGCTGCTATCATGGCGGTGCCCTTGTTCGAGACGATCAGCGATCTCGAAGCCGCACCGCAGGTGATGCGCGCTTATTTCGCGCTTCCCGAAATCGCAGGCCTGGTGAAGGCGCGCGGCTATCAGGAGGTGATGGTCGGCTATTCGGATAGCAACAAGGACGGCGGCTATCTCACCTCGACCTGGAGCCTCAACCACGCCAGTCGCGCACTCGCCAAGGTGTTCGCCGATACCGGGATCGCGATGCAATTGTTCCACGGCCGCGGCGGTGCGGTCGGGCGCGGTGGCGGATCGAGCTTTGCCGCGATCCGCGCGCAGCCCAAGGGCACGGTGCAGGGCCGCATCCGCATCACCGAACAGGGCGAGGTCATCGCCGCGAAATACGGCACGGTCGAAAGCGCCGAGCTCAACCTCGAGGCGATAACCTCGGCCGCCCTGATCGCGACGCTCGACCATGATGATCTGAGCGAAGCCGATGAGGCGCGCTTTGCCGCCGCGATGGACATGATCTCGCGCGATGCCTTCCGCAGCTATCGCGAGCTCGTCTACGGCACCGAGGGGTTCAACCAGTTCTTCCGCGCCGCCACCCCGATCACCGAGATCGCCGGGCTCAAGATCGGCTCGCGTCCGGCAAGCCGCTCCAAGAGCCAGCGGATCGAGGATCTGCGCGCTATACCCTGGGTGTTCAGCTGGGCGCAGGCGCGGATCATGCTGCCGGGATGGTATGGGGTCGGCCAGGCGCTGCAGGGGCATACCGACAAGGGCCTGCTCACCGCGATGGCGCAGGGCTGGCCGTTTTTCCAGGCGCTACTCGGCAATATGGAGATGGTGCTGGCCAAGTCCGACATGGGGATTGCGCGCCATTATGCCGGGCTGGTCCCCGACGAAAAGCTGCGCGAGCAGGTCTTCGGCGCGATCACATCGGGCTGGAACGCAGCGCACGACAATCTGCTGAGCATCACCGGTCAGTCGCGACTGCTCGCGGACAATCCCGCGCTAGATGCCTCGATCCGGCTGCGGCTGCCCTATATCGAGCCGCTCAACCTGCTGCAGATAGAGCTGATCAAGCGCCACCGCGCGGGCGAGGCCGACGAGCGTATTCCCGAGGGCATCCAGCTGTCGATCAACGCAATTGCCACCGCGCTGCGCAACAGCGGCTGAGGCTCGCGCGGCTCTGCGCCAAGGGGCTCGCAATAATGGACGGCTTGCGCCAGACTGGCGCGAAGACCGGCCCATTGGATTGAGGGAAGTCCGCTTGCATCGTTCTGTCGCCTCTGGCATTCGGGTTAGATGATAACGCTATCATCACTCCATATCCATGCCGCTGACGGGGTGGGCGTGGCCTTGCGCGATCTCGCCGCGGGCGAGCCTGCGCTGGGCATCACGACGGGCGCCGCCATTCCGCGCGGTCACAAGTTCGCGCTGCGTGCGCACCGCGCGGGCGAGGTTGTCACCAAATACGGCCAGCCCATCGGCGTTGCGACCTCCGCCATCGCGCCGGGCGATCATGTCCACAGCCACAATCTGGTCACCGCGCTGGATGGCGAGATCGCCTATATGCCCGGCGCCTCGACCACCGCAGGAACCCGGGCCAGCGACCCCGCGACCTGGCAGGGCTACCACCGCGCTGATGGCAGGTTTGCCACCCGCAACGAGATCTGGATCCTGCCGACGGTGGGCTGCGTGGCGGTCACCGCCGAGCAGGTCGCGCGCGATGCCGGCGCGCGCCATGCAGGCCGGGTTGACGGCATCCACGCCTTTACCCACCCGCACGGCTGCTCGCAGCTGGGCGATGACCTCGGCGGGACGCGCGCCGCGCTGGCCGGGCTCGCCGCCAACCCCAATGCGGCGGGCGTCCTGCTGCTGGGGCTGGGCTGCGAATCCAACCAGCTCGACGCGCTGATCGCCAGCGTGCCCGAAGCCGCGCGCGGCAAGGTGCGGATGCTGACATCGCAGGCGGTGGGCAACGAGCTCGACGCGGCCGCCGCGCTGATTGACGAGCTGGTCGACCAGGCGGCAGCCGCGCGTCGCGAGCCCTGCCCGCTGTCGGCGCTCACCGTCGGGCTCAAATGCGGCGGGTCCGACGGCCTGTCGGGGCTCACCGCCAACCCGCTGCTCGGCCGTTTCGCGGACCGGCTCGCGGCGGCGGGCGGCACGCCTGTGCTTACCGAAATTCCCGAGATCTTCGGCGCCGAACACGCGCTGCTGTCGCGCGCCATCGACCGCCAGACATTCGAGGCAGGCGCCGCGTTGGTCAACCGCTTCAAGCGCTATTTCCTCGATCAGGGGCTGCCGGTTTCGGAAAACCCCTCGCCCGGCAACATCGCAGGCGGCATTACCACGCTGGAGGAAAAGTCGCTGGGTGCGGTGCAGAAGGCGGGACAGGCGCCGCTGGTGCATGTCGTGGATTATGGCGAGGCAGCTCCGCCGGGTGGGCTCGCGCTGCTCGAAGCACCGGGCAACGACGCGGTCTCCTCCACTGCGCTCGCAGCGGCGGGATGCACTATGGTGCTGTTCACCACCGGACGCGGCACGCCGCTCGGCTTTCCAGTCCCCACCGTCAAGATCGCCTCGAACGCCGCGCTCGCCGCCGCGAAGCCGCACTGGATCGATTTCGATGCCTCGATCGCGCTGGAAGACCCCGAAGCCGCCGACCGCCAGTTCCTCGCCACGCTGCTTGCCATCGCCAGCGGCGCGCGGACCGCTGCCGAGAAGCAGGGCCAGCGCACGATCGCGATCTGGAAGCGCGGCGTGACGCTATAGGGCTTGTGCAACGCCCCTCGCGCGGTGCATGGTAGCGCAATCATGAAGCGATGTCGGCGCGGTGCGACCGGGATAACCGACACGTCACTGGAGAGTTTGAAGGCATGGACAGACAGCCAAAACGACCGTTCCGGTCGCGCGAATGGTTCGCTGCGCCGGGCAGGAGCGACATGGCCGCGCTCTATCTCGAGCGGTTCATGAACTATGGCCTGACCCCTGCCGAGCTGATGTCCGGCAGGCCGATCATCGGCATCGCGCAGTCTGGCTCCGACCTCTCGCCGTGCAACCGCATCCATCTCGATCTGGCGCGGCGGGTGCGCGAGGGCATCCGCGATGCCGGCGGCATTCCGATGGAGTTCCCGCTGCACCCGATCTTCGAGAACTGCCGCCGCCCCACCGCCGCGCTCGACCGCAACCTGGCCTATCTGGGGCTGGTCGAGATCCTCAACGGCTATCCCATCGATGCGGTGGTGCTGACCACGGGCTGCGACAAGACCACGCCTGCGCAGGTGATGGCCGCCTCTACCGTCGATATTCCCGCGATCGTGCTGTCGGGCGGACCGATGCTCGACGGCTGGCACGAGGGCGAGCTGGTCGGATCGGGCACGGTGATCTGGCGCAGCCGCCGCAAGCTGGCCGCAGGCGAGATCGACGAGGCCGAGTTCCTGGCGCGCGCCACCGACAGCGCGCCGTCTGCCGGGCATTGCAACACCATGGGCACCGCTTCGACGATGAATGCGGTGGCCGAGGTGCTGGGCCTTTCGCTGCCCGGCTGCGCAGCGATCCCCGCGCCCTATCGCGAGCGCGGGCAGATGGCGTACGAGACCGGCAGGCGTGCGGTCGAGATCGCCTATGAAGACCTGCGCCCCTCGCAGATCCTCACCGAGGCCGCGTTCCGCAACGCCATCGCTGCGGTCACCGCGATCGGCGGTTCGTCCAACGCGCAGCCGCATATCGTCGCGATGGCGCGCCATGCCGGCATCGAGGTTACCGCGCAGGACTGGATGCAGGCTTATGAGCTGCCGCTGCTGGTCGACATGCAGCCCGCAGGCCGCTTCCTCGGCGAGCATTTCCACCGCGCAGGCGGCGTCCCCGCTGTCCTGTGCGAACTGCTGGCGGCGGGCGTGATCTATGGCGATGCGCTGACGATCACCGGCCAGAGCCTGGCCGACAACCTTGCGGGCCGACAAAGCCGCAACCGCGAGGTGATCCGCGCCTATGATACGCCGCTGATGGAGCGCGCTGGCTTTCTGGTGCTGCGCGGCAACCTGTTCGATTTTGCGATCATGAAGACCAGCGTCATCGGCGAGGACTTCCGCAACCGTTATCTCTCGCGCCCCGGTGCGGAGAACATCTTCGAAGGTCGGGCGATCGTGTTCGATGGATCGGACGACTATCACCATCGCATCAATGATCCCGCGCTGGGCATCGATGCCGATTGCGTGCTGGTGATCCGCGGCGCAGGCGTGCTCGGCTGGCCGGGATCCGCCGAAGTCGTCAACATGCAGCCGCCCGACGGCCTGATCCAGCAGGGCATCATGAGCCTTCCGACGCTGGGCGACGGTCGCCAGTCGGGCACGTCCGACAGCCCCTCGATCCTCAACGCCTCGCCCGAGAGTGCGGCAGGCGGCGGGCTGTCGTGGCTGCAGACCGGCGATATGATCCGCGTCGATCTCAACACCGGGCGCTGCGACGCACTGGTCGACGAAGCCGAGATCGCCCGGCGCAAGCAGCACCTCCCCTCCCCGCCGATCCCGCCCAGCAACACCCCATGGGAGGAGCTGTACCGAGAGAAGACCAGCCAGCTCGCCGATGGCGGCGTGCTGGAAATGGCGATCAAATATCGTGGCACCTCGCACAAAACACCAAGGCACAACCACTGACATGCGCGTGCTGCGGAAGTCGGCGTACAGCAGGATGCCTCCAGCACCCAATCACTCCAAGGCGACCGCAGCCCTAGGGCTGCAGACGGTGATCGCAAAAACGGTCGACCAACTCAAACCTGATGTTACCTGCGCCGCTCAACGACTTGGCAAACCGTTCAACTGGGGTGATCTCTTCGCCGTTCGTAGGCAGGCGGGCCACGGTGACATGATATGGCGTGGGGTTGGTGACCTTGAGCGCGAAGCCGATGTCTGCGGGAACATCGTTCTTCAATTATGCCTGATAAATTCCTGCAAAAGGCAGTTCGATTAGATAACATTGCGCACGATCCAAGCCGATAACAGCAGATTAACGATCTGCAACACGGCGACAGCGGCGAGAACAACCAATGTCCGCCTGGTGCCGATGATAAATCCGATCTGAAAAAGCCGCGCTTCGCTCCGGAACAATGACATCGCATGACCTATCCCTGGGAGCACTGCATCCTGATCTCGGCGCAGCGCATCCAGCTCCTTGTGCAATGCGAGCGTCAGCGCCTCAAACTGCTCCACCTGTACTTCGCTGGAGCGTCGCTCACCGTTAGCGGCCAACGCATTGCGAATGAGTTCTTCGAACCGTTCCGGGCTGGAATTTGAATAGGCAAGCATATGCGCCAGACTCGAGACATCGTTGCCCGGCAATCTTGCCTGCTCATCAATCGCCGAGCCGGCGCATTGTGAACCGGTGGGCATTCTCACGACAGGTTCTCAACCTCATGGGAGACGTGGCAAATCGCAGATAAGGTCTGAACCAGACCCAAACGCGCGCGCAGTCGCCGCGAACCACACGCCTGTCGACGACCAAAGCGTGTGGCGTTCGGCGGTCGCCTGATGCCGGCAGCATGGCAGGTCGAGATCAATGAAGAGCGGCAGGAGGTGGCTCCTGGTATAGGGGAAGGAAACGCCCCCCTGCCGCCGCGGTCTAGGGACCGCGCTCCGTAGTGCGACCCGACGGAGCCTAACCGGAAAAAACAAGGAACTGTGTGGGTCGCCATCACGGGATGGCTCGCCAGATCGCCCACAGGCCGACCCAGAAGAGAACGCCAACCGGGGCAAAAATTACCAGGCCCCTGAAGAAATCTGTACCGTCGTCGAGATCCAGCCATTGTGAGGCTTCCGCCGAGAGCCCATGTTGCTGGCGCGGATCGAAGCACGTCGTCCGATGAGCGTCCATCGCAGGCGCCTCAACAGGGCCGTCCGGCACATTGACCGGAGGGCATATTCTTCCAACAGCATCTGGGAGCTGCATCCGCAAATCAAGTGGGTTGGGTGGCGCTCGCATGTTCAGGCCCTCTCGCCGACATAGCGGGGAAGCGCGAGCTGACGCCTGAAATGATCAACATTGACATGCCATGCTGCGCCTGTCGCAGGGCACCTAGGTAAGATCCAGCGGGCGGCCCCAACATGCTCACCAGCGCCCCATAGACCGCCTACAACAATCGCGTTCTTGGCCAGCGCACGAGTGTCCACTCCCTCCAGCACGACCACAGGGGCAATGGCCATTGCCACCCCCAGCAGATGCCTCAACAGATCTAGATCGCGGGCACTCTCCAATGTCAGCCGGAGAAACATCGCCTCGATTGTGATGACATCGGGCCGCAGCGCCAGCAGAGAGGCAATGGAGCCATTGTCGTTGCCCATACGCTCAAAAACGATCACACATCCAAGTGCGCGAAGTTCATCCGCCAAGGCAGCGGCAGCGCTTACCGATACGAATGCACAGGTGCCGTCGATCGCGATGAACAGTCGCCGCCCCAACGAGCGGCACGCCCTCAATCGCGCGAGCACCGGTTCCCACCAGCACAACGACTGAAAGGATGACGCAGCCACCGCCACTGCAATAGGGCCAACTTCAGAGCCAGCCAGAAGATCGATCGCCTGCAGCAGCGCATGCTGATCGAAAGCCGCTGTCAGCCCCAACCGATGCATCGCCTTGCGCGACACATCCCACTCCCCCGCCCCGCCGTCCGCCTGCAGGGCACTGAGCATACCGCGGTAGTACAGCGACGTATCGTTCTCCAGGTGGCGGACAGGTTTCCAGGCAAACTGCAACTGGTCGCGGTTCAACTGCTCGTACAATTCCGCAACGATCGCCATGTCGCGTTGGTAGCCATCAAAGCCGTCCAGCCGGGCCATGGCGCAAATCTGTGCACATTCCAGGCGAGCATGCGCTTGGGCAAGCAGGCATTCGCCCGGCACGCCCTGATCCCCGGCCATCGAGCCAGCCGTCAAGGCAGACGCCAGAACATGGACACTCCGGGCGCCGAACGCCAAGGCACGACGCCCTATTGCCGAGCACCAGATCGCAACCTTTTGGCGACACTGGGCCCGGCTGACACCGTCAGTGCTGTCTCTTGCTGCCAGCATGAGATCAAACACACCGGTGGCACGGGAACAGATCTTCCCGAAGACATGTGGATCGCTGGCGATGAAGACCTGCAAAGACGCAAGGACCTGGCTGGACACACTGTCTGCAAAGTCACCACCGTAGACAGAAGCGATCGCCTGCAGATTCCCGATGCGTAACGCGAATGCCTCCCCTTGCGCGAGGTCCTGCGAAAGATCGCTTTCAGCCCGAAGACGGGGGCACGCGACAGCGTGCCAAGCACCGTCAGGCATCGATCCACGCGGCGCTGACCATTCGATACCCATGCTGCCCCTCCGCTCGGAGTGATTCTCCAAGAGGGCAACGAAATACCTAGTTCTGTTACACCTTTGGGTGATTGCGGTTTACGCGATCCGTCTGCTTAAACTAAAGATATTGGCATAGGGAAGAATTGAAATGCAACACATGATCTATGGGCAGAACGGTCAAAGAAAATATCTGACGAGCTCAGAACGAAAAGCGTTTCTGGATACCGCATCAAAGTTCGACAGCACAACAATGACACTATGTTGGGTGATATCGGCAACAGGATGTCGTATATCTGAAGCTCTTTCCCTAACATCCGACAGTATCGATAAAGAGACGAAAACGATAGTTATCGAATGCCTAAAGAAACGAAGGACTGGCGTCTATCGCACTGTGCCGGTTCAGGCAGACCTGATTGACTTACTGTTCCGTGTCCACGACCTTGGTGGTCATGTGGGCCAGGGAAAGCAGGCGCCCAAGCTATGGCCATTCACGCGTGTCACTGCGTATCGCCGTATTCGTAAAGTCATGGAAGCTGCTGGTCTTAACGGCATACATGCAATGCCAAAGGGCTTGCGCCACTGTTTCGGTGTGGCTGCCATACAGTCACAGGTCCCGCTCAATATGGTCCAGCGATGGCTGGGTCATGCAGACATGCGGACAACAGCCATTTATGCTAGCGCAGTGGGGCCTGAAGAGCGCTCGATCGCGCAGCGCATGTGGCGCAATTCAGCGCTCAAGCTTGCTGATGCGTCGATCGACAAAGCAGCCTGAATGACGCGCATTCATAATCAAGCATCACCCGCCTTGCGCATAAATCAGGTGTAAAAAATTGCAAATTATGCTAGAATGCTTGTCAGAGGCAACAGAACTAGGTAAAATGTTTCATCATCAGGTGACGTAAGTTATTATTCTATAATTATATTTTCCGCGATTTTGTTCGGTCAGGCGATGAATGTCTTCAACCCTGACATGAGTGCGGTACTACGTTTTCTCACTGTATGCGACACATTTCTGCGAGGCAGAGGCCCACGGCAGCCACGACCCACCAAGCGGCAAGTCGGCGGATGTGTTTGCTGCGTTGCAAGGATGGATATCGGTACCGATGCCTCGGTGAGTGCCGCTGCCATCTTTGACCAGTGCCCGGACCTGCCGTGCTTGGTCGGCGTCGGCGCCGCCGGGTGGCTAATCCACTGGCTGACTTCAGCCGATGTGCTGCAACAATATCTCCGGAGGCACGAAACCCGGGACGTAGGTTGTGCCGGTTACCAGCACCGGCGTTCCACTGATACGAGCTTGTGTGGCATAAGCCATGTGGTGATCTACGATCGCCCGCGCCTCGCCACTTTGCAGTGCTTTTTCGAACTGTTCCCTGTCCAGGCTGGCAGCGACAATGAGCTCTTCGCGAATGCCATCAGCCGCTTCGGACGATGCGAACGTCTGCTTGAGCCCAAGAAGGTAGTCGTGCGCGGCCTCAAAATGCCCCTGCAACTGGGCAGCCGCCGCAAACTCCGCCAGCCGCTTTGAACCGGCGCCAAGGATGGGCGTGTAAACAAACGCCCAGCGCACGTCCTTACGCGCCGCCTGCACGCCGACGACCGTTTGGGCAGCGAAGGTTTTGCAGTACCCGCAATTGTAGTCGAAAAACTCGACCACAGTCTTGCCATCAGCAGGGCCGATCGCTGGAACCTTGGGATCGATCTTTGCCCGCGCCGCCGCCTGCACGGCCGCCTGAGCCGAAGCTGCCTGGGCATCCTTCGCCTGCTGTTCCTGCTTGGCTTGATCGGCGCGCAAGGCATTTGCCACGAGCTCCGGCTCCTTTTGCAGCAACTCACGGACCGCGTCTTGCACGATAGCGCGCAGCCCGGAAGAATCCGGACTCTGCGGATAGACAACCGTAAATGTCTGCGCTTGAGCGATGAAAGCAAGCGAACCTGCACCTACTAGCAGCACGAGGCGGCCAATTTTATAGAAGTTCATCGCGTAGCTCCTCTCCTTGAGAATCTTCTTCGGCACGAGACCCGCCATGGAAGCGCGGAATACACCGCGCATTGACCTGGCGCCCTCGCTCCAGCCTGCCCAGGCGCTCAGTTGGGCACCGGCCCTTGAACCACGGGCTCGGGGATTATCTGCAGATCCCTCGAATCCTGGGGCGCCATATGCTTCCTGACGGATGCACTGACGAATTCAGATGACATGGAATTCACCGACTCGTGTCGCTCAGTGTAACGCCTAAACAAATCAGGGAAATCCAACGCAGACAGTAGATCATCTGCAACGACGGATTTGTTCAGGGCATTCAAAACCTGCTGCATCATCATTTTTCGCTTTGCAAAATTTCTTTCATCCTGCGAAATAGATGACACAGAAATGTCTTCAATAACTTCAATCAGCGCAGTCTTGAATTTATCAATATCTGCAGCGTCAAGCTCTGCAATCACGGACGCAACCCCGCTATCGCCTGGCTCGGCAGCGAACGTATCTTCAATCGAAACACCGACAAAATCGGCAGGCTCACCCGAACTCCACCCCATGCGTTTGAGCCGCCTCTCGATGATGAAGCCTGCCATCTCGAGTGCCAGCGATGTCTCTGGCTCAATGCGAAAGGTGGGCACCTGCCGAATTCGTGACCGTGAAAACGAGGTTCGCCGTGTCGCCAATGGCGATGCGCGGGACGCTGAAGGCCTTTGTGAGGGTCGGGGATGGAAGCGGTAGGTTGTCGATGACGCAGGAAATCGCCGCACCAGCGACCGGCGTGATGGTCAGACCCAGCGCCGGGTTGAAGGGAGCGGCGCTGGGGAGGCCGGTCTGGACGCCAGTCGCGTCCGAGCAGGTAATCATGCTGGTATACTGGGATAGCATCGAAGCGCTGCCCGTCGACATCGCCTCGGTCAGCGTGTAGGCGGTTCCCGCTGCGCCGGTAAAGACACCCGTTCCGCCGGTTGCGGTGGTGCCGGTTCCGGTGGTGGTGCCGCTTGCTACCTGGCTCCCGCCCACGCCGCCGGTGCGGATCGCAAGGTCGAACTGGTCCGTGGCACTACGGCGTCCGACAGGAACAGACTTGGTGAGCGAGATCGTCGGCGCCCGCGCCGCGTTGGTGACGGTACAGGTCAACGAGGCCCCCGCAACCACGGTAATCTGCGCACCGACAGCGGGGTCGTAAGGGACACCGGTCGGCAATCCGGTCTGGAAGCCATTGGCATCGGTACAGGTGAGCGTGCCCACATATTGCGCCAGATTGGTCGTCCCCGAAGGTCGCTCGCGCAGATAGTAGGTTGTGCCAGGAGCAGCGCTGGAAACCTGCGGGTTGCCGCTCCCGACGCTCGCCCCGGACCCCGCTGTCGTGTCATCGTCGACAGTCGGCCCGGTGAGGCTGCCGGTGTGGATCGACATGAGAAACTGGTTGGAATTGGCGACGCGCGGCGTTGAAAGCGCCTTTCGGAATTCAAGCGAGGCGGTTCGCGGCGTGTTGGCGATGGTGCACTGAAGGGCGGTGCTCGTGCCAGTTGGCAGGGTCAAACCGGTTGCGGGATTGAACGGGATTGTTCCCGGCAATCCGAAGGTAAGACCATTGGTGTCCACACAGGTAATCGTGCTGTTGTACTGTCCGAGCGTTGATCCGCTGCCAGGAGCCATCGCCTCGGTGACCGTGTAGTTCGTGCCGACCACGGCCGTGATTGTGACCGTCCCATTCGTGACTGTCGAACCGGAACCGGCGGTCGTGCTGCTGGCAGCGATCGGGCCGTTTGCGGCATTGCCGGTCCGAATTGACAGTTCAAACTGGTCGCTTTCTGCGGATCGACCGCTCGGCAATGTCTTGATAAGCGTCAGTGTGGCTGGGGCATTTGCATTGGATAGAACACAATTGATTGCAGCCCCGGCGATCGGTGTGATTGCAAAGCCTGTGGCCGGATTGAACGGTGCACCAACTGGCAGGCCGGTTTGCAAGCCATTGCTGTCGGTGCAGGTCAACGACCCCTGATACCGCCCAAGGACCAGCGGGCCCGACCCGGCTTCGGTCAAGGTATAGGTGGTGCCCGCCGTTGCTACGAAAGTCCCGGTGGTGCCACCTGACACCGTGCTGCCGGTTCCCGAGGTCGTGCTGGTGGCGGTCGAATTGACCACCGTCCCGTTAACCCCGCCTGTACGCAAGGCCACGGTGAACTGATCGGCACTGACAACCCGATTAGTGGTCAGCGTCTTGCTCAATGACAGCGTCGGTGCCCTGGGCGTGTTGGCAATGGTGCAGGAGAGCTGTGCGTTCGCAACCAGGGCGGGCGTGGTGTAGCCTGTCGCCTGATTGAAGACGGCGTTACTCGGCAAGCCCGCGGTGACCCCGGCGCTGTCGGTGCAGGTGATCGTGCTGGCATATTGGCCAAGCACAGAGCCACTGCCCGACGCCATCGCCTCCGTAATCGTGTATGCCGTGCCGGAGACGCCGGTGAAGGTGCCAGTCCCGCCCGTCGCGGTCGTCCCGCTGCCGCTGGTGGTGCCGCTGGCGACCACGGCGCCGCTGGCCGACCCGGTGCGGATTGCCAGGTCGAACTGGTCCGCTGCACTCGCGCGCGCACTGGGGAGGGACTTGGAGACCGATAGCGTTGGCGACGGCGTGACTGTGAGATTGGCAGAGGTAGCTGCGTTGGTCAGTCCCCCATCAACGGCGAACGCCCCCGCAGGCACGCTGACTGTGCGCGTCCCAACAGCTGAACTCGCCACCGAGACAGTGATTGTACAGCCGCCATTTGGAATTTGTGTACCGTTGGCCATCGCGACGGTGTTTGATCCAGTCGTGGCTGTGACGCCGGTGCAAGTGCCTCCCGGTGACGCGCCAACTATCGTCATTCCTGCGGGCAGCGTGTTGCTGAACGCGCTGGTGAAGGTCATGGGATAGCCAGTCGTGTTACCTAAGTTGTAGGTCAACGTCGTGGTTGCGCCAGACGCAACTGAAGAGGGCAAAAAAGATACGGCGGCGGTTGGGCGCGGCGCGATAAAAACCGGCCCAACATTAGTAAAAATTCCGGTCGGAGTCGCACCGGTTACCGCATCGATGCAAGTTATATCTTGATCAGGGGTTGTATTGTTAAAGTAAATCATTCTTCTAGTGGCTGGAATTGGGGCAGGACCACCATTAAACCAAAGTGCGTAGGATGGCGTAGTTCCGCTGAAGCTTCGATTCAAGGCGCCAGCTGGAATCGTATGATCTCTAACACTTGTCCCCTGAAACAAGAAATTGAATCCAATGCCACCCGTCGAATTTCCGAGAGCAGCTTGGAATGGATTGTAAGATACTGAGGCAAACCCTTGGTTTCTGTTACTGTTTACCTGATATGTAAATCCAGTAAAGCTTCCCAGAAATGCGCCTGATGTCGGACCAGTTACATTACCAAACCTGTACTCAACCTGCGCTTCTTGATTGGAACCCGTCAATGCTGAGCCTGTATATGTGCATTGGATAGGATTGTTCTGGACAATATTGAAGCTATACGGAGAGCTTGTAGTGTAGTTGTTCTGATTGAATGTAACTGTAAAAGTTTGCGAGTTCGCCGGAGCCGCAGCAAACAATATCGTGCCGAAAGTCGCAAGCAACGCAACGAGCGCCCGCAGCCACGCGGCGACCGCTACAGTGCAAACCACAAGGTGAGCCGCCTTCTTGGCAGCAGTCCAAATTCTGCTCACGCTTTCAAGCCGATCACAATTTCTACAGTATCGACTGCAGCCCACCTCACATCCGGCTGCCCCATACGAATCCGTGCCGGATCGGCACCGCTCTCGCCCAGATACGCAAGGATCGCCTCGCCCCTCGCCACGGCTGTCTCCCTGTCAGCCTCTGGCATGATGCGTAGCTCCACCGACACGCGCGGATCGGCCTTTATCCGCGAGGCCAGCGCCTCGAGCAGCTCGGGTCGATCTTCGCGCAGCGTGGCGGTGCCAGAGACGAATAGGGCGTCGGCAAGGATTTGGGTGCCGACTTGCGCTGCTTCGGCGAGTATTGACGTCGGCTCCTGCATCTCAGCGACAGGTGATCCAGCGCTGCGCGCATGAGGCGACGATGGCCCGATAACCTGGGGCACATCGGCCTCCGGCGCGCTGGCCACCGGCTCCGTCACCAGCGTGGGCGCATCGAGCGCAGAGCGCACGGTTTCGCGCGGGGCGCCAAAGCCCAGCGTGTCTTCGCCAAACTTGAAGCGCATGCGCAGGAACGCGCCCTGGCTGGTGTATTCCCCCGCGCTCAGATCGCGATCGTGGAGGCCGGTGAGGTTGTAACCGCCCGAGATCCAAAGGTTCTTGGTGACCAGATGCCCCAGTTCGACGCCGAAGCTCTTTTCCCACGCGCCGCCGCTGCCGTGCATCACCGCGCCCTGCACGCCGATGTCCCAGCGATCCGACAGGTCGTAAATAACCCTGAGCTGGCCCAACTGGGCGGAATAGCGGCTGTGCAGCAGACCATCATCCACCGTGGAGATTTTTGCTGCAAACCGCCCCATGACGGCAAGGCCCGGCTGCGGGTTGTAGTTGAGGTGCGCCGATAAGATGTCGCTGATATAGGTGCCGGGAAGCAGCGCATCGGACCCGAAACTGCTGCCCGAAAGCGTACCGACCAGAATCTCGCTGCTGCCTCCGCGGATCACTTCGCTGCGGCGCTCGTAACGGGCCAGGCCGTTCCAGACATTGCTGTCTACCGGGCGCCAGGCCACGCCGATCTGATGGCGGGCCAGTTCACGCTCGTTGCCCAGGTTCGCGCCCTTGCCGGTGCTGCTGGAATAGACCGTGCGGGCCAGCATGCTCCAATCGTCGCTGATGCGATAGGCAAGGCCTCCGCTGCCCAGCCAGGTATCGGCATCCTGTGCCAGCCGGGCTTCCAATATGCCCGATGTCTTGAGCCTGGGGGTGAGATATTCAAAGCCGCTGGTGAAGGAGATCGAATCCCCCTGCCCCAGCGCCACCGCGCCATCGGGCTGCGATGCCGCTCCGGTGGCATGGATGTATTCGATACCGCCGGTCAGCCGCAGCCCCTTGGCGACCTCGAAGGTGTTGCGCAGACCGGTGGCATTCTGACCGGTGCGGCCATCAAGCGCATCGGCGATGCGATACTCGTTGTACACACGCCCGTTGCCCAGCACCGTGCTTTCGATGCCGACGATCCCGACATTGCGGCCGGCATTGCCGCTGAGCGTGAAATCGCCATTGAGCGAGGCGTCGAGAACATAGCGCCCGTAGACGCGGGTCTTGCTGTTGACGTCATAGCTGCCGCCGATCGACAGGGTGCGACGGTCGATATCGGCGAGATCCTGTTCGCCTTCCAGATAGACCTGCGCCCGCTTGAGCCACGGCACCTTGGCAGTCAGGCGACCGCGCACCGTGGCAAGGTCCTGTTCCTGGCCGGTGGGAACGACCGGGGTGATCGCCGCGCCATTGCTGCCCGCGCTTGCGGTAAAGACCGACGCCTGGCCATAATCGAACAGCGACGCGGTGGGGCTGGTGGCAGACCCGTAGCGTGCGCCGATCTCGCCTGTCACCGCCGGGCTGAACTGCTTCTGTACACTGGCCATGATGCCCTTGACCGAGTTTGCCCCGGCGGCATCTTCTGACAGTACGCCCTCGGCGCGCACCGCAAGCGTTTCGCTGGCGCGATATTCGATACGCGCGCTCGCCTCGGTGCGTCCGCCGATCATGGTGGAGGCAGGATTGTCGAAATTGTCGGTCGAATGGGCCGCCCGGACACCAATGCCCAGCTTGTCATCCTGATATTGCAGCTCGATCCGCCCGGCACCGCCCGTTCCCTTGAGCGTGGTATCGGTGACCACGGATTCCATCGTCAGAACGGTGTTCTTGCCGATGCGCGCCAATGCGGTCACGCCCGCCAGCTTGCGCTCGTTATCCGGCGTGTTGTCGATCGTTGCCACGGCACCGATCTGCAGATTCTCGCCGACCTTGAGCTGAACATCGGTTCCGGCGACCAGATACTGCTCACCGCCGCTGTCCACCTCATACGTCACCCGGAAGGATTGGGGGTTGAGGTTCGCATCAAGGCTGGCCAGCGGCTGGCGGAACAGGATGCGGCGGGTGAGCGGCTCGATGGTGTAATCGGTGAACCGCTCCAGCGTGGTGGTCTTGAGCACGATGCTGGGCTGGTTGCGGTCGCGGACCAGCAGCTCGATCTTTTCACTGTTTTCTATGAAATTGCCCGCTGAATTCTGGGCATTTGCGCCGCCTCCGCTCAGGAAATACGGGCCGGAAATGCCCCTTGCTGGAAACTCCTCGATCTGCTGGCGCTGCGAGGTGTTGGCGGCAAAGGTAGTGGCACGCAGGCTATTGGTCTGGACCACCGATTTCAGGCCGGTGAGCGTCCGGTTGGTCTGGCTGAGCAGCCGCACTTCCGGGCTCGAGGCTGAGATGAAATCGCCATAGAGCAGGAATGAGCGGTCCCGATCGATGCGGACATAGACGCGCTGGGTGCTCTGCGCATCGAACCCGCGCGACGAGGAATCGCCATAGATGGGATAGAACTCGTCGGGGCGGATATCCCGGAACAACCGGTCGCGGGTCGATTTCTCGGTGTCTGCTGCTGCCGTCAGCAGATATTTGCCAAGTACCGTGCCCTTGAAGAAGAACGCAGCACGCCCTGCCCCGCGGACATCATCGTCGACATTGCCGATCCGCGACAGATCCTGTTCGAACGCGCGCGAGGCCGCATCCTGACCGACCGCAAGCTTGCCCCGGTTGGTGAGGTCCAGGGTGCCCTCGACAATGCCGACACCGATCATCGGCCTCAGCGCGGGTACCAGCACCAGCGTCGCATCCTTCGTGACATTGCCGCCAGACACGCGAATGCGCAGCGTTGTGGGGTCAGATGGCGGCAGCAGGTGGAACACCGCCTCACCGCCCGTTACGAAATGCTGGCTACCCGGCTCGCTGGCATTGAGGTCGTCCTCGACCCAGCGCGCGTTTTCCACCTCCAGCGTAATCTGGATGCGATCATTCACAGCAATCCCGGCGGAATCGACAAGGCGCAGCGTCATCGCGACGGGAGTCTGGCCATCGGCATAGGCGCGCTGTGGCAGGTCGAGTTGCACGTCAGCCAAGCGCCCCGGCGCAGTCACCCGAATTTCAACAGCATCTCCTCGCGCATTTCCGAACGTGTCCTTCGCCTGAAGACGCAGGATGTTCGCCCCCGGCTTGAGCAGCACGCCAATATACTCCCAGGCGGTGGCGTTGATGGACTCCAGTGTCGCCTTCTTGCCGACGCGGTTGAGCGGCTGGTCCTCTCCATTGACCGAAAGCTGCAGGGTCGAACCGGCCTGGCCCTTGACCCGGATATTGGTAACGGCAGCAGGGAGCGTTTCCCCATCGCTCAATCCGATAAAGGCGAGAGTATTATCCAGCGTGGGCAACAGGGTTTCCAGATCAGGGACCGGCCCCGCCGCGGCTGGTGCGACACCGGGCTTTGCCGCTTGGACAGGCTTTGCATCGGTCGTAGCAGGCGACACCGGGGCCGAGCCCGACGCTGCCTCGGCCTGAGCGGGCTTGGGCGAGGATGCGATCGTCGAGGCCGGCACTGCTACCGGTCCTTGAGTCTGGATCTGGCTTTGCTGCTGGGCTTGCGGTTGCACCTGGCCGGGAGCTTGAGTTTGTGCCTGCGACAGCGTGCCGATGTTGCCTGCGCCGCTGCCCACGCCGGAGATGAAGCTGGCGGAGCCACCAGTGGTTGCAGGCAGCGTGATCAGCGGCGCTGCCACGACCTGCTGACTGGCTGCAGGAACGGCCAGGTTGGTGCCGCCAGCGGCAGGCAGCGCCCTGCGGTCACCAACCTGGAAGAGATTGCCATTCGGGTCGAGCCGTGCGCGCAGCGCTGCATCCGCTTCATCATTCTGCGGCTGCAAGTTACGCTTGCGACGCTCTGCCACCTCTGTCATCGCTTCGGGGTTGGCACAGCCGGACAGCGGGAAATCTGCCTTGTGCAGCTCGCCATTCTTCAGATCGACGAAACGGCTCTGCGCATCGAACGCGTTGCGATTGTCGAGCAGCACAGGCTCGGTGCCGCGCGGCAGACTGGTCTGGTCGATCCGGATCACATGCGTGATCGGCTTGAGCCCATAAAGGCTCCATTTGCCCTCCCCATCGGTGACGACGCTGGTTCCATCTTCGAGGAACAACCGCACGCCGGGGACACCAGGGGCGTCTTCGCCGCTCTGACCGATGGCATAGTCAGGCCGTCCCGCCCGTCGGCCGTCCACACCGGGGGCGACGCAGGCCATATAGACCTTGCCGAACACAAAGGCCTCATCCGAGAACACCCCGCCGGTCAGCCGCATGGTATGGGTCGCCACATTGGAGCTGAGCACGCCCGAGGCGGCCGAGGCGCGGTTCACCGCGATTCCGGACGTCGGCGAGCCCACGCCGACCCGGACGCGATAACGCAGCGTGACCTTCTCGTCATTGGCAAGCTTCACCGCCGGAAGGTTCCAAGCAAGGCTTGGCCCACGGCCCCCGGCGGGATCGCCGAGCTGGCCGCCCGGTCCTTCCGACCCGCCACTGATACGCGAAGATCCCGGCACATAGGCAAAACCGGCAGGCAAGGTATCCGAAAAGGCGAGACCGGTGACAGGGAAGCCCGTGCGGTTGTTCAGAACAAGCGCGTAATCGATGAAGTCACCGATTTCGACCTGGGACCTGCTGGCCCCTTTGGACAGAACGAGCCCGCGGATATTGCCGGGATCCAGAGGAACGTGGTTGTTGACCACCTCGCACAGAGACCCGTCGGCATTGATGCCGGCAGTCACGTTGTCATAATGCGTCGTCGGGTCGGCCCCTTGTGGCGACGTGGCGTTGGGAGCAACAGGACCGCAACTGGAGAACGTGCCGGGCGTCACGGTGATGATCTGCGAGGGAGCGACGTAACCGCTTCCGACAGGCGGAGTCACCTTGATGGCATACGTACAAAGACCCGTTACCGGCGGTGACCGCAGATAGAACTGGTACGCTCCGTCTGCACCGGTGGTCATCGACATCGTACCATCGGCGTTGAAGGTGTAGACGCCCGAACTGCCGTTGTAGATCTCATCGGCAACGATCGGGCCAGCAATGCCCGACGAGCAGGACACGCGGCTATAGGTTACCAGTGCCCCCGGGATCGGCGAACGGGTGACGGAATCATAAACGGTACCTGAAGGGTCAATCAGCAGGCTCTGCACGGTCGTGGCAATGGCGGCCACGGTGGTATTGAGCGCGGCATTGACGGTGTTGCTGCTGAATGCTGCTGCCCATGCCTTGTTGACCAGCACCACCGGCTGCGGTGATGCGACCGTCTTGCGAGTAACTCGAACCGTAATCGCCAGCGTCTCAGATTGTCCGGGGCCCAGCGTGCGCGAACCATCGGTCAGGCTCAACGCGACTTCCGAAGGAAGCCGAAAGGGATCGGACGACGCGTTGAGCTCACGGTTGCACACGGCGCGGCCTGTGAAAGCTGCCGAAGGAACAAGTATGCCGCTTTGCGCCCGCACGGGCCCCAGCAACCGCCAATCCGCGATCTGGCTCTGCGGATCATCCATGTTAAACGTGCAGTTAAGGTTGTCGACCACGCGCAGGAAGGGCGCGTTCGATGCACCGGTGTTGGTGACCCGGAAGCTGTAATCGATATCGTAAACGCCGTCTGCCACCCGCCGCGGAAGCGACGCCGACTTCACGAGCGCCAGTGTCGGCGCGGCCAGCGGTACGGGAGTGGGAACGGAGTTGTTGGCAGGATTGCCATCGCCGTCCGGATCGGGATCGACACCATTGGTCGAGACATCCGAAACCTGGGTTGGGCCACCGGCAGAAAGCCCGGCCGAACCTGTGGCACTGTTCAACAGTGTGCCACTGTGCCCCGTGGCATTGATCCGGACGTCAAACAGGACGGTGATTTCTGCGCCAATGGGCAGAACCGCGCCGGGAGCCAGCAGGTCAGCGGCGCCCTGTTGTCCGGTATATGCCGGGTTGACAGCGGCCTGGACGCCATTGGTGGGGGGCGCGGCCAGTCTGCGCGAACCGGGCACAATGCTGTATTGCCCTGCTCCGGGCACGGCCGCGGCGGTATAGGCACCGAACTGGCTGCTGCCGGGCCCTTCCATGACATCCCTGGCTTGCACGTCATACAACCAGGCCGATCCGGAATTCACGATGCGGACACCAAAGGTGGTGCTGACAGTGCCATCCGGGCTGCCGTCGGCACCGCGCCCAGGCTGTGGCGGGGTGGCCCGCTTGGCGAGACCCAGCCGGGCACCACTGGTGGTCAGCACAATGGTGTTGGAGGGGTTGAAGGCCGGCGTCGTGCCATCGGAATAATAGGCAAAGGCCGTGTTCAATATGGTTCCCGTCTGCTCGGGATTTACCAGGACAGCGAACGTCATGGCCGAAGCGCCATTGCGGACAAGGGCTCCCGGCAGGCCGATAGCCACCTCGATTGCCGAGGCATCCTCGATCGTTCGATAGGCAAATGGCGCATCGCCAGCATATCGGAAAAGCCGCATGGCTCCCGCGCTGGCGGAATTCAAACTGCCAGGGACATATTGTGTGCCAACCGGAACGGGATCGCGCACCAACACCAGCGGCATCGGTCGTCCGTTCACGGTGATCGTGCTAGCCCCTGCCCCTGTCACCAAAGTGGCACTGGGCAAGGCATCCGACGCTCCGATGTTGGTGGCCGTCACCGAGAAATCGATGCGGGTCTTGCCGGGCAGAATGTTGCCAGGATAGCTTGCCGACTTTGTCAACTGAATCGCAGGTCCTGTTCCCACCGAGACCGTGTCAACGTTGCTGGCGGATAGCCCTTGCAGCACCGTGCGGGCGGTGAGCACAACACAGGCTGTGCCGGTCGGTGTGGGCGGAAGGACTCCCTGGACCAAAAGGGGGGTCGCTTCCCCTGCCTGCAGCGAGACGGCACCTGCCACGCTAAGCGGGACATCCCGGTCGGCATTGTCGACCACTCCGTTGTTGTTGGAATCGCGAACGACCCTCAACCCGGAAAGGATGATCGGCCCCGCAGTGCAGCCTGGTCCGTTGCCGACGATATTGATCACATAGCCTGACGTCACATTGCCGGTATTGGTCAGCAGATGGCTGAAGGTCACTGTGCTGGAAGGCGGACGCACGAGCGTCTGATCCGCTGTCAGCATCAGGGCTTCGACTACATCGACGCTGGCCTGGACCGGGTTGGAACTGACGGTTTCTTGCTGCGTGAGCCCTGCAGGGACATAGGTAGCCCGGGCGATGTTGACGATGAGGGCGCCGCCGGGGGCAATCTGCGCGCGTGCCGCAGGCGCACCAAAGATGGCGGTGACGGCGAGACCGAAGGCAAGCAGCCACACAATCAATTGCCACATCCGCATGCCAGGCAACGGGTTGCCATGTCGCAGGGTCTGCGTGCGCCAAGCACAAGTGGTCACAATAAAACCTCAAATCAAAATTCGCTGGGGCGTGGCTCGCAAGGGGTCACGCTGCTTCCGCGAGACAGCGTATGCTGTGTCGGGGAAGCAGGCGGCGTATCGAGGGGCAATTCGATACGCCGCTGCCCCCCTCCGCCCGGCAAGCCGGACGGAGGGATAGGACGTCAGTTGTCGATCCTGACAACGAAGTTCAGCGAAACGGTACCCCCTGGAGCCAGGGTGTTGGCCGCGCTGCCGCAGCTCATCGAGGTGCCGGAGGCTGCATAGGTCACTGCCGTGCCGGTGAGACCCGTCGACACACACTGTACCGCTGGTTGAGCGGGGTTCAGCGCAGTGTAGGGAGGAACAGAATCGCTGACCGTAACGTTGGTCACCGGTGCTGCACCCTCATTGGTGGCAACGACATCATAGAAGAGGCACTGACCCGGACGCGCCGTGACCGGATTGGCCGCAAGCGCAGTATCCGGGGTGCCATCGCAGAGAGCGTCAAGCGCCTGCTGCTTCACCACACGGATCTGACCGGTGATGACATTGGCCACGTCCGTGGCGGTTGGTGCACCGCAGTTGGTGTCGGTGAAGGTAGCGACCACGGTATAAGTGGCCGATGCCCCAGCCACGGCATTGCCCGGCGCGAACACCCGAACCAGGATGGCCTGGCTGTCACCGGCAACCAGATCGCTCGTGATCGGTCCAGTCACCAGGGTGTCAGCTGCATCGATCACGCCATTTTCATTGACGTCGAGATACAGCGCCGGTGCTGTCCAGCCTGCTGCCAGTTCAGCGGCAGGTACAGTTGCGCTGAGCGAATAACCGCCATTGCAGCTGAGCGTGCCGAGGTTGGTCAGCGTGTGAGCAAACGTCACCGAACCGCCGGGGGCGATCTGACCCGAGTTATTCGGCGTCAGCGAGGTGACATAGGTCTGCGGCAGGGTAACGATGACGGCATCGGTCAACCTATCCGATGCAATCAGGCCATTGGATGCCACGGTTGCCGACTGCGCCTGGAAGTAGACGGTGGTCTGGGCGGCCGGTGCGATAGCAGGAGGTGTTACGCAAGCGGCAACTTCCACCTGGTTTCCGGCAGGAACGCTGACGGGGCCCGTAAGTGCAGGAGCAGCACAGGTTCCACCGGCGGCAACCAGCTTGAACGTCCAACCTGCCGGCAGGCTGCCCGGGAAGGATGCGGTCTGGCTTGCAGTGATGTTGAAGTCATTAGCAATGGTGTCGTTGTTCCGGATGAACAGCGGGAACACCGTGCCAACGCCAGGCTGCGTGGTGTTGACGAGGGTTGGCTGTGGCGACGGACCAGGTCCAAGGTCGCCATTGGCAACCGAACCGGAGCCGGTGCCCAAAGCCGAGTTCGTCAGGTCAACCAGGCTGCCGATGACCGTGGTCAGGGCAATCTGGGTGGCATCACCGGGAGCTTGGGTCGCAGGTGCTCCAGCCGAAGTGCCAAGCACGTTAGCCGTGAAGCCTCCGCTTCCCACTGTCGCGCTTGCCGGCAGGTTGGCCCTGACAACAATCGTGGTGGAACCGCCCGCTGCAACTGGCCCGGTATCAACATTGGAGCTACCGCCCGAGTTGACCAGCGGCGTCACGCCATCTGCGGCAAAGAAGGTGAACACCGTTCCAGCCGGGAAGGTGCTCGATGCCACGGACAGATCGATCGCATCGGCAGCATTGCCGGTGTTGAAGACCTGCTTGGTGAAGCTGATTGCGGTACCCGGTGCAGCTGAGGCGATGGTGGTCACATCATTTGGACCGGCATTCGGAGTACCCGCCACGGTGTCGCGAGCGGTGAGAGCAGTAGAGCTGGACGAACCGACTGCGAAGCCATAGCTGGGCAGGACGGTGAACGCCGACGGGTTGGAAAGCGAGCCAAGCGTGCCCAGCGAAAGCGTGGTTGCACCTGCCGCATCGACCGGGCTGTATTCCACCGTGTTGGTGGTGGTGCCGGTTCCGATTGCCGCCGTGTTGTTCACCAGGACGACCATCGAGATGGTGCGCGTGGTGTTCACCGGAAGGTTCTGGTCGACAACGGAGATGGTGTTGCCGGCTACCCGATATTCAAGGCCGCCAGTGACCACGCCCGTTTCGTTGAGCGGGGCGCCGCCAGCATTGCTCCAGACCGCCGAGCCAGCCACGTATGTGAAGCCCGAAGGCAGGACGTCCTGCATCGCGAAACGACCGCTCGCGCCGCCGGTGTTGTCGTACCGGATGGTATAAGTGGTGTATTGGCAAGCAGGTCCAGCGGTAATCGTAGCAAAGGTCGTACCGCAGGATGCGGACGACGAACGCTCGCCACCGTTGGAGACGAAGTTCCAGGCACCGCCATCAGCTGCGGCAACGGCCGGAGCACTGATCGACTTGGACACGTTGAACGCAGCCAGGTTCGTCAGGTTGATATTGTCGCGGTTGGAGCTTTGCGTCGATGGATAGGAAGCAAAAACCGGTGACGAGGCATCAACCTGTGCGGACACGGTACCAAAGCTGTACGGCGTGAGCGGGGTGGTGGCATTGGCCGGAATCTGATAGGCGACAACGAACTGGAAAGTGCCGTTGTTGCCCGCCACCGAGCGGTTGTCCACAGTACACGCCGCACCCGTCGCCGGGCTGGGCGAAGTACACAGCGCAGCACCGTCCGGCAAACCATCGCCATTGGCATCGGCAAAGATTTCCACCCTTGCGAACGGTGCGCCGGCATCCGGAATAACGGTGATGTCGAAGACATCGGTACCGTTACCGGTGTTGGTCAGGACGTGCGGCGCATACAGGGTGGAACCTGCTGCACCCGTCTTGGTGTTCTGCACAATCGCAGAGGTCAACGAATTGGTGTTCCCGCCGTTCAGCGTGAAAGAACCGACTTGCTGAACCGTGGTTTGGACGATGTTCGACGTGGCCAGTTGCGGGGTTCCGTTGGGGTCCACATAGCTGGCCGAAGCTTGGTTGCCGATGACGGTACCTGCCGGCGGGGCGGCTGCCCA
This sequence comes from Blastomonas sp. RAC04, assembly GCF_001713435.1. Lineage (NCBI taxonomy): Bacteria > Pseudomonadati > Pseudomonadota > Alphaproteobacteria > Sphingomonadales > Blastomonadaceae > Blastomonas > Blastomonas sp. RAC04. Next base: position 1,931,329 of record NZ_CP016460.1, read on the forward strand.
GGCGGCAAAGCCAAGGGCGCCTGCCATCAGGACACCCCCCGCACTTGTTATGACGAGCCGGGATGTGGCGCCATCGCCACCCCCCCCCCGCCTTCATCCATTTAGATATTGAAGTCACTGCCCTTCTCCTTCTGACGAGGCATGGATTGTCCCGCAAAGACGCGGAAACAATTGCGAAACGGCGCCTGTCCCTGGAGCAGGACAGACGCCGGAACTGGCTAAACTAGGGGCGGGCGCCGGCCGGCGGTGCTTGCGGCGCATTCTTGCGCGCAGCCGGTGCGATCGGCTCAGGTGCGATCACCTTTGCACGGGCGCGAACGACAAACTGCGCGCCTGGCGCGAGACGGCCTACCGTCCAGCGCAAGCCGCGATAGTCGGCAAGCGGGAGACGGATCATCTTACCATCGGAACCGGTGCGCATGAGCGGCAACGCAGAATAGCTCGATGCCGCCGGAGCCTTGGCCGCAGTCCCCTGCAAGCCAGCCACAGGCGTCGCCGAACCGTCGACATAGGCCAGGCCTTCTGGGATCGGGAGGTCTGCCAGGAGCCCGGTCACCGGAGCCTTTGAAACATTGCGGTATACCGCACGATATTCAACGACATCGCCTGGCAGCACGTTGGCGGCATCGATCCTCAGTTCCTTGCCATCCTTGTCCTTCACCACTTTTTGTTGGGTGAGCATGACCTGGACGGCATCAGGCGCAGCCATGGCCCGGGTTGACCCGACCAACATGAACATGATGGTTACTGCAATCGCCAGCGCGATAGGCAGAGGCGAGATGAATCTTGCCTGGAACACCGGCAAGGCGCGGAGCAACATTCGAGAAATCATGGTGAAATGCCCTTCGAGGAAAGATGGAATGACAATCCTGGACGGAGCACAGGACGATGCCGGGGGCCGACAGGAGGTCCCCGCCTGCAGGAGGCCGGATTGGGGCAGACCAATGATGTCGCTGTTCGGCATGTCGGCTGTCAGCCCCTGCTCACGCGGCCGGGACAACGAACAGCCAAGCAACGGAGCGCGGCCCGGAGCCGCCCCATGACGGAGCTGAGGCTGAACCGTCAGGCTCAGCTTCCTTCTTCCCACACCTCGCCCGAACCACGAATTCCCTGTTCGACTCATTGCCCCACCCCTGATTGGCGCAAGCGCGCCTTTCGGTGAGACGGAATAACTAGAAGTGTTTCATCGTCGGGGACGCGCTGTGCAGCGTGTGCTGCGTGGCGACATGAAACAGAACAGGCAAAAGGAAAAACGGAAATGCAACAGATGATTTTCGGCCGAAACGGTCAAAGAAAATACATGACAACAGCAGAGCGAAATACCTTTCTGCATGCCGCCAGCGGATTCGACGACGTAACATTGACGTTATGCTGGCTTATTTCTGCAACTGGTTGCCGTATCTCTGAGGCTCTTGCTGTCTCTCAGCACAATATTGACTGGGAAACAAAAATGGTCGTGTTCGAGAGTCTCAAGAAAAGACGCGCGGGAATATATCGCACTGTGCCGGTTCCTGAGGCGTTGCTCGATCTGTTGGCAGATGTTCACGGCCTTACCCGTCAGGGGCAATCGGAAGCCGAGGCGGTTAGATTGTGGCCGTTTTCTAGGGCAACAGCCTATCGGCGCATCCGCAAGGTCATAGAGGCCGCCGGCTTGCAGGGGCAGCACGCGATGCCCAAGGGCCTCCGTCATTGCTTCGGCGTCGCCGCTATCCAGTCTCAGGTCCCTCTCGACATGGTTCAGCGCTGGCTGGGGCACGCCGACATGCGAACGACGGCCGTTTACACCAGCGCAATGGGGCCGGAAGAACGGTCAATTGCCCAGAGGATGTGGCGCATTACTGCGCTTAAGGTGAAGCCACGTAGTCCGGTCCGGACACTAAGGCGCGACGACATACCCTAAGCAGTTGACACGTGCTGCAACCCGGCACTTCGAAAAATTCCGTGAAAAAATTTGTAAAATTGTCGCGAATAGTTGTGCAATGCGACAAAACTAGTTATTTTGTTGCACGCAAGTCAATGCCAAAGCACTGTTTGACAAAGATTATCTGGTGCCGAGACCATTCCGATCAAAAAAGTGGGCCTGCACCATGTCCGCAATGGATCGCATGGCTAGCTGCACCGCTTCGGACGAAACATTTATACTGGCATTTCAGCCAGCCTGTACTCTGTTGAATATCGCCGAACGGGCGGACGATGTTTGATACCGCATCCAGGCAAGCCCCTGTTCCCGGCAAACATCAGGGCAGGTCGCCGAAACCGGTCGGAGGGACGAAGCTTTGCGCAGATTCAATCAGCTTGAGGTGTTGAGAAAGCTCCACAACTGAGGTCACTCCCATTTTCTGCATGATCCGCGAACGATGGACCTTCACCGTATTCTCAGCCTTGTCTGCAAGGTAGGCAATTTGTTTGTTGCGCAGCCCGTGCACCAACAGCGCAGCAATTTGCCGCTCGGTCTCGGTCAGGGTGGTATAGGCGCGGCATACTCGCTCGATCTCGACCCCGCTGAGACGGTCATCCTCCAGCTTCTGGAACGCACTGGCCACGGCATCGAGCAACGCCTGTGGACGAAATGGCTTGACCAGGAACTCATGTGCACCGGCCTTCATGGCCATCACCGAATCTGTCACGTCAGCAACGCCGCTGATGAAGATGATCTCTAGCTGCGGCCTGCCCGCCAGCTGGCGCTGCAGCATCAGTCCGCTCATGCCTTTTAGCCGCAGGTCGACGACGAGCACACCGTAAGGACTCGCTTCTGCCTCGAGAAATCTGTCAGCACTCTCAAACGTTCTGACGGTATAGGTCATTTCGGCAAGCAGTCCGGCAACCTCATCGCGCATCAGGGGATCGTCTTCCACGACATAGACGGGCAGGACCTGATTGTGGGGGCTCATTGCCCGCATCGATTTGTCGAACTGCATCTTTGCCTCCATTGTCCCGGCAACCGGTCGCGGGGTTGCCGTCTGAACTGCTGCGGTGACGACAGAATCATGCGGCTTTGGAAAGAGTGACCTCTGCAGGCATACAAATTTTTACGTGCAAGCCCGATCCCGGAGGGGAGTCCAATGCAATCGATCCGCCCATCAGCTCAGCCAGGCCCTTGCAGATCGCAAGCCCCAAACCGAACCCCTCTGCGGAGGACATACTGCCATCCACCTGCGCGAAGCTGCGCATCATCAAAGGCAGGGCATCTTCCGCGATACCGACACCGTCATCCGACACCGTCATGGCATACTGATCATCCGGCGCTCCTTCGATCTTCACTTCGATAAGCTTGCCACCGGAATGTCTGGCGGCATTTTCGATCAGGTTGGTCAGCAACTGCGCGGTTCTGTTGGCATCACCGTACACCTTCTCCGGCGCACCGGGTCCGAAAGTGCTGCCGATTGCCATTCCCGCAGCATCGACCTTGGGTTCCGCAAGCTTGATCGCATTGGCCACAACAGCAGCAATATCGAACCAATCGGACGAGACAGGCAGCTGTCTGGAATCAATTCTGGAGAACAGCAGCAGATCGTCGAGCTGGTTGATCAGCCGATCGGCCGCTGCGCCAAGATACTCCGCTTTCTGGCGACTGTCGTTTGGAATCCCGGCTGACTGGGCGAGCCGGGCAGACGCCAGCACCAGGCTACCCAGAGGCGCTCGGATTTCGTGACTCATGGTAGCCAGCAGGTCTGCCTTGGTTCGCGCGAGCTCACGCGCTTCGACGGCAAGCCCCTCCAGCTGGTGGCGGTGCCTGCGACCCGAGTAAATGATCCAGAGCAGCATGGCGGACACTCCCAACGCGCCCGCGCCTCCGGATATTAGCCAGGTATTCCTCACCTTGTCTCGCGCCTCGGCACGTGCCAGATCGCGTTCGAGCTCGGCATTGGCGATGCGCTGCCGGTCCCAGGAAAACCGGGCGCGAAGCCGCGCAATCTCGCGTTCCTGCATTGCCTCGTTGCGCTCGGTAGAGATCTTCATCGCGGCGGTGGCATCTTCATATGCCGAATCGTAATTGCCAAGTTGCGCCTTTGCCTTGGCACGCAATGCCAAGACCCTGTCGGCTCTTGCTTTGAAAACCGGAGCAAGAGGCTCGGCGAGCAACCCATTGAATCGTTTCAACGCTTCCGCGGGCTTCCCAAGGGCCAGATCAATTTCTCCGAGGCTTTCCTCCAGGAGAAAAGTAGCAAGGACATCGGTCCGGTTTGCATTCTGCCTTGCCGTCAAACAATAGCGAGCAGCCTTTGTCATTTGATTACTGGCTACAAGAGCCCTGCACGCCCCCCCTTCTGCCGCTGTGGTGGACATGCCCAGCTTTCGCGCACCAGCAGCATAATTAGTGAACTTGATGGCAGCCACGGCAGGTTTCGGCTTCAGCGCAATCTGGGCTCTAATGTATGTCGCCAGCCAGAAACGAACGATATAGCCTTTCTTCTTTGCCCAGACTTCAGCCTCTTTAGCTAATGCATCAGCCTCATCCACATCGCCAGCCATGAGTAGGTTTATCGCCATTGTCAGGGTGGCAAGCGCCGCAATATCATCCAAGTCTGATCGCTTAGCAGCCCGGTAAACATAACCGGACATTCTTATCGCCTTTTCAAAATCACCTAACGCGCGATGCAGAGTAGCAATAGTGATTGTTGCACACAGGTCGCTAGCGCTTTCCTTTGGCACCTGGGATTTCAGAACGTTCAGTTCATTGATGCGTTTTTCGATCTCGGGTCGAGGTAAAGTGTAAATAAACACTAATGACACGTAATAAAGATCGGCCCTTAGCGGTAAACTTAACCCTTTGATCGCTAGCGCCTCTTCGGCTGACTTTTTCCCTTTGTCATCCAGGCTGAGAGCGACATAGGCTGCGGTTTGGGTTGAAAGCAGCCAACCTACTTTCTCTGAATCCCCCTGCTTGCGGGCGCGAGCGAGTGCGGATGCTATCTTCGGCAACGCGGCAGCCGGGTTGCTTTCGACCAGAAGTTGCATTCGCCGGACTTCAGAATCACCACCGGTCCAACAGTTTGCTCGAGCATCAGATGTAATTAAGAACATTAAAGCAATGAGCGACGCAGACCTTCCAGAAAGGAAAATGAAGTAAGTAATGTTGCATATAAAATATTTTAGTTTATCATGCGTCAATGATTTTATTAGGAATAAACAAGAACTTACAAGATGAATGAAATAATTTCTTACTTCGCCTTTCTCTAAAGATGGCGAGCCAGGTTCAAAATGCGAGATACCAATCAAAATGGCACGCATAAAAAATCCTATGCAAGGAGCATTCTCGAGGAGACGACAAAATCGTATACCGAACCCTACGCGCTTCTGGCATGCCCCGTCGCCAAGCGGTATGATCAAAGATTAACATAATTTAATCTTCCATTTATTTCCACCAAAACCTGCCGCGTAACAGATATTGCAACAACGCTTATTTTACAGTCACTTGAAGTCTGACACGGAATTAATTTGCCTGTATGACAGGGTCTCATTTGCGATCTGATCCGCCTGCCAAGGACTCAGATGCGCCAGCCCGATCGGCATTTTCCGTTTGCGCACGCGGTGAAGAGACTTGAAAGTCGACAGATCGTCAGCGGCATTATCCTTGTGGTGCGCAGGGAACTGCACCGGTACCCTGCCCCGGCTGGGTACGGCTCAGTCAAGATATTCAACAACGAACTCTTCCGCCGGAACCGCTTGTCCGTGCTCAACGAGATCTTCGTCGTATTGGCTGCATGCAACGGCAAGGGCCGGCCACCCGTATGCTGTTCCGCGAGGGCCAATCAGGTATCTGCCCAGGAACACGTCGACGTGCGCCACACTGCTCCAAATGTGGCGTTGCACCCGTTGCCTATATCGCCCTGAAGATTGCGGGAACAGCGAGGCTGAAAGAACGGAGGACTTCCGCCAGCTCGGCGAAGCTGATGGGTCGCCCCGAAGCGGGAAAATGCTGCACTGAAGTGGCAGATTCGAAACCCTTATGGGCACCCAATACTAACCCCTAAGTAGTCGAGAAACCTAGTCTAGCTCCTCATGCTTACTCACGACAGCGCATCGTAGTGCAGAAGAAAAGTGCCACTGGAAGGGCGACCGGCGCTTTCTATCTCGCCGTTCAAACCCAAGTCTCTCAAATACTTAGGTGAGTAGTGGTGCCCAGAAGAGGACTCGAACCTCCACGCCCTTGCGAGCGCCAGCACCTGAAGCTGGTGCGTCTACCAATTCCGCCATCTGGGCACGGGGTAGGAGCGGGCCACTAGCCTGACTGTTTGCGGGCGTCAACAGGCTGGTGCGATTTGGGCCAAAAGAATTTGTCCACAGGCAGCAAGGCGTTGACGGGTTTGCGCAATTGGGCCGTTGCCTCGGGCGGTTGGCTGATGCAAAGGCGTGCTGGACAGACTGGCCGCGGCGGCACCTGCTGGCGACGCTGCGGACACGCAGAGCAACTCACGGGACTTGAACCATGCGCGACACACTGATCACGATCTTTGGCGGCGGCGGATTTCTGGGACGGCACATCACCCAGCGCCTCACCGCAGGAGGCGCCCGCGTGCGCATTGCCCAGCGCAACATCCGCATCGCGCAGGATGTGAAGCCGCTGGGCAATCTGGGCCAGACCCAATTGGTCGCCGCCGATATCCGCAAGCCCGAGACGGTGGCGCGCGCGGTGCACGGCGCCGATGCGGTCATCAATCTGGTCGGGATCCTCAAGGGCGATTTCGACGCGTTTCACCATATCGGTGCGGCCAATGTCGCGCAGGCGGCGGCGGCGGCCGGCTGTGCATCGCTGGTGCACGTCTCGGCGATCGGTGCCGATGCGGATTCCAGGAGCGGTTATGGCCGCAGCAAGGCCGATGGCGAAGCCGCGGTGCGCGCCGCCTTCCCCACCGCCACCATCCTGCGCCCCTCGATCGTGTTCGGCCGCGAGGACCAGTTCGTGAACCGCTTCGCCGGGCTGATCGCATCGCTGCCGGTGGTGCCGATCATCGGCGGCAAGGCCAGATTCCAGCCGGTCTATGTCGACGACGTCGCGGAGGCCGTGGCGAAGAGCCTGATCGATCCGGCGCGCTTTGGCGGGCAGACGTTCGAGCTGGGCGGCCCCGAGACGATCAGCATGGCCGACCTCAATCAGCGCATCGCCAAGGAAATCGGTGCCGATCGCAGCTTCATCGCGATGCCCGATTCGCTCTCCGGGCTGATGGCGGGGCTCACGGGCTGGCTGCCGGGCGCGCCGATCACCAGCGACCAGTGGGCAATGCTGCAGACCGATAATGTCGTGGCCGCCGGCGCGAGCGGCTTCGAGGCATTCGGCATCACGCCCACGCCGATGGCCGCGGTGATCGGCGATTATCTGGTCCGGTTCCGCAAGCACGGCCGCTTCGGCGTGCGCACCAAGCCCAAAGTCGGCTGAGGCCGCTCCGGCGGGCTACTCACCGGCGCCCGCCGATTGCGCGCCGCGTCAGGCGGGTTGTTCCGCCTGCCACAGCGCCAGCGAGGCGCTGAGCTGACGCTCGGCCTGCATCCGCGCGGTATCGCGGTCCAGCCCCAGCGCGCCTGCCAGCTGCGCGCCCATCAGCGAATCGCCCAAGGCCATGGTGCACAGCACCAGCGTATCCTCATGCAGCGTGCGGCCCTCGGGCCCATGCTCGGCGAGTTCATCGACCAATTGGTGGATCGCCTCGACGATCGGGTCGAGCGCGTCCTCGTTGCCCGACAGCAGCATCCAGCAGGCCAGCGCCCCTGCCCCTTCGCGGTCGAACGCATCGAACGCAAGATCGACGATCTCGCGCGTGGCGCCCTCGCCGCTGCGCAATTTGACCACCGCTGCGCCGATCGTCTGGCAGATCGATTGCGCAAGATATTCCGCCAGCGCCTTCTGCAGCCCCGACGCCGAGCCGAAATGGTGGAGCAGATTGGCATGGGTGCGCCCGATTCGCCCGGACACAGCCTTGAGCGTCACCGCCTGCGGTCCGGTTTCGATCAGCAGATCACGAGCAGCACCCAGAGCGGCGGAGCGGCTTTCCTCGGGACTCAGCCGTCTTTTCGCTATTGACATCTATGTAAGTAACCTTATTGTCAAAACTGTAAGCAACACCCCAGCATTATGGACCCCGCCATGAACGCTCCGCAATCCTTTTCGACTCCGCAAACGCCGGACCGCCAGCACACCCCCGCCGATCTGGAGCTGGTCATCCGTGACCGCCGCTTCGGCCGCGATTCGGCGCAGCGCCGCTGGTGGCTGGGCGGAGACCCGGTCGCCACCGCGTTCTACAACGCGCTGTCGGTCACCTTCCCCAAGGGAGAGGCGTTCTTCATCGAGAGCGTGAAGGCATTCCGCGAAGGCACGCCTGAGCGGCTGGCAAACGAGATCCGCGCGTTCGTGAAGCAGGAGATCAACCACACACGCGAGCATGTCGCCTTCAACCGCCGCGTGGTGGATGCAGGCTATGACGTGCGCGCGCTGGAAGACCATGTTGATCAGGCGCTGGCGCTCACGAAGGACAAGCCCAAGATCGCCAACCTCGCCTCGACCATGGCGCTCGAGCATTTCACCGCGATCATCGCGCAGCAGCTGCTCGCCAACCCCAGGCACCTTGAGCACGCCGATGCCGAATCGCGCGATCTGTGGCGCTGGCACGCCATGGAAGAGATCGAGCACAAGGGCGTCGCCTTTGACACCTGGAACTTTGCTACCAAGGGCTGGAGCCGTTGGCAGCGCTGGAAGGTCAAGTCGCTGGTGATGCTGATCGTCACCAAGAATTTCATGGTCCACCGCGCACAAGGCATGCTCGAACTGCTGCGGCAGGACGGGCTGACCGGCCCCAAGGTATGGGCGCAATTGTTCTGGTATGCCTTTGGCAACCCCGGCATGGCGCGCAAGATCATTCTGCCTTGGATCAGCTATTTTCTGCCCGGCTTCCACCCGTGGAAGCACGACGACCGCTATCTGATCCAGCTCGCCGAAAGCGACTATCGCGACGCGGTAATAGACAAGGCCCCGACGCTGGTTCCGGCGGAGTAAGTCGCCCGCTCACTTATGAATAGCCGTCACCCCCGCGAAGGCGGGGGACCCGCTTCTGTACTCACGGTTCGGAAAAAAGCGGGATTCCCGCGTTCGCGGGAATGACGAGCCAGGGTGGCGGCGTCAGCCTAGACCATCGGTTTCCTCGCCCGCAGCGCCTGTGCCAACGTCCCCTCGTCGAGATAATCGAGCTCACCGCCCATCGGCAGGCCCTGCGCCAGCTGGGTGAGCCGTACCGGATAGCCCTCGAGCCGCTCGGCGAGATAATGCGCGGTGGTCTGCCCCTCGAGCGTGGCGTTCATCGCCAGCACGACCTCGTCGATCCCGCCAGCAGCAACCCGCGCGACCAGCGAGGCGACACCCAGATCCTCCGGGCCGATGCCGTCGAGTGCGGACAACCGCCCGCCCAGCACATGATAGCGCCCGACGAACAGCCGCGAGCGATCGAGCGCCCACAGGTCCGATACCTCCTCGACCACGCACAGGCTGCGTGGATCGCGGCGCGGATCGGTGCAGATGCCGCACGGGTTCTGCGTATCGACATTGCCGCAGATCTCGCAGGTCGAAAGGTTGGCGCGCACCCGCTCCATCGCATCCACCAGCGGGGTGAACGCGGTTTCGCGCTTCTTGAGCAGATACAGCACCGCGCGACGCGCCGATCGCGGCCCCAGCCCGGGAAGCCGGGCCAGCGCGGTTGCCAGATCCTCAATCTCTTGCGATGCCATGACCTGAGCATTAGGGGCGAGGCGAACCGCCTGCAAAAGAAAAGTCACCAAGCCTCATGCGCATCGCCTTTATGGGAACCCCCGATTTCGCCGTGCCGACACTGCAGGCGCTGGTCGATGCCGGGCACGAGATCGCCGCGGTCTACAGCCAGCCGCCGCGCCCCGCCAATCGCGGCAAGAAGCTTACCCCCTCGCCTGTCCAGCAACGCGCCGAGCAACTGGGGCTGGAAGTGCGCACTCCTGTGTCGCTCAAGGGCGAGGACGAAAGGCGAGCGTTCGCCGCGCTCGATCTCGATGCCTGCGTGGTCGCGGCCTACGGGCTGATCCTGCCGCGCGCGGTGCTTGATGCGCCGCGTCACGGCTGCCTCAACGTGCACGGTTCGCTACTGCCGCGCTGGCGCGGCGCCGCGCCGGTGCAGCGCGCGATCCTCGCCGGCGATGGGCAAACGGGCGTCACGATCATGCAGATGGAGGCCGGGCTCGACACCGGGCCGATGCTGCTCAAGGGCGAGACTGCGGTGGACGGAAAGACGGCGGGCGAGCTGACCAGCGAGATCGCGCAGATCGGCGCGCGGCTGATGGTGCAGGTGCTCGGCGACCTTGGCGCTTATCCTCCGCAAGTTCAGCCCGACGAGGGCGTGACCTACGCCGCCAAGATCGACAAGGCCGAGGCGCGGCTGGATTTCACCTGCAGCGCCATCGAGGTCGAGCGGCAGGTGCGCGCGTTCAATCCGATGCCGGGCGCATTCTTCGAGCTGAACGGCGAACGCGTGCGGGTGCATTCGGCGGAGGTTGTCGAAGGAACAGCCGCGCCCGGCAGCATCCTGGACGACCGCCTCGCAATCGCCTGTTCCGACGTCGCGATCCGCCCGGTGATCATCCAGCGCGCGGGCCGTCCGGCGATGGCCCTCGACGACTTTCTGCGTGGGTTTGCCGTTGTGCCGGGCAAGGTCATCGCATGACCCGCTTCGCGCTGACGCTGGAGTTCGACGGCGGGCCCTATATGGGTCTGCAGCGGCAGCCGCACGGCCCCAGCATCCAGCAGCATGTCGAGGATGCCGCGCACGCCATCACCGGCGAGCAGGTGACGCTGCACGCTGCCGGCCGGACCGACGCGGGCGTCCACGCACTGGCGATGCGCGCACATGTCGATATCGAAAAGCCGATCGATCCCTTCCGGCTGATGGAAGCGCTGAACGCCAAACTGCGCCCCGAGCCGATCGCGGTGCTCGCATGCGAAGTCGTCCCCGATGACTGGCATGCGCGCTTCTCGTGCCTGGGCCGGTCGTACATCTACCGCATCACCAACCGCCGCGCGCCGCTGACCCTCGAGCGCGGCAGGGCGTGGCAGGTCTCGGCGCCGCTCGATGCCGCCGCGATGCAATATGCTGCGCAGCATCTGGTCGGCCATCACGATTTCACGACGTTTCGCTCGGTGCATTGTCAGGCGGCGAGCCCGGTCAAGACGCTCGATCGGCTCGACGTGGTGCGCGATGGCGACGAGATCGACATCCACGCCGCCGCGCGCTCGTTCCTGCACCATCAGGTGCGCTCGATGGTCGGCTGCCTGGTGCTGGTGGGGCGCGGCAAATGGTCCGCCGATGACCTCAAGGCCGCGTTGGACGCCAGGGACCGTGCGGCGCTGGGGTTCAATGCTCCGCCCGATGGACTGTACTTTGCCGGGGCGGTGTATCCATAGTCTTTCCCCTTCCGCTTGCAGGAGGGGAAAGACTAGAACACCCGATCCAGCGCCTTGTCGAGCATCCACAACTGCCACAGCAGCCGCGCATTGTCGCTGCGGCCTGCGATATGCGCTTCGGCGACCTCGCTCAGTCGCGCGGTGTTGAACCATCCGCTGCGCGCCAGCGCCGAGCCCGACGCGATGGCGCGCGCCTGCTCTACCAGCGGCCCGCGGAACCACTGCGCGATCGGGCTTACGAAGCCCATCTTGGGGCGGTAGAGGATGTCATCGGGCAGCGTGCCGCGCATCGCGCGCTTCATCAGCCACTTGCCCTGCCCGCCGCGCACGCGCATCGCGTCGGGCAACGTCGCGGCAAACTCGATCAGCCGGTAGTCGAGCAGAGGCTCGCGCGCCTCGAGACTGACCGCCATGCTGGTGCGGTCGACCTTGGTCAGGATGTCGCCGGGCAGCCACAATTTTATGTCGGCATATTGCGCAGCATCAAGGCCCGTGCGCGCGGGTGCAGCCTCCATCAGCGCGATCATGTGATCCTCGCCGCGATAGCTGCCGAGCGCATTGCGCTGGCTGTCCGAATAGAGCGCATGCCGCTGTGCGTAGCCGGTGACGCCGACTGCATCGGTATAGCCTTCCGCCCCGGTCCGGGCCAAGGACAGCAGCGTCGCTTTGGCGCGCAACGGACGCGGCGCCCAGTCGGCCTTGGGATAGAGCGCTCCCAGCGCACCGAACACCGGTCCGCGCAAGGATTGCGGCAACAGGTTGCGCACCCGCTCTTCGCCGTGGTGAAACACATGGCGGCGATATCCGGCAAACGCCTCGTCGGCGCCATCGCCCGACAGCGCAACGGTGACGTTCTCGCGCGCCAGCTGGCACACGCGGAAGGTGGGCAGCATTGAGGCATCGGCGAAGGGCTCGTCGAACTGCGCCGCGACCTGGTCGATGATACCGATGTCGTCGGGCGAAACCGTCCGGCTGCGGTGCTCGGTCGCAAAGCGCTCGGCGATCCGCCGCGCATAATCGCTCTCGTCGAGCGCGGCGACATCGAAGCCGATGCTGCAGGTCTTGACCGCCTGGGTGCTGCGCTCGGCCATCAATGCGACGACCGTGGACGAGTCCACCCCGCCCGAAAGGAATGCGCCCAGGGGCACGTCGGCGACCATGCGTGAGGCCACCGCCTCGCGCATATGGTGCATCAATTCGGCCTCGAGATCGGCGACCGAACCGCGCGCGCGGCGCGAGAAATCGACGTCCCAATACTGCACCGGTGCAGGGATCGGCTTGCCGCGCTCGAGCATCAGATAATGGCCCGCGGGCAGCTTCTTCACACCCGCGACGAAACAGCGGTGATCGGGGACGTAACCGAACGCGAGATAGTCATCGACCGCCTGCGCATCGGGCGCGCGGCGCAGCGCCGGGTGCGCGAGCAGGCCCTTGAGCTCGGAAGCAAAGATCACGCTGCCATCGGGGAGCGGCGCATAATGCAGCGGCTTCACCCCCAGGCGATCGCGCGCGATGAACAGCCTCTGGGTGCGCTGGTTGTGGATCGCGAAGGCGAACATGCCGTTCAGCCGGTCGAGACAGCCCACCCCCCATTGCCGCCACGCAGCCAGGATCACCTCGGTATCGCCCGAGGTGCGGAAGCGGTGACCCATGGCCGACAGTTCGGCGCGAACCTCCTGGAAATTGTAGATTTCGCCGTTGTAGGTCAGCACATCGGCTTCGTCCTCGCTCAGCATAGGCTGCGCGCTGCCCGCAAGGTCGATGATCGAGAGGCGAAGGTGCCCGAGGCCGATGCCCGGCGCGGTCCAGCAGCCATTGCCGTCGGGACCGCGGTGCAGCATCGCATCGGTCATCAGCCGGATGCGCACCGGATCGACCGGCTTGGCGGTCTCGAGATGGAAGATGCCCGCAATCCCGCACATGGCTCAGTGCTCCGCCAGCACGGTTTCGGCAAGCTTGCGTGCGCCACCGGCATCGGCAAGCAGCGCATCGATCGCCGTGCGCTCGGACCCGTTGCCGCTTCGCTCTGCCGAAACGATCAGGATCATCGCGCTCTGGCTGCGGCGCAGCAGACGCGCCTTGAGCGATTCGAGCCGGATACCGAGGTTGCTGCCGGTCTGTACATCACCGACGCGGTAGAAGGTCGCGACATCGCGCACAACCCGGCTCGGTCCGGTGATGATGTCCGCACGGCCATCGGCAAGCGCAGGCCCTGCCTCCACCCACGACCAGGTGCCATCGGGATCGAGCGCGCCTTGGCCGAAGCCGGTGATCTCGCGGCCTTCGGACTGGCCGTCATACAGCGCGGCGAACACATCGACCCGCCTGCCATCGCGGACGAAAGTGGCGATGAGCGTGCGGTTGCTACCATCGGCGCGCGGGGACCATTCGGCGGTCGGGTCATAGCTTTGCCGCTGCCATCCAGCGATATCGGGCAGCGTGTCGCGCGCAGGGAGAGATGCCGGCGCGGGCAATCCGGCGAGCGCCCAGCCCAGCGGCGCTGCGACCAGCAGCGCAGCGCCGATCAGCACCGGGCGCGGCTGCGGGCCGGCCTTGCGCGCTTGCACCGCCAGCCGTTCGGCCAGCGCAGGCTCGATGAACGGATCGGTGACCTGCCGGTCGAAAAACCGCCAGCCGATCGCCATCACCAGCAGCAGCACCAAAGCGAAGAACACCCAGCCATAGAAGATGTGATCGAACCCGGCGGCAAAATCGAGCCCGTGGTGGTGCGCGATATAAATCGTTCCGAAGGCTCGCACGCCATTGGCCAGCACGGGAACAATGATCGCGACCGTAATGATGCCGATCCGGCGCGGCCAGCTCCTGAAGCAGACATTGGCGACCAGCACGCCATAAGCGAGCATCGCGATCAGGAACTTCACCCCCGAGCACGCCTCGGCAACACGGAACAAGGCGGTGGGGGTCGAGATGAACACGCCCTCGATATGCGCAGGAATGCCGGTCATGCCGAGCAATGCCATCGAGATATCGGCGGTGATCACCTGCAGCCGCGGCACCAGCTCCTCGCCCACCGGCACAAGGAACAGGGCATAGCCCAGCGGGAACAGCAGCGCCCTGGCCACCTGTGGCCCGAGCAGCGCCAGCGTGCTGCCCTGCAGGAACATGACGACGGCAAGATGCCGCGCGAGCGCGACCCCGGCCGCCTCGCCCAGCACCCAGCCGCCGGCAGCGGCGGCCATCACCACCAGCCCGGGTGCCCAGACCGAGGGTGCGATGCGCTTGAGCTCGTCTTCGCGCTGCATCACCAGCCAGCCGAGGATGAAGGGGATGAGCAGGATGTGGTTGAAGGTGGAGCTGTCCCACCAGATCATCACCATATCCGCAGCATCGCGCGCGAACACCAGCAAGATCGCGGCCCAGGCCACGCCCAGCCGGATCAGCGCGGTGCGCCAGGCGGCGCTCAGCGGCTGCGGGGAAACGGGGACCGCATCGGCGGCGATGCTGGCCATGTCAGGCCGCACTTTGCAGCGCGGGCACAGGTGCATCAAGCCAGCGCATCAAAGGCGCCAGCTGCGCATCCCACTGATAGCATTGCAGCATGTGTGCGCGCGCCGTCTGCCCCATCGCCGCGCCGCGCGCGCGATCGGAGGCAAGCGCGTTGACCGCGGCGGCCATCGCGGCGTCATCATGCGCGATCATGAAATGCTCGCCGTCCTGGGCGACGATCCCCTCAGCGGCGGCGGCGGACGCCACCACAGGGCGCGCCATCGCCATCGCCTCGAGCACCTTGTTCTGTATCCCGCGCGCGATCCGCAAGGGCGCGACCACGACATCGGCCGAGGCGATCCAGGGACGGATGTCATCGACCGCGCCGGCCACGTTCACCCCCGCTAGGCTGGCAAGCGCGCGGACCGCAGCGACCGGATTGCGCCCGACGATGTGGAAGCATGCATCAGGGTGTTCGGCGCGAACAGCCGGCAGCACTTGGCGCGCAAAATGCACCACCGCATCGACATTGGGCGCGTAGTCCATCTGCCCGGTGAACACGAGGTGCGGGCCGTTGTCCTGCGCATAGGGTGCGGGCGCCACCCCGGCGGGGTCATAGGCGACCGTATCGATGCCGTTGCTGATCCCCTCGACGCGGACAGAGGGATCGCCCAGCGTCTCGCGAAACAGCGCCGCTTCTGCCGGGCTGACAAACAGCGACAGATCGGCGCGGCGCGCCACGGTCTGCTCGAACGCACCCAGGAGCCGCGCCTCGCGCGCGTGCACCAGCTTCATCGGTCCCTGCGCAGCATCGGCATAGGCTGCGAACTTGGCCGAATCCATGTCGACGAAATCCATGACGACGCGGCCCGCAAAGCTTGGCGGAATGAACTGCGCCATCTGCCCCGAAAAGACGAAGATCGTGTCGATCGGCCGCGTGGCGATCAGGCGGCTGACGAAGTGGCCGATCTCGGCACTTTCGAACGCCACCAGCGACACCGGCTTGCCGGCGGCAAGCGCATTGAGCCCCGCGCGCAGGTTGGAAATGGTCCGCCGCACCAGCACATGGCTGGTCGCGGTCCAGGCTAGCTCGACCTCGGCGGCCATGTCCGCATCGGTCTCGCCAAAGGTCGCGACATGCACGGGCCCACGCGCGGCGAGCGCGCGCAGCATCGCGCACGAACGAATCTTGTCGCCGCGGTCCGGCGGAAACGGAATGCGGTGCGCAAGGAAGAGCGTTTCGCCCATCTCAGCCAAGCCCGTTCGCGATCAGCGGCCCCAGACGGTTGGCGATTGGCAGCGGCAGCCGCTGCCACAAGGCGATCTGCAGCCGGTATTTGGGGCTCAGCGGATTGACGTCGCGCGGCGGCTGGCCATCGGCGTTGCGGATCGCATAGCTCAAGGGCGAAGGCTCGAAGCCCCAGTTCTTCTTGAACGCGAACGCGCCGCTGCCGACCTTCGAACGCCCGAAATCGAACCGGGTGCAGCCACGCCGCCGGGCGTGGTTCATCAGCGCATAATACATGATGTCGTTGGCCCGAAGCCCGCGCGCCGCCCAGACGCCGCCGCCCCAGAAGGGCATCACGGTGCCGCGATGGTAGAGGTTGAGCACGCTCGCCACCGGATTATCGTCGTGCAGCACGGTGAGGATGTCGGCATCGTCGCCCAGGCCATCGAGCACCGCCTCGAACAGCGCGCGCGGGAACACCGGGGTGCCGAGGTTGCGGACGCTTGTCGCATAGACCGCATAATGCTGCTCGCGGTCGATTGCGCGGGTGCCGGTGCGCACCACCAGATCGTTGGCAAGCCCCTTGCGGACCTCGGCGCGCTGCTTGCGCGGCACCCATTCAAGCTGCTTCTGGTCGGCATCCGGACCATCGGCGACCAGATCGGCGACAAAGCCTGCGTGCGCGTTCGACTTGATCGTCCAGGCCGGATCGTCGGGCAGCCAGCCGCCGCGCAGCTCGAGCGTCGGGGCACTGTAGCGCTCGGCCAGCTGCCAGGCGGCGTCGGCGAGCGCCTGCGCGCTGGCGCCATCGCTGGCGAGGATCCCGCCATCGACCGCGAAGCCTGCCGACACCATCGCGCGCCCGAACAGCGGAGAATGCACCGCGTGCAGCGGCAGATAGCCGGTGAGCGATCCGGCGGCATCCTCTGCGACCAGCGCCAGGAAATCATGGCCGGTCGAGCGCGCCACGGCCTCCCCCCAGGCGATCCGGTGGAACGCGGTCGCCTCCTCGCGGCTATCGATCCAGGCACACAGCCGCGTGCGCTCCTGCGGGTCGGCGAGGTTCGCCAGACGCACCGAGGGCGCAGTGCACGTCGGGGGCACGAAATGCAGCATCACAACCGCCCCGCCGCAAGCGGCAGCGCGATCTCGTCGATCCGGCACCAATGGAAATCGCGCGTCAACTGCTCGAGCTTGCCCGCCATCGCGCCCAGCCCGGTATAGTGCCGCACCCGCGACTTGAGCGGGGCATTGGCGACGCGCGGCTGATCGGGATCGACCTCCCACGGATGGAAATAGAAGATCGCGGGCTGCCCATCGGTGGCGTTGACCCGGCGCAGCGCCCAGCGCGAGAGGGCATAGGGCAGGATTCGGAAGAAGCCGCCACCGCCTGCACCAAAGCGACGCTCGCCCAGCTCGACCGTGGTCACCGGAAGTTCGATCAGGTCCGATCCCTCCACGGGGTGAAACGCAAAGCGCGGCGCGGCGCGCCAGCCATAATGGTCGTGCGCGATGGGCGCGACGCTCGACGAATAGGCATAGCCCTGCTCGGCCAGGATCGGGTGCGCCCAGGGGGTACGCTGGTCGATCGAGAAGCTCGGCGCGCGATAGCCGCGGATCGCCACGCCACCTGCGTCTTCCAGAGCGGCGCGTGCGCGATCGATATCGGCACGAAACTGGTCGGGCGTCATGGTGAAAACGCGGGTGTGATCCCAGTCGTGGCTGGCGATCTCGTGCCCCTCGGCGATGATCCGGCGGATCAACGCGGGATGGCGATGCGCGACCCAGCCCAGGGTGAAGAACGTCGCCTTGACCCCGCAGCGCGCGAACAGATCGAGCACTGCACCGGTGTTGAAGTCCACCCGGCTGGCGATGCCGTCCCAGTCGCCGGACGCAATCGTGTTCTCGAACGCGCCGACCTGGAAATACTCTTCGACATCGACCGACAGGCCGTTGACGATGGCGCGCGGATCGGTGCGATCTGGTCCCAGCGATTCTTCGCGCACGGTATTAGACTCCTGGCAAACGGCAGTAACGACCCAAAACTTCGGGCGACGATTTCAGGCGGCCTGGCCCTTGGGCCACATGCCGGCGGATTCGTCCTCGACCCAGCCTACCAGCAAAGCGAGCACGCGGTGCAATGCCTTTTGCTGCTCGGCCTGCTGTTCCTCAAGCGCATGGATGCGCGCGAGCAGCGGTGCAAGATCGACCGGCGTAGCCTTGGGAGCTGCCTCCAGCGCCTGGACCCGGTCAAGCGCGGCCTGGAGTTCATTGACCAGGAACTTGCGCTCGGTTTCCTGCTGCCCGGCAAAGGCGCGGACCTCGGCGACGAACTGGTTGAAGTCGGCCTTGCTGACTTCGGGGATCACGGGCGCGGCCATCGCGGCCACAGGCGCTTGCGGGGTCGTCGCAACCGATGCGGAATGCGCGGCATGGGTAGCCGCGCTCGCGAGCGCGGCCTCGTTGTCCCAATCGTCATCGGTCATCGCATCGACCGCAAGGTCCGCGACCACGGCCTCGACCAGCGCGGCATCGATCGTTTCGCGGTTGTCCACCGCCGCCATCAGCAGCACGCGGTTGATCAGCATGTTGATCTTGCGCGGGATACCGCCGGTTTCAGCGAACAGCCTTGCCCACAGATCCTCGGCAAAGGCGGGGCGACCCTGCCAGCCGACCAGCTTCATCCGGTGTTCGATATAGGGCTGCACCTCGTGCAGATCCATCGCGCCCAGATGGTGGGTCGCGATGATCCGCTGGCGCAACTGCTCCAGCCCGGGCGCGCCCTGCACCGATGCGCGGAACTCGGGCTGGCCGAGCAGGAAGATCTGCAGCAGCGGGTGGCTTCCCAGCTGGAAGTTCGACAGCATCCGCAGCTCCTCGAGCGCGGGCAGCGGCAGGTTCTGCGATTCATCGACCACCAGCAGGCAGCGGCGTCCGGCGCGCGCCTCGGTGTGGAGGAAATGCTCGATCGCGCCCAGCGTGCCGGTCTTGTCGAGCCCCGCGGTCGGCACGCCGAAGCTGCTGGCGACCATGTGCAGCAGATCATCGCCCTTGAGCTGGGTGGTGACGATCTGGGCAGCGGTCAGCCGCGCCTTGTCCACGGTCTGCATCAGATGCGCGACCAAAGTCGACTTGCCCGCACCGATCTCGCCGGTGATGATGATGAACCCCTCACCCTGCGCCAGGCCATAGCCCAGGTACGACATCGCCTTGCGGTGCGTCGCGCTCTCGAAATAGAAGCGCGGGTCGGGGGTCAGCTGAAAGGGCCGTCCGGTGAGGCCATAATGGGTTTCGTACATGGGCTTGCCCCCTGATCTGGATCTAAGAACTTACTGGAACGAATAGCGCAGCGCCAGCAGCGCGGACGCCACCAGGCTGCTTTCGAAGCCCTTGGGATCGAAATAATCGAGCCCCAGCGCGACGCTGCCCGAGAAGCGGTTGGTGAAGTTGCGGGCATAGGCGGCGTTGGTGCCAAGCCCCAGCACATCGCTTCCCGCGCCGTTGAGCACCTGGCCGGGTCCGTTTTCCAGATAGGTCGCATAGACCGTGCCGGTCACGCTCGACCGGGCATCGAGCTGCTTGGCGCCGACATAGCTGGCGAACCAGATTTCATCGATCGTCTGGTCGAACCCTGCCAGTGCGCCGGTGTCTGCGGCAAAGAACTTGCGGCGGCTGTAGCCGGCGCCCAGCCCGTGCGTCCAACTGCCGCTGTTCAGGCTGATCTGGCCGGTAACGCCGCGCGTGCGGAAGAACGAAGAGGCGACCGACTGCAGCGAATCGTTCAGGCAGTTGCCGCCGCCCCCGCCGAAGACGCAGGAGTTGAGATCGCCGCTCAGCGGGTTGCGCGTCGCATCGAACTGGGTGGGCAGACCTGCGAGGCTGTCGTTCAGCCGCGAACCGAACCCGGTCACCAGATCGTACACCGTCAGGTTCGCCGCCAGCCGCTGACTGGGGGTGTAAGTGAACGATCCGTAATAGGTCATGCTGTCATAGCGTTTGCCGACCCGCGCCTCGAGCGAGGTGCGACGGCTGGGCCGCCACAGCACGCCGACATCCCAGATCAGGCCATCCTGATCATAGGACAGCAGCCGGGGCGAGCTCTTGTCGGTCAGGAGGCGGCCGTCATTGCCGACCAGCGGATTGCCCGCCGCATCGCGCAACGCGTTGCGCTCCGAAATCTCGATATCTTCATAGCCCACGCCGCCGACCAATGCGAGCGTCGGGCTCACCGGCACGGTGATGTCGGCGCGCACGATCTTGTCCTCGAAGCGCTGGTCGAGCTGGCTGGTATCCTCGCGATAATAGCCGCCGCTGACCGACCAGCCCACAGGCAGGAAGCCGCCGGGCTGTTGGCCAATCGCGAGGCTCGCCGCGTGGTTGACGCTGTCGCCGAAGATGTCGACCGGACGCTGGCCGACCGGCAGAACGACGGTGTCCGCCTCTACCTTGGTATAGCCGATGCGATAGGCCGCGTTGACATCGACCGTGCCGACCTGCGTGGCCAGCGTCGGTCCGGCATAAAGCGAATAGACTTGGGTGACGTTATCCGACCCGCCGATGAGGTTGCTGGGGGCAGCACCTGCGCCATCGATCCGCGAACGCAGACCCAGCGCACCCGCCTCGATCGAAAGCGTGTTGGGGATGATCTGATAGTTGGCGCGGGCGATGCCGCTGACGACATCCTCATCGCCGAACTGGTCGTTCCAGGAAAAGCGCCGCTCGTAGCGCAGGCTGACCTGCGCCTCGGCGCGCGACGACTGCACCGCGGCATCGACGCCCACTGCCACCAGGCTGTAGGTCAGCAGGTCGCCGCCGTTCTTGATGTCGCTGAACAGCACCTGGCCGACTTCCAGATACGGGATCACAGCGGTGCGCTGACGCCCCCCGCCGACATCACTGCCCTGGCCTCCGCCGCCCTGCTGCGCGTGCGCCGCCTGGGGCACGGCGGCAAGCGCGAAGGCCAGCGCGGTCAATGGCAAGCCGTGTTTGGCATTCTTGAAAGCAGACCATTTCGCCATGGTCATTCTCCATATCCATAATAGGACCCGAAGCTGCGGCCAGACGGGGAGAATTTGACCCCGTTGAGCAGCAGCTGAATCTGGTTGCAGCCTGAAATCAGTCCCAGCGCATCGCGCAGCGCGCGCTCGCTGGTGACATCGGCGCGCACCACCATCAGCGCATGGCCGACATGCTGGGCGAGCGTTGCCGCGGGCGATGCGGCGAGCAGAGGCGGCGAATCGAAGATCACGATCCGGCCCGGATGACCATCGGTGAGCCTGGCGAGCACCTCAAGCGTGCGCGCCGAGGCGAGATATTCGCTGTCGGTGTTGGTCTGGCGCCCGGCGGGCAGGACGGAAAGCCCGCGAATGTCGGTGGGGATGATGCAGTCCTCGACCGCCACCGAAGGATCGGCCAGCGCATCCATCAGGCCGCGCTGTCCCTCTATCCCGAGCGAGGAGAGGATGCTGGGCTTGGCGAAATCGGCATCGACCAGCAGCACATCATGATCCTGCTCGGTCGCGATCGACAGGGCAAGGTTGATCGCGCTGTAGGTCTTGCCCTCGTTGGGCTGCGCCGAACAGATCAGGATGCGCTGCGCCGCTGCGCCAAGGCCGGCATTGGCCTCTGCCTGGATGCTGGCGAGCAAGCGGCGTTTGACGATGCGGAACTCTTCGGAAATGCTCGTCACCGGGCCATCGGGCACGATGAACGCGCGCTCGCGCATCTGGTCGCGGTCGATTGCCGCAACCGGAAGGCTGGGGCGCATCCGCGGGCGAGCGACCGCAGCGGCGGCGGCAACAGGCGCGGGTGCAGGAGCGGCGGAAACGGCAGCCGGAGCGGGAGCCGCAACCGGCGCGGGCGCAGCGGCAGGCGCCGGAGTCTCGTCCACCGGGGTGTCAGGCAGCTGGGGCGCGGGCTGGTTCAGGCTCTTGCGGAAATCGTACATGTCCGCCGCCCGCTCGATCAGCGAGGGCGTGCCGCTGGATTTGTCCGGCGAGGAAATGGGGTCGTGCATCGTCATGTCTTTCTTGCCCCTCACACCACCGAACCGCGCTGGATGAACTCGATCACCAGCAGCAGCAGGAACACGCCCACCAGCGCGCCGCCCGATCCGACATAAAGCCGCAGCTTGCGCTTGCGTTCGTCCCGCTGGGCCTGGGTCAGCATCTGCGAGATCGATCCGATCACCGGCAGGCCGCTGGCCGCTTCGAGCTTGGCGGCGGTGGGATAGCTGGCGCTGAGCTGGCCAAGCGCGAACGCCCCGCCGATGCCCCCGCCGATTCCGGCAAGCAGCACCGCGATCAGCAGCAGCGGGCGGTTGGGCGCGATCGGAGTGCGCGGGCTGGACGGCGGGGTGATCAGGTCGAAGCGGACCGCATCGGTCTGCGTTTCCACCTGCCCGCGCAGCCGCACCTGCTCGCGGTCGGCGAGCAGCTTGTCATACTGGGTCTTGAGCACTTCATAATCGCGCGCGATCCGCGCCTGCTCGGCGGCGACGCCGGGCTCCTGGATCTGCTTGGCGACCATCGCGTTCATCTCGCCCTGCAGCGCAGCCTTGCGCGATTGCAGCGCGGTGACCGCCGCCTGGCGCTCGGCCCGCATGCTGATCAGCGAGCTGTAGGCGGGGTTGGAGACGCCATAGCTGGTGCTTGCGCCTGCGCCCGCGGACTTGAGCGCGGCGATCTGGTTCTTGAGCGCCTGGACATCGGGATGCTGGTCGGTAAGGCCGCGCGCCTTCATGCCCGCAAGCTCGCCCTGCGCCTGTGCGAGCGGATTGACCCCGCCGCCGCTGGCACCGCCCGCGATGGTCTGCGGGGTTCCGGCGATCTGGCCGTTGATCGCGGCAAGCGCGCTCTGGGCTGCGATCAGCTGCGAATCGATCTGGTTGATCTCGACCCGGCCCGTCTCCAGCCGCTGGCTGACCGATCCGATACCCGGCAGCATGCCGAGGTTCTCGGTCTCGAACTTGACCCGCTTCTGCTCGGCGATCTCCAGCTCCTTCTGCCTTTTGGCGAGCTGTTCATCGAGGAAGCGCAGCGTGTCGCTGGTCTCGCCGCGACCGCCTGCGAGGTTCTCCTCGACGAAGATGTCGATCAGCTTCTGCACGACATCGCGCGCCAGAGTCGCCGCTTCGCCGTCGGAACGGCCGCCGGCGGACATCGTCGCGGAGATCTCGAACAGATTGTCCTGCTCGGACTTGATCTTGATCGCGGTGCGAAGGCCATTCACGGCGCCCTCGATCTCGCGCGGGGTGACGAGGTTCTTGCCGAGGTCCGTGCCGCGCACGACCTTGCCGAGGTTGGCAGCCGAAGTCAGCGTCTGCTCGACGGTGTCGATCTGCTTCTGCCGTTCGACCGGACTGATGCCGGTATTCTCAGGCAGGATCGCCTTGGTCTGGACGAAAAGCTTGGCCTGCGATTCATAGGTGTTGGGGATCAAGGCGACCGCCAGCCAGCCGAGCACGCAAATGCCCCAGGCAATGGCCATCGCCAGCCAGCGGCGCTGCCACACGCTGTGAACCGCAATCCGGAATTCTTCGTACAGGCCAGTCATCGGTCGGGCTTTTCTTTCAGCTATACGGGTCGGTTCGGCTGTGGGACGCTCAGAACATGCTTTCCGGGATGATGATGACATCGCCCGGCTGGAGCAGAACATTGGCGCGGCTGTCGCCCTTCTTGATGAGGTCGCCCAGCTTGATCGGATATTCCTGCTGGCGGCCCGACACCTTGTCGAACCGTACCAGCTTGGCGCGGTTACCCGCTGCGAATTCGGACAGGCCGCCCACGGCGATCATCGCATCGAGCAGCGTCATGTTGGCGCGATAGGGGATCGAGGCGGGCTTTTCGGTCGCACCAACGATCCGCACCTGCTGCGAGAAGGTGCCGGCAAAGCTGTTGACGATCACCGAGACGATCGGCTCCTGGATGAACTGCGATAGTTGAAGTTTGATATCCTCGGCCAGCATCGTCGGGGTCTTGCCCACGGCGGGCATATCGGTGATCAGCGGCGTGGTGATGCGGCCATCGGGGCGCACCTGCACCTTGGCGCCCAGCTCGGGATTGCGCCAGACGAACACGGTCAGCTCGTCGAGCGGGCCGATAATGTATTCCTCGCCCGGACCATCGGACAGCGAGACGAACGATGCCGGAGGCAGCTGCGGCCCGCTGGCGCTCGAGGCGCAACCCGCCAGCAAGGCGGTGGCCGCCAGAGCCGCGATTCCCATTTTCAACAGACGGAACAATCCCATGTCAGCACCTTTTTCATCGCCCCGCGAATCCCTCAG
The DNA here is from genome assembly GCF_001713435.1 of Blastomonas sp. RAC04. Lineage (NCBI taxonomy): Bacteria > Pseudomonadati > Pseudomonadota > Alphaproteobacteria > Sphingomonadales > Blastomonadaceae > Blastomonas > Blastomonas sp. RAC04. Next base: position 1,955,701 of record NZ_CP016460.1, read on the forward strand.
GCACGGCAAAAAGCCAGGCCGGGTCCACGCAGATTGGCATCAGCTATGACGAAAAAGGGTGAACATAGCGTTAGTGTTTGATGGTGAAGGCGTTTTTACATTGAGGGTGTGACCTAAGGCACGCTGGCGACCCTACGGACCCAACCCGCCCTCGAATGCTCCGCTCCTAACCACCCCCGCTCAGCCTGAGCCTGTCGAAGGCCACGCGAAGCCGCTCCGTCTCCAACACCGTCATTCCCGCGAACGCGGGAATCCCGCTTGTTCTCAACCCATCGCAAAGAAAGCGGGACCCCCGCGTACGCGGGGGTGACGTGTCTCTTGGACGAACCTTAGCGCGGGGCCTTCGACAAGCTCAGCTGAGCGGATGAGAGTGGCGGGCTTGGCGCAATCCAGAAACAAAACTGACTTTCAGGAAACGACCACTTTGCTGACAGGTAACTTTCACATAAGATTTGCAGGTATGGCGAGAACCAGAACGCTCCCCCTCTTGATGATGGCATTCGGCTTGGTGAACTGCGGCGGCGGTGACACGAGCAATCAAACATCCCTGTCACGGAACGTGGCGCTCGCTGAATCTATAGAAAAGCAAGTGTTAACCCGTCATGCTAATTTTGATCTACGGCGCTATGCCCGCTTTTACACTCAAGACGATACCGGCAATGTAGAAGGAACTTACCTTTTCTCAGGTATCGGCGGTATGCCGTCGAAGTGGGAAGGAGGCAAATCGTATTGGGTAGAGGCGAACGAAGTCCCAGCAGTGAATGACGGCGGCTGTGCGGTTATCAGCCTGCTCTACAATGTCCCCAGCGAAACGCTTGTCTTTGTATCTTGTAATGGAGATGCATAGCGACGTCCGCTTTCCACCGATTCCGGCCTTCAATGCGTGATGGCGAGTCTCCTGAAACCAAGACGCCACTACACGCTCAAACCCATCACCCCCGCCGCTTTGCCAGGAACCGCGCCCAGCCCCGCGACCACTTGTTGAACACCTTCGCCTCATCCGAGGCGAAGGCCGCCGCCTTGATGTGCTCGGACCGGTTGGGATAGGGCACGATCAGGCTGGCGACGCCGAAGGTCGAGGATTTGCCCGCGATCATCATCGCGATGGGCAGGATCAGGTCTCCCGCGCCGCGGCCAACCACGGTGCCGCCGATAACCTTGCTGCCCTTCTTGACCAGTTTGACGAAGCCGGTGACTTCGCGCTCGGTCACCGCGCGGTCGTTGTGGTCGAAGTCCTCGCGCCAGACGGTGATTTTGTCGCCGTGCGCCTTGCGCGCCTCGTCCTCGGTCATGCCAACCTGCGCGAGTTCGGGGTCGGTGTAGGTGACCCAGGGCAGCGCGGAATAATTGGCCTTGGTCGGCACCCCCAGGCTGATCTCGAGCGCGACATTGCCGCCCTCGTATCCGCTGGCATGGGTGAAGCGCGGGCCATCGCGGCAGTCGCCAATGGCGTAGATGTGTTTCGCGCTGGTCCGCCGCCGGGCATCGACCAGGATGCCCTTCTTGTCGTATTTGACGCCAGCGGCCTCAAGCCCCAGCCCGTCGAAGTTGACCTCGCGCCCGGTGGCGATCAGCAGATGCGTGCCGGTGATCGTGCGTCCATCCTTGAGCGTCAGCGTAAGGCCTTGGTCAGTCTTGGCCACCGCATCGGCCTCGGCATCATGGATCAGCTCGATCCCCTCGCCGGTCAGCCGGTCGATCACGATCCTGGCGGCATCTGCGTCATCCTTGGGGAACGGGCGACCCTTGGTGGCGACGACGACCTCAGACCCAAGCCGCCGGAACGCCTGCGCCATCTCCATGCCGATCGGTCCGCCACCCAGCACGATCAGCCGCTGCGGCAGTTCGGTCAGGTCCCAGACATTGTGGTTGGTGAGGTACGCAACCGCCTCGAGCCCCTTGATCGGCGGGACGTACGCGCGGCTGCCCACCGCGATGACGATCCGCGGCGCGGTGTAGGTGGTGCCACCCACCACAACGCTCTTGGGGCCGGTGAACGTCGCATCGCCGCGCACCACCGCCACGCCCATGCCTTCGAAGCGTTCGACGCTGTCATGCGGCTCGATGGTCTTGATCGCCTGATGCACCGCTGCGTGCACCGCGCGGAAATCGACCTTGGGCTCGACCGAGGCCATGCCGAACTCGGCGGCGTTGCGCATGTCGTGCGCGCGGTGCGCGGCGGAGATCAGCGCCTTGCTGGGCACGCAGCCGGTGTTGAGGCAATCGCCCCCCATCGCTGCGCGCTCGATCAGCAGCGGCTTCAGCCCGAACATCGCCAACCCGCCCGAGCAGACCAGCCCGGCAGACCCTGCCCCGATGACGATCACGTCGTGCGAATATTTCATAGACCCCGTTTCGGTGAAACAATGCGGCTGGTTACGGCGAATTCTTCTCGCTAGACCATGTGCGCCAGATCAGAGGGAATCCAGCATGAATCTCGAAAATTCGCGTGAATATTACGGCAAGGTGCTGTCCGAATCCGCCGACCTGCGCACCGATGCGTGCACCACGTCGGAACGCCCGCCGATCGCGGTGATCAAGGCGCTGGCCAATGTCCATGCGGATGTGAAGGCGCGCTATTATGGCTGCGGGCTGATCGCGCCGTCGGCGATTGCCGGCGCGCGGATCCTCGATCTCGGCTCGGGCTCGGGCCAGGACGCCTATATCCTCGCGCAATTGGTTGGCGAGCACGGCGAGGTCGTGGGCGTCGATGCCACCCCCGAACAGCTCGCCATCGCCAACGCGCATCTCGAATGGCACCGCGAGACCTTCGGTTATGCCAAATCGAACGTGCGCTTTGTCGAGGGCGACATCGAGAAGCTCGATGCGCTCGATCTGGCACCGGGCAGCTTCGACATCATCGTCTCCAACTGCGTGATCAATCTCGTCGGCGACAAGGCCAAGGTGTTCGCCGATGCGCACCGGCTGCTCAAGCCCGGCGGCGAGATGTATTTCTCCGATGTCTATTCGAGCCGGCGGGTGCCGCAGCATTTGCTGACCGATCCGGTGCTTCACGGCGAGTGCCTGTCGGGCGCGCTCTATTGGGGCGATTTCCTCAAGCTCTCCAAGGCCGCCGGTTTCACCGATCCGCGTCTGGTCAAGGACCGCCCGCTGGGCATCGGCGATCCGCGCATTGCCGAAATGCTCGACGGGATCGATTTCTTCTCGGCCACCTACCGGCTGTTCAAGCTCGACGACCTCGAGCCCGAGTGCGAGGATTATGGCCAGGCGGTGGTCTATCTGGGCACCGTCGAGGGCGAGGAGCGCGTGTTCACGCTCGACAAGCACCACCTGATCGAGCGCGGGCGGATCTTCCCGATCTGCGGCAACAGCTGGAAGATGCTGAGCGATACGCGCTTTGCCGAGCACTTCCAGTTTATCGGTGACTTCTCGACGCATTACGGCGTGTTCGCAGGCTGCGGAGGCGGGCTGCCCTTCGCGCAGGCTGCGGGCGAGGATGGCTTGGTAGCAGCAGGGTGTTGTTGAGTTCGCTGCTTTTCCCTTTGTCGCTCCCCTCCCCCGCTCAGCCTGAGCGTTTCGAAGGCCCCGCGCGAGGTTTGCGTATCCATCTTCGTCATTCCCGCGCACGCGGGAATCCCGCTCCTACATTCGTGCGGCTCACAAGCGGGACCCTTGCCTTCGCGGGGGTGACGAGGAAGGTGGCCGGACCGAATGCGCGGGGCCTTCGACACGCTCAGGCTGAGCGGAGGTGGTTTGGGGCTGCCGGACTGGAGCACCCATGCACATCTTCCTGACCGGGGCGACCGGACTGGTCGGCGGGGCGCTGGCAGGCGCGCTGCTTGATGCCGGGCACCGCGTCACTGCGCTGGTGCGCGGCGAAGGGCGCGATGTGCTCGACATGGATCAGCGCGACCGGATCAGCGAGATCCATGTCCTGCATGGCGATGTTGCGCTGCCAGGATTCGGCCTGGCCGAGACGCCAAGGGATATCGACCTGCTGGTCCACTGCGCCGCCACGGTCGATTTCGCCGCAGCCGATGCGGTGCATCAGGCGGTCAATGTCGGCGGCACTGCGCACGCCATTGCGCTGGCGCAGGCGTGGGACTGCCCGCTGCTCCACGTCTCTACCGCTTATGTCTGCGGCCGCGCCGACGGGCTGATCGCCGAAACCCCCGCCAATCCCGCCGCCGATTTCACCAACGGATACGAGGCCAGCAAGGCGCGCGCCGAAGCGCTGGTTGACGCGGCGCGGGCGCACGGTCTGGCCGCTGCGATTGCGCGCCCTGCGATCATCGTCGGACGGCTCAGCGATGGAGCGATCCCCCGGATCGACGGCTTCCATCACCTGTTCCGGCTGTTCGGATCGCCGCTGCTGGGCGCCGTCCCCGCAGCAAGCGATGCTGCCTTTGCCATCGTGCCGATCTGCCATGTCACCGCCGGGCTGATGGCGATGGTGGACAATTTCGCCGCGTTTGACGGCCAGCGGGTGCACCTTGTCGGCGCCGCGCCATTCGCGATGACGGACATGCTGGCGATCGTCGGCGATTATCCCGGCACGGTGCCCGCGACGATCATGCCGCCGCCCGACTATCATGCCAGCGAACGCGACCGGCGGGTGGCGATGGTCCACCGGCGGATCGGCCCGCAATTCTTCGACTATTTCCAGCGCAGCCCGCGTTTTTCCGGGGAGGCGCTCGCCAGGCTGGCCGACATTCCCCCGCCGGTGATCGACGAACCTGCGTTCAGGCGGATGATCGACCACTGCATCCGCGCAGGATTTCTGGACTGGGGCTAATTCGCGTCAGCTGAAGTTGGCAGGCCGTTTCTGCATGAACGCGAACGCCGCCTCCATCTGGTTGGGCGTGCGGATGATCTGGTCCTGCAGCACGCTTTCTTCCATCAGGATCGCGTCGGTATCCAGGTCGGGCGTGCGGTTGAACAGGTCCTTGGCGGCGCGCACCGCATCGGGGTTCTTGGTCGCGATCTCGGTGGCGATGGCCATCGCGCGGGCATGGGGATCGGCATCGAGATGCGTCGCAAAGCCGATGCGGCCCGCCTCCTCACCCGAGAACTCGCGGTTGGTGTAAGTGAGCTCGCGCAGCACATCGTCGCGCACGGTGCCGCGCCACAAAGCATAGCCGCCCATGTCGGGGATCAGCCCCCAGCGCATTTCCATCACTGACAGCCGCGCATCGGGCGCGATGATGCGCATGCACGCGCCCGACATGATCTGCAGACCACCGCCGAAACATACCCCGTGCACCGCGGCGATCACCGGCATCGGCAGCTTGCGCCAGCCGAACGCTACCTGCTGGAACTTGTTGGCGTTGCCATAGGTCCTGTCGGTAAGCGCGGCGGGTGCATCCCCGCCCGACCCACCGCCTGGCGCGGTGAAGCTTGCCATGTCGAGCCCGGCACAGAACGAGCGCCCCTCGCCCGACAAGACAACCGCGCGCACGCCGGGTTCGCTGCCCAGACGGTCGATCGCGGCGATGATGCCATCGAACATCGCCGGGTCGAGCGCGTTCATCTTGTCCGCGCGGTTCAGCCGGACATCGGCGACATGGTTTGCGATAGTGATGCTGACCCGGTCGTTCATGAAATGCTCTCTCCCTTGGCGCGCTTCAGCGCCTGTTCCACCAGCGGCAACTGGTCGTTGCCAAAATACATATCGGTGCTTCCCACGAAAATCGAGGGCGAACCATAGCCGCCGCGTGCCACCAACGCGTCGGTGTTGGCGCGCAGGTGGTCCTTGACCGGCTGGCTGTTCGCCGCAGTGATCAGCGCCGCGCCATCCATGCCGATGGCATCGGCGACCGCAGCGACTTCCACCGGGTCATCGAGATTGCGCTGTTCGACGAAATAGGCATGGAAGGCAGCCTCGGCAAAGCGCTCGAGCGCAGCCTGGTCATCCTCCAGCGCGCAGGCGGCACGCATGGCGTGGATGCTCTTGAGTGGGTGCCATGGCGCGGGGAAGTGCAGCTCCACCCCGGTCCATTGCGCCCAGTCGCGCAGGATCTTTCCCATATGCCGGAACTTGGGGCTGCTCGCATTTTCGCGAGCGGCATAGACCGAGGGGTTCGCGGCGTTGAACACCCCGCCGACCAGGATCGGCGTCCACCGGATCGCCGCCCCGTGTCTTGCTGCCAGCGGGCGGATGTTGTGGAACGCGAGATATGTCCACGGGCTGGAGAGGTCGAAGCAGAATTCGATTTGGGCGGTCATGTGGTGACGTTCCTTTCTTGCCCGTTCTCCAGCGAGAGCCGGAGCCCAGGGGTCAGATTAATCGTCCGGTGCACAATCCCGTCATTCCCGCGAACGCGGGAATGACGCGTTGGCGCCGCCGCATCGCAAAAGCGGGACCCCCGCGTTCGCGGGGGTGACGATTCCAATGCCGTTGCGGAAGAACCGCAGCCCATCACGTCTTGATCCCGAACAATGTCTCGCGGGTCTTCGCATCCGCCTGCGGGTTGCGGTTGATCGCGTCCTTCATCACATTCAGCCCTGCCTGAAGCGCGGGCCGCGCGCGGCACAGCGCGTACCAGCGGGCAATGGCGGGATAGTCCGCCAGCGTGATCTCCTGGCGCTTGTGCGTCATGATCCACGGGAAGATCGCCATGTCGGCGATGGTGTATTCGCCTCCCGCGACATACTCCGCCTTCCCCAGCCGCCGGTCGAGCACGCCATACAGCCGCGCGGTCTCGCGCGCGTAGCGATCGATGGCATAAGGCAGCTTCTCGGGCGCATAGAGCTTGAAATGGCCGTTCTGGCCAAGCATCGGGCCAAGGCCGCCCATCTGCCACATAAGCCATTCGTGCACCCGCGTGCGCCCGCGCAGATCGCCGGGCATGAACAGCCCCGTCTTGTCAGCAAGATAGAGCAGGATCGCCCCGGTCTCGAACACACTGACCGGATCGCCACCGCCGGGCGGGGCATGGTCGACGATCGCAGGAATGCGGTTGTTGGGGCTGATCTTCAGGAACTCGGGCGCGAACTGCTCGCCCGCGCCGATGTTCACCGGCCTGACCGTATAGGGCAGCCCGCATTCCTCGAGCATGATCGATATCTTCCACCCATTGGGGGTGGGCGCATAATACAGGTCGATCATTGCAACAGGGCCTCTCCGCACGGATTCGCATTGCGTCTTGCAACCGATCATAACGCGGCTTGCCGCGCTGTCACCCCCGCGGATGAGGTGCGCACACCAACCGATAGCCCTGGCGCTTGACCGTCTCGATCCTCACCGCGCCGCCCAGCGACGCCAGCCGCTGGCGCAGCTTGAAGATGTGCACCTCGGGGCTGTTGGTGCCGGGATCGAACGCGGTCCGCCAGACCGATCTGAGCAGCACGTCGCGGCTGACCGGCAGCCCGGCATGGCGCGCCAGCACCAGCAGCAGATCGAACTCGCGCGGCATCAGCGGCACGATCTCGCCGCGCCAGCACAATTGTCGCAGACCGGTGTCGAAACTGAATCCTGCCAGCCGGATGATCCCCTGGGCCGCATCGCGCGCACGCTGGGCGGCGATCATCCGGGCAGCAAGCTCATAGGGCGCGATCCGCCCCGACACCGCATCGTCCGCGCCGGAGAGGATCAGCCGCGCCCGCGCCTGCGGGGCCTGCACGCCATGGATCAGCAGCGGCGCCAGCCTCGGCGGGGTGTCGTCGAGGAGGCTGCGCACCATCTCGCGGTGACGCGCATCGCACAGCACTGGCGCGATCGGCGATGGTCTGGTCTGGCCATCGGACAGCTCGGCCTGCACGCCAAAGCGCGCCAGCGACTGGGCCAGCATCCGGGCGAGCGGCGTCCATGCGGCACGATCGGCTCCGATCAGCAGCCAGCCGGCCTGCGGACCACAGGCCACGCCCCCTGATCTTGCCAGACATGCATCGTCGCCACGCCACATCGCCCCGCTCCTGCAAGACGTCCGCCAGGACGCCGTGCAGGCGGTTAAAGCGCGTTCATCGCAAGGATGTCAGCGGAACAGCCTCCGAAACGGAGCGACCCTTTGCCTTTGCATCAGCTGCCGACGGCCTGTCCGGGGGCGTTGACGCCCATGCTGGTGAGGTAGCGCTTCACGTTGCGCGCCGCCTGGCGCAGCCGCTGCTCGTTCTCGACCATCGCGATGCGGACATAGCCTTCGCCGTCCTCGCCATAGCCCACGCCGGGGGCCACCGCGACCTTGGCATGCTGCAGCAACTGCTTGGAAAACTCGAGGGACCCCATGTGCTTCAGCGCAGGCGGCAGCGGCGCCCAGGCGAACATCGATGCGCGCGGCGGCGGGATATCCCACCCTGCCCTGCCGAACGCCTCGACCATCACGTCGCGGCGCTTGTGATAGAGTTCGCGGTTCTTCTGGACGATATCCTGCGGGCCATTGAGCGCCGCGCAGGCCGCTGCCTGGATGGGCGTGAATGCTCCATAATCGAGATAGCTCTTCACCCGGGTCAGCGCTGAGATCAAAGTCTTGTTGCCCACGGCAAAGCCCATGCGCCATCCGGCCATCGAATAGGTCTTCGACATCGAGGTGAATTCGACCGCGACATCCTTGGCCCCGGGAACCTGCAGGATCGAGGGCGTAGGGCAGCCGTCGAAGTACAGTTCGCTATAGGCAAGGTCGGACAGGACCCAGACCTTGTTCTCCTTGGCCCAGGCGACCAACCGCTCGTAGAAGGCGAGGTCGACCACTTCGGCAGTGGGGTTGGAGGGATAGCCGACGACCAGCACCGAGGGACGCGGGACGGTGAACGCCATCGCTCGGTCGAGCGAGCGCCAGTAGTTCTCGTCGGGCGTGGTCGGCACCGAGCGGATCGTCGCGCCGGCGATGATGAACCCGAAGGTGTGGATCGGATAGCTGGGGTTGGGCGCGAGCACGACATCGCCCGGCGCGGTGATCGCGTTGGCGAGGCTGGAAAGCCCCTCCTTCGATCCCATCGTCACCACGACCTCGGTCTCGGGATCGAGTTCGACGTTGAAGCGGCGCGCGTAATAGTTGGCCTGCGCCTTGCGAAGCCCGGGAATGCCCTTGGACTGGCTGTAGCCGTGTGAACTGGGCTTCATCGCCACTTCGCACAATTTCTCGATCACGTGCGGTGGCGGCGGCAGGTCGGGATTGCCCATGCCCAGATCGATGATGTCCTCTCCGGCCGCTCGCGCCGCGGCCCGCATCGCATTGACTTCGGCAATGACATAGGGGGGCAGGCGTTTGATGCGGTAGAATTCTTCGGACATATCAAATTCGCTTTTCAGTTCTCCGTGAATGGAGCGCGTTCTTTGACGTATGTGCGTGCGCGTGTCGAGCAAAAGCACCGATACGCCAGATCCTCCCTTGCAAGGGGAGGAGTGAGAAGGACTTATCTTTGCAGGCCTGCGCTGCTAGGACACCGGCAAAGAGCAAAAGCGAGAGACGATCATGCCAGGCGATACCGAAATCTCCACCCCGGGACTGCCCACGCTGGAAGAGATGCAGCACTGGACCTGGGTGGTCGGCCGCGCGCAGCAGATGATGCTGGAGCACGCCGCGACCATGGCGCAGCAGACCCCGATCGACATGAGCGCCTTTACCGATCCGGCGGCGTTCCAGTCGCGGCTTCCCGCCTGGATGGGATCGATGCCGCAGGCGATGCTCGATGCGCAGGCCGATATGTGGCGCGATGGCATGACCTTGTGGCAGGGTTTCATCGGCGCAATGACCCCGCCGGCTATGCTCGCCGAAAGCGAAGGCGGACCGCCCAGCACGCCGGGTACCGTGCCCGAGCTGCGCAGCGACCGCCGCTTTGCCGCGCGCCAGTGGCACGACAACCCGGTCTATGCGCTCATCCAGCAGAGCTATCTGATGGTGTCCGAACAGATGCTGCGCATCGCCGACAGCGTCGATGGGCTGGAGCCGCGGCAGAAGGAAAAGATGCGCTTTGCGCTCAAGGGCCTGCTCGACGCATCGAGCCCCGCCAACTTCGCAATGACCAATCCGCTGGTGCTGGAGAAGATGGTCGAGAGCAAGGGCGAGAACCTGCTCAAGGGGCTGGATCACATGCTGTCCGACATGCGCAAGGGCCAGCTCACCCACACCGATCCCGACGCGTTCGAGCTTGGCCGCAACATCGCGGTCACCCCGGGCAAGGTGGTCTATGAAACGCCGCTGTTCCAGCTGATCCAGTACGCGCCCGCCACCGACGAGGTGCTCGAGATTCCGCTGGTGATCTTCCCGCCCTGGATCAACCGCTTCTACATCCTCGATCTCAACCCGCAGAAAAGCTTCGTCAAATGGGCGACCGAACAGGGCATCACCGTGTTCATGGTGTCGTGGAAGTCCGCCGACGAGAGCATGGCCGAGGTGATCTGGGACGATTACGTCAAGGCGCAGATCGAGGCGATCGATGTGGTGCGCGAGGCTCTCGACGTCCGCCAAGTCCACACCATCGGCTATTGCGTCGCGGGCACTACGCTCGCCGCCACGCTGGCGCTGCTGGCCAAGCGCGGCGAGGCCGAGCGCGTCAAGAGCGTCACCTTCTTCACCGCGCAGGTCGATTTCGAAAAGGCGGGCGACCTCACATTGTTCGTCGATGACGAGCAGCTGAAGCTGGTCGATCAGCTGGGCGCCAAGGGGTATCTCGACGGGCGCTATATGGCGGCGACCTTCAACCTGCTGCGCGGGCGCGACCTCATCTGGAACTATGTGATCAACAACTATCTGCTGGGCGAGGACTATCCCCCGTTCGACCTGCTCCACTGGAACGGCGACACCACCAACCTGCCCGCCAAATGGCACAAGTCGTACCTCAAGGACCTCTACCGCGACAACCGGCTGGTCCAGCCCGGATCGATGGTCGTCGATGGCACGCCGATCGACCTCAGGCTCATCGAAACCCCGGCGTATATCCAGGCGGGCAAGGAGGACCATATCGCCCCGCTGGAAAGCGTGTGGCGGCTGACCGATCACCTCTCGGGCCCGGTGCGCTTCGTGCTCGCAGGCTCGGGGCATATCGCAGGCGTGGTCAACCCGCCCTCGATGAAGAAGTACCAGTACTGGACCAACGAGGCGCCGGTGAACGGGCTCGAGCATTTCATAGCGGGCGCGACCGAGACCAAGGGCAGCTGGTGGCCCGACTGGATCGAATGGCTCAAGGCCCATGCCCCCGCCACGGTCAAGGCCAAGGGCGCGCGCGTCCCCGGCAAGGGCAAGCTCGAGGCCATCGAGGATGCACCCGGGCGCTACGTCAAGACGCGCTGACGCGCTTGCAGCATAAGCCATGCTGCGCTAGACATCCTTCACCGCCAGGGGCGCGGCCAGCCTGCCAATCCTTGCAGATTTGCACTTTTGTGCAGTGCAACATTTTCCCTTGACGTCACCCTCTCGGATCACTATTGTGCAGTGCAGCATAACGCAGCAGATGAGTGAAACCGACCATGTCCGATCAGAGCAAGACGCCCTCCGCCCCGAATGCGGTCCCGGCCAATGCCGCTGCTGCAAGCGCTGCTCCCGCAGCTGCTCCGGCGGCCAAGGTTGAAGCGCCCAAGGTCCAGGCACCCAACGCCGAGCCCGTCAAGAAGGTGGAGCCTGCGAAGGCGATCGATACCGTGATCGCCAAGGCGCTGTCCCCCGCCGCAAAGCCCGCTGCTGCAGCAAAGGCCCCTGTGGCCGCGCCCGCAACAGCCAAGCCGCAAGCTGCAAAGCCCAAGGCAACCAAGATGGCCAAGCCTGCCGCAAAGACGGCTGCGCCCAAGGCCACGAAGCCGCTGGCAACCAAGCCCAAGGCCGCGCCAGCAAAGTCCGCAGTCGTCCCGTCTCCGGTTGCCGCCAAGGCCGCCGCTCCAGAGAAGAAGAAGGAATCCATCATGACCACCACCGAAACCATCACCGCCGAAACCAAGAAGGCCGCCGAAGCCATGACCGATCGCGTCAAGGCGCTGATGGGCGACATGTCGACCCGCGCCAAGGGCGCCTATGAAAAGGGCACCGAAATGGTTTCGCAGGCGACCGAATTCTCGAAGGGCAACGTTGAAGCCCTGGTCGAATCGGGCAAGATTGCCGCCAAGGGCGCACAGGAAATGGGCCAGACCTATGCCGAAGACACCAAGAAGGGCTTCGAGGAACTGACCGCCGCGCTCAAGGAAATGACCACCGTCAAGTCGCCAACCGAGTTCATCGAACTGCAGACCAAGCTGGTGAAGAAGAGCTTCGACACCGCGGTCGCGCAGACCTCGAAGAACAGCGAAGCGTTCCTGAAGCTGGCCGGCGACGTGTTCCAGCCGATCTCGAACCGCGTCAGCGTGGCTGTCGACAGCTTCAAGAAGGCCGCGTAATCTAACGCCCCTTCCCGCTGGGAATTTAAAAAGCCGCTCCGGGCAACCGGGGCGGCTTTTTTTGTTGCGGATAGGTGGGCTTGCGCCCGAGTTGCAGACATTACAGAAGTGGTTTGTTACCCCAAGAGCTCGCCGTTCGTCGATTGACGGCACTTCGCATTTTGGAGGGGAAGCTGTGGCGGTTTAGATGGCAAACGATTATCACCATAACCACTACGTTCCTGAATGGTATCAGCGAAGGTTTCTGCCGGGCAGTCAACATAAGCAGTATTACCTCAACCTGCGCCCCGATACCGAATTCAAAAACGGACACAAATTTACGCATCATCCACTCAAATTGTGGGGGCCTAGAATGTGCTTTGCGCAGGATGATCTCTATACAACTGAATGGGCCGGGGTGCCGAACAGAGAGATCGAGCAATTATTTTTCGGAAATTGGGACAGGGCTGCCCCGGCGGCGCTAGACCACTTTTCCGACTTCGCTTTCGACGGTGAAAGCACGGACGCTTTCAACGTGCTGCTTCCCTATCTGAGCATTCAGAAACTTCGCACGCCAAAAGGCCTTGCCTGGCTACAAAGACACCTAAAAACGCGCGACAAAAATCAGGTACTTCTGGATCTGCAAGAGCTCCAAAATCTGTTCTGTGCAATATGGACTGAATGCGTTTGGCAAATTGCCGATGCCTCGGAGAGTGATACCAAGTTCATCATATCCGACAATCCAGTGGTTTCGTACAATCGAGAGTGCCAGCCAAATTCCCAGTGGTGCCTCGGCGTTGAAAGCCCGGACGTTCGGTTTGTAGCAACGCACACTTATTTTCCATTGAACCGGAATAAGGTGTTGATTCTCACAAATCTTTCTTGGGTTCGGGACCCCTTTCAGAAGCCCCGCACTGTCAGACCTAACCCTCATTTCCTTCGCCACGCGATGTTTAAATTTACCGATATACAGGTAGAACGAATTCTAACAGAGGAGGAGGTGAGAGAAATAAACTTCATAACAAAAATGAGTGCTCACCGCTATATTGCCGCAGCCGATAAAGATTGGCTTTATCCCGAGGAAAGCCTTGCATCTACAAATTGGCGGACACTTGGTGATGGTTATCTCCTTATGCCCGATCCTCGACACATTCACGGAGGTGGTCAAATCATCATCGGGTACGAAGGCGGCCATAGTGAACGCTTTTCGGAATATGGACACAGACCTTGGGACAGAGACTTCCAGAATAAAAAACGGGAAGAGCGCGAATGGGCCGCGATGGAGAAATTTAAAGCAGAGTGGGCAGCAACCTATGGTCCGGAATACCGAGGAGTGGTCTACGATATGGGGCCCAAAAGTGCGCGAAGGTCCATGGGCGAGGATTACTACCTCGCTCAGTGCGAAAGCGACAAAACATATCTGAAACTTCCCGGCGAGTTAAATCGGCGAAAAAAACTTCAGCGAAAAAGGTGACGCGTGTCGCAAGGTACGCTTTCAAGCAACTGAATCTCTACGATCAATGTTATGGGCATGACCAGATCTGCTCGCCAGCTAAAACTCACGCGCTCAGGTCGCGATTGCGGCTATTCCGAGTTCCCTTCCCGAAACCCGCCAGTCCACTGACGCCGAAATGGCAGAAACCCAGCTATTGTCAAAACACCCTCACAACTGGCGCAACGCCCGCGCAGGCCTCGCCGCCAGCACCGGCAGCGAGCCCGCCAGCCCCAGCCCTAGCGTCAGCAGTGCCCCGCCTCCCAGAGTCGCCAGCACTACCCCCCAATCGGGTTGCCAGCCGAAGTCGAAGATCTGGGTGATCACGTACCACGCCGCCGTCACCCCCAGCCCCAGTGCGACCAACGCCAGCAGCGCGGCCAGCAACCCGTATTCCAGCGCTTGTGCCGACAGGATCTGCCGCCGTGTCGCTCCAAGCGTCTTCAGGATCACGCTGTCGTAGATCCGCGCCTGCCGCGATGCCGCGATCGCTCCGATCAGCACTGCGATGCCGGACAGGATCGCGATCGATCCGGCGGCGGCGATGGCGGTGGCGATCTGGGTAAGGATCGTCGAGACCTGGCCGATGACATCGCGCACCTCGATCACCGTGGCCGAGCCGAAGCCCGCGAGCACCGCCTTTGACACTGCGCGCTCCTTGACGTCGGCGTCCGCCATGCCCTTCAACGACACGGTCGCGGCAAGGTTGTGCGGCGCATCCCTGAGCGTATTGGGGCTGAACACCATCACATAGTTGAAGCCCATCGTGTCCCAGTTGATCTGGCGCAGCGAGGCGATTTTCGCGGTGAACTCGCGCCCGAGCAGGCTGACGGTGAGCATGTCGCCGACCTTGAGGTCGAGCGTCTGCGCCATCTCCTTGTCGACCGAAACCAGCGGCGGGCCATCATAGCCGCTGGGCCACCACGTACCCTCGATCAGCTCGGAGCCCTCAGGCAGCGTTTCGGCATAAGTGAGGCCGCGCTCGCCGCGCAGCACCCAGGCGTTGTCGGGGATGTCCTTCAGGTCGGCGACGCGGATGTTCTTGTAGCCGGTGATCGTCCCGCGCAGCGAGGGCACGGTGTTCACTGCCGCGCCCGGAGCGGCGTTTTCGACCAGCTGGCGGAACTGGTCCGCGCCCGTCACCGGGACATCGAGCACGAACAGATTGGGTGCCTCCTTGGGCACGTTGCGGGTGATCTCGTTGGTGAGGCTGGTCTGGATGCCTGCTAGGATCACGAACAATGTGAGCCCCAGCCCCAGGGCCACCACCAGTTGCCCGGTCTGCGCGCCGGGGCGGTGCAGGTTGGCGAGCGCCAGCCGCAACAGCGGCGCCTTGGGGCGCGGCAGGCGCGAGGCCGTCCAGCGGATCGCCCAGCCGATGCCTGCGAGCATCAGCAGCACCCCGGTCGCCGCCGCCATGAACCAGGCAGAGAACACCGCCTCGCGCGCGGTGACCAGTGCGAGCAGCACGATCGCGGCAATGCCTGCACCCACCGCGATGAGCGTCGCACGGTCGGGCCAGCGGTTGCCCTCGACCAGCGAGCGGAACAGCCCCGCCGCCGGAATGTGCCGCGCGCGCGCCAGCGGCGGCAACGCGAAGATGAACGCGATCAGCAGGCCGTACACTGAGCTGACCACCAAAGGCAGCGGGTGGATGGCAAAGCCGGGCTTCACCGGCAGGATGTCGCCTGCCGCCGCGATGATCGCAGGCGGGATCAGCGCGCCTGCCACAAGCCCGCCCAGAATGGCGAGCGCCGAGACCGCGAGGATCTGCACCAGATAGATGCGCAGGATATCGCCCGAGCCCGCGCCCAGGATCTTGAGCGTGGCGATGCCCTGCCGCTTGGTGGCGAGGTAGGACGCAACGCCGTTGCCCACGCCGATCCCGGCGATCACCAGCGCCGCGAGCCCGACCAGCGAGAGGAACTGCCCCATCCGCTCGATAAAGCGCGAGGTGCCCGGCGCGCCGCGATCACGGTCGCGCATCTCGAGCCCGGCCTCGGGGAACTCGGCCTTGATCCGCTCGATCGACGCCACCGGATCGGCGAGAGGGCCGACCTTCACCCGGTATTTGGCCTCGTACATGCTGCCCGGCTGGATCAGCCCGGTGCGCTGGATGCCGAGGTCGGAAACAAGCGCGACGGGGCCGAGCGTGAAGCCCTCGCCCAGCCGGTCGGGCTCATCGGTGATGATGCCGCGGATGGTGAACTGCGCCTCGCCAAAGCGGATTGCGTCGCCTGTCCTGAGGTCGAGCCGGTCGGCCAGCCCCGCGCCGATCACCGCGCTTTGCGGATCGAGCGGGCCATAGCTGCCCTGCTGCAGCGTCAGCGTGCCATAGAGCGGATAGTCATAGTCCACCCCCTTCAGCTCGGCGAGGATTGCATCGGGGCCGGTGCCCCCTCCGATATCCGGTGCGCGCGGGCCGGTGCGCTGCGCCATCGCCTGCATCCGCACGGTCTCGGACACGGTGCCTTCGCGCTCGAACGCGGCCAGCTCGGCTTCGCTCGCCATGCGCTGCGACATCGTAGCCTCGAAATCGCCGCCCAGGATCACCTGCCCGCGCTGCGATAGTTCGCCGGTGATCGAGGCGGTGAGACTGCCGATGGTCGCCAACGTCGCGACGCCCAGGAATAGGCAGACGATCAGCAGGCGAAGCCCGCGGAAGCGTCCGGACAGGTCACGCCGCGCGATCCGCCAGATCTGCGCCCAGGTCATGCTGCTCCGCCGGCACGGTCGGCGATGATCAGCCCGTCGCGCATCTCGATGACGCGGTTGCAATGGGTTGCCAGGGCAGGATCATGCGTGATGATCAGCAGCGTTGCGCCGCTGGCGCGCTGGCGGCTGAACAGCAGGTCGATGATCGCCTCACCCGTCGCCCCGTCGAGGTTGCCGGTGGGCTCGTCGGCAAAGATGATGTCCGGGCCCGGCGCCATCGCGCGGGCAATCGCCACGCGCTGCTGCTCGCCGCCCGAAAGCTGGCTGGGGTAATGGGTGACGCGGTGGCCCAGCCCGACGGCTTCAAGCTCGCGCGCGGCGGTGCCGAACGGATCGTCGCGGCCTGCCAGCTCGAGCGGCACCGCGACATTTTCCAGCGCGGTCATCGTCGGCAGCAGATGGAACGCCTGCAGCACTATGCCGATGCGTCCGCGCCGCGCCTTGGCGAGGCCATCCTCGTCCATCGGTCCGAAATCGAGCCCGGCCACGGTCACCTCGCCGCTGGTCGCGCGTTCCAGCCCCGACAGGATCGCCATCAGCGAGGACTTGCCCGATCCCGATGGGCCGAGCAGCGCGACCGACTGGCCCAGCGGAATTTCCAGGTCGATGCCCTTCAATATCTGCGTCTGGTTGCCGCTTTCGCCCAGCGAGAGGGTGACATTGCGGGCGGCAATCGCAATATGGGTCCGCGTCGTTGGTGCGTGCATGAAATGAAAGGGCTTTCGCTTTGGGTCGGAACATCATCCTATATGGGGCAGCTTTGGCGCTTGTCTATTGCACTGCGGCATGTTCTGCGTCGTCGGACGAAGCCGCACCGTCGCCTGTCGAAAGCGCCGAGGCACCTGCCACCCCTGCGGCGCTTGCCGCCGACACCCGGCTGGTGATGGCCTTCGGCGACAGCCTGTATGCCGGATATGGCGTCAAGCAGGACGAAAGCTTCCCCGCGCAGCTCGAAAAGGCCTTGTCCGCCAAGGGCCTGAAGGTCTCGGTCCGCAATGCCGGCGTCTCGGGCGACACCACGGCGGCGGGATTGCAGCGGCTGGCGTTCGCGCTCGATGGCCTGCCGCGCAAGCCCGATCTCGTGATCCTGGGGCTGGGCGGCAACGACATGCTGCGCGGGATCAGCCCCGACCAGACGCAAAGCAACCTGGAAGCGATGCTCAAGGAACTGGAGAAGCGCGATATCGATGTGGTGATGACCGGCATGATCGCCGCGCCCAATCTGGGCCAGGACTATGCAGGGCAGTTCAACCCGATCTTCAGCACGCTCGCACAGCAATATGATGCCGAACTGTATCCGTTTTTCCTCGACGGGGTGATCACCGATCCCAAGCTGATGCTCCCCGACGGCATTCATCCAAATCGGCAGGGTATCGCCAGGGTTGTCAATCAAATCAGCGACATGGTCGCGGCGGAGCTCAAAGACTGATTTTGTTCGTGTCACGGGTGTGACGGAATGAGTTCAAAATGACGACAGTTTTGCGCGTATCCCAACAGATTCGTTCATCTGAACGCCGCCATGGAGTCATGCCCGGCAACTAGCTGCCCCCTCGAATTGACAACGAGGGGGTTGCGTCATGATTCTTGCCACACGTTCCGGTGCGCTGCTGCGCTGTTCGATCTCCGTCCTTGCCATGGCAGCAGCGGCGACCGCCATGCCTGGCATGGCGCAAACCGCGCAGGCTGGCGATGAGGCAGAAACCGAGGGCGAGATCATCGTCCAGGGTGCGATCATCACAGCGCAGGGCGAATCGATCGCGCAGAAGCGCAACGCCGACAATCTGATCGACATCTCGGCAGCGGACTCGGTCGGCCGTTTCCCCGACCAGAACAGCGCGGCCGCGCTCTCGCGGCTGCCCGCCGTCGCGGTGCAGCGCGACCAGGGCCAGGAACGCTATATCCAGGTGCGCGGCGCGCCCAACCGCTGGACCTCGGTCAGCATCGACGGCATCCCGATGATCGGCGCGGACGAAGGCGGTCTCACCCGCGCCTATCGCTTCGATGCGGTCCCCGCAGTGATCCTGAGCGCGCTGGCGATCAACAAGTCGCTCACCCCCAATCTCCAGGCAGAGGCGATCGTCGCCAATATCGACCTGCGCACCTTCTCGCCGCTGGCGGGCAAGACCGGTTTCCATGTGCAGGGCGATGTCGGCTATGGCTTGATGGAACTGGGCGATGGCGACCAGCGCCAGGGTTCGTTGCGCGTGTCGTACTCCGACGGCACCTTCGGCATTGTGGCGGGCGCATCGCATTACCGCCGCGAGCAGGTGACGGACAACCGCGAGGTCGGGCTGTATGACGAACCCAGCGGCCCCACCGACACTCAGTTCGGCCCGACCGAGATCGACATCCGCCAATATCGCCTGGTGCGCGAGAACAACGGGCTGTTTGCCGGCATCGAATATTCTCCGCAAGAAGGGCAGAAGCTCTACGCCAAGTCGATCTACACCGAATTCAAGGACGACGAGCAGCGCGACCAGTACGAGATCCGGCTTGACCGCGCGCTTTCGGGTACGCGCAATCTTTCGGGCGGCGATCTGGTGCGCGTCCCCGTGCGCGCCTCGTTCAACCTGGGCAATTATCGCACCCGCAACTTCATCAACACCATCGGCGGCGATTACGAGGAAGACGGCTGGAAGGTGAACTTCGCGGCGAACTACACCCGCACCGAGAACACCACCTTTCTGCCTTTGGTCCAGGCGAGCACCGCGACGGCCACCTCGCCTTCGGTCAATTATGATTTCAGCCGCCCCAACTTCCCCATCGTCCGGCTGTTCCAGACCGTCCCGGGCGCGACGGCAGGCAGCTTCGTGCGCGGCCCGGCGCTGGCCAATTTCGACCAGACCACCCTCATCAACGCCAACACCGCGCCTGCCGTACTGATCCCGATCGTGCAGGACGTGTTCACAGACAGCTATACGGTGAAGATCGACGTGGCCAAGGAACTGGGCGACGTGACGCTGACCGGCGGCTTTCTGTATGCCGACCGCGACATCAGCGGCTTCCTGTTTTCGACCTCGAACGCGCTGGTGCTGTCGCCTGCCGCGCTGGCGGGAACCGGGCTCAGCTTCAATCCGGCGAGCTATATCACCAACAAGGCCTGGGACACCGGTTTCCCGCTCGGGCTGACGTTCAATTATGTCGACAACACCCGGATGCGCGCCGATTTCGACAACATCTTCGCGACGCTCCAGCGCCAGGGCCGCTTCAACCCCGCCAACAATGTGCCTGCCGAAAACCGCTTCGCGCTGACCGAAAAGACGCTGACCGGTTATGGCATGGCCAAATGGGTGTTCGGCAGCGGGCAGGTGATCGCGGGTGCGCGGGTCGAGCATTTCAAGCTGACCAACCAGGGCCAGGCGCGGCTCGCCAACGGCACGCTGGTGCCGCTGTCGGAGCCGCAGGAATACACCGACATCTTCCCGAGCATCAACGCGCGCTTCGATGTCACCGACAATCTGGTGGTCCGGCTCGCCGGGCAGCGGGGCATCGCAAGGCCAAGCTTCGGCGAAGTACGCGTGGGCTCGGCGATCAACGACACCAACAGCCCCGGCACGATCAGCGGTGGCAATCCCACGCTGCAGCCCGAATACACCTGGGGCGTCGATGCCAGCGTGGAATATTACATTCCCGGCCAGGGCATCCTCTCGGTTGCCGGCTTCCACCGCTGGGTCGACAATGTGCTGTTCTCCAACACACAGATCGTGGGCACCGATGCGTTCAACTCGGGCGGCGTCAACCGGTCGGGCTATCTGCTCAGTTCGAGTTTCAACGGCAACAGCGGTGAACTCTACGGCGTGGAGGTCAACTACCAGCAACAGTTCACCTTCCTGCCCTCGCCGCTCGACGGCTTCGGCTTCCAGGGCAACCTGACGCTGATCGAAGGCAGCTTCGATACCGACTTCAGGCAGAATATCGGCTTTCCCGGCACGTCGGACACCATCATCAACGCCTCGCTCTATTACGAGAAATACGGGCTTTCGGTGCGCGCAAGCTACCAATGGCGCAGCGACTATCTGGAATCGCTGTCGATCGGTACTGGCGGCGGGGTGGCGACCGGGGACGAGTTCCGCGGCGGCTATACGAATGTCGATGTCGCGATCCGCTATGACATCACGCCCAACATCAGCGTGTTTGCGGATCTCAACAACCTGACCGATGCAAAGTATACCGCGTTCCTGGGCACACGCGCCCGCCCCACCGAGGTCGAACAGATCGGCCGCCGCTACCTCGCCGGCATCCGCTTCGGCTTCTGACAGGAGATCATTCGATGCGCTTCAAAGCCTCCCTCGCGCTGGTCCTGCTGACCGGCACCGCCCCCGCCCTTGCGGTCGATGCCGTGGTGGTCAGCCGCATCGATGCCGAACGCGTCAAGGTCAGCTGGAACGACAGCGATGCCGTCGACATCATCGTCACCGACACGCCGGTGGCGGCGGGTGCGGCCATTCCGGTGGTCAAGGCCAGCCGCAAGCGGGAAGCGGTGGTCGCCATGCCTGCGAGCAAGCGCCAGTTCGTCGTGCTGCGCGATGGCGGCGATGGCTCGCTGACGCTGGCGGCGGAGCGCGAGCTGCCGCTGGCCAAGGGATCGAACTTCCGTGATCTGGGCGGCTACAAGGGCGCAGGCGGCAAGACGGTCCGCTGGGGCAAGGTGTTCCGTTCGGGCGCGCTGCCGCTGCTCACCGAGGAGGACTACACGCTGCTTGGCGGGTTGAACCTCGGCACCATCGTCGATCTGCGCTCGCTCGAGGAGCGCGAGGTGGCCGCCACCCAGCTCGACGACCGCACCGGCGCGCTGTTCATTTCCAACGATTATTCGCTCAAACCCCTCATGGCCAATATGGGCAGCATGAAGGGCGAATATGTCTACACCGGCATGGAAAAGCTTCTCGCCCCCCAGTACCGATCTTTGTTCAAGCGGCTGCTCGCCGATGACGGCGCGGTGATGTACCATTGCTCCGCCGGGCAGGACCGCACCGGCATCGCCTCGGCGCTGATCCTCAGCGCGCTGGGCGTCGACCGCGAGACGATCCTGGCGGACTATCACCTTTCGACCCAGCTGCGCCGCCCGCAGAACGAGATGCCGCCGATCGATCCTGCCGATCACCCGACCAACCCGATCGTCCAGTATTACGCTGCCGCCGCCAAGAAGCCCGGCGGGGTCAAGGCCGAGCCGCTCTACTCCGCCTCGGGCAAATCGCACCTGGCGCAGTTCTTCGAGGTGATCGACCGCGATTATGGCGGGGTCGAAGGCTATCTGCAGACTCTGGGCATCACTGCGGTGGACATCGCCCGGCTGCGGTCGCTGTATCTGGACTAGCCGGGCAAAACCGAGACGCTGACGGCTAGGCGGCAGGCTCTGTCCTGGGTTCATTCGGGGCATGTCCGAGCAACGTTGCGGCGTAGCGCGCGATGTCCTGGGGCCATTGCTGAAGTATGGCCGTGAGATCATCCTCTCGCCCCGCATACAGGGCACGCAATGCCTCTTCGTAACCCGGCATGTCGCCACACGCGGCCTGCATGAAACGATAGGCGGCATCGCGGCGCTGGCGCTCTGTCTGCCCCTTGCCGCGCGCTTCCTCCACCAGGCGTCTGAGCGCCGCTGAGGCGCCGCCCGGCTGCTGTGACAACCATTCCCAATGACGCGGCAGAAGCGTTACTTCGCGCGCTGTGACGCCAAGCTTGGGGCGGCCGGCGCCCGGCGCCGCGACGGACCGGTAATCGATATCCGTGATCCGACCGGTCTCATCTTCAAACACCATCACCGCGCCGTCGTGGAGGTGAAGGCTGTCGCGGACAGCCCTCGCCACTTCGTCGCGGTCGCCTGCAGCAATCGCCTTGCCGCCAAGAAAAGCCGTATAACCAGACATGCCGTAAATCTCCTTAGGATTCACAGCCTATTATATCCGGGTAAAACTCGAGTCAATACTATCCGGGTAAAATTGCCGATGCCTGCCTTGGGTGGCCGGCTGATCCGCAATGGCAGGCGGACCGCCTCACCTGAACAGCAGCACCGACATCTGGCCCGACCGGATCATCTGCGTCGTTGTGCTGCCCACCAGCATGTTGCGCAGCGGGCTGTGGCCATAAGCGCCCATCACGAACATATCGATCGCGCGCTCTCTTGCCAGCTGCTGCAGCACGCCATCGGGCGCGCCCTCGCGCTGGATCGCCTTGACCCCGGTGCGCCCGGTGAACTGGGTCTGGGCCCAGTCGATATGCGCCGCGTTCCTGTCTGTATATCCGCCGACCAGCACGATATCGATATCCAGCCCGCCAAACAGCGGCGAGGTGGAGACGTATTCGAGCGCCTTGCGGCTTGATGGGCCGCCGTCAAAGGCGATGGCGATGCGCTGCGGCTGCTTGAAGACGCGGGTCGCGACCAGCACCGGCTTCTGGCTCTGACGCACCACCCGTTCCACCTTGCTGCCCAGATGACCCTTGGCGAAATTGGCCTGCGCGCCGCGCTTGCCGATGATCACGATGTCGCTGAACACCTCGCGCTCGATGATCGTCTCGACGATCCCGCCTTCGCGCTGCGTGGTCTCGACCTCAGAAATGCCCAGCGCCCGCAACTGCTCGATCGCCGCCTGCAGCAGCAGCTCCCCCTGGCGCTCGGCCAGTTGGCCCTCGGCCACCTTGAGCGAGAGGATTTCGTCGAGCAGACCTGGCTTGCTGGCCAGGTCCATGGTTTCGCCCAGCTCCTGGCGGACCTCCTCGGTGGCGTTGCGCTGGATGACATGGAGCAGCTCCACCGTGGCACCGAGCCGCTGGGCAGCCCAGGCAGCGTGCTCACACACGGTCTGCGAATAATGCGATACATCCAGACAAGCCAGAAGGCGCTTCATGTCTCTCTCCCGTTAGGTGCTTTGCCGTTATCGGCCAGCCCTGCGACTATGGGCCATGCGTCGTTGCGGCGTCATGGCCCGCCTGTTGTACAACGTTCAGGTTCGCGTGATGGTTTCAGCTTGCCTCAGGTTACCTTGGTTTTGGCCATGTATTCGCTGCGCTGCCAGCGGCCATCGTCCATGATCGCGGCCAGCCGGTCAACCGCATGCCAGATGTCGGCAAAGCCCAGATAGAGCGGGGTCAGCCCCAGCCGCAGCACATCGGGGGTGCGGAAATCGCCGATCACGCCCGCCTCGATCAGCGCGCGGTTGATCGGCCAGGCATGAGGATGGGAAAAGCTCGCATGGCTGCCGCGCAGATCCGCGCGGGGCGGCGTGATCGGCGCCAGATCGGGGCAGCGCGCGGCCATCAGCTGCGCAAGGAAATCGAACAGCGCTTGCGACTTGTGCCACAGTGCCGCGTCATCGGCCTCGACCATCAGATCGACCCCGCCTTCCAGCGCGAGCAGCGACAGCATCGGCGGCGTTCCGGCCAGGAACCGTTCGATGCCGGGCGCAGGCGTGTAGCCGTCGGTCATCGCGAAGGGCTCGGCGTGCCCCATCCAGCCCTGGATCGGTGAACCCAGAAACTCCAGCGCCTCGCCCGCGACGTACAAGAACCCCGGCGCGCCCGGGCCGCCATTGAGATACTTGTAGCCGCAGCCCACCGCAAAGCGCGCGGCATCGCCGCCCATGTCGAGTGGAACCGCACCGACCGAGTGCGACAAATCCCAGATCAGCGGTACATTGTGCGCATCGGCCAGCGCCTGCACGCCCGCCATGTCGAACCGCTCGCCGGTCTTGTAATGGACATGGGTGAGCACGATCAGCGCGGTGTCTGGCCCGATGCGATCGGCGATCTGCTCGCGCGGCACTGCGTCCAGGCTCAACCCATGCTGCCTTGCGACCCCTGCCGCGACATGCAGATCGGTCGGGAAATTGCCGCTTTCGGTGAGGATCGTCCTGCCCTGTCCGGGGTGCGAGGCGAGCAGCGCGAGCATCAGCTTGTACAGGTTCACCGTCACCGAATCGCACACCACCACCTCGCCGGGGGCGGCGCGGATCAGCTGGGCGATCTTGTCGCCGATGCGGCGCGGCGCGCCGATCCAGTCGGCATCGTTCCAGCTGCGGATCAGCCCCTCGCCCCATTGGCGTTCAGTGGCATCGCGCATCAGGACCGCCGTCGACTTGGGCAACGCGCCCAGCGAATTGCCGTCGAGATAGATCACGCCTTGCGGCAGCGTGAACCGGTCGCGCCACGCCCGCAAAGGGTCGGCGGCATCACGGGCCTGGGCTTCGGAAAGCGAGGGGTATTCGGTGCTCATCATTGTCCCAACAATTGCTTGATCCGCGCCTTTTGCGCAGCCCAGCTGCGGCTGCTCGGCGCGATCAGTTCGACATGGCCTTCAGGCCCATGGATCTGGGTTTCCACCGCCACGCCGCGCTTTGCCATGTCGGCAGCATAGCTTTGCGCGTACTCGGGCGGCGCGATACGGTCCTTGTCGGTGTGAAACTGGATCTGCCGAGCCTTGCTCACCGGCATTTCCGGTGGCGAGGTCAGCGCGAACGCATCGCCCGCCATCTTCGTCGGAGCGTCGGTGCCGCAGGCATGGCCCTCGCGCTTCATCGCGGCGCGCAGATCGGCGATCCCCGCCTGGCTGATTGCCGCGTCGATGCGCAGCGGCGTGCTCCCACGCAGCGGTTCGTTCGCAGGCAGCGCCTGACGCGCCGCCAGCCACAGCGCCAGATGGCCGCCCGCCGAATGGCCGATGGCGACCGTGTTCGTAAGGTCGAGGTTTAGCGCCTTGGCCTGGCCGGCGAGCAGATCCGCCGCCGCGCCGACATCCTGATAGGTGCCGGGATAGCCGCCGCCCCGGTCGACCCCGCGATATTCGATATTCCACACCGCGATGCCCTCCCTGCGCAGGTCATCGGCGATGTAGTTCATGATGTCGCGGGTTGCGATTTCGGTCTGCCAGCAGCCGCCGTGGATCATCACCACGACAGGATGCGGCCCTTTGTCCTTGGGCAGCCAGACATCGACCAGCTGTAGCGGGTCGGCGCCATAAGTGAGCGTGCGGTCGGCCGCCGGACGCGGCTGGTCGAGCAGATCGGGCCATTGCATGATCGGCTTGTCTTCGCCCGCTCCGGTCAGCATGGCCGCCACCGACGTGCCATCGGCGAGCCTGATGCCGAGCAGCACCAGCGCCAGCGCGATAGCCCCCCATTTGATCGTCTGCACACCGCTTCCTCTCCGGTCGTTGTTCTGCCTGGCACCCATGCCCGCTCAGGCCGAGCCGAGGTGGTACGGCTGGGCAATGCCCGCCTCAATAATCCTTCGATATCCGCACATTGGCGCTTTGGCGACCGATAGTCGAGATCGACGACAGCAAGGACAGCCAGCGCGTGATCTGGAACTCCACCTGCGTCGCCGAATAGCCGCGCCCATCGGTGACGATCTCGACATAGGTGTTGCGGGTGATGTACTTGCCCGCCGCGATGCTCGTGCCCTGCCCAAGCGTCTGGTTGCCCTCGACGATGCGCAGCCGGTCGAGCCCGATCGCCCCGCGCAGCGCGTTGATCGGGTCGAGCCCGCCGCCACCGCGCAGCGAGGCCAGGGCTGCGGCCAGCTGCACCGCTTCCGGCGCGGAGATATCGGTGATCGACGACCCGAACAGCAGCCGCGCGAGCAGCTCGTCCTCGGGCAGCGCGGGCGTGCTGGTGAAGCTGATCTCCGGCGCCAGACCCGTGCCGCGGACGTTGATCGTGGCGTTGAGATCGGTGAGATTGGCCGAGGCTGCGATGTCGAGCGAGGGATTGGGCGGGGTTTCGCCGCGGAAATTTATCCGCCCGCGCACCAGATCAAACTCGCGCCCGGCAAACTCATATTCGCCGCGCACCAGATCGGCCTGGCCGGTGATCCGCGGCGCATCGATCGTTCCGGTGAGCGTGACATTGGCGCCCCATTCGCTGTTGAGCCCGAGCCCAGTGACGGTGAACTGGTTGGTCGCGCGTGCCTTGACATCGTAGCGCCAGATCGCGGGGCGCTGGCGGCGCGGTGCCTCGTCGGCGCGGCGGTTGATCTCGCGCACGTTGATCACTGGCAGCGCCTGCGCCGCGTTGAACTGGCCGAGGCGGAAGCGGCCGCGGTTGAGCACGACATCCCCGCCAAGCGTTCCCGATGTGCCGCTCGACGAGATGGTGAGCGGCCCGGTGACGGTCGCGCCGAAATCATCGCGGTTGACCAATTGCGCGTTCTTCGCATTGGCCCGCATCTCGACCGCCACGCCCTGCGAGGGCGAGGCGAACAGCCCGCCATAATCGACATAGCCCGATCCCGATATCGTGCCGTTAGGCCCCGCCTTGCCGCTGAAGCTGGAGAAGGTCAGCCGCGACCCGTTGAACTGCCCGCGCGAGGCGATGTCGGTGATCACCGTGCCAGCGACGCCGCTTTCCAGCCGCGCGGTGCGCGTCGCAAGCACGCCGTTTATCCGCGGATCGAGCAGGCTGCCCGAAAGGTCGGCAGCCACGCCGACCTGGCCGGTGACATCGAACGCCTCGATCCCCAGCAGCCGCCACAGCGAATCTGCCGGGCCGTTGAAGCGCAATTGCCCCGCAAGCGTGCCGCGCTGCAATCGCCCGAACAGATCGAACCCGGCGGGCAAGCCGCTGATCCGCGCCTGCGCGCGGCCCACGGTCTTGTCCTGCTCGGCAATCACCGCGCGCATCGCGAGGGCATCGGCGGTCAGCGCCAGATTGGCCGAGATATCGACCGGGCGCGAATTGGCGATCAGTCCGGTGCGGGTGATGTTGTCGAGCTTGAGGTTGGCCTTGCCGGTCGGCACTCCGCCTTCGGCCTGGCGATAATTGAGCGTGCCCGAGGCATTGCCGCCGAAGCCGAGCTCGCGAACCGCGACATCGAACAGCGCCATCGGCACCGTGTTGAACTGCGCGGTGACATCGGTCAGCCCGCCGCCTATGCGGCCCTGCGCGCCGATCCGTCCGCGTCCGACGCGCAGCACCGCCGGTGCCAGCCGCCAGCCGCCATCGTCGAGCTTGCTTAGCCGCGCCGGGCGCATCAGACGCAGCCGCCGGTTGCCATATTGGCCGTTGCCCGCGATCACCAGGGCATCGCGGGCTACTTGAACGCTCGTCTGCAGATCGAAGTTGCTGCCGCGCTTGCCCGTCATCGATGCAGTGACCTTGCCTTCGCCGTTCACCAGATTGGCATTCGCCGCCAGCCGCCCGATGAACAGCGGACCGCGTCCGATGCCCTGCGCACGGATCGAACCGGTGACCGTGTTACGGCCCTCGGCGATCAGCGCGTCGATCTCGACCGAACCCCGGTTGATGGTGATCGGCACATCGCCGTCGAACCGTGCATTGGCGAGATCGAGCAGCGCCTTGACCCCCTGCCCCTGCGCGCGCGGATCGAGCGTGACATTGCCGGTGATACCGCCCCCGGACACGGTGAGCGCGCCCTCGATCCCGGCGCGGGTCGCGAAGATATCCCCCGCAAATAGCGCCTGCGACACGGTGAAGCGCTCGATCTCGATCAGCGTGCGCCCGGCCTCGCGCGCGTAGATCCGCGTTGCGCCTTCGAGCGGACCCAGCGTCGACTGGCCGGTCACATCGACCGAAAAGCCATCGGGCACGGTGCCCAGCGCGAGCCGCAGTTCGCGCACCCCCAGCGCCGGCAGCGGCTCGTCGAGCGTAAGCACCGCGCGGGTGTCTCCCCGGATCGAATCCGCGCTGACATCGAGCGGGCCGTAGTCGCGGTGACGTCCGCTGGCGCGCAGCACGATGCGGCCATCGCTTTCTACCCGTCCGCCGCCCTGCAGCGCGAGCTTCTCTGCCGCAAGGCTGGCATCACGCAGCACGAGGGGCTGGCCCGCGCCGTAGCTGAACTTGGCTGCAAAGCGCGGAGCAGGGCCGATCAGCGTCACCACCGTCTCGTTGACCACACGGCGCATCAGCACGCGAACATCGCCCAGCATGTCCCAGCCCGCACCGCCGCCAAATGCGAGGCGGACATTGGCATCGATATCGGCATCGCCGACATTCTCGACCCCGAAAGCGGGCAGCCGGACATCGGCGACCGCCAGATAGCGCCCGCGCTGAGCGCTGCCCGAAAGCTGGACCAGAGCGGTGAAGGCGCGGCTGGCGAGCCGGATCGGATCGCTGCTGAGTTGCCCGTCACGCATCCGCACGACACCTTCGCCAGCCAGCCCGCTGGCCAGCCGGTCGCCATAGGCATTGCCGGTGACGACGCGCGTTGCGCTGACCTTGACCGGAATCGTGAAGTCGCTGCCCGTGCGGGTCAGCGTCCCTTCCGCGCGCACCGTATCGGCGCTGAGCCCCGCCAGCACCAGCCGGTCGGCGGTCAGCCGATAGGGCGCAGCAAGATCGGTGAACGCACCGTCAAGCGTGATCGCGCCGCGCAGGTTGCGCGCTTCCAGCCCGGGAGCGAGCAGCTGCGGCCGTGTCAGCAGCGCCACGAGTTCGAGCCCGTCGAAGCGGTTTTCGCCCAGATCGATCGCCCCTTCGGCGTTGAGCGTGCCCGCCTGCGCAGCGAGCGCCAGCGTGCCCGAAAGCACCCGAGCATCGAGCGTGCCATTCGCCGACAGGCCCACCGCCGGCCCCAGCGCGCGTGCCATCTGCGTGCCGATCAGCGGCGCGGGACGGACATAGCCCGTCATCCGCACATTGCCCTCGCGCTGGTTGATGTCGATCGCGGCGAGTTCGCCGGGGCCCAATGTTGCAGCGAGCTTGCCCTGCCAGAAATCCCAGTCGCCGCGGCCCTTGATGGAGGCGGTCAGATCCTGGTTCATCCCGGCGATCGCAGCGATCGCGCCGTTGGCTGGCGCGGTGACATCGGCATCGATCATCAGCCGGTTCTGGTCTGGCATCGCATCGAGAGTGACCGCCAGCCGGTCGGTGCCGTCGGTCAGCGCGGCGCGCGCATCGACCAGCACGCGCCCCGAGCGGATATCGACCTTGCCGGCGATGTTTCCGACCCGGCGCGCACCGGCGATGCCTTGCCGGATGACAAAGCCATCGGCGCGCAGCCGATCGATGCGGATATCGAATGCCGGCAGCAGCGGATCGTCGGGATCGCCGGGGTTGAGCACGGGCAGGCTGCGCATTTCGCCGCGCCGGATAACGAGATCGCGGATGTCCAGCCGGTTGGCGAGGAAGCGCAGCGGCCGCCAGTCGAGATCGACGGTCGAGGCGGTGAGGAACACGCGTTTGGTATCGTACACCTCGACCCCGCGCAGCACCGCCTTGCCATAGATCGACCCATCGATCCGCGCGACGCGCAGCTTGAGCCCGGACTTGAGCTGATAGCCCGCCAGCTGCTCCGCAATGAATCGGCGCCCCGGCCCGGTATCGAGCGCGAGCACCAGCGCCCCGATCGCGACCGCCAGCCCGAGCACGGTGAGCAAAAGCCCGCGCACCCAGCGCACCGGCCTGCGTGGTGTGGGCGCATCCACGGCGTCGGGCGGGGTGATCGGCTCCTCTGCCATCAGAACGCCTGCCCCAGCGAGATATAGACGCCGATCCGGCTGTCGCCCGTCTGGCGGTTGAGCGGCGTTGCGACATCTATGCGCAGCGGACCGAAGCTGCTGTAATAGCGCACGCCGATGCCCGCCCCATAGCGCAGCCCGCTGAAATCGGGGACGCTGTTGGCGTAGACATTGCCCGCATCGAAGAACGGCACCACCCCGAAATCGCCGAACCGCACCCGCGCCTCGAGCGAGAACTCGGCAAGGCCGTTGCCCCCGATGGGATCGTCATTGCCATCGCGCGGGCCGATCCGCTGGAAGCCAAAGCCGCGCACCGATCCGCCGCCGCCCGCATAGAAGCGCCGCGAGGGCGCGATGTCGAAACGGTCGGCTCCAAAGGTGCTGCCCAGCCGCACCCGGCCCGCCATCACGATCCTGTCCGACACTGGCTGGTAATAGCTGCCGTCGAGCTGAATCCGCACATAGCCCTGGCTGCCCGATTGCAGCGAATATTCGGGCGACACGCGCCCGCCTAGCCGGAAACCCTTGCCCGGATCGAGCAGATCGTCGCTGCCGTCATAGGTCAAGGATGTCGGCAGCGCGGCGATGAAGAAAGTCCGGCGGCTGCCGCCGACGATGCGCGAGCGGCCATCGCGTTCATCGGTCAGCACCAGCTCGCCCCCCACTGACCAGGTCCATTTCTTCTGGAAGATCAGGTTGGTCTGCCGTTCGAGCGAGGCCGAGACGAGGAAGGTGCGCGCCTCGAAGGCATCGCGGTTGATGTTGCTCGCCAGCACCTGCGCGGTCAGCACGCGGTCGCGGGTCATGAAGTTGTTGCGGCGATAGACCAGGTTGATCAGCTGTTCCTGCGTGCCGCCCACCGCGCGGGCGCGCACCAAGCCTTCGGGCGGGAAGAAGTTGCGATGCTCCCAGCTGACCTCGGCGCGATAGCCTTCCCCCGTGCCATAGCCGACCGCACCCGCAATGGTACGCAGCGGCGCTGCCACGGTATCGACCGCGATGTCGACGGTGCCGGGCTCGGTCCCGGCAGGCGGGGTCGCGGCTACGGGGGTCAGCGTGATCGTAGAGACCAGCCCGGTTGCCAGGATCGCGCGGCGCAGATCGTCGACATCGGAGGCCTGGAAGATATCGCCGCGGTCGAAGCGCGCGATCCGCTGAAGATGGCGTGATCCGAACAGGTCATCATCGTCGGTGACGATGCCGCCAAAGCGATACTGCCCGCCGGGCTTGACCGCCAGGGTCAGCGCGCCGCTGCGCTGGTCGTGGTCGACCAGCAGATCGGGCTCGCCGGTTTCGGCAAAGGGAAAGCCCGTTTCGAGCAACCCGGTCAGCAGCGCCAGCCGTCCTGCGACGATGGTGTCGGAATTGGCGGGGTCCCCCACCTTCATGCCGAAGGCTGCGCGCATCGCGGGCACATCGACGCCAACAGCATCGAGCCCCGCCAGATCGATCGCGCTCAGCGTGTAGAGCGGCCCTGCGGTGATATCGAAGGTCAGCGCGACCCTCTCTTGCCCCTCGATCCGCGCGACCGAATTGCGGACATCGGCATCGTAAAAGCCATAGACATGGAGCATGGTGTCGAGCAGATCGCGGTCGTCGCGCGCGCGCCGATTGACTTGCGCGAGGTTGGCGTCGTCGTCCGCCAGCCGTTCGAGCGTCGAGAGCGCGCGGAAACGGCTGGTGAACGCACCCTGGTCGAGCGCCTTCAGATCCTCGGACGGCACGAAGTTGACCACCACCTGATAGCGCACATCGCCATCGTCGATCTCGCGCAGCGCCTGCCGTTCTGCGCGGCGCTGCTCGCGCTCTGCCTGGCGCTCAGCGCGGCGGTCGGCGGCGGAATCCGCGCCATCGCCTGGGGCATCTGCCAAGTCTTCTGCAGCCGGCAGCGCCGATGCCACAAGGCCATCGCGGACATCGTCGGCACCGGTCGCGACGCTGTCGGGATTGGCGCTGTCGGATGCATCGGCGGCCTGGGTTTCTGAAGGCAGCGTGTCTTCCACCGCAAATTCACCCGGCCAGGGCGGCACATCGCCGCCATCGGGCCATTCGACCTCCATGCCGGGAAGCTGGTCCAACGGCGCGAGCGGATCGATCCCCAGCGGGTCATCGAGCTGCGGCGGCGGGGCTGGCTCAGCTGGCAGATCGGGCGCGGCGGCTTCCGCAGCGACGGCGGCGGGGTCGGCGGCTGCGGCCTGTGCGCGCGCGGATTGCGGCATCGCGGTGCCGGCGGCCAGCAAAGCCAGTGTCCAGGCCGTTGCCAGGCAAGCGCGATCAGCCAGACTCATCAACCCTAATTGCTTTCAACGCGTACGGGCTTGATCCCGAGGCCGCCCGAAACGTCTAGACCTCGCCCGCGTCGCGTTCAAGGTCGAAGGGATGCCAGCCATCGGGACCAAGCAGCTCAAGCGGCTGATATTTGATCTTGTACTGCATGCGCGGCGAAGATTTTACCCAATAGCCCAGATACACATAGGGCAACCGCGCCCGCGCCGCGCGCTGGATGTGATCCATGATGATGTAGTTGCCAAGCCCGCGCCGGGTCGGATGCTCGGGTTCGTAGAAGCTGTAGATCATCGACAGCCCATCGCCCTGCTGATCGGTGAGGCACGCGCCGACTAGCTTGCCCGCGCTGCCATCGGGGTTGGGCTCGCGATATTCGATGACATAGCTGCGCACGGGCGAATGCTCGACCATGTCGGCATAGTCCATGTCATCCATCTCGGACATGCCGCCGCCGGGGTGGCGCGCCTTGAGATAGCGGCGCAGCAGATCGTACTGCTCCTGCGTCGACCAGGGACGACAGGCGGAGACGATGAGATCGCGATTGCGCTTGAGCAGCTTGCGCTGGCCGGGGCTGGGCACGAACTTTTCCGCCACCACCCGCACCGAAACGCAAGCGCGGCAATCGAGACAGCTGGGGCGATAGGCGACGTTCTGACTGCGGCGAAAGCCGATGCGGCTCAGCGCATCGTTGAGCTCGTCGGCATGCGGGCCGTTGAGCTCGGTGAACACCTTGCGCTCGCTCTTGCCCGGCAGATAGGGGCACGGACCGGGGTTGGTGACGAAGAATCGGGGGAAGCGTGCCGGTGCGCTCACGTGTGGAACGATCCTTGTTTCTGGTTGCCTGTCGTACGGGAAAGTGACCCGAGCCCGGTATGATCGATAACCCGGGGCACCGCCAAGCCGGTTAACCAACTTTCATGGTTAAGCCACGCCAAGTCGAGTCAATTTGGCGGCAGACTGCGCTGCGCTGTGGATAAAGAAAGGATTCATGCTGAATCCGGGGGGTGTGCTTCGGCCTTTTCGCTCGCCGGAGCAGCATTGCGACGATCATTTTCTGCATTATTTCAGGCCCACCCCGGCCTTCGGCCACCGCTCCCGCAAGCGGTAGGGGAGAGAGCTTGCGCCAACCCTCTCCCCTACCGCTTGCGGGAGGGGCAGGATCAGCTTGCTGATCCGGGGTGGGCCTGAAATTCAGAGCCTCTCGCCCAAGGCCGCGTCGATCTCCTGCAACACGCCATCAAGATGATCGCGGACGTCCTCGTTAAGAAATCGCAGGACCCGGTAGCCTTGGTTCCGAAGAAACGCATCGCGACGTTCGTCATACGCCCCTGTTAAATCATGCGAGTCACCGTCCACCTCAATCACCAGCTTTGCGTCCCGGCACACGAAATCGCTGAAATATGGACCGATCGGGATCTGGCGGGAAAACTTGAAGCCCAGCCGCTGCTGTTTGTTTAGGTAGAGCCACAGCCGCTTCTCCGACAGCGTGGCTTCGTGCCGGAGACCGCGGGCTCGCAAGGTGTTGCGGGGAGCGAAGCTGGGCATCGTGACAATGACCTCCGACACTTTTCAGGCCCACCCCGGCCTTCGGCCACCCCTCCCGCAAGCGGGAGGGGAGAGGATTGGCGCTTCCCCTCTCCCCTACCGCTTGCGGAAGGGGCGGGCCCAGCGTGCTGGACCGGGGTGGGCTTGTCCAGAACGCAAAAGACGCCTCCTCAAGCCACCTCGACCAGACCCACATCATAGCCGCTGGCCTTCAGCGAAGTGATCAGCGCTTCGAGCTGGCCGCGATCGCGCGCTTCGCATTCGATGTCGGTGATCAGGCCCTTGGCGGGGAGGTTGGTGAAGACGCGCTGGTGGTAGATCTCGATGATATTGACCTGGTGCGCGTCGAACTGGCGCATCACCTTGAACAAGGCACCGGGGCGGTCCTGCAACGCGATGCGCAGGCGGGCGAGGCGGCCCGATCGCGCCAGATCACGCAGCAGCACGTTGGCGAGCAGCCGCGTGTCGATGTTGCCGCCGCACAAGACGACGCCGACTGTCTGCCCGGCAAAGCGCTCGGGCTCGGCGAGCAAAGCGGCCAGCCCCGCGGCGCCCGCGCCTTCTGCCACGGTCTTTTCGATCTGCAGCAACAGGCTGACCGCGGTTTCGAGCTGAGGCTCTGTGACCAGCACGATGTCATCGGCGAGCGCACGGACGATCTCGCGCGTGAAATCGCCGGGCTGCTTGACCGCGATGCCTTCGGCGAGCGTGTCGCCCTCGCATGGGTAATTGGTGCCCTTCACCGTGTTGTACATGCTGGGATAGAGCTGCGCCTGCACGCCTGTCAGCTTGATGCCCGGCTTGAGCGCGCGCGCTGCGGTGCCCATTCCGGAGAACAGCCCGCCGCCGCCAATCGGGATGACGAAATGATCGATCTCGGGCGCATCCTCGAGCATCTCGATCGCGACCGTTCCCTGCCCCGCCGCGATCACCGGATCGTCGAACGGATGGACGAAGGTCAGCCCCTCGGTCACCTCGAGCTCGCGGGCGTGCGCATAGGCGTCGTCGTATTTCTCGCCGAACAGGATGACCTTGCCGCCGTTCGCCTCGGTCTGCTGCACCTTGATGGTGGGCGTGGTCTTGGGCATCACGATGGTGACCGGAACGCCCAGTCGGGTGCCGTGCCAGGCCAGACCCTGCGCGTGGTTGCCGGCAGAGGCCGCGATCACGCCCTTGGCCTTGGCCTCTTCGGTCATCTGGGAGAGGAAATTGAGCGCGCCGCGTTCCTTGTACGCCGCGGTGAACTGCAGGTTCTCGAACTTGAGATAGACCGTCGCCCCGGTAATCGCCGACAAGGTCCTGCTGACAAGCGTGGGGGTACGGACGATCGATCCGGCGATCCGCTGGTGCGCGGCGCGGATGGTCTCGAGGGTGAGCTGGGCGGTGGGGCTGGTCATGTCGGCTGCGGCACCTAACCGATATGGCGCGGATTGAAAACATCCGTTAAGGCACCGCCATGGCAAATATAGCATTTATCGGCATCGGTGTGATGGGCGGCCCCATGGCCCGCCATCTGGGCAACAATGGACACTCTTTGGCGCTGTACAATCGCAGCCCGGCCAAGGTGCAAGGCTGGCTCGAGGCCAATCCGCATCTGGCTGGCAAGGTGCGGATCTCGGCAACCCCGGCAGAGGCTGCCGAGGGCATGGACGCGGTCATCACCTGTGTCGGCAATGACGATGACCTGGCGCAGGTGATCATGGGCCGCCAGGGCGCGTTCAACACGCTGCCCAGGGGCGCTGTGTTCATCGACCACACCACGGTATCGGCCACCATCGCGCGGCAGATTTCGGTAGAGGGCCGCGCAAAGGGCATCCTGTGCGTCGATGGTCCGGTCACCGGCGGCCAGGCGGGCGCCGAAAACGGCACGCTGGCGATCATGTGCGGCGGCAAGAAGGACGCGGTCGATGCCGCACGGCCGATCATCAAGAGCTATGCCACCCGCATCGTCCATGTCGGCGGCCCCGGCGACGGCCAGACCACCAAGATGGTCAACCAGATCTGCATCGCCGGTGTGCTGGGCGGATTGAGCGAGGCGATGCGCTTTGCGCAGGCGAGCCGGCTCGATCTCGACAAGGTCTTCTCCGCCATTTCGGGCGGCGCGGCGCAAAGCTGGCAGATGGACAACCGCTGGAAGACTATGTCGGAAGACAGCTTCGATTTCGGCTTTGCCATCGACTGGATGCGCAAGGACCTTGGCCTCGCGCTCGACGAGGCGCGCAACAACGGCGCGTCGCTGCCGGTGGCGGCGCTGCTCGACCAGTTCTTCGCCGAAGCCCAGCATCTGGGCGCAGGGCGTCAGGATACCAGCGCCCTCGTTCGCAGGCTGCCGCGCAAGTGATCGCCCGGACCCTTCCGCGCGTCCTCGCTCTCGCCGCCGCATTGCTCGCCAGCGCCTCTGTGCCTGCGCTCGCCGATGGGCTGATCGAAAACGTCAACGGCATGACGCTCGACGCCAAGGGCAAGGTGGTCAATTTCACCGGGCTGGTCATCGACGATGACGGCAAGGTGAAAGCCCTGCTCGAGCGCCGCGACAAGCGCCCCGAAAAGCTCGACTACAAGCTCGACGGCGAAGGCCGCACTTTGATGCCGGGCATCATCGATGCGCACGGCCATGTCATGGGGCTGGGCTTTTCGCTGCTGACGCTCGACCTGTCGGGCACGCGCTCGCTTGAAGAGGCGCTGGGGCTGATCAAGGCCTATGCCGACGAGAACCCGTCGCGCCCATGGATCATCGGACGCGGCTGGAACCAGGAAAAATGGGGCCTTGGCCGCTTCCCCACCGCAGCGGACCTCGACACCGTCGTGCCCGACCGCCCTGTGTGGCTCGAGCGGGTCGATGGTCATGCCGGCTGGGCCAACAGCGCCGCGATGAGGACAGCGGGCGTCAAGCCCGACGTCAAGGATCCGCCGGGAGGCCGCGTCGAGCGGATCGGCGGCAAGCCTGCGGGCGTGTTCGTCGATGCCGCCGAGAGCCTTGTTTCCAAATCGGTACCACCGCCGCGCGCGGTCGATCGCGATGCGGCGCTGATCGCGGCGCAGGACCATCTGCTGGCGCTGGGCATCACCGGCATCGCGGACATGGGCACCACCATCGACGACTGGCAGGCCTATCGCCGCGCGGGTGACGAGCGGCGGCTGTATGTCCGGATCATGGCCTATGCGGCCGGG
Source organism: Blastomonas sp. RAC04 (assembly GCF_001713435.1). Classification (NCBI taxonomy): domain Bacteria; kingdom Pseudomonadati; phylum Pseudomonadota; class Alphaproteobacteria; order Sphingomonadales; family Blastomonadaceae; genus Blastomonas; species Blastomonas sp. RAC04. Next base: position 1,992,562 of record NZ_CP016460.1, read on the forward strand.
ATCGACGCGATGGTCGCGATCGGCGGCCCGCGCCCGACGCCCTGGCTGTACGATGACCGGCTGCGGCTCAACGGGGTGAAGCTGTATCTCGACGGCGCGCTGGGATCGCGCGGCGCGCTGCTCAAGGCCGATTATGCCGACAAGCCCGGCGAGCGCGGCCTCGCTTTCGTCAACGACACCCAGCTGCTCAACATGATGAGCCGCGCGGCAATGGACGACTTCCAGGTCGCAGCGCATGCCATCGGCGATGGTGCCAACGCACAGGCGCTGTCCGCGATCGAGGAGCTCGCCAAGGACTACAAGGGCGACCGGCGCTGGCGGATCGAACATGCGCAGATCATCGATCCGGTCGATATCCCGCGCTTTGCCAAGAACGGTATCATCGCCTCGATGCAGCCGGTGCACCAGATATCCGATCGGACGATGGCCGAGGCGCGGCTGGGCCCTGCCCGGCTGGCCGGTGCCTATGCGTGGAAGTCTTTGGTCGATGCCAAGGTCCCGCTTGCCTTCGGATCGGACACCCCGGTGGAATCGCCCGACCCCTTTGCCGGGCTCGCAGCCGCGATCACCCGCGAGGGCGCCGACGGCAAGCCGTTCGGCGGATGGCAGCCGCAGGAACGGCTCGGACGGGTACAGGCGATCGATGCGTTCACCCGCGGCGGCGCTTATGCCGGATTTGCCGAGGACCGCTTCGGCACACTGCAGCCGGGCATGCGCGCGGACTTCATCCTGCTCGATGTCGACCCGCTGCTCAGCAGCCCGAGCGAACTGCGCAATGCCAAGGTCGTCGAAACCTGGATCGGTGGTGTTCGCCGCTTCGAAGCGCGCGGCAAGAAGTGAACGGCTTTTTGCGCAGCATTAACCATCCGGAAAGCATTCGTTGCGCGCGTGCAACAGCTTGCCATAAAAGCCTTTTTGCGGCGGACCGAGCATGGATTCCACCTTGCATGGCGGGAACTTTCGCCCTAGTTGGGCATTGAGCGTCGGGAAGAGCTCGTAAAACACTCTTTTCGAAACGGGTTGCAATCCCTGTTCTCTCAATGGGTTAGGGAACCAAACTAAAGACGTGACGGAGGCTATAATGAAGAATCGTATTGCTGCAGCTACTCTTGCTGCACTTGCCATCGCCGCGACGCCGGTACTGGCACAGGCTGGCGCACAGCGCGTTTCGGCTACCTCGACTGAGGATAGCGAAGCTGCTGGCGGCACCGGCATCATCATCGGTATCGTGGCTGCTGCAGCCGTGATCGGTGGTATCGTGATCGCTGCCGATCAGGACAGCGACACCCCGACCAGCCCCTGATTTCGATCAGACTGGTTGGATCGCACTGATCCAATGAATCAGGAAAACGGGGTCTTCGGGCCCCGTTTTTTTGTGCCCGGCGCGCGCGTGCCTATCGCCTCGCTGCTACCCCATCCCTCCGGCAAACAGGCGCATCAAAAAAAATAATCTCGCGCATGTTTTTTGTTGGAACCAAAATTGGCGATCTTGGTTTTTCATTCAGGACGACAGACCAAGCCCCCCTCCAAATGTCGTCCTCACAAACATGAGCCCGGGCGCGCGATCCTCCCCCCTTCTCATCGCGCCCGGGCTTATACCCCAGCCTCCCACATCCTGCAGTTCGCTGGTCCCGCCGATGCCCCTTGCATCGCGGGCCGTTCGTGCGCACAACTGGGGCGTTCGGGTCGCGCCAACCTATCGGGATAGCCGCAGTTGCGGTGCCCGGTGCTGCGCGGGGGCAAACCATGGTTTCCGGTCCGGCTTGCTTGGCAAGCGCCCTCCCCTCACCTGTGTCGTATAGCGGTACGCTCCCATGACGCCGCGCATCGTCCCTCTGGCGCTGGCTGCGCTATTGGCCATTCATCCGCCGGTGCACGCACAGTCCTCGAAGACCGACATGCCGGCGGACGAATCCGCCGCCGCCCCTGCAAAGGCCGACCCGCTGATGGAGGAAATCGAGCGGTACCGCGCGCTCGATGCCGAAGCCTATGGCGCGAACGACTATGCCCGCGCTGCCGAGGCCTCCGCTAAGGTCGTGGAGCTTGCCGAGCCTTTGGGCGATGCAAGCTTCGTCTATGCCCGCGCGCTCAACGACCATGCGCTCAACCTCATGTTCTCGCGCCGCGCCGCAGAAGCCGAGCCATTGATGCAAAAGGCGCTGGCGCTGTATCAGGCGCAGCTGGGCAGCGATCATCCCGAGGCATTGAAGGCGCGCGCCAATCTGGGCGCGGTGCTGTTCAATGCGGGCAAGGTGGAGGAGGCCGTGGACGCCTATCGTCTCGCCTATGACGGCTCGCGCGATCAGTTGGGTATGGACAATCCGGCTACGCGCGATGTCGCAGCCAATCTGATCGACCTGCTGTATCGGCTTGCCCGGCGCGACGAGGCCATCCCGGTGCAGGCGGCGCTGCTGGAGAGCATGCGGACCGAGCCCGGTGCCGATCATCCCGACACGCTGCTCGAACAGAAGACGCTCGCCAGCCTGCTGATCGAGACCGGCCAGTACGTCGCCGCACGCGACCTGCTGCGCGATGCAATGCCCCGGCTGGAGGCGGCATTGGGCAAGACGCACCCGCTGACCACCGAATCCCTGGCGCTGCTGTCGGTCTCGTTCGAGCGCACCGGGGACTATGTGACCGCAGAACCGCTGGCGCGCGACGCGCTGGACCGGGCCCGCGCGGCGAGCAGCGCCGAGGACCCCACTACCTTCCTGTCGGCGCTGGCGCTTGGTAACATCCGGATCGCGCTGGCCCGTTTTGCCGAGGCCGAAGCGGACCTGAAACCGGTGTATGAGATATCGCTGACCAACCCAGGCGAGGTGAGCGATATCAGCCTCGCGCTCGCCCGCGGGCTTGCCACCGCCTATCTCAACACCGGCCAGTTCCGCGAAGGCATCGCGCTGATGAAACGCGCAGATAGTGTCGCGCGACAGCATTATCCGCCCACCAGCACCTTCCGCCATGTCATCCAGGGCACGCTCGTGGCGCTGCTGGTTTCGGCAGGCAGCTATAGCGAGGCCGAACCGCTCAGCGCCGCGCTGCTCGACACCGTCCGCGAAACCCGGGGGCAGAACAACCGCGATGCGCTCAATGTCGCGACCAACCATGCGATGCTGCTCACCAACCTGGGCCGCTATGCCGAGGCCGAGGCGCTGTACGAGCAATCCTCCCCTGTGCTGGCGGGCCTGCTCGGGAGCGAACACCAGGAGGTTCTGGCGCTGCGCAACAATCTGGCGCTGGTCCACATCTATCAGGGCCGCTTTGTCGAGGCGGAGGCCAATCTGCTCGAGACCCAGGCGATCGCGCTGGAGCGTTATGGCCGCCGGCATCCCACCTGGCAGGGCGCAGCGGCCAATCTGGCGCTGCTGCTGGTCCAGCAGCGGCGCTTTGCGGAGGCCGAAGCGGTGTACGAGGCAGCGCTGGCAGAGCTTACCGAGGTGCTGGGCCCCGACCATGCCTCGGTGCTGCAGACCCGCGCCAACATCGCGGACATGAAGCTGCAGCAGCGCGATTTCGCCGCGACCGAGCAGATCCTGGAATCGGTGCTGGAGCTGGGATCTAAGCAATCCTCGGGCCAGAGCCAGCTGCTGACCATCGCGCGCACCAACCTGGGGATCGCCCAGCTGCTGCTCGGCAAGAGCGCGCAGGCGGAGGCCAATCTGCGCCAGGTGGTGGACCTTCCCTTCGAGACGCTGCCGCGCGATCACCCGATCCGCTTTGCCGCGCAGTCGCGGCTGGCGCTGGTGCACGTCAACCGCGACGAATTCGCCACGGCCGATGCGATCTACACCGATCTCGCGCAAAGCCAGATTGCGACCTTCGGCCTGCCTCATCCCAACAGTCTCGACACGCTTTCTATCCTGGTCCGGGCGCGGATCGCCAACACCGCGGCGGGGGTCGACCGGCTGGCCCCAGCGCGAATGCTGCTCGAGGGGCTCAGGCAGCGGATCGGATCGGGCGATGCCGATCTGCGCAGCGAAGCCCAAAGCACGCGCGAGCGCAGCAACCTGGTCGATTATTACAGCAAGGCGGCCGACGCGATGTGGCTGGCGCGCGAACAGGACCTGGCGACCGTTCGCAACGAGGCCTTCGTGGCGTTGCAGGGCGCGATCGCCGGCGGCGCCAATGATGCCATCGCGCGGATGGCGGCGCGCGGGCTTGCCGACAGTATCGATCCCGCGCTGGGCGATCTGGTGCGCGAGCGCGAGACGCTGAGTATCGCCTGGTCCGAAAACGCGCGCAAGTACAACGAGGCGCTGGGCAACACCGCGCCGGGTAGCGCCGAGGTTCGCGCCAACCTGACCGCCAGCCGCACGGCGATGGCCGATCGCATCGCCGCGATCGACCAGCGGCTGCGCTCGGAGTTCCCGCAATATTTCGCACTCGTCCGCCCCGAACCGCTGGCCCAGCCCGAGGCAGAGGCGCTGCTCGCGCCCGACGAGGCGGCGCTTCTAATTGTGCCCAGCGATGCCGGAACGCATGTCTTTGCGGTGACATCCACCGCGACGGTGTGGCATCGCGCCGAGCAGGACGATGAGGCGATCGCCGCGTCGGTCAAGCGGCTGTTGTGGGATGTGGGAGCCAACATCCAGGTCGATGCGATCGAGGATGCCGAATGGTCCAACCAGGGCGAAGGCGCCTATCCGTTCGATCGCGGCACCGCGTTTGCGCTGTATCAGCAGCTGATCGCGCCCGTGGCCGACACGATCAGCGGCAAGCGCCATGTGTTCATCGCTGCGGCAGGCGCGCTGTCGTCGCTGCCCTTCGGCATGCTGGTGACGCAAAAACCCGAAGGCGCAGACGGCGATCCCGCCAGCCTGCGCGGCACGCGGTGGTTTGCAGACAGCCATGCGCTGATCCAGATTCCCTCGCTGCAATCGCTCAAGTTCCTGCGCGACCGGCTGGCAACATCGCCCGCCAAAGGCGGCCCCACCCGCCAGCCGTTCCTTGGCTTTGGCGATCCGGTGCTGGAGGGCGAGGTAGCGATCCGCGGCGGCGGCGGGCGCGGCGTGTTCGTCAAGGGTCAGGGCCGCGATCCCCGGCGCGCCCGGCCGCAGGGGCTGGCGGCAGCAGAGGCGTTTGCGCCGGGCACCACCCGGTCGGGCGGCGGCGTGGTCAACATCGCAGCGCTCCGGCAGATGGCGCGGCTTCCGGGCACCGCGATCGAGCTCGCGGCGATGCGCACCGCTCTGGGCGCGAGCCCGGCCAGCGTACTGACCGGCGCACAGGCGACCGAGGCCAATGTCCGCAAGGCGAGGCTCTCCGACGCGCGAATCCTGGCGCTCGCGACGCACGGGCTGATGGCAGGAGAGGTCGAAGGTGCAGCCGAGCCGGGGCTGGTCTTCACTCCGCCCGCATCGGCGAGCGAGGCCGATGACGGGCTGCTCACCGCGTCCGAGGTGGCTGCGCTCAAGCTTGATGCAGACTGGGTGATCCTCTCGGCGTGCAACACCGCGGCGGGCGATGGATCGCAGGGCGCACCGGGGCTGTCGGGCCTCGCCCGCGCTTTCTTCTATGCCGGGGCGCGCACCCTGCTCGCCTCGCACTGGCCGGTGCGCGATGACGTTGCGGCGAAGATGACGGTGCGCACCATCGAAATCGCGCGCGACAACCCTGCTCTCTCGCGCGCCGAAGCCTTTGCGCAGGCAATGCGCGAGATCCGCAACGACGCCAGCCAGGATTCGGACAGCGACACGCTGGCCCATCCCAATGCCTGGGCGCCGTTCACGCTCATCGGCGACGGGGCGCGGTAGACGAAAGCTTCGTGCCCGGCTAATCCCGCCGCCATGACCGCTACCCCCGCCTGGCCCCCGCGCTCCGCCCCGCGCCTGTTCGTCGACCAGCCGCTTGCGATCGGCGCATCTTTGCGCATCGAAGGCAATCAGGCGCATTATCTGGTCAATGTCATGCGGCTGGCCGAAGGCGCACCGGTGAAGCTGTTCGACGATATCAGCGGCGAATATCTGGCGCGCGTCACCGCACGCGGCAAACGCGACATCACGCTGACCTTAGAAAGCCTGTTGCGCACCCGCGAAGCGGTGCCCGATTTCTGGCTGTGCGCCGCGCCGATCAAGAAGGCACGGTTCGATTTTCTCGCCGAAAAGGCGTGCGAACTGGGCGTTGCCCGCTTTGTGCCGGTGCTGACCGACCGCGCGGTGGTCGACAAGGTCAAGGACGACCGGCTGCGCGGCACGATGATCGAGGCCGCCGAGCAATGCGAACGCACCGCATTGCCCGAAATCGCGCCGCTGACCAGGCTCGATGCGCTGCTCAAGTCCTGGCCCGAGGGCCGTCACCTGTTCTTTGCCGATGAGCGGCTGCACGAGGACAGGGGTGTTTCGTTCAGCCAGGCGCTCACCCGCCATTCCGGCCCGGCGGCGGTGCTGATCGGCCCCGAGGGCGGCTTCACCGACGCCGAAAACGCCGCGATCCGCAGCCATCCCGCCGCGGTTCCGGTCTCGCTTGGCCCGCGAATCCTGCGCGCGGAGACCGCCGCGATCGCCGCCACCGCGGTGTGGATGGCATCGCAAGGCGATTGGGTCGCTTGAAAGCCCGGCTATCCTCCCCATTACACATTTAACACTAGCTTGGGTTGCAAGCCGCAACTAAAGCCAGCGACCAAAGACAATTCAGGGTTCAGGGCGCATCATGAGCACACGTACCACCACCGGGCAGGATGATCCCGTGATCACCTCGATCGCGCAGCTCGCAGAGCCGATGCGCGAAGGCGAAAAGCCCAAGGCCGATTGGCGGATCGGCACCGAGCATGAAAAGTTCGTGTTCTGCCGCAACGATCACCACGCCCCCAGCTATGACGAGCCCGGCGGCATCCACGATCTGCTGATGTCCTTGACCGAATTCGGCTGGGAACCGGTCGAGGAACGCACCCCTGCCGGCGGCACCAACGTCATCGCGATGCGCGGCCCCGATGGCACCGTGAGCCTCGAGCCTGCAGGCCAGCTCGAACTGTCGGGCGCACCGCTCGAAAACCTGCACCAGACCTGCGCCGAGACCGGACGCCACCTTGCCCAAGTCAAGGCCGTGGGCGAGAAGACCAACACCGGGTTCCTGGGGCTGGGCATGTGGCCCGACAAGACCCGCGCCGAACTGCCGATCATGCCCAAGGGCCGCTATGGCATCATGCTGAACCACATGCCGCGCGTCGGCAGCATGGGGCTCGACATGATGCTGCGCACCTGCACCATCCAGGTGAACCTCGATTATTCGAGCGAGGCCGACATGGCCAAGAAGTTCCGCGTTGGCCTCGCGCTGCAACCGCTCGCGACCGCCTTGTTCGCCAACTCGCCGTTCACCGAAGGCAAGCCCAACGGCATGCTCTCGTACCGCAGCCATATCTGGTCGGACACCGACCCCGCGCGCACCGGCATGCTGCCGTTCGTGTTCGAGGATGGCTTTGGCTATGAGCGCTATGTCGAATACATGCTCGATGTGCCGATGTACTTCGTCTTCCGCGACGGGCTGTATATCGACGCGGCGGGGCAGAGCTTCCGCGATTTCCTGAACGGCAAGCTGCCCGCCTTGCCCGGCGAGCGCCCGACGATCAGCGACTGGAACGACCACCTCTCCACCGCTTTCCCTGAAGTGCGCCTGAAGAGCTTCCTCGAGATGCGCGGCGCCGATGGCGGCCCGTGGAGCAAGATCTGCGCGCTGCCGGCCCTGTGGGTCGGGCTGCTCTACGATCAGGGTGCGCTCGATGCGGCGTGGGACGTCGTCAAGAACTGGACCATCGAGGAACGCCAGACGCTGCGCGATTCCGTGCCGAAGATGGGCCTCGCCGCACCGATCGCAGGCGGCGGCAAGCTGCTCGATATCGCCGCCGAAGTCCTCGACATCGCCACCTCAGGCCTGGCCGCGCGCGCGCGCACCAACTCCAGCGGCGACAACGAAACCGGCTTCCTAGAGCCTTTGCGTGATACCGTTGCGCGTGGCCGCACCCCGGCCGAAGACCTGCTCGCCAAATACCACGGCGAATGGGGCGGCGACCTCAGCCGGATCTATGACGAGATGCAGTTCTGAGGCCGAACGCTGTCGCGATAATCGAGCGGTAAAGTCCCCGAATAGTCACACGAATGCCACACCCGCGCAAGATTGTGCGGCGCAGCATTGGCGGTTGCTTGACCCTTAAACCCCGGCTTCGCATTCAGGCGCCGGGGGGCGGCGCTTCTGATCGAGTCGTCCCAGGGCAATTTTCATCTGGACCTGCTGGAGTTCAATCGATGCGCTTTACCGCCTTTTCGTCGCCATCCCTTGTTGCTCTGGCAGCTGCCCTGTCCGGGCTTGGTCTTGCAACTCCTGCAATGGCGCAGGAGCAGGTCGCTGAAGACCAAGATCGTGGCATCGGCGTCATCGTGGTCACCGCGCAAAAGCGCGCCGAAGATCAGCGCGACGTTCCACTGTCGATCTCGACGCTCAGCGCCGACGCGCTGGCCGCCGTTCAGGCCGGAGGCGGTGACATTCGCGGGCTGGCAGGCCGGGTCCCCAACCTGAATATCGAAAGCTCGTTCGGGCGCACTTTCCCGCGCTTCTATATCCGGGGCCTGGGCAACACCGATTTCGACCTCAACGCGTCACAGCCGGTCAGCCTGGTCTATGACGACGTGGTGCTGGAAAACCCCATTCTCAAGGGCTTCCCGATCTTCGATCTTGATCGGATCGAAGTGCTGCGCGGACCGCAGGGTACGCTGTTTGGTCGCAACACGCCCGCTGGCATCGTCAAGTTCGACACCGTCAAGCCCGGCGAAACCGGCGGCTATGCCAAAGCCAGCATCGCGCGGTTCAACACCTTGCAGCTGGAAGGCGCCCTCGGCCTGGATCTCGGCAACGGCTTTGCGGTCCGCGCATCGGGCTTCTATCAGCACCGCGACAACTGGGTCGACAATGTCGACAATGGCCCCGGCAACGATCTGGGCGGTTACGACGATTTTGCCGGACGTCTGCAACTGCAATATGAGGATGGCCCGCTCACCGCGCGGCTGGTCGGTCAGGTCCGCATTCTCGATGGTTCGGCGATCCTGTTCCGCGCCAACGTGTTCCAGAAGGGCAGCAACGAGCTCAACGGCATCGCCGGGGCGGGCAGCGATTTCCGCCGCGATCAGATCCGCTCGGATGGCCTGAATTTCCAGGAACTCAACACCTACAACGCCGGGCTGACTGTCAATTATGACTTCGGACCGGTCACGCTGACCTCGGTTACCTCTTACTGGAACGGCAACCTCAAGAGCCGCGGCGACATCGATGGCGGCTTCGGTAACGCCTTCGCGCCCAGCCAGGGACCGGGCTTCATTCCGTTTTCCGCCCAGACTCGCGACGATGTACCGAGCCTCGACCAGTTCACGCAGGAAATCCGGCTCGCTTCGAACAACGAAACCGGGTTGGGCTATCAGGTCGGTGGCTTCTTCTTCAACGAAAAGCTCGACATCACCACCCTCGATTACGGCGCGCCTGCCGATACCGTCGCGGCAGCCGTTGCGGTGCAGCGCCAGGTCACAGATTCCTTCGGGGTGTTCGCTTCGCTGAACTACAAGTTCGACAATGGGCTGACGCTGCAGGCGGGTGCGCGCTACAACAACGACGAACGCAAATTCGCAGCCGCAAGACCGATCGACACCCGTCCCGGTTTCCTGGGCTTTGGCGGCCCGGTGCCGACATTGACCACCGCGGTCGATGCCGATCTGGTAACCTGGGACCTCGCCGCCATCTATGCCGTCAGCGATGCGGTCAACGTGTTCGCTCGCGCAGCGCGGGGCTATCGCGCGCCCTCGATCCAGGGACGTCTCGCGTTTGGCCGCTCACTTTCGGTCGCCGACAGCGAACGGACGATGTCGTATGAAGCCGGCATCAAGACCGTGCTGTTCGATGGCCTCGCGCGCTTCAACCTGACCGGCTATTACTACAACACCGAAGACCTTCAGCTGACGGCGGTTGGCGGCGGTGGCAATGTCACCTCTTTGCTCAACGCCGATGACGTCGAAGGCTTTGGCTTCGAAGCCGACCTTGCGGCGCGGCCTGCCGACGGGCTGGATCTCAGCATCGGCGTCGGTTTCAACGAGAATGAGATCAAGTCGCCGGGCCTCGGCGTGGCCGGCTGCGGATCGCCCTGCACCGTGCTCGGCCCCGCCATTGCCGGACGTCCGGGCATCTTCTCGATCAACGGCAACCGCCTGCCGCAGTCGCCGAAATGGTCGCTCAACTGGACCGCGGGCTATGCCATTCCTGTCGGCAACGGAGAGGTCTACGCATTCACCGACTGGTATTATCGTTCTCGCATCCAGTTCTTCCTCTACGATTCGGTCGAATTCAGCGATGACAGCCTGATCGAGGGTGGTCTGCGGTTCGGCTATCGGACCGGCAACGGACGGCTCGATGTCGCAGCGTTCGTTCGCAACATCACCAACAACACCTCGGCCACCGGCGGTATCGATTTCAACAACCTCACCGCTTATGTCAACGAGCCGCGCATCTTCGGGCTCGAAGTCGGCACCCGATTCTAGATCATGACGACGCGGCGGACACAGCCCTTGTGGCTGTGTTCCGCCGCATCAGCAGCAGGTACCAGCCGATCAGCACCGTGTTCGACAGAGCGTTGCGCCAGAAACCGGTCGCGACCGAGAGTGCGCTGTCGACGACATACCATAACAGCAAGGCGGCGGTGATCCCGCGCCACAGCGCCAGTGCCTGCGCGGCGGGCATGTCGCCGGTGCCGCGCACCACCGCGAGCACGGTCGCACCCCAGCCCAGGGTCACCGCGCCCATCAGCGCCAGGCTGAAGCGCAGCGCCGGATCCCAGGTCACTGGTCCCGGGCCATCGAGAATATCGAACAGGATGTTGGCCACCTGACCTGTGGCTTCGAACGCGCCGCTCATCAGCACCAGCCCAAAGACCATCACCGCGCCGCACCACAGTTGCATCTGTGCCTGCCATTTGCCGTTCATGTCTCAAGTCTCCCATTGGGTTTCTATTGCCCCCGGTTACGCCGCGGAGATGCATGCGAACAATTACGCTGCAGGTAATCCCGCTGCATCCTTATGCCGCATGCCTGCGTAAACTGCGCCATATGCGCATTCCCAACATCATCGGTCTGGCCCGGCGTCTGATCTGGCTCGCGATTGTGGCGTTCGCCCTGCTTGTCCTGTTTGCCTGGCTTAAGCCGGGCCGCGAGGACATGCCGTGGACGCCGTTGTCGCTGAGCGAACCCATCGGCATGTCCACCGGGCGCAAGATCGTGGCACTGACCGACGATCGCGACCAGTGCCTCGCGCTGCTTGAGGGCTCGGGGCTCGATTTCACCCCGTCGGAACCGTTTGGCGCGGACCAGTGCCGGGTGGAAGACGCGGTGCGCGCCTCATACGGCCAGCCGCTGCTGCCGCTCGCCCCCGCCTCGGTCGCGCCGTCGTGCCCGATGGCGATCGGCCTGCTGATCTGGCAGGCACAGGTGGTGCAGCCTCAGGCGCAGGAAATCCTGGGCAGCAGGGTCAGCCGGATCGAGACCTTCGGCAGCTATTCGTGCCGCCGCATGTATGGGCGCAGCGAGGGCGCGTGGAGCGAGCACTCGACAGCCGACGCGCTCGACGTCAGCGGCTTCGTGCTCGAGGACGGGAGGCGCATCTCGGTGCTGAACGACTGGTTCGGCGGGGATGACAAGGCGCTGTTCCTCAAGCGCGTGCGTGATGGGGCGTGCGAGCTGTTCTCGACCACGCTCTCGCCCGACTACAACGCCGCGCATGCCGACCATTTCCATTTCGACCTCGCCAATCGCGGCGCGATGGGCTGGAGCGCGTGCCGGTAATTTACTCGCGGCCGGCCCGGATCGCGGCACCTGCGGCAATCGGGCAGATCACGGTGAGCAGCAGGCTGGCCGCCGCGAGCAGCAGCAGTCCGTTCTGGCTAGCGGGCGCCAGGCTTCCCGCCCCGAAAATCAGCAGCGGTACCGCGAGCGGTAGCAGCAGCAGCCCGCCCAGTGCCGCGCCATGCCGCAGGCCTGCGGTGAGCGCGGCGATCATCACGCCGAGCGCGGCAAGCGCAGGTGTCGCGCAGGCCAGCCCGATCTCGATGGTCAGCAATTGCTCGGATGTCTGGCCCAGCAACCCGGCCGAAATCACCGCCGCGAGCATCAGCGGCGGGCCGAAGCTCAGCCAGTGGCCGATGGTCTTGGCGAGCGCAATCAGCTCTTCGGACAACCCGCGCACGACATATTGATCGATCATCCCTTGGTCCATGTCCGCCTGCACCAGCCGGTCGATCGGCAGGATGCTGGCGAGCAGCGCCGCGACCCAGATCACCCCGCCCCCGGTGCGCCCCAGCAATTGCGCGTCCGGCCCCACCGCGAACGGATAGATCGTCGCCACCGCGAGGAAGAAGATGATCGGCATGATGAACCCCGCCGATCCGCGCGTGCCGCCGCCCAGCCCGAAGGCCAGCATCAGCTCGCGCCGGATCAGCGTGCCCAATGCGCCGATCATGCGGGCTCTTCCGGCACGATCGCGGGAACGAATTCGGCCAGCGGCAGCGTCTGCGCGCCTGCCAGCGGCAGCGGCTGGTGCGAGGCGGCGAGCACGATCCCGCCGCCCGCGCGGTGCGCCGCCATCAGCGTACCCAGCCGTTCGATCGACGCGGTGTCGAGCCCGTTGGCGGGCTCGTCGAGCAGCCAGACGGGAGCGCGCGAAAGCTCAATACGTGCGAGCAGCGCACGCTTGCGCTGCCCGGTCGAAAGGAAGCGCACCGGCACATCGGCAAGGTGGGTGAGGTCCACTGCCAATAGGGCGCGCGCAATGTCTCCGGTATCGGTGCCGTCGAGCTGCGCCCAATGTGCGAGCGCGCGGGCCAGCGGCTGACCCTGATCGAGAGCAACGCGTTCATCGGCCAGCGCCATCCGCCCGGTCACGTCGACCGTACCGGCATAGGCAGGCAGCAGCCCGGCCAGCACGCGGATCAGGCTGGACTTGCCCAGGCCATTGGGGCCGGTGACATGCAGCACCTCGCCTGCCTTGAGCGCGAACGAGACGCCGCGAAACAGCACCCGGCCGCCGCGCACACAGGCAAGCCCGGTGCATTCCAGCGCTGCGTCCGCGTCAAAGTCCTTGGTTTGTGCAGCTTCTTGCGCCATCTGCACCGCAGATAGGCGCAATTGCCGCCCGCTGCCAAGAGGAGACACATGCGATGGTCACCAAACTTACCGATGTCGAGCGCACCACCGCGCTGGCCGCGCTACCCGAATGGACGCCTGAACCCGTGCGCGATGGCATCACCCGCACGTTCAAGTTCACCGATTTCGTCGAAGCCTTCGGCTTCATGACACGCGTCGCGATCCTCGCCGAAAAGGCCGATCACCACCCCGAATGGTCCAACGTCTACAGCCGGGTGGAAATCCTGCTCACCACGCACGATGCAGGCGGGCTTTCGCAGCGCGATATCGATCTTGCGACCCAGATCGACGCGCTGATCTGAGGCCGTTCAGCGGCCATTGTGCAGGCCGCATGCTCTCTATACGATGCAGTCCGGACCGACCCTGCATGAACGGGGCGGCAAGCCACTGTGGAGAGAGAGCTTATGGCAGACGACACCCCGAACCTGGTCGAAGAGGCAGCGCAGCACACCACCGCGCTGGGGCCATTGATGGGGCTGGCACGCGAGGATTTCATCGGCGCGATCGGGCTGCTGCTGCGCGAGACCGCGAGCGATCCGGCGCGCACGATGCGGCATGCCCAGTCGTTTTCGGAAGATGTCGTCAAGATCATGATGGGCCAGTCGGAGCTGTCGCCCGACCCCAAGGACAAGCGCTTCATGGACCCGGCCTGGCGGTTCAACCCGTTCTACAAGGCGGGCGCGCAATATTATCTCGCGGTGCAGAAGGGCATGAAGACCTGGATCGACGAGCTCGAGCTCGATGCGCTCGAACGCGACCGCGCCAACTTCATCTCGGCGATCATCATCGACGCGCTGGCGCCGACCAACACGCTGATCGGCAACCCGATGGCGCAGAAGCGCATCGTGGATTCCGGCGGGCTGTCGCTGCTCAAGGGGCTGAAGAACGCCTATAACGACATGGTCTACAACGACGGCATGGTCAGCCAGGTCGACAAGAAGCCGTTCACGATCGGCGAGAATGTCGCGACCTCCAAGGGCAACGTCGTCTATCGCGACGAGATCATGGAGCTGGTGCATTATGCGCCCTCGACCGACGAGGTCTATGCGATCCCGCAGCTGACCATCCCGCCGCAGATCAACAAGATGTACATCAACGATCTGTCGCCCGAGAAATCGGTGGTGAAGTGGCAGGTCGACAACGGCATCCAGACCTTTGTGATCTCGTGGCGCAATCCCCAGAAGGAGCACGGCCACTGGGCGATGGCGGATTACATCGCCGCGTGCACCCGCGCGATCGACGTGGTGTGCGAGGTGACCGGCTCGAAGAAGGTCAACGTCTCGGGCGGGTGCTCGGGCGGGCAGACGCTGGCGATGCTGCTTTCCAAGCTCAAGGCCTCGGGCGACGATCGCATCGGCGCGGTGACCTTGATGGTGTGCGTGCTGCACCCCAAGCAGACCGATATCGAGGCAGGATCGCTGATGAGCGACAACGGCCTTGCGCTCGCCAAGCAGCGCGCGGCCAAGCAGGGCGTCATCAAGGGCAGCGACCTGTCGCGTGGCTTTGCCTGGCTGCGCCCCAACGACCTGATCTGGAACTATGTCATCAACAACTATCTGATGGGCGAGGATCCGCCCGCGTTCGACGTCTTGTTCTGGAATGCGGATGCCACCAACCTGTCGGCCAGCCTGATGGGAGACTTTCTTACTATCTTCGAAACGCTCGCCTTCACCCGCAAGGGCGAGGTCGAGATGGTCGACCACAAGATCGACCTGTCGAAGGTGACGAACGACCTGTTCATCCTGGGCGGGGTGACCGATCACATCACCCCGTGGCGCGCGTGCTATCGCTCGACCCAATTGTTCGGATCGAAGAATGTCGACTTCATCCTCTCGCAATCAGGGCACATGCAGGCGATCCTCAACCCCCCGACCAACCCCAAGGCCAAGTATTTCCGCATGAAGGGCAACACGCCCACCAAGGCAGGCAAGACCCCGGCGGATGTCGACGACTGGCTGTCCAAGGCCGAAGAGGTCAAGGGCAGCTGGTGGCCTTACTGGATGGAATGGGTGCAGGCGCGCTCGGGCGAGAAGGTCGCAGCGCCCGCCAGCACCGGCAGCAAGAAACACCCCGCGCTGGAACCTGCGCCGGGTCTGTATGTATTGGAGTAGGACATTGCAAACCCTCCTCGTTATGGGGAGGGTTTGAACGTGCATATATCAACCGACAGGAATTTCCTTTGGCCAGCAAACCCAAGCCCACCGCCTCCAACGGCCCCGAGATCACCATGGAAGTGGCCGACGGGCGCACGCTGCGCGTTGCGCGCTGGCGCTTTGACGAGGGGCTGACCAAGCCGCCCCTGCTGTTCTTCAACGGCATCGGCGCGAATATGGAAGCGGTCGCCCCGTTCGCCGAGATGATGGAGGAACGCCCGTTCATCACCTTCGACATGCCCGGTGTTGGCGGATCGCCCGATCCCAAGGTGCCGTACAACGCCTTTCTGATGTCGCGCATCGCATGGCTGCTGCTTGACCGGTTCGGGATCGAGAGCGTCGATGTGATGGGGGTGAGCTGGGGCGGCGCGATGGCGCAGCACTTTGCGCTCCAGCATTCGGGCAGCGTCAACCGGCTGGTGCTGGCCGCGACCACCGCTGGCATGTTCATGATCCCGGGCAACATCTCAGCGCTCAGCAAGATGGCCGATCCGCGTCGCTATATCGACCCCAGCTATATGGAGAAGCATTTCGCGACGCTGTATGGCGGATCGACCGAAGGCGCGACGGGTCACACTGGCCGAATCACCCCGCCGTCCAAGACGGGCTATTTCTATCAGCTGCTCGCGATGATCGGCTGGACCAGCGCGCCGTTCCTGCCGTTCCTCGGCAAGCCGACGCTGATCCTGATGGGCGGCGACGACCAGATCGTTCCGGTCGCCAACGGCCATATCCTCAAGACGCTGATCCCCAATGCCGAACTCAAGATCATCGACGATGGCGGGCATCTGTTCATGCTCAGCCATCTCGACGAAAGCCTGGCCGCGATCCGCGAGCACCTGGATGCGGTAGAAGGCTAGAGCTCTCCCACCGTCACCCCCGCATTCGCGGGCATGACGATGTCAGACGGTCGGTTTCAGCCCGCCTTTACCCGCTGGCGATAGGCGTGCAGCAAGGGCTCGGTGTAGCCGCTCGGCTGCTCGACACCCTTGAACACCAGATCACGCGCCGCCTGGAAGGCGAGCGAGCCTTCGGGGTCGCTCGCCATCTCGCGGTACAGCGGATCGCCCGCATTCTGCGCATCCACCTTGGCCGCCATCCGCAGCAACGCCCCGTCGACTTCTTCAGCGGTGCACACGCCGTGCAACAGCCAGTTGGCGACCGCCTGGCTCGAGATGCGCAGCGTCGCGCGGTCCTCCATCAGACCGACATCGTGGATGTCGGGGACCTTCGAGCATCCGATGCCCTGATCGACCCAGCGCACGACATATCCCAGAATACCTTGCGCGTTGTTGTCCAACTCGGCGCGGATGTCGTCAGGCGACCAGTTCTGCCCCGCGGCAAGCGGGATGCTGAGCAGCGGCTCGAGCGTTGGCACCGGTTGGGCAGCGATCTCGGCGCGGCGCGCGAAAACATCGACCTTGTGATAGTGCATCGCGTGCAGCGTTGCGGCGGTGGGCGACGGCACCCAGGCGGTGTTCGCGCCGGTCAGCGGGTGACCGATCTTCTGTTCCATCATGTCGGCCATCATGTCGGGCGCGGCCCACATGCCCTTGCCGATCTGCGCTTTGCCATCGAGCCCGCATTTGAGGCCGATGCCGACATTGCGCGCCTCGTACGACTTGATCCAGTCCGAGGTCTTCATGTCGCCCTTGCGGACCATCGGACCTGCCTGCATCGAGGTGTGGATCTCGTCACCGGTGCGATCGAGGAAGCCGGTGTTGATGAACACGATGCGGTTGCGCACAGCATGGATGCACGCAGCCAGATTGGCCGATGTCCGCCGTTCCTCGTCCATCACGCCGACCTTGATGGTGTAGCGCGCGAGGCCCAGGATGTCCTCGACCGCATCGAAAAGATCGTTGGTGAAGCCGCACTCTTCGGGCCCGTGCATCTTGGGCTTGACGATGTAGATCGATCCGGCGCGGCTGTTCGAATAGCGGCCCAACCCCTTGAGGTCGTGACAGCCGATCGCGCTGGTGAACACCGCGTCAAGGATGCCCTCGGGCGCTTCGGACCCATCGGCGAGCAGCACCGCCGGGTTGGTCATCAGATGGCCAACATTGCGCACGAACAGCACGCTGCGCCCCGGCAGGGTGAAGGCGGTGCCATCGGGAGCGACATAGCTGCGGTCCGGTTCGAGCGCCCGGGTCAGAGTCTTGCCGCCCTTGGGGAAGCTCGCCTCCAGATCGCCGCGCATCAGCCCCAGCCAGTTGGTGTATGCGGTGATCTTGTCCTCGGCATCGACCGCGGCGACCGAATCTTCCATGTCGACAATCGTCGTCAGCGCAGCTTCGAGCAGCACATCGGCGATCCCCGCCTTGTCGTCCTTGCCGATCGGGCTGGCGGGATCGATCACGATTTCGATATGCAAACCGTTATGGCGCAGCAGCAGGTTGGCGCCATTCGTGCCGACCAGCTGTGCAGGATCGGCGAGCACAGGCGTGCCGCCGGCAAATTCCGCCCAGCTGCCGTCTGCGAGCGGCACGGCTTCATCGAGGAACGCCTTGGCCGCCTTGACCACCGCGGCGCCTCGCACCGCGTCATAGCCACCAGGCTGCGCCGGGGCCGCGTCAAGCGCGTCGGTGCCGTAATAGGCGTCATACAGGCTGCCCCAGCGCGCATTGGCGGCGTTGAGCACGAAACGGTCGTTGAGCGAGGGCACGACCAGCTGCGGGCCAGCCATCGTCGCGATTTCCGGATCGACATTGGTGGTGCCGATGGCGAACGGCTGCGGCTCGGTCACCAGATAGCCGATGTCGTACAGGAAGGTGCGGTATTCCATGGCGTTGAGCGGCTGGCCCTTGCGCGCACGGTGCCAGTCGTCGATCTTGGCCTGAAGGTCCTCGCGCTTGTCGAGCAGCGCCCGGTTGACGGGAACGAACCGGTCGAGCAGCGCGGCGAAATCCGCCCAGAAGCGGTCTGCGTCGAGCGCCAGCGGGGCCAGCACCGAATCGGTGATGAAGCCGTGCAGCGCAGAATCGATGCTGATGCCGTTGCTCTGGATATAGTCGCTCATTCCCGGTCCTCTTTGCTTGTGACGGTCCCCTGGGCGTGGCGCGCCAGAGGAGATGCAAGGTAATTTCCGGGGGAGGAATGGCGCACAGCCTATGGCAACGCAAGGCGTCAAAGTAAATCCGCTTTTGCCCGCTACGGGTGGTAGGATGCGACCAACCGGGCTATGGCATGGCGGATGACGACCAGCCCTGCCAGACTGACCGGATCCGAGCGCGCCTGCCTTGAAACCATCGACCAGACCGCGATGTTGAGCCAGGTCGAACGATGGGCCGCGATCAACAGCGGGACCGGCAATCTTGCAGGCCTCACCCAGACCGCGCAGCTGCTAGCGGACGCGTTTTCGGCGCTTCCCGGTGACGTGCGGCTGATCGATCCCGCGCCGGTCGATGCGGTGCGCGCCGATGGCAGCATCGACACGATCCAGCGCGGCCAGCATCTGGTGGTGCAGGTGCGGCCGCAAGCGCCGCTGCGGCTGCTGCTCACCGGGCACATGGATACCGTATTTCCCGTCGACAGCGGCTTCCAGAGCCTGACATGGCTCGAGCCAGGGGTGCTCAATGGTCCAGGCGTCGCCGACATGAAGGGCGGCATCGCGGTGATGCTGGCAGGCCTTCGCGCGGTAGAGACATCGCCGCTTGCCGCCACCATCGGTTATGACGTGATGATCAACTCCGACGAGGAGGTGGGTTCGGGCTCGTCCGCGGCGCTGATCGCCGAACTGGCGGCGGGCAAACTTGCCGCTCTAACCTATGAACCCGCGCTGCCCGATGGCACGCTGGCAGGCGAACGTGGCGGATCGGGCAATTTCTCGGTCATCGTCACCGGCCGTTCGGCGCACGCCGGCCGCAACCCACAGGACGGGCGCAATGCGCTGGTCGCTGCCGCCGACATGGCGGTGCGGCTGAAAGCGCTGACCCGCGACGGATTGTCGGTCAACCCCGCCAGGATCGACGGCGGCAGCGCCAACAATGTCGTACCTGATCATGCGATATTGCGGGTCAACTTCCGCCCGCAAAGCCTTGAAATGCAGGCCCATGCCGATGCAGCGCTGCGCCAGATCGCCGACGCCATCGGCCGCGAGCACGAAGTTTCGGTGCATGTGCATGGCAGCTTCGGTCGCCCACCCAAGCCAATCGATCCGGGTGCCCAAAAGCTGTTCGGGCTGGTCAAGGACTGCGGCGCGGCTTTGGGCCTTGAGATCGGCTGGCGCGGCACCGGCGGGGTGTGCGATGGCAACAACATCGCCGCGTGCGGGGTGCCGGTGGTCGATACCATGGGCGTGCGCGGGGGCGCGATCCACAGCGCCGACGAATTCCTGATCACCGACAGCCTGGCCGAACGCGCCCGTCTGTCCGCGCTCACCATCATGCGGCTCGCCGAAAAGAGGGGTTTATGAGTTTTGTCATCCGGGCGGCGACGCCAGGCGATCTGCAGCCGATCTACGAGATGGCCAAGCTTACCGGTGGCGGGTTCACCAACCTGCCCGCCGACCGCAAGTCGCTGCAATCCAAGATCGAGCGTTCGACCGAGGCCTTTGCGCGCACCGAGGACAGCGTCGAGGACGAACTGTTCGTGCTGGTGCTGGAAAACACGCGGACCCGCGAGATTCGCGGCACCTGCCAGCTGCTCACCCGGGTGGGGCAAAAATGGCCGTTCTATTCCTATCGCCTGAGCACCCTGACACAGCACAGCGCCGAGCTCGAACAGACATTCCGCGCCGAAATCCTGAGCCTGGTGACCGATCTTGAGGGATCGTGTGAAGTCGGCGGACTGTTCCTCCACCCCGGCGAGCGCGCGGGTGGGCTGGGGCTTTTGCTGGCGCGCAGCCGCTATCTGTTCATCGCCATGCACCGCGCGCGCTTTACCGACCGCATCCTGGCCGAACTGCGCGGGGTAATCGACGAGGCGGGGGATTCGCCGTTCTGGGACAGCATTGCCGGGCGCTTTTTCGGGATGAGCTTCGACGAGGCCGACACCTTCAATGCGCTGCGCGGCAACCAGTTCATCGCCGATCTGATGCCCAAGCACCCGGTCTATGTCGCGATGCTCTCGGATGCCGCGCGCCATGTGCTCGGCCGTCCCAATGTCAGCGGCCGCGCGGCGATGCGAATGCTGGAGAATGAAGGTTTTGCCTATGAGAATTACGTCGACATCTTCGACGGAGGCCCGACGATGACCGCGCGCACCGACCAGGTGCATTCGATCCGCAACTCGCGCGATGCGGTGTTGGGCGGAACCGCCGACGACGGCGCGCTCGCATTGGTAGCGACAGGCAGGCTGGCGGACTTCCGCTGCGCTTATGGCCATGTCGCGGATCGGGGCGACAGCGTCGCGCTCGACGCCAGGGCCGCGCACCTGCTGGGCGTGGCTGAGGGCGATGCCGTCCGCTGGATTGAGCGGTAAAAACCCCTCTCCCCTACGAGGGAGAGGGTTGCGCAGACTTGGCAGCTCGCTGCCTAGTCGAAGCTGGGAGAGGGGGCAGCGGTCGCCTAGCGACCGCGCGGACCAAAGGGCCGCATACCCCTCATCCAACTGCGCCTAAGCGGCTGCGCCGCCAAGGCTTCGTAACCTTCTCCCTCAAGGGGAGAAGGAAGATCAGAGGAACACCATGCTGACCGAAATCAACTTCGACGGAATCATCGGACCCAGCCACAATTACGCAGGGCTGAGCCTGGGCAACATCGCCTCGGCGAGCAACGCGGGCGCGGTCAGCGAGCCGCGCGCGGCGGCGTTGCAGGGCGTGGCAAAGATGCGCGCCAATATCGCGCTAGGGCTGGCGCAGGGCTTCTTCCTGCCGCTCGACCGGCCCAATACCGGCTGGCTTGCAAGCCTGGGCTGCGATATCGCCAGCGCCGAGCCGCACATGCGCGCCGCGGCCTTTTCCGCCTCGTCGATGTGGGCGGCCAACGCCGCGACCGTCTCCCCTGCCCCGGATACCGCAGATGGCCGCTGCCATCTGACGGTCGCCAACCTCGTCACCATGCCGCACCGCAGCCATGAGTGGACGGGAACGCTGGCGCAGCTGCAGCTGGCCTTTGCCGACACGCGGCACTTTGCGGTGCACGGCCCGGTGCCTGCCCCGTTCGGCGATGAAGGCGCGGCCAATCACATGCGACTGTGCGACGGCCATGATGGCGCCGGCGTCGAGATTTTCGTCTATGGCAAGGCAGGCGGCCCCTTCCCCGCGCGTCAGCATATCGAGGCGGGCAAGGCGATCGCCCGGCGGCACGGGCTTGCGCCCGATGCCACGCTGTTCCTCCAGCAGAGCGAGACCGCGATCGCGGCGGGCGCCTTCCACAACGATGTCGTCGCCGTCGCCAACGAGACCGTACTGTTCACCCACGAACAGGCGTTCGAGAATCGGGCTGAGGCCTATGCCGAAATCCGCGCAGCCTTCCCGGCGGTGCAGATCGTCGAGGTGCCCGCCAGCGCAGTGTCGCTTGCCGATGCGATCAAGAGCTATCTGTTCAACGCCCAGCTGGTCAGCCTGCCCGAGGGCGGCCACGCGCTGGTGCTGCCCAGCGAATCGCAGGAGGTGACCGCGGTGTGGCAGTGGCTTGAGGCGATGGTCGCGGGCAATGGCCCAATCCGCCGGCTGGTCCCGGTCAATGTCCGCCAGTCGATGGCCAATGGCGGCGGCCCGGCCTGCCTGCGCTTGCGCGTGGTCGCGGATCCCGCCACGGTCGACCCGCGCTTCATGGCAACCCCTGACAGGCTCGACAGCATCGAGCGGATCATCGCCAGCCATTGGCCCGAACGGATCGCCCCGGCTGACCTTGCCGACCCGGCCCTGGCCGAGACGGTGCGTGCCGCGCGCGCGGCGCTGATCGATGCGCTGGATCTGGGCGAGCTTGGCTGACCTGTCGGCAGGCTTTACACATTAACCCGATCTTCACCATAAGGGACCGCAGAAATCAGCCCTTGGCACGGGGCTTGCGGAGAGAAGTTCCATGTTCGAGAAAATCCGGCGCCTGTTCCTGATCAAGACCAAGTTCGAGGTGTATCTGATCACCTACGCACTGGCGCTGGGGGCCTGCGAACGCGGCAAGCTCTATCTCGATCAGTATCCCGGATATGGCGGCTGGCTGCTGTTCGTCGCCTGCACCGGCGCGGTGTTCATGGCCGGCGCCAAGATGCTCGACGCGATCGAGTACCAGAAGGCCTATGGCCCCGAGTGACGCTCCGAAATGATGGGTAAGGTGGAGAGCTTCTGTTGCCCGGTGCTCTCCAAACCGCTGAACTCCGCTTCTGTTGCCCGGTGGGTTCAACCGCGCTCTTGCTAGATAACTCTTGGCCGTTAGGCCGCTGAATTATGCAGCGAGGGCGAGTGCGTCATTGTCATTGGCACTTATCGTGTTTGAGCCTTTAACGGGTTACTCAGCCCGGACGAAAACAACGTCTTTCAACACACGTCGATCCTAGTTCGGCCCCGTCAAAAGCCCTGCCTGCGCAGGGTTCATGGTGGAGCCGCCGGGTACCGCCCCCGGGTCCGCTGTGCCTATTGCACGCCGCAGTTTATCGTCATAGCCGGACGAACCGGCAGGGATGTATATAGCGATGGATTGATGAATGGGAAGTGAGTGTGGGGAAAATCCTTATCTTCCTCCTCTCCCCTCCCGCATGCGGGAGGGGAGAGCGTAGGCTCACTTCTTCAGCAGATCGCGGATCTCGGCGAGCAGTTCGGTCTCGCTCGGGCCTGCGGGCGCGGCGGGCGCTTCTTCCTTGGGCATCAGCTTGTTGGCCTGACGCACGATCAGGAAGATGATGAACGCCAGGATCAGGAAGTTGATCACCACGGTGATGAACTGGCCATAGCCGAGCAGCGGAACCCCGGCCTTCTTGAGCGCGGCATAGTCGTTGAGCGATCCGGTATAACCCTCAGGCACCGGGCCCAGCATGACGAAATAGCTGGAGAAATCCGCGCCGCCGAAGATCGCGCCGACCACCGGCATGATCAGGTCCTCGGTCAGCGATGTGGTGATGGTGGCAAACGCTGCGCCGATGATCACGGCCACCGCCAGATCGAGCACATTGCCGCGCATGATAAACGCCTTGAACTCTGCGAACACGTGTTTCCCCTTTTGCTGTCACGATAACGCCCTATAATCGTGAGCGACGTGGAGAAGTCGAGCGCTTTGCAGGCGTAACATGTAAAACATGGTCTTGCAGAGTTGCCGTATTAATACGATATAACGGTCGCGCGTTATCAACCGGAGGGAAATTCTGACTATGCGTATCACCCGTTATGCCCTGCTGCCGCTGGCTGTTCTGGCGCTGTCCGCTTGCGGCATCAACTCCGTTCCCACCGCCGAGGAAAACGCCAAGGCAAAATGGGGCGATGTGGAGAACCAGTATCAGCGGCGCGCCGATCTGGTGCCCAATCTGGTTTCCACGGTGAAGGCCGGTGCGGCCTCCGAAGAGAAGATCCTGACCCAGGTGACCGAGGCCCGCGCGCGCGCGACCTCGATCAACGTCACCACCGATGACCTTTCCGACCCCGCCACCTTCGAGAAGTTCAGCCAGGCGCAGAACCAGCTGACCCAGGCGCTGGGCCAGCTGCGCACCGTGGTGGAAGCCTATCCCGATCTCAAGAGCCAGCAGAATTACACCACGCTGATGAGCCAGCTCGAAGGCACCGAGAACCGCATCACGGTCGCCCGGCGCGATTACAATGAGGCGGTGCGGCAGTACAACACCACCATCCGCACCTTCCCCGATTCGATCGGCGCCAACCTGATCCATGGTGCCAAGCCGATGGTGCCGTTCAAGGCGACGACCGAAGGCGCCAACGAGGCTCCCAAGGTCGATTTCGGATCGTGACCACAACACCCGCCCCGACCGGGGGCTGGAAATCATGGTTGAGGCAATGTCTGGCGCTGGCGCTGCTGCTGATCGCAGCGGCGCCGGGCCAGACCGCCCTCGCCCAGGCCTTCCCCAAGCTCACCGGTCGCGTGGTCGATGCCGCAAATCTGCTCGATCCCGCACAGGAAGCGGCGCTGACCGCCAAGCTGGAGGCGCTGGAGAAGCAGTCCAGCCGCCAGCTGGTGGTTGCAACGCTCCCCGATCTGCAGGGCTACGAGATCGAGGAATACGGCTATCAGCTCGGCCGCGAATGGGGCATCGGCCAAGCCGAAAAAGGATCGGCCGAAAAAGACAACGGCACGCTGCTGATCGTCGCGCCCAATGAACGCAAGGTGCGAATCGAGGTCGGCTATGGCCTCGAAGGCGTGCTCACCGATGCGCTGTCGAGCGTCATCATCCAGCAGGACATTCTGCCGCGCTTTCGCGACAAGGATTTTCCCGGCGGCATTGCAGCGGGCGCCGATGCAATCATCACCCAGCTGACCCTGCCCGACGAGGAAGCGCGCGCCTTTGCCTCCAAGGTGGAGGAAGAGGCCCGGTCGAGCGATGATGGCGGCGGTATTGGTCTGTTCATCTTCTGGGGGCTGATCATCCTGTTCTTCTTCATCATTCCCGCGCTGAGCAGCAAGGGCAAGGGTTCGCGCTATCGTGGCGCGGGCGTCGGCGGGATCACCACCTGGGGCGGCTCTTCGGGCTCTTCCTGGGGTGGCGGAGGCGGCGGCTTCGGTGGGGGCGGCTTTGGCGGAGGCGGCGGCAGCTTCGGCGGCGGCGGCTCTTCGGGCGGATGGTGAGACAGCATGGCAAAGGTTGAAACCATCACCCCCGACGAACATTGCATCGTCACCGCTGCGGTCGCCGAGGCCGAACAGCACACCAATGGCGAGATCGTCACGGTGATCGCTGGGCAATCCGACGACTATCGCGAAACGCCGATCTATTGGGCGGTCGCCGCGATGTTCCTTGCGCTCGCCTGCATCGCGGTGTTCCCCGAATGGTTCGAACAGCTGCTGTCGACCTTCACCGGCGGCTGGGAGCATGTCTACACCCCCGGCGAATACCTCACCATCATCATGCTGCTGCTGGGGATCAAGTTCGCCGCGGTGCGGCTGATCCTGGGGTGGAAACCGCTGCGGCTTGCGCTGACCCCGGCTGCGGTCAAGCAGATGCGGGTGCGCGCGCGGGCGATCAACCTGTTCAAGGTCAGCGCCGAAAAGCGCACGGTCGGGCTCACCGGGGTGCTGATCTACCTCTCGATGGCCGAGCACCGCGCCGAGATCGTTGCCGACAGCGCGATCGCCGCCAAGGTCTCACCCGATGTCTGGGGCGAGGCGATGGCGGACATGATCGTCGAGCTCAAGGCAGGCCGCGCGGGCGAAGGCATGGCGGCGGCTGTGCGCGATGTCGGCAAGGTGCTGGCAGAGCATTTCCCCAAGACCGGCGACAATCCCAACGAACTGCCTGATCGGCTTATCGAGCTTTGAAGGTTGTGCTAGTTCGCAATGGCTTTTGCTTCGTCACCCCCGCGAAGGCGGGGGTCCCGCTTCTGCTCTCCGTCAGAGCAAAAGCGGGCTTCCCGCGTTCGCGGGAATGACGAGACCTAACCTGTGCTGGGAAACCTGATGACCGAAACTGAGGAAATCGTCTGGCAGGGACGGTTCATCACCGCCAAGACACGCGGAAAATGGGAATATGTCTCGCGCAGCCGGGGCATCAGCGCCGCGGTGATCCTGGCGGTGCACGAAGGCGCAGTGGTGCTGGTCGAACAGTATCGCGTGCCGCTGGGCCGCAGCTGCATCGAACTTCCCGCCGGGCTGATCGGCGATCATGAAAGCGGCGAAGCCCCCGAGCTGGCGGCAGCGCGCGAGCTGGAAGAGGAAACCGGCTTCCGTGCAGGCCGCATGGAAAATCTCGGCGAGTTCTACTCCTCCCCCGGAATGGTCAGCGAGGCCTTCCACCTGATGCGCGCGCATGATCTGGTGCAGGTGCACGCAGGCGGCGGGGTGGAGGGCGAGAACATCACCGTCCATGTCGTGCCGCTTCCCGAGTTCGAGCGCTTCGTCGCCGACAAGCGCGCGCAGGGCTGCGGCATGGATGTGAAACTGCTGATGCTGCTGGGCGCGCGGATGCTGGGCTGACCCGGGCGCCCCGGCGGGCCTCAGCCCTTGCCCTTGGTCTTGGTCGCGCCCGCCTTGCAGTTGCCCTCGATGAAATCGATGATCATCCCGGCAATGTCCTTGCCGGTGGCATGTTCGATCCCTTCGAGCCCAGGCGAGCTGTTGACCTCCATGATCACCGGACCGTGATTGGAGCGCAGGATGTCCACGCCCGCCACGTTCAGCCCCATGACGCGCGCCGCGCGCACCGCGGTCGAGCGTTCCTCCGGCGTGATCTTGATCGCCTTGGCGGTGCCGCCACGGTGCAGGTTGGAGCGGAAATCGCCCTTGGCGCCAGTCCGCATCATCGAGGCCACAACCTTGCCGCCGATCACGAAGATGCGGATGTCGCTGCCATCGGCCTCCTTGATGAACTCCTGCACCAGGATGTTGACGTTGGCGCCGCGGAACGCCTCGATCACCGACTTGGCTGACTTTTCGGTTTCGCCCAGCACAACGCCTATGCCCTGCGTCCCCTCGAGCAGCTTGATCACGACAGGCGCGCCGCCGACGATCTTGAGCACCTCGTCGGTCTGCTTGGGGTCGTGCGCAAAGGCGGTGACCGGCAGGCCGAGGCCATGCTTGGCGAAGATCTGCATCGAGCGCAGCTTGTCGCGCGAGCGCCCGATCGCGACGCTCTCGTTGAGCGACCACACGCCCATCATCTCGAACTGGCGCAGCACGGCAAGGCCATATTGCGTGATCGAGGCGCCGATCCGCGGGATCACCGCGTCGTAACGCGCCACCGGCTCGCCATGATATTGCGCGCCGGGGCGGTGCGAGGTGATGTTCATCGTCACCCGCAGAGTGTTGAGGATGTCGATCTCATGCCCGCGCGTCCGGGCCGCCTCGCACAGGCGGCGGTGCGAGTAGAGATTGGGATTGCGCGCCAGCATGGCGATTTTCATGGGGAGGTCCTTTGGGGAAAAGGGATCATCGGTCGGATTCCTCGGGCTGGCCGAGAACCCACTTGCGAGCGCAATCGACACGGAAACCGCGCCGCAGCGCGCGGCGGCCGATCAACAGCGGAAAGCTCATGGTGTTGCGATTGGCCAAGGTCATGTGCCCTTTCCAGCGCACGCTACCAAGGATCATCGTCGTTTCTATGACATAGCGCAGTTCGATCGCGCCATTCGAGCTCTTGACCCGGCGCTGCTCGACTCCGGGCGCGCGAAACTTGCGCGCAGGCTCGCCGCGGTGCGCGCGGAACCAGAATTCGACGACCAGCTGGCCATCGATCATCAAGGGGTTGACCCGCGTCGCGTGGATGGAGGAGGTAGCTGCGCCGGTGTCGATCTTCGCCTTGATCCGGCTCAGCCCCAGATCGGGCAGGTCGACGCACTCGGACCAGCCGATATCGATCAGCTCCCGGCTCGCTTTGATCTTTCTGGAGAGCCGGGGCATCGCAGCGCCCGTTAGCAGGACGCGCGCGCGGCGCAAGAGGCTTGCGGCGAGCAGTTCGTCCTGCTCGCCGCGCCTGTCATCGCGTCAGACTACGCCAAAGGCGAGCATCGCATCGGCCACCTTCTTGAAGCCCGCGATGTTCGCGCCCTTCACGTAATCGACATAGCCCTTGCCGTTGTCGCCATAGGTCAGGCAGCTGTTGTGGATGCCCATCATGATGTCCTTGAGCATCTGCTGCAACTCGTCTTCCTTCCATGCGCGGCGCTCGGAGTTCTGGCTCATTTCGAGCCCCGAGACCGCAACGCCGCCGGCGTTCGAGGCCTTGCCCGGCGCGTAGAGGATCTTGGCATCCTTGAACACGTGCACGCCATCGAGATCGGTGGGCATGTTGGCGCCTTCGGACACCGCGATGCAGCCGTTCTTGACCAGCATGCGCGCATCATCGCCGAGCAGCTCGTTCTGCGTGGCGCAGGGCAATGCGACATCGCAGGGAACACCCCACGGGGTCTTGCCGGCATGGAAGGTCGCGCCCTTGAAGGCTTCGACATATTCCTCGATGCGGCCGCGGCGATGGGTCTTGTGCTCCTTCACCCAGTTGATCTTGTCCTGGGTGATGCCATCGGGATCGAGGATGAACCCGCCCGAATCCGACAGGGTCAGCACCTTGCCGCCCATCTGGACGATCTTCTCCGCCGCATGGGTGGCAACGTTGCCCGATCCGGAGATCACCGCGGTCTTGCCGGTGAGGCCATCGCCCTTGTGCGCCAGCATGTTGGAGAGGAAGTAGACCGCGCCATAGCCGGTCGCCTCGGTGCGGATCAGCGAGCCGCCCCATTCCAGACCCTTGCCGGTGAGCACGCCGGTAAACTGGTTGGTGATGCGCTTGTACTGGCCGAACATATAGCCGATTTCACGCCCGCCCACGCCGATGTCGCCTGCGGGCACGTCAACGTCGGCACCGATATGGCGGTACAGTTCGGTCATGAAGCTCTGGCAGAAGCGCATGATCTCGCGCACGCTCTTGCCCTTGGGGTTGAAGTTCGATCCGCCCTTGCCGCCGCCCATCGGCAGGCCGGTCAGTGCGTTCTTGAAGGTCTGTTCGAATGCGAGGAACTTCAGCACCGATTCGGTCACCGAGGGGTGGAAACGGATGCCGCCCTTGTACGGACCGATGGCGTTGTTGTTCTGCACGCGCCAGCCGCGCTGGACGCGGATATTGCCGTTGTCATCCTCCCAGCAGACGCGGAACGAAATGACGCGGTCGGGCTCGGCGATACGGCGCAGGATCTGCTGCTCGTGATACTGGACCTTGTCGGCCATGAAGTCGAAAATGTCTTCGGCGACTTCCTGCACCGCCTGGACAAATTCGGGCTGGTGCGGATTGCGCTTCTTCACGCCTTCCATGAAGGTCGGCAAGTCTACGTGATCGGATACGGCCATGGGTGCCCCCTTTTCAAGGTATTGCTGCGAACTGCGCGACCCGGCCCGAATGGCAGCGAACTCTCCTGATTCGCCTGCGATTCTGCGCAAACTCTAGCGTAAATTGCCCGGGGCGATAGTGCTAATTGGCACAGCTTTCAGACCGCCCGGAGGCTCGCGGCCGGGGCTGTTCGAAGGCGCCGGAAGTGGCCAGCTTCAGCGCCCACCCTCTTCGGGATCACGATCGCGCGAAGGCCGGGCAAGCGGCCTGGTGCCTGCTGCAGGACCAGGCTTCACGGCAGGCTTGGCGGCGGGCTTGGCGACAGGCTCCTCGTCCTTGCCTGCCGATACCGCGTCGTCCGGCTCGAGATCGGCAACCAGGCTGCTGACACTGCCGCCGGCATCATCGGCAGCGGCATCCGTGTCAGCCGCGGGCTCGGGCTCAGGCTCGGGTTCGCTGGTGGCGGGAGCTTCAGCACCACCCCCGCCCACCAGTGGGCCCAGCGCCATCGCCAGACGCGATGCCTGCGCGCCGATCACGCCGTCCACCGCCGGTGCCATCTCGCCCTGAGGCATCCGCATGAAGCCGCCCGCGACATATTCGAACGTGAGCCTGGTGCCTCCCTTGATCGGCGCGAGGCTGACCGTCATCGTGCCCGCCATCGCTTCACCCTGCAGCGGTCCCAGCGCGCCGGACAGCCGCAACAGCTTCCCCGGATCGACATAAAGGATCTGCATGTGCTGGACGCTGCCGCGCAAGGTCCGCTGCGGCGCGCCGCTTTCGGTGGTCGCCTCGTTGGGGATCAACTCGCAAAAGCACCCCCCTGCCTGCGCATCCATGTAGAGATTGTCGGCGCTGCCGGTCCAGGTGTGGTCCTTGTCCCACCATTTGGCAGGCGTGCGCAGCATCGCAAAGGCGGCGTCCGGATCGACCGCGACCGTCACGCTGTGCTTGACCGCAAAGCCGTTGTCCGACTGCGCAGTGACCTCGGCATGGGCTGGGGCGGCGGCAAGGGTGGCGAGAGCCAGAACGGCAAGAGCGGTGCGCATGTGCAAAGGGTTCCCCGGTGATGTTCCAGGTTCATGCCCGCGATCGGGTGGTCCCGCAAGTCTATCGAGAGAAGCGCCAGCTCCGGACCTGCCCCTCCCGCTGCCGGGAGGGGAAACCCGTGGATCAGGCGTCGAGAACCCCGGCGATGGCGCCGGCGACGGAATCCATGCTCGCCATACCATCGACCCGGCTGACGATACCGCGCGCTTCGTAGATCGGCAGGATCGGTGCGGTCTTGGCGCGATATTCGGCCATGCGGGTACGCACGGTGTCCTCGTTGTCATCGGGACGGCGCTTGAATTCGGTCGAGCCGCACTTGTCGCACACGCCCTGCTTGGCGGGGAGCTTGTAGCGGTCGTGATAGCCCTCGCCGCAGTTGGCGCAGGTGAAGCGGCCGGTGATGCGATCGACCAGCGCGTCTTCGTCTACGCCCAGCTCGATGACATGGTGCAGGCTGCGGCCGCGCGCTTCGAGGATCTCGTCGAGCGAGACCGCCTGCGCCGCGGTGCGCGGGTAGCCGTCGAAGATGATCCCGGTTTGGGGCGAAAGCTCGTCCAGCGCATCACCGATGATGCCCGAGACGATCTCGTCGGAGACCAGCTCGCCCGCTTCCATGACCGCCTTGGCCTTGAGGCCGATCGGCGTGCCCGCCTTGACCGCAGCGCGCAGCATGTCGCCGGTCGAGAGCTGCTTCATGCCGCGTTCGTCAACCAGACGCTGCGCCTGGGTACCCTTACCGGCACCTGGCGGGCCCAACAAAATGATATTCATGGACAGTCACATCCCCTGGGGACCGGTTGCCCCGGCCCTTCATATTCAGAATGGAACGCTTAGCGCAAGCGGCCCTTCAACTTCGCCTTCTTGATGAGGTCGGCATATTGGTGCGCAAGCAGGTGGCTCTGGATCTGGGTGATCGTGTCGACGGTCACGTTGACTACGATCAGCAGGCTGGTGCCGCCAAGGAAGAACAGCGGAATGCCGGTCTGCGCGATGACATATTCGGGCAGCACGCAGACAAAGGTCAGGTACGCCGCGCCGACCACGGTAATGCGCGTGAGCACATAATCCAGATAGGTCGCGGTGTTCTTGCCGGGACGGATGCCGGGGATGAAGCCGCCATTCTTCTTGAGGTTCTCCGACGTTTCTTCCGGGTTGAACACCACGGCAGTGTAGAAGAAGCAGAAGAAGATGATGCCCAGCGCATAGAGCGTCATGTACAACGGCTGGCCGTGCTGCAGATACTGGTTAAGCGTCACCAGCGCGCTGCCCATAGCCGAGTTGGGATCGGCAGAGTTGCCCGCGAACTGAGAGATCGTCAGCGGCATCAGCAGCAGCGACGAAGCGAAGATCGGCGGGATCACGCCTGCGGTGTTGATCTTGAGCGGAAGATGGCTGCGGTCCGCCTGCATCACGCCGCGCTGGGTGGCGCGCTTGGGATACTGGATCAGCACCCGGCGCTGGGCACGCTCCATGAAGCAGATGAAGATCACCAGGCCGACGATCATCACCAGCAGGCCGACGATCAGGAACGGCGAGATCGAGCCGGTGCGACCGCCCTCGAACATCTGGGCAATGAAAACCGGCATCTGGGCGACGATGCCCGCCATGATGATCAGCGAGATGCCGTTGCCGATACCGCGCGCGGTAATCTGCTCACCCAGCCACATCAGGAACATGGTGCCGCCGACAAGGCTGATCACCGCGCCGATGCGGAACATGAGGCCGGGATCGACCACCGCCTGGATGCCACTGGCTCCGGCATAGGATTCAAGGCCGACGGCGATGAAATAGCCCTGCATCGCGGTGAGGAAAACGGTGCCGTAGCGGGTGTACTGGTTGAGCTTTTTGCGGCCCGATTCGCCTTCCTTCTTGATCGCGGCAAGCTGCGGCGACAGCGAAGCTGCCAGCTGCACCACGATCGAGGCGGTGATATAGGGCATCACGCCAAGCGCGATCAGGCTCATGCGCTCGAGCGAACCGCCCGAGAAGGTGTTGAAGATGTCGAGCACACCGCCCTTGGTCTGCTCGTACAGAGCTGCCAGCGCGGTGGGATCGACGCCCGGAAGCGGAACATAGCTCAGCAGACGGAAGATGATCAGCGCGCCGATGGTGAACCAGATGCGGTTCTTCAGTTCGGTCGCCTGGCTGAATTTAGCCATGCTGAAGTTGCTTGCCAGATTGTCGGCCCGTGATGCCATGAACCCAAATATCCCATAATGCGGCCTGCCAGCGCAATCAAAGCGCGCGACCGGAAATCACATTGTGCGCGCTACGCTCCGCGCTTGTGCTTTACAAGCCCGCCGCAGCGATACCGCCTTGCGACGTCTCAAGCAAGACGCCCCGCGCTCACCATATCGGGAGGCGGGGCGTTCTTGACAAGCCGGATGGCCTGATCAGGCTTTCTTTTCGTACGGCGGCTTTACGTACTTGGGACGCGGGAGGATGATATCCACCTTGCCACCAAGCTTTTCGATCGCCTCGATGGCACCCTTGGATGCACCGGCGACATTGAAGCTCACCTTCGAGGTCAGTTCACCCTTGGCGAGAATGCGCACGCCATCCTTGCCGCCACGCGACAGGCCGGCAGCGCGCAGCGCAGCCTGATCGACAGTGCCATCGGTCGGCAGCCTGCCGGCGTCGATGAACTTCTGGATCATGCCCAGGTTGACGATGTCGTAATCCTTGCCGAACGGATTGTTGAAGCCGCGCTTCGGGATGCGCATGTGCAGCGGCATCTGGCCGCCTTCAAATCCGGCGATCGAAACGCCCGAACGGCTGGTCTGGCCCTTCTGGCCGCGTCCACCGGTCTTGCCCTTGCCCGAACCGATGCCGCGTCCGACGCGCATACGGCCCTTGCGGGCGCCTTCATTGTCCTTGAGTTCGTTCAGCTTCATAATGTGCACTCGCTTTCGCTTTGTTCGCGCTAAAATAAAATCTCTCCCATTCGCAGGGAGAGATACGCAGCCTTGCCAGCTTGCTGGCTAGGCGCAGTAGAGAGGGGCAAGCGTCAATGCAAGCCCCTCTCCCAACCCTCTCCCCTCAAGGGGAAAGGACATTCCTGTCAGTCGATCACCGTCACCATGTGGCGGACCTTCTGGAGCATGCCGCGAATTTCGGGCGTGTCCGTATGTTCCACAACGCGGTTCATCTTGTTCAGACCAAGGCCGATCAGGACCTTGCGCTGCGATTCAGGACGACGGATCGGCGATCCGGTCTGCTTCAGCTTGATGGTTGCCATGTCGCTTTACTCCGTAATCGCAGCGGCTTCAGCCTCGGCGACGACAGGTGCGGCACCGCCACGGCCCAGCAGGTCGGCAATCTTCTTGCCACGACGCGCTGCCACCGACTTGGGGCTGGTCTGTTCGCCGAGCGCCTCGAAGGTCGCGCGGATCATGTTATAAGGGTTCGACGTGCCGTTGGACTTGGTCACAACGTCGGCCACACCCAGGCTTTCGAACACGGCGCGCATCGGACCACCGGCGATGATGCCGGTACCCTGCGGCGCGCTGCGCAGCGTCACCTTGCCTGCACCGAAATGGCCGGTGCCGTCATGGTGAAGCGTGCGGCCTTCCTTGAGCGGAACGCGGATCATCTTCTTCTTGGCAGCAGCAGTTGCCTTGCTGATCGCCTCGGGCACTTCGCGGGCCTTGCCATGGCCGAAGCCTGCACGACCCTGGCCGTCACCGACCACGACCAGTGCTGCAAAGCCGAAGCGCTTGCCGCCCTTGACGGTCTTGGACACGCGGTTGATGTGGACGAGCTTTTCGATCAGCTCGTCACCCTGGTCCTCGTCGCGCTTGTTGCGGTCATCCCGACGCCCACGGCCACCGCGATCGTTGCCGCCACGCTCGTTGCCACCACGGCCACGACCACGGCCACCACGGCCCTGGCGTTCAGCCTGGGGAGCACCTTCAGCGGCGGTGCCCGATGCTTCTGCGTTGTTCACTTCATCAGCCATCGCTTAAAACTCCAGTCCGCCTTCGCGTGCGGCATCGGCCAGGGCCTTGACCCGGCCATGAAAAATGAAACCGCCACGGTCGAACACAACGGTGGTCACACCCGCCTGCTTGCCAGCCTCGGCGATCTGCTTGCCAACGGCGATGGCGTCGGCAACGGTTGCGCCCGTTGCCTTGCTGCCCTTGACCAGGGTCGAAGCCGAAGCCAGCGTCTTGCCGGCTGCGTCGTCGATGATCTGTGCATAGATGTGCTTGCCGGTGCGGTGCACCGAAAGACGGGGACGTCCACCTGCCCGTGCGCGCAGCGAACTGCGGACGCGCTGACGGCGACGATCGAATAAAGAGAGCTTCGCCATGGCTTACTTCTTCTTCCCTTCCTTGCGGAAGATAAACTCGCCCGCATATTTGATACCCTTGCCCTTGTAGGGCTCCGGCTTGCGCCAGCGACGGATTTCGGCGGCAACCTGGCCAACCTTCTGGCGGTCGCTGCCCGAAATGTGGATCGTGGTCTGATCCGGGGTCTTGATCTCGATGCCGTCAGGAATGGCGAAATCGACATCATGGCTGTAGCCGAGCTGCAGCTTGAGGTTGCTGCCCTGCACGTTGGCACGATAGCCGACGCCGGTGATGTTCAGCGTCTTGGTGAACCCTTCGGTCACACCGACCACCAGGTTCTGGACCAGCGTACGCTGCATGCCCCAGAACGCCCGAGCGCGCCGCGTGTTGTTCGCCGGCTTCACCGCGACTTCACCATCGGTGAGTTCGTAGGTGATGTCGGGAACGGTCGGCATGGTCAGTTCGCCCTTGGGACCCTTCATGGTGATGACGCCATCGGCCATCGATGCAGTCACGCCTGCAGGAATGGCCACCGGCTTTTTACCAATGCGGCTCATATCAAAATACCTCCGCCAGCACTTCGCCGCCAACATTCTGTTCGCGCGCTTCCGCGTCGGACAGAACACCACGGGGAGTGGATACGATGGTGATGCCCAGGCCGTTGCGCACGATCGGAAGTTCCTTGGAACCCGAATAGACGCGGCGGCCAGGCTTCGACACGCGCGCGACATGCTTGATCGCGGGCTGGCCTTCGAAATACTTCAGCTCGATGCGCAGGCCCTTGTGACGGCCCAGCAGCTCTTCGGTATATCCGCGGATATAACCTTCGCGCTGCAGAACGTCGAGCACGCGAGCGCGCAGGTTCGATGCCGGCGACATCACGCTGTCCTTCTTGGCCTGCTGGCCATTGCGGATGCGGGTGAGCATATCGCCCAGAGGATCGGTCATTGCCATATCTTCAAATCCTTACCAGCTGGACTTCGTAACGCCGGGGATCAGGCCCTTGTTGGCCAGATCCCGCAGCTCGATACGGCAGAGCCCGAACTTGCGGTAATAAGCGCGGGGACGACCGGTGGTTGCACACCGGTTGCGCACGCGCGTGGGGTTTGCATTGCGGGGCAGTTCAGCCATCTTGAGCCGGGCGATCAGACGCTCGGTTTCGTCAAGATTGGTGTCTTCAGCCTGCGCACGCAGACGCGCATAACGGCCAGCATACTGCTTGACCATCTTCTTGCGACGTTCGTTCTTGTTGATGGAACTCAGTTTCGCCATGACTTAAGTTCTCGCCTTTCTATTGCGAGACGGTGGGCTTTTAAGCCGCCGCCTGTTCCTGGGTTTCCTCGATCGGGAACGGGAAGCCGAAGAGGCGCAGCAGTTCGCGCGCTTCATCGTCCGTCTTGGCCGTCGTGGTCACAATGATATCCATTCCGCGAACAGCGTCGATCTGGTCGTAGCTGATCTCGGGGAAGATGATCTGCTCTTTCAGGCCCATGGCATAGTTGCCACGGCCGTCAAAGCTCTTGGGGTTCAGCCCGCGGAAATCGCGGATGCGCGGCATCGCGATCGTCACCAGACGATCGAGAAACTCGAACATGCGCTCCTTGCGCAGCGTCACCTTGCAGCCGATGGGCATGCCTTCGCGCAGCTTGAACTGTGCGATCGACTTGCGAGCCTTGGTGATCACGGGCTTCTGGCCGGCGATCAGCTCCATTTCCGCAGCGGCGGTGGTCACCTTCTTCTTGTCCTGGCTGCCTTCGCCGACACCCATGTTGATGGTGATCTTCTCGAGCTTGGGAACCTCCATGTGGTTCTTGTAGCCGAACTTTTCCTGCATCGCCTTGACGACAACGTCGTCATAACGCTGACGCATGCGGGGCGTGTACTTATCAGCCATCGATTTTCTCCCCGGACTTCACGGCGACACGGACTTTCTTGCCGTCCACCGTTTCAAAACGGACACGCGTAGGCGCGCCAGTCTTGGGATCGGCCACCGCGACCTTGGAAATGTGCATGGGGGCTTCGACACGGTCGAGACCGCCCTGCGGGTTGGTCTGGCTCGGCTTGCGATGACGGGTCATCACATTCAGGCCCGAAACCACAACCTTCTCGTCCTTCGGCATAACCTTGGCGACGGTGCCGGTGCGGCCCTTGTCCTTGCCGGACAGGACGACAACGTTGTCGCCCTTTTTGATCTTAGCGCTTGCCATGGTTACAGCACCTCCGGAGCCAGCGAGATGATCTTCATGTGCTTGCGCGCACGAAGTTCACGAACCACCGGGCCAAAGATACGCGTGCCGATGGGCTCGTCGTTCTTGTTGACCAGCACAGCTGCGTTGCCGTCGAAACGGATCACGCTGCCGTCGGGACGACGAACGTCCTTGGCGGTGCGCACGATGACGGCGCGGTGAACGTCGCCCTTCTTGACGCGGCCACGGGGCGCCGCTTCCTTGACGGAGACGACGATGATGTCGCCAACGCCGGCGAAGCGACGCTTCGATCCGCCGAGAACCTTGATGCACTGGACGCGCTTGGCGCCACTGTTGTCTGCAACATCAAGATTGGATTGCATCTGGATCATGGATCCGTTTCCTTCTTGTCTGGCTTGCCGGAACCAGTCCGGCAGTTCCTGCTTGAATTACGCTTCGGTCGAAGCCTCGGGCGCCTTGTGGGTGTTGACCCGATCCAGCACCTTCCAGGTCTTCAGCTTCGAAATCGGCGCCGTCTCTTCGATGCGGACGGTTTCGCCTTCCTTGAAGCTATTGGTCTCGTCGTGCGCGTGGTACTTCTTCGAACGACGGATGATCTTCCCGTACAACGGGTGCTTCACCTTGCGCTCGACATTCACGACCACGGTCTTGTCGCCCTTGTCGGAGACCACCGTTCCGGTCAGAACACGTTTCGGCATATCGGCCTCCTTACTTGGCAGCGGCGGCGCTTGCGCGCTCGCTCTGCAACGTCTTGATGCGGGCAATGTTGCGACGCACTTCGCGGACACGCGCGGGGCGTTCCAGCTGGTTGGTCGCAGCCTGGAAGCGCAGGTTGAACGCTTCCTTCTTCAGCGAACCCAGTTCAGCCGAAAGCTGATCGTCGGTCTTGGTGCGCAGGTCTTCAACAATCTTGGTCATCACTCACCTCCCAGGTGCGACGTATCGCCGAGGCGGGCCACAACCTTGGTCTTGATCGGCAGCTTCATGGCTGCACGCTCGAAGGCAACCGCGGCGATCGGGCCGGGAACGCCATCCAGTTCGAACAGGATGCGGCCGGGCTTGACGCGCGCTGCCCAATATTCGACCGAACCCTTGCCCTTGCCCTGACGGACTTCGGCAGGCTTCTTGGTCACGGGCACATCGGGGAACACGCGGATCCACAAACGTCCCTGACGCTTGATGTGACGCGTGATCGCACGGCGGGCCGCTTCGATCTGGCGAGCGGTGATCCGCTCGGGCTCCAGCGCCTTCAGGCCATAGGACCCGAAATTGAGGCTCGTTCCGCCAGGCGCATTGCCGCTGATGCGACCCTTGAATGCCTTGCGGAACTTCATTTTCTTCGGTTGCAGCATGATGCTCTACCTTGCTCTACTGTTCTGGGCTCAGCGGGCCGGACGGACGCCGGAAGTCTGTGCTTCCATCATCAGCCGGTCCTGCGCCATCGGATCGTGTCCAAGGATTTCGCCCTTGAAGATCCAGCACTTGATGCCGATGATGCCGTACGCGGTAAGCGCTTCGGCATCGGCATAGTCGACATTGGCGCGCAGCGTGTGCAGCGGCACGCGGCCTTCGCGGTACCATTCGGTGCGCGCGATTTCCGCGCCGCCCAGACGGCCACCGCAGGTGATCTTGATGCCTTCGGCACCCAGACGCAGCGCCGACTGAACCGCACGCTTCATGGCGCGACGGAAGGCAACGCGGCGGATCAGCTGATCGGCAATGCCCTGGGCAACGAGCTTGGCATCGATTTCCGGCTTGCGGATTTCAACGATGTTGAGCTTGACCTCACCACCCTTGATCATCGATTCCAGCTTCTTGCGCAGCTTCTCGATGTCCGCACCCTTCTTGCCGATGATCACGCCGGGGCGTGCAGCATAGATGGAGACACGGCACAGACGGGCCGGACGCTCGATCACCACCTTGGAGATCGCTGCCTGGGGCATCGTCTTCATGATGAACTTGCGCAGCTCGATGTCTTCCTTGAGCATGCGTGCATAGTCGCGCCCTTCGGCGTACCAGCGGCTGTCCCAGGTGCGGTTGATCTGCAGACGCAGGCCGATCGGATTGCTCTTCTGACCCATGACTTACGCT
This sequence comes from Blastomonas sp. RAC04, assembly GCF_001713435.1. Classification (NCBI taxonomy): domain Bacteria; kingdom Pseudomonadati; phylum Pseudomonadota; class Alphaproteobacteria; order Sphingomonadales; family Blastomonadaceae; genus Blastomonas; species Blastomonas sp. RAC04. The sequence goes on from NZ_CP016460.1 coordinate 2,031,375, forward strand.
TCCTCTTGTTCGCGCACGACGATACGCAGGCGGCTGAACGGCTTCAGGATGCGGCTGGAACGGCCACGAGCGCGCGTCATGAAACGCTTCATCGTGATCGCCTTGCCAACACTCGCTTCAGCCACGACCAGCGCGTCAACATCGAGATTGTGGTTGTTTTCGGCATTCGCAATCGCAGATGCCAGAACCTTGCGTGCGTCGACCGCCATGCCCTTCTTCGAGAAGGCCAGGATGTTCATCGCCTCTTCGGCCTTCTTGCCACGGATCAGGGCAGCAACCAGACCCAGCTTCTGCGCAGAACCACGGATGGTCGTGCCGACAGCCAGAGCCTCATTGTCACCAACGCGACGCGGAGATTTTGCCTTGCCCATTAGCGCTTGCCCTTCTTGTCAGCAGCGTGGCCAGGGAAGGTGCGGGTCGGAGCGAATTCGCCCAGCTTGTGACCCACCATGTCTTCGTTGACCGAAACCGGGATGAACTTGTGACCGTTGTAGACGTTGAACGTCAGACCAACGAACTGCGGCAGAATGGTCGAACGACGCGACCAAGTCTTGATCGGAGCACGGCCGCCAGCGTCCTGCGCCGTTTCTGCCTTCTTCAGCAGATACAGGTCGAAGAACGGCCCTTTTTTGATGGAGCGAGCCATGACTTACCTCTTCTTCTTCGCGTGACGTGACCGGATGATCATCTTGTCCGTCGACTTGTTCTTGCGGGTGCGCATGCCCTTGGTCGGCTTGCCCCACGGAGTGACCGGATGACGGCCACCCGAGGTGCGGCCTTCACCGCCGCCATGCGGGTGATCGACCGGGTTCTTGGCGACGCCGCGGGTCAGCGGACGACGGCCCATCCAGCGCTTGCGACCGGCCTTGGCGAAGTTCTGGTTGCTGTTGTCGGGGTTCGACACCGCGCCGACCGTGCCCATGCAGGCGCCGGGGATGTAGCGCTGTTCGCCCGAGTTCAGACGCACCATGACCATGCCGCGGTCACGACCTACGACCTGTGCATAGGTGCCTGCCGAACGTGCGATCTGACCGCCCTTGCCCGGCTTCATCTCCACATTGTGGATGATGGTGCCGACCGGCATCTGTGCCAGCTTCATCGCGTTGCCCGGCTTCACGTCGGTCTTTTCGCTGGCGATCACCTGATCACCAACGGCCAGACGCTGAGGCGCCAGGATGTAGGCGACTTCGCCGTCTTCGTACTTGATCAGCGCGATGAAGGCGGTGCGGTTGGGATCGTATTCGATCCGCTCCACAGTGCCGGCAACGTCCATCTTGCGACGCTTGAAATCGACGATGCGATAACGCTGCTTGTGACCACCGGCGATGCCGCGCGAGGTCACGTGACCCTTGTTGTTGCGGCCACCGGTCTTGCGCTTGCCTTCGGTCAGCGCCTTGACGGGGCCGCCCTTGTACAGGTCGCTGCGATCGACAAGAATCAGACCACGACGGCCCGGGCTTGTCGGATTATATGATTTGAGTGCCATATCTCTATCCTGTCAGCTACGAACCGCGCTCAAACGCCGGTGGTGACGTCGATCGACTGGCCTTCGGCCAACCGCACAACGGCTTTCTTGATGTCATTGCGGGTGTAGGGACGACCCTTCCAGCGCTTGGTCTTGCCCTTCTGGACCAGGGTGTTGACCCCGACCACCTTGACATCGAACAGCGCTTCGACCGCAGCCTTGATCTGCGGCTTGGTCGCATCCTGGCTGACCTTGAAGACCACCGAGTTGAATTCGCTCAGCAGCGTCGACTTCTCGGTGATGTGCGGGGCAACGATCACGTCATAATGACGCGTATCGATGGTGTCGGATTTTTTAGCCATTGAACCGTGCCTCCAGCTTTTCAACAGCGGCGCGGGTCAGCACCAGCGTATCGTGTTTCAGGATGTCATAGACGTTGGCACCGACGGCGGGCAGCACGTTCAGACCGATCAGGTTGGCCGAAGCCTTCCGGAAATTGTCGTTCACGGCATCGCCATCGATGAACAGCGCCTTCTTGCCGAGACCCAGCTTGCCGAGCTGTGCCAGCAGCGTCTTGGTCTTGGCTTCGGTGAGGTCGAACGTGTCGAGCACGATCAGGCTTTCGCTGGCGACCTTGGACGACAGTGCCATCTTCAGGCCAAGCGCACGAACCTTCTTGTTCAGCGAGGGGTTGAAGTCACGGACGCGGGGACCGTGAGCCTTACCACCGCCGATGAAGATCGGGGCGCGACGATCGCCGTGACGGGCGGTACCGCCACCCTTCTGGCGACCGAACTTCTTGCCGGTGCGGGCAACGTCCGAACGTTCACGAGCGCCGCGGGCAGTGCCGCGACGGTTTTCGAGCTGCCAAGTGACAACGCGGTGCAGGATGTCTGCGCGCGGGGTCACGCCGAAGACGTCATCGTTCAGTTCGATGTCGCCCTTTGCGGTGGCGTCGAGGGTCTGGACCTTGAGCTTCATGGTTTAACCCTCCTTCTCAACGGTGCTGTTGGGCGTATCGAGATCGCCTCCAGCGGCGGGCACTTCAGCGGCTGCTGCAGCGATTTCCGCATCGGTGGGGGTCAGCAGAGCTTCGTGCTCTGCTGCGGACTCAACCATGCCGGCAGGTGCTTCTTCATGATCGTTGGCATTGGCTGCCGAACGGATCGCACCGGGGTACGGAGCATCGGCGTGACGCTCGACCTTGACGGCATCGCGAACCATCAGCCAGCCACCCTTGGAACCGGGGACCGAACCCTTGACGAAGATCAGACCGCGCGCCTCATCGGTACGGACGACTTCCAGGTTCTGCTGGGTACGCTGACGGTCGCCCATGTGGCCGGCCATCTTCTTGTTCTTGAACACCTTGCCCGGATCCTGGCGCTGGCCAGTCGAACCATGGGCACGGTGCGAGATCGACACACCATGCGATGCGCGCATACCACCGAAGCCCCAACGCTTCATGGCACCGGCAAAACCCTTACCCTGGGTGTGACCGGTGATGTCGACCAGCTGACCGGCGACAAAGTGGTTTGCAGAAATGGTGGCGCCAACATCGAGGATCGCATCATCAGAGACGCGGAATTCGGCCATCAGCATCTTGGGAGCGACTTCTGCCTTGGCAAAATGCTCGCGCTGCGGCTTGTTGACGTTCTTGGGCTTTGCAGCTCCGGCACCCAGCTGCACCGCGACGTATCCGTCACGATCCTGGTTCTTGACCGAAACTACCTGGCAATCTTCCAGCGACAGGACGGTAACCGGCACGTGCCGACCATCATCCTGGAACAGGCGGGTCATCCCGACTTTCTTTGCGATCACGCCAGTGCGCATGATCTTTCTCCCAATAGAGGCCCACATGCGTGATTGCGTGGGGGCGTATCCAAACGAAAACCCCCAAGGCCAAACAACCTTGAGGGCCAACCCGAATTTTGATGATCACCCCGTCCGGGTTGGCTTTTTCCGCACCTCCTTTGAAAAGGAGTGTCGAAAAAGACGGGGGACCAGTGCCGCAGCATTGCTGCGCGGTATCCCTTGTAGTTCCCATCCAGTGGATGGAAGCGCCAGGCCCAGCCCGGCGCCGACTGGCATCAGGCCAATTTGATCTCGACGTTCACGCCGGCAGCCAGCTCGAGCTTCATCAAAGCATCGACAGTGGCCGGGGTCGGCTGAACGATATCAAGCAGACGCTTGTAGGTGCGCACCTCGAACTGCTCGCGCGACTTCTTGTCGACATGCGGGCCGCGGTTCACGGTGAACTTCTCGATGCGCGTCGGCAGCGGAATGGGACCACGAATGAGAGCGCCGGTGCGACGGGCGGTGTCGGCGATGTCGCCGGTTGCCTGATCGAGCACGCGATGATCAAATGCCTTGAGGCGAATACGGATATTCTGCGTTTCCATTACCACTTTACCGATGCGAAAGAGCGAAAAACAAACCGCCCCAGAAACCCGTTGGCTCTTTCGAGCCCAACGCCGGGGCGGCCTATTGGAATATTGCCATCCCCCGCACGAATCAGATCCGTGCGGGAGATGGCGCTATATTACTTGGAGATCGTGCTGACAACCCCAGAACCGACGGTCCGGCCACCTTCGCGAATTGCGAAGCGAAGACCCGGATCCATCGCGATCGGTGCGATCAGCTTGACGCCGATCGTCACGTTGTCGCCCGGCATCACCATTTCGGTGCCCTCGGGCAGAACAACTTCACCGGTCACGTCGGTGGTGCGGAAGTAGAACTGCGGACGGTAGTTGGCGAAGAACGGCGTGTGACGGCCGCCTTCGTCCTTCGACAGAACGTAGACTTCTGCGTTGAACTCGGTGTGCGGCGTAACCGAACCGGGCTTGCAGAGAACCTGACCGCGCTCGACGTCTTCACGGGCAACGCCGCGAACCAGTGCGCCGATGTTGTCGCCAGCCATGCCCTGGTCGAGCAGCTTGCGGAACATTTCGACGCCGGTGACGACGGTCTTGCGGGTGTCCTTGAGGCCGACGATTTCGACTTCTTCACCAACCTTGACGATACCCGATTCCACGCGGCCGGTCACAACCGTACCACGACCCGAGATCGAGAACACGTCTTCGACGGGCATCAGGAACGGACGGTCGATCGGACGTGCGGGCTGCGGGATGAACTCGTCAACGGCCTTCATCAGGGCGTAGATCGATTCCTTGCCAATTGCGTCGTCACGGCCTTCAAGAGCGGCCAGAGCCGAACCCTTGACGATGGGAATGTCGTCGCCCGGGAAGTCGTACGAGCTCAGCAGCTCGCGCACTTCCAGTTCAACCAGTTCCAGAATTTCTTCGTCGTCGACCTGGTCAACCTTGTTCATGTAAACGACCAGAGCCGGCACGCCGACCTGACGAGCGAGCAGGATGTGCTCGCGGGTCTGGGGCATCGGGCCGTCAGCAGCGTTCACCACCAGGATCGCGCCGTCCATCTGCGCAGCACCGGTGATCATGTTCTTCACATAGTCAGCGTGGCCGGGGCAGTCGACGTGCGCATAGTGGCGTGCTTCGGTTTCATATTCGACGTGTGCGGTCGAAATGGTGATGCCGCGCTCGCGCTCTTCGGGAGCCTTGTCGATGTTGGCATAGTCGGTGAAGGTCGCGCCGCCGGTTTCAGCCAGCACCTTGGTGATGGCTGCGGTCAGCGTGGTCTTGCCATGGTCGACGTGACCGATGGTACCGATATTGCAGTGCGGCTTGGTCCGCTCAAATTTAGCCTTGGCCATTTTTTCCTACCTTCGTTCTTTTACTATCTGTGGATAGTCCGCGCCGCGCTCTGGCGAGACTGCCCAAAACTGTCAACACCCAAATGAAAGCCCGTCGCGCGTTTCAGCGCGATTCGGCGGGCTAAGGTCGAGCGCCTATAGCGACTATGCCCGGCTTATGCCAGCTTCTCCTTGACCTCGGCTGCGACATTCGCCGGAACCTCGTCATAGTGAGAAAACTGCATCGTGTACTGCGCACGTCCCTGAGTGAAGGAACGCAGCTGGTTCACGTAACCGAACATGTTTGCAAGCGGCACGATAGCCTCGACCGCCTGGGCATTGCCCCGCGTGTCGGTGCCCTGGATCTGTCCGCGGCGGCTGTTGAGATCGCCGATAACATCGCCCAGATAGTCCTCAGGCGTCACCACTTCAACCTTCATGATCGGTTCAAGCAGCTTGATGCCCGACTTCTGTGCCGCTTCGCGCATGGCCGCACGGCCAGCGATTTCGAATGCCAGCGCCGAGGAGTCGACGTCATGGTACGCACCGTCGTACAGCTCGATCTCGAAGTCGATGATCGGGAAGCCGACCAGCGAGCCCGAGGCTGCGGTTTCGCGCATGCCCTTTTCAACCGCAGGAATATATTCCTTCGGAATGTTGCCGCCCTTGACGTTGTCGGTGAAGATGATGCCCGATCCACGTTCGCCCGGCGTGACCTTGAACTTCACGCGGCCGAACTGACCCGAACCACCCGACTGCTTCTTGTGGGTATAGTCGATGTCCACGGCCTTGCCGAGATACTCGCGATACGCCACCTGCGGTGCACCGACATTGGCTTCGACCTTGAACTCGCGACGCATGCGATCGACGAGAATTTCGAGGTGAAGTTCGCCCATGCCCTTGATGATCGTCTGGCCACTTTCGGAGTCGGACGTCACGCGGAACGAGGGATCTTCGCGAGCAAGGCGGTTGAGCGCGACGCCCATCTTTTCCTGGTCGGCCTTGGTCTTGGGTTCCACCGAGAGCTCGATAACGGGCTCGGGGAATTCCATCCGCTCAAGGATGATCGGAGCATTGATGGCGCACAGCGTGTCACCGGTGGTGGTGTCCTTGAGGCCCGCCAGAGCGACGATGTCGCCTGCAAAGGCTTCCTGGATGTCTTCACGGCTGTTGGCATGCATCAGCAGCATGCGGCCAACCTTTTCCTTCTTGTCCTTCACCGAGTTCATCACGGTCGAAGCCGCTTCCAGCTTGCCCGAATAGATGCGGGCAAACGTCAGCGTGCCGACGAAGGGATCGTTCATGATCTTGAACGCGAGCGCCGAGAACGGCACGTCGTCCGAGGACGGACGCTCGTCTGCGGTCACGCCGTCAAGCTTCAGGCCCTGGATCGCAGGAACGTCGAGCGGCGAAGGCAGATAGTCGACCACGGCATCGAGCAGTGGCTGGACGCCCTTGTTCTTGAACGCCGAGCCGCAAACCACCGGCACGAACGCCATCTCGAGCGTACCCTTGCGGATCAGCTTCTTGAGGTCGGCGGTGCTGGGCTCGTTGCCTTCGAGATAGGCTTCCATCAGCTCATCGTCGAGTTCGACAGCCATTTCGATCAGGTCGCTGCGATACTTCGCGGCCTTCTCGACCAGATCGTCAGGGATCGGCTGATATTCGAACTTCGCGCCCAGGCTTTCTTCCAGCCAGATGATCGCGCGGTTCTCGACCAGGTCGACAAGACCCTTGAAGCCGCCTTCGATGCCGATCGGCAGATACAGAACGGCCGGGCGCGCGCCCAGACGCTCGATGATCGAGTTGACGCAGAAATAGAAATCGGCGCCGGTGCGATCCAGCTTGTTGACGAAGCACATCCGCGGCACGCCGTACTTGTCGGCCTGGCGCCACACGGTTTCGGACTGCGGCTCAACGCCGGCAACGCCGTCGAAGCATGCAACCGCGCCGTCGAGCACGCGCAGCGAACGCTCGACTTCAATCGTGAAGTCGACGTGGCCGGGGGTGTCGATGATATTGATCAGGTGCTCTTCGCCCTTGCCCTCTTCGGCGCGCCACTTGCAGGTGGTGGCAGCGGACGTGATCGTGATCCCGCGCTCCTGCTCCTGCTCCATCCAGTCCATCGTCGCGGTGCCTTCATGCACTTCGCCGATCTTGTACGACTTGCCGGTGTAATAGAGGATCCGCTCGGTCGTGGTGGTCTTGCCCGCGTCGATATGGGCCATAATGCCGATATTGCGGTACTTTTCCAGGGGATGGCTGCGTGCCATGATCATAAACTCCAGGTGTGGGCCAGATGTGGGGATGCAATTTGCCGCGCGCTATAATGAAGCCCCCGCACTTTGGCCAGTGCGAATTGGGGATATCGATGTAGCAGACGCCAAACCCCTCTCTCCTTGCAGAAAGAGGACGGTATGCCTCACCAGCAGGCTGGCCGAGGCGGAATTGGAGAGGGGCAGGTCAGCACCCGATGTGCGCCCTGCCCTCCCCTTGCTTCAGATCGTGAAGCGAACCCTCCCCCGCAAGGGAGAGGGCAGTATTGATTACCAGCGATAGTGCGAGAAGGCACGGTTCGCTTCGGCCATGCGGTGCGTGTCTTCACGCTTCTTGACCGCATTGCCGCGATTGTTGGCGGCATCGAGCAGTTCGCCCGACAGACGCGCAGCCATGGTGGTTTCCGACCGGTTGCGCGCGGCCGAGATGAGCCAGCGGATGGCCAGCGCCTGGGCGCGCTCGGGGCGCACTTCGACGGGAACCTGATAGGTCGCACCACCGACGCGGCGGCTGCGCACTTCGATGCCGGGCTTCACGTTGTTCAGCGCATCGTGGAACATGGGCAGCGGGTCGGCCTTGGCCTTCGCCTGCATGGTTTCCATGGCGCCATAAACGATCCGCTCTGCGACGGACTTCTTGCCGTCAAGCATCAGGTTATTCATGAATTTCGAAAGCGTCAGATCACCGAACTTGGGATCGGGAAGGATGACGCGCTTTTCTGGGCGACGACGACGTGACATATTGGATGACTCCTGAAAAAGATGTGGCCGCGAACGGGGGCGTGTGGATCCTGAACAAGATCGCCTGAAGCGATCTTTTCAGGATGATCCGTCCCCCGGACGGATCACTTGGGCCGCTTGGCGCCGTACTTGGAACGGCTCTGCTTGCGGTCCTTGACACCCTGGGTATCGAGAACGCCGCGCAACACGTGGTAACGCACACCGGGAAGGTCGCGTACGCGGCCGCCGCGGATCAGCACAACCGAGTGCTCCTGCAGGTTGTGGCCTTCACCCGGAATGTAGGTGATGACTTCACGGCTGTTGGTCAGACGGACCTTGGCCACCTTGCGAAGCGCCGAGTTCGGCTTTTTCGGAGTCGTCGTATAGACACGGGTGCAAACGCCACGCTTCTGCGGGTTTGCATCCATTGCGGGCACCTTGGACTTGGCCTTTTGCGGCACCCGGCCCTTGCGGACCAGCTGGTTGATAGTTGGCATGTTTTCTCTTCACCTGATTGGTAGAGGTAAGGTTACTCTGCCGCCCGATACGTGCCCGATCCGTTGCAGAACGAATCGATATGGTGGAGGCTCCGCCTTTGTCCCACCCGCACCTGACGCCAGTGTCGTGCTAATATCCGGAAAGCCGGACGTAATACGCCCCGGCAACCGAAGCGCGGCCCTTAACGGCGAATCCCCGTGCGGTCAAGCCGCAGCAGAATAGGGCGCGGCCTTTGCGAGAATACCCTGACGCATCGCGGCCCAGTCCTCGAAATGCCAGAACTCGGGCCGTTCGGTCCCCAGGATCTGAACTCCGCGGTCGGGCGTGATGGTGATCTCCGCCGGAGCAAGCTCCTGCAGCCGCGATGTGCAATAGAATGGCAGCACGCGCACCCCTGACGGGTCCTCGCGGCAATTGTCGACGACCAGCGCCAGCCGGTGATCGTTCAGCCTGACCAGCCCGCCTGCGGGATACAGCCCCATCGAGTTGATGAACACCTGCATCAGCCGCTCGTCGAAATGACCCTGCCACTGCGACATCCGGCCCAGCGCCACGCAGGGGGTCCAGGGGTCCTTGTAGGGCCGGTTGGAGGTCACCGCATCATAGACATCGCAGATCGCGCCCATGCGCGCCGCCAGGCTGATCTCGTTGCCCTGCAGGCCGAAGGGATAGCCCGAGCCATCGATCTTTTCATGATGGTGCAGGCACACGTCGCGCGCGATATCGGGGATATCGGGATTCTCGCCGATCAAGGCATGGCCGCGTACCGGGTGGCTGCGGATGGTAACCATTTCCTCGTCGGTCAACCGGTCGACCTTGTCGAGGATCATCTGCGGCACCGCCATCTTGCCCAGATCGTGCAGCAGCCCGGCCACCCCCATCGAGCGGATGGTGTCGTCGTCCAGATCGAGCTTGCACGCAAAGTTGATCATCAGCGTGCACACCGCGACCGAGTGCATATAGGTGTATTCGTCCTTGTTCTTGAGCCGGACGAGGCTGGTCAGCGCCTTGTTGTTGCGCTCGACCGAATCGCGGATCTCGTCGATCAACGGCAGGACCTCGGGAAGCTTGACCGCCTGCCCCAGCCGCGCGGATTCGAACATCGCACCGACCTTCTTGCGCGACTTCTCAACGATCTTGGCGGCGCGCTTGCTCTCCTGGCGGAAGCTGGTCTTGCGCGGCGCAAGACTGGGCGGCGTATAGCGCCCGGTGGCCGGGGCATGGCGCGGCGGAAGCACGGCGGCGGGCGGAAGCTGCGGCATCACAGGCGCGGGCTCCGCGGGCACGGCGCCGCGCTCGACATCGATGATCACCGCGGACACCTTGCTCTCGCGGATCTTGAGGACATCGGCATCCTCGATCAGCAGGAACTTCTTGCGCCAGAACGGGTGATCGAACCAGGAGCCGACAAAGCCCTGGATAAACATGCCCGTTTCAACCTCGGCTGGTTTGATATGCTTTAACAACAGCCCACTTCCCGTCCACAACCAAGGCCCGGGCTATCGTTCCATGCATCCATGCTCACAGATGCCCCCCGGCTTTCGCACAATCGTTTGCGACACCGGTATCAGGCAAAATTGTTAACGGTTGGTAAGTCCCGCGCACCCGCCAGAAAATGTTACAAAATGGCACTATTCCGGGGGGTGCGGGGTCGCAATCAGTTAAGGGCTTTCTTCAGCAGCTCGTTAACCATCTGCGGGTTGGCCTTGCCCTGCATCGCCTTCATCGTCTGCCCGACGAAGAAGCCGAACAAAGCTTCCTTGCCACCGCGATACTGCTCCACCTTGTCGGCATTGGCCGCAAGCACGCCAGCGATGGCGGCATCGATCGCACCGCTGTCCGATGTCTGCTTGAGGCCCTTGTCCTCGACGATCTTGCCGGCACCTTCGCCTGTTTCCAGCATGATCTCGAAGACCTGCTTGGCGATGGTGCCCGAAATCGTGCCGTCTGCGACGAGAGCAATCAGCTCTGCGCCAGCAGCCGGGCTGACCGGACTTTCGTCGATAGACTTGCCGGTGCGATTGAGCGCGCCATACAGTTCGGACAGCAGCCAGTTGGCGGAGCCTTTGGCGACCTCGGTCTCCGGCTTGCCCTGCGCCTTGACGCTTTCGGCCAGCAGCGCCTCGAACCAGCGCGCGGTCTCCGCCTCCGCGGTCAGCACCGCCGCGTTGTAGGCGGACAGGCCCAGCTCGCTTTCGTACCGATTGCGCTTTGCATCGGGCAGTTCGGGCAGCGAGGCCTTGCAGCCTTCCAGAAACGCGTCGTCGAGTTCCAGCGGCAGCAGGTCGGGATCGGGGAAGTAGCGATAATCGTGCGCGTCTTCCTTCGAGCGCATCGAGCGGGTCTCGTTCTTGTCGGGATCGTACAGCCGGGTTTCCTGGACGATCGATCCGCCGCTTTCCAGCACGTCGACCTGGCGGTTCGCCTCGTGCTCGATCGTCGCCATCACATAGCGCACCGAGTTGACGTTCTTGGTCTCGGTCCGCGTGCCGAATTCGTCGCCGGGCTTGCGCACCGAGACGTTGACGTCGGCGCGCATCGAGCCTTCTTCCATGTTGCCATCGCACGAGCCGACATAGCGCAGGATCGAGCGCAGCTTCTTGAGATAGGCGCCAGCCTCCGCAGGTGAACGCATGTCGGGCCGAGAGACGATCTCCATCAGTGCGACGCCGCAGCGGTTGAGGTCGACATAGGACATCGTGGGATGCTGATCGTGCATCAGCTTGCCTGCATCCTGCTCCAGATGCAGCCGCTCGATGCCGATCGTCTTGGTCTGCGCGTCGGGGTTTTTCTCATCGAGGCTGATCTCGATCGCACCCTCACCCACGATGGGATGATAAAGCTGGCTGATCTGATAGCCCTGCGGCAGATCGGCGTAGAAATAGTTCTTGCGGTCGAACCGCGAGTACCGGTTGATCTGCGCGTTCAATGCCATGCCGGTGCGCACCGCCTGGCGGACGCACTCGCCATTGGGGACCGGCAACATTCCGGGCATTGCGGCATCGACAAGCGACACCTGGGCATTGGGCTCCGCCCCGAAGGTGGTCGCAGCGCCCGAAAACAGTTTGGCGTGGCTGGTGACCTGAGCGTGCACCTCAAGCCCGATCACGACCTCCCACTCACCGGTGGCGCCCTGGATACGATAGGTTGATTCAGTCATTGTCACCACCACTGCGCCGGACGCGCGGTAAAGCCTGCGCGTTCCTCGATTGCCAGACCCGCGTTCAACACGCCCTGCTCGTCGAGCGGCTTGCCGATGATCTGGAGGCCCAGCGGCAGGCCCTGGCTGTCGAGACCGCCAGGGACTGACATCGCGGGCAGCCCCGCAAGCGAGGCGGGCACCGCGAAAACATCGTTGAGGTACATCGCAATCGGATCTTCGCTGTTTTCGCCCAGACCAAAGGCCGCGCTGGGCGCGGTCGGGGCGAGCAGCACGTCGCATTTGTCCCACACCTGCGCGAAATCGCGGGCGATCAATGCGCGGACCTTCTGCGCCTGCGTATAATAGGCATCGTAGAAACCGGCGGACAGCACATAGGTGCCGATCATGATGCGGCGCTTGACCTCTGCGCCGAACCCTGCGGCGCGGGTTGCGGCGTACATGTCCTGCAGCCCCGCCCCGTCGGGCAAGGTACGCTGGCCATAGCGCACGCCATCATAGCGCGCGAGGTTGGACGAGGCTTCGGCAGGCGCGATGATGTAATAGGCCGGCAGCGCGTAACGCGTGTGCGGCAGCGAGACCTCGACGATTTCGGCGCCGGCATCGCGCAGCCAGTCGGCGGCCTGATCCCAGATCGCAGCGATCTCGGCGTTCATGCCGTCCATCCGATATTCCCTGGGAATACCCACGCGCTTGCCCTTGAGGTTGCTGGACAATCCGGCTTCCCACTGCGGCACGGGCAGGTCGAGCGAGGTCGAATCCTTGGGGTCGAAGCCGCTCATCGCCTCGAGCATGATCGCGCAGTCGCGGACATTGCGGGCCATCGGCCCTGCCTGGTCGAGCGAGGAAGCGAACGCGATCACCCCCCAGCGCGAGCAGCGGCCATAAGTGGGCTTGATGCCGCTGATGCCGACAAATGCCGCAGGCTGGCGGATCGATCCGCCGGTATCGGTGCCGGTCGCCGCCGGGCACAACCGCGCCGAGACTGCAGCGGCGCTGCCTCCCGACGAGCCGCCGGGCGCAAGCGGCGCGTTGCCGCCATCGTTGCGCCGCCACGGCGAGATCACGTTGCCGAACGCGCTGGTCTCGTTCGACGATCCCATCGCGAACTGGTCCATGTTGAGCTTGCCCAGCATGCCCGCGCCCGCATCCCAGAGCTTCTGGCTCACGGTAGATTCATAGGTCGGCTTGAAACCGTTGAGAATCTCGCTCGCCGCGCGCGCTTCCACACCCACGGTGCAGAAAAGGTCCTTCATGCCGATGGGCACGCCCGCCATGATCGGCAGGTCCTCGCCCGCCGCACGCTTCGCGTCGATCGCATCGGCTGCGGCCAGCGCGTGTTCCGGCGTGTCGATCAGGAATGCGTTGAGCGCCTTGGCTGCAGCGACATTGGCGTTGAACGCGGTGGCGACTTCGCGCGCGCTGAAGGTCCCGGCGCGAACGCCGTTGCGGATATCGGCAATGCCGAGGTCGGTAATGTCGGTCATGTTTATTCGATCACCTTGGGGACGCCGAAAAAGCCGTGTTCGGCAGCGGGCGCATTGGCCAGCACCTTGTCGCGGATATCGCCATCGGTGACGATGTCTTCGCGCAGGCGCAAGGTGTTGGGGATGACAGCGGTCATCGGTTCGACGCCGGTGACGTCGACCTCGCCCAGTTGCTCGACCCAGCCCAATATGCCGTTGAATTCGGGGACCATCGCCTCGACTTCGGCATCGGTCATGGCGATCCGGGCCAGGCTGGCGATTTTCTTCACGGTTTTGCTATCTACTGACATGGTTCATGCGGCTAGCACCGGCCCGCCCGGCCATCAAGCGGGCAAATGCTGTGATCGCGCCAATAACCGCTGCTGCCAAACACCGCTGGCGATGTTCAAAACCCGCACCTATATGCGCGGATTGACGGGCATGTCGCTTGACCGCCCTTGCCCGCCGTTTCCGGAGAGTTTTTTTGGCCCGCAAGTTCCTGTATCTGATTGCGACGATCATCTTCCTGCTGGTCGCAGCTTTCGCGGTTTACCGGCTGTTTCCCCAGCAGATTTTTGCCGCGGCCTTCGTTCCCTCCGCCGAATTCGTGAAGCCCGAGGCGATCCAGACCAGCGCCTATGCCGACAAGGCCATGTGGTTCTCCCGCCCGGAAATCACCGGCAGCGACAACCCCTCATTGTGGACGCCGGAAGGCTTTGAGCCCACCACTGCGCCCAAGGTCGCGGTGTTCTATGTCCATCCGACGTCGTACCTGAAGCGCGAATTGTGGAACGCGCCTTTGGGCGACAAGGAGTCGCAGGACCGCGCGCGCATCTTCCTGCGCAGCCAGGCCAGCGTGTTCAACGGCATAGGCCAGATCTGGGCACCGCGCTATCGCCAGGCGGCGATCGGTGCCTTCCTCACCAACAAGCCAGAGGCGCAGATGGCGTTCGATGCCGCCTATTCGGACGTGCTTGCGGCGTTCGACGAGTTTCTGCTCGAAATCCCCGACGACATGCCGATCATCATCGCCGGGCACAGCCAGGGCGCCTTGCACCTGACCACGCTGATGCGCCAGCGCGTGGTCACCCGGCCGCTCGCCGACCGCATCGTGGCTGCCTATGTGATCGGCTGGCCCATCTCGCTGACCACCGATCTGCTGGCGCTCGGCCTGCCGGTTTGCGCCGACCCCGATCAGGCCAACTGCCTGCTGTCGTGGCAGAGCTTCGGCGAGCCCGCCGAACCCGATCTGCTGCTGTCGGTCTATGATGTCAGCATCGGCTTTGACGGTACCCTGCGCGGCGCGACGCCGATGGTGTGCGTCAACCCGATCACCGGCGTCAACGGCGACGAGGCGGCCGCCGATCGCAACATCGGCACGCTGGTTCCCAATGACGACCTGACCGATGGCGTCATCACCCCCGCTTTGGTGCCCGCACGCTGCGACGATCGCGGCCTGCTGCTGCTGGGCGGCGAACCCAAGATGGGCAACTACGTGCTGCCCGGCAACAACTACCATGTCTATGACTATCCCCTGTTCTGGGCGAACATCCGCGCAGACGCCGAACGGAGGGTGGCAGCATTTCTGGCCCGCTGATCACGACCAAGCCCGCAGAGTTTCGCGAGGCATTGCCCGAGGGCGGACGGCTGATCGGGCTGGACGTCGGCAGCAAGACCATCGGCACCGCGTTCTGCGATGCCGGCTGGAGCTTCGCCACCGCCGCCAAGACGATCAAGCGTTCCAAGTTCGGCAAGGACAAGGCGCAGATCGAGCAGTTGGTTGTTGATCAGAACATCACCGGGCTGGTCATCGGCCTGCCGCTCAACATGGACAGCACCGACAGCCCGCAGACCCAGAGCGTGCGTGCCTTTGCGCGCAACATCGCAGTGCTGGGGCTGCCGATCCTGCTGCAGGACGAGCGCTGGTCCACTCAGGCTGTGGAGCGCGCGCTGATCGACGCCGACGTCAGCCGCGCCAAGCGCGCCGAGCGCGTCGATTCGGCTGCAGCGGCGTTCATCCTGCAGGGGGCGATCGACGCGCTGGTGGGCTGAACGCCCGGCGGTCAGATCAGAAAATCACCGGAAATTATCGGCATAGGCCTGAATCTTCAGGCGGCGTGGAGGTGTCTGCTCGATCCGCGCGATGATGCCATATTTGACGGCATAGGCCTTGGCAGCCTCCAGATCGGGGAAGCGCAGCGAGAGCTGCTGGCGCGTATCGCCCGAGCCTGCCCAGCCGGTCAGCGGATCGGGCTTCTTCGCTTCGGCAGGTTCGAACTCGAGAACCCACAGATCGGTGAGCGCGCGACCCGACTGCATCGCGTTCTTGGGGCGCTGATAGATTCGTGCGGCCATTGGTATCCGTCCCGGGAAAAAGGTGATTGCAGCGCCTTTGCTACAGCGGGGGCGTTCGGGTCAAGCGTGGTGTGGGGTGGAAGGGTTGCAACAACCGCTGTAGAAAACTCCCTCACCACCCCCGCTCATCCTGAGCTTGTCGAAGGACCCGCGCCCACACCAGCCATGTAGCGGGGCCTTCGACAGGCTCAGGCTGAGCGGAAGTGGGCAGTATCCTTGAACTCTCCCAGCCCTCAAATCCCCTGCCGCTTCTTCGTTGCCAGGCTCGCCTGCGCCTCCCACGGCGCATCGGGCCAGTGGTGACGCGGATAGCGGCCGCGCATGTCCTTGGCGACGTCGCGCCAGCTGCCGCGCCAGAAGCCGGGGAGATCGCGCGTGGTCTGGATCGGGCGACCGGCGGGGGAGGTCAGCGACAGCACCAGCGGGATATGGTCGCGCCCGACCACCGGGTGGACGTCCAGCCCATACAGCGCCTGCACCCGCAGCTCGACCGTCGGGCCTGCGGTGGCCGAATAGTCGATCGCGTGGCGGGTCCCGGCGGGGCTGGTGAACTCGGGCGGTGCGATCCGATCGACCGTCTGCGCGCCGTCCCATCCCAGAAGATTTTGAAGCGCATTGTGCAAATGCCCCGGCGAAGCCGCCGCCAGCGAGCGGTGCCCGGCGAGCAGCGGGGCGAGCCAGTCGTCCAGGCTATCGAGCAAAGCTGCATCCTCCAGCACCGCAATCCCGGCAAAGCGTGCGCGCTGCCGCAAGGCCAGCGCCTTGTCACCCCAGCCGAGCAGATCGAGGCCATGCTCGCGCACCCCGCCGATCAGCGCGGCGCACAACGCATCGGGCGATGGCGACGGGTCCGGCCCGCTTGCCAGCCGGATCGCACCCAGCCTGCGTTCGAGCCGGGCCTCGGCGCGGCGCTCGGCCAGCGCAAAGCTGCAGCGGCTGACGCGCTCGATCCGCGCCGCCAGATGGGTTTCGACGTCCGCGGGGTCGAGCGCCATCGCGCTCAAGATGCGTGCATCCGCCGCCTTTCCCTGCACCTCGCCAATCGCCAGCCATTGCGCGGTGATCAGCGAGGAGGCCGTATCGAGCCGGAAGCTGCGCCCGCCTGCGCTCGCCCAGGCCTCTCCGCCAGCATCCCGCCGCTTGGCGACCCGATCGGGGAAAGCGAGGGCTAGCAGGATGGCGGATGGAAGGTCGGCAGGGTTCGGAGTGGGGATCTGCCGCTCTGCCAATTGCGCCCAGCGCTGCGCGAGCTTGCGCGATTTCGATGCGCGCTCGCCGCGGTCGGAGCGCCAGCGCGCCAGCCGCGCGTCGAGGTCCTCTCCCTGCCCGCCCAGCCCGCGCTCCTGAAGCAGCAGCGCAATTTCCGCGGCCAGTATGGCGCATCCTGCGCGCGCGCCGCACAGCAGCATATGCGCAAGATGCGGCGGCAGCGGCAGCGCGGCGATCGCGCGCCCATTGAGCGTGATCGCGCCGGTGGCTTCGACCGCATCGAGCGCCTGCAGCCGCTTGCGCGCCTCGGCCAGCAAGGGTGCGGGCGGCGGATCGAGCCAGTTCAGCCGCAGCGGATCGTTCTCCCCCCAGGCGGCGCATTGCAGCACCAAGGGCGCAAGATCGCTGTCGAGAATCTCGGGCGGATCGAAGCGCGGCAGCCCGCCGGTCGCGGCCTCCTCCCACAGCCGATACGCTACCCCCGGCCCCTGCCGCGCGGCGCGGCCTGCGCGCTGGGTGGCGGCAGCCTGGCTGGCGCGCTCGGTCACCAGCCGGGTGGTCGCGGCGAGCGGATCATAGCGCGCGCGCCGCGCCATGCCGCTGTCGACCACGATGCGCACGCCATCGATGGTCAGGCTGGTCTCGGCGATGCTGGTGGCGAGAATCACCTTGCGGCGGCCTTGCGGATCGCGCCGGATCGCGGCGCGCTGTTCGGGCGGGGTCAGCGTGCCGTGAAGCGGCAGCACCACGATCGCATCCCCCAGGTTCGCCAGCCGCTCCTGCGTGCGGGCAATTTCCCCGACACCGGGGAGGAAGGCGAGCACATCGCCCGCTTCCTCGCGCAATGCGATGCGGATCGCCTGCGCCATCGCGTCCTCAAGCCGTTGTTCGCCGCGCCGTCCGAGATGGCGCAGCGCCAGCGGATGCGAGCGCCCCTCGCTGTTCAGCACCGGCGCATCCCCCATCAGCGCAGAAAAGCGCGCGCCATCGAGCGTCGCCGACATTGCGAGCAGGCGCAGGTCGGGCCGGAACGCCGCTTGCGCCTCGAGCGCCAGCGCCAGCCCGAAATCGCTATCGAGGCTGCGTTCGTGGACCTCGTCGAACAGCACCGCTGAGACGCCTGCAAGCTCGGGATCGGCCTGTATACGGTTGACGAAAATCCCCTCGGTCAGCACCAGCACGCGGGTAGCCGCGCTGGTCTTGCTGTCCATGCGGGTGACATATCCGATGGTCTGGCCGACGCTCTCGCCAGCAAACTCCGCCATCCGCTCGGCAGCCGCGCGCGCGGCAAGGCGGCGCGGGGAAAGCAGCAGGATCTGCCCGGTGCACCAGCTCTGATCGAGCAGCGCAGGCGCAACGGTCGTGGTTTTGCCCGCACCCGGCGGGGCGACGAGCACGGCATTCGGTGAGGTGGCGAGCGCAGCCAGCAGATCGGGGAGGACTGCGTGGATCGGGAGCTCAGCCATACACCCCCAGCCCCAGCCGGCTGCGCATCATCCAGCGCCCGACCATCAGCACCGAGACCACCGCAAGTCCCGCAGCGAGCCCGATCCAGACTCCCACACCATCCCAGCCCAGCTGGAAGGCGAAGAACCAGGCGGTGCCCATGCCGACAGCCCAATAGCCGAATGCCGCAAACAGCATCGGCCAGCGTGTGTCCTGCAGCCCGCGCAGCACTCCTGCCCCCACAGCCTGCACCGCATCGACCAGCTGGAAGATCGCGGCGACCAGCAGGAAGCCGAGCGCGAGCGAATACGCCGTCGCCGCGCTTGCATCCATCGGATCGATGAACAGGCTGACCAGCTGACGCGGGAACAGTGCCATGATCGCGGACATCATGCACGCCGCGATCACGCCCAGCCCCAGCGCCGCCCATCCGGCGCGCCCCGCCGCCACCGCATCGCGCGCGCCATGGTGCAGCCCCACGCGCACCGTGGCGGCCTGCGACAGGCTGAACGGCACCATGAAGGCGAACGAGGCGATCTGGATGGCCACGGCATGGGCTGCAAGCGAATCGCGGTTGATCAACCCCATCAGGAACGCCGCCGCGCTGAAGATCGCGACCTCGAACGCAAAGGTGATCGCAATCGGCAGGCCCAGCCGGAACAGCCCGACATAACGCGGCCAGTCCGCCACCCAGAAGCGTCCGAAGATGCGATAGCGGCGGAACGGGCGCACCGTCGTGACGACCAGCGCCATCACCACGAACAGCGTGCAATTGGCAACGAGGTTCGCGGTCGCGGCCCCCATCAGCCCCATTTCGGGAAAGCCGAGATTGCCGAACACCAAAGCCCAGCAGACGATCAGGTTCACCCCGACCCCGCACAAGGTGACGATGACGCCCCAGATCGGGCGTTCCAGCGCCGAGACATACATGCGCAGCACGAACTGCAGCAGCCAGGGCAGCAATCCCCACATCGCGACGCGTAGAAACTGCCCGGCGTCGCGCGCCAGATCGGGCTGCTGGCCCATCAGCAGAAACAGCTCTTCGGCCTGCCACAGCACGGCCCAGATCGGCAGGCAGGCGGTAAGCGCGACCCAGAACCCCTGCCGCACCGTGCGCCGGATATCGCGCACCGAATGCGCGCGGCGCCCGCGCTCGGCCGCGATCATCGGCGAAGCGGCGGTCATTAACCCCATGCCGAAGGTGCCGCAGGCGAAATACAGGTTCACTGCCAGCGCCGCCGCTGCCAGCGCCTGCACGTCGTAGCGGCCCAGGATGATCACCTCGGTGGTGTGGATCGCCATCTGCGCGAGATTGCCCAGCACCAGCGGCCCTGCCAGCCACAACAGCGCGCGGATCTCGATCCCCAACGAGGCGGGCCGGGCATCACCGGAAATGGAAGTGGCTGAAAGCGCCGTCATCTGACTGAAACTCGATTTACCGGGCCTGCCCGGTGATTCGGGTCAGCCGGGTTCAATACCCTCTTGCGATCGCGAACTCGACCGTTTCGATCAGCGCCGCCTTGGCCTTGCCATTGGGGAAGCCCGCGATAGCGTCGATTGCGCGCTGCCCGAAGTGGCGGGCGCGGTCGAGCGTCAGATCGATGGCGCTGTGCTGGCGCAGCAGATCGGTGGCGTGCGCCAGATCCTCGTCCGAGGTGCGGTGACCGATGATCGCCGCTTCCCAGAACTTGCGCTCTTCGGGGCTGCCGTGCGCATAGGCCAGGATCACCGGCAGCGTCACCTTGCCGTCGCGGAAATCGTCGCCGACATCCTTGCCCATCTTGGCGGCGTCCGAGACGTAATCGATCGCGTCATCGACCAGCTGGAAGGCGATGCCCAGATTGCGGCCATAGGCGTCTAGCGCGAGCTCGTCGGCCTCGTTGCGCTCTGCCACCACCGCCGAAATCCGGCAGGCAGCGGCGAACAGCGCCGCGGTCTTGGCACCGATGATCGCAAGATAGCGCTCTTCGCTGGTCTCGATCTGGCGTTGCGCGGTGAGCTGGTCGACCTCGCCCTCGGCGATGATCGCCGATGCGCCCGACAGGATCTTGAGCACCTTGAGCGAGCCGTCCTCGACCATCAGTTCGAACGAGCGGCTGAACAGGAAATCGCCGACCAGCACCGTGGCCGGGTTGCCGAACACCAGGTTTGCAGCCTTCTTGCCGCGCCGCATGTCGGAGCCATCGACGACGTCGTCGTGCAGCAGCGTGGCGGTGTGGATGAACTCTACCGCGGCCGCCAGCTTGTAGTGGCGGGTGCCGGGATAATCGAGCAGCCGCGCGCAGGCGAGCGTCAGCATCGGACGCATCCTTTTGCCGCCGCCTGCGATCAGGTGACCTGCAAGTTCTGGAATCAGCGGGATTTTCGACTGCATCCGGTCCAGAATCACGCTGTTGACGGAATTCATGTCGTGCGCGACCAGCGCCATGATCGG
Source organism: Blastomonas sp. RAC04 (assembly GCF_001713435.1). Taxonomy (NCBI): domain Bacteria; kingdom Pseudomonadati; phylum Pseudomonadota; class Alphaproteobacteria; order Sphingomonadales; family Blastomonadaceae; genus Blastomonas; species Blastomonas sp. RAC04. Next base: position 2,052,113 of record NZ_CP016460.1, read on the forward strand.
ATCAAGGCTGGGCGCGGCGGCAGGCGCGCTTCCGGGGCGGCCGATCGGGTGGATAGTCGCTGTCATGGGTTGCGATGTGGCAATCCACATGGCTTAAGGCAAGCGCAAAGCGCAGCGGTGTTGTGATCCGTAGCGTGATTCTGGTCCCGTTCTAGACAAGGCTTCCGCTTATGGCGCACGATCCCGTCCTGGCCGCTTTCCGGCAGAGCATCGACAATATCGATGCCGCATTGATCTTCATGCTGGCCGAGCGGTTCAAGATCACCAAGGCGGTGGGCGAATACAAGGCCAAGACCGCGCTCCCCCCTGCCGACCCCGGCCGCGAGGAAGAGCAGATCACGCGGATGAAGCGGCTCGCGGTCGATGCCGATCTGGATCCCGATTTTTCGGAGAAGTTCCTGCGGTTCGTGATCGACGAGGTGATCCGGCACCACGAGAAGATCAGGGACGCTGGGTAACTTTCTCCCCTCCCGCTTGCGGGAGAAGCAGGTTCAGCTTGCTGAACCGGGGTGGGCTGGGAGCACACCCGGTGCAGGAGCTTGATTTCTCAGGCCCACCCCGGCCTCGGCTTCGCCTCAACCACCCCTCCCGCAAGCGGTAGGGGAGAATTCGGTCAGCCCGCCCGCGGCAACCTCAGCCGCACCAGCAGGCCGCCCAGATCCTCGCTTTCGTCGAGCTCGACCAGCCCGCCATAGATCTCCGCGACATCGCGCACGATCGCCAGGCCAAGGCCCGTGCCCGGCTTGCCGGTATCCAGCCGCGCGCCGCGATCGAAGATGCGGGTGCGTTCGATTTCGGGGATTCCGGTGCCGTCATCCTCGATCCAGATATCGACCAGCTTCGGGTCCGCGGACCCCTTGGGATCGATGGTGACGAACACGCTGCCGCCGCCATATTTGCCCGCATTCTCGACCAGATTGCCCAGCATTTCCTCAAGGTCCTGCCGTTCGATCGCGACGCTCGCGGTCTTGCTGCCATCCAGGTCGCAGCGGACATGCGGGTACAGCCGCACCACCGCGCGCTCGACCGCCTGCGCGCTTTCCCACACATTGGCGCGCGCCAGCGCCTGGCCGCGACGCCCGACAGCGCGTGCTCGCGCGAGGTGATGATCGACCTGGCGGCGCATCACCGCGGCTTCGCGGATCACGGTATCGGCCAGGTCATCCGCGCGCGCGGTGGCGCTGTTCATGACCACGGTCAGCGGAGTCTTGAGCGCATGCGCGAGATTGCCCGCATGCCTGCGCGCCTCTTCGGCCTGTTTCTCGTTGTGCTCGAGCAATGCGTTCAATTCCTCGACCATCGGCATCACCTCGATCGGCATCGGATCGCGCACCCGGTCCATCCGACCTGTGCGCATCGCCTGGATCGCCTCGCGCACCTTGCGCAGCGGCCAGAGGCCATAGAGCGTCTGCAAACCGGCAAGGATGATCAGGCCCAGCGCCAGCAGCGCAAAGCTGTAGGTCAGCGTCTGGCGCAGCTGGCGAATTTGCAGGTCCATCGCGTCACGCGACTGCGCGACCATGAAGCGCCAGCGGACCTTGGATCCGGGCAGATAAATCGATTGTTCGATGATCCGCAGCTCGTCGTCGGAAAACTGGTCGCTGTTGTAGATATGTGGCTGTGCGTCGCTGTGGTCGGTCTCGATCCTGAGCGCGCGGTCCCACAAGGAGCGCGAGGTGAAATCGGAATGGCCCGCGCCGCTGATCTGCCAGTAGAGGCCGCTGTTGGGCTCCAGAAACCTCTGATCGCCCAGCGGCCGGTTGAAGAACACCTCGCCATCGGGGCCGATTTCCGCCGAGGATATCATTGCGGTCAGCACATATTCGAGCTGATCGTCGAAGCTGGTGGTAACGGTGTTGGTGAGGATGCGGTCGAGCGCCAGCCCGCCGCCCAGCAGCAGCACGAAGATCCACGCCGCAGCGATGCCGATCATCCGGCGGCTGAGCGAGCCGGTATTGGGCAGCGGCGGAGCAGGCGCGACAGACCCGCCCGTCAGCGTCTGGTCGAGATCAGCCGCCGGCACGCTCTGCCGGGTCTTCGAGGCTGTAGCCGAGCCCGCGGATCGTGGTGATCACGTCCGAGCCCAGCTTCTTGCGGATGCGCGTCACGAACACCTCGATGGTGTTCGAATCGCGGTCGAAATCCTGGTCGTAGATATGCTCGATCAGCTCGGTGCGGCTGATGACCTTGCCTTTGTGGTGCAGCAGGTACGACAGCAATTTGTATTCCTGCGCGGTCAGCTTCACCGGCTCGCCATTCAGCGAAACCTTGCCCGAGCGCGTGTCGAGGCGGACATCGCCCGCGATCAGCTCGCTCGAGGCGTTGCCCGAGGCACGCCGGATGAGTGCACGCAACCGCGCGATCAGCTCTTCGGTCTGGAACGGCTTGGCAAGATAATCGTCCGCGCCCGCATCGAGCCCGGCGACCTTGTCGGACCAGCTGTCGCGCGCGGTCAGCACCAGCACCGGGAAGGTGCGTCCTTCCTTGCGCCACATGCCCAGCACGGTCAGCCCGTCGATCTCGGGAAGACCAAGGTCAAGGATCACCGCGTCATAATCCTCGGTCGAGCCCATGAAATGGCCGTCCTCGCCATCCACCGACAGGTCGACTGCATAGCCGGTGGCCTCGAGCGTGGACTTGAGCTGTTTGCCAAGGGTGGGTTCATCCTCGACGATCAGAACGCGCATGGGCTACTCCTGCAAATGGATTTGGGAAGCGGCATGGCGGATGCCGTCGCTTGCCTGAATGGGTGCATATTGGCCAAAAAGGGAGTGGTGACAAGGCTGGCGGCTGCAGCAAAGGCCCAAATGGTTCAGCCGGTCTGGCGCAATATCGCCCCCGTGCGCGCATCGACATCGACGAAGATGACGCGGCCGCTGTCTAGGAACTTGAGCCGATAGACCTGCGAGCCGGCGTCATATTCGGGGCCGAGATACTGCATTCCGCGCATCTTGGGGAGAATGCGCCCCTCGATCTCGCGCAGCGATTTCACCTGGCCTGCCATGAACTGTTCGCGCGCCTCGCTCTGTTCGCCGCGGCGCTTGCCGTCGAGCGCGTCGGCATGCGGCGCGCCCGTCACCATCAGGGCAGCGCCCAGAGCGAGAGCAGGCAAGGAGAGAGAGAACAGTTTCATGCTGACCGCATTACCCCCCGATCATTGAATAACCGCTGAATAGCGCGCTAACCGCTTCTTCAGCCTTTGGCCAGAGCCGCGCGTGGGTCAACGCGTCATCTGATAAGTTGCGTTGACCGTCACGCTGGTGCCCACCTGACCACCCTCGATCGGCGGGGCGGCGGCGACCGACTGCATCGTGGTGCGCTTCATATCCATCATCCCCATCGGCGAGGCGTTGGAGATCGCTTCGGACACTGCGAGCAGCTGCACCCCGGTGAAGCCGGTGCGGCGCGCATAGTCCATCGCCTGGGCTTCTGCCCGCTTCATCGCCTTGTCGCGTGCCTCGCGCTGCGCGGTGCTGTCGTCATCGATGCTGAAGCTGGGCCCCGACAGGTTGTTGGCGCCCTGCGACACGACCGAATCCAGGATCGAGCCCAGCTTGTCGATCTGGCGGACTTTCACAGTGACCGTGTTGCTGACCTGATAGCCGATGAAGCGCGGCTGGCGGCCATCGTTGCCATATTCATAATCCATGGCGAGGTTGATGCCCGATGTCTGGATGTCCTCGCGCTTGATGCCCAGCGCGACGATCTGCTTGATCACCTTGTCCATGTCGGCGGAGTTCTGGCGAAGCGCGGCAGACGCGGTCGGGGCCTTGCTGGTCACGCCGGTGCTGAACGTCGCGGTGTCGGGGGCGCCAAGCACCGTCTCGGTGATGCTGAGTTCGACCACGGGCGCGCCGGCGCTGGGGGTGACATCCACAGCGGCAATCGCAGGGGTTGCGGCGGCAGCAAGGAAGGCCAGCGGCAGGGCACGAGCGACGGTCTTGATCATGAGCGGGGTCTCCAGAAGATTGAACGACATCGGTTTTTCCGGCAACCGCCGGGTGAAGGGGTGTCAATGCGCCTGCGTACGTGTCAATCGACTGAACGGATCCGTCAGACGCGCGCAAGCCTTGTAAACATCTCTGTCATCCCGTGCCGCGGGCATGATCGATGTACGCCTTGCGCAGCGCCATCGTCTCCATGCCGGGGCGGCCATCGCCTATGCTGAGCCCATCGATCTCGACCACCGGCATCACGAACAGCGACGCCGATGTGACAAAGGCCTCCGCCGCACCCTGCGCCTCGGCGATGGTGAAGGGCCGCTCTTCCACCGTTATCCCGCTTTGCCGCGCAATGTCGATCAGGCTGAGGCGAGTCACACCGGGAAGGATGTGATGCCCCAGATCACGCGTGACCAGATGGCCGTTGCGGGTGATGATGCATGCGTTCTGCGAAGTGCCTTCGGTGATCACATCGCCCTCCACCAGCCAGACGTCATCCACCCCCGCCGCCCTGGCCTCCATCTTCATCATGCTGGCATAGAGCAGCTGCACCGTCTTGATATCGCGCCGACCCCAGCGCCGGTCCGGCCGGGTAAGGATCCGCATGCCGCGCTGCGCCATCGGATTGTCGACCAAGGCGCGGGCCTGGGTGAAGGCGAACACCGTGGGCGGAGTGCCGGACGCGGGGAACAGGAAATCGCGGTCCGCCGCCCCGCGGCTCACCTGCAGATAGATCGTCCCCTCGGTCAGATCGTTGCGCGCGATCAGCGTTGCCAGAACGCCTGCCCAGTTGGTCGCAGCCACATCGTGCGCGATGGTCATCTCGGCGAGCGACCGCTCCAGCCGGGCCATATGCGCTGCATGGTCGATGATCCGCCCGTCCAGCACCGAGAACACCTCGTATACCGCATCGGCAAACAGCAACCCGCGATCGAAGATCGAAACATGCGCCGCGTCTTCCGCGACGAAATCCCCATTGAGATACACTGTCCGCACGGCCGACCCTTTCTGGCGTATTTGTTCCGTCTTGCGATGAGCGCGGGCGGCGGGTCAAGACGGATGTTGCAGAATGGCCGGGGATTGCGCCGCGCAGCGCTCGCGCCTAAGTGCCTGCGCATGTCCACACCCCCTGTCCTATCCTATGAAGACCTTGGCCTGATCCAGGGCACCGGCTGGCTGTTCCGCGATATCAACCTGCATGTCGGCCCGCGCGACCGGCTGGCGCTGATCGGGCGCAACGGTGCAGGCAAGACCACGATGCTGCGGCTGATCGCGGGCGATATCGAGGCGGACCGCGGACGGCGCACCATCCAGCCGGGAATCCGCTGCGTGATGCTGGCGCAGGACCCCGACTTCAAGGGGTTCGCCACGCTGAACGACTGGGCACTTGCCGGAGAAGATGCCCCGCCCGCGCACGAGGTCGCCGCGATCGCCGACCAGATCGGTATCGATCTGTCGCGCGAGGCAGCGACCGCCAGCGGTGGCGAGCGCAGGCGCGCCGCGATCTGCCGCGCGCTCGCAAGCGAGCCCGATGTGCTGCTGCTCGACGAGCCGACCAACCATCTCGACCTTGCCGCGATCGACTGGCTGGAAAGCTGGCTCGGGCGCTTCAACGGCGCGTTCGTGGTCATCAGCCATGACCGCACATTCCTAGAACGGCTAACGAAGCAAACCCTGTGGCTCGATCGCGGCAATCTGCGACGCCAGGAGATCGGCTTTGGCGGATACGAGGCGTGGATGGAGCAGGTTTATGCCGAGGAGGCCCGCGCCGCCGACAAGATGGACGCCAAGCTCAAGATCGAGGCGCACTGGCTCGAGCGCGGGGTCACCGCCAGGCGCAAGCGCAACCAGGGGCGGCTCGCCAAGCTTTGGGAAATGCGCGCAGCCCGCGCCGCGATGCTGGGGCCGCAGGGCACCGCCAAGCTGAAAGCCGTGAGCGACGACAGCAAGACCAAGTCGGTGATCGTCGCCGACCGGGTGTTCAAGACGTTCGGCGAAGGTGAAGGCGCGCGCACGATCATCAAGGACTTTTCGCTCAGGGTGCAGCGTGGCGACCGCATCGGCATCGTCGGCGCGAACGGCGCGGGCAAGACCACATTGATTCGCCTGCTCACCGGCGAGCTCGCGCCCGACAGCGGCACGATCACCCTCGCCAAGACATTGGACGGCGTGATCATCGACCAGCAGCGCAGGCTGATGTCGCCCGAAAAGCGCGTGCGCGACGTGCTCGCCGAGGGCGGAGACTGGATCGACGTGCGCGGGGTGCGCAAGCACATCCAGGGCTATCTCAAGGAGTTCCTGTTCGACCCCGGACTGGTCGAGGCGCGCGTCGGCACCTTGTCGGGCGGCGAACGCTCGCGGCTGCTACTGGCGCGCGAGTTCGCCCGCGCCTCCAACCTGCTGGTGCTCGATGAGCCGACCAACGATCTCGATCTCGAAACGCTCGACCTGCTGCAGGAGGTCATCGCCGATTATGACGGCACGGTGCTGATCGTCAGCCATGACCGCGACTTTCTAGACCGCACCGTCACCGTGACGCTCGGGCTTGACGGCTCGGGCGTGGTCGATGTCGTTGCGGGCGGCTATGCCGACTGGGAAGCCAAGCGCAAGCAGCGCACCGCCGACTGGGTCAAGTCGAACCGCAGCAAGGCCGAGGCCGCCGCCGCGGCAGCTGCCGCGATCCCCAAGCCGGTCTCGCAGAAGGTCAAATTGAGCTACAAGGACCAGCGCGATTACGACACTCTGCCCGAAAGGATCGAGGCCATCGAGGCGGCCATCGCGCGCGATGAGGCCGCGCTCTCCGACCCGGAGTTGTATACCCGCGATCCCGCCAAGTTCGCCGCGCTGACCAAGGCGATCGAGAAGGCCCGCGAAGAGAAGGACGCCGCCGAAATGCGCTGGCTGGATCTGGCCGAGCAGGTCGAGGCGATGGGGTAACGCCACCGACTGTCGATCCGGTCCCTACCCGGTCCCCTGCGAAGGCAGGGGACTGAGCTAGTCTCTCAAGGCAGCCTGTAAAAATCCGCCAGCCGGTCGAGCGCCATGCGCAGCACCAGGCGGCCGGAGCGCACCGGCCAGCCCAGCGCCTTTTCGGCCACCGGCATCGCCTCGCCCGAGCAGATCACCCGCCAGGCGATGTCATTCAGGTCGCGGCCCAGCGCGGTGATTGCCGCATCGAAACGCTGGCGCGCCGCCGCCTGGCGTTCGGTCGGCTCAAGATGGTCGTCGCTGCCGCGATAGCCGCCGGATCGCGGTGCGGCATCCCAGCGCATGGTGATAGACGGGGCCAGATTCGCCCGCTCCCAATCGGCGCGCAGTTTCTCGCCTGCCTCGAACTGCCGCTCGTCGATCAGCCCGCGCGCGAGCAGCCAGCCCAGCGGCGATTCAGCCAGGTTCACCGTCACCGATCGCGCAGGCCGCGCGCTTCGGTTTGCGCGCGCCACCGTCTCGCCCTCGATCGCGCGCTCCGTCAACAACCGCCCGGCCACCTGCCGGACAGCACCAAACCCTTCCGCCTTTGCCATCACCACCATCCATATCGGTTCGTTTATGCCGATATCGTCTTGCCATGGCGGTTGGATTGTAGGAAAGTTGTTTTCCAATCCGGTTCGAGAGGATGCTCCATGATCAACCGTATCCGCGATGTCCGACGCGCCCGCCGCATGACGCTGGACGATGTCGCCCGGCGCTGCGATCCGCCGACCACCGCGCAGACCATCGGGCGGCTGGAGACCGGGACACGCACCCTGTCGCTCGACTGGCTCAACCGCATCGCCGCAGCGCTCGAGGTCGACAGCAGCGCGCTGGTGAGCACCGAAACCACCGCCGAGCTGGCGGTCGTCGCGCTGCTCGGAGCCGATGGCGCGCATGCGCTCAGCCGCCCGGAAACCGCCGTTCCGCCGATCCCGAACGACCAGATGGTGGCGATGCGGGTGATCGGCAGCCTGGGCGAGTATCGCAGCGGCGACACGCTGTGGCTGCGGCGGATCGGTGCGGACGGTATCGGCTCGGCGCTCAACCGCGACGTATTGGTGCCCCGCCCCGCCGGTCGCTTCGTCTTCGGCCGGCTGATCGCGCGCGATGGCGAGCGTATCCAGATTCTGCCGCCGGGCGCAGGCTCCCGCCAGCAGGTGGTGAGCAATCCGCCGTGGCTGGCCGTGGCAGAAACGTTAATCCGCGCGCTGTAGAAGCAACGGCGATATGCGCATCCTCACCCTCGCCACGCTGTTTCCCAATGCGGCCCGCCCCAATTTCGGGATCTTCGTCGAGCGCCAGACCGCGGCGCTGGCGGCACGCGCCGGCGTCGAGGTCACGGTGATCAGTCCACAGGCGGTGCCGCCCTGGCCGCTGTCGCGCCATTCGCGCTACCGCGCGATCGCCGCGCTGCCCGCGCACGAAAGCTGGCACGGGCTGGATGTCCATCGCCCCCGCTTTATGCATGTGCCAGGAATCGGCAGCCACTGGCAGCCGCAGCTGCTCGCCCGCGCGGTTCTGCCCTTGTTGCGCAGGCTACACCGCGAACAGCCGTTCGATCTGATCGATGCCGAATTCTTCTATCCCGATGGCCCCGCCGCGCGCATCATCGCGCAGGAATTGGGCCTGCCCTATTCGGTCAAGGCACGCGGTGCCGACATTCACCATTGGGGCAACGCTGCCAGAACGCGAGAGGCAGTGGTGCAGGCAGGGCGCGATGCCAATGGTCTGCTTACGGTATCGGCGGCGCTGAAGGCGGACATGGTCGCGCTGGGCATGCCCGCCGATCGCATCATGGTGCACTATACCGGCTGCGACCAACAGCGCTTTGCGCCCCAGGACGGAAGCGCTTTGCGCCAACAGCTGGGCATCACTGGCCCGATGCTGATTTCGGTGGGTGCCCTGATTCCGCGCAAACGCCAGAACCTGATCATCGAAGCGCTGCCGCTCATGCCCGATGCGAAGCTGGTTCTGGCTGGCGCGGGCGAGGCGGAGGCGGAGTTCCGCGCGCTTGCCGTGCGGCTGGGGGTCGACAGCCGCGTGACCTTCGCAGGGTCGCTTCCGCATGACGACCTGCCCCGCTGGATCGCGGCGGCCGATGTGATGGTGCTGCCGTCAAAGTCCGAGGGCCTCGCCAATGCCTGGGTCGAATCGCTCGCCTGCGGGACGCCCATCGTGATCTGCGACGCCGGCGGCGCGGCAGAGCTGCTCACCGATCCGGTCGCCGGGCTGATCGCAGACGCTCACCCTGCCGCGCTGGCCGATGCCATCGGCCGCGTGCTTGCTGCGCGTCCGGACCCGGCCGCAGTCCGCGCATGCGTTGCGCGGTTCAGCTGGGACCGCAATGCGGACGAGCTGCACCGGTATTTCGAGAGAATTCTGGCGGCCTAGGGCCGTTTGGCGCGATCGCGCAGCGTGCGGATGATGCGGTTGCAGATCGTCGGGCTCAGCGCCTCGGCAAAATGGCACCCGACCAGCTTGCCTTCGGCCCACACCACTTCGCCGACGATCGGATCGACGCCATCGATCAGCAGCGTGATCGGCGCGGGCAGCCGAAGCAGATAGTCGGATTCGAACCGGCATCCGGTGATCGAAAGGTTGGTGAGCGTGACACCGCAGCGGCGACGCCCCTGCTCGAGCAGGTCGGCGTCGATCTGCACATTGATGCGAATGGCGTAGCGGCGGTCGGTGGCCGCCTGGCCCACCCCGATCTGCTTGCCCATTGTCGCCGTCATAACCTGCCCCCGCTGAAGCGAAACCCTCGCGTGGTCCACGTCCGGCAGGGGCCGGAATGTGGCTACGCGATGTTAAGTCTTAACGGCAACACCCTAATCGTTAGTAAATGCCCGGCAGACGGGTCCGAACGCAAAAACGCCCGGCAACCCCATGAGGGTGCCGGGCGTCTTTTATAGCTTTTGCCTTTTCAGGCGAAGCTGCGCGTCTGCTTATTCAGCAGGAGCGGCGGGAGCGGCCGGAGCAGCTTCTGCGCCAGCAGCGGCACCGGCTTCGGCACCAGCTTCAGCGCCAGCTTCCATTCCGGCTTCCATGCCAGCTTCGGCGCCTTCAGCGGCCGGAGCTTCCATGGCTTCTTCAGCAGGAGCTTCAGTGGTTTCTTCAGCAGGAGCTTCAGCGGCTTCTTCCGGAGTGCAGGCTGCGAGAGCCAGAACGCTAGCGGCGGCGAAAACCGGGCTCAGCTTGATGATGGACTTCATGGTACTTTTCCCCTTCGTTGCGGAAACAAGAGCCCGCGTTGTATCGACACCCTTGGGACTCTGGCAAGACAAATTTCTTGCACTGGCGCAGGAAGGACACGCACATGGCCCGACCCCTATCCCCCGCACCCTTGGGAACCGTGCATATAGCCGAGTTACGAAACGCGGAAAAGAGGATAAAATACTGACACGCCAAGCGTCTTGTTCTGGAACCAGACGGGGCTGATACATCGACAGAGCGCCGCATCAATTCGCGCGATCGCCGCGTTTTGAGTTTCGCAAACCGCCAGTTTAACCGATCAAAGACAAGGGCTTGCACTAGGCTGCGCCCGCCACGACGCACTGTGCCGTCTGGCGGCGAAACCCACCCGCCGCCGTTGCAGCATCGGGCAGATCCCCCGTCGCGGCGCGCCTTGCCGGGACATGCACGCCGAATCGCCCACAGGGCAATCTGGCTTCAATGACCGGCACTTGCGGACAGGGCAGTTGACCGACAAACACCATCTGTGCGACCGGCCGGAAGCGCACCACTTCCGGTTCAGAAAGGCCTGTCCATGACATCCCGCACGATCAACGGCAAACCGGTCAACCCCATCGGCCTTGGCTGCATGTCGCTGAGCTGGGGCTATGGCGCCCTGCCCTCGCGCGACGTGGCGATCGCCCTGCTCAACCGGGCGCTGGATATCGGCTATGATCATCTCGACACCGCCAACATCTATGGTCTGGGCCATAACGAAACACTGATCGGCGAGGCGCTGAAGGGACGGCGCGGCGAGTTCTTCCTTGCGACCAAGATGGGTATCGTCATCGAGGGCGAGAAGCGCGGGATCGACTGCAGCCCGCAAAGCATCCGTCGCTGCATCGATGAATCGCTGACCCGGCTGCAGACCGACCATGTCGACCTTTATTATATGCACCGCCGCGACCGCAGCATTCCGATCGAGGAATCGGTTGGCGCGATGGCCGAGCTGGTGAAAGAGGGCAAGATCGGCAGCATCGGCCTGTCCGAGATGTCGGCCGACACCCTGCGCCGTGCGGCAGCGATCCACCCGATCGCTGCGATGCAGACCGAATATTCGCCGTGGACGCGCGAGCCCGAGATCGCCGTGCTCGATGCCTGCCGCGAACTGGGGACGACCTTCGTCGGCTTCTCGCCGGTGGCGCGCGGCGTGCTGGCAGGGGGCGTGCGCGATGTTGCCGCGCTGGCAGACAACGATCTGCGCCGCGCAATGCCGCGCTTCAACGACGAGAACTGGCCCGCGAACCTCGCCCTGGTCGATCAGTTCTGCGCGCTGGCGGCCGAACACGGGGTCACGCCTGCGCAGCTGTCTCTCGCCTGGGTGCTGTCGCGCGGCGAGCATATCGTCGCCATTCCCGGCACCGGATCGATCGCGCACATGGAAGAGAATTTCGCGCGGACCGACTGGACCATCCCCGCCGATGCCGCCGCGCGGATCGATGCGATGATCAACCAGCAGACCGTCGCCGGCCCACGCTATGGCGCAACCATGCAGCGGACGATCGATACCGAGATGTTTGGCTGAATGCCGCCCGATCGCCTTGATCGGCGCGGTGAGAAAATTGGTCGGGACGAGAGGATTCGAACCTCCGACCCCCACACCCCCAGTGTGATGCGCTACCAGGCTGCGCTACGTCCCGACCGTGCCATCGCCGCGCTGCGGCTGATGGGAAGCGCGCCTATATGGCGGTGCGACACGAATGGCAAGCCCGTCGTTCGCCCGCAACGCACAGGTCATCGCCAATTGCCATAAGCGGCCGATGATGATAGGCGCGCCCATCGCCGCGACCGGGTTTTTATGCCGCGTCGCTCTCCTGTGCTTTTTTCAGACATTCGGAATTTATCGACATGGACTCGACACTTTTGCTTGCATTGGCTGCGGCTGCTCCCGGTGGGGCTCCGGCCTGGACTCAGCTTTTGATGTTCGTGCCGCTGCTGCTGATCTTCTATTTCCTGATCATCCGGCCGCAACAGCGGCAGATGAAGGCGCACAAGGCCAAGATCGATGCGGTCAAGCGTGGCGATCAGGTCGTTACCGGCGGCGGTCTGGTCGGCAAGGTGACCAAGGTCGACGACATCTATGTCGAGCTGGATCTGGGCGGTGCCAAGGTGCGCGCGGTCAAGGCAACGCTGAGCGATGTCGTCCAGCCCGGCGGTGCGCCCGCCAACGATTGACCTATCGCCTTGCCGCAACTGAGCCACATGAATATATGGCGCGCACATCCGGTTCGCGTCCGCCTTGCCCGCCCCTGTGCGACGCATGACGCGGCACTGCCAAGGAAGCCTTGAGAATGCTTGATTTTCCGCGCTGGAAAACGATCTCGATCAGCCTGATGCTCGCTTTGGGCGTGCTGCTGGCGATCCCCAGCCTGCTGCCTGCCAGCATCTCGCCTTATTATCCATCGTTCCTTCCGCAGGAAAAGATCAATCTGGGGCTCGACCTTCAGGGTGGCAGCCACATCCTGCTGGAGGGCGACCCCAAGGATGTCGCGGCGCAGCGTCTGGAGAACATGGAAGAGACCGTGCGCACCGCCATGCGCGCCGCCAAGCCGCGGATCGGCATCGGCGATATCTCGCGTGAAGGCGGCAAGCTTTCGTTCCTGGTGCGCGACGTATCGCAGGTCGATGCCGCGCGCGAGGCAATCCTGCCGATGACCACGGGTGCGGGCCTGACCGGCCAGCGCGACTGGGACATTGAGGTGCGCGACACCAGCCGCATCGTGCTGACCCCGACCGAAGCGGGCCTGACCGAGGCGCTCGACCAGGCGATGGAAACCGCGACCGAAGTGGTGCGCAAGCGCATCGACGAACTGGGCACGCGCGAGCCGACCATCATCCGCCAGGGCGACAACCGCATCGTCGTCCAGGTACCGGGCCTCGAAGATCCCGAAGCGCTCAAGGAACTGCTCGGCCAGACCGCCGAGCTCGAATTCAAGTTGGTCGACCAGAACGCCAGCCCCGAAGACATCGCCGCAGGCCGCGCCCCGGTGGGCAGCGAGGTCGTCCCCTACCCCAGCAACCCGGCCGGCGGCACGCCGATCGCGGTGCGCCGTCTGGGCGGTATCCGTGGCGACAAGCTGACCAACGCGCAGGCGAGCTTCGACCAGCAGACCAACGAACCCGTCGTGTCGATCACCTTCGACCGCGAGGGTGGATCGCGCTTTGCTCGGCTGACGCAGGAAAACGTCAACAAGCCTTTCGCGATCATCCTAGACGGCGAAGTGCTGTCCGCTCCCAACATCAACGAACCGATCCTGGGCGGCTCCGCCCAGATCTCCGGCAGCTTCACCACCGAAAGTGCCAACCAGCTGGCGATCGCGCTGCGCTCGGGCGCACTGCCGGTCGAACTCAAGGTGGTCGAGGAGCGCTCGGTCGGTCCTGATCTCGGCACCGAATCGGTGCAGCTCGGCCTGCTCGCAGGCGGCATCGCGACGATCGCGGTGCTGGTGCTGATGGCGGCGACCTATGGCCGCTTCGGCCTCTATGCCAACATCGCGCTGATCCTGAACATTTTCCTGATCCTGGGAATCATGGCGCTGATGAACGCGACACTCACGCTGCCGGGGATCGCGGGCTTCGTGCTCACTATCGGCGCGGCGGTCGACGCCAACGTGCTCATCAACGAACGCATTCGAGAAGAGCGAAAGGCGGGCCGGCGTATCGTCCAGGCTATCGAGGTCGGCTATACCGAAGCCTCGCGCGCGATTTTCGACGCCAACATCACCAACGTGATTGCCGCCGTGCTTTTGTTCCTGTTCGGCTCCGGCCCGGTGCGCGGCTTTGCCGTGGTGCTGATGATCGGCATCCTCACATCGGTGTGGACTGCGGTGTACGTCACCCGCATGTTCGTCGCCATCTGGCTCAAGCGCGCGCGTCCGCGCGAGCTGGTCATTTAAGGAAGGCTTGACCCCATGAAGCTCCTCAAGCTCGTTCCCGACGATACCAACATCCGCTTCCTGCGCTGGCGCAAGCTGGCGATGACGATCAGCCTGCTGTCGATCATCGCATCGCTCGTGCTGGTCGGGGTGCGCGGCCTCAATCTGGGCGTCGATTTCGTCGGCGGCCAGATGATCCAGGTGACCTTCGACAAGGTGGCCGAAGCCCCCGTGTCCGATCTGCGCGAAGACATCGAGGCGCTCAACCTCGGCGAATCGACGATCCAGCGCTTCGGCCAGCCCAACCAGGTTTCGGTCCGCATGCGGCTCGCCGGCGACAATGTCGACGAGGTCAATGCCGTCACCAGCCGCGTGACGCAGATGATCACCAAGGAATATGCAGCGCAGGGCGCGCGCATCGACGGGGTGGATTCCGTATCGGGCAAGGTGTCCGAAGAGCTCCTGACGACCGGCGTATATTCGCTGGTGTTCGCGATGCTCGCGATTGCAGTCTACATCTGGTTCCGGTTCGAATGGCAGTTCGGGCTCGCCGCGCTGTTCGCGCTGTTCCACGACGTGGTGCTGACCTTCGGCTTCTTCGCGCTGACCCAGCTCGAGTTCAACCTCAACATCGTCGCCGCGCTGCTGACCATCATCGGCTATTCGCTCAACGATACGATCGTGGTGTTCGACCGCGTGCGCGAGAACCTGCGCAAGTACCGCAAGATGGACATGATCGCGCTGCTCGACCTGTCGACCAACGAGACGCTGGCCCGCACCGTGATGACATCGCTGACCATGCTGGTCGCTTTGCTCGTGCTGCTGCTGATTGGCCCGGGCGTGATCTTCGGCTTTACCGCCGCGATGACCCTGGGGCTGTTCGTCGGCGCCTATTCGTCGGTGTACATGGCCAACCCGATCCTGGTGTGGCTGGGCGTGGGCGCGCACAGCTTCATCCCTCAGATGACTGATGCCGACAAGGCCGCAGCCAAGCTGAAAGAGGGCGTCGGGGGCGCCCAGCCCTGATCGGCAGCGCTTACCATGGCTGAATTCAACCAGGACCCGCGCGCGTCCGGCCCGGTGATCACGGGCTTCACCGCGCACGGCTTCAAGCTCGACGGCGACAATCTGGGCCCGCGCCGGGTCGAATCTAGCCTGGTGCTGACCCCCGTCTCGGCGATGCCTTGGGATGCGCCAGCGATCGACGCGCTCGGCATCGCGGCGATGGACCAGGTGCTGGCGATGGACCCGCCGCCCGAATTCATGCTGCTGGGGACCGGCCCGGCGCTCGCCCACCCTCCCCGCGCCTTCATCCGCGCGATGGAAGAACGCGGCATCGGCGTGGAGGCGATGGACAGCCGCGCCGCCGCGCGCGCCTGGGGCATCCTGCGATCCGAAGACCGCTGGATCGCCGCTGCCATCATGGCGATCTGATCAGCCTCTCGGCCGCTCGTTCAGGCTCGTGATCATGTCCGCCATGGCGCGGAACTGCTCGATCGTGCGCGCCAGCAGTTCGCGATCGCGGCGCGGATCGAGCGAGCCGCTTTCGAACAGATCGTCGCTTTCCATCGTCACGATGACATCGCCCTTGTGAAACAGCGCCTTGAGCTTCTTGCCCTCGAACTTTTCCTCAAGCGCGATCAGGCGTTCGCAATAAGCCGGGTGCACCAGATACCGCGCTTCCACCGCATCGCTGCCATAAACATCGAACGCCTTTTCGAAGCGCGGGTCGACCATCTTTACCCGTTCCAGCCTGATGCCGTCCTTGGTCTGGCTGTCGCCGAACAGGGCGAGCCTCATCCGCTGCCGCTCGATCAGGGTGGCACCGTGAAAGTCGCGCGCGAAATGCATCTTCAGGATGACGCCGCTGAACACGGTGACATCGCGCGCATTCTTGCCCGACCCGCGCCGCTCGATCAGCGTGGCCTCGTAAAGGTTGAAACGCGTGCCCCCCAGATCGCCTTGCCACAGATCCTGGCAGGTCTTGCGGGTATAGGATGGCAGCAGATCGAACCTGCAGGCGAGCTCGAATTCCTCTCCAAACGAAGCTGCGGCGGAATAGGAAATGCCCAGCGTGCGGGCCAGTGTGGTGTTCATCTGTGTCTTGAGGCTAGTGACCACCGCCTGGCGGATCATCGCCCCCTTGCCGGCGCAGATCGCCATGATCGCCATGCCTACAAGCGCGAACAGCTGACCCAGAAAGCCTTCGATCGCCAGCCCCAGCAGGAACGGCAGGCCGATGACGGCCCCTGCGATCCACCATTTCGCTGCCCGGCTCTTGGCATCCTTGCGTGCCTGATCCTGCCCGGCGAGCCACGTTCCCAGGTCACCTGCCATCAACGTATCGACATCGGGCACTGTGATCATCGGCATTCCCCCCGGCGCGCGCGCATGATAGCTCTAGGGCTCGCAATGGGGGATTGTCTATGGAATGGATCATAGCTGGTGTCGTCGTCGTGCTGTTGCTGGCGGTTGTGCTGATCTACAACCGGCTGGTCGCGCTGCGCGCCAATTGCCGCCAGGGCTGGGCTGATATCGATGCGGGGCTGCGCCAGCGGCACGACCTGATCCCCAATCTGGTGAATACCGTGCAGGGCTATGCCGCGCATGAAAAGAGCGCGCTCGAGGCGGTGATCGCTGCGCGCGGCAATGCGCTGGCAGCGCGCGGCCCGAGCGAGGCACAAGGCGCCGAGATGGCGCTGGGCGGCGCGCTCAAGAACCTGTTCGCGCTGGCCGAAGCGTATCCCGACCTCAAGGCAAACACCAATTTCCAGACGCTTCAGCACGAGCTCGCCGATGTCGAGGACAAGCTCGCCGCCGCGCGCCGCGCCTATAATGCCGCCAGTGCGGATTATAACGCGGGGATCGAATCCTTCCCGGCGGTGCTGTTCGCAGGCGTTCTGGGCTTCAAGCCGCAGAACTTCTGGGAGCTGGGTAATGACGAGCGGGCGACACTGGGCAACGCGCCGAAGGTTTCATTCTGAGCCTTGGTGGCACTTTGCCCTGTCAATATAGTAATTCGGCTATCCCTGCTCGGCTGGGACATCACAAATCTGCAAGGTTAATGTAGTTTAATTTTGCTGCGTGGCCCTATCGTCTATCCTCTGCTGCAACTGGACGTATCCAGACAGCGGGGGCAGATGCGATGACACGGGGCAAGACAGCTTTATTCGCGTGCGCCTTGGGCGCGATGCTGGTGACGGGGTGCACCAGCCTGCGTTCGGCGCAACAGCCGGTTGTCTCCACGCAGGACATTCTCGCCAGTCTCAAACCTTATAGCTGGCCAGATGCGATCGCAGCCTATCACAGCGCCGACGCTCGCGATCGCGGTGGACTCACCCAGCGTCAATATCGCGATCTGGTCATCACGCTCTACATGAATGCCATCGATGCCCAATATGCCGACTTCCAGACCAGCGCAGATCCCGAAAGTCGCACCAGTGCGATAGGCTTCGACCTGGCGCTTCTGGGACTGACCGGAGTTGCGTCTGTGGCAGAGGCGGACGAGGTCGGACCGCTTGCCGCTGCCATTGCTGCGTTCACTGGCGCCCGCAGCAGCTTCGACAAGAACCTGTTCTTCAACCAGTCGCTGCCTGCGATGTTCGCGGCGATGGAAGAGGAGCGCGCAAAGCGGCGGCTGGTGCTCGTTCAGGCGATGCAGCGCGACGTGGAAAGCTATCCGTTGCCTCTGGCGATCGGAGACATCGCAGCCTTGCAGCGCGCAGGTTCATTCGCGCTGGCGATTTCCAAGATCACCAGGCAGGCCGTGACCAACAAGAACGATGCCGAACTGCGCCTCGACAAGGCGACCTCCGGATGCGACGTCGTCGAGGACGTGCAGGCATCGACCCGGGAGTTGCGCGCCATCCTCGTCGCGACGCGAAATAGCGATCCAGCGATCGCGACCGACAATCGCGACCTGCTCGCCGCTCAATTCAACCTGCCTGACGGCCTGTCCGAAATCGAATTGCGCGATCAGATCGGAGCAAAACTCAACAGCGACTACTGCAAGACGGCAGATCGGGCCGCGAAGGTCGCCAACGTGAAATCGCAGCTGCGCATACCTTGACGACAGGAGATGGAACCATGGCAACAGATCTCAAATATCATTCGCGCCACTCGCTCGGCCAGGTCGAGCTTGCCATGCGCAACGACGAGCAATGGTGGGGTGCGCTGACCGCATTGGAGGTGATCGACAATTACACGCTGGCGACACTGGGGGACGAGCCACCGGCCATCGATTCGCTCGTTCTGCTGCCGATGATCGGTGATACCGTTCCGCCGGCTCCGGGTGGAGCCGAGTTGATCACCACGGGCGAGGCAGTCATCAGCGGCGAACCGATGAAACTTGCCGCGTTCCGGCGGGGCTGACGCTTCGATCTGCTTGCCGCGTCGGCACAAGGCCCCCCCTGCCCTTTACACCAGCGCCTTCCAGATGCTGAACGCGCTGGTCAGCGTCAGTACGGCGCCGACCATGAAGAGCAGGATGCGCGGGCGCACGTTCTTTGCGAGGATCGCGCCGAACGGGGCGGCAAGCACGCCGCCGATCAGCAGGCCGATGGTTGCCTTGGTGAACGCCTCGAAGCCCAGGGTCAGGATGAAGGTCAGCGAGATCGAGACGGTGAGGAAGAACTCGGACGCGCTCACCGTGCCGATGGTCTTGCGCGGTTCGCTGCCCTGGATCAGCAGGTTGGACGTGACCACCGGCCCCCAGCCGCCGCCGCCTGCCGCATCGAGGAATCCGCCCGCCAGCCCCAGCGGCGCGACGACTCTGGGGTCGTCGAACTTGTGCGGAGGAAAGCGCCAGGCGCGATAGAGCAGCATCGCGCCGATGATCGCGAGATACGCCATCACCAGCGGCCGGGCGAGGCCCGCATTGATATTCGACAGCACATAAGCCCCCAGCACCCCGCCGATGACACCGGGCACCACCAGCCTGGCAAACAGCGACCAATCGATGTTGCGGTGCCAGGCGTGGCTGAGCCCCGACGCGCCGGTGGTGAACACCTCGGCCAGATGCACGCCTGCCGAGGCTTGCGCAGGCGGCACTCCCAGCACCGAGACCAGCAGCGTGCTGGAGATGACGCCGAACGCCATTCCCAATGCACCATCCACCATCTGCGCGGCAAAACCCGCCAGGATGAAAGGCCAGATATCGGCGGGATTCAGTATTCCAAGGTCCGGCACATGCGGTCCCTTTCATGGCATGAGGGCCGCAGGTTCAGGAGAAACGCTGGCGTTCGGTGACATCCATCTGGACGAGCCTGCCGTCATGGACGGTCAGGGTGACCGCGCCGAACCGCAGCCTGGAAATGGTGTCGGCAATGGCCGAAAGCGGGATCGGGGATCGAACCGGCTCGGCGGCGCCTGTGGGACTGGAAGGAGGCATGAGGCAAAACTCCTGTAACGTCTGGTGCGGACCGGCTGCATGCAGCATGGCCCGCAGCCACAGGGTTATTCTCTACCAATTCAGTTGCCAAGATAGAAAAACTATCGGCCTTCTCTATGACCCTGCCTCTGCCCGGAGGTGGTCAGCCGATCCGCGCAAAGCCTGCCGCGCCGTGCGGGACGCGCGCTCCGGCGTCTGCGGCAGCAGACTCCGATAGGACCGGTGCATTCAACGCCCGGTGCAGCGCCGCCGACGGATCGTCATGCCCGCCCATCATCGCCTCCATTGTCCGCACGCACAGCCCGACCGTTTCGTCCGCGAGCGAATAATGGACCTGCTTGGCCTCGCGGCGGGTGCGGACCAGTTCGGTGCGGCGCAATTCGGCAAGCTGCTGGCTGAGCGCGGGCTGGCCGATGCCGGTAGCCGCATCTATCTGGCCCACGGTCTTCTCGCCTTCGAGCAGGCACGACAGGATCATCAGCCGCTGCGGCTGGGCATAGGCGCGCAACTTCTCGGTCATCGCCTCGGCCCGCGCGCGGCTCTGGTAGATCGCGGTCATGATGCCGGCACCGTGCGGCAGAACCAGTCGGCGGCGCTGCCATCGGGCATCGCTTCAGGGTCGGGCGCATGCAGCAAGTCATCGCCCGGACGCCAGCCTTCGGGAGTCATCACAATGCCATCGTCGGCGCGCTGCAGGGCGGCCACCAGCCGCAGCATCTCTGCCACCGATCGGCCGACATTGTGCGGGTACACCGTGATCGCGCGGACCACCCCTTCGGGATCGATCACATAGCTGCACCGCATCGCCGCGCTGCTCTGGGCGGTATCATCGATCATGCCATAAGCCCGGCCGATCGCCATCGAAGGATCTTCGACCACGGGAAAGCTGATCGCGACACCGAAGCTTTGCTGGATCGCGCGCAGCCAGGCGTGGTGCGCATAGAGGCTGTCGACCGACAGCCCCAGCAGCGCGCAGTTCATGGCCCTGAACTGGTCCGCCGCGCGCTCGATGCCGATGAATTCCGTGGTGCAGACCGGTGTGAAATCCGCCGGGTGCGAAAAGAACAGCAGCCACTGGCCGCGATAATCGCGCAGCGCCCTTTCACCCTGGGTCGTTCGGGCAGTGAAATCCGGCGCGAGATCGCCAATGTGGACCGCGCGAGCGGGAATCTGGGACAGGGTCATGCGTTCGCCATCTCACATTTGCAGGGGCCGGATCAATTGGCTTGACGATGCGACATTACTCACTTACATATTTCATGTAAATATGAATTTGAAGAGGATTCCCCATGTCCGACTCCGCCCTCGCCACCGCCACCGCACAGATTGCCGCCGCCCAGGCCGGCGTGCCGGTGATCAAGGCCTTTTTCGACAAGGACACCAACACCGTGTCCTATGTCGTCCACGATCCCGAGTCCCTGCGCGGGGCAGTGATAGACAGCGTGCTGGACTATGACCCCGCCTCGGGTCGCACCTCCTTCTCCTCGGCAGACGCGATCCTCGCCTATGTCGGAGAGAAGGAGCTTGCGATCGACTGGATGCTCGAGACGCACGCGCATGCCGACCATCTGTCTGCCGCGCCCTATCTGCAGCAGAAACTGGGAGGAAAGATCGCCATCGGCGCATCGATCACGCTGGTGCAGAACGTCTTTGGCAAGCTGTTCAACGCCGGCACCGAATTCGAGCGCGACGGCAGCGATTTCGATGCGCTGTTCCACGATGGCGATCACTTCAAGATCGGCAATCTGGACGTGACCGTGCTGCATGTTCCCGGCCATACACCCGCGGACATCGCCTATGTCATCGGCGATGCGGCGTTCGTCGGCGATACCATGTTCATGCCCGATTACGGCACCGCACGCTGCGATTTTCCCGGCGGCGATGCGCGCACGCTGTTTCGCTCGCTGCGCCGGATTCTCGAGCTTCCCGCCGATACCCGGCTGTTCATGTGCCACGACTATCTGCCCGAAGGCCGCGACCATTTCGTGTGGGAGACGACCGTGGCCGAGCAGCGCGCGCACAATGTCCACGCGCATGACGGCATCACCGAGGATGGGTTCGTCGCGATGCGCGAAGCGCGCGATGCGACACTCGACATGCCGCGGCTCATTTTGCCTTCGGTGCAGGTCAACATGCGCGCAGGGCATCTGCCCGAGCCCGAAGACAACGGCGTGCGCTACCTCAAGATTCCGCTCAACGCGCTGTGACCGGAACGGGCATGATGCTTCCGGGCTTTCCCGATGCGATGCCGCTGCAGGGGCTTGCGGGCGGGCTGATGATCGGCCTGTCCGCCGCGATCATGCTGCTGGCGCTGGGCCGGATCGCGGGCGTCAGCGGGCTTGCCGCGCGCGCCACGGGGATTTCGGCTGGCGGCGCACCGCGCAGCATCGCGATCGCGTTCATCATCGGCCTGCCCCTGGGCGCGCTGCTGGTGAGCACGATGCTGGGCGGCGTGGAGACAACATTCCCCACCAGCCCGTGGCCGCTGCTGATCGGCGGACTGCTGGTCGGCTTCGGCACCCGGCTGGGGTCGGGTTGCACCAGCGGTCATGGGGTGTGCGGCATGTCGCGCCTGTCGCCGCGATCGATCTTTGCGACCGCGATGTTCATGGCCAGCGGCTTTGCCACCGTCGCCCTGCTGCGCGTGGGAGGATGGCTGTGAAACAGACCGCAATCGCGCTGGCCGCAGGGCTGATCTTCGGTGCGGGGCTGGCCGTCTCGGGCATGGCCGATCCGCAGCGGGTTCAGGCGTTCCTTGATCTGTTCGGCGCCTGGGACCCGACGCTCGCCTTTGTGATGGGCGGGGCGATGATCCCGATGGCGATCGCTTGGGCGGTCCAGCGGCGGATGGCCGCACCGGTCGCGGCCAGCCGCTTCGATCTGCCCGGCACCAACAAAATCGACCCCAGGCTGGCGATCGGCGCGCTGATCTTCGGCGCGGGCTGGGGGATCGGCGGGCTGTGCCCCGGCCCTGCCATCGCAGACCTTGCCATCGCCCCTGCGCCCGCCGCGATGTTCATCGCCGCAATGCTGGCGGGCATGGCGGTGCACAGGTTCGCGATACGATAACGACACTCCGCCAGCGTGCGGGACGGGAGAGCAGCATGCCGATCACCACCCAGACCACCTCGCCCGCACCCTTGGTGCCTGCGGCAGCCAGAACCTTCGACGTCGTGATCGTCGGCGGCGGCAGCGCGGGCATCGCGACTGCCGCCAGCCTGCTCAAACGCAACTCCCGGCTCGACATCGCGATCATCGAGCCCTCCGAGGTGCACTATTACCAGCCCGGCTGGACGATGGTCGGCGGCGGCATCTTCGATGCGCAGGTGACACGCCGCTCGCAGGCCTCGGTGATGCCAGATGGCGTCAAATGGATCCGCGCGTCGGCTAGCGGCTTTGCGCCGCAGGACAACCGCGTGATCCTGGCAGACGGTAGCGATGTGCACTATCGCGTGCTGGTCGCGTGCCCCGGCATCAAGCTCGACTGGGATGCGATCCCCGGGCTGCGCGATGCGCTCGGCCATCATGGCGTGACCTCGAACTACGGCTATGATCTTGCGCCCTATACTCGCCAGCTCGTCGACGCGCTGCGCGGCGGCCGTGCGCTGTTCACCCAGCCGCCGATGCCGATCAAGTGCGCGGGCGCGCCGCAAAAGGCGATGTACCTCTCCTGCACCCGCTGGGATAAATCGGGCGTGCTGCCCAGCATCGACGTACAGTTCCACACCGCAGGCGCGGTGCTGTTCGGTGTTCCCGCCTATGTTCCTGCGCTGATGGAGTATGTGCAGCGCTACGACGCGCATCTGAATTTCGAATCGAAGCTGGTCGCGGTCGATGGCCCCGGCAGGTTTGCGACCTTCGAACAGAAGCGGGGCGACGCGGTGACCCGGGTGGAAGAGCATTTCGACATGATCCATGTCGTGCCGCCGCAGACCGCACCCGACTTCGTGCGGTCGAGCCCGCTGGCTGCCGCATCGGGGTTCATCGATGTCGACGAGGCGACGCTGCGCCACACTCATTATCCCAATGTCTTCGCGCTGGGCGATGCGTGCTCGGCCTCCAACGCCAAGACCATGGCCGCCGCGCGCAAGCAGGCGCCGGTGGTCGCGGTCAATGTGCTCGCCGCCTTGCAGGGCAAGCCTCCGGTCGCCGAATATGACGGCTATGGCAGCTGCCCGCTGACCGTGGAATCGGGCAAGATCGTGCTCGCCGAGTTCGGCTATGGCGGCAAGTTGCTGCCAAGCTTCCCCACGTGGCTGATCGATGGCACAAGGCCCTCGCGGCTGGCATGGCTGCTCAAGGACACCATCCTGCCGCCGGTCTATTGGCACGGGATGCTCAAAGGGCGTGAATGGATGGTCAAACCGCACATGATCGGCAACTGATCGATGCGCCCGGCCTCCTCCTTTGCCCGCTACCTGCCGGTACTCGACTGGGGCCGGGGCTATAACCGGACGATCCTGACCAACGATCTGGTTGCCGCCGCGATCGTCACCATCATGCTGATCCCGCAGAGCCTCGCTTACGCGATGCTCGCAGGCCTTCCGCCCGAGATCGGCCTGTATGCCTCGATTCTGCCGATCGTTGCCTATGCGCTGTTCGGCACCAGCCGAGCGCTGGCGGTGGGACCCGTGGCGGTGATCTCGCTGATGACGCTGACCGCTGCGAGCAGCATCGCGCCGCCGGGAAGCGCTGAGTTCATCGCGGCGGCCCTGGTGCTCGCCTTCCTGTCGGGCGCGATGCTGATCGTCATGGGCGTGCTGCGGCTGGGGTTCCTGGCCAATCTGCTGTCGCACCCGGTGGTCTCCGGCTTCATCACAGCCTCGGGACTGATCATCGCCACCAGCCAGCTCAAGTCGATCCTGGGCATCAAGGCCAGCGGCGAGGCGATGCCCGAGCTGGTCAGCACTTTGATCGCCAACCTTGCGAACACCAACCTGCCCACGCTGATCATCGGGGTTGTCTCCACGGCGTTCCTGTTCTGGGTGCGCAAGGGGTTGAAGCCGCTGCTCGTCAAGCTGGGGCTGAAATCCCGCACCGCGGACCTGACCGCCAAGGCGGGACCGATCGCTGCGGTTGCGGTGTCGACGCTCGCGGTGGTGCTGCTCGATCTCGAAGCGCAGGGCGTCAAGGTCGTCGGCCAGATCCCGCAGAGCCTGCCGCCGTTCACCGTGCCGCTGTTCGATACCGAACTTTGGCAGCGCCTTGCAATTCCCGCGCTGCTGCTCAGTGTCATCGGCTTTGTCGAAAGCGTCTCGGTCGCGCAGACACTGGCCGCCAAGAAGCGCCAGCGGATCAATCCCGACCAGGAACTGATCGGGCTGGGCGCGGCCAATGTCGCCGCCGCATTCACCGGTGGCTATCCGGTCACCGGCGGGTTCGCGCGCTCTGTGGTGAACTTCGATGCAGGTGCCGAGACCCCTGCAGCAGGCGCGTTCACCGCGATCGGCATTGCCATCGCCGCGCTGTTCCTGACCCCGTTCCTCGCCTCACTGCCGATCGCGACATTGGCCGCGACGATTATCGTTGCGGTGCTCAGCCTCGTCGACTTCAAGACGCCGCAGCATATCTGGCATTATTCCAAGCCCGATTTTGCCGCGATGGCCGCCACGGTGCTGGTGACGTTGCTGGCAGGGGTCGAGCCCGGCGTGATTGCGGGCGTGGGCCTCTCGCTGGCGCTGTTCCTGTGGCGGGCATCGCGCCCGCATGCCGCCATCGTCGGGCGGGTGCCGGAGACCGAGCACTTCCGCAACGTAAGGCGGCACCAGGTGCTCACCGATCCGCGCATCCTCACGATCCGCATCGACGAAAGCCTGACCTATCTCAACGCGCGCTGGCTCGAGGAATTCGTGCTCGAACAGGTGGCCGAACACCCGAAACTGCGGCACCTCATCCTGATGTGCTCTGCGGTCAATGCGATCGATGCATCGGCACTGGAAAGCATCGAGGCAATCAATCATCGTCTCGCCGACGCCGGGGTCAAGTTGCACCTGTCGGAGGTCAAGGGCCCGGTTATGGACGCTCTCGAGCGATCGCATCTGCTGCGCGACCTCACCGGCACGGTATGGCTGTCGCAGAACAAGGCGTTCGCCGCGCTGCTGGTGCTGGCTGACGACGAAGACGCACCTGCAACCAGCCACGACCCCTGGGCGGCCAGAGGGCTGATCTGACCCTTGGCGCATGAAAAACGGCGACAAACCTTTCGGTTTGTCGCCGTTCGTCGACCTTCGAAGGGGAAGGTTTACTGGTTGGGGGTTTCACCCGGAACTTCGCTCGGGGCGATTTCGCCATTGTCGTCGATCTGGTTGGCGCGTTCTTCGCCAGCATCTTCAACGGCATCGGCCTGCGCATCGAGAGCGTCTTCCTGCGCTTCGGTCGGGGCCTGGTCGGCCATGTCTTCGATCGTATCAGCTTCGGCTTCTGCCTGATCTTCGACCTGGTCGGCCTGTTCGCTCTGGCAAGCTGCCAGGCTGATGAGACCGATGCTGGCGATGCCGGTAAGAATCTGTTTACGCATAATTTGCTCCACTACCCTGTTTCATGCACGACGCATGACGGGATTTACGACCATCGTTGCAGATGGTTGCACGGGATGGCATTTTTTCTGTCCATCGTTTGCGCGCACCCCACCGCTGGGCGCAGTCAGCGCAAAGCTAGCCAAAGCGGATCAAAGCTGCTTTAGAGCATGACCAGGTTTGGGGTTGGAAACGCCACTTTGACATCAGTACCGCCGCCTCACGAGCCATCGCTTCCGGATTCCGTGTCCGGGACGGGACAGGCTGTGTCCGGTGCCGAACAGGGCGAACGCGCAGCCAAGGCCGATGGCGACATCGCCGCGTTGGCCAAGGGCGGGCGCACCAATTTCCTCGGCTTTCTGCTGCGGCTCGCCGCCCGCCTGCCGTTCCTGTTCATCGCCGGGCGGCTGTACGGCGCAGAATCGCTGGGCCGGTTTGCCTATGCCATTCTGGTGGTCGAATTCGCCGCGCAATTGGCCACCCTGGGCCTCAAGCGCGGGCTCGCAGCGCAACTGGCGCGCACATCGCGGCCGCATGCGCAGGTGGTAGCAGACGGGCTGCTGGTCAGCTTCATCGCCTCGGCCGCTGCAGTGATCCTGCTGATGCTGTTTCCCGAACTGATGTTCCCCAACAGCACCGCAGGCGAAATCGACCGGCTGCTGCCGCTGATCATCTTTGCCGTGGCGGGATCCGACATCGCTTTGGCGGCGCTGGCCTATCGCTTCGACATTGCCTCTGCGGTACGCGCCCGCTCGGTGATCGAGCCGTGGACGATCAGCATCACCGCGTGGATCTTCTTCTATTGGACGCCGCAGGACGGCCTGATCCTGTCATATATCGCATCGATGGCCGCGGCGTTCGTCGCCTCGATCTGGCCGATGCTGCGTAGCTATGGCCTGCCCTGGGGCTGGCGCCCCCAACCGATGAAGCTGGCCCGGATGGCGCGGCGCAATTCACCGCTGGCCGCCGCGGACGCCATCGAGTGGGGCAGCCGGCGGCTCGACCTTGCCGTGCTCGGGCTGTTCGCTTCGCCCGCAGTGGTGGGCATCTATTATATCGCACAACAGGTCGCCAGCCTGCCGCAGAAGCTCAAGACCAGCTTCGACCCGATCCTGGGCCCGGTGATCACGCGCAACCTGCAGGAAGGCAAGTTGACCGAGATCGCGCGGCAGGTCAGCCAGGTGGGGTTCTGGATCATCGCCGCGCAGACCGGCGTTGCGCTGGCGCTGGGGATTCCGGGAGAAGGCGTGATGGGGCTAGTCGGACCCAATTTCGTCGGTGGCACCGGGGCGCTGGCGTTTCTGCTGGCGGCAGAGGTCGTCGCCGCCACCGCAGCGGTGAGCGAAGCCGCATTGATCTACATCGCCCGGCACCGCAACCTGATGATCTCGCTGGCCATGCTGGCGCTGCAGGCGGTGCTCAGCGTCGCGCTGATCCTGACCGCGCAGGCAATGGGCCTACCCCCCCTGTTTCAGGCGGCAAGCGTCGCGCTAGCGCTCGCGCTGGCACTGGGCTTTGCCTCGATCGTCAAGGCGCGGCTGCTCTCCAAGCTTTTGGGCGCGCCGGTCAATGGCTGGCGCTGGGCTCTGGTATGGGCGGCGGCGGTCGCATCGCTGGTCGGCTGGGGCTTTACCAAGCTGCCCGAATGGGCCGAGCTTGCGATCGGCATCCCCGCCATTCTCGGCGTCTATGGCTGGATCATCTGGCGGCGCGGCTTCGGCCCGGAAGACCGCGAGCTGTTCCGCACCCGCAAGGCAAACACCCCCTGAAAGCCTCGCGGGGCATCGCATTGCGTCTGCCATAGACGTGCATCGGGCGAATTTTGCTTGCACGTGTTATGATATTTTGTATCACGCGAGCCTCGGAGGCGATCAGTGGGGGCCGCTTCTGCAAGCAGGATCGCACATCATGGCCAATCGCGTCATATCTTTCATGTCTGCCATCGCGGCAGGCACCGCAGCCATCACGACCCCGGCCCTGGCCGAGGACGATGCCGGATCAATCGTGGTCACCGGCCAGCGCCAGGCCTATCGCGGCGACTTCGCCTTGCGCGAAACGCCGCAGGCGATCACCCAGATCGACGCCGAGATCATCGACCAGAACGCGATTTTGCGGCTGGCGGATGTGCTCGACCTGTCGGCCTCGGTGGCACGGCAGAACAATTTCGGCGGGCTCTGGGATGCCTATGCGGTGCGCGGGTTTGCGGGCGACGAGAACCTTCCATCGGGATATCTGGTCAACGGCTTCAACGGCGGGCGCGGCTTTGGCGGCACCCGCGATGCGGCGGGAATCGAACGGGTCGAGGTGCTCAAGGGCCCCAACGCAGCGCTGTTCGGTCGCGGCGAGCCGGGTGGCACAGTCAACATCGTCACCAAAGTCGCCGATTTCGAGACCCGCGGCCAGATCACCGCGCTGGCGGGCAGCTTCGACCGCCGCCGAGCAGACAGCGACGTCAACATCGCGATCGGGGATGTCGCTGCGATCCGGCTGATCGGGTATTACGAAAATGCCGGAAGTTTCCGCGATACCGTGCGCAGCGAGCGCTTGGGCTTCCTGCCCTCGGTGCTGTTCAGGCTCGGCGAACGCACCTCCCTGACCTATGACCTCGAGCTGTCGCGGCAGGAGGCCGATTTTGATCGCGGCGTGCCCGCCATTCGCGGCGTGCTGGGGCTAGTTCCGCGCTCGCGTTTTCTGGGCGAGCCGGGCGATGGACCGGTCGACGCCGATGCGACCGGCCATCAGGTCCAGCTCCGCCACGAATTCTCGGATGACTGGAGCGTCATGCTGGGCGGCCAGTATCGAGACACCCGGCTGGAGGGCTTTTCCACCGAGGCCGAGCTGGTTGCCAGCCGCCAGCGACTGGGCCGCGATGGTCGATCCTTGTCACGCCAGCGCCGGTCGCGCCTGTATGAAGCCGAACATTTCGTACTGCGCGGCGAAGTGGCCGGCAAATTCGACACCGGCAGCCTGTCCCACCGGGTGCTGATCGGGGTGGATTATGACGAGTTCGACAATTCGCAGCTGTTCCTGCGTTTCCGCCCTGCCGTCATCGGTGCGACCACCACGGCGCAGGCCAGCAACGACATCGATATCTTCAACCCTGTTTACGGACGGTTCCCGCTGCCCAACCCCGGGCCGCAAACCAACCGGCTGGACCAGCAGCGCGCGGTCGGCGCCTATGTCCAAGACCAGATCACGCTGACGGATACGCTGCAGGTCCGCATTGGCGGACGTTTCGACGACATCACGGTGGAGACATTGAACCGCGCCAACAATGTCGCCGCCAGCCGCAGCTACAACCGGTTCAGTCCGCAGGCCGGCATCGTCTTCACCCCATCGGATGCGGTGTCGCTCTACGCCGCTTATGGCGAGGGCTTCCGCGCCAATCTGGGCGCGACAGCGGCGGGCACATTGTTCGACCCGGAGACATCGAAATCGGCCGAAGTCGGCGCGAAATTCGGGCTGCTGGACGGCACGCTGGAAGGCACGGTGTCGCTGTTCACCCTGTCCAAGTCCAACGTGCTGGCGGCAGACCCGGGCAATCCGGGGTTCTCGCTGCCCATCGGCAAGGCGCGCAGCCGCGGGCTTGAGGTGGACATTGCGGGCAAGCTTCCCGGCGATATCGATCTGTGGCTGTCCTATGCCTATGTCGATGCCGAGGCGCGCGCCAACGTCACCGATCTCAACTTCGGCCTGGCGATCCGCTCGGGCGACCGGCTGATCAACATTCCCCGCCACAGCGCCAACATCCAGCTGTCGCGCGGGTTCGACATCGGCACCACCCGGCTGAACGTTGGCGGAGGCGTGCAGTATGTCGGCAAGCGGCTGGGCGAGACCGCCACCACCTTCGAGCTGCCCGATTATGTGCTGACGCGGGTGTTTGCGAGCTGGAAGCTGCAGGAAAATCTCGAGGTAATTGCCAATGTCACCAACCTGTTCAATACCACTTACTACACCAACAGCTTTGCCCAATTGTGGGTCCAGCCGGGAAGCCCGCGCGCCGCATCGGTGGCCGTACGCGTGTCTTTTTGAGAAGGGATTAAGGTGACCGATTGCACCCTGGCCATCGCCGATCTGGTTGTCGAACGCGGGGACCGGCGCATCGTCGACGGTCTTTGCCTGTCGCTGGCACCGGGGGAAATCTATGCGCTGCTAGGTGGCAATGGCGCGGGCAAATCGACCACGCTGTTTGCGATCCTGGGCTTTCTGCCGTTCTTGTCGGGAACGCTCACCGTTTGCGGGCAGGACCCGCGCTCCAGCCCGGATGCGGTGCGCGCATCGGTTGCCTATCTGCCCGAGAATGTCGCGCTGTACGATCACCTGACCGCGCGCGAGAATGTCGAGTATTTCCTGAAAGTTGCCGATTGCGCCAGGCCACGCGCGGATATCGAGCAGGCGTTTCAGAGCGTCAGCCTGGCCGCCACCGCCTGGGACCAGCGCGCCGGGCGCTTCTCGAAAGGGATGCGGCAGAAGACCGCAATCGCGCTCGCTTTGCTGCGCAACACACCGCTGCTGCTGCTCGATGAACCGACATCGGGGCTGGACCCGGCAGCCGCAGCGGATTTCCACGCGCTGCTCGAAGCGCTGTCGGCGCGCGGGGTCTCGATCCTGATGGTCACGCACGACCTGTTGGGCGCAGCCGATACCGCCGACCGCATCGGCCTGATCGCGGGCGGACGGATAGCCAATGAATGGCGCGCGCAAGACACCGCTCCGCGCTTCGATCTCAACACGCTGCACGACGGCTTTGCGGGCGTGAAATGAACCGCAGCCTGATCATTGCCGCAGCCGAGCTGCGCCTGATGCTGCGGTCACGGCTAGCGCTGGTCGGGGTCGTAACCTTGCTGCTGCTGTCCGCAATCGCGGCGGTCACCTCTGCGGTGCAGATGACCGAGGCCGCACGGGCGCGCGCGCAGGCGCAGACCGAAACCGATGCGCAGTTCGAGGCGCAGCCCGACCGCCACCCGCACCGCATGGTGCATTATGGCACCTATGCGCTGCGCCCCGTCGGGCCGCTCGCCGCGTTGGATCCGGGCGTGGATTCCTTCACCGGTACGGTGGTGTTTCTCGAAGGGCACCGGCAGAACAGCGCGACCTTCGGCGCGGCGCGTGAATCATCCGATCTGCTGCGCTTCGGCCAGCTGACCCCGACGTTCGTGCTGCAGACATTGGCGCCGCTGCTGCTGATCTTCCTGGGTTTTGCAACCGTCGCGCGCGAGCGCGAGCGCGGCAGCCTGCGCGCACTGGCGGCGCATGGCGCAAGCGCAGGCAGCATCGTCGGCGGCAAGGCGCTTGCGCTGGGTCTGGTCGCATTGCTCGCGCTGACACCCGCGCTGGTGGCCTTGGGCTGGGCGGCGCTGCGCCAGCCGCATGAAGCCGCCGTCGCGCTGGTGATCGCGCTCGCTTATGCCGGGTATCTCGCCGCCTGGGTGCTGGGCATCGTGGCGCTGTCGGCGATTGCGCGAACATCGCAGGGCGCGTTGATCGCGCTGATCGCCGCCTGGGCGCTGATCGTGGTGCTGGTGCCGCGCGCCGCGGCAGGTTGGGCAGGCGTTGCCGATCCGCTGCCCAGCCGGGTCGACACCGAACTTGCGATTGCCGCGGACCTGCGCCGCATCGGCGACAGCCACAACCCCAACGATCCGCATTTCGCCGCGTTCAAGGCGAACCTGCTCAAGCAATATGGCGTCACCCGCACCGAGGACCTGCCGTTCAACTATCGCGGGCGCCTGGCTCAGGAGGGCGAGCGGATCACCTCGCAATTGTTCAAGGACTATGCCGCGCGCGCCGATGCCATCCGCGCGCGCCAGTCCGGCTGGCTGGCCTTGGCAGGCGTATTGAGCCCCGCGCTGTCGGTGCGCAACGCGTCGATGGTCGGCGCCGCCACTGATCTGACGACCCACACGGCGTTCATGAATGCGGCGGAAGCCTATCGCTTCGATCTGGTTCAGAGGCTCAACGGCCTTCAGGCCACCGCGGTGTCCGGCGCCGATGACAACGCGCGCAGCAAGGACCCGCTGGCCGACCGGCGCACGCGCATTTCCGCAGACTTCTGGAAGACCATGCCCCGGTTTGATTTCGCCGCGCCCTCGGCATCGGCTCGGATGGCAGCGATGCTGCCCTCGCTGGCGCTGCTAGCGCTGTGGATCGTGCTGGCGCAGGGCGGGCTGGCGCTGGCTGCGCGGCGGATGGGAAGGCTCGGCGCATGAGCAGCATGATCCGTGAAATCTGGCTGCTGGGCCGCAACCGCGCTGCGCTTGCCGCTTTGGTGCTGCTGGCGGTGTTCGCCGCCGCAGGCGTCGCCATCGGGCTTGCCAATGTCGCACGCGATCAGGCGATGATCGAGCGGATGCTTGCAGGCCAGCCCGCCGAAGAAGAAGCGGTGGCCAGCTTCGTGAAGGATGCCGGCTATGGCGCCTATTACGGGTTCCAGCCGGTCTGGGATCCGCCATCGGACCTCGCCTTCGCCGCGCTGGGCAACCGCGACATCGCGCCTGCCATCCTGCGGGTGCGCTCGCTCTCGCTTGAAGCGCAGCTCTATGAAAACGAAAGCGCCAACCCAGAGCTGTCGCTGGCCGGTCGGTTCGACCTTGTGTTCATCACCATCTATATCGCGCCATTGGTGCTGATCGCGCTGCTGCATGACCTCTGGTCGGGCGAGCGCGAGGCGGGGCGGCTGTTCATGCTGTCCGCTCTCCCCAGGGCGCGTCGGCGGCTTTGGTCTGTGCGGATTGCGGTACGGATCGCAGGCGTGCTCGCCGCGCTGTTGATCCCGTTTGCAGTGGGTGCCGTGCTGGCAGGAACCGCCCTGCCCCGCGCGCTGGCCTTCGGCGGGCTGATCACGCTGGCGTGCCTGTTCTGGTCGGTGGTCATTCTGCTGGTGGCGCGGCGCGGCGCAAGCTCGTTGGTCAACGCAGCGACCCTCGCGTCGATCTGGTTCGCGCTGACACTGGTCGTTCCCGCTGCCGCCAATCTGGTGATCAACGCCGCCGTACCGGTGCCCGATGGTGCGGCGCTGGCGCGCGAGAATCGCGAATTCGTCCACGGCGCGTGGGATCGCCCACGCAAGCAGACGATGGACGCGTTCCTGGCGCTCTATCCGCAGCATGCAGCCGGAAGCGCGTTGCCGCCCACCTTCCACTACAAATGGTATTTCGCCTTTCAGCACTTGGGCGATGTGCATGTTGCCAAGCAATCGCAGGCCTATCGCGACGGCATCGCGGGCCGCGCAGCCTATGCCCGGGCTGCGGGCTGGGTGCTGCCACCAGCGGGTATCGCGCAGGCCATGACTGCGCTAGCGGGGACGGACGTCACCGCCCAGCTTGAATTTCAACAGCGCATCCGCGCCTATCATACGCGACTGCGCGAGTATTATTATGACTATCTCTTCAGCGAACGCCCCTTCGACGTCCAGATCCTTGCGGATGTTCCGCGCTTCGATCCTGCTGACGGCAGCGGCACTGGGGCTGACTGACCCCGCTCTTGCTCAGCGTGTCACCGACAATGCCGCGGGCGGCGCCGAGGATGCCTTCGGCACCAGCATCGGCAACGAACGCGTCGGACTCTACAGCGGCAACGACGTGCGCGGCTTTTCACCGGTCACCGCCAATAACATCCGGCTGGAGGGGCTGTATTTCGACCGTCCGGCCTCGTTCACCGACCGGCTGGTGCAGAGCAATGTCGTTCGCGTCGGGCTGACCGCGCAGAATTATCTGTTCCCCGCCCCCACCGGCATCGTCGATTACAAGATCCGCCCCGCGGGCAACGACTTCGTGCTCAGCACCATGTTCGGCCTCAACAGCTGGGGCGGCGGGCGGCTCGAGCTCGACGCGCAGATTCCTGTGATCAAGGACAAGCTCAGCCTGGTGGCAGGCGTGGCCGGTTTCGTCGACGAGCTCGCGCCGGGCAACCAGTCGTTCTTCGGCTCCTATGCGCTGGCCGCACGCTGGAAGCCCGCGCCGGGGATCGAGGTCATCCCGTTCTGGAGCCGGATCGACCTCTACAACCGCGAGGCCGCGCCGCTCTACACGCCCGAAGGCGCGTTCCTGCCGCCGCGCGTCGAGCGCCGCCGCTTCCCCGGCCCCGAATGGGCGGACCAGCGCAACACCGTGCAGCATTACGGCGCGC
Organism: Blastomonas sp. RAC04; assembly: GCF_001713435.1. Taxonomy (NCBI): domain Bacteria; kingdom Pseudomonadati; phylum Pseudomonadota; class Alphaproteobacteria; order Sphingomonadales; family Blastomonadaceae; genus Blastomonas; species Blastomonas sp. RAC04. The sequence goes on from NZ_CP016460.1 coordinate 2,086,164, forward strand.
TGACCAAGGCACGGCTCAGCGACAAGTGGCAGCTTGCTGCCGGGCTGTTCCGCTCGACATCGGACAGCAGCACCAATTTCGCGCAGAACTTCATCGCGATGCGCCCCGACGGCACAGCGATCCGCCGCGTGACAAGCGACCCGCCCTTGTCGCTCGCGGGGACCAGCGGCGAACTGCGCCTCAGCCGCACTTTTGCCGATGGTCCGCGCCGCCACACCGTGCATCTCGCGGTGCGCGGGCGCGAGCGGGTCAGCCGCTATGGCGGCGGCGGGCGGATCGATTTCGAACGCGCGCCGGTGGACGAGGTGCTCGATATCCCCGCGCCCGATTTCACCTTCGTGCCACAAACCGGCGAGACCGTGCGCCAGGGGATCGCGGGCGTCGCCTATGACGGCCGCTGGGCGGGCGTCGGAGGTCTCAGCCTCGGATTGCAGCACACCTGGTATGCCAAGCGGGTCGATCGCCCCGGCGCCCCGCTCGCGCGCACCGACGATCAGGCTTGGCTGCCCAACATCACCGCCTCGCTCGAGCTCAGCGATCGGCTGGCGGTCTATGGCAGCTACACCAAAGGGCTCGAGGAAAGCGGCATCGCACCCGACAGCGCCGCCAATCGCACCGAAGCGCTGCCTGCTATCCCGACATCGCAGATCGATGGCGGGCTGCGTTGGAAGGCGCCCTGGGGAATGAGCCTGATCGCGGGGCTGTTCGATGTGCGCAAACCCTATTTCGCCGCAGATGAGGCCAATGTGTTTCGCGAGCTGGGCGATGTCCGCCATCGCGGGATCGAGCTCTCCGCCGCCGGGCCGCTCGCCAAGGGGCTGACCGTGGTCGCGGGCGCAGTGCTGATGCAACCGCGCGTCACCGGCGATGGGGTCAGGCTGGGCCGCGTCGGGCGGCGTCCGCTGGGCCAGCCATCGCAGCTGCTGACGCTGGCGACGCAATATGCGCTCCCCGGCGCGGAAGGCGTGCAGCTGACGTTCAACGTCACCCACCGCGGCACCCGCGCCGCAGATACGCGCAATCTCGTGACCTTGCCTGCGCGCGCCATCCTGGATGCAGGGGTGCGCTGGCGGTTCGATCTGGCCGACAACCCCGCGCTGCTGAGGGTGCAATTGCAGAACCTCACCAACGCCTATGATCTCGCTCTGGTCGGCAGCGGCAGCTATCAGGTCAATTCGCCGCGCCAGCTGACGATGTTCCTCACCGTTGATTTCTGACGCGGGAACGCAAGCGGGCGGAGCGACTAAGCCCCGCCCGCCTGGAGCGCTTACTTTGCCACGCCCATTTCACTCAGCAACCGCTGCGCGCCATCGACCTTTTCCATGGTCCACAGCATGAAGCGGCTGTCGACGTGGATGGTACGGTTGATTGCGGCATCGTACGACCAGTCGGACACCACGCCATCGAGCGTGCCATCGAACGCCAGTCCGACGAACTCGCCGCGCGCATTGAGCGTCGCCGAGCCCGAATTGCCGTTGGTGATGTCCACGGTCGACAGATAGTTGACCGGCAGCGTGCCCAATTTGGCGTCGGTATAGGAACCGAAGTCGCGCGCCTTGAGCTTGTCGATCGCAGCCTTGGGGGCATCGAACTCGCCGCGCCCGGTCTGCTTGGCGACCAGTCCTTCCGCGGTGGTGAACGGCGTCCAGATCAGGCCGTCGCGCTGCTTGCCGGTGACCTTGCCATAAGTGAAGCGCAGCGATCCGTTGGCATCAGGGTACAAAGTGCGGCCCTGTGATTTGGCGAAGGCGAGCTGCCCAGCCATCACCTGCGAGCGGGCTGCCTGCAGCCGCCCTGCCCGCTCCTTGGCCTTGTCCTCATCCGCCTTGGCGCCCGGATAGGCAGCCACCGCGAGCTGGATGAACGGATCGGCCGAGGCCTCGAACGCGGATGCGGGCTTGTCCATCCAGCCAATGCGCTGCGCGGTGTCGCCCAGCTGGGTGTCGGCGTACATCCGATCCATGCCGATCGCGGCGATCTTGGTTTCGAGCGGCGCATTGCGCTTGTCCGCCGCCACCTTGGCATATTCGCCCAAAGCCTGCTCGAACAGCACTCGGTCGACGCCTGCATCGAAGCGGCGCTCGATCTGGGTCAGGCGTTCGCGGATCGAAAGCCGATCGCGATCCTGGAAGCCGGGCTCACGCTGCGCGTCGGGCTTTTCGCGCTCCTTCGCCCAGCGATACAGCGTTCCTGCCGCCGACAGCAGCTGCGCGCGGCCCAATGTCGAGAGCCGCAGGCTGTCCACGCGGGCCTGGTTCGATTCGGCGACCAGCGCGTCGAGATCGGCGAGCGCCTTGCCATACTGGCGGGTGCGCGCAGGGTCCGCCGCCACCCAAGCGCGGAAATCCGCATCCGCGCGGTCCTTGCGGCCCAGCAGGTCGATGGCATCGGCCCCGGCGATCTCGCCCAGCAGCTTCTTCTTGTAGTTGTCCGATCCCTTGAGGATCGATGCGTATTTGATCTCGGCATCCTTGTTGCCCGCCACCGCCTTGATAATCGCATCCGAATAATCGGCGCGCAGCTGCTGGTCGATGGCATAGACCTGCTCGAAATTGTGGCGAACCTCGGCGGCGGTCCAGTGGCGCTGGGTGACGCCGGGGAAGCCCGCGACCATCACGAAATCGCCTTCCTCCAGCGGCTTGTCGGCAATTTTCAACCACGACTTGGGCTTGTAGGGCACGTTGTCCTTGGAATACGGCGCCGACGAACCATCGGGCGCGACATAGGCGCGGTAGAAGCCGAAATCGCCGGTGTGGCGCGGCCACTGCCAGTTGTCGGTCTCACCGCCGAAATTGCCGATGCCGCCAGCGGGTGCATAGACCAGCCGGACATCCTTGATCTCGAGCTGCTGCTGCAGGAAATAGGTCTGCCCGCCGAAATAGGGGCGAACGTCGCAGCGGCGGTTGGCCTGCTTTTCGCATTCGGAGATCAGGCTCTTGCGGTTGCTTTCCAGCCGGTTGTAGCGGTCGAGGCCAGACAGCTTGCTGGTGACACCCTTGGTCATCGCCGCGGTGACGTCGCGCAGGTCCTCGATCACATAGATGCGCGATCCCGGCGCGGCCTGAACCTCGTCGGCGTTGGTCTGGGCCAGGAATCCATCGGTCAGATAATCCTGGCCGGGCTTGGAGTTGTACTGGATCGACCCATAGACGCAGTGGTGGTTGGTCGCGACCAGACCTTCCGGGCTGACGAACGAGGCCGAGCAGCCGCCCAGCGAGACGATGGCATTGAGCGGCGCGGTCTTGAGGTCGCCCAGATCGGCGGGCGATAGCTCGAGCCCGGCCTCTTTCAGCTTGTCGCCGAGCGCAGGGGTCTGGCCAGGAAGCCACATGCCCTCTTCGGCAAATGCAGGCGCGGAAAGCAGCAGCGCGGTGGTGGCAAGCAACAGGGTATGACGCATTAAGGAACCTCCGGATGATCGCAAAAGCGATGGATGGTCGCCCAGATAGACCGGGCAAAACGGCTGGGCAAGCGCGGTGGAAAGGCAGGACGCCAGGGTCACAGATCGACCGTCAGATAGGCGCTGACCAGCCTTCCGTCGAAGATGTCGTAAGCGCCCGGGCCGCGCAGATCGAACCCGCGGACATCGAAGACATTGCTCATCGAGACGCGGAAGGTCGCAGGCGTTCCGTCCAGATCAAACGCATAGCGTCCGCCCAGCGACACCAGCGTGCGCGCCTCGATGAACACGGCATTGTCGATCGTCGCAGGCTGCCTGCCGGAATGGCTGATGCCGGTGTCGACCGAAACCCCGGGGAGGAACGGCAGGCGCCAGTCCAGATTGATGTCGATCCGCTCGCGCGGCGTTCCCACCGGGCGCCGGCCCAGCCGGCTCAGCCGCACGCCATCGCCGGTCACCCTGGGATCCAGCAGCACGCCGCCCAGCGCGATGCTGAGGTTGCCGGTGACCTTGCCTGAGAGCGAGAGCTCTATGCCGCGGTTGCGCACATCGCCCAGCGCGCGGAAGACATTGTCGACATCCAGATCGAAATAAGGCTTGCGCAGATCGAACACGCCGGCAACCAGCCGGACATCGGGGCTGATCTGGTAGCGCAGCCCTGCCTCGGACTGGCGGGTGATGATCGCAGGCAGCGCCTCGTTGCGGTTGAGCGCAAAGGCAGGCGCGACCCCGCTTTCCTCAAGCCCGCGCGTGTGGCTGGCATAGATGGCCAGATTGTCGATCGCGGTGATCGCGACGCCGAGATTGTATAGCAGCGGGGTTGAGCGCGTGCTCACCGTGCCGAACACCGGCTGGTCGACGCGTTTGCGATAGTCGCTGTAGCTCAGGCCCAGCGTCAGTTCGCCCACCGATTGCCACTGGCCCTGATAGGCGACGCCCGCAAACCATTGCCGCACGCTGTCATTCGCCTGCGGCCCGAAGGCGAAACCGGGCCGGGGCGGATTGAGCACCTCGCCGATGCGGACCGGCCCCAGATCGATCCGCGCGGCGCCATCGAACACCTGCCCCCGGTCGCGCCCGCGCAGGCTGACGGTGATGCGATGCGTGCGCTCGGCCTCTGCAAAGACCTTGCTCAGCCTGACCTCGCCGCTGGTCGATGCAAGCTTGGTCGGCGGATCGGCAAGGATCAGCTGCGCGCCCTCGCCCTGCGGCGTCAGGTCGAAGATCAGGTTGGTGAAGGCGCGCGCGTCATCGAACAGCGACCGGAACAGACCGCCGCGCAGCTCCCAGTCGTCGCCCAGATCGGCGCGTCCGAAGGCACCGTAGTTGATCGCAACGCCGCGGTAGCGCGCCCAGTCAGGCCCGAAATAGCGGCGGCGCGGCACGCGCGGCGGGCGGAAGTCGCCGGCGGGGATGTAGATCGGCCCCGCCTCGTCGCCATACAGGTCCGACCGCGCCCAGAAGGGGATGATCTCGATCCGGTCGCTCGGCGTGATCCTGACCGAGACTGCCTCGATATGCTGGAAGCTGTCGGTGGCGTTGTAGAAGGCGTTGCGATAGACGCCCGCGCCGACCCCCAGCGCGAGCTTGTCCTGGATCAGCGGCAGGCTGACATCGACCTCAGCGCCTGCGGCACCAAAGCTGTTGATATCGACCAGCGCGGCGAGCGATGCGCTGTCGCCGGGCTTGCGAAAGCTGTAATCGACGATGCCGGTCGGCGCGGGAAAATCGAACCCGAAGGCGCTGAGCCCCACCCGGATCGTGGTCGAGCGGCGGATGCGGCTGGTCAGCCCCCAGACCTGATCGAAATACAGCCCCTCGATGCGGATGTTGCCCGCCCGTGTGGGAGAAAAACCGCGCACCTCGGCCGCGCTGTAGATCCCGATGGTCTCTCGCCCGACACTGACCCCGAACCCGTCCGATGCGGCGCGCACTGCATTCTCGCTCGCGCGGCCCTGTTCGCCCAGTGCATTAGCCTGTTCGGCGGAGGGGCGATCGTCAGCGGGCTGCTGGTCATCGATGACGGGAGGGTCGGTGTCGTGCGCCAGCGCGGACGCGGGCATCGCGACGCTCGCCGCCAGCCAGGCCGCCCATCGCATGCGCGCGCCGTTAGCCATTTGGATGCCGGTCGGGCGTATCGATCACCAGCACCAGCCGCTTGTCCCCGCTGCCCTCGATCGGCGGCGAGCGATGCAGGCAGGCGCGATGGCCCGGGCCAAATTCCTGCCCCTTGAACAGCGCGACCGCGCCTGTCGCAATGCGCTGCAGCGGAGCGTCGGGAACATCGCCCAGCGTATAGTCGGTGCCCGGCCCCGCCAGCGTGCAGATCAGCCTGAGATCGGTATAGTCGGCGTGCACCTTGCGGCAGGCGTTGCCGGTCACCCCCTCCAGCCGCACCCGCACCGTCTCGCACCGCATCAGCGCGGCAAAGCGGGTGGCGAGATCGGTGATCGCAGCAGTGAGCGCTGGAGGCATCGGCGGCAGCGCCTGTGCCACCGTGTCGGGCGGACCAGCGGCGCGATGGCCGAAGGGGGCAAGATCGAGCAGCGGCGCGATCTCGTCCCACCGCAGCAGCACGGCCTCGGGGTTGATGACGATCCGGGTGTCCGGATCGAAGATGTACTGCCAGCTTGTGATGGCAGGCGGATGGTTCAGAGTTGCAGATGCACTGGTCATGGCTCAGGCGCTCTCCAGGACACGGGCCTGTTCGCCCCAGGCCGGAAACGGATCGGCGAGGCGCTGCCAGGCATCGGGGGTATAGCCCTCGGCGTCGACCAGACAGGCATCGAGTCCGGCGCGAAGCCGCGCCTCGTCCATATTGATGCCGATGAACACCAGTTCCTGCCGCCGGTCGCCCCAGACCGCATCCCAGTTGTGCGCGACGAAATCCTCGAACTGGTTGTCGTGCGGCCACTGGTTCTTGGGCACCGATGCCCACCAGCGGCCCAGCCGCGACGTCATCGTCTGCGATCCCGCCACCGCGAGTTCGCCGACCCATTCGGTGCGCGTCGCCAGCCAGAAGAAACCCTTGGCGCGGACAACACCTTCCAGCCCGTCTCCGGTCAGAAAGGCATAAAAGCGATCGGGCGCGAACGGACGGCGCGCACGATAGACGAAGCTCTCGATGCCGTATTCCTCGGTCTCGGGCCGATGGGTGGCATAGCCGTACAGCTCCTTGGCCCATAAGGGATGCTCTGCCGCACGGTCGTCGTCGAACAGTCCGGTGCCGAGGATCTGCGCAAGATCGACCTTCGAGCGGCTGGCGGGGATGATCCGCGCATCGGCGTTGAGCGAGGCGCACAATTTGGTGACGGTCGCCAGATGCTCTGCGGGAACGTCCTCGGCCTTGTTGACGATGATGACATCGGCAAACTCGATCTGCTCAACCAGCAGCGCGACCAGGCTGCGCGTATCGTCCTCGCCGAGGGATTCGCCGCGATCGGCCAGGAATTCGTGGCTGGCATAATCGTTGAGCAGGTTCACCGCATCGACCACGGTCACCATGGTGTCGAGCGTGGCGACATCGCCGAGGCTCTCGCCTGACTCGTCGCGGAAGCTGAAGGTTGCCGCGACCGGCAGCGGCTCGGAGATGCCGGTGCTTTCGATCACCAGATAGTCGAACCTGCCCACCTCGGCGAGGCTGCGCACCTCCTTGAGCAGATCGTCGCGCAGCGTGCAGCAGATGCAGCCATTGGTCATCTCGACCAGCTCCTCGCTCGCCCGGCTGAGCGCCGCCTCGCCGCCGCGCACCAGAGCGGCGTCGAGGTTCACTTCCGACATGTCGTTGACGATCACCGCGACGCGCAGGCCCTCGACATTGGCCAGGATGTGGTTGAGCAGCGTGGTCTTGCCCGCGCCGAGGAAGCCAGAAAGCACGGTGACGGGCAACTTGCGGTCCGGGGCGGGTATCGGCGTGGGCATGGGGAACCTTTCTGGTGTTGCTATGTAACGTTATATCATTATAGGCTCGTGCGCAGTTCGACAAGTGGAGAAGTGGAGATGATTCCCAGCAGCCTTGCAGGCGCCGTGCGTGCGCCGAAATCGGCTGACTTTGCCGAAGGCGTGGCGATTTCCGCGTCGATCCTGTGCTTGATCCACTGCCTTGCGCTGCCGCTGCTGCTGGCAGGCTCGCCCTGGCTCAGCTATGCTCTGGCGCTGCCCTTCGACATGCATCTGTGGATTGTGCTGATCGCAGGGCCGGTCAGCGCATGGCTGCTGCTGACCGCAGCGCGGCGCCAGCGGATCGGGGTGTTCATCGCCGGACTTGCCGGGCTTGGCGCGCTGGTGCTGGCGCTGGTGCTGCCGGTACCAGAGCCGGTCGAAACCGCGATGAGCACGCTGGGAAGCCTGATGCTCGCCGGCGCGCATGTGGCAAATTGGCTGGCACGCCACGGCCCTGGTCAGCGTTGCGCCTGATGCACCGATAATCCGCCCGAAATCACCCGACCGCGGCCTGAAAGCTTTTGCGTTTGATCTTGGTTATGTTGTATCGTCGCACTCTGATCCGACGGAGGTGTCCCCGATGCGCAAATCCCTTATCCTGTTGCTCGCCGTGACGGCATTTGCCGGCACCGCCCCTGCGGCATCCTCATGTGATCTGGAAGGCTTCGGCTTCACCCGGGTGAATCCCTTCGGGCTCAATGCATCCTGGGGCGTGCCGCAGAATCACCAGCAGAGCCAGCCACCTGCCACCCGGCAGGCTGCCAGCGCCCAGAATGCTCGCCAGAATGCGCCGGCGCGGACCGATCAGGCGAACAACGCCACCGACCCGGCAGCCGCATCGCAGCGTGCCGAGCGCGCCCCCCAGACCCCACCCGGCTTCGTTCCGGTTTCGGCTGAGGCGGCTGCAAGCCAGTCCCGGCGCTTCACGGCGACCAAGGATTGATCGCCCCGTCCCAGCCATGAGCCTTTTGCTTGAGCACGTTGCGTTCCATTATGCCGAACGCCCGATCCTCGATGATTTCAGCTTTGCCATGGAGCCCGGCGAACACAGCCTGCTGATTGGCGCATCGGGCAGCGGCAAGTCGACGCTGGTCAATCTGGTGTGCGGGCTGCTCACGCCCGACAGCGGCACCATCGCCATTGCGGGCGAGAGCATGACCGGGCTCGGCCCCGCCCGGCGCGACGATCTGCGCAGGCGCCGAATCGGGCTGGTCTTCCAGACGCTGCGGCTGGTCTCGGCGCTCGACCTCACCGGCAATATGCTGCTCGCTCAAAGACTTGTGGGGGGCACCGGCGGGCGCGACCGCGTGGCGATGCTGATCGAGCGGCTGGGACTTGGCCACCGCGCCCATGCCCTTCCCCGCCAGCTCAGCCAGGGCGAGGCACAGCGCGCTGCCATCGCCCGCGCGCTCATCGGCCAGCCGGACCTGATCATCGCCGACGAGCCGACATCGGCGCTCGATCATGCCAACATGGAAAAGGTAGTCACTCTGCTGCGCGAGTGCGCGCGCGAGGCGGGTTCAAGCCTGCTGATCGTGACGCACGACGACCGGCTGCGCGATCATGTCGCCTCGGTGCGCGAGATCGGCCCAATGGCCGCGCAGGCTGCAGCATGATCCGGCTGGCATGGGCCTATATGTGCGACCGCCCGCTGACGGTGGGGCTCAACGCGCTGCTGCTGGGCATTGCGGTTGCAACGCTGGTGCTGCTGCTGCAGTTCGCCACACAGGCTGGCGAGCGGTTCGAGCGCGATGCGCGCGGCATAGATCTGGTGGTCGGCGCAAAGGGGTCGCCGCTGCAGCTGGTGCTGTCGAGCGTCTATCATATCGACCAGCCGACCGGAAACATCCCGCTGGGCGAGCTGGCGCGGCTGCGCGCCGACCCCAGCGTGGGCAAGGCTGTTCCGCTGGCGCTGGGCGACAATTTTGAGGGTTTCCGGATTGTCGGGAGTGATTCAGGCCTGCTCGATCTCTACGGCGCGAGGATCGCGCAAGGCCGCGCTTTCGCGAGGCCGTCAGAGGTCGTGCTCGGCGCGGATGTCGCGCGGCGCACCGGCGCCGGGCTGGGGCAGAAATTCGTTGGCAGCCATGGCCTGGAGACCGACCCCGATGGCGAACAGGGCCATGACCATGCGCCGTTCGAAACCGTCGGAATCTTGGCGCCCACTGGTACCGCGCTCGACCGGCTGATCATCACCTCGGTTGAATCGGTGTGGGACGTGCACGGGATCGCGCATGACGAGCACGATGATGATCATGAGGGCGAAGCCGGGCATGACCACGCCGATCATGACGATCACGATCACGACTCCGAGCATCATGACGAAGCGCTGCAGGCAGAAGCCCCGCAGCCGGAGATCACCGCGATCCTGGTGCGCTATCGCAACGCGGCCGCCGCGATGCGCCTGCCCACCCAGATCAACCGCCAGACCGCTTTGCAGGCCGCCGCGCCCGCGGCAGAGGCAGCGCGGCTGCTCGGGCTGTTCGGCTCGGTGATCGAGGGCGCGCGCTTGTTCGGCTGGCTGCTCGCGCTGTCGGCCGGGCTCAGCCTGTTCGTCGCTTTGTGGAGCGCGACCCGCGCGCGCGAGGGCGATCTGGCGCTGCTGCGGGTGATGGGAGCGACACCGGGGGCGGTGTTCGGCACGATCCTGGTGGAAGGGCTGCTGATCGCGGCGATCGGCGCAGTCGGAGGCATCGCGCTCGCGCACGCGGCGATGGCGGCAGCATCCAGCGCCTTCCCGACGATCAGTGAACTTGGCATTTCGGCGCTACGCTTCCTTCCCGGCGAGGCCGTGATCCTCGGCGCGGCGCTGGCCATCGGGCTGGTCGCGGCAGCGATCCCCGCCATCCGCATCTTCCGGGTCGATCTGGCCGAAACCCTGGCAAAATACAGTTGAGGACACCTCCCATGCGCAAGCTCATCCCCGCCATTGCGGCGCTCGCCCTGATCGCCGTCCCGCAGACCGCCTCGCACGCTGCAATGCAGCAGGGCAAGAAGGCCCCGGTCGAGGATGTCTGGAAGCCCGCAGCAACCCCCAAGGGCGGCGTCTCCTGGGCGGTGCTGGAAGCCACCAAGGAACAGACCCGCACCGGCAAGGACGGCTATCTTTATTCCAAGCCGCTGTTCACCCCGGCGGTGAAGGCGCTGGCCGGCAAGCGCATCAAGGTGGCCGGCTGGATGAAGCCGCTCGAGACCGGCAGCCGCCAGAAGCACTTCGTCCTGCTCGCCTATCCCCCGGGCTGCCCGTTCCATTTCCACGCCATCCCCAACCAGTTCATCGAGGTCTATGCCGACATCCCGTTCCCGACCAACGAGACCAGGATGTTCGTGGTGACGGGCGTGCTTGAGCTGACCGGCCAGGACGAAAGCGGCATCTTCTATCGCCTCAAGGCCGCCAGCCCCGCCTGACGCTCCCCGGCCTGACGGCAACCGCCGGATATTGACGCGCGGCCGCAGCTGTGGAAGCAAGGACGCACCGGGACAGGTGCAACCTCCCGGTCAGGCGGTCCGCGCCCAAGCGTTGCCTCTGGCTTGCCTCTCGTGCGAGGGGTCGGCAATTGAGGGAGCCTGGCCCGGTGCCGACACAACCAAACAGAACCGCCGACTTTGCCGACCTGCTGCGCGTCTTCGCGCGCATCGGATGCCTGAGCTTCGGCGGGCCCGCCGCGCAGATCGCGCTGATGCACAGTGAAGTGGTCGACAGGCTCGGCTGGGTGCGCGAGCAGGAGTATCTGCACGCGCTGAACTTCTGCCATTTGCTGCCCGGCCCGGAAGCGCAGCAGCTGGCGACGTGGATCGGCTGGCGGCTGCACGGGCTCAAGGGCGGGCTGGCCGCCGGTCTGCTGTTCGTCCTGCCCGGCGCGCTGCTGATGCTCGCGCTTTCGACGCTCTATGCACTTGCGGCCAATCTTGACTGGTTTTCCGCAGCATTTCTCGGCGTCAAGGCCGCGGTGCTCGCGATCGTGGTCCAGGCGCTGATCCGCATCGCCGGGCGAGCCCTCGACACCCGGTTCAAGCAGGGCCTTGCGATCAGTGCCTTTCTGGCGCTGTTCCTGTTCGACCTGCCCTTTCCGGCGGTGGTGTTGGGCGCAGGCGCGCTCGGAATGATCGTGGCGGCGTGGCGTCCCGGCTGGCTGGCGCTCAAGCCCGTCTCTGGCGACGCCCCCGCGGCAGCACCCACATGGCGCGCGATGGGCCGCACGGCACTAGCGTGGGGCGCGATCTGGGCGCTGCCGCTCGCGGTGGTGCTGGCGACGCTGGGGAAGAGCCATGTGTTTTGGGATATCGGCCTGTTCTTTTCGCAGCTCGCGATCGTGACCTTTGGCGGCGCCTATGCGGTGCTGGCCTATATGGCGCAGGAGGCGGTGCAGACGTTCGGCTGGCTGCAACCCGGCGAGATGGCCGATGGCCTGGGCCTGGCCGAAACGACGCCGGGTCCGCTGATCCTCGTCACCCAGCATGTCGGGTTCCTCGCAGCCTTCCGCTCGCCCGAGCCGTTCTCGCCGATCACCGCGGGCATCCTGGGCGCGGCGCTCACCACCTGGGTGACCTTTGCGCCGTGCTTCCTGTGGATATTCACCTTCGCGCCCTGGATCGACCGGCTGCAGCATGCCACGCGGTTCAAGGGTGGCCTTGCGGCACTGACCGCAGCGGTGGTCGGGGTGATCGCAAACCTCTCGATCTGGTTCGCACTGCACGTGCTGTTCGCACGCGTCACGACCAGCGCAGTCGGCCCGCTGCGGGTCCAGCTTCCCGAGCTTGCCAGCTTCGACGCCCGTGCCGGCCTGCTGTCGCTGGCGGCCGGCTTGATCCTGTTCCGGCTGCACTGGAGCATCCCGCGCACCCTCGCCGTTCTCGTATTGGCCGGGCTCGCAATGGCCTGGATCCCGCTGGGCAGCGCCTAGAACCTCGGCGATCTTTGGTCGTTGGAGGCCATCATCGTGGGCCATGCCCCAAGGGCTCCCAGAGTTCGAGACGGAAATGTGCGCCCTTGCGGCTGTCCCCGGCCTCGCCGACGACCAGCCCGATCCCCGCCGCATCGCACAGGCGCCGGGTGATATCGAGACCCAGGCCGCTGCCGTTGCTGCGATCGCCCTTCTCGAAGCGAGCAAACGGATCGGTGCCCGGTTCGAACCCGGGGCCGTCATCCGAAATCGACAGTGAACCGTTTTCGTATCCGATCACCAGCTGTCCGGTCCCGACATGCTGGAAGCAATTGCCGATCAGGTTGTTGAGCACAAGCTGCAACGAGGTCGGGTGCGCAAGGACGGCGGCGTCGCTATCGATGCCGGTCGCAACCTCGATCAGACTGCCGGGGTAGCGCAGCCTGGCCCAGGACACGGCCTTGTCGATCATCGCCCGCAGCGCCACGCGTTCCTTGCGAACGCCCTCGTTTTCGCGGGCCAGCGCCAGCAGCTGGTCGAGCGCCAGGACCATGTCGGTGGTCGCCGTTTCTATCCGGCGCAAGGGTTCGGCAAAATCCGATGGAAGATCGCGGTTGAGCGCGATGACCTCGGCTGCTCCGGAGATGACCGCCAGCGGCGTGCGCAGTTCATGGCTGGCATCGCGGGTAAAGGCTCGCTCGCGTTCGACAAATCCGCCGATGCGGGCAAACGCCTGCTCCAGCGCTTCTGCCAGCGTCCCGATCTCATTGGCCGGATAGTCCCTTGCATGAAGGACCGGTATCGCCGACTCTGCGCATGCGACATCGTGCGCCAGCGCGCTGAGCGGCTTCATCGCCCGGTTGACCAGCCACCATCCGAACGCGGCCATGACCGCCGCGATGACGAGGCTGAGCCCGGCCAGCAGCACGATGATCGAATCCCGATAGGGGCGAACCAGCAGATCCTGGCTGACTTCGATCACCGCCACCGCTGGCGTCCGCCCCGCACCCGACCTGCCATCGGCCGGATCGAAGCGCTGGACGTGGTAATGGCGTCCCTTGCGACCATAAAACTCGCTCTGCCGGGGATTGGCGGCAAAGTCCTTCCGGATATCCGGTGGCAGCGGCTGGTCTTGGCGATAGATGGTAACGTCGGGGTTGGCGGGTGTCGCAAGTGTGCCCGACCTGCGCCAGGCGGCCGTCTGGTGCGCGACCTCTTCGGCGAGCACGTCGCGAAACAGGCGGTCTTCGGTGGTATAGGCGATACCGAAGGCGGCGAGGCCGAAGATCGCGCTTGTCGCAATGACGCTGCCGATGATCGTGAGGACGATCCGCCCGCGCAGGCTGTGTCGCCTCGCGCTCATGGCGCGACCTTCAGGCGAAACCCGACACTGTGCACGGTCTCGATGATCGGACGGTCGAATGGCTTGTCCACCACCTGGCGCAGCAGGTGCAGATGCGCACGCAGCGAATCGGACGAGGGCGGATCATCGCCCCACAGCCGCAATGTCGCCTCGTCCCGGCTCACGGGATTGGGCCATGCTTCGGCCAGCAGCAACAGCAGTTCCCACAGCAGCGGCGTCAGGCGCAGCAGCTGCCCGTCCCTGGTCGCCGTGCGCGCCTGCCGGTCGATGGTCAGCGGCCCCACCGAAAAGCAATGCGGCTGCCCCAGTTGCGGCCGCAGCGCCAGCGCGGCAACCCGCGCGGCAAGCTCTGCCAGCGAAAAGGGTTTGACCAGATAATCATCGGCACCATGCGCAAATCCCGCCAGCTTGTCGTCCAGCGTATCGCGCGCGGTCAGCATCAATATAGGTATGCGCCGGTCTGCGCGGCGGCGGATCTCGCTGCAGACGCTCAAGCCCCCCCGGTTCGGCAGGGCGAGATCGAGCAGCACGATATCGATCGGGCGGACCAGCGCCTCGCGCAATCCCGCCTCCCCGTCTGCGGCATAATGCATCCGGTGCCCGAGCGCCTCGAGATAGTCGATGATGTTGCTGGCCAGATCGGGGCTGTCCTCCACCAGCAGAATGTCGAAGCTGTTGCTCAAGAGCAGTTTCCCGGCTGTTGCCTCCGCCCCTTGGCGCCCCCCGTGTCAAAAGAACGTCAAAAGGCGTTTCACATCCGCATGACACCCGGTGTGCGAAAGGCGCCAGCATCAACAGACTATCGAAAGGGTAGAAGATGCTGCTGCGGATAACAACGATGCTGACGTTCGCGCTCGCTTGGCTGGTTTTTGCGCCTGCGAATGCCACCACCAGCCAGAACAACCGTGTCCTGCTGGTGATCAGCGGCCATGGACAGGAAGAGGGCAAGGTGCGCCCCGGCTTCGAAATGGACGAACTCACCCAGGCCTATGCCGTGTTCGTGGACAATGGCCTGCAGGTCGATATCGCAAGTCCCGCAGGCGGGGCTGTCGTCGCAGACAAGTTCAATCGCGACAAACCCTACAACCGGCGTTTCCTGGCCGACTCGATGGCCGCAGCCAAGCTGACCGCCACCCGGTCAATCGCAAGCCTGGACAAACAGGACTATGCGGCGGTCTTCATCATCGGCGGCAAGGGCGCAATGTTCGACCTTCCAGTCGACGTTCAGCTCAAGGCGCTGCTTGCAAGGACCTATCAGGCGGGCGGCGTCGTTGGCGCCGTCTGCCATGGCCCTGCAGTGCTGATGAACGTCTTGCTGCAAGGAGGGACGTCGCTGCTCGAAGGGCGGTCGGTCACCGGATTTTCGAACGAGGAGGAAGCGCTGTTCGGCAAGGGCTGGGCGCCGGCCTTCCCCGTGCTACTGGAAAACGGATTGCGCGGCTCGGGCGCAAAATTCAGCGATGCCCCGATGATGCTGAGCCATGTCGTCACGGATGGCCGGCTGGTGACGGGGCAGAACCCCTATTCCACTGCAGCGGCGGCAGAAGCAGTGATCAGGGCCATGGGTCGGACGCCTGCGCCGCGCCAGCCATGGGCCGACGAACGGAGCATATTGCTGCTTGGGCAGATGCTGAATGGCGACGCGGTGCAAGCGCGCGCGGCGTTCAACGCGGACCCGACGCTCTATGATGTTCCGCTGATCGCGATGTGGGGGTTCTTCCGCGCGCAATCGGCGGGATCGGACCGCGGCGTGCTGACCAATGCGGTCGACGTCATGGAACTGGCGCTGCCCCATTTCAGCAGGCCCGAACTCGTCTCTGCCATCGCAGAGGCGCGCAACACGCTTGCCACGATGCCATGACGCGGTGGCGGCCGAGCCGTCACCCACCCCGTTGCACCCTGGCCCGACGCGCCCCGGGGTGAAGGCCGGATCAACTGCAGGAAAGCAATATGCCCGACACGCCCGACACCATAGAGCTGAACGCCATCAGCCATCATTTTGATACGGCAAGCGAACGGATCGAGCTGTTCAAGGGGCTTTCCTGCACGATCCGAGCGGACGAAACCCTGGCCATTGTGGGGCCGTCGGGCGCGGGCAAGTCCAGCCTGCTGGCGATTGCCGCGGGGTTGGAGGAGCCCGCGGGAGGCACCGTGCGCTTCATCATCCATGGCGCGGATGTCGACGCGCAAGCGATGCGGGCCAATTCCGGCTTCATCTTCCAGCAGTTTCATCTGATGCCCGAGCTCGACGCGATCGGCAATCTGGCGTTGCCGCTCAGGCTGAAGGGAAATCGCGACGCGTCCGATATCGCGGCACTCTGGCTCGAGAAAGTGGGGCTGAAAGATCGGGCCCGGCACCGCCCCCACCAATTGAGCGGCGGCGAGCAGCAGCGCATTGCCGTGGCACGTGCCTTCATTACAGCTCCAAGGTTTGTCTTCGCGGACGAGCCGACCGGCAATCTGGATATCCACACATCCCAGGCCGTGGCCGAGCTGATGTTCGATTGCGCGCAGGCGACAGGGTGCGGTCTGGTGATCGTGACCCACAGCAGGCAATTGGCACAGCGTGCCGGCGCGAGCCTGATTCTGGCGGCCGGACGGCTGGAGGAAGCCGCATGAACGCGCTTTGGCTCGCGCTGGAAAATGGCTGGCGAGACCTGCAACAGCAGCACGGGCGGATAGCCCTGGCCACGCAAACCGCATTGCTCTTCTTCCTCATGACGCTGTCGCTCACGAGCGCGTCGATCCAGAGCTATCTGGCCGACAATCTCGATCAGATGCTGGGTTCGGACCTGGTGGTTGAAAGCCATTCGGCGCTGACACGCGATGATGAGCGCGCCCTCAGACGGCTGGCGCCCAGGCTTTCGGTGACCAAGATCAGCGACATAACCCTGACGCATCAGGACAGATGGGCCCGCGTCCAGCTGAAACGGGTGGATGATGCCTATCCGTTGCAGGGCAAGCTTCAGATCGGCGACACACCGGTCGCGCGCCAGCGTGCGGTCAGCCGGGGCCCGGGGGTCGGGGAAATCTGGCTCGAATCCAGGTTGGCGACGAAATTGGGGACGCAGCCTGGCGACACTCTCGTCATCGGCGGCACCCGGCTGCGGCTCGGCGCCATCCTGTTTCACGAACCCGACCGCATCATGGAAGGCCAGGGCACCACGCAGCGGGCGATGGTGCTTAGCCACAGTCTCGACGCAGCATCGCTCGCCAGCAGCAAAGGCCGCACCCGCTATCTCGTCACTGCGGATGAAGAGCAGCAACGGGCGATCGAAGAATGGGTGCGCACGGCGCTGCCCGGTGCAACCGTGATCAGGAAAATTGGCGGTCGACATCCGCTCGCAAGCTTCTGGCAACGCACCGAGAATTTCCTTGGCCTGGCCGCCGTCATCCTGGTGTTCATGGGCGCCGTGGCGCTTGACATGACCACCCGCCGCTGGCTCGCCAGCATGCGCTATCGGCTGGCGCTTTATGCAAGCTTCGGGGTCACCACTCGGACCGGTATTGCGATGGCGCTGGGGCAATGGCTGGCGGGATTCATCCTCGCCATTCTGCTGGGCACCCTGCTGGCGACGCTGGCGTACGTGCTGATCGTCGGACAGCTGCAGGAGCAGTTTCCGGGCCTTGACGCGGCGTGGCACTGGCTGCCCGCCCTGAAGACGATCGGTCTTGTCTTCGTGCTGCTGCTGGCGCTGCAGGTACCCAGCTTCCTCCAGCTGCGCCGCGCCTCGCTGCTTTCGCTGATCCGCAACCCCGCCGAAAACAGCTTTGTGTGGCACCGGCTGTTCTGGAGCATAGCATCGGTCACGCTGCTGGCCGCCGTCTATTCGGACAACTGGCTGCTGACCGGCATGACGCTCGCCGCGATCGCAGCGGCGCTTGTCCTGATGGTGGCGCTGACCTGGACCGTCATCCGGCTGGGTGATCTGTGGGGGCGCCGCCGCGCAGGCCTGCTCCCCTTTGCCTTTTTCATCATGCGCCAGCGCCTGTTCGCCAAATCCGCCCAAGTGCTGGGCTTGGGCCTATCGGGACTGCTGCTGCTGTTCACGCTGATGCTGATGCGCGACCTTAGCACGACGATGGAGCAATATGGTCGCAGCCATGATGGCAATCTGATGATTTCCGAAGCCGGTGCGGACCAGATTGCGGGAATTCGCCATTGGGCGACGCAGACCGGCAGCAGCGTTCGCGCACTGCGCCCTTTCGTGTCGGCCCAGCTTGTCGCCGTGAACGGCGCAAGCCTTGCCGAGCTTGGCGACAAGCGCAGCGACACGCTCGCCACGCTGAAGGATCCGATCCGGCTGAGCTGGGCGGGAGCCATGCCGCAGAACAACCGTCTCGCCGGCGGCAGGTGGTGGTCGGCGGACACGTCGAACTGGCGGCAGATTTCTGCGGAACCTGAAGTGATGACAGACATGGGGCTGGGCTATGGCGACACGCTCACCTACCAGATCAACGGCAAGCTCTATGCGTTTACGCTGGTGGCTAGCCATGCCTACCAGCCGGGGCATGGATCGATCACCTTCTGGTTCCAGGTTCCGCTGGCCGCCAGGGCGCAGATCGAGGCCCCGACGCTCTATATGGGCAGCATGGAGCTGCCGGAACAGGCTTGGGATGCGCTGGCCGGACTGTGGCAGCAATATCCCAGTCTTGCGCTGGTCCCGCTTCGCGAGCTGACCGAACGGTTCGACCGGACGCTCGGGATCGTCACCAGGCTGACCAGCGTCTATGCGGTCATGGTGCTCCTGCTGGCGCTGTTCGTGCTCGCAGCATCGGTCAGCGGTTTCAGCGCAGACGACCGCCAGAAGAACGGCCTGCTGATGAGCATGGGGGTCAGCAAGGCCGACTGCCTGAAGCTGAGTTTCTACGATTGGAGCGTCACGGCCCTGATTGCTGCGATGGGCGCCATCGCGGGGACCTGGAGCGCAGGGTTGCTGATCTATCGCAGCCAGTTCAACCTCACCTACAGCCCGGACCTGGCCTGGGTGGCTGGCATGGTGGTTGCGATGGTGGCAAGCGTATGCCTGGTGGGTTTCATCGCCTGCCGCCAGAGCCTCAACGTTTCCGTGGGCGAACTTATGACTTCCTAGACGACAAACCTCCAAGTGCGGCTACCAGCGCGGCAGGTGAGCACATTGGCTGGGTGTGCGCTTTTGTCCGCGCTCGGGGATGCTCCCGCGCATGCCCTCTCGTTCAACAAGATGACGTGCGAAAATTCTGCGCAGCAACGCTGACCGGCATGCTGACATAGTTTGACAGCCCATCCCAACTAACCGAATCCGGGCCCTCATATTCAAATAGTCATGAATGTTTGAAGATACCGAGATTTCAGCATTGTGATCCCGTTTGAAACAGGGATTTACCGATAGATTTTTGCTATTGATCTCATCTGCAACTTTCTATTTTTTTATCGGTAAAGTGGGAGATATTAGACGGCTCATCCGGATCCTGCAGGTCGAGTTCCCACCTCGTCATGCGAACATCTCGGTCGCGGATTCGCGCTGGGATAGGATATTGGGTGATGCTTGCATCGGATCGGGTCGCAGCCGGAATCCATGGGGCATCACCCACGTTTTTTGTTCAGCCGCCTCTTCGATGTCGTCCAAATAGTTTGGGTAGACCGATGTGTATTGCGGCCAAGCCACTATTTGTTCTTCGAAGGCTTCATCGTGACCGGCGGCATTCCAAATTCAAAACCTAAAGAATGGCAAAGTTTGAAACATTGAGCACAGCAAGCCACATCCGCGTGCCCGTCATGGAGCTCCAATCCTCTAAATCACCTGTCGGTTCCTGACAGGACGCGGATCGATGCCTCATCGCATCTTGCTTGTTGCAGGGTTTTTCCCGCCATACTCCCCGCTGGGTGCAGTGCGGGCGCCGATGCTGGTGCGCTGGTGGCGCGATCAGGGCCATGATGTGCGCGTGATTGCACTGGAGAACCCGGCGATCGCCGGCCAACTGGATCACTGCCTTGCACCAGAGGCGGTCAGGTACATCCCCTTCGGCCAGGCATCCCCGCCCCTCGTACAGACGGTGGGCAGCGTCAAGAAGCTGCTGGTCAAACGCGAGAGCCGCTCCAATCCCTATCTGGCAAGCCTCCAGACGCTGTATCGCCAGATCGCCCATTTTCCCGACCGGTATCACAGCTGGATCAAGCCGGCGGTGGCGCAGGCCGTCGCGATGGCGGAAGAATGGCAGCCCGACCTCATCTACTCCACCGCACCACCGCATTCCGGCCATGTCGTGGCCTGCCAGATCGCGCGGCGATTGAACCGGCCCTGGCTTGCCGAACTGCGCGACCTCTGGGCGGGCAACCCCTATAACGATGGCCACCCGCTGTTCGATCCGATCCAGCGGCGCCACGCCTGGGGCACCCTGGCCCAGGCGGCGGGCCATGTCGCGCTCACTCGCGGTGCAGCCAGTCGCGTCAGCCGCGCGCTCCGTCGGCCGGTGACGCTGAGCTATAACGGCTTTGGCGCGGATGATTTCGATACCCTCGACACGGTGTCCGCGCATGATCCTGACCGGCTGACCATCGTCCATGCCGGAATCATCTATGCCGGCCAGCGCGAGCCGACCGTGCTGCTGGCGGCCCTGGCCAAGCTCGATGCCTCGGTGCGCGCGCGCATCCGGGTCGTTTTCTTCCACGACGAGGAATCGGCGGTGGTATCGGGCGCCGCGCATTTCGGCGTCGCGGACTGCATCGAGCTGCGTCAGCCTGTCCCGCGCCGCGATATCCTGAAGCTTGAGCGCGAGGCCGATGTCTTGCTACTCTGCCGCTGGAACGACCCGGCCGAGGACTCGATCATTCCGGGCAAGGTCTTCGAGTACATTGGCGCCCGGCGCCCGATCCTGACAATCGGGTCGGATACCGGCGAAGCAGCGGATATCGTGCGAGCAGGACCCTTTGGCGTGGTGATGACCCATCCGGACGATATCGCCCGCCAACTGGTCGAATGGCTGGCGCAAAAGGACGCCCATGGCGGCCGACTGCCCGATCTGCCCGAAGGTCCGACCCATGCCTATCTTCGCGAAACCCAGTTTCAACAAGTGGATGCAGCCATTGCCGAAATCCTCCGTTAGCCCGGCCTTGAGGCCCGATATCCATGGATAAGGGCATGCTTGCGGCCTTGAAAACTGCTGCCCGCGATGTGCTTGATTGTCGGCCCTGGGTTTCCGGACATGGCGCCTATCTGCTCCACCAGGTCAGCGGTCGTGGCTCGATCGACGAGGCTGGCGCGCACGATGACGCGGCGATGCGCGCTGCCGCCTGCTGGCTCGCCGCCGCACAGGACAGCCAGAACGATGGCGGCTTTTCAGGGCGTTACAAGCTCGCGCGCGGGTGGTCATCCAGCTACCCGGAAACCACCGGCTATATCATTCCCACCCTGCTGAAGCTTGCTGACCTATGGGACGAGCCGGAATGGCACGACCGTGCGGCGCGGGCGATCGACTTTCTGCTGGGCCTGCAACTGCCCGATGGTGCCTTTCCCGGGGGAGAGGTGCTGGAAAACCGCACTAGGCCATCGCCGTTCAACAGCGCCCAGATCCTGCATGGGTTGACCCATTGGGCGCGCAGCACGGGCGACACCGGCGCTCAGACCGCTGCTGCCCGCTGCGCGGCGTGGCTGATGTCGGTGCAGGACGAAGACGGTGCCTTTCGCCGCCATTTCTATCTGGATGTCGCTGCAACCTATGCGGCTCATCTGAGCTGCTGGCTGGCTGAATATGGCGAAGCCTTTGGCGACAGCGCGGCACTGGCCAGCGCGGAACGGCATCTCGACTGGGTCCTTGCGCAACAGGACAGGGCAACCGGCTGGTTCGACCTGGCCGGATTTACCGACGACCAGCATAGTGGCCGAACCGCCTATACCCACACCATCGCCTATACGGTGGCCGGTGTCCTGACGAGCAGCCTGATCCTGAAACGCGAAGACGGGATTGCCGCGGCGCGCCAGGCTTCCGAAGGGATCATGCGGCGGCTCGAACTGTCCCGGTGGCTCCCCGGGGTGCTCGACTGGCGCTGGCGCGAGGTGGAACACCCGCAATGCCTGACCGGCAATGCCCAGATGGCGCTGATCTGGTTTGCCCTGACGCGGCATGAAGGCGACTGGCGCTTTGCAAATGCGGGCTTCAAGGCGCTCGACCTGGTCAAGCACGCGCAGCTGCGCGACAATGTGAACCCGGGACTGGCCGGAGGGATCGGCGGATCGGACCCGGTATGGGGCAGCTACATTCCCAAGGCGCTGCCCAATTGGGCCGCGAAATACTTCATCGACGCCCTGATCGAAAAGCGCGCGCTGCTGCAGGCGGCCGGCACGCCGCCATGAAGATCGCGCTGCTCACGCATCGGCATTCCTTCAAATGTGCAGTGATCGGCTCCGCGCTGGCGGCGCGCGGCGTGCAACCCGATGTGATCGTCTGCGAGCAACCACCTCTCGCGCCCGCCGGAGCACGGCTGCGCCAGCTGATCCTGGAGCGCGGACCGCGGGGCCTGACGGACAAGCTGCTCTCGAAGTTCGGCACTCGACGCGAGGACGGGACAACAGAGCCGGGCCATTCCGGCCAAAGGCTGGATGCGGCCAGCTATGCCGCGCAGCACGCCATCCCGCTTGTCGACCTGCCCGACCTTGCATCTTCGGCATCGCTCGATCGGCTTCGGGCAGAAGCAATCGACCTGATGATCCATTCAGGCGCCGGCATATTGCGCGCGCCGCTGCTCGCTCTGCCCCGGCTTGGCGTGCTCAATGCGCATATGGGGGTGCTGCCACGCTATCGCGGGATGAATGTCGCCGAATGGGCAGCGTGGGAAAACGGCCCGCTGGGCGCCACGCTGCACTGGATCGATCCCGGCATCGATACCGGACGGATCATCTCAACCGTCCCTGTCGCCCGGCAAGGCCTGCGCGATGTCGCCACGCTGCGCCACGCAGTGGATCAGGCCCAGACCGCAGCGCTCGCGGATTTGGTGGCACGGATGGTGGCGAGCGGTGAGCCGCCTGCGGCGACACCCCAGCGGCGCGAGGATGGGCGGCAGTATTTCACCATGCATCCGCTGATCGTCGAGGTGCTCGAACAGCGCCTGACTCAATCGGCATAGGCTGCGCACCAGCGATCGAACATCGCGATACCCCACAGTTGTTCCAGCGCACGGCGTTCGTTGGCGCAGGCGCGCGCGACGATCGGCTGAAGGCCATCGAGCGATATCCAGTTGTGGAATTCCCGGCTGACCGGAACATAGCCGCCTGCATCGCGCAGCCGCTCGGCAAACCATGGGAATATCGGCAGCGGGAAACCCCGCTTGGGCGCATTCAGCACCGCATCGGGCAAGCGCGTGGCGACAAAATCACGCAGCACCGCCTTGGTGCGGAATTGTCCCTGCGCGCCGATCCTCGCCTCTATCGGCGTCTTCTGGCACCATTCGACCAGCGGCAGGTGCAGGAAGGGCACGCGCGTTTCCAGCGATGCCGCCATGGCCATCTTGTCCGCCTTCATCAGCAGATCCTCGACCAGCCAGGTGCCGAAATCGGCCTGCTGGCTTTGCGCCAGCGGGTTGACCGTATCTGCAAGGCTGTACCAGCCCTGCACCAGATCGAAGCTGGGCACCATCGGCGGACCTCGCCAGAACGCCGCCTTTTCGGCATCACTGATCGTCCAGCCGATGTGCGCAGCCATGCCCCGGCGATAGGCGCCAGGCCCCCCTTTCGCCATCGCGCGCAAGATCGATGCGCGATCGGGCGAGACGAAACGCGCGGCCAGACCCAGCAAGGACCGGGGCACATGGCCATAGCGCCGCTCCACTTTGGCCAGGGTGGCAAGGTCGGTTGCGCGGGTATAGCCAAGCAGCAGCTCATCCGCGCCTTCGCCCGACATCGCGACCTTTACATGCTCGCTCGCCTTGCAGGAGAGCAGATAGAGCGCAGCGCCGGTCGCATCGCCATAGGGCTCGTCAAAGGCGCGGACCACATCGTCGAGTGCATCGAAATAGTCGGCCCGCGCCATGCGGATTTCATGATGCGTCGTGCCGAACCGCTCGGCAACGGCGCGCGCCAGCGGCAATTCGTCATCGCCGCCCGCGCCATCGCCGCTGATCGAGAAGGTGTGGAAATCGCGATGGCCAAGCTGGCTCGCCGCCGCCACGATCGCCCCGGAATCGAGCCCGCCCGAGAGAAACGCGCCAACCGGCACATCGGCCGCAATAATGTGGCTGTCGACCGCTGCGATGAACTGGTCGGCAAATTCGCGGGCATAATCCCGCCCCGGCTCGAGCGCCCCGGGTGTCAGATCGGCACGCCAGTAGGTTTCGATGGTCTGGCGGCCATCGCCAAGGTTGCGCCTGAGCATCTGGCCTGGGCCAAGCTTGCCGATGCCGGCCCAGATCGTGCGATCAGGCGCCATGAAGCGGAGGGACAGATAGTCCCAAACCGCCTGCGGATCGATTGCAGGCCGGCCCGGCAGCGCGGCGAGGATCGCCTTGATCTCGCTGGCAAAGAGGAATTCGCCGTCATGTTCCGCAATATAGAGCGGCTTGATGCCGACCTGATCGCGCGCGAGGATCAGCTCGTTGCTGCGCGGATCATGGATCGCAATCGCGAACATGCCGTGCAGGCGGGCAAAGGCCGCCACCCCTTCGGCATGATAGAGATTGAGGATGACCTCGGTGTCCGATCGGGTCCGGAAGACATAGCCTCTGGATTTAAGCTCGACGCGCAACGACTGGAAATTGTAGATCTCGCCGTTGAAGACAATGGTGACGCCATCCGAAGTCATCATCGGCTGGTGGCCGGTGCTGAGATCGATGATCGCCAGCCGCCGCATCGCCAGGGCAAGCCCGGGTGCAAGATGCACGCCAGCATCGTCGGGCCCACGGTGGACGATCGCCGCGTTCATGGCGGCTATACGGCTTGCCAGCCGATCCGGAGCGTCTGCAGATAACAGTCCAACAATGCCGCACATCGCCCGATACTTAGCGAAAAACGGTTAGCAAAACACTATTCGATGCATCGCCCCACGTGTTTCGGAGTCTCATCCTACAGCTAACCGATCGAAGTCATGTAATCGCGCCGGGTTGTCCAGTTCCCGGCAGAAAGGCAATTCGCCCCGGGCAAACCAGAATGCGGCTCCTGCAAGCCAGAGCCCCAGCGACCGTCGTCCAGCCGCAACCGGTGATTTGGCCTTTTTCTCTCACAACCCCAGATCGTCGAGGCCCGGATGATCATCTGGCCTGCGGCCTAGCGGCCAGTGAAATTTGCGCTCGGCTTGCGTGATCGGGTGTTCGTTGATGCTGGCAAAGCGCCTGGCCATCAGGCCGTCTGCATCAAACTCCCAGTTCTCGTTGCCATAGGCGCGGAACCACTGGCCGCTGTCATCATGATATTCATAGGCATAGCGAACCGCGATGCGGTTGCCGCCGAATGTCCACAACTGCTTGATCAGGCGATAGTCGAGCTCGCGGTTCCATTTGCGGGTCAGGAATGCCTCGATCTCGGCATGGCCTGTCGGGAACTCGGCGCGGTTGCGCCATTGGCTGTCGCGCGTGTAGGCCAGAGTCACCTTGGCAGCGTTGCGGCTGTTCCAGCCATCCTCGGCCAGGCGGACCTTCTCGCGCGCGGAATCTTCTGTGAACGGGGGCAGAGGCGGACGGGACATCGGGCAGTTCCTTTTTGGCTGAAACTCAATGGGACACCATGGGAGCGCGAGCAGCGATCATGGGCGGTTCGTTGCAAGGGCTTGCGCATTCCATTGCCCTCGCCAGCTGACGAAAGCCGCTTTTCTGGACGGAGGGCCCGCCGGGGAGCAGCGTCAGCAGGGCAATGGCGGCCATCAGCAGCGGCAACAGAACCTTTTTGTTTGCGCCAGGCGTCGGTCGATCTCCCAGTTGCGAGTCGATCAGCACCATGGCCTCTGCCGAGAGGCCGAGGTGCAGGTTGGCATGCGGGTCGCAGGTCATAGTTCGATCTCCAAGGCTTCGCTGCCATCGGCGGGAACCGCCGAGCAGACCAGGATTTCGCCGGGACCGACCGGCGCGGTGGGTGGAACGGGATAGGCGACCTTGCCCTTGAGCAGCCGCACCGCACACGATCCGCACGATCCGGCGCGGCAGCTGTGCTCGGGCTTCAATCCGCGCGATTCTGCCAGCTCGAGCAACGAACCGCTGGCGGGCTGCCAGCGCGCTTCCTTGGCCGATGCGGTGAACACCACCGTGACGCTGGTGGCGGAGGGTTGTGGAAGCTGCGGAACGGCTGCGCCCTGGTCCGGCCTGCGGACCAGAGCGGACGGACCGAACGCCTCGGCGTGGATGCGCGCGTCGGTGACGCTCAGATCGCGCAGGCCGTCGTACAGGTCCTGCATAAAGCCGCCCGGGCCGCACAGATAGAAGTCGTGATCACCAAAGGGCAGGATCTGGCGGAAGGTGTCCGCCGTCAGCCGGCCCACGCCATCATGGTCGCGGCCGGTCCGCTCATGGGGGCCCGGCTGGCTGACGATGCGCACAACCCTGACTGCGCCCTGCGCAGCGGCGACCAGCGCATCGATCTCGGCATCGAAAGCGCGTTCC
The DNA here is from genome assembly GCF_001713435.1 of Blastomonas sp. RAC04. Classification (NCBI taxonomy): domain Bacteria; kingdom Pseudomonadati; phylum Pseudomonadota; class Alphaproteobacteria; order Sphingomonadales; family Blastomonadaceae; genus Blastomonas; species Blastomonas sp. RAC04. The sequence continues at coordinate 2,112,311 of NZ_CP016460.1, forward strand.
GCCCGGTTGCGCGCGGTGTGGATCAGCCAGGTCTGGCGAGTGCTGCGGGTACGCAGCCCCTCGAAGACGACCTGCCGCAGCATCGCCAGCATCGGCGTGATCCCGACACCTGCAGCGACCAGCACTGCCGGGCGGGTGGCTGCAGCATCGATGGTGAAGCCACCTGCGGGGGCCTTGGCCTCGATAACACTGCCTTGCCGCACATGATCGTGCAAGAACCGCGAGACACGGCCATCGCGCTTCACACTGATGCGATAGCCGGCGTCGGACGGCGCGCAGGAAATTGTGTACGTCCGCAAGATCGGGTCGGTATCGCCCGGCAGCGTGACCCGGATCGGCAGATGCTGGCCCGCCTTGTGGGCGATCAGCCCCTTGCCGTCGTTCGGCATCAGATGGAACGAGCGGATCGTGCTGCTTTCGTCGACGACATCGGTGACCACAAAGGGCCGCCAGCTTCTGGCGAGAGCTTCGGCCTCGATGCGCCGGGTCGCGGTGTCCCAGTCTCCCGTCATCAATGCATTGGGCGACCAGCCGTTCGTGCGCATCGCCCAGCGCAGCGCCAGCGCGCCGCGCCGCAGGATGATCCGGCGCGGGCTGAAGGTCCACAGCCGCTCCGCGCCTTGGAAGGCCGAAATTTCCGGAGAGTCGAGAATGACCTCAGCCGTGCCGGTCATCTGCACGACATCTCCTGTCGCAAAATCGGTAAAAACCAGGCCGGCGCGCGGATTGACCAGGATGTTGCCCAATGTGTTGAAGAACAGGTTGCCGGCAAAATCGGGAATGGTGAGCGTGCCGCCCGGATCGATCCGCACGAAGCCGCTCTTGCCGCCGCGGTGCGACACATCGACCTGACGGCCCGCATCGGTATCGACATAAGAGGCGACGAAGAAGGTGTCTGCGGCAGCGACGATTTCACGGGCCAGGCCGTCGAGGACAACCGCTTCCTCGCGCTGGGCCTGCGAGGGGAGCGCAGGATCGCGTACGAAGGAAAAGTCGCGCAGCTGAATGTATTGGGGGCAGTTGCCGTAGCTTTGAACGACCTCGACACGGTGCCCATCCGCGCCGGTGCGGCGGAGCGTGCCGTTCATCCGGTTGCGGCGGCGGGTATGGAGCTCGATCCCGAGCAGCCCCACCGCATCGCCATCGCCGAGCCCGGCATCTGCCGGGTCGAGAAGGTCGCGCTGCAGCGCAAAGTCCAGCGTGCGGGGATCGGGCGAGGACACGAAACCGGGATTGCCCACCGCCAGTGTCGCCCAGGCGTCTCCCTGCGGATCGACCGCGCCCACCACGATCACCGGCAGCTGCTCATAGAAGTCGCGGTGCTGATCGGGCATGAAGTCACGCACGATTTTGCCCCCGATTGTGGTCATCCGATCGGCGGCGCCGACCGTCTGCTGCATCGCCACCTCGCCTGCGTGCCAGGGTGCTTTTGGATCGGTGGGTGTCATGTCGAACTCCTCTGGCGATGCGGGAAAGGCGGGCTGGCAGCGTGTTCGGGGGGCGCTGCCAGCCCGGCGGGACGATCAGGCGGCGATGCGCAGCCCTGCGACGGTGCGCTGGAAGGGCGCAAACCCTTCGAGCGCCTCGATCCGGCGCAACCAGGCGAGGACCTGCGGATAGCCAGCGAGATCGACATTGCCCTCGGGCGCGTTGGCGATGTAGCTGTACAGCGCGATATCGGCGATCGTCGGCTGAGCGGCGCCGATGATCCAGTTGCGCCCCTTGAGTTCGGCATCGATCTGGCCCAGCACTGCATGGGCGCGCGCAATAACTTCCTCAGCGTTGAACTTCGCCCCGAACACGGTGATCAGGCGGGCTGCGGCCGGGCCGAAGGCGATCTGTCCGGCGGCGACCGACAGCCAGCGCTGAACAGCGGCCGCGCCCTCAGCGGTATCGGGCAGCCAGTCGGTGCGGCCGAACTTGCGCGCGGCATACACGAGGATCGCATTGGAATCCGCGATCACGGTGTCGCCATCGATCAGCACTGGCAGCTGCCCGAAGCGGTTGAGCTGGAGAAATTCGGGCTTCTTGTGCTCGCCTGCAGCGAGATCGACCACGATCTCTTCGACGTCTGCACCGATCAGCGAAAGGAACAGGCTGGCGCGGTGCGCATGGCCGGAGAGCGGGTGGGTATAGAGTTTCATCTGGCATTCCTTCGGTTGGGGGCCGGTCGAACCGGATGCCCAAGAGATACGCTGATCGCGCGCTTGGAAGAATGACCGGCGAATGAAAGAAACTATTCCATCTGACGAAACAATGTTAAGCACCGGCAATGGATCGATTGCATGCCATGCAGGTGTTCGCCGCCGTCGCGCGCAGTGGCGGCTTCGCGGCGGCCGCGCGGCAGCTGGGAATGAGCCCACCTGCGGTGACCCGGGCGATCGCGGCGTTGGAAGACCGCATCGGGACAAGGCTGTTCAGCCGCACCACCCGCAGTGTCTCGCTGACCGAGGCGGGGCATCGCTATCTGGTCGATGTCGAGCGGCTTCTACAGGAACTGGACGATGCCGAGGCTGCAGCGCAGGGGCTGCATGCCTCTCCGCGGGGGTTGCTCACCATCACTGCCCCGGTGATGTTCGGCCGATTGTACATCGCGCCGATCCTGCTCGACTTCCTTGACCAGCATCCCGATGTGACCGGACGGCTTCTGCTGCTGGACAGGGTGACCAACCTGCTGGAAGAGGGCATGGATGTCGCGCTGCGCATCAGCCATCTTGGCGATTCCAGCATGGCCGCCATCCGTGTCGGTTCGGTGCGGTCGGTGATCTGTGCGTCGCCCGACTATCTCAAGCGCCACGCCGTCCCCCAGCATCCAGGTGACCTTGCCGCTCACCGTCTGATCGTCGCGACAAGCTCGCTCGGCATTCAGGAATGGCGCTTCGGCAAGGATGACAGCCTTGCGGTGCGCATCAACCCGGCGCTGGTGTGCAATTCCAACGCCGCGGTGGTCCAGGCAGTCGAGAGCGGTTGGGGAATCAGCCGGCTGCTATCCTATCAGGTCGGCCCGTCGATTGCCGCAGGCCGCATAAGGCTGGTGCTGGAAAGCTTCGAACGCGCCCCTCTGCCCGTGCATCTGGTCCACCTCGAGGGCAGACGCGCCTCGGCGAAAGTTCGCGCCTTCATCGATTTTGCCGCCAGCAGGCTGCGTAGCGATCCGGTGATCAATCCTCGCTAGGTCCGCAGATCACCCACTTTCTTGACAGAAGCTGCCAGCAGCAGCGGGATCAGGTGGACAGGATCGGGGAAGAACGAAGCGCGCGCGCTCGTGCTTCGATTGCGATGCGATAGCCGACGCCAGGCTTGTTGATGATCAGCCCGCAGCTGGCAGGATCGGCCTCCACCTTCTTGCGGAGTGCGCGCACGGCGACACGCTGATAATCCAGATCCTGCCGATGCGCCGGTCCCCAGACATGCTCGAGGAGGTTTTCGTGGGTGATCACCCGTCCGGGTCTGTCGGACAATGTCCGACCGCTTTGGCGCCACGATCAGGCCCTCGCAGCCGGCAACTGCAAGCCAGCATTGTGACAGATTTTTTACGTCAGCCTCGATCTTTTCGCCAATTGTCCTATAGCCCCCTCTTGGTGCGCGGCGGAAGGCACGAACTTACCAAGGACTTTTGAATGACCGTAACCCTTTACTCATCTAATCCGCCAGCTTCTGCACGGCAGCGGCCATGAGCGCCGTAAGCCGGATACAAGGCAATCTGCTCGCGGCTGCTGAACGCAGGCTGCTCAACTGGCTGTGCGCGCGCCTGCCTGCATGGGTGTCTCCCGATGGTCTGACGTTGATGGGATTTTGCGGCGCATTGACCATCTTTGCAGGCTATGGTCTCAGCCTGTACCGGATCGAATGGCTTTGGCTGGCGATTGCCGGATTCTTCATCAACTGGTTTGGCGATTCGCTGGATGGCAGCCTGGCACGCTACCGCAAGATCGAGCGGCCAAATTACGGCTACTTCATCGATCACAGCATGGATGCCTTGTCCAACCTGATCATCGTCGTGGGTCTGGGTCTGACTGCTTTCATTCGCATGGATGTCGCGATGTTCGCGCTGGGCAGCTATCTGCTGTTATCGATCCACACATTTCTGGCGGCCCGTGTCACAGGCGAATTTCGGTTGTCCTATCTGGCTGCCGGACCCACCGAATTGCGGCTCATCCTGATCGCTATGAGCCTTGCGATGTTCACCACACGGCCGACAACGGTGATGGGCACGGGCCTTTCCCCATTTGATCTGTTCATCACTGCCATGGGCGCAGGGATGATGGTCCTGTTCATCGTCCAGACTGCGGTCACCGGGCGCAAGCTGCACGCACTGAGAAAATAATCCCGGTTAGAGGCGTCCAAGGCCACACTTTCAGGACACTGCGCGCCGACGCGACCTGGATGCTTTCAGGCGTCTCGCAGGCTCATTGCCACCGCCTCGGCAATCTTGATCCCATCGACAGCGGCCGAAAGGATGCCCCCGGCATAGCCCGCACCTTCGCCTGCTGGAAAAAGCCCCAAGGTGTTCAGGCTTTGAAAATTGTCACCCCGGGTAAAGCGGATCGGGGATGACGTGCGGGTCTCGACGCCAGTCATCAGAACGTCGGGGTGATCATAACCCGGAATCTGCCGACCGAATACGGGAAGCGCCTCGCGCATCGCGACGACGGCATAGTCGGGCAGGCATTGCGCAAGATCCGTCATGTGCACGCCGGGTTTGTAGGATGGAATGACCGACCCAAGCGCTTGAGAGGGGCGACCCGCCAGAAAGTCGCCCAGCCTTTGGGCCGGGGCCTTGTAGCTCGATCCACCCGCGACATAGGCCAGCGACTCCCAGTGGCGTTGCAGCTCTATCCCTGCGAGCGGATCGCCCGGGAAGTCGCGCGCGGGATCGATCGCGACCACCAAGCCGGAGTTCGCGTTGCGCTCGTTGCGTGAATACTGGCTCATGCCGTTGGTGGCTACGCGGCCTTCTTCGGACGTCGCAGCGACCACGGTGCCGCCGGGGCACATGCAGAAGCTGTAGACCGTCCGGTCATTACTGCAGTGGTGCGAAATGTGATATTCGGCTGCACCGAGAATGGGGTTGCCTGCATCGACGCCGAAGCGCGATCTGTCGATCCACGATTGCGGGTGTTCTATCCTGACCCCGATTGAAAACGGTTTGGCCTCGACATGGACCCCGGCGGCATGCAGCATCGCAAACGTGTCGCGCGCACTGTGGCCGATCGCCAGCACGACATGATCGGCCTCCAGATACGCACCGGTGCTCAGGTGGATGCCGCGAACCCGGCGATCGCCCCTGGAGTCGATGGCAATGTCTATTCCATCGACGCGGCTTGAGAAGCGATATTCGCCGCCGAGCTCCTCGATGGTCCTGCGCATGCTCTCGACCATCGTCACCAGCCGGAACGTCCCGATATGCGGATGCGCCTCGGTCAGGATCTCGGCCGGTGCCCCGGCCTTGACGAATTCGGTCAGAACCTTGCGGTCGCGATTGCACGGATCCTTGATCCGGCTGTAAAGCTTGCCATCGGAGAATGTGCCCGCACCCCCCTCCCCGAATTGGGCGTTCGATTCCGGATTGAGGACCCCGCGTCGCCAAAGGCCCCAGGTGTCCTTGGTCCGCTCACGAACGACCTTGCCCCGGTCGAGGATGATGGGTCGAAATCCCATCTGGGCCAGTATCAGCCCGGCGAAAAGGCCGCATGGCCCTGCGCCGATGACCACGGGCCGCTTCGAAGTGCCGCTTGCAGGTGCCTTGGCGACCAGATGATAACGAGGGTCCGGGGTGCGCTGGACGTTGCGATCCTTGCGAAAGCGCGCGAGCACCGCGGTCTCGTCCTTCACGTTCACATCGACGCAATAGACCAGCTGGATGTTGGCCTTGTCGCGCGCATCATGCCCGCGGCGCGCAACGACGTGGCGAATCAGATCGCGTGGGCCGATCCGCAGCCGCTTGCAGATGGCGGCGGGCAGCGCTTCGTCCGGATGATGGAGCGGCAGGGTGAGTTCGGTGATGCGGAGCATTGTGCAACGTTAGTAGACGGATGGCACAGAATGCCAATCACTCATGTGCAGCCTGTCGCAAACGCATTGTGCAGCAGAAGAATGGCCAGGTAACACCTCCGGGCCTGAGCCAAAGTGCTCGAAAATCCGCCGAAGCGCCGCCGTGTCGTGCTCATCCCGGGCAGTCTCGATGGCATCCGCAGCACAGCGCCCATGATGCCGCGACCAAGCATCTCACCGCACGCCTGCCTGGTGCATCAATAGCCGTGGTAATGGCCGACCTGATCGACAATGGCTGTTGAACACAGCGGCTGGGCGTATGGGGGAAGGATGAGGCCGGGCCGGATGCCGGATCACGCGAAAACTAATCGACGCCCTGACAGGATCGCAGGATGGCAACGCTATCTGACCAGGTTGGGTATCTCAAAGAGCATGACAATCATGAGCATTGGATGCTCAGGGAGTTGCATGACAGAAGGGTCAACCACATAAATGTCGGCTTCACCGAGGTTTCAGGTAGTCGCCCTGGCGGAGAGGGTGGGATTCGAACCCACGGTGAGCTCGCGCCCACGCCGCATTTCGAGTGCGGTACATTCGACCACTCTGCCACCTCTCCGGCCTGGCTGGGTCAGGGAACATGCCTTGACGCCCGAACGGGTTCCCGCAGTGCAGAAAGCGATGTGGTCGATCTGCGGGAAGGCGGGCCATTAGCGCAGGCATTGCGGCTTGCCAAGGGGAAACCTGCTGTGCAGATGCGGAAAGCTTGTATGCTGCGGCGCAACACCCTAGATTGAGGATATGAGCAACAATTCCTTCCGATCCGGCAATGACGATGCGTCGGGGGTCACCCAGTCTCCCGGCGGCGTGATCATGCCGCGCATATCCCGCGCGCGCTATGCGATTGGCGATGTGGTGCGGCATCGCATCTTCGATTTCCGCGGGGTGGTGTTCGATATCGACCCCGTGTTCGCCAACAGCGACGACTGGTACGAATCGATTCCCGAAGAGCTGCGCCCTGCCAAGGACCAGCCCTTCTATCACCTGTTCGCCGAGAATGCGGAGAACAGCTATATCGCCTATGTCAGCCAGCAGAACCTCGTGACCGACGACAGCGGCGAGCCGGTCGATCATCCCGCGGTGCCGCAATTGTTCGGTCCGTTCAGCGAGGGTCGCTACCGCCTGCGCACGATGCACTGATTTTCGGCCGTATCCGGGTTTAAGCCCGGATCAGGAGCGCAGCTTCCATCCCGAGCGCAGCAATGCGTAGCAGGCAAAGCCCAGCGCGACGTTGATCGCCAGCAACAACCCCGCGCCCAGCAGCAGCGGCGAATCGGCCGAGCCGATGAAGCCATAGCGGAAGCCCGAGATCACGTAGAAGAACGGGTTGGCGTGGCTGAGCGTGCGGAACGCTGGTGCCATCGCCTCGACCGAATAGAAGGTCCCCGAAAGCAGCGCGAGCGGGGCGACCACGAAGTTGGTGATGGCAGCGGCGTGATCGAACTTCTCGGCCCATATCGATGTCAGCACGCCCATGAACGCCAGCATCATCGCGCCCATCAGCCCGAACCACAATATTGCCAGCGGATGCTGCGGAGTCACGTCGATCCCCGGCCACAGCAGCATCGCCAGCCACACCGCTGCGCCGACCAGAAACGCGCGAGTGACCGCGGCGATGACCAGCGACACCAGCACTTCAAGCTCGGACAGCGGCGGCATCAGATAATCGATGATCGTGCCCTGGATCTTGCCGACCAGCAGCGAGAAGCTGGAATTGGCAAAGCTGTTCTGCATCATCGCCATCACGATCAGCCCGGGGGCGAGGAAATCGGCGAAGGGCACGTCCAGCACGGTGCGTCCGCTGCGCCCCAGAGCGACCGTGAATATCACCAGATACAGCATGGTGGTGATCGCCGGAGCCCAGATGGTTTGCAACTGGACCTTGAAGAACCGGCGCACCTCTTTCATATAGAGGGCTTTCAACCCTCCCCAGTTGATCGTGCCAATCCGGACGGTGCCTGGCTCTGCAAAGGCCGGACCCGTTCCCAATTCGGGCCGATTGCCCGCCGCAGCAGCGGCGGCGGAGGGATTTGGTGCTTGATCGTTCATGGTGGTTGCGCCTATCGGCGGACACCAGACCGGGCAAGCCCCAATTGGTCAAGAAGGAATTGCTGTTCATGTCATGGACCGACGAGCGCATCGATCAGCTCAAAACCATGTGGGAAAAAGGCCTCACCGCCAGCCAGATCGCTGAAGAGCTGGGCGGGGTCAGCCGTAACGCGGTGATCGGCAAGGCGCACCGCCTTGGCCTGAAGTCGCGTCCCTCGCCGGTGAAGCCGGGCGAGGCCAAGCCCAAGCCCGCCAAGAAAACGGAGGCACCCAAGCCCGCCAAAAAGGTCGAGGCTGAGGCTGCGAGCGATGCGCCGCCGTTCAAGGTCGACGCTCCTGCCCAGCCCGTGCGCGCCGCGCCGGCACCAGCCCCTGCACCTGCACCTGCTCCGCGCCCTGTCGAAGCCGCCGATGTGGCCGATGACGCGGACGAAGGCGATCTGGATGCCGGAGCCGACGCCGTTGCAGCCCCCAAGCCGCAGCCGCGCATCGTCTCGGTCGGTCCCGGCGGGTTCTTGCGTCAGGGCCCCGGCGACCAGCAGGCGCCGATTCCGCCTGCCCCGCCGCGCCGTCTGGTCCCTGCCCGTCCGAGCGCAGAGATTGCCGACAAGACCACATTGCTCGATCTGACCGACCGCATCTGCCGCTGGCCGATGGGTCACCCGGGCGAGCCGGATTTCCACTTCTGCGGCCAGGCGGTCAATCCGGGCTTCCCGTACTGCGTGGAACATTGCGGACGTGCCTATCAGGCGCAGCTGCCCCGCGGCACGCGTCGCCCGCCCCCGCCCATGCCGTTCGGCGGACCACGCGTCCGCTGATCAACCTTCGATAGCGGCGGATAAGTCCGGCAGCGTGCTTGCCGGACCGCTCTATTGCGCCCTATAGCAGGCGGCATGTCAGACGATCTGTTCGCAAAATCGCAAGCCCCTATCGAAACCTATGATGCCTCTGCGATCGAGGTGCTCGAGGGGCTTGAGCCGGTGCGGCGCAGGCCGGGCATGTATATCGGCGGCACCGACGAACGCGCGCTGCACCACCTGGCGGCCGAAGTTCTCGACAACAGCATGGACGAGGCGGTGGCAGGCCATGCCAGCCGGATCGAGGTCACGCTGCGCCCGGGCAACCATCTGACGATCAGCGACAACGGCCGCGGCATCCCTGTCGATCCGCACCCCAAATTTCCCGGCAAATCGGCGCTCGAGGTGATCCTCACCACGCTGCATTCGGGTGGCAAGTTCTCGGACAAGGCCTATGCCACCAGCGGCGGTCTGCACGGCGTCGGCGTGTCGGTGGTCAATGCGCTGTCGACCGAACTCCTGGTCGAGGTCGCGCGCAACAAGGAATTGTACGCGCAGCGCTACTCGCGCGGCGCGCCGCTGGGCCCGCTCAAGAAGGTGGGCGCTGCCCCCAACCGCCGGGGCACGACGATCAGCTTCGTGCCCGATGAGGAGATCTTCGGCGCAGGCGCAAAGTTCAAGCCCGCGCGGCTGTTCGCGCTCGCGCGCTCGAAGGCGTATCTGTACGCTGGCGTCGAGATCCGCTGGAAATGCGATGCCGAGCTGTCCGATGACAAGGTGCCGCAGGAGGCGGTGTTCCAGTTCCCCGGTGGCCTCGCCGATCACCTGCGCGAGCAACTGGGCGGGCGCGAATGCGCGACCTCGGATTTCTTCGCGGGGCGGCAGGATTTCCCCGATGGCAAGGGCCGGGTCGAATGGGCGGTCGCCTGGCCATTGTGGAGCGACGGCAGCTACAGCTACTATTGCAACACCATCCCGACCCCCGATGGCGGAACGCACGAGGCAGGGCTGCGCGCCGCGATCCTGAAAGGGCTGCGCGGCTTTGGCGAGCTGATCGGCAACAAGAAGGCGACGCAGCTTACCGCCGAGGACGTGATGACCGGCAGCGAACTGATGCTCTCGGTATTCATCCGCGATCCGCAGTTCCAGAGCCAGACCAAGGACCGGCTGACCTCGCCCGAGGCGGCGCGTCTGGTCGAGAACGCGGTGCGCGACCATGTCGACCACTTCCTCACCGACAATATGGAGCGCGGCAAGGCGCTGCTCGGGCTGGTGCTCGAGCGGATGGACGAAAGATTGAAGCGCAAGGCCGAGCGCGAGGTCAAGCGCAAGACCGCGACCAGCGCGCGCAAGCTGCGCCTTCCCGGCAAGCTCACAGATTGCAGCAACGACGGTACCGGGGTCGAGGGCGCGGAAACCGAGATATTCATCGTCGAGGGCGACAGCGCGGGCGGCTCTGCCAAGCAGGCGCGCGACCGCAAGACCCAGGCGATCCTGCCGATCCGCGGCAAGATCCTCAACGTCGCTTCGGCCAACAGCGCCAAGATCGGCGCCAACCAGGAAATCGCCGATCTGGCGCTTGCGCTGGGCTGCGGGACCGGCAAGCATTGCGACCCGGGCCAGCTGCGCTACGACCGGATCATCATCATGACCGACGCCGATGTCGACGGCGCGCATATCGCGACCTTGCTGATGACCTTCTTCTTCCAGGAGATGCCCGATATCGTCAAGGCAGGGCATCTGTACCTCGCCCAGCCGCCGCTCTACCGGCTCGTGGTTGGCGCCAAGAGCTGGTACGCGCGCGACGATGCGCACCGCGCCGAGCTCGAACGGACGATCCTCAAGGGCAAGAAGGTAGAGGTCAGCCGCTTCAAGGGGCTGGGCGAGATGAACCCCGGGCAGCTCCGCGAGACGACGATGAGCCGCCAGAGCCGATCGTTGCTGCGGGTCACGCTGCCGCCCAATTACGAGCAGTATTCTGCGGTCAAGGAGCTGGTTGGCGAGCTGATGGGCAAGAACCCCGAGCACCGCTTCAACTTCATCCAGAACCACGCGGCGCAGGTCGACCGTGAAGCGATCGACGCATAGCCGATCGCATCATCCGTCTGTCGTTCCCCGGCGGTGGGGAGTCCGGGCGCTCGTCGTCGTTGCGTGGATGAGCCCCTTCATGGTCGCCGCCCAGACGCCCCCGCCGCCGTCGCCCGCATCGCAAACGCTTTTCGACCAGCCCGCTGCCAATGTTCTTGCGCTGATGCAGGGCAAGGCTGCGGCGCCGGACATCTTCGACCCCGCGTTTCTTACCGCGGTCCCTCCCGAGCAATTGGCCTCGGTAATCGCCTCGCTCAAGACGCAGTTCGGCGAGCCGCAGACCCTCGAGGCGGTGCGGCGGATGGACGTGCGATCGGCCAGTATCGATATTCGCTTCGACAAGGCGGTGGTCACCTTCACCATCGGCGTGCTCGACGGAAGGCTCTCGGGGCTGTTCATCACGGGATCGCGGACACAGGGCGACACGATAGAGCAGATCACCGCAGATATCGCCGCGCTGCCCGGTCGCAGCGGCTTTGTCGTGCAACAGCTGACCCCCAGCGGTGCGCAGACCATCGCCAGCCACCGCCCGGATGAGCGCTTTGCCATTGCCTCGGTGTTCAAGCTGTACGTACTTGCCGAGATCGACCGGGCGGTGCGCGCGGGCGAGCGCCGATGGAGCGATGTGCTGCCCCTGTCGCAGAAATCGCATCCCTCGGGAATCGCGCAGGATTGGCCCGACGCCGCGCCGATGACGCTGCAGACGCTGGCGACGCTGATGGTTTCGGTCAGCGACAACAGCGCCACCGACACGCTGATCGCCGCCATAGGCCAGGAAAAACTTGCTGCGATCGTCCGCGCGAGCGGACACTCCCGGCCGTCGGACATGATCCCGCTGCTCTCGACCCAGGCGGTGACGGGGCTGAAGATGCCCGCGAACGCGGCGCTGCGCGACCGCTTCCTCGCCGCGGACGATGCCGAACAGACACGCCTTGTCGCCGATGCGGGCGACACGTTGCGGCTCAAGAACCTTGATCTTGCAGTCTATACCGGCGGCCCCAACCAGATCGACACGATCGAATGGTTTGCCAGCCCCGCCGATGTCGCGCGGCTGCTGGCGATGCTGGAGCGCGATGGCGACCCGGTGACGCGCGCGATCCTCAAGGTCAATTTCGGGATTCCTCCGGTCAACGCCGGACGCTGGGCGTATCTGGGTTACAAGGGCGGGTCGGAGCCCGGGATCATGGGCATGAGCTTTCTCGCCCGCACGAAGCAAGGCGACAGCTATGTGATCACGGCTTTTGCCAACAACCCCGCCGCCGATATCGACCAGCCCGGCTTTATCCAGCTGATGACCCGGCTGCTCGATCGGCTGGCTACTGGCGATGCGCCAGCCACTCGTCCCTGAGCAGACCGAAGATCAGGCTGTCACGCACGCCGATATGCGTTTCCCATTCGGCGCGCAGATAGCCTTCGCGGACAAAGCCCATCGACGTCAGCAGGCCGATCGAGTGAATGTTTTCAGGATCGGTATCGGCAAACACGCGGCGCTGGCCTTCGGTCACCAGCAACTGGTCAAGCACCATCGCCACCGCTTCGCGTGCAATCCCCTGCCCCCAGGCCGGGCGCGCCAGGATATAGCCGATCTCGCTGACGTTCTCGCGCCGGTCATGCGCGGCGACCCAGCCCAGCGCGATGTCTTCGCCGGCCCGCGTGATCGCCCAGCTGCGCCAGTTGCCCACAGCTGCCGGTTCCAGATAGGTGCGGGTTTCCTCGACCGACCGGTGCGGGCCCGACGACCACCAGGTCATCAGCGCTTCGTCGGAAAGCACGGGAAACAGCGCTGCAGCATCGTCGCTCCGCACCTGACGCAGCACCAGCCGCTCGCTGGTCAGCACCGGCATCGCCACCGTGGTCATGCCGCTGTCAGCGCGTCGACCAGCGCGCGGACCTTTTTCTGCCGCCATTGCGGTGTGGGCGCGACCACCCAATAGGCACGCCGCGCCGGGCGAGCCTCGCCGATCGCCACCAGCCTGCCTTCGGTCAGATCGCGTTCGGCGAGCAGATAGGGCACGGTCACGCTGCCAAAGCCGGCAATTGCCGCATCCAGCCCAAGTCCTGCATCGGCGACCTGCATTACCGCCCTGTCTTCGGAATCATTGCTGTGTTGTCCGCGCGTGCAGCCGGGCCATTCGATCCCGCGATTGCCATCATATCCGGGCGCAGCCACGGTGACGAACTGCGCCGGGCCGATCTGCGCCCCCTCGAGCTCCGCCGGGCCATCGGCAAGCCGGATCGCGCAATCGAGGTTCGCCTCGGTGAAGTCGATGTCGCTGTCGCCCGAGACCAAAGTGTAGCGGATTTCGGGGTTGGCGGCAGCATAGCCAATCAGCCGATGGTGCAGCCATTTGGCGGCAAAGTCCCGCGGCACCGCGATCGTCAGGCGGAAGCTCGACTGGCCTTGCTGCATCGCGCGCACGGCTTCCTCGAACTGCAGAAAGCCGCCGCGCAGCGCATCGAGCCCGGCGCCAGCCTCGTCGGTCAGTTCCAGCCCCTTGGGCGTGCGGCGGAACAGCACGACGCCCAGCATGTCCTCCAGCGCGCGAATCTGCTGGCCGACCGCAGCCGGCGTCACCGCGAGCTCGTCTGCCGCGCGGGTGAAGCTCAGATGGCGGGCAGCGGCATCGAGCACGCGCAGTCCGTTGAGCGGAAGATGGGTACGCTTCATAAGGAGCGCTGATTAATCGGCAACTGCCGGGGCGACCAGCGGAAAACGCGGAATTTCGACCGCGATCAGCTCATCATCGTCGCGCATCATCCGATAGACGCCTTCCATCCGCCCGGTTGGGGTGGTGAGCGGGCAGCCCGAGACATAATCGTGCGACTTGCCCGGAAGGATCACCGGCTGTTCGCCGACCACGCCTTCGCCATCGACCTGGTGCACGCCGCCGCGGCCATCGGTGATAACCCAGTGGCGGGTGAGCAGCTGCACGGCGCTGTCGGAATGATTCTCGATACGGATGTGATACGACCAGAACCAACGGGCACTGTCCGCGCGCGACCGGTCCGGCAGAAAGCTGACCGCCACCCGCACCGTGATGCCCTGGGTGGTGGCAGAGTGGGTGAAGAACCTGTCCATGCTGTCTGAAAATCGGTCCATGGCCACAATATGCCTCTTAATCCGGTGAGGCGAAAGGGGGCACGGGAGAAATTCCTGGAAGCGTGCGCCTAGGCGAGCCTATTTGCCGCTTTCCTTCTTCAGATACGCGATCACATCGGCGCGGCGCTGGGCATCGGCCAGGCGGAACCCCATCTTTGCGCCTGGGATGAACGCCTGCGGACTGGTGAGCCATTTGTCGAGGCGCGCGGCGTCCCAGGCGAATTTCGCCTTCTTGAGGCCCGGCGAATAGGCAAAGCCGGGCGCACTGCCCGCCTTGCGCCCGAAGATACCGCGATGCGCAGGGCCCACACCATTGGCATCGGGCGCATGGCAACCGGTGCAGTTGCTCTCATACACCTTCGCGCCGCGCGTGGGGTCGCCTGCTGCGGGGCCACCCTGTGCGGCGGCGGGATGCGCGGCTGTGGTCGCGACCAGCACGGCAAGCACGAGCGACTTGGGGGCAATCATCAAAATCCAGGCTCCGCAGATGGTTAGCAAGCGCGGGATATAGGCGCGAGCTGGTGCGGTTCCAAGGCGCCGGTCACATCACTCGGCAGGTGCGGGCATGGCCTCCGGCTTGACGCGACGTCCGGTGATCATCGCGATCAGCCGCGGCACCGGGCCGTGGCGGTCCATCCAGGCGGCATAGGCCGCATAATCGGGGTCTGCCATCAGGTGCCGCTCCTCGGTCCGCGCACGCCAGTAATAGACCCCCGACACAGCGGCGAGCAAAGCGGCGTTGCGCACGCCATCCTGCCAGGTGCCGCTGGTGACCAGAAACGGCATGGTGGCAAACCACCAATAGGCGTTCTTGGAAAGATACGCCGGGTGCTTGGTCCAGCGATAGGGCCCGTGCGTCAGGATGCCGCGATGGGTAAGGTTGGAAAAACGGATCCCGAAGGCCACCGTCGCCCAGGCATAGATCCCGGTCAGCAGCACCAGCCAGGCGCCCCAGACGATCAGCAGCGGCGTGTTGCCCTCGAACCAATAGGCCCAGTCGGCGGTGTTGACGTGATAGTTGAGCGGGCCGTTGTCCCCCATCATGATGAACGGCGGATAGCAGATCAGCGCCGCTGCCCAGCCCGCCATATAGGGGTTGGCGGTGCGGATGTGCGAATCCAGCGGCTTCAATGTCAGCGCATAGCCCACGGTGGCGAACTGCACATCGACCAGGAACATCGCGATGATCAGCCAGTTGGCGATCCACACCGGGTTGGTCACAATCTCGGCGACATTGGCATTGACGATATCGGCATAGCCGCCCGGCACGATCGACAGCATGAAGGCGAGGAAGAAGCCCTTCACCGCCCACGCGCGCAGGTGGTGGAAGATCGCCTCGCGCTCCCAGCCCGGCTGGCCCGAAATCATCGCACCGAAATGCCACGCGCCGTCGTGCGGGTCCTTCAGATAGCGGTCTATCCAGATGACATAGGGGATCGAGAGGAAGAACAGGAAAGGCGAGGCATAGATGAACACGTTCATCGAGAACTGGTAGTTGCCCATCCAGTACCAGCGCGCCACCGCATAGATCGCGGCGATCCCCGCCCAGGTCATCCACAATCCGGTGAGCTTGATCATGCTGGCATCGATGACATCCTTGACCGCCCTGGGATGCGTCCAGTCCAGCCCCGTGCTGGGGCGCAGGTGCACCTTGTCGACCAGCAGCGACCACAGCACCATCGGCAACCCGGTGGCGATGCAGCAGACCAGCGCCGCATTGGGGCCGTTCCACGCATAGTGCCGCGCCAGCAGCACCCAGCCGATCAGCCCGACAAGCCCGATCAGCCCAGCGCCATGGCTGACGGCGCTGGGGGGACACGGATCATGCAGAGGTGCAGCAGAGCTTGGCATGTTGCAGCCTCCTTAACCCATATTGGTAAGCAAGGGATGAAGGAAATTCAGGGCCGGCACCCGCCGCCAGTTTGCGACAAAATACATCGCGCGCGCACGAATGCTGCTCGACTTGGCGCAGCGATCATGCACAAGTCGCAGCTTCGCGCGGAACAAATGCCCGGCGCACGGGTAAGAATTGAATATGGTCGCAAAGGGTCGATGAAGATGTATCTGGGGACATCGCGGGTTTGGTTATTGGCTCTGGCCGCGCTGGGGCAGACCGGATTCGCTGCGAGCGCGGCCAGAGCCGAGTCCATCCACGGCACCTGGGAGAACCCCACAGGCGACGTCCGCGTCGTCACCCAGCCGTGCGGCACCGAGCTGTGCGGCAAGGTGAGCTGGGCGAGCGATCTGGCCAAGAAGGATGCTGCCGCAGGCGGCACGCCGCAGCTGGTCGGCACCAGCCTGCTGCGCAACTATCGCGAGACCAAACCCGGCCACTGGAAGGGCAATGTCTTCGTGCCCGATCTTGGCGACACCTATTATTCGACGATCAAGCAGCTCGACGCCAACCGGATCAAGATCAGCGGCTGCATTCTGGGCGGCCTGCTGTGCAAGTCGCAGATCTGGCGCAAGATCTGAGCCGTCAGTCGGGCTGACTTCGGCGCGGGGCATCGACGCTTTCGAACCCGTGCATCCGCCAGTGATATTGCAGCGCGATCACCGCGCCCTTGGCGGGCTGCAGCAGCGCGATCGTGAGCAACAGCGCGCCCAGGATTGCGATGACGGCCAGCACCCCCATCGGCAGCAGCTCGCGGCTTCCCGCAGCGATGAGCACCGGGGCGAGCAGATGCCCGCTGATGAAGATCGCGATATAGGCGGGAAAATCATCCGCCTGGTGCAGCGTCCAGTCCTGCCCGCACCCGGCACAGCGCTCAACCGGCTTCAGATAGCGCCGGAACAGCGGCTTGTGGTCGCAGCGTGGGCAATGGTTGCGCATGCCGCGCAGCGCAAGCTGCAGCGCGCTCTGGGTGTCGCTGCCGGGCGTCACAGAGCCGGGGCGGGCGGAATCGGGCATGGCCAGTCTTTCAAAGACGCTGGCAAAGGCACCGACGCCAGTAGCTAGATAGGTACTGCGATGGCCGACATCAAAGCCAAATGCCGCCATTGATCGCACAGGATCACTCCCCATCATTAAGCTGAGCACCGCCCAGGACACCATCTGCCGCATGAAAACCCTTATCCCGATCCTGGGCGACCAGCTCAGTCATGATCTGTCCGCACTGGACGGCGCCGACCCCGATCACACCATCCTGCTGATGATGGAGGTGGATGCCGAGACCAAATATGTCCGCCACCACAAGGCCAAAATCGCCTTCATCCTCTCAGCAATGCGCCACCATGCGGAGGATCTGCGCGCGCGCGGCTGGACGGTCGATTATGTGCGGCTCGAGGATTCGGGCAACAGCGGCGCCTTCACCGGCGAGGTCGCGCGCGCGATCGAGCGTCACGCCCCGGACCGGATCGTCGCGACCGAACCGGGCGAATGGCGCGTGCTCGCTGCGATGCAGGAATGGGCCGACAGGTTCGACGTGCCCGTCGATCTGCGCGAGGACAGCCGGTTCGTGTGCACGCATGCCGAGTTCGACACCTGGGCCTCGGCACGCAAGCAACTGCGCATGGAGTTCTTCTATCGCGACATGCGGCGCAAGACCGGGCTGCTGCTCGACGAGCATGGCAAGCCCGAGGGCGGCGAGTGGAATTACGACAGCGAGAACCGCAAGCCCCCGCCCAACGAGCCGCTGCTGATCCCGCAACCGCTGCGCTTCAAGCCCGATGCCATCACCCGCGACGTGCTCGACATGGTCGCCAGACGCTTTGCCGATCACCCCGGCAGTCTAGACCATTTCGTGTTCGCCACCACCCGCGAGGATGCGCTCGCGCAGCAGGCGCATTTCATCGGCCATGCGCTCGCCCGGTTCGGCGACTACCAGGACGCGATGCTCACCGATCAGCCGTTCCTGTGGCACTCGATCCTCTCGCCCTATCTCAACTGCGGGCTGCTCGATCCGCTGGCCCTGTGCCAGGCAGTCGAGGCTGCCTATCGCGACGGCAAGGTCCCGCTGAATGCCACCGAGGGGTTCATCCGCCAGATCATCGGCTGGCGCGAATATGTCCGCGGCATCTATTGGCGCGAGGGGCCCGATTATGCGCAGCGCAATGTGCTTGAAGCGCACCGTCCGCTGCCCGGCTTCTATTACGACGGCAAGACCGACATGCATTGCATGGCGCAGGCGATCGGCCAGACGCTGGACCATGCCTATGCGCACCATATCCAGCGGCTGATGATCACCGGCAACTTCGCGCTGGTCGCCGGGATCGATCCGCACGCGGTGCATACCTGGTATCTGGAGGTCTATGCCGATGCCTATGAATGGGTTGAACTGCCCAACACCCTGGGGATGAGCCAGTTTGCAGATGGCGGGCTGCTGGCGAGCAAGCCCTATGCCTCGAGCGGCAACTATATCAACGGCATGTCCGATTATTGCGGCAAGTGCCGCTACGACGTGAAAGCCAAGACCGGGCCCAAGGCCTGCCCGTTCAACCTGCTCTACTGGGACTTCCTCGATCGCAACGAGGCGGTGCTGGGCAGGAACCAGCGGCTTGCCATGCCCTATCGCAACTGGGCGAAGCGCGGCGAGAAAGACAAGGCGGCAATCCGCGAGGATGCCGCGCGGTTCCTCGATACGCTCACCAGATAAACGAGGTGATCGCCACGAAGAACGCCGAGAAGCTCAGCAGAAACAGCCGGACTTCCTCGTTGCGCTGTGCCTTTTTGCGTTTCGCCAGCACCTCGGGCTCATCCACCGGGGTTGCGGCGAGGATTCGCGGGGACAGGCTGCCCCGGAAGCTGTGGGGACGAGCGGGCACGGGAAGGAATGTCAAACGCTGCATAATGAGGGTGTTAACGGATTTTTAACCATTGCCCATCGCAATTGATGGTTAATCATCGATTGTGCCAGAAACGGACAGGCACGCGGCGTCGGCGGTTTACGCGCGCGTCAACTTTCGAAGAGAAATTGAGGTTTAAACCGGGGAGAAGCTGCGCTAGACCCTGACCCCATGAAGCACGACACCATCCGCAAGGCCGAAACCATTCCTTTCACCTGGGACGATCCGTTCCTGATCGACGAGCAGCTGACCGAAGAGGAACGGCTGATCCAGGCAAGCGCGCGCGGATTTGCGCAAGATGTCTTGCAACCGCGGGTGATCGACGCTTTCCGCGAGGAAATCGACGCGCCCGAACTTTTCCCGATGATGGGCGAGGCCGGGCTGCTCGGCGCGACGCTGCCCGAGGAATTCGGCGGGGCGGAAGCAAGCTATGTCGCCTATGGCCTGATCGCGCGCGAGGTCGAGCAAGTCGACAGCGGCTATCGCTCGATGATGTCGGTGCAAAGCTCGCTCGTGATCCACCCGATCAACGCTTATGGCAGCGACGAACAGCGCCGCAAATATCTCCCTGGCCTTTGCGCGGGCACGCTGATTGGCTGCTTCGGTCTCACCGAACCCGATGCGGGATCCGATCCTGCGGGCATGAAGACTCGCGCGAAAAAGGTCGATGGCGGCTATGTCATCTCGGGCGCGAAGACCTGGATCTCGAACAGCCCGTTTGCCGATGTGTTCGTCATCTGGGCAAAGTCCGACGCGCACAATGGCCAGATCCGCGGGTTTATCCTAGAAAAGGGCATGAAGGGGCTGAACGCACCCAAGATCAAGGGCAAGCTGAGCTTGCGCGCATCGACCACGGGCATGATCCAGATGGACGAGGTCGAGGTGCCCGAAGAGAACCTGCTGCCCAATGTCGAAGGGCTCAAGGGTCCGTTCGGCTGCCTCAACCGCGCGCGCTACGGCATCTCCTGGGGCGCGATGGGGGCGGCGGAATTCTGCTGGCACGCCGCGCGCCAATACGGGCTCGACCGCGTCCAGTTCGGCAAGCCGCTCGCAGCGACGCAGCTTTTCCAGAAGAAGCTGGCCGACATGCAGACCGAGATCGCGCTGGGGCTCCAGGCATCCTTGCGGGTCGGACGGCTGATGGACGAAGGCCGTTTCGCGCCCGAGATGATTTCGATCGTCAAGCGCAACAACTGCGGCAAGGCGCTCGATATCGCGCGTCAGGCGCGTGACATGCACGGCGGCAACGGCATCAGCGAGGAATATCAGGTGATGCGCCACATGGTGAACCTGGAGACGGTGAACACCTATGAAGGCGCGCACGATGTCCATGCGCTGATCCTCGGCCGCGCGCAGACGGGGATCCAGGCGTTCTTTTGACACCAAATTGGACAAAAGAAAAAACCTCATCGTAACAAGCCGTTAACTAGCATCTTCTAGCGTCCCCCCCAGGCATTTCGGGGAGCTTGCGGCAAGGGCATGGGCGTAGCTGGGCACAATTTCGGTATCGGCGGGACGGACATCTGTGTCGGCCCGGCGCCCGCGCTTGTCGAGCCGGACAGCCAGTGCATCACCCGGGCCGTCGCGCGCGCCGGCGTCGGGGTGTTCGAATGCGACCTGCAATCCGAAACCCTGTGCTGGACCCGCAACATCTACGACCTGTTCGGGATCGACCGCAGCGCACGGCCGCATCGAACCGAGATCGTCGCGCTGTACGACGAGGCATCGCGCGAGACGCTGGACCGGCTGCGCAGCCGCGCCATCGAGCGCCGGACAGGCTTTACGCTAGATGCGCGGATCACCCGCCCCGATGGCGCCGAACGCTGGGTGCAGATCATCGCGCAGGTGGAAACCGAGCGCGGCCGCGCCGCCCGGCTGGTGGGGACCAAGCTCGACATCACCCGCCAGCGTACCGAATTCGAGGCCCTGCAGCAGACTGCCGAACGCGACAGCCTGACCGGGCTGGCCAACCGCGCGGTGTTCCAGCAGCGCTTTCTGGATGCGTCGCGATCGACGCTGAGCCTGCGTCCGCTGGGCGCGCTGGTGCTGCTCGATGTCGACGGGTTCAAGCAGATCAACGATCGCTATGGCCATGCTGCGGGCGATGCCTGCCTGGCGCAGTTCGGCCAGCGCATCCAGCAATGCTTTCCCGATGCGCTAATGGTCGCGCGGATCGGGGGCGATGAATTTGCCGTGCTGATGCCCAGCGACCGCAACTTGCAACGGCTGCCGAGCCGCATTGCCGCAGCGATCGCGCTGCTGCGCATGCCGGTGGCGTGGAACGGCCATCTGCTGGAAGCCGGCGCCAGCCACGGTGTCGCGTTGGCGCACAACGCGATTTCCTATGATGCCGAGGACATGTTCCTGCACGCGGATCAGGCGCTGTACGTCGCCAAGCGCGCGCGCTGACCCACCCAGCCGATAAGCGCGATCAGGCGCGCAGGCCCGCCAGTTCGTCGAGGCCCGCCATGATGTTGAGGTTCTGCACCGCAGCGCCGCTTGCCCCCTTGCCCAGATTGTCGAGCATCGCGATCAGCCGCACCTGCGACCCATCCGCGCTGGGCAGGACATAGAGCGCCAGCCGGTCAGTCGGCGCATCGCCCTCCGACAACAGCAGTTCGCCGGGCGCGGTGCCCATGGCTGCGACGCTGACCAGGGCTTCGCCGGCATAATGATCGGCCAGCGCCTCGTGCAGCGCCGTCGCATCGGCAAAGCCGAGCTCGGGATCGAGGAACAGCGGCACATCAACCAGCATTCCGCGAAACGCACGCACCACGGCAGGCGCGAACAAAGGCGACCGGCTCAGCCCGGCGTGCACCTGCATTTCGGGCAGATGCTTGTGCTCCAGATTGAGGCCATAGGCGCGGAAGCCGATGTCGGGCGCATCGACCTGCATCCGCGCGATCAGCTCCTTGCCGCCACCCGAATAGCCGCTCACCGCATTGACGATGAAGCCGTGATCGGCGGGCAGCAGCGCTTCGGCCACCAGCGGCGCGACCAGCGCGAGGAAGCCGGTGGGGTAGCAGCCGGGATTGCTGACCGCGCGCGCATCGCGGATCGCAGCGCGCTGGCCTGAACGCAGCTCGGCAAAGCCATAGGTCCAGCCATCGGCGACGCGGTGCGCGCTGGAGGCATCGATGAACCGCGTCGGCGCACCCTCGCCCAGCGCCACCGCCTCGCGCGAGGCGGCATCGGGCAGGCACAGGATCACAAAGTCGGCATCCTGGATCGCGGCGGCGCGCGCCGAGACGCTCTTGCGGTCGGCGTCGCTGAGCGTGATCAACCGGAACTCGTCGCGTCCTGCCATCCGCTCGGCAATTTCCAGGCCGGTGGTCCCGGCAGCGCCATCGATAAAGAGACTGGGCATCAGGCGATCCGCTTGCGCGCCAGCACCGGCTGGAGCGTGGTTTCGGGGAAACGGGCGATGACATCGGCAAGCGGCTCGGCCACCACCTGCATCCAGTGCGCATTGGCGTGCACCAGCGTGTCTGCATCCATCATGATTCCGACATGGCCGGGGAAGAACACGAGGTCACCGCGCTGCAGCGGTTCGTCATCCGCCAGCGCACGGCCAAGCGCTGCCATCTGCTGGTCGCTGTCGCGCGGCGCGACAATTCCGGCAAGCCCCAGCACCAGCTGCACCAGCCCCGAACAGTCGAGCGCATCCCCGCCGCGTCCGCCCCATAGATAGGGCGCGCCGACAAGCTGCAGCGCGCGGTCTACCGGATCGAAGCCCTGCTCGGCCAGCGGCACGGCATGGCGCACCGACATCCAGCCGCCCGCAACGGACAGGAACCTGCCGCACTCACTGGTCGCATCGACCGCGATCCGTGCGCCCATCGGCAAGGCTGCAACCATCGGCGTCTTGATCGAAGGTTCAGCGAACACCAATGCGCTGCGGCTGTGGACGACATGGCTGGGATCGGCACTGCCAAGCGTGATCTGGTCCAGCCGCACATAGCCGCAATAGCCATCGTGCAGGCCATAGCCCCAGCCCCAGTCGCCGGTGCTGTCGAGCAGCGCGAACGCCTCTCCGGGCAGCAGCTGGCTCACCGCCTGGGCATCGCCCGCTCCGGCCTTGCGCAGCATTGCGCCACTCGCGGCGACGCGGTGAATCTGCGGGGCAACATAATGCGGCGCGAAGAAGCGACCGGCCAGCGCGATATCCGCAAGATCTCCGCGAATGGGTGTCACGCGCGGATCATAGTCGGTCACGGGGCCCGTGAGCACGAACTGCTGCACCGGGTCGGCGCGCGTGTCCGCCGCCTCGCTCGCCGGTCCGCCAGCCAGCGAAGCCGCCTTGGAATGCGGCGCCAATGAGCCCGATGAATGTGTCAAGAAACCCGGTCCCCCGCGCAAATTACCGCCACGACATGATCCTGCGCCCGTCCATGGCTTCGGGCTGGCGGCGCAGATAGACGAGTTGAAGCGATTTGTCCAAGCCGCCGGTTAGCACAGCGCCCGACGCCGGAAAATGCCTGCCAAACAGCGGCCAAGATCAGCCTGCCGCGCCATAGCGGCCGCGCAGATAGTGCCATGATGCGCGCAGGCCCAGCGCCTCGCCGCCCTTGGGCTGGCCGGGCCGGGGCGTGGGCCGCCACGCATAGGTGTCGAAATGCGCCCAGGGCACGCCCTCGCCGACAAAGCGCTGCAGAAACAGCGCCGCGGTGATTGCACCGGCGAACGCCCCACCGCTGTTGCCGATGTCCGCGATATCGCTGACATACATGTCCTCGTACCCCGGCCACAGTGGCAGCCGCCAGCACGGATCGCCCACCGCCCTGCCGCTGGCGACCAGACCATCGGCCAGCGGATCGCTGTTGGCGAACAGGGCTGGCAGATCAGGCCCCACCGCAACCCGCGCCGCGCCGGTGAGCGTGGCGAAGTTGATCATCACATCGGGCGGAGTCTCGCTCGCCTTGGCCAGGCAATCGCCGAGCACCAGCCGGCCTTCGGCATCGGTGTTACCGATCTCGACGGTGATCCCCTTGCGGCTCCTGAGCACGTCGCCGGGGCGGAAGGCGTTCCCCGAGATGGCGTTCTCCACCGCGCCGACCAGCATGTGCAACCGCACCGGCAGGCCTGCGCGCATGATCAGTTGCGCCAGCGCCAAGGCGTGCGCGGCGCCGCCCATATCCTTTTTCATCAGCAGCATGCCCGCCGCCAATTTGATGTCGAGCCCGCCGCTGTCAAAGCACACGCCCTTGCCGATAATGGCGACGCGGGGATGATCCTCGCGTCCCCAGTGCAGCTCGATCAGCCGCGGCGCATGGCTGCGCGCCGCCGCGCGCCCGACCGCGTGGATCATCGGATAGCCGGTGGCAAGCGCGTCGCCGCGGGTCACTTCAAGCGTCGCGCCATAGCGCCTGGCGAGCGCCTCTGCTGCGGATTCGAGATCGCCCGGGCCCATGTCTTCGGCGGGGGTGTTGACCATGTCGCGCACCCAGGCGGTCGCCTCTGCCTCTGCGATGCGATCGGGAAGCCGCGCAGGATCGCCGGTGAGCAGCACGCGCGAGCCTTGCGGATTCTCCTCTGGCTTCTTGTAGGTGGTCAGACGGTGCTGGGCGAGCGCCCAGCCGATCACCGCATCGCCCGGCCTGACATCACCGGCCAGCCTGAAGGTGTCCGCGGCGAGAACTTCCGGCGCCTTGGCAAGGCACCAGGGCCGCAGATTGGCGACATCGGCCACCCCCAGCACCACCGACCACTCATCGGCCGTATCGCCCGGAACCACGACCAGATCATGCGGACGCGCGGTGAAGCGCATCGCGGCGAGGTGGTTGCGCACGCGCGGCGGCGCCGACGCCAGCCAGGCCGCCAGGCCGGCCTTGTCGACGAGGTGAAGCAGGCGCGCCGGCTGGCCAATGTCCGGCTGGACGAGGTGAGACAAATCCATCATTGTCGCAGCATAGAGCATTTTTCAGCCAGCCGAGCGAGACAGAAATATGAACGGTCGAAAACCGGCGCAGATCACTCTGGCCGTGCTGGTGGCACTGGCGCTGCCCGGCATCGCCGCGTGCGAGCAGGGAACCCCAGTCGCCCAGAAGACCAAGGCGCCCGTCGCCAGCACGAAAGCAGCGACCGCGGTGAGCTTCGAACGCGAAACCAAGGCCTTTGCCTTCACCTATGAATACCCCGCCCAGGCCGCTGCCCTGCCCAGGCTGGCCGCGATGCTCGATGCCGAGCGCGCCAAGGCGCTGGGCGAGCTGGAAGCGCAGACCGCAGAGGCGCAGAAGGAAGCGGCGGACAACGACTATCCGTTCAACCCGCACATGCTGGGCGTCGGCTGGAAGGTTACCGGGGAGAGCCCCGAGATGCTTGCCATGGTGGCGGAGATCAGCAGCTATTCGGGCGGCGCGCACGGCAACACGGGTTATGAAGCGCTGATCTGGGACAAGGCGGCGGACAAACGCATCCAGCTGGCCGCGCTGTTCACGGACATGGCCATGGCGCTCGAGCCGTTGCGCGAGGGCTATTGCACCGCGCTCAATGTGGAGCGTCGCGAAAAGCGCGGCGAGCAGATCGGCGAGCCCGACGACATGTTCAACACCTGCCCGCCCTTTGCCGAGCTGGTGCTGGTGCCTTATGCCAGCAGCGACAGCGGTTTCGACCGCATGATGTTCATAGCCGCGCCTTATGTCGCAGGCCCCTATGTCGAGGGCGTTTACGAGATCAGCCTGCCGCTGTCCGGCGCGGCGCTGGAAAGGATCAGGCCCGAATACCGCGCAGCCTTTGCCGCCCCTGCGGAGTGACGATCACTCCGCCGCGATGGCGGTCTGCTGCGGCGCGTGCGCATCGGCCTCGCGGAAGGCGAGCACGCCATCGTCCACCGCCTCTTCGCGCAGCACCTTGCGGTCGAACAGATAATCCTGGTTGAGCCGCCACGGCATGCGGTCGCCCTGCTTGGGCAGGATATGCAGCGCGCGCTGGACATAGCCCGACGAGAAATCGAAGATTTCCTCCTCGTTGACCGGGCCGTCGCTGCCCAGCACCGGCACCGCTACATCGGTACCGGTCGCAGCCATGTGGTTGAGCGTGCGGCAGACGAAGTCGGCGACGATATCGACCTTGAGCGTCCACGACGCATTCAGATAGCCGAAGACGATCGCCATGTTCGGCACGTCGCTGAACATGCAGCCCTTGTAGTAATAATGCTGGGTGAAATCGACCGGCTGGCCATCGACCGAGAACGCGACCTTGCCTGCCATCGCTAGCTTGAGCCCGGTGGCGGTGATGATCACATCGGCGTCGAGATGCTTGCCCGATTTGAGATCAATGCCGGTGGGCGTGAACCTGTCGATATGATCGGTGACGATATCGGCCTTGCCGTCGCGGATCGCCTTGAACATGTCGCCATCGGGGACGAGGCACAGCCTTTGCTCCCAGGGGCCGTAAGGTGGCTGGAAATCGGGTTCGTTCATCTTGCCACCCATGATCTTGCGGATCCGCTTGAGCAGATAGTCGCCGACCTTCTTGGGATTTTCGCGCGCACGCTTGAACGAGATCTGCTGCATCCGCACGTTCTTGAAGCGGATGAAGCGATAGGCCCATTCATCGGGCATGATGGCACGCAAGCTGTTGGCCAGCCAGTCCTTGGCGGGGCGGCTCCAGTACCAGGTCGGCGTGCGCTGCAGCATCGTGACGTGCTTGGCCTTGTCGGTCATCGACGGCACAATCGTCACTGCGGTTGCGCCCGATCCGATCACGACGATGTTCTTGCCTGCATAATCGAAGCCCCGGGGCCAGAATTGCGGGTGGATGATCTCGCCGCCAAAGCTTTCGCGACCCTCGAACGCGGGGTCGTAGCCCTCGTCATAATCGTAATACCCGGTGCCCATGAACAGATAGTTGGCGGTGAGGTGGCAAACGCCCTGCCCTTCGACCTCGGCAGCGATCGTCCAGCGCGCATCGCTGCTCGACCAGCTGGCAGAGAGCACCTTGTGGCCCAGCCTGATGTGGTCATTGAGCCCGCGTTCGTCCTTGATCCGGCGCAGATAGCTCAGGATCGAGGGGCCGTCGGCGATCGCCTTCTGCTCACGCCAGGGCTCGAACTCGAACCCCAGGGTGTGCATGTCGCTGTCCGAGCGGATGCCGGGGTACTGGAACAGGTTCCAGGTGCCGCCGATGTCGCTGCGCTGGTCCAGAATCGCAAAGCTGCGTCCGGGGCACTTTTCCTTGAGATGGACCGCCATGCCGAGCCCCGAAATCCCCGCGCCGATGATCAGCACATCAAGATGGGTGGCGGCTTTGAGGTCGGACGGCTTTTCGTGCTTCATGGGTCAGGCTCTCCGGTCGCAGTCCGCTTGGCCGCGGCTCTCTTGCGTCATCCAAAGGCTATACCATGCTTACATCGTTGTAAATTGCAACCGGTTTTGGCCCGATCCGGCCATAAAGCGCGATCAGGCGACGCGCTCGTCCGCGATCCGCTCGAGCAGGCGCTGCGCGACCGAGGCGCGGATGGGTTCGCCACGCTCGATCTTGCGCAAGGTGTTGTAGCTGATGCCGAAGCGGCTCATCACCGCCTCTTCGGTACGTGCGGGGCAGCTGCGCAGGACATAATCGGCAATATCGTCGGGCAGACGCATCAAATCGTCCACTTTCCGTCGA
Source organism: Blastomonas sp. RAC04 (assembly GCF_001713435.1). Lineage (NCBI taxonomy): Bacteria > Pseudomonadati > Pseudomonadota > Alphaproteobacteria > Sphingomonadales > Blastomonadaceae > Blastomonas > Blastomonas sp. RAC04. The sequence goes on from NZ_CP016460.1 coordinate 2,139,788, forward strand.
TCCGCGACAACACGCCTGGCTGGCCGCCTTCGCGCAGCTCGGGTGGCAGCAGCGCACCAGGCAGGTCCTGATAGGCGACCGGGCGCAGGAACCGGTCGATGGCGAGCGTGCCCACCGAACTGGTGCGGCCATCCGAGGTAGCGGGATAGGGCCCGCCGTGGTTGACAGCATGGCTGACCTCGACGCCGGTCGGCCAGCCATTGGCGAGGATGCGGCCGACCCGGCGCTCGAGCACGGGCAGCAGCGCGCGCGCATCGTCGATGTCGGCCTCGTCCATGTGCAACGTCGCGGTCAACTGGCCTTCGAGTGCGGACAGCACCGCAAGAAGCTCGGCGCGGTCGGCGCAGCGCACGACGATCGACGCGGCCCCGAACACCTCGTGCTGCAGCTCGGCATTGGCAAGCCAGTCGGCGCCGGTCACGCTGAACAATGCAGTGCGGCCCTCGTGCGGGCCGGTGGGGTGCACGCCGCGCGCGATGGTCCTGACCTCGGGCGTGGCGGCGAGTGCTGCGCTGCCCTTTTCATAGGCGGCATGGATGCCTGCGGTGAGCATGGTCTGCGGCGCCTGCGCTTCGACGAGCTGCCCGGCTTCCTCCAGAAACGCGTCCAGCGCGGGCCCTTCGAGCGCCAGCACCAACCCGGGATTCGTGCAGAACTGCCCCGACCCCAATGTCAGCGAGCCGATATAGCCCGCCGCCAGCGCCTTGCCCCGCGCCGCCAGAGCTTCAGGCAGCAGAATCACCGGATTGATTGCCGACATTTCGGCATAGACCGGGATCGGCTGGGTCCGCGCCGCAGCGATCTTCATCAGCGCCTCGCCGCCGCCCCGCGATCCGGTAAAGCCGACCGCCTGGATGCGCGGATCGGCGACCAGCGCCGCACCAAGCGCATTGCCGGTTCCGCTGAGCAGGCTGAACACGCCTGCGGGAACACCGGTGTCAGTCGCAGCCCGGACAATCGCGCCGGCAATCAGCTCGGAGGTTCCGGGGTGTGCAGGGTGCCCCTTGACCACCACCGGACAGCCAGCGGCGAGGGCCGAAGCTGTGTCGCCGCCTGCGGTTGAAAACGCGAGCGGGAAGTTGGATGCGCCGAACACCGCGACCGGGCCCAGCGGCACCATGCGCAGCCGCAGCTCCGGCTTGGGCGGGGTGCGCGCGGGATCGGCATGATCGATGCGCAGCTTGAGCCACTGGCCGTCGCGCACTTCGCTGGCGAACAGCCGCAGCTGGCCGCAGGTGCGCCCACGTTCGCCGGTGATCCGCGCCACCGGTAGCCCGGATTCGCGCGATGCCCGTTCGATCAGCGCATCGCCCAACGCCTCGATATTGGCGGCGATGGCATCCAGGAACGCGGCGCGGGTCTCGCGCGGAAGATCGGCATAAGGGATCGCGGCAGCCTCGGCAGCAGCGCAGGCATCGGCAACGTCCTGCTCGCTCGAGCAGAAGAAGCCGATATCGTCGATGCTGGCACCACAAGCGGGGTCATAGGCGTGGAACACTTCACCGCTGCCGCGCCGCTCGCCCGCGATGAAATATTCGCCCGTGAGAGGCGCGGCGTGGATCATTGCGTCAAATCTTCCTGTTCGATTGTCATATATCCCGGGGGTAACCCGCGATCTGCCTTCGATCGCGCCACAATGGCGCGGATATCTGCTCTCAACGCCTTGCCCTCGTAGAAGATGCCATCTTTTACGGTCCAGGCGATACCGCCGACCCGCTGCGCCTTGCCGGTGGCATCGTCGAGCTTGAGCGTACCGGTGGCGAACAGCAGCTTGAGATTGGCGATGGGATTGCCCTTCACGATTACCAGATCCGCCTTCTTGCCCGGCTCGATCGTGCCGATATCGGCATCGTGCCCAAGCAGCCGTGCGCCTTGCTGCGTCGCCGAATTGATCACCTCGAGCGGGCTGAACCCGGCCTCGCGCAGCAGTTCCATCTCCTGGATATAGCCGAAGCCATAGGTGTTATAGATATAGCCCGCGTCTGAACCCACGGTGACTCGGCCGCCGCGATTCTTGTATTCGTTGACGAAGCTCATCCACAGCCGGTAGTTTTCCTTCCAGTCCATCTCGCGCTCGGTGGTCCAGTCGAACCAGTACGAGCCGTGATTGATCCGGCTGGGGCGATACCAGTCCCAAAGCGCGGGCATGGTGTATTCGTTGTGCCAGAAAGCGCGGTTCATCCGCATCAGGTCGCGGCTGGCGAGATAGGCGGTGAAGGTCGGATCGATCGTGAAGCCGCGCTCGAGCAGCGTCTCCATCACCTCGTTCCATTTGTCCGACCCGGGCCTTGCGGTCTGCTGCCACAGCCTGCCCGCCTCGCCGAAGCGCATCTGCTCGTCGGTATTGATGAAGTCGGTCGGCCAATCCTGCAATTTCTGGTTGGTGAACATGGCTTCGGGCAGGCCGTACCAGTGCTCCATCGATTCGAGCCCGGCACCACTGGTGCGCAGCACATTGGCATAAGCGACGACGCCTTGCGCGTGGTGCATCGTCGAATGCAGGCCGAGCTTCCTGGCTTCCTCGATCCCCGCGATCAGTGCCGCCTCGCTGCCGCCGATGAACTTGATGCCGTCTGCGCCGCGCCGTTTGGCATCGCGGATCGCCAGACGCCCTTCCTCTGCGGTGCGGATCGGCAGGCCGATCTGCTGGAACATCGGATAGACATCGAGCCGAGGCCCGGTAATCTCGTTGCGCGCAAGCCGGCCCTTGATCGCGACCTGCTGCTCGATTGACATCTCCGACGAGCCGACATTGCGCGCGGTGGTGATGCCGTGCGCGAGCCAGAGCTTGAGCACATAATCGGACGGCACGCCCTGTCCGTCGCTCAAGGTATGCAGATGGACATGCGCGTCAACAAAGCCCGGGAGCACGTAGTGCCCGGTGAGGTCGTACTCCTTGTCGCCCCGCGGGGGACGCCGGGCCTCCTCGATCGCACCGGGCGAACCGATCGAGACGATCCGCACGATTCGGTCGTTCTCGATGACGATGTCCACCGGGCCCTGTGCGGGCGCGCCCGTGCCATCAACATAGATCGCGTTGCGCAGCACGGTGCGCGGCCAGGGACCCTCGCCCAGCGTGCGCGGCGGAATGGGGTCGGCGACCTCGCGCGGCTGCGCCTGGCCGAGCGCCTGACCCTGCAGCGGAGCCGATATGCTCCCCGCAAGCGCCAGCGCCGATACAATCGTCAACCCTATGCGCCCTATCCGCATGATACCCTCTCCCCTGCCAAGTGACGTTGCGCTCTTGATGATGTCAGATACCCGTCACCGGAGCATCCTGCCGGGCCTGGCTGCGCGAGCGGCTGTAGAGGAAATAGAAGGCGAGCCCCGCCACATTCCACAGCGCAAAGCGCACCAGCGTCTGCGAAGGCAGGCTGATCATGAGATAGAGACAGCCCAGGATCGCCAACGTGCCGACCAGATAGGGCTGCGGGCACTTGAACACGCGCTTGAGTTCGGGCGCGCGCTTGCGCAGCACCATCAGGCATCCGCCCACCGCGATGAACGCCAGCAGCGTGCCCGCATTGGCGAGCTCGGCAATCTCGTCGAGCCGGAAGAAGCCCGCCACTGCAGCGACGAACACTCCGGTGATGCCGGTGACAAGCACCGGAGCACCGGTCTTTGCCGACACCCGCGACAGCACCGGGGGCAACAGGCCATCGCGCGCCATGACGAAGAAGATGCGGCTCTGGCCGTACATCATCACCAGGATCACCGAGGGCAGCGCGATGAGCGCAGCCAGCGCGACCAGATAGGATGCGGTGGGGTGCCCGAGGGTGCGCAGCACCAAAGCCAGCGGCTCGGGCGAATTGCCCAGCGTCACATAGGACATCGCGCCGATCGCCGACAGCGCGACGGCCATGTAGATCAGCGTGCAAACCGCCATCGATCCAATGATCCCGATGGTAAGATCGCGCCCCGGATTGCGCGCCTCCTCGGCCGATGTCGCCACCGCGTCGAATCCATAGAATGCGAAGAACACGATCGCAGCCGCCGCCATCACCCCGCGGGTCGATCCGTCCTGTACCGAGCTGCCGAAGCCATAGGGCATGAACGGGGTAAGGTTGTCGGCATCGAACGCGGGTGCGGCCAGCGCGATGAACGCGGTCAGCGCCACGAGCTTGATGATGACGAGGATGATGTTGAGCGTCGCGCTCTCGCGCGTGCCCGCCATCAGCATGCCCGCGATCGCCAGCGATACGACCACCGCAGGCAGGTTGATGATCCCGCCGGCATGGGGTCCTGCCAGCAGCATCTCGGGAAGCGAAACCCCCGCCGATTGCAGCCAGCCGACCAGATAGCCCGACCAACCGACCGCGACGGTGGAGCAGGCCAGAGAATATTCGAGGATCAGGCTCCATCCGACTACCCAGGCCAGGGTCTCACCGACCACCGAATAGGTGTAGGTGTAGGCCGAGCCCGCCGTGGGGATCATCGTTGCCAACTCGGCATAGGCCAGAGCCGCGCAGGCGCACACTGCGCCCGCAATCGCGAACGCCAGGATCACAGCGGGCCCGGCCCGCTCGGCACCGACGCCGATGAGCGTGTAGATGCCGGTGCCGACGATTGCGCCGACGCCCAATGCGATCAGGTGCGGCCAGGACAATGTCGGCTTCAGCCGGCTGCCCTCTGGCGCATCGGACGCCTGTACGATCGGCTTTATCGGCCCGAAAAACCCCATGATGTGCGTCCCTTGTCGTTTCACCCAGCCGCAGCGCCGGGTGTTTCTGTGTCGTTTGCGTTTAATTGCACGCGAAGATCGTCGAGTGTCTTGCCGATATGCGATACCGCCAGCGCCGTCACCCTCGGTTCGTCGCGCGCGATCCACGCCGCCAGCAATTCGCGGTGCTCCTCGTTGGCGCGCTCGTCACGGCCCAGCGGCTCTAGATGCTTGCGGACATAGCGCTCGGACAGCACGTGCAGCCGTTCGAGGATGGTGAATGTCACAGGCCGCCGCGCGGGTCGCAGCAGCGCCAGGTGAAAGGCGCGGTTGAACGCCCCCACCCCCTCGCCCAGCGAATCGGTGAGCACATCGAGCCTGTCCAGAATATCGGCAGCGGCGCGCTGGTCGACACTGGAAGCCGCGCGCGACGCCAGTGCGGCCAGATCGGGCTCGAGCTTCAGGCGCAGCGCAAAGACCTCTTCGGCCTCGGCGGTGTTGAGCGCGCGGACGGTGAAACCGCGATTGGCCTGCGATGCCAGCAAGCCTTCCTCTTCGAGCCGGGCGAGCGCCTCGCGCAGCGGGATCTTGCTGACCCCCAGCTCCGCCGCCAGCGCATCCTGCCGGATCGGACGTCCGGGGGCGACGGCACCGGTAAGGATGCGGTCGCGGACCAGATCGACCAGCTGCTCTGAAAGATTGCGGACAACGATGCTCATCGGCCCCTCATATCACAGAGAAGCCCTTCCAGAAGGGGTCTTCGTCGTCGATCCAGATCGTGTTGAAGCCGGTGGAAAAAGCCGATCCCTCGATCGACGGGATGATCGCTGGATGCCCGGCCAGATCGACCCGCGCCTCGACCCGCCCCACAAAGCGGCTGCCGATGTAGCTTTCGTGGACGAACGCCTCGCCCGTCTGCAACCGCCCGGTGTGCGCCAGATGCGCCAGCCGCGCGGAGGTTCCGGTGCCGCAGGGCGAGCGGTCGATGGCGCGCTCGCCATAGAACACCGCGTTGCGCCCGTCGGCGCCATCGCCTTTGGGAACGTCGGCCCACAGCACATGGCTGACGCCGCGGATGCGGTCGTCGAGCGGATGCACCGGCTCGATCGTCTCGCGGAGCATCGCTCGGATGGTGCGCGACAGCTCGACCAGCCGCGCCGCACCCAGCGCATCGAGCCCCGGATAGCCGGGCTGCGGCTCGATGATCGCGTAGAAATTGCCGCCATAGGCGATGTCGATGCTAAGCGGGCCCAGCCCCGGCACATCGATCTGCACCCCCTGCGCCGCGACGAACGAGGCGACATTGCGGATGCGGACCGAGGTCACCTTGTCGCCCTCGCGCGCATAATCGATCTCGATATCACCCGCGGGCACTTCGACCTTGATATGGCCGGGCACGCGCGGCTGGATCAGCCCGTGTTCGAGCGCGAAGGTGATGATGCCGATGGTGCCATGGCCGCACATCGGCAGGCAGCCCGATGTCTCCATGAACAGGATGCCGATGTCGTTTTCGGTGCGGGTCGGCGGATAGAGAAACCCGCCCGACATCATGTCATGCCCGCGCGGCTCGAAGCACAGGCCGGTGCGGATCCAGTCGAACCGTTCGACGAAGTCCATCCGCCGCTCGGCCATCGACGACCCGCGCACAAGCGGCGCGCCGCCGACGACCAGCCGCACCGGATTGCCCGCGGTGTGGCCGTCGATGCAGAAGAAGGTGTGCCGCATCAGGCGCCGGCAAGCGGCCGCGTCGCGGCGCACTGTTCGACCCAGGCGATGACATCGGCGCGGCGCTGGCCCGAAAGCGGCATGCGCGGCATCCGTACCCGTTCCGATCCGCGCCCCATGATCTGCTCGGCCAGCTTGATCGACTGGACGAGGTCATGCTCGGCATCCAGATGGAGCAGCGGCATGAACCAGCGGTAGATACGCAGGGCCTCGGCATAATCACCGCGCCGTTGCGCCGCCACCAGCGCAACCGATTCGCGCGGGAACGCGCTGGTGAGTCCCGAAACCCAGCCCGACGCGCCGAGCATCAGACCTTCGAGAGCGACATCGTCGAGCCCTGCCATCAGCGTATAGCGATCCCCGAACTGGTTATACAGATCGGTGAAGCGGCGCGGATCGGGCGCGCTTTCCTTAATCGCGACGATGTTGGGCACCTCCTCAAGTCGCGCCAGCGTATCGAAATCCACATTGACGCGGTAGGCGGGCGGGTTGTTGTAGAGCATGATCGGCAGGCTGGTCGCCTCTGCCACGGTCCGGAAGTGCGTGTACAATTCGTCGAGGTTGGGAACGTAGACCATCGCGGGAAGCAGCATCAGCGCATCGATGCCGATCGCCTCTGCGGCCTGCGCATATCTGACCGCGCGGTCGGTGGTGAACTCTGAGACGCCAGCAACCAGCGGCACCCGGTTGCCTACCGCCTCGACCGCGCCCTTGAGAACCGCGAGCTTCTCATCCGCCTCAAGCGAGTTGTTCTCGCCGCAGGTGCCGAGCACGATCAGCCCATCGACGCCATCATCCACCAGCGCGGTCTGCACCCGCTGGGTGGCATCGTGATCGATCGCGAGGCTTTCGGTAAACTGGGTGGTGGCGGCGGGGTAGACACCCTGCCACAATGTCTTGGATGGTGTGATCGTCACGCAGAAACTCCGGTTGCAGTCCATTTCGTATACCGTATATGATTTGCCTGACAATATGAAAAACAGATGTTCTTCTTCGGGTGAGACCGGTCTGGTGATCGGCGGAGGGCTTGTCGGCCTTTGCACAGCGTTGCAGCTGCAACGCTGTGGGCTATCTGCGACAGTGCTGGAGCCACAGGAAAAGCCGCAAGGTGCCTCCTGGGGCAATGCCGGGCATATTGCGGTGGAGCAGGTTCAGCCGCTGGCGTCCCCCGCAATGATCGCGGGCGCACTGGCGCGGCTGTATCCGCGCGGTGCTCTGGGGCTGCCACTGCGCCAGATCGGCAGCTGGGGTCCGTTTGCGCTGAAGCTGCTGCGCGCCAGCACTCCTGCCCGCTTTTCCGCCGGAACCGCCGCACTGTCCGCATTGCTGGCGCAAGCGATGCCCGCATGGCAGCGGATGTGCGCGCTAAGCGGCACCGCGCATCTGCTGCGGCAGGACGGACATTTCGTCGCCTGGGAAAGCGAGGCCAGCGCCGCAAAGGGCCGTGCGCACTGGCTTTCCACCGATATCGGCACCGCCAGCGTGCGCGATTCGACGCCCGAAGAGCTATCCGCGATCCGCGCGCTGGCGCCCAATGGCACGATCGCAGGCGCGGTGCGGTTTGCGGGATCAGGCCAGATGACCGATCTGGGCGCGCTCGCCGATGCGCTGCGCCAGGCGCTGGTCGCTGGCGGAGGCACGATCCGCCATGCGAAGGTTGACAGCATCGAGATCGATGGAGGGACGGCCCATGCGATCATCGGCGGCGAACGGCTGACCGCCGACCATATCGTGGTGAGCGCAGGCGCGGCTTCGGCCGAGCTGCTGCGCCCGATGGGGCTGCGTATCCCGCTGATCGCCGAGCGCGGCTATCACATCCAGTCGCCCGACAGCCGCTGGCCCGCAGACATGCCCCCGGTCGCATTCGAGGACCGATCGATGATCGTCACCCGATTTGCAGGCGGGCTGCGCGCGGCAAGCTTCATCGAGTTTTCCGCGCGCACCGCGCCCCCCGATTCGGGCAAATGGCGCAAGCTGCGCGACCATGTTGCCGCACTCGGCCTGCCGTTTGACGGACCGGATCACGAATGGATCGGCGCGCGGCCCACGCTGCCCGATTATCTTCCCGCAATCGGCCGCAGCACCCGCGCGCCCAACCTGCTATATGCCTTTGGACATCAGCATCTGGGGATGACATTGGCGGCCGCGACCGGCGAGGCAATCGCCGGGCTCGCCACCGGTCGGCCCCCGGGAATCGACCTTGCGCCGTTTGACCCGGCGCGATTTGGAGACACGACATGAAAGGCATTGGCGGATCAAACGCGGTCGAGCAGCTTGCGACGATCACCCCCTGGGCCACCCCCGCGGCCCCGATCACCCAGGACGAACGGCTCGCACGGATCGAAAAGGCGCGGCGCCTCACCCGCGACAGCGGCGCCGACGCGCTGCTCATCGCTGCGGGCACATCGCTGCGCTATTTCGCGGGCGTCCCCTGGGGCGGCACCGAGCGGCTGGTCGCGATGCTGATCCCCGTGACCGGCGACCCGGTGATGATCGCGCCGCATTTCGAGCTCGGCTCGCTGCAGGCCGAAATGCAGATCAGCACCGATTACCGCCTGTGGCAGGAGGACCAGTCGCCCACCGCGCTGGTTGCGGATATGTGCCGTGGCTGGGGTGCCGATACGCTTGCGATCGATCCGGCGCTGCCGTTTCTGTTCGTCGACCGCATCGCGCGCGACGCGCCAGCCCTCACGCTGGTCAGCGGCGCTCCGGCGATCGATGGCTGCCGGATGCACAAATCACCCGCCGAGATCGCGCTGATGCAGCAGGCCAAATCGATGACGCTGGAAATCCACCGCCGCGCCGCGCTGATCCTGCGCGAGGGCATCCGCGCCAGCGAGGTGATCCGCTTCATCGACGAGGGACACCGGAAGATCGGCGGCGCACCGAGCACCTTCTGCATGGTCCAGTTCGGCCACGGCACCGCGTTTCCGCACGGCGTGCCCGGCGATCCGCAGCTGCGTGAGGGCGACATGGTGCTGATCGACACCGGCACCACCGTGCAGGGCTATCATTCGGACATCACCCGCAGCTATGTCTTTGGCACGCCCGATGACGAGCAGCGCCGCATCTGGGATCTGGAACACGCCGCCCAAGCCGCGGCCTTCGCCGCCGCGCAGCCCGGCCACGCTTGCGAGAGCGTCGATCAGGCCGCGCGCGACGTGCTCGAGGCAGGCGGCCTAGGCCCGGACTACAACCTCCCCGGCCTGCCCCACCGCACCGGGCACGGCATCGGCCTTTCGATCCACGAACCCGCCTATCTGGTGCGCGGCGACAAGACTCCCCTTGCGACCGGCATGTGCTTTTCCAACGAACCGATGATCGTCATCCCCGACCGCTTCGGCATCCGGCTGGAGGACCATTTCTACATGGCCGATGACGGCCCACGCTGGTTCACCCAGCCGCAGGTCGCGATCGACGCCCCGTTTGGTTGAGGCACCGCCCCGGCCAGGCCTCAGGGCTGACCCTCGGGCCGTTCCCGCAGCGTCATCGCCAAGGCGATCGCCAGCAGCAGCGTCGCGGCGGTGCCGGCGGCACCTGCCGGGAAGATCCAGGCCATTCCGGTTGCCATGCCGAGCAGGTTGACCGCCATCGCGGCAAGTCCCGACAAGATCGCCAGCACGCCTGCGGCCTTCGCCAGCCCGGTTCCACGCAGCATCGCGGCGCCGACGAGGATCGCAGCGAGGCCGAAGAGCCATTTGCCCGCGAAATAGAGGAAGAACGCACCGGCGACGACAGCTTCATAGGCCGGTGCCATCGCCTCTCCGGCGTCTTTGAGCGGGCCGAACATCGCAAGGCCCATACCCACCTGCACGACATTGAGCACGCCGCTGACAGCGATCGCCGCCCAGGCAGGCGCAAGCCTTGACTTCTGCGCCAGCGCCACCAGTGCCAGCACCGTGATCCCCAGAAACGCGACCGCCTCGGTGGTCCAGATCACCATGCGATGCATCTCGAAGCCGCTGTTCGACAGCACGACATAGGAAAGCTGGGTGACGACGAGCACGATCATGGCCAGAGGAACGGCTTGCAGATATCTGGTCATGACGTGTGATTTCCCCGAAGCTTGCATCTGCCGATGCCGCAGATGGCTGTGTTGCCGCAGGTGCGCTGGCCAGGCCCGAAAGGTTACAGCGCTCAGCGCGGTTGGCCCCGCCCCGCGTCGGTGATAGGCCCATGCGATGATCATCGACGCTTCATCTCCCGGCGCACTGGCAAGCCCCCCGCACAAACGCTGGTATGCGCAGCTGTATCTGCAGGTGCTGGTCGCGATCGTCGCAGGCGTGACGCTCGGGCATTTCGCACCCGAAACGGGCGCCGCGATGAAGCCGCTGGGCGATGTGTTCATCAAGCTGGTCAAGATGGTGATCGCGCCGGTCATCTTCCTCACCATTGTCACCGGGATCGCCGGGATGCGCGATCTTGCGAGTGTGGGGCGAGTCGCGGGCAAGGCCTTTGCCTATTTCCTGTTCTTCTCCACGCTGGCGCTGATCATCGGGATGATCGTCGCCAATGTCGTACGCCCGGGCGACGGGCTGAACATCGATCCGGCGACGCTCGACACGGCCAAGGTCAGCGAATTTGCCGCCAAGGCCGAAGACAGCTCGATCACCGGGTTCCTCACCGCGATCGTTCCCGATACCTTCCTGTCCTCGCTCAGCGATGGCAATCTGCTGCAGGTGCTGTTCGTCTCGATCCTGTTTGGCATTGCGCTGGCGATGATCGGCGACAGGGGCGCGCGGCTGCTTGATCTGCTCGAGGATGCCTCGATCGCATTCTTCAAGCTGGTCGGCATCGTGATGAAGGCCGCCCCCGTCGGCGCCTTCGGCGCGATGGCATTCACCATCGGCGAATATGGCATCGGCACGCTCGCCAATCTCGCCGCGCTGGTTGCGACCTTCTATCTTACCTCGCTGCTGTTCGTGCTGGTGGTGTTGGGGCTGGTCGCGCGCGCGTGCGGTTTTTCGATCCTCAAGCTGATCGCCTATCTCAAGGCTGAACTGCTGCTTGTGCTGGGCACGTCATCGTCGGAAAGCGCATTGCCCTCGCTGATCGAGAAGATGGAACGCGCGGGCTGCCCCAAGACCGTCGTCGGCCTGGTCGTGCCCACCGGCTACAGCTTCAATCTGGATGGCACCAACATCTACATGACGCTGGCGGCTTTGTTCATCGCGCAGGCGTGCAATGTCGATCTGTCGATCGGCGAGCAACTGCTGTTGCTGGGAGTGGCGATGATCTCCTCCAAGGGCGCCGCGGGCGTGACCGGCGCAGGCTTCATCACGCTGGCGGCGACGCTGTCGATCGTTCCTTCGGTGCCGGTCGCGGGGCTGGCGCTGATCCTGGGGATCGACCGCTTCATGTCCGAATGCCGCAGCCTCACCAATTTCATCGGCAATGCGGTGGCGACCGTGGTGGTGTCGAAATGGGAGGGCAGGCTGGACAAGGCGCAGTTCGATGCCGCGCTGGCGGGACGCTTGCCGCCGGTGGAAGAGCTGCCCGAAGGCGCCATCGGCGCCTGAAGCGCAGGGGTAACGCTCAGGCCTTTTCGTCGGCCAGCAGGATGTTGGGGGAAAGCCCGATGCGCTGCATCTGGCGCAGCACCGGCGGCCAGATGTGCTTGAGGAAATCCTCGCGTTCCATGTCGCGCAGCTTTTCGGTGGCGCCGGGAGCGACATACATGCCCACCCCGCGCTGCACTTCGACCAGACCCTGATCCTGGAACATCTGGTACGCCTTGGCGACGGTCAGCGGATTGGCCTGTTGCTCGGCGGCAAAGGCGCGGACCGAAGGGAGCATGTCGCCTTCGGCATAGATGCCGTCAAGGATCGACGCTGCGATGATATCGCGCAGCTTGAGATAAACGGGTTTGCTGTTGTCTGCCATCACTGCCTCACTGCCATAATACAGCGTGTCAGGTCAAGCGCATTCGCCTGCCGCCCATGTTGCGCACAAAAGTGCCCGCACAGGACCTGGAAGAACCGGCTCAGACGCCGGTGACCGCGTCGCCGACGTTGATCCGCTCGCCATTGGTGATGATGACGATGTCGCCCAGTTTCACCTGATCGAACAGCTTCTTGGCGAAGGCGGTGGGAACGCCGATGCAGCCGCGCGTGCCATAGCCCCATTCGACATCGCTGCCGTGCACCGCAACACCATCGTTGGTTAGCCGCAGCATATAGGGCATCGGCGCATCATAGATGTTGGACACATGGTCGGCGTCCTTCTGGGTGATCGGGAAGGCGCCGAGCGGGGTGGGCTTTTCGGGTGTGCCGTACAGGATCACCGCAACCCCGATCTCGTGCCCATCGCGGAATACCGAAAGCGTCTGCGCTTCCAGATCGACGGTGATCAGCATCGGGCCGGTGGCGGGCGCGCGGCTTTCGTCCCAGTAATAATTGCCATGGCCCAGCGGACCGTCGATGGTCATCACGCTCTTGATCGCATAGCCGATCTGCTCGGGCGTGGTCGCCGCAGCCTCTGCCTTGGTGAGTGCGCGAGTCTCGGGGCGTTCGCCGGCATCCGCGCCCGGAAGCGGCGCGACAGCGGCAGACTTGATCGCGGCATCGCCCGGAGCACTGGTGACCACCGCGGTGACCAGCAGCGCTGCCGCTGCCAGCATGCCGACGCCTGCCAATTGCCGCGCCTTGGGCCTGAAGGTTGCCGCCATGATATCTGCTCCGTCGATCCCGCCTTGCCGCATCATCACGGCCGTTGGACAGCATGCTAGCCCGCTCCGCGCCGAATCGCCAGCATGCGATCGGCTGCGTCCCCCTGCGGGACGGTGCCAGGGGTGCAGGTTAACGCCCCGCCAGGGCCCAGGACCTGCGCACCATGGGCGCGCTGCGGCCCGACATAATTCTTGCCATTGCACGGGCACGCGCCTATATGGCGATCCATCCCGACATGGTTGTTGAAGCTTGACGGGCTGGCGCCACTGGGGGCCGGCACCATACCGCTTTTGCCGCCATATCCACATTCAAGCCTGTGAGAGCCCGTTCTTGACCGACCTTTCTGCCGTCTCTGCCCTGATCGAGCCCGAAGCCAATGCGCTGGGATTCGATCTCGTGCGCGTGCACCTTTTCGGTGCGGGCGACGAGCGGACGCTGCAGATCATGGCCGAACGCCCCGACACCGGCCAGCTCAACATCGACGATTGCGCCTCGCTGTCGCGGCGGATCTCCGATGTGTTCGATGCGCTGGAAGAAGCGGGCAAGGACCCGGTCCCCGGGTCCTACCGGCTCGAGGTCAGCTCGCCGGGCATCGATCGCCCGCTGACCCGGCTCAAGGATTTTGGCAACTGGCTGGGGCATGAAGCCCGGCTGGTGCTGCATGAACCTGCACAGGGTCGCAAGCAATTGACCGGCGATCTGCTAAGCCTGGAAGGCGATCAGATCACCGTGCAGGACAAGAAGACCGGCGCGGTCACCGTGCCGCATTCGAACGTGATCAGCGCAAAGCTGATGCTGACCAACAAACTGATCGCTGCCACCCGCCCGCTCGACACCAGCGGCGCGGATGACATCGAAGAAATCGACGACACCGCAGACCTCGAAGAACAGGAAGACTGATCATGGCCAGCGCCATTTCCGCCAACAAGGCTGAACTTCTCGCCATCGCCAATTCGGTGGCAACCGAAAAGATGATCGACAAATCCATCGTGCTGGAAGCGATGGAAGAGGCGATCCAGCGCGCTGCCCGGGCCCGTTACGGCGCCGAGAACGATATCCGCGCCAAGCTGGACGGCAACACCGGCGACCTTCGCCTGTGGCGCGTCGTCGAGGTGGTCGAAACCGTCGAGGATTATTTCAAGCAGGTCGACGTCAAGGCCGCGCAGAAGCTGCAGGCAGGGGCCGTGGTCGGCGACTTCATCGTCGATCCGCTTCCCGCCGTGGACCTGGGCCGCATCGATGCGCAGGCCGCCAAGCAGGTGATCTTCCAGAAGGTCCGCGATGCCGAGCGCGAGCGCCAGCATGAAGAGTTCAAGGACCGCGTCGGCGAGATCATCACCGGCGTCGTCAAGTCGGTCGAGTTCGGCCATGTCATCGTCAACCTCGGCCGCGCCGAAGGCGTGATCCGCCGCGAACAGCAGATCCCGCGCGAAGTCGCCCGCGTCGGCGACCGCATCCGCGCGATCATCCTCAACGTCCGTCGCGAAAACCGCGGGCCGCAGATCTTCCTCAGCCGTGCGCACCCCGATTTCATGCGCAAGCTGTTCGAACTTGAAGTGCCCGAAATCTACGACGGCATCATCCAGATCAAGGCCGCTGCGCGCGATCCCGGCAGCCGCGCCAAGATCGGCGTGATCAGCTATGACAGCTCGATCGATCCCGTCGGCGCCTGCGTCGGCATGAAGGGCAGCCGCGTTCAGGCGGTCGTGCAGGAAATGCAGGGCGAGAAGATCGACATCATCCCCTGGTCGGAAGACACCGCGACGTTCGTGGTCAACGCGCTCCAGCCCGCTACCGTCAGCCGCGTGGTGATCGACGAGGAGGAAAGCCGCATCGAAGTCGTCGTTCCCGACGATCAGCTTTCGCTGGCCATCGGTCGTCGCGGCCAGAACGTGCGTCTGGCCAGCCAGCTCACCGGCTCTGCCATCGACATCATGACCGAGGCCGAATCGAGCGAGAAGCGCCAGAAGGAATTCACCGAGCGCTCCGAGCTGTTCCAGAACGAGCTCGACGTCGACGAAACGCTCTCGCAGCTGCTGGTCGCCGAAGGCTTCAGCGAGCTTGAAGAAGTGGCGTATGTTTCGCCCGACGAGCTTTCGAGCATCGAAGGCTTTGACGACGAGCTCGCCGCCGAGCTTCAGAACCGTGCGCAGGAAGCGCTCGAGCGTCGCGAGGAAGCTTCGCGCGCCGAACGCCGCGCCCTGGGCGTCGAGGATGCGCTGGCCGAGCTGCCGCACCTCACCGAAGCAATGCTGGTGACCCTGGGCAAGGCAGGCATCAAGACGCTCGACGATCTGGCGGATCTCGCCACCGACGAGCTGATCGCCAAGAAGCGCGTCGAGCAGCGGCGCCGTGACAATTCGGCTCCGTCGAACAAGCGCCCCGAAGACAAGGGCGGCGTGCTGGCAACTTATGGCCTGAACGAAGAGCAGGGCAACGAGATCATCATGGCCGCCCGCGCCCACTGGTTCGAAGACGAAGACACAGTTGGGGAGGACGCGAATGCGGAAACTTCCCAATGACACGGTTGCTGATCTAGCAGCCGACGCGCCTACCCCCTCTGCCGACACCGCAGAAGGTCCCATTCGCCGCTGTATCCTCAGCGGCGAGCGGGACGAGCGCGCGCATCTGATCCGGCTTGCCATCAGCCCCGACGGCGTCGTGGCACCCGATGTTCGTGCCAAAGCGCCCGGACGCGGCGCGTGGATCGGGGTGGACCGCGCAGGCCTTGAAGAGGCGATCGCCAAGGGCAAGCTCAAGGGCGCGCTCGCCCGTGCGTTCAAGACCGGCCCGATCACCATTCCGGAAGACCTGCCGCAAGCCATCGAGGAAGCGCTGACCCGCGCCCTGCTCGACCGGCTGGGGCTCGAGGCGCGATCGGGCACCCTGCTCACCGGTTCCGACCGGATTGCCGAGACCGCACGGCGCGGAAAAGTCACCATGTTGCTGCACGCCAGCGATGCCGCCGCCGATGGCAATGGCAAGCTCGACCAGGCCTGGCGCGTGGGCAGCGAGACCGAGGGCAGCGGCGATAGGGGCATTGTATTGCCTGTAGACCGCACCCGCCTGTCTGTGGCATTGGGGCGCGACAACGCGGTTCATGTTGCGCTGACCGATCATCGCGCCGCCGCGCGCATTGACCAGTTTCTTGGCCGATTGCTGCATTTCAAAGGGGAGGGGGCTGAACCTGCCCCCGGAATGACGATCTAGCGCGCATTGGCGTGCGTGGATCGCCCCACGCGAACCGGCGATGCTGAACCCATCGCCCGACGTGACGTATTTATTGAGGATTGAGTCTGTTCGATGAGTGAAGATACCGAAAACAAGCCGACACTGGGTCGCAAGCCTCTGGGGCTGAAGCGTTCTGTCGAAGCTGGCGAAGTCAAGCAGACGTTCAGCCATGGCCGCACCAACAAGGTCGTGGTCGAAGTCAAGCGCCGCAAGCTGGTCGGCAAGCCCGGCGAAGCACCCGTTGCTGCGCCAGTGGCAGCGCCTGCCCCCGCCCCTGCGCCCACCCCGGCGCCGGTGGCAGCCCCGCCCCCGCCGCCGCGCCCGACCCAGTCGTCGATGCTGAGCCGCCGCGAGATCCAGGAAAAGCTGCTGCGCGAAGCAGAAGAAGCACGCCTGGCATCGCTGGAAGAAGCACGCCGCCGCGAGACCGAGGAAAAGCTGCGCGCTGCCGAGGAAGCGCGTCGCCGCACCGAGGAAGCCAAGAAGGCCGAAAGCGAGCCTGCTGCGCCCGCGCCCACGCCCGCAGAGGCCGCCCCTGCCCCCGCCCCGACCAGCGAAGCCCCGCAGGCCGCGCCGGTCGAAGCCAAGACAGAACCCGCTGCTGCCGCAGCCCCCGCGACCGAAGACGCCAAGCCCGCAGCGGCCCCGCCGCCGCGTCGCTTTACCCCGGTGGCATCGCCGCCGCGGCCCGAGATCAAGCCCAAAAAGGCTACCGGCGCCAAGGTTGTCGACAACCGCCGCCAGTCGGGCAAGCTGACCGTCAGCAAGGCGCTGAACGAAGGTGACGGCGGTGCGCGTGCGCGCAGCCTCGCCGCACTCAAGCGCGCCCGCGACAAGGAACGCCGCCTGCACATGTCGGGTCAGAGCCGCGATGCTCAGCCCAAGCAGGTCCGCGACGTCGTCGTGCCCGAAGTGATCACCATCCAGGAACTGGCCAACCGCATGGCCGAAAAGGGTTCCGATCTGGTCAAGTCGCTGTTCAAGCTCGGCATGATGGTCACCATCAACGAGGCGATCGATCAGGATACCGCCGAACTTCTGGTCGAGGAATTCGGCCACAAGATCACCCGCGTGTCCGATTCCGATGTCGAAATCGACCACGACGCCGATGTCGATGCCGATGAAACCATGTCGCCGCGTGCGCCTGTGGTCACCATCATGGGCCATGTCGACCACGGCAAGACCAGCCTGCTCGATGCCCTGCGCGGCACCGATGTGGTCGCTGGCGAAGCGGGCGGCATCACGCAGCACATCGGCGCCTATCAGGTGCAGGTGCCCTCGGGCGACAAGATCACCTTCCTCGACACCCCGGGCCACTCGGCCTTTACCGAGATGCGTGCGCGCGGTGCCAACGTCACCGACATCGTCATCCTGGTGGTGGCGGCCGACGATGGCCTGATGCCGCAGACGATCGAGGCGATCAACCACACCAAGGCCGCCGGCGTGCCGATGATCGTGGCGATCAACAAGGTCGACAAGGAAGGCGCCAATCCGCAGAAGATCCGCGAGCGCCTGCTCGAGCACGAGGTCATCGTGGAAGCGATGTCGGGTGAAGTGCAGGACGTGGAAGTCTCCGCGCTCAAGAAGATCAACCTTGAAGGCCTGGTCGACAAGATCCTGCTGCAGGCCGAATTGCTCGAGCTCAAGGCCAACCCCGATCGCGCCGCCGAGGCTGTCGTGATCGAGGCCAAGTTGGACAAGGGCCGCGGCCCCGTTGCCACCGTTCTGGTGCAGCGCGGCACGCTCAAGCGCGGCGATATCTTCGTCGTGGGCGAGCAGTCGGGCAAGGTCCGTGCGCTGATCAACGACAAGGGCAAGCAGGTTCCTTCTGCAGGGCCTTCCGAGCCCGTCGAGGTTCTCGGACTTACCGGCGTGCCGTCTGCGGGCGACAAGCTGACCGTGGTCGAGAACGAACAGCGGGCGCGTGAAGTCGCCGATTATCGCCGCCAGAAGGCGCTCGAAAAGCGCACCACGATGGCACCGACCAACATCGACACGATGTTCTCGTCGCTCGCCGCCAACCGCGCCAAGGAATATCCGGTGCTGGTCAAGGGCGATGTGCAGGGTTCGGTCGAAGCGATCGTTACCGCGCTCAACAAGATTTCGACCGATGACATCAAGGCCCGCGTGCTGCACGCTGGCGTGGGTGCCATCACCGAGTCCGACGTGACCCTGGCCAAGGCCTCGAACGCGCCGATCATCGGCTTCAATGTCCGCGCCAATGCCCAGGCACGGGCGCTGGCGACGCGTGATGGCGTGCGGTTCAAGTATTTCGACATCATCTACGACCTGCTCGACGATATCCGCGGCGAGATGGCAGGGGTTCTTGGCCCCGAGCGCATCGAAACCGTGGTCGGCCGCGCAGAGATCAAGGAGATCTTCCCGGCAGGCAAGAAGGACAAGGCGGCGGGTCTGCTCGTCACCGACGGCTTCATCCGCAAGGGCCTGCACGCGCGCATCACCCGCGACGATGTCATCGTCTCCAAGACGGTCATCTCCTCGCTGCGCCGTTTCAAGGACGATGTCGCCGAGGTCCGCACGGGCCTGGAATGCGGCGTCGTGCTGCAGGATACGAACGACATCAAGCCGGGCGATATCCTTGAAACGTTCGACGTCGAAATGCGCGACCGGACCTTGTAATTCGTGACCCCCGCCGCCTTTTCGGAAGGCGGCGGGGCGTCGTGAGAGGACATTATGGCCAAGCATAACGATACCGGCCCCGAAGGGCGCTCCGTCCGCGTGCTGCGGGTGGGCGAACAGGTGCGGCACGTTCTGTCAGAGCTGCTCGCGCGCGGCGAGGTGCACGACAAGGTGCTGACTGCGACCACCATCTCGATCACCGAAGTCCGCATGTCTCCTGACCTGCGGCACGCCACAGTGTTCGTGAAGCCCTTGCTGGGCAAGGATGAGGAGGTGGTGCTCAAGGCACTTCGCACCAACACTGCCTTCTTTCAGAAGGAAGTCGCCTCGCGCATCCGCACCAAATATGCGGCGAAACTCAAGTTCCTCGCCGATGACAGCTTCGACACCGGCAGCCATATCGACAAGCTGCTCAGCGCGCCCAAGGTGGCGCAGGATCTGGGCAAGGACGATGCCCAAGATTGACGTCTTACCGGGTAAGACGTATGTTGACGCGATGAATGCGAACGTC
Source organism: Blastomonas sp. RAC04 (assembly GCF_001713435.1). Taxonomy (NCBI): domain Bacteria; kingdom Pseudomonadati; phylum Pseudomonadota; class Alphaproteobacteria; order Sphingomonadales; family Blastomonadaceae; genus Blastomonas; species Blastomonas sp. RAC04. The sequence goes on from NZ_CP016460.1 coordinate 2,159,223, forward strand.
AAATTTTCGGCTAAAGGTCAGGTCGTCATCCCCAAGGATGTTCGCGACCGATATCTCTTTGTGAACGGCGCAGTGGTGGAAATGGTCGAGATGCCCGAAGGCGTGTTGTTGAAGCGGCCGAAATTTCAGAAGGCTGCAACCGCTGAGGAGGCTTGGGAAAGGCTCCGAGCTGTTGTGAAATATGACGGTCCGGTTTTTTCCGACGACGAGGTCAGAGACAGCATCGACCAGATGTTTCGGGAAAAATATGGCACGCCGATGCCATGATCTCACTCGACACCAATGTTCTGCTCAGACTGGTTCTTAACGACGATCCTGACCAAGTTTCCGTGGCGAAGCAACTTATCGCACAACCCTGCTTCATTGCACCAACCGTGTTGGTCGAGGTTGGTTGGGCGCTGCGTTCCGTTTACCGACTAGATCGCAAAATGATAGCTGCTGCACTTCTTGTCATTCTGGAGTTTCCAGCGGTTGAAATCGACAATGTTGAAGCCGTCCGCTGGGCATTGACCCGCCATGCTGCAGCTGTTTCCGATTTGGCCGATTTGCTTCATCTGGCATGCTCCCCGCGCGCGGTGGCATTTGGCACATTTGATCGCAAACTGGCGCAGCAAGCTGGTCAGGATATGCCACTCCCAGTGCAAACGCTGCTGCCCTGATGGCCAAGCTCTATTTCTACTACGCCTCGATGAATGCAGGCAAATCCTCCACGCTGTTGCAGGCGGCGTTCAATTATGCCGAGCGGGGGATGCGGGCGATGCTGTGGACCGCGGCGCATGACGATCGATTCGGCACCGGGCAGATCACCTCGCGCATCGGACTCCACGCGCCTGCGCATCTGTTCGAAGCGGACACCGACATCTTCGCTGCGGTCGCGCTCGACCTCGCCTCTGCGCCGCTGGATTGCGTGCTGGTCGACGAGGCGCAGTTCCTCACCAAGGCGCAGGTGTTCCAGTGTGCGCGGATCTGCGACGAGCTCAAGATTCCCGTGCTGTGCTACGGCCTGCGCACCGATTTCCAGGCCGAACTTTTTCCCGGCAGCGCGCAGCTGCTCGCCATCGCCGATCATCTGGTCGAGCTCAAGGCCGTGTGCGAATGCGGGGCGAAGGCAACGATGAACCTGCGGGTCGATGAGACCGGCCAGGCGGTGAAGACCGGCGCGCAGACCGAGATCGGTGGTAATGACCGCTATATCGCGCTGTGCCGCAAGCACTTCATGGCGAAAATGGCATGAGCGCGCTGGAGACTGTTCTGGTCGATGGTGATGTCCGCCTGGAGCCGCTGGCCGCACACCACATCGAATTGCTGCGCGCGGCGTGTGCGCGCGATCCCGATATCTGGGAGATTTATCCGGTCTCGATGCTGGGCGAGCATTTTGACCGCGCGATGGAAGACTTCCACGCCACCACCAACTGGGTTCGTTTTGCGGTGCTGCATCGCGGCGTTCTGGTCGGCATGTCCTGCTATATCGCGCCCGACGAAAGCAACCATGTCGTGGAGATCGGCGGCACCTATATCGAGCCCGCAGCACGGGGCAGCGCCGGGGTCAATTCTGCGATCAAACGGCTGATGATCGACCACGCCTTTGCCTGCGGCTTCACCCGGATCGAATTTCGAGTCGATAGCCGTAACCTGCGCAGCCAGGCGGCGGTGCGCAAGCTGGGCGCGATGCACGAGGGTACGCTGCGCCGAAACCGCATCACCTGGACCGGCTATGTGCGCGACACCTGCATGTTCGGCCTGTTGAAGACGGAATGGTCCGGCGGCCGCGGCTGAGAGTTTGCCTGAGGATTTGCCTGAGAGTTTGCCGGAGTGTTTGGTAGCGCCGGATAACGGTGCTAACGGCGCTGGCGATGCACGGATGGATCATTCTCGACAAACCTTATGGCATGGGCTCGACCGACGCGGTGACCGCGGTGAAGCGCGCGTTTCGTGCCGGGGGGCATGGCAAGGTCAAGGTCGGCCATGGCGGCACGCTCGACCCGCTGGCGACCGGCGTGCTGCCGATTGCATTGGGCGAGGCGACCAAACTCACCGGCCAGATGCTCAACGGCGACAAGACCTATGATTTCACGATAGCCTTCGGCGTGCAGACCGATACGCTCGATGTCGAGGGTGTTGCCGTGGCTGACAGCGATGTGCGGCCGACGCTGGAAGCGATCGAAGCGGTGCTGCCGCGCTTTACCGGGCCGATCGACCAGGTGCCACCGGCATATTCAGCGCTCAAGGTCGATGGCAAGCGCGCGTACGATCTGGCGCGAGCGGGCGAAGAGGTGGAACTGGCGAGCCGGGCGGTGACGGTGCATACGCTGACGATCCGTCATCCTGAACTTGTTTCAGGACCCACCGTGCCCCAAAAGCCGAAGCCGCAAGACGATAAATGGGCCCTGAAACAAGTTCAGGGTGACGATCAGAGCGCAGCGGGACCGTTGCTGGAAAGTATCACCCTCACCGCTTCTGTCTCGAAGGGAACCTATATCCGCAGCCTCGCCCGCGACATCGCGCAGGCGCTGGGAACGGTCGGGCACGTCACGATGCTGCGCCGCACGCAGGCGGGCCCCTTCACCCTGGCGGGGGCGATTTCACTGGACAATCTGGAGCAAATCCGCCATGGCGCGGCCCCAGAAGACATAATCTTGCCATTCGAGGCAGGGCTGGACGACATCCCGGCTCTTGACCTCACCCCCGATCAGGCAAGGCGGCTCCATATGGGGCAGGTCGTGACCGGGATAGCCGCACACGATGGGCGATATTGGGCGCGGGGGAGTGATGGCACTCCACTCGCTCTCGTTTCGCTTTCGGACCATGAGGTCCGGGTGGTGCGCGGCTTCAACCTTGGATAGATGTTCGAAGGACGAAGAAACATGACGATCAGTGCAGTACGCAAAGAAGAAGTTATCAAGGAACATGCCCGCGAAGCCGGTGATACCGGTTCGCCCGAGGTCCAGGTAGCCATCCTGACCGAGCGCATCAACAACCTGACCGACCACTTCAAGGCGCACCACAAGGACAACCACTCGCGTCGCGGCCTGCTGATGATGGTGAACAAGCGGCGCTCGCTGCTCGACTATCTGAAGAAGAAGGACGCCACCCGCTACAGCGACCTGATCGCCAAGCTGGGTCTTCGCAAGTAAGAATTCTCGGACGGCCCCCCAGCGGGGCCGTTCGTTTATCCGCGCCCCTGAAAATACCGGGCGCGGCACTCAACGGACCTTTTCCGCAATGAGGCGGACAAAGGCCAGCCGGGGCAGCAGAACAGCCCCGAACCGCGCCAGGCCGGTCAGCCTGGCACCAGAAGAGGCCCCGGTCCGCAATAGGGCGCATCGGGTTCGATAAGGAAAATCCATGTTTGACGTAAAGACTGTAGAAATCGAGTTGGGCGGAAAGACCCTCAAGCTCGAAACGGGCCGCATTGCCCGTCAGGCGGACGGCGCTGTGCTGGCCACCTATGGCGAAACCGTGGTGCTGTGCGCCGTAACCGCCGCAAAGTCCGTGAAGGAAGGCCAGGATTTCTTCCCGCTGACCGTTCACTATCAGGAAAAATTCTCCGCAGCAGGCCGCATCCCCGGTGGCTTCTTCAAGCGTGAGCGCGGCGCGACCGAAAAGGAAACGCTGACCAGCCGCCTGATCGACCGTCCCGTCCGTCCGCTGTTCCCCGAAGGTTTCTACAACGAAATCAACGTGATCGCGCAGGTTCTGTCGTTCGACGGCGAATCCGAGCCCGATATGGTGGCGATGATCGCAGCATCGGCTGCGCTGACGCTTTCGGGCGTCCCCTTCATGGGCCCGATCGGCGCGTGCCGCGTCGGCTACCAAGATGGCGAATACCAGCTCAACCCGTCGATGGATCAGGTCAAGGAAGGCGAACTCGATCTCGTCGTCGCCGCGACCCAGGATGCCGTGATGATGGTCGAATCGGAAGCCAAGGAGCTTTCGGAAGAAATCATGCTCGGCGCTGTCGAGTTCGCGCATGATGCCTGCCGCCAGGTTGTCGGCGCGATCATCAAGCTGGCCGAGCAGGCTGCCAAGGATCCCTGGGAAATGGCTGCACAGGCCGATCTCTCGGCTGCCAAGCAGAAGCTGCGCGACCTGATCGGTGGCGACATTGCCGCCGCCTACAAGCTGACCGACAAGTCGGCCCGCTCGAACGCGCTGAATGAAGCTCGCGCAAAGGCCAAGGCAGCCTTTGCCGACGCCACCCCGCAGGACCAGATGGCCGCCAACAAGCTCATGAAGAAGCTGGAAGCGGAAATCGTCCGCGGTGCCATCCTCAAGGACGGCAGCCGCATCGATGGCCGTACCACCACGCAGATCCGTCCGATCGAAGCGATGGTCGGCTTCCTGCCCCGCACCCACGGTTCGGCGCTGTTCACACGTGGTGAAACGCAGTCGATCTGCACCACCACCTTGGGCACCAAGGACAGCGAGCAGATGATCGACGGCCTGACCGGGCTCTCGTATGAAAACTTCATGCTGCACTACAACTTCCCGCCCTATTCGGTCGGTGAAGTCGGCCGCTTCGGCGCGCCCGGCCGTCGTGAAGTGGGCCATGGCAAGCTGGCATGGCGTGCGCTGCACCCCGTGCTGCCCAGCAAGGACGAGTTCCCCTACACGATCCGCGTTCTGTCCGACATTACCGAATCCAACGGCTCTTCGTCGATGGCAACGGTGTGCGGCGGTTCGCTCTCGATGATGGACGCAGGCGTTCCGCTCAAGCGTCCGGTGTCGGGCATCGCGATGGGCCTGATCCTCGAAGGCAGCGATTTCGCTGTCCTGTCGGACATCCTGGGTGATGAAGATCACCTCGGCGACATGGACTTCAAGGTGGCTGGCACGTCCGAAGGCATCACCACGATGCAGATGGACATCAAGATCGCCGGCATCACCCGCGAGATCATGGCGCAGGCACTGGCGCAGGCCAAGGAAGGCCGTGCGCACATCCTAGGCGAAATGGCCAAGGCGCTCGACAGCACCCGCACCGAGCTTTCGGCGCATGCTCCGCGTATCGAGACGCTGCAGATCGACAAGTCGAAGATCCGTGAAGTCATCGGCACCGGCGGCAAGGTGATCCGCGAGATCGTCGCTGAAACCGGCGCCAAGGTCGACATCGATGATGAAGGCCTGATCAAGATCAGCTCGTCCGACATCAACCAGATCGAAGCCGCGCGCAAGTGGATCCTGGGCATTGTGGAAGAAGCCGAAGTCGGCAAGGTCTACAATGGCAAGGTCGTGAACATGGTCGATTTCGGCGCGTTCGTGAACTTCATGGGCGGCAAGGACGGCCTGGTCCACGTGTCTGAAATCCGCAACGAGCGGGTCGAGAAGGTGACCGACGTCCTGACCGAAGGCCAGGAAGTGAAGGTCAAGGTTCTCGAGATCGATCCGCGCGGCAAGGTTCGCCTGTCGATGCGCGTCGTTGATCAGGAAACCGGTGAAGAGCTGGAAGACACCCGCCCTGCCCGCGAACCGCGCGAGCGCGGTGAACGTGGCGACCGTGGTGATCGCGGCGACCGTCGCCCCCGTCGTGACGGCGATGGCGGGCGTGGCCGCGAAGGTGGCCGTGGTGGCGAACGTTCGGGCGGCGGTGATCGCGGCGGCGAGCGTTCCGGCGGTGGCCGTGGCCGCGGCCGTGCAGAAGGCGGCTCGGCCCCCGATGCGGGACTGCCCGACTTCATCACCGGCGACAACTGAGCTTAGCAGCTTGCTGCTAGTGTCGCGGGCTTGCTCGTGATGCGACAAAGACCGGCTGGAAGCGTCATGCTTCCGGCCGGTTTTTTGTTGGGTGCGGCGGTAAGGCTCAGAGGGTCGCGCTACGGACGCTCCCCTCCCTTCAAGGGAGGGGCTGGGGGTGGGTAGGCGTCCAGATGAAACATCCGTAACATCCGGCTTCATGGCCCAACGCGTCCCGCCAGCTATGACTCGCAACGCTCGCGAACTGCGCAACAATGCGACACTGCCCGAGCACAAGCTTTGGAGGCAGCTATCAGCCTATCGCCCAAGGTTCACACGGCAGCTCGTCATCGGACCCTATATCGCGGACCTCGCTAACCGCCGCGCCAGGCTGATCGTTGAAATTGATGGCGAGCAGCATCTCGACAATCCGAACGATGTCGTCCGAACAACCTATCTTGAGGCACGCGGATGGACGGTGATGAGGTTCTGGAACCATGAGGTGATGGAGAGCCCCGAAGCCGTCGCAGAGGAAGTGCTAGCGCGGACCGCCGAGTGCCTCGGCGGGACCCACCCCCAACCCCTCCCTTCCAGGGAGGGGCGCAAGAGACTGCCGCGCATCCGAACGGAAAAACCCTGACCCGAAAACAAATCGGGGCAGGATCACGCTTTAACAGCACGATCCCACCCCGTTCGTGTCATCCTTGCCAGACGGCAAAGCTATCCGATCAATACACCCGCTTCTTGGGCTTGATGTACTCGATCTCGTCGCTCAGCGTGTATTCGTGCACCGGGCGGAAATCGAGGGTGACCTTGCCGCCCTTGCCGCCCCAGCCTTCGAACCAGCTGACGGTGTGCTTCATGAAGTTGGCATCGTCGCGCTCGGGGTAATCTTCGTGCATGTGCGCGCCGCGGCTTTCCTTGCGGCTGTGCGCGCTTTCGATGGTGCAGACCGCCTGGCTGAGCAGGTTGTCGAGTTCCAGCGTCTCGATCAGGTCGGTGTTCCAGATCAGCGAGCGATCGGAAACGTGGACGTCCTGCATCCGCTGGTTGACCGTCTGCATCAGCGCGGTGCCTTCGGACAGCAGCTGCGTGTCGCGGAACACCGCCGCATGCTTCTGCATCGTCTTCTGCATGTCCATGCGGATCTGCGCGGTCGGCGAACCGCCCTTGGCGTTGCGGAAGTGGTCGAGACGCGCGAGCGACATATCCGCCGAATCCTGCGGCAGCGCCTTGTGCGAGCTGCCCGGCTTGATGGTATCGCGCAGGTGGTGACCGGTCGCACGGCCGAACACGACCAGATCGATCAGCGAGTTCGAACCCAGGCGGTTGGCGCCGTGCACCGATACGCAGGCGGCTTCGCCCACGGCATACAGGCCGGGGACCACGGTATCGGGGTCGCCATCCTTGATGGTGACGACCTGGCCATGATAATTGCAGGGAATTCCGCCCATGTTGTAGTGGACGGTCGGCACCACCGGCAGAGGCTGGCGGGTCAGATCGACATTGGCGAAGATCTTGCCGGTCTCGGTGATGCCCGGCAGGCGCTCGGCCAGCACCTTCTCGTCGATGTGATCGAGATGCAGGTAGATATGGTCGTTTTCCTTGCCGACGCCGCGGCCTTCGCGGATTTCGGCAGCCATCGAGCGGCTGACGACGTCACGGCTGGCCAGATCCTTGGCGGACGGAGCATAGCGCTCCATGAAGCGCTCGCCTTCGGAGTTGGTGAGGTATCCGCCCTCGCCGCGCGCGCCTTCGGTAATCAGCACACCCGCGCCATAGATGCCGGTCGGGTGGAACTGGACGAATTCCATGTCCTGCAGCGGCAGGCCCGCACGCAGCACCATCGCCCCGCCGTCACCGGTGCAGGTGTGTGCCGAAGTGGCCGAGAAATAGCAGCGGCCCGAACCGCCGGTTGCCAGCACCACGGCGTGGCTGCGGAAGCGATGGATCGATCCGTCTTCCATGCACAAGGCGATCACGCCACGGCACGCGCCGTCTTCCATGATCAGGTCGATGGCGAAATATTCGATGAAGAAGTCGGAATCGTACTTTAACGATTGCTGGTACAGCGCATGCAGCATGGCATGGCCGGTACGGTCGGCCGCGGCGCAGGTGCGCTGCACCGGCGGGCCTTCGCCCATGTTCTGCATGTGGCCGCCGAACGGACGCTGGTAGATCGTGCCGTTGTCGTTGCGGCTGAACGGCACGCCTGCATGCTCGAGCTCGTAGACCGCAGCTGGTGCTTCGCGCACCATGTATTCGATCGCATCCTGGTCGCCCAGCCAGTCCGATCCCTTGACGGTATCGTACATGTGCCACGACCAGTGATCGGGCGAGTTGTTGCCCAGGCTCGCCGCGATGCCGCCCTGGGCCGCCACGGTGTGGCTGCGGGTGGGGAACACCTTGGTGATGCACGCGGTCTTCAGGCCCGCTTCGGCGCTGCCCATGGTGGCGCGCAGGCCCGATCCGCCTGCCCCGACGACAACCGTGTCGTATACATGGTCGATGATCTTGTAGGCTTCAGACATCAGCTTGCGGCTCCGGCAAAGGCAATGCGTGCGACAGAAAAGATGCCGAGGGCAGCCCCGGCGATGGCATAGAAGTTGAGCAGCAGGATCACGCCGAACTTGGTGCCATGATCATGCACATAATCCTCGACGATCACCTGCAGGCCAAGCCGCAGGTGATAGAACACGGTGATCAGCAGCAGGATCATAGCGGTGGCGGCCAGCGGCGAGGACAGCCAGGCGGTGACCGTGGCGTGATCGAGCGCGGGCAGGCTGACCAGCGACGCAATGAACCAGATCATCAGGATCAGGTTGCTGACCGCGGTGACGCGCGCCATGACCCAGTGGTGGGTCCCGGTTTTGGCGGATCCCAGTCCGCGTACTTTGCCAATTCTGGTGCCACTACCCATGGTCGCCTCCTCGCGCGGACATCAATGGTCCTGCGCAGCGTAAAAATTCAAAAAGACTCAGACGAAAAAGATGATCGTCCACAAGATCGCGGTCAGCGCGATCGCCAGAACGGGCAGCAGGGCCGACCAGCGGTTGTTGCCGTCGACCTCGTACCCCGCGCCGATATCCAGCACGAAATGCCGCAGACCCGAGCACATGTGCTGGAAGAAGGCCCAGCTCAGGCCGATCATCAGCAGATAGCCGATGGGGCTGGTGGCCCAGCCGACATACCAGGCATAGCCTTCTGGTCCGCTGGCAAGCGCCATCAGCCAGCCGACCAGCAGAACGCCGCCGATCACTGCCATGCCATCGCCGGTTGCGCGATGCAGGATGGAAACCAGCATGGCCGGTCCCCAGCGCCAGATTGACAGGTGCGGCGAGAGCGGCCTGCCCGATGGTTTGCCCATGGTATCCCCCGTAAAATCGATCATAATAACGACTGAAATGCGTCCCGCGCCTGTTTAACCGATTGCCCACATGATGCAATTGCTGATTGCGGCGGCGCAGTTTCGGCAGGCGCACGCAACGGGCTCCATCCGCCCCGCTTCGCGCAGCATCCTAACTCCGCATTAACCATGTCGGCCTAAAGTCACTGGCATATCACCGCTTATGTGAGGACGGCATGGCAGAGTTCAACCGCGATTCCGGCAGCCCGACCGATGCCCGGTCGCTGTACGCATTGGTCATGCACGACCTGTCGATCAGCGACCGCCTGACCGCGTTCGATCCCGATGGCAAGCTGCCCGGGCTTGCCCGTCAGGCCCGGGAGCATATGGAAGGCGACGAAGACCTGATCGCCAACGCGTTCTGGGACTTTTATGTCGCCGCCAGTAACATCGCGTCGCGGGTCCGCGATCTGGACAAGGTGCGCGAATCCACTGTCCGTTCGGTGCGAGAATACACGGTTGAGAAATTCGTGCGGTTCGATGAACAGGGCTGGGTCGAGCAGGCGTTTGCCAACACGCTCAACGCCCGCGCCATGGGCATTCCGCTGTGGCAGGTCCTCGCCGCACAGACGCAGACCTATGATTTTGCCCTCAAGCGCATGCACAACAAGCTGAGCGATCAGCCGCTGCTGTATTTCAGCCTCGCAGGGGCCATGGCCAAGATGATGATGATCGAGGCCGAGATCATGTCGTTCGCGGTCAATGCGGTCAGCAGCCTCGAGGCGCAGCACACGCGCATGCAGCAGACCTCCAGTTTCAAGCAGACGGTCGATGGCGAGCTGCAGCAGGCATCGCATCTGGGAACCGGGCTGCAGGGCCAGGTGGTTGCCGCCTCAGAGGCCGCGCGCCAGATGCTGGGCCGCTCGTCCGAGGTCGCCGCTGCCGCCGAACAATCTGCCATCGCCATGCGCGAGGCGGCGCAGACCGCCGCAGGCCTGATCCGCGCGATCGAGGATGCCCGCTGCGAAGTGGAAGTTGCCGCCGACGTCGCCGAACGCGCCTCGCGCGAAGCGGGGCATGCGGTCGCCAGCACGCAGACGCTGTCGACCCATGCCGAGTCGATCGAATCGATCCTCAGCCTGATCCGCGATATCGCAGGCCAGACCAACCTGCTCGCGCTCAACGCAACGATCGAGGCCGCGCGCGCAGGCGATGCCGGACGCGGCTTTGCGGTGGTGGCGCAGGAGGTCAAAAGCCTCGCCAACCAGACCGCGCGCGCCACCGACGATATTGCGCACAAGATCACCGCCATCCAGCAAGCGACGCGGGACACCGTCGCCTCCAACGATTCGGTCCGCGCCACGGTCAGCGAAGTGCAGACTTCGGCCGACCGGATTCGCCAGGCGATGGAAATCCAGGCCCAGACCGTGACAATCATCACCGCCGCTGTCGACGAGACCGCGCTCGCCGCCGATTCGATGTCGAACACCATCGGCACCATCCGCATGGATACCGAGGGGCTTGCCAGCGAGATGGACAAGGTGGGCGCGGGCTTCAGCCATCTGCAGTCGCAGCTGACCCAGCTCAAGCAGCGCTCCAACAGCTTTGCCGACGAAATCGGGCTCGCCAAGATCGCCTGACCGACCGATCGATTTTGCCGCCCGCGCCGATGGACCGCATCGCACGCGCGGGCTATGCTGGCGCGCATGATCCATGTCGAACAGAACATCCTCGTCACCGGCTCCAGCCGCGGCATCGGCCGCGCTATCGCCGACACCCTGCATGAAGCCGGACACCGGGTGGTGGGCCATGCCAGCCGCCCGTTTCCCGACGACAGCCCCGATGCCCCGGCCTGGGATCTGGTCGATGCCGATTTCGGTGATTTTCGCGGTCCCGGCAGCCTGTGGGCCGAAGCGCTTGACCTGCTCGACGGGCGGATCGACGTCCTGATCAACAACGCCGGCATCTTCGCTGCCAACCCGATCGATTCAGGCGATGCCGAATGGCTTGCCGCGTGGGACGAGACGATGACGATCAACCTCACCGCCAGCGCGCAACTGTGCCGGCTTGCGGTGCTGCATTTCCAGGCAGGGGGGCAGGAAGGGCGCATCGTCAACATCGCCAGCCGCGCCGCCTATCGCGGCGACAGCCCCGCGCACTGGCATTATGCGGCCTCCAAGGGCGGCATGGTGGCGATGACCAAGTCGATCGCGCGCGCCTACGCGTCGCAAGGCATCTATGCCTTTGCGATCTGCCCGGGGTTCACGATGACCGGCATGGCGGAGGATTATCTTTCCAGTCGCGGCGGCGACAAATTGCTCGCCGACATTCCGCTGGGCCGAGTCGCCATGCCCGACGAGGTCGCCACCATGGCCGCTTTCTGCGCCCTCGACGCCCCGCCGTCGATGACCGGCGCAGTGCTCGACGTCAACGGCGCAAGCTTTGTGCGGTAGGATGCCCCGCAATACGCCTTGCGCTGGCAATCGGACGTTTGTCACACTAGAGCACGCTGCTCAGGCATAACCGCGCATCCGACAGCGACGAAGGACCCCCTCATTGGACAACTGGAAAGTCACCATTCCCTGCACGCTGGCCGAGGCGCAGGCGGTTACCGAAGCCGAGGATATCGACGAGGCCGCGTTCGGCAGTCCCAGCCTGGTGGCGAGCGAGGTCGATGCCTATGCCGACCCCCAGATGCCTGGAAGCTGGGCGATCCATGGCTATTTCACGCAGAAGCCCGATGCCCGGTGGATCCGCCGCCTGCGCGATCTGGTGCCCAGCGCCGATGGTCTGAGGCTGAAGCCCGAGCGGCTGCCCGAGGACGACTGGGTGACCATGAGCCAGTCCGGGCTGGAGCCGATCCGCGCCGGCCGCTTCTGCGTCCACACCCCCGAGATGCCCGCGTCGACCGAAGCCGGCATCACCAATTTCTGCATTCCGGCGAGCCTGGCGTTTGGCACCGGACACCACAACACCACGCGCGGCTGTCTGATGATGCTCGATGCGATGAAGCGCCGCGGCCATGTTGTGCGCAGCCATATCGATATCGGCACGGGCACGGGCCTGCTCGCCTTTGCCGCGATGCACCTGTGGCCGCGCAGCTTTGCCACCGCGAGCGATATCGATCCGGTCTGCGGCCCGGCGGTCGTCGATAATGCCGAGGCCAACGGCGTTGCGCTGGGCCAGCGCCCCGGCGCGCTTGCGATGTTCATCGCCGAGGGGCTGGACGATGCCGATCTGCAGCGCCGCGCGCCCTATGACCTTGTCATCGCCAACATCCTGGCCGGGCCGCTGATCGAACTGGCGGGCGATATCGCTGCGGTCACCGCACCGCAGGGACAGGCGGTGCTCTCCGGCCTGCTGGGCACGCAGGCGGACGCGGTGTCGCGCGCCTATCGGATGGTCGGCTTTCGCCTTGCCGAGCGGCTGGACCTGGGCGACTGGACCGTGCTGCGCTTGCGCAAGCGGGGCGGACGATGGACGGGCAAGGCGTAATCTCGCACCCGAGAGATTTCCCCGTCACCCCCGCGCACGCGGGGGTCCCGCTTCTGCCACGGCTGGCGCTCGAAAAGCGGGATTTCCGCATTCGCGGGAATGACGGGATTAAAGTCAGCCCAGGCCGGAAATCGGGTTGGTGATACGGCGTCTTCGCTCCATCCTCGGCTGGCTGCTGCTCGTCGCGGGGCTTGCCTTTCTTGCGGGAGAAGCCGGGGGGCTGATCGGCACCAACCGCGACTGGCGCGAACCCGATGACGGCATCACCATCTATGTCGAGACCAACGGCTTCCACACCGGGTTCATCCTGCCCGCCCAGGCAGAAGGCATGGACTGGCACGCGCTGTTCCCGCCGACCGATCTTGGCGACATGCGCTACCACGCCACCGGCGCCACCGATCATGTCGCGATCAGCTGGGGCGAACGCGATTTCTATCTCGCCACCCCGCGCTGGCAGGACCTGGACCCTGCCACCATGGCGCGCGCCGCGATCGGCAGCGATGCGACGCTCGTCCACATCTACCACATGACCCGCCCGCTCGAAGGGCGCTACGCCAGGCGGCTGGTGATCAGCCACGCGGCCTACCGGACGCTCGCCGCGCGGCTGATGCAGGATATCGCGCTGCCCGAAACAGGACCGCTCGAGCCTATCCCAGGCTATGGCGGCGACGATGTGTTCTATCGGGCGCGAGGCCGCTATTCGCTGGTCAACGGCTGCAACGTGTGGACCGGGAATCACCTGCGTGCGATCGGCGTCAGAGTTGGCGCGTGGACCCCGGCGGAGCACCACGTCATGCGCTGGTTCCCGCAAGCCGCGCCTCAAGATACAGCCGTTCGGCCCACGGGGGATTGAGCGCGAGCGCCGCGCGGTAGCTCGCCTGTGCTGCGCCAAAATCGCCGGTCGCCGCCTGAAGATGCGCGCGCGCGGCGTGCCAGGGCCGATAGGTTGCAAGCGCCGCCGCATCGAGTGCGTCGAGCGCAGCCAGCGCGGATTCGGCCCCTGCAAGCCTGCCGAGCGCAAGCGCGCGGTTGATCGCCACCACCGCTCCGGGCCGCATCGCCAGCAGCACATCATACAGCCGCACGATCGCCTGCCAGTCGGTGAAGCCTTCGTCGCGGCGACGGGCGTGCGTCAGATGGATCGCGGCCATGATCTGATAGGGGCCGCTGCGCCCCAGCGCCGCCGCCCGGTCCATCAGCCTGGCTGCAGATGCGATCAGCGGGGCATCCCAGCGTGCTGCATCCTGTTCGCTCAGCGGCACCATGCAGCCGGTTTCATCCACGCGCGCGCCACGGCGCGATTCGGCGAGTTGCACCAGCGCGGCAAGCCCCAGCACCTCGGGATCTCCCGGCACAAGTTCGGCCAGCATCCGCGCCAGCCGCAGCACCTCGGGCCCCAGATCCGCGGTCGGCTCGCTGCTGCCGGCATCCTGATAGGCCAGCGCATAGCCGATCTCCAGCGTCGCCAGCACCGCAGCCATCCGCTCGCCCCACAGATGGGGCTCCGGCGTTTCAAAGGGCACCTGTGCCTCGCGGATCTTGGCCTTGGCACGGGTCAGCCGCTGGTACATCGCGGGCACCGCCATCAGGAAGGCCGCCGCAATGCGCTCGGTCGGCACGCCGCAGACCACGCGCAGCGTCAGCGCCGCCCGCGCATCGGGCGCGATGGCCGGGTGGCAGCAGATGAAGATCAGCCGCAGCCGCTCGTCGGGGATCGGTTCGCCCATCAGCAGTTCCGGCTCTGCCGCCACGAACGCTTCCGAAGCCGATTGGCTGGCGACCAGCTTGGCGAGCCGCGCGTCGCGCCGCAGCCGATCGATGATCCGCCGCCGCGCCGCAACGTGCAGCCATGCGGCCATGTTCGCAGGTAGCGGATCATCGCTGAACTGGCGCAGCGCGAGTTCGCTGGCATCGGCAAAGCCGTCTTCGGCCAGGTCCAGATCGCGAAACCGCGCCGCCAGCGCGGCGACCACAACGGGGCGGGCCGCGATGATCGCCGCACCTGCCCCGCCCCGCGCGTCCATCAGCCCTCTGCGCCCATCGGCCAGATCGGTCGCACCTCGACCGATCCCTTGCCGGGCACGGGAATGCGCTTGGCCCATTCCAGCGCCTGATCGAGATTGTCGACGGTGATGATGTAGAAGCCGCCCAGTTCCTCGTGGCTTTCGGCAAAGGCGCCATCGTGGATCTGGTGGCTGCCATGGTCCCAGCGGATGGTGGTCGCGGTGGAGGCAGCCTTCAGCCGCTCGCCCGAAAACGGCACCCCGGCCGCGACCCAGGCTTCTGCCAGCGCCATATGCCTCGCCAGCGTGTCAGCGAGGATCACCTCGCCATCGGGACCGGCATAGACGCTCTCGTCCTCGTGGATCATCAGCATGTACTGCATCGTCATGTCTCCTTGGATCGAACGCCCCGCCTCCGGGACGTTCCAACCCCATGACGAACGGCCGCGCGCAGATTCGACACGCAGTTCAGGCGTTGCGCATGATTTCCGCCCATTCGGCCTCGTCGACCACCCGCACACCGAGCTCTGCGGCCTTTTTGAGCTTTGATCCCGCGCCGGGCCCGGCCACCACCAGATCGGTCTTGGCCGAGACCGAACCGGCCGATTTCGCCCCCAGCCTTTCGGCCTGCGCCTTGGCTTCGTCGCGGCTCATCGTCTCCAGCTTTCCGGTGAACACGATGGTCTTGCCGCTCCACTCGGTTTCGCGCGCGGTCGAGACGAAGGCGGCGGGGCGGACCTCGGCGATCAGGTCGTCGAACACCGCTGCGTTATGCGGTTCGTGGAAGAAATCGCCCAGGGCTTCGGCGACCGCGGGACCGATGCCGTCGATTCCGGTGACCTCGGCCACCGCTTCGGCATCGCCCGATGCCAGCCGGTGGCCGATGGTGCCCACCGCCTCGACGCTGCCGAACGCCTTGACCAGATCCTTCGCTGTGACCGATCCGACATGACGGATGCCCAGAGCGAACAGGAATCTCCCCGGGTCTGCCCCTCGTCGCGCCTCGATGCTGGCGAGCAGGTTGTCGACCGACTTTTCCTGCCAGCCCTCGCGCGCGAGGATGGCGGAGCGGTGCTGCTTAAGCCGAAAGATATCGCCCGGTTTCTCGATGAAGCCTGCGTCCAGGAACTCGGCGATCGTGCGTTCACCCAGCCCATCGATATCGAGCGCGGCGCGGCTGACGAAATGCTTCAATCGCTCGCGCTGTTGCGCAGGGCAGATCAGCCCGCCGGTGCAGCGGACATCGACCTCGCCCTCCTCGGCGACCGCCTCGCTGGCGCACACCGGGCAATGATCGGGGAAGGCATAAGGGCCGCGCGGTTCCTCGCGGGTCAGGTTCTCGACCACCTGCGGAATGACATCGCCCGCGCGCTGGACGACCACCCGGTCGCCGGGGCGCACGCCCAGCCGCGCGATCTCGTCGCGGTTGTGCAAGGTGACGTTGGAGACCACGACGCCACCGACTGTCACCGGGGTGAGCCTGCCGACCGGGGTCAGCTTGCCGGTGCGCCCGACCTGGATATCGATCGCCTGCAGCGTGGTTTCGGCGCGCTCGGCCGGGAACTTGTGCGCCAGCGCCCAGCGCGGCGCCTTTGCAACAAAGCCCAGCCGCGCCTGCCAGTCGAGCCGGTCAACCTTGTAGACCACGCCGTCGATATCATAAGGCAGGTCCGCGCGCTGCACCTCGATGCTGCGGTAATGCGCGAGAAGGTCTTCGAGCGATTCGACGCGATGCAACAGCGGCGAGACGGGCACGCCCATCGCAGCAATCGCCTGCATCACTTCGTGCTGCGTATCGCCCGGAACCTCGCTCGCCACGCCCCAGCCATGCGCGAGGAATCGCAGCGGACGCGCGGCGGTGACCCTGGCGTCCTTCTGCCGCAGCGATCCGGCGGCGGCATTGCGCGGATTGGCGAACAGTTTCTCGTCCCGCTCGGCCTGCGCCGCGTTGAGCGCGGTGAAGTCCGCCTTGGACATGTAGACCTCGCCGCGAATTTCGAAGATTTCGGGCGCTTTTCCGGCAAGGCGCTCCGGAATATCCGCAATCATCCGCACATTGGCGGTGACGTCCTCGCCCACCTCGCCATCGCCGCGCGTCGCGGCGCGCACGAGCACGCCCTGCTCGTAACGCAGCGAGAGCGACAGCCCGTCGATCTTGTCCTCGGCAGTCAGCGCGAGCATCTCGTCCTCGGGCAGCGCCAGATAGCGCCGCACCCGTACGACGAACTCGGCGATGTCCTCGTCCGAAAAGCCGTTGTCGAGGCTCATCATCCGCTGCTCGTGCCGAACTTTGGTGAGCGGCGATGCCTCCACCGCCGCCCCCACCATCCGGCTGGGACTGTCGGCGCGAATCAGATGCGGGAAAGCCGCTTCCAGCTCATTGTTCCGGCGCGCCAAGGCATCGTAATCCGCATCGGAAATCTCCGGCGAATCCTCGGCATGATACAGCCGGTTGTGGTGCGCGATCTTCTTGGCGAGCCGCTGCAGCTCGATCGCGGCTTCGGCTTCGGAGAGCGCCGATACTTCTTTCATCACACTCTCTCCAGCAACCGATCCGCCTGCGCCCTGGCCTCGGGCGTGATTTCCGCGCCCGAGAGCATCCGCGCGATCTCCTCCTTGCGGTCGGCATCATCGAGCAGGCGCACGCCGGTGCGCGCGACGGTGCCGTCGGAGGTCTTGGCGATCAGCAGGTGGTGCGCGCCGCGGGCGGCGACCTGGGGCGAGTGGGTGACGACCAGCAATTGCGTGGTGCGCGCCAGACGCGCCAGCCGCTCGCCAATCGCAGATGCCACCGCGCCGCCGACGCCGCGGTCGATTTCGTCGAAGATCATCGTTTCGGCCCCGCCCTGTTCGGCCAGCGCGACCTTCAAGGCGAGGATGAAGCGCGAGAGTTCGCCTCCGGAAGCGATCTTCATCAGCGGCGCAAAATCGCTGCCGGGGTTGGTCGAGATCAGGAACTCGACATGGTCCATGCCTGATGGCCCCCAGCGCGTTTCGTCCAAGGGATCGACCAGGGTCCGGAAGCGCGCGGCATCAAGCTTGAGCGGGATCAGCTCGCCCTGCACCGCCGCATCGAGCGCCTTGCCCGCCTTGGCGCGCTCGGAGCTCAGCGCCTCGGCTGCGGACACATACGCGGCCTTGGCAGCATGGCGGGCCTTGTCGAGCGCGGTGAGATTCGCCCCGCCCGATTCGAGCGCAGCCCAGTCCGCCTGCATCCGGGCGAGCAGATCGGGCAGCGCGTCGCCTGCGACATTGTGCTTGCGGGCAAGCGCGCGCAGATCGAACAGGCGGCGCTCCATCTCGTCGAGCCGCACCGAATCATAGGTCAGCGCCTCGGACGCCGCGCGCAATTTGGCCTCGGCATCGTCAGCCTCGATCACCGAGCGGTCGAGCGCTTCCAACGCCTCGTTGAGCAAGGGATGCTCCTCGGCGATCCGGTCGAGCTTGCGCGCCGCGCCGCGCAACTGCGCCAGCGCGCCCTTCGACCCTTCGAAGGTCGCAAACAGATCGGCGATGTCGCCCGACAGCCGCTCGCCCTTCTGCATCGCGGCGCGATCGCCCGCGAGTTCGGCTTCTTCGCCCGGCTGCGGCATGAACGCGGTGAGTTCGGCAAGATTGTGCTCGAGGAGGTCGCGGTCGCGCAACGCGGTGTCGATCGCGGCATTGGCATCGGCGTACGCGCGCTCTGCCGCCTGCCAGCCGCGCCAGGCGGCGGCGACGCCTGCGACATCGCATCGCCCGAAGCTGTCGAGCAGATCGCGATGCCCCTTGGGGTTGATGAGGCCGCGATCGTCATGCTGGCCGTGAATCTCGACCAGTAGCACGCCAAGGTCACGCAGCAGCCCGGCCGAAACCGGCTGGTCGTTGACGAAGGCCCGGCTGCCGCCATCGGCGCGCACTTGCCGCCGGATCAGCAACGGCTCGCCCGGCTCCTGCGCGATATCGTTGTCGCCCAGCAACGCCGCGACGGCAGCATGGCCTGCGACATCGAACCCGGCGATCACCAGCGCACGCTCAGCCCCCTGCCGCACCAGCCCGCTATCGGCGCGCGCGCCCATCGCGAGGCCCAGCGCATCGAGCAGGATGGATTTGCCCGCGCCGGTCTCCCCGGTGAGCACGCCCAGACCGCGATGGAAATCGAGGTCGAGCGCCTCGATCAGCACCAGGTCACGAATGGCAAGCGACAGCAGCATGGGACGTGCTTTAGAACATACAGTGGACAGGTGGGAACAGCTTTTTGGAGCACAGCCCTGCAGGGATCGGCTGCATGGCGCAGCAGATTTGACGCGACGGTGATTGACTTGTCCTCGATCCGCCCATAGCTCCCGAAAAACAGGGGCGGCACGTGCAAAGAAAGACAGCGCGAACATGATGACGTACCCTCACCGCGCATCCAGCGGATTCCTGAAATGAGCCTTGCAGGCCTATCGCTGGCGTTCGTGCTCATCGGCACCCCGCTGGCTCCCGATAGCGCGGACCTGCCGCAGATCGTCGCCATGGAACAGGCCAGCACCGCTGCGCCGCAGCCCCAGGTGCCTGCTCCTGCGCCGACCACGCTCCCGCCCTGCCCGCAGGGCGCCGTCTTACCCTCTGCCCCGCCCGCACCCGGGGAACAGGCGCCCGTGCCGGCCGAACAGGGCGCAATCGTTGTCACCGCACGCCCCGATTCGGAGCCGGGCGACCCGATGGTGCAGCTCAACGCCCAATCCTATGAGGTCGTGCAGGAGGTCGACGAGGCGCTCGTCGGGCCGGTCGCGATGGCGTACAAGGACGCGATCCCCAAGCCGATCCGGCACGGCCTGCGCAATTTCCTGCGCAATCTCACCGAGCCGATCGTGGCGCTCAACTTCATGCTCCAGCTCAAGCCCGGCAAGGCGGCGGAAACCGTCGGACGGTTCGCGCTGAATACCACGCTGGGCATCGGCGGGCTGTTCGATGTCGCCAAGCGCGATCCCTTCAAGCTGCCCTATCGCCGCAACGGCTTTGCCAACACGCTTGGCTATTACGGCGTCAAGCCGGGCGCCTATCTGTTCCTTCCGCTGATCGGCCCGACTACGGTGCGCGATCTGGTGGGCGGTGCGATCGACGGGATGTTGTTGCCCTCGGTGGCGGGCGCACCGTTCAACGACCCCTATTTCACCCTGCCCGCTGCGACGCTGAGCGCGTTGCAAGGCCGGATCCAGATCGACGAACAACTGAACGCGCTGCGCACCTACAGCAACGACCCCTATGTCGACGCGCGCGATTTCTATCTGAAGCGGCGCCAGGCCGAAATCGACGCGCTGCGCGGACGGACGCAATATCCGGATGGCGAACTTCCGTTCGTCAACCCGGGCACCGGCGGCCCGGTGCCGATGACGCCGATCGTGCCAGTGACGCCTGGCGTGAATTGCGTGCCGGTGGGTGGGTACTGAAGCGAGGGCTGCGGCGGGCATCCAATAAGCCCGTTCAGCCTGAGTCTGTCGGAGGTACGCGCCAAAGCTTGCCCGACACTCCACCGTCATCCTGAACTTGTTTCAGGACCCATCGCGCCCCAAGGACCGAAGCCGCGTGGGGAGAAATGGGCCCTGAAACAAGTTCAGGGTGACGGGTTTTCAGTCTCGGAAGGCAGTGCGGGGCCTTCGACAGGCTCAGGCTGAGCGGAGGTGGGGCGTCACTCGCGATTGCGCGATCTCCACCCCCTTCGCTCTCACGCCCCCTGCAACAGCCCTTCCTTTGCGATCCGCTCTTTCCACACGAGCGGCGCGAGCTGGTGGACATTGTTGCCTTCGCTATCCACCGCGACGGTCACCGGGAAATCGCTGACCTCGAACTCGTAGATCGCCTCCATCCCCAGATCGTGGAAGCCTACGACCTCCGAGCCCTTGATCGCGCGCGCGACCAGATAGGCCGCACCGCCGACCGCCATCAGATAGGCGCTCTTGTGATCGCGGATCGCCTCGACCGCTGCGGGTCCGCGTTCGGCCTTGCCGACCATCGCGAGCAGGCCCTGTTCGAGCATCATCCGGGTGAACTTGTCCATCCGCGTGGCGGTGGTGGGCCCTGCGGGGCCGACGATTTCCTCGCCTACCGGATCGACCGGGCCGACATAATAGATCACGCGGCCACGGAACTCGACCGGAAGCGGCTCGCCCTTGCTGAGCATGTCCTGGATGCGCTTGTGCGCAGCATCGCGCCCGGTGAGCATCTTGCCGTTGAGCAGCAACCGGTCGCCCTGCTTCCAGCTCTGCACCACGTCTGGCGTCAGGTTATCGAGATCGACGCGGATCGCAGCCTTGTCCGGCGTCCAGTTGACGTCGGGCCATTCGGCAAGCTTGGGCGCTTCGAGATAGGCAGGCCCCGATCCGTCGAGCGAGAAGTGCGCGTGACGAGTCGCGGCGCAGTTGGGGATCATCGCCACCGGCTTGCCAGCGGCATGGCACGGCGCGTCCATGATCTTGACGTCGAGGATGGTGGAAAGCCCGCCCAGCCCCTGCGCACCGATGCCCAGCGCGTTGACCTTGTCGAAGATCTCGATGCGCATCGCCTCCACGTCGGTCTTGGGCCCGCGTGCCTTCAACGGGCCCATGTCGATCGGGTCCATCAGCGCCTTCTTGGCGAGCAGCACCGCGTGCTCCGCCGTGCCGCCGATGCCGATGCCCAGCATGCCCGGCGGGCACCAGCCGGCGCCCATCTGCGGGATCATCTCGAGCACCCAGTCGACGATGTTGTCGCTGGGGTTCATCATCTTGAACTTTGACTTGTTCTCGCTGCCGCCGCCCTTGGCCGCGACATCGACGTGCACATGATGCCCCGGCACCATTTCGACGTGCAAAACACAGGGAGTATTGTCCTTGGTGTTGCGGCGGGTGAAGGCGGGGTCGGCCAGTACCGACGCGCGCAGCTTGTTTTCGGGGTGCAGATAGGCGCGGCGCACGCCCTCGTCGACGATCTCCTGCAGCGACTTCGATGTCTCGTCCATGCGGCAGTCCATGCCCCATTTGACGAACACATTCACGATGCCGGTGTCCTGGCAGATCGGGCGATGCCCCTCGGCGCACATCCGGCTGTTGGTGAGGATCTGCGCGATCGCATCCTTGGCCGCGGGCGACTGCTCGGCCTCGTACGCTTCGCCCAGCGCGCGGATATAATCCATCGGGTGGTAATAGCTGATGAACTGCAGCGCGTCGGCAACGCTCTCGATCAGATCGGCTGCGCGGATGGTAACGGTCATTGGCATTCCCCCGGATACTGGCGGCGCGGCTGTGGCGCTGTCGGATGAAGTGCGACCGTCTCTATTGTGCAGATGATGCTATCGCAAGGTGGCCCCCAAGGGAATGTGCGATGGCGATCGCCAGGCGATTCTCCCGCTGCGTTTTTCCACTGCCGGAAATTTGGCGTGCACAAGCCTGTGGAGAGGAAATTGTGGGGAAGCCGCAATTGCCCCCTTGCACTTTTTTGGCGCGGCTTTGGAGCGCGCGTCGCACTGTCCGCAGCCCGTCCCGCCATCGACGAAACGAATCCCAGATACGACGAACCGTTATGCAAATTAACCATTTACCCTCTTGCGCGGGATTCAGGATGAGGCACTATAGGTAGTGGGGTACGCAGCTGGGGCATACCAATAGCAGTGGACACAGAAGCATCGCGGGGGCAGACAAGCGCCTTCGCGTCAAGGGTTTTTGACCCTGTTTCGGCCTTCTGTTGGGGATAAGTTTTCCCCCGCTGATCCCGACAAGATGCTATACGGGACGCTTGCGCCCCGAGTCGAACATTAGCGGAACAAAGTGCCGCACAACAGATTATGGGGGCGTCATGGATTTCAGAGATACGGGCAAAGGCAACGCAGGCGATATGGGTGAATCAGATGTACTGGAAGCAGCCGAAAAGGCAGGAACCGCAACCGCTGCAGCAGCGCCGACCGGCGCGCTGGCGACAGGCGAATCCAGCGCTGCCGAAATGGCGTTGATCGCGATGGCCGCGACTCAGGCTGCCGCAGCGCTGCCCGCCGACGTGCGCGACAGCAAGACCGTCGAAGCGCGCCGGTTTACCATTGTCACCGATACCAGCCGCGATGCGCTGCTCACCGATTTCGGCAAGGAAACGCTGGAAGACCGCTATCTGCTTCCCGGCGAAAACTATCAGGACCTGTTCGCGCGCGTGGCCGATGCCTATGCCGACGATCAGGAACACGCGCAGCGGCTGTACGATTATATCTCCAAGCTGTGGTTCATGCCCGCAACCCCGGTGCTGTCGAACGGCGGTACGGGCCGCGGCCTGCCGATCAGCTGCTATCTCAACAGCGTCGACGACAGCCTTGAAGGCATCGTCAACACCTGGAACGAGAACGTCTGGCTCGCCTCGCGCGGCGGCGGCATCGGCACCTATTGGGGCAATGTCCGCGGCATCGGCGAACCGGTCGGCCTCAACGGCAAGACCTCAGGCATCATTCCGTTCGTCCGCGTGATGGATTCGCTGACGCTGGCGATCAGCCAGGGCTCGCTGCGGCGCGGTTCGGCGGCTTGCTATCTCGACGTCTCGCACCCCGAGATCGAGGAGTTCCTCGAAATCCGCAAGGCATCCGGCGACTTCAACCGCAAGGCGCTGAACCTCCACCACGGCGTGCTGCTCACCGACAAGTTCATGGAAGCGGTGCGCGATGGCGCGGACTTCGATCTGGTCAGCCCCAAGGACGGCAGTGTCCGCAACACGGTGAACGCGCGCGCTCTGTTCCAGAAGCTGGTCGAGACGCGTCTTGCCACCGGCGAGCCGTACATCGTGTTCAACGATACCGTGAACCGGATGATGCCCGCGCACCACCGCGAGCTCGGCCTCAAGGTCTCGACCTCCAACCTGTGCAGCGAGATCACCTTGCCCACCGGCCGCGATCATCTGGGCAACGACCGCACCGCGGTGTGCTGCCTGTCGTCGCTCAACATCGAGACCTGGGACCAGTGGCACGACGACAAGCTCTTCATCGAGGACGTGATGCGCTTCCTCGACAATGTGCTGCAGGACTATATCGATCGCGCTCCGCCCGAAATGGCGCGCGCCCGCTACAGCGCGATGCGCGAGCGTTCGGTCGGCATGGGCGTGATGGGCTTCCACTCGTTCCTGCAGGCACGCGGCCTGGGCTTTGAATCCGCCCTCGCCAAATCATGGAACATGAAGATCTTCAAGCACATCGCGGCCAAGGCTTCGGAAGCTTCGATGATGCTGGCGCACGAACGCGGCCCCTGCCCCGATGCTGCCGACCAGGGCGTGATGGAGCGGTTCAGCTGCAAGATGGCGATCGCGCCGACCGCGTCGATCTCGATCATCTGCGGCGGCACCAGCGCGTGCATCGAGCCGATCCCGGCAAACATCTATACCCACAAGACGCTCTCGGGCAGCTTCGTGGTCAAGAACCCGTATCTGGAAAAGCTGCTCAAGGAAAAGTCGAAGGATTCGACCAATGTGTGGAACACGATCCTGGAAAAGGGCGGCTCGGTCCAGCATCTCGATTTCCTGAGCGCGGAAGAAAAGGACGCGTTCAAGACCAGCTTCGAGATCGACCAGCGCTGGCTGCTCGAACTGGCAGCCGACCGCACGCCGTATATCGACCAGGCGCAGTCGCTGAACCTGTTCATCCCGGCCGATGTCGACAAATGGGACCTCTTGATGCTGCACTTCCGCGCCTGGGAACTGGGCATCAAGTCGCTCTATTACCTGCGCTCGAAGTCGGTTCAGCGCGCAGGCTTTGCCGGCGGCGTCGAGGCCGACAACACCATCGAAGCGCCCAAGTTCGAACTGGGCGAGACGACGGACTACGACGAATGCCTGGCGTGTCAGTGATTCAATCCCTCTCCCTGCGGGAGAGGGAGGGAGCCGCGCAGCGGCGGAAGGGTGAGGGCTACAAGGGAGCAATCATGCGCACCTATCACCGTCAACCTTCCGGCACAGTCTCCCGCGCTCGCCAGCTGCGCCGCGATGCCACCGATGCAGAGCGCGCGCTTTGGTTGGCACTGCGCGAGAATTTCCCGGCTGCGCGGTTTCGCAGACAGGTACCGATCGGGCCGTACTACGCCGATTTCCTCAGCTTCCGCGCGAAGCTGGTGATTGAAGTGGATGGCGGCCAGCACGATCTACAGAGCGAATATGACGCCGTCCGCACGCGCTTTATCGAGGCGCAGGGCTATCGTGTCATCCGGTTCTGGAACAGCGATGTTCTTCCCGATCCGGAAGGTGTCGTGAACGAAATATCCCTCTGCCTTGAGGCGGGGAAAGAATGACGAAGTCGCGGAAGGGCAAGGGTGACAACCTGAACTCAGCCGCATCACCCTCACCCTCCCAGGCTATGCCTGGGCCCCTCCCTCTCCCGACGGGAGAGGGGTTCAAGGAGCAACCGCATGTCCCTTCTCGAAGCCCGCACCCAGTACAAGCCCTTCGAATATCCCTGGGCCTATGATTTCTGGAAGCGCCAGCAGCAGATTCACTGGATGCCCGAGGAAGTGCCTCTGGGTGAGGATTGCCGCGACTGGGCGCAGAAGCTGACCGAGCATGAGCGCACTTTGCTCACGCAGATCTTCCGCTTCTTCACCCAGGCCGATGTCGAGGTGCAGAACTGCTATCACGACAAATACGGCCGCGTGTTCAAGCCGACCGAGGTCAAGATGATGCTGACCGCGTTTTCGAACATGGAAACCGTGCATATCGCCGCGTACAGCCATCTGCTCGACACCATCGGCATGCCCGAAAGCGAGTACGGCATGTTCCTCGAGTACGAGGAAATGAAGGCCAAGCACGATTACCTCGCCGAGTTCGGCGTCGACAATGACGAGGATATCGCGCGCACGCTCGCGATGTTCGGCGGCTTCACCGAAGGCCTTCAGTTGTTCGCATCGTTCGCGATGCTGATGAACTTCCCGCGCTTCAACAAGATGAAGGGCATGGGGCAGATCGTCAGCTGGTCGGTGCGCGACGAAAGCCTGCACTGCGAAGGCATCACCAAGCTGTTCCACGCCTTCTGCGCCGAGCGCAACTGCCTGACCAAGGCGGTGAAGGAGGACATCATCGACTGCTGCCAGAAGACCGTGCGGCTCGAAGATGCGTTCATCGATCTGGCGTTCCAGGACGGCCCCGTCCACGGCATGACCGCCAAGGAGATCAAGCGCTACATCCGCTACATCGCCGACTGGCGTCTGGGCCAATTGGGCTTTGCGCCGGTGTACATGATTGAGGACCACCCGCTCCCATGGTTGGCGCCTCTGCTCAACGGTGTCGAACACGCCAACTTCTTCGAAACCCGCTCCACCGAATATTCCAAGGGCGCGACCCGCGGCAACTGGAATGACGTCTGGAGCGCCTTCGACAAGCGCCAGAAGAAGGGCGCGGCGAACGAGGCCGCGGTCATCGACGACGGCGAGGACATGTTCAAGCAGGCAGGGATCGCTGCGGAGTGAGTAAACTGACGATGGCGAACATTGTTATTCCGAGGTACGCTGATTTAGGTAAGGCTGCCGCCGAAGATGATGATGATTACTTTTCCGACTGCTTCGTTGATACTGGAATAATTGATAGGATTTTAGCTAATAATAGCTCAACCTCAGTTCTAGTTGGCCGAACTGGCAGTGGAAAATCCGCCATTATAAGACGAATAAAAGAAACACACGACAACGTTTGCGAACTGCACCCTGACAATTTATCGTTAGCTTATCTTGCTGATTCCTGGTTGCTAAAATTTCTAACAGACCAAAACTTTGACTTGAGTCTATTTTATCAGCAGCTCTGGCGGCATGTATTGGTGGTCGAACTACTACGGTTTTATGAAAAATTAGATAGTGCCAATAAATCAAAGACGTTTTTAGCGAAACTCAATAATTTGTTTAAAGATAATTCCGGAAAACAAAAAGCGATGGAATATCTCACTAAGTATGGTGGTGACTTTTGGTCTGATACTGATGAAAGAATCCGCCACATAACTGAAGAATTTCAAAAACAGGTTGAAACTGAGGCAGGCGCAGCATTCAAAGGCGTGGAAACCAAATATCGTCGCGGCGAGACGATCGGACGCCACGAAGCGAAAGAATTGGTATCGAAAGCTCAGAAGATAACCAGCTCTGTTCAGATGCAAGAACTTGCTAAAATAATTGACATACTGGACGAAGATATATTCACTGACCGCATGAAAAGAGTAATATTAGTAATTGACGATTTGGATCAACAGTGGGCTGATGATAGAATTAGAATAAAGCTAATTGAAGCTTTAATTAATGCTATTCCAAAATTCCGAAAAATTAAAAATGTTAAAATTATTGTCGGTATGCGTGACGATCTATTGGGAATTGTCTTAGGCCAGGCTAGTACCTCGGGTTTTCAAAGAGATAAATTTCAAGATTACCATCAAAGATTATCTTGGAAGCAATCCGAGCTAAAGGATATAATCAATAGAAGAATTGAAAAACTATTTACCCGAAAATACACAGGATCATCGGTTTGCGTGGATGATATATTTGAGGCACCCAATATCGCGCAGGATAACTTCCTGTACATGTGTGACAGGACCATGCTTCGTCCGCGTGATATACTATCTTATTTCAATATGATATTTGATCGCTTTGGTGGACGCACAAAGATTACACTTAAAGATATCCGATCAGTCGAGCTAGACTATTCAAAAGGTCGGCGACATGCTCTCGTGGATGAATGGCGAGATGCATTCCCTTGCATCGATGATTTGATTGGCTTTTTAGGCCATAAAAAATTATCAGCGACATTTCGACTGGGCGCCGTCTCAGATGATGCCGTCGATGAAACGGCTACAAAGCTTTATGCCGCTAACGAATCTTCAGATCTACCTATCGCTCTGTTTGCGAAAGCGCATTTTGAGGATCACGATCAAAATAGCCGAAATAACTTTTTGTACAAAATGATATCCATTCTGTATAGAATAGGGGCTGTTGGATTGAGGACTCAAGAGAATTCAAGGACGCAGTTTTCTTTTATATCAAGCTCCTTTATTTCTATTGACGAAATTGGTCCAAATACATGGTGCCTTGTTCACCCGATGCTTTGGCAAACGTTAGGCCGGAGAGGCGAAGTTAAAAATATTTATTCAGAGAATTAGTCTTCGTAAAAATTGAAGGCAACGATCTGAAACCCGTCCCCCCCCCCACAGGAATAAGTTGCACCCCTCCCGCCCCCTCCCCTAACCTCCTACCTTGGCGCTCGCGCCTTTGGGGGATGGACACACCAGCATGAGCCTGCCGTCGGCGGCATTGTTCGGGCTTGCGATGATCGCGCTGCTGTTTGCGGTGGCAGCGGTGGTCGAGGGGCGTGCGGGGCTCGCGGTGCGCAGGCCCTGGCTGCGGCATGGCGCGTATACGCTCGCGCTCGGCGTCTATTGCTCGAGCTGGACCTTCTACGGCGCGGTGGGCAGCATCGTGCGCGATGGCTGGCAGTATCTGCCGATCTATCTCGCGCCGATCTGCCTGTTGCTGTTTGCGCCGCGCTTCTTGCGGCGGCTGGCCCATGCCGTGGCCGAGGAGCAGGCGACCACGGTGTCCGATTTCATCGCCGCGCGCTTTGGCCATGATGGCGGCGTGGCGCGGCTGGTCACGCTGATCGCGCTGGTTGGCACCATCCCTTATGTCGCGCTGCAGTTCCGCTCGATCGGCGGCGCGCTCGCCTTTGCCTCGGGCCAGTCAATCTCCGATGCGACGATGATCGGCGCGGCGGCGCTGCTGGCGCTGTTCGCGATCCTGTTCGGCGCGCGGCGCTATGAACTCGCCGGGCGCAGCGAGGGGCTGGTCTATGCCATCGGCCTTGAATCGGTGATCAAGATCGTCGCGCTCACTGCGGTCGCGGGCGTCGCGGTGGTGCTGCTGATCAATGCCGATAGCGCATCAGTCGATAGCGGCATGGCGCTGCTCGCGGCGAACTTCCGCCCCGAGCGGCTGTCGGTCGACTTTGGCGTCATCTTCCTCATTTCGATCATGGCCATCATCGCCTTGCCGCGGCAGTTCTATATGGGACTGGTCGAGGCGCAGGAGCCCGGATCGCTCGACCGCGCGCGCTTTGGCCTCGCCGCCTATCTCGCCGTCATGGCGCTCATGGCGCTGCCGATTGCGCTTGCCGGGGCCAGCCTGATGCAGCCGGGCGAGGGATCGGACCTCTATGTGCTCCAGGTTCCAGCCTTGGGCGACAGCGGCGCGGTGCTGGTGCTGGCGCTGATCGGCGGGATCAGTGCGGCGGCATCGATGGTGATCGTCGATTCGACTGCGCTCGCCACCATGGTCTCCAACGACCTCATCTTCCCCGCGCTGCTGCGATCCCGTCAGTCTGATGCAGCGGAAGGCGCGCTGGGCAAAAGGATGCTGCAGGTGCGGCGGCTATCGATCCTGGGGATCGTGGTCGCCGCGCTCGCCTGGGCGCTGCTGATCCCCGCGAAAAACACTCTGGCATCGATCGGCCTGGTCGCCTTTGCCGCGATGGCGCAGTTCACTCCGCACCTGATCCTGGCAACGCAGGCGAGCGGGCGCGATGCGCTGGCGGCGCGCGTCAGCCTCAGCATCGGCTTTGCGCTGTGGCTCTACACGCTGGCGATTCCGCCGATCCTGCCCGATATGGTCGCGCAGGTGCTGAGCGGCAGCCTGTTCGATCCGCTGCGGCTGTTCGGCATCGGCAACGCCTCGCCTCTGGTGCACGGCGTCGCGTGGAGCCTGGGGTGCAACCTGCTGGCCTACAGCGTGGTCGCCGCGCGCAAGGTGCAGACGCCGCCGCTGCCGTGGACGCTGCGCGGCCAGCAGAAGATCAGCGATCTCAACGACCTCGCCCGGCTGACCGCGAGCTTTGTCGGACAGGAGCGCGCGCGCGCAGAGTTCCCCGATGCCGCCCCCGGCGTACCGGTCACCCGCGCCGCCGCGCAGCGCGCGCGCGACCTGATCGCGCGCGTGGTCGGGGCATCCTCGGCACGCGCATTGGTCGCATCGGCGCTGGCGGGGAGCCAGATGAGCCTCGCCGATGTGACGCGGCTGCTCGGCGAGCGCGGCCAGTCGCTGCGCTTCTCGCGCGAATTGCTGGCGGCGACCTTCGAGCATGTCGATGCCGGGATCAGCGTGGTCGATTCCGAGATGAACCTGGTCGCGTGGAACAGCCAGTATCTCGACATCTTCGGCTATCCGCCGGGGCTGGTCCGGGTCGGCACGCCGATCGCCGATCTGATCCGCTACAACGCGCGATTGGGCGATTTCGGATCCGAGGACATCGAGCACCATGTCCGCAAGCGCCTGAACCACATGCGCCGCGGGCAGCCGCACAGCTTCGAGCGGCAGCGCAAGGATGGCCGGGTGATCAAGACCGTGGGCGGCCCGATGCCCGGCGGCGGCTATGTCACCAGCTTCACCGACATCAGCGACGAGGCCGAGGTGCGCGACGAACTGGAACGCACATTGGCGCAGCTCGAGCAGCGCGTTGCCGAACGCACCGGCGAACTGAGCGCCGCCAACCGCCAGCTCGCCGAGGCGACGCGCGACAAGACGCGGTTCCTCGCCGCCGCCAGCCATGATCTGCTGCAGCCGCTGCACGCCGCGCGGCTGTTCACCGCCGCGCTGGCGCGCGATGCCGCGCCCAACACGCAAATGCTCGCGGGCCGGGTGGACAGCGCGATCAGCGCCGCCGACGGGCTGATCCGCGCGCTGCTCGACATCAGCCGGCTGGATGCAGGCGGGGTCGAGCCCAGCCCCGAGCCGGTCGCGCTTGCGCCGTTCCTCACCGATCTGGCGCAGAGCTTCATGCCGATGGCGGAGAGCAAGGGGTTGGCCTTGCGGATCGGCGCGCTGCCCGGAGACGTCCATACCGATCCGGGGCTGCTGCGCTCTGTCCTGCAGAACTTCCTCTCCAATGCACTGCGCTATACGCAGGACGGCGGCGTGCTGATCGGCAGCCGGCGGCGCGGGAACCGGGTGCGGATCGATGTCTACGACACCGGCGTCGGCATCGCGCCCGAGCAGATCCAGAGCATCTTTACCGAGTTCACCCGGCTGGGTGAGGTCGAGGCCGACGGACTGGGGCTGGGCCTCGCTTTGGCCGAACGGATCGCACGGCTGCTGGGCGGCGAGATTTCGGTGCGATCGGTGCCCGGCAGGGGGAGTAGGTTCAGTCTGTCGCTGCCGCTGAGCGCGCCGCAGGTACAGACGGCAGCGCCCGCACGCATCACCCCCGCGCTGGCCCCGACGCGGACGCTGCATGTGCTGGTGATCGACAACGATCCAATGATCGTCGAGGGCACGCTGTCGATGCTGGCGAGCCTTGGCCACCGTGCAACCGGTGCTCCCGATCCCGGGCAGGCGCTGGCCGCTGCCGGGTCGTTCGATGCGGCTTTGGTCGATTACCATCTCGGCACCGCGACCGACGGACTGGCGCTGATCGCCGCGCTGCGGCTGCAGCACCCCGGCCTGCCTGCCGCTCTGGTGACCGCGCAGGGATCGCCCGATCTGGTGCGGCGCGCGGGCGCGCTGGGGGTACCGGTGATCGCCAAGCCCGCGGCGGCGGCGGACATTACGGGGTTTCTGGCAGAGGCAGCGGGCACGCCCTGAATGCGCTCTAATGCTTTAGGTTCAACCCCAGCGAGCGCGCGACCAAGGCCGCCTGGGTGCGGTTCTGCACGCCCAGCTTGCGCATGATCACGGTCATGTGCGCTTTTACCGTCGCCTCGCTCATCGCAAGATCGTGCGCTATCTGCTTGTTGAGCTTTCCGTCCAGCACCTCGAGCAACACCTTGAGCTGGGTCGGGGTGAGCGAGGCAATCTCCTGCTGCACCTCTTCCTGCGGGCCAGTGGGCACGGGCTTGGTGGCACGTCCCCCGAGCGCCCGCGCGATGGCCTGTTCGATCATGTCGAGGTCGCTGTCCTTGGACAGGAACCCCACCGCGCCCAGCTGCCGCGCCTCGTCGGCGACGCCCGCCCCTTCGGCGCTCGAGACGACCAGGATCGGCACCTCAGGGCGTTCGGCATGCAGCAGCGCGATGCCGGAATAGCCCACCGCGCCGGGCATCTTGAGATCAAGCAGGATCAGCCGCAGCCCTTCGGCTGTGCCTGCCGCGCGCGCCGCCGCGGCGAGCGTGCCACATTCCAGAATCTGTGCCTGCGGAGCCACCCTGCCGACCGCCAGGATCAGCGCCTGGCGGAACAGCGGGTGGTCGTCCGCGATCAGGATCGTCTCTATGTTGCGTCTGCCGGTTGCGGTCTTTCGGCGAGAAGATGGTCGACAACCGAAGGATCGGCAAGCGTCGATGTATCGCCGAGGTTGGCGAGGTCGTTCTCGCCGATCTTGCGCAGGATGCGGCGCATGATCTTGCCCGAGCGGGTCTTGGGCAGAGCGGGCGTGAACTGGATGATGTCGGGCGTGGCGATCGGCCCGATCTCGCGGCGCACCCATTGCACCAGTTCACGGCGCAGCGCCTCGTTGGGCTCGACCTCGACATTGGTGGTGACGAAGGCATAGATGCCCTGCCCCTTCACGTCGTGCGGCATGCCGACCACAGCGGCCTCGGCCACCTTGGGATGCGCGACCAATGCGCTTTCGATCTCGGCGGTGCCCATGCGGTGGCCCGAGACGTTGATGACATCATCGATCCGCCCGGTGATCCAGTAATAGCCGTCCGCATCGCGCCTGCAGCCGTCACCGGTGAAGTACAGGCCCTTGAAGGTGGTGAAATAGGTCTGGAAGAAGCGCTCATGATCGCCCCACACGGTGCGCATCTGACCGGGCCAGCTGTCGGCGATGGCCAGGCACCCCTCGCCTGCGCCTTCGATCACTTCGCCTTCCGGGGTCAGCAGCAGCGGCTTGACCCCGAACATCGGCATCGCGGCCGAGCCGGGCTTGAGCGCGTGTGCGCCGGGCAGCGGGGTCATCATGCACGCGCCGGTTTCGGTCTGCCACCAGGTGTCGACGATCGGGCAGCGGCCCTCGCCGACCACGCGGTGGTACCATTCCCAGGCTTCGGGATTGATCGGCTCGCCCACCGAACCCAGCAGGCGCAGCGATTTGCGGCTGGTTCTTGTCACCCAGTCGTCGCCTTCGCGCATCAGCGCGCGCAGCGCGGTGGGTGCGCCGTAGAAGATTTCGACGCCGAACTTGTCGACGATCTGCCAGAAGCGCGAAGCATCGGGCCAGGTCGGCACGCCTTCGAACATCACCGTCGTCGCGCCCATCATCAGCGGGGCATAGACGACATAGCTGTGTCCGGTGACCCAGCCGACATCGGCGGCGCACCAGTAGATCTGGCCGGGGCGGTAATCGAAGACGTACTGGAAGGTCATCGCTGCCCAGACCGCATAGCCTCCGGTGGTGTGCAGCACGCCCTTGGGCTTGCCGGTCGAGCCCGAGGTATAAAGGATGAACAGCGGGTCTTCGGCGTTCACTTCCTCTGCCGGGCAGTCCGCGGATTGCGCGGCGACTCCGTCAGTCCAGTCGATATCGCGACCCTCGACCATCGGCACATCGGCGTCGGTGCGCTTGAGCACGATGACGGTGTGCACGCCGCTTTCGTGCAGACCGAGCGCGGCATCGACATTGGCCTTGAGCGGCACATGCTTGCCCGCGCGCAGCCCTTCATCGGCGGTAACGACGATGCGGCTGTCGCAATCCTGGATGCGGCCTGCCAGAGCCTCGGGCGAGAAGCCTGCGAACACGACCGAGTGGATTGCCCCGATCCGCGCGCAGGCCAGCATCGACACGGCAGCTTCAGGCACCATCGGCAGATAGAGCGTCACCCGCTCGCCCTTGCGAACCCCGTGCGCCTTGAGCAGGTTGGCAAAGCGGCAGACCTGTTCGTGGAGCTCGCGATAGGTGATCGAGCGGCTCGCCTCATCGGGGCTGTCGGGCTCCCACAGGATCGCGACGGTGTCGCCGCGTTCGGCAAGATGCCGGTCGAGGCAGTTGGCCGCTAGGTTGAGCGTGCCATCGGCAAACCACTGGATTCCGAAATCGGCCTCGTTGAAGCTCGTATCCCTGACGGTCGTGAACGGTTTGATCCAGTCGAGCCGCGTCGCCTCCTCGCGCCAGAAGCGGTCGGGATCGTCGAGCGACAGGCGGTAGCGCTCGTCATAGACCGCTGCGGTGACAAGCGCGTTGTCCGCCCAGTCCGCGGGTACGGGATAGATGCTCTCGGCCATGATTGTCTCTCTCCTCGTCTGGATGCGTCTGCGGCGCATTGCTGGCAGCACGATAGCCCTGCGCGGCCGCCACCGGACCTTAGACAAAGGTCGTAGGCCTACGACCAAGGTCGGGC
This sequence comes from Blastomonas sp. RAC04, assembly GCF_001713435.1. Lineage (NCBI taxonomy): Bacteria > Pseudomonadati > Pseudomonadota > Alphaproteobacteria > Sphingomonadales > Blastomonadaceae > Blastomonas > Blastomonas sp. RAC04. Next base: position 2,192,986 of record NZ_CP016460.1, read on the forward strand.
TGGCGACCCAGCGGCATTGAGCGAACACTGCGTCCACTACCGGGAACAAGCCGGAGCGGGATATCAGGAGAGGTGAGATGCCAAAGGCCAGGCGCCGTTCATGGCTGATATTGCTGGGAGCAAGCGCGCTGGTCGCGCCGAACCTGGCGCATGCCCAGAACGCCAAGACCGCCACTGCCCGCGAACAGGCGCTCGAGGAGCGGCTGCTCAGGCTCGAAGCCGAGATGGCCGCACTGCGCGCCGATCTGGGCGCGGCGCGCAGCGAGCAGGCGCAGACGGCTGCCGCCGCCAGCCAGGCGGCCGCGCGCAGCGAGGAAACCGCCACCAAGCTCGCCACGCTGGAAAGCAGACCCGCCGCGCCCGCAGAAGGCTTTCGTGTCGGTGGCACGACCTTCAAGCTCGGCGGCTACGTCAAGGCGGTGGCCAGCGCGACTCGGTTCGACGACGGCATGCTCGCGGGCGGATCTTTGGGCAAGGAATTCTACCTGCCGCAGCAGATCCCGGTCGGCGGCGCTGCGACGCGTGATTTCATGGCCAATGCCCGCCAGACGCGGCTGTTCTTTACCAGCTCCACCCCGTTGGGCGGCAAGGAGCTCAAGAGCCATATCGAATTCGACTTTGCGCTGGCGACAGCGCCTGCAGGCGCGCAGCGCGCCACCAACGCCTATACGCCCACGCTGCGCCGCGCCTTCCTGACTTATGACCGGTTCCTGGTCGGGCAGGAATGGACCACCTTCCAGAACCCGGCGCTGCTGCCCGAAAGCACGGATTTCGTCGGCCCGCTCGAAGGCACCGTGTTCGTTCGCCAGATGATCGTGCAGTACCGCCAGCCGCTGGGCCAGGGGCTCGACCTGCTGCTCGCGCTGGAAAACCCGCAGACCGAGACGGTCACCACGATCAATCCGGTGCTGAGCGACAATGATCAGGACCGCGTGCCCGATCTGGTCGCCAAGCTGGTCTACAAGAAGCCCAACCTCGACCTGCATTTGGCCGGGCTGGTGCGCCAGCTCTCGGTGCATGACGGCGGCGCTGGCGACGATTCGCTTGGCTGGGGCCTATCTGCCGGCGGCAAGTTCGCCTTCGGCCCCGATGGCCGCCACGACATCCGGCTGAGCGCCACTTATGGCAACGGCATCGGCCGCTATCTGGGCCTGGGCTATGCGCCCGATGCGGTGTTCGACCGCACCGCGCTGGGCAACCGGCTGCTCAATGTCGACAACATCGCAGGGTTCGCTTCGCTCAAGCTGGGCTGGACCGCCAATCTGCGCTCGACCTTCGCGGCGGGCTATCAGCACGCCGACTATCCCGATGGCATCGCGATCCCGGGGCTGGCCAATGTTTCGGCCTATTCGGTTGCCGCCAATCTGTTCTGGTCTCCGGTCAAAAATCTCGACATCGGCATTGAGGTCCGCCACGCCGGACGCGAGGTGGCGAGCGGATTGAAGGGCCAGATGGACCGGTTCGAGATGGCAGCGAAATACACGTTCTGAAGACACCAAAAAGGAGTGGGGATGATGGCTACGGTTCCACAGGATGCGCTACCAAAGCATCACAAGGCGACACAGGGGGAGAAGATGGTCATCGCCGCTTCGTCCCTGGGCACGGTATTCGAATGGTATGATTTCTACCTGTACGGCCTGCTGGCGACCTATATCTCGGTGCAGTTCTTCTCCGGCGTCAACGAGACCACCGGGTTCATCTTCGCACTCGCCGCCTTTGCCGCGGGCTTTGCGGTCCGCCCCTTCGGCGCGCTGGTCTTCGGGCGGATCGGCGATCTGGTCGGGCGCAAGAACACCTTTCTGGTGACCATGGGCATCATGGGGCTGTCGACCTTCGCGGTCGGGCTGCTTCCCAGCTACGCCTCGATCGGCGTGGCCGCGCCGATCATTCTGGTCGCGCTCAGACTTGCACAGGGACTGGCGCTGGGCGGCGAATATGGCGGCGCTGCCACCTATGTCGCCGAGCATGCGCCTGAGGGCAAGCGCGGGCTCTACACCAGCTGGATTCAGACCACGGCGACCTTCGGGCTGTTCGCAGCGCTGCTGGTGGTCATCGGCTTCCGCTTCGCACTGGGTGAAGAGGCGTTCGCCGCCTGGGGATGGCGCCTGCCGTTCCTGATCTCGATCGTGCTGCTCGGCATCTCGATGTGGATCCGCATGCAGCTCAACGAAAGCCCGGTCTTCCAGAAGATGAAGGACGAGGGCACGACCTCCAAGGCACCGCTCACCGAAGCCTTCGCCAAATGGGGCAATCTGCGCTGGGTGATTATCGCGCTGCTGGGTGCGGTGATGGGCCAGGCGGTGGTCTGGTATGCCGGGCAGTTCTACGCATTGTTCTTCCTCGAAAAGACCCTGCGCGTCGATGGCGCGACCGCCAATATCCTGATCGCCATCGCGCTTGCGCTCGCCACGCCGTTCTTCGTGTTCTTCGGCTGGCTGTCCGACAAGATCGGCCGCAAGCCGATCATCCTGGGCGGCTGCGCGCTGGCGGCGATGACCTACTTCCCGCTGTTCGTTGCGCTGACCCAGGCTGCCAACCCGGCGCTCGCCGAAGCCCAGGCCGCTGCCCCGGTCACCATCGCCGCACATCAGGAGGAGTGCTCGTTCCAGTTCGATCCGATCGGCAAGAACACCTTCGATACCTCGAGCTGCGATATCGCCAAGACCTATCTCGCGAAGGCCGGGGTCAGCTATGCCAATGTCGAGGCAACCCCGGGCAAGCCGGCCACGGTCAGCATCGGCCGTGCGGTGTTCACCGCGCCTGCCCCTGCCGGCATGACCCCCGAGGCGAAGAAGGCCGCGATCAAGACGTTCCAGGACGATCTCAAGGCGGAACTGATCTCGGCGGGCTATCCCGAAAAGGCCGACAATGCCCGGATCGACAAGGTGGCGGTTGTCGCCATCCTGTGGGCGTTGGCGATGCTGGTGACCATGGTCTACGGGCCGATCGCCGCGATGCTGGTGGAGCTTTTCCCCAGCCGCATCCGCTACACCTCGATGTCGCTGCCCTATCACATCGGCAACGGCTGGTTCGGCGGCTTCCTGCCCACCACCGCGTTCGCGATGGTCGCTGCCACCGGCAACATCTATTACGGCCTGTGGTACCCGGTGGTGATCGCCGCAGCGACGGTGGTCATCGGGCTGCTGTTCCTGCCCGAGACCTTCCGCCGCAACATCGACGACTGACCAAACAGCGCGAATCGCCCTGCCTCATCAGCGCCCCGCCCTCACCGGCGGGGCGCTTTTGCGTTCGGGATCAGGGCAGCAGCAGCGAGGAATCGCCATAGGAATAGAAGCGATAGTCATGCGCGATGGCATGCGCATAGGCCGCACGCATAACATCGAGCCCCATCAGCGCCGAGACCAGCATGAACAGCGTCGAGCGCGGCAGGTGGAAGTTGGTCATCAGCCCGTCGATTCCCCTGAAACGGTAGCCGGGGGTGATGAAGATCGCGGTGTCGCCCTCGAACGGTGCGATCACGCCATCCTCGCGCGCGGCGCTTTCGATCAGCCGCAGTACCGTGGTGCCCACCGCGATCACCCGGTTGCCGCGCGCGCGCACCGCGTTCAGACGATCGGCAGTAGCAGAATCGATGCGGCCCCATTCGGCGTGCATCTGGTGGTCTTTGGTGTCGTCGGCCTTGACCGGAAGAAAGGTGCCAGCGCCGACATGCAGCGTCAGCATGGCATGTTCGATCCCCGCCGCCGCCAGCGCAGCCATCAGCTCGTCGGTGAAATGCAGCGAGGCCGTGGGCGCAGCGACAGCGCCGTCTTCCCTGGCGAAACGGGTCTGATAGTCCTCGCGGTCGGCCTCGTCGATGTCGCGCTTGGCAGCGATATAGGGCGGCAGCGGCATCGTACCCGCGCGTTCAAGCAGCAGCTCGACCGGCTCGGTCCCCTCAAACGCCAGCGTGATCGACCCGTCTGCGCCGCGCGCCTCGACCGTGGCGAAGACATCCGCGCCGAAATCGATGACATCGCCCAGCCGCAGCCGCCGCGAGTTGCGGACAAAGGCCTGCCAGCGCCGCAGGTCGATCCGCTTGTGCAGCGTCGCGCCGATCCGCGCCTGCCCGCCCAGCTTCACGCCTTCCAGCTGCGCCGGGATGACACGGGTGTCGTTGAACACCAGGCAATCGCCGGGGTTCAGCAATCCGGGCAGGTCGCGGACCTGCGCATCGCGCATCGCGCTGCCGCGCACGCACAGCATCTTTGCCGCATCGCGCGGGCGCACGGGGCGCAGCGCTATGCGTTCGGGGGGAAGTTCGAAATCGAAATCGTCAACGCGCATGGTGCCCTGTGCCTAGCCTGATCGTCACCCCGCTTTCGCGGGAATGACGATCGATTGCAATGGGGCCCGGTCGGATCAGTTGGTGATCGGCGCGTTCAGGTCGTCCACCGAGATCGCGCGATCGGCAGGCTGGCCGGCAGCGGCATAATTGGGCTCTGGCAGGTTCTGCGACTTGAGCGAGGCCTGCAGGATGCGCGCCGGTGTCGCGGGCGGCTCACCACGCGGAATGGAATCGACATGCTCCATGCCCGCAATCACCCGGCCGAAATTGGTGTAGCTGTTGTCGAGCGAGAAGCGCGGGTAGAAGACGATGAAGAACTGGCTATTGGCGCTGTTCGGGTCCTGCGCGCGCGCCATCGAGACGCTGCCGCGAAGATGCGGGAACTTGTTGAACTCCGCAGCGACATCGGGAAGATCCGATCCGCCGGTGCCGGTGCCTGTTGGGTCGCCGGTCTGCGCCATGAAGCCATCGATCACGCGGTGGAACACGATGCCGTTGTAGAAGCCCTGACGGGTCAGCGTCTTGATCCGCTCGACATGGTTGGGCGCGATTTCGGGATACAGCTGGATCGTCACCCGGCCGCCGGTCGACAGGTCGAGAAACAGGATGTTGTCGGGGTCGGCCTTGTCGGGCGTGGCGACCAGCGGCGCTGCAAGCACCGAGGCTTCGGCGGCGTTATTGTCGCGCTTATCCTGCGCGTCCTTTTCGGCATTGCGGGCGGCTTTGCGCGCTTGCTTGTCCTTGTCTTCAGACGCCTCGGCTTCGGCCTTCGCGGCCTTGCGAGCTTCCTTTTCGGCAGCCTTGGCCGCCTTGTCCTCTTCCTTCTGCGCTTCCTTGGCTGCCTTCTCGGCCTCCTCCTCCTGTTGCTTGCGAACCTTCGCCGCTTCCTTTTCGACTTCGCGAGCGGCGAGGCCGGCTGCCCTGTCAGCCTCAAGCTGGGACTGGCCGGTCGGCGTGGAGTCCTGCGCCTGGGCAGTGATGGGGGCGAGCAGCATCGGGATGAACGACAGGGCAGCAAGCGATTTCAAGATATTGGGCATATAACCGGACATTCCTGTTCCATTCAGGCGGGACGGCAGGCTTGGCCCCGTCCCGTTTCGGGCATGGCTATAGCCAAAGCATCTGAGCGTGTCATGAATGAACTTGGGCGACGCGCAGCGCTATGCTGTCAGTCACCCTTGAGGCCGATTTCGCGTACGCGCTTTTCGACATCGACCCGCACCGCATCGGTGACGAAGCGGTTGATCTGCCCGCCATAGCTGGCGATTTCCTTGACCAGCCGCGAGGCGATGGGCTGGAGCGATACGTCCGCCATCAGGAACACCGTCTCGATGCGGTGGTTGAGCTGCTGGTTCATCCCCGCCATCTGGTATTCATATTCGAAATCGGCGACCGCGCGCAGCCCGCGCACGATCATGCTCGCGCCTTCGCGTTCGGCAAAGTCCATCAGCAGCGAGTTGAACGAGACGACATGGATGGCATCGCCCATATCGGCGGTTTCACGGCGAACCATCGCCATGCGCTCTTCCACGCTGAACATCGGGTTCTTCGACGGGTTGGTGGTGACCCCCACCACCAGCCGGTCGACCAGCTTGGCTCCGCGCCGCAGGATATCCATGTGCCCCAGGGTGATGGGATCGAAGGTCCCCGGATAAACGCCTACGCGCATGATGCTGCTTCCCCTTTTCGCGCCGCTTGTGCGGTCAATTGTCGCGTTCGACGATGTAGCGCGCCAGCGCGCGCAGAAGATCCGCCTCGCGGCCATGGCTGGCGAGATGGCCGATCGCCTGATCGACCAGGAAGAAGGCCTGCTCGCGCGCACGCTCCAGACCCAAAAGCGACAGGAAAGTCTCCTTGCCCGCGGCGGCATCCTTGTGCAGCGCCTTGCCCGCCAGCGCCTCGTCGCCGACTTCGTCCATGATGTCGTCGGCGATCTGGAAGGCAAGGCCGATGTCGCGGGCATAGGCGCGCAGGGCCGTGCGCCCCTCGGCGGGCACATTGGCCAGGATCGCGCCCATCTCGACCGACGCCGCGATCAGCGCGCCCGTCTTAAGCCGCTGCAGCTTGGTGACGGTCGGCAGGTCGAACTTGGCCTTTTCCGCCTCGAGATCCATCATCTGGCCGCCCGCCATGCCGTTGGGGCCGCTCGCCTCGGCCAAAGTCATGATGAGTTCTGCACGGATGAACGGGTCGGGATGCGACTGGCTGCCGGCGAGGATCTCGAACGCCAGCGCGTGCAGCGAATCGCCCGCCAGCACCGCCACCGCATCGTTGAAGGCCTTGTGCACCGTCGGCTTGCCGCGGCGCATGTCGTCGTCGTCCATGCAGGGCAGATCGTCATGGATCAGCGAATAGACATGGATCGCCTCCACCGCGCAGGCCACCCGCACCGACAGGGAACGGTCGACGTTGAACATGCCCGCAGTTGCGGTCAGCAGCAGCGGACGCACCCGCTTGCCCCCGCCGATCGCCGCATGACGCATCGCTTCGTACAGAACCGCGCGCGGATCATCGGGCACCACCAGCAGCGCATCGAAGCACGCATCGACATCGTTCGATATCTGGCGGAAGGCATCGGCAAGCGCAGCATCGCCTATCGCGGTGGTCATCGTCGTCAATCCCCTGCCCCGGTCATGTCGCCGGTTTGACCCTGAATCATTGTCGTTGTGCCATCAGTCCGCATCGAACGGAACGGTCCCTGCCGCCTGACCATCGGACCCGACGCGGATCTTCTCGATCCGCGCCTGCGCCACGTCGAGCCGCTTCTGGCAATGGCTGCGCAGCTGATCGCCGCGCTCGTAAAGGCTGATCGATGCATCGAGCGGGACATCCCCCGATTCGAGCTGGCGGACAATAACCTCCAGCTCCTTGAGGGCTTCTTCGAAAGACAGATCGGCGGAAATGGCTGCAGTTTCACTCATCGGCACAGCTTTGACCTGTGGCCCGCGCCCGGTCAAGGCGGTTGCTGCCCACAGGGCGTTCTGGTAATTTGAAAGCACCGCAAGCCAAGGAGTTTCCGATGGACGGCTTCAACCTGACCGACGCCGAAAAGAGCTTGAGCGAGCTGGTCGACCGGGCAGAGGCTGGCGAAACGATCGACATCCTGCGCGACGGAAAGCTGGTCGCGAAGCTGGTGCCGGCAGAGCCGCCGGTTTATACACCCAAGGGGCGCGTTGATATCGAGGCTCTTCGACGGCATCTGGCGGAAATGCCCATGCAGCAGCAGGATGCTGGCGAGTTCATCCGGCATATGCGCGACACAGACCGCTATTGATGCAGTATCTCGACACGTTTGTGCTGGTTGCGCTGCTGTGTCGCGAACCCCGAAGCGAGGATGTCCTGACTTGGCTTTACAGGCCTGAGACTGGTCCAGTTGCCATCAGCAAGTGGACCTTGGTGGAATTTGCCAGCGCGTTGTCGTTGAAGCTCAGAACGCATTCAATCGCCGAAACGGACGCGGACAGGGCCAGAGCCATGCTCGGAGACATGCTGCAGAACATGCTCATGGTACTGCCGCTTACAGACCGTGACTTTCACGATGCTGCAGAGTTCTGCGCTTTTTGGCATTTGAATTTGCGTGGTCCGGATGCGCTCCATCTCGCGATCGCCTCACGACTAAATCTCTCCCTCGCGACTTTTGACCGTGTTCAATTCGTCGCAGCCCAACACTTCGACATCCCCGCCACAATCCCCTGATTTGCCCCCTTCCCCGATCGCGCTGAGCCGCGTAAAGCGCGGGGCCATGAGCGAGACCCAGACAGCACCCGTGGCAACCATCACCCCGCAGATCGTCGCCGAACATGGCCTCAAGCCGGACGAATATCAGCGCATATTGGCAGCGCTCGGGCGTGAGCCCAATCTGGTCGAGCTGGGCATCTTCTCGGTGATGTGGTCCGAGCATTGCAGCTACAAGAGCTCGCGCGTGCACCTGAAGACCTTGCCCACCACCGGACCGCAGGTGATCTGCGGACCCGGCGAGAATGCGGGCGTGGTCGATATCGGCCCCGGCGCGGACGGCAAGCCACTCGCGGCGATCTTCAAGATGGAGAGCCACAACCACCCCAGCTATATCGAGCCCTATCAAGGTGCTGCGACCGGTGTGGGCGGCATCCTGCGCGATGTGTTCACCATGGGCGCACGGCCCGTAGCGCTGATGAACGCGTTGCGCTTCGGGCGGCCCGATCACCCCAAGATGAAGCATCTGGTGCAGGGCGTGGTTGCAGGTATCGGCGGCTACGGCAACTGCGTCGGCGTCCCCACCGTGGGCGGTGAAACCAATTTCGACCCGGCCTATGACGGCAACATCCTGGTCAACGCGATGGCCGTGGGCATCGCCGAGCAGGACAAGATTTTCTACAGCGCAGCATCGGGCGCGGGCAATTCCATCGTCTATGTCGGCTCCAAGACCGGCCGCGACGGCATCCACGGCGCGACCATGGCTTCGGCCGAGTTCGGCGAGGACAGCGAAGAAAAGCGCCCCACCGTGCAGGTCGGCGATCCGTTCACCGAAAAGCTGCTGATCGAGGCCTGCCTCGAGCTGATGGCATCGGACGCGATCGTCGCGATCCAGGACATGGGCGCAGCGGGCCTCACCTCTTCCAGCGTAGAAATGGCGAGCAAGGGCGGCGTCGGCATCGAGCTGATCCTCGACAACGTGCCGCAGCGCGAAACCAACATGACGGCGTACGAGATGATGCTGTCGGAATCGCAGGAGCGCATGCTGATGGTGCTCAAGCCCGGCCGCGAGGATTTTGCGCAGGCGATCTTCCGCAAATGGGAGCTTGATTTCGCGGTGATCGGCCATGTCACCGAGACCGGACACATGGTGCTCAAGCACAAGGGCGAGACGGTGTGCGACATTCCGCTCGGCCCGCTCGCCGACGATGCGCCTGCCTATAACCGGCCCTATGTCACGACCGCGCCGCCCAAGGCGCTCACCAACGTGCCCAAGAGCGACGATCTGGCCGCGGACCTCACCGCGCTGATGGCATCACCCGCGCTCGCCAGCCGCAGCTGGATCTGGCAGCAGTACGATCACATGGTGATGGCCGACACGGTGCAGATCCCCGGTGGCGATGCCGGCGTGGTCCGCATCCACGGCACCAACCGCGGTCTTGCGATTACCACCGATTGTACCCCGCGCTATTGCTTTGCCGATCCGTTCGAGGGCGGCAAGCAGGCGATCGCCGAATGCTATCGCAACCTTGTCAGCACCGGCGCGCGTCCGCTGGCGACCACCGACTGCATGAACTTCGGCAATCCCGAGCGGCCCGAGATCATGGGCCAGTTCGTCGGCTGCATCGAGGGCATGGGCAAGGCCTGCCAGGCGCTCGACATGCCGATCGTCAGCGGCAATGTCAGCCTCTACAACGAAACCACCGGCCCCGACGGCATCGCCCGTGCCATCCTGCCGACGCCTGCGATCGGCGCGATCGGCCTGATCGACGATCTGGCGACGATGACCACGCTGGCGTTCAAGTCAGCGGATGAGGCGATCATCCTCATCGGCGGCAATGACGCGCACGAGCTTGGCCAGACGCTGTGGCTCGACGTGCTCCATGGCCGCCGCGAAGGTGCGCCGCCTCAGGTCGATCTGCAGGCAGAGCTGGCGGCGGGCGGTGTCATCGCCGGGTTGATTGCCAGCGGTACGGTCAGCGCGGTGCACGACTGCTCGGACGGCGGCGTGGGCGTCGCGGTGGCCGAAATGGCGCTGGCATCGGACATCGGCGCGATGCTTAACGCCGAAGGCGGCGCAGGGTTCTGGTTCGGCGAAGGCCAGGCGCGCTATGTCGTCACCGCAGGCGATGCCGATGCAGTGCTGGCGGCGGCGAAGGTGGCAGGCGTGGGTGCGGCGGTGATCGGCAGGACCGGCGGCGATGCCATTGCGTTTGGCAAGGGCAACAGCGTCGCCATCGCCGACCTGCGCGATGCCAATCACGCGTTCTTCAAGGACTGGATGGAAGGCTAAGGTTCGCGCGAGCGTCCCTTCATGTCGCTCGGGAGCGCGGAGAGGTTAGCGAGGGATTTTCGGTAAGCTTGTACTCCCGGACCGTTTTTCCTGAGCGAAGTCGAGGGACGCATGCGCTTTGGTTAGCGTCAGCTCACGGCAAAAAGGTTGGCGTTCATGACGACAGGGTATTCCGGCACGCCTTTAGCGCGCAAACTGGGACTGAAATCGGGCATGCCGGTGTGGTTCGATGCCATGCCTCAAGCCGTGCGGACCGAGATTGACGCTGAGGTCGAAGGCATTGTGCCCGTCGCCTCCCCTGATGAGGGTTTTGCTGCCGCACATCTTTTCACCACCGAGCGCGCGGTGCTGGAGCGCGAGCTGCCAGTCCTGATGGCCGCGATGGACCGCGATGGCTTCATCTGGGTCAGCTGGCCCAAAAAGGCATCCAAGGTGCCCACCGACATTACAGAGGACACCATTCGCGAGATCGCGCTGCCGATCGGTCTGGTCGATGTGAAGGTGTGTGCGGTCGACACAATCTGGTCCGGCCTCAAACTGATGATCCGCAAGGAATTGAGATGACGATGCGCGTTTTTGCGGCATGGCTGGCGCTGCTGCTCGCCCTGCCCACCCCCGCTCTGGCCTGGGGCGACTATGGCCACCGCACGATCGCCCAGATCGCCGAGGCCAACATTTCGCCCAAGGCAAAGGCGCGAATGAATGCGCTGTTCCGTGCCGAAAAGCTGCTGGCGACGCCGGATTGCCCGCTGCGCAACATCGGCGATGCCAGCGTCTGGGCGGACTGCGTCCGGCGCGACGATCTGCGCTGGGGCTACACCGCGCCGTGGCACTATATCAACATGGACATCTGCAAGCCGTTCGACATCAAGGCGAATTGCGCCAACGGCAACTGCGTCGGGGCGCAGGTGGCGCGCAATGAAAAGCTGCTCGCCGACAAACGCCTGCCCGCGCATGTCCGGCTCGAGGCGCTGGCGTGGCTGGTCCACACGATGGGTGACATGCACCAGCCGATGCACGGCGGCGACCGCGGTGACCTTGGCGGCAACCGGGTGAGCGCAGCCTACGGAATCGTCGAGGGTCGGATGAACCTGCACCGGCTGTGGGACACGCCAGTTGCCGAACGCGCGATCACCCAAGGCGAACCGATGGTGCGGCGCTATGCCGCCGCCGAACGCAGCCCCTATCTCACCGGGACGGTCGAGGACTGGGCGCTCGAAAGCTGGAGCATCGCACGCGATATAGCCTACCCCACCGCGCAGCACGGCCCGGCCTGCGGCCCGGCGCTCAAGCCCGGCGAGCGCGCCCGGCATGACGACGGCGACATCGAAACGCTCGTTCCCGTCGTGCGCCAGCAGGTGCTGCGCGCCGGGCTGAGACTGGCCGATGCGCTGGAGCGCGCGCTGGGCTGACACGATGATTTTGCACCCGAAACCCTAGCGGCAGCAGCCCGAGGACAAGCCTTGCAATCGTTTGCATTGGATTGCATAGCTATACATCCGCAACAGCGGTGGACAGGCAGGCAGGCCATCCTTAACACGGGCCCGCAAGGCAGCTGCCAAGACTGATGGATAGGGAAAACTGATGGCCAATGCGCAATCCCGGACGTTGCTGCTCTTCGGCGCGACGGGCGATCTGTCCAAGCGGATGCTGCTGCCCTCGCTGTTCGTGCTCCACGCCGACGGCCTGATTGCACCCGATCTCAAGATCATGGGCACCGCACGCAGCGCGCTGGATGATGCCGCGTTTCGCGAAATGGTTGGCGAAGCGCTGAGCGAATTTCTGCCCGAACCGCGCAAGGACGATGCGCTGATCGCCAGCTTTCTCGAGCGGATCAGCTACCAGCCGCTCGATGCCTCCACGGTCGAAGGCTTCGCCGCACTTGCAGAGCGCCTCGGCGACATTTCGGGCGGCATGTCGATCTTCCTGTCGACCGCGCCGTTCCTGTTCAAGCCGACGATCCAGGGGCTGAAATCCGCAGGGCTGGCGGGCGAGATGGTCCGCATCGGGCTCGAAAAGCCTTTGGGCAACGATCTGGCCTCATCGTGCGCGATCAACGATGCGGTCGCCGACGCCTTCCCCGAAAGCCGCACCTTCCGGATCGACCATTATCTTGGCAAGGAAACCGTGCAAAACCTGATGGCGTTGCGCTTTGCCAACATGATGTTCGAGCCGCTGTGGAACGCCAACGGCATCGAGCACATCCAGATCACCGTGTCCGAAACCGTGGGGCTTGAGGGCCGTCACGGCTTTTACGACGACACCGGCGCGCTGCGCGACATGGTGCAGAACCACATGCTGCAATTGCTCGCGCTGATCGCGATGGAGCCCCCTGCCGAGTTCGACGCGACCTCGATCCGCGACGAGAAGGTCAAGGTTCTGCGCTCGCTGCGTCCGGTGGCGCCCAACGAGACGGTGCGCGGCCAGTACGGCGAAGGTGCGGTCGGCGGCAAATCGGTGCATTCCTATGCCGACGATCTGGGCAAGCCCTCGGGCACTGAAACGTTCGTGGCGATCAAGGCGCATGTCGACAACTGGCGCTGGCAGGGCGTGCCCTTCTATCTGCGCACCGGCAAAAGACTGTCCGAACGCCGCAGCGAGATCGTGATCCAGTTCAAGCCGGTGCCGCACAACATCTTCGCCCAGCGCGGGGGCAAGCTGTCGGCCAACCGGCTGGTCATCCGGCTGCAGCCCGAGGAATATGTCCGCCTGCTGGTGATGGCCAAGGAGCCCGGGCTCGACCGCGGCGGCCTCACCCTGCGCGAGGTGCCGCTCGACCTGTCCCTGACCGATGCCTTCTCCAAGTCGCAACGCCGCATCGCCTATGAGCGTTTGCTGCTTGACCTCATCGACGGCGAGCCGACGCTGTTCGTCCGCCGCGACGAGGTGGAAGCACAGTGGCGCTGGGTGGATGCCATCCGCAAGACCTGGGCGGACAACGCCATCGAACCCAAAAATTATGGTTCGGGCAGCTGGGGGCCGAGTGCGGCCATCGCGCTGACCGAACGCGACGGAGTAAGCTGGAATGACTGAGATTGAATGGTGGGAATATGACGATGCCGCCGAAATGGCGGGCGCGCTGGCTGGCGACATCGGCTTCATCATCGAAAGCGCGATCGATGCGCGCGGCAGCGCGGTGATCGCGCTCGCCGGCGGCAGCACGCCGCTGGCCGCTTATGCCAAGCTTGCCGAGGCCAAGCTCAACTGGAAGAAGGTCACCATCATCCCCACCGATGACCGCATCGTGCCGATGGGCGATGCTCTGTCCAACGTGACGATGCTCGCCAAGACCTTCCTGCCCAAGGGCGCGCGCGTGATCCCGATCATCAGCGAAGCCGCCAGCGACTACAAGGCGTGCGGTAACGCCGCCAATGCCCGGCTCGCCGATTTCCACTGGCCGCTGGATCTGTGCCTGCTGGGAATGGGCGCGGACGGACACACCGCATCGATCTTCCCCGGACCCGATCTGGAAGAGGCGCTGACCGCGCCCGCCGACCGGCGCGCTTTGGGCGTTATGCCGGATCCGCTACCCAAGGATGCACCGGTGGCACGCGTCACCCTGTCGCTTCCCGCTATCGCCTCTGCGCGCGCGCTGATGGTCGCGGTCACCGGCAAGGACAAGAAGAAGGTACTCGAAACCGCGATCAAGCAGGGCGAGGCTTCGGCCTACCCCATCGGCAAGGTGCTTGCCGCCGTCGAACTCCCCGTCGACATCCACTGGGCCGGCTGAGCCCCCCCCCGCCCCGAAATCCATTGAAACGAGAATGCCATGACCACCCTCAACCCCGAGCTTGAACGGATCACCCAGCGGATCATCGAACGCTCGAGGCCAAAGCGTCAGGCGTATCTCGATTTCATCGCGCGCGAACGCGACAAGGGCGTGCACCGGCCGACATTGTCGTGCGGCAACCTGGCGCACGGCTTTGCCGCATCGGGCGAGGACAAGCCCGCGATCCGATCGGGCAAGGCGATGAACATCGGCATCGTCACCGCGTACAACGACATGCTCTCGGCGCATCAGCCCTATGGCCGCTACCCCGAGCAGATCAAGATCTTCGCCCGCGAAGTGGGGGCAACAGCGCAGGTCGCTGGCGGGGTCCCTGCGATGTGCGACGGCGTGACCCAGGGCCAGCTCGGCATGGAGCTGTCGCTGTTCAGCCGCGACAACATCGCCATGGGCAGCGCGATCGCGATGAGCCACGGCATGTTCGAAGGCGCGCTGTTGCTGGGAATCTGCGACAAGATCGTCCCCGGACTGTTCATCGCAGCGGCGCGCTTTGGCCATATCCCGACGATCCTGGTGCCTGCAGGCCCGATGCCCTCGGGCCTCGCCAACAAGGAAAAGCAGCGCGTCCGCCAGCTCTATGCCGAGGGCAAGGTCGGGCGCGAGGAGCTGCTCGAGGCCGAGGCCGCAAGCTATCACGGCGCAGGCACCTGCACCTTCTATGGCACCGCCAATTCCAACCAGATGATGATGGAAATGATGGGGCTGCATATCCCCGCATCCGCCTTCATCAACCCCGGCACCAAGCTGCGGCAGGAACTGACCCGCGCCGCGACCCACCGTGTCGCCGAGATCGGCTGGGATGGCGATGATTACCGCCCGTTCGGCCACTGTGTCGATGAAAAGGCGATCATCAACGCCTGCATCGGCCTGTTCGCCACCGGCGGATCGACCAACCACGCGATCCACCTGCCCGCGATGGCGCGCGCCGCAGGTATCCATATCGACTGGCAGGATCTGAGCGAACTGTCGGCGATCATCCCCTTGCTTTCGCGGGTCTATCCCAACGGATCGGGCGACGTGAACCATTTCCATGCCGCCGGCGGCATCGGCTTCATCATCCGCGAACTGGCGGCCAATGGGCTGCTGCACACCGACATCATGACCGTCGCTGGCGGCACCCTGCTCGATTATGCGGTGGAGCCGGTGCTCGACGATGCCGGTACGCTGGCGTTCGCCCCCGCGCCCGAAGTGTCGCGCGACGACAGCATGCTGCGCCCGGTCGCAACCGCGTTCCAGGCCGATGGCGGGATGCGGCTGGTCGAGGGCAATCTGGGGCGTGGCATCGTCAAGACCAGTGCGGTGGATCCGGCGCGGTGGGTGATCGAGGCGCCCGCACGGGTCTTCGACGATCAGGACGCGGTGATCGCGGCATTCAAGGCGGGTGAGCTCGACCATGACGTGGTGGTGGTCGTCCGTTTCCAGGGCCCGCGCGCCAACGGCATGCCCGAGCTGCACAAGCTTACCCCGTCGCTGGGGGTGCTCCAGGATCGCGGGTACAAGGTGGCCTTGGTCACCGATGGCCGCATGTCGGGCGCTTCGGGCAAGGTGCCTGCGGCAATCCATCTGTGGCCCGAGGCCTGCGACGGCGGCCCGCTCGCGCGGATCAGGGATGGTGATGTGGTCAGGCTGGATGCGGTTGCGGGCACGATCAGCGTGATGGTCGACAACTCCGACTGGGAATCGCGCCCCACCGCCACCCAGCCCGCACAGCCGATGGGCACGGGCCGCGAACTGTTCGCGATGATGCGTGCCACCAGCGACAATGCCGAAGCCGGCGCGTCCGCGATGCTGGCGATGGCGGGATTGTGATGATGGTTCGCGCACTTCCGTCATTCCCGCGAACGCGGGAATCCCGCTGTGTCGCAACGGTGGCGCAGAGAAGCGGGATCCCCGCGTTCGCGGGGATGACGTTGAAGATGGTATCAGGACGCTAAGCCATGCAGATCGTCACAGCCGATATCGGTGGCACCCATGCACGCTTTGCGCTCGCGACCATCGAGGATGGCCGCGTCACCCATCTGGGCGAGCCAGTCACGCTCAAATGCGCGGAATACGCCAGCCTGCAGACCGCCTGGGAAGCATTTGGGGAGGCGATAGGCGCACCGCTGCCGCGCGCCGCAGCGATTGCGCTCGCCACCCCGATCCGCGGCGACGTGCTCAAGATGACCAACAACCCCTGGGTCATCCGCCCGGCGCTGATCTGCGAAAAGCTGCACGTCGATTCCTACACTCTGGTCAACGATTTCGGCGCGGTCGCGCATGCCGTGCAGCACTGCGATGCCGCCAGTTTCTCGCACCTGTGCGGGCCGCAAGGTGACCTGCCCGAAACCGGCGTCATCACCGTCATCGGCCCCGGCACCGGGCTGGGTGTCGCCTATGTCGTGCGCGGGCCCGATGGCTATCGCGCGATCGAGACCGAGGGCGGGCATATCGATTATTCCCCGCTCGACACCACCGAAGACGCCATCCTCACCCGCCTGCGCCGCCAGCACCGCCGCGTATCGGTGGAACGCGTATGCTCGGGCCCCGGCCTGGCCGCGATCTACGAGACATTGGCCAGCATCGAGGGCCGCGCCGTCGTCAGCATGGAAGACAAGGTGCTGTGGCAGCTGGCGCTCTCGGGCGAGGACAGCCTCGCAGCCGCCGCGTTCGACCGCTTCTGCCTCAGCCTTGGCGCTGCGGCGGGTGATTTTGCGCTGGCGCAGGGCGCGGGCGCAGTGGTAATCGCCGGCGGGCTTGGTCAACGGATCGCGTCGCGCCTGCCGCAATCGGGCTTCGAGGAGCGTTTTCTCGCCAAAGGCCGCTTCCAGCGGCTGATGGAGACGATCCCGGTCAAGCTGATCGACCATCCCCAGCCCGGCCTGTTCGGCGCCGCCGCTGCCTTTGCCCAGGAGAACCCCGTATGACCGCAGACCGCACTATCGAGACCATCATGCGGACTGCGCCGGTCATCCCGGTGATCGTGATCAACGACGTCGCCGATGCGGTACCGATGGCGCAAGCTTTGGTCGCAGGCGGTCTCAAGGTGCTCGAAGTCACGCTTCGCACTCCCGCCGCGCTCGAAGCGATCAGCCTGATGAAGCAGGTCGAAGGCGCCATCGTCGGCGCTGGAACGGTCATCGATCCCGCCACGCTCGATGCCGCGCTCAAGGCCGGATCTGAGTTCATCGTTTCGCCGGGCCTCACCGACCGGCTCGGCAAGGCGGCGATCGAAAGCGGAATCCCGTTCCTTCCCGGCACCGCCAATGCCGGCGACATCATGCGCGGACTCGACATGGGGCTCACCCATTTCAAGTTCTTCCCGGCGATGGCGGCAGGCGGCATCCCCGCATTGAAGGCGCTGAGCGCACCCTTCGGTCAGTGCAAGTTCTGCCCCACCGGCGGCGTGACTCTGGAGACTGCGGGCAACTGGCTCGCGCTCGATCCGGTGCTGTGCGTTGGCGGCAGCTGGATGATTCCGGCGGGCCCGCTGGATGCCTCGGCGATCCAGCGCAATGCCTCTGCCGCGCACGCGCTCGCCTAAATTAAATCAGCCTGAATCAGACGAGCAGCTCGGGGGCCTTGCCATGGCCCAGAAAATCCGCCGGGCTCGCTGTCGCACCATAGGCTCCGGCACAGAACACCGCGACCAGATCGCCGACCTGCGCCTCTGGCAGCAGCGCCTTGTCCGCCAGCCGGTCGAGCGGGGTGCACAGGCAGCCCACGACATTGGCCTCTTCCGAGGCTTGCGCATCGAAGCGGCTGGCGATCGCCACCGGATAGTTGCGCCGCACCACGGTACCGAAATTGCCGCTGGCGGCGAGCTGGTGGTGCAATCCGCCATCGGTGACCAGATACAGCTCGCCGTGACTGGTCTTCTTGTCGACGATGCGAGTCAGGTACACGCCCGCCTCACCCACCAGCCAGCGGCCAAGCTCCATCGCGAAATGGGTGTCGGCCAGCACCGGGGGCAGATCGGCGAACCGCTCGGCCAGCGCCGCGCCGACCTTGGCGATATCGACCGCCACATCACCCGGGAAATAGGGAATGCCCATGCCACCGCCGAGGTTGAGATGCTCAGGGCTGTGCCCGACCGCGTCGGACAGCTGGGCTGCCAGATCGAGCGTCTTGCCCTGCGTCTCGATGATCGCATCGGCATCGAGCGCCTGCGATCCGGCAAAGATGTGAAAGCCGCGCCAATGCGCGCCCGCAGCCAGGATATGCCGCACCAGCGCGGGCACCCGCTCAGCATCGATCCCGAACGGCTTGGCGCCGCCGCCCATCCGCATCCCCGATCCGCGCAGATCGAAGTCCGGGTTCACCCGCACCGCCAGCCGTGGCTGCACCCCGATACGTTCGCCGATCGCCAGCGCGCGATCCGCTTCGCCTTCGGACTCGAGGTTGAGCGTGACACCGGCGGCGATCGCCGCTTCCAGATCGCGGTCGCGCTTGCCGGGTCCGGCAAAGCTGATGTTGGCAGGGTCCATGCCCGCTGAAGTTGCGAGCTTAAGCTCACCTGCAGACGCGATGTCGATGCCATCCACCAGAGAGGCCATAAGCTCCAGCACCGGCGCAAACGGGTTGGCCTTCATCGCGTAATGGATCGAAAGCCGATCGGGCATCACGGCGCGCAGCGAGGCGACCCGCGCGCGCAGCATGTCCGACGAATACACGAAGCACGGCGTATCGCCGGCGCGTTCGACCAGGTCGCTCGCCGCGATGCCCTGCACCGCCAGTTCGCCATCGACGCTCGCAAAGCCAGCGGGAATCGGGCCCAAAGGCTTCATGAAAAACGCTCCTCGATCTCGGCGACTAGCAGCGCCCGGTCGATCTTGCCGTTGGGGTTCTTGGGGAAGGTCTCGCGCAGTTCGACGATCTTGGGCAGCATGAACGCGGGCAGCTCCTTTTTCAGCGCGATGAGCAGGTCGTCGACCAGCGCCTCAGGGCGAGGCACCAGCGCCGGACGTGCCAGCAGCAGGATCGCCTGACCGAGCTGCGGATCGGGGACGCCCAGGGCAACCGCTTCGGCCACCAATCCGGTCGATGTCGCTGCATCCTCGATTTCCGCCGGGCTGATGCGGTTGCCCGAGGACTTGATCATCGCATCGCGTCGTCCGACGAAATACATAAGGCCCTCAGCATCGCGCCGCACCCGGTCGCCCGACCACACCGCCATCCCGCCATAATGAGAGAATGCAGGCGCACGCTTGAACCGCTCGCGGGTGCGCGCCTCGTCCTGCCAATAGCCCTGAGCGACCAGCGGTCCTGCGTGGACCAGCTCGCCTTCCTCGCCATCGGCGGCATCCTGCCCGGCATCGTTGACCACCAGGATCTCTGCGAACGGGATCGCCTTGCCGATCGAGGTCGGGTTGTCGTCGATCAGATCGGGATCGAGATAGGTCGAGCGGAACGCCTCGGTCAGGCCATACATCGCGTATATGTCGGTGGAGGGGAAAATGCCGCGCAGCCGCTTGACCAGCGCCGGGCTGAGCGCTCCGCCGCTGTTGGTCAGCCGCCGCATGCTGGCGACGGCCTCTTCGGGCCAGGTGTAGTCGATCAGTTGCGTCCACAGCGGCGGAACTGCCGCCAGCGTGGTAATGGCGTGCCGCGCGCACGACTTGATCACGTCGCGTGCCATCAGATAGTCGAGCGGCACCGCAGCGCCGCCCGCAGCCCATGTCGAAAGCAGCTGGTTTTGCCCGTAGTCGAAGCTCAAGGGCAGCACGCACAAGGTGCGGTCGGAGAATTTGAGCTTGAGATAATGCGCGACGCTCAGCGCCCCCAGCCACATGTTGGCGTGGGTCAGCATCACCCCCTTGGGCTTGCCCGTGGAGCCCGAAGTATAGAGGATCGCGGCGAGATCGGAGGGATCGCGGTGCGAGGGGTGCGCGCTCATCTCCCCCTCCTTCCACTTTTCCATCGCCTCCTCGTCTTCCATGACCAGGCAATCCTCGGGCACGTCGCCGGGCAGCAGCGAGTTCATGCGGGTGCGGTTGGTGATCAGCATCCGCGCGCCGCTGTCGCCCAGGATATGCGCGACCTGCGTACGCTTGAGCACCGGGTTGATCGGCACGTGGACCACACCCGCCCTTGCCGCCGCCAGCGGCATCAGGCAGGTGGTCTCATTCTTGGGCAGCCAGGTGGCGATCCGGTCACCATGGGCCAGCCGAAACGCGGTTAACCAATGGGCAAGCAAACCGATACGCAAATTTAGGATGTCGTAGCTAAGTGTCTCCTCGCGCAGCACCAGGGCATCGGCCCGGCCGACGCCGCGCAGGACGAGATGATCAAGCGGTTGCGGAGTGGGATCGAGAGAAATCACGAACGGCCTGGTTCAAGAGAGAGATGCAATATCATGGGGTTCATGACTTTGAATGATGAATATCATGATAACCCGAAGCCCGGCATAGCGCACCGGGTTTCTGGAGGCTGTGATGCGGATCGCACCGGCCAGCGCACGGCCCGGCGCACCGGGCTGTTCGACCGCGCCTTGTGGTTCGACGGATTGCACCGCCACTGCCTTGCCGCGCAGGCACCGCACATCGCCTATGCCGCCGAGGATGGCGACGCGGTAAAGCTCTACCTCATCGACAACGGGCGCGCCGGCATGCTGGCCATGGCCAACTGGTACAGTTTCATTTGGCGCCCGGTGTTTGGCGGCAACCCCGATGCGTCGCGCCGCCGCGCTCTGCTCGAGCGGACCGCGCGCCGCCTGCCGCGCGAAACGCATCGCATCGTCCTGTCGCCCGTACCCGACGAGGACGGCTCTGCCAGCCTGATCGCCGAGACCTTTGCCGCCGCCGGATGGCTGGTGAGCCAGACCCCCTGCGACGAGAACCATGTGCTCCACCTCGATGGCCGCAGCTTCGACGAATACTGGGCAACCCGCCCCGGGCAATTGCGCTCCACCGTCAAGCGCAAGGGCAACAAGGGCGTGGTCGATCTGCGCATCGAGACCGTGTTCAACGCGGGCAGCTGGCTCGACTACGAGACGATCTATGCGCGCAGCTGGAAGCCCGAAGAGGGCAACCCCGATTTCCTGCGCTGGCTGGCGGCGCGCGAAGCGGAGGCAGGGCGGCTGCGCATGGGGATCGCCAGCATCGACGGGCAGGCGGTCGCGGCACAGTTCTGGACGGTCGAGAACGGCACCGCCTATATCCATAAGCTGGCGCACGACGAACGGCACATCCAGGCCTCGCCCGGCACGCTGCTCACCCATGCGCTGTTTAGCCATGTGATCGACACCGATCATGTCGATCTGGTCGATTTCGGCACCGGCAGCGACCCTTACAAGCGGGACTGGATGGAGGATGTCCGCCCGCGCTATCGCCTTGAAATGCTGTGGCCCAAGGCGCCTCTGGCGTGGCCCTATCTGGCGAAGCATCGCATGGCGGGACTTGCCGCCCGTTTTGGGAAGGACTAAGGCCGCACACCAGCGGCCGGGGGAGCCGTGGGTTGCACGGCCAGCGAGGGACATGTGAGCGATATCCAGACCAACGGTCAGAACGACGCCGTCGAGCGCGTGGTACGCAATGTGCTGCGCGACATTTTGGGCCTGTCCGAAGACCAGGTGAGCGGGTTCGACCGCGATACCGAATTGTTCGGCGCGCTGCCCGAGCTGGATTCGATGGCGGTGGCGGGGCTGCTCACCGAAATGGAAGACCGACTCGACATCCTGATCGAGGATGACGAGGTCGATGGCGAGCTGTTCGAGAATTTCGGCAATCTCGTCGATTTCGCGCGGTCGAAGATCACCGCGTGAACGCGAGCTATCGGTTCGACGGCAACGACGAACTGTGCCTGCGCTTCGGGCCGGATGACGCGCCGAGGCTGCTGATCCTGCCGCCGTTGTTCGACGAGGCCAACCGCGTGCGCCATCTGATGGTAGAATTCGGGCGGTTGCTCGGCGACCTTGGCATTGCCAGCCTTCTACCCGACCTGCCCGGCTGCAACGAAAGCCTGGTTTCGCTCGACACCGCCAGCATCAGTCTGTGGCAGGCGGCGCTGATCACCTGTGCCGAGCAGCTTGGCCCCGTCACCCACGTCGCGTCGTTGCGCGGCGGCGCTTTGATTGACGGTGCTCTGGGCGATCTGCCCCGCTGGCGGCTGGCGCCGGTCAAGGGCGGGCAATTGCTTCGCACCATGCTCCGCACGCGCATTGCCTCCGACCGCGAGGCGGGAATCAACAGCAGCAGCGAGGCGCTGATGGAAACCGCGCGCACATCGGGGATCGAACTGGCAGGCAACAGCCTGTCGCCCTGCATGGTCCGCGAACTCGACAGCGCCGCGCCTTCGGAGAGCAGCGCGATCCGGCTGGTGCGCTTTGCCGACGATCCGCTCGACGCCGATGGCCGCATAACAGGCGCGCCGCTGTGGCTTCGCGCCGAACCCGCGCATGATCCCGCGATGGCGGCGGCGATGGCACAGGACATAGCGGCGTGGATGCGCGGATGAGGCAGCATTTCACCTTCGATTGCGCAGGCGAAACGCTGGCTGCGACGCTCGACAAAGCCGACTGCACCACCGGGCTGCTGATCGTCAGCGGCGGCAACGAAATCCGCTCGGGCGCGCATGCCGGGATGGCGGCGCTGGCTGCCGCGGTGGCGGCTGCGGGCCACCCGGTGATGCGCTACGACCGGCGCGGGATCGGCGACAGCACCGGCGAGAACGCCGGTTTTGAATCCACCGCCGACGACATCGCCGCCGCCGTGCAGGCGATGCGCACCCGCGTCCCGTCGCTCGCCCGGCTGGTGGCATTCGGCAATTGCGATGCCGCGAGCGCGCTGGCGCTTTACGGTCCGGCGGCGGGGATCGACGCGCTGGTGCTCGCCAACATGTGGACGCTCGAGAGTGAGAGCGACGAGCCGGACGAGGCCGAAGCGGCCGCCACGATGACCGCAGGCGCAATCCGCAGCCGCTACCTCGCCAAGCTGAAAAACCCGCGCGAACTGTGGCGGCTGGCAAGCGGCGGGGTCGACATCGGCAAGCTGGTGCGCGGGCTGCGTCAGGCCGCGGCGAAGACCGAGGTCACCGGGCTGGCAGCAAAGCTGGGACAAGCGCTGGCGGAGATGCCGGTCCCGGCGAAGCTGCTCGTCGCCGAACATGACCGCACCGCGATGTGGTTCCTCGAGCACTGGGACAGTGCCCCCTTCGCCGCCGCGCGCGCCAATGCCGGCATCACGATGGCGCGCCTCGACAGCGGCTCGCACAGCTTCGCGTCCGCCGGCGACAAGGCGTGGCTGCGCGAGCGGATCCTGGAAGCGTTGACCTAGAAAACGCCGTTCATCCGGGTGCGTGATGCTCAGCCGCAGGCATAGCCATGGCAGTCAATCCGCCTATGCGCTCCGGCGGTGTTCCACCCTTTGGGACGGCGCCGGGAGCGGCGCGGAATCGAGCAGATCGCCAAAACTCAGGGGCCGATCGGTCAGGCTGGGGTGCGGCGAATACCCGTCGTGCCAGTATTTGGGGTCTATGATGTCCCGCGCGATGCTCATGCCGAAGATCCGCCGCGCGTGCGGCGACCGGTTGTCGGGCCCTGCATGTAGCAGATCGCTGCGATAGAGAATGACCGTCCCCTTGCGCGGTGCGGTCTGCACCAGCGAGAACAGGTCATCGAGCGCCTCACGGTTGCGATACAGCTTCCACAATTTGCGCGGACCGAGCATGCGAAGACTGAACTGGGAATTCTTCCCCAAGACGAAGCGCAACAGATTTGGCTGGTGCTGATCCCATTTGATCGAAAACACCCGGTCGCGAAATTCGCCGGGGGCAAGAGCGGCCCGATCGGCCTTGCGCATGCCCCACAGTTTTTTCAGATTGTGCCACAGGATCCGGTAATTGCATTGTGTCCGGAACAACTCCATCCACTCATAGGCCCTGCCATCATGGTTGTTGTCGGCACCGCCGTACATATGGGTGCCGGGCACGAACACGGTTCCGCCCTGCTGCTCGGAGACATCTTCCACGGCAGCAAAAAGGCTGATCACGCCGGCCGGGTCGCGGTGGATATACTGATGCGATGAGCCCAGATAGCTGGTGAATGTCGCGATTTCGAGGACCGGACGCGACCGACCACAATATTCCGAGACAACGCCCTCGACACGCTGGCACAATGTGGCGGCAAAGCTCGTGACACGCGGGGTCGAGGGTAGCGAGCAGAAGTCGCGGCGCAGATACCGG
Source organism: Blastomonas sp. RAC04 (assembly GCF_001713435.1). Taxonomy (NCBI): domain Bacteria; kingdom Pseudomonadati; phylum Pseudomonadota; class Alphaproteobacteria; order Sphingomonadales; family Blastomonadaceae; genus Blastomonas; species Blastomonas sp. RAC04. The sequence continues at coordinate 2,217,187 of NZ_CP016460.1, forward strand.
TTGTCCGTCTCGCTGGCGAAGGAGCACTGGCTGCGATCGGGATCCTCGATGGTCTGGCTGATCAGCTCGAGGCCGACATCCGCTTCGTCATCCGAAAGCAGGCCGGTCAGGATGACCAGGCCGTGCGTGTCCATGATCGTCACGGCCTGGCGGGCGCAATGATCCGCGAGCCTGCCATTTTCATCGAGAACCGCAGGGACTTCGAACGCGGACGTATCGTTGGAAACGCTGAATTCTTTCATGCGAGCCTGCCTTGCCTTGATCCCTGGTTCCCCGGATGGCCTTGCCGATCACATGCATGCTTGGCCGTGTCGGGGGATTTGGAGCCAGGCCGTTCTATGGGCGCACAAGCTTCTACATCTCGTTAAACGGGTATGATCAGGCGCAAATTTCCACAGCGATCGATGCCATCCCGTTCCCGCCACCAGCCAATGTCGTCACCCTCGCGAAAGCGGGGGGGTGACGCTGCTACGCAACGGTATTGCACAAGCGGGATTCGGACGGCCGCAGGCAGAGCAGCTTACTCCGCCGCAATCGCCTCGAAGTCCGCTTCGGCCAGGAACCGTTCGACATCCAGCGCGGCCATGCAGCCGGTGCCGGCCGCAGTGACCGCCTGGCGGTAGACCTTGTCCATCACGTCGCCGCACGCGAACACGCCGGGGACGCTGGTGAACGGCGTGCCCGGGGTCACTTCGATATAGCCATCACGGTCGAGCGGGAGATGGCCCTTGAACAGTTCGGTCGCAGGCGCGTGGCCGATTGCGACGAAGCCGCCGTCGACCGCGAGGTGCGAGGTCTCGCCGGTCACGGTGTCCTTCAGGTCAATGCCGACCAGCCCGTGCGGCTGGCCGCCGCCGACGAAGCGTTCGACGCCCTTGTTCCACAGAACGCTGATCTTGGGGTTGGCGAACAGGCGCTCCTGCAGGATCTTTTCGGCGCGCAGCGAATCGCGGCGGTGGATCAAGGTCACGTTGTCCGAATGGTTGGTGAGATAGAGCGCCTCCTCGACCGCGGTGTTGCCGCCGCCGATCACCGCGACTTTCTTGCCGCGATAGAAGAAGCCATCACACGTTGCACACGCAGAAACGCCCTTGCCGCCCAGCTCCTGCTCGCCCGGGACGCCCAGCCACTTGGCCTGCGCGCCGGTGGCGATCACCAAAGTTTCCGCCTCGTACACGGTGCCGCCATCGCCGATCAGCCGGAACGGGCGGCGCGACAGGTCGACCGACACGACGGTGTCGTAGATCATCTGGGTGCCGACATGCTCGGCCTGCGCCTGCATTTCCTGCATCAGCCAAGGCCCCTGCACCACGTCGCGGAAGCCGGGATAGTTCTCGACATCGGTGGTGATGGTGAGCTGCCCGCCCGGCTGCAGCCCCTGTACGACGATGGGCTTGAGCCCTGCGCGCGCGCCATAGATCGCGGCGGAGAGGCCGGCGGGGCCTGAGCCGAGGATCAGCATGCGGGTCTGGACGGTATTGGTCATGGCAAGAGCCTTCTGATGAATTGCGAGCCCGGCATGTGGCCTGCGGCTGCACCGGCCGCAAGAGGCACGGCGCCGGGCTGCCGCACAAGAATATGTTGGACCGAGGCTAAAGCAATTTGCAGCGGCGATGCCAAGCATGATTCCGGTGCTGCCCATCAATTCGCTTGCCAAGGTGGCAGGCCGTGGCCACCTAGGCGCGATGCTTCCCCGCATTCAGTCCATCGCCACGGGCGTCCCGTCCTTTGCCATCACCCAGCACCAGGTGCGCGATTTCGTCGCCAGCGCGCTGCCGCAAGGGCTGCCGTCGCGGATTGCGGCCATTTATGACAGCACGGGCGTCAACAGCCGCGCGATCGTGCAGGCGCCCGAAGAGTATCTCGGCCCACCCGATTTCGGGGCGCGCAACGCGCTGTATCTCGCCGCCGGGCAGCAGTTGCTCGAAGAGGTAGCAAACGCCGCGCTGGCAAAGGCCGGGCTGGCCCCCGACCAGATTGATGCCATCGTCTGCGTCTCGTCCACCGGCATTGCGACACCTTCGATGGCGAGCCAGATGCTGAACCCCATGGGGTTTCGCGCCGATGTGATGTGCCTGCCGCTGTTCGGCTATGGCTGCGCGGGCGGTGTGCTGGGGCTGCAGGTCGCAGGCGATCTGGTGCGTGCGGACCCCAGGCGGCGCGTGCTACTGCTGACGCTCGAACTGTGCTCGCTCGCCTTCCGCTTTGGCGATCTCACCAAGAAGGCCATCATCGCCTCGACCCTGTTCGCCGATGGTGCCAGCGCGATCGTGCTTACCGCCGATGGCGATGGCCCTGCGCTGGGGCATTTCGCCCAGCACACCTGGCCCGACAGCCGCGCGATGATGGGCTGGGATGTCGACACTATGGGGCTGGGGCTGATCCTGTCGCGCGACCTGCCCGCGTTCGTCGCCAGCGAATTCGCGCCGGTGGTCGATGGCTTTCTCGCGCAAGCCGGGCTGGAGAAGGCGGCACTGACCGAACCGGCGTGCCACCCCGGCGGACGCAAGGTGATCGATGCGCTCGAGGCGTATTTCGATGACCTGACGGGCGGGCTTGTCCAGACCCGCGCGGTGCTCGCCGATCACGGCAACATGTCCTCGCCCACGGTCCACTTCGTGCTCGAGCGCATCCTGGCCAAGGGCGAGTCCGGGCCGCTGCTTCTCACCGCGCTGGGACCGGGCTTTACCGGCGCGATGGGAGTGTTGCACCGATGATGCAGATGAGCGAGCTTGCACCCTATATGTGGCAACCCGGCTGGGCCGCGGCCTGGGTCGTGCTCGCGCTGCTCACCGCGCAGCGCCTGCTCGAGCTCGTCTATGCTCAGCACAACACCAAAAGGCTGCTCGCGCGTGGCGCGACCGAGCATGGCCGGTCGCATTATCCGCTGATGGTCGGCATCCACGCAAGCTTCCTGCTCGCATTGTGGCTGAGCACCCCGCCCGATGCGCCGATGCTGTGGCCGCTGCTCATCGTGTTTGCGCTGCTGCAGATCGCGCGGCTGTGGGTTCTGGCGACGCTCGGCCCCTATTGGACCACGCGGATCATCTCCTCTCCCGATTTCCCGCGCATTTCCGGCGGCCCCTATCGCCTCGTCCGGCACCCCAATTACTGGGTGGTGACGCTCGAGATTCTGACCATTCCGCTGATCTTCGGCCATGTCCAGATCGCAGCGCTGTGGACCGTGCTCAACTTCGGCATCCTGTTCATCCGCATCCGCACCGAGAACGTCGCGCTGGCGCGCCGGGAGCGCCAAAAACCTGTCGCCTGATCGCGGCGATGCGCTTAGGATCGGGCGCTCGACGGATCGCGATGAGAGGGTTTTGATGCGCCATATCACCGGCCTGCTGGCCAGTTGCGCCCTGTTGCTGAGCGCGTGCGGCGGAGGTGGCGGCAGTTCGCCCACACCCGGCCCGACTGCGGTCGCTGGCGCCCCCACTCCGACGCCCGCGCCAAGCCCCACCTGCTCGCTGGAAAACCGCCAGGCCTTCGCGCGCGACGTGCTCAACGAATGGTATCTGTTCCCCGAGCTGCTGGTGACCAGCGCCAACCCGGCCAGCTTCACCACGGTGCAAGGCTATATCGACGCGCTCACCGCCACCGCGCGCGCGCAGGGCAAGGACCGGTTCTTCACCTTCATCACCTCGATCGCCGAGGAAAACGCCTTCAACACCACCGGCGCGACCGCCGGGATCGGCATCCGCCTTTCGATCGACACCCCCGGGCGCCGCGTACTGATCAGCGAAAGCTTCGAAGGTGCGCCGGGGCTGACCGCCGGAATCGATCGCGGCGACGAGATTCTCGCGATCGGCACAGCCAGCAGCAACCTGCGCAGCGTCAGCGACATCCTCGCGGCGGAAGGGTCCGGCGGAATCACCACCGCGCTGGGTCCCAGCACCGCAGGAACCACCCGGCTGCTGCGCGTGGCGCGCGGCGGGGTTTCGCGCGAGGTCAGCGTCACCAAGGCCGATTTCGATCTGCCAGCAGTCTCCAGCCGCTATGGCGCGCGCATCATCCAGGACGGCGGACGCCAGATCGGCTATCTCAACCTGCGCACCTTCATCTCGGCAGCGGACGCGCCGCTGCGCGACGCGTTCCGCAGCTTCCGCGCGGCGGGTGTCACAGAGTTCATCGTCGACTTCCGCTACAATGGCGGCGGGCTGATCTCGACCGCGGAGCTGCTGGGCGATCTGCTGGGCGGCAACCGCACCAGCGCCGAATTGTTCTCGGGCGTGCGCTTCCGCGCCTCCAAATCCTCGCGCAACGAAAACACCTTCTTCAATCCGCGGGCGGAATCGGTGAGCCCGGCCAAGATCGCGTTTATCGGCACCAGCGCCAGCGCGTCCGCCAGCGAACTGGTGATCAACAGCCTTGCGCCCTATTACAACCGCAACCTGGCGCTGATCGGCAGCAACACCTTCGGCAAACCGGTCGGCCAGATCGCACTGGACCGCAGCGCCTGTGACGACCGCGTCCGCGTCGTGGCGTTCACCTCGGTCAATGTGCGCGGCGCAGGCGATTACTTCAACGGCCTTGCCAGCACGCTCGATGTCAGCTGCCAGGCGGCGGACGACCTGACGCGGCCGCTGGGCGATCCGCAGGAAGCCTCGATCCGCGGCGCGCTCGATTTCCTCGCCGGGCGCAGCTGCACCGCGATCGGGCAGAGCAGCGCTGCCGGTGGGCTGACCGGCCAATCGCAAGGCGGCCAGATCACCTTCGAGCGCGAACTGCTGATCCCCGCCGCGCCGACACCTGCGCAGCGCGAGGTGCCCGGGCTGTTTTGAGCGGGTGCATTCCCGCCCCCTCTCTGTTGGCTCCCCTGCGAGGACTGCAGGAAGACGATCGGCCTCCACACCCGTCATAAAACTGCCACGCAACCACAATCACTGGTGGCATCGTGCCGCACGCTCGCCTAGATAGCGGCCATCACGGGAATCGCCCCCATCACGCCTTGATCCGGATCGCACCTGAAGATGACGCAAACGCCCCGCACTATCGCCCTCGCCTCCGATCATGCCGCCGTCGGCCTGAAGGCAGAGCTGGCCGCATGGCTCACCGAGCAGGGGCACAGCGTCACCGATCTGGGGCCGGACACCGCCGACAGCGTCGACTATCCCGATTACGGCTTCAAGCTGGCCGATCACGTTGCCGCAGGCGGCTCCGAATTCGGCGTCGCCTTGTGCGGATCGGGCATCGGCATCTCGATCGCGGTCAATCGCAATCCAGCCTGCCGCTGCGCACTGGTTTCCGATCATCTTTCGGCCAGCCTGTCGCGCCAGCACAACAACGCCAATGTCATCGCGATGGGCGCGCGGCTGATCGGGATCGATACCGCCAAGGATTGTCTCGCCACCTTTCTTGCCACCCCGTTCGAAGGTGGCCGTCACGAACGCCGCGTCGCCAAGCTGACCCCGGCCTGATATACCCTCAATTCAAGTCCCCGATGGAGCCTGTCATGTCCACCAACACTGCGATCAACGAAATCCGATCCTCCGGCTTTTTCAGCGAAGGCCTTGCGCTCACCGATCCTGCCGTGGCCGCTGCCATCGCCAAGGAAGTGCGCCGCGAGAAGAAACAGATCGAGCTGATCGCATCGGAAAATATCGTCTCCAAGGCGGTGCTCGAGGCGCAGGGTTCGGTGTTCACCAACAAATACGCCGAAGGCTATCCCGGCAAGCGTTACTATCAGGGCTGCGAGCCTTCGGACGATGTCGAGCGCCTGGCGATCGAGCGCGCCTGCAAATTGTTCGATTGCGCCTATGCAAACGTCCAGCCGCATTCGGGCGCGCAGGCCAATGGTGCGGTGCTGCTGGCGCTGATCAAGCCGAGTGATACCATCCTTGGCATGTCGCTCGACGCCGGCGGCCATCTGACACACGGCGCGCGCGCCGCGATGTCGGGCAAGTGGTTCAACGCCGTCCAGTATGGCGTGACCCCCGACACGCACCTCATCGATTATGACGAAGTCCGCCGCCTGGCGCTCGAGCACAAGCCCAAGCTGATCTTCGCCGGCGGCTCGGCCTATCCGCGGCACATCGATTTCGCCAAGTTCCGCGCGATCGCCGACGAAGTGGGCGCGTTCTTCCAGGTCGACATGGCGCACTTTGCCGGCCTCGTCGCAGCAGGCGTGCACCCCTCGCCGTTCCCGCATGCGCATGTCGCCACCACGACAACCCACAAGACGCTGCGCGGTCCGCGCGGTGGCATGATCCTGACCAATGACGAGGCACTCGCCAAGAAGCTCAACTCGGCGGTGTTCCCGGGCCTGCAGGGCGGTCCGCTGATGCACGTGATCGCTGCCAAGGCGGTCGCGTTCGGCGAAGCGCTGACGCCTGAGTTCAAGAGCTATTCGCGCGCGGTGATCGACAACGCCAAGGCGCTGGCGAGCCGCCTCAAGGAGCGCGGCGCGGACCTCGTCGCTGGCGGCACCGACACGCATCTGGCACTCGTCGATCTGCGTCCGCTGGGCGTTACCGGCAAGGACGCCGACGAGGCGCTCGAGCGCGCAGGCATCACCTGCAACAAGAACGGCATCCCGTTCGATCCGCTGCCGCCGACCAAGACCAGCGGCATCCGCGTCGGCAGCCCTGCAGGCACGACGCGCGGCTTCGGCGTCGCCGAGTTCCGCGAGATCGGCGACATGATCGCCGACGTGCTCGATGGCCTGCGCCAGAAGGGTGAACATGGCGATCCCGAGGTCGAAGCTGCGGTGCGCATCCGCGTCGAAGCGCTGTGCGACCGTTTCCCCATCTATCCGGAGCTTTGAACCATGCAGAACCCTGACGATCCCAACAATGGTGGCGACCTGATCGCCGATGCCCGCGAGGAAATCGTCGGCATGGCCAAGCAGGGCATGGCGCACCCCTCGACCAAGCCGGTGCTGACCGCGGGCGCTATCGGCGCGGTGGCGGGTGCGGTGCTTCCCGTAGTGAGCTGGCCGATCGGCCTGGTCGCCGGGGCAGGCTATATGCTCTACAAGCGCCTGCGTCCCTGAAGGGCATCGACTGACCGATGAGATGCCCCTTTTGCGCGCACGAAAACAGTCAGGTCAAGGATAGCCGCCCCACCGAAGACGGGGCGGCGATCCGCCGTCGGCGGCAGTGCGAAAGCTGCGGCGCGCGGTTCACGACGTTTGAGCGCATCCAGCTGCGCGACATCATGGTGGTCAAGAGCGAGAACCGCCGCGAGCCGTTCAACCGCGCCAAGATCGAGAAATCGGTCGCGGTCGCCTGCCGCAAGCGCGGGATCGACCAGGAGCGCATCGACCAGCTCGTCTCGGGCATCCAGCGCCAGATCGAGACATCGGGCGAGAACGAGGTGCATTCGCGCGATATCGGCGGGATGGTGATGGATGGGCTGCGCATGCTCGACAGCGTCGCCTATATCCGCTTCGCCTCGGTCTATCGCGATTTCAGCGAAGCCAAGGACTTCGAGGAATTCGCCAGCACCGTGAAAGATGTTGGCGGCGCCTGATGCCCTATTTCACCTATATGCTGCGCTGCGGCGATGGATCGTATTTCGTCGGCCATGGCGAGAATCTGGACGCCGATGTCGCCGCGCATCAGGCAGGTGCCGTCCCCGGCTACACCAAGGCGCGCCAGCCGGTCGAACTGGTGTGGAGCGAGGATTTTGCCACCGCCGACAATGCGCAGGCGGTCGACAGGCAGATCAAGGGCTGGAGCCGCGCCAAGAAGGAGGCGCTGATCCGGCAGGACTATGGTGCGCTGTCAGAACGCGCGCGCAAGATGCTGCTGGGCAAGGCGAAGGCGGCACGCAACCTGCAGTCTGCAAGGGACGCGGCGCCAGGCGACCTGCGCAAGCCCATCGTCATTCTGGTGCGTCCGCAACTGGGCGAGAACATCGGCAAAGCCGCGCGCGCGATGCTCAATTTCGGGCTCACCGAAATGCGGCTGGTCGCCCCGCGCGATGGCTGGCCCAATCCCAGCGCGGGCCCGGCGGCCTCTGGAGCGGACATCGTGCTCGAACAGGCGCAGGTGTTCGAGACGGTCGCCGACGCGGTCGCCGACTGCAACCATGTCTATGCGACCACCGTGCGCAAGCGCGGCGTGACCAAGCCGGTGGTGACGCCCGCGGTCGCCGCTAGCCAGATCGTCAGCGCCCCGGGACGCAGCGCGATTCTGTTCGGACCCGAGCGCTCGGGGCTGGAGACCGAGGATGTCGCCATCGCGCAGGCCATCCTCACCGTGCCGATCAACCCGCAGTTTGGGTCGCTCAACCTTGCGCAGGCGGTGATCCTGGTGGCGTATGAATGGTCCAAGACCGGCGGCGGCGATGCGGTGTCATCCCCCACCGAAGTCGAGCTCGACCCGCCCGCGCCGATGGAAGAGCTCGACGGCATGTTCGAGCAATTGTGCGCCATGCTCGAGGCGAAGAACTATTTCTTCCCCGAAGGCCGCGCCTCGATGACGCGGCGGACGCTGCGCAACCTCCTGACCAAGCCGCAATGGAACAGCAACGAGGTGCGCACATTCCGGGGCGTGCTGAGCACGCTGGCGAAGGACAAGCGCAAGCCGGTCTAGGGGTTGTTGGCCGCCAAAGGATGTAGCGGCTCGCTCAAGGCCTTGGCAGGGCGTAGATGTTACGGGTCAGCCCATCGGGAAACCGTTCGCGGCCCATAACGGTGCCGCCCAGCTTTTCGGCAAGCTTGCGCGCTGCGACATTATCGTCGTTCATATGGGTTTCCACCAACGGCCAACCCAATGCCTCATAGCCGAAGCGCACCGCTACCTTCGATGCCTCGAGAGCATAACCGTGCCGCCGCGCCTCGGGAATGATCCACCACGTCAGCTCGGAACGGGGATAGCCCTCTGGCCACCACAGCCCGCAGCCGCCAATCATTGTGCCGCTCGCCTTTTCCACCACCGACCATCGTCCATAGCCCCTGAGCAGCCAGTGGCCGAGATCGGTCGCCAACACTCTCCAGGCACGGTCCGCCTCCAGCGGGCCGCCATAGGCTGCCGAAGCTTCGGCATCCGCGAAAAAGTCGCGATAGACGCAAAAGTCCGATGCCCGCGGTGCTCGCAGGATCAGGCGTTCGGTTTCCAGTGTGGGAACAGTCGACATCATCCCGTCATCCTCCCATCTGGTTCTGGCCCCCTACCGCCGCAGCAGCTCCCAGTGCTCGCCCTCATACGCGATCGAGGCTTCCACCAGCCGCTCCCAGAAATCGGCGACCAGCCCTACGGGCACGCCCGCGTCGAACGCGGCGGCCTTGGCCTGGGCGATGACCTGCGCCTTGCGCGCTTCGTCGCGCACCATGCCGCGTTCGGGCTTGATCCGGGCCGCCGCGCGCATATAGCCGAATCGGGTGGCGAGCAGCGCGATCAGCTCCCGGTCGAGCGCATCTACGCCCGCGCGGACGTCGGTCATGGTCATGCAGTCTTCGGGCGATGTGATGGTGTCTGACATGGCTCCCCGCATAATCGCCCGAACTCGGCATGTCGAGGCGGTGAGCGGCGGGTTGACTCTTTGCACCCATGTCGCCATAGGCCGCGCTTCGCAATTGGCCCTGCACCCCCGGTGAAGCAGCGGCCGCATGGAGCATGTTCGGCTCCATGGCGCGAACCCGGGACAAACCTGGCCGCTAAGCTGGCCGGACTCGCCTGATTGATCAGGCAGCAAATTGGAGAAACACACGTGTCGAAGCGTAACAGTTCGAAGTACAAAATTGACCGCCGCATGGGCGAGAACATCTGGGGCCGCCCCAAGTCTCCCGTCAACAAGCGCGAATATGGTCCCGGCCAACACGGCCAGCGTCGCAAGGGCAAGGTTTCGGACTTCGGTCTGCAGCTGCGCGCCAAGCAGAAGCTCAAGGGCTATTACGGTGAAATCACCGAAAAGCAGTTCAAGAAGAACTACACCGAAGCCAGCCGCATGAAGGGCGATACTAGCCAGAACCTCATCGGTCTGCTGGAACAGCGCCTCGACATGGTCGTCTATCGCGCCAAGTTCGCACCGACCATCTTCTCGGCGCGCCAGATCGTCAGCCACGGCCACATCCGCGTCAACGGCGTGAAGTGCAACATCGCATCGCGCAAGGTGAAGCCGGGCGACGTCGTGTCGCTGGGCAAGAAGGCGCAGGAAATGGCTCTGGTCATCGAAGCGCAGGGCCTGGCCGAGCGTGACATCCCCGATTACGTCGCACCCGACGGCACCGACAAGATCACCTTCACCCGCGTTCCGACGCTGGACGAAGTGCCGTATCCGGTGAAGATGGAACCCAATCTGGTCGTCGAATTCTATTCGCGCTGATCGGTTTCAACCGACCGAAACACGAAAAGGCGGGCCACAGCGGCCCGCCTTTTTTGTTTGTCGTCGGGCCGTTCGTGCTCAGGGCAGCGCAAGGGTCTTTTCCAGAAACCCTGCGCTGGTGCTGAGCATCTTCGAACGGATGACGCTGTCTTCCAGATAGTGGTCGCGATCCTCGAAGATGTGGAGCTCGGACGATTTGCCCGCGCTGCGCAACCGCGAATCCATCAGCCGCGCGTGGCCCACATCGACATTTCGGTCGATGTCGCCGTGAAACATCAGCACCGGCGCCTTGAACGCTTCGGCATTGCGCGCGGGCGAACCATCCTTGATGTGCGGGCCCGACCCGACATAGCGGCTGACCTGGACAAAGTCCGACCAGCCCTGCCGGTCCGCTTTCAGTTTCTCCAGATCGGTCACCGGGGCAACCGCCACCACTGCCTTGAACAGCTCGGGCTCCATCACGTTGGACTGGAGTGCGGCATAACCGCCATAGGACCAGCCGAAGATCGCCAGCCGCCTGGCGTCAGCCCCGTTGCTGACAAGCCAGTGCCCGGCATCGTTGATGTCGCCGACCGCGGTCTGCCAGCTCTGGAACCCGTTGCGCTGGAACCAGTCGCTGCCATAGCCCGCCGATCCGCGGAAATTGGGCTGCAGCACGGCATAGCCACGCAGCGCGAAGAACTGCACCAGCCAGTCAAACCCCCATTCGTCGCGCGCACTGGGGCCGCCATGCGGCATCACGATGGCGGGGAGCCCCGCAGCGCTGGCCTTGCCCGGCGGCAAAGTGAGATATCCGGGGATCTCGACGCCGTCGCGCGCGCGGTAGCGCACCGGCTCCATCTTAGCGAGCGGAATGGTATCGAGCGCGCTGCGCGCCGCGAGCAGATTGCCCAGCGTCCGCGCATCGCGATCGAACAGGAAATAGGCGCCGGGGTTGGTGTCGCTGCCCGCCCAGATCAGCATCTTGCGCTCGTCCTCTGAGGTATCGACCACGCGGATCAGCGGCAGATCGGGCACCGCGCCGGACAACGCCTTGGTCATCGCGGCGATATCCGGATCGATATAATGCACCTGCGCGACATCGGTGACATAGCGCACGCCGATGACGCGGTTGCGCCGCCCGACGCGGATGAAGCCCGAGACATCGACCTGCGGATGAGCAAAGACGAGCGTCTCCTTGCCCGAACCATCGAGCGCCATGCTATAGGCGGCCATCCGGCCATCGAGCCGCTTGAGGCCATAGGCCAGGTTGGCGGTGGCATCGACGGCATGCGGGTCGAAGCCTTCGCGGCTTGCATCCACCACGCTCATCGCGACCCAGGCCTTGCTGTCCGGGGTGCGATAGAAATAGCGCCTGCCCTCCATCACATAGCCATCGCGAACGGACCGCGAGCCCTTGATCCGGACCTTGCCATAGCCGTCAGAGATGAACTCGATCGCCCCCAGATCGGGCTGCTCCACCGTCCTTGCGGCCAGCGTGCGGGTGTTGACCAGATCGACACCCAGCCCTTCCTTCTCCTGCGCCAGCCGGGTGCCGATGCTGGTTTCGGGCACATAATCGCGGACCATGAGCACATGACCTTCGTCCGAAGGATTCCAGTCGATGACATCGCCGCCATAAAGGGCCAGCCCCAGCCGCTCGCCCCCGCCCCGGCGAACGTCGATCACCTTGGCGTCTCCGCCGATCGCATCCACCGCGACCATACGGGTGGCATAGGTCGCGCGGTTGTCGACCATCACCGATGCGATGATGCTGCACAGCAGACGGGTATTGCCCGTCCAGTTGCACGACGTCATCCGGTTGGGCTCGCCATCCGCCTTGAACACCGCGCGCTGCGGGCGATCCTCGCGGGACAGGTCGACAACCATCAGCACAGAGCCCTGGCCGTTGACCGGCGCGAGATAGGCAAGCTTGGTCCCATCGGGCGACAGGCTGGCATCCTCGACCTCGGGGCGCGACCCCATGATTCGCGCAAGATCCGGGGCGGCGCCCTGCGCCTGGGCGATCGTCGGCACACCGAGCCAGGCCAAAGCCGCTCCCATGGCAACACCAGTCAATGTTCCGCGGTTCGCAGTCGACATATCCACCCCCTAATTTTTCCCACTTTGCGTGGTGATCGCAGCAGACAAGAAGATGTCCCGGTTTGTCGTCGCAGGGCAATAAAAAAGGCGAGCCGAAGCCCGCCTTTTCGATGAGTTGAAAATAAATCCCCTATTTTTGGGGGATGAATATTACACCGTCTCCGCATCGAAGAAGAACAGTGCCTGGCTGATCGCTGCGCGCACTGTGTTGCGGTGGAAGGGCTTCGTGATGAGGAACGCAGGTTCGGGGCGCTCGCCGGTGAGCAGGCGCTCGGGAAACGCGGTGATGAAGATCACCGGAACCTCGATCTCGCGCAGGATGTCGGCGACCGCATCGATGCCCGAGCTGTCATCGGCCAGCTGGATGTCGGCGAGCACCAGCCCGGGCTTGTGCAGCCGCGCCTGCTCGACCGCCTCGTCGCGGGTGACCGCGATGCCGGTGACATCATGGCCCAGATCACGCACGATCGTCTCGATGTCCATCGCGATGATCGGCTCGTCCTCGATGATCAGCACCTTGGCCTTGATCTGGCTGTCGATCTCGCTGAGCGCCTCGTTGACCAGCCCGGAGACGGTGCGGTCGTCCAGGCCCATCAGATAGGCGGTGTCAGCGTTGGAGAAGCCTTCCATCGCGGTGAGCAGCAGCGCCTGACGCGACAATGGCGGAATGCGACCCAGCCGCTGCTCGGCCAGCAGGCGACGGGCGTCGTCGTCGGCATCGGGATAGGCATCGAAGCTGTCCGATTCGAGCCGATCGTCATGGGTCGAACTCCAGATCACCTGGAACACGCGATACAAGCCCAGCCGCGCATCGACGTCGCTGGGGAACTGGTCCGGCGCGGCGATGATCGCCTGCAGGGTTGCCTTCACATAGGCATCCCCATGGTGCTGATCGCCAGCCAGAGCCCGGCTGTAGCGCCGCAGGAGGGGAAGGTGGGGAGCGAGCGTCTGGCCCAGGGACATGTATTGAAACTCCTTCATCGGATGGCGCTCGTATCTATTGCCTTTGGCACCCGGTGTCAAAATTGGGTCGACGCGATGACAGCGGTGAGGGAAAGGCGATAAACAGAACCTCAGGCAAGGAACAATCCTCGCCGCAGTTTGTTTCCTCCTCTGAGACGTTTATGCGTGATCCCGCAGAATTTTGCGGGCTTGGCAGGGGTTGGACGGCTTGCTAAGCCCCATTTCGGGACGATATTCAACAGGCGGGATGGGATGCTCGTGCATCGTGACAATGACGATCAGTCCGGCGACGAACAGCCCGGCAAAGGTGGCAGGCCAAATGTGGTCGAGCCGCGCGCTGCCGATGGCGTGTCGGATGGCGAAGACAGCCCCCCCGCTCCCGAGGACGGCAAATCGCACGTCATCGGTGACGCACTCAAGTCGGTGTACCAGCGCACGCTGGAAGAGGACATTCCGGACGATTTTCTGGATCTGCTCAAGCAGCTGAAGTAATGGCCAGCACCCCAAGGGCTAGCTTCCCGATTTTTGCTCCACTGGCGCGGTTGTCGATCGGCACCCGGCTGTTCCTGATCATGGCGGTGGCGCTGCTGCCGCTGGCGCTTGGCGCGGTCGTGGCCAACCGCAGCCTTGCCGAAACCGCAACCGAAGAACGTAACCGGCTGCTCCAGAAAAATGTCGACGATGCCGCGTTGCGGCTGGGTGCGGCCATCCAGAACGACCTGGCGATCCTGAGCGCGGCAGCCTCACAGATCGCACTGGGCGAAGACCCCGCCAAGATCTGCCTCAACCTGCGCGAGCAACTGGGTCCGCAACAGACCCGATTTGCAGCCCTGCTCTATTCCAGCACCACCAGCCCGCCTGCATGCCAGGTCGGCGCGATCCCCCAGGCGCTGCGCCAGGCGGGGCGCGATGCCTCGACCCCCGGCGCGCTTGTGGTGCCGCAGGCCAACGGCGCGATCTTCGCGACGCGGGGCCGCGTTTCGGTCGCGCGGGCGCTGGCCTTCTATCCTGCCGAAAGCATGCTGCAGCTGGCCGACCCGGTGGATGATGTGCCGCTGTCGCAATTCGATCTTCGCAGCCCCCAGCAGGTGCTGCCGCTCACCCGCATCCCCACCAACTGGGAGCGCAGGCTCAACGCGGTAATGACCGCGCAGGGCGACGTCGCGGGTCTGAACCTCGACCTGCGGTTCGTGCGCCCCAAGCAGACCCCGCCGGAATTTCTCGCGCAGATCATTCCGTTCATCACCGTGCTGGCGGCCGCAGGCATCGGCTGGCTGGTGGTGAACTTCATGCTCATCGCGCCGCTGACCCAGCTGCAACGCAAGATTCGCCAGTATGAAACCGGCGAACGGCTGGTGCCGATGGCGCGCACCGCGTTCAACGCCAGCGAGATCCAGGATCTGGACCAAGGCTTCGTGACGCTTGCGCACAAGGTCTCGGTTGATCGCGAAGCGCTCGATGAGGGGCTCAAGCAGCAGATCATGCTGACCCGCGAGGTCCACCACCGGGTCAAGAACAACCTGCAGATCATCGCCAGCCTCATCAACCTGCACGCGCGCACCGCCGATTCGGATCAGGCAAAGCTGGCCTATGGCAAGATCCAGCGCCGGGTCGATGCGCTCGCGGTTGTGCATCGCAACCATTTTGCGGGCACCGAGCGCAACGAGGGGATCAATCTGCGCGCGCTGGTCGGCGAGCTGGCGGGCAGCTTCGAACATGCGGGCAACGCTGCTGCAGCCGATGGTCCCGATATCGTGGTCGATATCGACAACATGCATGTCAGCCAGGATGTCGGCGTTCCGATTGCCTTCCTGCTCACCGAGATCCTCGAACTTATCCACCTTACCCGTCCCGAGGCTCCGGTGCGGATTTCCGCCAAGCCGCTGCCCGACGACCCGACGCGGATCAAGCTGCGCATCGCCTCGCCCGCGCTTGGTCCCAACCCGCTGCTCGAAGAGATGCTCGCCGATGGCATCGACCGGGTGATGACCGGTCTTGCCCGCCAGCTGCGCGCACCGCTGGAGCGCGACACCGCGTTCGAAAGCATCGCGATCGCCGTCCCGGTGTTCGTTCCGGCCAAGTCGTAAGCTGCGGGACCGACAGTTAAGTGCCCTTGGCGTAATAGCGCGCGCGGAACGCCTCGCCGAACGCCGCCATGCGGCCTTCGCTAATCGCAAGCCGCATCCCGGCCATCAGATCCTGATAGAAGCGCAGATTGTGCTCGGTCATCAGCATCGCACCCAGCATCTCGCCGGATTTCACCAGATGGTGGAGATAGGCCCGGCTGAAGCGCGTGCACGCGGTGCAGCCGCACGCCTCGTCGAGCGGCGCCTGATCCTCCGCATGGCGCGCGTTGCGGATATTGACCGGCCCGTCCCAGGTGAACGCCTGACCGTTGCGGCCTGATCTCGTGGGCAGCACGCAATCGAACATGTCGACACCGCGTTCGACCGCGCCGACCAGATCGTCGGGCTTACCCACCCCCATCAGATAGCGCGGGCGATCATCGGGCAGCTGGCCGGGTGCGTAATCGAGCACACCGAACATCGCCTCCTGCCCCTCGCCCACCGCAAGTCCGCCGATTGCATAGCCGTCGAATCCGATATCGCGCAGCGCATCGGCCGATTGCCGGCGCAGGCCCTCGTCGAGCGAGCCCTGCTGGATACCGAACAACGCGGCGCGCCCGGCGTGCTCGGTGCCGCTGTCGAACCCTTCGCGCGAGCGGCGCGCCCAGCGCATCGAGCGCTCCATCGCAGCGGCCTGAACCTCGCGCGTCGCGGTGGTGGGGACGAGCTCGTCGAATGCCATCACGATGTCCGATCCCAGCAACCGCTGGATCTCCATCGAGCGTTCCGGGCTAAGCATGTGCCGCGAGCCATCGAGATGGCTGCGGAAGGCGACGCCCTCTTCAGTCGTCTTGGTGAGCGCGGACAGGCTCATCACCTGATAACCGCCGGAATCGGTGAGGATCGGGTGCGGCCAGTCCATGAAACGGTGCAGCCCGCCCAGCCGCGCCACGCGCTCGGCGCCCGGACGCAGCATCAGGTGATAGGTGTTGCCCAGGATGATGTCCGCACCCAGCGCGCGCACCTCGGCAGGCTTCATCCCCTTGACCGTAGCAGCCGTACCCACCGGCATGAAGGCGGGCGTGCGGATGGTGCCGCGCTGCATGGCAAGCTCGCCCGTCCGCGCCTTGCCGTCGCGGGCGGAAATCGAAAAGGCGAATCTGGGGGCGGTTTGCGTCATGGCCGCGCGCTCTAGCCGGTTTGATATGCATCGGCAAAGGTTTGACGATTCGCAGCGGTTATGCGAGCGATGGCATTGCTATCCGGCCAGCAGGAGCCCTGTCTTCATGTCCCAGAATTTCCCGCTCACCGCGCTTGCATCGGCGCTGATCGCCGCCGCCTCGCTTTCCGCATGCTCGGTTGACAAGCCGGCAACACCTGAAGAAACCAGCGCCAAGGCGATCGACAAGGCCGCGACCGAACTGGCCGCGCAGGAGAAATGCTATGGCATCGCGCTCGCCAAGCAAAATGATTGCGCAGCGGGCCCCGGCACCAGCTGTGCGGGCACCTCGTCGGTCGATTATCAGGGCAATGCCTGGAAGTTCACCGAAGCGGGCGAATGCGAAAAGATGGGCGGATCGCTCACCGAGGTCGCGGACAACGATCCGCCGGTGCCCGCCAAGGGCTGAAGCATAGACTTCGCATTTCCGTCACCCCGCGCGCGCCCAGCGGTCCCGCTATTGTCGTGACCTTTGCGCACAAGCGGCATTCCCGCGTTCGCGGGAATGCCGGAAGTGGAGCCTACTCGGCCGGCTCCGATTGCGCTTCGGGCAGGGCTTCTTCCGCCTCTTCAGGTGCAGTCTTGGCGGCCTTGCGGTCGGTGAACCAGATCGCGATGATGCTGAGCTCGTAGAGCAGGATCAACGGGACAGCGAGCATCAGCTGCGAGACCACATCGGGCGGGGTCAGCACCGCAGCGACGATGAACGCGGCGACGATCATGTAGCGCCGCATGCTCACCAGCTGCGCGCGCGAAACTATCCCGGCGCGGTTGAGCAGCATCAGCAGCACCGGCAGCAGGAAGCTGATCCCGAAGGCCAGGATGAACTGCATCACCAGCGAAAGATACGCATCGGTGCTGGGCAGCGCCTCGACCTCAAGCCCGCCCGATTCCCCCTGGAACTGCAGAAAGAAATGGAAGGCGGTCGGCATCACGACATAATAGGCCAGCGCCGCGCCGGCCGTGAACAGCACCGGAGTGGCGAGGATGAATGGCAAGAGCGCGCGTTTTTCCTGCCGGTACAGCCCCGGCGCAACGAACGCCCACATCTGGTTGGCGATGATCGGGAAGGACACGCAGAAGGCGGCGAAGATCGACACCTTCACCTGGACGAAGAATGCCTCGTACAACTTGGTGTACACCAGCCGCCCGTTGCCGTCACCAAACGCTTCCTTGAGCGGGACGACGAGGAACGAGAAAATGTGCTCTGAAAAATAGAAGCAGACGCCGAACGCCAGCAGCAGCGCCACGACGCAACGCACCAAACGCTGGCGCAGCTCGATCAGGTGATCGAGCAAGGGTGCGCGCGAGGCGTCGATCTCGTCTTCGGGCTCGCTCATCGCTCGCCTTCCGTCACAGGCATGCCCTGCGCGGTCGCAGGGACATCTGCGCTGGCCACCGGCGCATCGGATGCAGCTGTCACCTCAGGCACGTGTGGAGCCGCGAGCGGCTGCATCACCGCAGCAGGGTCGGCTACAGGCGTGGCCGAAGCGGGTTGCGGCGCGGCATGCTCGCGCATGATCCGCTCATTGTCCGCCTTCCACTTCTTCTCCATTTCCTCGAGCTCGACCTCGCGGACCATGGCATCGATGCCGGTACGGAAATGGCGCGCGACGCCCTTGGCCTTGCCGATGACCTGGCCGACCTTGTACAGCGCGCGAGGCAGATCCTTCGGGCCGATCACGACGATCGCCACGATGATGATCATCAGCAATTCGGTCGATCCGATGTCTAACATGACATGGTCACGCCTTTACGCTGTCTGCCATCGGCACGTGCTGAACCCGATCGGGACAACAGGCCATGATCAGCCCGGCTTGCGCTCTTCGCTGGGTGTGGTGGTGGCAGTTCCGTCGATCGTGCGCGCGGGCGGAGCTTCGATCTGCGCGACGGGGCGCTTGGGCTGCACCGGCTCTTCATCTTCGGCCATGCCCTTTTTGAAGCTCTTGATGCCCTTGGCGACATCGCCCATTATTGACGAAATCCGTCCGCCGCCAAACAGCAGGACGATGATGATCAGCACAATAACCCAGTGCATCAGGGAGAAGGATCCCATGGCAAATCTCCTGAAGGCCTGCGGGCTATCTAGGCCTGATCCTCATGGTTTTCCAGCAATGAATCCGATTCATCCGACGAGTGGTCGGTGTCATCCGTCGCCAGCGCGCCTTCCAGCGCCAGATCGACCGGGTCAAGCAGGCCCGCTGCGCGCAGATCCTCCAGCCCCGGCAGATCGCGCCGGCTGGTGAGCCCGAAATGGGTGAGGAAGCCCGGGGTGGTGGCGTAGATCAGCGGCCTTCCGGGGACTTCGCGGCGGCCCGCCGGCGTGATCCAGCCCTCCTCCATCAGCACATCGATGGTGCCTTTGCTGACCTGTACGCCGCGGATCGCCTCGATCTCGGCGCGGCTGACCGGCTCATGATAGGCGATGATCGCCAGCGTCTCGGTCGCCGCGCGCGACAGCTTGCGGGTCTGCTCGGTCTCGCGGCGCAGCAGCCAGGCAAGATCGGGTGCGGTCTGGAAATGCCAGCGCCCGCCGCGCTCGACGAGTTCGATCCCCCGCCCGGCATAGTCCGCCTGCAGCGCCTGGAGCGCGCCTGCAATGTCGGCGTCGCTGCCGATATGCGCAGCCAGATCCTCGGCGCTTTGCGGCTCCTGCGCTGCAAACAGCGCTGCCTCGACCGCGCGCACGACAGGGTCGACCTCGCTCACGGCGCCCTGCGCACCTTCAGCGGCGCGAACGCCTCTTCCTGCGCGAGCTCGACCCGCCCTTGCCGCGCCAGTTCGAGCAGCGCCAGAAAGGTCGATGCTGTCGCCGAACGGGTGAGGTCGGCAGGTGCGCCTTCGGGCAGAAAGCTGCGCAGATCGGTCCACTCGAGCGCGGTCCCCAGCATGTACGACAGCCGCGCCAGCGCGTCTTCCAGCGTCATCACCCGGCGCGACTTGACCATATGCACCACCGGCTCGCTGCGCTGCTTCACCCGGCCATAAGCGGTGAGCAGATCGAACAGCGAGCAGTCGTGCCGCGTCTTGGTGAGCAGCCGCAGCCCCTCGCCCTGCCCGTGCACGAAGACATCGCGCCCAAGCCGGTCGCGCCCCAGCAGCCGCGCCGCCGCTTCGCGCATCGCCGCCAGCCGCTGCAGCCGCAATTGCAGCCGCAGCGCGAGTTCCTCGGGCGAAGGCTCGACCTCGGGGTCGCCCGGCAGCAGCAGCGCGGATTTGAGATAGGCGAGCCACGCCGCCATCACCAGATAGTCCGCCGCCAGCTCCAGCTTCAGGCTGGTCGCGCTCTCGATGAAGCCCAGATACTGGTTGGTGAGATCGAGGATCGAGATTTGCCTCAGATCGACCTTCTGCCGCCGCGCCAGATCAAGCAGCAGATCGAGCGGGCCTTCCCAGCCATCGACATCGATCAGCAGCGCCTCGGCCGCGGCGGTCGCGGCGGGAACGGGCTCGCTGAAGAACAGGTAATCGCCGTCCGGGGGGGCGATCGTGGTGTCCGCTGCGGTCACGCTCCCGTCACACCAGCGCCAGCAGCGCATCGCGCCGGGCGAGCAGCTCCGCCTGGTGCGACCAGTCCTTCGCCGGATTGATCGCGGCGCGGGCGCGCTCCAGCCGGGCGCGCGACGCGTCGGAAATGTCAGGCAGCGCGTTGGCGATGCCGACCATCTCGTCCATTCGCGCCCAACAGTTGAGCGCGATGTCGCATCCGGCGGCAACTGCGCGCGCGGCGCGATCGGGCACGTCTCCGGCCAGCGCCTTCATGTCGAGATCATCGCTGAGCAGCAGCCCTTCGAAACCGATCCGCTGGCGGATGATGTTCTCGATGATCCACGGCGAGTGCGTCGCGCAACGTTCGGTATCCCAGGCTTCGAACAGGATGTGCCCGGTCATCCCGATCTCGGCGTTCTTGAGCGCGCGGAACGGCGCGATGTCCTGCTCGAGCTCTTCGTCGCTGGCGGTGACGCGGGGCAGCTCCATATGGCTGTCGACCATTGCGCGGCCGTGGCCGGGCATGTGCTTGATCGTCCCCAGCACGCCGCCGCGCTTCAACCCGTCGAGCACCGCGCGGCCCAAGGCTGCGACGCGCATCGGCTCCTGGCCAAGCGCCCGGTCGCCGATCGCAGGCGTGCCGCCGGGGATCGCGACATCGAGCAAAGGCAGGCAATCGACGGTGATGCCGACCTCGGCCAGATCCAGCGCCAGCGCCTCGGCGTTGATCCGTGCGGCCTCGATCGCGCTTGCGGGCGCGATGTCGTACAGCCGGTCGAACGCGGCGCCGGGCGGGAAGGACAGCCAGTGCGGCGGCTTCATGCGGCTGACCCGTCCGCCCTCCTGATCGATCAGGATCGGCAGCCGGTCATCGCCGTGAAGCGCGCGCAGATCGTCGGTCAGCGCGCGCAGTTGCTCGCGATTGTCGATGTTGCGGCCGAACAGGATATAGCCTGCAGGAACGCTCTCGGCAAAAAAGGCGCGTTCATCGGGCGCGATCGTCAGACCGGCCAGGCCGAAAATTACGGGTTTCATGGAAACAGTGTCGCCAAAAGCGGCGGTGAAATCAACGCACCACCAGGCAGTTTTGCCCAGCTTTCTTGAGCTGGTCGCACACCGAGGCCGCGCTGCCGGGGCTGTCGAGCACCGCGCTCAGACGGAACACCGTGCCGCCATCCACCGTGGCCTGGACAATCCGGCGGTTGAGACCGCTCAATACCTCGTGCCGCTGGCTGAGCGTTGCCCATCCCGCGATCGCGCTGGCCTCGTCGGTATAGGCGCCCAGTTGCACCAGCGCGCTGCCCGCAGGCGGCGGTGCGCCTGCCGCATCGGCCAGCTGGCCCTGCGGCTGTTCGCCCTGGCTGACCGCGAAGCTCGCATCGCCAGTGCCTTCGACCTGCTGCTCCTGCTTGTCCTTGGGGCGGACCTTGTAGTCGCCCTGCGGCGCGGCGATCAGGCTGCCGTCGCCCTCGGGTGCGCCGCCATCGCCGCCGATCCAGTAGATCGCCGCCAGCACGATCGACAGACCCACCAGCCCGAGCAGCACGAAGCCGATGATCTTGCCCGCCGAGCCATCGCCGGACGGCGCGTCATCGGCGGATTCAAGCCAGGGCAACCGGTCGTCATCGGCATCCAGCCCCAAAGGCTGATCCCTCAGAGTATCGTCCATGCCATCATCCAGCCGATTGCTCATTCTTGTCGCCCCATCAGACACGCCAGTTCGGTAAGGTCTGCCCTGGCATCCCCGGCAGGCTACATCTGCGTAGCCGCCTCCACCGCCATCAGCGCCAGACCGTTGGCAATGACTTGCCCGATATTGCTGGCCATGAAAAGCCTTGCAGAACTGGTGGCGGCGTCATGCGTCATAACGATACGCTTGTCTGGCCTGTCATTGCCCAAGTTGAAGAAGGCGTGGAAAGCCGCGGCCAGATCGCCGAGATAAAAGGCGATGCGGTGCGGCTCGCGGTTCGCTGCCGCCGATTCGACGATGCGCGGGAACTGCGCCGCCAGTGCGATCAGCGCATGTTCTTCTGCGCCCAGCAGTTCGAGATGTTCCGGCGACGCGCTGAGCCCTTCAGCATGCGCCTTGCGCATGATCGAGTGGATCCGCGCATGCGCATACTGCACATAGAACACCGGATTGTCCTTCGACGCCTCGACCACCTTGGCGAAATCGAAGTCCATCTGCGCGTCTGCCTTGCGCGTCAGCATGGTGAAGCGAACGGCATCCTTGCCGACCTCTTCGACCATATCGGCGATCGTGACAAAGCTGCCCGACCGCTTCGACATCTTGACCGGCTCGCCATCGCGCAAAAGCTTGACCATCTGCACCAGCTTGACGTCGAAAGTGCCGGTGCCGTTGGTCAGCGCCGCGACTGCCGCCTTGATCCGCTTGACGGTCCCGGCATGGTCCGCACCCCATATATCGATCAGCTCATCGGCGCTTTGCAGCTTCTGGAAGTGATAGGCGAGATCGATGCCGAAATAGGTCCAGCTGCCGTCCGACTTGCGGATCGGCCGGTCCTGATCATCGCCGAAACGGGTCGACCGGAACAGCGGCAGCGTCACCGGCTCCCAGTCCTCGATCACCTTGCCCTTGGGCGCTTCAAGCACCCCGTCATAGACCAGGTCGCGCGCGCGCAGTTCGGCTTCAGCCGCTTCGGGCTTGCCCGCAGCGAGCACCGCAGCCTCCGAAGAGAACAGGTCGTGATGGATGCCGAGCAGCGCCAGGTCGGCACGGATCATGTCCATCATGTCGGCAACCGCGCGGGTGCGGAAGAGCACCAGCCAGTCGGCCTCGGGCGCAGCAGCGTAACGGTCTCCAAATTCCACTGCCAGCTTCTGGCCAAGCGGGATCAGATAATCACCAGGATACAGCCCCTCGGGAATCTCGATCGTCTCGCCGAGCGCCTCGCGATAGCGCAGGTGCACCGACCGGGCCAAAGTATCGACCTGGCCACCGGCATCGTTGACATAATATTCGCGGATGACCTTGTGGCCCGAATATTCGAGCAATGTCGCCAGCGCATCGCCCACCACCGCGCCGCGGCAATGGCCCATGTGCATGGGGCCGGTCGGGTTGGCAGAGACATATTCGATGTTGACCGTGATGCCCTTGCCCTGCTCCGAGCGGCCGTAATCGGCGCCCGCTGCGGCGATGGCGTGCAGTTCCTCGATCCAGGCCGAGGGCGCGAGCCGCAGGTTGAGGAACCCGGGCCCGGCGATCTCGACCGCGGTGACCTCGTCCACCTTGCCCAGTTCGGCGCTGATCGCTTCAGCGAGCGCGCGCGGATTGGTGCCCGCAGGCTTGGCGAGCACCATCGCGGCGTTGGTTGCAAGATCGCCATGCGCAGGATCGCGCGGCGGCTCGACGGTCAGCGCGCCGCGGTTCAGCCCCGCAGGCAGGACGCCGCTGGCTTCCAGCGCGTCGAGCGCGGTGTGCAGATGTTGGATGAAACGGGTATAGAGTGTCATGATTTTTGGCCCTGATCGCATCACTCCTCTCCCTTCAGGGGAGAGGATACGAAGCCTTGGCAGCCTGCTGCCTAGGCGGAGTTGGAGAGGGGAAGCCAGACACCGGTCGTGCTCCCAGCCCTCTGCCTGCTTCACTGCGTGAAGCTGCCCCTCTCCCCTGAAGGGAGAGGGGTCAATGCAGCCTCATCGCGTCGCGTTGTACTGCAGTTGGTCCTGCGTCAGCTGGAAGCCGATCAGCAGTTCAAAGCTGGTCCGCTGGAGCGCGCTGCGCACTTCGGGAACCGACAGCGGATCGATCGCGGCATCGGGATCGCCCGACTTGCGCTTGCGGGTGATGCGCTCGCGGATGTCCTCGGGCAGCGTCGCTGCCGCCTTGTTGATATAGCCCGCGCCCGATGCCTTGGCTTCGGCACGATAGGAGCCATCGGCAAAGTTCAGCGTCACCGAACCCAGCCGCTTGGCGACCACGGTGTTGCCGCCGCGCATGACGGTGGAGAAATAGGGCAGCGTCACGGTGCGCTGGCCGCGGTTGTCGCTGCGCCGCGCCTGGACGTCGAAGCTGGCGGTCGCATAGATTTCCGCGCCGGTTTCATCGCACGCAGGGCGGACATTGGTGATCGTTGCCACCACGTCGATCGCGCTTGCATCGCGGCTGCTGGCGGGGTTGAAGATGGTGACATCGCCGGTGTGCTCGGGGATTGCGGTGTTGGGGCAGGCGCTCAGCGTCGATGCCACGCCGACGCCGGAATCCACCACCAGCTGGTTCTTCTCCGCACAGGCCGAAAGGCTGAGCAGCGCAAGCCCGGTTCCCATAACGGCAGCCAGGGATGCCTTGGGGGACGATTTCTTGGGCAGAATGGGCATGTTCAAACAAAAATCCTTCGAGGCCACAGTGCATCGCTCCTTATCTGCCGTTGGGTTTCAGCGCAACGACCAGATTCTTCGCCTGCCGATCGCACGGGATATGCTTCACACCGCGCCCCGCATCCCCTAAGACAGATGCGGAATTACGAAAGCCAATCTGAACATGACCGAAACCGCCCCCACCCCGGCCAATGCTTCTCCCGCGGTCAAGCCGCCGCTGCTGATCAAGATCGCCTCTCCCCGCGGATTTTGCGCCGGGGTCGACCGCGCGATCGAGATCGTCGAGCTGTCGCTGCACAAATATGGCGCACCGGTCTATGTCCGGCACGAGATCGTCCACAACAAGTTCGTGGTCGATAGCCTCAAGGCCAAGGGCGCGGTGTTCGTCGAGGAACTCGACGAGGTGCCCGATGGCGTACCGGTGGTGTTTTCCGCGCATGGCGTGCCCAAGGCGGTCCCCCACAAGGCCGCCGAGCGCGGCCTCAACTATCTCGATGCCACCTGCCCTCTGGTCTCCAAGGTTCACCGCCAGGCCGAACGCCAGGTCGAGGCCGGACGGCACATCATCTTTGTCGGCCACAAGGGTCATCCCGAGGTGATCGGCACTTTCGGCCAGGTCGAGCCCGGCAACATGACGCTGGTCGAGACAGTCGAGGATGTCGCCAATTTGCAGGTGGCCGACGAGACCAAGCTGGCGTTCCTTACCCAGACCACGCTGTCGGTCGATGACACCGCAGAAATCGTCGCCGCATTGCACCAGCGCTTCCCCGCGATCGTCGGGCCCAAGGGCGAGGATATTTGCTACGCCACCTCCAACCGCCAGGCAGCGGTCAAGGTGATGACCGATGATTGCGATCTGGTGCTGGTCATTGGCGCGCCCAACAGCTCGAACTCGCTGCGGCTGGTCGAGGTTGCTGAGCGCGAGGGCACCCGCGCCATGCTGATCCAGCGCGCGCAGGAAATCGAACTGCGCTGGTTCGACGGGGTGAACACCCTGGGTCTCACCGCAGGTGCCTCTGCCCCGGAAATCCTGGTGCGCGAGGTCGTCGACCTGCTCGGGCGGCATTTCGATGTCAAAGAGGAGCGCGTCAAGACCGTGGACGAGCGCATCACCTTCAAGCTGCCCCGCGCGCTTGCAGCTGAGGCCGATGCTGCCTGATGGCTGTCTATACCCATGTCAGCGCCGAGATGATGGCGCGTTTTCTGGACGACTATGACACCGGCGAGCTGATCAGTTTCAAGGGCATCGCCGAGGGCGTCGAGAACAGCAACTTTCTGGTCGAGACCCGCGGCGGCCGCGATTTCCACCGCTTTATCCTGACGCTGTATGAAAAGCGCGTCGATCCGGGCGATCTGCCGTTCTTCATGGCGTTGCTCGATCATCTGGCGATGCGCGGCTGCCGCGTGCCGCGTGCGATTGCCGACCGGCAGGGCGTGCAGATCAGGGAGCTTGCCGGACGCCCGGCCTGCCTGATCGAGTTCCTCGAAGGCATTTCGCTCAGCGCGCCGACGCCTGCGCAGGCGAGCGCTGCCGGCATCGCGCTTGCTGACCTGCATCTGGCGGTCGCGGATTTTTCCGGCACCCGCCCCAACAGCATGGGGCTGGCCGCCTGGCGCGATCTGGCCGAGCGCTGCGCCGGCCAATGGCAGCAGATCGACCCCGGACTCGAGCAGCTGGTGAGCACCGCGCTGAGCGATCTGGAAGCGCATTGGCCCAGCGATCTGCCGCAATCGGTGATCCATGCGGATCTGTTTCCCGACAATGTGCTGATGCTGGGCGACCGGGTCAGCGGGCTGATCGACTTTTATTTCTCGTGTACCGATGCGCGCGCCTATGATCTGGCGATCACGCACAGCGCGTGGTGTTTCAGCAATGACGGGCGCAATTTCGACACCGGCTTGTCGGACGCATTACTGCAGGGCTATCGCAGCCGACTTGCGCTCAACGATGCCGAAACTGCGGCGCTTCCCATTCTGGCACGCGGCGCAGCGTTGCGTTTTACATTGAGCCGCGCGTATGACTGGATCAACACCCCCGCCGACGCCTTGGTCACCCGCAAGGACCCCATGGCGTTCGCCCGGCGGCTGGCATTCTATTCGGACCCGGCCAACGCCAGGCTGTTTGCCTGATCGCCGCCGGGTGGGATGGAACGGGTCCGGAGCAGATCGAGACGATGGTTGAATGGACATGAAAACGGTCGAAATCTTTACCGACGGCGCGTGCAAGGGTAATCCCGGCCCCGGCGGCTGGGGGGCGATCATCCGCTATGGCAAGCACGAAAAAGAGCTTTCGGGCGGCGAGCCGGACACCACCAACAATCGCATGGAGATGACCGCCGCGATCCGCGCACTCGAACTGCTGATCGAGCCGTGCAAGGTCGTCCTCTATACCGACAGTACCTATGTGAAGGACGGCATCACCAAATGGGTCGATGGCTGGCAGCGCAACGGCTGGAAGACCGCCTCGAAAAAGCCCGTACGCAACGCGGACCTGTGGCACGAGCTGATTGCCGCAGTATCGCGTCACCAGATCGACTGGCGCTGGGTCAAGGGCCATGCCGGCCACCCCGAAAATGAGCGCGCCGACCAGCTGGCGAGCGCTGCGGCAATGGCCATCGGGCGCTGACAGGTCAGGACTGATCCAAGGCTCAATCTGCCGTCACCCCCGCGCACGCGGGGGTCCCGCTTGTCTACGATCGCTGCAAAAAAGCGGGATTCCCGTGTTCGCGGGAATGACGATCACGGCGAATGACCGGACGCGTCAGCTGTTGTCTTCGATCGGCGCTTCGGGCCCGTTCTTCTTGATCGATTCGATCGCGTTCTTGGCCGATACCTTGCTGGCATAGCCTTCGGTCGAGAACATCACTTCCGAATTGTACTTGAACCGCACCCGGAATTCGCCGCCCTTGTCCTTGTAGATCTCAAAACTGTGCGCCATCGACTCGACTCCCTCAAACCGAGTGAGAGATTATAACCTAAGTCAATCACGTGCCAGCATTCTCACCCCAGCCGTGCGGGATTATACAATTGCGCATCCACCGCGCGCAGCATCGCATCGGGAGTGATACCCAGCAGGATGGCGGCGGCCAGCTTGGCGGCGGCAGGCGCGGTCTGGATGCCGAAGCCGCCCTGGCCTGCAAACCAGAAGAAGCAGGGATTGTCCGCGGCAAAGCCGATCAGCGGCAGCCTGTCGGGCGCGAAGCTGCGTTGGCCTGCCCAGCGATGCTCCACCGCCTCGATCCGCCAGTCCATCACTTGGCCGAAACGGTCGATGGCGAGCGCCATGTCCAGCTCGTCGGGCGCGGTGTCGCCGGGCTCTTCGGGGGTTTCGTCATGCGGGCTGAGCCACAGGCGTCCGGCCTCGGGCTTGAAGTAATAATCGCCGCGCACGCCCAGCGTCAGCGGCAGGTCGGCAGACGCAGCAGGCGCGGTGCGCAGTTGGATCACGGTACGGCGATAGGGTCGGACGCCCAGCGGTCGAACGCCTGCGCGTTCCGCCACCGGATCGGCCCAGGCTCCGGCGGCATCGACCAGCTTTGCCGCCGTTACCTGCTGCTCGCCCAGCGTCAGCGTCCAGCTGCCCGACGCGTGCACCGCGCCGACCAGCGGCGCGCGCAAAGCGATCGCCGCTCCCGCGCGGCGCGCGACCGCCAGATAGGCCTGATGCAGCCCGCCGACATCGATGTCCTGGCAATCGGGCTCATAGGTACCCGCGACGATATCGGCGGCGAGCCCGGGCAGCATCGCATCGAGCGCTGCCCTGTCGCGGCGCTCCATCCGCACGCCCGAGCCTGCGAACTCGGCCTCGAAGGCATCGAGCAGCGCCAGCTCGTCGCGGCGCGCCAGCGTCAGCGATCCGCGCGGCCCAAGGAAACTGCGCTCGCCATAGCCCGGCGGCGGCGAATGCAGCCAGGGGCCCGACGCCGTGGTCAGCGGCTGCACCTGCGGCCCGCCATAGCTTTCCGCCCAGAAGGCGGCCGAGCGGCCGGTGGAATGATAACCCGGGCGATCCTCTGCCTCGGCGATCAGCACCCGGCAGTGGGGTGCGATTTCCGCAGCAAGGCTGGCCCCGGCGATCCCGGCGCCGATGATGACGACATCATAATCCGGCATCAGGCGGCTGCTCCGACCCTTTCGGTCGCGGTCCCGGCCACCTTGCGCTCCAGGAAGTCGTCAATCGTCTGCAGCACCTGATCGCGGATGGGATCCACCTCGCGCAGCACCTCGTGCCTGGCCTCGCGCCCGAAGGCGAGCAACTCGGCGCCGGGGATGCGCGCCGCGGCGGCCAGCGTCGCCTTGTTATCGACCAGCTGGTCCGCGCTGGTGCCGATGAGTAGCATCGGGATGCGTAGCTTTTCCCACTGGCCGGGCGCGTTGAGGCGGATGTTCGATTCATACGCGCGCTCGACCCAGTGCCAGCTCGCCGGTCCCATCACCAGCTCGGGGCGCTCTCCCCACCACCACAGCTCGTCAGCATAGCGGTCATTGTCGTGGGTCAGCAGCGTCTGGCGGATCGCGAGCGGCGAAGCGGGCTTTTCGCTCACCTTCCAGGCGGGGCGCTCGGGACGTCCCATTCGGCGCATCATCCGGGTGACGAGGTGCCCGAAGGACATCGGCAGGCCCAGCCCCTTCAGCCCCAGCATCGGCGCGCTCAGCACCGCGGCCAATGGATCGATCCGCTTTTCCTGGATCGCGCGCGCGATCAGATGCCCACCCATCGAATGGCCGACAACGACGTGCGGGCCGGGGCGCGAGGCCGACCATTCAGCCCAGAAGCCCGAAATGTCATCGATCCAGTGGGCGAAATCCTCGATATGCCCGACATATTGGTGATCGGACATGCGACCGCTGCCGCCCTGCCCGCGCCAGTCGGCAGATGTGACGTTCCACCCCTGCGCCTGCCAGTGCGCCAGCGTCTCGATATATTTTTCGTAGATATCGCCGCGGCCCGGCATGAACAGGATCGACCCGCGCGCAGGGCCCTGTGCCATCATGTCGATCCGGCGCAGCTTCCAGCCGTCCGCCGCGGTCCAGCTGCTTTCGACCGCATCGTCAGGAATGGCGCGCCGATCAATGGTTACTTTTTGGTAAGTCATCGCCGCTATACGCCAGTTCCCATGGAAAACATGCCTTTCGTCTACGGTCTGCTGGCCATGTTGGCAATCGCGCTGTTGCACGCGGCTTATACCGACATCGTGCGGCGCGAGATCGAGGACTGGCTCAATGCCGCCATCGCGCTTGGCGCGCCGCTGTTCTGGTGGGCCTGCGGTCTTTCGCTGTGGCCCGATGTGGCGATGCAGCTGGCGCTGGGCGCGGGCGTGTTCATCTTCTTTGCCCTGATGTTCGCGCTGGGCGCGATGGGCGGCGGCGATGTCAAGCTGCTGGGCGCGATCGCGCTGTGGTTCCCCTGGGGGGTCATGGCAAAGGTAGCGATCGCGATGTCGCTGATCGGCGCGGTGCTCACCGTCATCATCCTGATCGAACACAAAATGCACCGAAAGCTGGGTCAGCCCGAAGTGCCATATGGCGTTGCCATCGCAATTGCGGCGCTTTGGCCGGTTGGCGAACGCTTTTTTAACCATTTTGCCTGAGAAGATCAGCATTCTGAAGGACTTTGGGGGCCATCAACGTCATGGATAAACGGAAAGTCATCCTGCTGGCAGGCGCGCTACTGGTCGCGCTTTGCACCGCATTTCTGGCCCGAAGCCTTTTCACCGGCTCGGCCGCGCCGGAGGTTACGGCCGCCGTGCAGGTGGCAGAGCCCAACGGCCCCCGCGTCCTGGTGGCGAATCGTTCGCTGCCCGTCGGTACCATCATCACACCCGACAGCGTCGCCTTCCAGCCCTGGCCCGCCAAGCTGGTGAGCAACGCCTATTTCCTGGAAGACGGCGCCAAAATCGAAACGCTGCTGGGCACCGTGGTGCGCAACGCGATCACCGCCGGACAGCCGGTCACGCAAGGATCGCTGGTCAAGCCGGGCGATCGCGGCTTCCTGGCAGCAGCGCTCGGCCCCGGCATGCGCGCCGTCACCGTGCCCGTATCGGCCCGCACCGGCGTTGCCGGCTTCGTGTTTCCCGGTGACCGCGTCGACCTTGTCCTGACCCAGTCGGTCGAGGGCGAAGGCGGCCCGGCGCTGAAAGCGTCCGAAACCATCATCCGCAACCTGCGCGTCCTCGCCACCGACCAGCGCGTCAACGCCGAGAACGCCGAAGGCAACACCGAGGTGATCGCCTTCTCCACCGTCACCGTCGAAGCCACGCCAAAGCTGGCCGAGAAGATCGCGGTGGCACAGACCATCGGCACACTCAGCCTTTCGCTGCGCTCGATCGCGGACAACGAGGCCGAGCTCGAACGCTCGATGGCGGCAGGCGATGTCTCTGTGCCCGAAGGCGCCGATCGCAAGACCGAAAACAAGTTCCTCAAGGCGCTCGCCACCCGCCCGGTCGATACCGACGTGACCTATGTCACCGGCGGCGATGTCTCGCGCTTCCAGCGTCGCAGCGTTCCGCCGATGTCGAGCGGTCGTCGTCAATCCGAATATGCCGGCCCCATACCCGCCGGTGCACCTGCTGCCAGCGCCCCCGCCCCGTCCGTGCCCATGGGCCCGGTCGTGCGGGTTGCGCGTGGAAATGATGTGACCGTTGTTCCGGTCGGAGGGAAATGACCATGCGTTTTTCCAATATCCTCAAGGGTGCACTGCTGTGCGGCGTGGTCGCGGTGGGGGGTTCGCTCACCGGCCTGGCGCCGATGACCGGCAGCCCCGCCAACGCCCAGTCGGCGATGCAGCGCCCTGCTGAAACGCTGGTGCTCTCGATCGGGCGCGGCCAGCTGATCCAGCTTCCCGGAACGATGACCGATCTGTTCGTCGCCGATACCGGCGTCGCGGATGTGCAGGTGAAGTCTTCCCGCCAGCTGTATGTGTTCGGCAAGGCGGGCGGCGAAACGACGCTCTATGCCAGCAACGCGGCAGGCCAGGTGGTCTATTCCGCCACGGTGCGGGTCGGATCGAACCTCGACTCGATCGACCAGATGCTGACGCTGGCCATGCCCGACGCCAAGGTGCGCGTGAGCACGCTGAACGGCGTGGTGCTGCTCACCGGCACCGTCGGTGCTCCCGTCGACAGCGCCGAGGCCGAACGGCTTGTCCAGGCGTTCGTCGGAGACAACGTCAAGGTCATCAGCCGCTTGCAGACCGCCACCCCGATGCAGGTCAACCTGCAGGTGCGCATCGCCGAGGTCAGCCGTTCGCTGGTCAAGGAAATCGGCGCCAACCTGCTGACCCGTGACCTCACCGGCGGCTTCCAGTTCGGCGTTTCGCGCGCCAGCCGCAACTTTGCCAGCATCCGCGACACGCTGGATGTGACGACGCTGCCGCGGATCGACGCGTCGGGCCAGTTCGGCCTGCCCGCGGGCACCCTGTCGCTGCCGTTCAACCCTGCCACCGGCCAGTTCGTCACCGGGGGCAGCACCACCGGCTTTCTCAACGGCATTGACGGCAAGACCGCGATCCAGGCGGCAGGCCGGCTGTTCGGTGTCGATATCGCCAGCGCATTCGATCTGGCCGAACAGGTCGGTCTGATCACCACGCTGTCGCAGCCGAACCTGACCGCGCTTTCGGGCGAAACCGCAGACTTCCTGGCGGGTGGCGAATTCCCCATCCCGATCAACCAGGGCCTGGGCACCACCACGATCGAATACAAGAACTTCGGTGTCAGCCTGGCCTATACGCCCACGGTGCTGGCCAACGGCCGGATCTCGATGCGGGTGCGGCCCGAAGTGTCCGAACTGTCTTCGGCAGGCTCGGTCACGCTCAACGGCTTCCAGGTGCCTGCACTGACCATCCGCCGCGCGGAAACGACGGTCGAACTGGGATCGGGCGAAAGCTTCATGATCGCCGGGCTGCTGAGCAACAACTCACAGAACCTCGTCGACAAGGCTCCGGGCCTGGGCGACGTTCCGGTGCTGGGCAACCTGTTCAAGTCCACCAACTTCCGCAAGGGCGAGACCGAGCTGGTCATCGTGGTGACGCCGTATCTGGTCAAGCCCGTCAACGCCAACGACATCAAGCTGCCCACCGATGCCTTCCGCACGCCGGATGATCTGCAGCGGTTGATCAACAGCCAGCAGTCGGACGGCATTTCGGGCGGCGACCGGCCCAAGCCGAGCGTGGCGCCTGCCGAAGGCGGCAGCGGCGCACCGGAATTCGGCGCCCTGCCCAGCCAGCCGCGTGCTCTGCCTTCATCGGCAGCCAAGCCCCAGCGCGATGCCAAATCGGGCAAGGCTTCATCCCGCAACGGTGGCAAACCCGGCGATCTCGCCGCCGCCACCCCCGGATTTTCGTTCGACTAAGGCCAGCGACCGCCCTTGAGGAGACTATCAATGCGCGCTTATCATGCAGCCATCGCAGCAGCGGCCGTCCTGACCTTGTCCGGCTGTAGCAATATGGCCAGCAACCGTTCGCTGGAAAGCGTCCACCAGCCGATCGTGTCGCGATCGAACTACACGCTCGATCTCAACGCGCAGGGCGGCTCTCTGCCCACGCAGGAACAAAGGCGCCTCGCCGAATGGTTCCAGGCGATGGACCTGGGCTATGGCGATCGCGTCGCGGTTGACGATCCGGCGGGCCGCAACGTCGTGGTCAAGTCGGCGGTCGAGGCTGCCGCCTCGCGCCACGGCCTGCTGGTGAATGATGTCGCCCCGGTCACCACCGGCGAGATCGCACCCGGCACCATCCGCGTCGTCGTGACCCGCAGCACCGCCAGCGTCACCGGCTGCCCCGACTGGCAGACCAAGCTCGAGATGAACTATCGCAACGCGACCAGCAGCAACTACGGCTGTTCGGTCAATGCCAACATGGCATCGATGGTCGCCAACAAGGAAGATCTGGTGCGCGGCGAGCCGGGCAGCGGCACGGTCGCCACGCAGCGCTCCGACGCTGCGATCAAGCAGTATCGCGAAGCTCCGCCGACCGGCGCGCAGGGATTGAAACAGGGCTCTACCCAGCAGGGAGGATCGCAGTGAACGCACCGTGGAAGCCTGGCATGGCCGCGACCCGCGACCAGTTTGCCGCCTATATCTGCGACGAGCCTACGCTGGACATAGTCCGCGCGATGGCCATCAACATGGGCTGGCCGCCTGAGAAGTGCAACAAGGGCGGCCTGCGCAACGCGGTGCAGTCGCTCTCGATCACCGCGAGCCCCAACATCCTGCTGGTCGACCTGTCCGAATCGGGCGACCCGCTGAACGACATCAACGCGCTGGCGGAAGTCTGCGAGCCCGGCACCGTGGTGATCGCCATGGGCCAGGTCAACGACGTGCGCCTGTACCGCGATCTCATCGCCAGCGGCCTGCACGATTATCTGCTCAAGCCCGTGGGCCCCGACCATATCCGCGACACCATCCTGCAGGCGCAGGCCATGCTCAACGCGCCCAAGGCCGGTGAAGCCACCGCCGAGCGCGCGCATGTCGGCATCATGGTCATCGGCACCCGCGGCGGCGTGGGGGCATCGACTGTCGCGACCTCGCTCGCCTGGCAGCTCAGCAAGAATGCCGGGCACACCACCGCGCTGCTCGATCTCGACCTGCACTTCGGCACCGGCGCGCTGACGATGGATCTGGAACCGGGCCGCGGCCTGACCGACGCCATCGACAATCCCAGCCGCATCGACGGGCTGTTCATCGAACGCGCAATGATCAAGGCCAACGACAAACTGTCGATCCTCTCGGCCGAAGCGCCGATCAGCTCGCCGCTGATCACCGATGGCACCGCGTTCTTCCAGCTGCAGGAAGAGTTCCGCCACGCCTTCGAAAACACCGTGGTCGATCTGCCGCGCCAGATGCTGATCGATTATCCGCATCTGGTGTCCGAAACCAACATCGCGGTGCTGGTCACCGAGTTGACGCTGGCATCGGCACGCGATGCGATCCGCCTGCTCGCCTGGCTCAAGAGCAACGCGCCGGCAGCGCGGGTGCTGGTGGTCGCCAACAAGGTGCAGCCGGCCGCGCTGGAGATCAGCCGCGCCGATTTCGAGACCACGATCGAACGCAAGATCGACTTCCTGATCCCCGCCGACCCCAAGACTGCGGCGCAGGCTGCCAAGCTGGGCCAGCCTTTTTGTGAGGCGGGCAAGTCGACCAAGGCGGGCGCGGTGATGAAGTCGCTGACCGACCGCTGCCTGGGCATGGCCGAGGAAGAAGTCGCTGCCGAGAAGGATACCGGCGGAGCGAAGAAATCGCTGCTCGGCAAGTTCGGCGACTTCAAGTCGCTGCTGCCGAGCAAGCCCGGCAAGAAGTAACCGGGCCCGCGGCGTCCTTCAGGAACGCTGCGGCCCCACAATGCGGATGGAATGCGCATGAACATGGTGCAGACATTGCTGTTGGCCGGCGGCCTCCTGAGCGTTATCGCGCTGATAGCGATGGCGTTTGGCGGACCCAACGCCCGCAAGGAACTGCAGCGTCGCATTCTGGCCGTGCGCGAACGCTATAGCGAGAATGCCAGCGCCAAGGTCGAGGCGCAGATGCGCAAGGCGATCGCCAACCGCAAGCCGCGGTTCAACCAGGCCGGCGAGGATCTGACCAAGGTCCAGATGCTGGCTCGCAGGCTGGCGATGACCGGCAAGAGCTGGACCGTCGTCCAGTTCGGTCAGGTCGTGATCGGCCTTGGGCTGATCGTGGCGCTGCTTATCTATATGCGGTCGGGTCAATTGATGATGAGCCTGTTCATCGGATCGGCATTGGGCTTCGGCCTGCCGCACATGGTCGTCGGCCATTTCATCAAGCGCCGTCTCAATAAGTTCACCCAGCACTTTCCCGATGCCATCGATCTGCTGGTGCGCGGCCTGCGCTCGGGCCTGCCCGTCACCGAGACGCTGCAGGTCGTCGCCAAGGAAATCCCCGGCCCGGTGGGCGAGGAGTTCAAGCTGGTGACCGAGCGGATCAAGATCGGCCGCTCGATGGAAGATGCGCTGCAGGAAAGCGCCAACCGCCTGCAGACGCCCGAATTCAACTTCTTCTGCATCACGCTCGCCATCCAGCGCGAGACCGGCGGCAACCTCGCCGAGACGCTGTCCAACCTCGGCGCGGTGCTGCGCTCGCGTGCGCAGATGAAGCTCAAGATCCGCGCGCTTTCGTCCGAATCCAAGGCGTCGGCCTATATCGTGGGATCGCTGCCGTTCCTGGTGTTCATCATGATCTGGTGGGTGAACCCCGAATATCTGGCCGGCTTCTTCAGTGAAGAGCGGCTGATGATCGCCGGACTCGGCGGGCTGCTCTGGATGAGCATCGGCGTCTTCATTATGGCCAAAATGGTCAGTTTCGAAATCTGATCGGGGGAAGAGGGAACCGTGCCTGACGCAGCCAATCCTACCCTGATGGGGGTCGACGTGATCTTTGTCGCCACGCTGCTTGCAGCGGTTGCGACGCTTGCCGTGATGATTGCCATCTATGCCGCCACCACCGTGCGCGATCCCATGGCCAAGCGGGTCAAGGCGCTGAGCGAGCGGCGCGAGCAGCTGAAGGCAGGGATCACCGCATCCACCGCCAAGAAGCGCACGCGCATTGTCCACAAGAGCGACACCACCGACAAGATGCGCAGCACGCTGCAATCGCTGCGCGTGCTCCAGGACGAGCAGCTCAAATCGGCGCAGCAGAAGCTCGCGCAGGCAGGTATCCGCTCAAAGGACGTCGCGGTTGCAATCATCTTTGGCCGCATGGTGTTGCCGATCGCGCTGGGCGGGCTTGCCGCGTTGCTGATCTATGGCCTGGGCGTGCTGGTCCCCGACTGGACGCCGATGAAGAAGTTCGGCCTGTTCGCGACCATCCTGCTGCTGAGCTACAAGGCGCCCGACCTGTTCGTGCAGAACATCATCTCCAAGCGCACCGATGCCATCCGCAAGGGCCTGCCCGACGCGCTCGATCTGCTGGTGATCTGCGCCGAGGCCGGTCTCACCGTCGATGCCGCATTCAACCGCGTCGCCAAGGAACTGGGCCGCGCCTATCCCGAGCTCGGCGACGAGTTCGCGCTGACCGCGATCGAGCTCGCCTTCCTCACCGAACGGCGCCAGGCGTTCGAGAACCTCGCCTATCGCGTGGCACTGGACTCGGTGCGCGGGGTGGTCACCACCATGATCCAGACCGAAAAATACGGCACGCCACTGGCGTCCGCGCTGCGTGTGCTGTCGGCCGAGTTCCGCAACGAGCGCATGATGCGCGCCGAGGAAAAGGCCGCCCGCCTGCCCGCGATCATGACCGTGCCGCTGATCCTGTTCATCCTGCCGACGCTCTTCGTCGTCATCCTGGGTCCGGCAGCCTGTTCGATCGCCGACGCCTTCGCCAAGCAGTGACGCGGCCGATCGCGTGACATAAAAAAGGGGCGATCCCGCATAACGGAATCGCCCCAGGTCACTGATGTACACCGGCTGAAAGTGTTGCCCTTGCAGGCTTGCCGTCAGCCAGTGTCCCCCATCAATCTCTCAAATCAGTACTTCGCCCGCAGCGTGATGCCGTACATCCGCGGCTCCTCGACAAAACCGATGCGCGAGCGGGTGCCTGCACCACCGCGCAGCGGGGTGTTGGCGGTGATGCCGCGGGTGATCTCGTTGTTGAGGTTGGTGCCCCACAGTTCGAACGAGAAGCGGTCATCGGGCGTGGTGAAACCAAGCCGCGCGTTCATCTTGAAATAGCTCTCCTGAATGTCGAGCGGGATCGGAAGGCCGTTGGTATCCAGCGGCGACGTGCTGGTGCGGCGATCGTCCGAATAGTTGATGTTGAAGTTGGCGAGCATCTTCCAACCGGAATCGGTGATTTGGTTGTCATAGGTGATGCCGGCCACGCCCGTGAACTTGGGCGCGTTGGTGAGATCCGCACCGCACAGGCTGCGCACCGTCTGCAGCGTTGCGGCGTTGCCCACCACGCCATTGGCACAGTTGCGAGGATAGCGCGCATCGGCATAGGTGACCGCCAGATTGACCGAGATGCCCGAGTCGAACTGACCGAACATTTCCAGTTCCGCACCGGTCGACTTGGCGGCTGCCACGTTGAACGTCTGGAACTGCACGCCGGTGAATTCGAGCACCTGGAAGTCGGTCATGTCCATATGGAACAGCGCCAGGTTGGCACGGATGCGGCCATTGGCGAACTCGGTCTTGATCCCCGCCTCATAGGCATCGACCTTTTCCGAGTTGAACGCCGGGTTGGCTCCGTTGGCGGCAGCTGCCGGGTCGAGGTTGAAGCCGCCCGACTTGAAGCCGTGGCTGAAGCCGGCATACGCCAGGAAGCCGTTGTTGGTGTTGTACGCGATCTGCGCGGTGTAGGTCAGCTCGTCATCCTTGAAGACCCGGTTGAACTCGCGCGGCAGCGGGAGGCCCGGGATGGTGCTGGCCAGCACGGTGCCGCCGGTACCGGGGACAGTAAGCCCCACAGAGGTGGCGAACGGGAAGCAGGTCGCGCCCAGCGCGCCGCCGCGCAAGGCGGCGGGCACAGCACCGGTGATCACGCCGTTGACGATCGCCTGACAGGCCGGCGAGTTTGCCGCCAGCTGGTCGAAGCTGCCCTGCTTCTTTTCATCGACATAGCGCGCACCCAAAGTGAGGCTGAGATTGTCGGTGATGTTGAACACGTTGTGGGTGAAGATCGAGAAGCTCTCGGCATCCTGACGGAAGCGGTTGACCGCGAAGTTGCCCGCCGCATTGACTGGAACGCCGCCGTTGCCCAGCGCGGTGAGCGCGAACAGCGGATTGACGCCTGCCAGATTGCCGAAGTTACCGGCGCTGACCGCACGCTGATAGTCGGTGCCCAGCGTCATCGACTGGACCTCGTCGATCTTTTCGTCCGAATAATAAGCCCCGATCAGGAAATCGAGCGCATCGTTGAAGGCGCTGCCCTGGAAGCGCAGCTCATGCGTCATGGTCTTGATCGGGCCACCGGTCCGGGGGAAGCCAGCCGCTGCGGTCGAGCCGCGGCCGGTGCTGAACAGGTTGAGGCTGACAAAGTCGGATTCCTGCGCCGACTCCGCCTCGAAGTGACGATACGACCCGATATAGGTCATCTGCGCCGGGCCAAGATCCCATTTCAGCTCGCCCGAAAAGCCGTACTGCTCGGTGTTGTTGAGGAACTGCTGGCTGTTGGTCTGCAGGTTGTTGAGCGCCGACTGGCCGAACACCGCGACGCCGTCATTGGGCAGGCCGTGGAACGCGAAGAAGGGCTGAAGCTCGGTCTCGCGGACGATCACCGCGTCGCAGCAATTCTCGGTCGCCTTGGCATAGTCACCGATCAGGCGGATGCTGATATCGGATGAAGGCTCCCACAGCAGCTGGCCGCGAATGACATAGCGGTCACGGTTGCTGCTTTCGGCGCCCGGGACACCGACGCTGTTCAGGAAGCCGTCGCGCTTGCGATAGGCACCCGAAACCCGCAGACCCAGCTGGTCGTTAACCAGCGGGACGCTGACCCCGGCCTGCACGTTGAAGAAGTCATAGTTGCCGTAGGTGAAGTTGCCGAATGCTTCCACCTTGGTCAGGTTGGGACGCTTGGTGGTCAGGTTGAGTGCACCTGCCGAAGTATTGCGGCCGAACAGCGTTCCCTGCGGCCCGCGCAGGATTTCGAGCCGCTCCAGATCGAGCAGATCGCCCAGCGCGATGCCGGGGCGCGACTGGTACACGCCATCGATGAACACGCCGACCGAGCTTTCGAGGCCCGTGTTGTTGCCGGTGGTGCCGACGCCGCGAATGCGGATCGAGGTGCCCTGGCTTTCGGTCTGCGAAGACTGGACGTTGAAGCTCGGCGAGATCGAGGTCAGCGACTTGATGTCCTGAACGTTCTGCCGGTCGAGCTGTTCCGGGCTGACCGCAGTGACCGCGATCGGGATGTCCTGGACGTCGGCCGCGCGCAGCGTGGCGGTGACAATAATGACTTCCCGCTCAGGCGCATCGGAGTCTTGCGCGTCCTGCGCCTGAGCCATCGATGTCATTGAGACAGTGCAAAGCAAGCCCATCACGGGCTTCCACAAAGTGCGCATCCTCTTCTCCCACAAGCAAAGTGTAGATCTTGCTCTTTTGCCCCCACCGCTCTTCAGGCGATGCAAGGTGCAGTCAGAAAATTGTCACAACGCGTGCCGGATTGCAATTTTTTAATGCTATCTGCAGCTTTTTGCATGTTTCTGGGATGCCCGGAAAACTGCGATTTCTCGCTATGCTGCGGCGCAGCAGGCGCTTTACGTTACGGTAAGTTGCGCTCGCGCCACATATGGATGTATTTGCTACGGCGGTGCAGCACCACGCCGCGGCAGATCGGGGTTGCAATACCGAAAACGGGCGTTAGCGTGCGACGTTTTAATCGATTAATTAAACGGGTGAGAGACATGGGCGGAGCGCTTTCGGGAATTACCATCGTCGAGCTGGCGGGCATCGGCCCGGGACCGTTCGCCGCGATGATGCTTGCCGATCATGGCGCCCGAGTCGTTCGCGTCGAGCGCGCATCGAGCCGCTCCACGGTGGGCGATGCGGGCAACCGCGATATCCTCAACCGGAACCGCGAGGTGATCGCAGCCGATCTCAAAAGCCCCGAGGGGATTGCGCAGGTGCGCGATCTGATCCGCGAGGCCGACGGCCTGATCGAGGGTTTTCGTCCCGGGGTTATGGAACGGCTGGGGCTGGGCCCCGATGTGCTGCTCGCCGACAATCCCGCACTTGTCTATGGCCGGATGACCGGCTGGGGGCAAACGGGTCCCTACGCCCCGCTGGCGGGCCACGACATCAACTATATCGCGCTGTCGGGCGCGCTGCACAGTTATGGCCGCGCAGGCGAGAAGCCGACGCCGCCGGTCAACGCGGTCGGCGATTTCGGCGGCGGCGGCATGATGATGGCGTTCGGCATGCTCGCAGGCATCCTGTCGGCGCGCAGCACCGGCAAGGGCCAGGTGATTGATTGCGCGATGACCGATGGCGCTGCGGTACTCTCCGCGATGACCTACACCTTCCTTGCCAACGGCCAATGGCGCGACGAGCGCGGCGTCAACCTGCTCGATACCGGCGCGCATTTCTATGACACCTATGAATGCGCCGATGGCAAATACATCTCGCTCGGATCGATCGAGCCGCAATTCTATGCGCTGCTGCGCGAGAGGGCGGGGCTGACCGATCCGGCGTTCGACGCCCAGATGGACCCGCGCCAATGGGTCTCGCTCAAGGACAAGCTCACCGCCCTTTTCCTCACCAAGACCCGCGACGAATGGTGCGCGATCATGGAATACACCGACATCTGCTTCGCCCCGGTGCTGAGCCTGACCGAAGCGCCAGAACATCCCCACAACAAGCAGCGCGGCACCTTCGTGGAAGTGGCAGGGATGCTGCAACCAGCCCCTGCCCCGCGGTTCAGCGAGACCCCGGCGCCACCTGTGCGGATGGGGTGAGGCCTTTGGCAGTTGCGAGATTCCTGCACAATTGCTCGAGGCGGCTTACCAAGATCGCTGAAACGGAATTCAACTCCTTAAGGGTCAATTTCACCTGTTCCTGCGTGAGCAGCGTTTCTCTTGGCTCTGCGTGCGCCTTGACCACAGTCAGCATTTCCAGCCGAACAATCCAACGTCCGGCATCGTCGTGGTACATCGTGGGGCGCCCGTGACATAGCATGTTGCGAAGAGCGATGTTGTCACTAACGGCCTGCAGCTGCGCGGCTATGGCTTTGCCCTCAGATGCGAAGGCACCTGCAGGCGCGAACAGTTCGAGCAGTTGTGCAAATCTGCCTTGAAGGCTCGGATTGAGTTTAATCCCGGCACCTCTTCCTTCGATCGATGCTAGAACCTGAAGCGTTTGAGTGACTGCAAATTCCGACCTGGTGAACGTATCGATCATTTTACTCCGCTGCTGGTTCCACGACTGGACAGCAGCAGCCTTCCGCTGGCCATCTTGGGCAGCCGTTATCGGAGTGATGGCATTCATCACAACGTTATCGCTGTGGAATGTTTAAAGTCTCGTTCATCGCAGCAGATCAGCGTGTAGATACATATGTTGACACCCGACCAGCACCGATTTATCCTCGAAGCCTCAATCGGAGTTAAAGCGATGCGGAGCCAAGTCAAAAAATGGGGAAACAGCGCGTCTGTTAGAATACCCGCAAGGGTACTTGCAGCGGCTTCCATGCAGATCAATCAGGAGGTCGAAATGCGTGAGGAGGGCGGGCGGATCATCATCGAGCCGGTGACGGTCCCCACTTACGATCTGGATGATCTGCTTGCCGCCATGGCACCAGAAACCTTTCCCGACGACATCGATTTCGGATCACCGGTCGGCGAGGAAATCTGGTAGTGGCTACCTATGTCCCGGACGCCGGTGACATCGTCTGGCTTCAGTTCGATCCGCAAGCAGGACATGAACAGGCGGGACACCGACCAGCTCTGGTCCTTTCGCCCGCGAGCTACAATGAAAAGCGCGGAATGATGATCTGCTGCCCGATGACATCGCGCAGCAAGGGCTATGCTTTTGAAGTGGCTGTCGGCGATGCCACTGGCAGCGTGGTTCTGGCGGACCAGATCAAGAGTGTCGACTGGCGGGCACGCAAGGCCACCCGCAAGGGGAAAGCACCGGTCGCGACCCTTCTGGACGTCCGCGCCAAGCTGAAGGCGCTGCTCAGCCTTTGATGGCCCTCACCCGAACACGCTCCACCCCGTCGCCTCCACCAGTTCCTCCAGCGCAATCGCGCCGACCATCGATGTGCCCGAGGCGTTGAGTCCCGGTGACCAGACCGCGATCGCGCCATGGCCAGGCGCGATGCACAGGATGCCGCCGCCGACGCCGCTCTTGCCGGGCAGACCGATGCGATAGGCGAAATCGCCGCTGTTGTCGTAATGGCCGCAGGTCATCATCACCGCGTTGATCCGGCGGCAGTTCTCGCGGGTGACGAGCTGTTCGCGGTTGATCGGATCGCAGCCGTCAAACGCCAGGAACAAAGCCGCGCGCGCCAGCTGGCGGCAGCTCATCCGCACCGCGCATTGACGGAAATAGGCGTGCAGCGCGTCTTCCACGGGATTGGCCATGTTGCCGAACGCGGCCATGAAGTGCGCCAGCGCGCGGTTGCGCGATCCGGTCGCCGATTCCGATTCCGCCACCTCCTCGTCGATGCCGATGGTGTCATCGCCCGACAGCCGGTGAAACCGCGCCAGCAATTCCTGCACCATCGCATCGCGGTTGCTGGCGGCGACCAGCATGTCGGTGACGACGATCGCGCCCGCATTGATCAGCGGATTGCGCGGAATGCCCTTCTCGTTTTCCAGCTGCACGATGGAATTGAAGGCGCTGCCGGTCGGCTCGCGTCCCACCCGGTTCCACACGTCCTCGCCATAGTGCCTGAGCGCCATCGAGAGCGTGAAGACCTTGGAGATCGACTGGATCGAGAACGGTTCGTGGCTGTCGCCCAGTGTGATCATCTCGCCATTGCCCTGGACGATCGCCATGCCGAACCTGGCGGGGTGCACCCGGGCGAGCGCGGGGATATAGTCCGCCACCTTGCCGGTGCCGATGTGCGGCGCGACCGCTGCCTCGATCCGTGCCGTGATCGCCTGCCAGTCCATCCGTCCGCCCCCATGCTGCCTGCCTGCCGACTGTGTCGCACCCGATAGCCTGCCAAGCAAGTCGTTGCACGGGGGGCAGAAAAATAGCAGGGGGTCTGTATGTCGATTATCGCGCGCCTCATTCCAGACCGTTTCGTGCTGTTGCTGATGGCGACCATTCTGGCGGCCGCCTTGCTGCCGGTCACCGGTCAGGCCGCAGTGTATGCCGGCCACGCGGTCTCGGTGGCGATCTTTCTGCTGTTCTTCCTGCACGGCCTGCGCCTGCCGCGGGCAGAGGTTGTCATCGCGATGCGCAACTGGCGGCTTCAGAGCGTGATGTTCGGCTTCGTGTTCGTGTTCATGCCGATCCTCGGCCTTGCCGCCGCCAGCGCGCAGGGCGGGCTGCTGCCCGAAGGGCTTGTGGTCGGGCTGCTGTTCTTGGGCATCCTGCCATCGACTGTCCAGTCGGCGATCAGCTACTCGTCGCTGGCAGGCGGCAATGTCGCGGCATCGGTGATGGCATCGGCGCTGCTCAATCTCGCCGGGATCTTCATGACCCCGCTGCTGGTCGCGCTGCTGATCGGTGCAGGGGGGGGCGCGGCGATCGGTAGCGATACCGTGCTGCGGATCCTGGCCATCCTGCTGCTGCCCTTCGCGCTGGGTCAGCTGGCGCAAGGCTGGCTGGGAGCCTGGGCAGGCCGCAACAAGGCGCTGCTTTCGGTGCTCGACCGGATCGCGATCGTCCTTGCGGTGTATGTCGCGTTCAGCTCGGCGGTCGCAGGCGGCCAGATGCAGGCGCTGGACTGGGGCGTGCTGGGCACGCTCACGGCGATCATCTGCGTGATGATGGCCATCGCGATCGCCGCTGCCTGGGCGCTGGGCGGGGTCATCGCCCTGCCCCGCGCGGACCGGATCAGCCTGTTGTTCGCAGGGTCGCAGAAAAGCATCGCCACCGGTGCGCCTCTCGCCGCGATCCTTTTCGCAGGGCCGCAGGCGGGCCTCGCGATCCTGCCTGCGCTGATCTATCACCAGATTCAGCTGATCATTGCTGCACCCATCGCATCACGGCTGGCAAAAACCCGCGACGCCTGACGCTTTTTTGCTTTTCCTGCGGCCAGAGCGCAGCGATAGATAGGCGATGGATCCCACCAGCCCCTTTGCCATCGCCGACGCTCCGCCGCTGGACCCGGCAAAGTTCCGCGATCCGCTGATCACCGCCAAGGGCGAGCCGCGCGCCAGCGTGGCGATGACCGGGCTGGAGACGTTGTGGTTCAACACCGGCACATTGTGCAATCTCGCGTGCAAGAGCTGCTATATCGAAAGCTCGCCGCGTAACGATGCGCTGGTCTATCTCAGCCTTGCCGAGGTCACCGCCTATCTCGACGAGATCGCCGCATCGGGGCTCCCCACCCGCGAGATCGCCTTCACCGGCGGCGAGCCGTTCATGAACCCGGACATGATCGCGATCCTGGAGCTGTGCCTGTCGCGCGGATTTGCCACTTTGGTGCTGTCCAACGCGATGCGCCCGTTGCGGCGGCATGAGGATGCG
Organism: Blastomonas sp. RAC04; assembly: GCF_001713435.1. Taxonomy (NCBI): domain Bacteria; kingdom Pseudomonadati; phylum Pseudomonadota; class Alphaproteobacteria; order Sphingomonadales; family Blastomonadaceae; genus Blastomonas; species Blastomonas sp. RAC04. The sequence goes on from NZ_CP016460.1 coordinate 2,261,706, forward strand.
CTGCTGGCGCTGAATGCGCATTATGGCCGCCAGCTGACCATCCGGGTGAGCCTCGATCATTACACCCAGGGCGTGCACGAAGCCGAGCGCGGCGGCAACAGCTGGGACAAGGCGATCGACGGCTTGCAATGGCTGGCGACGAACGGCTTTGCCATTGCGGTCGCGGGACGGCATCTGGCGCATGAGAGCGATGCCCGGGCGCGCGCCGGCTTTGCCGCACTGTTCGCGCAACACGGCCTGCCGGTCGATGTCGGCAATCCGCTGAGCTTCGTGATGTTCCCCGAGATGGACGCATCCGCCGATATCGCCGAGATCAGCACCGGATGCTGGGACATTCTGGGCAAGAGCCCCGATGCGATGATGTGCGCGACCAGCCGGATGGTGGTGAAGCACAGGGGTGCAGAGCGCCCCACCGTGGCGGCCTGCACATTGCTGCCCTATGATCCGGGCTTCGACATGGGGGCGACATTGGCCGAGGCGTCGCGCAGCGTCTCGCTCAACCATCCGCACTGCGCGCGCTTCTGCGTTCTGGGCGGAGCGAGTTGCAGCTAGGGGGGCGCCCACCTACATAGCAGCCAAGCGACGCTTCTATCCCGATGCCGCCAACGCCCACAGGTCAACACCCCGCATGCTTCCCCCCAAATCGCGTTCCGTCGCCTCATCTTCCGGACAGGCCGTACCCAGCGGCCGCATCGCGCGGTTCGCCGGTTTCAGCAGCATGGCCGGCGGAATAGCGGGGACGATGCTGGTCGATGGCGCCAAGCAATGGGCGCAGGGCAAGCGTCCCAGCGTCGGCGACCTGCTGCTGACTCCCGCCAATGCGCGCAAGATTGCCGACAAGCTCGCCACTATGCGCGGCGCAGCGATGAAGCTCGGCCAGTTGATGTCGATGGACACCGGCGATTTCCTGCCGCCCGAGCTCGCCGACATCCTGGGCCGCCTGCGCGCCGATGCGCAGCACATGCCACAGGGGCAGTTGCGCAACGTGCTCAACCAGAACTGGGGCCGCGGCTGGGAAAAGCGCTTCAAGAGCTTCGATTTCAAGCCGATCGCCGCCGCCTCGATCGGCCAGGTGCACCGCGCGCGGACGCTCGACGGCCGCGATCTGGCGATCAAGGTGCAGTATCCCGGCGTGCGCCAGAGCATCGACAGCGATGTCGACAATGTCGCCTCGCTGATCAAGCTCACCGGGCTGCTGCCTCCGGGGATCTACATCGACCCGATGCTGGCCGATGCCAAGGCGCAGCTGCACGAAGAGGCAGACTATGCTCACGAAGCCGCGCATCTTGCCCGCTTCGGCGAACTGCTCGCCGGCAGCGCCGATTTCCACGTGCCCGCGCTGCATGCGGACCTCACCACGCCCGACATCCTGGCGATGGACTATATCGAGAGCATCGCGATCGAGGACACCGCTGACATGGATGGCGAAGTCCGCGACCGCATCGTGCGGCTGGCGGTCGAGCTGCTGCTGCGCGAGCTGTTCGATTTCCGGCTGATGCAGACCGACCCCAATTTTGCCAACTATCGCTTCGATCCGGCCACCGGACGGCTGGTGCTGCTCGATTTCGGCGCGACGCGGGTGGTGACTGACAGGGTATCGGACAGCTACCGCACCCTGTTGCGCGGCGGGCTGGGCCGCGACCTCGCCCAGATGCGCGAGGGGGGCCTGGCGCTCGGGATGCTGCATCCCGATGCTCCGGAGAACCACAAGGTCGCGGTGCTGGGCATGTTCGACACCGCATTCGAACCGCTTCGCCTCGACGCGCCGTTCGACTTCACCTCAAACGAGATGACGATGGAATTGCGCGACGAGGGCATGGCCTTCGCCAAGGAACGGACCTTCTGGCAGATCCCCCCGGTCGACACGCTGTTCATCCAGCGCAAGATCGGCGGAGTGTTCCTGCTGGGCAGCCGCCTGAAGGCCAACCTCAACGTCCACCGGCTGATCCGCGACGCGCTCTAGAGCGCTGCAGCGGTCAGCCGCCCAGCTTGGTGACTTCCTGGCCTTCGGGGCTGGTGAAGCTGAAGCCCGAGAGCTTGTTCTTGGCCAGCGTGTTGACGAAGGACTGCGCCTCGTTGGGGCCTGAGAACGGCCCGGTCAGCAGTCGGTTGGTGGCGTTGAGCGGCGTCCACCAGCCCTGCTTGCCCTTGAACAGCGCAGGCGCCTCGCCGGTCAGCCGCTTCCATTCCTTCGAGAGGTCCGCGCGGTTGGCGCCACCTGCGACCTGCACCCAGTAGCGCTTGGGATGCTTTGGCGGCGCGGGCTTGGCGGCGGCCTTTTTCGCCGCGGCCTTCTTTTCCTCGGCCTTCTTGTCCGCCAGCTTCTTGGCCTCGGCGATCTTGGGGTCGACCTTGGGCGGCAGCGGCTTGATCTTGGTGATGTCGACCGCGTTCTCGTCCGGGGCCAGTTCTTCGGGCGGAACTGAGATGCTTGCGATCACCGACGACAGGCTGACCCGCGCGGGAGCAGGCGCTGCAGCGGCAGGGGTCGCTGGCTGCGACCCGGCACCTTGCGGCAGGCTCGCCGCCGCGAGCGCGACCGGATTGGCGGCAGGCGGTGCAGACTGGGTCGGTGCTGGTGCGGGCGTCGGCGAAGGGGTGGACGCAGCGGCACGCGGCTGCTGGCCGATCTGCGCCAGATCAAATCCCCCCTGTCCGCTGCCTGCAGATGCAAGCGCAGTGGGTTGGGTTGCTTGCACGGTCTGGACCGCGGGCGGTAAAGGCTCGGCTGCTCGTGGCTGACGCTGGGGCTGCGCGGCAACACTGGCCTGCGCCGCCGCCGGACCGGAGGTGCCGACCGGAGGAAGCGAGTTGAACCCCGGCTTGGGCAGTTCGGTCATCCCTGCCATCAGCACTGGCCGCGTGCCGGATGCAACCGGCGGCGGCGTGGCGGGCGACGACGTGACGGGCGATGGCGTCACGCTGGCCGTAGCCGGCTGCCGTATAACTGGATCGGCCGCCGTCGGCGCCGGGGGGGCCTGAGCTACCACGTTGGTCTGCCCGCCGCTGGTGCGGGGAGCCCGCGCCACGCGGACTGGTGCCTGGGTAGCAACCGAGGGCTGGACCGGATCGGACGACGCGCGCGAGGAATCGGGCAGCGGCTGGACCGTTGCCGACGCCGATGCCGATCGCGTCTGGCCGGGCAAGGGCTGCACGGTGCCGGGCGCCGGGCGCGACTGGCCTTGGCGCGACTGGCCGGGAAGCGGCTGGACGGTGCCCGGTGCGGGCTGCGAGGACGCAATCTGCGCCGGGCTACCACGCCCGGGGATCAGCAAATCGGGCGGCGGAACCGGGCCCGGCGCGCGAGCCTGCACGGCGACGGGCCTGGCTGCTGCCTCAGCCTGCGCCAGCGCGATCGCCTCGCGCTCCTTCTTCGAAAGCTTGCCCGGCCTGCGCCGCTGCGACTTGTCTACCTTGGCGACCTTGCGCGACTTGCTGTCCGCCCCCGGCCCCAAAGGCTCGCCTGCGGGGATCAAGCCTGCATCGGCGCGGCCCGAGCGGACCCGCGGGGTCCCTGCCGAGGCATATTGGCGGTTGCGCGGATCGTCCTTGCCGATCGCCGCTGCTTGCGGGAACTGGCCGAAATGCGCGGCGGCTGCCTGCTGGGCTGGGGTCAGCCGTCCCATGAAGCGGAAGAACGGCTCGATCGATGCGGCCATCCGCTTGGGCATTGTCGCATCGGCGATCTCGATTGCACCCTGCGCGTCGCCGGTCACCGCGAGCACGAACGCGCGGGTGCGCCACGCGGCGGCATCGCGCTTGCGCAGCAGCGGATCGAGCTGCGCCTCGGCAGCGGCGCGGTCGCCCGAGATACCCAGCGAGAGGGCATAGCGCCGGATCGTCTCGTCATCGCCGCCGCGCCGCAATGCCAGCTCGTAATCGGCCTGCGCCGCATCGGAATTGCCGACCAGATCATAGGCCAGCCCCCGGTCCGAGGCGAACACCGATTCCGGCACGCCCAGCTTCTTGGCCTCTTCGAACAGGCGCAGCGCCTCATAGGGGTTTTCGTTGAGCAGCAGGCCCGATCCCAGTCCCGCCTTCACCCGGCCATTGCCCGGCGCCATCTCGTCGGCGCGCGCGAAAAAGCCGATCGCCGCCTGCGGATCGCCCAGCAGCAAGGCCGCATTGCCCCCGTCGATCAGCGCATCGATATCTGCAGGGTTGAGCGCGAGCCGCTGCAGCGCGTTCTGCAATTCGCGCGTGCCCTTGGGCTGCGCGACATTGAGCGAGGAATAGCCGGCTTCACCGGCATCGGGCGCATCGGGGCCTTCTTCCTGCGCGTGGACGGGCAAAGGTGCCAGGGCAACCATCGCTGCCAGCAGGGTCGCGGCCGAGCCGAGGAAACGCCAGTGGGAAAATCGGGTCAATGCCATGTTGATCCCGTCAGTCGTCGCTTGACCAAGTGATTGCAAGCGCATCCCGCATCACCACACGGCAGAGCGTGGCGCGTATTCGACAGCTTGCGGGAACCCTGGGCCCGCCGCCCGGAAAGGGGCGGCGGGCCGACAGGCTTACTGGTTATTCTGGCGACCCAGAAAGCGCGGGATGTTCAGCGGCGGCGCATCGGTGCCGTCATCGCCATCCTCGTCATCACTGCGGGCGCCGCCGCGCGACAGGCTCGACATGCGCTCGAACAGCGTGCCGCCGCCGGTTGCCACGCGCGGAGCCTTGGCGGCAGGCGCAGCGGCTTCTGCAGCAGGAGCAGCAGCCACGGGCGCCGACTCGTCCACCGGATCCATGCTGGCGGTATCGAGCAGCAGTTCGTCGCCCTCCGATGCGGCATCGGCATCATCGAGCGACTGCGCGGCCACGCCCAGATCCAGCGTTTCGGCGGCATCGGCCGCCACGGGAGCAGGCGTTGCAGCAAAGGATGGCGCAGGAGCCGGGGCCGGAGCAGGTGCGGGCGCAGGCGCCGCTACCGGCGCGGTGAAGCTGCGCGTGCCGCCCTGAGCCAGCGAAAACGGACGCGAGTCTTCAGTGTTGTGCAGGGCCTCGCCATCGATTCCGGTGGCAACCACCGACACGCGGATCTTGCCTTCCAGATCGGGGTTGAACGCGCTGCCCCAGATGATGTTGGCGTCCGGATCGACCAGTTCCTTGATGTGGTTGGCCGCTTCGTCGACTTCCATCAGGCGCATGTCGTCGCCGCCGGTGATCGAGACGATGACGCCCTTGGCGCCCTTCATCGAAACGCCGTCGAGCAGCGGGTTGGCGATTGCGCGTTCGGCAGCTTCCAGAGCGCGACCATCGCCCTCGGCTTCACCGGTGCCCATCATCGCCTTGCCCATCTCGCGCATCACCGAACGGATATCGGCAAAGTCGAGGTTGATGAGGCCGGGGTTGACGATCAGGTCGGTGATCGAGCGCACGCCCTGCTGCAGCACTTCGTCGGCAAGCTGGAAGGCTTCCTTGAAGGTGGTGTTGGGGTTGGCGACCAGGAACAGGTTCTGGTTGGGGATGACGATCAGCGTGTCGACGTTCTTCTGCAGCTCGGCGATACCCGCTTCAGCGGCGCGCATGCGGCGCGTGCCTTCGAAGGTGAACGGCTTGGTGACGACGCCGACGGTGAGGATGCCGCGATCGCGCGCAGCCTTGGCCACCACCGGCGCTGCTCCGGTGCCGGTGCCGCCGCCCATGCCCGCAGCGATGAAGCACATGTGCGTGCCCTCGAGGATCGCCTCGATGTCGCCGACGGTTTCTTCCGCCGCCGCGCGGCCGACTTCGGGACGCGATCCGGCGCCCAGGCCCTGGGTGACATCGGGGCCAAGCTGGATGCGCTGTTCGGCAGTCGACGAGTTGAGCGCCTGCGCATCGGTGTTGGCGACGATGAAGTCGACGCCTTCCACATGCGCCGCGATCATGTTGGCAATTGCGTTGCCGCCTGCGCCGCCGATGCCGATCACCGCGATCCGCGGACGCAGTTCATCGACGGTGGGCGGTCCAATGGTGATGCTCATGCCTTAATTCTCCCCTGCTTCATAAATTTGAAGCAAATTACAAAGTGCACATTGCACAGATTGATTCGCGAATTCACGTAAAAAATCGGGTTTTTCCACCACTTCGTGCGTATCGTTGCGCCATTGGTCGCTCATCGTCAGAAATTGCCGACCAATGCCCGCCACAGACGCTGCAATACCGCCGCACCCGAATGGCGATGAACCTGCTGATAGCTCGACGCAATGCTGCGAATGTCCACCGGCTCGTCAGCCGCGAACAGCGCGAGCCCGGCCAGCGTCGAAAAGGCAGGGCCCGCATGCGCGTCCGGAAGACCCGCCAGCCCCGAAGGCCGCCCGATCCGCACCGTGCGGCCCAGCGCCACCTGCATGTGATCGGCCAGCCCGCGCAGCTCCGCACACCCGCCGGTGAGCACGATCCGCTGCCCCTGCGCGCCGGTAAAGCCCAGCTCCTTCAGTCCCTTGGTGATCTCTCCGATCAGATAATCGAGTGGCTGGCGGATGACCGATACCAGTTGCGCGCGGCTGATCGAATGCTTGTCGTCGGGCGCGCGGGCGCCTGCGCCCACCAGCTTGCTGTCCTCTTCGGGCAGGCGCAGGTCGATCATGTCGTGGTTGTCGCGCGGCGAGGACGTAGCCGCGCCGTGGAAGCACTTGATCCGCTCGGCCTCGGCCCGGCGCAGCCCGAAGGCGGACGCGATCGCATCGGTGATGTCCGCGCCGCCAAAGGGAATGGTGAACAGCCCGACCAGCATGCCGCCGGCGTACAGCGAGATGTTGGTGACCGCCGCGCCCATTTCGATCAGCGCGACGCCCAGCTCGCGCTCTTCCTCGCCCAGGCACGCGGTGCCCGCCGCGATCGGCGCGGCAACGATGCCGCTGACGCCGAGATATGCCGCCGCCACGGTCTGGTCGATGTTGCGCACCGGCGCCCCATCGGCGAACACCACGTGGATATCGACGCCCAGCCGCTCGGCGTGCAGCCCGATCGGCTTCTTGACCCCGGTCGCGCCGTCGAGCGTGTAAAGCGCAGGTTGCGCGTGCAGCACCATGCGCCCGCCCGGCTGGATCGTTTCGCGCCCGGCGGCGAGCAGGTGATCGACGTCATCCTCGTCGATACGGCCCCCGCCCAGATCTATCTCGACCCGCGCGATCGTACTGGTGAGCCCGCCCGAGGTGCAGCTGACATGAACATGATCGATGTTCAGCCCGGCGATCCGCTCGGCCTGCTCGACCGCTTCGCGCACTGCAAGCTCGGTCGCCTGCATGTCGGTGATATAGCCGCGCTTGACCCCATCGCTCGCCCTCTGCCCGGTGCCCAGCACCAGCAGCTCGCCCGCATCGGTGCGCCCGACGATCATCGCGCAGACCTTGGACGAGCCGATGTCGAGCGCGCCGAAGGTCTTTTCGATCCGGGGCACGGCCGCGCCGCCCTTGCGGGGCTTGCCGCCGCTCATTGCGCTGCCGATGCGATCGCATCGCCTTCGGGTTTGGTGGGGTTGCGGGGTTTGCGCAAGTAAGCGCGTTCGGGATCGCGCAGATCGAAATAGGTCACGCCCTTGCCGAGCAGCCGGTTGACCCCATCCATCCGCGCAAAGTTGATCAGCGCGGCTTCGGACAGGTCCTCGCCCTCGGGAAGTGCCAGCACCTCGCCCGTGTGGAAGGTCAGGTTCCAGCGGCGGTTGCCGACCCATTCGGCCTCCTTGACCTGCGGGGTCAGCGCGGGCGCTGCATCGAGCAGTTCGGTAAGGTCGCCGATCTTCGCATTGGCGCGCTTGCCGACGATCCGCAGCATTTTGGGATCGATCTGGCCGGGGCTTGGCTCGAGCGCGACGCCTTCGGCATCGACCAGCATCACCTTGCCGCGATCCTCCCACACCGCCAGTGGCTCGCGCTCGACGATATCGACGATCAGCGTATCGGGCAGCTGGCGCGAGATTCGCGCATCGGCGATCCAGCTGAACCGGGTGAGTTCGCGGCGGAGCTCTTCCAGATCGACCTGCGGCATCGACCGGTCCTTCTGCGCCAGCACGATTTCGTAGACCTTGAGCTCGTTCATCTTGTCGACGTTGCGCACCTCGACCTTCTTGACCTCGAAGCCCGCGCGCCCGGCGGCCAGCGCCATCTCTTCCTGCACCATGCCGGGCAGGCCCATGAACTGCGCGGTGATGACCCCGGCCAGCGCCAGCAGCCCCAGCACGCCGATGGTCGCGGCCTTCTGCAGCTGGTCTTCGTTGAACGGCAGCCGCGCCAGCGCGGCGTTGGTGCGCGATCTTTGCGCGGTGCGCGGCTTGGCGCGGGTCGCGCCCCGTTTGGCCGATGTGCCGCGTTTAATCCGTGTCGTCATGCCGGGTGCCCCCCAATGCGCTTTCCACGATAATCTCAACCAGATCGGCATAGCTGATGCCGATATGTGCCGCCTGTTCGGGAACCAGGCTGAGAGATGTCATACCCGGCTGTGTGTTGACTTCGAGCAGGAACAGCCCGTCCACACCCTTCTCGTCATCCCAGCGGAAGTCCGAGCGCGATGCGCCCTTGCATCCCAGGATGTTGTGCGCGCGCAGTGCCAGGTCCATGCACAGCGCCGCGATATCCTCGGGGATGTCGGCAGGGCAGATGTGCAGCGTCAGGCCGTCGGTATACTTGGCATCATAGTCGTAGAAGCCCGACTTGGTCTGCAGCTCGGTGACGCCCAATGCCCGGTCGCCCAGCACGGCAGTGGTCAGCTCGCGGCCCTTGATGAAAGGTTCGGCGAGCAGCTCGTCGAATTCCTGCCATGGTCCCACGGCATCGCGCGCAATCGGGTCACCATAATTGCTGTCCGCCTTGACGATGGCGACACCGACCGACGAGCCTTCGTTGACGGGCTTGAGCACATAAGGCCGCGGCAGCGGGTCGCCGGTGTAGAGGCTTTCAGAGCGTACGATGTGCCCGCCGGGCATCGGAATGCCGTGCGGCAGCAGCGCCTGCTTGGTCAGCACCTTGTCGATCGCGATCACCGAGGTGGCCATGCCAGAGTGCGTGTACGGGATCTGCATCAGATCGAGCATGCCCTGCACGCTGCCATCCTCGCCCGGTGTACCGTGCAGCGCGTTGAACACCAGATCGGGGCGGATGCCGGCGAGCACCGCGGCGACATTGCGATCCATGTCGACGCGGGTCACGGTATGCCCGCGCGATTCCAGCGCCTTGGCGACGCCCTCGCCGCTCATCAGCGACACCTCGCGTTCGGCCGACCAGCCGCCCATCAGCACGGCGATATGGAGCTTGGGGAGAGTCATGCTACGGGGCTCCCTATCCGCTGGATTTCCCATTCCAGCTCGACGCCCGATTGCGCCTTCACGCGGGAGCGCACTTCCTCGCCCAGCGCTTCGATGTCGGCGCTGGTGGCGGTGCCGGTGTTGATCAGGAAGTTGGTGTGCTTCTCGCTCACCTGCGCGCCGCCGATCTGCAAGCCACGGCACCCAGCCTGATCGACCAGCTGCCAAGCCTTGTGGCCTTCGGGGTTCTTGAAGGTCGACCCGCCGGTCTTGCTACGCAGCGGCTGGCTGGCCTCGCGCGAGGCGGCGATGCGGTCCATCTCGGCCTGGATCGCGGCAGGCTCGGCGCGCGATCCGGTGAAGGTCGCGCCGATCACGATCGCGCCTTCGGGAAGCTCCGAATGGCGATAGGTATAATGCAAGTCGGCGAGCGCCAGCGTGCGCCGCGAACCATCGCGCAGCACCACGTCGCAATCGATCAGGATGTCCTTGACCTCGCGCCCATAGGCGCCGCCGTTCATCCGCACGAAGCCTCCGACGGTGCCGGGGATCGAGCGCAGGAATTCAAGCCCGCCGATGCCACCATCACGCGCGGTGGAGGAGACGAGGATGCCCGAGGCCCCTGCCCCGCAGCGCAGCGTCAGGTCGCCGGTGCGCTGAACCTGCGCAAACGCCTTGCCCAGCCGCACGACGACACCGGGCACGCCGCCATCGCGCACGATCAGGTTCGATCCCAGCCCCAAAGCCATCACGGGGATGGAAGGGTCGAGAGCTGCCAGAAACTCGGCCAGATCATCGGCATCCTTCGGTTCGAACAGCCAGTCGGCCGCGCCCCCGGTCTTGAACCACAGCAATGGAGCCAGCGGCGCATGCGCCGTCAGCCTGCCTGCCACTGCCGGCATTGTTTCTATCGAGGCGGCGGCTGCCGTCATTTAACGCCCCAGATCGACAGCCAGCTCTTCACCGCGCGCTGCTGCGCATTCGCGGCATCGCGCATCGCCGAGGCACCATCCACGGACTTCTTCCACGCCTCGAGCGCCTTCTGCCCCGCCTGCATCTGCTGGCGCTGGGCATCGATCATCTGCTTTTGCATGTCGATCATCCAGTCGAACGGCGTGCTCATGCTGCCACTCTCCGCGCACTGATCGCGTCGGCGAGCCCTGCCGCCCATTTGGTGATGTCGCCCGCGCCCAGGCAGATGACCATGTCGCCATCCTGCGCCTCGGCGGCCAGCAGATCGGCCAACTCTTCGGGGCCACTGATCGTGCGGGCCTGGCGGTGGCCGCGTGCCTTGAGGCCGCTTGCCAGCGCTTCGGCGCTGACGCCCTCGACCGGGTCCTCGCCCGCCGCATAGACCGGCGCGACATAGACGATGTCGGCATCGTTGAACGCCTGCTGGAACTCGTCCATCAGATCGCCCAGCCGCGAATAGCGGTGCGGCTGGACCACCGCGATGATCCGGTTCTGCACGCCCTCACGCGCGGCGGCCAACACCGCGCGAATTTCGACCGGGTGGTGGCCGTAATCGTCGATGATCGTCACGCCGTCCACGATGCCGACATTGGTGAAGCGCCGCTTGACCCCGCCGAACTGGGCAAAACCGGTGATGATGTCGCTGTCCTGCATGCCCATCTGCAAGCCGACCGCGATTGCGGCGATCGCATTCTGAACATTGTGGCGGCCCGGCATCGGCATTTCGATGCCCGAGATCTGCCGGGTCGATCCATCGCGCTCGCGCACGGTGACGTCGAAGCGGTTGCCGCCGGGAATCGAGACGACATTGTCGCCGCGAATATCGGCCTGCGCGGAAAAACCGTAGGTCACGATCCGCCGGTCCTTGACCCGCGGCAGGATCGCCTGGACCTCGGGGTGATCGAGGCACAGGATCGCCGCGCCATAGAACGGCACGTTCTGCACGAACTCGACGAACGCATCCTTGACCGCGTCGAAGCTGCCGTAATGGTCGAGATGTTCGGGATCGATGTTGGTGACCACCGCGATCGTGCCGTCGAGCCGCAGGAAGCTGCCATCGCTTTCATCAGCCTCGACCACCATCCACTCGCTCGCACCCAGGCGGGCATTCGAGCCGTAGCTGTTGATGATGCCGCCGTTGATCACCGTGGGGTCGATGCCGCCCGCATCGAGCATGGCCGCGATCATCGAGGTGGTCGTGGTCTTGCCGTGCGTGCCCGCCACCGCGACGGTGGATTTCAGCCGCATCAGCTCGGCGAGCATTTCCGCGCGGCGCACCACGGGGACGCGCGTTTCCAGCGCAAGATCGACCTCGGGATTGCCGCGCTTGATCGCAGTGGAGGTGACCACCACGGCAGCATCGCCCAGGTTCTCCGCCTTGTGGCCGATCATCACCTTGATGCCGCGCTTGCGCAGGCCCTCGATGACATAGCCCTCGGCGATGTCGGACCCTTGAACCTTGTAGCCCAGATTGTGCATCACTTCGGCGATCCCGGACATGCCGATGCCGCCGATGCCGATGAAATGGATGGTCCCGATGTCGACTCCGACGCCCTTCATGCTTCTGCTCTTTCCGTATCGCGTGCGAGTGCTTCGCCGCCGATCGCGTGTCCCTTGGCGGCAGGCGCCACCCGGATCACATCGACCAATGGCGCACCGCCAAAACTTTCCACCAGATCGGCCAGATCACGCACCGCGTGCGGATAGCCGCATTTGTGCGCGGCCAGCGCGGCGTTCTCGAGCGCGTGCGGGTCAAGCGCCATCTTCTGGATCTGCTTGGCCAGCTCCTTGGGCGTGAACGCCTCCTGCCGGATCGAGCGCGCACCGCCGGCCTTGACCATCTCGCGCGCATTGGCGGTCTGGTGGTCGTCGGTGGCGATCGGCAGCGGCACCAGGATTGCTGGCCTGCCCGCCGCAGTCAGTTCGGCAATCGTCGAGGCGCCGGCGCGGCCGATGAACAGGTGCGACCAGCCCAATTTCTCGGGCAGGTCGTTCATATAGGTGGCGAGTTCGGCCGGGATGCCATGCTCGGCATATTTGGCGCGAACGCCTTCGATGTCCTCTTCGCGGCACTGCTGGACGACCTGCAGGCGGCGGCGCAGATTGACCGGCAGCATCGCAAGGCCGTCGGGCACCACTTCGGAGAGCACTCGCGCGCCCTGGCTTCCGCCGGTGACGAGCACGCGGAACACGCCGTCCTCGAGCAGCGGCGGATAGTTCTGCCCACGCAGTTCCAGCACCTCTTCGCGCACCGGATTGCCCACGACATGCACGCGGTCGGCATGTTTGGGGTTGAGCCGGTCGACCTGCTTGTAGGCGGTGGCGATCGCGTTGACCCGCCCCGCCATGAAGCGGTTGACCCGGCCCAGCACCGCGTTCTGCTCGTGGATCACTGTGGGGATCCCGGCCTTCTGCGCCGCCAGCAACGTGGGCAGCGCAGGATAGCCGCCAAAGCCCACGACCGCGGTCGGCTGGAAGGTCTCGAACAGGTTGAGCGCCATATTGCGCCCCGCCCAGATGCCCTTCATGCCCTTGAGCCAGCCCAAAGGCCCGCCCGCGATCCGGCCCGGCGGCAGGATGTGCACCTGATCGCCTTCGAAGATCCCCGGAATTTTCGCGCCGCGCTCATCGGTCACCAGCGCGATGTGGTGCCCGCGCTGCTGCAACTCGCGCGCGAGCGCAAAGGCGGGGATCAGGTGTCCGCCGGTGCCGCCTGCGGCCAGCACATAATGGCGCGATACATTCATCCTCGGCTCCAGTCCTGACCGAGCAAAGTGCGGTCTTCGAACGGGTTACGCCGGGTCAGCGACAACAGCAATCCCGCGCCGATGCCCAGCGCGATCATCGACGATCCGCCATAGCTGATAAACGGCAGCGTCATGCCCTTGGAGGGGAACAGTTGCAGGTTCACCGCGATGTTGATGAACGCCTGACCGCCCAGCTGCGCGGTGAGGCCAGCCACGGCCATGATGGTGAACAGGTCGCGTTCCTCGAGCAGCCGCATGCAGATGCGCGCGATGATCGCGAAATAGACGAGCGCGATCGCCGCGCAGGCGAGCAGGCCGAATTCCTCGCCGATGACGGAGAAGATATAGTCGGTGTGCGCCTCGGGCAGGTTGAACTTGTGCGTGCCCAGCCCTGGGCCGGTGCCGATGAGCCCGCCGCCGGTGAGCGTCTTGTGGGCGAACATGACATGGTCATATTCGCCCGCGCCGAACAGCCAGCCGTTGATGCGCTGGGTGGCGACCGGATAGAAGAAATAGGCGGCGGTCATGCCGACCGCGCCCAGCCCGACGCCGCCAGCGACCACCTGCATCGGCAGCCCGGCCAGCAGCATCAGCGTGAACCAGATGCCGATGAACATGATCGTCTGGCCGAGATCCGGCTGGCGCATCAGCAGCATGGCGATGCACAACGTGATCGCCGCCGAGAGCTTGAGCACCGGCAGGCTGGGGTCCTTGACCCTCAGCGAGATGATCCAGCCCATGGTCACCGCATAGGCAGGCTTGAGGAATTCCGAGGGCTGGATGCCGATGCCGTAACCGATCCAGCGCTTGGCGCCGTTGACCGTGTTGCCCATGATCGGCACCAGCATCAGCAGCACGAAGCAGATGCACGCCATGATGATCGCCAGCCGCCGCGCCTCGCGCTTGGGCAGCATTGAGACCACGAACATGAAGCCCAGGCTGACGATGACCCAGCCCAATTGCCGATAGAAGAAATAGAGCGGGCTCAGCGTTTCGGTCGCGGTCGAGAGCCGCCGCGCGCTGGCGGGCGATGCCGCCTGCACCGCGATCAGCCCGATGGCGATCAGCATCATGATCAGCGCCAGCAGCACGCGGTCGAGTTCCCAGAACCAGATCGCCAGCTGCGAGCGGTCGCTGCGGCCCAGGCGGCGGCTGAGATTGCGCGGCAACTTGTAGGCGCGCGGGCCTGCCTGTGCGGCAGCGGGAGCGGTTGCAGCCAGATCGCTCATTGCGCGACATCCTTGTGCTGGTTGACATCCTGGGCGATCAACGCGTCGACGATCTGGCGGAAGCAGTCGCCACGCGCTTCGAAATCGCGGAACTGGTCGAACGAGGCGCAGGCCGGGGAAAGCAGAACGACGTCACCCGCTGCCGCATTGTCCATCGCGCTGCGCACGGCATTGGCCATCATTTCGGCGCGGGTCACCGGCATCACCTTTTCGAGCTGATCGGCAAACACCGGACCCGCCTCGCCGATGGTGTAGGCGTGGACGACATGGCCGAAATGCTCGGCGCATTCATCGAGGCTGTCACCCTTGGGCAGACCGCCGACGATCCAGTGGATCCGTGCGAATGCGCCCAGCGCAGGCGCGGTGGAGGCCGGGTTGGTCGCCTTGCTGTCGTTGACATACACCACGCCGCGATGCTCGGCGACGCGCTCCATGCGGTGCGGCAGGCTGGAATAGGTGGCGAGCGAGCGGCGCGTCTGCGCCTCGTCGAGCCCGAGCGCATGAGCCACGCCCAGCGCGACGGCAATGTTCTGCGCATTGTGCGGCCCCTGCAGGCTGGGCCAGGCGGCCTGATCACCTGCCGGGATGTCGCTCGCATGCACCTCGAGCGGCGCTGCCAGCGTGGCGGCGATCGCGCGCGTCGGCTCGTCATCGGTGGCGATCACCGCGACATGGGCGTCGCTCTGCATGCTGAACAGCCGCGCCTTGGCGGCGCAATATCCGGCAAAGCCGTCATAGCGATCGAGATGGTCGGGGGTGATGTTGAGCAGCACCGCGACATCGCAATCGAGGCTGAAGGTCAGGTCGATCTGATAGCTCGACAGCTCGAGCACATAGACCCCGGTGCCAGCCTCATTGGGCGAGAGCGGCGGCTGCGACAGGATCGGCAGGCCGATATTGCCGCCCATGATCGTCGGCACCCCCGCCTCGCGCAGGATGTGGTGGATCAGCGCGGTGGTGGTCGACTTGCCATTGGTCCCGGTGATGCCGACCACGCGGTGCGGCGGCAGGCTAGTACGGGCAAGCGCGAACAGCTCGATATCGCCGATGATCGGGACATCGGCGGCGCGGGCACGATCTGCCACCGGGTGTCGGTTCAGCGGCACGCCGGGCGAAACGATCAGGCCGTCGAACCCTGCCAGGTCGATTTCCATCGGATCGCCGATCACCACATCGGGATGGTTGGCGATCGCGGTCTCGCGCGCTTCCTCGCGATTGTCCCACACGGTGCACTGCGCGCCCGATGCCATCAGCGCATCGAGCGTCGCCAGACCCGAGCGTGCCAGCCCGAGGATGCAATAGCGTTTCGCGGCAAAGGCGGGAGAGACGATCAACGAATCTTCAACGTCGCAAGACCGGCGAGCGCCAGCACCAGAGCGATGATCCAGAAGCGGATCACCACGGTCGATTCAGGCCAGCCCAATTGCTCGAAATGGTGATGGATCGGCGCCATGCGGAACACGCGCTTGCCGGTGCGCTTGAAGAAGAACACCTGGATGATCACCGACATGGCTTCGACCACGAACAGTCCGCCGACGATGCCCAGCACGATCTCGTGGTGCGATGCGACCGCGATCGCGCCCAGTGCTCCGCCCAGTGCCAGCGATCCGGTGTCACCCATGAACACGGCAGCGGGCGGAGCGTTGAACCACAGGAAGGCAAGGCACGCGCCGATGATGCACCCGCAATAGATCGCCAGTTCGCCCGCGCCCGGAACATGCGGGATGCCCAGATACGCGGCGAACTTGGCGTTGCCGACCATATAGACGATCAGCAGGAAGGTGAGGCTGGCGATGATCACCGGGAAGGTCGCGAGTCCGTCGAGCCCGTCGGTGAGGTTCACCGCATTGCCGAACGCGACAATCGTGAACGCGGCAAAGGGGATATAGAACAGGCCAAGGTCGAACGGCGGGTAGTTGATGAACGGCACGTAGAGCAGCGTTCCGGTCTCACGCAGGATAATCCAGCTGGCAACGCCTGCGATGATGAATTCGCCCAGCAGCCGCACCCGGCCCGATACGCCCTTGTGGCTGGCCTTGCGCACCTTGTCGAAGTCATCGAGAAACCCGATCAGGCCGAAACCCAGCGTCACGGCAAGGCACGCCCAGACGAACACGTTACTGAGGTCCATCCACAGCAACACCGAAATGCTGAGCGAAATGAGGATCATCAGCCCGCCCATGGTCGGCGTGCCGCGCTTGGCGAGGTGGGTCTGCGGCCCGTCGGTGCGGATCGGCTGGCCCTTGCCCTGGCGCATGCGCAGCATCAGGATGAAGCGCGGACCGATGATCAGCCCGATCAGCAGCGCGGTGACGATTGCCGCCCCAGAGCGGAAGCTCAGATAGCGGATGAGGTTCAGCGGCCCCTCGAAATCCAGATATTGCGCGAGAAGATACAGCATCAAACCCCCTTCTGCGCCAAAGCGCCGCCTGCTGGCGGCTGTGCCAGCGCGCGCACCAGCGCAGATAACCCCACGGAATTGGACCCCTTGACGAGCACGGCATCGCCATCGGCCAGTTGTGCCCGCAGCGCTGCAAGCGCCGCGTCGGCGGCGGGCACATGCGCGATTGTTCCGTGCCACTCAAGCGAATTGCTGAGCGCATCGGCAAGGGGTGCCATTTCATCGCCGACCAGAATGACCGAGGCGATATCGGCCGCGATCACCGGCGCGGCGAGCGCGGCGTGATAATGATCCGACGTTTCCCCCATCTCCTTCATCGCGCCGAGCACCGCGATGCGGCGCGGCGCGGGCTCCTTGGCCAATTGCGCGAGCGTGGCGGCCATCGATGCCGGATTGGCGTTGTACGCCTCATCGATCAGCAGCGCTTCGCCGCCATCGGGAGTCGCAATCGTCAGCCGTTCGCCACGACCTGCAAGCCCGGGCAGGTTGGCGAGCGCCAGGCCGGCGATGGCAAGGTCGCCGCCCGCGGCCTCGATCGCGGCCATCACTGCCAGCGCATTCATCACCCAGTGCTCGCCGGGGGCAGCGATGCGGAAGCACAGCCGGGCCTCGCCGATCTGGGCGGTGACCAGCGATCCGCCTTCGATCGCGGCGATGCTGTCGATCAGCCGCGCTTCGCTGTCGGGCTGGCTGCCGAAGCGGATGATCGTGTCGGTGCAAGCGCGGGCTGCGGCATGCAGGCGCGCGAAATGGCGGTTGTCATGCGGCAGGATGGCGGTGCCGCCCGGCTCCAGCCCCTGGAAGATCTCGGCCTTGGCATCGGCGATGCCTTCCTCGCCATTGGCGAAATTGCCGATGTGTGCAGGCGCGATGGTTGTGATGATCGCGATGTGCGGGCGGACGATCCGGGTCAGCTCGGCGAGCTCGCCTGCATGGTTCATCCCCATCTCGAACACGCCGAAGCGCGCGTCGCGCGGCATCCGGGCGAGGCTCAACGGGACGCCGACATGGTTGTTGTAACTCTTGACCGAGCGATGCGCGCTGCCCGGCGCCATCCGATCGAGCGCGTGGAACAGCGCCTCCTTGGTGCCGGTCTTGCCCGCAGAGCCGGTGACGCCGATGATCATGGCCTGGCTGCGGTCACGCGCGGCGCGGCCCAAAGCGGTGAGCGCGGCGGCGCTATCGGCCACCAGCACGTGGGGGTGGTCGATCGGCTGCTCGGTAATCACGCCAGCAGCGCCAGCCGCCACCGCGCGGTCGATGAACTTGTGCCCGTCGGTTGCCTCGCCGCGCATCGCGATGAACAGGTCACCCGGCACGATCTCGCGCGAGTCGAACGCCACGCCGGTGACGGCAAAGTCGGCAGATGCCGTGCCGCCGGTCGCCGCTGCGATTTCGGATGAGGTCCAGAGGCTCATCATGCCGCGCACTCCCGCGCAACCTGAACATCGTCGAATGGAAGCACGCGGTCTCCCACGATCTGGCCCTGCTCGTGGCCCTTGCCCGCGAGCAGCACGATATCGTCGGCGCCCGCCATCGCCACCGCTGCGGCAATCGCCTCGCGGCGTCCGCCGATCTCGGTTGCATTGGGTGCTGCCGCCATGATCGCGGTGCGGATGGTGGCCGGGTCCTCGGACCGCGGATTGTCGTCGGTGACGATTACCACATCGGACAGGTCGCTGGCCACCTTGCCCATTTGCGGGCGCTTGCCGGTGTCGCGGTCTCCGCCTGCGCCGAACAATGTGATCAGCCGGCCGCTGACATGCGGACGCAGCGCCTCGATCGCGGCTTGCAGGCCGTCTGGGGTGTGGGCATAATCGACATAGACCGGAGCGCCCGCGCGGGTGATTACCGCGCGCTCGAGCCGGCCGCGCACCGGCTGCAACCGGCCCATATGATCGAACACCTGCCTGGGGTCGCCACCGGCGGCGATGACGATGCCTGCCGAGACCAGAGCATTGGCAGCCTGATAGGCGCCGATCAGCGGCAAGTTGACCTTCATTTCCTTGCCATCATGCGAAAGCACGAGGAGCTGGCCAAGCTGGGTCGGGGTGCGGCTGACAAGGCGGATACCCTCGCCCGCGCTGCCCACGGTGAACAGGTCGAGCCCGCGCGCCTTTGCCCGGTCGATCACGCGTGCCGACCATTCGTCGTCTGCCCAGACGACAAAGCTGCCATTGTCGGCCACGACCTCATCGATCAGTCGCATCTTGGCCTCGAAATAGGCCTCCATCGTGCCATGATAATCGAGGTGATCGCGGCTGAGATTGGTGAAGGCGCCGACCTGCACCGGCAGGCCTTCGGTGCGGTATTGCGACAGGCCGTGGCTTGATGCCTCGAAGATCGCATGCGTCACGCCCTCGCGCGCGAGGCCGGACATGTTGCCCAGAAAAGTGACGATATCGGGGGTGGTGAGCCCGGTGGACGTCTGGTCGACCGAAGTGGTCACCCCCAGAGTGCCGATCGATGCGGCGTTGTGCCCTGCCATCCGCCACAGCTGGCGGGTCATCTCGGCCGTCGAGGTCTTGCCGTTGGTGCCGGTGACGGCGGCGACGTGCGCGGGAACGGGGGTGAAGAAGCGCGCGGCGATTTGCGCGAAGGCGCGGCGCGGCTGGGCATCGGCGATGTGGATCGCGCCGTTGACGACCGCATCGGGCGCGGCGACGATGGCAACGGCGCCGGCGGCGACCGCATCGGCGATAAAATCCTCACCGTTGAAGCGCGCACCGGCAAAGGCGCCGAACACGGTGCCCGGGGCAACCTTGCGGTGATCGATGGCAAATCCGGTGACTGTCTGCGCGGCATCCTGATCCGACAGGCCGGGAGCCAGTTCACCCAAATTCATTTCCGTGCCCTTTGTTCGACCCTGTAAATTCCTGCCTCCTCTATGTCTGCCCCGCGCAGATGCAAGACCCCTGCTGCGCACCGGATTGTATAATTGCCTATGCCGGGTCGTCCGCCCCGCCCTTTGCCCCGGCCCTGACCGGCGCCTTCCACAGCAGCGGCATCAGTTCGGAGACATCGACATCGCGCCGGTCATCGGGGATGATCCCGAGCATCGGACCGATCCGCGGGACCAGCCGCGCCACCACCGGCGCTGCCGTCCAGCCGGCGGTGCGCTGGAACGAGGAGGCCGAGTTGCCCGCGGGCTCGTCGATCATGATCAGCACCACGAAGCGCGGCGCATCCATCGGGAAGACGGCCGCGAAGGTCGCGACCACCGAACTGCGCTTGTAGCCGCCAGCACCCGGTTTTTCAGCGGAGCCTGTCTTGCCGCCGACGCGAAAGCCGGGAGCCTCGGCCTTGCGACCGGTGCCATCGCGCACGATCATGCGCAGCAGCTGGTTCATCCGCGCGCTGGTCGATGCCTTGAACACCCGCTCGCCGCGCGGCACGTCGCTTGGTTTCAGCTTCATCAGCGTTGCGGGCCGATAGACCCCACCATTGACCATTGCGGCATAAGCGCTGGCCAGGTGCAGCGGGCTCACCGCGATGCCATGGCCATAGCTGACGGTCATGTTGGTCAGCCGACCCCAGCTTGCGGGCCACAATGGCTTGACGGTTTCGCGCAGGTTGATCTGTGCGGGCCGGTCGAAGTGCAGCTTGCGCATCACTGCCTGCAGCCGCTCGGGGCCCAGCTCGTCAGCGATCTGCGCGGTGACGATGTTCGAGCTGTGCACCAGCGTTTCGGGGACGTTGAGCCAGCGGCCTGACGAGTGCGAGTCGCGGATCTGGAAGCCTGCGACCTTGAGCGGGCGGCTGGCATCGTAGCGGCGCGACAGGTTGGTCACCGTGCCCGCATCGATCGCAGCGGCGACGGTGAGCGGCTTGAAGGTCGATCCCAGCTCGAAGAAGCGATAGGTGACCTGATTGGCCTCGAACGCCGCGCTGCTGGCGTCGAACTGGTTGGGGTTGAAGCTGGGCAGCGAGGTCATCGCCATCACCTCGCCGGTCTCCACGTCGAGCACGACGCCAGCGGCCGCCTTGGCATCATAGGATTTCATCGCGCGGCCAAGCTCGTCCTCGAGCGCGGCCTGCACCCGGATATCGACAGACAGCGCCGAAGGCGTCAGCCGCTTCTTGGGATCGATCAGCTCGGCATCCAGCGCGCGCTCCATGCCGGAGACGCCATGGCCATCGGGGTGGACATAGCCCAGCACGTGCGCTGCCAGCTGCAGCTGCGGATAGAAGCGTTCCTTCTCGCGCGGAAATTCGATCCCGACCTCGCCCAGCGCGTGGACGCGGTTGACCTCTTCGGGCACCGCGCGGTGACGCAGATAGGTCGGCTTGTTGCGGCTGAGCAGATCGAGGAAGCGCTGCTCGCTGGTATCGGGGAAGATCTGCGCCAGCTTGCCCGCCAGCACCTTGCGGTCGCCGATCAGCCGTTCGGGCACCACACGGACGGCATAACCATCGATCGTGCGCGCGAGCGGTACGCCGTTGCGGTCGACGATATCGCCCCGGCCCGGATCGACCAGGGCAGAGCGCGTGGCGGCCTGCGCCTGTTCGCCGAAGACGCCGATAAAGGTCAGCCGCAGCAGGATCGCACCGACGCCGATACCGAACAGGGCGAGCACCGCGACCAGCCGCACCTGCGCGGTCAGCGTCATGTGCTGCCGCTTGCTGGCCAGGCGAACCCTGTGGCTGCCGGATGCGAGCGCGGTCATTGGCCCCCCGTCTTCTTGAGTTCGGCGTCCGCCTGCTTGTTGATCCGGTCGAGCAGCCTGTCATCGAGCAGGCGGCGGCCTTGGGTCCGGCTCTCGGCCTTGCCTGGCTCGCCAAGCGCGGCCTTGGGAGATGTCGTCGCTGCGGTCGCCGCGCGCGCCGGACTGATGATCGCGACGCTCGCCGAGACCGACAGCGGCTCGGGAGTCTTGACGGTGGCGGCGGCAAGCTGTGCCGGCTTGATCGCGGCGGGCTCGGCCTGCGGCTTGATCGTCATGGCCGCCACGCGCACCGGCTTGTCGAGCTCGCGCATCTCGTCGCCCAGATTGGCCAGCTCGCGCTCGCCATCCAGATACTGCGCGGCGCTGGGCGCCTCATAGCCATATTCCAGGTCGTTCCACATCGCCAGCTGGCTGAGGCTGGCGCGGGTGGCGAACTCGGTTTCCAGATAGCGCAGCTCGGCGCGCGTGCGCAGGATCTCGCGCTCGGTGCGGGTCAGGTCGCTGCGCAGCGTCGCGACGCTCAGCGACAGCGGATACAGTGCGATCGCGACGATGAAAATCAGCGCGATCCAGCCGATAGTCTTGAGGCGCTTGACTGCCAGGATCATGCCGCACGCCTTTCCGCATCATCGTGCGCGCCCCAGGCCGGAGCCTCGCTGCGCACCGCGACCCGCAAGGTGGCCGAACGCGCGCGGGGGTTACGCGCGCATTCGGCCTCGCCCGCCCGGGTCGGCCTGGCGGGTTTTTCGAAACTGGGGGCCCGGCGCTGGCCGGACAGATCGGGAAGGTGACGCGAGCCGGCGCCCTCGCTGCCGCTGCGCAGCTTCAGGAAGCGCTTGACGATGCGGTCTTCGAGGCTGTGGAAGCTGACCACGGCAAGACGTCCGCCCGGCGCAAGCATCGCCTCGGCAGCGACAAGCCCCTCGCGCAGCTCGTCAAGCTCGCCGTTCACGTGGATGCGGATCGCCTGGAAGGTGCGGGTCGCAGGATCCTTGGGCGCGCCGGGCCGGTAGCCCAGCGCCTTGCGGACGACCGCGGCCAGTTCGAGCGTGCGCTCGAGCGGACGCGCAGCCACGATCGCGCGGGCGATGCGGCGCGACTGGCGTTCCTCGCCATACAGATAGAGTATGTCGGCGATGTCCGCCTCGTCGGCGGTATTGATGAAATCGGCAGCGCTCAGGCCATCCTGCCCCATGCGCATGTCGAGCGGGCCATCCGACTGGAACGAAAAGCCGCGGCCTGCCTGATCGAGCTGCATCGACGACACGCCGATATCGAACACGATGCCATCGACCTGGGTCACCCCTGCGGCGCGCAGCACCTGTGCGAGCTGCGAGAAGCGCGCCGCATGGAACGCGAATTTGCCATCGCTTTCGGCAATCAGCGCCTCGCCTGCCGGGACCGCATCGGGATCGCGGTCAAGACCATGGACGGTCGCGCCAGCGGCCAGCATGGCACGGCTGTATCCGCCCGCGCCGAAGGTCGCATCGACATGCACTTCGCCCGGCGCAATCGCGAGGCCTTCGAGCACCTCGGCGAGCAGCACGGGGACGTGCGGAGCATCATTGGTCTCGACCGAAGGGGTTTCACGGCGCGCCATCAGGCCTTGCCCCCCAGCTCGTCCATCATGAACCTTGCGATATACTGCTGCGAGGCCAGGCGGGGGTCATCCATCGCCAGCAGATGCTCGACACCCCAGATGCTGAAATCAGTGCCGTTGCCGCTGAAGAAGACGTGCTTGTCGATCCGCGCCATCGCGACGAGCAACTTGGGCAGGATCAGGCGACCGCTGCCGTCGAAGGTAATGCGGAAAGTGGTGTTGAAACGCGGTCCGCCGAACAGCTCGGTGCGAAACTCCTCGCCCTGTTCGCTGGCGAGCTGCTCGCGGTGCTGCATCTGGGCGAGCAGCGAATCGAGGCGGGCGGTGCCGCAGCCCTGCAGGCACTGGCCTTCGGCGTTGAAGCTGAGCACGGCGACGCTCTCGCCCTTGCTGCCGTAGATCAGGGGGTTTCGAAAGTTGGCCGGAATGGCCATCCGGCCCTTGGGGTCGATGGTCGTCAGTGCAGAACCGAGAAAGGCACTGATTTCCGCCACTTGTTAATCGAACCCCTTGTGCCGCGCCGTTGCGTCTTCCCTGACCGTTTCGGGGGTCTTGTTCTGCCTGTCCGACATGCATGACCCCGCCCGGCGAGCCGGAACTGGGTAAAGCCGCCTCCCCCCACCGCGCACGAGCGCTGCAGGCCGGTCAGACATGACAAATGGTTTGAACCCCGATTAAGGATATCCATAACAGGGGCGATTTGGGGATGGAAGGGTTTTTTTGGGGTTAGCGCGGCATATTGCGGGGCAATACTTCAATTTCGGGACGAGCCGAAGGTACCGCAGACCGGCTTGTCATGACGTGTCCTTGGCCAACACCTCGCTGATCAGCCCGGCAACGAAGCGACGGTTGAAAACTCCCGACTCGGCAGAATCGCTGATCATGCGAGGGTCGAGCAGGTCGGCATCGGCAACCAGTATCGCCCGCCCCTCGCCCGGCCGGCACCGCGCGACATGACCCTGCGCATCGATGCGGCAGGCGGCGTCCCCAATTTTCCCCGGCAAAACCTCAAAAATCCCCGGATGCACCAGAACGGCCCCAGAGGGCTGCAACCGAACCGATTCGGTTTCGAGGTCGACGAGGCCAAGCCCCCAGTGTCTGAGCAGCGGCGAGATCAGGCTGGTGCGCTGCGGCCCCAGCGGATCGGCAAGGCCCTGGCCACCGGGCCATTCCAGCAGCGGATCGGCAAACAGCAACAGCCTGCCACCCCCGCGGACATAGCCATCGAGCGCCACCAGCGCTTCGGGCGGCAGGGCGCGCGGCTGCACCAGCACGACGAGGTCCGCCTTTTCCAGCGTCTGGTCGTCCAGCGCATCGGCGACCACCAGATCGTGCGCAGATTTGAGGGCATCGTGCAGCGGGTGCGGCCTGCTCTGCCCGGCGAGCATGGCCTGCATGTCGACGCCATCGCCATGGACAAGCGGCAGGCTGCTCATCAGCACGACCCGCATCCTGGGCGCATCGGGAACGAGCGCCGCCGTTCGTTCGGCGGTGCGCGGATTGTCGGCATCGCCGCCCGGGGCTGCCGAACAGCCGCTCGCCACCGCAAGGACTGCGGATGCAGCGAGCGCGCGAGCGATCACGGCTGGGGTGCGGGCGCGGTGCCGGACTGGGGATTGGGCTGCAATTCGCCGACCACCGGGGTCTGGCCGCCAACGCTGTGCTGCGCGCCCTCTGCGGGCAGATCGGGGACCACGCCCAGATCGACCAAGGGTTCGCTGGCGGCGGGCGCCTGCACCACAGGCGGTGCGGCCGATTCAAGCGTGCCCGGCGGGGTCGCGGCGACATCCTCGACGGCAACCTCGCCGCCTGCGCGCTGGAGCAGCATGTCGGCGAGCGCGACCATCACCAGCACCGCGAAGATTCCGGCAATGCCGATCTGCAGGCGGTGCATGATGGGGTTGCCCCCCGGGGTACGTGCAATGTTGCGGGCTTTTTCAGCGACCATGCGGGGCAATATAGGTCAATCCGCGAGCCAGGGGAAGACCGGCAATCCCTTGGCGCGCAGCCACTCGGGATTATACAGCGTCGACAGATAGCGAAAGCCGGTGTCGCACAGGATCGTGACAACACGCGATCCGGGCCCGAGCGTCCGCCCAAGTTCCACCGCGCCTGCGACATTGATCCCCGACGACAGCCCCAGGCACAGCCCCTCTTCCTTGAGCAGCCGCTGCACCCAGTACAGCCCGACTTCGTCCGAAATGCGGAACTGGGTGTCGATCGGCGCATCTTCGAGGTTGCCGGTGATGCGGCCCTGTCCGATGCCTTCTGCGACCGAAGAACCTTCGGCCTTGAGCTCGCCGTTGGCGTAATAATTGAACAGCGCCGCGCCGTGCGGATCGGTGAGCGCGATGGTCACCTTCTCGTCCTTGGCCTTGAGCCCCATGCCGACGCCCGCGATCGTGCCGCCGGTGCCCGCCGCGCAGGTGAAACCGTCGATGCGGCCTTCCATCTGCGCCCAGATTTCTTCTGCCGTTCCCTCGATATGCGCGCGGCGGTTGGCGATATTGTCGAACTGCTGCGCCCACACCGCGCCCGGCGTTTCCTCGGCCAGACGGCGCGAGGTGTGGACGAAATGACCGGGGTTGGAATAGGGCGCGGCCGGCACCAGAACCAGCTCGGCCCCCAGCGCGCGCAAGGTGTCCATCTTTTCCTTGGACTGGGTCTCGGGCATGACGATGATGGTCTTGTAGCCCTTTGCGTTGGCCACCAGCGCAATGCCGATGCCGGTGTTGCCCGCCGTCCCTTCGACGATCGTGCCGCCGGGCAGCAATGTGCCGCGCTCTTCTGCATCGCGCACGATGTACAGCGCGGCGCGGTCCTTTACCGAAGCGCCGGGATTGGCATATTCGCATTTGCCGAAAATGTCGCAGCCTGCGGCCTCGCTGGGGCCGGCAAGACGAACGAGCGGGGTGTTGCCGATCAGGTCGAGGGTGGTGGCTGTGGTGGTCATGTCGGGGTAGATAGGCCCGCGTCCGCGCAGCGGCAAGCCAGTTGCTGCACAGGTGCGCTGCAAGGGGTCCGGCATGCTGCTCGGCGCCGGACCCCTCGCTTCAGCGCAAGGTCAGTCGCGATCCGCCGCCACGGGGGCAGATGCCGCAGCGGTGGTGACCGGGAAACCGCGCCGCTTGAGCAGCGCGTTGACGTCCGGATCACGGCCACGGAAGGCACGATACGCCTCGACCCGTTCGGTCTCGTTGCCGGTCGACAGCAGGGTCTTGCGGAAGCGGTCCGCGATCTCGCGGTTCCACACATCGCCCGATTCCTCGAACGCCGCCCAGGTATCGGCATCCATCGTCTCGGACCAAAGATAGCTGTAATAACCTGCCGAATAGCTGTCCGACGAGAACAGGTGGCCGAATTGCGGCAGGCGGTGCCGCATCACCAGTTCCGACGGCATGCCGATTTCGTCCAGCGTCGCCTTCTCGAACGCGCGCGGATCGGCGACCGGATCGGTGCGGAAGTGCAGCTTCATGTCGACGATCGCCGATGCCAGATACTCGACCGTGGAAAAGCCCTGGTTGAAGGTCTCGCTGGCGTTGATCTTCTTGACCAGTTCGGCGGGGATCGCCTTGCCGGTCTTGTAGTGCGTGGCATAGTTCTCGAGGATATACGGCGTCAGCAGCCAGTTCTCGTTGACCTGGCTGGGATACTCGACGAAATCACGCGGCGTGCCACGCAGGCCCGGATATTCGATGTCGGTGAGCAGCGAATGCAGCGCATGTCCGAATTCGTGGAACAGCGTCGATGCATCGTCGAGGCTGATCAGCGCAGGCTCGCCCGACGCCGGCTTGACGAAGTTGTTGTTGTTCGATGCGAGCACGTTGCGGTCCCCGCCCAGCCGCTGCTGCGCGCGATACGATGTCGCCCAGGCACCCGAACGCTTGCCGGTGCGCGCATAGGCATCCATGTAGAACAGCCCGACATTTTCACCGGTCAGCTTGTTGGTGACCACATAGGTGGTGACATCGGGGTGGAATACCGGAACCTCGCCGGTGTTTTCCTTGAACTCCAGATCATACAATTTGCCCGCGGCATCGAACATGCCCTGGATCATCTTGGTCAGCTGGAAGTAGGGCTTGATCTCGTTCTGGTCGAGATCGTACTTCGCCTTGCGGACCTTCTCCGAGTAGAAGCGATAGTCCCAGGGCTCAATCTTGAGGCCGGCGCCTTCGGCATCAGCCACCGCCTGCATGTCGGCGACCTCCTGCTTCACCCGGGCGACCGCAGCGGGCCAGACCTTCATCATCAGGTCCATCGCGCGCGCCGGATCCTTGGCCATGGTATCGTCCATCCGCAGATGCGCGTGCGTCTTGAAGCCGAGCAATTCGGCGCGCTGCTGGCGCAGCTTGAGGATCTGCGCGATCGTGGCGTTGGTATCGTTGGCGTCGTTGTTGTCGCCGCGCATGACGTAGGAGCGGTACACCTTCTCGCGCAGCGCACGGTTGGTGGCGTTCTCGAGCACCGGCTGCATCACCGAGCGGGTGTTGACCAGCACCCAGCCATCGACCTTGCGCTCTTGCGCCGCGGACTTGAGCGAGGCGACGAAACTGTCGGGCAGCCCGGCAAGCTCGGCCTGATCGGTGACCACGAGGTACTTTTCCTCATCCGCCTGCAGCTTTTCGTTGAAGGTGGAATAGAGTCCGGCAAGCTGGCCGTTGACCGTGATCAGCTGGGCCTTGGCGGCATCGTCGAGCAGCGCGCCACCACGCACCAGACCGTCATAATCGCGCTCGACCAGCCGCTTCTGCTGGGCGTTGAGGCCCAGCGTTTCGCGGCGATCATAGACCGACTTGATACGCCCCAGGATACGCGGGTCGAGCGTCAGCTGGTTGTAGAACTTGCTGATCTTGGGCGCCCATTCGGCCTGCATCGCGCGGACCTGCTTGTCGGCGAGGTTGCTGGTATAGACGCCCCACATCGCGAACACCCGGTCCATCTTTTCGCCGGTCATCTCGAGCGCGAGGTTGGTGTTCTGGAAGCTGGGCTCGGCGCTGTCGGTCGCAATTGCTTCGAACTCGGCCTTCAACTCGTCCATCGCCGCCTGGATCGCCATCGGAAACGCTTCGGTGCTGACCTTGTCCCAGGGCGGAACGCCTTCGTACGGCCCGGTCCAATCCTGATAGATAAGCTTGGCCTGCGCGTCCGCCGAGGCAGGCGCCGCCTGCTGCGCCATCGCGGGGGCTGCCACACCCATTGCAAGTGCCGATACTGCCATCAGCAGAACTGTCTTCACCATGTCGTT
The DNA here is from genome assembly GCF_001713435.1 of Blastomonas sp. RAC04. NCBI lineage: Bacteria > Pseudomonadati > Pseudomonadota > Alphaproteobacteria > Sphingomonadales > Blastomonadaceae > Blastomonas > Blastomonas sp. RAC04. The sequence continues at coordinate 2,289,781 of NZ_CP016460.1, forward strand.
CCCTTTGTTCCTGGCCGCGCCGCAGCCGATCCGGGCCGCGCGGGTTTGGTCGCAAGGGGCAGACGCAAGCCTTGCGCGCCCCATGCCGATGGAGCGTGTTGGCATGTCCGATAGTGAAATGCCAGCGGCAGGCGACCAGCCGCGTGCGACTAGACCGGGCGCTCGGCCAGCAGGCTGCGCACCAGCGGCTGCATCTTCTCGTCATAGCGCGCGAGCATCACATGATCGTCGGCAGTCTCGTAATGCGTGATCAGCTCGCGCCCGTTCCACCAGTGCAGCGCAAAGGCGGGCGGGTCGGCGATGATCATGTTGCGGCCATCGGGCGTGTCGGGGTCGATCGGCGCCAGTTCGAGCGCGACCTGCGGCGCGCTCGACGGGCAGATCGCGACCGGAAAGCCGCTCCAGCTGCTGACGATCGCGCGGTGGACATGGCCGCACACCATGCCGATGATGTTGGAATGCCCCGCAAAGCAGCTGCGCAGCCGCTCTACCCAGGGCTCTTCGGGATGGGTGTTCATCCATTCGATCCCCACCTCGATCGGCGGGTGGTGCTGGACGATCAGTGTCGGGCGGTCGGTCTGTTCGGCGAGCCGATCGCGCAGCCAGCCTGCGCGCACCTCGCAATAGGCACCGCCATGGCGCCCTTCTTCAAGCGTATCGAGCACCAGCAGGCGGATCGGGCCGGCCTCGACCTCATATTGCACGAAGCCGTCAACCATCGGCACATCGGGGAACTGCGCGGCGAAGGTGTCGCGCTGGTCATGGTTGCCCAGGCACATGTGCACCGGAAACGGGCAGACCGAGAGCGCGTTCTTGAGCCTGCGATAGCTGTCCTCGTCGCCGCGGTCGATCAGATCGCCGGTGGCCAGCAGCATGTCAGGCTGCGGATCGAGATCGCACAGCATCCCGATGACCTGATCCAGCCGCTTGCGATTGAACTCGGCAGGATTGTCCGGATCGAAGCCCAGATGGATATCGGTGATCTGGGCAATCAGCATTCGACGTGAAGGTCCTCGGGCCTGGGTTAGTTGGGCATCATGCGCGATTGTCGGAGACGGGCGCTGACCGCTGCGGGATGCGCCAGTGCCGCCGTGATCTCTGGCCGCTTTTTCTTCTTGTCTTGCTCGCGAAGCAGCCATGGGGCCCCCTTGTCGGCGTGGTAATCGTGGCACATTGCACAGGTGGATTCGACAGGTTTCTTGACCTTGATCAGCGACTCGCCGGTTTCACCCACGTGGCAGGTGCGGCAATCCTTGATCCCCGGCAGCAGCAGGTCCGACGCCTGGCTCGATTTTTCGGCAAGGTGGCAGCTGGTGCACTCTTCCTTGTCGTGCGCATCGTGCGTGAACCAGCCCTTGTTGAGATAGCGGCTGGTCTGCGCGACCGGTGCGATCCGGTAGTCCATCCCGCCCGAAGAGGACGGCGGCACCACGACATGGCAGTCATAGCACGCGCCGCCGCGGCTGAAGACTTGGCGGATCGCCTGATCGGCACGGCCACCGCGGAAGTTGACCGCCCGCGCATAATCGGCGGCGGTGCGCCTGGAATTGACGACGCCTGGCCGCTGGCGCGCCAGGCTGCCCAGGTTGATCGGCCGGGTCGGCGCGGTCGAACGATAGAAGGCGCGCAGATCGGCCTTGACCTGTTCGGGCTGGCCATGGCGCAGCGTGCGGAAGGTGTTGCCGATCTTGTCGAAGGCCAGGCTGTGGCACATCGCACAGCTCTTCTCCATGTCCACTGCTACAAAGCCGACATTGTTCTTGTCCGCCTCATGGCAATCGGAGCATTCGAGTGCATCGCCAAAGCCATATTTGCCCGCCAGCCGCCGCCCCATCTGGGCCACGCCGCCGGTCTTGTTCAGGTGCATGTCGTGCGGGAATTTCAGGCCGTTGTTCTCGCGCGGCTTGCGGTCGAGCGATATGCGCTTGCGCGGCGCCTTGGCATCGTCGCCGACGAGCGGACGCAACAGCACCGCAGGCTGGAACTGCGGATGCGCGGTGCCGAAATCGGCGGCGTTATCGAGCTTGGTGTTGGTCAAGCGCGTGTCCATCCCGTCGTGGCATTCAGCACAGAATCGCTGCTGAGTGGGCTGCATAGCACCTGCCCCCTCATGCTCGGTGTGACATTCGACACAGCGTCCTGCAGGTTTGTTGAAACTGGCCGCAACGAATCGGGTGAAGGCGGCAAATCCGGTGGGGTCGCCGCGCGCGGTGAGCTGCCGCGTCATCGGCGCATGCGGCCCTGCGTCCTTTTCGTGGCAGGTCATGCAGGCATTGTCTCGGACGGACACAAAGGCATCGACATGGCACGACTGGCAGTCGTCCTTGAGCGTCTTGTGCGCGAGGCTGAGCTTGCCCGATGACCACAGGCCGTCGGCGTGGAAGCCATCGGGGCGCGATACCTTTTCCTTGTACGCCAGGTCCTTGTAGCTCGACCAGGTGTAGATCGGCCAGGCAAGGCAGGCGATCAGGATCAGCAGCGCAAAGCCCCAGGCGCTCATCCTTTTGCCCGGCAGCAGCCCCTTGAGCGAATAGATCGCGCTCTCGTCCTTGTCCTCGGCGCTGTCCGATACCGCCTCGACCCTGCGGATGGTGAGCGTGATCGCATCGCCTTCCACGCCGACCGCGATGATGTGGCCGCCAAAGCGCAACTCCGCACCGCGCGCGATATCGATTGTCGCACTTTCGACGCTACGGCCATCGACATCGAACGGCTGCTGCGACTGGGCGGTGACCAACAGATCGCCGCCGCGCCGTTCCATGCGCGCGTGTACCGGGTTCACCGCCAGATCGGGCAGGTGGACGCCGTTGCTGGCGTTGCGACCGATGTAGATCTCGCCGCCTTCGACCTCGGTCTGGCGGACAATCTCGCTGCCGTCTGCCTTCAAGGCAACCTGGCGGACGATAAACATCATTCAACTGCCCCCAAAACCGTCACAAACCCGCCCGCCAGGCCCCTGCCCCGGACCTTTCGATCACCAATAGAAAAACACGCTGAAAATATGCGCCGACAGCGCGGCGAGCAGCGCGAAGGTCATCGGCACATGCACGAACAGCCACACCTGCAGCATCGACTTGATCTGAAGGTGCTTGCGCAGCCGTGCCAGCGTCGATTCCTTGCGCTGCAAGAGCCCGTCGACCTTGTCGAGCGGGTCGTCGCCCATCCTGGGCTGATAGGCGCGCATCCGGCGCAGTTCGGCGATCGCCGCGCGGGTCTCGCAGCCGCCATAGCTGTTGCCGATGCGCTGGAAGAAATTGCCGTCGAACGGATCCTGCTCAAGCGAGGCCTGCACCAGCGCCGCCTGCGCGGGATCGAGCGGCTGGGCTGCATCGTGCAGCTGCCGGTCGAGCGATCGCAACTGCTCGATCATCATCCGCTCGGTCACCGCGCCGTCGTTGTCGGCGCGGTTGTTCGACAGATTGTCGGGCAGCGTCGCATAGAAATAGATGCCGACGATCCCCGAAATGATCACGATCATCATCAGCGACCATGCCAGCGTGTGCACGTTCCAGCCAAGCTGGAAGCCGGTGTGCAGCGTTCCAATGACGATCAGGCTCAAGCCCAGATACACATGCGCGCTGGTCCAGGCTTTCAGCGACCAGCCCCCGGGCGTGATCGCGCGCTTGCGCAAGCCAAGGCAGGTCAGCCAGAGGATCAGCAACGCCCCGATGGTGCCGAGCGTGTACCCATACCAGGACCCGCCATTGTGGCGCGGCTGCACATCGACCAGGAAATAGCTCACAAGGCATGTGATGCTGAGCACCGTGGCGATCTTCATCCAGCGGAAGTTGCGATGCCGAAGGAACCCGTCGTGCATTGAATTGCGCTGACGGCCTGTGGTCTTCTTGCGGACCGCAGGCGCGGCAGGCTGTGCTTGGGTGGCCATGGCTTAAGCCTCCTCCTGCTCGAGCCGGGCGACGGTCAGGAACTCGTCGGGCGCGACGCGGATCGCTGCCCCCGTCGGGCAGGCGCGCACGCAGCTCGGCCCCCCTTCGATGCCGGCGCACATGTCGCACTTGATCGCCTTTTTGGGCTTTTCGACGCCGGGATCGCTGTTGGCATACGCCCATTTCTTGCTCGGTTCGCCAGGCCCGGGGCCAAAGCCGAAGAACAGCCACGACAGCAGGCTGGGCTTCTTGGGCGGCACCTTGTCCATGCGGATCACGCCGTAAGGGCAGTTGCGCTGGCAGTTGCCGCAGCCGATGCAGGTGTCATTGATATAGACCTCGCCATCGGGGCCGCGGTTGATCGCGTTGGGCGGGCAATCGGCCATGCAATGCGGATGCTCGCAGTGGCGGCAGCTGGTCGGAACGTGGAGGTGCGCATAGGAGCGCCCCGCCTCGCGATCGAGCCGCGAGAGCCCGTCATGGCTGTCGGCGCATGCCTTTTCGCAATTGTCGCAGCCGACGCACAGCGTCTCGTCGATGAGCAGCACGTCGGTCGCCTCGCCGATGCCGTTTTCGACAAGGAAGTTGGCGACGCCCGAATACATGTCGACCACGCCCGAGAAGCTGTCCTTTTTCGCCTCGATGAACGCGTTGATATCCTGGCGGCTGGCCATGTCGCGCTTGGCGCGCTTGAGCAGTTCGGGATGCGCCTCGAGCACCTTCTTGAACGCATCGCCATCGATCTGGATGACCTCGGACTTGATCGCCGCCTTGACCGTCGCGGTGCGCCTGCCCCCCGCGATCAGCGCCATTTCGCCGACATACGAACCTGCGGGAAGGTACGACAGGAACACCGGCTTGCCGCCGATTTCCTTCTCGACGATCATCGATCCGACGCGGATCACATAGATCTCGTTGCCCTCGTCGCCTTCCTTGAGGATCGCCTCGCCGGGCTTGATCTGGCGGATCTTGCTGGTCTGCACCACCTCGGCGATATCGTCGGGCTTGAGGCCCGATCCGAACATCTGCAACAGTAGCCGCTCGGTCGAGATGCGCTCGATCGCCTTCTTGGCGGTGGGCACCTGGCTTTGCAGCTTGAGCGCCGCATTGCGCGATATCTCGACGCAGATCGTGTCCTCGGCGGCGATCACGGTCGCGCCGCGACGGCGCCCCGAGATCAGCCCGACCTCGCCGAAGATCGATCCCTGCCCGATCGGCACGGTCTTCGATGTGTCGTTGGGGTCGATCTGCACCGCGACCGAACCTTGCGCGATCGCGAACAGCGAGGATCCAGGCGCCGAGCGTTCGAAGATCACGTCGCCCTTGCGATAGAATTTCGCATCGGAATCGAGCATGAACTCGCGCATCTGCAGCGGGTTCATGCCGTTGAGGATCGTCACGTTCTCGCGCAGAAGGTCGAGCCATTCGGCCACCGACTTGCGGCCCGGAAGGTCGCGGAACTTGGCTTCGAGGATCGGCTCGTCGGCGGGTTTCAGCTCGGTGTTGCCGTTGATGAACTCGATGACGTCATAGCCCTGGTTCATGCAATGCTTGATCAGCGGATAGCCTGCCAGCGCGCCGATGACGAAGATTCCCGGCGCGGTCGATTCGAACACCGGCGACAATTGCGGGAAGGCAAGGCGGTCGGCGCTGGTGAACGCGATGCCGCACTCCTCGATAAACGCGCGCGGAGGGGCGGAGCCAATACGCGCGATGATCCGGTCGCAGCGCACCCGTTCCTCGCCGTCGCGGGTGCTGAAGGTGATCCAGCCCGGCTCGACACTGGCGGTGTCGGTCTCGAACCGGATGTTGAGCTTGCCGGCATTGCGATCGCCCAGCAGCGCCAGCGCATTGGCCTCCTTTGCAGTCGGGAAGCTCTCCTTGGGGCTGGGTGCCTCGGGGCCGCGGCTGACGATGGTGACGACATTGCCCTGCGCCGAATCCTCGGCAAGACCGCGCGCATTCTCGATTCCCGCATCGCCCGCGCCGATCACGACGATGTGCTCGTCGACATATTCGGTGGGATCGTCGAGCTGATACTGCACATGCGGCAGATCGCCGCCCGGGCAGCGCATGCGGTTGGGGTTGCCCTGGGTGCCGATAGCGAACACGACGTTTTCCGCCATGATTGTCTCGCCGTTGGTCAGCACGATCTCGTAGGGAGGGGCGTAGCGCTGGATTTCCTTCTTGGTGATCGATCCATCGCGGCCGCGCTGTTCGATGACATGCACGCTGCCCTCGATCGCAGGCCCGGTTCCTCGGATCGCCTTGGCCTCAGCGTTGAACTTGACGTTGACGCCCAGTTCCCTGGTGCGCGCGTTCCACTTTTCCAGGATCGCCTCGCGCTTGCCCGCCTCGAACTCCTGGTCGGAGCGCAACACCAGCTGCGATGGCGTCGCCATCACGTGCTTGCCCTTCTGGTATTTGTAGATCGTATCAGAGAGGTGATCGGTCTTTTCGAGCAGGATGTGGCTCATCCCGAGGCTCGCGGCGCGTCCGGCAGCGCTCTTGCCCGCCGGGCCTGACCCGATGATCGCAACGCGGAAAATCTCGCTCACAGGTTCGCGTCCCCCATTTGCGGACGCGCGAGCGTCCACGCTTGCATGGCTAAGGCAGACCAGCCCGACATTGCACCGCCCGATATCTCCCCGATCGGTACGGCGAACGCCAGAATGCTCCGCAGCCGCAAGAACTTGCCCAAAATTCGGTTGCGAACCCTATGGCCATATTTCTAGCAAAGAATGTGATCTTTACCACTTAGAAATTGGAAATTGTGGCCGATCGGCTAGCATGATGGCCTGACACGCGGACAAAGAGACACCCTGATGACCGAGAGCACCCAGCAAACCCCGGCCCCGCTGCCTGCACAGGCTGCTGCGGTGGAAGGCCCGCAAGGCGGATTCGGCGCGGCGCGCATCGCTTTGCTGTGCGCGGCGCTGATCGCGGCGGGTGCGGTGGGCTACAAGCTCTATACCGATCAGGCTCCGAGTGCCGCAGCGCCGACAGCGCCGGTCGGGGCCAATGGCGAGCCCGCCTCGGTCGACGAGGTGATCGCCGGGCTGGAAGCGCGGCTGCAGGACAATCCCGGTGATGCCGAGGGCTGGCGGATGCTGGGCTGGAGCTATTTCGAAACCGGGCGCTTTGCCGAATCCGCCACGGCCATGCGCCGCGCGATCCAGCTCGCACCGGGCAATTCGGAATATCATTCGATGCTGGGCGAAGCGCTGGTGATGGCGAGCAAGGACGAGGCGATCAGCCCGGATGCCCGCGCCGCGTTCAAGCGCGCTGTCGAGATCGACCCCAAGGATGCGCGCGCGCGCTATTTCCTCGCCGCGGCCAAGGACATCGATGGCAAGCATGCCGAGGCGATCGAGGACTGGTTCGGCCTGCTCGCCGAAACCCCCGCCGATGCGCCTTATGCCAAGGACATTCGCGACGTGATCCGCAACGTCGGCAAGGAGCGCGGCATCGAGGTGGAAAAGCGGCTCGCATCGGCGAAGTTCGCGCCCGCCAGCGGCGGGTTCCGGACCGATGGCGCGCAGGCCGCCACTGCCGGCATCCCCGGCCCCAGCCCCGACCAGATGGCTGCTGCCGCCGCGCTGCCCCAGGGCCAGCAGGACATGATGGTCGCGCAGATGGTAGATGGCCTTGCCGACCGGCTCAAGCGCGAGCCGGGTGACACCGATGGCTGGATCATGCTGCTGCGCAGCCGGATGCAGCTGGGCGAGACCGGCAAGGCGCAGACCGCTCTGCGCGACGCGACTGCAGCGTTGAAGAACAAGGCGGCCGATCAGCGCCGCGTGCGCGAGGCAGCAGCCGCGCTGGGCGTGCCGGGCGCCTGAGCCTCCCCGGCTACCCCCGGCACCCCCCTTAACCCCGGCCACACCCGGGAGATGACTCCGTTCCGGACCAATGTAACCGTATAATCATTGCCTGTTGAGCAGCGAGCAAATAGTTTGCTCTCAATGGTTTGCAAACCATTGACCATTCTGCCGGCGGGGCCCTCGCGCCTTCGCCACACCCATCATTTTATCGCCACACCCATCATTTTGTCGCCGAACCCATCACTTTATCGAAGGTGCGCCGGAACAGTCTATGCCGGATATGGATCATGTCGAGCACGCCTGGGGGGCGATCGAGTCAGCTTCCACGCTGGATGATGTGCTGCGGGTGACCGTGGAACACGCGCGCACGCTGGGCTTCGGATATGCGGCCATCGCGCGTCATGTCCATGTTCAGTCCGGGCTGATGCGGCCCGACGTGCTGAGCAACTATCCCCAGGCGTGGAAGGACCTGTTCAACCGCCGCGACTATGGCCTGTCGAGCCCGATCCTGGCCGCCTGCCAGCGCCGGGGGGGCGCGATCCGCTGGACCGACCTCGAATCGATTATCCCGCTCACCCGCATCCAGCGCGAATATCTGGAAGAATCGCGCAAGCTGGGGCTGGCTTCGGGCTGCACCGTGGCGAGCCACATGCCCGACATGCCCACGGTGTCCGCCCATTTCGTGATCCCCGACAATGGCCCGCTGCCCGCTCGCCTGTTCATGGTGGCGATCCTGCTGGGCACGGCGGCCGGTCAGCAGGCGCGCAGCCTGTGGCAATCGCACCATCCCGACGCCGCAGCTGACCTCGCCGAGCGGTTGTCCCCGCGCCAGGTCGACTGCATCAAGCTGGTCGCGCGCGGCATGACCAGCTGGGAAATCGCCAGCGTACTGGGGATATCCGACCAGACCGTGAGCGAATATCTCACCGACGCCCGCCGCCGCCTCGCCGTCGCCAACCGCGCGCAGCTGGTGCTCAAGGCGCTCAAACAGGGCTATTTCACGCTGGATGACGTGACCGACTGAGGCGCACGTGGCTTTGTAAGCGCCTGCCTGTCGCTCATCGACCCGACGGGGTTTGCAGGGGGCCGTGATCGATGGTGGCAAGATAGGCGGCGACCTCTCCCGCCGAAAGGTGGAAGCTCCGCCGCGTCTCGCGGCTGAAATGCGCGCTGTCGGCAAAGCCGGCACTGTACGCCGCCTGGGTGAGATTGGTGGCATCGCCAGTGACATGGTTTATCCAAGCGAACCGCTGACGACGAACGCGTTGCCAGGCCTTGGGCGCCAGACCGGTGGCGGCCAGGAAGCGGCGCTGCAGTTGGCGCGGGCTGAGCCCCAGTGCGGCTGCGACCGCAGCCACCGGACGTCCCGCGTCCATCGCCTCGGCGGCAGCAGCGATGACGGCATCCGGTGGCGACAAATCACCGATCCGCGCCTCGAGCGCGGCGGTGAGGCCTTCCAGCCCCCGCTCAAAGGCTGCAAAGGCCCAGTGGCTCTGCGGCAGCGATTGCATGGTGCCGGCGATCTGGAGCGGGGCGATGCCGATCAGCGTCAGTGATGCCCCGGGGCGCAGCCGCGCGCCGACCACCGTCATCCCTTGGACAAGCTGCACCGTCTGCGCGATCTCCGCGGCGCCGACCAGTTCGACGCCAACCAGCCTGCCGCTCCAGAAGCTCGCTGCCAGCGAGACGGATCCGTCGGGCACGATGGTGTGGACAATCCGGTCAGGGTCTGACGGATCGAGCGAAAATTGCCAAAAGGCCTCGACAAAGGGGGCCAGCGGCGGATCGGGTGGAAATTCCTCGTAGCGCACAGGCATGTCCGATTTGATCAAGTCTGCAGCATAATGCCTTCCTATTCTTGGCGTCAAACACGGGTATTGGCGATGGAGCAGAAAAATGATTACGATCAAACACCTTAAACGAGCCATGACGGTCATGGCGGCCGCGCTGCTGGCAGTCCTGGCAACAACCATGCCGACGCATGCAAGGGATGCCGCCGCTCCGCTGAATTATCTGGTGGGCGAATGGACCGGTGAAGGGTGGGTCGACATGGGGCAAGGCCGCATGGAATTTCGCCAACACGAGCGGATCACCTCGAGGCTCGATGGCAACATCATCACCATCGAGGGCACCGGGAGCGATCCCGCCAATGCAGGCGTGACTGTGTTCGAAGCGTTTGCCGTGCTCAGCGCCAGCGGCAAACCCGGCGAGTTCACCATGCGCAGCTATACGCGCGAAGGTCAGGCCGGAACATTCCCCGCCGTGCTGGAGACCCCGAACCGGCTGGTGTGGACAATCACGGTGCCGGGCCGGCTGATCCGCTATCGCAGCGAAGTGACAGGCGATCGCTGGATCGAAACTGGCGAAGCTTCGGTCGATGGCGGATCGAAATGGATGAAGTTCTTCGAGATGAGGCTCGATCGGATGCCCGCAGGCTAGCAACCACCTGCGCGCAATCTCAGCGATTGTCTGCTGGTGTGCGTGCGACGACGAGCCAGGCCAGCACGGTGATCGCACCGCACCAGGCGAGAAAGGCGCTGAGTTCGCCCAGGGCGAGCAGCGCCGCGCCGGGAGCAAAGGCGAGCGCCCAGCCAGCGCGCCGGTAGCGGGGCAAGGCGCGGGCACGGTTGAGGCGGAAGACGCGGATGCGCTTGGTGTCGGTATACAGCAGATAGATGACCGCCAGCAGGCTGATGGCGGTAGCGGCGGCAAACAGCGACAGCGTGCTCATTCGGCTGGCACCGCTGCCGAGGCCTGCCCCTCGCCGCGCGCCGATCTGCCGATGGCATCGCCGCGCCGCGAGCGATGGAGCGCAAACACTCCGCACGCCAGCAGCATCAGATCGATCATCACCACCACGGCGTGGCCGGCCCCCACCAGATCCGGCCAGCCCTGCCCGCCGGTCGCCAGCCGCACCAGCGGCAGCGCGACCATCGCCAGCCCGAGCACCGCCATGAACACTGCGCTCGCATCGCCACGACGGATCAGCACGCCCGCCAGCAGCACCGCGAAGGCGCAACCCCAGACGAAACCGAACGCGGTGCCGGACACCGGATCGCCCGCGGGATAATTGAGCAGAAAGCCCAGCGCCGCGCCGGTCAGGCCGATCGGAACGCCATAGCCCACCATCGGAATCGCGACCCCGAGCACCCGGCCCGAAGGCATATCGGGCCTGCGCTCGACCCACAGCCTGAGCCCGGTGAGCGTGACATAGCTCGCCGCCAGACCCAGCGAGACCCAGATCAGCTTGGAGAGCAACCCGGCGAAATGACCGAAGTGCAGCGGCCCCATCCAGGCATAGACCGTGCTGCCGAACGAAGGCCTGGTACCGAGGTCGGGCTTCACCCCGTGGTAGCGCCCGCTCGCCATGTCATAGACATGCGTGCTGGCCTCGACCGCGCGGCCCGAGGGCAGGTGATAGAGATATGCCCTGGAATCGGCGGTGCCCCAATGCGCGATCGAAACGAAGCTGGGCTGCGTCCCGGTCCGCGCGACCGATCGGGCGATCATAGAGTCCAGATTGGCCATGTCCGCCGGACGCTCGCTCACCGTTTCGGGTGCACCGACAAGCGTTTCGGTCATCTTTTCCTGGTCGCCGCCAAAGGCTACCATCGCCACGATCGGCAGCCCGATGGCGCCCGCAAAGCTGAAGAAAGTGCCGGTAAAGGCAAGCAGAAATCCAAACGGCAGGCTCCAGCTGCCCGCCAGAATGTGCCGGTCGCGCCGGTTGAGCAGGCGGCTCGACAGCCGCGGCGCGACGAACAGGTCCTTGATCAGGTGGCGGTGGAGGATGATGCCGGAGATCACCGCGAACAGCATAACGAAGCCCGCAAGCGCTGTGAGATACAGCCCCACCGGGTCGGGCGCGTGCAGGCTGATGTGCAGGATCGAGATGAAATAATCGAGCGCGCTGTCGCGATCCTCGGGCAGTTCGCTGCCATAACCCTCGTCGCGCGCGGCAACCTTGAGCGTGCCGGGTTCAAGCAGGAAACGCACGCCGACATCGTCGGGCCTGCCCGCCGAGTTCACGCCATGGGTGTGGAAGAACACCAGCATCGTCCCCGACGCATTGGGATAGATCGTGATGTCCTCGCGATATTTCGGCTCGACCGTCTGCGCAAGCTGCCTGATCCTGGCATCAAGCGGCTGGCTCAACGGCGCTTGCGTCTTTGCGCCGCTGATCGACCAGGCGCCGATCTCCTGCGACAGCACCGCCACGGTGCCGGTGATCACCACGACATAGAGGAACAGACCGAGCAGCACGCCCGACCAGCCATGCACCGCGAGCAGCCTTTTGGAGGTTGCCTGATTGACGAGACTCATGTGCGCGATCCCTTGCGGTCAGAAGCGGCTGTAGATGAGCGCGGCATTGGCCAGGATGATCGCCGTGATCACCCCGGTACCGCGCAGCGGCCGCGCCTCGATCAGCGCGTAGAGAAAATAGACAGCCCATAGCGCCGGAAAGAGAAGGATCGGCCAGATCAGATTGTCGATCCCGGCAGCGCCGCCGGGCAGCCACAGCGGCATCGAGGCCATGGTCACGACCGCAGCGATCAGCGCGAGCGGACCCGCCATTACCCAGCGCAGCACAGTATCGCGCGCAGGCATCCCGCCCGCACCCGTTCCGCTGTGTTGCACTGTTTCCTGCGGCACCGGCCATCGCCTCTTTTGATCTGATGTGGCGCGCATGGGTTTGCGCCGCCGAGATGCCAAGGGTCTAAAGCGCATGGATTGCTAATGCAAGTGATTCTCATAATGATATGATCCGGCGCAGTGTTCGAATGCGCAAGACCGTCGCGAGCGGCGGGGACCCGGCTCTGTCACAGCTAGAATTGCCAGGCACCTGTCCGATCGTTCAGCAAGGCGAATGCGGCGCTTGGCTCAGGGCAACCGCGCGCTGTCGGCAAGCTTGCGGAAATCCTCGATGCCGGCTGCGAAATAATGCAGGCGCGGCGCCTCGAAGCTGATCATGTAGAGCTTGCCCGCGATGATCGCCGCGCGCGCCTCGCCCCGGCGGGGCAATTCGTCCTGATCGACGAACTCATAGGTGAAATGCACCCCGTCCGCGCCCAGAAACCGCCCCGGTTCGATCCCTGTCATCTGGAACGATCCGCTGCGCTTGTAGGTGCGCCAAGTGGTCTCGAGCAGCTCGGGCACTTCGACCAGCAGGGTGGCCGTGGTGAACTTGGGCAGCGGCTCGCGCTTCTTGCTACGTTCACGGACCAAGGGCTGGCCCGGCGTGATCGCAGCGAAGAAGGTCACATCATTGAGCTGCTCGCCATCGACCGTCCAGTGCTCGGTGTTCTTGCCGAGGCGCACATCGAGCCGGTTCCAGTCGCGCGACGGCGTGACGGTGAGCGGCGTATCGGCAACCGCTACCGGCGCGCCACGCTCGCGCAACTTGTGCGCATGGGCGGCAAACGGAGCGGATGCCAGCGCTACGGCCAGCCATCCGACCAGCAGACCAATCGGAGCGTCCTTCATTGTGCGGCTCCTTGGTCGGGGATCATCATGCGGATCAGCTTCGCATCGGATGCATCGGGCTTGAGATCCAGATAGCGTTGCAGCGCGGCCTGCCCTGCCCCGGCCTGCCCGGTCTTGAGCAGCGACAGACCAAGACCGCGGTTCGCCTCTGCATGCGCGGGGTCGAGCGCGATCGCCTCTGCATAGAATTGCGCGGCGTTGACCAGGTCTCGCGGGGCGCCGCGCATCCGGTAAAGCTCGCCGCGCGCATGGTGCAGCTGCGCGGTCCAGCCGCCCTGCGCCAGCGCCTGGAGCAGATACTCGCTCGCACCGAAATCGTTGAGCTTGATCTGGTCGTCGAGGAACATGCCCAGCCACGGCGCAAGCGCCGCGCGATAGCGCTCAGCGCCATCGTCGCGCGTCACGGCATCCGGGCGGGCGAGCTCGGCCAGATATCCGGCGCGTTCGGCATGGGGCGGGTGCGAGGCCGCAAAGGCGATGGCATCGAACTTGGGCTTCTTCAGTCCTCGGCCACGCGCAGATGCCTCCGCCTCTGCCATCAGGTTATCCCACATTTGCGAAGCTGCCTGCGGTCGCAACGCGCTGTTGTTCAAATAGGCAATTGCGAGCCGGTCTGCCTCACGTTCCTGATCTCGCCCATAGCGGTACAGGTTGCCGTAAATGGAGAACTCGAGATTACGGTACGTCCGAACGACGTCATACGATGGAGCGAGGCTCCCCAGGACCGCCGCCCAGGCGAGGACATCGGTGCCCGATCGCCGTGCCTTGAACTTCCCAAGGATATGCCGATTTTCGAAATGACCGAACTCATGACCGAGCACCGTCCCCAGTTCAGCCTCGTTCTGCACGCGCAGCAACAGCCCGGTGAAGACACGCATGGTGCCGTTAGCCGTCATGCTGGCGTTGAAAAATGGCGCGCGCACGATGTAGATGCGGACCGCGTTGCAGCGATCTGACCCGACCGTATCGCACAGCACCTTGCGCAGATAGCCGTTCAGCGTCTCCTCGCGAATCACGAGGTCAGATTGTGCGAGGATGGCTTCTTCCTCATCCATCTCGCGCCACCAGCCGATTTCATCCACGCCCACCGGCTGATAGGCTCCGGTATAGGGTGGCACAAGCGCAGGTTGCGCGGTTGCCTGACCCGCCCCTGCGAGCCACGCCAGCGCGACACACGCTGCAAGGAAAGCCCGCGTGATCATTTGCCGGGTCCGGCATCGGGGGCAGTTTCGCTTTCGGCGATCATGCTTCCCGGAAAATCCTCGAGCAACTGCCGGATACGCTTTTCGGCGCCGTCCTTCTCGCGCACATCGCCGCCCATCTGCGCGTCGGCATTGAGCCACAGCAGTTCGCCGGTCTTCAGGTCGACAAGCCCGGCATAGCCGACATGCTCGCCCGACGAGACGCCGACCCCGGCCAGCGCACCAACCAGTTGCAGCATCTTGCGCCCGGTCGATCCGTAGACATCACGGTTATAGATGAATAGCGCATAGTCCGCGCCCTCAGCACCGGGCAGGTTCCCGACGCCTTCGCCTAGCGACCAGTCAAAGACCTCCGCCTTGTTGTCGCGCTTCTTGGTTGGAAGGCGGTTGCCGACGAAGAACTGGTACTGGATCACCGCCTGCGACACCGCCGCAAACAGCGCCATGTGCTCGTTCAAGGCGCGGGCGTCCTCGCCATAGGCTGGCGGCGCGATGATGACGTCATTGCCCAGGCTGCGTTGCAGCCCATCCAGCGCGATACCGATATTGGCGCGGGCCTGCTCGGTCCAATCTGAATTGGGTTCGAACATGCCTCCGGTGGACTGTTCGCCAACCCGCATCGTGGGACGCATCAGCAGGATCTTCTTGCCGCTTTTGGCTGGCAGGGCAAATCCCTGCCGGGTTGCGGATCGCTCTTGAGCGTGGATTGGACCACCGGCGACCGACAGGATCAAGAGCGCAGCAAGAATATGAAGAATAAATGTTCGCATCGTAGCCCCCGCAACGGGGACAAGTTATAGACTAAGGTTTGGACTGCGTGCCAGTATTGATGTCCAGATAAATCCAATCTGGAGCAGATTGCCGATCCGATACTTGTCAGCGTGCCCCGAACAGAGCAGAGCCGATGCGCACATGCGTCGCGCCGATGCGGACCGCGGTCTCATAGTCGCCCGACATGCCCATGCTGAGCTGGTCGAGCCCATGATCGCGTGCCAGCTTGGCGAGCAGCGCGAAGTAGGGCGAGGGTTCGACATCGGCGGGCGGCACCGCCATCAGGCCGACGACCGGCAGGCCCAGCGCGCGCACCTGTTCGAGGAACTGCGGCAGATCGGCAAGCGCGCAACCGCCCTTCTGCTCCTCCTCGCCGATATTGACCTGGATGAAGCACGGCACCTGCCGCCCCGCCTTGGTCATCGCGGTGGCGAGCGCCTTGGCGAGCGACATGCGGTCGAGCGAGTGGATGACATCGAACAACGCGACGGCATCGTCCGCCTTGTTCGATTGCAGCTGGCCGACCATGTGCAGTTCGAGATCGGGATAGCGCGCGCGCAGTTCGGGGAATTTGGCCTCGGCCTCCTGCACCCGGTTTTCGCCGAACACCCTTTGCCCCTGCGCGATCAGGTCCTCGATCGCCTCGACCGGTTTGGTCTTGGAAATCGCAATCAGCGTGGTCGCTCCCGTCGGGCGTCCGGCGATCTTCTCGGACTGGGCGATATTCGCGCGGATCGTCGCGAGCGGGGTGTCTGCGGCAAGGCTATGCGTGGTCATGGGGCGGGGCTATAAGCCGGGTCATGCGCCGCCGCCAGCCCGGAAAATCAGCCCTGCCGCGAATCTGGCTGATCAGCGATGCGCGCAACGATGCGCAGCTGGAACGGTCGATCGCGAGGCTGTCGCACGGATCGGGGCTGGTGTTCCGCCATTACCACCTCCCGCCCGAAGCGCGTCGCGCACGGTTCGACCGGCTGGCAAAGCTGATCCGCAGGCGCGGCGGGGTGATCGTGCTGGCAGGCGATGCCCGGATGGCACGGCGCTGGCGGGCGGACGGATATTATGGAGCGCCTGGCGGCGGCGCAGCGAACGGCTTGATACGGCTGCTGACGGTGCACGACATGCGCGAACTGGCCCACGCCCATGCCTCTGCAGCGGACCGGGCGGCAGCGCTGATCTCTCCGGTGTTTGCCACGCGAACGCATCCGGGCGGCATGGCGCTGGGCGTCGCAAGGTTCGCCAGCCTCGCGCGGCTGTCACGGTTGCCGGTCGTGGCCTTGGGCGGCATGACGCGGCGACGGTCGCTCCAGATTGCGGCAATCACCATCAGCTGGGCTGCGATCGACGGTTTATCTGCGTAGCCGCTGACCTGTGCTTCCCCAAGACGGCTTTGGCCCACTGCTGACGCCTGAGCCGTTGGTGCTTCAAACGCGAGAGGGAACGAAATTCGCGGCGAACGTGCGTGCGCCAGCCTTTGCCAGGCAGCTGATGACGGCAAGCTCGCCATCCTTGCGGCGATGCATCCTGCAGGTGCCTGTCGCGGACAGCCGCCGCCCGTCGCGAAGCGTCACTTGCGATATGGCCATCGTGTCGCTGGACATGCTCCCGGTGAACCGCGCCATCGAACCCCAGCTGCGCTGGGCGAAATCGAGCGTCGCACGCGCCGAGCCCTGGTCGATCTCCACCGTGTCACATAGGATCAAGACGGTCTCGGCGCGGTTTTTCACCACCTTTTCGGGGTACTGGCAGCGACCGTCTATCGAGGTCTTCCGCGAATCCTGGGCGCACAGCGGCGCTGCAGCGGCGAGCGCGAACAGGGCTATCGCCCGGATCGGCAGTGTCATCGATGTCATGCACCGATGATAAGGTAAAAAGGCCGGCGGCTCAATGGCTTGGGGGCGAGGCGCGTTTCGACGAAGGCCCTTCGCGGCTGAGCGTCAGGTCAGCGTCCTGCAATTGATCAATCGCTTGCCCGATGCCCGAGGCGCAACGCCAAGGCATGGGGTCATAACGGTGATGTCAGCAAACGCCCGGAAGGTCAGAAGCGGAATTCGGTTCCAACATAGACAGCCTGGCTGTCATACTGCTCGTTGGTGAGCCCGGTCAGGCGGTCGCGTTCGCTGCGCAGGCGGATGCCTGCGGTAACGTCGAGATTGCGAGTGACCTTGTAAGCGCCGCCGACATCGAGCGAATAGCTGCCCTGATCGTTGAACGGACGAACCGCACGGGTGGTGGGCGCCTGGATATCGTCCACCTCGATCCGCGGGCTGAAGCGGCTTTTGCGTGCCGCACTGTCGCCGCGACCCAGCAGGGCGATATCAGGCAGCGCCTCATCGGGCTGGCGGATGCTGGAAGGCAGCGCAAACTTGGTGAAGCCCTTGGCGACGCCCAGGCTGAAGGCAGTCGGCGTGATCTGGACCAGACCGGCGCCCTGGCCGCTGTCGCTGGCAAGATCAGGACGGATGTTGATGGCCTTGGCCGAGTCGGGGCGCACGCGCACCGCGATGGTCAGCGCGCGGGTGCCGCTGTTCGCCGAAGCGGCGGGAGTGAAGCGGAACATCTTGTCGCCGCGCAGCGCGGAGAATTTCAGCTTTTCAGCAAGACGGGGGTCAACCGAAGCGGGCGTGAACGATCCGATCCCGCCGCGGGCATCGATCGACACCGGGCGCGAATCGAAACCGGAGGAAAATGCCAGGGCAATCGACGGCACCAATGCCGCAGTCCCGAGCAAAAGCCCCGAAATCGTCAGTTTTTTTACAACTCCCGCGTTCATGTCTATTTCCGACCCCGCCTCGTCCCTGCTTGTAGCGTTACCACAAAATCGGGCCCTTGAATGCCCATTGTCAGGAACCCCAAAAATAATCTGAAACCGTTGCACACAATCCACAATGCCAGCATTGACCTGGCCACAACGCCGATCTCGACCTGATGGTGGCGCATGCGCACCCGCCCCGGTCGGGACTCGGCATGAGCCAGATTAGCGCGCGCAAACTTGCTG
Source organism: Blastomonas sp. RAC04 (assembly GCF_001713435.1). NCBI lineage: Bacteria > Pseudomonadati > Pseudomonadota > Alphaproteobacteria > Sphingomonadales > Blastomonadaceae > Blastomonas > Blastomonas sp. RAC04. The sequence goes on from NZ_CP016460.1 coordinate 2,307,944, forward strand.
CTGCATGAACGCTTCCAGGCGTGCGCAAGTGCTTGCCCACGCCCGCAAAGCAACTATAGAAGGCCGCTGTTTCATGCGTCAGTTGTGTAAGGATTCCGCCATGCCTGTTCTTCCTTTCGCCCGCGTCGCGATCTGCGCTGTCGGCACCCTGACGCTGCTGTCTGCATGCGGTGGCGGCGATCGCGAGCGGCCCGAAGCGGACATCGCCGCCAGCCAGGTCACAACCATCGGCGTGAACAGCTATCTGTGGCGCGCCTCGCTTGACGCATTGTCGTTCATGCCGCTGCTGCAGGCAGACAGTGCCGGCGGCGTGATCGTGACCGATTGGTACGCCAACCCGCAGACCCCGGGCGAGCGGATGAAGGTGACGGTGTCGATCCTCGATCAGGATTTGCGCGCCGATGCGCTGCGCGTCGCCGCCAGCCGCCAGCTCAGCCAGAACGGCCAGTGGGTCGATGCCCCGGTCCGCGCTGCCACGGTGCAGAAGCTCGAAGAAATCATCCTCACCAAGGCCCGCGATCTGCGCCAGTCCGCCATTCGCGAATAACCCGACCCCTCCAGAGGCGATACAATGAACGAGAAGACGCGGTTCAATCCGCTGGCCGCCGATTCCCGCTGGCAATCGGTGTGGGACGAACGCCAGTCCTTCAAGGCGGACAGCAACAGCCCCAAGAAAAAAGCCTATGTGCTCGAGATGTTTCCCTATCCATCGGGACGCATCCATATCGGCCATGTGCGCAACTATACCATGGGCGATGTCATCGCGCGCTATCGCCGGATGCAGGGCTTTGAAGTGCTGCACCCGATGGGCTGGGACGCCTTCGGCATGCCCGCCGAAAACGCCGCGATGGAAAAGGGCGTCCACCCCGGCGGATGGACCCGCGACAACATCGCCGCGATGCGCAAGCAGCTCAAGCGCCTCGGCTTCGCGCTCGACTGGAGCCGCGAACTCGCCACCTGCGAGCCCGAATATTACGGGCATGAACAGGCCCTGTTCCTCGACCTCTATGCTGCTGGCCTGGTCTATCGCAAGGAAAGCGCGGTCAACTGGGACCCGGTCGACCAGACCGTGCTCGCCAACGAACAGGTCATCGACGGCAAGGGCTGGCGCTCGGGCGCGCAGGTTGAACGGCGCAAACTGAGCCAGTGGTTCCTCAAGATCACCGATTTCGCCGACGAATTGCTCGAAGGTCTGGATACGCTGACCGACTGGCCCGAAAAGGTCCGCTCGATGCAGGCGAACTGGATCGGGAAGTCGCAGGGACTGACCTTCAGCTTCAACGTCAGCGGTGACGCGACCACCATCCCCGTCTATTCGACCCGGCCCGACACGATCTTCGGCGCGAGCTTCGTCGCCATCGCTGCCGATCACCCGATCGCGCAGAAGATCGCTGCGGACAACGCCGACGCCGCCGCGTTCATCGAGCGCTGCAAGGCGGGCGGCACCACCGCGGCCGAGCTGGAGACCGCGGAGAAATTGGGCTTCGACACCGGGCTGCGCGCGATCCATCCGTTCGACCCGAGCTGGGAACTGCCGGTGTTCATCGCCAATTTCGTGCTGATGGACTATGGCACCGGCGCAGTGATGGGCGTGCCTGCGCACGACCAGCGCGACCTCGATTTCGCGCGCAAATACATGCTGCCGGTGCCGCGCGTCGTCGCCGCCGAAGGTGACGAGAATGTCGCAATCCAGACCGAGGCCTATACCGGCCCCGGGCGGATCATCAATTCCTCGTTCCTCGACGGCATGGGCGTCGACGAGGCCAAGGCCGCGGTAATCGCGCGCGCCGAATTGGAAGGCTGGGGCGAAGGCACCACCGTGTGGCGGCTGCGCGACTGGGGCGTTTCGCGCCAGCGCTACTGGGGCACGCCGATCCCGTTCATCCATTGCGAGGATTGCGGCGTCGTTCCGGTACCCAAGGGCCAGTTGCCCGTTGTGCTGCCCGAGGATGTCAGCTTCGAGATTCCGGGCAACCCGCTTGTGCGCCACCCGACCTGGAAGCATGTCGATTGCCCCAACTGCGGCAAGCCCGCCGTGCGAGAGACCGACACGCTCGATACCTTCGTGGATTCGAGCTGGTATTTCCTGCGCTTTGCCAGCCAGCCCGACGACAAGCCGTTCGACCCGCAGGAAATCGCCAAATGGCTGCCTGTCGGCCAGTATATCGGCGGGGTCGAGCATGCGATCCTGCACCTGCTCTATGCCCGCTTCTGGACCCGCGCGCTTGCCCGCATCGGCAAGATCGAGGTGACCGAACCCTTCGCGAGCCTGTTCACCCAAGGGATGGTGACGCACCAGACCTGGCAGGACACGAACGGCAAATGGCTGGGCCCCGATCAGGTTGAAAGGCGCGGCGAGGACTGGATCATCACCGACACCGGCGAGGCGGCAATTGCCGGGCGAGTCGAGAAGATGTCCAAGTCCAAGAAGAACGTGGTCGATCCCGATGCCATCGTCGATCAGTACGGTGCGGACGCGGTGCGCTGGTTCATGCTCTCCGACAGCCCGCCCGAGCGCGACCTGCCGTGGAGTGAGTCGGGCATCGAGGGCTGCTGGCGTTTCGTCCAGCGGCTGTGGCGGGTGTTCAACTCGGTCGAGGCTGCCGAGGGCGAGGACAAGCCGCTCGAACGCAAGCTGCACCAGAGCGTGGACCTGATCGGCAAGGACATCGAGGCGCTCGCCTTCAACAAGGCGGTCGCGCGGATCTATGAGCTGACCAACGCGATCGAGAAGGCCGAGAAATCCGCCAGCCGCAACATCGCGATTCGTGCGCTGGCAAGGCTGGTGGCGCCGATGGTGCCGCATCTGGCCGAAGAGGCCTGGGAGCTGATGGAAGGCCATGGCCTGATCGCCGATGCAAGCTGGCCCGAAGTCGATCCAGCGCTGCTGGTCGAGGACGAGGTCACCATCGCGGTGCAGATCAAGGGCAAATTGCGCGACACGCTGACCGTCGCCAAGGGTCTGCCCAACGAGGAGCTCGAACGCCTTGCGCTGGCATCGGACAAGGTGCAGCGTAGCCTGGACGGCGCCGCGATCCGCAAGGTGATCGTGGTGCCTGACCGGCTGGTCAATCTGGTGGTGTGATGGCTTCACGTACCGTTTTCCGTCACCCTGAACTTGTTTCAGGGCCCATTTATCCCCGCGCGGCTTCGGCTGCTGGGGCACGATGGGTGCTGAAACAAGTTCAGCATGACGGGGTTGGTAAGGTTGCCCCCCTTTCCTGCACTGGAGCGATTTGATGCGCCGCCTTCTCCTCCCTCTCGCCCTAGCTGCAAGCCTTTCAGCCTGCGGCATGCAGCCGCTCTATTCCTCCGGCACGCAGGGCGCGGTTGCAACGACGCTGGGCGATGTCACCGTTGCCCCGATCCAGGGCCGCGCCGGCTGGCTGGTCAAGAACGCGCTTGATGATCGGCTCGACGCGCTGGGCGGCGGCAACAGCCGCTTCCAGCTGCAGGTGGTGCTCGACGACAAGATCACCGGCTTCGGTCTGCTCGCCAACGACCAGGTGACGCGCGAACGCCGCACGCTGCGCGCGCGCTATCAGCTGGTCGAGGCCGCCACCGGCGAGATCGTGCTCGATGCCACCGCCGCATCGGATGCGGGCGTGGATATCGTCAGCAGCGAATATGCCACGATCGCAGCGGAAAACCGCGCGCTGGAAAACCTGTCGCTCGAGATCGCCGACCAGATCGTCACCCGGCTGTCGCTGTTCGCGCGCGAGGTATCGCAGGCGCAATGAGGTTCAGGGCGCAATGAAGGCGGACGCCGCAGCGATCCGAGCCCTGGCGCGCAAGCCTCGCCCCGATATCCGGCTGTATCTGATCTTCGGCACCGATGATGGCGGCAACGCCGCGCTGGCGGGCGAGCTGATCGCGGGGTTCGGCAAGGGCATCGAACGCACCGATCTCGACGGATCGCAGCTGTCGCGCGACCCTTCGCTGCTCCCCGCCGAGGCCGCGTCGATGTCGCTGTTCGGCGACACCCGCTACATTCGCGTCACCACCAGCGGAGAGGAAAGCCTTGCCGCGGTCGAGGCGCTGCTCGCGGCGGACAAGGCGATCAACCCGGTGGTGATGCTGGCGAGCGGCATCAGCGAGAAATCGCGCATCGCCAAGCTGGCGCTCGCCGCGCCCAATGCCATGGCAGTGCAGACCAAGCTGCCCGGCCCCGAGGACATGGCGCGGATCGTCGCAGAGCTCGGGCGCGAGGCAGGACTGACCATCGAACCCGATCTCGCGCACGTCATCGCGGGCTTCACCGCGGCCGATCGCAGGCTGGCGGCGCAGGAGATCGAGAAGCTCTCGCTCTACCTCGATGCCTCGCCGCAGGACCCCAAGGCCGTGACCCGCGAAACGATCACCGCGCTGCGGGCCGATGCCGAGGACGATGCGATGCAGCCGATCATCTCGGCGGCGCTGTCGGGCGATCTCAGGCGCTTGCCCGAGGAACTGAAGCGGATGCGCGAACAGGCGGTGTCCGAGGTCGGGCTGGTGATCGTGATGCAACGCCAGGTTATGCAGCTTGCCGCCGCAGCGCAGCGCATGGGCAGTGCACGTGATATCGGCGGCTGGGTAACTCAAGAGATGCGTAGCCGCAGGCTTTGGGGCGGCGGCAGCGCGCAGGACTGGACGCGGCAGCTGCGCGCCTGGGGCCGCCCGCAGCACATGGCGCGGCTGATCGAGCGGCTGCTCGCCCTGCAACAGGCGATGATGCGCGCTACCCCGGGGCCTGCGCTGCTGCTGGAGCAGGAATTGCTCGAAATCGCCCGGGTCGCCGCACGCGCGTCTTGACTGTATCTCCAGTCGGCCCATGTTGTGATCTCCCCAGGAGAGACACATGGCAGACACCAAGATCAGCGACACCGAATGGCGCGCGAAGCTCAGCCCCGAGCAATATCACGTGCTGCGCGAAGGCGGCACCGAGCGGGCCTTTACCGGCAAGTACAACGACCACAAGGGCGATGGCATGTACCGCTGTGCCGGATGCGGCGCGCCTTTGTTCGAATCCGACGCCAAGTACAACAGCGGCTCGGGCTGGCCGAGCTTCACCACCCCGGTCGAAGGCGAGGCAGTCGCCGAGATCGTCGACACCAGCCACGGCATGGTCCGTACCGAAGTGCGCTGCGCGCGCTGCGACGGACATCTGGGCCATGTGTTCCCCGATGGTCCCGGCCCCGAAGGCCTGCGCTATTGTATGAACAGCGCCTCGCTGGAGTTCGATCCTAAAGAGGATTGAGGACTGCGTCACCCCAGCCTGCGCGGGGGTAACGAGCCAGCTATCGGGGCCTCATCCCCGCCGCCGCCTCAGCACGATATACAGCGCCCCATCCCCGCCATGCCGGGGATGGGCGTTGCGCACCGCGGCGATCTCGCTCGCATGGCGTGACGAGGCCAGCCAGTCCGACACCGCTCCGCGGATCGCGCCGCGTCCGCTGTCGGGTGCGCGCGCCTTGCCGGTGATCAGCAGCATCAGCCGCATATCCGCCGCCTTGGCTTGGGCCAGCGCCATGTCCAGCCGCGCATAGGCGCTCGCCAGCGTGTGCCCGTGCAGATCGATCGTGACATCGGGCTGCACCCCGCCCTTGGCCATCCGCCGATCCCAATGCCCGTCGAGATTCCCCGCGACCGAGGGCCGCGGCGCTTGCGTGAACGTCCAGGAGGGGGTGGGTTTGTTCACTCTCCCCTCCCGCAGGCGGGCGGGGTCGGCCAAAGCTGCAGGCTTTGCGCCGGGGGTGGGCAAGATGGGAGGACCAGGCTTTACAGGCCCACCCCCGGGTTGCCCGGCCTTGCCGGACATCCCTGCCGCTCCCGCAGGCGGGAGCGGAGAGGTTTGCACCTTGTCCTTGAACGGCTCGACGGTCGCGATCACCCGCTTCCACAGGGCCGCTTCCGCATCAGAAAGCGGCCTTCGGCTCATCGCTCAGCGCGCCTGCTGCGCCAGCCGGTCGTAACTGCCGCGCGGCAGCAGGATCAGCGCAAGCCCGCGCGCGGACATGCCGCCGGCAATCACCTTGGCCTGCTCGCCCGCACCCCAGAAGGTATCGAAGCGGTTCGCGCCCTTGATCGCGCCGCCGGTATCCTGCGCCACCCACAACCCGTTGGGCTCGGCGCGGTCCATGCCCAGAAACACCGGCGCGCCCAAAGGCACGAACTTGGGGTCGGCGGCGACGCTGCTGCCCGCCTCGACCTGATAGCCCAAAGCGCCCAGCGGGCCGGCTCCGGTCAGTTCGCGGAAAAAGACGAAGCTCTTGTTTTCGCGCATGATGCTGCGGCCCTCTTCGGGGTTGGCGCGCAGATAGGCGACGATACCCTGCATGCTCGCCTGGCCGGGTGCGAGCAGGCCCCGGTCGCGCATCAGCGCGCCGATGCCGGTGTAATCGCGGCCGTTCTGGCTGGCATACCCGATCCGCACCACCGACCCATCGGGAGCGCGCAACCGGCCAGAGCCCTGTACCTGCAGGAAGAAGAAATCGATCGCATCCGCCGCCCAGGCGATCACCGGCGCGCGGCCACCCAGTGATCCCTGTTCGATCTGGGTGCGGTCATCATAAGGGACAAGATCGGTGCCCTTGAGCTTGCCGCGCACCCGCTTGCCCGCCCATTCGGGAGAGAATTGCGACAGATCGACATCGATCAGGTCCGACGGGCGGCCATAGACGGGGACTTCAAACCCCGCAGAGCGGGTGCGCGATCCGGCGATCTCGGGTTCGAAATAGCCGGTGGCAAAGCCTGCCCCCTCGCCCACCTGAACCGCTTCGAGCTGCTCTGTGAAGAACCGCACCGCGTCGGTGTCGGGCCATCCGGCAGCGGCTGCGCACGGAGCGCGCCAGTCTTCGGGACGGGTAAGGCCGCTGGCATCCTGGCGTTTGGTGACCGCAGGACAGGTGAGCCGGAAAGCGACCAGCGCGGCGCGAGCGTCATCTTGGGTGATCGGCAGGCTGGCGATGGCAGGGCCGCGGCGCAGCACCTGGCCAGCAGCCTGGGTGATATCGGCGCTGGCGGTGATCGCCGCGCCGGACATTGCGGGCAGAGGCGTTGCGCGGGGAATGACGTAGCTGGATGCAGGGCCGCTCGGCGCAGGCGCGGGGGCTTGCCGCACGGGACCTGTTGCGGGGGGTGCGCTCTCGTAGGGCAGCCGCGCGGGCGGCGGCGCCGAACTGGTCTCGCCCGAAGGCACGACACCCGCACAGGCGGTGAGCGCCAGCGTCAGCAGACCGATCGCGAACCGGCGCATGGCAATCCCCCGGCGCGCGGACATCAGGCCTGATCGGTTTCGACCAGAATCCAGTTGGGATCGTTGCTGCGCAGGTCGCGGGCAAAAGTCCACAGGTCGTGCGTCGCTACCGCGTCGGTCAGCGATCCGGCGACAAGCTCGCCATCGGGGCCGCGAACGACAGCCGCGATATCAGCGTCGAACCGCACGGTGATGCGGGCATTGGGCGCGTCATATTCGGCGTCGACGATGCGCGCCTCGTCGATGCGCACCAGGCGGTTTTCCAGCGTTTCGCCGCGCGCGGTGCGCTGGTCGATCGAGCTGGAGAAACTTTCATAGACCTCGTCGTCGCACAGCGTGCGAAGGTCTTCGCGGTTGCCCGCCCAGAATGCTTCGAGGATCATGCCATAGGCAGCCTTGGCGCCATCGCGGAACCGCGCCACGTCGAAGCTGCGGTCGGCGGCGAGCATCTGGCGGATGCCGGGCTCGGCGGCAATATCGAATACGGTCGAGGTTCCCGGCGTCATCGCAGCGGGCTTGTCATCCAGCTGCGGCCGCTCGATCGCGGTGGGGCGCTTGGCCACGGGCGTGTCCATGCCGCGGGTCAGCGGTTCCTGCTCATGCCCGGTGCGTTTGCCCAGGACCGAGTACAGGCGGAGGCCCAAAAACGCTGCAACCATGGCCAAGATGATGATTTCTACCGTCACAAGTCTTCCCGTTTGCCCGCCCGCTTAAACCACTGTGCTGCTAAAAGGTCAGCGCGAATGCATAACATAGGGCATGTCGGCCAATATGCAAATTGCTTTGGCCGACAAAAACTTGCATCGCCCAGTGCTTTCGTGGTGCTTGCACCGCACGGGAAGCACGATTAGAGCGCCGCGCAAGACGCGCTGGCTGCGCCTAGCATTGAAAGGGACTATCCATGGCCGAAGACGGCACCGTGAGCTCGCAAAATCCGGCGCTGAATGGCGCTTCCGGCCCGCAGGCGGGCCTGATCTCGCAATACGTGAAGGACCTGTCAGTCGAAAACCCCAATGCACCCGACAGCTATCAGTGGCCGGGCCAGCTCGCGTTCGACGTGCAGTTCCGCGCCGAATCGCGCCAGCTGAGCGAAGAAGTGCACGAGATGATCTGCACCTATACGATCGCTGCCAAGGCCGAACAGGGCACCGCCTATCTGGTCGAATTGGCCTATGGCGCGCTGGTCGGCATCCGCGGCATGGATGAAGAGCAGGTCCGTCGCTTCCTGTTTGCCGACACCCCGCGCATGGTGTTCCCCACCATCCGCCTGATCCTGGGCAACGTCATCCGTGACGCGGGCTATCCGCCGCTGGTGCTCGAGCCGATCGATTTCACGACCCTGTACGAACAGCAGAGCCAGGACCCCAATTTCGGCGCAGCGATGCCGCCTGCCGAAGGCAACGCCTGACGCCCGGCTGCGATAGGGCGCACCCGGCATGAACCTGCTCCGCGCCGTATCGACCATCGGCGGGCTGACCCTGGTAAGCCGGGTGCTCGGCATGGTGCGCGACATGCTGATGGCGCGCTATGTCGGGGCCGGCATGGCCTCGGACGCCTTCCTGATCGCGTGGCGGCTGCCCAACCTGTTCCGCGCGCTGTTTGCCGAAGGCGCGTTCGCCGCGGTCTTCGTGCCGATGTTCAACCGCAAGATTGCAGAGGCCGACACTGCCGAACCCGGCAGCGGCATGGTCGCGGCGCGCGCCTTTGCAGGCCAAGTGCTTTCGGTGCTGTTGCCGGTGCTGATCGTGTTTACCGCGGTCATGATGCTGGCCGCAGGGCCGGTGGTCTATGCGATGACCGGCGGCTTTCCCGATGGCGGGCCTGAAAAGTTCGCGCTGGCGCGGCACCTGACGATCATCACCTTCCCATATCTGGGGCTGATATCGCTGGTGTCGCTGCTCGGCGGCATCCTCAATTCGATCAACCGCTTCTGGGTCAACGCCGCAGCGCCGATATTGCTCAACATCTGCATGATCGCAGCCTTGCTGCTGTTTCGCGGGCAGAGCGAGGCGGAGACCGCGGTCACACAGGCGATTGCAGTCACCGTATCGGGCGTGCTGCAGCTGCTGTGGCTGATCATCGCCTGCCGCCAGAGCGGGGTTAGCCTCAAGCTCTCGCGCCCGCGTCTGTCGCCCGACGTCAAGGCGATGCTGGTGCTGATCGCACCCGCCGCGATCGGCCAGGGCGCGATCCAGTTCAACCTGCTGATCTCGACCTCGCTCGCCGCGCGCTATCTGGGGGAAGGCTCGGTGTCCTGGATCTATTACGCCGACCGGCTGAACCAGCTACCCTTGGGCCTGATCGGCATCGGCGTGGGCACCGCGATCCTGCCATTACTCTCGCGCCAGATCGGCAGCGGCAATCCGGATGCGGCCAACAACACCCAGAACCGCGCGCTCGAACTGGCGCTGTTCCTGGCGCTGCCCGCTGCGGTCGCGCTGGTCGTGGCAGCGGTGCCGATCATCCACGGCGTGTTCCAGTACGGTGCGTTCACCACCGCCGATACCGTCGCGACCGCGCGCGTGCTGGCCGCCTTTGCCTGCGGCGTTCCGGCCTATGTGCTGATCAAGGTGCTGACCCCTGGCTTTTATGCCCGCGCCGATACCAAGACCCCGGTGCGGCTGGCACTGGTCGCGATGCTGGTCAATCTGGTGGGCAACCTCATCCTGATCTGGCCGCTGGGCCATGTCGGCGTGGGCGTCGCCACCGCGATTTCGGCGTGGGTCAATGTCGGCCTGCTCTTCGGCGTGCTCTACAAGCGCGGCCACATCCAGCCCGACGCGCGGCTGATCGCCAAGGCATGGCGCATCCTGGTCGCCGCTGCCGTGATGGGCGTGGCGCTGTGGATGGGCAGCAGGCTGGCCGACAGCTTCATGGACGGCAGGCTGATCGAACGGATCACCGCACTTGCCGTCTTGTGCGGCGGCGGCGGGGCGTTGTATGGGCTGGCGGCGCTGGCGCTGGGCACCTACCGGCTTGGCGACATCAAGACGATGCTGCGCCGCAAGGCGTGAAGCAGCGCGAAACCTCCCGCATCCAGCGAAAGAGAAGATCATCATGCGCGTCCTTTCCGGCATCCAGCCGACCGGCAATCTGCATCTGGGCAACTATCTGGGCGCGATCCGCAACTGGGTGAAGATGCAGGACGAGATGGATGCGAATAGCGCGTGCTATTTCTTCCTCGCCGATCTGCACTCGATCACCGTCAGCGAAGAGCGCGAAACCCGCATCCGCAACGTGCGCGAGATGGCCGCGGCGCTGATCGCGTGCGGGATCGATGCCGACCGCAGCGTGCTGTTCAACCAGGCCCGCGTGCCCGCGCATGCCGAGCTCGCCTGGCTGCTCAACGGCACCGCGCGGATCGGCTGGCTCAACCGCATGACCCAGTTCAAGGACAAGGCCGGCAAGAACCGCGAAGGCGCCAGCATCGGCCTGTTCGTCTATCCGGTGCTGCAGGCCGCCGACATCCTGCTTTATCAGGCGACGCACGTCCCGGTGGGCGAGGACCAGAAGCAGCATCTGGAGCTGACCCGCGACATCGCGACCAAGTTCAACACCGATTTCGGGGTCGAGCTGTTCACCCTGCCCGATCCGTACATCCCCAAGGAATCGGCACGGATCATGTCGTTGCGCGATGGCACCGCCAAGATGTCCAAGTCCGACCCCTCGGAGATGAGCCGCATCAGCCTGACCGACGACGACGATGCGATCGCGCAGAAGATCCGCAAGGCCAAGACCGACCCCGAACCGCTGCCCGAGCTGGCATCGGCTCTGGAAGGCCGCCCCGAGGCGCTCAACCTTGTCGGCATCTATGCCACGCTGACCGAACAGACCCCCGATGCGGTGTGCGCGCAGTTTGCAGGCCAGGGTTTCGGCGCGTTCAAACCCGCGCTCGCCGAGGTGCTGGTCGAGACGCTGCGCCCGATTCGCCAGCGCTTCGTCGCGCTCAAGGATGACGACACCGCGCTCGATGCGATCCTGACCAAGGGGGCGCAAAAGGCCCGCTCCGTCGCGCAGCCGACGCTTGATGCAGCCTATGACGCGCTGGGGCTGATGCGCTGAACCCGGGCTTGCACCGATTTTGCGTTCAAACGGGGTTCATTCGCGGCAAACTAGGCTTATATCCATATTCGGGTCGCGCAGGGTCGCGCGGGCCCGTGATGGAGATCAGACAATGACCGCTCGCAGCCGCTTTACCCGCCGCGCCGCGTTGTTCGCCGTGCCCGCGCTGGCGCTCGCACTTTCCGCCTGTGCCACCCCGTTCAAGGCCGATGTCGCCCGCTTCCAGGCTTTGCCCGCTCCCCAGGGACAAAGCTTCATCGTCACCGCCTCCGATCCGCGGCTGCAGGGCGGGCTCGAATTCGGTCAATATGCAGGGCTGGTCACACGGCAGATGACGCAGCTGGGCTATGTCCCCGCCAATGACCCTGCCCGTGCGGACATGGTGGTCAGCTTTGCCTATGGCGTCGACAATGGCCGCGAAAAGGTCGTGTCGGACGGCTTCGGCGGCGGCTTTGGCGGTGGCTGGGGCGGCTTCGGTCCCGGCTTTGGCCCCTGGGGCGGCGGCTTCGGCCGGCGCGCCTTCGGCTTCGGCTTCTACGATCCGTTCATCTTCGGTCCCGGCTGGAACAACGATGTCCGCAGCTACACCGTCTACACCAGCGCGCTAGACCTGAAGATCGACCGCGCGGCCGACAACCAGCGTCTGTTCGAAGGCAAGGCCGAAGCCCAGTCGCGCAGCAAGAACCTGCAATATCTGGTGCCCAACCTGGTCGATGCGATCTTCACCGATTTCCCGGGACGCTCGGGCGAGACCGTCCAGATCTCGATCGCGCCCGAAGGCAAGAAGGTCAAGCCGATCCGCGAACGTCGGTAACCTCGGAAGCCTGTTTGGGATATCCCCTCCCCTCCCGCTTGCGGGAGGGGAAAACTGCTAAACCCCCGTCGAGCCGAAGCCGCCTGCGCCGCGCGCGGTTGTATCGAGATCGTCGACTTCCACGAACCCGGCGCGTTGCACCGGAGCGGCCACCAGCTGCGCGATGCGGTCGCCCCTGCGGATCGGGAAGGGCGCATCGCCATGGTTGATCAGGATGACCTTCAATTCACCGCGATAATCGCTGTCGATCGTGCCCGGGGTGTTGGGCACGGTGATGCCGTGCTTGAGCGCTAGCCCCGAGCGCGGACGCACCTGCACCTCATAGCCATCGGGGATGGCGATCGCGAAGCCCGTGGCGACCGCGTGCCGCTGGCCCGGCAACAGGTCGAGCTCTTCGGCGGCGACCACGTCCATACCCGCTGCGCCCTCGGTCGCATAAACGGGCAGCGGCAGCCCGTCGCCATGCGCCAGCCGCCTCACCCGGATGGTGATCGGCGGCAGCGGGTGTTCAGCGGACGGCATCGGTGATTTTCTCCATGAGTTTGCGGGCGACCTGATCCTTGGGCAGATCGGCCCAGCTTTCGACGCCCTGCCCAGTGACGATGTGCACCGCGTTGTTCTGGCCGCCCATCACGTCACCCGACACGTCATTGGCGACGATCCAGTCGCAGCGCTTGCGCGCCAGCTTCGCCTGGGCATGCGCGACGACCTGTTCGGTTTCGGCGGCAAAGCCGATCAGCAGCGCCGGACGACGGGGATCGCTAGCAAGCCCGGCAAGGATATCGGGGTTTTCCGCCAGCTGCAGCACGGGCAGCGCGCCGCCGGTTTTCTTGATCTTCTGGTCGGCTGCATCGGCGGTGCGCCAGTCGGCGACAGCGGCGACCAGAATCGCGATATCGGCGGGCAGCGCGGCATCGACCGCAGCGGCCATCTCGCGCGCGGTCTCGACATCGATCCGCGTGACCCCCGGCGGGGTCGCCAGATGCACCGGGCCTGCGATCAGGTGAACCTCGGCGCCCATTTCGGCCGCCGCAGCCGCGATCGCAAAGCCCTGTCGCCCGCTCGACCGGTTGGCAATGTAGCGGACCGGATCGATCGGTTCGTGGGTAGGGCCTGCGGTGATCAGCACGCGTTTTCCGTGCAACGCCTCTCCCCTGCCGCCTGCGGGAGGCGAGGACGATGCAGAGCCGAGAGCGCGCTCGATCTCGCCCATGATCGCCACCGGCTCGGGCAATCTGCCCGGGCCGTACTCGCCGCACGCCATTGCGCCGTCATCGGGATCGACCACCTGCACCCCGTCGCCGCGCAGCTGCGCGACGTTGCGCTGGGTTGCCGCGTGCTGCCACATGCGCACGTTCATCGCGGGGACTACCAGCACCGGGGTGTCGGTGGCGAGCAGCACGGTGGTGGCAAGGCTGTCCGAAATCCCCGCCGCCATCTTGGCGAGCAGATCGGCCGTCGCCGGGCACACCACGATCAGGTCGGCCTCGCGGCTGAGCTGGATGTGCCCCATCTCGGTTTCGTTCTTGAGATCCCACAGCGTGGTGAACACCTCGTTCTCGCTCAGCGCCGCCAATGTCATCGGGGTGATGAACTGCGCGCCGCCGTCGGTCAGGACGCAGCGCACGGTCATGCCCGCCTTGCGGATCAGCCGGATCAGCTCGCACGCCTTGTAGGCTGCAATGCCGCCGCCGACGACGAGCAGGATATGGGGTGTCTTCATGGCCAGCAGCGGTAAATGCTGCGCGCGTCGCGGTCAACGATACTGCCAGCCATCGAGCAGCCGGCTATCGCCCGGCGCAAAGCTCTTGCCATAATCGGCATCCGGGCGGCTCTCGCCGCAACGATAGAGCGGACCTGCCACCAGCCGCCGCCGCACCAGCCACGTCAGGACCAGCGCGTAAGTGAGGCCGCACAAGGCTGCGCCGATCAGCTGCCCGGACAACGGGTCCAGCGCGATCACCCCATGCGGCAGGAACCGCGCCGCACCGGCCAGACCGAGCAGCCCGACGATATGCGCGCAGGCAAGCGTTGCCAGCATCGCCGCCAGATGGTCCCGGGCCTTGTGGAGAAGTGGATGACGGATCATGCACTCTGCCTACACCCGCGCGCGGCCGCGCGCTGTGAGGCAGATCGCAGGATGGCGCGAAAAACGCCTACTGCGCGCGCGCCAGAACCTCGGGCAGATAGTTCTCGCCCAGCGTCCCGCACGAATCGGCGAGGCCCTCAAGATCCTTTGCCATGCTGCTGCTCTCATCGAGCATCGCGACTGCGAAAAGCTCAGCCTGCTCCTCGAGAGCGGCCTCGGCCTTGCTGGTGTTGCCGCCCGGAGCCAGCAGCACGGCACCGGTCATGAACGCGGTGGCAAGATCGGTGGCATCCTTGGCCATCTTCTTGTCGTCGCCTGCAATAACTGCGGCTGCTGAGAAGAATGCCGCGCAGCTGAGCAGCGTTTCATGCCCCTCCTTGTCGGACAGTGCCGACTGCGCCTGGGCAGGCACGGCGACAAGGCCCAGCAGCGCGGTGCAGGCAGCGATGCGCGTGAAGCGCGCGGAGAGGAAGGATGCAGGCAGGGTCATGGGTTCACGTCCGATGGCAGGGACCCTGTCGGGCCAGGTGGCTGATACGGCGCGACCCGCTGGCGCCCAGGGTGGCGGGTTTGCGCGGCCTTGGCAAGCCGGGGAACGATCGCCGCGCGCGTGTCGGCCAGCAGCACCGAGATGCCGTCAGAGCCCGATCGTTCGCAGTGCCTGGTCGAGATCCTCGATCACATCGTCGACATCCTCCAGCCCGACATTGAGCCGCAGCATGTCCTCGGTGATGCCCACCGCCAGCCGCGCCTCTTCACCAAGACCGTGGTGCGTGGTCGAGCTGGGGTGCGTCATCAGCGAACGCGAATCGCCGATGTTGTTCGAGATATCGACCAGCTCGAGCGCGTTGAGCAGGCCGTGCGCGCGCGCGCGGCCACCGCCGACATAGACAGAGAAGATCGGCCCTGCGGCCTCCATCTGCGCCATCGCGAGGTTGTGCTGCGGGTGGCTGGGCAGGCCCGGATAGTTCACCCGCTCGACCCGGCCTTCGAGGAAGCTCGCCACCTTCATGGCATTCTCGCTCTGGCGTCGGATGCGCAGATCGAGTGTCTCGAGCCCCTTCAAGACCACCCAGGCATTGAACGCACTCAGCGTCGGGCCGGTGTTGCGGGTAAACGGCAGCAGCGTGTTGGTGATGAAATCGTCGGTGCCGCACACTGCGCCTGCGAGCACGCGGCCCTGGCCGTCCATCATCTTGGTGGCGCTATAGGCAACGACATCCGCGCCATATTCCATCGGCCGCTGCAGCACGTTGGTGGCAAAGGCGTTGTCCACCACCGAGGTGATGCCGCGCGCGCGTGCGATGTCG
Source organism: Blastomonas sp. RAC04 (assembly GCF_001713435.1). Lineage (NCBI taxonomy): Bacteria > Pseudomonadati > Pseudomonadota > Alphaproteobacteria > Sphingomonadales > Blastomonadaceae > Blastomonas > Blastomonas sp. RAC04. The sequence continues at coordinate 2,323,453 of NZ_CP016460.1, forward strand.
CACACCGCCTGCATGTCGATGATGTCCATCGTCGGGTTTGCGGGCGTTTCGAAGAAGAAGACACGGGTGTTGGGACGGATCGCGGCCTCCCACTGATCGAGCTCGCGCCCGTCGATGATCGTGGTCTCGATGCCGAATTTGGGCAGCAGCGTGTCGGTCAGCCAGCGGCACGATCCGAACAGCGCGCGGCTGGCAACGACATGATCCCCCATCTGCAGCTGGCACAATAACGCTGCGGTCATCGCCGCCATGCCGCTGGCCATGCAGCGCGTGGCTTCTGCGCCCTCCATCAGCGAAATGCGTTTTTCGAGCATTTCCACAGTCGGATTCTGCAAGCGGCTGTAGGTCATGCCCGCCTGCTCGCCGTTGAAGCGTGCGGCGGCATCTTCGGCGCAATCATAGGCATAGCCCGAAGTCAGGAACAACGCCTCGGAGGTCTCGCCGAACTCGCTGCGCGCGGTACCCCCCCGGATCGCCCGGGTGGCGGGGCGCCAGCGGCTGGTGATGGCGGGGTCTTGTCCGGCGTTACGCTTCATCTGGGCGGTCCTGAGTTTGAATGCAAAAGCGCGCGCTATATGCGCCGCTCCTCCGCCAGGGGAAAGCCCGAAAAAGCGAAATTCACCGCGTCGAATTGCGGCCCCGCTCGGGCGCCTCGTCCGAGGCGATCGCCTGCGGGCTGATCGACACGCCGTGCAGACGCCAGCGCCCCTCGACCCACTGGAAGAAGAAATCGAAGAACAGGGCTGTCGGGCGGAGGCCGAAATAGCCGCGCACCCGGATCACGCCCGGCTCTGCCACCGAGGGCGGCTCGGTATAGGTCGGCGCGAGCAGCAGGGCGCTGGACAGGTCGACCCGGCTTTGGCGGATGCTGGCGAAGATCTCGCCCAGCCGCGCGGCATTGTTGTTGACCTGGAACCCGGGCGAGGAGATGTCGCGCAGCACCGAATAATTGCCCGACAGATTGGCATGGTGCACCGCGGTCATCGTCGACCACAGCAGCTTGGCCAGTTCCAGCTCGCTGGGCACCGGTTCGACCGAGATCGGCGGTTGCGCGGCCTGGGTCTGGGCCTGGACCGGCATGGCAAAGGCCAGCGCGGAAAGCAAAAAGGCCGGGGCAAGAAGCCCCGGCCGAGTGTTCAATAATCGCATAACGCTCCTTACCAAGCGGGCTGGCCTTACCAGGCGATCTGGAAACCGCCGCGCGCGCCCACCGAACCGCTGTTGAAGCCGACACCGATACCGGCCGACACGGAAGCGTTTTCGGCGACGCGGGCGGTGATCGCCGTGGTCAGGGATGCCTGGTCCTCATAATAGCCCACGCCGCCCGACAGTGCAAAGGTGGTCCCCGGCGGAAGCGCGGGCGATTCCATCGCGAGCGCCATCGCCACGCCCTCGTTTGCCCGGTTGATAGCGCGCCGGTTGACTTCGGTCAGGTCGAACAGCGTGTTGACCTGGCCGGTCAGCGCATTGACCTGGCCGTTGGTGGCGAAGGTGTTGACCGCCGGACCCGCGCCCAGTGTGCCGCTGGCATCGGTGGTGACGATCGAGGTGGTGCCGCTCTGCGCCGCTGTGCTGGCGGCAAGATCGCCGATGGTCACCGAGCTTCCCGTGCCACCCAGCTTGATCTGCCCGGCGCGGTTTGCGGTCGCCCCGTTGCCGATCGCCACCGAGTTGGTGAACGCCGCCGAGGTCTGGTTGCCGATCGCGATCGCGCCTGCGCCCGATGCGACGGCCGCCTCACCCACCGAGACCGAACGCACGCCCGATGCCACTGCAAGATGACCCAGCGCGGTCGCCCGCTCGCCGGTGGCTTCTGCCCGCCAACCATAGGCCGTGGCCGCCGTGGCCGTAGCCAGCGCCTGTCCGCCCACCGCGGTGGTCGAAGCGCCGGTGGCCTGGGTCGCACGGCCCGAGGTGCCGTCGCGGTTGCCACCGATGGCGATCGCATCGCCGCCGCTTGCCACTGCGGTGTTGCCGATGGCGATCGCATTGGTGCCGCTGGCGACCGAGAGATTACCGACCGCGACGCTCAGCGCGCCCGACGAGTTGGCCGCCTCACCCACTGCGGTCGAGCGCACGCCCGATGCATTGGCAAGGTGGCCCAGCGCCGTGGCACGTTCCGCCACCGCTTCTGCGCGCCAGCCGAACGCGGTTGCCGCCGTCGCCGTCGCCAGCGCGCGGCCGCCCACTGCGGTGGTGGACTGCGCCGTGGCGACAGCGCTGAGGCCCATTGCAACCGCTTCGACCCCGGTCGACAGCGCATCGTTGCCGATGGCAATCGAGCCGACCCCCGATGCCACCGCACCCAACCCATCGGCATCGCCGCCATCTTCGCCGATCGCGATCGACTGCGCGCCGGTCGCCCGGGAGTTGGAGCCATAAGCCGCCGAGCCCGGGCCGGTCGCCTGCGCGCCTGCCCCCACTGCGGTCGAGCCCGAGGCGATCGCGCCCGCGCCAACCGCGGTTGCGCCTGCACTCGTCGCACGTGCGCCTTCGCCGACCGCGGTTGCATCGGTGGCGCTCGCCACCGCGCCGCTGCCGACGGCGGTGGTGTCAGGAGCCGACGCCGCAGCGCCATTGCCGACCTGCGTGCTGTTGGTTCCGGTCCCGGCAAAGGCCGTTGCCGGGGCAACCGCCACCGCCATGATGTTGCCCGCCGAATCCACCGTGAGGAAAAACTGCGCGCCTGCCGGAACGTTGCCGCCCAGCCCTGCAAAGCGATAGCTGTGGTTGGCACTGCCCAGCACGATCTGGTTGGCGACGGTCGTCGCCGCGCCATTGCCGATCGCGATCGAGTTCATGAACCCGGCCGATGCGGTGTTGCCGATGGCGATGCCGAAATCGCCGCTGGCCGACGCACTCTTGCCCAAAGCGAGCGAGCGCACACCGCCTGCCACCGCCTGGTGCCCGACCGCGAGCGAAAGCTCGCCCGTGGCGCGCGCCTGCCAGCCGAAGGTCTGCGATCCCCGGCCCGATGCGACCGATTCACCGCCGACCGCGGTGGCATGGAAGCCCGAGGCATTGGCGAGATCACCGATCGCCACCGAATCCTCGTCGCCCGCGCTCGCAAGGTTGCCGATCGCGACCGAAGTGCCCAGCGACGCCGCATTGGTGCTGTTAGTGGTGGCCTGGTTGCCGATGGCGACCGAGTTGATGGCCGAGGCGACCGCGCTCTTGCCGACGGCGGTCGAGCGGACGCCGGTGGCCTGCGCCTGATGGCCCGATGCCAGCGAGAGCTCGCCCGAGGCGACCGCCTGCCAGCCGAAGCTTTGCGCGCCGCGACCCGATGCAACCGATTCGCCGCCCACGGCGGTGGCGTGAAAGCCCGAGGCCAGCGCGAGATCGCCCACGGCAACCGCATCTTCATCGGTTGCGCTGGCGAGGTTGCCGACCGCAACTGTGGTCAGCGCGGTGGCATTGGCGGCCTCGCCCACGGCAAGCGAACGCACGCCGGTGGCGTTGGCCAGATGGCCCAGAGCGTGCGCGCGTTCGGCACTGGCGTTGGAACGCCAGCCAAAGGCGGTTGCTGCCAGCCCGATGGCATCAGCCTCTCCGCCGATGGCGACGGTCGAGTTGCCGATCGCGCGCGCACCGGTTCCGGCGTCGTCGCCACCGATGGCGAGCGCATCGACACCATCTGCGGTGGCGTTATCCCCCAGCGAAATCGCCGAAGCACCGGTGGCGGTGGCGCCTGCCTGGGTGCTGTTGACCGCAAGATAGGTGAGCCGCGAGGCATTGGCCGTGGTGGTCGATGCCACCGCGTTGAGCTGCGCCAGGTTCACCGCATCGGTGAGCGAAGTGCCCGCCGCGACGTTGACGATCTGGCGCTCCCCGCCGACGGTGCCGACCGACACCGTTCCGGCGCGGTTGGCGACCGATCCCGAGCCCAGGGCGACCGAATTGAGCGCGGTCGCCTGCGCGGCGTTGCCGATGGCCACGCTGAAATCCGCCGAGGCGTTGGCACGGCTGCCCAGCGATGCAGAGTTGGCCCCGCCCGCCAGCGCGCTCTTTCCGATCGATGTGGCTTCAAGCCCCGAGGCATTGGCCTGGTGGCCCACGGCCACCGCGGTGCGGCCCGAAGCGTTGGCCTGCCAGCCAAAGGCCTGGCTGCCGACCCCCGAGGCCACCGATTCGCCGCCGATCGCGGTCGCGTGGAAGCCTGAGGCGTTGGCGAGATCGCCCAGCGCCACCGCGTCCTCCGCCGTCGCGCGTGCGCCGTTGCCGATCGCGACCGCAGTGCCGGTGGAGGGTGCGCCCGAGGGCGTTGTGCCGTCGGCTGTCACCGCGTTGTTGCCGATTGCGACCGAACTGATACCCGCCGCACTCGCGCGGCTTCCGACCGCAGTGGCGTTGGCGCCGCCTGCGTTGGTGCTCTTGCCGACCGAGGTCGCCTCAAAACCTGCTGCGGTCACCTGATGTCCGACGGCGACCGCCGTACGTCCCGAAGCGTTGGCCTGCCAGCCAAAGGCCTGGCTGCCGACCCCCGAGGCCACCGATTCGCCGCCGATGGCCGTCGCATGGAAACCCGAGGCGTTGGCGAGATCGCCCAAAGCAACGGCATCTTCCTGCGTCGCGCGCGCGCCGTTGCCGATGGCAACGGCGGTGCCCAGCGAGGCCGCCCCCGAAGGCGTCGAACCGGTGGTCACCGTGGTGGAGTTCTGGCCGATGGCGACGCTGCCCGAGGTTGCCGCGTTGGAATTGGCACCGATGGCGACAGTGAAGTTGGCACTCGCGATTGACGCATCACCCACGGCAACCCCCTGCAGCCCGGAGGCACGGGCGAACGAGCCGAACGCTGCCGAACTGAGCCCGGAAGCCGTTGCGGTGAAGCCTGCCGCGATCGACTGGGTGCCGGCCGAAGACGCCAGATTGCCCATTGCGGTGGAGTTGATGCCCGAAGCATTGGCCCGGCTGCCCAGCGAGGTGGCGTTGGCGCCCGCTGCCTGTGCGCTCTTGCCCACCGAGGTGGCTTCAAATCCTGCGGCATTGGCCTGATGACCGACCGCCACTGCTGTGCGCCCCGCAGCATTGGCCTCCCAGCCAAACGCCTGGCTGCCGACCCCCGAGGCAACCGACTGGCCGCCGATCGCGGTTGCATGGAAGCCCGAGGCGTTGGCAAGATCGCCCAGCGCGACCGCATCTTCCTGCGTTGCCCTGGCTTGGTTCCCGATGGCAACAGCGGTGCCCAGCGACGCCGCGCCCGAGGGCGTGCTGCCCAGCGTTGCGGTCGTAGATCCTGAGCCTATGGCGACGCTGCCCGTTGAAGAAGAGACAGCGGTCGTTCCGATCGCAATAGCCAGATTGGCCGACGCGTTTGCAGAATCGCCGAATGCGTGTGCCTGCTGGCCCGATGCGACTGCAAAATTGCCCACGGCGGTGGAAAAACCGCCCGATGCCGTTGCTGCTGCTCCCACCGCGGTCGCCTGCAAGCCAGACGAAACCGACCGCGCACCAAGAGCGGTGCTGAAGCTTCCCGAGGCTGTCGTCTGGTTGCCGACTGCAGTCGAACCGGGGCCACTGGCAACCGAAGACACGCCGCATTCAGTCGACTCGGCCACATCGTCCGCATTGCCCGCAATGCCGTCGGGCCCGGCGTTCACGTTGCACGGGGCGGTTGCATCGGCATGGGCCGGGGTTGCGATAGCGATGGCTGCGGCGCTGGACGCCAGGAAAAGCGTAGCTCGCAACGCTTTTGCGTTGTTGGGGAAAGTTTTCATGGGTCCGCTCCTTGCTCACTGACAAGGCGGGTGTTGCCCCCGGCTTTAAACTTACTCATGCGACCCTGTTCGCCGAGTGGTGTTAACCAGCCGGGGCGGACGTTAACATAGGTTACTCGATGTGCAAGCCCCAGAAATGGCCGTTATTTTGTCACAGGCATGTTCAATAGTTTCAGTCTCGACCAAAGCTTGCTATCCGGATGCCGGATGGCCATACCCGTCGCTTCACGACCGCCAGAAAGCGTGACTTTTGCCTGAACTTGTCTCCTTTGAACCCGCGACCGGCGCCCGACTGTGGGCTGGGGCGCATGGCGATGTCGATACCGAAGTGGCCAAGGCACGCGCCGCCTTTCCCGAATGGGTTGCCATGGCGGTTACCAAGCGAATCGAGCTGTGCCGCCGCTTTGCCAATCAGGTCCGTGCGCGCCAGGAAGAGTTCGCCAGCCTGATCGCGCGTGAAACCGGCAAGCCCATGTGGGAATCGCGCACCGAAGTGGAATCGGTGATCGCCAAGGTCGATATCTCGGTATCCGCCTATGCCGAGCGCACAGCGCAGCGCAAGCTGGACAGCGCGCTGGGCGGCACCATGGCGCTACGTCACAAGCCGCACGGCGTGATGGCGGTGCTGGGCCCCTACAACTTCCCCGCGCACCTGCCCAACGGCCACATCATCCCCGCGCTGATCGCGGGCAACGCGGTGGTGTTCAAGCCGTCCGAAAAGACACCGGCAGTCGGCGCGATGCTGGTCGAATGCCTGCATCAGGCGGGCATTCCCGAAGGCGTGGTGCGGCTACTGATCGGCGCTGCGGACGAAGGCAAGGCGCTGGTGGCGCATGAGGATGTCGACGGCATCCTGTTCACCGGCTCTGCCACCACCGGCATCGCGATCAACCGCACGCTCGCCAGCCGCCCGGACAAGATCGTCGCGCTGGAAATGGGCGGCAACAATCCGATGGTGATCTGGGACACCCCGTGCATCGCCGATGCCGCGACGCTGATCATCCAGTCCGCCTTCACCTCCGCAGGCCAACGCTGCTCCGCTGCCAGCCGCCTGATCGTGCGCGACACCATCTATGACGCGGTGATCACCGAGACCAAGAAGCTGGCCGACCGGATCATCGTCGGCAGGCCGTTCGACGACCCGCAGCCGTTCATGGGCCCGGTGATCGACAACCAGGCCGCCGACGGCCTGACAGAGAGCTTCCTGTATTTCCTCAGCAATGGCGGCCGGGTGATCAAGCATCTTGTGCGGCTGGACGACAAGGTGCCGTTGCTTTCGCCCGCGATCATCGATGTGACCAACATCAAGGACCGCCCCGATATCGAGCTGTTCGGCCCGCTGCTGCAGGTAATCAAGGTCAGCTCGTTCGAAGAGGCGATCAACGAGGCGAACAACACCCGCTTCGGCCTGTCTGCCGCTCTGGTGGGGGGCAGTCCGCAGCACTACAAGCAGTTCTGGGCCAACATCAAGGCAGGCATCGTCAACTGGAACCGCCCGACCAACGGCGCCTCGTCCAAGGCCCCGTTCGGCGGCGTCGGCCTGTCGGGCAACCACCGCGCCAGTGCCTATTATGCCGCGGACTATTGCGCCTATCCGGTGGTCTCCAACGAGATGGAGCAGCCGCGCGCCACCATCGGCATCGGGCTCAAGCAGGACTGAGTTTGCTGAGCTTTTGCGCCCAGCAAAAGCAAAACTAGGCGAGCCCAAAGGGGTTCTGCTTTGCAACTTCAGGGCGCACCGACCAGATGCACCGTTGGAAAGGACCAACGGCATGACCCATCTGCAATCCCCTGGTGCTACCGGCACTGTCTGGCTTGTCGGCGCAGGTCCGGGTGACCCCGACCTGCTGACGGTGAAGGCCGCGCGGATCATCGCGAAGGCATCGCTGATCGTGCACGACGGGCTGGTCCACGATGCGATCCTGGCGCTCGCCCGCCCCGATGCCCGGCTGATTTCGGTCGCCAAGAAGCGCGCGCGTCACACGCTGCCGCAGGACGACATCAACGCACTGCTGATCGCCGAAGCTCGCAAGGGCCATGATGTCGTCAGGCTGAAGGGCGGCGATCCCTTCATCTTCGGTCGTGGCGGCGAAGAGGTCGATGACTGCCGCGCAGCAGGTGTCGCGGTCGAGGTCATCCCCGGGATCAGCGCCGCCAATGGCAGCGCTGCCGCCGCGCAGTTGCCGCTCACCCACCGTGATCTTTCGAGCGCGGTCACCTTCGTCGCGGGCCAGTGCAAGGGCCTGACCGAGCAGGACTGGTCGGGCCTTGCGGGCAAGGGCCGCACGCTCGTTATCTATATGGGCGTCGCCACCGGCGATGCGATCGCCGAAAAGCTGATCGCCGACGGCCTGTCGCCCGATACTCCGGTTGCCGTGCTCGAAAAGGGAACGCGGGCCGACATGCGCACCTTGCGCACGCTGCTAACCGATCTCGGCCCGATGATCGCGCGCGAAAGCGTTGTGAGCCCGGCACTGATCGTGATCGGCGACGTGGTGACCCGCGCGCGCGCCACCGATTGCCTGCCCACTCTGTTCGCCCAGCATCTGGAGCCGACACCTTTTTCGGAGTCCTTGGCATGAAAATCCTCACCGGCAACGATCTGAAGACCGGAGATGTCATCTGGTGGGCGGGCGAAACCCGCTGGTCGCGCCATCTGGCCGACAGCGCCGATGCAGGCGCAGAGGCCGACGCGATCCTGGCGCGCGAGGAAGCCGCATTGAGGGTCAACGTGCCCTATATCGTCGATGGCCGGCAGACCGATCAGGGCCCCATGCCGCTGCACATCAAGGAACGCGTCCGCGCATTCGGCCCCACGGTGCGCCCCGACCTCGCCATCAACACCAGCATCCCGATCCTGAAGGCCTGAATCATGCCGTCGCGTCGCCAGACCATGACCGCAGGACTTGCCAGCCTTGCCATGCTCGGCGGCGGAGTGCTGGCCGCGCCTGCTTTTGCAGCCGCCGCGCGCTCCACGGTGGTGGTTGAGCAAACGCTGCTCAAGGCGCTGCCTGGCAAGGCCGATGCGTTGGGGCAGTATCTGGCAGCGAACTGGCTGGTGATGGACCAGCAGGCGCTCGATCAGGGGTTGTTCACCGGCTTCTGGCTGGCCCGGTCGGCGTCAGGGTTCGAAGAATGGGATTACGCCATGTCGGTCGGCTATCCGACCGCGCTTGGTTACGACGACCCGGCGACATCCGCCGGTTTCGAGGCGATCCGCGCGGCGCATGTCGTGACGCCGATCGACGGGGAAGGCCTCTCGCAACTGGGCCGCATTGTTTCCAGCCAGCGGCTCGATGTGGTCGCGGTGCGCGGCTTTGCCGCCGCTGTTTGAAGTTTATTGAGGATAGGCCATGTATCAATACGACAAATATGATCAGGCGATGGTCGATGCGCGCGTCGCGGAATTTCGCGATCAGGTGCGCCGCCGTCTCGATGGCAGCCTGCCCGAGGACGAGTTCCGTCATCTGCGCCTGAAGAACGGGCTGTACCTGCAGCTGCACGCGTACATGCTGCGCGTCGCGATCCCCTACGGCACGCTGTCATCGAAGCAGATGCACATGCTGGCGCACATCGCGCGCAAGTACGACAAGGGCTATGGCCATTTCACCACCCGGCAGAACATCCAGTACAACTGGATCAAGCTGGACGAGACACCCGACATCCTCGCCGATCTGGCGACAGTCGAGATGCACGCCATCCAGACCAGCGGCAACTGCATCCGCAACATCAGCTCTGACCATTTCGCGGGCGCCGCCGCCGACGAGATCGCCGATCCGCGCCCCTGGGCCGAGCTGCTGCGCCAGTGGTCGACCTTCCATCCCGAATTCCAGCTGCTGCCGCGCAAGTTCAAGATTGCGGTGATCGCGTCGGGTACCGATCGCGCCGCGATGCGGCTGCACGATATCGGCATCGAGCTGGTGAAGAACGCAGACGGCGTGCTGGGCGCGAAGTTCTTCGTCGGCGGCGGCATGGGCCGTACCCCGATGATCGCGCCGTGCATCCGCGAGTTCGTTCCGGCTGAAGAGCTGATCAGCTATTCCGAAGCGTGCCTTCGCGTCTACAACCGCTATGGCCGCCGCGACAACAAGTACAAGGCGCGGATCAAGATCCTCGTCCACGAAATCGGTGCGGACGAATACCGCCGCCAGGTCGAGGAAGAGTTCGCGCACATGAAGACGCTGGGGCTCAATCCCCCGGTGGCCGAGCTCGAGCGGATCAGCGCCTATTTCACCGACCCCGCCTTCGAGCAGGGCCTGAGCGATGACATCGACCGTTCCGACCCCGACTTTGCGGTCTGGGTCGACCAGAACACCCATGCGCACAAGACACCGGGCTATGCCTCGGTGACCATCAGCCTGAAGCCCGCAGGCGGCATCCCCGGCGATGCCACCGCCGAGCAGATCGACCTGATGGCCGACCTCGCAGAGCGCTATGCGTTCGACGAACTGCGCGTCACCCACACGCAGAACATCGTGCTGGCGCATGTCCGCAAGGCCGATCTGCATGCGATCTGGCAGCAGCTCGATGCTGCGGGTCTCGCCAGCGCCAATCTCGACCTGATCGGCGACATGATCGCCTGCCCTGGTCTCGACTATTGCAGCCTGGCCAATGCGCGCTCGATCCCGGTGGCGCAGAAGATTTCCGAACGCTTCGCCGACACCGGCAGGCAGCGCGAGCTCGGCGAACTCAAGCTCAAGATATCGGGCTGCATCAACGCCTGCGGCCACCACCATGCCGGCCATATCGGCATCCTGGGGGTCGATAAGAAGGGCGTCGAGAACTACCAGCTGCTGCTTGGCGGATCGGCGGCAGAAGACGTTTCGATCGCAAAGATCGTCGGCCCCGGCTTCGACGAGGACGGTGTGGTCGACGCAGTCGAAACCGTGACCAACGTCTATCTGGGCGCGCGTCAGGCTGGCGAGCGCTTTGTCGATACCTATCGCCGCATCGGCATGGAACCGTTCAAGGAGGCGCTTTATGGCTGAGCCGCAGATCATCTACCGCGATGCGCCCCCCGTTACCGACCCGGCGGTATCGCTCGCCGACTTCACCGCCGGATCGAATGGCGCCGCCGTGCGGATCGAGCCGGGCGACGATGCGCGCGCGCTGTTGCCGCATCTGGGCCAGATCAAGCTGGTGGAGGTCAACTTCCCAGCGTTCGGCGATGGCCGCGGCTTCTCCTCGGCGCAGATCCTGCGCGAGGCGGGCTATGCGGGCGAGCTGCGGGCCACCGGCGATGTGCTGGTCGACCAGTTCGTCTTTCTGCGCCGCTGCGGGTTCGACAGCTTCGCGCCCAACAAGCCGCTCAACCCCGACGATGTGAAGGCGGCGGAGGGCTTCTTCCCAGAATTCTACCAGAAGACCAGCGACGGTGTCGCCGCGATCTGGGCCAAGCGCCATCAGGTGACATCATGAAGCAGACCCAAACCCAGGCATCGGACACCCGGGCCTCGGCAGGCCAGCGCGTGCGCGACCAGATCGATCTCAAGCCGCGCTTCACCGAAAGCGACGCGATCCGGCTCAACAACATGTTCCGCGGCACCGACACCGCCGAGATGATGCGCGTCGTCATCCGCGACGGGTTGGTCGGTGATCTGGCGGTGGTCTCCTCCTTCGGCGCGGAGAGCGCGGTGCTGCTGCACATGGTGGCGAGCGTCGATCCGACTCTTCCGGTGCTGTTCCTCGACACGCAGAAGCATTTCGCCGAGACGCTGACCTATCGCGATACGCTGGTCGAGCGGCTGGGGCTGACCAACCTCGTCCTGCTCGCGCCCGAGGCTGACGAGGTCGCGGGTCAGGATGCCAATGGCCTGCGCTGGTCGTACGACCCCGATGGCTGCTGCGAAATCCGCAAGGTGCGGCCGCTCGCCAAGGCGCTGCTGCGCTTTGATGGCTCGATCACCGGCCGCAAGGGCTTCCAGTCCGCCACCCGCCAGGGACTGCCGCGCTTCGAGATCGACACCAGCGATGCGCAGGGCCGGTTCAAGCTGAACCCTCTCGCCAGCTGGGGCAAGGACATGCTCGATGCGTATTTCGCCGAGCATGACCTGCCGCGCCATCCGCTGGAATCACAGGGCTATCCCTCGATCGGCTGTGCGCCGTGCACCAGCAAGGTCGCGCCGGGCGAAGACCCGCGCTCGGGCCGCTGGAAGGGCTGGGACAAGACCGAATGCGGCATCCACAGCGATGTCACGCCACTGCCTGGCACCGGTCAAGACAACGGTGCAAACGACCCGATATTCTGACGAAATTCACCTGATATCGGTTGGTCGCAAGTACAAACTCGCGTTCACGGTCCCTTAACCGGCCTGCGGCAATGTCGGCTCATGACCGGCGCGGCTCCCATCGAACAGATCCTGTACATCAGTACGGTGTCGCCAAGTGAAATGGTGAACCTCAACGCAATTCTTGCAGTTGCGCGGCGGAACAACAGTGCGAACGACATTACCGGACTGCTGATGTTCAACGGCAAGAGGTTTCTCCAGGTGCTGGAAGGGCCGAGCGAGGCCATCGATGCTACCTTCGAGCGCATCCGCCGCGATCCGCGTCATCGAGGCCAGGTTCTGCTGGCTCGCAAGACGATCCCGCAACGCGAGTTCGGCGACTGGTCGATGGGTTTCAGGGATGGCGCACACGAGGACAGCGGTGCGGTTTACGAGACGATCTGTGCCAAGGTCGCCGATGCCAACCCCAACCTGAGGGCCGAACTGACCGCTTTCGCTCGCCAGATCTGACACCGGCAGCTGGTCGCCGGACCGCATTATGCTGCGCAGCATATTGCGGCATTTGCGCGCGCGTATGGTTGACATAGCACGGCGCTGCCATATGTAGGACATAGCGGGCCGGGCCCCTCTGGCGACGAATGATGCCTTGCACATTCGGCGTGATGTCGGACCGCTACGGGATGCGCAACCATCCCGGGCTTCAGGCCCGGTCTTTCGATCGTTTTAACCCTGCGTATCCCGACCAATGCATCATCCATTGGAAAGGACAGAAAAATGAAAATCACAACGACCGCAATCATAGCGGCATTGTCAGTTGCAGGACTTGCTACTCCCACCGTCGCCGCCGATTATCAGGACATCCGCCATCAGGTGGAGGTCCCCCATGGCGAACGCCAGGTGACGGCCGTCTACCAGCCCAAGACCATGGTGAGCTATCGTCAGGTGGGCAACATGACCCCCAACCGCCCGAGCACGGCGCGGTGCATGTGGAAAGCGGAAATCTCGGTCGAACGGCACCTCCAGGCACCTGCCGGCCAGGGCAGCCATGTGGTGCGCACCCTGGTGCCCACCAAGCTGATCGAGGGCTCGACCAATGGCCGCTGCGCGCAGGGCAAGGAACAGGTCAGCTCCGCGCTGGCCCGCCGCACCGACGAGGTGCGCAGCCATGTTCTCGCGGTGGCGGCTGAAGACCGCAACGCACTTATGGCCGAACTGAGCATCGCCCAGGGCAATCCTGCGGGCTGATGCCACTTTGACAAACCCTCCCCCAGCGCGTCTGGGGGAGGCGTTTTGATCCTCCTCCCGCTTGCCATCTCCGCCTGCCTAGCCCACTGTCTTCCCAACAAAAAATTCTCAGGGAAGGACAGGCCATGGCGGCTCGCACGCAAAAATTCGGCAAATTCAGCAAATTCGGTTCCGTCGCGCTGGCGCTCGCCATCGCGCCGCTGTTCGGCGCGCACGCGCAAGGCACTGCCACCAGCGAGAATTTCACCGTCATCATCGGCGGCACCCGCGTCGGCCATCTCGACGTTGTGCGCAGCGGTGACACGGTGAAGATCGATTACGATTACAAGAACAACGGCCGCGGCCCCACGATGAAGGAAGAGCTGCGGCTTGATGCCAAGGGCATGCCGACATCCTGGAAGATCACCGGCAACTCGACCTTCGGCAACGCGATCAACGAGAGCTTCGCGATGCAGCGTGGCACCGCGCGGTGGACCGATTCGACCGGCAGCGGCAGCGCCAAGCCCAAGGGTCCGGCGATCTATGTCGCGCAGGAAGGCAGCCCCTGGGCCGCTGGGATGTATGCCCGCGCGTTGCTTGCCGATGATGACCGTTCGCTGCCTGCGCTTCCCGGCGGCGCGCTCAGCCTTGCCGAGCTCGAAAAGGTGCAGGTCTCCGGCACCGGCGGTGCGATGACCGTCACCTCCTATGCGCTTTCGGGCAACGATCTCGACCCCGGCTATTTCCTGCTCGACGACACCGGCGCGCTGTTTGCGGCGATTTCCCCGCGCGCAGTGTTCGTGCGCAAGGGCTTCGAGGGCGAGGACCTTAAGCTGCGTGACCTTGCGGTCAAATATTCGACTGAACGCTTCGTCAAGATGCAGGCCAAGGCGGCCAACAGCTACAAGGCGCCGGTGCGCATCACCAACGTTCGGCTGTTCGATCCGGTGACCATGAAGCTCACCGAGCCCAAGAGCGTGGTGGTCAGCGGACGGCACATCTCCGCCGTGCTGCCGGTGAACAGTCCCACCACCGAGGGCGAGGTTACCATCGACGGCAATGGCGGTACACTGGTCCCCGGCCTTTACGAGATGCACGGGCATATCGGCCAGGAAGACGCAATGCTCAACATCCTCGCCGGGATCACCTCGGTGCGCGATATGGGCAACGAGATCGATGTGCTCGACGGCCTGATCGAACGGATCGACAGCGGCGTGCTGGCCGGGCCGCGGATCACCAAATCGGGCTTCATCGAGGGCAAGAGTCCCTTCAGCTCGAACAATGGCAAGCTCGTCAACAGCCAGCAGGAGGCGATCGACGCCGCGCGCTTCTATGCCGCGCGCGATTTCCAGGCGATCAAGATCTACAACAGCATGAACCCCGAGTGGATCCCCACGCTGGTGAAAGAGGCCAAGACGCTGGGCCTCCACGTCATGGGCCATGTCCCCGCCTTCACCAACGCCGATGCGATGATCGCCGCAGGCTATGACGAGATGACCCATATCAACCAGGTGATGCTGGGCTGGGTGCTCGAGCCCAAGGAGGATACCCGCACCCTGTTGCGCCTGACAGCCCTGAAGCGCCTGCCCAGCCTCGATCTCGAAAGCGAGAAGGTGAACAGGACGATAGGCGCGATGGTCGAAAAGAAGGTCACCATCGACCCGACCTTCGCGATCCATGAATCGCTGCTGCTGGCGCGCAACGGCACGATCAATCCGGGCATGGTCGATTATGTCGCCAACATGCCGGTAGGCGTCCAGCGCAGCGCCAAGCAGGCGTGGTCGAACATCGAAAGCCCCGCCGACGACAAGGCGTATCGCGGCGCATTCGACAAGATCACTGCCACGATCAAGAAGATGCACGATGCGGGCATCTTCCTCATTCCCGGCACCGACATGGGCGGCAGCTTCACCTATCACCGCGAGCTCGAACTCTACCAGAAGGCCGGCCTGACCCCCGCGCAGATTTTGCGCCGCGCGACCTATGACATGGCCGAGTATCTCGACCAGGAACAGTCGCTGGGCAGCATCGAAAAGGGCAAGTACGCGGACTTCTTCCTGATCCAGGGTGATCCCACCAAGGACCTCAAGGCGATCAAGGCGATCCGCATGGTCGCCAAGGATGGCGTGTTCTATTACCCCAGCGACGTCTATCCCGAGTTCGGCATCAAGCCGTTCGCGACCAAGCCCAAGGTGAAGATGCCCAAGGAGGGCTGACGACCCATTGCTTTTTCACCGTCACCCCCGCGAAGGCGGGGGACCCGCTTCTGCGCTGACGTTTCGGCCATAGCGGGATTCCCGCATTCGCGGGAATGACGGGGGGAATGCTACAGGTCCCGCGCCCAGAACTGCATCGGGTGCGGCGTCTCCTGCGCATCACCGATGTCGAGCCAGTCGAAGCTGGTGGTCAGCCCCTGGACCCTGCCATAGCCACGGCTGATCCAGAAAGCGTCGAGCGCGCGGTAGTCCGCCGGGCGTAGCGGGTGGTCGGCGGGGCGCTGCACCGCGCAGAAAGTGGAGATGTCCGCGCCTGCCGCCCTGGCCCCCGCCTCGCGCTGGTCGAAGAACGCATGGCCGATGCCTTGCCCGCGATAGCCCGGCAGCAGCACCGACTCCCCGAAATAGAACGTGCGGCCGACATCCCAGCCATGCGCCATGAAGGGAGACAGGAACTCTTCCTTCTGCGCCGCCAGCGGCGATGCGGTGGCCGCGCCGACAATGGTATCGCCCTCGCGCGCAATCACCAACACCGCATCGGGCGCAGCAGCGAATTCGGCAAGATAGCCGCGCTCATAATCGAGATCGCCGTCATAGAGATACGGCCATTCGCGGAACACCGCGATGCGCAAGGCGGCAAGCGCGTCGATCGCCGCATGGATGCGGGCGGTAGGCAGCGTCTCGACCGTCACCGCCATCGGCTCAGCCCGCCTTGCGGATGACCACCGATCCTGCCGAATAGCCCGCGCCAAACGAGCAGATCAGCCCGGTGTCGCCCGGCTTCAGGTCGTCATGGTGCAGGTGGAAGGCGATGATCGACCCGGCAGAAGAGGTGTTGGCATAAGTGTCGAGCACCGTCGGGCTCTCGTCCTCACTCGCCTCATGCCCCAGCACCCGCTGCGCAATCAGCCGGTTCATCCCGGCATTGGCCTGGTGCAGCCACAGGCGGCGCAGGTCGGACGGGGCAATCCCAAGCCGGGCGATATGATCGGTGATCAGTTCGCCCACCATCGGCACCACCTCCTTGAACACCTTGCGGCCCTCCTGGACGAACAGCTTGTCGGCATCGTCGCGGCTTTCGGGCGCGGTGCGGTTGAGGAAACCGAAGTTGTTGCGGATGTTGTTCGAGAACCGAGTCTTGAGCTGGGTGCCCAGGATGTCCCAATGGCTTGCGGGGGCAAAGTCGGCATCTTCGATCAGTACAGCTGTGGCGACATCGCCGAAGATGAAATGGCTGTCGCGATCGCGCCAGTTGAGGTGGCCCGAACAGATTTCCGGGCTGACCACCAGCACCGACCGGGCATTGCCTGCACGGATGAAATCGGCAGCGGTCTGGATGCCAAAGGTCGCCGACGAGCAGGCGACGTTCATGTCGAATCCGAAGCCCTCGATCCCGAGCGCGTCCTGCACCTCGATCGCGATGGCCGGGTACGCGCGCTGCAGATTGGAGCAGGCGACCAGCACTGCATCCACGTCCTTGGCATCGCGCCCGGCGCGTGCCAGCGCATCGCGCGCGGCGGCGACGCCGATCTCGGCGAGCACCGAAATCTCTTCGTTCGGGCGCTCGTCGAAGCGCGGGCACATCACGTTGGTGTCGAGGATCGACGCCTTGGACAGAACCTTGCGCGCCTTGATCCCGCTCGCCTTTTCGATGAACTCGACCGACGACGGCTGCAGCGCAGTCATCTCCCCGGCCTCGATCGCGGCGGCATGCTGCGCATTATGCTGCGCAACATAGGCGTTGAAGCTCTCAACCAGCTCATCGTTGCTGATGCTGTCGGCGGGGGTAAAAAGGCCGGTCGCGGAGATGACCGGGCGGGCGGTGGGATAGGCGGAAGTCATGAAACCGTAGGGTCCTGCACTATAGCTGGAGCGGGTGGGCGTCTTACTGCCGCAATACGCCAATGGCAAGGGCCGTCGCGGATCGCGCATTTTTGCTTGCCGTGCGGGCGCCTGCGCTCTTTGATGGCCGCCAACCAGAACGGGAGAGACAGGCAAATGGAATATTCGGGCAAGGTCATCTGGATCACCGGGGCATCATCGGGAATTGGCGAGGCCCTGGCCGAGGCTTTTGCCGCGCAGGGCGCATCGCTGATCCTTTCGGGCCGCCGCAGCGATGCGTTACAGGCGGTTGCCGACCGGCTGCCGACGGCCAGCCTCGTCCTCCCGTTCGAGACCACCGACAAGCAGGCGCTGCCCGGCATCGTCGAGGAGGCGATTGCCTGGCAGGGCCATGTCGACGGCCTGGTCAACAATGCCGGGATCAGCCAGCGATCCCTTGCGGTGGACACCGCGCTTGAGGTCTACGACCGGATCATTGCGGTCGATCTGCTCGCCCCGATCTGGTTGACCCAGCTGCTGCTACCGCACATGACAGGCCGAAAATCGGGGATGATCGTGGGCATATCCTCGGTCGCGGGCCGCGCCGGCGTGCCGCTGCGCACAGCCTATTGCGCCGCCAAGCACGGGCTGATCGGCTATCTCGATGCGCTGCGCGCGGAAACCGAACTGCATTACGGGCTGAAGGTGCATACGGTGCTGCCCGGATCGGTCCGGACGCAGGTGTCCGCCAATGCGCTCGCAGCCGATGGCAGCCTGCACGGCAAGACCGACAGTACCATTGCCAATGGCATGGATCCCGCCGTTTGCGCCCAGCGCATCCTTGCCGATATTGCTGCCGGCCACCCGGAGATCGTGGTGGCGGAAGGTCTGGAGGACATGCTCGCCAAATTGCGGTTCAGCGATCCTGATAAGCTGTTCGGTACGGCTGCGGCGATGGGCGGCCAGCTCGCCGCGCAGCGCGACGCAGCGTCGGCGCAATGAGCCAAACGCCTCGGGAGCTGATCGACCGGCTCGCCCTTTCCCCGCACCCGGAAGGCGGCTGGTACCGCGAGACCTGGCGCGGCGCATCCGACGCCCATGGCCGGGCCAGCGAAACGCTGATCTACTTCCTGCTCGAAGCGGGCCAGCAATCGCACTGGCACACCGTCGATGCGACCGAAATCTGGTGCTGGCATGGCGGGTCCCCGCTCGAGGTCGGCACCGCTCCGGGTGACGACGGGCCCGTGGCGTGGCACGCGCTGGGCAACGATTTTGCCGCAGGCCAATCACCGCAACTGGTCATCCCCCCGCACCACTGGCAGGCCGCACGCGCGCGCCATGGCTGGGCGCTGGTCAGCTGCATGGTATCGCCAGGGTTCGAATTCAGCGGCTTCGTGATGGCCGAGCCAGGCTGGGAGCCGGGGTGAGCCTGACGACCCTCTCCCCGCCCGCCTGCGGGAGGGGAGCAATGTCCGTTGCTCCCTAGCCCGGCGTCTTGTCGAACTTCACCGCGTCCTCGGTATACCGCACCCAGGGCTGCGCGCTGGCGGTCCAGAAGTGCATCTTCGGGTCGAGCCCGCTGACATCGTCGAGCGTGCCCGCCTTGACGAAGTGCATCCCCTGCTGGCTGGGAAGGTCGGACAGGATCGGCGATCCGCAGATCCCGCAGAAACGCCGATAGACCGGGTCACCGCTCTCGCCGGTGTCCTGATAGGTAGTCAGCGTGCCGGTGATCTCCATCTGCGTGTCGCGCACCCCGATCAGCACCGACATCGCGCTGCCCGCCTGCTTCTGGCAGTTGCGGCAATGGCACACCGCGCTCAGCAGCGGGTCGCCTTCGATGGTGTAGCGCACGGCGCCGCACAGGCAGCCTCCGGTCATCGTCATGTGTATCTCTCCCCTTGCCAACGCCTGTCCGCGCGCCTCAGCCGTGCGTGTCGATCCAGGCAAATTCTTCCAGCAACAGCTTGGTGCTGTCCTCGAGCATCAGTTTCTCGACCATGTCGGCGACCATCGGCGCGCGGCTGGAAACGCTGATCTGCGCCTCGCACTGCGTGGCGTCGTCCGAGCGGGGCGCAAGCGTGATTTGCGCGGCGCCCTCTGCCGCAAGGCCCTTGGGCTTGGCGTTGCGCACCGCGGTCCAGCTGCCATCGGCGTGCTGCTGCCAGATATCGTTCTGCGTCAGGTTGAGCCACGACCCGATCACCGAGCGAATCAGCGCGGGCGCCTTGACCGGCACCTGGCGCGTGATCGCGACATGGATCTGCCCGGGCTCGGGCCGCTCGACGGCCACGCTGACATCGCGCGAGCCCTGCGCCTCCATCATGCCGACCAGGAACGCCTCGTCGGTCCAGCAGGCCACCACCAGCCCCACCGGTTTTGCAAATTCGTGCCGTTCCTGCCGCTTCAACATCGCGCCTGTCATTCCCTGATCCAGCGCCCGCATCCTGATGCATTGCGCTTGGCTGTCAGCAGCCTAGGCTATGCCGCAATGTTAGCAAGCTATGTCATGACAGTTCTCGTGATCGAACTGACGCCGGGGCCGAACATGGCCTATCTGGCGGCGCTGACGCTGGCGGCGGGGCGCAAGGCCGGGCTGGCGGCGGTGGCAGGTGTCGCGCTCGGGCTTTCGCTGATCGGCATTGCCGCAGCCGCCGGGCTGGCCACGCTGATTGCCGCGAGCCCGATGATCTGGGGAGCGCTGCGCTGGGCGGGCGGATTGTATCTGCTTTATCTCGCTTGGGAGACCTGGCGCGGAGAGACCGAAACCTCCCCCGCCGGCACCGCATCTATCAGCCGCACCGGGGCGCGCTATTTCAGCCGCGGGGTGATCACCAACGTCCTCAATCCCAAGGCGGCCCTGTTCTATGTCGCGATCGTGCCGCGCTTTCTTCCCGAAACCGGACCCACTTTGGCGACCGGTCTGGGGCTGACCGCGATCAGCGTGGCGGTTGCGACCAGTGTGCATCTGGCCATCGTGCTGCTGGCTGCCAGGATGCATCCGCTGCTCAGCCAGCCGGGACGCATGGAGCGAACCCGGCACGCGTTGGCGATCGGTCTGACGGGAATCGCGGCCTGGTTTCTGCTGACCACCACCGGCCCTTCGGCATAGCGCCGAGGGGAACCATTTCGGCGGATTTTGCGTAGTGATGGTCTGTTACCAAGAGGAGGTCGGCAATGATCAGACACGGCGAAGAAGTTGAAATGAACACCGAAGAAGCCAGCGGCGGGCAGAAGCGGGGAATCGTGCGCTATGTGCTGCTGATCTCGACCGCGCTTGCCATCCTCGCGCTCAGCATCATCTGGATTACGGGTGCGGCCACCTCGCCTGAAGGCTCCACGCCCAACCCGGCAGAGGCCACCGCAAACCCGGCAGCAGAGCCCGAGGGCGACTGAACCGTCTGAAGACGCTGCCGGTCTGAGCCATGGCCCACCCAACAAGCGGCGCTCCCCGTATCAGCGGGCGAGCGCCGTTTCGGTTTCCTGCATCAGCGTGGCGATGATATCGTCGACGCTTTCCTCGGCGTTGACCATGCCCACCGACTGGCCCGCCATCACCGATCCGTTCTCGACATCGCCATCGATCACAGCACGGCGCAGCGCGCCTGCCCAGAAATGCTCGATCTGAAGCTGCGCCTCGTTCATGTCGATGCCGCCGGAATCGAGCAGCGCCGCGACTTCGCGCTGCTTGGCGGTGAATTCCTCGGTGCCCTTGTTCTTGAGCGCGCGCACCGGGATCACCGGCAGGCGGGGATCGACCTGCACGCTGGCGATGGCATCGCGCGCATTGCCGCGCAGAAACGCCTTCTTGAACGCCGGATGCGCGATCGATTCATGCGCGCAGACAAAGCGCGTGCCCAGTTGCACGCCCGATGCGCCCATTTCCAGATAGGCGGCGATCGCGCTGCCCCGGCCGATGCCGCCGGCAACGAACACCGGCACTTCGTGCGCGACCTCTGGCAGGATTTCCTGCGCCAGCACGCTGGTCGATACCGGGCCGATATGGCCACCCGCCTCCATGCCTTCGATCACCAGCGCATCGACGCCCGATCGGATGAACTTCTTGGCCAGCGCCAACGCCGGAGCGAAGCACACCACCTTGGCGCCTGCGGCCTTGATCGCCTCGATGCTGCCCTTGGGCGGCAGCCCGCCTGCCAGCACGATGTGGCTGACCTGGTGCGAGGCACACACCGCGATCAGCTCCATCAGCTGCGGGTGCATGGTGATCAGGTTGACGCCGAACGGCTTGGTGGCAAGAGCCTTGGTCGCGGCGATCTCGGCATCGAGCAGCGCAGGGGTCATCGCCCCGCACGCGATCACGCCAAAGCCGCCCGCGTTGGAGATTGCCGAAACCAGGTTGCGCTCCGACACCCAGCTCATCGCCCCGCACATGATCGCGGTCTGGCTGCCGAGAAACGCGGTGCCACGCGCCATGGCGGTGTCGGTCAGGGGGTGGTTGGTCATAATTCTATCCTGTTCCGGTTCCCTTGCGAAGGCAGGGGGCCATCTCCAGAGCTATCGATACGAGGCAAACGCAGGAGATGGGCTCCTGCCTTCGCAGGAGACCGAAGCCTTCAAGCCTCTACCGCATCCAGCCCATAGGCCGTGTGCAGCACGCGCACGGCAAGCTCGGTATAATCCTCTTCGATCAGCACGCTGACCTTGATCTCGCTGGTCGAGATCGCGACGATGTTGACGCCGCGGTCGGCGAGCGCCTTGAACATCGTCGCCGCGACACCGGCATGGCTCTTCATGCCGACGCCGACCACCGAGATCTTGGCGACATTGGTATCGGGGATGATGCGGTTGAAACCGATCTGGTCCTTTGCGGCCTCGAGCAGGTCCATCGAGCGCGCCAGATCGGCGGCAGGCACGGTGAAGGTCACGTCGGTCTCGCCCTTGTCGCGGCCGACATTCTGGATGATCATGTCGACGTTGATCGCAGCTTCCGCGAGCGGGCCGAAGATGTTCGCCACTGCGCCGGGCTTGTCGGGCACGCGGGTCAGCGTGATCTTGGCTTCGTTCTTGTCGTGCGCAATGCCGGTGATCAGCTGGCGTTCCATGTCCATTCCTTCCAGTTCTTCATCGCTGACGATCATCGTGCCGGGGATCGTGTCAGCCGCAGGGGCATCGTCTTCGATGAACGAGGAGAGCACCTGAACGCGCACCCCTTCCTTCATCGCCAGGCCGACAGAGCGGGTCTGCAGCACCTTGGCGCCGACGCTCGCCAGTTCGAGCATTTCCTCATAGGTCACATGGCGAAGCTTGCGCGCCTTGGCGACGATGCGCGGATCGGTAGTGTAGACCCCGTCGACATCGGTGTAGATGTCGCAGCGGTCGGCCTTGACCGCCGCTGCCACCGCGACCGCCGAGGTATCCGATCCGCCGCGCCCAAGGGTGGTGATCCGCCCGTCATGGCTGACGCCCTGAAAGCCCGGGATGACCGCGATCACGCCCTTCTGCATCTCGGCAATCAGCGCATCGGCATCGATCGTCTCGACCCGCGCCTTGGCGTGCGCCTCGACCGTGCGGATCGGCAGTTGCCACCCCAGCCAGCTGCGCGCCTCGGCTCCAAGCGCCTGCAGCGCGATGGCCAGCAGTCCGCTGGTCACCTGCTCGCCGCTGGCGACAACCACGTCGTATTCGGCAGGGTCATACAATGGGTTGGCCTCGCGGCAGAAATTGACCAGACGGTCTGTTTCGCCCGCCATCGCCGAGACGACCACCGCAACCTCGTGCCCGGCGTCCTGCTGACGCTTGACGATGCGCGCAACCCTGCGGATGCGCTCTGTCCCGGCCATCGAAGTGCCGCCGAATTTCATGACGATCCGTGCCATTGCCCGTTCGTACTTTCCCTTATGCGAAGTTCGCCCCTATAGTCGGGCGCTGCCATAGAGAGGCCCCATGATGAACGCAAGCACCGCAACCGCAGAAGCCCGTAACGGAACGATCGACCCCAAAGAGGCCGCGCATTTCGGTCGGCTGGCAGCGGAATGGTGGGACCCGAGGGGCGAATCGGCGATGCTGCATCGGCTCAACCCCGTGCGGCTGGCCTATATCCGCAATGCGATCGATCATCACTGGACCGAGGCCGGCGCTGCGCGCAAGCCGCTGGCGGACAGAAGCGCGATCGATGTGGGCTGCGGCGCGGGACTGCTGACAGAGCCGCTGGCCAGGTTGGGCGCCAAGGTCACCGGGCTGGATGCGGCGGCGGAGAATGTCGCGGCAGCAGTTGCGCATGCATCTGCCGTCGGCCTGACGGTCGATTACCGCTGCGCCGATATCGAGACGCTGGAGGGCGAACAGTTCGACCTCGTCACCTCGATGGAAGTGATCGAGCATGTCACCGATCCGGCCGCGTTCATCGCCGCCTTGGGCCGCGTGCTGGCCCCCGGCGGGCTGATGCTGCTGTCCACCCCCAACCGCACCACGATGTCGCGGATCATGCTGGTCGAGGCTGCCGAACGCATCGGCCAGGTGCCCCGCGGCACGCACGACTGGCACAAGTTCCTGACGCCGGAGGAGCTGAGCGACCTGCTGAGCGCCGCCGGGCTGAGCGTGATCGATACACGCGGCATCGCCTGGGACCCGATCAAGGGCCTGCACCTGAGCGATAATGTGGCGTTGAACTATCTGATGACCGTGGTGCGGACGTGAACATGGAAGATTGCAACGATAAGAAGTTGAGCACAGACGGCTCACGCCGTGCTTTCGTCGCGGGTGCGGTTCTCACCGGGTTGGCCGGGTCGATGGCCTTGCCAGCAGGCGCGAGCGTTGCAAAGGCCGCACCGCTGGCGGGAACCGGCGTCAGGACGCCCGCTCAAGCTCAGATGCGCCAATGGTTCGAAGCCTATCTTGCAGCCTTCAACCGTTCCGATTTTGACGCTTTCGGGCGCTACTATGCCGATGACGTGCAGTTTGCCGGGCAAGCCGCGACCTTGACCGGGCGTCAGGCGGTGATCGACTTCTACCGCAACGCCCATGGCTATCTGCACGAGGAGCTGGAATTGCTCACCTTCGTAGGGGCAGCATCGGGCAACAACTGCCTTGCCGAGCTGCAAACCACCCTGGTCGCACGTCGCGACTGGCCCGACATGCCGACGGGGGCGATGAAGGCGGGCGACCGCCGCCAGAGCATCAATTTCGTGATGTACGACATTGCGGGCGAGCGCTTCACACGGGTGCGCTCGGCCCGGTTCAGCTCGCAGCCGGGTCAGCCGACATGACACAGGAAGACCGCTTTCGCGCGTATATGGCAGCGTTCAATGCCAGCGACTGGGCCAATCTGGTGCCGCATTATTCGCCCGATATACGGCTGGTGATCGGCAGCGGGCGTGAGCTGATCGGACGCGATGCCATCGTCAAATTCTACACCACGGTCAAGGCGACGGCGCAGCGCACCATCGAGATCCGCAACTGTTTTGCCGATGGCAATGTGCTGGCCGCCGAGCTTGAATCCGAATTCGTCGCGCTGCGCGATGCGCCG
Source organism: Blastomonas sp. RAC04 (assembly GCF_001713435.1). Taxonomy (NCBI): domain Bacteria; kingdom Pseudomonadati; phylum Pseudomonadota; class Alphaproteobacteria; order Sphingomonadales; family Blastomonadaceae; genus Blastomonas; species Blastomonas sp. RAC04. The sequence continues at coordinate 2,348,144 of NZ_CP016460.1, forward strand.
GACTTCGCGGTGCGCCCGATGATGAAAGGCGACCGCTATTACATCAACAGCTGCGTCGTCTATGATTTCGTCGGCAATGAATACACCCGCATCCGCGCCGGCATCTTCCGCCGGGAGTATCGCCCGCTGAAGGCTTGAACCTGTCCGGCCCCCTGCGCAGGCCGGGGCCTACAGATAATCGGAAGCACTCATACGCTGGTGCGATATGGCGACCCTTTCCCTATTCGTCGAACCCGCCGGGCATATAATCCTCCCTGGCCAAGTCGCTGAACTTAGTGATCTCGCTTTCGAAGCGCAGCTGGACGTTGCCGGTCGAACCATGGCGCTGCTTGGCGACGATCACGGTCGCCTTGTTGGCGGTGGGGCTGAACTTATCCTCCCACTCGCGGTATTTCTGATTGATCTCTTCGTCCGCGGCGGTCTTGGGGTCCATGATCGGGCCATCGGGCTTGACCATCAGCCGGTAATATTCCTCGCGATAGATGAACAGCACGATATCGGCGTCCTGCTCGATCGAGCCGGACTCGCGCAAATCCGAAAGCTGCGGGCGCTTGTCCTCGCGGCTTTCCACCGCGCGGCTGAGCTGCGACAGCGCCATCACCGGCACCTGCAGTTCCTTGGCCAGCGTCTTCAAACCGCGGCTGATCTCCGAAATCTCGTTGACGCGGCCCTCGTTGCGGCCCGTGCCCTGCAGCAGCTGGAGATAATCGACGACGATGAAACCGATATCGTGCTTGCGCTTGAGCCTGCGTGCGCGGGCGCGCAGTGCGGCGATGGTGAGGCCGGGCGTATCGTCGATGAACAGCGGCAGGTCTTCGAGCTCCTGCGAGGCTGTCACCAGCCGCTGGAATTCGTTGCGCGCGATCTGCCCCATGCGCAGCTTTTCCGAGCTAATCCGCGATTGCTCGGCCAGGATACGCGTCGCCAGCTGGTCGGATGACATTTCGAGGCTGAAGAACGCAGTCTTTGCGCCGACATTCTTGTCGTCCTCGATCCCCGCCGCCTTGTCCAGCCGCCAGCGCGAGGCGGCGTTGAAGGCAATGTTGGTGGCGAGCGAGGTCTTGCCCATGCCGGGGCGCGCGGCGAGGATCAGAAGATCGGACGGATGCAGGCCGCCGATCTTGGCGTTGAGATCGGTCAGCCCCGTGGTGACGCCGGAGACGTGCCCACCGCTGTTGAGCGCCTTTTCGACCATGCCGAGCGCAGCGCCGACCGCAACGTTGAAATGCACCGCGCCGCTGGTGTCGCCCTCTCCCTGCGCGACATTGTAGAGCGCGGCTTCCGCCTGCTCGATCTGGCCCAGCGGGTCGACCGCCTCGCTGGTGTCCATGGCCTTGTCGACCAGCGTCCGCCCGACCTGGATCAGCTCGCGCAGCAGCGCGAGGTTATAGATTTGCTCGGCAAAGTCGCGAGCGCCGATCAGGCCGCCGGCATCGCCGGTCAGCCGCGCGAGATAGCGCATCCCGCCAAGCTCGGCGAGACCTGCATCGCTTTCGAAGAACGGCTTGAGCGTCACCGGGGTCACGGTCACGTTCTTGTCGATCAGCCGCATGATCTGCGCGTACAGCCTTTGGTGGACGCTTTCGAAGAAATGCTCCGCCTTGAGCCGCGCGCCAACCTCTTCCGCGATCCGGTTGTCGATCAGCAGCGCGCCCAGAAACGCGGCCTCTGCCTCGATATTGCGCGGCAGCTTGGCTTCGGGGGTGTCGCGCGCGATCGGGGCTGCGATCTGCGGCGGAAGCGCGGGAGGAGGAGCGGACTGGAGCAGGGTGTCTTGGGCCATGCCCATATATTCGCTGCGGACGCTGTGGCGCGCAAGGCACTGCGGCCAATAATCGTGTGGACAAGGCGCCGGACAGCGAGGCTGCCGGGTTTTTCCGCTTGCCCAGCCCCGGTGCATAGGCGAAAGACTGCGGCTTATGTCCGATCCGCGCATCATTCATGTCGAGCTCGACGAGCAGACCATCCTGTGGCGAAACGCGGATATCGAGCAGGAACGGCGCATCGCCATTTTCGACCTGATCGAGGACAATTTCTTCAAGCCGCTCAAGCCCTATCCCGATGATTATTCAGGCCCCTTCCGGCTGAGCCTTGCGGTGTTCGAGGGGCGGCTGGCGATCACCATCGCACGCGAGGACGGCACGCATCTTGAGACACTGGTGCTGGCGCTGGGCCGCTTCCGCCGCCCGATCCGCGAATATTTCGCGATCTGCGACAGCTATTACCAGGCGATCCGCAAGGCGACCGCGCAGGAGATCGAGACGATCGACATGGCACGGCGCGGCGTCCACAACGAGGCGGCGGAACTGCTGGTCGAGCGGCTGCAGGACAAGATCGAGATCGATTTTCCCACCGCAAGGCGGCTGTTCACGCTGATCTGCGTGCTGCACATCAAGGGCTGATCAGCACAACCATGCGGACATCCACCCTGAAACGCTGGACCATTGGCCTTGCGCTGCTCGCGCTGCTGCTCGCCGTGCTGGGCGGGCTGATCTGGGGCGGCATCACCGGATGGGCGCCCTCGCGCAAGGACTATCCGGTGCAGGGGCTGTACGTCAGCGCCAGCGATGGCGATCTCGCCTGGCCGACGCTCGCGGCAATGGGTGCGGATTTCGCCTATGTCCGCGCCAGCGCCGGGGGATCGACCCGCGATCCGCGCTTTGCCGCCAACATCAAGGGCGCGCGGCTCAGCGGAATGCGCTTTGGCCCGGTGCACGAATTCAGCCTGTGCGCGGGCGAGGCGCAGCAGGCCGAGCTGTTCATCACCACCGTGCCGCGCGACCCGGCGATGCTGCCGCCGGTGGTCAGCCTTGAGCTTGACGAGGCCTGCAAGTCCCGTCCCGACCGCGCGATGCTGCTGGGCGAGCTCAACACGTTCTTGAACCAGATCGAAAACCACAGCGGCAAGCCTGCGCTGCTGAGAATTTCATCGGACTTCGAAAGCGCCTATCAGATCAGCGACGGGCTTGCCCGCACCGTGTGGCTGCTGGGCGATTTCGTCCCCCCCGATTATGCCGCCAAGCGCTGGGTGATGTGGCAATCGAGCAGCTTTTACCGGATAAACGGCGCGCCGCAGGGCGTGCGCTGGAATGTGGTGCGACCATGAGTGACGAGACGACGACCCGCGATCTGCTGGAGGCGGCGCGCGGCGCGGCGCTGACCGCCTATGCGCCATATTCGGGCTTCCATGTCGGCGCAGCCTTCCGCTTCGACGATGGCACCGTGATCACCGGCAGCAATTTCGAGAATGCAAGCTATGGCCTTGCCATCTGCGCCGAGACGGCAGCGGCGATCGCCGCGAACCTGCAGGGACGCCGCACCGGGCTGGTCGAGGTTGCGATCATGGGCGGCCCCTTGGGTGATGACGGCGCGCTCGCGCCGACGGCTGCGCCGGTGACCCCCTGCGGCCGATGCCGCCAGGTGATGAACGAACTTGCACAACTGGGCGGGACCGATCCTGTCGTCTATTCGGGCCATGCCACCGGCTGGATCGAGCACCGGCTCTCGGTGCTCTTGCCAGCCGCGTTCGGCCCGGCCAATCTGGAATGACAGCTTAACCCCGTCACCCCCGCGAACGCGGGGGTCCCGCTTTGCACCCGCCAGCGGGATTCCCGCTTTGCCGGGAATGACGAAAATGGAGAGATCGCGAAGTGTCCATCCTTTCCGACAAATGGATCCGCACCCAGGCGCACGACCACGACATGATCGAGCCGTTCGTCGAGGCCCAGAGGCGTGATGGCTGCATATCCTATGGGCTTTCGTCCTATGGCTATGACGCGCGGGTGGCGGACGAGTTCAAGATCTTCACCAACGTCAATTCCTCGGTGGTCGATCCCAAGCAGTTCGATCCCGACAGCTTTGTCGACCGCAAGACCGATGTCTGCATCATCCCGCCCAACTCGTTCGCGCTGGCGCGTACGGTCGAGTATTTCCGCGTGCCACGCGATGTGCTGGTGATCTGCCTGGGCAAATCGACCTATGCGCGCTGCGGGATCATCGTCAACGTCACCCCGCTCGAGCCCGGCTGGGAGGGGCATGTGACGCTGGAGTTCAGCAACACCACCCCGCTGCCCGCGAGGATCTACGCCAATGAAGGCGCATGCCAGTTCCTGTTCCTCAAGGGCAACGAGCCGTGCGAGATCAGCTATGCCGACCGCGCGGGCAAATATATGGGCCAGCGCGGCGTGACGCTGCCGAAACTGTGATCCATAGAACACCGCAACCACAATCAAGCAGGAGAGAGCCGATGTCGCCCAGAGAGAACCGCGAATTCGATGTGATCGTCTATGGCGCCAGTGGCTTTACCGGGCGCCTGGTCGCCGAATATCTGCAGAACACCTACGGCCAGGGCGGCGATGCGCCCAAATGGGCGGTCGCGGCGCGCTCGGCCGACAAGATGGCAGCGGTGCTTGCCGAGATGGGCCTTCCCGCCGACACGCCGGTGGTGGTCGCCGATGCCGACGCGCCCGAGACGATCGAGGCGATGGCCAAGCGCACCAAGGTGGTGCTGACCACGGTCGGCCCGTACCAGCTCTATGGCGAGCCGCTGGTCGCCGCCTGCGCTGCCAATGGCACCGATTATGTCGACCTGTGCGGCGAGCCTGCCTGGATGCGCCAGATGATCGACAAGTATGACGCCGCCGCCAAGGCCAGCGGTGCGCGCATCGTGTTTTCGACGGGTTTCGATTCGATTCCCTTCGATCTGGGCGTGCTGATGCTGCAGAAGGAATGCGTCACCCGCTTCGGCAAGCCTGCCCCGCGGATCAAGGGCCGGGTGCGGGCAATGCAGGGCACCTTCTCGGGCGGTACCGCCGCCTCGCTCAAGGCGACGATGGCTGCTGCTGCCAAGGATCCCGCGGTGCTGGGCTATCTGGTCAACCCGTTCAGCCTGGCAGGAGGCTTCGAAGGCCCTGCCCAGCCCAAGGGCAACAAGCCCGAACACGACGAGGCCCTCGGCAGCTGGGCCGCGCCGTTCATCATGGCGCCGATCAACACCAAGAACGTCCACCGCACCAATGCGCTGCTGGGTCACCCCTATGGACAGGATTTCGTCTATGACGAGATGATGCTCACCGGTCCGGGCGAAAAGGGCGAGGCGATCGCCAAGCACCTCGCCACCACCGACATGATGGGCGGCGAAGGCGGCCCCAAGCCCGGCGAAGGCCCCAGCAAGGAAGAGCGCGAAAACGGTTTCTACGACGTGCTGTTCATCGCCGAGATGCCCGATGGCCAGGTTCAAACCTATGGCGTCAAGGGCGACAAGGACCCCGGCTATGGCTCGACCTCCAAGATGATCGCCGAAAGCGCGCTGTGCCTGGTGCAGGACGTGCCCGCAGGCGAAGGCGGCATCGTGACCCCGGGCGCGGTGCTGGGCGACAAGCTGGTCGCCCGGCTGGTGGCAAAGGCCGGACTGAGCTTCGCGGCGGAATGATCAACAGACCCTCCCCCTCGGGGGAGGGTTTGATGCCATTGCTGCAGCTGCGAACAACAGATGGTTGAACTTTTCGCCAATTGGCGCATATAGCAGCCGCTTGGGGCGACGCACGACACTGATCATTTGAAGAATCGAAAGCATCATGCTCAAGGCCTTGCTGCGCAGAAAGCCGAAACCGGCTGCCCCGATCGATACCGCGAGACTTCCTGACGGTCGGCGTGTCTACGCGATCGGCGATGTGCACGGTCGCCGTGACCTGCTCGACCAGCTGCTCGACCAGATCGTCGCCGACGACCGCGCGCGCGGCGCCGCCGACACCCATATCGTGTTCCTTGGCGACTTGATGGATCGCGGCCCAGACAGCTCGGGCGTGATCGATCGCGCCATCGAGGTGTCGCAATCGCTGGGCGAAAACGCGCATTTCCTGATGGGCAACCATGAAGAGGTGTATCTGGGCGCCGCCAGCGGCGACGAGAAGCTGGTGCGCTTCTTCTGCAAGATCGGCGGGCGCGAGACGATCCTGAGCTATGACATCACGCCGCAGGACTATAACGAGCTGAGCATGGAAGAGCTCGCCGCGCGGATGCCAGCGCTGTTGACGCGCAGGCATGTCGATTTCGTGTCGGGTTTCAAGGATCGCATCGTGATGGGCGATTATGCCTTTGTCCACGCAGGCGTCCGCCCCGGCGTGCCGATCGAGGACCAGCGGCCCAAGGATCTGCGCTGGATCCGCGAGGATTTCATTATGGATGAAGCCCCGCACGACAAACTGATCGTGCACGGCCACACCATCACCGACAACGTCGAGGAATGCCCCAACCGCATCGGAATCGATACCGGTGCCTATATGAGCGGCATGCTCACCGCGCTGTGCCTTGAAGGCGGTGAGCGCTGGTATCTCAAGACCGGACAATAGCCGCCTTCAAGGTGCTTGCGCTGGCCGGAAACTTGGGCCAGCTTGGCCCGCATGCACAAAATTACAACGCTGGTCGCAGCCCTGGCCCTGTTCACTGTCCCCGCGCACGCCGAGGTAGAGGCTGACCCGGCGCGGCTGCGCGCGGATATCGAGAAACTGGTGAGCTTCGGCACCCGTCACACATTGTCCTCGCCCGACCATCCCACTCGCGGAATCGGCGCGGCGCGGCGCTGGGCGGCGGCTGAATTCGCGAAGATCGGCAAGGCCTGTGGCGGCTGCATCACCATCGAGCAGCTCGACCGGCGTTTCACCGGGCCGCGCGCACCCAATGGGGTGAATGTGGTCAACGTGCTGGGCGTGCAGCAGGGCAGCGGCGATCCCGATGACGTGATCATCATCTCCGCACATATCGACAGCCGGGTGTCGGACATCGCCGATTTCACCAGCGATGCCCCCGGCGCGAACGACGACGGATCGGGTGTCGCGCTGGTGCTCGAGGCCGCGCGGGTGCTGAGCAAGCAGAAATTCGCGCCCACCATCATCTATGCGGTGCTCTCGGGCGAAGAGCAGGGCCTGTGGGGTGGGCGGCTGATCGCGGAGACCGCCCGCGCGCGCGGCTGGCGGGTGCGCGCGCTGCTCAACAACGACATCGTCGGCAACACCGAGGGTCAGGATGGCCGCAAGGTCAGCGACCGGGTGCGGGTGTTCTCAGAAGGCATCCGCGCGTCCGAATCGATGACCGAGGCGATGGCCCGGCGCGGCAGCGGCGGCGAGGATGACGGCCCGTCGCGTGCGCTGATGCGCGCCGCACAGCGTGTCGGCAAGGCACGCGGCGACCTTGGCCTTGAAGTCTTCGGAGTGCGCAGGCCCGACCGCTTCAGCCGCGGCGGCGACCATCTTCCTGCGCTGGAGCTGGGCTATCCCGCGATCCGCTTCACCGTTGGCGTGGAAAATTACGACCACCAGCATCAGGACATCCGCCTGGAGGGCGACCGCAAGTTCGGCGACACCATCGACGAGATGGACTTTCCCTATCTCGCACGCGTGACCGCGCTCAACGTCGCGGTGATCCGCGAGCTTGCCAGCGCGCCAGCGGCGCCCGCCAGCGCGATGCTGGGGGGGGCGCTGAGCAGCGACACCCAGGTCAGCTGGGCCGAGGTTCCGGGGGCTGCGCGTTACAAGGTCTATTGGCGCAGGGCCGATGCCCGCGACTGGGAACAATCGGCAGAAACCACCGATTTCAAGATGACCCTGCCCGGCGTGATCGTGGACGATCACTTTGCCGGGGTGGCCGCAATATCGCAAAGCGGCGCGGAGAGCGCGATCACCTTTGCGGGCCTGCCGCCCCGGTAATTTCGCACTGGCGCAGCGCCCTGTTCATAGAGCCTGGGAAGGCGTAGGGAGACCGCATGAACGATTGCTCATCCTGCATTGTCCGAAATCGCGCGATCTGCGCCAGCCTGACCGGGGACGAACTTGCGGTCCTGGGCAAGATGGGTCGGCGGCAGAAGGTCAAGTCTGGCCACACATTGTTGTGGGAAGGCGATGACGCGCCTGTCGTCGCCAATGTGCTCGAAGGCGTATTGAAGCTGGTCGTGTCCGCATCGGACGGGCGCGAGCAGATTGTCGGGGTGGTGTTTCCCTCCGACTTCATCGGCCGCCCCTTCGGCAAGGAAAGCCCCTATAGCGTCACCGCGATGACCGATGCCGAAGTGTGCATCTTCAACCGCAACAGCTTTGACGATTTCGCCAGCGAGCATCCGGACCTGCAGCAGAAGCTGCTGCGCCGCACGCTCGACGAGCTCGACCGGGCGCGGCACTGGATGATGCTGCTTGGCCGCAAGTCGGCTTCCGAGAAAGTCGCATCCTTCCTGCTCGAGATGGCCGATCGGCTGTCCGGCCAGGGCTGCAATGCCGATGGCTCGCTCAACGGCTTCGAACTTCCCTTCGGGCGCCAGCAGATCGCCGACATATTGGGGCTGACGATCGAGACGACCAGCCGCCAGCTCACCCGGATGAAGGGGGATGGCCTGCTCGCCCTGCCATCACGGCGCGAAATCGTGATCCGCAATCGCGCCGCGATGGAGGAATTGGCCGGCTAGCCGCTCATGACACGCTATTGACCCACCCTGATTGCCGCCAGGCAGCGAGCCACATCCCGGCTCCGTCATGGTCAGGCAATACTGTGTCAACTCGATCTACCGCATCAGAACCGGAAACCGAGCCCTGCGCTGATCACCCAGGGGTCAAGCTCGTGCCGGGTACGCAGAACCTCGACCCCGTTGGCGCGCCAGCTGGCGAGCGGGCGCATGAAATAGCGCTTGGCATCGACAGAGACGAACATGCCCTTGTCGTTGATCGGAACATCGACACCCGCCTGCAGTGCGGCACCTACGGTATCGTTGATCTTCTGGCTGGTCGCGCCCAGCGTTCGTGTCGTGGCGCCGGGCTTTTCGTTGATGAAGATGAAGTAGCTGGGCCCCACGCCGACATAGGGCCGAATGCCGCCTGCCTTGCCGAAATGATATTTCAGCGTGACCGTGGCGGGCACGATCTTGGCGTTGGAAACCAGGCCAGCCCCCGCCAGCGCGCCGCGTCCATCGACATCATGCTGGGTGACTCCGGCGATCGTCTCCACCGAGATCGAATCGGCCAGGAAGTATTCGATCGCCACCGTGGGGACAAAATTGTCGTTGGCCTTGGTCTGGCTTCCGGCGGGCAGGCCGATGCGGTCCAGCTTGACGTCCCTGATCTTGCCGTCGGGCGCGACGAGCGTGCCCAGGATCTTGAAATGCACCTCACCGCTTTGCGCCATCGCCTGGCCCGGAACGGCCAGAAGCGCGGCAAGCACGGCGAACGGTACGACAGATTTTTTCATGTGATCACTCCTCCTTGAGTGAACGCATCCCTGGCCCCGGATGCTGGCCAGCGCATTGATGCGGCGCAAAAATTTCGTTGATCGTGATCAATGTTTTGTGGGCCAGCCGGGTCCATCAGCAGCCGTAAGGAAGCGCAAATCCTGATGAGTCTGCGCGCACGGGGACAAGGTATATGGATGGTTTGGTTTTAAGGGCCGGTGGCTGGCTGGGGCTGGCTTTGCTGGCACTCGCGATGGCGATACTGGCGGTCGATTGGCCGTTTGCGGTGCACATGACGATCGTGATGATCGCTTGCCTGGCGGTATTGTGGTTCACGATCAGTCGCGCCGACTATGGCGCGATGGCGCGGGGCATGCTGAAACTGCCCGCCGATCTTGGCCAGTATGACGACGACCCGGTCCGCTGGGGTGTCATTGCGACGCTGTTCTGGGGCGTCGCCGGGATGGCCGCGGGGCTGTTCATCGCGCTGCAGCTCGCCTTCCCCGTGCTCAACCTCAATTTCGAATACACCACCTTCGGACGGCTGCGGCCACTGCACACCTCTGCGGTGATCTTCGCGTTCGGCGGCAATGCGCTGATCGCGACCAGCTTCTATGTCGTCCAGCGCACCTGCCGCGCGCGCCTCGCCTTCCCGTCGATGGCCCGCTTCGTGTTCTGGGGCTATCAGCTGTTCATCGTGCTGGCCGCCACCGGCTATCTTATGGGGGTCACCGAGGCCAAGGAATATGCCGAGCCCGAATGGTATGTCGATCTGTGGCTGACGGTCGTGTGGCTGTGCTACCTCGCGGTTTTCATCGGCACCATCGTGCGCCGCCGCGAGCCGCACATCTATGTCGCCAACTGGTTCTATCTCGCCTTCATCATCACCGTGGCCATGCTCCACGTGGTCAACAACCTGTCGATGCCCGCCTCCATCTTCGGATCGAAGAGCTACTCGGCGTTCGCAGGCGTGCAGGATGCGCTGACCCAGTGGTGGTACGGCCATAACGCGGTCGGCTTCTTCCTGACCGCGGGCTTCCTGGCGATGATGTATTACTTTGTCCCCAAGCAGGCCGAGCGTCCGGTCTACAGCTATCGACTGTCGATCATCCACTTCTGGTCGCTGATCTTCCTGTATATCTGGGCAGGCCCGCACCACCTTCACTACACCGCGCTGCCCGACTGGGCGCAGACGCTGGGCATGGTGTTCTCGATCATGCTGTGGATGCCCAGCTGGGGCGGGATGATCAATGGCCTGATGACGCTCAACGGCGCCTGGGACAAGATCCGCACCGATCCGATCATCCGCATGATGGTGATGGCGCTCGCCTTCTACGGCATGAGCACCTTCGAAGGCCCGATGATGTCGATCAAATGGGTCAACTCGATGTCGCACTACACCGACTGGACTATCGGCCACGTCCACTCCGGCGCTTTGGGCTGGAACGGCATGATCACCTTTGCCTGTGTCTATTATCTGGTGCCGCGCCTGTGGAACCGTCCGCGCCTGTACAGCCTGCGCATGGTCAACTGGCACTTCTGGCTCTCGACCGTGGGCATCGTGTTCTACGCCGCCGCGATGTGGGTCGCCGGCATGATGCAGGGCCTGATGTGGCGCGAATACGGAGCCGACGGATACCTCGTCTACAGCTTCGTCGAAAGCGTCGCGGCGATGCACCCGATGTACCTGATCCGAGCTGCGGGCGGCCTGCTCTATCTCGCCGGGTTCATCGTGATGATCGTCAACGTCTGGGCCACGATCAAGGGCCATATCCGCGAGGAAAAGCCGATGACCGAGACGCCCCACAACCCCGCTGCTGACCGTCCGCTGGTCGCTGCCGCCGCCGTCAAGGGAGCCTGATCATGGCCGACACCAACGCCGAACCGCGCTTCAGCCACAAGAAGCTGGAACGCAACGTCACCCTGCTGGGGCTGGGCGCGCTGGTCGCCGTCGCCATCGGCGGCATCGTCGAGATCGCGCCCTTGTTCTGGATCGACAACACCATCGAGAAGGTGGACGGCATGCGCCCCTACACCCCGCTCGAGCTGTCGGGCCGCAACATCTACATGCGCGAGGGCTGCTATACCTGCCACAGCCAGATGATCCGTCCGTTCCGCGACGAGGTCGAACGCTATGGCCATTACAGCCTGGCCGCAGAAAGCATGTACGACCACCCGTTCCAATGGGGATCCAAGCGCACCGGGCCTGACCTTGCGCGCGTCGGCAACCGCTATTCGGACGAATGGCACCGCGCGCATCTCATCGATCCGCGGAGCGTGGTCGGCGAATCGATCATGCCGCCTTATGCCTTCCTCGCCGAGCGCGAGCTGGACGCAGGCGACATGGCCAATGACCTGACCGCGCTGTCGCGGGTGGGGGTACCCTATGACAAGGCCGCAATCGCCGCCGCCAACGCCGATCTGAAGGCGCAGGCCGATCCGAACGCCGATGGCGCGGCAGAGCTGCAGGCGCGCTATCCCAAGGCGCAGGTCCGCGACTTCGACGGCGATCCGACCCGGATCACCGAGATGGATGCGCTGATCGCCTATTTGCAGATGCTGGGCACTCTGGTCGATGTCGAAAAGGCTGCGCCGCAAGACCAGGGCGCTGCGCCCGCACCCGCCGCTGCTGCGGCAGCGTCTGCGACCGCAAAGGGGGCACGGCCATGAGCTATGATGCGCTGCGCCACTTCGCCGACAGCTGGGGCCTGCTGGCCATGACCGTGCTGTTCCTCGGCCTTATCGCCTGGCCCTTCCGCAAGGGCGCGCGTCAGCACAACCACGACGCGGCAAACATGATCTTCAGGGACGACGACAATGTCTGACAAATCGCGCTTGGACGAACCCACCGGCACCCACACCGTCGGCCATGAATGGGACGGCATCGAGGAGCTCAACACCCCGCTGCCGCGCTGGTGGCTATGGACCTTCTACGCCTGCATCGCCTGGGCAGCGGTCTATGTGGTGCTCTATCCCGCCTGGCCGATGGTCAACAGCGCGACGCAGGGCGTGCTGGGCTGGAGCAGCCGCGGCGATCTGGAAAAGGAAATGGCGGGCCACACCGCGCGGCGCGCCCCGATCGTGGGCGCCATCGCCTCCATGCCGATTTCCGCCCTGCCCTCAAAGCCCGAGCTGCTCGAAGCGGCGATCCAGGGCGGCAGCGCTGCGTTCAAGGTGCATTGCGTGCAGTGCCATGGCGCGGGCGGCGCAGGCGTTGTCGGCCTCTATCCCAGCCTGACCGATGACGACTGGCTGTGGGGCGGCGATCTTGCCAGTATCGAGACCACGCTGATCCATGGCATCCGCAATCCGGACCATGACCAGACCCGCCTCAACGTGATGCCCGCATTTGGCCGCGACGGCATATTGGACAGCGCCGCGATCAACGATCTGGTCAGCCATGTCCGCGTGATCAGCCGCCAGGAAAAACCCAGCGCTGCTTCCGAGCGCGGCGCCGCATTGTTCGAGAACAACTGTGTGGCGTGCCATGGCACCAGTGGCGAAGGCATTCGCGAGCTCGGCGCGCCTAAGCTGACCGATGCGGTATGGCTTTACGGCGGGAGCCGCGATGCCATCGCGAAGACCATCCACAACCCCCGCAACGGCGTGATGCCGCGCTGGAACGACAAGCTGGACGCGGTGACGATCCGCATGCTGGCGGCCTATGTCCACTCGCTGGGCGGCGGCGAGGATGCACCCGCACCGATCGCGCCTTCGGCTGCAGAAGCGGCCGCCGTCCCCGACAAGGTCCCGGCCAATGGCTAATCCAGACGTGCTTGCAGGCAGCGAGGGCCCGCTCTACGCCGCCCGCAAGGGTGTCTACCCCAAGAAGGTGGACGGCACCTTCCGCCGCCTGAAATGGGTGATCATGGCGGTCACCCTGGCGATCTATTACGGCACGCCGTGGATCCGCTGGGACCGGGGCCCCTATGCGCCCGATCAGGCGGTGCTGGTCGATCTGGCCAACCGGCGGTTCTACATGTTTCAGATAGAGATCTGGCCGCATGAGTTCTATTATGTCGCGGGCCTGCTGATCATGGCGGGGATCGGGCTGTTCCTCGTCACCAGCGCGGTCGGCCGCGCCTGGTGCGGCTATGCCTGCCCGCAGACGGTGTGGACCGATCTGTTCCAGCATGTCGACCGGCTGGTCGATGGCGATCGGAACGCGCAGATCCGGCTCGCCAATGGCCCGTGGACCGCCGAAAAGATCGCGAGGCGCGCGGCCAAATACGCGATCTACCTTGCCATCGCTTTCTGGACCGGCGGCGCGTGGATCATGTATTTCGCCGACGCGCCGACGCTGACCCGCGATTTCTGGGCCGGCGATGCGGCGTTCATTGCCTATGGCACCGTCGCCGCGCTGACCGCGACGACCTTCGTGCTCGGCGGCTTCATGCGCGAGCAGGTGTGCATCTATATGTGCCCCTGGCCGCGTATCCAGACCGCGATGATGGACGAAAAATCGCTGCTGGTGACCTACAAGGACTGGCGCGGCGAGCCGCGCGGCAGCCTCAAGAAGGCGCTGGCGCATCCTGGATCGGTCGGTGATTGCGTCGATTGCAACCAGTGCGTCGCGGTCTGCCCCACCGGTATCGACATCCGCGAAGGACCGCAGATCGGCTGCATCACCTGCGCCTTGTGCATCGATGCCTGCGACACCGTGATGGCGCAGGTCGGTCGCCCGCGCGGGCTGATCGACTATTGCGCGCTCGATGATGTCGCGGTCGAAAAGGCGGGCGGCACCGCTCCGCCGGTGCTCAAGACGCTGCTGCGTCCGCGGCTGATGGTCTATCTCGGTATCTGGAGCGCGATCGGCGCGGCGATGCTGTTCTCGCTGGGCGAACGCACCCGGCTAGATCTTGCCGTCCAGCACGAGCGCAGCCCGCTGTTCGTCCAGCTGTCCGACGGGATGATCCGCAACAACTACACGCTCAAGCTGCGCAACATGGAAACCCGCCCGCGCAAGGTCGCGATCACGGTCAGCGGCCTGCCCGGCGCGCAATTGTGGACCGAGAACGGATCGCGCGAAAAAGCCAGCCAGCGAGTCTTGATGACGATCTCGCCCGACAGCGTCACCCGCGTCCGCCTGTTCGTCGCAGCGCCGTCCGACGGCCCGGCGCGGCAGGACTTCACAATCGCCACGATCGGCCGCGATGGCGACCCGCGCGGCGATGAAGACACCATCCAGTTCGATCGCCCGGAGGCACAATGATGAGCACCCTGCCCGCAAAGAAGCTGTTCACCGGCTGGCACATGACCGCAATCCTGGTCGGGTTCTTCGCCATCGTCATGGCGGTGAACTTCACCATGGCGCGGCTGGCCTATTCGACCTTTGGCGGCAAGGTGGTCGAAAACAGCTATGTCGCCAGCCAGCAGTACAACGATCTGCTCGCCCGCGCAGAGGTACAGGACCAGATGGGCTGGACCCAGTCGGTGTGGCTCGATCGGACCCGGCACATGCGCATCACACTGGGGCAGGATGGCCGGCCGCTTGCGATTACGAGCGCCACCGCCACGGTCAGCCACCCGCTGGGCAGCGTGCCTTCGCGCACGCTGACGATGGTGCGCGATGGCAAGGGCGGAATGATCTCCACCGCCCCGCTGGAGCAGGGCCGCTGGCGGGTGGACCTGATCGTCCGCCACGACGCGCAGGAAGCCCGCTACCGGAGCGACGTGCGATGAACGCGTTCGCCAGCCTCGCCCCCCGCCCCGCCCCGCGGCCGGCAACCCCGCCCGCGCTGATCGAGCGCGACTTTGCCGTGCCAGATATCCGCTGCGCGGGCTGCATATCCAAGCTTGAGCAGGGCCTGGTGCGCGACTCGCGCATTCATTCGGCGCGGGTCAACTTCACCGAAAAGCGGGTGCACGTCTCGTGCACCGCCGATGCGCAGATGCCCGATCTGCTGGGCGCGTTCACCTCACTGGGGTTCGAGGCGCATCCGATCGGCGATGGCCCGAAGGACATCGACCCCGATGCGGCAAACAGCCGCGAACTGCTGCGCGCGGTCGCGGTGTCCGGCTTTGCGATGATGAACATCATGCTGCTGTCGGTTTCGGTCTGGTCGGGGGCGGCTGGCGTGACCCGCGACCTGTTCCACTGGCTCTCGGCGATGATCGCGCTGCCGACCATCGCCTATGCAGGCCGCCCGTTCTTCCGCTCGGCCTGGCGCGCGCTTGCGCATGGCCACACCAACATGGACGTGCCGATCAGCATCGGCGTCACGCTGGCCACCGCCCTCAGCCTCTACGAGACTGCGACCCACGGCCCGCATGCCTATTTCGACAGCGCGGTGATGCTGCTGTTCTTCCTGCTGTGCGGCCGCTGGCTCGACAGCGTGATGCGGGACCGCGCGCGTGGAGGCGTGACCGCGCTGCTGCGCAACATGGGCACCGGCGCAATGGTGTTCGATTCAGATGGCTCCACCCGCTGGGTCGATGCGACAGCGCTCAACCCCGGCATGGTCATGCTGGTCGCGGCAGGCGAGCGGCTGGCGGCCGACGGCGTGATCGTTGCTGGCGCCAGCCGGATCGACCTGTCGCTGCTCACCGGCGAGAGCGCGCCGCAGGAAGCGGGGATGGACGATGTCGTGCATGCCGGAACGCTCAACCTGGAAACTCCGATCCGGGTGCGCGTGACCGCCGCGGGCACCGACACCGCGATTGCCGATATCGCGCGACTCATGGGCGAGGCATCGCAGGGCAAGTCGCGCTATGTCCGCATCGCTGACCGCGCCGCAAGGCTCTATGCGCCTGCCGTCCACACGCTTGCTCTGATGGCATTTGGCGGCTGGATGCTGGCTGGCGCAGGCTGGCACGATGCGCTGCTGATCTCGGTCGCGGTGCTGATCATCACCTGCCCCTGCGCGCTGGGCCTTGCCGTTCCCGCCGCGCAGATCGTGGCGGCAGGCGCGTTGATGAAGGTCGGCGTGCTGATCAAGGATGGCTCCGCGCTCGAGCGACTGGCCGAGGTCGACCGCGCGCTGATCGACAAGACCGGCACGCTGACCCTGGGTCGCCCGGTCGCGAGCAACCTCTACGAAATTGCGCCCGAGCACCACGCGCTGCTGCTCGCGCTGGCCCGCGCGAGCCGCCATCCCTTGAGCGCCGCGCTGACCCGAGATCTGGGGGCGCAGGGAATTGCTGCGGCGGAAGTCACCCACGTGCAGGAAACGCCGGGCTTTGGCGTCGAGGCACAATGGCAGGGCCATATCGTCACTTTGGGCCGCCCCCAGCAGGGCGATGCGGGCACCGAGCTTGCCACCGAGCTTGCCATCGACATGCAGCCGGTCGCGTTGGTGCGCTTTGCCGATGCGCTGCGCCCCGATGCTATCGATGCCATCGCCGCGCTGAAGGCGCAGGGCATCGACGCGATGATCCTGTCGGGAGATCGCGCCGCCGCGGTTGCCCCAGTCGCGCGCACCCTGGGCCTCACCGCGATCACCGGCATGAGCCCGCAGGAAAAGCTCGCTGCGATCGCACGCCACACCGGCGCCGGGCACAAGGTGCTGATGATCGGCGACGGGCTCAACGATGGCCCCGCGCTCGCCGCAGGCCACGCCTCGATGGCGCCGGGCAGCGCCAGCGATGTCGGCAAGAACGCCTCCGACTGCATCTTCCTTGGCGACCGGCTGATGCCCGTTGCCGACACCATCCGCATGGCGCGGCGGACGCAAGCCATCGTCCGGCAGAATTTCATGCTCGCCATCGGCTACAACGTCATCGCGGTGCCACTGGCATTCGCCGGGCTGGTGACGCCGCTGGTCGCCGCGCTCGCGATGTCGGGATCTTCGCTGATCGTGGTCAGCAACGCCTTGCGCCTCAAGAGGACCTTGAAATGAACGGTCTCCTCGTTCTCATCCCCATCGCGCTGTTTCTCGGGCTGCTCGGGCTCGCGGCGTTCTTCTGGTCGCTCAAGCGCGGCCAGTTCGACGACATGGATGGCGCCGCGCTGCGCATCTTTGTCGAGGACGAAGAGGACAAGGCGGTGCAGCCATGAACCCGCTCGCAAGGGACCTGCGCGCGATCTGTGCACTGCTGATCGCCACCGCCATGATCCACGCCCCGCTCGCCCGGGCAGACGCGCAGATGATCGCGGTGAGCAACTGCAACGGCGGCATGAGCCTGCTGGTCATCCCGAAGGACGACAGCGCCCCGGGCAAAAGCGGCGGCAATGACTGCGCCAAGGCATGCCATGGCATGTGCGAGCGGCGGGGCAAGAGCCTGAAACGGGGATAGGCCAGGCACTTCGGCCCTCCCCTGCCCCTTTACAGAGACTTGGCGGCGCACGCATTTCAGACTTTTGTAAGCAATTGCCCATATGGGCATGCCTGTTATGTCAGGCGTTGTGCAACTTTCAGCGGCAGTCAGGGCCAGAAAGGTCGTCCACGACCTGTTTGCACAGGAAACCGACGATGCCGAACTGGCGCGCGCGCAGTTCCTGTCGTTCTCCAAGCAGATGCCGTTATTGTATTTGATACTCATTTGCAACGCAAGCGCGGTGATGGTTGCTTTCTTTCAGCCCGATCTCATTTTCAAGACCTTCGTTCTTCCGGCAAGCATCTGCGTGATCGCACTCGTGCGTGCCGCCTGGTGGTGGCGGCAGGATGGTGCGCAGCTGTTTTCCGATGCGGAAATCGCCAAGAGCAACCGGCGAACCTGCATGCTGGCGGTCGTGATGACGCTCGCTTTCGAGTTCTGGTGCATGTGGATCTACAGCAGCGGCGATGCCTATGCCCGCGGCCATCTGACCTTCTTCCTCGCACTGACCCAGGTCAGCACGGTATTCTGCCTGATGACCATGCGGGCTGCAGCGATGCGCGTCGCGGCATCGAGCACATTGTGCTTCGTCATCTTCTTCAGCGTGGTCGATGACAGCAGAATGCTGGTCGAGGCCGTGGTGCTGGGCTGCGTCGGGCTGGGGATGATGATCGTCACCCACCGCTACAATCTCGATTTCTCGAAGCTGATCCGGTCCCAGCGCGATCTGCGCAACCGCCAGGCCGAAACCGAAAAGCTCAGCGACGAGAACCGCCGGATTGCGCTCACCGATGCGCTCAGCGGCCTCCCGAACCGCCGCCAGCTGCTGGTCAATCTCGATCGCATTGATGACCAGACGGTCGATGCACTGGACAATCTGGCCGTTCTGTTCATCGATCTGGATGGCTTCAAGGACATCAACGACACCCATGGCCACCAGGCCGGTGACAGCCTGATCCGCAGCCTTTCCGTGCGCATCCGCGAGATCTGCCCACCGCATTCCATGCTCGCGCGGGTTGGCGGTGACGAGTTCGTGGTGCTGATCGAGACACCACAGGCAGCCTCGGTCGCGGCATCGATGGCAGAGCGCATCAGCAACGAAATCGCGCTTCCCGTCCTGGTCGACCGGCACGTTCTGCAGGTCGGCGCGAGTATCGGGATCGCCACCAATGCCAACGGCGCGTGCACCTCGCACGAACTGCTGCGGCGCGCCGATACCGCGATGTATCACGTCAAGACCGGTAAGAAGGGCAAGATCGCGGTCTATGACGCCGCGCTGGACCGCGGCCGCCTGCGCCGGATGGAAATCGAGGCGGAAATCGGCACGGGGCTCGACAAAGGCGAGTTCGACGTTTTCTACCAGCCGGTCATCGATGCGCATTCCGGGCAGATCGTGGCGACAGAGGCGCTGATCCGCTGGCCGCGGCGCGCAGCCGGCGTGCTGGTGCCGCAGCAGTTCATCGAGATCGCCGAAGCCACCGGACAGATCCATCCGCTGGGCATGTTCGTGCTGGAGCGCGCCTGCAGGGACGTGGGGCCGCTGGGCGATCTCAGCCTGAGCGTGAATGTATCGCCCGCGCAGTTTCGCGACCCCGGCTTCCTGCGCCAGGTCGCGCATGTGCTGGAACAGACCCGCTTTCCTGCAGGGCGGCTGCAGCTGGAAATCACCGAGGGCTATCTGCTGTCCCAGCCCGAAACGGCGATCCGCACGATCCGGTCGTTCAAGGCCATGGGCTTGTCGATCGCGCTCGACGACTTCGGTACCGGGTTCACCAGCATCCATTATCTGCGCACCTACGGCTTCAGCCATGTGAAGATCGACAAGTCGCTGCTGGTGGATCTGGGCCCCGGCAGCAAGGCATCCTTCCTGGTTGCAGGGGCAATCAACCTGGCGCGCGGGCTGGATATGGAAGTCACTGCCGAAGGTGTCGAAACCCATGAACAGGCAGCTTTGCTCCGCGCGGCGGGTTGCGACAGGCTGCAGGGCTTCCTGTTCGGGCGGCCCATGCCGATCGCCGATCTCAGGGCCATGTGCGCGCAGGGCACGAGCGATCTGCGTCAGGGCCCTCCGGCGCTCAGGGCACTTTGATCACGGCGCCAGGCACGCAAAGACCAGCGCCGCGCGAGGTCATCATGCAGATTTCGACGGCCCGTTGCGGCTTCCGCCAATTTTGACCCGCATCAAAGACCGGCATCGTCCGATGGCATAAACCATGCCTCATGTGGACCTATCACCCCGATCTGCTCGCCCGGCCCGTGCCGCGGTATACCAGCTACCCGACGGCGGCGGATTTTGTCGATGAGGTGGGGGCGGAGCAATATGCAGGTGCGCTTGCCGGAATGGCGTCGGCGACCCCGCTGTCGCTGTATGTCCACATCCCCTATTGCGACCAGATCTGCTGGTATTGCGGGTGCAACACGGGAGCTGCCAACCGCAAGCACCGGCTGACAGACTATCTCACCGCACTGCGCGCCGAGATCGCGATGGTCGCCAAGCGGCTGGGCGGACGTGGGCGCGTTCAGCATATCGCCTTTGGCGGGGGCAGCCCCAACGCGATCACTCCTGTCGATTTCGTGCGCCTGCTCGACCGGATCATGACCGTGTTCGATTGCAGCGACCCGGAGATATCGATCGAGGTCGATCCGCGCACCTTCACGCTGGAATGGGCGCGTGTGCTGGCCTCGTCGCAGGTCAGCCGGGTGAGCATGGGAGTGCAGACCTTCTCGCCGAGGATCCAGGCGGCAATCGGCCGAGTGCAGCCGCTCGAGCATATCGAACAGGCGGTGATGAGCTTGCGGATGCGCGGCATCGATTCGATCAATTTCGATCTGATGTACGGCCTTCCTGGCCAGACGCTCGACGATCTCGACGGCACGCTGGAACAGACCATCCGCCTCGCCCCCAGCCGTATCGCGCTGTTCGGCTATGCGCATCTTCCCACCATGATCCCGCGGCAGAAGCGGATCGATGCGAGCAACCTGCCCGATGACCGGCAACGCTTCGAGCAGGCCGCGTTCGGCTACCTGCGGCTGCGCGATGCGGGCTATGTCCCGGTCGGGTTCGATCATTTCGCGCTGCCATCGGATCCGCTGGCGGTGGCCGCACTGGAGAACCGCGTGAACCGCAATTTCCAGGGGTTCACCCATGACGGCGCATCGACGCTGCTGGGCTTCGGGGCGAGCGCGATCAGCATCCTGCCCGGGCTGATCGTGCAGAACGAGAAGAACGCCGGACCCTATCGCGCGCTGGTCGGCGCAGGGCAGCTGCCCGCCTCGCGCGGGGTTGCGCCCGATGCGCAGGACAGCGCCCGGTCCGCGATCATCAACGCCATCTTGTGCCGGGGCCGCGTGCGTCTGGCCGATGACCTGCTCCCTCCTGCCCGCGCCGCTCTTGCCGAGTTCGAACGGCGCGGGCTCCTTTTCTGGGATGCCGACATGCTCGTGCTCAACCCCGGATCGGAACCCTATGCCCGCGTGATCGCGGCGCAGTTCGACGGCTATCGCGGCGCGATTCATCCGCGTGGCGGACCTGTCAGCTTGCATTCCGCCGCTCCTGCCTGTTGAGGTTATGCAGGCAGCGCGGGCGCGAATCGCGCGCGCCTGCCTGAACCAACCGGGGGAGCCGAGCCATGACGACATCCGAGGCGCAGTCCAATTATGCTGGCGTGTTCGGCAATCGCATCGGCTTTGGCCAGCGGCCCGCCTTGCTGCTGATCGATTTCGTCCAGGCCTATTTCGACCGCGATTGCGTGCTCTATGCCGATGTCGAGGATGCGCTGGCCAGCGCGATCCGGGTGCGCGACGCCGCACGGTCGGCGGGGATCCCGGTCATCTACACCAACGTCGTCTATCATCCGAGCCTGCTGGATGGTGGGCGCTTCATGCAGAAGACGCCGCTGCTCAAGGTGTTCGTGGAGGGGTCGCCGATGGGGGCCTGGCCAGAAGGGCTCGAGCCCAGCGCCGACGAGTTCGTGATCTCCAAGCAATATCCCAGCGCGTTCTTCGGCACCTCGCTGGCGGCGACGCTGACCGCGATGGGCGTGGACAGCGTGATCCTGACCGGGCTTTCCACCAGCGGCTGCGTGCGCGCGACCTGCGTCGACACCTCCAGCCACGGCTTCATCCCGATCGTTGTCGCCGATGCCTGTGGCGATCGTCACCAGGCCCCGCATGAGGCCAACCTGTTCGACATGAACGCCAAATACGCCGATGTCGTCAGCGAAGTCGAGGTGCTGGAGCATCTGGCTGGGCTGAAGGGCTAGCGCTTCACCATTTCAGTCGTCACCCCCGCGAACGCGGGGGTCCCGCTTCGTTGCCAAGTCTGGGCAAAAGCGGGATTCCCGCGTTCGCGGGAATGACGATTACACCGCGCCTGCAGCCTTCAACTCGGCAATCGCGGCCTCGTCCAGCCCCAGTAGGTCCCCATAGACCTGCGCGTTGTGCTCGCCGATGGTCTGCGGCGCGAGGGTGCGGATGCTGCCGGGCGTGTCGGAGAGCTTGGGGAAGCTGTTCTGCATCGCGAACTTGCCCCAGCGCGGGCTGTCCACTTCGACCAGCGCATCGCGCGCCTTGAAATGCTCGTCCTGCAACATGTCCGCCGCGCCATAGATCTTGCCTGCGGGGACACTGTATTCGATCATCAGCGCCTCGACCTGCGCCACGGTCAGCGTCCTGGTCCAAGCCTCGATTAGCTCGTCGAGCTCGGTCTGCCGCTCGCCGCGCGCCAGATGCGTGGCATAGCGCGGATCGGTGGCAAGTTCGGGCCGCCCCATCGCGGCGCACAGCCGTGCGAACACCGCATCCTGGTTGGCGCCGATCAGATATTCGCCATCGCTGCACTGATAGACGTTGCTGGGCGCGACGCCTTCCAGGATCGATCCGGTCCGCTGGCGAACATGGCCACCGACCATATATTCGGGCACCAGGCTTTCCATCACCTGCAGCACCGCCTCATAGAGCGCGCTGTCGACGACCTGGCCCTTGCCGGTGCGCTCGCGCGCATGCAGCGCGGCAAGCGCGCCCATGCAGCCATAGGTCGCAGCCAGGCTGTCGCCGATCGAAACCCCCATGCGGCTGGGCGGACGATCGGGATCGCCAACGATAGCGCGCCAGCCGCCCATCGCCTCGCCGATGCCGCCAAAGCCCGCGCGCGACGAATACGGCCCGGTCTGGCCATAGCCCGAAACGCGCACGATGATCAGCCGCGGGTTGATCGCATGCAGTGCGTCAGGCCCCAGACCCCATTTCTCGATCGTGCCGGGCTTGAAGTTCTCGATCAGGATATCGGCCTGCGCGGCCAGCTTGCGCACGATCTCCTGGCCTGCCGGAATGCGCAGGTTGGCGCTCACCGATTTCTTGTTGCGGGCGACGACCTCCCACCACAATTTGTGCTCGCCATGGCCCCAGGCACGCATCGGATCGCCGCCGGCCTTTCCGCCTTCGGCTGGCGGTTCGACCTTGATCACTTCTGCGCCCATGTCGCCCAGCAGCTGGCCGCAGAACGGTCCCGCGATGAGCTGGCCCAGTTCGACGACACGGATGCCCGCCAGAGCCCCCCGGTTTTCTTCGCTCATCGAATGTGTCCCTTATTCTGCGGCGATGGCGTGATGAGCCCAGCGCGGCTGGATCGGCGCGGGAAGCCCGGTTTCGGCAAGGCAGTTGGCGCGAAGCTGCTCGATGCTCGGGCCATAATCGAACAGCGGCAGGTCGGGCCGTTCGCTGCGCATCTGGGTGCGCAGGGCTTCGGTCGCCGCCGCATCGAGCACGCCATCGGCATCGGCGATGACGCCATAGGCCTTGGCGCCTTCCGATGTGACCAGACCCTGGCGGATTTCCTTGGCCACCAGCTCGGGTGCGCGCTCGAGCGGGTCGCCCCAGCCGCCGCCGCCCCAGGTGATGAAGTGCAGGATGTCGCCCGCCTCGATCGCCAGATCCTCGACCTTGTTGCCGACGATGGTCTGCGTGCCATCGGGCTTTTCGAGTATCTTGCGCGCCCTTGCCCCCGGCTTGCCGCCGTTGACTCCCCAGGGCGGAACGAACCAGCGATCGTCATGGATGGCGATGACGCCCGGCTCGAGGAAGCGATAGGTCATGATGATACCGTTGCCGCCGCGATGCAGGCCTGCACCGCCGCTGTCGGGCACGGTTCCATAGCGTTCGATGACCAGCGGGAAGTACCGCTCGAGGAACTCGTTGGGCACGTTGGTGAAGCCCGGCCACAGCGAATGGCCATCGGGGCCATCGCCCATCGGCCGCCCCGGAATGCCGCCAAAGCCGATCTGGAACAGCTGGAACCACTCGCCTTGTCTGTCGGTGCCCGCATAGAACAGATGCGGCGACGACGAGAAGCCGGCGGCGTTGAGGAACTCGGGGGTCTTCTGGCCGAGCAACCCGCCCAGGATATCGAAGATGCGGCCCAGCGCATGGGTGCGGCCCGAGAGCGCTGCGGGATAGCGCGGCTTGAGCAGCGATCCTTCAGGAATGCGCACCTCGATCAGGTCGTAGAACCCGTCGTTGAACAGGATCTGCGGATCGAAGACCATGATCATGTAAATGCCGAAGAACATCTTGAACATGTTCTCGTTGAGCAGGAAGTTGATCGAGGCCTGGCTCTGCGGATCGGTGCCGTCGAAATCGAGCACCACCTTGTCGCCATCGCGCCACATCGTGCATTTCAGCTTATAGGGGCCATAGCCCATGCCGTCGTCGCAGATATAGTCCTCGAAGCTCACCGGCTCCTCGCTGATCGCCTGGGACAGCAGAACCTTCATTGCGCGGTGGTTGCGTGCCAGCAGTTCCTGCGTCGCCGAGACATAGGTATCGACGCCGAAGCGCTCGCTCATCTCGATCACCCGGCGCGCGGCGACGCGGCACGAGGCGATCAGAGCGTTGAGGTCCGCCGCGCACCACGCGGGCGTGCGGCTCTGGTGCAGCACGAGCTTGACGAGGTCCTCGTTGTAAACGCTCTTCTTCCAGATCTTGACCGGGGGAATGCGCACGCCTTCCTGGAAGATGTTGGTTGCATCGATCGGCATCGATCCGGGCACCTTGCCGCCGATGTCGCTCTGATGGCCGAACATCGCGGTATAAGCCAGCAGACGGCCGTCCTTGAACACCGGCAGCAGTACCAGCCAGTCGTTGCAATGGCTGATCGCGCCGCCGACCGAATAGGGGTCTGACAGGAAGATCATGTCGCCATCCTCGAGCGTGCCGTCATAGCCCTCGAGAAATCCGCCGATGAAGCTGCCGAACTGGCCGACAATCATGCGGCCAAGATGGTCGGCGATCAGCGGAAAGGCATCGCCCTGCTCGCGAATGCCGGGTGACATCGCGGTGCGCACCAGGGTCGCGTCCATCTCGATGCGCGCGTTGCGCAGCGCGTTCTCGATGATGTCGAGGCTGACCGGATCGATGGTCTGCTTCTCGAACGGGGTGTCGTTGGTCTGGATGATCGTTGCGGGCATGGGTTCAGTTCCCCGTCTTGAGGGTGATGAGGATATTGCCGACCGCATCGACCGTGCCGGTGCAGTCCGCTTCGATCAGCGTGGTCGAATCCATCTCGATGACGATCGCAGGCCCGGGGATCACGTCGCCTGCCAGCAGCTTCGATCGGTCGTAGATGACAGCGGGCATCATCGCGCCGTTCATCCACAGTTCGTGGTCGCGCAGCTTGGCCGCTGACGGATCGCCGGTGCCTTCAGCCAGCGTCGCGGCGGGCAGGTCGAGCGCCTGGCCCATAGCGACGGCACGCAGGTTCACGATCTCGTGCTCGCTATCCATGTTGAAGGTGAACAGCCGGTGGTGTTCCTCGTCGAAGCGCCCGGTGAGCCATTCGACGCCGTGGGTGTGCAGGTCGTCGCGGGTGACCGCCATCGGCACCTCGAATGCTTGCCCCGCATAGCGCACATCGACCTCGAAGGTGATCGTGACGTCCTCCCTGGCGACGCCTTCAGAGACCAATTCGTCGCCGATCTGGGTCGCCATCTCGTCGAGGATGCCGCCCAGTTCCTCCAGCGTCGTCTGCGATGCCAGCCGCGAGAAGCTGCGCGCGGTTTCGGTGCGCATCCGCGTCGTCGCATCGCCCAGCGCGCACAGCACGCCCGGTGACACCGGCGAAACCGCAGGCCAGCTTCCCATCAGCCGGGCGACCGCGTTGACATGCAGCGGGCCCGCGCCGCCAAATCCCATCAGCGCGAAATCGCGCGGGTCATATCCCTGCTGCACCGAAATCATGCGCAGCGCGCCGAACATGTTCTCGTTGACGATATCGATGATGCCGCGCGCCGCGGCATACAGATCGATCTTGAGCGCATCGGCGATGGTCTGCACCGCCTTTTTCGCGCCCTCGCGGTCGAGCTTGAAGGTCCCGCCGAGCAGCGCCTCGGGCAGATAGCCCAGCACGACATTGGCGTCTGTCACGGTGGGCAGCTCGCCGCCCTTGCCATAGGCCACCGGCCCTGGCACCGCGCCTGCCGATTGCGGGCCGACACGCAGCGCGCCGGTCAATTCAGGCACATAGGCGATCGATCCGCCGCCCGCGCCCACGGTCTTGACGTCCAGCGCCGAGGCACGGACCGAAAGATGCCCAACCTCGGTGGTGCGTACGCGGCGTGCCTCGAGGTTCTCGATCAGCGCGACATCGGTCGAGGTGCCGCCGACATCCAATGTCAGGATGTTGCGGATCCCGGCGTTCTTTCCGACCCAGATCGCCCCGGTAACGCCGCCTGCAGGACCCGACATCAGCAGCGACACGGGATGCTCTTCGGACTTTTCCGACGACATCAGCCCGCCGTCGGAGCGCAGCAGCGCCAATTTGCCCGCCATCCCGGCATCGCGAAGGCGGCTGCGCAGGTTGCGGACATAGCGGCCGACCACCGGGCGCACCGCAGCGTTGGCGACGGTGGTCAGCGTGCGTTCGTATTCCTGCATTTCGGGCAGCACGATATGGCTCAGCGAAATCGGCACGTCGGGCATGATCTCGGCGGCGAGCTCGGCGACGCGGCGTTCGTGCGCACCGTTCAGATACGCGTTCATTAGGCTGACGGTCAGTGCCTCGACGCCTTGGCGCTTCAGCGTCTCGAGCGCCGCGCGGATATCGGCATCGTCGGTGGCACGCACCTCTTCGCCTTGCGCCGACATGCGGCCCTTGACCTCGACCGTATCCTCGAGCGCAGCCAGTGGCGTCGGCTTGGGCCACACGATCCAGCCGGCAAGGCCTCCGGGGACGAAGCTGCGCGCGATCTGCATCACCTGGCGGTAACCCTCGGTGACGATCAGGCCGACGCGCGCGCCCTTGCCCTCAAGCACCGCATTGGTGGCAACCGTCGTTCCATGCAGGAATATCTCGACATCGGCGGGCGTGATCCCCGCGCTGCCGCAGATCGCCTGCACGCCGACAAGAATGCCTTCCGAACTGTCATGCGGGGTGGAAGGAGTCTTGTGCCGCCAGAAGGCACCTGTTTGTTCGTCGAACAGCAGCAGATCGGTAAAAGTCCCGCCGACATCGACGCCCAGCCTGTAACTCATTCCTTCACCCCTTGGCTTGCCGGGCGAGCGCGCCGCGGCAGGTTGATGTGTTGCCCGTCAGGCTGCGGCGCGTGCCACCAGTGACGGGAGTTCGCGTCCCAATACCTCTGCCATGCAGCGGTTGGCGGCGATCACCGCGTCCAGATCCATGCCGTGTTCGATCCCCGATTGCTGCGCGAGATAGATCAGGTCCTCGGTGGCGATGTTGCCGGTGGCCTTGGGCGCGAACGGGCAGCCGCCTAGCCCGCCCAGGCTGGCATCGAGCGTGGTCACGCCCGCCTGGATCGCCGCCCAGGCATTGGCGATGCCGGTGCCGCGCGTGTTGTGGAAATGCGCGCGCAACCGCACATCGGTCGGCACGAACTCGCGCAACCGGCCATACAGATCGGTCACCTGTGCAGGCACGCCGACGCCGATTGTGTCCGCCAGCGCGATCTCCGCAGGCCCTGCCTCGAGAACGGCTTTTGCGATATCGACGATGCGCTGCGGCGGCACATCGCCTTCGAACGGACAGCCGAACGCCGCGGAAATCGTCACCTGCGCGACCAGCCCTTCGGCCTTGGCGAAGCGGATCATCTCGCTGGCTTCGGCGATCCCCTCGGCGACGGTCTGCCCCTGGTTCTTCTGGCCAAAGGTGTCGGTGGCGACGATGACGCAGCCGATCTCGTCGACGCCGCGGCGTCCGCCCTCGCGGGTGGCCAACGCGCGCAGCACGCCGCGCTTGTTGAGCGTGAGGCCGATGTACGAAACATCGTCGCGGTCGGGGAGCCCGGCGATGACGGCTTCGGCGTCCGCCATCTGCGGCACGCGCTGCGGATGAACGAAGCTTGCAACCTCGAGCCGCCGCACACCGGCATCGATCATCGCGCCGACCATCGCCAGCTTGTCAGCCGTCGATACGATGTCGGGCTCGTTCTGCAGGCCGTCCCGTGGGCCGACTTCAACGATCTGAATGTGTCTCATCGTGGAGTTTGTATACAAAATGATTTTTCCCGTCCAGCCACGTTAGTTGGCGTTCAGTCGTTTGCGCGCTGCTGCTGCTCTTTTCTCCGCAGGGCGGTTATGCTGAAGGCATGGAAGGCGCGGCGGATGTGGCTGGTCATCACCGCGCGCGCCCAGTGTGAATCGCGCGCGATGAAGGCCGCGATCAGTTCGCGGTGGTCGCGCGCCGACTGCAGCAGCTCCCCTACCCGGTATTGCTTGGCGGTGCGGCTGACCACAGGCTGCTCGATAAGCATCGGCAGCATCGCGCTTAACCGGGGCGACCGCGCCGCCTCGAGGATGATGTCGTGAAAGGCGCGGTTGTGCGCCAGAAACGCCGCCACATCGGGGGGATTTGCTGAAACCGCCTCATCCAGCAGATCCGAAATCCGGGCGATCTCTTCCAGCTGCCGCGCGGTGATGTTGCGCGCTGCGCGACTGGCGGCATGCCCCTCCAGCATGCCGCGCAGCACGAACATCTCGTCGATGTCGTCGGCCGACCAGTCGGCGACGAACAGCCGCTTGGAATCGCTGCGCACGATCAACAACTCGTTCTCAAGCCTGCGCACCGCCTCGCGCACCGGGGTGCGCGAAACGCCCGAGATTCGCGCCAGCTGCTCCTCGGTCAGCTGCTCGCCAGGCTCTGCATGTCCGGACAGAACGAACTGGCGAATCTTGTCATAGGCAATATCGGAAGCGCGCGGCGACGCAGCTTTTTCCATTGTTTTCAATCCCATCCCTTTGCCCGGCGTTCGTCAGGGTCCCTCGCCGGGCTGTTGCCACTTTGCATCATGCGGGCTTCAACTGAATTTGCCTATTGACGATAGACATTTGTATACAATAGCGTCAACCTGTAATGGATCGATGAGGGGGTGCTCACGATCCGGGAAGAGGGGTTTGCATGCCGGACGATTGCCGAATCAAAGTCATCGTTCCCATCCCCATGGATGCTGCAGGCGTAGCCTCGCGCGTGGCGCAGCTTCCTGCCGATTTCGTCCGCCCCGGCTTCACCCCCGAGTTCGTCGCGGTGCCTTGGGGCGCGGCGTTGGGCGACAGCTATCACGACATGCTGCTGATGGACTGGACCGTGTTCCAGAGCGGGATCACCGCCGAGGAAGAGGGCTATTCCGGCGTGTTGATCGATACGGTGAGCGATTCGGGGCTGCGCGCGCTACGCTCGCGGCTGACCATCCCGGTGATCGGCCCGGGCGAAGCAGCCTTTGCCGCCGCAATGATGCTGGGCAAGAAGTTCACCGTGCTCACCATGTGGCCCGAATGGTTTCCGCTCTACCAGAAGACGCTGACCGAATACGGCCTGTGGGACCGCGTCGCCTCGCTGCGATCGATCAACACACGTCCCGATGTCACCGAACTGCTCGCGGGCAAGGAAGAGGTGATCTTCGACAAATTGAAGGCAGAGGCGACCCGCGCGATGGAGGAGGACGGCGCAGATGTCATCGTGCTGGGCTCCACCACCATGCACCAGTCGGCGGCGTTCCTTGCGGCAAATCT
The DNA here is from genome assembly GCF_001713435.1 of Blastomonas sp. RAC04. Lineage (NCBI taxonomy): Bacteria > Pseudomonadati > Pseudomonadota > Alphaproteobacteria > Sphingomonadales > Blastomonadaceae > Blastomonas > Blastomonas sp. RAC04. The sequence continues at coordinate 2,377,626 of NZ_CP016460.1, forward strand.
GCCGATCCCGGTGATCAACCCCGGCCAGATCGCGTGGAAGTTCCTCGAAAGCCTGATCGAATGCGGGCTGACGCACAGCAAAAAGGCGTTTCCGATGCCGGAAGTGCCCAAGGATGCAGACATAAGGAAGGGTTGGTTCTGATGGCAGACTGGTCACCCGGATGCGGAGGCCAAGCGCCTTTGCCGTATCCGTTTTACATCGACATCGTCACCAAGCGCTATTTCGACGGTGTCGACAACAAGAACATGGACCAGGTGCTCAACTGCTTTGCACCCGATGCCACGCTGACCGAAGTCACCTCGAACACCGTGCACCAGGGTCGCGAAGCGATCCGCGCGATGTTCATCAAGCTTTTCGCCGATTTCGAGCAGATCTGGCACGGCAATTTCGTGCATGTCGCCGACCCCGTATCGAATGCTGTGTGCTCGCAGTTCACCGTGCTGATCACGCCCAATGGCGGTGAGCAGCTCCGCTACGAGAACTGCAACCGCTTCTACCTCGAGGACCGGCTGTTCAAGGATGTGTACGTCTACATGAGCGGCGACAACCTGCTGAAAGAAGGGGACGCCTGATGCAATATGCACCCACACTCAGCCGTGACGAGCTGATCACCTTCGCCACGCAGACCTATTTTGCCAGCGTCGATGCTAAGGACATGGCCGCCACGCTTGCCTGTTTCCATGACGAGGCGCTGTTCACCGTCCAGACCAGCTTTACCACCCACGCCGGCAAGGCCGAGATCGAGCGGATGTTCGTCGATTTCTTCGGCGCATGGGAAACGATCGTCCACCGCGACTTCACCTGCACCGTCGATGAGACCAACGGGCGGATAGCCGCGAGTTTCATCGCCGATCTGACCGCCGCCGATGGCAGCGTGACCAGCCTTACCAACACCAATTTCTGGCGCCTGCGCGACGGCAGGTTCCAGGAAGTCCATGTCTATATGAGCGGAGCCAATGTGCTGGTCTGACGACCACATTTGAACAGCCGCCAAAACAGCATCCGGTTCGGGGGAACCAAAGCACTTCAGGGAGTTCACAGCATGCGCCTATCCAGCCTCTTTGCCGCAGCATCGGCCACCGTTCTTGCCAGTGCGCTGGCGACGCCTGCTTTCGCGCAGGTCAGCGACCAGACCGAGGCGGTGGACGATTCGGTCATCATCGTCACCGCGCGCCGCCAGAATGAAAGCCTGGCCGATGTCCCGGCTTCGATCACGGTGTTCACTGCAGATTCGATCCAGAAGACTGGGGTCGAGACCGCCGACCAGTTCGTCCAGCTGACCCCGGGCGTCACCATCGTCACCGGTACTGCGGAAGCCGGCGACACCCAGATCAACATCCGCGGCATCAACGGCGCGCGCGACGCGGAGAGCTCGGTGGCTCTGGTCGTCGACGGCATCCTCAAGACCAACACCGCGCAGCTCAACCAGAACCAGGGCACATTGAGGCAGATCGAAATTCTTAAGGGTCCGCAAGGCGCGCTGTATGGCCGCAACGCGGCAGCCGGCGCGATCGTCATCCAGACGCTGAAGCCCGGCGACACGCTCGAGGCGGGGATCGAATTGAGCGCCGCCGAGCAGCAGACCTATCGCGGCAACGCCTTCATCTCGGTGCCCTTGGGCGAAAACGCCGGGTTCGTGCTGTCGGGATCGTATTTCAAGACCGATGGCTTTTATCGCAACATCTTCCTGAACAACTCCAAGACCATCGACGACCAGGAAATCTGGTCGGTCGACGGCCGCTTCGTCGCACAACTGGGCGACCGCACCGAGATCGACGCCAAGGCGCGCTATTCGGACCTGACCGGCGCCTCGATCAACTTCAACGCGGCGTTCCACCTGCCCAATTTCGCGGGTGCCAACCCGGCGTTCTTCGAGGATGTGAACCGGCACCCGTTCAACTTCTACAACAACATCCGTCCGACCAACGACCAGACGACGTTCGATGCCTCGATCAAGCTCGAGCATGAGTTCGATTTCGCCAAGCTGACCCTGTGGGGCCTGTACAGCGATGTCGACCAGTCGCTGACCGCCGATGGCACCTCGGCAGACTTTGCCCGCTTCACCTTCCCGGGCGCGACCGCGGCATCGCGTGCGGCCTCCAACGCCTGCTTTGCCAGCACCGCACAGCTGCGGGGCTTCCCGGTCAACCAGCCCGGCTTCATCGGTGCAACCCCGGTGCCGTTCATCTTCGCACCCGCGACCGGATCGACCTTCGGTCCGTACAGCCCGACCACCTGCGATGGCACCCAGTATCAGATCCGCCAACAGGAGGATTTCAGCGGCGAAATCCGCCTGTCGTCGAACGGCGATGGCCCCTTTAACTGGCAGCTGGGCGGCTATTATCTGAACATCAGCCGCGACGTCGGGGTCAGCCTGGGCGCGGATCTGGGCCAGGGGATCATCCGCCAGCTCTACAACGCACCCAACACGACCAACCCGACCACCCAGCTGTATTTCGACCGGTTCAGCACCGACGTCTATGCCGCTTTCGGATCGGCGGACTACAACTGGAACGATGTCATCAACATCGGCCTGGCGCTGCGCTATGACATCGAGGATCGCAGCGTGTCCAACCGCGTGCCTCTGGTCACCGATCCGTTCACCGGCGGCCCGATCAACCCCGGCCAGGCGCGCGGCCCGATTGCCGACAAGTCGGCCAGCTACAAGCAGCTCCAGCCCAAGCTGACCTTCCGCTGGGCGGTGGCAGACAACGTCAACCTCTATGCCAACTGGGGCATCGGCTTCAAGGCGGGCGGCTTCAACAACTCGGGCTCGGCAGCGGTGATCGACCAGTCGTTCAACCAGTTCATCGGCTCGAACGTCCGCATCACCGACAATTACCGCAAGGAAAAGTCGAGCGCGTTCGAGGGCGGTATCAAGGGATCGGTGTTCGACGGCAAGGTCACCTTCGATCTGGCCGGCTATTACACCGATGTCGATGACATGCAGTTCTTCGAGTTCTTCGTCGGTGGCTTTGGTCTGCTGCGCGTGGTGTCGAACATCGACGAGGTGCAGATCTACGGCGCCGAGCTCAACCTCAATGCAGAGGTGACCCCGGGCTGGACGATCTTCGGTGCGCTCAACGTCACCGAAAGCGAGATCAAGGCCAATGCCTCGCGTCCGCAGACGGTGGGCAACAAGTCGCCCTCGACCGCGGATTACACCATCAACCTGGGCACCCAGATCGTCGCTCCGATCTCGCGCAGCTTCGATCTGGTCGCACGCGCCGATTATCGCATCACCGGCCCGACCTGGTTCCACACGCTACAGGAAGACAGCGTGCCGACCATCTTCAGCGGGCTGCTGCCGGGATCGGCGCTGGCGCTGCCCGCGTTCGTCGGCGATGCGGACTATTCGGTCACCCGCCGCCAGGCATTCGGTGTGCTCGATGTGCGCGCCGGGCTAGAGGGCGAAAAATGGCGCGTGACGATGTTCGCCGACAATGTGCTCAACCGGCGCTATCTCAACGAGGTGATCACCGCGGCCGAATTCGGCGGATCGTTCATCTCGCCGGGCGGTCTGCGCCGCCTCGGGGTCGAGGTCGCCTACAAGTTCTGACACTACGCTCCTGGCCACCGTTGCCCGCATGCTTGCGCAGGCGGCGGTGGCCTTCCCCTTTATTGGCGGCCCGTCAGGCCTTGGCGTAGATCCAGGCCGCCCAGAGCCAGCCTGCGATCAGCAAAGTGCCGCCGATCGGGGTGACCGCGCCCAGCCAGCGCGGCGCACCCAGCGCCATCAGGTACAAAGTCACCGCAAAAACCGCAGAGCCGGCCAGCAGGGTGAGCGCAGGCCCCCGCGCCACGCCCATGATCGCCAGCGCCGCGACCGCGTGGACCAATTGATACATGCCGCCGGTGCGCAGCCATTCGGCCTGCTGCTCGCCCGCGGCGGCATGCGCGCCGAACGCGCCCGCCGCCACCGCAAGGGCTGCCGACACGGCAGCCAGAACCGCGATCATCATCACAGAATTCCCTTATCGTTCGGACGCAGCATCGCAGCGACGTGATCTGCCGAAGACTGCCAGTCGATGCCGCAGCCAGCCAACCACGCATCGTCATAATAGGTGCCTCCATACCGCTCGCCGCCATCGCACAGCAAGGTGACGATGCTTCCGGTCTCGCCTGCGGCCGCCATCTCCTCGATCAGCGCAGCGCAGGCGACGAGATTGGTGCCGGTCGATCCGCCCACGCGCCGTCCGAGCCGATCGGAAAGCGCGCGCATGGCGCCGATGCTGGCGGCGTCTTCCACCGCGATCATCCGGTCGATCACGCCCGGGATAAAGCTGGGCTCGACGCGCGGGCGGCCGATGCCCTCGATCCTGCTGGCGCAGCCCTCGGGCAGCACCGTTGCCGATCGGTCGTAATAATGGCGGTGGAATACCGAATGCTCAGGATCTGCAACGCATAGCCGCGTGGGGTAGCGCTGATAGCGCAGATAGCGGCCGATCGTGGCCGATGTGCCGCCGGTGCCCGCGCCGCAGACAATCCAGTCGGGAACGGAGTGCTCCTCCTGCGCCATCTGCGCGAAGATGCTTTCGGCGATGTTGTTGTTGCCGCGCCAGTCGGTCGCGCGCTCGGCGTAGGTGAACTGGTCGAGATAATGCCCCCCGGTTTCCTCGGCCAGCCGGTGCGCAACATCGTAGACCGTGCGCGGATCATCGACCATGTGGATCTCGCCGCCCTGGAAGCGGATCGCATCGAGCTTGGGTGCGGCGGTTGTCGCGGGCACCACCGCGATGAAGCGCAGCCCCAGCATCCGTGCGAAATACGCCTCGCTCACCGCGGTCGAGCCCGACGACGCTTCGATCACGCAGCTTTCGGGGCCGATCCACTCGTTGCACAAGGCATAGAGGAACAATGAGCGCGCCAGCCGGTGCTTGAGGCTGCCGGTGGGGTGCGAGCTTTCGTCCTTCAGATACAATGTGATGCCGGGATAGCGCGGCAGGTCGAGCCGGATCAGGTGCGTGTCGGCCGAGCGGTTGTAGTCCGCTTCGATCCGCCGTACCGCCTCGTCCAGCCAGCCGCGCGGGCACAGATCGCTCATTCGGCAACGTCCTGCAGCCCGTGCCGCACCAGCATCGCCACCGGATCCGGATCACGGCCGCGGAACGCGCGGAAGCTTTCCGCCGCAGGCCGGGTCGCGCCGCGCGCCAGCACCTCGGCGCGGAAGCGATCGCCGGTAGCGCGGTCGAGCAGGCCCGCTTCGGCAAATGCCATGAAGCCGTCCGCCGCAAGCAGTTCGGCCCACAAATAGCTGTAATAGCCCGCCGCATAGCCGCCGGCGAAGATGTGGCTGAACGCGTGCGGGAAGCGGTGCCATTCCGGCGGGCGGATAACAGCCACCTCGTCGCGCACAGCCTCGATCACCTCGATCGGATCACTGCCCATGGTGCCCAGATGCAGCAGCATGTCGAACAAGGCGAACTCGATCTGGCGGATCAGGAACAGCCCCGCCTGGAAATGCCGCGCCTTGACCAGCCGGTCGAACAGATCGCCGGGCAAGGGCTCGCCGGTGCGGTGGTGGCCCGACATCGCGGTGAGCACGCTGCGGTCCCAGGCGAAGTCCTCCATCAATTGGCTGGGCAATTCGACCGCGTCCCATTCGAAACCGTTGGTGCCCGCGATGCTGGGCCGGTCGACCTGGGTCAGCAGCAGATGCAGGCAATGGCCGGTCTCGTGCAGCAGCGTGCCGACGTCGCTGTGGCTGAGCAGCGAAGGCGCATCGGGCCCGGCGGGCGAGAAGTTGCACACCATATAGGCGACCGGAACCTGACTGAGATCGCCATCGCTGCGCCTCGGTCGTGCCTCGCCCATCCACGCGCCGCCGCGCTTGCCGGGCCTTGCGAACAGATCGAGATACAGGCCCGCGACCACGCTCCCGCTTTCATCGACGACATCGAAGAAGCGCGCGTCGGGGTGATAGAGCGAGGCGTCGGAACGCTCGGCCAGCGTGATGCCGAACAGCCTGGCGAGCAGGTCCTGCCAGCCCGCCATCACGCGTTCGACCGGGAAATAGGCGCGCACCTCGGCTTCGTCGACCGCGTACAGCGCCTGACGCAGCCTGTTCGAAGCAAAGCCGACATCCCAGGGCTGCAGGTCGGCGATGCCGAGCTTTTCGGCAGCGAACGCCCGCAGTTCGTCGAGGTCGCGCTGGGCGGCGGGGCGTGCACGGCCCGCAAGATCGCGCAGGAAGCTCAGCACCGCGCCGCCGTCCGAGGCCATCTTGGTGGCGAGCGACCATTCGACCGGATCGGCAAAGCCCAAAAGCTGTGCTGCCTCTCGCCGCAGCTCAAGGATCCGCGCGATGCGCTCGGAATTGTCGAACTCGCCCGCATTGGGTCCCTGGTCGGAGGCGCGGGTGCCGAAGGCGCGGTAGACGCGCGCGCGCAAATCGCGGTTTTCGGCGAAGGTCAGGATCGCATTGACGGATGGCATCTGCAGCGTCACCCGCCAGCCCGCCTCTCCCTTGGCGGCAGCAGCGGCGGCGAACATCGCCTTGTCGGTGTCCGAGACACCCGCAAGCTCGCCTTCGTCGGTGATCAGTTCGCCCCAGGCGTCGGTCGCATCGAGCACCGCGCTACCGAAGGTGTTGGACAGCGACGACAGCTCGACCGAGATCTGCTCGAACCGCTGCCGCGCATCGGCCTCCAGCGCGACGCCCGAGAGCCGGAAATCGCGCAGCGCATGCTCGACCGCCACGCGATCGGCCTGGGCCAAGGCGGCAAACTCGGCCGTCTGCGACAGCGCGGTGAACACGTCGAACAGGTCGCGATTCTGCCCGACCTTGATCGCGTTGGTGACCAGCCGCTGCTCGCCTTCCTGATAGGCGGCGCGCAATTCAGGAGAATCCGCCACGGCATGAAGGTGCGACACCGCCGCCCAGATCGCGCTGAGCTCGGCTTCGGCGCGCTCGAACGGCAGCCAGGCATCGGCGAAGCCTGCAGGCTGCGTGGTCGTCAGCGTTTGCACCGTCGCGGCGTGGCGCGCCAGCGCCTCGTCGAGCGCAGGCGCGATCTGGTCGGCGGTGATTTCAGCAAAGCGCGGCAGCGCGCGCGTATCGAGCAGGGGGTTGGGGCTATCGATCATGCCTTCCCCATAGCCCAAATCGGCGGGCGGTCAGGCAAAAAAATCGGGTTTCGTCAGCCGTCCTGAAGCTCGCGCAGCATCGCTGCTGCCTGCGGCCGCTCCGGAAACGCGCCAAGCGCCAGCGACGCCCTGAGCGCGCCCACCGCCTGCGCGGTCTTGCCCGCCTCGGCATAGGCCTGCGCCAGATGATAGCGCAGCCAGGGATTGCGCGGATTCTTGGCGCCCGCCTTTTCGAGCATCTCGACCGCGACCATCGCCTGGCCGCCCTGCCCGGTCAGCGTCAGCCCGCGCATGTGGGTGGCAAGCGTGTTGGCGGGCTGGACGCGATAGGCCAGCCGCGCGTCATGCGCGGCGGTGGCCCCATCGCCGCTGCGCAGCCGCGCCAGCGCCAGGTCGGCGAGCAGCAGCGGCTGGTTGTTGCCCAGCCGCGCGTGCAGCGCGCCCAGCGTCAGGATCGCGCCGGGCCAGTTGCCGCGATCGATATAGGCGTTGGCGAGCAATCGCAGCCCACCTGTATTGGCGGGGCTGTAGCCGACGAACCGCACCAGCAGCGCATCGGCCTCATCGGCGCGGCCGGTTTCGCGCAGCGCCAGCGACAGGCGGCGGACGACGGGTTCGGACAGCCGGATTTCGGCCGCGCGCCGGTACAGCGGCAGCGCGGCTGCGGCATTGCCCGCAGCAAAGCGCACATCCCCCAGCAGCATCTGCGCATCGGGCACGCCGGGGTTTGCCTCGGCCAGCGGCTCGGCAAACTCGGCCGCCTGCACAAAGTCGCCATTGGCCACCAGCATGCGGACATAGGGGATCACCGCGCGGGCATCGCGCGGTGCCGCGCGCGCGGCATCGGCGAGCATCCACGGCTCGTCAGCCTCGGCCAGCCGCACCATCGGCGCGGTATCGGGCTGGGCAGCGCGCGCGAGATAGTCGGTCGCCTGTGCCCCCTCGCCGATCGCCTCGAGCGACCGCGCGACCAATGTCAGCAGATAGGCGCTGGTGCCGCCCTGGTTGGCCACGCCACGGAAGCGCGCGAGCAATGTCTCGTGCTCGCCTTCTGCATAAAGCGCGCGCGCCAGCAATTCAGAGGCGCGGCGGTTGTACGGCTGGGCATCGGCGAGCTTCTCGAACCGGTCGATCGCCTGGCGATAATTGCCCAGCTGGAACTCGACCACGCCTTCGACCTGCATCACCGCGGGCACACGCTCCAGCGCGCCGCCGGTCTTCTGGATCAGATTGCGCGCCAGGCTGTATTTGCCTGCGCGCGCGGCCAGCACCGCCTGCAGGAAATAGCCGCGCGGATTGTCCGGCTGCAGCGCCACGATCTGCCGCGCGGCGGCCAGCATGTCGCGCATCCGGCCCATGTCACCCAGCGTCGCTGCATATTCGCCCAGCACGCTCACATCATTGGGATCGATGCTGAGCGCGCGCTCGAACCAGGGCAGCGATGCGGCCAGTCCATACTGGCTGCGCACCAGCTCGCCGCGCAGCTGCAAAGCACGAACATTGCCGCCATTCAGCTTGACCGCATGATCGGCCGCCTCGACCCCGCCCGCCTGATCGCCCGAAGCGACGCGGAAGCGCGCGATATCGGTCCACAGCATGCTGTCGTCGGGCGCAAATTGCAGTGCGCGGTCGAACGAGGCGCGCGCGGCATCCATGTTGCCCAGCGCCAGATGCGCGCGGCCCGATGTGCGCGCGGCAAACCCCGCATCGCCCGCGGGCACGGGGCCTTCGCTGAGCCAGGCGAGCGCGGCATCGGCGCGGCCCTGCAGCAGCAGGGCTTCGGCCATCGGCGCGCGCACGATATTGCGATCGGCGCCCAGCTCGATCGCACGGCCTAGCTCGGCTTCGGCGCCGGCGGCATCGAACAGCGACAGGAAGACGCGCGCCTGCGCGATCCGCGCGGCAGGAAGGCGCGGCGCAGCCTTGATCGCGTTCATCAGCTCGATCCGCGCGGCGCGGTTGTCGCCGCGCGCGCGATACTCCTCGGCGCGCGCCATCGCCTGACGCGCAGCGCCAAGGTCTTCTGCCTGCAAGCGCGTGGCCGGACCGCCCAGCACCAGCGCGCAGGCGACCAGCGCCAGCGTCAGCCGGCGGCCAGGACCGGATCGAGGTTCAGCTCTGGATGTCATATTGCCTGAGCAGATCGTACAATGTCGGCCGGCTGATGCCCAGCAGCTTGGCCGCGCCAGAGATATTGCCCTCGGTCCGGGCCAGCGCATGGCGGATCGCCTTGCGGTCGGCGAGTTCGCGCACCGCCTTGAGGTTGAGGAATTCAGGCGTTTCGGGTTCGGCGCGTTCCAGATCCAGGTCCTCGGCGCGGACCAGCCGGGTTTCGGCCATGATCACCGCCCGCTTCACCCGGTTTTCCAGCTCGCGCACATTGCCCGGCCAGTGCCAGGCATCGAGCATCTTGAGCGCATCGGGGGCAAAGCCCTTGACCACCGGGTTCATCTCGGCGGCGAACCTGCCCAGAAAATGCTTGGCGAGCAGCACCGCATCGCCGGGTCGTTCGGCGAGCGCCGGGATGGTCACGACGATCTCCGCCAGCCGGTAGAACAGGTCCTCGCGAAAGCGCTCTTCGGCGATCATCTTTTCGAGGTTCTGGTGCGTCGCACAGACCACGCGGGTGTCGACGGGAATCGCATTGCGCCCGCCGACCCGCTCGATCACGCGCTCCTGCAGGAAGCGCAGCAGCTTGACCTGAAGCGGCAGCGGAATGTCGCCGACCTCGTCGAGGAACAAAGTGCCGCCCTCGGCCTGTTCGATCTTGCCGATGGTGGTCTTGATCGCGCCGGTGAACGCGCCCTTTTCATGCCCGAACAGTTCGGATTCGAGCAGGTTTTCAGGAATCGCAGCGCAGTTGATCGCGACAAAGGCCTTGGCTCGGCGGTTGCTCTTCTCGTGCAGACCGCGCGCGAACAGCTCCTTGCCGGTGCCGCTGGCACCCAGCAGCATCACCGAAACATTGGTGTTGGCGACACGCTCGATCATCCGCGCGGCCTTAACCATCTGCGCATCGGCGGTGATCATGCCGCCCAAGACGGTATGGTCGTCGCCCGATTTCTGGCTGAGCCGCGCATTCTCGCGCTCGATCTGCTGGACGTTGAGCGCACGGCGCACGATCAGCGCGAGATCGTCGATCTCCACCGGCTTGCGATAGAAATCATAGGCCCCCTGCGCGATCGCATCGCGCGCGCTCTGCCGCTCGCCATGGCCCGAGGCGATGATCACCTTGGTGTCGGGCTTGAGCCGCAGGATCTCCGCGAGCGTGGCAAAGCCTTCGCTGACGCCATCGGGATCGGGCGGCAGGCCGAGGTCGAGCGTGACGACATCGGGCTCCTCGTAGCGCAGCAGGTCGATCGCGCTTGCGCGATCACTGGCGCAGAGCACCTCGAAATCGTCGAACGCCCATTTGAGCTGGCGCTGCAGGCCGACATCGTCCTCTACCACCAGCAGTCGCGGCAGCCTGGGCTGGCCCTTACCGCCGCCGTTGAGCGCTGGATTGGGGGTGAGGTCATTCATTGTCAGATTACCTTTGCAGCCAAGTGCGGCTCTTCGGCCCCGCCCTGGTCATTCTCTATCCGGGTGGCGAGCGGCAGGTGAACGGTGAACCGGCTGCCCTCGCCTTCGCGGCTTTCCACCTCGATCCGGCCATGCATCGCTTCCACCAGCAGCCGCGCCTCATAGGCACCGATGCCAAAGCCATCCGCCTTGCTCGAGATGAACGGCTTGAACAGTTTGGCGCGGACGAACTCGGCAGACATTCCCGCCCCATGGTCGACGATCTCGATCACCCCGTTGAGGCCGTCGCGCGACAGGCTGACATACACCGGGCTGTCAGGTTCGCTGGCGTCGATCGCGTTCTGGATCAGATGGCCCAGCACCTGTTCGAGCTGGACGGGATCGGCCATCAGCGTCATGCGCGGCGCACTGCTGGCGACGAGCTTGTGGCCCTGGGCCTTGTCGGCGATGACCGCGCGCACGATGCGTTCAGCATCGATCGCGCGGATGCCGTCCCCGGTCGATCGCGCATAGCCGGTGAGGCGGCGGATCAGCGTGTTCATCTTGCCGACCGAGTTCTGCAGCGTCGCAATCATGTCGGCGCGGAATTCGGGGTTGTCGGCATGCCGCTCGGCATTGCGCGCGACCAGGCTCAATTGGCTGACCAAGTTCTTGATGTCGTGCATCACGAAGGCCATGCGGCGGTTGAACTCGTCAAACTGGTCCGCCTCGCGCAAGGCTTCCTGGCTGCGTGCCTCTGCAAGATAGCTCGCCAACTGCCGCCCGACGAGGCGCAGCAGATCGAGATCCTCCCAGTCGAGCTGCCGCTCGATCAGCGGGCGCGATAGCACCACAAGCCCGGCCAGCCTGTCGAAATGCACCAGCGGTACGATCGCCCACGCATTGCTTTCGGCGATCACCCAGTCGGGGATCGCGCGCCGGTCGGTCAGCGTGTCCTTGCCTGAGCGCAGCGCGTCGAGCTCGACGATGCGGCCCGTCGCCTGGAAATAGCCGATCGTGCCTGCGGTGCACGCCTGCGCAGGGACATCGGCAGTGGGCCAGTTGAATCGCGCCTGCAGCTGCAGCCGTCCGCCTTCGGTGGGGGCGAGCAGCAGCCCCGCCGGGCTGTCGCTGATATCGGCCGCCGCCTTGATCACGCGTTCGTGGAACGGCGCGGTGCCATCGCCGGGCCTTCCGATGGTTTCGGTAAAGCGGATCCATTCGGCGCGGTAATCATAACGGTGCTGGAAAAAATGCTTGGTCGCCTTGACCTTGAACCAGGCGCGGAAACGGTCCGACGGCAGCAAGGCCAGCGCAGCGAGCGACATGCCCAGCACCAGCAGCAGCTGGGCGCCCGAGGCCACCGTCCCGCCGACCGACCGCAGCATCTGCGCGACCGCGATCATCGTCACCAGATAGCCCAGAATCGCGAACACCGAGAGCGAGCGATAGGCGACCTTGCGCGACAAGGTGAGCTTCCACCCGCCCGGGCGGTTGGCCGCGAGCGCGAAGAACGGCACCGCCAGGATCATCATCACTCCGCGCAGCGCCACCAGATCCGCAGGCAGGGCGCGGCCCAGATAACCCACGGTATAGAGGTTGAGATCGTACAGCCACATCGCGGCAAGCGCAGTCAGCGGCAGGCGCAGGCTGGCGCGGGTCTCGGCATCGGCGACCGAATAGAGATTGTTCGCCAGAACCAGCGCGCCGACGACGAAGATCATCCGCAGCAGCATCGCGGCGGAATAGCCGAGCTCGTCGAGCTGCGGCACGCCCCGGTTGGCGACATGCCAGACATCGACCAGAGGCTGGGCGACCAGCACCACGACGAGTACCATGTAAACGGCCGTGACCGTGCGCGGCTGCGCGCGGGCGGAGCGGACCATCTGGAACAGGAACGCCAGCCAGGCAAGGTTGCGCATCGTCTCGCCCAGCCCGGCAATGGCGTGGTTGCCGCCCATGCTGGCTGCGGCAAAGGCCCACAGGCTGGTTGCCAGCAGCGCCAGCAGCAGCGCGGCATCACCGAGCGAGGGGCGCGTATCGCGCAGGCCCGCCCAGCGCCGCAACAGCCAGGCCGCCACCAGCATGGTCAGCGCCGCTGCGGCGGAATGGCCCCAGAGCCCTATGTCATGCCAGTTGGCCATCTGCTCAACGCGCGCCGTCCGGCCACAGCACCACCCGCAGCGTCTGCAGGATGATCAGCAGATCGAGAAACGGGGTATAGTTCTTGGCATAATACAGGTCGTATTCGAGCTTGTGCCGCGAATCCTCGACCGAGGCGCCATAGGGATAATTGATCTGCGCCCAGCCGGTGATGCCCGGCTTCACCATGTGCCGCTCGTTGTAATAGCGCATCTGGGTTTCCAGACTGGCGACGAATTCGGGGCGCTCGGGGCGCGGGCCGACAAAGCTCATGTCGCCCTTGAGAACGCTCCACGCCTGGGGCAGCTCATCGATCCGCACCTTGCGGATGAAACGCCCCAATCGCGTGACGCGCGGATCGTTCTTCTGCGCCCATTGCGCGCCATCGACCTCGGCATCGATCCGCATAGAGCGCAGCTTGATGATTTCGAATGGCTGGCCATAGAGCCCGACGCGTTCCTGCTTGAAGAACGCAGGCCCCTTGCTGTCGAGCTTCACCAGCAGCGCGAAGAGCAGGATGATCGGCGCGGTCAGCGCGAGCAGGATGGAGCTGACGACCAGATCGAACAGCCGCTTGGCGATCGTCGAAATGCGCCGTCCTGCGGAAAATCCGTCGGAAAAGATCAGCCAGCTGGGATTGACGGTGTCGAGATCGACCCGGCCCGTCTCGCGCTCCAGAAACGTCGACAGATCGTTGACATGCACGCCTGTGGTCTTGATCCTGAGCAGGTCGTTGACCGGGAGCGCGTTGCGCCGCTCCTCGAGCGCCAGCACCACCTCGGTGACGTTGAGATTCTCGACATGCTTGGCGAGGTTCTTGATCGCATCGCGGTTGATCGCTTCCTCGACCACCAGCGCGCCATCGTTCATCGCGACGAAGCCGACCAGCACGAAACCGGCGTCGGGTCGGTCGGCCAGATCCTGCACCCGCTGCGCACGCTTTCCTGCGCCCAGCACCATCAACCGGCGCTTGAACGCGGTGGTGCCCAGCAACCCGCCCAGCAGGATGCGAATGCCGATCAGGAACAGGATCGACAGACCCATCGCGTACAGGCTGTTCGATCGCCACAGGGTGGCTCCGGGCAGGATGAAATAGGTGACCGAGAGGAAGATCACGCCCAGCGAGACCGCCACCAGCAGCCGCGCCGCGGCAAAGCGGATCGATTGCAGCGCATCGGGTCCATAGACCCCGACCGCGATCATCGCCATGTGGACGAGCAGCGCGAAGGTGATGATCGGCATCGGCCGCTGCGAGAGCGGCTCGATGTCCATCCCGATCTCGTGCGCGCGCCAAACCCAGCCGATTTCGGCCGCGAGACCCAGCAGCGCGAGGTCGAAAAAGCCGAGCAACAGCACCGCATGCGGCACATAATGTTTGAAGAGCCTGAACATGGCCGCGGCTATAGCCGGTCAGTCGTGAAGTGTCGGTTAATTTTACAGCCGCAACTGGGCCATCGCCGCTGGTTTTCGGTCAATGTGTCAAAGGTCTTTACGCCTTTTGCGCCGGACCTGTTGCCTGGCGTGCAGGAGAACGGGCCTGCGCCCGTGCCCCCGCAACGGCTGAATTCGGCTTATTCCCCGATCTTCTGCGCGGCTTCCTGCGCGGCATCGCCGACCTTCTGCGCGGCGTTGCCGACCTCTCCGGCGGCGCCAGCCACCGCATCGGTGCGAACTTCCCCCTGCTTCATGAACTGGAACGCGAAGAACCCGCCTACCACCAGCACCAGCAGCACAAGCGCCATCATGATGCCCGATCCGCCACCCGAGCGGCGTTCGATGACGGTGGTGTGGGTCTGTGCCGGCGCGGGGGCCGCTGCGCCCAGTGCGGGCTGTTCGGTCACGATGGTTTCGGTGCGATCGGTCGGTGTCATAGCATATCCCCAAACACGTGATGTGTGGGGCGCTTACGTGCCGGACAGCAGTAGGTTCCGTCCGCCGGAGCCTGACGGTCAGTCGGTGACGAAGTCGAAGGGCGTGACCCCGCGTTCGCGATCGTCGAATTTGAGCCGGATCCCGAGCGGCGGCTTGGAGCGCTGCGGGCAATCGCCGCGTTTGCACATCGCGCAGCCCGGTCCGATCCGCGTCGCGCCGGCCGCGCTCAGGTCCAGCCCGCGCGCGTAGCACAACGTCGCTGCCTGATCGATCGCGACGCCCAGCCCGATCGCGAATTCCGCCGTGGTGCCGCCCGCGCCATAGCCCGCGCCCTGCACGCTGCGCGCCAGCGTCAGCCAGCGGCTGGCATCTTCCAGCTCGACCAGTTGCACCTGCACCTGGCTGGGGCGCGAAAAGGCCTGGTGCAGGTGCCACAGGGGGCAGGTCACCTCCGTATCGGCGAGCGGGGCGCGGTTGGCGCCGCCAAAGCGCTTCGAGACCTGGCCGGCGCGATCGACCCGGACCATGAAGAAGCCGAGGCCCCGCTGGCCGACGCGCTGCAGCGTGGTCAGCCGGTGCGCGACATGCTCGAACCCCGCGCCGAAGCGCCGCTGAAGCAGCAGCATGTCATAGCCCGATTGCTCGCACGCGCGCAGGAACCGGCCATAGGGCATCATCAGCGCTGCGGCAAAATAGCTGAAGATATGCCGCTGGTAGAGGCGCTCGGCGGTGCGATCGCCGAACTGCGCGCCTGCGACCAGCGCATTGACATCGGCGCGGTATTCGAGCTGACCGAGCAGATAGGCCGCCTGGAAAGTGCGCGAGGCCATGTCGAGCATTTCGGACAACTGCAGCTGCCGGGCATGCAGGTCGAGCCGCCGCAGCCGCCCGGGCATCACGTTTTCGGGCAGGATGCGGATCGCCAGCTGGTGCTTGGTGCGCAGCCGCTCGGCGATCGCGGAATACAGATCGCCGCTCTGCAGCCGCAGGGCATCGGCCAGTTCCTCGGCGGCGTGATCGAGATCGGCGAAATGGTTGCGCCAGCGTTCGATTTCGCTTCGCACCCGCGCCACCGGATCATCGACCGCGCCCGCTACGGGACCGGCGCCAGCCCCGCCCTGCACCCGGTCGAACAACCGCGCGAACGCGGCTGCGGTGCCCGGCGAGGACACCAGCCAGTCCTCGATCTCGCCAGGCTCTATCCCCAGATCGGCAAAGGCAGGGTCGGCGAGCCGCCGCCGCATCGGCCCCAGACCGCCGCCCGGCTCGTCGCCGGTGAGATCGCGCGGATCGACATCGAACCGCTCGGCCAGCGCCAGCATCAGCCGCGCGCTGACTGGGCGCAGGTTGCGTTCGAGCAGGTTGAGGTAGCTGGGCGAGATGTCCAGCCGTTCGGCCATCGCGGCCTGGGTGAGACCGGCATTGCGGCGCAGACGGCGGAGCGCGGGGCCCGCGTGAAGGGAGGCATCGACCATCCGCAAAGCGTGTAATAATCGTGACAAAATGACAAGCTGAAACCCGGATATGGTCGCAATATTCGCGATTTTTCTGTCAATTTGTAGTGTCACCTTGCGCGGGCACGGCTAGGCGTTTGGGCGAGACACGCGGTGGCCAAGACATAGCAGGAGAGGATGGGGGTGAGCGGGGCAACCCCGCCACCCTTGCTTGCCCAGACCGGCCCCGCGATGCCCGCCCCTTTGCCCGCCCTTGCCCGGGCCCGAGCTTTCCTGGGGAGGAAAGACATGCCGCCGGTGGCCCTGCCTCCGGCGGCATTTTCATGAAGTCTCGCCGCCAATCGCTACGGACTGTTAACCGGACCCTGCTATGCCGAGGTCCGTTTGCGACATCATCGGGATTTGGTCAGGTTTATGCTCAAAGAGGTCATGCTGGGATCGGGCGGCATCATGCTGGCTGCCGCGATATTTGCCTCATCGGTGACGACCGGCACCGGCCCTGTGCCCGCCGCACCTGCACAACCCGCACCCGTGGCCGCACCGCCGCCCCCGGCAGCGGTGGCCTCTGCCCCGCGTCCTGCGGCGGTCTTCCCGGAAGATACCGGCGATGTCGACTTCGGCGCGCCGATGATCGAGGCCGTGCCGGTCGAAACCGGCCTTGCCGACCCCGCCGTCAACACCGCCGTTCCCGACAGCGCGGAGGCCGGAGGTGGGCGCCAATTCAACGCAAAGCCTGGCCGCGCCTATCCCATCCCTCGCTGAACGCCGTCGCCGCCGCCGCTTATTCTAGAGGCAGGCGCGGGTGAGGTAATTGCGGGTTTCAGGTCCGATCAGCGCCGCATGGCCGTAGGCGGGATGGGTGATCTGCACCATCGCGACATTGCCTGCATCGTGCCATGCGGCAAGCGCAGCGTCGTCCATCGCGAAGTGCAGGAAGTGCACCGCGCTCGCCTTCCCCGACGCGCTGGTCCGCTCGACATCCTGTTCGGGGCGCGCGGCGATCCGCACGTTGCCGATGGTCAGGAAGATGTGGCTCTCCACCCCGCCGATCGTCCGCAGGAACGCATCGCGCCGCTCGGGATTCTCGATCTCGAACATCAAGGTCGCGGTCAGCTCGCTGCCATTGGGGACCATCGGGTTGTACGCAGCCAGTTCGTCGGCGAGCTGCTCATCGCCGCCCTTTTCAATCCGCAGCATTTCCTGGATCTGCAGCCACATGCTGTCCCAGCTTTCGAAGGTAATCATCGCGTGCGGGCCGATGGCCAGCCGCGAGTACTTCTTGGCAAGGATGCTCTCCTGGCGCTTGTCCTTGCGGATCAGCTCATAGTCGGCAAGATCCATGATGTCGTCACGGGTGATGGAACGGCGATCCTTGGGCATGATTGTTTCCATGTGGTTTAAAGTCCGTAGGCCTTGGCCATCAGCTCGACGGGATGGCCGATCCGTTCTGGCACCTTCTTGGAGCCGCCCATCTCCATCGTCTGCTTGAGATGCTCCCCGGCGAGCGGGCATTCGCTGACCATATAGTCGGGCGAGGTCTTTTCGAGCGCGCGCACCGTGGGCCGCGCCAGCTTCACCGCGGTGTCGAAATTCTGGGAATAGATGCCCCATTTGCCGCCATGGCCCGAGCAGCGTTCGGTCATCACGGGCCTGGCTTCAGGGATGAGCTTGAGCATCTCCATCGCCTTGGGGCCCATGTTCTGCGCGCGCGAATGGCAGGCGAAGTGCACGCCGATGCTGGCGTCCATCGCCTCGACCGGGGTCAGCCCCGCGGTCTTGGAGAGCTTGACGATATATTCGCTGATGTCGTGGGTGGCCGCCGACAGCTTGGCGATGTCGGCATTGTCCGGCTCGATCAGCGGCCATTCGAACTTCATCATCAGCGCGCAGCTCGCGGTGATCGCGACGACGTCATAGCCCTGGTCGATCAGCGGCGCGAAATGCGCGGCGACGCGTGCGGCGGCGCTGGCGACAGCGGGGATATCGCCGTTCTCGAGCTTGGGCATGCCACAGCATTCGGGATGCTCGATACGCACCTCCACCCCATTATGCGCCAGCACCTTGACCGCGGCCTCACCCGGGGTCTGGTCGTTGAACTGGTCGTAGCAGCTGGCATACAGCGCGACGCGGCGGCCGAAGCCGGGGGCATCGGGATTGGGCGCGCGCACCAAAGCAGGTGCGCGGTTGGTGAACGGAATGTCGGCAAATGCGGGCAGATGCGCGCGAGCATCGATCCCCAGCATCGATTGCATGATGCCGCGTGTCGTGGTGTTGCCGCCATCGGCCGCCCAGTTGGCGACATCGGAAAAGACGCTGCCCAGTTTGCCGTTGCGGTCGGTCTCGGCGAGCAGGCTGTCGGCTTTCGAGGTCAGCCCCTTGCGATGCTCGACCGCGCGATAGCGCAGCATCAGGTGCGGGAAATCAAGGTCGAACTCGTGCGGCGGCACATAGGGGCATTTGACCATGAAGCACATGTCGCACAACGTGCAGGCATCGACGACCTGGCCGATCTGCCCCGCGTCGAGATCCTCGACCTCTTCATTGGGGCTCTCGTCGATCATGTCGAACAATTTGGGGAAGCTGTCGCACAGGTTGAAGCACCGGCGGCAGCCATGGCAGATGTCGAACACCCGGCGCATCTCGGCATCAAGCGCGGCCTCGTCGTACCAGCTCTCCTCGCGCCACGGCAAAGCATGCCGCGTCGGCGCGTCCAGACTGCCTTCCTTGTACCCGGTTGCCATATGCTATCACCCACAAAATCCTCCCCGATACGGGGAGGGGGACCGCGAAGCGGTGGAGGGGCAGCGGGATCGCACGAACGAACGATCGCCGCGGGAAAATCGCATCCCCCTCCGTCAGCGCTGCGCGCTGCCACCTCCCCGGTGCGGGGAGGATGTACGAAGTCAGAAAAATGGCCTGCCCACCGCGCCGGAACGCAGCGGACAGGCCGAGTTGTCGTTCAACTGAAACTCAGGCTTCGGCCAGCAGCGCGTCGAGCGTCTTCTGGAACTTGCCGGCGTGGCTCTTTTCCGCCTTGGCGAGCGTTTCGAACCAGTCTGCGATCTCGTCGAAACCTTCGTCGCGGGCGGTCTTGGCCATGCCCGGATACATATCGGTATATTCGTGGGTCTCACCCGCGATCGCCGACTTCAGATTGTCGACGGTGCTGCCGATCGGCTCGCCCGTGGCGGGATCGCCGCACTCTTCGAGAAATTCGAGATGGCCATGCGCATGGCCGGTTTCGCCTTCAGCGGTCGAGCGGAACACCGCTGCGACGTCGTTATGGCCTTCGATATCGGCCTTCTGGGCGAAATACAGGTAACGGCGGTTGGCCTGGCTTTCACCGGCGAACGCATCCTTGAGGCTCTGTTCGGTCTTCGATCCCTTGAGTTCCATGGTTCATCCTCAGCTTGGTTTTTGGCCTGAAGCCCAAGGATTACGGGCAGGTTTGGCATTATTCCATGTGATTTTATCGCACAGCTTGATCGAGAAAATCGATCACTGTAATTGATATTAGTTCTCAGTTACGACCAATCGTCGTCATTTTGGAGGAAATTGCCCGCAATACCCGTGACGAGCCGCAAATCTGTCGCTAAACCCCCGCCACCGAATCCAATCAGAAGGACGTTACCCATGAATAATGCTGACCTTGCAGAGAAGATTGCCACCGACCACAACGTCACCAAGGCTGACGCGCGCAAGCTGGTTGACGGCGTGTTCGCCGCCATCGCCGATGCAGCTGCTGCCGGCGAAGAAATCTCGATCAACGGCTTTGGCAAGTTCAAGGTGAAGTCGACCCCGGAACGTGAAGGCCGCAACCCCGGCACCGGCGCGACCATCACCATCAAGGCATCCAAGAAGCTCGGCTTCACCCCCGCAAAGGCGGTGAAGGACAAGCTGAACGGCTAATCTGCCCGTTCCCTTGGGATTTCACGCAAAGCCCCGCCCTCACCGGCGGGGCTTTGTCGTTCCGGGCAGCGCGCCAAAGCCGCAAGGCGGCCCGGCTATCCCCAGCCAGCTTGCCGGTGCAGTTGCAACTCGCCGGGCATGGCGATAGGGCCGCAGGCGTGGGCGCATCGATCGACATTGGCCGGGATGAGACAGGACAGCCTGTCTGCATCGACATGGAAGAGCTGCTGGCGACACGGCTGCTGGTGCAGGGCAATTCGGGCTCGGGCAAATCGCATCTGCTGCGCCGGCTGCTCGAGGAAAGCGCAGGGCTGGTCCAGCAGGTGATCATCGATCCCGAGGGCGATTTCGTCACCCTGGCCGACGCCTACAGCCATGTCGTGATCGATGCGGGCGACTATAACGAGCGCGAGATTGCGCGGATCGGCGCGCGAATCCGCGAACACCGCGCCTCGGTGATCCTCAACCTCGAACAGCTCGAGCTCGAAGCGCAAATGACCTGCGCCGCCGCGTTCCTGAACGCATTGTTCGATGCCCCCCGCGAGCACTGGTACCCGGCGCTGGTGGTGGTCGACGAAGCGCAGATGTTCGCGCCTTCGGTCGCGGGCGATGTCCCCGATCCGGTCCGCCGCGCCAGCCTCAGCGCGATGACCAACCTCATGTGCCGCGGCCGCAAGCGCGGCCTCGCCGGCGCCATCGCCACCCAGCGTCTCGCCAAGCTCGCCAAGAACGTCGCCGCCGAGGCCAGCAACTTCCTGATGGGGCGCACCTTTCTCGACATCGACATGGCGCGCGCCGCCGATCTGCTTGGCATGGAGCGCCGCCAGGCCGAGCGCATCCGCGACCTGCAGCGCGGCTGCTTCCTGGGGCTGGGTCCTGCGATCTCGCGCCGTCCGGTGGCGATCCGCATCGGTGCGACTCAGACCGTGTCGCGCACCGGCACCCACACGCTGCTGCCGATGCCCGAGGCCGAGCCGCAGGATATGCGCACGATGCTGTTCGCCGAGATGGAGGCCGACGCCCTGCCCCCCGCCCGCCCGGCCCGCCCGCGGCCGATCGCGGCCGACGAGCTGATCCGCGCGATCGCCGAACCCGAGCCGACCACCCAGCCTGCGATCTTCACCGCGCGCCAGGAGGCCGAGGACGCCGCCGACGCGATCGACAGCGAGGCGGTGATCGTGGCGGTCCTGCGCGATATGCTCGCCGAGGCCAGCGCCTCCACCCAGCCCGATGCGCTGCTCTATCAGGATTTCTCGGTCCGCTGCCGGATGCAGCGGCTGATGCGCGCGCCGCTCGATCTGGAAGGCTTCCGCCATCGGCTGGCGCTGGCACGTGGCGGCGTATTCGATCCTGCCGACCCCGCCTGGGCACCCGCGATCGATGCCGCCGCGCGGCTTCCGCAGGACATGTACGCCCCCTTCCTGCTGATCGCCCGCGCCGCGATGGAAGGCCACCCCTGCCCCGACGATGCCGCCCTGGGCCGCGCCTATGGCACCAGCTCGCCGGGGCGCATCCGGCGGCTGATCGATTACATGGAAAAGCAGGGCGTCATCGTCGTGCGCGCCGATTTCGGCGGGCGGCGATCGGTGGGGATTCCAGAGCTCGGGCTGAGCACCGGGGTGGAGTAGGCCTGCTGGTCACCCTCACCCTTCCCTCTCCCGGTGGGAGAGGGAGGGAGGCGCGAAGCGCCGGAAGGGTGAGGGTGACCGGCGGCGATATCAGAACTCGGTCGCCTCGAACCGCACCGGCTCGCCGATTGCGCTGTCGGCCAGCGTGTCTTCCCACATCACCCGGTTGCCACGGATGACCGTTCCGATCGGCTTGCCGGTGAGCTCCATGCCGGTGAACGGGCTCCAGCCGCAGCGCGATTGCAGCCAGTCCTCGGTCACCGTCCACTTTTTCTTGAGATCGACGATGGTGAAATCGGCATCATAACCCGCCGCGATCCGTCCCTTGCCGACCAGCCCGAAGATCCGCTGCGCGCCCGCAGACGTCAGATCGATCAGCCGCTGCATCGACAGCCGCCCATGGTGCATGTGATCGAGCAGCAGCGGCAGCAGCGTCTGCACCCCGGGCATGCCGCTGGGTGTGTCGGGATAGGTCTTGGCCTTTTCCTCGATGGTGTGCGGAGCGTGGTCCGATCCGATGACATCGGGAACGCCCTGCGCCAGCCAGTTCCACAGCCCGTCGCGGTGCGCGCCGCTGCGGATCGGCGGGTTCATCTGCGCATAGGTGCCAAGCCGGGGATAGGCCTCTTCCCCCGCAAGCGTCAGATGCTGCGGGGTCAGCTCGCAGGTGGCGATGTCCTTGTGCTGCGCGATCAGTTCGAGCTCCGCCGGGGTGGTGATGTGCAGGATATGGATCCGCCGCTTCGCCGCGCGCGCCAGCTTCAGGATGCGCTTTGTCGCCAGCATCGCGCTTTCGTCGTCGCGCCAAACCGGGTGCGACGAAGGGTCGCCGGTGACGCGGTAACCGGCGCGCTCGTTCATCCGGAACTCGTCTTCGGCATGGATCGCGACGCGGCGCTTGCCGCTCGCGAGCACGCGCGCAAGCGCGCCATCGTCCGCCACCAGCAGATCGCCGGTCGAGGCACCCATGAAAATCTTGACCCCCGCCGTGCCGGGGATCCGCTCCAGCTCGGCGAGCATCGGTGCGTTGGCGCTGGTTGCACCGACATAGAACGCATGGTCGCACCACATCCGGTGGTGCGCGCGCGCCAGCTTGTCGGCAACCCGTTCGGCGGTATCGGTGTTGGGCTTGGTATTGGGCATCTCGAACACCGCCGTGACCCCGCCCATGACGGCGGCGCGGCTGCCCGATTCGAGGTCTTCCTTGTGCTCCAGCCCCGGCTCGCGGAAATGGACCTGGCTGTCGATCACCCCGGGCAGAACGTGCAGGCCGGTGCAGTCGATGACCTCGCCGGCATCGGCAGCGAACGCCCCGATCGCGGCGATCTTGCCACCGATGACGCCGATATCCGCCGCCACCGGGCCACCCGGCAGGTACACCGTGCCGTTCTTGATGATAAGGTCGAAGCTTCCCGTCATGTCCGTCTCCGCTTGATTAGTTGCGGTTGATACGCATGTAGTTGTCTATGTCCAGCCATAGCACATTGACCCAGCGCGCGCTCGTCCGCCTCTCCCCCACCGACCCGGCCGAAGACGTGCGCGGCTTTCTGCAGGGGCTGGTGACGCAGGACATGCGGCGGGTGTTGCCCGGAAACCCGCAATATGGCGCGCTTTTGAGCGCCCAGGGCAAGACTCTGTTCGACTTTCTGCTGTGGGATGACGGGGCAGATGTGCTGATCGATTGTGCGCGCGATGCGGCAGGTGACCTTGCAAAACGGCTCACTCTCTATCGCCTGCGTCGCAGGATTTCTATCGCCCGGGAAGAAACCTTGTGCGTCCACTGGTCGCCCGAGCCGGTCGAGGGCGCCAGCCCCGACCCCAGGCTTGCCGCGCTGGGCTGGCGCTGGCTCGCCCCGGAGTCGGGTGACACAGGCGCGGACGAACGCTGGCGCGCGCACCGGCTGGCGCTCGGCGTTGCCGAAGGCGCAGGCGAGCTGGGCGATATCCTGTGGCTGGAGACCAATGCGGTGGAACTCAACGGGGTGAGCTTCGACAAGGGTTGCTATGTCGGACAGGAAAACACCGCGCGGATGAACTGGCGTCAGAAGGTCAACCGCCGGATCGTCGTGCTGCCGATCGCAGCGGCCGACCCCAAGCGCCAGAAGATCGCGCACGAGGACCTGGGACTGTCGGTCGAGCACCGCCGGACCGAGGATCTTGCCGCGCTCGACCTGCCGCAATGGCAACGCGCGGCGCTTGCCTGACCCTTTCGCGGCATAAAGCAACATTTGATAATCTTGGAATTTTATCGTATAACCGCCTTATCCCCATAAGTCAGTCAGGCTGATTCCATGTCTCGCCCCCTCAATGACCATGATGCCATCCGCGCCCAGCTCATGGATGCGGCCGAGGAAATGGTTCGCGCGCGCGGCGCGATCAACCTGTCGCTGAGCGAGGTCGCCGCGGCCTGCGGGATGTCGCAATCCAGCTTCTATCGCTATTTCCTCTCGAAGGAGGCGTTCTTCGAAGCGATCGCCGGGCGCTGGTTCGAGGAGCTCAACCAGATCATGGAAGAGGTCGTGGCATCGGACCTGCCGCCGCGCGAAAAGCTGTTCCAGTTCTTTGCCCGCCGCGTCGCGGTCAAGCGCGCGCGGTTTGAAGCAGACCCGGCGCTGTTCAAGGCGAACATGGATCTGGGCGAAGAGCACTGGGAGGTCATCCGCGGCTATGTCGACCTGGCCGACCATTATATGGCAATGATCCTGGGCGAAGCGATGGCCGAAGGCTATTTCCCGGGCTACGATCTCGACCATGTCGTGTCGCTGACCAACCTGATGGTCCAGCCGTTCTGCAACCCGACGGTGATGATGGACATGATCCGCATCGCAACCCCGGACAATTTGCGGATTGTCATCGACACATTGTTCGAGGGGCTTGCCGTCCATCAGGCAGCGTCATCCGATGCTACCAATGTGACCGCACTGCGCGCGATTTCGTGATCTCTTCGCCCCCTTGCCAATCGACATCGCTTCTGGCAATGGGGCGCTCCGCACTGGCCGCCGCAACCGGCAGAGCCGCAGGCGGGCGCGTAGCTCAGTGGTAGAGCACACCCTTCACACGGGTGGGGTCGCAGGTTCAATCCCTGCCGCGCCCACCATCTTTCCGATCCTCTGGAACAGATGGTCACGTCGATCGGGATAACCGCGCGACGGGCAACTTTACGTCTGTTCGCCTCAGTCGAACAATTCCTCGAAGAACGATTTCTTGCGCTTACGATCAGGATAAGGCGAGCTGCCGTGGTGGCTGCCGGGATGCTGGCGTTGGGCATAAGGGTCGGCGCGGGCTGGTTGCGGGGCAACAGGGGCAATCTGAGCACTGCGTTCGATGATCTTGTCGAGCTCGCCACGATCAAGCCATACACCGCGGCAGGTCGGGCAATAGTCGATCTCGATACCCGAACGTTCGCTCATGACCAGCGTGGTGCCGTCGAGCGGGCAGGCCATGGCAGTCTGGTGGTCTTTCATCGTCGGGTTCTCCTGTAAGGCAGTCCATCAAGAAGATAGGCCGGGCGATCGATCTGACAACCAAGGATCCGCCGAAACAGCTGCGGGCCGACGGGTGGGCCCGCCCATCCGCGCCGCTGGTCTTTTCGGCAACGGCAATGTCGCGCGCGGATCTACCCGGTCAGCCGTGGCGTCCTGGGGCTGCGCGCGCGCATAGCAATGACCAGGCCGATCATGCCCAGCACCGCACCGCCAGCGGCCAGCGCGCTCCAGACATAGCCTTCGAACAGGGTGGAGAGGATCATCGCCACCACCGGGACGAGCACGCTGCTATACGCGGCGCGGGCCGGGCCGATGTCGCGGATCAACGCGAAATACATCGGGAAGGTCACCACCGAGCCCAGCAGCCCCAGATAGACGATCCCGCCCAGATACGCGGTGCGGGTCTCGATCACAGGCGGGCCGTACAGCGCCCAGCCCAGCACCGCATTGCCCAGCGCGCCCCAGAGCATCGCCCAGGCGAGCAGCGAGAGGATCGGCATGCGCCGCACCCGCTCGGCCGATTGCATGACATTGGCGATCGAGGCCGACAGGATCGCGCACAGCGCCAGGCCCAGCCCCTTCATGACATCGCCAAGGTCCGCGGGCATCGCGCGATATTCCTGCACGAACAGCAGCGCGATCCCCGCCAGCGCCACCGCGGTGCCGAGCACGAATCCGCCCGCGATCCGCTGCCCCAGGAACACCCGCGACAAAATCGCGTTGGGCACCATCAGCATCGCAAACAGCACCGCGAGCAGCCCTGAGGTGATATACATCTCGGATCGGTAGACGAAGTTGAAATTGGCCGAGAACTGGAACAGCCCCAGCGCCAGCGCGATCAGCTGCCCCTGCCGGTCGAGCTTGAGCGGCGCGCCGCGCCACCAGGCGAGCGCGAACATGCCGATCGCAGCTACCCCGAAGCGGTAGCTGACCGACCAGGTCGGCGGAACGCTGGAAATCTGGTCCTTGATCACCAGCCAGGTCGATCCCCAGATCAGCGACACCAGCAGGAACGGCACCAGCACCCTCGCCGACAGCATCGAGGGTTCTTCGCGTATCTCGGGCGCGGCGGCGGCAGGGCTCGCCATTACAGGGCAGCGATGGCGGCGGCGAGCGGCGCGACGGTAGCGGCGTCCTGATCCCAGGCGGTGACGAAGCGGGCCTCGCCGCCCTCCTCGGTCATCTCGCCCCAATCGTAGAATTCAAACCCCTGCGTGCGCAGCGACGCGGCCTCGCCAGCGGTGAGCCGGACGAACACCTCGTTGGCCTCGACCGGATAGAGCAGCCGGTCGCCGGCGGCCTGCGCGATCGCCTGCGCGCCGGCATTGGCGGCAGCCGCGTTTGCGAGCCACAGATCGTCCTCGAGCATCGCCAGCAGCTGCGCGGCGAGGAACCGCCCCTTGGACTGCAACTGCCCTGCGCGCTTGCGCAAATAAGGCAGCTCGCGCGCCAGTGTCGGCTCGAACACGATGATCGCTTCGGCGTTCATGCCGCCGTTCTTGACGCAGCCGAAGCTCAGCATGTCGACGCCTGCGCGCCAGGTGATGTCCGCAGGGTGCGCGCCGGTGCTGGCCACCGCATTGGCAAAACGCGCGCCGTCCATGTGCAGCTTGAGGCCCTTGGCCTTGCAAAGATCGCCGATCGCGGAGACCTGCTTGGGCGTGTAGACGAGGCCATATTCGCTGGCGTTGGTGATCGAGACGCAGGCGGGCTGGACCTGATGGACGTCGTCGCGGATGTTGCCCAGCACCCGCGCAATGTCTTCGGACGCGAGCTTCGCTCCCTCGCCATCGGCCAGGATCAGCTTGGCACCGTGCATGAAGAAGCCGGGCGCGCCGCATTCGTCCTGCTCGATATGCGCCATCTTGTGGCAGATCACGCCCTTGTGCGGCGGGCAGAGCGCCGACAGCGCGAGCGCGTTGGCCGCGGTGCCGGTGGCAACCCAGAGCGCGCGCACGCGGGTGCCGAAGACCTGGCTGAACCGGTCGTCGAGCGCCTGGCTGAGCGCGTCGCCATCATAAGGCGAATCGAGCTGGTTGGCAGCGATGATCGCGTCCATCACCTGCGGGTGGACCGCAGCGGCATTGTCGGAAAAGAATTTCATGGCTCGCTCTGGTAATGGTCCGCAGGCCAAGGTCAAGCCGCCGGTCCCTAAAACTCAAGGTTCCAGGCGAGCGCAAAGGACAGGCCATCGTCCTGGATGTCGCGGCTGCCAGTGACCGGCGCATCGATCAGCGCATGGCCATAGATTACGCGCGCGGTCAGCGAGGGCGCCGGGGTCCAGGCGAGCGCGGCGCCGATGCTGGCGAGCTCGCGCGGAACCGGCTGGAATGCGGCATCGGAATTGCGCGCCAGCGCGCCATCGGCAAAGATCGAGGGCGTGAAGCTGCCCCAGCGCAGCCCCAGCGGACCCCTCGCGCCCGAGCCCAGCATCAGTGGCCTCGCCAGCTCCACCGATCCGGTTAACCCCCGGTCGGCGAGCAGCAGGCTCTCGCGATAACCGCGCACGCTCTGGCTGCCGCCAGCGACGAAGCGCTCGCCGGCATAGAGCGCACCTTCGCCATATTGCCCGGCGAGCCGCGCGCGCAGCTCGAACCCGCTGCGGCCCAGACGGCGGGCGTGGCTGATCTGGCCCGACCAGCTGCGAAACCTTGGCGATGGAGCAACGATGCCGACGACGTCCGATCGGCTGCCCTCGATCCCCCGGGTGAAGCGGGCCTGCGCGATCCACACGGTGCCCGAGCTGCGCCGGGTCCATTCCGCGCCCAGCCGCAGCGCGGTGTATTCCGCAAGACCGCGCACCGATCCGGGGCTGAACGAAAAGGGCTGGCCGAGCAGGAAGGTGCGGGTCTCGCGGTGGATCAGCCCTGCGCGCAGCACCAGCGACTGCGCGCTGGTTTCCGCGCCGCCATCGATCGAGGCGGGCGACAGCGGACGCTGCCACACGGTGAGCCCGAAGCCGCCTTCGACGAACCAGTCGCGCGCGCGGATGTTGAGGTTGCGAAGCGGCGCATCGACCACCGCGGCGCGGTTGTACCCGCCGCGCACGTCGAGCGTGAGCGCAGGGTGGACGAACGGTGCGGAATAGTCCGCCAGCACATCGGGGCGTCCGGCGGTGAGCCCGGCATCGAACGCGATCCGGTCGCCGGGCATCAGCGCGTTGCGTACCGCCAGCCCGGTGCCGAAGCGCAGACCCCCCACCGCGGGCGAGCGGCTGTTGGCGATGCTCGCCTGCACCGCAAAGCGCGGGGCGGGATCGACCAGCAGCGCCAATCGAGCCTCGCCGGGCCGGGTGCCGGGCTGCAGATCGGCCTTCACCGTGGCGATCGCATCATCGGCGGCAAGCGTGCGGAAATCGCGCTCGATGGCGAGGCCATTGAGCGGCCAGGCGCGCGCCGAGGGCATACGCGCCAGCACATAGCGCGCGCTCAGTCCGCGCCGGCGTCCGTCCTGCCACTCCACGGCCACGCCCGCCTCACCCAACCGCCCCGCCACCAGCCGCAGCACCAGCGGCGATGCACCGGTCGGATCGGTCGCAGGGTCGATCAGCACGCCCGAATTGACAAAACCGTTGCGGACATAGGCCAGGCTGATCTGCTGGACGGCGGCGGCGATTCGGTCAAGCGGCGCCGGGGTTTGGATCAGCCCGTTGGCGATCACCTGCTCGCGCACCCATTGCCCGTCAAGCCGATCGCCCTTGCGATAGCGGACCTGAAAGCCGCCAAAGTCGAGCCCATCGCTGTCGGTGGTCGCAATGGCGATGGCGCCGGGCTCGGCATGCACCTCGACCGCGCAGAAGGTGACGATCCCTGCATCGGCGGCCGATGCTGCCGCTGCGGGATCGCAAGGCGGTGCGACAGGCTGCGCGGCCTGCAGCGCGAGCGCCAGCGCGAGGGTCAACGGCATCCTCCGTCGGCGGAAGGCTCGGCACCCTCCAGCGCCAGCGGGCCGACGGCATCGATCGCAAGGCGGCTGACCGATCCGCTGCTGCGCGCCGCGCGACACTGGCCCGCAAGCACGCCTGCCGCATCGCCGAAGCTGATGTCCGGCGTGTCGATACCGCTGCTGACATTGCCGACCTGGCTGTCGACCACCAGATCGCCATCGACCAGCAACAGGTTGCTGTTGTCGGCCGAGCGGATGAAGAAATCGGTTGCGAGCTGGACGTTCGCGCCGCGCTGCTGCCCCAAAGCCTCGATCCGCCCGCCATCCGCGATCAGCGCATAGGGGCGGCTGATCGTGATCTGCCCGCCGGTGCCGGGGCCCGACGACGTCGCGATTCCCGCCGGGGTCGCCCCACCCGCGAGCCGCAGGATGCCGGTGTCGGGAAGCTGCAGGTCGATCCGCCCCGCCGCGCCAGCCAGCGAGCTGGTGGTGATCAGCCCGCCCGGCCCCAGAGTGATACGCGGCGCGGAAACCATGATGTTGCCCGCTGCGCCGCCGCCGGCTGCGCTGTTGGTGCTCGCCACCCGGCTGCCCATACCTGTGATGGTGATGCTGTCTTCCGCCACCAGCGCGACGCCGCCGGCGGTGGTGCCATTGGCCGAACCGGTGGTGACCTCCGCCCCGTTCGCCAGCGCGATCTGCCTCGCGATGAGCACCACGGTGCCCGCCTGGCCGGGCGCAAGGCCGCCCGCATCCGAGCTGATCCGGCTCCCGGCGCCGAGCAGGATGCGATCGGCGGCAACGGTGACGGCTCCCGCGTCGCCAAAGCCCTCGGTGGCGGTGGAGATGGTGCCGCCCGCCATGGTCAGCGTGTCGGCGACGGCGAGCGTGATGGTCCCCGCCCTGCCCGGACCCGGCACGATCCTCAGCACCGGATCGAGGTCGGGATCGGCCTCGAATTCCTCGCGCGATGGCGGAACCTGCAGCACCTGGGCCGAAGAGGTGATCTCCGCCTCGCCCGACATCGATATCCTGCCGGCCGTGATGGCGATGTCTCCGGCATTGCCCAGGCTCGCGCTGGAGGTCGTGATTATGCTGCGACCCATCATCTCGAGGGAGTCCGTCTTGATCGATATGCGGCCCGCAGAGCCGGTATAGTCGTTCAGCCGGGTGAATTCCTGCGCGCGCGGCAACTCGGTCTGTGAGGAGATCGATGGCCCACCCATCTCGTCGATCATCCGGATCGCCCCGGCCCGGATGGTGATCGCTCCTGCATCCCCCAGCCCCTGGCTGACCGATTGGATGCCGCCGAAACCGGTTAACTCGAGCAGGCCGCGTACCGTGATGTCGATCGATCCGGCGGCGGTGGAGCTGGCGGTGCCGGTGGAAACCAGCCCCAGACCGATCGCCATGCTGTCGGCGCGGATGGTGATGCTGCCCGGCCCCGATGCGGTGCTCGACTGGCTCTGCGCGAGGATCAACCCTGTGCTGTCGATCTCGATCCGGCCGGCGTCTATCACGATGTTCCCCGTCGTGCCGGTGGGCATGGTGTCGCCGGTCGCCTGGAACAGCGTGGTCGACAGCAGGCCGATTTCGGTGATCTTCAGCAGCCGCGACCGGACCACGATATCCCCCACCGACTGGCCGGGTGCGGACAGGCCGGTCGCGGTGACGCTGCCGCCATCGATATGCACCACATCGCCGTCGAGCAGGATTGTGCCCCCGCCGCCTGCCAACATCGATTCGGTTCGGATCGCGCCTTGGCGGCGCACGATCAGATCGCTGGCGCGAACCCGGATGTCGCCGGCGCGTTCGGCCAGCCCCGCCACGCCGCTGGCGCGAAGTTCACCGCTGACAAGATCAACCAGGTCGGCGCGCACGTCGATCGCGGGCCGTCCGCTGGCGCTGGTGATCACGCCGATCTCGCTGAACGTGTCGAGCCGCAGGCTGCCCGCGGCCAGCGCGACATGGCCGCCGGTGTCGATGAAGATGCTGCTGTCGTCGAGATCGATGCGTCCGCCGCGCAGGCCCTGGTCGGGCGCTACGGATATCCCGACATTGCCCCGCCCCTGCCCCACCGCGCGCAGCGCCAGCGTGCTAGCGGCAAGGCTTGCGCTGGCAAATGTGATGTCGCTGGCGCTCAGCGTCAGGCGGCTTGCCGCCACCCCCCGCGCCAGCCCGTCGCCCAGTTCGCCGGTGGCGAGGAAAGCGATCGGCTGGTTGTTTCCGCCCAGAAAACCGAAGCGCGCAGGGTCTGCCATGCTGAAGGTCGAGCCCGATGCGGTGCCTGATACCAGCACGGTACCGTCTGCAAAACCGAGCTGGTGCGCGGTCGAAAAATGCGCAGTGCCGCCGACATCGACGAACGCGCCATCGCCGAAGACGATGCCCGCCGGGTTGATGAAGTAAAAGTCCGCCCCCGCAAACGCGCTCGCGTCGATAGTCCCCGCGATGAAGGAGCGCTCGCCGCCGGTGACGCGGTTGATGACATTGCGGATGGTAGCTGAATCGCTCGCGGTCCAGCGCGCGATGTCGCCCGGGCCAAGGCTGAAGCGCGCAAAGCTGTGGAACAGGTTGTCGCCCGCCCGCACCCCGCCGCCGATGGTCGTGGTCGCCCCGTCGGTGGTGGCGGTCGTGCCGGTGCTGAGCGAGGGCAGCGTATCGGGGGCGATCGCGGTCTGCGTGGTCAACGCGTCCTGCGCCGCCACGGGCATCGCGCCCGCCGCGAGCGCCAGCGCCGTACTAGTGATCAGCCAGCGTCTCATCGCCAGCTCCCCACCAAAGTGAACGCGCTCCAGATGCCGGGATCGGCCCATTGCCCGTCCAGCCCCCGCGCCAGATCGACCTGCGCCATCTGCAGCGCACGGGCGCGGCCGACGCCCGCGCGATAATGCGTGTAGAACGCCTCCATCAGCGCCGCAGTCCCCGCATCATCGACCTCCCACAGCGATGCCAGCGCGCTCGACGCGCCCGCCTCGACCGCTGCGCCTGCCAGCCCCATCGCCTGGTCGTCATCTCCCACAGCGGTCTCGCATGCGCTGAGCACCAGCAGCTGCAGCGCTTCGCCGCGCAGCTGGTTGGCGCTCAGCATTGCGCGCAGATCCGGCAGCGTGATCGCCTCGCCATTGGCGACGATGAACGAGCGTTCGGTGCGGCCGTTGAACGCGGCATGCGTGGCCAGATGCAGCACGCTCGCTGGACGCCGCGCCAGCGCGCCTGCGAGCGATGCGCGGTTGAAATCGGTGAGCAGCACGCCGTCGCTGCCCGCCGCCATCGCCGCCTCCGCCGCGGTGCCCTCCAGCCTGCTGAACCGCCCGACGGCAAGCTCCATCTCCTTTTCCAGCGAGGCTGCGATGATCGACGGGCCGACATCGCGCCTGCCGGGCGCGGCAAAGCTGAGCGCGGGAACCACGGCAAGCTGCACCCGCTCCATCAGGAAGGTGCCGTTCGCATCCATCAGCGCGGCAAAGCTGATCTGGCGCAGCGCCCCATCGGGAACGATCACCAGCGTGCCGCCAGGCTGCAACTGGTCTGCGATCGGAGCGATCAGCGCCGCATAAAGCGCGCGCGATGCCGCCTCCCAGTCGCTGCTCTCGCCGCTCAGCGATGCCGTCATCCGCTGCGCGAGCGCGGTGATCTGGGCGCGGTTGATGCTGCGATCGGGCGGCATCCGGCGATAGCCGCGCTCGCCCGCCCCCGTGCTCTGACCGCCGGTGGCGTAGATAAGCTCGACCCGGTCTTCGAGCAGCAGCGGATAGAGCAATATCTCGCCCGGCAGCAGATCGGCGGGTGTCACCGGATTGCGCAGCGGCACGCATTCGGCACCCAGGCTGTTCTGCAGTTCGGCCGAGCGATAGGCCTCTGCGATCCGCTGCGCCTGCCCCAGCGTGTTTGCGTCATCCCCCGCGAATGCGAGCGTGGTGGCGATCGCGCGCTCGAACACCGGGCGCACCACCAGGTCGAACCGGCTTTCCTCGCTCAGCGGATCGACCGGTATCAGCACCGTGCGCACTCGCTCTAGGGCCCGATACGCGGCGAGCACATGCTCGCCTGCGCGTTCGGGCTCGGCATCGGCGAGGGTGAGCGTGTATTGCGGCAGATGCTGGGGCAGCGGCTGCTGGCTTTCGATAAACACCGCCTTGCGTAGCGCCGCACGGGCTGCCGCACCCTCGCCGTGCGCTAGCGCGATCCGCCCCTGCAGCGCGGCAAGCGTGGCTGCATCACCCGATCCTGTCTGTACCAGATAGGCGTATGATTGTACGCCATCACGAACCATATCGGTGTTGCACAGCCCCGCATCGCACGCCAGCATCAGCAGAGAGCGGAGCAGCGCAGCGCGTTCGGATGTGTCCGCGATACCGGCGGCCGAGCCGAGGCCCGTCGCCAGATGCGCGGCAACATCGGCCTTGCGCGCCTTTTCCAGCCGCGCCAGCCGCAGCGCGGAGAGCGCCGTCAGCCGCGCATCGCCTGCCAGCACGGCGCGGTTGAGCGCACAGGCAAACGCGGCCTCCAGCCTGCGGCCGCCTGCCTCGCCAATTGCTGCAGGATCACCGCATCCAGCCACGGCCCGTGTCTCGCCCGCGCGCCGGATTGCGCCGCCGCGCTTGCGCACGCCCGGCTGGCTGGGCGGCGCGCCACCGGCCTGGGCCAGCGCTGCCTCCCACGCGGCGCGCGCGGCGAGCGGAGCGTCGCCGGCCCGGTCCGCCAGCATCATCGCGGTGCGCAGAAAATCCTGCGCGCGCGACTGGCTGCCCGAGCGCGCGCGGCGCATCGCCTCGCCCGCGACGAGGCAGTATTCCGCGATCTGCCGGGTGTCGGGGGCGGTCTGCGCTGAAGGATCCGCCGCAACGCCGAGCAGCAGCGCGAGCGCCGCATCCGCGCCATCCGCGCCGCCGCGCATCAGCGTTCGGGCCCGGTCGGTCTGCTCTGGCAACGCAAGGGCAGCACCGGCGGCAGGCGCTGCGGCCTCGCACAGCGCGATCACCTGCGGGACGGAGGGCGCAACCTCTCCCGCACCGCCCAGCGCAGCCACCATCATCCATGTCTGCAAGATCGCCATCGCGCGTGTGCCCTCAACCCGTTGCAGAATAACCGGTTTTACAAATGGTGAGAACGGCCAATTTCGCGGCGGCTGCGCCAGCCTTTATGACCCAAGCAATCCCTTGAGCCGGTACAGCGCCTCCAGCGCATCGCGCGGGCTGAGATTGTCGACATCGATCCCCGCCAGCGCCTCGCGCAGCGCATCGACCGGTTCGGGCTCCTTGGCGAGAGCAGCGGCAAACAGCGGCAGATCGTCGAGCCCCGCGGCCAGCCCCCCGGTCGCCTGACGCCCGGCCTCAAGCTTGGCCAGCACCGATTTTGCGCGCGCGACTACCACCGGTGGCACGCCTGCCAGCTTGGCGACGGCGAGGCCATAGCTGCGATCGGCAGGGCCATCGGCCAGCTCGTGCAGCAGCACCAGATCGCCCTTCCACTCGCGTGCGCGGACATGGTGCAGCGACAGCGCGTCGAGCCGGTCGGTCAGCCGGGTGAGCTCGTGATAGTGCGTCGCGAACAGGCAGCGGCAGCGGTTGGTGTCATGCACCGCTTCGGCAATCGCCCAGGCGAGCGCGAGGCCATCGTAAGTCGAGGTGCCGCGCCCGACCTCGTCGAGGATGACGAACGAGCGTTCGGTCGCCTGGGAGAGGATGGCGGCGGTCTCGACCATCTCGACCATGAAGGTGGAGCGCCCCCGCGCCAGATTGTCCGATGCGCCCACCCGGCTGAACAGTCGGTCGACGATACCGACCCGCGCCGAGCGCGCAGGAACGAACGCGCCTGCCTGCGCGAGCAGCACGATCAGCGCGGTTTGGCGCAGGAAGGTCGACTTGCCGCCCATGTTCGGTCCCGAGACCAGCCACAGCCGGTCGCGCTCGGACAGCGCGCAATCATTGGCGACGAACGCCTGGCCCTGCTTGCGCAACGCCGCCTCGACCACAGGATGGCGTCCGGCTTGGATCGCGATGCACGGTTCCTGCGTCAGTTCAGGGCAGGCATAATCGCCTTCTGCGGCCATCGCGGCGTGGCCGGCTGCGACATCGATCCGCGCAAGCGCGGCTGCGGTGCGGGCAATCGCGTCGCGGGATGTGACCACCTCCTCGCACAGCGCTTCGAAATGCGCTTCCTCTGCCGCCAGCGCATGACCGCCCGCCTGCGCGATGCGCATCGCCTCGTCGTGCAGCGCGGGGGAATTGAACCGCACCGCGCCCGCCATCGTCTGGCGGTGGGCAAAGCCGCTGTCGGGCTTCATCAGCGCATCCGCGCGCGCGGCGGGAACCTCGATGAAATAGCCGAGCACCGCGTTGTGGCGGATCTTGAGCGCCTGCACGCCGGTCGCCGCCTTGTAGTCCGCCTCGAGCGCGGCAATCGCGCGGCGAGCGTTGCCCGAGGTGTCGCGCAGCGCATCGAGCGCCGCGTCATAGCCGCGTGCGACATAGCCGCCCTGGCCGCGCTCGGTCGGCGGGCTCTCGACCAAAGCGCGCTGCAGATGCTCGACCAGCGCGCCATGGCCCTGCATGTCGGGTAGCAGTGCCTTGAGCAACGGCGGCAGGTCATCGCCGCGCGCCAGCCGTTCGCGCAGCGTCCGCGCGGCGCTCAGGCCATCGCGCAATTGGCCCAGATCGCGGGGGGAGCCGCGTCCCGCCACCACCCGGCCCAGCGCGCGCGCCAGATCGGGAATCGCCTTCAACGCATCGCGCACGCCGTCGCGGCGCAGCGAATCCTCGTGAAACCATTGCACCAGCGCCAGCCGGTCGCGGATCGCGGCGATATCGGTGAGCGGCGCGCCCAGATCGCTGGCGAGCAGCCGTGCGCCTGCGCCGGTAACGGTGCGGTCGATCGCATGCACCAGCGACCCTGCGCGCCCGCCCTGCTGGCTGGTGAGAATCTCGAGGCTTTCGCGCGTTGCCGCGTCAACCGCCATATGCTGCGCAACCTCGTGCCGCCGCGGCGGAGCAAGGAACGGCATGTTTCCGCGAGAGACATGCTCGAGATAGGCCATCAGACCGCCCGCTGCTGCGAGCTCCGCGCGGCTGAAGCTGCCGAAGCCATCGAGCGTTGCGACGCCGAAATGTGCCTTGAGCCGCCGTTCGCCTTCGATGCTGCTGAATGCGCCCGAGGGCCGCAGGATGGCATCATCGGTGAACGGGTCGGTGCGGTCGGACTGGATGAGTTCGCTTGCGGAAAGCCGCGCGATCTCCGCGGACAGATCGTCGGCGCTCGCCTGCATCAGCTCGAACCTGCCGGTCGAGATATCGCACATCGCCAGGCCATAGCCGCCCTCGGCGCTGGCCAATGCGACCAGCCGGTTTTCGCTGCGCGAATCGAGCAAGGATTCCTCGGTCAGCGTGCCAGCGGTGACGAAGCGGACGATCGCGCGCGCGACCAAAGCCTTCGATCCGGCACGTGCCTTGGCCTCGGCGGGCGTTTCGGTCTGTTCGGCAATCGCGACGCGGTGGCCAGCCTTGATCAGCCGTGCGAGGTATCCCTCGGCGCTGTGCACGGGCACACCGCACATCGGCACCGGATCCCCGCCGTGCGCCCCGCGCGAAGTCAGCGCGATATCGAGCGTTGCCGCCGCCGCCTTGGCATCATCGAAGAAAAGCTCGAAGAAATCGCCCATCCGATAGAACAACAGGCAATCGGGCGCCTCGGCCTTGAGCGCATGATATTGCGCCATCATCGGCGTGGGGGCGCTGTCGGAGGGAGGTTGGCTCATCCCGGTTCAACTAGCCGAGAGGGTGTTCAGGTGGAAGGGCGAAGTCTTCTTTAAATCCTCCCCCAGCGAGCTGGGGGAGGATCTGATCGCCTTACGCAGCCACCATTGCCCCCACCTTCAGATCCTCCGCGACAAACGCAGCGCAGCGTTCGCCGATCATGATGCTGGGCGCGTTGGTGTTGCCGCTGACGATCTTGGGCATGATGCTGGCATCGGCGACATACAACCCCTCGACCCCGCGCAGCTTGAGCCTGGGATCGACCACGCTGGCCTCGTCCGAACCCATGCGGCAAGTGCCGACCGGGTGATAGACGGTGTCGGCGCGGTTGCGGATCAGGGTGTCGAGCGCCGCGTCGTTATACAGATCCACCGGATGGCGATCGACCGGGTTGTAATCCGACATCGGCGGGGTTTCGAAGATGCGGTGCATGAAGCGAACGCCTGCGCGCAGTACCGCCATGTCGCGGTCGTCGGCGAGGAAATTGGGATCGATCCGCGGCGGGGCTGCGGGGTCGGCGCTGTTCAGCGTCACCGTGCCCTTGCTCTCGGGGCGCAGCACGCAGGCGTGGCACGAAAAGCCGTGGCCCTTCACATTCTCGCGGCCATGGTCCTCGAGCACTGCGGGGACGAAGTGGAACTGCACATCGGGCGCTGGCGCATCGGGCATCACCTTCCAGAAGCCACCGGCTTCGGCCCAGCAGGTGGTGAGGATGCCGGTGCGCTTGCGGCGATGTTCCACCACCGCGCGTGCCATGCGCATCGTCCCGGCGAGCGAGCTGCCAAAGCTGTCGTTCGACTTGGTGGCAAAGCCCGAGACATAGTCGATATGGTCCTGCAGGTTCGCGCCCACCTCGGCGCGGTCGGCGAGCACCGGGATACCGTGCTGCCTGAGCATGGCCGCAGGGCCTATCCCCGACAATTGCAGGATCTGCGGCGACCCGAAAGCGCCGGCCGACAGCACGACTGCGCCGCGCGCGAACACCTGCACCACCTTGCCGGCGCGCTCATATTCCACTCCGCGTGCGCGGCCATCCTGGATGATGATCCGGCGAACCAGCGCGTGGGTTCGCACGTCCAGATTGGCGCGATCCCGGGCGGGCTCGACATAAGCGCGCGAGGCGCTCCAGCGTTCGCCATCCTTCTGCGTGGTCTGGTAGATGCCGAAGCCTTCCTGCCTGGCCCCGTTGAAATCGGAGTTGAGCGGAAGCTGCAGCCGACGCGCCGCCTCGACAAAGGCGTGGCTGCCGGGGTTGGCCCATTTCTGGTCGACCACCGACAGCGGGCCATCCCCGCCATGATGCGCGTCGAACTCCTTGGACGACCCGGCGCGGGAATTGCCTTCGGACTTGCGGAACCAGGGCAGCACATCCTTGTGGCTCCAGCCGGTTGCACCCAGCGTTTCCCAATTGTCGTAATCCCAGGCGTTGCCGCGGATATAGACCATCGCGTTGATCGCCGACGATCCGCCCAGCCCGCGCCCGCGCGGCTGATAGCCGGTGCGCCCGTTGAGGCCCGGCTGGGGGACGGTATCGAACTTCCAGTTGGTGTTGGCAGGGAGGAAAGGCATGAACCCGGGGGTCTTGACCCGCACCCCATTGTTGCGACCGCCAGCCTCGATCAGGCAGACCGACAGCGAAGCGTCCTCGCTCAGCCGTCCGGCAACCGCGCACCCGGCGGACCCGCCACCGATGACGATGATGTCAAATTCGTTCATGCTCTCTCCTTTGGGGCTCTTTTTTGTCGGCCCTCTCGATTCAGGTCATTCACTCGGCAGGGGTCAGGCTCCCACCGGGATAGGGTTCGCCCGGATCGCTGCGCCGCTGCTGGCGCGCGGCCCAGGCCGATTTGATCGTATCGCTGGTCTCGCGGCTGCCATCATGACTCCAGCCCGGCGGGCGCAGCAGATAATTGAGCTTGTTGCCAATCCCCGGCGCGCTCCACATGTCGCGGGCGATGGCGATCCATTCATGGAACGCCGCCCACAGCACGTTGAAGCTGCCCAGTTGCTTGACGATGCCATAATGGATCGGCTCATCGTCGCGCTCGGGCACGAAGGTGCCGAACATCCTGTCCCAGATGATGAAGACCCCGGCGTAGTTCGAATCAAGATAGCGCGGGTTGATCGCGTGGTGGACGCGGTGGTGCGAGGGCGTGTTCATCACCGCCTCGAACCAGCCCGGCATCCGCTTGACCGCCTCGGTGTGGATCCAGAACTGATAGATGAGGTTCAATCCGCCGCAGAACGCCACCATCAGAGGATGGAAACCCAGCCAGAACAAAGGCAGTCCGATCAGCAATCCGGGGGTGAAGAATCCGGTCCAGGTCTGCCGAAGCGCGGTCGAAAGGTTATAATGCTGGCTCGAATGGTGGATGACATGCGCCGCCCACATCCAGCGGACGCGGTGAGCCAGCCGGTGCGACCAGTAATAGGCGAAATCGTCGAGCACGAACGCGACCGGCCACGCCCACCACACCCAGCCGATGTCGAAAATGCGGTGTTCGTAAACCTGAAACGCGATCAGCAGCGCAAGCCCGCCGGTCAGAGCACCGGCGACCGTGCTGCCCAGCCCCAGCGCCAGCGATGTCAGCGTGTCGCGCGGCTCATAGGCTCTGCGGTCGCGCCGCCGCACCCACCATATCTCGATCAGGATCAGCAGCACGAATGCCGGGATCGCGAGCTCGGTCGGGTTGGGCAGATCGGCCATGGACGCCTGCTTACATCATTGTCAGCAGCTTGTCTTCATCCTGTTTCGAAAGGCTGAGTGAAACATGTCCGAAGCGCGGATCGCCGGTTTCCACCTTCCACCCCCCGCTGCAACGGTGCGCACGCAAGGGCTTTGCGAGCACCCGCCCGGCGCAATGTGCGCCGTGCCGCTTCAGCAGGACGATGCGCCCGTCGGTGCCTTCGATCAGCGCTGCCTCGCCATCGCCTGACATCAGCACCGGCCCCGATTCGAACCCCGCGATCTGCTCCTCGGCAATCCGCGCGGCGTCGGCAACGTCGCCGATCCGGTTCTCGCCCAGTTGAAGCAGCCAGACCAGTCCTGCAACCGCAAGGATTGCAGCCAGCGATGCGAACAGCAGCATCAGGTTCATCGGCGATCGTCCCCCAACCGTGGCCGGGTCTGTGCCCGGTCCTCGCCGCGATGATAGCACCTTGCGCGGCCTCATGAAAAGCACGCCACGCACCGGCAGGGGTTGATTTGTGGCGGGCCCCGTGACTACGGCTCGCGCACGGAATTTGACAGATGGGAAAATCACACCGTGGCCGACGTTGAACAGTTGCAGCAGGACTATCTGGCGCAGATCGCCGGCGCAGACCTTGCGGGCCTCGAAGAGATCCGCATCGCCGCTTTGGGCAAGCAGGGCGCGATCTCCGGGCTGCTCAAGACGCTCGGGGCGATGAGCGCCGAGGAGCGGCAGGAACAGGGCCCGCGGATCAACGGCGCGCGCGAGGCGGTGACCACCGCAATCGCCGCACGCAAGGACGCTCTTGAGAGCGCAGCGCTCAACGCCCGCCTTGCCGCCGAAGCCATCGACCTCACACTGCCCGCCGCCGCCACGCCGCAGGGTTCGGTGCACCCGGTCAGCCAGGTGATGGACGAGCTTGCCGAGATCTTCGCCGACCTCGGCTTTGCTGTCGCCACCGGACCCGAGATCGAGTCGGGCTGGTACAATTTCACCGCGCTCAACATGCCAGAGACGCATCCGGCGCGCGCGATGCACGACACCTTCTACTTCCCCGACCGCAACGCTGCGGGCGAAGAGATGCTGCTGCGGACGCACACCTCGCCGGTGCAGATCCGCACGATGATGGCGCAGAAGCCGCCGATCCGTATCATCGCGCCGGGCCGCACCTATCGCAGCGATTCGGACGCGACCCACACCCCGATGTTCCATCAGGTCGAAGGCCTCGTCATCGACAAGGACATCACCATGGCGCACCTCAAATGGACGCTCGAGACCTTCGTGAAGGCGTTCTTCGAGCGCGACGACATCGTGCTGCGGCTGCGCCCGAGCTATTTCCCGTTCACCGAGCCTTCCGCCGAGGTCGATGTCGGCTTCACGGTCGAAAAGGGCAAGCGGGTGATCGGTGGTGATCCGACAGGCCCCAATGGCGGCTGGATGGAGATCCTGGGCAGCGGCATGGTCAACCCCAAGGTGATCGAGCATTGCGGGCTGGACCCCGACGAGTGGCAGGGCTTTGCCTTTGGCTGCGGCATCGACCGGCTGGCGATGCTGAAATACGGCATGGATGACCTGCGCGCGTTCTTCGACGGCGATCTGCGGTGGCTGAAGCATTACGGCTTCTCGTCGCTCGATGTCCCCACGCTGAGCGGAGGAGTCGGCGCATGAAGTTCACATTGTCCTGGCTCAAGGAGCATCTCGATACCGATGCTTCGCTGACTGAAATCACCGATCGGCTGACCGCGATCGGGCTCGAGCTCGAAGGCGTGGAGAACCCCGCCGACGTGCTGCGCCCGTTCAAGGTCGCGCGCGTCATCGAGGCAGGCCCGCACCCCAATGCGGACAAGTTGCGGCTGCTCAAGGTCGATGACGGGTCGGGCACGCCCTGGCAGGTCGTCTGCGGCGCGCCCAATGCGCGTCAGGGCCTCGTCGGGGTGTTCGGGCCTCCCGGGACCTATGTCCCCGGCCCCGCCTTCACATTGAAGCCCGCGAAGATCCGCGATGTCGAAAGCTTCGGCATGATGTGCTCGTACCGCGAGCTCGAAATGGGCGAGGATCACGACGGCATCATCGAACTGCCCGAAGACGCGCCGGTCGGCACCAGCTTTGCCGATTACGCCGGACTCGACGATCCGGTGATCGATGTTTCGGTGACGCCCAACAAGCAGGATTGCATGGGCGTGCGCGGCATCGCGCGTGACCTTGCGGCGTCGGGGATCGGCACATTGAAGCCCTTGGTTATCGCCGATGTGGCGCGCGTGGGCGCAGGGCCCGATGTGCGCACCGAGGATGCGGACGGTTGCCCGGCATTCTACGGCTGCACCGTCAAGGGTGTCACCAATGGCGTCGCACCCGACTGGATGCAGGCGCGGCTGAAGGCCGTTGGGCAGAAGCCGATCTCGACGCTGGTCGATATCACCAACTATGTGATGATCGATCTGGGCCGACCGCTTCACGTCTATGACATAGGCACGCTCTCGGGTGGGCTGGTCGCGCGCAAGGCGAAGGACGGCGAAGAGGTGCTCGCGCTCAACGGCAAGACCTACACGCTGGATGCCAGCATGACCGTGATCGCCGACGACGCCCAGGTCCACGATATCGGCGGGATCATGGGCGGCGAACATTCGGGCGTCGCCGAGACCACGACCGACGTGCTCATCGAGTGCGCCTATTTCGACCCCGAGCATATCGCGCGCACCGGGCAGAAGCTGATGCTGACCTCTGACGCGCGCCAGCGTTTCGAGCGCGGGGTGGACCCTGCGTTTCTCGACGATGGGCTGGCGATTGCCACCGCCTATGTCACGCAATTGTGCGGCGGCACGGCGAGCGAGATCACCCGCGCCGGGGCTGCTCCGGCTGAGCCGCGCACGGTATCCTACGACCCGGCCTATTGCGCCGCGCTCGGCGGCATCGATGTGGCGGCGGACGAGCAGAAGGCGATCCTCGAGCGCCTGGGCTTCGGTATCGACAGCAGCGCTACCCCGTGGACCATCACCGTCCCGACATGGCGGCGCGATGTCGCAGGCAAGGCGGACATCGTCGAGGAAGTGGTGCGGATCACCGGGATCGATGCGATCCCCTCCACCCCGCTGCCGCGCCTGCCCGGTGTCGCCAAGCCCACCGCCAGCCCCGCGCAGCTGCAGGAGCGGCGCGTGCGCCGTCTGGCGGCGGCGCGCGGGCTCAACGAGGCGGTCAACTGGTCGTTCATTTCGGAAAAGGAAGCAGCTCCCTTCGGCGGCGGCGACTGGACGCTCGCCAACCCGATCAGCGAGGACTTGAAGGTCATGCGGCCCTCGCTGCTGCCCGGCTTGCTGTCTGCTGCCAAGCGCAACCTCGATCGCGGCGCGGGTTCTGTCCGGCTGTTCGAGATCGGACGGCGCTATTTCAAGGCAGAGGACGGCACCAGCATCGAGCGCGCGACGCTCGGCATTGTGCTTGCGGGCGACAAGATCAGCCGCGACTGGCGTGGCGGCAAGGCGCAGGCCTTCACCGCTCATGACGTCAAGGCCGAAGTGCTCGCGCTGCTCGATGCGGCGGGCGCGCCAGCCGCCAAGCTGATGGACTTCGCGCCCGATAGCGCAGGGCCGGGCGATCACTATCACCCCGGCCAGGCGGCGACACTGCGGCTTGGGCCCAAAAACGTGCTCGCCGCCTATGGCACGCTGCACCCCGGGACCGCCAAAGCCTTCGGCTTCAAGCCGGTGCACGGGGCGGTGATGGTCGCCGAATTGTTTCTCGACGGCATCCCGCTCAAACCGCGTGGTTCTGCGATGCGCGAGGCCTATGCGCCCCCCGCGCTGCAGGCCGTGACCCGCGACTTCGCGTTCCTCGTCGATGCTGGCGTGCCGGCGGGTGATCTGGTGCGCGCAGTCAAGGGCGCGGACAAGAAGCACATCACCGATGCCCGCGTGTTCGACAGCTTCGCAGGCGCCGGCGTGCCCGAAGGCAAGCTCTCACTCGCGATCGAGGTAACGCTGCAGCCGGTGGACAAGAGCTTTGCTGACGAGGAGCTGAAAGCCATTGCCGACGCGATCGTCAAGGCGGCGGCGAAACTCGGGGCGGAGCTGCGTGGCTGATCTGGTTTCCCTCCGCTCGGACACGCTGACCGCCACCATCGCCCCGCTGGGCGCAGAGCTGTGGTCGCTGGCCGATGCGCAGGGCCGCCAGATGATGACCGATGCGGACCCGGCGTTCTGGACGGGACGTGCGCCCTTGCTGTTCCCGATCGTCGGTGCGCTGGCAGGGGACCGGTACCGGCTGGACGGGCAGACCTATGCGATGGCCAAGCACGGCTTTGCCCGGCGGTCGGAGTTTGCGCTGCTCGAGGCGGACGCGCAAAACGCGCTGTTCCGGCTGGAGGCCAGCGAGGCGACGCGCGCGCACTATCCGTTCGATTTCCGGCTCGACATGCACTTTGCGCTCGAAGGCGCGACGCTGGCGATGACCGCGACGGTCAGCAATCTGGGCGATACCGAGATGCCGTTCAGCTTCGGCTATCACCCCGCCTTCGCCTGGCCGTTGCCTTTTGGCGGCGCGGCGGAGGATCACCGCGTGGTGTTCGAACGCGACGAGCCCGCGCCCATCCGGCGGCTGGATCTGGCGACGGGTCTGGTCTTGCCCGAAACGCAGCCCAGCCCGGTGGTGGGCAACATCTACGCGCCCACTCACTCCGATTTCGAAGCCGATGCGCTGATCTGGGACCAGCTCGCCAGCCGATCGCTCATATATGGCGTCCCCGGCGAGCCGCGCCTGCGCATCGATTTCCCCGATACGCCGATGCTGGGAATCTGGCAGAAGCCCGGTGCGCGCTATCTGTGCATCGAACCTTGGGCCGGGATTGCCGACCCGCTCGGTTTCGCTGGCGATTTCACGCAAAAGCCCGGGGTGATGACGCTCGCCGCGAACGCACAGCAGCGTTTGCGGATGGATGTGACGCTGCTAGAGAGCTAGCCGTCCCCCACGGTCCCCTGCGAAGGCAGGGGCCCATCACCGGACCGTCCCGCCAGACGCAACCATAAGAACACGGACGCCCGGCTTCGCAGGTTTCCGTAATAATCAGCAAAGCCCCCGATATGACCGCCCTCAACCGCCGCACCTTCGCCATCATCTCGCATCCTGACGCGGGCAAGACCACGCTCACTGAAAAGCTGCTGCTGACCGGCGGCGCGATCCATCTGGCGGGCGAGGTCAAGGCACGCGGCGCTGCCCGACGCGCCCGGTCGGACTGGATGAAGATCGAACAGCAGCGCGGCATCTCGGTCACCTCCTCAGTGATGACCTTCGAGCGCAAGGGCATCACCTTCAACCTGCTCGACACGCCGGGGCATGAAGACTTCTCCGAAGACACCTATCGCACGCTGACCGCAGTCGATTCGGCGATCATGGTGATCGACGCCGCCAAGGGTATTGAACCTCAAACGCGCAAACTGTTCGAGGTCTGCCGGCTGCGCAGCGTTCCGATCATCACCTTCGTCAACAAGGTCGACCGCGAGGGTCGGGATCCGTTCGAATTGCTCGACGAGGTCGCAGACGCGCTCGCGCTCGACGTGTGCCCGATGAGCTGGCCGGTCGGCATGGGC
Organism: Blastomonas sp. RAC04; assembly: GCF_001713435.1. Classification (NCBI taxonomy): domain Bacteria; kingdom Pseudomonadati; phylum Pseudomonadota; class Alphaproteobacteria; order Sphingomonadales; family Blastomonadaceae; genus Blastomonas; species Blastomonas sp. RAC04. Next base: position 2,422,612 of record NZ_CP016460.1, read on the forward strand.
GGGCAGTTCGAAGGGGTTTACGACTTCGCGCGCAACCAGCTGATGCAGCCCAGCGGGCCAAGCCGCGAATATGACGACAAGCCCGCGCAGTTCACCGGCATCGACGACCCGAAGCTCGCCGATGTGCTGTCGGCGCAGGCACTCGCGCGGCTGACCGAGGAGGCCGAGCTCGCCCAGGGCGGCTATGCCAGCTTCGATCTGGAGGCCTATCGCCATGGCGACCTGACCCCGGTCTATTTCGGATCGGCGCTCAAGCGCTTCGGCATCGAGGAGCTGATCAACGCCATCGCCGATCACGCCCCGCCGCCGCGCAGCCAGCCTGCGCAGCCCGAAGCCGTGGAGCCTACTCGAAAGGACGTCACCGGTTTCATCTTCAAGGTACAGGCCAATATGGACCCGCAGCACCGCGACCGCATCGCGTTCATGCGACTGGTCTCGGGCACGTTCAAGCGCGGCATGAAATTGGTCCCCTCGGGCCACGGCAAGCCGATCGCGGTGCACTCGCCGATCCTGTTCTTCGCGCAGGACCGCGAGCTCGCCGATGAGGCGCTGCCCGGCGACATCATCGGCATCCCCAACCACGGCACCTTGCGGGTGGGCGATACCCTGTCCGAAAAGAACGACGTGCGGTTCACCGGCCTGCCCAATTTCGCTCCCGAAATCCTGCGCCGCGTGCAGCTGAAGGATCCGACCAAGACCAAGCAATTGCGCAAGGCATTGGATGACCTGTCCGAAGAGGGCGTGATCCAGGTGTTCTACCCCGAGATCGGCAGCCAGTGGATCGTCGGCGTGGTCGGCCAGCTCCAGCTCGAGGTGCTGATCAGCCGTCTCGAGGCCGAATACAAGGTCGAGGCGGTGCTCGAGATGTCCCCGTTCGATACCGCGCGCTGGATCACCGGCCCTGCCGATGCGCTCGAGGCGTTCAAGCGGATCTCGATGAACAACCTGGCCAAGGACCGCGACGGAAACCCGGTGTTCATGGCGCGTTCGGCCTGGGACATCGGCTATCAACAGGAAAAGAATCCCGACATCGCGTTCAGCGCCACCCGCGAGCGTTGAGGGGACTGTTGCGACGGCGTGCTCCGCGCTAGAGCAGGCTATGCAGTCGCGCACCAAGGTCTCTCCCGACACCATCAAGCACATCGTCGAAGAGGCGAGTACCATCGCCGTCACCGCGTTTGCGCGCGCCGGGGGCGATCTGCAGGTGTGGGACAAGATGCCTGGCGATCCGGTGAGCGAGACCGATCTTGCCGTTGACAATTTCCTGCGTGATCGCCTCGGCGCGCTGGTCCCCGATGCCGGCTGGCTGTCGGAAGAGACCGCCGACGACGTCTCGCGGCTCGATTGCAGCCGGATCTGGCTGGTCGATCCGATCGACGGCACCCGCGATTTCGTGCGCGGCCGCACCGGCTGGGCGATATCGGTCGCTTTGGTCGAGGATGGGCATGTGGTGATGGGCGTGCTCGCCGCCCCTGCACGGGGCGAATACTGGATCGGCGCGCGCGGTCGCGGCGCGTTCCTCAACGGCAAAAGGCTGAAGGCGAGTCGGCGTCAAAGCTTCGCGGGATCGCGCGTACCCACCGACAGCCTGCCCAAGGCGGATGTCGACCTGACCGTGGTCGAAAAACCCAACAGCATCGCACTGCGCATGGCGATGGTCGCCGACGACCGCGCCGATCTGCTGGCGACGCTGCGCTGGGGCTATGAATGGGACATCGGTGCTGCCGCGATCATCGCCGAGGAGGCCGGAGCCCGCGTCACCGACGCGCTGGGCGGCGAACTGCGCTTCAACAAGCCGCGCGCCAATGCCTTCGGCGTCCTGTGCTGCGCGCCGGATATCCATGACGCTGCGGTCGAGCGGTTGCGCGAACGCGCGGTGCGGTTGTCCGCAGGCGGGGGGTAGAGCGAAACTCTCTCCACTCCCGCAGGCGGGAGGGGAGAGGGCTTGCCCCTCAGATCGTCGCGATGCGCTTGACCACGCCTTCGTGGTCGTCATCGAGCGCGCCGGTGTTCAGGTCACCGATGTCGATCCAGCACAGGTCGTGATGGGTGAGCACCCGGCCGTCATGCGCGCGGATCGAAATTGGCTGGATCGCGCGGCGGTCGCGCTCGTCGACCAGCACCGGGTTCGATGGCACGCCGCTTTCCCACTTCTCGCCCCACTGACGCAGCGCGATCATCGTCGGCAGCAGGTCCAGCCCCTTGTCGGTCAGCCGGTATTCGATCTTGCGGCGGTCATCGACGCATGGGGCGCGCTTGAGGATGCCGCTTTCGACCAGCCGGGTCAGCCGGTTGGAGAGGATGTTGCGCGCGATGCCAAGCTCCTCGAGGAATTCCTCGAAATGGTGCAGCCCGTTGAACGAGGCGCGCAGGATCATGAACGACCATCGCTCGCCCATCGTCTCCAGCGCCTGCGGCAGGCTGCAACAGGCAGCGATCTCGGCAAGCGGTTCGCGCAGTTTGGCAGGATGGGTCTGGGTCATGGTCATTCAAATCCGTTGCAGGCTGCCATCTTTATCCAAAATTGCAGCAAAGCCAATGAAAATTCAGTTTCTAGTTGCAACTCGAAACCTATTTATGTAGGTAGTGATTCGCAACCTAAATTACACCCCCCGGTTTTCCTCCCCCCGGGACATTGCTGAAAGGACAAACCTCATGCCCCGTTTTACCAAGGCCCTCACCCAGATCGTGTTCATCGCCGCGGCGTCGCTCTCCAGCATGGTAATGCTGCAGGCCAGCACCGCCAGCGCCCAGACCCCCGGCGCCAGCTATTTCAGCGCGGAGCTTGCCGCTCCGGTCGAAAAGACCACCAAGATCATCCAGGGCGTGGTGTGGCAGTGCGAAGGCACGGTCTGCTCGGGTTCGAAGGCGACCTCGCGCCCGGTCAATGCCTGCACCCGCCTCTCCCGCAAGATGGGTGAGGTGACCGCCTTTACAACCCGCAGCGAGCCGATGGCCCAGGAAGACCTGGCCGCCTGCAACGCCAAGGGCTGACCCGCCCGCTTTCTTCCAGCTGGTCGGCGGCGCCCGCGGTTCTCCCACATCCTGGGTGTCCGCCGACCGGCAAACCTTGCGCGCCTGTGCAGACCCTTTGATGGCCCTGCCCGCTTGCCCTGCCCCCGGCCTTTCGGCGAAACGGGGCATGACCCTGCACAGGCGCGTTTTTCTGTTGCATTTGAAGGCAAAGCACCGACATTCAAATGGTGCTGAGACAATATGAACTGGTCGAACGGGTCAAGGAGTACGACCCCGATGCTGATGAGGCGTTGATCAATCGCGCCTATGTGTTTTCGGTCCAGAAGCACGGCAGCCAGAAGCGCGCCAGCGGCGACCCGTATTTCAGCCACCCCATCGAGGTGGCAGGTCTCATGACCGACCTGAAGATGGATGTCGAAACCATCATCACCGCGCTGCTGCACGACACGGTCGAGGACACGCTGACCACGATCGAGGAGATCGAACGCATGTTCGGCCCGAAGGTCGCCGAGATGGTCGATGGCGTAACCAAGCTCTCCAAGATCGAGGCGCAGACCGAAAACGAGCGCGCCGCGGAGAACCTGCGCAAGTTCCTGCTCGCGATGTCCAACGACCTGCGCGTGCTGCTGGTCAAGCTCGCCGACCGGCTGCACAACATGCGCACGCTGCATTTCATTTCAAGCGTCGACAAGCGCAAGCGCATCGCGCGCGAGACGATGGATATCTTCGCCCCGCTGGCAGAGCGCGTCGGCATGTACGAATATATGCGCGAGATGCAGATGCTGGCGTTTCGCGAGCTCGAACCCGAAGCCTATGACACGATCGTCGGGCGCCTCGACCAGATCAAGGCCAATGCCGAAAACCAGGTCGAAAGCATCGCAGAATCGCTCAAGACCGAACTTGGCGCACACGGTCTGACGGCGGACGTCAGCGGGCGCGAGAAGCACCCTTATTCTATCTGGCGCAAGATGGCCGAACGCCACGTCTCGTTCGAGCAGATGACCGACATCATCGCCTTTCGGGTGCTCGTCGACAGCATCGACGATTGCTATGCCGCGCTCGGCCATATCCACCGCAAGTGGAAGATGATCCCCGGGCGGTTCAAGGACTATATCTCCACCCCCAAGCGCAACGGCTATCGCTCGCTGCACACCGCGATCATCCATGGCCGGTCGATGCGGGTCGAGATCCAGATCCGCACGCATGAAATGCACCGCCAGAGCGAATACGGCCTGGCGGCACACTGGGCGTACAAGCAGGGCGGCACCCGGCCAGATGGCCAGGCCGGCTGGATCCGCGACCTGATCGAGATTCTCGACACCGCGCAGGATGCCGACGAGCTGCTCGAGCATACCCGCATGGCGATGTACCAGGACCGCATCTTCGCCTTCACCCCCAAGGGCGCGCTGCACCAGCTGCCCAAGGGCGCGACCGCGGTGGACTTTGCCTATGCGGTGCACACCAATCTGGGCAATCAGGCGGTGGGCGTGCTGATCAACGGACGCAACGTTCCGCTGCGCACCGCGCTGTCCAACGGCGATATCGTCGAGATCCTCAAGTCCGAAGGCCAGGAGCCGCAGACCAGCTGGCTGGGCTTTGTCACCACCGGCAAGGCGCGTGCGGCGATCCGCCGCTATGTCCGCGACAAGGAGCGCGAAGAGACCGCCGCGATGGGCCGGGTGATCTTCGACGAGATTGCCGGACGGCTGCCGGTAAAGATCGGCAAGAAGGCGCTCAAACAGGCGCTCGAGCGGCTGGAGATGGAGGACGAGACCGATCTTCTCGTCGCGATCGGCACCAACCAGATCACCGACCAGGATCTGATGGACGCGCTGGTCCCCGGCAGCAGCAACGAGATGACCGCGCTGCGCGAGTTCCCGCGCCAGGACCGCGCGATCTCGATCCGCGGGCTGACCCCGGGCGTCGCCTTCCAGCTGGCCGAATGCTGCCACCCGGTTCCGGGCGACCGCATAGTCGGGCTACGCCGCCAGGGCGAGCATATCGAGGTTCACACCATCGATTGCCTCAACCTTGTCAGCGGAGTGGATGCCGACTGGATCGACCTGTCATGGGAAAGCGATTCCGAAGGCGCGACCGCGCGCATTCGCGCGATCCTCTACAACCGCCCCGGAACGCTCGCCGACATGGCGGGCATCTTCAGCCACCACAAGGCGAACATCGTAAACCTCAAGCTGACCAATCGCGACCAGCCGTTCCACACCTATGAATCCGACCTTGAGGTGCACGATGTCGCGCATCTGATGCAGATCATCATGGCGCTGCGCGCATCGGAATCGGTAGCGCGCGCAGATCGCATCTAGCGAGCCGAATCTAGCGCACGGCCAGACCGCCGCCGCAGCTGATGGCGTTCGTGCCGGTCTGGCGTACGGTGCAATCGGGCTTGCCGCCGATCTGGATATCGGCATCGCCCTTCACCGCGATCCGCGCCGGGCCGTTTACCGTCAGCCGCGCGCGCACCGGGCCCTCGCCGATGAATTCGAGCGCGCCGAGCGTCAGCCCGCCGCCTTCGATCAATCCCTCACCCAGCATCACCGCACGTGCGCGCGCTGCGGTGCCGCCGACCTTGAGGCTGCCGTTGCCGTTGACGTTGATCGCCATCGCATCCGCGCTGACCGAGCCGATCTCGACCGATCCGTTGCCATCCATCGTCGCGCTGGGCCTCGCGCCTGCCAGCCGGTCGATCCGCGCGCTGCCATGACCCAGCACGGTCAGTGACTGCACCGCGCGTGCGCTCAGCCGCACCAGCGGCAACGCATCGGGCAAGGCCGCGCGCTTGCGCGCCTCCACCGGGGCGTTGCGCCGTGCGCGACGGATGTACAGCGTGCCGCCCTGCACCTTCAGGCTCAACGCCTCCAGCGCGCGCGGATCGCCGCTGGCCAGCGCAAAGGGCGCGGCGTCGGAGCTGATCTCGACCGCGACATCGCCCTCGATGCGGACCTTGTCAAACCCCGACAGCGTGAAGCGCCGTTCGGCCGCCTCGGCACTGCCCAGCCCGGCGAGACAGCCCGGCAGCACCGCCAGCGCGATCACAAGACCCTTCATGCGCGCGCTTCCCCCATCTCGATCCACCCCAGAAAACGGGGAGTCTTGGGCATATAGCGGTTGTGGCAGTCGCTCAAGCGGAACCCCTGCGCGCGGAACGCCTCGCTGACCGGCCGGGTGAGATGGCAGCCGCCCGCGATCTTTTTCCACGCCGGCTCGATGCGCTGTTGCCAGCGCGCTGGTCCCGCATCGGGCGCAGCGCCATGCTCCAGGAACAGGATGGTGCCGCCGGGCTTGAGCACCCGGCGCATCTCGCCCAGCACGGCGCGTGGGTCCTGCACCGAACACAAGGTGAAGGTGGTCAGCACGGTGTCGAAACTTGCATCCGTGAAGGGCAATGCCTCGGCGATACCGGGGCGGAAATCGACGTCGAACCCGCGCGCCTGCGCCTTGGCCCGCGCGGTGTCGAGCAGTTGCGGCGAGGGATCGACGCCCGATAGCCGGGTGATCCGCGACCGGTCATAATGATCGAGGTTGATCCCGCCGCCACAGCCCAGTTCGAGCACCTCGCCGGACGCGCGCGGCACGATGCGGCTGCGCGCCTTGGCAACCGCTGGTTGGCCGCAGCAGAAGGTGATGAGCCGCGGCATGATGTGCCGGTCCCAGAAACCGGGATCGGCCTGTGGCTGGCTGCTGGCTTGCGATGCGCTCAAATCGACCTCCCCGGCGTGGCGCCTGCGACACCGCTCTGCGGGAGACATTCTAGCAAGCCAGCACCGTGCGCAACGGCTTTCGCGCACGCGCGCCGCAGGGCTGCTGCATCAGCCGCAGGTCAGCGTGCCCGGACCCATCGTGCTGCTGGTGCACTTGGCCTTGCCCTTGATGGTGACATCGCCCGATCCCATCAGGCTGGCATCGACCACGCCATCGGACTGCATCGTCACATCGCCCGATCCTGCGATCGATACATCGACGGCATCGCTGCGGAAATTCTCTCCCTTCACGCTGCCCGAGCCTGCGATCGAGATATCGGTCGAATCGGCGCTGCCCGCCAGCCGCAGCGATCCGCTCCCCGCGATCGAGCCATCGAGTTCCTTCGCAGTCAGTCGCCCGACCGCGGCATCGCCCGATCCTGCCACAGTGAGCTTGACCTCATCGCCCTCCATCCGGTCGACCTTGGCCGAACCCGACCCGGCGAGCACCAGCCCGCGCAAGGCCGGCGCGCTGACCGCGATCATTGCCTCGCCGGAATCTCCCAGCGTCCATCCGGAGGACTTGCGGCGGATGCGCAGCTCACCGTCGCGCACCTTGAACTGCAAGGTCTTGAGCGCCTGAGCGTCTCCGGTGGCGCTGACTGCATGCTCGCCCTGTGTGACAAAGGTGAGGTTATCGGGCCCGGCAAGCGTGATCCGGTCGAACGGTTCGCCCGACCAGCTCGACGCCCAGTCGCCGCTGTCCGATTCCTTGCCTGCCGATTCTTCCATGTCGGCGATGAAATCGAACTCGGCAGCATCCGACATCTTCCATGCGCCGATGGCGACGACGCCGACGATCAGGACAACAACGGGCTTCCAGTTCACGGCCATTTCGGCGACTCCATCGCATGTGTATTGCTGTATTAATACACATCGGCCATCAGGATGCAAGCTGTTCCGGCACGTCTTCTTGGCTCGACGCGCGCGCCACTTGTGATTAGACGTAAACTCCTTCCGGGGACGCACGCATCGGGCAGGAAAGGCGCAGGTCATCAGCAAGATCGGGATGCAGGAACTGGCCGAGCTGGCGGGGGTATCGGTTTCGACCGTTTCGCGCGCGCTGGCGGGCAAGACGATTATCAACGCCAAGACACGCGAGCGGGTGGTCGAACTCGCGCGCGCGCACGGTTTCAAGCCCAACCAGGCCGCGCAGAACCTGCGGCTGCGCCGCGCGCAGGCGATCGGCGTAGTCATTCCGATGGGCCACGAGATCGACCAGCACCCGTCCGATCCGTTCTTCATGACCATGCTGGGCCATCTCGCCGATGCGCTCACCGACCGCAATTTCGACCTTTTGCTCTCGCGGGTCATCCCCTCGGGCGATGACTGGCTCGACGACCTGCTCGATTCCGGACGGGTCGATGGCGCGATCGTCATCGGCCAGTCGGACCAGACCGCAGTGCTCGATGCCGCAGCCGCGCGGCATCGCGGGCTGGTGGTGTGGGGCGCGCAGGTTCCGGGGCAGAAGCACGTGTCGGTGGGGTCGGACAATGTGCTGGGCGGGCTGATCGCCGGGCGTCACCTGATCGCGCGCGGCAAGCGCAAGCTGCTGTTCCTGGGCAACCCCAGCCCGCCCGAGTTTGGCCAGCGCCAGCAGGGGTTCCTGCAGGCAAGCGCCGAAGCCGGGTTGGCCGACGATGTCTACACCCTGCCGATCCACCTGACATCGGAGGCGGCCTATGCCGCCGCCAGCGCGTTTCTGGACGACCATCCCGGCATAGACGGCATCTTTGCCGCGTCCGACGTGGTGGCGATGAGCGTGCTGCGCGCGCTTGCCGAACGGGGCCTTGCCGTGCCCGGCGATGTCGCGGTGATCGGCTATGACGACATCATGCTCGCCGCGCACACCAGCCCGCCGCTGACCACGATCCGGCAGGATCTGGAGAAAGGCGCGCGGCTGCTGGTCGACATGCTGTTCCGCCAGATCGATGGCGAGACCTGCGAATCGGTCCAGCTCGAGCCGCAACTGATCGTGCGCGCCTCAAGCTGAGCTGTCGTGCGGTCTATTTGAAGATCGCCCTGGTCACCATGAACCCTGCCAGCGCCGATGAGCCGGTGAGGAATGTGCCCCAGATGATGTCGAGCACGGTGATCTTGGTGCTCCACACCGCCAGGGTCGCCTGGTTGGTGAGGTCATAGGTCATGTAGCAGAAGAAGCCGAGCAACGCGCCGTTGACCAGCGCGGTCTGCCAGCGGCCATCGGCCAGCGCCGGGCCGATCGCGAATATCTGGATTCCCAGGATATACAGCACATAGAACACCACCGCCGGGGCCAGCCTGAAGGATGGCGCGAGCATCTCGCCCAGGATCGGCTGATACAGCCGCGGCGCCATGGTCTTCAGCCACACGCTGTCGATCAGCGCAAAGGCAAAGCCGGTGGCAAGATAGGCAACGATGTAGCGGAACATGGATGGGCTTTCGTGCTGCGGTCGCCTGATGCCATCGGGCCTGCTGCGACCTGGTCCGGGGTCATGGCGATAGTGCCACATCCGGGCCGCGCCCACCACCGGCAGATCGCCGCTCCGCTTGCATCACCTCATGCGTCGAGATCGGTCCGCCGCTGCTGGAGATCCGCCCTGAGCGCCTGCTCGCGCTTCTGGTCCTGCACACGCCCGCGGCGGTGCTTCTGCCGCACCGAATTGTAACGGAAAAAGGCGATGGTGCCTGCAATGGCAAGGCCAAGCAGCAGTGCCAGCCCATAGGCCATGAGCGTTCTGGTATCGATGTGGAAAATCCCTCGCGGCGGCAGAAATGCGCCGCAGTCAGTCTACGCGGCGCAGGGGCCATCGTTCCTGTGGCGCTACCATATAGCTGCGGCACGTTGCTAGACGAGATCGAGCGCCTTGAGCGCAAAGGCCACGCGCTCGGCCCGCCATAGGTCACGCGTTTCGCGATCGGCGGGGCCCCAGTGGTTGCCGTCGCGATCGAGCCGGAGGGCAACGGCGTTGTCCGGGTGCGCCGCCCGCAGCCGGGCGACATATTTCAGCACCCCACTCCATGGAATGCGCACATCGGCGAGCGAGGCGGTAAGATAGACCGGCGGAAGCTTGCGCGCCGGGACATTCTGATAGGCGCACAGGCGCAGCACCCGGGCGAAGGCCGCGGGATCCTGGATGACATCGCCGACTTCGGAGGTTTCGGTGGCGGAAAGCGGCCTCTCCGGGTCGAGCAGCGCGTTCAGGACATCGACATAGGGCACGTCGGCCATCACCCCTGCCCACACATCCGGCGCGCGGTTCAAAGCTGCGCCGACCAGCCATCCCCCGGCGGATCGCCCCATGCTGACGACCTTGCCGGGCGGGACGATGCCCTGCGCCACCAATGCCCGGGCGCAGGCGATGAAGTCATCGACCGGTTTGCCGCGCGCCTCCCCGCGCCCGGCATCGTGCCATGCCCCGCCCAGATCGCCGCCGCCGCGGACATGGGCAATCACATAGGCCACGCCGCGCGTCAGCAGGCTGAAGCGCTGGGTATCGAACTCGGGATCGGACGGGACGCCGTAGGCCCCGTAGCCATACAGCACCGCCCCGTGCAGGGGGCCTGTGCGCGGGCGGATCATCGACATCGGGATGATCGTGCCATCGGGCGCAATCGCCTGCAGACGCTCGGCAAGGTAGAGGCCTGATGCTGCGGTGCCCGCTTGCAGCTTCTTGAGCGCGCCTTCTGCAAAACTGTATTCATACAGCGCCTTGGGCTGCGCAAATGTCTCCACCCCCAGCCGCAGCTGTGCAGGCTCGGGCTCGCGATTGGCCTCGGGGCCGGCGGTCCAGCGGTCGAAGCCGACCACCGCCACCGGCTCGGGAATGTCGACGATTCGCCATGTGGCGCTGGCCCGGTCGAACACCCGCACCCGGCTGTTCCCTTCATGGCGCTCCGCCACGACCAGATGACGGCGGAATGCCTGATGCCATGCAAGGCCGGTTCGATCCTGCGCCGGAACCAGCTCGCTCCACCGGTCCGGCTGGCCCAGTGGCGCGTTCACTAGGCGGAAATTGGGGTGAGTGTCGTTGGTGAGAATATCGAGCGCATCGCCGCCGCCATGATCGACGGCATAAAGCCTGCCGGCCCTCCGCGCGCTTACCAGTCGCACAGAGTCGGTGTTTTCGCGGTCGACAAGCCGTGCTTCCGTGGTGTCGACCGAGCTCGAGTGGATTACGGCAAAGCGGCCCGAGCTGGTCTGGCGGATTTCGATGAAGAATCCAGGGTCGGCTTCCTCGTGGATGATCGGCGCCCCGACCTGCGGCCGTCCCAGCCAATGGATGCGCGCCCGCCACGGCCGCCCCGACGCATCGACCTCGCCATAGATGATCCCGCGGCCATCGGCGGTCCAGACCAGCCGCTCCGAGGTGATCTGCACTCCGACATCGCGCACCACCTCGGTCCGCAACTGGCCCGTCGCGATGTGCTTGAAGCGGATGTCATGATGTTCGGGCACGGCAACTGTGGCAAACGCCAAGGTTGCGTCGTCGGGCGAAATTCCCCAAGCCACGACATTGCCGATCGCCTTGCCGTCGGCATCGGTCTCTGCGGCATCGAGCAGCAATTGCCGGGCGCCGCTGGCAAGATGGATCCGCCAGAGCTGACGGCGGCCTTGCGACCAATCGCTCCAATAGCCGTATGCGTCGTCGGGCACGGGCGCAGGGTCGGATGGGGGCGGGCTGGCGGCATCCGCCTCGGCGCGCAGCCGACGGGTGAGCGCTTCCAGCCGAGCCATCACCTGATGGGCTGCGGCGTCGAATTCAGCCCTCAGCCGGATCACCTGCGGATCATCCAGCGCTGCATCGTCCAGCCAGCCGAATGGGTCGGTCAGGGTGACGCCGTGGATGATGCGGGTGCGCCCGCCTGTCGCCGCTGTCTCACCTGCCGCGGCCCAGACCGGGCCGGCAAGACCGCTCAAGCTGCCGACCGCTGCCAGGCCGCGCAGCAGTTCGCGCCGGTCCAGAGAGCTTATCGTGCCGATATCTGTGGGGGACAAAGGAATCATCGCGATGCTCCAAGGTTGATGGAGCTTCCAAATGCGCCGGGCACCCTTTCGCGCGGGAATTTTGCCGTGAACGGACAGATCGATCCTGCGAACGGACCCGTCAGACGATCAATGCGCGCAAACTTTGCGAGCCTGTCCGGCTGAGCGGAACAATGGTGCCATCGGTCATGTGCGCGATCAGGCGCCCCGCCCCGGCGGGCTCGGCATAATCGAGGTGGTCGATGTTAATGATCCGCGAGCGGTGGACCCTGATGAAGCGCTGCGGATCGAGCCGCTGCTCGAACTCGCTCAGGCTCATGCGCACCAGATGCGTGTCGGTCAGCGTGGTGACCTCGGCATAATCCTGCGCGCCCGCGATAACGATGATATCGCGCACATGGACCGGCGCGATGTCGTCGCCCTTGCGGGTCAGATAGCGTTCAAGCGGGGGCACGGAAACGATGGTGACCGGCGCCGCGGACCGCCCGCCACGCACCGCATAGGTGGTGGCGGCAAGCGCCCAGTAGAGCACCAGCCCTTGCAGGTTCTGCCAGATGAACGCGCCTCCGGTGAAGCCGGAAAGGTCGAATTGCCCGCGTTGCACATAGCCGACCAGCGCCAGCGTCAGCGTGACCAGCGCAAACCATGTCGCAGCGAACGCCGAACCGATCAGCACATGGCTGATGATCTGAGCCGGGACAGACAGCCGCATCACATGCCGCTTGATCAGCAGATGCGCTCCAGCGGCGAGCAAGGCGAGCGGCGCGACATTGGCCAGCGCATTGATGGCGGCATACCCCAGGCTGGCTTGGGGCACCTGCAGGAACACCGCAAAATACATCAGCCACGCGCCTGCCAGTCCGCACAGCCACAGCGTCAGCGCACTGGGTGGCGGAAGCAGGGTTTGGGGTTGCGGCGCGGGGTCCGGTGGCTTCAGCATGGCGCGAGCCTATCATCCGCCCCGGTTTGATCAAGCTGGTGCGGTCGCTCGAACACAGCGTGGCCAACTGTGCGAAATCGCCATGCTGCGCGATTCTCACACTAGTTGGGAAATGCCGCGCTCAACCCTCCATCGGGCTCGGTTGCCACAGTTCGATCTTGCGCCCGTCGGGATCCATGATGTGTGCGAAGCGGCCATTGGGTGCGGGCGGAAACAGCTTCACCGTTTCCACCCCCTCGGCCGCGCAGCGCGCGAGCATGCCGTCGAGATCATCGACCATCAGGTTGAACATGAAGTCCTTGTCCGAGGGCGAAAAATAGTCGGTGTCAGCGCTGAAGGGCGAGAAGACGGTGCCGGCTCCCGGGTGCGCGGCGGCGGCATCCGGCGTGAACACCACCCCGCCCCATTCACCGAACTCGAGCCCGAGCACCCGGCGGTACCATGCGCAGGTGGCCGCCGGATCCGCCGACTTGAAGAACAGACCACCCAGTCCCAGAACCCGTGCCATCGTCGCCCCCCAAGATTGCCGTATAAGGCGACCATAGCATGCGGGCAGTTGCGCATCACAAGGAAAAACCCGCCGGCGTTGCCACCGGCGGGTTGGTCCTTTTCCTCCCCAGGAAAACTCTATCGGTTATTCTGACCCATCCGGATTAGCCGAACTGGTTCATGGTGTTGTTGACGCCGCCAGCCTTCAGCGCGGCTTCCCCGGCGAAATACTCCTTGTGCGCATCGCCGATGTCGCTGCCCGACATGTTCTGGTGCTTCACGCAGGCGATGCCCTGGCGCAGTTCCTGGCGCTGCACGCCCAGAACGTAACCCAGCATGCCCGCCTCGCCGAAATATTCCTTGGCCAGGTTGTCGGTCGAAAGCGCTGCGGTGTGATAGGTCGGCAGCGTGATCAGGTGGTGGAAGATGCCTGCGCGCTTGGCACCATCGGCCTGGAAGGTGCGGATGCGCTTGTCGGCGGCGATGCCGAGTTCGGTATCGTCATACTTGGCGTCCATCAGCTGGGCACGGTCGTACTCTGACACGTCGAGACCTTCGGACACCATCGCATCATAGACCTGCTGGCGGAAGTTCAGCGTCCAGTTGAACGACGGCGAGTTGTTGTAGACCAGCTTGGCGTTGGGAATGACCTCGCGGACGCGGTCCATCATGCCGGCGATCTGCTCGACGTGGGGCTTTTCGGTCTCGATCCACAGCAAGTCGGCGCCGTTCTGCAGCGAAGTTATGCTGTCGAGAACGCAGCGGTCCTCGCCGGTGCCTTCGCGGAACTGGAACAGGTTGGAAGGCAGACGCTTGGGACGCAGCAGCTTGCCGTTGCGGTTGATGATGACATCGCCGTTGCGCGCGGTGGCGGGGTCGATTTCCTCGCAATCGAGGAAGCTGTTGTACTGGTCGCCCAGATCGCCCGGCTCGTTGCTCACCGCAATCTGCTTGGTGAGGCCCGCGCCCAGCGAGTCGGTGCGGGTGACGATGATGCCGTCTTCGACGCCCAGTTCGAGGAACGCATAACGGCACGCGCGGATCTTCGCGAGGAAGTCCTCATGCGGCACGGTCACCTTGCCGTCCTGGTGACCGCACTGTTTTTCGTCCGACACCTGATTTTCGATCTGCAGCGCGCAGGCACCCGCTTCGATCATCTTCTTGGCGAGCAGATAGGTGGCTTCGGCGTTACCGAAACCGGCGTCGATGTCGGCGATGATCGGCACGACATGCGTCTGGAAGTTGTCGACCTGCGCGAGCAGCTCCTTTTCCTTTGCGCTGTCGCCAGCGGCACGCGCCTTGTCGATGCCGGTGAACAGCAGGTCGAGTTCGCGTGCATCGGCCTGACGCAGGAAGGTGTAGAGCTCCTCGATCAGCGCAGGCACGCTGGTCTTCTCGTGCATCGACTGATCGGGCAGCGGTCCGAAATCGCTGCGCAGCGCCGCGACCATCCAGCCCGACAGGTACAGGTACTTGCGCTTGGTGGTGCCGAAGTGCTTCTTGATCGAGATCATCTTCTGCTGCGCGATGAAACCGTGCCAGCAGCCCAGCGACTGGGTGTACTGCGACGAATCCGCATCATAGGCTGCCATGTCCTCGCGCATGATCTTGGCGGTGTAACGCGCAATGTCGAGCCCGGTGCGGAAACGGTTCTGCAGCTGCATGCGCGCGACCGACTCGGCATCGATGCCGGTCCAGCGGCCCTGCTTGGAGCCGATAAGCTGCTCACTTGCGCGGATTTGATCGGTATAGGGCATGGGACGTCTTCCTTCTGCGAATCACGAGGTGTCATAACTTGACATCTGATGATGCGGGATTACGCCCGAACCCCTGACTATCCTAATGTGCAGTGCAACATTTCGTGTCTTGCCCTATCAGAAAGCGCCAATCTGCCTGTCATGATGTAAATATAATTACAAATGACTGCCTCTTGTGGAAATCGGAAGTCGGCCCAAATCATGCCGCAATTTGTTGCAATGCAGCACGCGCTGCGACGACACCTCCCCGGGTGCTTACAGCAGCCGGGGGGCAATTAAATACAGGATGCCCTCAATGATCTTCAAGACCCTTACCGCCCTGGCCCTGGTCGCCGGCGGCAGCAGCGCCGCCCTTGCACAAAGCGCAGCCCAGCCTTCCCCGAATGCCACAGCAGACACCGCCATCATGGGCCCTGTCGATCTTGCCCAGGCGACGCCATCGCCTGCTCCGGATGCAGCCAAGCCCTATGGCCCCACACCCGAGGAGCTCCGGCTGCTCGCCAAGGCCGCGCGCATGTCGCAATCGGTTTTCGCCCAGGATTTCTACATGACCGTCGGCCTGGGTGCCGGGATGGTGCCCAGCTATGAGGGATCGAACCAGTACGTGTTCTTCCCGGCGCCGGTCGTCCAGGGCAGCTACAAGGGCTATAATTTCGGCGCGCGCGGCCCCGGACTGTTTGTCGATCTGATCAAGGACCCGGTGCTGCCCAAGGTCGAATATATCGCAGGTCCCGTGATCCGCGCGCGCATCGAGCGCAACAACCGCATCCGCGACGCGGTGGTCAAGCGCCTCGGCAGTCGCCCGATCGCGGTCGAGACCGGTGCCACCGGCGGGGTCAAGATCAACCGCATCTTCAACCGCTTCGACAGCCTGACCTTCCAGGCTGATGCGGTGTTCGACATTTCGGGCGCGCATTCGGGCGCAATCGTCACCCCGCAGGTCAGCTACAACCGCCTGCTCGGCACCAAGGGCGTGGTCAACATCTCGGCCTCGGCCGATTTGGTCGATGGCGATTTTGCCGACTATTACTTCAGCGTCGACGCCGCGGGCAGCGCGGCATCGGGCCTGCCCCGCTATCGCGCGGGCGGCGGCCTCAAGTCGATCGGCACCAGCGCACTGGTCGGCCTAGACCTTTCGGGCAATGCGCTCGATGGCGGCTGGGGCGTGTTCGTGCTGGGCAGCTATTCGCGGCTGCAGGGCGACATCGCCGACAGCCCGATCGTCGCCATCCGCGGCGATGCAGACCAGTTCTTCGGCGGCATGGGCGTGACCTACACCTTCTGATCGCCTAGAAGCCCTTCTGGTCAGCCTGGCGGCAGGCCGATCACGCTGACCAGGAGGGGGGATGTATGGGCCGGACATTACCACGCGCGCTGACCGGGTTTGCAGCGCTGGCGCTGACCGGCACGTCCGGCTCTGCACTGCCTGCCCCGGCGGGACCCGCCGCGTCCGTCGCAGCGCGGACGCCGCCGGTCAGCCTGCACATCACCCGGTCGTCGGGCGACAGCGTTCAGGCCGAATACCGGCTGGCCCGCCCGACCCGCGCGCTGCATTTCGCGCCCCCGCTCGATGGCTATCGCGCACGGGACTGGAAGAGCCTGCCGGGTGAATTCCGCTGGGTGCGCGAGGGCGATGGCGAGCGGATCGAACGCACCGACGGCAAGCCGTTCGCGCGGCTTAGCCTCGACATCCCCGTGCGCTACAGCGCGCTCGAAAAGGCCTATGCGCCGTTTTCCCCGTTCAGCGATGGCGGGGTGCTGGTTTATTCGGGGCACTTCCAGGCCTGCCCTGCGCTTCCCTGCAAGGGTACCGAGCCACTCGCCGTGTCCATCGCGGCCGAAGGCGAAACGATCGGCGTGGGCGGCAAGCGCAGCGCGAACACCGCCGCCTTTGTCAGCCGCGAGGAAGGGACGAACGTCTATATCGGCAGCGCCCAGCCGGTCCCCACCTCGGGCTTTCTCGCGATCGTCGATCCGGCGCTGCAACCTGTGCTGCGCGACCATCTGCTCGAATCGCTGCCGCAATCGATGCGCGACTTCGCCGCCATCTACGGCCCGCTGTCGATCACGCCCGAACTCTATGTCTCGCTCGATCCCAAGCCGCCATCGGGCACCAGCCTCTCCAGCCAGGGCGGGACGCTGCCCGGCCAGGTGTTTATCCACCTCTACGGCGATGGCTGGCGCAAGCCGATCAAGCTGGGCGATGTGGTGTGGCTCGACTGGTTCTTCGCGCATGAGGCCGCGCATTTCTTCCAGCGCGCGGGGACAAACGACGTGATCGGCCCCGATTCGCAGGCGTGGATCCATGAGGGCGGCGCCGACGCAATGGCGGCGCTGGTGATGCGCGGCCGCAGCGACACCGAACGCAGCTATGTCACCCGGCGCATTGCCGAGGCGCGCAAGGCCTGTGCTGCAGGGCTCACCGAGGTCGCGCTGAACGCGGCGTCGCGCGCGGGCAAGTTCGATCTGCATTATCAGTGCGGCATGCTGATCGCGCTGGCGATCGACGCCGATGTCCGGCGCGGATCGGGCGGGGCAAAGAGCCTGCACGACGTCAACCGCCGCTTCTTCGCCACCGTGCGCGCGGGCACGCCCTGGAACGGCCGCAGCTTTCTCGATGCCGCGCGCTGCACTGGCCTCAGCGCGCCGACGCTGGCCACGATCACCGCGATCACCAGCCAGAAGCTGGCCGACCCCGCCCGGCAGATCGACACGATGCTGCGCCAGGCGGGGATGGATCCGGCTGCGCCCTGACGCGACTCAGTTGCCGCTGATCAGATCGCCCAGCGATCCGAGCGCCGAGCCCTCGCCGCGGTTCGGCCCGCCCCGGCTGCCTGCCGCAGCCAACATCCGTCCGGCGAGCCGCGAGAACGGCAGCGACTGGATCCACACATGGCCCGGACCGCGCAGCCGCGCGAAGAACAGCCCCTCGCCGCCGAACAGCGACGACTTGATTCCGCCGGCCGAGATCAGATCGAAGTCCACGCTCGAAGTGAACGCCGCAACGCAGCCGGTATCGACATGCAGCTCTTCGCCGGGCGCCAGCTCGCGCTCGATCAGCGCTCCGCCCATCTGCACAAACACCATGCCATCGCCTTCGAGCTTCTGCATGATGAAGCCCTCGCCGCCGAACAGCCCGGTGAGGATGCGCTTCTGGAAATGAATGCCGATCGACACGCCCTTTGCCGCCGCGAGAAAGCTGTCCTTCTGGCAGATCAGCCTGCCGCCATAACACGTGAGGTCGAGCGGCAGGATGTTGCCCGGGGTAGGCGCGCCGAAGGCGACGCGCGCCTTGCCCGATCCGGTGTGCGTGAACACCGTGGTGAACAGGCTTTCGCCGGTGACCAGACGCTTGCCCGCGCCGAGCAGCGCCCCCATGAAGCCGCCACCCTGGTTGGCGCTGCCATCGCCGAACACCGTGGTCATCTCGATGCTGGCATCCTTCCACACCATCGCTCCTGCTTCGGCCACCGCACTCTCGCCGGGGTCGAGCTCGATTTCGACGAACTGCAGTTCCTGTCCCTTGATTTCGTAGTCGATTTCGTGCGCGGGCATGTTTGGGCTCCTGATGGTGGGTGTTGGCGGAAGATTATCGCGCGACTGTGACAGCGGCAATGCATCGGGTCACAGGGCCAGGACGAATGTTCAGGCGCTAGCTGGACAGATAGACGTACCAGCCGATCAGCAGCACGACGCGCGGAGCGAACGACGAACCCGTCAGCGCCGCCAGCGCGATCGCAACAACCGAGGCGGCACCTCCGCTCGCCAGCGCCAGCAGCAGCGGGTCTGCCGATCCGCGCGCTGCTGCTGCAGGAACCGCGAGCAGCAGCGACCAGCCCGTTCCTGCCAGCACGAAGGCGAAGCGCCGGACAGCAGGCGACATCGGGGTGGTCAGCGCAAGCTTGAGCAGGCCGCGCGCCTCGCTGCGCCCGGCATGCGCGCTGAGGCCAAAGATGAGCAGCAACAGCGCAAGCGGGCTGCCGACATGGCGATAGTCCCCGTACAGACCTGCAAGCGCAGCGGCGGCGGCGAGCAGCAGGAAAAGCCGCCCCGCACCGATCAGCCGGGCCTCTGCTATCACCAGCCCCGCAAGGCGCGATCGTGCAGCTTTTGCGGGGGGTGCATCGCTCTGCGCCGGGGCTGGCGGCCCCGCAGACAGCAGCCGGGCAATCCGCCCCTGCCGGGCCTGGCTGCGTCTCGACCGGTGCGGGCGGTAGATCCCACCTGCGAGCAGCACCAAGGCAAACGCAACGGCGACCCAGCCCAGGCGCGCAGCGACGTAGCCGGGCGCATGCAGCCCGGCCATCACGTCCAGCGCAATCCGCCCCGCGCCGAGATCGCGGGGCGCGCCGATGATGATGTTGCTGTTGTCCGCAGGCTGAGGACCGACAAGCGGACGGACAAAGCCGCCATAATCCAGCATGTTGGCAGCTAGGCTGGATGGCTGGTCCGCAGTTATGATCGGCGCGACGAGCGAAAACATCCAGATGAAGAAATAGCACAGGTCACCCAGTGCACCGCGCAGCCATGGCACCGCATCGAACAGGATGCGCAAGGCCGCTAGCCCGATCAAAGCGGGCGCCGCCACCAGCCACAGGGCATAGGCGATCAACCAGGGCTGCCAGGGGCCCGTGGCCATCAGCCAGCCCAGGAACCAGCCTGCGACGGTCAGCGTGCACAGCGACGCGAGCAGCACCGCAGCATCAGCGAGAAATCGCCCCATCAGCATCGCAACGCGCGGCGCGGCGGTCACCTCTTCCACCTGCCAGGGCTGGCGGCGGTTGGTGTTGGCGCGCAGATAGATATAGCCTGCGGGCAGCAGCAGCGTCGTCACCACGATGCCCAGCCACACGCCCAGCACCGGCGAGGTCAGCACCGGAAGCTGATCGTTCACCGCAATCGCGATGCCCTTGCCGCTTTCATCCGATATCATGAAGCGCGCGCCCACGGGCGCGATCAGCAGCAGCAGCCACAGGCCCCAACTGCGCTGATAGCGGATCAGGCTGGTGACGAGCGACGACCGGAGCACCGCGCCGGTTTGCGGCCCTGCAATCATGCCGGCACGACCCTGCCCTGATCGACGCGCAGCACCTGAACCGCTGCCGGAGCCAGCGCATCGGCGAGGTGCGTGGTCATCACCACCACCGCCTCGCGGGCGCGTTCGACGATCAGCTCGCTCAGCCGCGCTGCAGTCTCGCCGTCCAGTTCTGCCGTGGGTTCATCCAGCGCCAGCAGCCGGGGTGCGCCCAGCATAGCCTGCGCGAAAATCAGCCGCCGCCGCATGCCGCCTGAGAAGGTCGAGATGCGGTTGTTGATATCGGCGTGCAGCCCGATCCGCTCGGTGATCGCTCCGAACTGCACATCTGCCTCGCGCGCATCCAGCCCCTTCAGCGCGGCCATGTGCAGCGCGAATTCGCGCGCGGTCAGATCATCGGGCAGTTCGACCGCCTGCGGGGCATAGCCCAATGTGGCGCGCAGCGCCTGCCGTGCGCCCGGCAGCGCGGCGCCATCCCAGGCGACTTCCCCCTTGTTGGGCTTTTCCGCCGTGGCGATCAGCCGCAACAGCGTGGACTTGCCCGCCCCGCTCGGCCCGACCAACAGGGTGAGCCCGACCGGAAAGCTCGCGGAAACCGCATCCAGCACCGTCTTGCGGCCATAGGATCGTGATATCTGTGTCAACTTCAGCATATCGCTGTGTTATAGCGGTAATACAGTGCGCGCAAGCGGATTTCTCTGGTCAAGCCGCACCGGACCCCCTAATCTCCCGCCCATCCCCGGGGAGCCGAGCGGCTGAGAGGTGGGCGTTGCGCCCCACGACCCGTTGAACCTGAACCGGCTGATACCGGCGGAGGGAGGGAGCGGCGTTGTTTCCTTGGCGCCCGCATCCGCTCTCCCGTCGTCCAAGGAGAGTTTACCCATGGCAGATATCCACGCACGCACCGAAATCGGCGTTACCACCGGCCCCATTCGCGGCAGCCGCAAGGTGCATGTCGCGACCAAATCGGGCAGCGGCATCCGCGTTGCGATGCGCGAGATCGATCTCGCCGGTGGCGAGCCGTCCGTCCGCGTCTACGACACCTCGGGCCCGTACACCGACGCAGAAGCGCATATCGACATTTCCGCAGGCCTGCCCGAGCTGCGCCGCGACTGGATCTGGAACCGCGGCGATGTCGAGGTGGTCGACCAGCGCGAGGTCAAGCCCGAAGACAACGGCCAGCTCGGCCCCGATCGGTCGGGCGGCGTGCCCGCCTTCCCCAACGTCCGCAAGCAGGTGCTCCGCGCGAAGCCCGGCATGAACGTCAGCCAGATGCATTATGCCCGCCGCGGCATCATCACGCCGGAAATGGAATATGTTGCCGAGCGCGAGAACCTGGGCCGCGAACGGCTCGCGGAATACAAGCGCGACGGCAACAGCTTTGGCGCCTCGATCCCCGACTACGTCACCCCCGAGTTTGTTCGCGATGAGCTGGCGCGCGGCCGTGCTATCATCCCCAGCAACATCAACCACCCCGAAAGCGAGCCGATGGCGATCGGCCGCAACTTCCTGGTCAAGATCAACGCCAATATCGGCAACAGCGCGGTCGCATCGAACGTAGCCTCCGAGGTCGACAAGATGGTGTGGTCGATCCGCTGGGGCGCGGACACCGTGATGGACCTCTCCACCGGCCGCAACATCCACGACACCCGCGAATGGATCCTGCGCAACAGCCCCGTGCCGATCGGCACCGTTCCGATCTATCAGGCGCTGGAAAAGGTCGGCGGCGTCGCCGAGGAGCTGACCTGGGAGATCTTCCGCGATACTTTGATCGAACAGGCCGAACAGGGTGTGGACTATTTCACGATCCACGCAGGCGTGCGGCTCGCGTACATCCCGATGGCGGCGAAGCGCGTCACCGGCATCGTCTCGCGCGGCGGCTCGATCATGGCGAAATGGTGCCTGGCGCATCACAAGGAAAGCTTCCTCTACGAGCATTTCGACGAGATCACCGAGATCATGAAGGCGTACGACATCGCCTATTCGCTGGGCGATGGCCTGCGCCCCGGATCGATCGCCGATGCCAATGACGAGGCGCAGTTCAGCGAACTCTACACGCTGGGCGAGCTGACCCACCGCGCGTGGAAATCCGACGTGCAGGTGATGATCGAAGGGCCCGGCCATGTGCCGATGCACAAGATCAAGGAGAACATGGAAAAGCAGCTGGAGGTGTGCGGCGAGGCGCCGTTCTACACCCTGGGCCCGCTCACCACCGACATCGCGCCGGGATATGACCACATCACCAGCGGCATCGGCGCGGCGCAGATCGGCTGGTACGGCACCGCGATGCTCTGCTACGTCACGCCCAAGGAGCATCTGGGCCTGCCCGATCGCGACGACGTGAAGGTCGGCGTGGTCACCTACAAGCTCGCCGCGCACGCCGCCGATCTCGCCAAGGGCCACCCGGCAGCGCAGGTGCGCGATGATGCGCTGAGCAAGGCGCGCTTCGAGTTCCGCTGGCGCGACCAGTTCCACCTCAGCCTCGATCCCGACACCGCCGAGCAGTATCACGACCAGACCTTGCCCGCAGAAGGCGCAAAGACCGCGCATTTCTGCTCGATGTGCGGGCCCAAGTTCTGCTCGATGCAGATCAGCCAGGAGGTCCGCGACTTCGCCAGCAAGCAGAACCAGGGGGTAGAGGGCTTCATCGCCACCGGGCCGAGCGGGGCGGAAACGGCAGCGGCAAGCCGCGAAGCCGCGCTCAAGGGCATGGCAGAGATGAGCCAGCTATACGAGGACATGGGCCGCGAACTGTATCTGGGCGCGGGCGACCGCGAGCATGATTGAGCCGGTGAAGGCCGCGCTGGCAGCCGCATCGCTCGCGGTGCTGCTGCTCGCGGGCTGCGGGTCCGAACCCGCAGCCGAGCGGGCGGAGACGAAGCCTGATGCTGCGGTCGTCGAAGATGCGCCTCAGGCGGCAGACGCGGCGCAGCCGACGCCCGCCATCGCGACGGCGCGGACGCTGACGCTTGAGGGCTATGGCGGGCTGACGATCGGCAAACCGGTGCCCGCAGGATCGCCCTGGGCCGCGCGCGGCGCGCAGATTTCCGATGGCTGCACCACGCTCAGCGCCCCCGATTGGCCCGGCGCTTATGCCATCGTCGAGGAAAATGTCGTCCGCCGCATCACGGTGAGCGATGAGTCGAAGGCGAAGCTGGTCGAGGGCATCGGCCCCGGATCGACCGAGGCCGAGGTCCGCAAGGCCTTCCCCTCGTTCGTCGCCGAGCCCCACAAATACGTCGACGCCCCCGCCAAATACCTGACCCAGCCCGGCGATGATCCCAGGCTGCGCTTCGAGATCGACGCCGAAGACAAGGTCAGCCTGGTGCACGTCGGGGTTAGGCCGACGCTGGAGTATGTCGAGGGGTGCGCTTAGGGGTTGGGTGGCGCTGGCGGTCAACGACAGACGCGAGCTACCGGGGCAAGGCTTAACCGTGACATCGCCATGGGATGCCGGATGGCATCAGCCGCTCAACAGCCTTAAAGCATTTGATCAAAGCTCTACATCCCAAGTGCCAAACGGCATTGGCGGGTAAATAATGGGATGCTTCCCAAAATACGAAAAGACAACTTCGTCCCGACGATCAAATTCATATTCAGGTTCGATATCTCCCTTGTAAAGCAATTTTGTGCTAGCCTTGCCGTCTTTAATGAACAGTTCTACTGCCTCACATCTATTCTTGGTCGGGGCAGTATACTTGAAATCTCTCATAAGTTCTACATTTTCCATATCATCATCAACGACAAGGGAGTATTCTATAGTGCTTTCTTTCCCGATGAATACGTTGTAGGTCACTCCATCAAGAGAAAGGCTACTCAGAAGCAGAATTCCCCTGTTGTTCATGCCATGCTTGGCCAGCAGATTGCGAGCAACCTCGGCAATAATATCTGCCATTTCCTCCTGCCAGTCACTCATTGCGGTTTCCTTCTTGGCTTTCGAGGCCCTTTAGGACTTGGGCGATTTTCAATTGTCGTATATTCCATTTTCCCACCGATGTTATACCAAATGTTTAGGTGGTCAGGCCGTCGGGATCCTTTTGGATATATAATCGTCATCGACAGGCTCACAGGCTTGCCCTGGGCCTTGGCATCGAACCATTTTTGTTCGAGCACCCGATATTTGCCACGATTGATCGATGCGTCCTGCGCGAAATGGTTGAAGGCATCTCTGGGACCGTTGAACCGGTGCGCGATGAAATGCCCACCGTCATCCGTCGGCAACCGGTCAGGCTTGCCCGCATTGCGCTGCGCTGATCTTGACCGCGGCGTTCTGGCGTCGATCGAAAGGTCGGGGACGTCGATCTGGCGTGGATCGTTGTTCTCATCCAGCCAGTAGATATAGCCGTTGCGTTTGACCTTCCGCCAGGTTGGCGACCTGACGGGCCGCGCAAGTGCAGGATTGACCGATGGGCGCGGTTTGACCGGTCCTGGAAGGATGGTAGCCTGCGCAGGCGCGCTTCGAGGAATCGGTTTTGGCTTGGGCTTGACCTGACCACCAGTTGATCCTCTCGCGTCCCATGAACCACTGGCACCCCCGCCACCGAAGGAACCATCGCCCCTAACCGGTCGGCGCGGTGGATGGCCTTGAACATCCACCCGGTGCGGAGGCCTACGAGGCGGCGAGCTTGCCTGTCGTGCCGCACGCCCCTGCCCGCCCGACCCGTAATGCCGCCCGGTGCCGGCAAAGGTGAAACGACCGTTCTCCGGGTCGTGCCAGGGATTGAACTTGCGCTCAATCGCGCGAATCGTTCCCCGATCAGGCCAGCGCCCCGTTCGCAACCATATTGCAAAGCCATTGCGCGTGCCATCGGACGAACCCTGCATAGTGCCGCTCCATCAAGGGAAACCGGCAAGAACATATCAGCAACATTTTCCAACAAGTCAATCGACGGTAGAAAAGCTTCAGCAGGGGAACCCTAAACGACATTGCGTGACTAGTAATGGATACCCACCGTTTCAGTAACTTAGGTCTGGATAAGGCTCGCTGCAGGTTGTCGCCGGCCATCTGCTCCGTTTCGGATGCAATAGCGCTGCAGAGGGTGCTTCTAATCGAGTCGCTGGTTTATGCTCACTCTCGCGGCTCGAAGCTGCAGCAAGAGCCGGGGGCGAAACAGTGAGGCGTATCAAAATAGCTTTGGCGCTGGCGCTTTCCGCCGCCTCGGTCATGACCCCGCCCGCGTGGACCATGGCGCCCAAGGACTCTCAAGCCATGCCGATGGACTTTTCCCATGTCACCAGCCGCGCGCAGGCCGAAGCCCTGGTCAAGCGTGGGGAGCTGGTCAGGATACGCTTCTTCCCCAAAAGGTTCGGCGGGCGGGCTGACAGGGAGAACATCGGCTATGTCCCTCCGGGCGCGCTGATGATGATCGACTTTGCCAACGACCGGGTCAGCGGGCTGATCGACCTGAAGGCCATCGATCGCCTGGTGGTGGAACCCAAATATCGCGGCAAAAGCATCGTTCCGGTTCAGATCGTCTACATCTGCTCGGGCGAGGGCGAAGCCACGATCGACATGACCCTCAATATCTGGTGAGCGCAGATGCTTGCATTCGCGCACCGGAGCCCCGCTCTGCAGGGCGGCCTGCTTCTGTAGGTGCGCCTCGGGCAGGTGCCGGTACGGGGTTGCCGGTAAACGGTCATCGGGTTCGGGGATCATGACTCGAGACAAGGACCGCCCCGCCAATCCGGCAGGCCGGATGACGCGCGAAATCGACCCAGGCGTGCCTCGAACGCCGGACGAAGATATTGGCGTTCGCTCGACCGATATCGGCAGCTTCCTGCCGGAAGCGACGTATCGCGCTGTGCCCATCGTGTGGTTCGTCAGCGCGCTGATGGTCCAGTTTTTCGCGCTGGCATTCCTGCTGTCGTTGCCCGTATCGGCGTCGCGATAGTCGCGCTTTCGACGGTGGTGAGTGTGATGGTCCGCTACTGGACATTCAGGCGCGGCATGTCGCGCGCATCGCGCGCATGGAAGATAGCGACCGATGTCTTTTTGCTGCTGAACTGGGCCTGCTTGTCGGGAATCGCGTTGGTGCGATAGGTGCTTCAAGAGCGAGAACCTCCGTGCGAGGCGCCCCCGTCACCCGACCACGAAATCCCCCTCGTCCTCGCCATCCCAATACGCCACCCGGCTCGCGCGGACGTGGAGCATGACCAGGCCTTCGGTGTCGATGCCCTGTTCGAACCATCGTTCGAGATCCTTGCTCCAGTGCTTGGCGAACTGCGCCTTGTCGCGCACGATGTCGGCGGTGCCCTCGACCGCGATGAAGATGCCCGGCTTGCCGAACAGCGAGGTATTGCCCTGCAGCGACAGGCCGACTTTTGGATCGCGCTTGATGTCGTCGACCATACGGCAGTCTTCCCAGGTGAAGTAATAGCTGTCGCCGTCGTAGTCGACCTCGCGGTTGTTGCTCATCGGCCGTCCGCCGATCGCGCCGCCTTCGGCATGGGTGTTGAGCATCGCGAAATCGATGTCCCGCATGGCCTTGGCGATGTGGGTGAGCTGCTGGGCGTGGGTGGTATCGGGCATTGGGGCGTCTCCTGGCGGGTGTGCCAAGGATGCGCGCGACCCGGCGGAAGGTTCCGCGGCGGCTGTCAGCGGACCGGTTTGACCCGTGAGCGGGATCAGGCCAGTTCGATCTGCCGGGGCTCGCTCGCCTGGGCCCGGGGCGCAGCGGTCGGCGCGGAGGCATCGGTTGCGATGGTTGCGGGAATGTCGCTGCCGCGCACGCGTACCGCGCGCCGCATCGCCAGTGCCACCAGCGCGATCAGCAGCAGCAGCGGGGGCGCCATCAGCGAGAGCGGATCGCGGCCGACGCCGGCGATCTCGGGCTCCTGCGCAAAGGCGGTGAACAGGCCATAGCCGGTGCCGACCCAGCACAAGGCGAGCAGCGCGAACTGTTCGATCGGGCGGGTGCGTTCGAGCAGCCCGGGCAGGACGAAGGCCAGCCCCACGCCCAGGATGCACAGGTCGTAATCATAATTGTACGGGCTGACGAACAGCGATGCGGCACATGCGCTCGCGGCGAGCAGCTGCGGCGGCAGCTTGCGCCACCAGCCATAGAACAGCAGCGCGATCACTCCGGCGGCGCACACCGCGTGCACCGCAAACGCCATGTCCGAGGACAGCCCGGCACTGCGCGCGGTGGCGTAGATCGATGTCATGCGGAACAGCGGGTATTTGCCCTGCGCCAGATAGGCGCTCGATTCGCGCACGCCATCAAGGAACGCCGGCCAGATCGACAGGCCGAAGACGAAGGTGGGCAGCGCCAGCGCGGCGATGACGATGCCGGCGGCGATGAACATCGCCTGCCAGCGGCGCTCGACCAGAGCGAGCAGCGAGATCGCCGCGGCCAGATGCGGCTTGATCACCATCAGCCCCAGGGGAATGCCCGCCCGGGAGCTGCGCTGCTGCAGCGCGAGCAGGAAGGTGCCGATCAGGGCGCCGGTGAGAAAGCCGTTCTGTCCGGTCATCACGGTGAGCAGGATCACGGGCAGGATCGCGACGATCACGCCGGGCAGATGGTCGCCCGCAATCCGCCTGAGCACGGTGATGTAGAAGGCCAAAGTCAGCCCCACGAACAGGCCATAGGCCCATCCCAGCGGCAGCGCGGCCAGCGCGGTGACGAACAGGGTGAACGGCGGCGGATAGGTCCACGGCATGAACACCTTGACCCCGGTGAAGTCCTTTTGCGCGACCTCCATCTTCGCCATGTTGTAGCTGTCGTTGGCCCGGCCTTCCTGGCCCAGCTTCCCCGCGACATAAAAGGCGTGGAAATCGACCACCGTCTTGTCGCTGCCCGGCGGAACCGGGGTCTGATAGGATATCGCCGCGAAGGTCAGCAGCATGGCGGCAACGGTCAGCGCGGCCTTGAGCAGCAGACGGCTGGTTGCGATCGGGTGAAGATAGGCCTGGGTCATGGATCGGTCGGACGCGGCGGGCCTCAGGCCGGCGGAGCGGCGGCCACGGCATAGGGCGCGGCGCCCGCAGCCTTGGTGTTGAACACGAAGCGGCGGTCGAGCTGATATTTCACGAAATAGCCGATGCCGAGCCCCAGCAGCGCGCCCGCGACGCGCGCGTCGTGCGTGTGCCAGGTGAACCAGAACAAGGTCTCGGTACCCCAGAAGATCAGCGTCGTGACCACGCCCATCAGCGTGTAGAGCGAGAATTTCTGCGCATGGGCGGCAACACCGCGGCTGTGATCGGCAAAGATCCAGCGCTTGTCGAGCAGGTACTTGACCACCAGCCCGACTCCGGTCCCGGCGGCGAGCGCGAGGTAGTAAACCAGCGCCTGGTCGTCAAAGGCGAGGATCGCCGATTGCGTGCCCAGATTGGCCGTGGTGGCAAGGATGGCGAAGGCGCCATAATGCAGCGCGAGGGTCAGGTTGCTCACAGCGCACCCCTTTCAAACGCCAGTGCGTGCGGCTGAACCCCAGGATTTCGCTCGGCAGCTGGCATCGAACACCCCATCTTCGCCCCCGTCGCGACATGCAGACAGGGGGCTTTGGAGCGAGGATAGGATCGGCTGGCTTAGATTTCGTTAACGCAACGCGGATGGCGGGCGATGAAGGCGCCGACTGTGGCCGACAGCCTGATGCCTACAGATAGTATTTGATCTTCACCCGCTGGCTGGTGCCTGCGCCCTGGGCCACGAAGACCACCTGCGAAAAGCGCGGCGGGCCGAAGCTGAAGCTGGGATTGCGCGAGAAGCCGATGCCTTCCTTGGGAATACCGGCAAAGGTGTCGAGCTTGCTGTTGCCGTTCTCGTCGTGGACGATGGCGAGTGCATACTGGCCTGCGGGCAGGTTGGAGAAGCGCGCGACGCCATCCTTTGCTCGCGCCGTCATTCGGCGCGCCGCAGGATCGTCCTCGCAATCGGGAAAGCTGCGTTCGTTGGCGGTCAGGCAAAGCTGGAGCAGTCCCTTGGACGAGCGCAGATGATCGACGGTGATGTCGATATCGCTCAGCGGAGCGGCCCCCGGCAGGACAGACAGCGCGGCCAGGCCGAGCGCCAGAGTCTTGGGCAATGCCACCATATCAACTCCCAGAATGTGCAGAACGCGCGGCGTCGAGCGCCGCATTTGCCTGCCCCTTGTGCGATCCCGTTGCAGGGAACTCCCCCAGCCCCTTGTCCGTACCGCATAGCCTGTCCCAGAAACGGAAATAAAGCCCGTAATTGCAGGTGTAGCGCGCATGGTGGTGCTGATGGTGGCTGGCGGTTATCAGTCCCTTGCCTAACGGCCCGTGAACAAGCCAGCGCGGAAACAGCTCCCAGCCCATATGGTTGGTCACTCCCATCAGCGTCATGATACCCAGCACCAGCCCCAGCATCGCGGCATGGATGGGGATGACGAACACCAGCACGGGGATCACGATTGCCCCGGTGAGCGCCTCGATCGGGTGAAAGCTCATCGCCGCCCAGGCGGTGGGCGGGCGGCTGTCATGGTGCACCGCATGCGCGATGCGGAACCATCTGGGCTGGTGCATCCAGCGATGAGTCCAGTAAAACCAGGTATCGTGCGCAAAAAGATAGGCGATCACCGAAACCGGCAGATACCACAAGGGATAGGCGCTCCAGTCGGTATAGACCTGCGTCCAACCATGGTTCTGCCAGCCCCAGGCGACCACGCCGGTGGGGATGCCATAGATCGCCGCGCTGTACAGCGACCAGCGGATTTCCCGGCCGATCTGCGGCTTCATACCCTTGTACAGCCCCGGGCGGACCTTGTCGGTCAGCCACGCAAACAGGCCGCTGGTCAGCAGATAGCGCACACCGACAATCAGCGTCATCGCCAGCGCCGACAGCGCGATGTGAGAGGAACCGAGCATCGTCACGCTGTAGCGTGGTTATGCTGCGCTGCAAAGCGGTCCCTGAACCCTTCCCCTGCGCCGCTGGCTGCGCTAGGGCAGGTGGGACATGAAATCTCCGCGCAATCTCTCCAGCAAAACTCTCAAATGCGATGTGGCGATCCTCGGTGGCGGGCTGGCCGGCGGGCTGATCGCGCTCGCGCTGCGCCGCAAGCGGCCCGAGCTCGACGTGCTGCTGATCGAGGAGAGCGCATCGCTGGGCGGCAACCATATCTGGTCGTTCTTCGGACCCGATGTCGCGGACAAGCATCGCTGGCTGGTCGCGCCCTTGGTCTGCCATGGCTGGCGCGGCTACGACGTCAAGTTTCCCGGGCACGAGCGCGCGCTAGAAGAAAGCTATTATTCGATCCTGTCCGACCGGTTCGACGAGTATCTGCGCGAAACGCTGCCCGCGCATCACATCGTCACCGGCACCCGCGCGCTGGCGGCCAGCCAGACCAATGTCGTGCTGGAAAACGGCGCACGGATCGAGGCCGGCGGCGTGATCGATGCGCGCGGCGGCGGCAATGTCCGCCATCTGCGCTGCGGCTGGCAGAAGTTCATGGGGCAGATGCTGCACCTTAGCGAACCGCACGGCCTCACCCGCCCGATCGTGATGGACGCGACGGTCGAGCAGATGGACGGCTATCGCTTCGTCTATTGCCTGCCGATCAGCCCGATGGAGATTTTCGTCGAGGACACCTATTACAGCGACACTTCGGACCTCGACACGCAGGCGCTGTCGGCGCGGATCAGCGCCTATGCCGATGCCAAGGGCTGGCAGATCGAACGCGTCAGCCGCACCGAGACCGGCGCACTGCCGGTGGTCTATGGCGGCGATTTCGGCGGATACTGGCAATCGACCGGCGGCGATGTCGCCAAGGCAGGCACGCGCGCGGCGCTGTTCCACGGCCTCACCGGCTATTCGCTGCCCGATGCGGTGCGGCTTGCCGCGCACATCGCCGAGATGCCCGATCTGTCGGGCTCGGCGCTGGCCGAGATGAGCCGCAAGACCAGCCTCGACCACTGGCAGGCCGACGGCTTCTACCGGATGCTGACCAAGATGCTGTTCAAGGCGGCGGGCCCGGATGAGCGGTATCGCGTGCTGGAACGCTTCTACACCCTGCCCGATGCGCTGATCGCGCGGTTCTATTCGGGCAAGTCGACGCTGTTCGACAAGGTCCGCGTGCTGGCGGGGCGCCCGCCGATGCCGATCTGGCGCGCGATCCGGGGACTGTTCAGCTAACGCGAGCGGTCTGCCAGCCTTGCAAGCAGCTTGGTGTTGTAAGCCGTGGACTTGAGCCGACGACAATCCTTGAGGAACTCGGTATTTCCCGCCCGCGCAAACGCCTCAGCCTCTTTTTCCGACTTCGAATGGTCTAGCAGGAAGCTGCGAATTCTGGAGACCAGGCTGTCGGACGGAAGCCTTTTGTCTGTGATGGAAAGCGGAGAAAATTCCTTTGGATACACGTTGTGCTTCCACAGGAAATCGCCCTCCGCGATATCGTGTTGAAGAAGTTCCAGGTTCATGTGCTTGCCGCGCGCGACGATCACGCCAGTATCGTAGTCGATTCGATATTCGTCCCGCATCTTCCGGATGAAAATCCAGCAAAACGGCGTCATGGTCGCAAACGGACCAGCAATAATGTGCTCTGCGTCCAACTCGAAGTAAGTCAGACCGACGTCAACTCCGGCAATCGCCTGACAAATTGATTTGCGATCTGATCTGGCTGACAGAGGCTTTCTCCTTGCGGCGGGTTAGATGAGGCGCGGAGCCTACCACCCTCGGCGCATGGCAGCCATGGGGTCGTTGCGTGGACAACAGCTTATTTCGCAACAGCGCGGCGAACGGACGGGCGGCTTGGCCCCGCGGAATCCTAAACGGGCCTCAGCGCGGCTACCCGATTGTCCCGATGACATCGCCGATCTTGTAGGCTTCGCCTTCCTCGCCGGTGACGCGCAGCACGCCCGATTCCTGCGCCTCGATCTCGGTGGTGCTCTTGTCGGTCTCGACGGTGTAGAGCACGTCGCCCTTTTCCACCGTCTCGCCGTCACCGAACATCCATTCGATCAGAGTGACCTCGGTGACGCTCATGCCCAATTTGGGGATGCGGATTTCGGCCGGCATCAGCGTTTCCATTCCATGGTCGTGCGGATTGCGCCTGCAATCTCGTCCTTGTTGGGGATCCAGGCCTGCTCAAGCACGCTCGCCATCGGCACCGCGGAGAACGCGCCGCCGATGCGTTGCACCGGAGCCTTCAGCTCGTTGAACAGCGCCTCATGTAGCCGCGAGGCGATTTCCGCGCCGGTGCCATAGGCGCGCACCGCCTCGTGCAGCACGACCGCGCGGCCGGTCTTGCGCACCGATGCGGTGACGGTCGCCTCGTCATAGGGCGCGATGGTGCGCAGATCGATAACCTCGACCGACACGCCCTCCCCGGCCAGCGTCTCAGCCACTTCCAGCGCATCAAGTACGGTGCGACCATAAGTGATCAGCGTGACGTCGCTGCCCTCGCGCGCGATTGCCGCCTTGCCCAGCGGCACGCGGTAATCGACACCAGGATCGTCGGACTTGAGCCCGTAGCACAGGATGTTCTCGATGAAGATCACCGGGTCATTGCACTCGATGGCGCTGCGCATCAGACCCTTGGCGTCTGCGGCGTTCGAGGGCGTGACGATCTTCAGCCCCGGCACATGCGCGAACCACGCTTCGAGCATGTCCGAATGCTGCCCGCCAAAGCCGACGCCGACCCCGGTGGTGGTGCGGATGACCATCGGCACATTTGTCTGCCCACCCGACATGAATCTCAGCTTGGCCGCGTGATTGACGATCTGGTCCATCGCCACGGTGACAAAGTTCATCAGCATGATTTCGGCGATCGGGCGCATCCCCGCCAATGCCGCGCCGACGCACGCGCCCATGATCGCCTGCTCGGAAATCGGCGTCGCGCGGATGCGGTGGTCGCCATATTTCTCGCTGAGCCCGGACGATACCTTGAACACGCCGCCGCCCTGCTTGGCACCGACATCCTCGCCCAGCAGGATGACGCCCTCATCCGCGGCCATCGCCTCGTCGATCGCGGCGTTCAGGCCTTGCACGACGGTGATCTGCTTCACCTTCGCCTTCTTCTCCGCCTTGGCGTCCAGCGTGGCTGCATCGCTCATGCCGCGATCTCCTCTTCGAATACATCCTTGCGGATTTCGTCGGCGTCCGGATAGGCGCTGGCGAACGCGAACTCGACCGCCGCTTCCAGCTCCGCCTCAAGGCCGGCGACGATCGCGTCGAGCTCGGTTTGCTGGAACTGGTGCTCGAGCATCAGCGCGTTCAACTTGGGCAGCGGGTCTTCAGCCTTCATCTCCTCGATATGCTCGGGCGGCATGTACGAGAAATCGGCGCCGAAGAAGTGCCCCATCATCCGGTAGCACATCGCCTCGATCAGCGTCGGCCCTTCGCCTGCCCGCGCCCGGTCCACGGCCTCCTTGGCGACCTGATACATCGCGACCGCGTCGTTGCCGTCGACCTTCACGCCCTTCATCCCGTACGCGGCGGCGCGGGTGACGATCGAGTCCACCTTGGTGTGATCGGCAAAGGCGGTGTGCTCGCCATAGCGGTTGTTCTGGCACAGGAAGATCACCGGCAACCTGTAGAGCTGCGCCATGTTCATCGCCTCGTGGAACGCGCCGATATTGGTCGCGCCATCGCCGAAGCAGGTGACGGTAACCTTGCCGTCCTTGCGGTTCTGGCTGGAGAGCGCGAGGCCGTTGGCGATCGGCAGCCCCGATCCGACCACGCCTGTCGTGACCATCACGCCGGTCGCGGGATGAGTGATGTGCATCGACCCGCCCTTGCCCTTGCAGGTGCCGGTGACGCGGCCAGCAATCTCGGCGATCAACAGGTCGAGCGGGACCCCCTTGGCGATCTGATCATGCTGGCCGCGATAGGTGGTGACGAGATAGTCGTCCTGGTTGAGCGCCGCCATCATCGCCGACGTCACCAGCTCCTGACCGCGCATCGTGTAATAGATGGTGGCAAGCTTGCCGCTCATCAGCAGCGAACGCATCTTCTCGTCGAAGCGCGCGACCTTCATCGTGCGGGTGTAGATATCCAGCAGTTTTTCGCGGTCGATGGTCATTACGCCACCCCCTTTTTGGCGTCGAGGCTGGCGGTGGCGCTGGGGCGCGCGGCGACCCGCTCCGACCAGGCCTTGAGGTTGGCGAGATCATCGGGCGTCGGCTGTCCGACCATCTTGCCGAATTCGGTGAGGCAATAGAGCAGGATATCCGCAAGCGTGAATCGGTCGCCCGCCAGCCAGGTCTTGTTGCTGAGCAGCGCGTCGAACGCGGCGAGCCCATCGCGCGCGCAGGCCTTCAGGCCATCGGCGGCCTCGGGCAGGCAGCGCAACCGGTTCTGGAACATCGGCAAGCCCTCCGAGCCGCGGAACGCAGTGGTCATCGGGGCTACGACATCATAATCGAGCCTGCGCACCAGCATGTTGGTCACCGCGCGCTCTTCTGCGGTGGCGCCGATCAGCGGTGGGGTGGGGAATTTCTCCTCGATGTATCCGCAGATCGCTGTGCTTTCCGACAGATGGCTGCCATCGTCCATCTCCAGCAAAGGCAGCTGGCCGAACGGATTGAGCGCGGTGAAGGCGGGCTGGCGGTTTTCGCCGGTCATGATGTCGACGAACGCACGGTCGATGGCCGCGCCCTTCTCTTCGAGGAACATCAGGACGACGCGCGGATTGGGGCCGATCGACTGGTAGAGTTTCATCTGCAAAGGCTCCGGATCAGAACTGGACGCGCTGGGTGAAGCCGCCATCGATGACGACATTCGCCCCGGTCATGTACGGGCATGCCGGGCTGGCGACGAAGACAATGGCCTTGGCCACCTCTTCTGGCTCGCCGAAGCGACCCATCGGCATCTTGGCCAATGTGGCCTCGTACAAGGCGGGGACGACGCCCTTGATCATTTCCCAGTTGCCGCCGGGATATTCGACCGCGCCCGGGGTGATGCAGTTGACGCGAATGCCCTGCCCGGCCAGCGCCTGGGAGAGCTGCGAGCCATAAGTGATCAGCGCGGCCTTCAGCGCATTGAAGGCCTGGGGCGCGATGAAGGTTTCCAGCGCGGCGGTGGACGACATGAAGATGACCGATCCGCAATCCGATTCGGTGAGCGCGGGGGTCAGCACCTCCATGCCATGCACCGCGTTCATGATGTCCATGTCGAGGCAGCGCTGCCAGTCGCCGGTCGCGCCCTGGCCCGAGGCACTGGCAGTGTGGACGAAGATATCGCAGCCCCCCAAAGCTTCCAGACAGCCGTTCAGCCAGGCCTTGTAGCCTTCCGGATCGCCGGTGATGTCGATCGCGGTGCCGTGCACCTTGCCCGGGCCGCAGCCATCGATCTCCTTGACCGCAGCCTCGACCTTGGCCGGATCGCGCGAGAGGAAAGCGACATCGGCGCCTTCGCGCGCGAAGTGCCTGAGCGCAGCGAGGCCCAGCCCGTGCGCACCGCCATTCATGATGACCTTCTTGCCTGCCAGACCCAGATCCATAACCGCTCTCCTGCTGCCTATCGCGCGTGATTTTATGGCCTCCACGCTAACGGAATCACCTTTCCCCCGTAACCAGCAAAAGTGACAGCAGACGCCTCGGGCAAAGCCGTTTCTCGCGAGGCCGACCGGGATCGAAAGCGGTCCCTGCCCGTATCTGCGCAATGCTGGACATGGTTACCGCGAGCCCATAACAGGGGGCAAAAGGGCCAACGGAGAAGGATCACATTTCATGACCTGGGTCATTCGTCTGCTCGTCGCCGCGATTTCGGCGCTGTTCCTTATCATCGGCGTGCGCGCGATGCTGGATCCACAGAGCATCATCACCCAGTTCGAGCTTGGCCGCCAGGGTGTGACCGGCACCAGCGCGATCCGCGCCGACATGGGCGGCTTCTTCGTCGGAACCGCGCTCGCCGCGCTAATCGGACTGTTTCCGGGCAAGCGGCAATGGCTGTTGGGCGCCGCCGGCATGGTCGCGCTGGCGTTCACCGGACGTGCGATCGGACTGCTCAGCGACGGGCTGACCGCCAACATCGCGCAATCGATGATTATCGAGGCGATCACGATCGCGCTGCTGGTCGCCGCCTTCGGCATTCTCAACCCGCGCCGCCGCGAAGCGCTGGCCGCAGAAAGGGCGGCAGAAGCCGAAACCCAGCGGCTCGCCACCGAGCAGGAACGCCTGGCTGCCGAGCAGAACGACATGATGGCGCAAAACGATGACCAGCAGCAAAGGGACCGTGACTTGGCCCAGCCGATTGTCTAGGGCAGTATCCATTCGATTCTGTCGCCGTTCGGGGGTTTTGCGATCTTGTCTTCGACCCGCTTCCAGCAGCCCCCGGCCCGGACTGCCTGACCCATGGCACTTGATGGCCTGATCGTCACCTGTCCGCTGTCCGCCGATGCCGCGCTGCACTGGTGGCGTGCCGAAGACGGCCATATTGTCGCGCGCGGACAGGATTTCAGCCCGCCTTCTGCTGCTCCAGGAACCGACCGGGGCCTTACGCTGGCGCTGATCCCGGCAGCAGACACCGTGATCCGCATCCTCGACATGGGCGAGATGAGCGCCGCGCAAGCCGAGGCCGCCGCGCGCTACCGCGCTGCTGATCTGTCGATAGGCGGCGACCTGTTCGTCGGTGTCCGCGCGTTGGGCAACGGCGGCGGCGGCATGCAGGTGCTGTGCGCGACCATCTCGCGCGCGCGTCTGGCCGATCATCTCGCCGAACTCGCGCTGCGCGGGCTCGACCCCGATGTGCTGGTGCCTGTCGGACTGCTGCTGCCTGCGACCGACGCGGCCGTCAGCGCCGTGTTTGGCGATCTCGGCGCGGAACGGCTCGGCGATGTCATGCTCCCCCCGGATGACGCACTGGGTGCATTGCTTCTGGGTGAAACACCCGCGCTGGCGCTCGACCAGGATGCGCGCGATGCCGCGATGCTTGCTGCGCTCGCCGATCCGCCGCTGAACCTGCGCCAGGGCGACTTTGCCCGCCGCACGCCGATGTTCGCGCTCGGTCCCGGCCAGGGCCGCACCCTGGCATGGCTGCTGGGCGCGCTGCTGCTGGTCAGCCTCGCCATCCCGCTGATCGAGATCGGCAAGAACTATCTGGGCGCGGACCTTGCCGAGCGCCGTGCGCTCGCCAGCGCGCAGCGGCTGGTGCCCGGCGCCACCGACGTTGCGCAGGCCGAACAGCAGCTCGACGGCAAGCTCGCCGCGCGGGGCGCGGGCAACGCCATCGCCACCGTCCCGCTCGCCGGATTGCTCTCCGCGATGCAGCCTGTAGCCGGCGTCACGATCCGTCAGGCCGATTACCGCCCCGGCGGCGTGATCGGCGCGATGATCGCCGCGCCTCGCGTCGAAGACCTCAATGCCGTGCTGATCGCGCTCCAGAACAACGGCTATACCGTCACCGCCGCCAACCGCAGCGATGCGACCGGGCAGGCCGTGGCCGACATCACGGTGCTGGCACCATGACTGAGGCAGCGAAAAACTGGTTCATCGCGCTGTCGCGGCGCGAGCAGATCATGGTGGGCCTCGCCGCAGCGCTGGCGCTCGCCGTCATCGGCTTTTACGGCATCTATCGGCCGCTGTATGATGTTGCGACCGATGCCCGGCGCAGCTTCTACGAGGCGACGATGCAGGCCGGGCGCATCGAGGCGAAGACACAGGCGCTCTCCATGCCCGCCGACACACGCCCCGCAGAGGCGATTGCCGCACTCAACCTGCTGCTCGCCAGCGAAGCGGCGGAACGCGGATTCACGCTCGATGCCAACACCGCGCAAGGGTCTGACCGCGCCGAGATCGCGATCGGATCGGCCCGATCGACCGCGTTCCTCGGCTGGCTCGCCGATCTGGAGCGGCGCGGCGTTGTGCCTGAAACGCTGATCATCCGGCGGATGGACAACGGCACCGTCTCGGTCTCGGCGCGGCTGGCCAAGGTTGGCGGATGACCTGCGCATGACGGGGTTCACAGTGAAACGCGCAGGCCTGATCGCACTGGTGCTGCTGGCGGCGCTGCTGGTGCTGCTGCCGCTCAGGATCGCGTTCGACATGAGCGGGCTGGGCAGCAGGGGCGTCAGCGCGCGCAACGTCGAGGGCACCATATGGTCGGGAACCGTGCGCGATCTGCGAATCGGACGGCTGAGCCTGGGCGACATGGATGCATCGCTTTCCCCCCTGGCGCTGCTGGGCGGCGAGACGGTGCTGGCGATGGCGCGCGCGGGTGACACGCCGGGCCAGCCGCCGCTCGCCTTCGACCTGGCACGCAGCGGCGACAGCATCGCGATGCGTAACGCCAGCGGCGATATCGCCACGGCTGATCTGTTCGCCCCGCTGCCGCTGCGCAGCGTGACGCTGGATGGCGCGAACATCGCCTTTGCCGGGCGGACGTGCAGCGCGGCATCGGGTGCGGTCCGGGTCAATATCGAACAGAGCCTGTTCGGCATCTCGCTGCAGCGCGGGCTCAGCGGCACGCTGCGCTGCGATGGCGGCGACCTGCTGATCCCGCTCAAAGGCCAGTCGGGGCTCGAACAGATGGACATCCGCATCACCGGCCAGGGCCGCTACACCGCCGATTTCAAGCTTGGAGGCCTCGCCGGCGGTGCAGGCGCAGCGCTCTCGGTCCTCGGCTTCCGCCAGCAAGGCGATGCCATGGCGATCAGGATCAACGGACGGTTTTGATCGTGGCACTGGCTCAGGGACGGTGCTGCGCGCGATTTTCTCCCCTCCCGCCTGCGGGAGGGGTGCCCGCAGGGCGGGGTGGGCGCGAGGCGCAGCCGAGCCAGTCACCTACGTCTTTCATGCCCACCCCGGTCCGGCTGTGCCGGACCTGCCCCTCCCGCAAGCGGGCGGGGAGAGGACTGAGCATCATCCGCAGACCATATAGCAGGAGCAGGCCATGACCCTTTCCCCCAATACCCCGGTGCTGATCGGCGTCGGCCAGACGGTGGATCACTGGGACGGCAGCGATCCCGCCGCCGCGCCCAGCCCGCAAGGCCTGATGCAGCGCGCGTGCGAAGCGGCGCTGGCCGATAGCGGTGCCCCCGACGCGGTCCGCGCGGCGATCGATATCGTCGCTGTGGTCCGCCATTTCGCCGACAGCGCGCCCGGCATGGTCCCCGAAGGCACCGGCGGCTGCGACAAGCCGCCGCTGGGCCTCGCTCACCGGCTGGGCATCACCCCTGCACGCGCGATCTATTCTATCGTCGGCGGGCAGACTCCGCAGTCTTTGGTCAACGAGTTTGCCGCCGCGATCCACGCGGGCGAGGCATGCTGTGTGCTGCTGTCGGGATCCGAAGCGATTGCCGCCGCCAAGACCGCCGCGCGTGCGGGCGTGGCGATCGACTGGAACGAGAGCATCGACGGAGCAATGGAAGATCGCGGGCTTGGCCCCATGCTGCTCGACCGGCACGAGTTGAAGAACGGCGTCGGCGCGCCGATCCTCACCTACCCGCTGTTCGAGCATGCGCTGCGCGCCCGGCTGGGCCGCAGCCGCGCCGAGCATGTCGCAGCGATGTCGTCCTTGTGGGCTGGCTTCAGCGAGGTCGCCGCGGCCAACCCCTATGCGCAGTTTCCCAAAGCGATGAGCGCGCAGTATCTGGCGACGCCATCGGACAGCAACTACCCGGTCGCCGACCCCTATCTCAAATGGCACGTCGCACAGGATGCGGTGAACCAGGGCGCGGCGCTGATCCTGACCAGCGTCGCCCAGGCCGAGGCAATGGGTGTACCGCGCGACCAGTGGGTCTTCCTGCACGGCAGCGGCGAGGCGATGGACAAGCCCGTCAGCCTGCGCCCCGATCTGTCGCGGTCGCGCGCAATTGAGATAGCGCTGACAGGGGCGCTCGACAGTGCGGGCAAGACCGCGAGCGATATCGCGCATTACGATATCTACAGCTGCTTCCCCGTCGCGGTGCTGCTGGCGGCAGAGGCGCTTGGGCTCGATCCTGCCAACACCGCGCTGACGCTGACCGGTGGGCTGCCGTTTGCAGGCGGTGCGGGTAACAATTATTCGATGCACGGCATCGCCGCTATGGCGCAGACGCTGCGCTCCGACCCCGGCAGCTTCGGGCTGGTGCTGGCCAATGGCGGGTTCCTCTCCAAGGAAGCGGTGGGCATCTACAGCACCACAACGCCCGAGAGCTGGGCACCGGTCGATCACGCGCCGATGCAGGCCGAAATCGATTCCGAGCCCGCCCCGACAAGGCTGGAGGAGGACGCGACCGGCGTTATCGAAAGCTACACCGTGGGCTATGCCAAGGGCCGGCCCGCGCGTGCGGTGGTGGTCGCGCGCACCCCGCAGGGCCGGGTGATCGCCCGCCCTGCCGACGCCGACAAGGACGCAGCCTTCGCCGCGCTGACCGATCCCGAGCGCGATCCCATCGGGCGCACGGTGCACATCACGCATGCCGATGGCGTCAACGGCTTTACGGTCGCCCCGTGAGCCGACCGCAGCGCCCCGTTCGTTCCGATTATGCCGCGTTCACCACGATCAGCACCCGCTGGTCGGACAACGACATCTACGGGCACGTCAACAATTCGGTCTATTATTTCTGGTTCGACACCGCGGTGAACGAATATCTGATCCGTGCAGGAGCGCTCGATATCCATGCAGGAGACACCATCGGTCTGGTGGTCGAAACCGGCTGCGCGTATTTCGCGCCGACCGCGTTCCCGGACATCATCCATGCGGGCGTTCGGGTCGATCATGTCGGCACCAGCTCGGTGCGCTATAGGGTGGGGCTGTTCGCCAACGACGACGCAGATGCTGCCGCCGCGGGACATTTCACCCATGTCTATGTCGGGCGCGAAAGCCGCCGCCCGGTGCCCCTGCCCGACGGTCTGCGGACGGCGCTGGAGGCCATCCGCAGATAGACATCAGTAGCTGGAGTCAGCCGACGAACGCGCGCTCGAGCACATAGGTGCCGGGGTGCGAATGCGCGCCCTCGATAAAGCCCATGCTTTCGAGCAGCGCGCCGGTTTCCTTGATCATCGCCATGCTGCCGCACAGCATGACACGGTCGGTCTCGGGGTTCAGCGGATAATCACCCGCCTCGATCCTGGTGGTGATCCGGCGGCTTTCTCCGGTCCAGGTCGGGCACTTGGTCACAGCGCTGTCATAGATCAGCCGCGTCACAGCCTCTTCGCCGACCAGCGGATCGTGCTCCATCCGCCCTTCCAGCTCCCGGCGATAGGCCAGATCCTGGATCTCGCGCACGGTGTGCTGAACCGTGATCTGCTCGAACCGCTCGTAGACCTCGGGATCGCGGATGATCGACATCCACGGCGCAAGACCGGTTCCGGTGCCGATCAGGTGCAGGCGCTTGCCGGGGAGCAGCGCATCGAGCGTCAGCGTTCCGGTGGGCTTGGCGCCCAGCAGGATCTCGTCGCCGGGCTTGATCTTGTAGAGGTGGCTGGTCAGGGGACCATCGGGCACGATGATGCTCAGGAATTCGAGCGTCTCGTCCCACACCGGCGAGACGATCGAATAAGCGCGCAGCAGCGGCTTGCCGTTGATCATCAGCCCCAGCATCACGAACTGCCCGCTCACGAAGCGGAACGACGGGGGTCGCGCCACGGTGAAGGAGAACAGCCCGGTATTCCACTGGCGCGTCGTCAGAACCTCGACATTCGTAAAAGCCATTTTCGTCCAATCAATCAATCTGATCTGCCCGTTAGCAGCAATGGCTGCCAAGGGAGAGGAAGCATAATTTTGCACCGCCCAACGCCAGCTTGCGGCGCGACGGCATCCAACCCGGGGCTGGTTCTTGGCCAGAAGGAGGATCCTACCGGCTGGCGAAACTGGCGCGCCCTACAGGAATCGAACCTGTGGCCTCAAGATTAGAAGTCTCGCGCTCTATCCAGCTGAGCTAAGGGCGCGCGCCTTTTGACATCGCATTGGATGTCGGGGGCGCAATAGCGGGCTTTGCATGGGGCTGTAAACCGCGATATGGCAAGGAGCCATGCATCCTGACAGCACCAGCCCTGCCGCTTCAGCCCTGCCTACCGGCAGCGGCTTCGACCCCGCCACGCACCGGTTCCGCTATTATGACTTCGTGATGGCGGCGTTCGTTACCGTGCTGCTGCTGTCGAACGTCATCGGCGCGGCCAAACCAACCTTCATCACGCTAGGCAGCGAACAATGGGTCTATGGCGCAGGGATCCTGTTCTTCCCGCTGGGCTATGTGATCGGCGACGTGCTGACCGAGATCTATGGTTATGCCCGCGCGCGCCGCGTGATCTGGGCAGGCTTTGGCGCGTTGCTGTTCATGGCCTTCATGAGCTGGGTTGTCGTGAGCCTGCCGCCGGCGGATGGCTGGGATGGCCAGGCGGCGTATGAATCGGTGTTCGGACAGGTCCCGCGCATCGTGCTCGCCTCGATCGTCGCCTTCTGGGCGGGCGAATTCGTCAACAGCTATGTCATGGCGCGGATGAAGGTGTGGACTGCGGGGAAGATGCTGTGGACCCGCACCATCGGATCGACGGTGGTGGGCCAGGGCGTCGACAGCCTGATCTTCTATCCGCTCGCCTTTTACGGGGAGTGGGAAACATCGCAGGTGGTCACCGTGATGATCACCAACTGGCTGCTCAAGGTCAGCTGGGAAGCGGCGCTGACCCCGGTGACCTATGTGGTCGTCGGCTGGCTGAAACGGCGCGAAGGCGTGGAGGTTTTCGATACCGCCACCGATTTCACGCCGTTCAGCACCCGCGTGTGATCCTGCATAGGCTCAAGTCCTTTTACCGGTCGGAGGCGATCAGCCCGATCACCAGATAGATCAGCACCGGAGCGCCGACACCGAACAGGGCGGCCAGCACGAAGGCGATGCGGATGATGTTGGCATCCCAGTCGAAATAATTGGCGATGCCCGAGCACACGCCCATCAGCTTGCCGTTGGACTTGTCGAGATGGAACGAGCGGTTCTTCATGATGGCTTTCCCTTAAAAGCGGAATGAGTGGAGGCGGTGGCCGATCAGACGATCATCGCCGACACGGTGCCAATTTCTGCCGGACCTACGCTTAGGCCGATGAAGAGTGCCGAGGTGGCAAAAGCGCAGATGGCGGCGAGCAGGTTGCTGTTGAGGTTCGAGAGCGAAAACATGGAGTGGTTCCTTTCTGATGAGTGGGTCCCTCTGGGCTGTCCGTCGGGAGATGCCAGAAGCGTTGCACGCGCCGTGCCAAACTGAAAAACCATGAAAACTCAGTTTCTTATACGCGGAGTGACAATTCTTGCCGCAGGCTGAATGCGAAGGTTTGGGAATATTCACGAAAATTTGGCGAGCGGCCTTGCTGATCAGCATGCGGGCATGCGATTTTGCGCGCGATAGCCCGGACAAGCCGCTATAGCCTTGCCCACATGGCGCTCTCCAACCTGTCCCTCAGCCAGTTTCGCAACCACGAGGCCAGCCGCATCGCGGCGGGCGCGCGGTTCAACGTGATCTGGGGCGACAATGGCGCCGGCAAGACCAACATCCTCGAAGCCATCTCGCTGCTTGCCCCCGGTCGCGGAATGCGCCGCGCCAGTATCGACCAGATGGCGCGGCAGCAGGGGCCGGGAGGCTTTGCCATCTCGGCCGACCTTGCAGGCGAAGAGGTCAGGATCGGCACCGGGACCAACGCGGATGCCCCCTCGCGGCGGCTGGTGCGGGTGAACGGTGCGGC
This sequence comes from Blastomonas sp. RAC04, assembly GCF_001713435.1. Lineage (NCBI taxonomy): Bacteria > Pseudomonadati > Pseudomonadota > Alphaproteobacteria > Sphingomonadales > Blastomonadaceae > Blastomonas > Blastomonas sp. RAC04. The sequence continues at coordinate 2,466,079 of NZ_CP016460.1, forward strand.
GGCGGCGGCGACAAGCCTTGCCGACTGGCTGGCAGTTGTGTGGCTGACCCCGGCGATGGACCGGTTGTTCCTGGAAGGCGCAGGCGGCAGGCGGCGGTTTCTCGACAGGCTTGTGCTGGCCTTGCACCCCGCGCACGCGCGCCACGCCGCGCGCTACGAGGCTGCCATGCGCGAGCGCAACCGGCTGCTGGGCGAAACCCGTGCGATCGATCCGGGCTGGATCGATGCGCTCGAAGCGCGAATGGCCGAGCATGGCGGCGCGATGGCCGAGGCGCGCGCCGATACGCTTCAAGCGCTCGAGGTGCAGATCGATGCGCTCGCCGATGGCCCGTTCGCGCAACCGACGCTGGCGCTGGAACGCAAAGGCCCTGTGGAAGCCGGCGCGCTTGCTGCTGCACTGCGATCGGGCCGCGCGCGCGACCGTGCCGCTGGACGCGCTCTGGCCGGGCCGCACCGGGACGACCTGATCGTCACCATGCGGCAGAAGGCCCAGCCAGCGGCTTTGTGCTCCACCGGCGAACAGAAGGCGATGCTGATCGCAATCATCCTCGCGCATGCCGATCTGGTCGCCGAGCGCCGCGGCAGCCGCCTGATCCTGCTGCTCGACGAAATCGCCGCGCATTTGGACCCCGCACGCAGAGCGGCGCTGTACGAGCAACTCGCCGACCGATCGGGCCAGGTCTGGATGACCGGTACCGATGCGGCGCTGTTCGAAGCCGTGCCGCTGGCAGGCCGCGCCGACTGGAGCGTCAGCGGCGGGGTGGTGAGTGGTGTTGGAGCGGGAGGGTCCTAAGTCGCACCTCCAAACGCCCCCGCCTTATCGATCGTGCCTTACCACCCCCGCTCAGCCTGAGCCTGTCGAAGGCCCCGCACCAAGCGCCCGCGACTCCCTTGAACATCATTCCGGCGAACGCCCGAACCCATAACGAAAGCACCTCCATCCGACCCCTGGGACTCCGGCTTTCGCCGGAGAACGGCAATTCGATCTGGCCAACGACACCGCTGGGCCTTCGACAGGCTCAGGCTGAGCGGAAGGTGTTCAATTGCATGAGATCACTTCCTAGGCTTTGCAGCCTCTGCATTACCCGCTAATCTTGGAGAATGATCAAATACTGGCGACCATCGCTTGGCGTGTTGGCCATAGTGTTAGGATTATCGCTCCGTGACCATGCTCATTCGCTGGAAGCGCAGAAATGGGTATTAAACAACATTCGCAGGGCGGCAAATCCAGATGGCCCGCCTGCTTGCGCTTTCGACTGCACATACCGGCTGACAGGCGATGCACAGGTGCTTGGTTGGGTCTCGGTGGGCCTAATCGTGGCAGGAGTGCTCATGCTGATGTGGTCTTCCGGCAGACAAAAATCGACCGATTGAGCATCCTACCCCGTCAGTGAATCGTCCCGATGCTCTGGTCAATCGTCATGATCACCAGCAGCCGTTCGATCTGGCGCCAGTGGCAGAAGTGGATGTGGTTGCCGCGCGCGCGGGCGGCTTCGGCGCGGTCCGAGGCTTCGAGGCCGGCGGTCTCGCCGAAGCGCGAGAGCAGCATGCAGGCGTCGTCATAGGCTTCGCGGGTTCCGATATAAGGCAGGTTCATGTCCGCTGTAGTGTCCCCATTCTCGTTGCCGCCTCCCCTGCTGGCTGCGGTTCGACGAGGGATAGACTGCGGCGATGGAAGAAGGCTCAACCGGCGTGGTAAACGCGGTGTTAGGATTTCATGTCCGCCGCCTGCTTCACTTCGCATTGGCAAATCGCCGCCAGCCGTGGCAAGGGCGAAGGCATGCAGAACGACACTTCCAAATCCCCTGCCCGCGGTGAAGACCGCCCCCCCGTGCGCGGTGGCGGCGTGTTCATGGCGTTGGGAACTCTGGCGGGCACGATCATCGGCGGATTGATGGGCCAGCCCTCGATCGGCTTTCTGGCAGGCCTGGGCGGCGGCTTCGCGCTGCACGGTGCGCTGTGGTACATGGACAGCCGCAAACGCTGAAGGCTGCCTCGCGCTGCCCCACTTCGTCATTTCCACGCACGCGGGAATCCCGCTTTTCAGGACATTCGCGTAAAAGCGGGACCCCCGCCTTCGCGGGGGTGACGATCAGAAAGTGGTCACGCCAGCGAGATAAAGCTGTCGATCACCCGCTTGCGACCCGAAGTCTCGAAATCGATCTCCAGCTTGTTGCCTTCCTTCTCCGCCACCAGCCCGTAACCGAATTTCTGGTGGAAGACGCGAGTGCCGATATCGACATCGCTGCGCCCGGCATTGCCCAGGCTGATCGCGCTGGTACGGGCTTCGGCGACACGCTGCGGCGCCGTGTTGAACCCGCCGGGGACCTGCGCCGCACGCTGCCAGCCGGGCCCGCGCCGCGCCGCGCGTTCGGGGTCGCGCGCCAGGTGCGCGAACGGATCGTCGCGCTCGGACAGCCCTGCCCGCCACAGGGACGCCCCGCCGGTCATCGAGCTTTCTTCCTCGATATGCTCTGCCGGCAATTCGCCGATGAAGCGCGAGGGGATCGAACTGGTCCACTGGCCATAGATCCGCCGGTTGGCGGCGTGCATGATCGTGCAGGTGCTGCGCGCACGCGTAATCGCGACATAAGCGAGGCGGCGTTCTTCCTCGAGGCTGGCAAGCCCGCCCTCGTCGAGCGAGCGCTGCGAGGGAAACACCCCCTCCTCCCAGCCGGCGAGGAAGACGTGCTCGAACTCGAGCCCCTTGGCGCCGTGGATGGTCATCATCGTGACCTTGGCCTCGTCGGCCGATGCCTCGTTGTCCATCACCAGGCTGACATGCTCGAGGAAGTCGCCGAGGCTTTCATACTCTTCCATCGCGCGGGCAAGTTCGGAGAGGTTCTCGAGCCGCCCCGATGCCTCGACCGACTTTTCCGCCTGCAGCACCTGGGTATAACCCGATTCGTCCATGATCTGGCGAACGAGGTCCGCAGGGTTCATCGTGGTGAGCATCTCGCGCCAGCGCGCGATGCCGCGCATCAGCCCCGCCAAAGCCGTGCGGGCACGCGCGGGCAGTTCGTCGCTGTCGAGGATCTGGAATGCGGCAGCGCTGAGCGGCAGCCCGGTGGCGCGCGCGACGCGGTGCACCTTCTCGACCGCCTTGTCGCCCAGGCCGCGCTTGGGCGTGTTGACGATCCGCTCGAACGCCAGATCGTCCGCAGGCTGGTTGACGACGCGCAGGTAAGCGAGCGCATCGCGGATTTCGGCTCGCTCATAGAAGCGGAAGCCCCCGACTATGCGGTAGGGCATCCCGATGGCGATGAACCGGTCCTCGAACTCGCGGGTCTGGAACGAGGCGCGCACCAGGATCGCGGTCTTGTCGAGGCTGGTGCCCTCGCGCGTGATCCGTTCGAGCTCCTCGCCGGTCCGCCGTGCCTCTTCCGGCCCGTCCCAGACGCCCAGCACGCGCACTTTCTGCCCGGCATCGACCTCGGTCCACAAAGTCTTGCCGAGCCGGTCGCTGTTCGACGCGATCAGGCCGGATGCGGCGCCCAGAATGTGCGGGGTGGAGCGGTAATTCTGCTCGAGCCGGATGATCCGCGCGCCGGGAAAATCCTTCTCGAACCGCAGGATGTTCGCGACCTCCGCGCCGCGCCACGAATAGATCGACTGGTCGTCATCGCCGACGCAGCAGATGTTCTTGCGCGCCTGCGCGAGCAGCCGGAGCCACAGATACTGGCTCGAATTGGTGTCCTGATATTCGTCGACCAGGATGTACTTGAACCGCTGCTGGTACTGCTCGAGCACCGCGCGGTCGGTCTTGAGCAATGTCAGCATGTGCAGCAGCAAATCGCCGAAATCACACGCGTTCAGGGCCTTCAGCCGGTCCTGATAGGCGGTGTACAGCTCCTGCCCCCGCCCGTTGGCATACAGCTCGCTCTCGGCCGCGTCGAGCTCGTGCGGGTTCAGCCCCTTGTTCTTCCACCGGTCGATGAAGCCTGCCAGCTGGCGCGCGGGCCAGCGCTTGTCGTCGATATCGGCGGCCTGGATCAATTGCTTGAGCAGCCGCAACTGGTCGTCGGTGTCTATGATCGTGAAGTTGCTCTGCAGCCCGACCAGTTCGGCATGGCGGCGCAGCATCTTGGCGCCGATCGAGTGGAAGGTGCCCAGCCACGGCATGCCTTCGACCGCATCGCCGATGATCCGCCCGACGCGCTCGCGCATCTCGCGCGCAGCCTTGTTGGTGAAAGTGACGGCGAGAATTTCGGACGGCCATGCACGCCGGGTCGCGATCAGATGCGCCAGCCGCGCGGTCAGCGCCGCGGTCTTGCCGGTCCCTGCGCCTGCCAGAACCAGCACCGGCCCTTCGGACGACAGCACCGCCTCGCGCTGCGGCGTGTTGAGCCCCTGCAGATAAGCGGGGTCACTGGCCGAGGGCGGCGGGAATTCGGATGCGGGGGCGAGACTGTTCACCACGAACGTTTAGGGAACGAGAGGCCAAGGGGCAAGGGGGCAGGTGGCAGCGATGCGATGGGTAGACTAGGCGCAGACCTCGCCACCACCGTCATCCTGAACTTGTTTCAGGACCCATCGTGCCCCAGCAGCCGAAGCATTGTTAGGAGAAATGGGCCCTGAAACAAGTTCAGGGTGACCGAAAGGAAAACGGGGAACGTTGTTCAGTCCCTCCACCCGACCCCGCAGCAAGCTTGGGGAGGATTTGAATGGCATGATCAAGACATCAATCGAGGACGAACCGCTCCAGAATCTCGACATCCGCAGGCAGCGCCAGCCCGATCTTCGCGCGCGCGAACGCCTCGTGCGACATCGCGCGGGCAGCCGCACCGAACAGCACCGGATCATGCGCGGCGAGCGACGCCAGCGCCTTTTGCAGCCGGATCTGCACCTCAAGCTGGCCAGCGCCATCGCGCGCGATCCAGCGGAATGCGTCGACCACCAAATCCTCGACGCTGACCCGTGGCACGTGCAGCCGCGGGCAGGTGACGCGCGCGGGCGTTTCCCTGGTCGCGCTGCTCCACCCTGCGAGCACGCGCAGCGAGGTGCCCAGCACGTCGATCGCGGTCCCTGGATCGTTCACCCCGGGAGACAGCGCCTTCGACGCGGTTTCGGACAGCACGACCAGGCAATAGCGCGGATCGGCCTCGAAAGTGCGATCGCCGCCGATGACGAAAGCCCGGTGCACCGACCGCGCCGTCTCCTCGTCCAGTGCCTTCGATGTCTTGAGCAGCACGGTGGTCGAATCGACATAGGTGCCGGGGCGAACGGCGAGATGGAAATCGACATCCTGCTCGGCGCTGATCGTCGCGAACAGGTCATCGTCGATCGCCTGGACAAACCCGAACCGGTCGGCGCGCAGCGGTACGCCGTGCTCGGGAAGCGCGATCATCTCCACCCCGCCCAGCAAGGGCCGCCTGGCGAGTTCGGCAAACGCCTTGTCGGCGGCGCCTTCGAGCTGGTCGACGACTTCGGAGACATCGCCCAGATTGCTCAGCCGCCCGATCCAGCGGATCAGCGCATAGATCACCGACAGGATGACCAGACAGGTGGTCATGAACAGGATGACCCGTGCAGGTGGGCCAAAATAGCTGGTCGAAAGTCCCACGGTGCCGACGATCGCGAATATGAACCCGCCGATGAACACCGAGATCGCGTTCTGCGCGGTGCGGTCCTGCATCAGCAGCGGCCGCGCGCGCGGCGTCGCCGCGGAGGCTGCTGCCTGCAGCGACGAGACCATGATGCCGAGCGAGAAGATCGCCACCGCGAGCAGCGTGTTGGCCAGCACGCCGAGCAGATCATCGACGCCATCGAGCCCGATCAGCTTGTTGAACTCGTCGGGCAACAGCACCGCCGCCGCCGGAGCCAACAGCAGCACCGCCACTGCCAGCACCGCATAGGCTGCGGGTGTGAACCACAGGGAGCGGACCACCCGCCGAGCGAGCAGCCGCGCATAGGACAGGCTCATCGCGGCAACTCCCCGCCCCGCGGGCGCAGCGGTTGGCGCTTATCCAAGCCGCGCGAGCGCCGCTGCCAGCCGCTCGGCCTCGGCGGATTTCTCGGCATGGTCGGCGCGGGCCTTTTCGACCGCTTCGGGCTTGGCCTTCTCGACAAACGCCGGGTTGGACAGGCGACCTTCGAGCGATTTGGCTTCCTTCGAGACTGCCTCCAGCGCCTTGGTCAGGCGCGTCTTTTCTGCGGCGATGTCGATGATGCCGTCGAGGGATACAAATGCCTCGAAACCATCAAGAACGATATTCAACGAACCATGCCGAATCTGTTCGCTAACTTGTTCAATCGCTTTCAGAAAGCTGGGGTGGTCGGTTGGTGCATTTGGTGGGAACCACACGCCACGGTCAAATGACACGCGAGCCACCCGTTCTACTGCGCGCCGGTTACGTTCCAAATAAAAGGACTGCTTTGTGCCGAGAGCTTCAATATTCATTGAGAGGCTGAGCACCTTGCCCGGTGGAATACCGGAGTCGCTTCTCGCTGATCGAATTTGAGAAATAAGATCAATGATCCACTCAGTCTCCGCCTTCGCCTCGACATCGACGCTGGCTTCCGGCTGCGGCCACTCCGCCACGATCAGATCGCCCGCTCGCTCGCCCAGCGCATGCCACAATTCTTCGGTGATGAACGGCATGAACGGGTGCAGCATCACCAGGATCTGGTCGAGCACCCAACCTGCAACGCGCCGCGTTTCTGTGGCCTCGCCCGTGTCGCCCTCGGCGGACAGCACCGGCTTGATCAACTCCAGATACCAGTCGCAGAACTGATCCCAGACGAAGTGATAGATCGCGTTCGCCGCCGCATCGAAGCGCAGGTCGGCGAGCGCCTTGTCGAGCGCCGCGACTGTGTCCACGACTTCGCCGATGATCCAGCGGTTGACCGCGAGCGTCGCCTGTGGAGCCGTGATCGATGCACTCGCACCGATGCCGTTCGACTGGCAGAAGCGCGCGGCGTTCCATAGCTTGGTGGCGAAGTTGCGATAGCCCTCGACGCGACGCTCATCCATCTTGATGTCGCGGCCCTGGCTTTCCATCGCCGCCATGAAGAAGCGCAGCGCATCGGCGCCATATTGGTCGATCAGGCCCAAAGGATCGACGGTGTTGCCCTTGGACTTGGACATCTTCGCGCCATCGGCAGCGCGGACGAGGCCGTGCAGATACAGCTGCTTCCACGGCGCAGCGCCCATGAAATGCGTCCCCATCATCGCCATCCGCGCATCCCAGAAGAACAGGATGTCGAAGCCGGAGATGAGCAGGTCGTTGGGATAGTGCTTGGCAACCAGCGGCGCGTCTGCACCATCCTGCGGCCAACCCAGAGTCGCAAACGGCCAGAGCGCAGACGAGAACCAGGTGTCGAGGACGTCGGAATCGCGGGCGAGCGTGACGCCTTCGCCTACCAGCGCGCGCGCTTCCTCTTCGGTCTCGGCGACATAGCATTTGCCGTCCGAGCCATACCACGCCGGGATCCGGTGCCCCCACCAGAGCTGGCGCGAGACGCACCAGGGCTGGATATTGTCCATCCAGTGGAAGAACGTCTTTTCCCAGCTCTTGGGCACAATCTCGATCACGCCGGTCTTCACCGCCTCGATCGCGGGCTGGGCCAAAGTCTTGGCGTCGACATACCATTGGTCGGTGAGCCAAGGTTCGATGACTACGCCGCCGCGGTCGCCATAAGGCGTCTGGATCGTGCGCGGTTCGGCGTCGTGCTCGGTGACGTCGCCATCCTTGGCGGTCACGGTGTGCGGGACCAGACGGCCCAGCGCCTTCATCTGCTCGACCACAAGTTTGCGCGCATCGAAGCGATCCACGCCGACGAATTCTGCCGGGATCAGGCCATCGGCGGTCTGCACCACCTTCGCCTCGGCGTCGAACATGTTGAGCATGTCGCTTGCTGCAATCCCTGCGCGCCTGCCGACCTCGAAGTCGTTGAAATCATGCCCCGGCGTGATCTTCACCGCGCCCGATCCCAGCTCGGGGTCGGCGTGGTCGTCGGCGACGATGGGGATACGCCGTCCGGTGATCGGCAGCTCGACGAATTTGCCGATGACGCTGGCATAACGCGGGTCTTCGCCGTTCACCGCGACCGCCATATCGGCGAGCATCGTCTCGGGCCGCGTCGTCGCGACCACGATATGATCGCGGCCATCGTCGAGGGTAACGCCATCGGCCAGGGGATAACGGAAGTGCCAGAAGCTGCCCTGCATTTCGCGCGTCTCGACCTCAAGATCGCTGATCGCGGTCTTGAGCTTTGGGTCCCAGTTGACCAGCCGCTTGTCGCGATAGATCAGCCCCTGGTTGTACAGGTCGACGAACACCTTGAGCACCGCCTTGCTGAAATGCGGGTCCATGGTGAACTGCTCGCGCGACCAGTCCATCGAGCAACCAAGGCGGCGCAGCTGGCGGGTGATCTGGCCGCCGCTCTCTTCCTTCCACTCCCAGACCTTTTTGACGAAGTCCTCGCGGCTGTAGTTGGTGCGCTTGTCCTGCGCCGCTTCGAGCTGGCGCTCGACCACCATCTGCGTCGCGATGCCCGCGTGGTCGGTGCCGACCACCCAGAGCGCGTCCTTGCCGCGCAGTCGCTCGTAGCGGATCATGATGTCCTGCAGCGTGTTGTCGAGCGCATGGCCGATGTGCAGGCTACCGGTGACGTTCGGCGGCGGGTTGACGATCGTGTACGGCGCAGCATCGGGCCGCTCGGGACGAAACGCGTTCGTCTCCTCCCAATGCGGATACCATTTCGCCTCGATCGCGGATGGATCGAATGTCTTGGGCAGCTCTTGCTTGTCGGTGCTAGTCATCCCGCCGCTTTAACGCAGGATGCGTTATTTTCCAGACGTTTTGAGATGGCGCTCCAGCCAGTCGAACACGTTGCGATGCCATTGGACGCTGTTCTGCGCTTTCAGCACCCAATGGTTCTCGTCCGGGAAGATCAGCAGCTTCGATTCGATCCCTTGCCGCTGCAGCGCGGTGAACGCGGCGAGCGATTGCGAATAAGGAATGCGGAAGTCCTTTTCTCCGTGGATCACCAGCGTCGGCGTCTTCCAGTTGGTCACATGATTGACCGGGTTCCACTTCTCGGCATCCTGGCGCTGCCACCACGGGCCGCCATGGTCCCATTCGTCGAACCACAGTTCCTCGGTCTCGAAGGCCATCGCGCGCAGATCGAACACGCCGGCATGCGTTACCAGGCACTTGAAGCCATCGGGCCACTGCCCCGCGATCCAGTTCATCATGTAGCCGCCATAGCTGCCGCCCAGCGCGCAGGCATTGGCCGTATCGAGCGAAGCATCGATACCGGACAATGCCGCCATGCCCAGTTTCAGATCCTGCAGCGGCTTGCCGCCCCAGTCCTTGTTGATGCTGTCGGTGAAGGCCTGGCCATAGCCGGTCGATCCATGGAAATCGATCGTCACCGCGGCATATCCCTGCGACGCCATCACCGCGGGGTTCCAGCGGTACGACCAGCTGTTGCCGAAGCTGCCCTGCGGCCCGCCGTGCACCAGCAAGGCGATCGGCAGCTTGCCCTCGGCCCCTTGCGGCTTGACGATCTGGCCGTGGACGAGATCGCCGTTGGCGCCCTTGAAGCTGAACTTCTCGTAAGCGACAGGATCCAGCCCAGCGAGCTTGTCGGCGTTGACGTTGGTCAGGCGGCGGGTCTGGCCGTTCTTCTCCATCAGCACCAGATCGTCGGGCGCGGCGATCGAGTTGACAGTATAAAGCATGGCGCCACCGGCGAGCGGCACGACATTGGCAACATTGCCGCGCTCGGTCAGCCGGGTCACCTTGCCGGTCGGCACATCGATGCGGAACACAGGGTGCTCGAGTGTGTCCTGCGCGGTGACCAGCAGGCTCTTCGAATCCATGCCCCACGCGATCGAGCCTGCCGAGCGGTCCCAGCCCTCGGTGAGCTTGGAGACCTTGCCGGTCTTCATGTCGCGCAGATGCACGACCATCCGGTCGGACTCATAGCCGGGGCGCGCCATCGCCGCCCAGGCCAGCCATTTGCCATCGGGCGAGGCCGCAGGCAGCGAATCGGTCGCCTGGTTGGCTTGCGTCAGGTTCACCGCCGCTGCGCCTTCGGCCAGCGGCTGCCAGACGATGTCGAGATTGGTCGAACGCGGCTCGTCGCCATCGGATTTGCGGATGGTGAAGGCGATCGCGCTGCTGTCCGCGGCCCAGGCGATCTCCTCGCCCCCGCCGAACGGCTTGCTCGGCGCATCGCCCTCGATCGAGCCGCTGATGCTGCGCGGCGCGCCAGCGGCCTTGCCATCGCTGCCCAGCGTATAGGCATAGATGCGGCTGTAGGTGCCTGGTTCGCGCCAGCTGTCCCAGTGACGCACGAACAGCCGGTCGTACTCGCGGCCGCTGCCTGCCAGCTTGGCCTTGCTGTCTGCGCAGCCTTCGAGCGAGCAGCCCTGCTTCACATCGGCCCAGACCGCAAGCCGCGCGCCGTCGGGCGACAGGCTGAACCCGCTGATATCGGTGGCAGAGCTGGTGACCTGCATCGGCTCGCCGGTGGGCAGCGCCACGCGCCAGACTTGGGCAGTGCCCGATCGGTTGGAGAGGAAATAGAGGTGCTGGCCATCGCGCGCGAACACCGGCGCGCTTTCGTTGTGCCCTGGAGAATCGGCGATTGCGATCGCCTGCGCATTGCGGCTGGCGATATCGAGCAGATACAGCCCGGTGCTGCGCTTGTTGGCGGCCAGATCGGTGGTGGTCAGCTGATAGGCGACCCATTTGCCATCGGGCGAGGCGGCGGGCGCACCCAGCCGGTTAAATGTGGCCAGATCGCTTTCGGTCATCGGTCGCGCGGTGGCGGGAGCGGCAAGCAGCAACGGCGAAAGGGCGCTGGCCAGCAGCGCAGCAATGACGGTGTTTTTCATGGTTTCAGCTGATACCAGCAAGCGCCGCGCGGCGCAAAGCCCCTTGGGGGCGAAGAGCTGCTCAGCCCTTGCGACCGGTGATCCGGCCGATCTCCTTGGCGACCAGCGCCTCGACCATGTCGGGCAGGTTGCGGTCAAGCCATTCGGCGAGCATCGGGCGCAGCATCTCGCGCACCATGCCCTCGAGCGAGGTCTCGCCCGAACGCACGATCTGCGGGCTGACACCCGGTTCGGTTAACGTCGCCAGCACCGCCAGCGATTCGCGCATCGATTGTTCGCCCGCGCGGCCGACCAGCGGGGGCTCGTCATCCAGCGGGTCGCTGGGCTCGACGCTTTCGGTCAGTTCGAGAACGTCTTCTGCGGGCTTTTCCTGCCGGGCGGGCGCGGGCCGCGAAGGCGCGGGACGGCGCGGTTTGCGGCCATCCTCGGCAATCACCTTCTTGATCGAGGCGAGAATCTCTTCAAGGCTTGGCTCGCCGATATCGCGCGTCATTGTTCAAGCCCCTGATTCGAGAACGCCCCTGTGCCCGGCCTATTGGTTGGGCGGTCCCACCACTGCGGCATTTTGCGCGGGGCTGTCAACGGTGCGCGTCGATTGCGCCACCGGGTTCTTGTCCGAATCCCAGTCGTTGATCTTGTCGCGGACACGCTCGTAATTGATGTCGGGATCGTACAGCACGCCGCCATCCAGCCCCAGATCGCGCGCTTCGGCCCGGCCCATAGCGGCGAGCAGGGTAAAGCCCGCGACATAGGCGTTGCGCCGCGCGGTGACGAGCTGGACCTGCGCATTGAGCAGTTCGCGCTCGGCATCCAGAATGTCGAGAATGGTACGGTTGCCGACGCTGTTCTCGGCGCGCACGCCTTCGAGCGCCAGCGTGTTCGATTCGACGGCCTTTTGCGATGAGTCGATCACCTGCATCGAGGCATTGAAGCTGGCATAGGCCGCGCGGACCTGCGCGATGATACCGCGCTCGACCGCGATTTCTTGCTCCATCGCCTGGCCCGACACCGCCTGCGCACGCCGGATCTGCGCGCCAGGGCGTCCGCCCTGATAGACCGGGACAGTCAACTGCACGCCGGCGGCAGCACTCGACTGCTGCTGCACGAAATTACCCTGGATGAGCGTGCTGCCCAGAGTGCCGAGAAAGTTCTGATAGTTGCCCTGCGAGAACAGGCTGACCTGCGGCATCCGCGTGCCGCGCGCGGCCTTGACGTCGAAATTGGCGGCCTCGACGCGCTCGCGCGCCGCTTCCAGATCGGGGTTATTGTCGAGCGCGGTGAACACTGCTGCCTCAGGCGCCTCGGGCAGGTTGGGCAGCGGCGGCGGAGGTTCGAGCTGGCCCGGCGCGGTCCCGACCAGCTGGATATAGGTTTCCTTACTGCGGATCAGATTGGCTTCGGCGGTCTGCAGATCGCTGCGGGCGATCGCCAGCCGCGCTTCGGACTGGGCGACATCGGTGCGGGTCAGGTCGCCGATCTCGAACCGGTCGGACGAGGCCTGAAGGTTGACATCGAGCACCGACACGTTCTGCCGCTGCAGCCCCACGATCGCCTCGTCGCGGATGACATCCATATAGGCCGCGACGACATTGCTGAACACCGTTGCTTCGGTGCCGCGCAGATCGGCCTGCCCGGCGCCGACGCGAACCTTGGCGGCGTTGATCGCGTTGCGCGCGCTGCCGCCAGAATAGATCGGCACGTTAAGGCTGATGGTACCGTTGACCGACCGATCCGGCGCGGTGAACGCGTTGGCCGGGTTGAGGAAGTTTTCCGAATACTGCGCCTGGACCTGAGAATTGGGGCGGCCATCGGCCAGCGCGATCGGCACGCCTTCATCGGTCGCGCGCTGCTGGGCGCGCGCCGCGTTGAGCGTGGGATTGGTCTGATAGGCCGCGACCAGCGCATCGCGCAGCGTTTCCGCGTGCAGCGGCGCTGCGCCCAGAACGAATACCGCACCACAACCGGCCAGCCAATGCGAAGTCTTCATCAATCCGGTTCTCATATCTTCCCCCGCCCTGTTGCCGGGCGATGGTCATGCGTCAGAAGCTATAGCTTTTTGGCCGGGCAAAGGCCGCAAGCGGGGCAATATCGGTATCGGCAAAGGGAATGAGGGCAAAGGCACCTGCCTGGCGTCGGCCCATGGCCAGCCGCGAGACACCTGCTTCATCCACACCTGCGAGCAGACGACCCCCTTCGGCCAATTGGGCCACCAGCGAATCGGGCACCTGTTGGACCGCGCCGTCAATGATGATCAGGTCATAGGGTGCGTCGGCTGCATGTCCTTGTGTCAGATCCGATTCGATGACGGAGACATTGGCCATGCCGCCCAGCGCGGAGCTGGCATGTTCGACCAAGGCACGATTGTCTTCGACGGCGACCACCCTTGCGACGATGCCAGCCAGAAGCGCGGCGAGATAACCGGTGCCTGCTCCGATCAGCAGCACCTTTTCGTTCCCCGAAAGTTCGGCGCGGGTAAGCAGCAGGCCGCTCGACAGCGCCGGGTTGAGCACGCGGCCACCCGACAGCGGCACGGCGCGATCGATATAGGCAAGATGCTGCTGGGCAGCGGGAACGAAATCCTCGCGGCGGGTCACCGCCATCGCTGCGATGACGACGGGATCGCTGACATCGCTGGGACGCAGCTGGCTTTCGATCATGTGCCTGCGGGCAGCGGCAAAATCTGGCGGAGCAAGAGTGTGTGTGTCGGTCATGTCCAAGCGCCCTAGAATATGCGACCAGCGATGCAAGCCCAAACGGTCCGAACGGTGCCGCTTTGATAGCCTTCCGGTTGCAAAATGCAATCGATATCGCTGCATCGCTGGTTATGGCACGGCTGTATTATTATGGCAATACAGCATTTGCGCCAACGCGAGAGCTTTGCGCACTGCCGCTTCCCCCTGCCCGTTTCGAGCGGCATGCCATGCGCTTGCGGCTTGACTTTCGCTGCAAAGCGGCACAATGCCGCGTCCTTCCACACCGGTGGCCCGATGGCGGAGTGGTTACGCAGAGGACTGCAAATCCTTGCACGCCGGTTCGATTCCGGCTCGGGCCTCCAACTCCCCCCGCATGATTGTCCCTTCCACCCCGACCCCGTCGAGAGTCAGGTACGGTCGTGTGACGAGGGTTTGGCAGACACGCGAAAATCGCCGTGCGGTTCAGTCGGCTTGCGTGAACGCGGCGTATTGCTGGCGCCAGGCGGCGACCTCGGCGGCCAGATGTGCGGGCGCGGGTTCGCCTGATATCACCAGCCGGGCCACGTCGCTCTCGGGGTGCAGCAGCATCTTCTTCGACCCATCGGTGAACCACACCGCCACCTGCTGGTCGCACAGGCTGTCGATGATGGTCCGCGCGACACCCTCGTCGAACCCGTCGCCGTCGCCTGTGGCGCGCACGTTGAATGCCACCGCCTCCAGGCAGTTGCGCGGATCGCGCACGAAGTTGAGCGAAACCAGCAGGCCCGAACGGTCCGGGCGGGCATCGTCGGGCATGGCGGCCACCCTGCGCCACGCGCAGAACCATGTCCGGCAGATCGGCGGGCGGACCGCGTGGATGGTGCAGCCTTGCGCGCCTGAATGCTCGCCGAGAATCGGGCCGAGATGCCTGCACGGCGTCCCGGCAGGCTTGCTGAATTCCGGGGTGTTGACGGTTAGTACGCTGCAGCAAGCGGTGCACGCGCCGCAGTCACGATTCTCCAGGACAGGCCCCAGCAGGATAGTTTCCAGATCTGTATCGTTGGACATGCCTGCAAACCCTGCCCCGGCGGGGTCGCGAAAGCAACCGTCCAGGCCAGCAGGTGCAGCGCCGAATGCTATGGCGCGATCAGCCCGCTGCTATCGTCAATGATCGGCCCGCTTTCGGCCATCGGTTCGTCCGCGCCCCAGCCGGGGGAGGCATTGGCCAGCAGGATGACGAGCGCGGTGGCCAGCGCGCTGATCGCGGCCAGCTTCACATCGGTCATCACATTGTTGTCGCGCTGGTTGTTGCGGGTCATGCGTCGGCCCCCTGCCCCGGTTGGTCACTGGCGCGAGGATAAGCGGCGCGGCCTGCCATGGCCCGTGACAAGACCTGCGCGATAGATGACAAACCGCGTTAATGGGCCGCGCCACGACGCGCGTGGACAGGGCCGCCCGGCGAAGCGGCGGATTTCCGGCTGGCAGCCGCAACGGTCAATCGATACACGCACGCATGTCCGGTCATCGAACGCGTGACACAAGAGGAGCGATGTACCGATGATGATCCTGGTCGATGCCGATGCCTGTCCGGTGAAGGACGAGATCTACCGCGTCGCGCTGCGCCATGGCGTGGCGGTGATGATCGTCAGCAACAGCCCGATCCGCATACCCGACCATCCGCTGATCGGACGCACGGTGGTGGGCGATGGCTTCGATGCGGCCGATGACTGGATCGCCGAGCGCACCGATGCCAGGACGGTGGTGATCACCTCCGACATCCTGCTCGCCGACCGCTGCATCAAGCAGGGCGCGGTGGTGATATCGCCCACCGGCAAGCCGTTCACCGCCAACTCGATCGGCAGCGCGATCGCGACCCGCGCGATCATGGCCGATCTGCGCGCTGGTGGCGACATCGTCGGCGGACCGGCTCCGTTCGGCAAGACCGACCGGTCGCGCTTCCTGCAGGTGCTGGACGAGACGCTGGTGCGCCTGAAGCGCCCAGGCTGACCCGCCTGCTGACCGGCCTGTTGAAAGGCTTTGGCCCGGCGGGCTTAGTGATCCATGCTGCCGATCGGCATTCCGGGCGGGATCGGCACCTCTGCCCCCTCCCCAGCCAGCGCAGCGCCCAGCGCCTCGCGATCCTCGAGCAACCGCGCGGTCGAAAGCGCCCAGGCGCGATCGGCGGGATCGGCAAAGCGACGGCCGCCTTGCGCATCTGCCCAGTCGGTCAGCGCCTGGTCGATCAGGCTGGATGCCTCGATGCCGCTATCGGCATCGCGCGATGCCCTGGCGAGCGACAGGATGATCCGCGTGCCCAGCGCGCGGCGCACGGCCGCCAGCCGGGCATCGCCCAGAGGCGCATCGGTGAGCGCCAGCAGACGCTGCGCGATGACCTGCGGCCCCGGACTGGCGCGGTCGGCGCGATGCTGCTGCGCCATCCGCGCCAGCCGCTCGGGTGCGAGCAGCGCGTTCAGCGTCACCTGCGCGGCGACCGCGGACGCGGCGAGCGGATCGAACGCAGCCGCGCCTGCCATCGGCATGATCTCGATCTCGGTCTGGCGGTCGCCATCGCCCGAGAACCCGGCGGACAGCTGCAGCACAAGCGATGAGGGCACGTCGAGCACCTGCGGGCTGAGCGTCGCCAGCAGCGAATCGAGCGCGCGCAATTGCTCGGCAGGCGCAACCGCCACCGCCGCGCCATCGCCCTGCCCCGCCACGGCATAATCAGAATACAGTCCGCCCAGCAATTTACCCGCAGCCTCGACCTGATAGCGGTGGACCAGCCAGACCGGCACGAACTTGCGCCGCAGATTGGCCACCGGTTCTCCCGGCTGCAAGGCCGCAGGCCCGAAGCGCGAGACGGCTGCGGCGCGCACCTGCATCATGCGGTCAAGCTCTGCCACCGGATCGGCGCCATCGTCCCACAGGCTGCCCCAGGGCTGGCTGGCCGAGGCGCTGCGCGCATTCTCGTCCGCGACAAAGCGCAGGCCCTGCCGCGCGGCCTCGTTCGCCTTCGCCATGGCGGCAGCATCGGGGTTTCCGCTGACCGGATCGCCATACAGCCAGTCGATTGCATGGACATCCCAGCGACCCAGCCCGACGCCATAGGCATCCGACAGATCGGGCGCGCCATCCTTGAGGCCGATGCGCGGCGCGGGGTAATCCATCACCGAGGCGCGATCCTGCGTGCTGCCCGCAAAATTGTGGAGCAGTCCCAGAGCATGGCCGATCTCGTGCGCGGACAACTGGCGGATGCGCGCCAGTGCCACCTGCGCTGGATCGTTGGGCCCGCCGGTGCCGGTCTTGTCCGCTCCCACCAGCGCTTCATAGATCAGCATGTCCTGCCGCACGCGCAGCGATCCCAGCAGCACTGCGCCCTTCAATATTTCGCCGGTGCGCGGATCGGTGACCGCATAGCCATAGGACCAGCCGCGTGTCGCGCGGTTGACCCAGTTGACGACGTTATAGCGCATGTCGAGCGGATCGGCGCCTTCGGGCAGGATCTCGACCTGATAGGCATCGATATAGCCCGCCGCCTCGAACGCGGTCTGCCACCACCGCGCGCCTTCGAGCAACGCGGTGCGGATCGGCTCGGGCGCGGCGTTATCGATGTAGAACTTGATCGGCTTGCGCACCCGCGAACGCGGCGCGGTCGGGTCGATCCGCTCGAGCCGGAAACGGTTGGCGAGGTTCTGAACGATCTCGCCATCGAGCGGCGCGGAGAAATCGAGGATCTGCGTCGCAAAACTGCCGCCGCGCGGATCGAAGGCGCGCGCGACATAGCCCGGCTCGGGCAGCGCGACGAAGCTGTGGCGCACCACCAACGTCACCTGGCGGGGATCGGGCGCGATGTTGCGCACCTCGGGCCCCGGCGTATCGGTAGCATAGGTCTGCCGCGCCTCGAACTCGAGGTTCAGCGGAAAGGCGCGCACGGCAGCCGGATCGGCGGCGCTCAGCGCATCGACCAGCCGCCAGCCCTTCTCACCGCTGGAGTTGAGCTGGCCGATGACATTGCGGGTATCGCGCGCCAGAAACGGGGCGATATCGACCAGCAGACGGCCATCGGGGGCATCGATCACGTCCCCCAGCCACAGCATCGATGTCGCAAAGGCATTGGCGGCGGCAGCCTGTTCCGACACCGAGCCTGCGCTGGCGCGGAAGCGCGGGTTTTCGAGCTCGAACGAGACCTTCTTGCCCATCCGGCGGACCAGCAGGATCTGCGCCGGACCGGGCTGTGCGCGGTCGAGGCCGATCGGCGCCGAGCCCAGGCCGGTGCGCAGCGCGGTGGTATACAGCATCCGCGTCATCACCCCGTCCGCGCCGGCGGCGGGCAGCGAGAGCAGGATGCGCCCTCCCTTGCGGTCGACGTGTACCGGATAGAGCCCATCGAGCTTTTCCGTCCCCGCATAGGGGCCGGATGCCGACGCCGAGGGCGCGGCATGGGCCTGCGGCGTGGAAAGAGCAGCCGCAAGGCCCAGCGCAAGTGCAAGTGTTCGGTTCATCGGACCCCCAAGGTTTGATCGAAGACTAGGGGCCAATGCCGTCAGCGGGCAAGCGGCTTTTGGCACCGCCTGCGGTCAGGCACCGGACCGGTGGTGGCCCGGTGCCTGACAGGGTCGGCCTATTGCGGACCTTCGGGAGCCGCGACAGGCTGTTCGGTCGCCGATACCGCCGCAGCGGCAGCGGTGCCGACCACCATCGGCGCAGGCTCGGCGGCCATGGCGAAGGACAGCGGCACGTCTTCCTGGACGAAGCCGGTGATCGAGCTTCCGGCAGGAATGACGGCGCTGGTGCCGGTGAGGAAGAAGCCTGCGATCGGCAGCAGCACGACGGCGCCGACAACCCCAGCCGTCCCGGTCACGCCCTTGTCGTCGGTGGCACCCGACAGCCGGATCTGGCGCCCGTTGACGGTGGCATAGAGCATCCGCACCTCGATCGCGCCGGACTTGCCCCACATGCCCTTGTTGCGCACGCTGGTGATCTCGCCGATCGCCGGGCTGCCCACCGGTATGACCGTGACGCCGTTGACCATGACCGGTTCCGACACCTCAAGATTGAAGCGGTCGCCCACCCGCAGCTTCTTGCCCTTGGTGGTCAGTTCGGTGAGCGTCTTGAGCGGAACCGAGGTTCCGGCGCGCAGCGTCGGACGCTGATCGGCCCCGATTGCCAGCGCCTCCTGGGCTGCAACCGGTGCCGAAATCGTTCCGGTGAGCAGCGCTAATGACATGGCATATGCTAAATTTTTCATTAATTTTCCCCTGCGTTTTCAAGTCGCTAGGTGCCGATGCGCTTGGGCGGGACGCCTGTCAAACGGCATTTACGCCATATCGGGGCTATGCCGGTCAGGGCTCAAACCGACCGGGGGGGAGCCCGCACAATCGCGTGCTTTTAATGCCTTTCAGGAATCTGCGTCATGCTGTCTGGCGACGCCCTGGGTTGCGGCACCCAGGGCGCATTCGGCTTGCTCTAGGTCCGCGTTCTCCGGCGCCTGCGGTCGAGCACCAGACCGATTCCCGCCATGAAGCCCAGCAGCAGGATCACGAACACGCCGACCACCACGTTCAGCCCGACCCGGCCGATCGGGAACAGGAAGTTCCATTTGTGGATGAAGCTGAAGATATAGCGCTCGGGCTTCTGCCAGTTCTCGGTGCGGTCGGCGAGGACGCCGGTGGTTGTGTCGACAAACAGCGTGGCATTCACCGGCGCGCCATAATCGATCCGCCACACCGGCAGGCGCTTGTTGCGGAAATCATAGTCCGGGCCGAAGCGGGTGACGACCTCCATCGACGTGATCGCGCTGTCCGGCGCGCCGCTGAACCTGCGTCCCAGCGCCTTGGCGAGCGCCCTGTCCCCCTGCGGCCAGGGCCTGCCGGTGGCGGCATCGACATAGAGCGCGGGGCCGGTGGGGCTGATCCCGTCGAAGCGCGCGTTGCGGATCACGGTGTCGCCCATCGGCATCGTGTGTCCTTGATGCGCGCTATGATCGTGCTCGCCTTTGGGCATCGCGTCGCGGGATTGCGCGAGGCCAAGGCGATAGAGTGGACGGCCATCAGGGGCTTCGACCAGCGACAGGCTGGCAACCTCGAGCCCGGCAGCGACCTCCGCCCAGTCGCGTTCGATCGGGTAGCGTGCGCTTGCGACATTCACCGGGGGCGACATCCGCATCTGGCTGGTGGGGCGTTCGCATGCCGACTGCACCAGATGGATGATGCCGCTGATCGAGAACATCAGCAGGGGCAATGCCAGCACATAGCCCATCGCGCGATGCCACCCCTTCGATCCGGGCAGCCGCTTGCCGCGCCGGATTGCGACGAGCAGCAGGATTCCGGTGACCGCCAGCGCGGCGAGGCTGCCGACCATCAGCGTGATGACGACGACGCGCAGCCATTCGAGCTGCGGCGGCACCCATTCCCAGCTGTGCAGCCAGCGGAACACGGTCTGCAACCGCGCCTTGGTGAGGTTGTTGACCGCAGCGAGGCTTCCCGTTTCGGTGTGGACATACGCCGTCAGCCGATCATCGCCTGCAAAGCGCACGCGCCACACCGGCAGCAGCCGGTTGACCCAGGGATAGTCGGCATCGAACGCGGTCTGGTGGACAATCTCGGCCACTGGGCGCGTGTCCTTGAGGTAGTGCCGCGCGATGAATTTGGCCTGGCGAGCGTCGTATCCTGCCAGCTCCGCCCCGGTGCCAAGTTCAAAATAGCGCCGCGCAGCCATGGGCGTCTGCGTCACCTGCAGCAGGTTGGCGTCCTTGCCGACCACCACCTTGACCGCAGTGGCTTTAGCGATCCCGGCCTTGGCCAGCACCGTTTCCACCGGCTGCGCCGCCGACATATCGACGGCGCGCATCGGCGGCATGAACTCGGCCTGTTGCGGGCCGAACAGCACCATGGCGATATGCGCCATGCCTGACAGCCCCCAGATTAAGAGGCTGATGCCGCCGATCAGCGCCAGCCATTGGTGTTTGCTCATCGACCAGCGTGCGAGCCTGGGACGGTTTGCCATGATGCTGTTCTCCCTTGTCTTTTCGCTCAAAACTGGGCGGTGATGCCGCCATAGATCGCGCGCCCGACCCCGGGCGTGTAGATCGCGGCGCGCTCGAGCGACTGGTTGGCGTTGGTGGCGACGTTGGAGATGAACACGGTGTCGAACAGGTTCTCGACCGATCCGAACAATCGCACCCCGGGCAGCACGTCGACCCCCGCGGTCAGCCCGACCAGCTCGTATCCCGGGGCTCGCTCGGTGTTGGCAAAGTCCGCCCAGGGGCCATCGAACACCCAGCGCAGGTTGGCCGAGACGTACCAAGAGTCCTTCTGCTCGAACCGCGCTTCGGAGACGAAGAGATAGCGCGGGACGCCGGCGAGCCGGTTGTCGCCATAAGTGACATCATCATCGAAGCGGAAGTCGTTGAACGTGAACGCCCCGCGCAGCGTGAACGCCTGCCCGCGCGCCGCCAGCTGCGCGCGCGCGACATAAACGTCCAGACCCAGCTCGACACCTTGATGAATGGTCCTGTCGGCATTGTCGGTGAACGAGACGAAGCCGTTGGTGCCCGGAACGCCGAAGTCGAGAAACTCGTTCTCCACCTCGCTGCGATACAGCGAGATGTCCCAGGCGACGAAGTCCGCCTGCCCCCGGCTGCCGATCTCGTAGGTCGTCGCGCGCTGTTCCGTGAGCGGGGCGAAGGGCCGCGAGCCGCCCGAGGTCAGGTCGGCAAGGCTCGCAGGTTCGAAGCTGCGGTTGATGTTGGCATAGAGCTGCGCAGTATCGCTCAGCGCATAGAGAAGTCCGAAGCGCGGGCTGAACTGCTCGTACTCGCCGCGTCCTGACACTTCGGCGAGGATCGCGTCGACGTCGCGCACCACCTTTACAAATTGCCCACCCAGCACCGCTGTCAGGCGCTGGGTCAGGCCGAGGTCGAGCTGGCCGAAGGCGGTGAGGTTGGTGGAATCCTGATCGGATTCGTTGGTCAGCCCGGCGCGCTCGCCATTCCGGTTGCGGTGACGGCGGGCGCGGTTGTTGGCCTTGGCGTAGCTGCCGCCCAGCGTCCAGCGGCTGACCGTATCGCCGAGCAGCGTGAACTCGCCCAGCGCGCGCAGCGAGACGCCGAACTCGTCCTCTTTCTGGTCGATGATCCCGGCAAAGCGGGTGATCGCATGGTCGAGCTTGCGCCGGGTGTACCAGCCGCCAATCTCCAGCGTGCTGCTGCCCAAAGTGATCGCGGTAAGGTTGGAGAGGCGCAGGACATCGAGGTTGCGGTCCCAGTCATCGGCGACCGGGCCGGGATCGAGCACCGTCACCGGACCGCCGGGACGGAAGGGCCCAACGGTGACCGGGCGCCCCGCAGCACGCGGATTGGCGAGCGCATCGGCAAGCCGCAGCGATCCGTTCAATTCGAAATTGTCGCTGAGCGCGGTGACATAGAACCGCGTTTCGACCGCATCGCTCAGCCTGAAGCCGATATTGCCATGGCCGTAGAGGCTGCGAACGTCGGAGTGCTCGCGGAAACCATCGTCGCGAAGGCCGGTCAGTCCGATGTAATAATCGGTACTTCCCGAGACTCCCGCAGCGCTGACGTTGCCGCGCAGGGTGTTGAAACTGCCGCCCTCGATACGCCCTGCAAAGTTCGATCGTGCGGTGCGCCCGGTGGGCGAGACGATGTTGACCGCGCCGCCCAGCGAGGCCGCGCCGAACTGCAGGCCGTTGGCGCCCTTGAACACCTCGAGATAGCGGATGGTGAGCGGATCGATCTCCTGGAACTCCGTCGCGCCGCTCGCGCGGCTGATCGGCACGCCATCGCGCAGCACGGTAAGCCCGCGTCGCTCGAAGCCCGAATTGAGCCCCGATCCGCGGATCGAGATGCGCGATTCGCGCTGCGCGCTGGTATCGGCGAACACGCCGGGGGTGAAGATCAGCACATCGCCGATGCTTTGCGCGAAATCCTCGGCGAACACGTTGTCCTCGACCAGCCCGACGCCGCCGGGGATGCGCTCCAGCCTTTGCCGCGCCTCCTCGACCGAGGGCGATGTCGGCGTGCCGGTGGCGCTGGCAGTGACGACGATGACGGGATCGGTGCGCTGGCCGACCCCCTGCGCGAGGGCGGGAGACACGATGGCGAGTGCGGCGCCGCCCAACAGGGCAGCGCGCAGAATTGCAGTGTTTTTCATGGATATGATCGTCCCTGAACGGGGAAAGGATGAGCCGCAGCGCCATCGGCACGCCGGGTCATCCGGCGCGCTGGCTCAGCGCTGCAGCAGATTTGCGAGGTTCAGGTGAGCGAAGGAGGCCCGGTGGCAGGCGGCGTGCCGGCATGGTGCCGAGCGCGCAGCAGGCTGTGGTGCAGCGCGGGCGGAACATCTCGGGTCGCGAGCATCAGCGGCAGCGCCGCCGCTTCGGCAGGAACCGCCAGCATCGCGATGCCGGCAAAGGCGCAGGGCGGCATCGGATTGTAGCCTTCGTCGCCCTGATCGTGGACCGGCTCTGCGCTGCTTGCTGCGTGCAGCTTCAGATAATCCTGATAGCGCGGATCATCGCGGGCAATGGTCGCAGCCTTGTTGCCAAGGCCCGAGCACAGTTCGATCGTCAGCCCGTCCGGCCCGAAGCGCGGCATGAACCCCTGCGGCGCGAGCGCGCCGAACAGCATCGCCAGCAGCAGGGCCGGCATGATGCGGTTCACAAGGATACGCAGATGTCCCATGGCTGTGCCCGGTAGATCGGTGTTGGGGGCAATTCAAGCGCGAACGGTGTGGGCCTCAGGATGCCCAGTGGCGCGGCGTGCCGCGTACCGACGCCTTTGCCGGGGTGAGCACCGACTTGACCCGCGCCCAGAAGGTCGGCCTGGCCTCTTCGGGCAGCGTCTGGCCGGTGACCTTGAGCAGATAGCGCGCCAGCAGCAACGCCTGGTTGCGTGTCATCACGATATCCTGCTGCTCGATCAGATCATTGTCGAGCGCGATGCGCGACCTGGCGCACTCCACCCTCAGATCAATTCCGTTCGGCATGTCCAGATGCGTCCAGCCAACCAATGCAAGCGGCGGCGCCTGATCGGATTTCTGTTTCACGCCAGTTGGTTGCAGTTCATCGTTCATGGCCCCACTCCTGCGCTATCTAGCTTCTATTTGTAACCTTCTGTCAAGAGTCCGCGTGATCACCTGCCTGCAGGCGGCAGATCCCGGCAAAGTATGCGGAACCGGGGGTCGGGCAGTGCGTAGGCACTCAGGAAAGGTCACGTCTTTGTGCGCGACCGCCCTTTGCTGCATCCACAACAGGAGGACATGACATGGCGACCAAAGCCAAGACCAAGACTGACACCGTCAACACCGGCATTGAAGCCAACGACCGCAAGGAAGTCGCCAAGGCGCTCCAGCACGGCCTGGCCGATACCTATTCGCTCTATCTCAAGACGCTTGGCGTTCACTGGAACATCGTCGGCCCGGCGTTCTACAGCGTGCACAAGCTGACCGAAGAGCAGTATGAAGACCTCCACGCCGCTGCCGACGTGATCGCAGAGCGCGTCCGCGCGCTGGGCGAGATCGCTCCTGCTTCGTTCGGCGATTACACCAAGCTGTCGATCGTCGATTCGAGCGAAACCCCGCACCAGGCGGACGCCATGCTCAAGGGTCTGATCGCCGACAATGAAGCGATCGCCAAGCGGATGCGCGACTTTGTGGAAGTTGCCGAAGACGCAGACGACGTGTTCACCGCCGATTTGCTGACCGCACGCATAGGTAAGCACGAAGAAAACGCCTGGATGCTGCGTGCGCTGATCAGCTGATCAGCCTGCACAGAGCCACGCAAAACAGGGCCGCGATCCACACCGGATCGCGGCCCTTTTTTTGCGCACGAAATTCGCTGCGAGAGATCACGAAAAACCGCCCGACCTCAGGCGAGGACGGGCGGTCGTGATTTCTTCAGACGGCACGCTGGGTTCAGCGAGATCCGCCGCCCAGGTTTATCTTGTCGAGCTGGGCGAGCAACGCATCGAACTGGTCGGGCAGCGGGGTGTCGGTGACACAGTCATAGACCTCGCGCAGGCTGCGACCGATCCGCGCCTGGCGCATCACGAGCGGATCAAAACCAGATGTATGCATGGCGGGTTCCTCCAGACGTTCCAGGGAATTGACACCGCGCACTTTCTTCACTTCCCGTTCCGGCCGGTATGGCCGCTTTGTAAAAAGAGGACGCCTGTCGGCGTCCTTGGTTGCAACCTCCCACCGCCGCCGCGACGATGGGTTCCGGCACTGCGCCGGATCGAGAGGGTCAAGCTGCAAGCGCCGTAACGCCCTCGCTCAACCGGTCGAGAGTGCCCAGGATGTCGCTCATCGCTTCATCAGCCGAATTGCGCTGGCGACGCGTGCCGATGGGTGAATCTCCATCGAGCATCGCAACCAGGGCGGCGCGCGCACGCGAGACCCGGCTCTTCATCGTGCCGACCGCGCAATCGCAGATTTCTGCCGCTTCCTCATAGGAGAAGCCGCCGGCGCCCACGAGAATGATCGCCTCGCGCTGGTCGGCACCCAGCTGCATCAGTGCCATGCGCACGTCTTCGAGGTGGAGCGGCGCCTGCTGATCCGAGTTGGACGTCAGGGTGCGCTCGGCAACACCTTCATCATAAGGCGCGGTGAACTTGTTGCGGCGCATCTGCGAGATATAGCAGTTGCGCAGGATCACGAAGGTCCAGGCACGCATCGAGGTATCGGGACGAAACCTCGCACGCGCTGCCCATGCCTTCAGCATCGTGTCCTGAACCAGATCGTCGGCCAGATCCATCTTGCCGCACAGGCTGTAACCGAAAGCGCGAAGATGCGGAATGGTGGCAGCAAGGCGCTGCTTGAAGGTTGCATCGTCCAACGGCACGATGGCCTCCGGAGCAACCTGCTCGGCGGTTTCGTCAGTCGTGCTGTGGTCCGGTTTGATTGTCATCGCTTGCGCCTCTCGATAGCTGCCCCCAAAGCAGCGTGATTGGTCCGTGGAAAAAGGGTGTCGGGCAGCGCATTGTCTCAGCGCGCCTGTCCGCATCCCACTCTTCCAACAACCCGCCGCCTGCGGGATGGTTCCGTTTTATTTGTGCGCAACCTTCTGGCCGCCACAGCGTAGATAGCCGGGTCATGCCGCCCGCAAACGGCATCAGGTTATTGAAAACGAAGGATTACCGACCATGAATCGCACCCGCTCCTATCGCATGATCGTCGCCGCCGGACTCGTCGTGACGCTGCTGTCTGCCTGCAACACCGTCAAGGGTGCCGGCCGTGACGTCGAATCCGTCGGCAAGGCTGCCGAGCGCGCCATCGACTGATTGTGCATCGCAGGCTTTCGATACGAAAAAGGCCCGGATCGCTCCGGGCCTTTTTTGTGTCTGCCTTGCGTCTGCGGCGTTACGCTCGACCGCGCACCAGATGCATGACCAGGCTGATCACCAGGAACAGCAGGAACAGGAAGAACAGGATCTTGGCAATCCCGGCAGACGCGCCGGCAATTCCGCCAAAACCCAGAACGCCGGCGACAATCGCGACGATCAGGAAGATAAGGGCATATTGCAACATTGTTCATCTCCGGTTGGGATGAACGGGTTACGCGGCCGGCCGCGCCGGGGTT
This sequence comes from Blastomonas sp. RAC04, assembly GCF_001713435.1. NCBI lineage: Bacteria > Pseudomonadati > Pseudomonadota > Alphaproteobacteria > Sphingomonadales > Blastomonadaceae > Blastomonas > Blastomonas sp. RAC04. Next base: position 2,492,194 of record NZ_CP016460.1, read on the forward strand.
CCCCTTGCGCGCGGCTTTTTACGGGCACGCCGGAAAAGGATCAGCCGCGCATCGCGCTGGTGATCGGCTCGCTGGTCACCGGATAGCCCAGATCCTCGTCGATGCACAGATGCGGCTGGCCGTCGCGATCCTCGATATAGGGCATGATCATCTGCGATGGGTAACGGGCGATATGGTCCAGCGCCTCGCCGATGCTGCCGAACTGCGCCAGCCGTTCCAGATTGCGCCGCGTCGGGAAGATGAGTTTGACCTTGCCCTCTTGCGCCATGGCCAGCGCCTCGGCTGCAGTTGCCCAGAACAGGTGCCGGTTCTCGGTCTCGTCTACTTCGATGATGTGATCATGCCCATCGCACTGCGCGATGAAGAATCGCGTGTCGAAAACGCGGTGCCTGTTGAACGGCGGCCGCCAGCGGGTGAACGGGGTAAGCGCGGACAGATCGAACTGCCATCCGGCGGTGCGCACCACGTCCGAGAACACGGCGCCGCCGTGCATCGCCGCGCGCGCGCTGGCCAGCGCATCGCGCTCGGGCGGATCTACGAAGCCCAGGCCCAGCCCGGTTTCCTCGATCGTCTCGCGAATGGCCGCGATCCGTGCGGCGGCATCGTCGGGCTCGAGCGCATGGTCCATCGTGGCGGCGAGCGCGTGGTCGTCGGGATCAACCCGGCCGCCGGGAAACACCACGGCGCCTCCTGCGAACACCATCTGCGCCGAGCGTTCGACCATCAGCAGTTCAGGCGCCCCGCCCCCGGGCAATTGCCGGAACACGATGATGGTTGCTGCAGGCGTCGCCTCGGGCAGGGGTTCGCCGGTGCGCGGATCGATGGTCGGGGTTTCGCGTTCGGACGCCGGAGATATCTGGTCAGCCATGGCCCCTGTCATCGCCGATCAAACCGGTGCTGCCAAGCGCGAAAACGATAGCCTGGGCAAGCGGCCTGCGCTCAGTGGCGCAGCAGGCGTTCGGCAATGCGCTCGGGCTCGATCCGGTAATGCCCCTGCACGGCGGCGCGGGCTACAGAGTAATAGCGATCGGGCAGCAGCGTCGCATCGTCGATCAGGTCGGCCTCGCGGTCGCATTGATCGACCAGCATGTCGAGCAGTCCGATCAGCCGGTCACGGTCCGGCGAAGGCTGCGCGGCGCTGCGTGTGAACAGGCCAAGTCCCTTTTGCGCCAGTAATCCGATCATTGCTGCAACTCCTTCGCTGGAATATCGTGGTCCAGACCATGAACGGCAGCGGTCGGCGCAGATTTAGGGTTTTGCTAACCATGATCGCCTTGTCGGGATATTTTACACCCGATTACAACTCGAAGCTTTCGTTAACCATCTAACCCTATGACAGCGCTTGCAATGATCGGACTGGCACAGGGTCTGCATCGGCAAGAGCACAGTCGTCTTCAAAGATAGGCAGGGCGGTCGCTTCACAGGTCTCGCACCGCCCTGCCCTTCCCCCCTAACACCGCTGATGTCAGGCTCCACCCAGCGAGCGCAGCACCTGCATGGTGCGCGCGTCGGCGGGAAAGAACGTCTCAAGCGCGAGTTCCGACAGCGTGATGTCGCGCGGCGTGCCGAAGATCGTCACCGTGGTCATGAAGGACAGCCTGCCCGCCACCGTATCGATCACCAGCGGCAGCGCGATCGGCGCGCGCCCGGCAGGGGCATTGTCGTTTGCCGACCCCGGATAGCCCGCCAGCTCATCGCGCAGCAGGCTGAGCGCTGCATCGGCGGTTAGCTCGATATCGCGGTCGAGCCGGTGGAGGATGTAGCTGCGCCATTGCTCGTAATTGACGATCTGCGGCGCCAGACCATCGGGGTGGAGCGCCAGCCGCAGCACGTTGACCGGCGGCACCAGAAGGTGCGGCGCGATCTGCTCGGTCAGCAGCGCCAGCGCGCCATTGGCCGCCACCATGTTCCAGTGCCGATCCACCGCCAGCGCGGGAAACGGCTCGTGCGCCTTGAGCAGATGCTCGACCGCCGCCAGTGCCTCGGCCATTTCGGGCGCGGAAAGGCCTGTCTCCTCGAACTCGGGCGCCAGCCCTGCTGACAGCAGGATCTGGTTGCGCGCGCGCAGCGGGATATCGAGATAGTCGGCGAGACGGATGATCATGTCGCGGCTGGGCTGGGCACGCCCGGTTTCGACGAAACTGAGATGCCGGGTGGACATCTCCACCTCCAGCGCCAGTTGCAACTGGCTGAGGCGGCGGCGCTCGCGCCATTGGCGCAGCTGTTGCCCGGCGGGCTCGGATGTGCGGGTATCCTGTGGCATGGCCGCGATCCTAGCGGGGAGAGATAGGCTAAACCATTACCTTGCAGGTCATGATGCTACCCCGCCAGCCCCACCGTCGCAAAGGCCAGAAAGGCCAGCAGCCCGGCATCGCGGTTGCTGCGGAACTTGGTCAGCGGGTCCTGCGGATCGGCGGGCTTGAGCGCGACGACCTGCCAGCAAAGGTGCAGCGCGACGGGCGCCAGCGCGGCGAGCGCCAGCACATCGGGGCGGACCTGCCAGATCGCCGCTGCCCACAGGCCCAGGGTCAGCGCATAGAACAGCGCGACGCCAGGCCTGACGGCAGCGCCCATTGCGCGCGCGCTCGAACGGATGCCGACCAGTGCATCGTCCTCGACATCCTGCAGCGCGTAGATGGTGTCATAGCCGATGACCCAGGCGACGCAGCCGAAATAGAGCAGGAACGCAGGCAGCGGCAGCGCATCGTCCACCGCCGCCCAGGCGACGAGCGCGCCCCAGCTGAACACCAGCCCGAGCCAGGCCTGCGGCCACCACGTGATCCGCTTCATGAACGGATAGGCCGCGACCAGCGCCAGCGAGCCGATCGCGATCAGCGCCGAAAGCAGGTTGAGCTGGACCAGCACCACCAGCCCGATCGCGCACAGCGCCAGCAGCCAGCCCCAGGCGGCCTTGAGGCTCACCGCGCCGCTCGCCAGCGGGCGCCCGCGGGTGCGCGCCACCTGCGCGTCGAGATCGCGGTCGACGATATCGTTGTAGACGCAGCCTGCGCCGCGCATCGCGATCGCGCCGAGCAGCATCCACAGCACCAGTGGCCAATGCGTGCGCAGCCCGCCCGACAGCGCCAGCGCGAACGGGCAAGGCCAATAGAGCAGCCACCAGCCGATCGGCCGGTCGAACCGCGCCAGCAGCGCATAGGGTCGCGCCGCAGCGGGCAGCAGCGCCAGCAGGCCGCGTGTTTCGGTATCGGGGAGCGGGGCGGTGGTCATGGCATAGCCCTAGTGCGGTTTGCAGCGCCAGGGAACCCGCTGTCCCGCCAAGTTGCACTCGTGCCCTCCTGATTCGTCACCCCCGCGCACGCGGGGGTCCCGCTACTGCGTCGACGTCGGCCAAGAAAGCGGTATTCCCGCGTTCGCGGGAATGACGAAAGAGGAATTCGCAAAGCTAAGGCTATAGCCGCGTGCGCAGCGACCACAGTTCCGGAAACGCCTTCTTGCCCAGCGTACTGTGCAGATAGGCCGCGCCCGCGGTGCCGCCAGTGCCGCGCTTCATGCCGATGATCCGCTCGACGGTCAGCACGTGCTTGTGCCGCCAGGCGGCCATCGCATCGTCGAGATCGACCAGCTTCTCGGCAAGCTGGTACAGATCCCAGTGGCGCTCGGGATCGGCATAGACCTGGACGAAGGCGTCCTCGACTGCGGTATGCGGCGCATAGGCCTGGCTGAAATCGCGCTCCAGCACCTCTGCCGGGATGGCAAAGCCGGCGCGCGCGGCGGCCGCGATCGCGTTGTCCCACAGGCTGGGGCTGGCCAGCGCCTCGGCCATCGCCGCCTGCGCCTCGGGCCGGTCGTCCTGAAACTTGAGGAACGCCTTGTCCTTGAGGCCGAGCAGATATTCGACCGTGCGGAACTGGTCCGACTGGAAGCCCGAGCTGGGGCCCAGCACGTTGCGGAAGCGGGTATAGTCGCTTGGCGTCATCGTCGAGAGGATATCCCAGCTCAACGTCATCACCGCCTGGATGCGGCTGACCCGTGCCAGCCCCTTGTACGCCGGGATCAGCGCGCCCGAAGCCACCTGGGCATTCGCCATCCGCAGCTCGCGGATGATCTGCTTGAGCCACAGTTCCTTGGTCTGGTGGATGATGATGAACAGCATCTCGTCGTCCTCGGACGACTGGGGCTGCTGGCAATCGAGCAGCGAATCGAGCGCGAGATAGCGCGCATAGGTCATGGGGGAGGATGTGTCGGTCATGCCCGGCTTGATAGCGGCAGGCCGACCGAGGCGAAACCTGCTATTGCGCGGGCGCGTCCTGCGCTGCGCCTTGCTGCGCGGAGGCAGCAGCGGGATCGGCATTGCGCTCGTCGAGCATTTCGGCGGCTTCGTCCAGCGCGCGGGCCTCGCCCACCGTGACACCGCCGGGGCCCGGATCATTGTCCGCTGCCCCACAAGACATGGCCGCCAGCGCGCTAACGCTGACGGCCAGTATCTTCAGCATGCTTCCGAAGAAGCGATGCATGGCTTATTCAGCAGCCTTCTTGGCAGCTTCACCAGCGGCCGCAGCAGCGTCCTTGGCTTCGCCAGCAGCAGCAGCAGCTTCGTCAGCGCCAGCTTCAGCAGCGTTCACAGCGCCTTCAGCAGCAGCTTCGGTGGCTTCACCAGCAGCTTCGGTTGCTTCAGCAGCGGCGTCGCCAGCAGCTTCAGCAGCTTCCATGCCGGCATCAGCAGCTTCTTCAGCGGTTGCTTCTGCGGTGGCAGCTTCTTCGGTGTTTTCTGCGCCGCAAGCAGCCAGGGCCAGCGAGAGAGCGGCAACCGATGCGATCGAAAAAATGGTCTTCATCTTGAACTTCCGTCCTGTTCTAATTGGCTGATCACCAGCCCAAAAGGAGTTAAACACGTCACAATTGTGCCGACAAGCTTCAGACAAGCCCCCACTGTCGGACCGGCGCATCTAGCGCCAGTTTTTCGCCTTTGCAATCACTTTGGTTGGGAAAGTCGCCAAACAGAGACACAAGCTTACAAATCGCACGGGCCACGCGGCTTTTCCGGCAGCTGCCCACGCCGGGCAATATGCCGCATTGACCACATATAAAGAATTCTTTATATGCCCTTTCATGGATATGACGCTGCTCTTCAAGGCTTTGGCCGACGACAGCCGTTTGCGCATCATGCTGCTGTTGCAGCTGATGGAGCTTTCGGTTGGGGAGCTTGCGGCAGTGCTGGACCAGAGCCAGCCGCGGGTTTCTCGCCATGTGCGCATTCTGGCAGAGGCTGGGCTTGCCGAGCGGCACAAGGAAGGCAGCTGGGTGTTCCTGCGCCCTGCGCTGCCGCGGCTGAACCACAAGGCTGCCAGCCTGCTCGATGCCTTCCTGCGCCACGACGATGCCGTCGGTCCGGTGCTGAGCGCGCAACACGCCGCCGACCGGGCGCAGCTGGATGCGATTCGCGCCATCCGCGAGCAGCGTGCGGCCGATTTCTTCGCGCAGCATGCCGGGCAATGGGATGCCATCCGGTCGCTGCACCTGCCCGAGGCCGATGTCGAAGCCGCGCTGGCGGATATGATTCGCGACCAGCCGTTGGGGCGTCTGCTAGATATCGGCACCGGCACCGGGCGGATGATCGAGCTGTTCGCCGACAGCGCCGAACACAGCACCGCGCTCGATCGCAGCCCTGAAATGCTGCGGCTGGCGCGCGCCAAGCTGCAGCATCACGCCACCGAACAGGTCGATCTGGTGCAGGCGGATTTCTACGCGCTGCCGCTGATCGACCAAGGCTTCGACACGATCCTGCTGCACCAGGTGCTGCATTATGCGCAGAACCCGCAAGGGGTGATCGACGAGGCAGGCCGGGTGGCAGCACCCGGCGCGCGCATCGCCATCGTCGATTTTGCCCCGCATGCGCTGGAGGAGTTGCGCGAACGGGACGCGCATGCGCGGCTCGGCTTCGGCGACGACCAGATCGCCACGATGCTTGCCGGTGCCGGGATCGACCTTATCGAGACGCGCAGCCTTTCGGGCGGCGCGCTCACCGTGAAAATCTGGCTGGGGGTGCGGCATGGCAAGGCGCCGCCCGCCTCCCTCCACCCGCAAAAACAACAAACGCCCAGAAAGGCTGCTGCATGACCCTGTCGCTCAAACAACTGGCTGAAGCGCGCGAGGCGCTTGGTACCCCGCTGTTCGCAGGGCTGGCCGGCGATGTCGAGGTGAGCTTCGAGTTCTTCCCGCCCAAGACCGAGAAGATGGAAGAGACCTTGTGGGACACGCTGACCACGCTGGCGCCGCTCAAGCCCAAGTTCGTCTCGGTGACCTATGGCGCGGGCGGGTCGACCCGCGAGCGCACCCACGCCACCGTCGCGCGGATTGCGGCCGAAACCGCGATTCCCGCCGCAGCGCATCTGACCTGCGTCGATGCGACTCGAGACGAGATCGACGAGATCGCGCAGAACTACTGGAACGCGGGCGTGCGCCACATCGTCGCGCTGCGCGGTGATCCGCCGCGTGCGGGCGAGAAGTTCAGCCCCCATCCGGGCGGCTATGCCAATGCCGCAGAGCTGGTCACCGGCCTCAAGAAAGTCGCGCCGTTCGAGATTTCGGTCGCGGCTTACCCTGAAACCCATCCCGATGCCGATTGTGCCGACAGCGACATCGACAATCTCAAGCGCAAGATCGATGCGGGCGCGGACCAGGCGATCAGCCAGTTCTTCTTCTCGCCCGAAGCGTTCTTCCGCTTTCGCGATGCCTATACCAAGGCCGGCATTACCAAGCCGATCCTGCCGGGCATCCTGCCGGTCAGCAATGTCGCCACCACCCGCAAGATCGCGGGAATGTGCGGCACCGCCATCCCGCAATGGATGAACGACCTGTTCGAAGGGCTGGACGATCACCCCACCACCCGCCAGCTGGTTGCTGCCACGGTGGCCGCCGAACTGTGCCGCCGGCTCTATTCGGGCGGTGTGCGCCACTTCCATTTCTACACCCTCAACCGGGCCGAGCTCAGCTTTGCGATCTGCCACCTGCTTGGCCTGCGCGCCAACCGGCACGCACAGGCGGCTCCGGTTCTCCAGGAGAATGCCGCGTGACCCCCGCCGAACACCTCAAGTCGATCGCCGCCACCCGCATCATGATGCTCGACGGCGGCTATGGCACCGCAATCCAGGCGGCCAAGCTGACCGAGCAGGATTTCCGGGGCAATCTGGAGTTCACGCACGACCAGAAGGGCAACAACGATATCCTCGCGCTCACCTGTCCTCCGGTGATCGCGGGAATCCACCGCGCCTATCTGGATGCAGGATCGGATATCATCGAGACCAACACCTTCAGCGCCAACCGCATCAGCCAGGCCGATTATGGCGCGGAACATCTGGTGCGCGAGATCAATCTAGAATCCGCCCGTGTCGCGCGCGAGGAAGCCAATGCGGCGTATGCCCGTGACGGCAAGCCCCGCTTTGTGGCAGGTGCGATCGGCCCGACGAACAAGACGCTGTCGCTGTCGCCGGACGTCAACGATCCGGGCTATCGCGAGGTCGATTTCGATACCATGCGCGATGTCTATCGCGAACAGTGCGACGCGCTGGTCGAAGGCGGGGTCGACTTCATCCTGATCGAGACGATCTTCGACACGCTGAACGCCAAGGCCGCCGCGATGGCCGCGCGCGATGCGGCGCAGGCTGCCGGGCGCGAAGTGCCGATCATGATCTCGATGACGATCACCGACATGGCCGGGCGCAACCTGTCCGGCCACACCGTCGAGGCGTTCTGGCACGCGGTGCGGCACATCAAGCCGCTGACCATCGGGCTCAACTGCTCGTTCGGCGCCGACCTTCTGCGCCCGCATCTGGCGGCGCTGGCGCGGCAGGCCGATACTTTGGTGATGGCCTATCCCAATGCCGGGCTGCCCAATGATCTTGGCCAGTATGACGAGCTGCCCGAACAGACCGCAGAGCTGATCAAGCAGTGGCTCGACGACGGCCTGATCAACATCGTCGGCGGCTGCTGCGGCACCACCCCTGCGCATATCGGCGCAATCGCGCGCGCGGTTGCCGATGCGCAGCCGCGTGCCATCCCCACCCCGCCGGTGCAGACGCGCCTCGCCGGGCTGGAGCCGTTCACGATGGCGGCTTGATCCAGACTTCTCCCCTCCCGCCTGCGGGAGGGGTAGGCCGCGCCGCAGGCGAGGCCGGGGTGGGCCTGAACCTGCCCGAAGTTTCGTAGCCGCGCCCACCCCCTACCCCCTCCCGCAAGCGGGAGGGGAGAGAATTGAGAAAAAATGACCCAGTCCACCGCCCAGTTCGTCAACATCGGCGAGCGCACCAACGTTACCGGCTCTGCCAAGTTCAAGAAGCTGATCATGGAAGACCGCTATGAAGAGGCGGTCGATGTCGCGCGCCAGCAGGTGGAGAACGGCGCGCAGGTCGTCGACATCAACATGGACGAAGGCTTGCTCGACGCGCACGCCGCGATGACCCGCTATCTCAAGCTGATCGCCGCCGAGCCCGATATCGCGCGCGTGCCGTTCATGATCGATTCGTCGAAATGGTCGGTGATCGAGGCGGGGCTGAAGTGCGTTTCGGGCAAGCCGATCGTCAACTCGATCAGCATGAAGGAAGGCGAGGAAGAGTTCCTGCGCCACGCGCGCATCTGCATGGATTACGGCGCGGCCGTGGTCGTGATGGCGTTCGACGAGGTCGGGCAGGCCGACACCAAGGAGCGCAAGGTCGAGATCTGCGAGCGCGCGTACAAGTTGCTCACCGGGATCGGTTTTCCGCCCGAAGACATCATCTTCGACCCCAACATCTTCGCGGTCGCCACCGGCATCGACGAGCATCGCCGCTATGCCATCGACTTCATCGAGGCGTGCACCGAGATTAAGAAGCGTTGCCCGCATGTCCATATCTCGGGCGGCGTCTCCAACCTGTCGTTCAGCTTCCGTGGCAACGAGCCGGTGCGCCGCGCGATGCACAGCGTGTTCCTCTACCACGCCATCAAGGCAGGCATGGACATGGGCATCGTCAACGCAGGGCAGCTCGACATCTATGACGACATCAATCCTGAGCTGCGCGAAGCGTGCGAGGATGTGATCTGGGACAGGCGCGAGGATTCGACCGAGCGGCTGATCACGCTGGCCGAATCCTTCCGCGGCAAGGACGAGCGCGCCGAGAAGCAGGCCGCCGAATGGCGCAGCTGGCCGGTGGTCAAGCGGCTGGAGTATGCGCTCGTCAAGGGCATCGACGCGCATATCGTCGAGGATACCGAGGAAGCGCGGCTTGAAGCGACCCGCCCGATCGAGGTGATCGAAGGTCCGCTGATGGACGGGATGAACGTGGTCGGCGACCTGTTCGGCGAGGGCAAGATGTTCCTGCCGCAGGTGGTCAAATCCGCACGCGTGATGAAGAAGGCGGTCGCGCACCTGTTCCCCTATATCGAGGCCGAGAAGGACCCCAATGCCAAGGGCAAGGGCCGGATCATCATGGCGACCGTGAAGGGCGATGTGCACGATATCGGCAAGAACATCGTCGGCGTAGTGCTGCAGTGCAACGGCTATGAGGTCGTCGATCTGGGCGTGATGGTGCCCTGGCACGACATCCTCAAGGCCGCCAACGACAACAAGGCCGACATCATCGGCCTGTCCGGCCTGATCACCCCCTCGCTCGACGAGATGGTGACCGTGGCCGAGGAAATGCAGAAGGCGGGCATGACCATGCCGCTGATGATCGGCGGGGCCACCACTTCCAAGGTCCACACCGCGCTCAGGATCGCTCCAGCGTATGAGGGCCCGGTGATCCACGTGCTCGATGCCAGCCGCGCGGTCGGCGTCGCCTCGAACCTGGTCAGCCAGACCAACCGCGATCCCTTCGTGCTCAAGGTCGCCGAGGAATACGAGGCCGTCCGCATCGCCCGCGCCAACAAGGGGCAGAACGAGCTCGCCCCGCTCGAGGTCGCGCGCGCCAACGGCTTTGTCGCCGACATGAGCCAGAAGCCGCCTGCGCCGGTGCAGCCTGGCCTCCACGTGTTCGAGGACTGGGACCTTGCGGACCTTCGCGAATGCATCGACTGGACGCCATTCTTCCGTGCGTGGGAGCTGGCGGGCAACTTCCCCGCAATCCTCACCGACGAAGTGGTCGGCGAGAGCGCGACGTCCTTGTTCGCCGATGCCAATGCGATGCTCGACCAGATCATCGAAGAGAAATGGCTCACCGCGAAGGGCGTGGTCGGGCTGTGGCCGTGCCAGCGCGATGGCGACGATGTCTTCATCCATGCCGGCGGCGAGGAAATCCGCATGCCGTTCCTGCGCCAGCAGATTGCCAAGCGCGAGGGCCGGGCGAACATGTGCCTTGCAGACTTCATCGACACCGCGGGTGACTGGATCGGCGGCTTTGCGGTCACCGCAGGGCATGGCATCGACGAGCAGCTGGCAAAGTTCCAGGCCAATCACGACGATTACAACGACATCCTGCTGAAAGCGCTGGCCGACCGCCTCGCCGAAGCCTTTGCCGAACGCCTGCACCAGCACGTGCGCACCACCCTGTGGGGCTATGCGGCAGGCGAGCAGCTGACCAACGAGGCGCTGATCAAGGAGCAGTATCGCGGCATCCGCCCCGCGCCGGGCTATCCCGCCTGCCCCGACCACAGCGCCAAGCCTGCGCTGTTCGAGATGCTCAAGGCCACCGATGCGACCGGCATCACGCTGACCGAAAGCTTTGCGATGCTGCCGACCGCGGCGGTCAGCGGCTTCTATTTCGGTCATCCGGACTCGGCCTATTTCGGCGTGGCGCGGATCGGTGAGGATCAGCTCACCGATTATGCCCACAGGCGCGGGGTCGACATGGACACCGCCCGCCGCTGGCTGCGTCCCAATCTGGACTGACCGGTCGGGATCGGTGCGGATGTGTTGACTCCCGCGCACTAAACCGCAACATCCCGCCGGGACTGGCGCTGCGGCAGTCCCCCAAGGGGCCTGTAACGCGTGACACCATCGGAGCTCAGCGCGTATTTCTTCCTGCAGATGGCGCTGATCATCGCCACCTGCAGGGTGATCGGCTATGCGGTTCGCCGGTGGCTGGGCCAGCCCCAGGTGGTCGGCGAGATGATGGCGGGCGTGGTGCTCGGCCCCTCGCTGTTCGGATATGTCCTTCCCGACGTGCAGGCCGCGCTGTTCCCAGCAGAAACCCGCGACGTGCTGTTCGTCTGCGCGCAGCTGGGCGTCGGGCTGTACATGTTCATCGTCGGGCTGGGCTTTCGCTCTGATCACTTCCGCGCGCAAATGGGCAGCGCCGCTGCGGTATCCTTCACCGGCATGGCGGTCCCGTTCCTGGTCGCCGTCGTGCTCGCCCCGATGCTGCAACGGGTGCCCGGGCTGTTCGCCAGCGACGTCAACCAGTTCCAGGCAACGCTATTCCTGGGCGCGTGCATCGCGATCACCGCCTTTCCCATGCTCGCGCGGATCATTCACGAACGCGGGCTCACCGATACACGGCTGGGCAGCCTGACGCTGTCAGCCGGCGCGATCGACGATGCCGCCGCGTGGACGGTGCTCGCCATCGTGCTGGCGAGCTTCGGCGATGGCCCGGGCGTCGCGATCAAGGCGATCGCCGGCGGCGCGGCGTTTGCCGCGTTCATGCTGATCTACGGGCGGCGGCTGCTCGCGCCTCTGGGCCGGATCGCCGAGCGCGATGGCAAGGTCACGCATTCGATGCTGGCGGTGGTGTTCGTGCTGTTCATGATGGCCGCATTCGCGATGGACTTCATCGGCATCCACGCGGTGCTGGGCGGATTCATCCTGGGCATCTGCATGCCGCGCGGGCTGCTCGCCAACGATGTCCAGCGCCAGCTCGAGCCGATTGTGATGGTGCTGCTGATCCCGATGTTCTTTGCCTATTCGGGGCTCAACACCCAGCTGACCGTGGTCAACAATGCCGAGCTGCTGGCGATCGCGATGGGGATCCTTGCCGCATCGATCCTCGCCAAGGGGGTCGCCTGCTATGTCGCCGCGCGGCTGACCGGGCAGGACAATGCGACCGCCATGGCGATCGGCGCGTTGATGAATGCGCGCGGCATGATGGAGCTGATCATCATCAACATCGGCCTGCAGCGCGGCATCATCGGTCCGGCGCTGTTTTCGATGCTGGTGATCATGGCGATCGTCACGACCTTCATGGCATCGCCGCTGTTCGATCTGGTCTACGGCCGCAAGCGCAAGAGTGCGCCGGTAACGGATGCGCCCGGGCCTGTCCCGTGACGGGACGGGCCTTACGTTAACCCTCTAAATCCGCGCGTTTTTGTGCCGCTGTGCTATTTTCCGCGGCATGACCTTCTTTCGCATCCTCCTGCTCGTCGCGCTGCTCGCCAGCATCGCCGTCCCGCTCTCCGCGCAGCAGGGACGCCCCACACCCTATCGCATCGCCGAGACCGGCAAGGCATATCGCTCGCTCGCCGATGCTGTTGGCAAGATCGGCGGAGGCACCGGGACGATCGAGGTACAGCCCGGCATCTGGCGCGACTGCGTGGTGCAGGAAGCGGGCAACATCACCTATCGCGCGGTCACGCCGGGCAGTGCAATCTTCGATGGCGGCGTGTGCGAGGGCAAGGCGACCCTGGTGCTGCGCGGCCGCAGCGCGCGCGTCGAGGGCCTGATCTTCCAGAACATTGCCGTGCCGGACGAGAACGGCGCAGGCATCCGGCTCGAATGGGGTGACCTGACCGTCGTCAACAGCCTGTTCCGCGACAGCCAGCAGGGCATCCTTTCGGCGCAAAACCCCGGCGGCCGCATCGTCATCGACAAGAGCACGTTCTCGGGGCTCGGCCTGTGCGCATCGGACTGCGCGCATTCGCTCTATATCGGCGATTACGGCTCGCTCACCGTCACCCGCTCGCGCTTCGAAAAGGGCCAGGGCGGGCACTATGTCAAAAGCCGCGCAGCCCGCGTCAGCATCACCGATTCGAGCTTCGACGACAGCCGCGGCAATGGCAGCAACTACATGATCGACCTGCCCGGCGGCGCGAGCGGCGAGATCACCCGCAACATCTTCGTGCAGGGGCAGAGCAAGGAAAACTGGTCGGCGTTCATCGCTGTGGCCGCCGAGGGCCGCAGCTATTCCTCGGCTGGCCTGCAGATCTTCGGCAATGACGCAAGCCTGGCGCCAGGCGTCGAGCGCAACACCTGGTTCGTCGCCAACTGGAGCCGCGATCCGATCCCGCTGGGCGAAAACCGGCTAGGCAAGGGCCTGAGCCCCTACGACCAGCGCTGACCCATCAGTCTGCCGTGGCGTCGATCCCGATCCGCCTCGCGCGCGCCTTCCACATGTCGCGGGCATAGGCCTGCATGTCGGGGATCTTGTCGACTTCGTCGATGATCTCGAGCCCGAAGATGGTCTCGACCACATCCTCCAGCGTGACGATGCCCTGCGCCGAACCATATTCGTCGACCACCAGCATGATGTGGTGGTTCTCCTCGATGAACCGTTGAAACAACCGGTCCACGGGCACCGTGCCCAGCGTGCTGGTCATCGGCCGGATCAGGCTGTCGAGCGTGGCCTCACCCTGCCGCGCCCGATCGCCCTGCTCGATGATGTGCATCAGCACCTCGCCCTTGAGGACGAAGCCGATGACATCGGCAGGGTCGGTATCCGAAATCGGGATGCGGGTGAAAGGCTTGTCGCGCACCTCGCCCACGAATTCGGCCAGCGGCGTGGTCTTCGGCAGCCCGAACACCACCGTGCGCGGGGTCATGATGTCCCAGGTCTTGACCTCACCCAGCTGCAGCAGATTGTGCAGCACCTCGCTCTCCTGCCGGTGCAGCTGGCCTGAATCGCTCCCCATCCGCGCGACCGCCATCAGCTCTTCGCGGTGCTTGGGAGCGTGCGCGGCCTGGCCGAAGGTGATCAGCCGGGTCAGCTGCTGCGAAAACCAGACCAAGGGCGCGAGCAGGCGGATCATCACCGGCAGCACCCGCCCGACAAAGGGCGCAAGCTGCAGCGCATAGCGCGCGCCGATGGTCTTGGGGATGATCTCGGTCAGGACCAGCACCGCCACCGTCAGCGCGGCGGCGAAGATCGCCTGAGTCGAATTGCCGAACAGCCGCGCATATTCGGCGCCTGCGCCTGCCGCGCCCATCGTATGCGCCACCGTGTTGAGCGTCAGGATCGCCGCCAGCGGGCGATCGACGTCGCGCTTGAGCACCTCCATGCCATCGGCCCAGCGTGCGCCGTTGGTCTTGCCGGTCTGGATCGCAGACGGTGTGATGGTGAGCAAAGAGGCTTCGAGCAGCGAGCACAGGAACGATATTCCCAGCGCGCTGCCAACATAGATGAACAAGAGGGTCATGAATCTGCCAATGGGTGGGGGAAAAGCCGAGCGCTCAAGGAGCGTACCCCTCGACCACAAGGTCGGTTCCCGGCAAGGGCCCGTTGACCCATTGGCGAAAGCTCGCAAAGCGACTACATCGGCCGCCAATGACGATGCGCCTCCTGAAAGCCGTGCTGGCGGTGATGCTGACCCTGTTGCCGCTCGCCGCGTCGACACAGCTTGTCGCGCAACCGCTGCAGCGCGGCCCCAACAACATCGCGGCATCTTTGGTCGCCGAAAGCCCCGCGCCCGCGCCGGGAAGCACCGTCGATCTCGCCTTTGCGATGACCCCCAAGTCCGGCTGGCACGGCTATTGGCTGAACCCCGGCGATGCCGGGCTGGGCATGACGCTGACCTGGAACCTGCCCAGGGGGGTGAGCGCGGGCGAGTTGCGCTATCCCGTGCCCGAAACGCTGATCATCGCCGGGCTGATGAACCATGTGTTCGAGGGCGCCTACGCGCCTCTGGTGGCGCTGACCATCGATCCGTCCCTGGCCCCCGGCGCCCGCCTGCCAATCTCGGTCAAGGCCGACTGGCTGGCCTGCACCGACGAGATCTGCGTGCCCGAAAGCGCGACGCTATCGACCAGCCTGATCGTGGGCGATGGCGCGACCAGCAAGGACACCCGCGCCCGGTTCGACGGCTGGCGCCAGCGCCTGCCTGCGCCTTTGGGATCGAAGGCGACGTATCAGCTCGACGGCAAGATCCTGCGCATCGCCGTCCCCTATCCCGCAGCGGGCGATATCGAGGCGCCCTATTTCTTCGCAAGCACCGAACGGGTGGTGCGCTACAGCGCGCCCCAAGCTTTTTTCCGCGATGGCGACCGGCTGATCATCGAGACCGAGGCGAGCGGCGCATTGGCGGGACCGCTGGCAGGCGTGCTGCGCATCGGTGAGCATCTCGGGCTCGAGCTGGTGGCCGATAAGGGCGCGGTGGCACCCGGCGGCACGCGGGTCGATGCCGCTCCGGCGGAAGAGCCCGAGGGCGACATGCTGGCGCTGCTCGCGGCCGCGCTGGGCGGCGCGCTGCTCGGCGGCCTGCTGCTCAACATCATGCCCTGCGTCTTCCCGATCCTCAGCCTGAAGGCGATCAGCCTTGCCAAGGCCGGTGGCGACGAGCGCGGTGCGCGGCGCGATGCGCTGGCCTATACTGCGGGCATCGTGCTGGTGTGCGTCGCGCTGGGCGGACTGCTGCTGATCCTGCGCGCGGGCGGCGAGCAGGTCGGCTGGGCATTCCAGCTGCAGGACCCGCGCATCATCCTGGGCCTGTTGCTGCTGGTCACCACGATTTCCTTCAACCTGGCCGGACTGTTCGAGTTCGGCAGCATTTCTGCAGGCTCGAGCCTCATCGGCAGGGGCGGTGCGGCAGGCTCGTTCTGGACCGGCGCGCTCGCGGCCTTCGTCGCAACACCCTGCACCGGGCCGTTCATGGCCGCGGCGATGGGCAGCGCGCTTGTGCTGCCGGTGCCTGCCGCGCTGCTGGTGTTCGCAGGCCTGGGCCTGGGCCTTGCGCTGCCGTTCCTCGCGATCGGCTTCATCCCCGCGCTGCGCCACCGCCTGCCACGACCGGGCGCCTGGATGGGCACCTTCCGCAGCATCATGGCGGTGCCGATGTTCCTGACCGGGCTGGCGCTGGTCTGGCTGCTGGGCCAGCAGACGGGCAACACCGGCGTGCTCTTCGGCCTTGCCGCCGCGATGCTGCTGGCGTTGCTGCTGTGGTGGCTGGGCGCGCGGCAGAAGGCCGGACGCAGCGGCTGGCTGCCGCTTGCCCCGGCGCTTGCCAGCGCGGTCGCGGCCGTGCTGCTGCTGCCGACGGGAGGAAGTGCAGCCTCGCCCGGCACCTCTGCCGGTGCCACCCTTCCCGCCCAGCCGTTCAGCGAGGCGAAGCTTGCGCAGCTGCGCGCTGCGGGGACCCCGGTATTCGCTTATTTCACCGCCGACTGGTGCATCACCTGCAAGGCCAACGAAGCCGCCGCGATCCAGCGCGAGGCCACCGCCGCCGCGTTCAGCAAGGCGGGCGTGGTGGTGCTGGAAGGCGACTGGACGCGCCGCGATGCCGCGATCAGCCGCTATCTCGAGGCGCAGGGCCGCTCGGGCGTACCACTGTATGTGTGGTACAAGCCCGGCAGCGACCCGGTCATCCTGCCGCAGGTGCTCACTGTCGAGACGCTGACGGAACTGGTCGGCTGATCGCCCGATCGGGGGTGCGCCTATGCGGTGACCGCGCGCAGCCCTTCGATGAAGTGCGGGATATTGGCGTCGGTGAATCCGGCGATGTTGATCCGTCCCGATCCCGCCATGTACACGCCATAGTCGGCGCGCAGTGCGGCAATCTGTTCGGAGGTCAGCTGCAGCACCGAGAACAGTCCGTTCTGCTGGCCGACCGCGGCGAGATTGACCGACCCGATCGCCTGATGCGCCGCCAGCGCATCGCGCACGCCGCGCATCCGCGCCCGCATCGATGCAAGCTCGTCGAGCCAGATCTTGGTGAGGCCTTCGTCTTCCAGCACGATCCGCACCGATGCCGCGCCGTGATCGGGCGGCATCGACCAGTTGGCGCGCGCGAGCGCGGCCAGGTTCGATTGCACCGATGCCTGCTGCGCGGGGCTTTCGGTCATCACATACAGCGCGCCGACGCGCTCGCGATAGAGGCCGAAATTCTTGTCGCAGCTGTACGCAATCAGCGCCTCGGGCACGCGCGAGAGCACCGCACGCAGGCCATAGCCGTCCGCCTCGAAGCCATGGCCAAGGCCGTGATAGGCAAGGTCGATCAGCGGGAACAGCCGCTTGGCCGCCACCGTCTCGGCAATCTCGTTCCACTGGGTTTCGCTATAGTCCGCGCCGGTGGGGTTGTGGCAGCATCCGTGCAGCAGCACCGCATCGCCTGCCTCGGCCTTGTCGAGCGCGGCTTCGAGCGCGTTGAAATCCAGCCGCTGGGTCGCGACATCCATGTGGCGGAAGGTCTCGCAGGCAAGCCCCACTGCATTGAGGATCTGCACATGGTTGGGCCAGCTGGGCGTGCCCATCCAGATGCGACGGACGCCGGCCTTGAGCAGCAGGTCCGCCGCAAGCCGCACCGCGCCGGTGCCGCCCGGGGTCTGCAGCCCGTCGATGCGTCCGGCCGGGTCGAAATCGCCCAGCATCCACGGCATGATCGCGCGGACAAAGCCCATATCGCCTTCGGGGCCGAGATAGCTCTTGCTGTTCTGGTCCGCGAGCAGCCTTGCCTCGGCCGCCTTGATCGCCGCGAATACCGGCGTGGCGCCATCGGCGGTGCGATAGACGCCAACGCCAAGGTCGATCTTCTCGGCGCGTTCGTCAGCGGCATAAAGCTTGATAAGCGCGAGCAGCGCGTCGGCCGGTTGCGCCTTCAATTGTTCAAGCACGGATCAATCCCCCAATAATAGCAATAATGTTGCCGGAGTCGTAGCGTCCGGCGTCAGGAAAATGCGCGTGCCTCCATGCCGCCAGCTTGACGCCGGGGCAAGGCAAAAAGGCAAAAAGGCCGGTTGCCACGATAATGCGACAACCGGCCTTTCTTTGCCCATTTCTGGCAGTGCGACCCTGCGGGCTAAGTCATCAGAACGGAACGAAATTTCGTTTGCGGGTGAACTTCATGTAGCCGGCGTTGATCCCCAGCCTGAGGCCCAGTCCCATGCGCACCGGGATCAGCACGACATCGCCGCGGCGCAGGTAGCTGGTGTGGAAACCGCCGACCAGATAGGCCGCGCCCTCGCCCGCGCCGAAGCGCTTGTAGAGGTCCTCGCTGTCATACAGGTTGTAGACCAGCACGAAGGTGTTGCCGGCATTGGCGCCGGCGTCAAACCCGATCGACGGACCGGTCCAGTAGACCGGCCGCTCGCCCTCCACCTTGTGGTGCAGCGTACCCGAGCCATAGCGCAGCCCGACCACGAACGCGCCCGAAGCCTCGCGCCCGATGATATAGCCGTTGGGCTCACCCTGCTTGCGCAGGATATCCTCGATCAGTCCGGCCAGGCCCTCGGCGCCCTTGCCGAACACGCCCTCGGCGGCGCCGATGAGGTCATCCTTCTGATAGCCGTTGTCGGCAGTTCCCGACTGCGCCTCGAAGCCGGGCTGGGTGTCCAGACCGGGCTGCGGCGCGCTGGCGGGCGGCGGCGCATAAACCTCGCCGCTGGCCGCGCCCGAATCGGGGGTGCCATAATCATAGCCCTGGTCGAGCGGCGCACTGGTTTCGGGCGCCCGCGGCGGTGCCAGGTCGGAATCGATCGCCTCGTTGGGATCGACGGTGGTGACTTGCGCATGGGCCATGCCGGCCACAGGCCCGCCCAGCGCCATGGCCATCACCCCGGCAGCCGCCAGAATGTGCTTGAATAGCCCTGATCGCATAGATTTGCCTCCCGCTCATGCACTGGCTTACACGAATCCCGCATTTGTGCAGCGCGCACAATGAACCGGCGATGACCCGAGTCGATGGTGCGGCAGCCCGAGTCAAAAACACGCCAAATCGTGGGAAACCCGCGGTTTGCCTGCAGCCCGGGCGGGAAACTCGGGTCAATTGCAGGCGATCAACACATCTGCCAACTATCCGGTTGATCCCCGCCCAAGGCGCCGCTATAGCGCGCTCTGGCCAATCGACCGGCCCCAAGGCAGGGGCTTGCTCGCATTCAGATGCGTGCCATGCGGAGACGTGGGTGAGTGGCTGAAACCAACGGTTTGCTAAACCGTCGTGGGGGGATTACTCCCACCGAGGGTTCGAATCCCTCCGTCTCCGCCAATCACTAGTTCCTCAGCGCCCCTTCAGGCCCCCTAAGTCATTGCAAATAGGACAAATCTTCCCGTCGTTTGATCGTGACGGTTCCTTGCAATTCGCCCAGTTTCGCGCTATGGTGTGGGTAATAATGTGGGTAATTAAGTCTTGAAGCGCTTGAGCGCGCTGGCGATTCGGAACGCCTCAAAGCCTGGTCGTTATGGTGACGGCGATGGCCTTTTCCTCGTTGTGGGAAAGACAGGATCAAAAAGCTGGATCGTGCGCGTTCAAAAGGCGGGTCGGCGGCGTGACATCGGCGTAGGTAGCGCCAGCAAGGTCCCGCTCAAGCTTGCGCGCGACCGTGCGAGCCTGATTCGCCAGCAGATCGAGCTTGGCTTGGATCCCATCGCTGAACGCCGCAAGCAGACCGGGGTCCCAACATTTCAGGAAGCCGCGATTCAGGTTCATGCAGAGCACAAAAAGGGGTGGAAAAACGGCAAGCATCAAGCGCAATGGCTTTCAACACTCGAGACGTATGCCTTTCCCCATTTCGGCGATATGCTCGTTTCCCAGGTCGAGGCGCACGCGGTCCGCGATGCGCTCGAGGAAATCTGGCTCGCAAAGCCCGAAACGGCCCGCAGATTACGTCAACGCATTAACACCGTAGTAGATTGGGCGGTCGCGAAGGGCTATCGCCCGATTGGCTTAGCACTGCCAGTGATCGACAAGGCGCTTCCCAAACAACGGGGTCGCGTGAAACACCACGCCGCCTTGCCATACAAGGAGCTGCCAGCCCTCATGCGTAAGCTTATGGATAGTGGCAGCACAGGGAAGGTAGCGCTTCGTGCGCTAGTCCTGACCGCATGTCGCTCTGGGGAAATCCGAGGAGCGCGCTGGAACGAGGTCGATCTCAAGTTGAGGACATGGACGATTCCAGCTGAGCGAATGAAAGCCGGGCGCGAGCACGTTGTGCCCCTCTCATCCGCTGCTGTTGCGACGTTCGAAGAGATGCTGCCCTACCGCCGAGATGCTCAAGCGCTCATTTTTCCTGGGCAAATCCGTAGCAAACCACTTAGCGATATGACGCTCACTAAGGTTCTGCGGAGTTGTGGCCGCAGCGAAACCGTTCACGGCTTGAGATCCACATTCCGGGACTGGGTCGCTGAAAAGACCGTGTTTCCTAGCGAGCTCGCCGAGGTGGCGCTTGCACATGTGAACTCGGACAAAACCGAGGCCGCCTATCTTCGCTCCGATCGCCGAGAACAGCGGCGCGAGCTTATGGAAGAATGGGCAACCTTTGTCGTGGATTAACGACTACACCGAACAAACTACTCATTTGATGATTAATTACAATACACCCAACTGATCTTGATAATTGCATGTAATTACCGGTGTATCGAATGGTTTTTATTTCAGAACGTATTGACAAACCAATAGTCATTGAGGGTATTATCCCCGTCGAGCCGGCCCGATTTGCGAATCTGCGTCGATATCGATGGAGAATATATGAGTTTGCCAGAATTGATGACGGTGCAGGATTTCCTGCAGAATTTCAGCATGGGGAAGACCACTTTCTATCGCGAGGTTGAAGCCGGCCGGCTTCGCATCACCAAGATCGGACGGTCTACCCGAATAGCCCGCGCGGATGCCGACGCTTGGCTTGTTGAGATTGCCAGTCGCAGCGAAAACGCTCGTGGCCGGGGTCCGGGGAATAGCCATGGAGCGAGCTAGCGGCCTGCAATCCTCAACTGCGTCCAAGACCGCAATTTTCCTGGGCTTGGATCCGGGGCTTAGCTTCACCGGTTTTGCGGTTGCGCTCGTCGACATCATGAGCGCAAAAATTCTATCGGTGATCGAAGTGGGCGTGATCGCAACAGAGCGGCAAAAGTTGAAGCAGGTTCGTCTGACAAGTGACGGCTATGACCGAGCAAGGGTTCACGTTAGCGGCATCCGCCGCGTCATCCAAACACATGACGTTAGGTTTGTCGCGATGGAGATGGCGGCTGCGACCCGGCACATCAAACCGACGTTCAGTTTTGGAGTAATGACGGGCATTGCCGCCTCTCTGGAGCCTCCTCTCATCCAAGTGCTGCCTGGAGAAGTCAAAGCGGTCGCGGGCGTTAGACAAGCAACAAAGCGTGATATAATTGCTTGGGCACTCGAAGAGAGCCGCCAGGGTTCAGCCGATTGGCCGACGTCAAGCCGCACAAACAAACTTGGACTATCGTGGCGTGGGAGAAATGTCGCAAAGGTAGCAGAACACCCTGCAGATGCGTTGGCTGCGATCAAGGCGGCGCTGACAACGGATCAATTTCGATTGGCGGCCAACTTGTTCGACTAATGAAGGACGGCAGACGACCCGATTCTGTTGAAAAACTCGCCCTTGCAATGGCGCTAGAGTATTGATTCTATGTCTTCGCGAGCAAGCGGAGGCGGCCGATGATGGGCGAACGGACGGTGGCGCAAGATGCGCTATTTTACAGCTTCAACCTGGAGCGGCATGTTCCGTAGGATCATTTGCTGCGCTCGATTGATAGGTTCGTTGACCTGTCGGGCATTCGCAAACATCTGCGGCCTTTCTACAGCTCGACCGGACGACCCTCGGTTGATCCCGAGCTGATGATCCGGATGCTGATCATCGGTTATTGCATGGGTATGCTACCGCATTTCCAAACCGCGCCGTCATGGCGAGATATCTCGCCGACATCGCCTGGGAAACCGAGGTATGGGTTGCCGATGCGCCGACCCATCTGATCCACTTCAACGGCGTCAGGTTCCTTGGGCCATATGATCCCGAGCTGCTGCTGCTGAGTATCAGACGCGACGGGCGCTTAGGGGAAGGCTGTGGCAGAGTTGCGCACGCGACGAGCCAATCATATCGATGACCCACGGAATGTGGCGCTCTTGCACACGCATCCGTGCTGCAATTAGCGCATTGAAAATCGCATCGCCTAGGTCATCCCGCCCAAGTTCTGCCAAGACACGATCATGTGCGAATATGTCTGTCGTGGTCGCAGCCTGAACAGAAGGAAACCGATCCTGACAGATCGAAAGTCCCTTCTTTTCGTCAATGATTGGCGTGCTTCCGTGAGCCACGGCCCAAGCGATTGTTGCGGCTTCGCCGTCATCGAGCGTGGCAGAACCACTGCCGCAAACCATCGCAAGAAAATTGCCTTCGCATTCGGCGCACAATGATGCGATCTCAACGCGCCCTGACGCTACGAGTGCAGCAACAACATCCGCGTCAGTTCGGCCTTTTGCCCGCCCAGCCTCCAATTCTCTCGAAACAATATCGAGCATTACGACTGGATTGGGGATAGCATCAAGAATGCGAACGCAACTGCCGGTCGCGTTCAGATTTATCGCGACACTAGCGTCCAGCACGAGCGGATTCGACGCATCAAGCAAGCAATTTGGGAGCCCCATCGGCCTCGCTCCCTTCATCGCCCAGGCCATCAAGCATTGCGCGCAATTCCAAGCGATCTAGCCGCAGCAACCGCGCTAGCTGCCCTTCACTAAGCAGGCCCCGCCGCCAGACTTCGTCCGCCATCATGCTCATGCGAAGTGAGATCGGGCGATCCGCGTCATCCTTGTGGTCGTCTTTTGGTAGTTCACCGAGAACCTGAATCACTTGCCCGTTCGTGATTCCACCATTTTCAACGAACCAATCCCAACTGTCCCGCTTGATTAGGCCAAGCTCTTCAAGCCGCCGGACCAACGCCTCCCGCGACACGCCGAAATAGCTCGCGAGCACGATGATATGACGACGACTCAGCGATGACGCACCCGCCGTCACATCCTGAAATTTCTGCTTAACAGCGCGAGCAGGCATCAAGAAGGCTCTGCCAAACGCATTAGCGTATCGCTCTTCTCGCGCGGTTTCAGAGGTTGCATCATCCAGCACATCGGCTGACTTCCTAGTGGACATGAAATGCCCCGTTTCATGTCCAGCCGTGTTTGCGCGACGATCCCGTGGATGATTTGCATTCAACAGAATGCACGGGCCGACCGCATCATCGAAGGCGAACAGACCCGAGATGTTGGTTGGTAGGCGACGCACATAGACGCGCGCGCCGAGCTGCAATTCCAACAAGCTGACAATGTCATTGATCGGGTTGAGGCCAAGGCCGAGCCATTGGCGCAGGTCTAGTGCATCTTGCTCCGCTTGAAGTTTGACGTTGCCTGGAAGGATGGGAGTCTCTGGCGGATAGACGACAGAACGCGAGATGCCGAGCAGTTGCTCTAGTTCAACTTCCGCTCGCACCAAATCGTTGAGCAAAGAAACAGCGTGCTCTATGGTTGCATCCTCGGATTCCGATACCTTCCGAAACTGCGGGAGAAGATTGATTTGAATAGGTGCTTGACGGAGTAATTCGTTGATCGTCGTGCGATATATGCCCGTCAAATTCTGGAGTTCGTCAAGGCGCACGCGGCGCTGACCTTTCTCGATCGCTACAAGCGTCGTGCGCGCCATGCCAGCTTCGCTTGCGGCGACAGCTTGCGTCATTTTTCTGTCTTCACGCGCCAGACGTAGCCGCTCGCCAAGATCATCGGGCGGGAAGGAGTCTAGGATCGTGCTCATGACACGTTGACCGTCCACTGACGAATGAACGAGTCAGGCCCAAGCGACTCTACAAAGGCCTGCCATTCGTCGCGATGACGAAGAAGGAGGGAGGTTAGTTTCATTTCTGCATCTTCATTCGTGAGGTTCATGGCTTTTGCGATCTCAGCCGCATTGCGCCTGATCGTTGATTCGAAGCGTGGGGAGTCCGCTAAGCCAGCAAGGTGGTCCAAGTGCATGGTGCCTGCGATGGCATACTCCCGCAAAGCTGGAGTGATTTTCGAAAAGCCTTCTGCCGCGCCGTCCTCGAAATTTGAGGCACTGAGGTTTTCCCACACGTACTGATCACTTGGCTCCGTCAGACCGGCAGCATGAACACTGAGGCGACGTAGCATGCAGGCGGCACAGATGCCGCACTGCCGCCTATGTCCATCGACCGGCACGTGCCGATTTTGCTGCCAGCACGAAATCGTCTCTTGCCATTCACCGCCCACGGAGGTTTCCGTCACGAATTCCTTGAGCGTTTCCCCTTTGGTGAACCACAGTCGGGGAAACGTATATGAGACGTTGTGATTGAGAAGGGCGGCGAAAAGCTTCTCCATCCGCTCCGTGAAGCGCGGATGGTTTCGATAGTCAGGATAGGCCTGAACTACAGGAACCAACGGAGGCCCCAAGGCTCCTTGCCCGCTTTCTGGAATGATGATCGTCTTTACATCAGCAACATACGCCGCGATCCCCGCGATCATCGAAAATTTGAAACCTCGCGAACGGTTGCTGCTTTCCGCAAACCTGCGCTCACTCGATTTCACCTTATAAGGAATATTCGTGAAGGGTTGGGCACGCCCATCCATCATTGGCTGATCATGTCGCTTGCTACCCAGGCGGACACGGATCAGGGCGGAGTTCAGTCTTTGAGCAGACAAAGCAGCCACTGCGCGCGAGTCCATTCCATCGCTGAATGGCACGATGGCATGAGCCCCGCTCGGCAACGACAAGCTAGGTTGCGTGCGCGATATCTCTTCCTTCTTGCGGGCGACGAACATCACGTTCCACTTATCGCCGGTAAGGAAGCTAAGAGCCGCAAGAAGAGCAGCCTTTACCGATTGTGACTCCCAAAGCTCCTTGTCGTGAACTGGAATCTCAAGGTGGATATCTCGGCTCCAGCCAATGACCGGCCGTCTTTGGAGCCGGTCACAGAACTCAACGGCAGCAGCGACAACAAGCATGTCAAACACGACCGGTTTCCACTCTGCAAAGCAGTAAGAAAGCAGTCGGTTTTCATCGAACTGGATTTGTTCGCCGATCACGCAATGAATGCGACCGCCCGAGCGCTTGCGCTTCTCTGAGACGACTACGTTAAGCCTTGGCAGCTCCTTGGTAGGGGTCTTCGCCATCAGAAGCCCACCCCGTCTTCAATTCCGGTGTGCCGCGTGGGTGCACGAATGACCATTGCCCGTCCACCTTCAATGATCCGGTTCACTAGAGAGTCCATCGAACGACCGTCTTGAACGCTCCACACCCTAGCCTGAAAATGGGAAGCCCGTTTTGCGCCTGTTTCACGCTGATAGTGTTCGGCCATCCCACGCCCATGTCGATCAAAAATCTCGTTTGCGGTTTCGTTGCACGCAGCTGCGAGGGCGGCTTCGCCGCTTACGCCGGAGTTCACGGCGTCGATTGCACAATCGAGTAGCAGGTTGCCCACTGACGATCCGCTGGTTTGCATCCGGAGGTTTTCAATTTCATCGCTTGACGGTCCAAACAGCGATCCTTGGTCCGAGCTGCACAGAATGTCACGCAAGCCAGCCATGAGTGAGTCAGAGACTTCACGCTTAAATTCTCCCAGAATTGCTGAATCCCTTCGCTCGCACAGATCGTCGGTCGAGAACGAGCCGTTATCCAAGCATTCTGCCAATTTTTTCCAGCGCCTACCCATTGGTAAGCTGCGATGAGGTCCGTCGCTCATGAAAGTCTCCGATTAGACTAATCTGCCAGCGAGTCCCTTAAATGTCAAGATTAACAAAAAGGTGTCTGACAATGTCAGATTTAAGGATGCGTTTTGCAGCACGTCGCGAGGACGGAACGTGGCCAAGCTCTCTCGACCCACACCCGGTCGTTCAGTTCAGCCACAGTGGACGTCTGCTTCTGACAGAAGCTGCCGATGGGATGTCCCCCAGCGGCCAGTCAGCTTTGCGCCTTCATTTAGGAAACTCGGCTTGAGCGAGTTCAGCTATCACCGAAGACCAGATAATTCAGCATATGCCCTAAGAATTCGTCGCCATATTAAAACCTTCGTCATCGAACACCTCAAGCTGGTCTGGCCTTGGCAGTGTTAAGTATCCGGACAGGCGCGAGAGCAGATAAGCCACCGCGACTACCATTTCGGAGGCGTGATAGGGCTTTGGCATCGAGCCGATAGCTACGGTCTTGGCCGAGCGGGCTCGGCTGGCCCGTCCGCTGATCAATAGCACCGGTATCCCCATCGCTTTCAGACGCTCCGAAAGCTCGATTCCATCGTCGCCGCCGGTAAGCCCGATATTGACCAAAGCCAGATTGGGCCTTTCCGCCTCGGCGACCCGCAGCGCTTCATCCTGCCGATCAGTCAGATCAAGAATTTTGTATCCCGCGTCCTGGAGTTCGTTCTGGAGAACAAGCGCCACCATGGCTTCGTCTTCAACAATCATCAGTGTGCCGAGCGATTTCCTGTTTTGCGGCATTATCATGCTCGTTCCGTTGTTCGTTGGTAACTTGGCCGGTCAGCGGCTCACGGGAGTGAAAGCCAAGGACCGGCGGGCAGTGAGGACAAGATCGAAAGTTAATCGGAGAATTCCAGACTGCTCGATTGAACATCTTACGGGCCGGAGCGTGCAAGGTTGCTCAGTGGAACATTGATGGCGCCAGCCCCGACCCGCTTAGGATTCAAGGCTGGTTCGTTGTGAATAGTCTCAATACGTCGGCCAGCTTCGGTCCTATCTATCCATTCCGGTTCACGGGGCGACCTATATTTTGTCTTTGGAATACTAACACCGATGACGCACCGAGCCCTTAGGTTCCAGATCCAAGGGGATGCTCCCACGCAATGACGTCTCATGGCGGTCCTAAAAGGCGCACTGACGCGCAACCATTCCGAAGACCGCCCGCCGCCTCCCAAAAAAATCGTGCTGGACGCTATTGCGGACCTGTGGTGAGCAATGCTCATGTCAGCCCCGCCCCCGACGAAAGTGACGCCAGCGATTGAGCCTGCCAGGCTCAACGCCAAGGAGCTCGAAATCCTGCGGTTGCTGGCAGAAGGGCATACCGTGAAATCAATCGCGACGGGACTCAACCGCTCGGAAGCCTCGATCAACGAACGCCTGCGCGAGGCGCGGCGCAAGACCGGGGTGGGCAGCAGTCGCGAATTGGCCCGCCTGCTCGACGCCCAGAAAATCTGGGACAGAAAAATCGATCTGTCATCACATTCACACTCGACCGATAGCCCGGACAGGCCGCCGCACAGGCACGGCCCATGGTCGAAAGGAAAGATGATGATGCTGATTGCCCTACCGCTCGTAGCCGCCGGGCTGTTGATGACCTCGCTTGGCCTGCTCGAAGATGTCGGGGCACCGGGTTCCGAGGCGGTGGTCCCCGCGGGCGCCTCCCCTCTGGTCGGCACCTGGTCGCTCGATGTGGCGCAAATCCCCTCCGCAGAACGCCCACGTGCAGTGACCATCGCCTTCCGTGAGGCGGCGGAGGGGAATTGGAACACACGGGTGGACATCGTCGCGCCGGATGGTTCGCGGATGACAGCCGAATCCACCGCCCGTCTCGACGGCCTGGCCGTTCCCGTGACCGGGAATATGGGTTTCATCGACAGCATATCGCTGCGCCAACCAGAGCCGACCACACTGGTGATGACGCTCGCAAAGGACGGTAAGCGGGTGTCGACACGTGTCTACACCTCGGCGAAGGACGGGCGGACTATGACCGAAACGATCGTCTGGGCCGCCGAAGGGACGCCCGACATTGTAAGGACGACGTTCAACCGCACTAGCTAAAACGCAGAATGCCCGGATCCAGCGGAAGGGCGTTCTCATGTCCTGCCGTTCCGGCCCGTGCGAGCCGCGAGGGCTACCGCTCAATTAGTGAAGCGATTGAGCGACGAATTCCCCGCTGCAAGGTTTGGACGCCGATCGACACGCTGGATTTCTGTTCTAGGAAAGATCTGACATTCGATATGTAGCCCCGGGAGCACATGAAAGCCCCAGTTTGAACTGTTCGGGGCAACCGGCGGCAGCCGACCCGATTTAGTCATTCCCGACCATCAATTGCGACGTCTGCTTCCGCCGAATGCTGCCATACGGCTGTCGGGGTCGCGCATTGGTGCCGCTCATGGCCGGAGGTGGATAGGTAGGCGAATGGCGGCTTTCCTAACTTCGTTGCGAGCCTCATTGGCTGGCTTGCCCCCTTGCGATCTGCCACCTCTCGCCATGCAGCTCATGCCCGGCAAAGCCGCCGTATGGCCGTGAGGTCTGCCAGGGTAAGCGTGCGATAGCTCAGGCGCACAATGCCGGCAGCCTCCCACTCATTCAGCACCCGATTGACGGTTTGCCGCGATGCACCGAGCATATGAGCGGCCTCCTCCTGCGAGAAACGTAGCACTGGCGCATCGCCCGCCTTGCCGCCTGCATCGATCATTTGCACGATGATCCGCGCGAGGCGCTCAGGCAAAGGCAGCAGCACGGTGTCGTCCATCCGGCTCAGCACCGCCTTGTAACGCTGGCCCATCATGGCGAGGAACTGCCGTAGATAATCGGAGCGGTCGTCGATCAAGGCGTGCAGGGTGGCAGCGGGGACCATAAGCACGGTGCTGTCAACGGCGGCCACCGCATCATTGCCGCGCGGCTCGCAGGTGAACAGTGATGCCTCGCCGAACCAGTGCCCCGGCGTCACCAGACCCAGCACCGCTTCACGGCCGACAGGGCTGGTGACACTCAGGCGAATGATTCCGCGCTCGACGCAGAACAGCGCATCGGGCGGCGAGCCGCGGCCGTAAAGCGCTTCGCCTCGCGCTAGCACGCGCTGCCGCGCATGGCGGCGCAGTAGGGCATCGAGCTCCTCATCCAGTTTTCCCGGTTCGGCCAAGCACACCCTCCGCGCCGCCAGATCGTTGAAGCAACGGCCATGTGATTACAACAAGCGGCGCACACGGCAAGAGCGCGACCCACTCACCCCGCTAGTGCAGCTTTCAGACTGTCCCGCCGCGCCTTGAACATCGGAATGTCGTCGTAGGGGATGTCGGGATTGGTGCCGTTCCCCAGATGATCGAGACGGCTTCTTACGATCGGCAGCTGTTCCGGGCTGGGGTAGATGTAGAACCGGTCTTCCTCGATCGCCTTGAAAGTGATCGCAGCCACCTCTTCGGGCGTCAGCGTGCCGTTGGCAAGATCCTTGGCGGAGATCGCCTGCGTGGCCAGCTGCGAGCGGGTCGGCCCGCTGTCATTGACCAGATCAGCGGGGCGGTTGCGGTGGCACTGGCTGATATTCGTGGACACATAAAACGGGCACAGCACCGCCGCCCGCACCTGCGGCCCGACCAGATCGAGATCGTGGTAGAGACATTCGGACAAAGCCAGCACCGCGTGCTTGGAAACGCTGTAGATGCCCATTCCCGGCGCGGTCACCAGACCCGCCATGGATGCGGTGTTCACGATGCAGCCTTCATAGCCCGGATCTGCAGCGGCTGCCGCGAGCATGCGCGGGGTAAAGCTGCGCACCCCGTTGGCGACGCCATCGACATTCACGCCGAACAGCCACTTCCAGTCCTTTTCGGTGCTTTCCCAGATCGGCCCGCCCGATGCGACACCGGCATTGTTGAACAGCAGGTTGGCCGGCCCGAAATGCTGTTCGGTCGCGACCGCCAGTGCCTCGACCGAAGCGGCACTGGTCACATCGGTCAACACGCCGATCGCCTCGGCGCCGCCTGCACGCAGGTCAGCAACGGCCTGCTCCATCGCTCCAGCCTCGACATCGGCGATCACCAACTTCATGCCGCGCCGCGCGGCCTCCTCGGCAATCGCCCTGCCAAGACCCGAAGCCCCGCCAGTGACCACGGCCACACCGCCCTTCAAGTTCTTCATCCTGCACTCCTTGCTTTTTTACTGATGGATGATGCGGGCGCGAGGTGCGCCGGTTTCATCAATGACTGTAGGCGAAAACCGGATCGGTGAGATCGATCGCAGGGATCGCCTCGCTTTCGTAGAAATAGTCCTGACTGTGCTGCCACTCAGGCGTGTCCCCGCGCCGGGGCAGCCGGTCGAGGCTGCGCAGCAGATAGCCGGGGTTCAGGTAATCGGTATCGACCCACGGCTTCAGTTCCATGCCCTGATCTTCGGGCCTGAGCACCGGCATCACGCTGCGCGCGCCGCTTTTGTGCATGTGATCGAGCAGCCGGCAGACGAAGCCCGCGACAAGATCAGCGCGCAAGGTCCAGCTGTAATGGCCATAGCCATAGACCCAAGCCATGTTGGGTATGCCGGTGAACATGATTCCGCGATAGGTTATGGTCTGCGCAAAGTTGACCGGCGCGCCGTCGATGCTGAACGGGATGTCGCCCATCACTGCCATATCGAACCCGGTGGCGGTGATCACCACGTCGGCATCGATCCGCTCGCCCGAATCAAGCACGATCCCGGTATCGTCGAAGGTGCTTATCGTATCTGTCACGACCGACGCCTTGCCCGCCGAAATGGCCTTGAACAGGTCACCGTCCGGCACAAACGCCACGCGCTGCTGCAAAGGGCGATAAGGCGGCGTGAAATGCCGTTCGACATCGAACCCTTGCGGAAGCAGCGCCTGAACACCGCCAATCAGCATCGCCTTCAGCTTGTCAGGCGATGAATGCGCGCGGTCGAGCAGATCGGCCCGGTCGCGCACCACCTTGCGCCGCATGATCTCGTGAACCCAGGTAGGGTCCACATCCAGCCTGCGCAATTCCTCGGCCAGCGCGTCAGCATTGCGGCCAGCGGCAAAATAGGTCGGCGTGCGTTGCAGCATGGTCACGTGCGCGCAGCGGTCGGCCAGCGCCGGGATCAGGGTTGCCGCGGTCGCACCCGAACCAATCACAGTTACGTTCTTACCCGCCAAATCGAGACCCTCTGGCCAGTGCTGGGGGTGGATGATCTGGCCCTTGAACCTGTCCATGCCCGGCCATTGGGGCGTGTAGCCTTTCTCATGCCGGTAGTAGCCCTGACACATCCACAAAAAGCTCGCCTCCATCTGCACGACATCGTCGGCCCCTTTGCGTTCGACCGTCAGCTGCCAGCTGGCGGTTTCGTTGGACCAGTTGGCGGACGTGACGCTGTGGCCATATCGGATGAAGGGACCAAGGCCCGCATCGGCAATCGCATCACCCAGATAGTCGAGGATCTGATCGCGCGAGGCGATCGGCTGCCCGGTCCACGGCTTGAAGCCGTAGCCCAAGGTGAACAGGTCGCTATCTGACCGGGTGCCGGGATATTTGTGGATCAGCCAGGTGCCGCCATGGCCCTCAAGCGCTTCGAGAATGGCAAAGCTCAGATCCGGGCAATGCTTGCGCAGGAGGGTCGCGCTGCCGATCCCGGAAATGCCCGCGCCGACGATGATCACATCGAACTTTTCGGGTTGCTGCGTGCCTGCTGCGATATTCTGCCGATCCGACACCATCTGCCTCTCCACTCCTTTGGGGCGCGGCCTGTCCCCAGCCTGGCGGCGTGCTAGACCGAGCTAGCAGGCAAGACTGTCGCCTTTGGGCATTCTATCGGATTGCGAGCTATCCTCCCCTCTAGGTGGGCAAATCAGAAGAGGATGTTGTTGCCGCTTTGGGGGGCGCTTGCTGAATGGCGGCAAGCGGCAAGCGCTCTCGCATTAGCCGCCATTTGCGCTCTGATCATCGCAGTGTCGGCTTCTGGTAAAGCCGGTCATCTGCAAAGCGGTTTAGGAAGGGCAGAAATGTCCCAAAATGCCGTAAGGACAGCTCCCCGCCAGCGACGAGGAGCTGATCATTCAAATTTCTGTGTTTTCGGCAAGGGCTAGTGCGTCTTCCACGTCGATCCCGAGATAGCGTACTGTGTTCTCGATCTTGCTGTGACCGAGAAGGATCTGGACAGCGCGCAGATTACCGGTCGCCCTGTAGATTATCGACGCCTTCGTTCGCCGAAGTGAATGGGTGCCATACTCGCTTCGCATCAGGCCGACCGCCGTAACCCAATCATCCACAAGTCGCGCAGACTGGCGCGTGCTGAGATGCCCAGCACGATCAACGCGGCTTGGAAAGACATAGTCGTCTACCGTACCGCCTCGGCGTTCGAGCCATGCCAGCAAACTCGCTCGTGCGTCCGCAAGCAATTCGAACTGAACTGGGCGACTTGTTTTCTGCTGCATCACGATTGCGCGAGTCCGGATCTGTCCTCCGCTAACAATGTCTCCAATTTTCATTCTTACCAAATCGCAGCCGCGAAGCTTGCTATCGATCGCAAGGTCAAACAGTGCGCGATCTCGCAGGCGACGGTTCTGATTGAGGTAAAATCGGATTTGCCATATTTGCTTTGGCTTGAGCGCACGCTTCGCACCGACGGTTCGTCCCGCATTCCAGACCTGATGTTTGGTCGCGACGGTTTGGTGTTCAGTCATTTCCATGGTCATTCTCCTATGGCCGGATTGGCCATCTGAAGAACGGTCCATAGGTGGGAGGGTGTAGATTCAGTCGGGCTCGTACCGACCCAGACGCGGTCGTTCACGATCACCGCATTAAACGTCTGGTTCTCCCAGAGGCGGATAAAGATCAGGAAACCTGCCCGGCAGTCGAGCGAGCAGCGCCACGCGTAGCGCGCTCGACAAGCGCATGCAGCGACGGGGGCAGCGGACCTGCCAAGTCCGTCAGCGCGCGTGCATCGGCACGGGCGAGGTTGTGCTGCACAGCGCCGTTGATGCCCTCGGCCATGGCACAGTGAACCGGGACTGCGACGGCAACGACCACCGTGTCATGATCTTCAGAGTGCGCCAAAGTCCGATGACCGTCTTCGACGGCATCGCTGCCAATATGTTTACTCAGGCTGACACGCGTGGCTCGAATCTCCGCGGTCGGCTCCGCGATGCCGGTGATGGCAGCGACACTGCATCAAATAATGGCCCGTTCGTCGCCTAAGCGGCAACAACTTCCTGCGCGACTTAGCAGCAATGACCCTCGCTAAATGCAGCTCTGCACTCGCCCAAGTGTCGTGAATGCTCGCCTGGTAGACAAAGGAGCGGGACATAAATGGCAGCGACAATCACATTCTGACAGGCTATCTTTCCGGAATGACTTATTTCCCGTTTTTCACGCGCACGCAGAAGCCCGATCTGGCTATCGATCTGGGGACTGCCAACATGCGCATGGTTATCCAAGGCATTGGCTGCGTATTCGACGAGCCTTCGCTTTGCTGTTTTGAGGATATCGGCGGGCGTCCCCGATTCATTGCAGCAGGTACCGCCGTCCAGGCGATGGTGGACCGAGCACCCAAAAATCTGCGCGTGCGTCGTCCACTCGCAAGAGGTGTTCTGCAAGACATAGAAGCGACGAGCGAGTTACTGAAACACGGTCTTACCTCGATATCAGGGAGAGTTAGACGGTATGGTTCTCGTGTCTTGATCGGTCTACCTGCCGACGCCACGAAGGCGGAGGCAAATGCACTACTAGCCGCTGCAGATGATGCCGGGATCGCTCAGGTCGAACTTGTCCGGGAACCTTTTGCAGCTGCAATAGGGGCTGGATTACCGGTGGGTGAAGCTCGCGCATCGATGATCGTCGAATGCGGTGCCGGCACAACAGAAATCGCGGTATTTTCTATAGATGGCCAATGCAAGACACGTTCGGTTCGCATAGGCGGCCAGAATCTCGACGAGGCAATTGCGGAATACCTGCAGACGAAACATCATTTCCTGATTGGTCGACAGACAGCGGAAACCCTGAAAAAGGAACTCTCAGACCGCACCAGCAAATCATCACCGGCCGAAAATGTCGTTCAGGCGAAAGGGCGCGACCTGCGGACCGCGCTGCCTGGCACGCTTAGCCTGCCATGTTCGGCCTTCGATCCTGTGTTCGAGAAGCATTTTTCCAGATTTGCCGAAGCCACTCGGACGGTGCTTGGTGAGCTGTCGCCAGACCTGGCTGCGGATTTGCTCGATGGCCAGATCATAGCCACTGGTGGCGGTATCTCTGAGCGCTTCCTGGCAAAAGCGATCGAGCGAGAGTGCGGCGTTTCTGTAGTTTTGGCCAGAGATGCATCTGGCTGCGTCGCCAAGGGCCTCCAGTATCTACTCGAAAACTGAGGCTGGCCATAATGCCATGTTTGGCAGATAATCTATGTGGGCGCGCTCAATCTCTGTGCCATTTGGTATGTATCCATCCGGCGTGGGCCGCCTTGCGTGGATAGGTAGCGAGCGTTCTTAAGCGTGCTCTTAAGAGTGTGCTTTGGAGCGGTCGGTGGGTCAGGTGACGGTATTTTCGGGGCCGGAGCGGCGGCGCCGGTGGAGTGATGAGGAACGGCTGCAGATTGTGGCCGAGGCGTTCGCGCCGGGTGCCCGGGTTGCCGATGCCTGCCGCCGCCATGACGTCTCGTCCGGGTTGATCTACACTTGGCGGCGCAAGTTGCTCGATGCAGGTGTGGCGCAGGAGGCCAGCGCGCCCGAGGCGCTGCCGACGCCGGTGTTCGTGGAAGCGGTGATGGATGACGATCTGGCGGCAGCTGCGAGCTGGGCCGAGCACCCCGCGATGATCATCGATCTGCCGCGTGGCAAGCGGCTGAGCGTTTTCGCCGCGGCATCGCCGGCGCTGGTTTCTGCCGCGCTGAAGGGCTTGCGATGATCCCTTCTGGCGCCCGGGTGTGGATCGCGCTTTGCCACACGGATATGAGGAAGGGCATGCAGGGCCTGGCGCTGCTGGTGCAGCAGGGGCTCAAGCGTAATCCGCATGGTGGCGATTTGTTCGTGTTCCGCGGCCGGGCAGGCTCGCTGATCAAGATCATCTGGCACGACGGGATCGGCATGTCGCTCTATGCCAAGCGCCTCGAGAAGGGCCGGTTCATATGGCCTTCGGCGAGTGAGGGAACAGTGTCGCTCACCGCCTCGCAACTGGCGTGCCTGCTCGAGGGGATCGACTGGCGTAACCCGCAGTATACGTGGCGGCCACAGAGCGCAGGATAATCGGCACAAGGCGGGTATTTTGCCCTTGCAGCAAGGCATCTCACGTGATTCACTCTCCTCCATGGAAGCCGCCATTTCGCCCCTTCCGGACGACGTTGAAGCGCTCAAGGCGCTGCTGGTTTCCGCACTCCAGAAGGCCGACGAAGCAGAGGCCAAGCTGGCTAACGCCCATGCCCGCGAGAGCGCCATTGAGGCGCTGATCGCCCACCTCAAGCTGCAGATCGCCAAGCTGAAGCGCGAGCAGTATGGCCCCAGCGCCGAGCGCAGCCGCCGCCTGCTCGATCAGATGGAGCTGCAGCTCGAAGATCTCGAGGCCGACGCTGCCGAGGACGATCTGATTGCTGAGGAAGCGGCAGCGAAGACCACCACGGTCACCGCCTTCGAGCGCAAGCGGCCCGCAAGGAAGGCGTTCCCCGAGCACCTGCCGCGCGAGCGCGTCGTGGTGCCTGCGCCCTGTTCCTGCCCGGCCTGCGGCGGCGGTCGGCTCTCCAAGCTTGGCGAGGACGTCACTGAGACGCTCGAGGTGATCCCGCGCTCATGGAAGGTGATCCAGACGGTTCGGGAGAAGTTCTCGTGCCGGGACCGCGAGAAGATCGCACAGGCCCCGGCACCGTTCCACGTCGTGCCGCGCGGATGGGCCGGTCCCAGCTTCCTCGCCATGCTCTTGTTCGAGAAGTATGGGCAGCACCAACCGCTCAACCGACAGGCCGAGCGGTTTGCCCGCGAGGGCGTGCCGCTCAGCGTCTCAACCCTTGCCGATCAGGTTGGCGCGGCGGCCCTGGCGCTGATGCCGCTCCACGAGTTGATCAAAGCCCATGTGCTGGCCGCCAAGCGATTGCACGGCGATGATACCACCGTGCCGGTCATGGCGAAGGGCAAGACTGATACGGCCCGATTATGGGTCTACGTGCGCGATGATCACCCTTTTGCCGGGATCGATCCACCAGCTGCCCTGTTCCACTACTCACGCAACCGCCGCGGCGAGCACCCGCAGACCCATCTCGCCGCATGGTTCGGGATCCTGCAGGCCGATGCCTACAGCGGATATGGCGAGCTCTATCGTGAGGGCCGCGACCCTGGCCCTGTGCTGGAAGCTGGCTGCTTCGCCCATGCGCGCCGCAAGTTCTTCGAGCTCGCTGATGTCCTAAGCTCGGCCCGCAAGAAGAGCCGTGGCCAGCGCAGCAGAATGATCTATCCGATCGCGCTCGAAGCCGTGCAGCGGCTCGATGCCCTGTTCGACATCGAGCGCGGCATCAATGGCAAAAGCCCCGCCGAGCGGCTCGCCATTCGTCAGGAACTCAGCGCGCCGCTGATGGCAGAGCTCCACACCTGGCTCACCGAGCAGGTCGCCAAGCTGTCGCGCGGCCATGATCTGACCAAGCCCTGCTTCTACATGCTCAAGCGCTGGGACGCGTTCACCCGCTTCCTCGACGACGGGCGCATCTGCCTCACCAACAACGCCGCCGAGCGCGCGCTGCGCTGCATTCCGCTCGGTCGCAAGGCATGGCTGTTCTGCGGCTCGGATCGCGGCGGCCAACGCGCCGCTATCATCTACACCCTGATCCAGACCGCGAAGCTCAACGACGTTGATCCGCAAGCCTGGCTCGCCGATGTCCTCGCTCGCATCGCGGATTGCCCCATGAGCAAGCTCGACGAGCTGCTGCCATGGAACTGGGCCGCTCGAAACGCCGCCATAGCAGCATAAAATCCGATCCGCCCGCGCGTCTCACCGGATGGATACTTTGGTATTTGCCTTGCAGCCTCCAAACAGTCGTCCCATTGTTGCATACAAATGCTATGGCACGTGGTGCGAGCGGCGGTGTGACGGTGCTCATCGTGCTGGCGTTCTGCCGATAAACTTCGCTTTCCATCTGTGCCCCAAGGTTTGTTGGCCCACTCCGGGATTCTATTAAACTTTATCTTCGTCCCGTTAGTTTGACCTTAGTCGAGCGCAATAAGTTCGGGACGCTGTGGCGCGTTTCCTCTGGAGTATCCAGCGCAACAGTAATAGCCTGTAGAATAGCTGGAACTGCGTCAATGCGGATATCTGGCAATGCTTGATCAGTTAGCAACAGATTTGTCAGGATGCTTTCATTTTTGTCGCGCAGTTCAACTTTAATGGCTCCGCCAACGACCATCAGCCCCGTCAATCTCCATCCCTCTGGTATGCAGTGATCCATCACGGCACCCAACGCCACGCCAGCCCCCTCATTAATTCGATCAATAAACTTTTCACGGGCTTGCCAATGCGTCAGCCGCGGATTGCTATCACTAGTTTTTAGGTATGCGGGCTTCGGTTTCAATCGATCGAACACGGCTATAGGTTCGGTTGGACAGTTAGGAGGCATTTCAAACTCCTTTCGGTACAGCAATTTAGTACATTGCAGGAAAGCCAGGCTCAGAATGGTGAAAGAATCATCTGAATTCGGGCCATGGGTGGAGCCGGTTGCCGGAAATTGAATCGCGTATCTTGGTGACTACGCGACCCTCGCTTGCCGAAATGATTGACTCCAATCACTGCGCAGGGATTCCGATTTCCGAGGCAGGGGAAGAATGCACCAGCTTTAGTCCAGGCGATCGGTTAGGCTTGGTCAAAGTGCTGCGTGGTTTGACGGCTTGCCAAATCGGATGAGCCCCCTCACCGGACGCGATATTGCGGCCCAAGGTCTTGATTAAATCCTCATCGGACAACCTAACCCGATCATCTTCTGCAAATCTGTCGCCAAACCTGACGTCTCCCCACTCCCCAAGCGTTGCCGCCGCTCTTGCTAGTTGTTCGGAAGTGCTGATCAGTCCCGTCCTGTTTGCAGCTAGCGCCAAGGCCTGAGCAAGCAGCGAGACATTGAGCGGTATCGTGTGACAAAAATCGCCGAGCGCCTCGCACGAGATCAGGCAGGCATCTCGCTCGTGCCATACCATTGGCCACGGTCCGATGTTATCGCTGGTCTCAGATAGAATACCGAGAACCAGTCCGCGCATATCCGGCAACACCACCATCGCATCTGCGCTCCCTGGATCATCGGCCAGCTCACTCAACACGTTTTCGATCGACGAAACTTCTATGGCAATCCTGTCGCGACCGTCGGTCAGTTTGAGCAAAAGCAGATGCATGATGATCCCGTTGCGACGTCGGGCATCTGTTACGATGGTTACCTTTCTGCGGTTCTCACGTCTTGCAGCTTCGATCATCACCTGAAGCACCTTAGGTTGCGGTATCAGATCATCCGGTGCGCAACCGCCAGGAAGGGGAGACATCAGCATTATGTCGGTCACGTTCCGCCAACATCGCCCCCTAGTCTGCTTGCCAAAAACATATGTGCTGACCCAGGAAGCGTTTGGCAGGGCCAATTGGCGGGGTTGTTGCAAGGCCTCAGGGAACCCACACTGCCATGGCGCGAACATCGGTGCGGGTGGCTGAGCACTGGCTGCCGACCCCCATTGTATCAGTTTCTTCATCCGCAAAGCAGGGCGCTTAGGCACTTGCCGGACGTCGAAACCAAATTGTTGAGCCAGTAGCATTGTTGCTGTTTGCCAAGCTGCGGGGACAGAGTCAGGTACGGGCTGGCAAAGACTGAGTGTGGAACGCGCGACTATTTCCAGGCATGGCAATTCGATATCGGGGGGGCGTGGCGGAACACATTGCAGAGCGTTTATATCTTGATCCGGCGTTGGGGGGAGTTGGTTCATATGCTTCAACCTTCTGTGGGCATTTTCTGGGACGAAGGGCGCATGACCTCAGAGCGAGGAAGTTGCCTTACGGTAGGCGGTTGTGAAAACCGGGAGTGGCAGGGCAAAGCGGGCCGGAAATGGGCGGGAAAAGAAACGCCCCAGTGCACATGGGTGATCGTCAAGAAATTTTCGTGACTGACGAAACCACGCAAGCACTGGCTGCTTTGGATGCTTTAGCCTGCAGCTTTGTCCTGCAAGTTTGTTCAAGCCATTCGGGCTGTCGGCCACGACTGCAGCCTTATCCGGGCGGCGCCACACTAATGATCCGTAGGATACGATCGTCGCCACTGCGGTCTGGCCAACAAATCGAACATCCCGCTGTCATTCCGATCAATCCTGCTCCAATCGGGGTCAGAATTGACACTCGACCGTCGGCAATATCTGCATCTTGAGGGTAGACGAGTTGCACAATGCGACGAGCGCCAGTGCGTTCATCAACAAAATCAATGAAAGAGTTCATCACCACGGTCTGGTCCGGCAATTCATCTGCGTCCCGCAATTCCGCGCGATCAAGTTCTGCCATCAACATTGCGCAAACCATTGGCTGGCTCCGCTCCGTGCTCAGAGCAAGCTCAAAAAGCGCGTCACACTCAGCCGCACTCATGTAAATCGCCGGCCGTTCAGCCGCAGCGATTGCTAGATTTTCCATTGGATAGTCCTGCTTATTCGAGTCAGGGAACGAAGATCGCTCGCCCTGAAATTTCAGATCGAATAAGGCCCGAGCTCAGGTGGCGCTATGCCCACGCGAGCCCGGGCTGAGAACGCGCGGCGAGTTGTCCACCATGGTCGACAAATCGCAAATATGTGGACTGCGCCTGCATGGCGGCAAGATTACGAGCTTCTGGATGTAAGTCAAGTTAGGTCGAAGCACGGTGAATGCTCTGTTCCTGGAAACCGAGGAAGCTCAGCAAACGCTAGACTTTTCGGCGCTTTGCGGCGTGGTAGCGGACGCGATTGAACAGCTGGCCGAGGTCTTCAGGTGAGATATCGAAAGTCTCACCCAGGTCAGCAAGCGCGGAATCCAGATCATCAGGATGGAAGGGCTGGTCATCCGAATCTCTCATTGAAATCGTGGCGTGTCGATCAGGACGATGCGGGTAGGAATGCTTCGATATCGAATGGTACAGGATACCCGTGGCGGTGAGGATGACCGCATTCAGCCCGACGGGAAACAGCGGGAATAGCCAACCTGCCGAGACCACGGCAGGTCCGCCAATGACAGCAGTCAGTGCAGCAGCGCCGCCAGGTGGATGCAGACAACGCAACAGCGACATCGCCAGGATGGCCCCGCCGACCGCAATCCCGCTGGCAATAGCAGGCCACGGCACGATTAGCGCCACCCCGACGCCCACCAGAGCAGATACAACATTTCCGCCGATGACGGACCAAGGCTGCGCCAGCGGACTAGCTGGCACAGCAAATATCAAAACTGCAGATGCTCCCATCGGTGCAACAAGCCAGACCCAAGCTGCGGACGCGCCCATTGCCGACTGGGTCACGAGAGCGGTGAGCGCGATTCCCGCAGTGCCCCCTAGGCAAGCGATCAGACGGTCACTAAGCGAGGCCCCGGCCATGATAGGGATGAAAATCGATCGCACTTGCTTCGCTCTGATTGAAGGTGCGTCGCCTTTGCAGCTTTGCCCTTTGCGGCCAAGCGAGTTTTTCCATAGCGCCTGAAAGCGGCAAGCGCCTTGAACAGACAGAAACCGGCGATCTGGCGTTTGCGGGGCTGCTGCGTGGGCATTCTTTGGGACTTGCAAATGGTCCAAGTTGACCGATTTGAAATCACCACGACTGCGGGACACAGCCTGTGCGCTAGCTCGTCCAAATTCAATGAACCAACTGGGCTCGTCATTCGGCAAAGAGCAGTGTTTGGCCTGGCCAGCGGTAAAATTGGCAGGTTGGTTTCCGCGAGCGAGGTTTGCAGATCAACCCACCGGCGCAGGAATTATGCCTCCGGATATTGACGTTGCGGTCTCGTATCAGCAGCGCAGTTGTTAGCTACTATCTCGCTCATGGCAGCCAGAAGATCAGTGGTCGCCGCGTCCTGCTCCCAGGCATAAATTGACAATGCCATGTCCGGGACGGCTTCAAAAAGCTCACATTTTCGGATGTTATAGAAACCGGTCGTCGCCGATGGGAGGATCGACACACCAAGTCCGGCTTCTACAGCGCGCAGAACGCTGACCAGACTGTTTCCAGTAAATGCAAGATACCACCGCAGCCCGGCAGCCTCGATCTTGTCGATCATCTGGTCACGATATAGCCCTCCCGGCGGGAAGGTGACCAGTGGTATCGGCGAAAAAACCATGGTCGGCTCCGATTTGAAGCCTCGACCCATGCCAGTGGCTCACGAAAGCTTGCATGTGCATCAGCTTGGGCGCTGGGTTCCTTCACAATCGCCACATCGAGCTCTCCCTCACGAAATCGGCGCGAAAGCTCGCGGCTAAGCCCTGTTGCCACGTCGAGACGGATTTCAGAATAGCGGGTTGAAAATCTGGCGAATTCCTGACTCATTTCAGGTGTCACCAGATCATCCGGCACCCCAACACGGATTGTCCTGCTGCCCGAAGGGTCAGACATAAGTGCTAGGGCCTCACGCTGTAGTGCAAGAATTCGCCTCGCATAGCCGATCAGCTGCTCTCCCGCCGGGGTCAGTTTAACAGGTCGAGCTCCACGATCAAACAACGCCCTGCGGACCACGTCGTCCAGTCGACCGATCTGTTGGCTGACAGTCGATTGGGTCGAATTCAGGCGATGAGCAGCGGCGGTAAAGCTGCCCGCATCAGCGACGGTAACAAAGGCCTGCAGCAGTTTGAGATCGAACATACTAACATTCTATATATGAATGATTTTTATTCAATCATTTCATTCGCAAATGAAAATCTGGGCGCTAACAGGACCCATCACCGCAATAAGCGGCTCAACACGAGATCAGGATTGAACAGATGAATACGACCCGTCTGCTTGCTCCAGTTGCACTCAGTCTTTTTGCAACCCCAGTCGCAGCCGCCGAGATATCCACTCATGTGCTCGACCTGGCGAGCGGCGTTGGGGGGAAGGATGTCCCTGTAACGCTGTCGGAGCGAGATACCGCCGGAACCTGGGTGGTCGTTGGGAAGTCACGTACCGACGCAAATGGTAGGGTGCGAAGCTTCGGAAACGAGAGAAATTTCGTGCCGGGGGTCTACCGGCTCCAGTTCGACATGGCGTCTTATTCAGAAGCTGCAACACGCCCCTTCTTTCCGGAGATCGCAATCACATTCACTGTTACTGATGCCGACGGTCACTACCATGTTCCCGTGGTCGTGAGCCCATACGGCTACTCGACCTATCGCGGAAATTGACAATGAGCAGCGCATTTCTCGCCTATTTCAGTCTCGCTGCATTGATGCCACCGCCTTTGCCCATCGAGCATCGGTCTGTTTCACTCGAGATGGCCAATTCTATTGCCGAAGCGGCCCTGGTTTCATGCCGCACCATGAACAGGGATGCGGTAGTGGCGATTGTTGATCGTGGTGGCAATCTGATCGCCCTGCAGCGCGGTGATGGGGTCGGACCGCACAATACAAATGCGGCCGAACGCAAGGCGTTTACAGCACTTTCGACCAAGACAAGCACATCCAGATTGGCGCAACGCGCTGCAACCGAACCGGCATCGGCGAACCTTATCAGTGTCGCGGAACTTCTGCTGCTTGGAGGTGGCCTGCCGATTATTCATGAGGGGGAAGTCATCGGTGGGATCGGCGTGGCTGGATCCGGCGGATCTGAAAGTGATGAACAATGCGCAATGGCTGCACTAGCGCATGGCACACAACAATGACATCCTTGCGGCTGCCGAGGGCTGGACACAATCAGGACTTGCGTTGAATGCCTTCGCTCAGGGCACGTGTGTTTGGCTGGTTCTGGTCACATCCTTACCTGCTTTTGACCTTCACGGCGCTTTTTTGGGCAGGCAATTCCCTGGTCGGACGGGCTGCACGAGACGTAATGCCTCCAGTAGCACTTGCGTTCTGGCGGTGGACACTGGCTCTCGCGCTGCTTCTGCCATTCGCTTGGCCCCATCTGAGGCGTGATTTGGTTGATCTGAGAAATAACTGGAGGTGGGTGCTGGTGCTGGGCACACTGGGCATCGGCACCTTTAACACTCTGCTCTACACAGGCCTTCAGGCCACCACTGCGGTCAATGGTCTCTTGTTGCAGTCGATGCAGCCAGTTTTGATCCTGCTGCTTGGAGCGGCAGTTTTCCGCGAACAGGTCGGCCTTCCGCAGCTGGCAGGGATAGTTCTTTCCATCAGCGGGGCTTTGATGATTATCCTTGGTGGTAACTTGTCTGCGCTCGTCAGATTCGAGTTCAATTCAGGTGATCTTGTGATCTGTGTGGCGGTCGTCGTCTGGTCGATCTACTCTGTGCTGCTGCGTAAACGTCCCGCTGTGCATCCGCTAAGCTTTCTGGCGGCAACTTTCGTGGTCGGCATTGCGATGATCTCGCCCTTCTATATCGCCGAAATCGCAAGCGGTCGCTTAATTGAAAACCGGCCGGAAAGCTGGCTGGCTATCTCCTATGTCAGTCTGTTTCCTTCACTGATTGCCTATCTGTTTTTTAATCGCGGAGTCGAACTGCTTGGATCGGCGGCAACTAGTCTCTATCTCAATATCATGCCCGTCATCGGGGCCTTGCTTGCGGCTGTGTTCTTGATGGAGCCTATCGGCTGGTACCATTTCATTGGCATGGGGTTAATCGGCGCCGGCATCGTCAGCGCTGCTCGCAAATCCGGTCAGGCTATCGCGCGTACTTACAACTCGGGTCCAGGATCATAGCCGAGAGACTTGCTTGCGGTATGTCCCCAATCAACAAGGCTGACCAGGCCATCTGCCAGATAACCGACCAAACCCATTTAGAGCAGGCTCTCTTGCAGTGCTAAGGGGTCTTTGACCAGATCGCCAAGTGAATAGCGATCGAGGTGCCGGAAGAATGCCTCAAGCGCGCCGGCCAGGGCGTGGCGCAGTCGGCATGCTGGCGTGATTACGCAGCTGTTTGTGGCGGGATCGAAGCACTCCACGAAGCTGCCGGTTTCTTCCATCTTGCGCGCGACTTGGCCGACATTGATCTGAGTTGCGGCCTGCGCCAGCCGAAGGCCACCGGATCGCCCGCGTACGGCCTCAAGAAAACCCTCCGCCACCAAACGTTGTGCCACCTTCATCAGGTGATTCTTGGATATCCCATAGGCCTGCGCGATCTCGCCGATCGACCTGTGGCCATCATGGACCGCCAGATACATCAAGGTGCG
The DNA here is from genome assembly GCF_001713435.1 of Blastomonas sp. RAC04. Lineage (NCBI taxonomy): Bacteria > Pseudomonadati > Pseudomonadota > Alphaproteobacteria > Sphingomonadales > Blastomonadaceae > Blastomonas > Blastomonas sp. RAC04. The sequence continues at coordinate 2,535,991 of NZ_CP016460.1, forward strand.
CAGGGCGTAATCGGCATGCAACGACATTCTCATTAAACATGCATATCAAATATTGCTATTTGCCGCCAGTCGCAATATAAGATGCAAATGCAATACATCTTATCAGGACGCGCGCGATGAACGCAACAGCACATGCCGAGCGCGTTCGTGCGGAACAACGCGCAAAGGCTGCCAAGGTTGGCATCGACGAAACCCTGATCGGCCAGTTGGTCGATCATTTCTATGCCCGCATCCAGCGCGATGACCTGCTCGGGCCGATCTTTGCCCAACACGTCGCCAACTGGTCGCATCACCTGCCGCGAATGAAGGATTTCTGGGCCTCTATCATGATCGAACCTGGCCGCTTCAACGGCCGGCCGATGCAGAAGCACATAGCGATGGGCATCTTGACCAAGGCTCATTTCGAGCGCTGGCTGGCGCTCTGGGATGCCACTGTTGCGCAGGACGTCGGAGATCAAGCAGCAGCAGAACGGTTCCGAACATCGGCCCACCGGATTGCCGACAGCCTGCTGACCGGAGTGCTGGCCGAACGCGGTGGGCTGGCGGCGCTGCGCAACCGAACGACTGAGCCTGTCCCCCTGGAGACCAAACCATGACGCTGACACCTTATGCATCCTCGCCTGTTTTCGACGAGCAGTCGCTGCCCGATAAACTGCGCAACGATCATCGAACCAAGGACGGGACCTGGGGTCTTTTGCGCGTGCTGGAAGGCGAGGTGCAGCTGATCTTCACCGACCCGCGTCGCGAAGTGCTGGTCACACCGGGTATGCCTGCACCGATTGCACCGCTGGCCACGCATTCCGTGGTCCCTCTGGGCAAGATGTCGATGCAGGTCGAGTTTTACCGGTCAGAACCAGTCGTTGACGGCGACCTGACGTCCGAGCGGTCCGGTGGATGATTTTGCGCTCGCGCGCATCGTCCATGTCGTGGCGGTGTTGTTCTGGATCGGCGGTGTGGGCTTTGTCACCTGGGTGGTGATGCCGACAATCCGGCACAGTGGACCCCCTGCTGACAGGCTTGGTAAATTCCATGCGATCGAGGGGCGCTTCGCAGGGCAGGCCAAGATCTGGGTCCTTCTCGCAGGGGCCAGCGGCTTCTGGATGGTGCACCGGGCCGAGATGTGGAGCCGTTTTGCCGATCCGAGCTTCTGGTGGATGCACGCAATGGTCGCGCTTTGGGCGGTGTTCACGCTGATGCTGTTCATCATCGAGCCGTTGTTTCTACACCGCCGCCTCGCGACATCGCGGACCCCGCAAGCCGATTTCGCGCGATTGGAACGCGTCCACCACATCCTGATCATGCTTTCGCTGATCACGCTGGGGGGCGCGGTCGGTGGCAGCCACGGTCTGTTCTGACCTGACATCACCCGTGCCCGTGAGCACCAATCTGTCACACTGGCTATTCCTGAGGAGGAAATAAATGAGCAGAATATTGAGCGCCGAGACTAGGGCAATCGTCAATTCGACCGCGCCTGCGCTGCAACAGCATGGCGTGGCGATCACCCAACGGATGTACGAGCGGTTGTTCGTCGATCCTGCGGTCAAGGCAATGTTTGACGAGGCCGCGCAGGAAAGCGGCGAACAGCCGCGCCGGCTTGCCGCAGCCATTCTCGCCTATGCGCAGAACATCGACAAGCTCGAAGCGTTGACGGCCCCGGTAATGCGTATGGCCGCGCGGCACGTTGAGACAGGCGTCAGGCCCGAGCACTATCCAATGGTCGCAAATGCCCTGTTGCCTGCGATCCGCGACATTCTGGGCGACGCAGCCACCGATGAGGTCCTGTCGGCCTGGGGCGAGGCGTATTGGGCACTGGCCGAGATCCTGATCGGCAAGGAAGCGGCTATGTATGCGCAAGCCGAGAGCAACGCTTTGGAACGCATTGCGTCAACGCGCTAACATCAAGCCTGCCCGTTCGATTGGTCGCAAGGCGCCCAGCATCGCCTTGCAATCGGGCATTCACCCACCACGTTTCGTCATAGCCGTCAGAAATTCTGCCGCTGGCGCTGCGTGCACATCACGCGACTGAACAGGCACTCCCTCCCCGATTGCACCCTCCGTGTCCTGAAAGGACCGAATATGGTCAACACGATTCTTACGCCCGACCGGCAGGCGCTGGCCGCTGAGCATGATGCCCAGCCGGTGATCCATCATGCCCCCGAGGGCCTTTCGGACCGGTTCGCGCTTGGCTTCACCAAGCTGCTGCGCTTCACGGCCGACACCTTTTTCGCCAAGCGCTACGGGCACCGTGCCATCGTGCTCGAGACGGTCGCCGCGGTGCCCGGCATGGTCGGTGCCATGTTCACCCATCTGACCAGCCTGCGCGCGATGAAGGATGATGAAGGCTGGATCCGCACCCTGATGGAAGAAGCGGAGAACGAGCGCATGCACCTGATGACGTTTATCGAGATTGCCAAGCCGACCTTGTTCGAGCGGCTGGTCATCCTGATGGCGCAGTGGATTTTCCTGGTGCTGTTCTCGATCCTCTATCTGGTTTCGTCTCGCACCGCGCACCGCGTCGTGGGCTATTTCGAGCAAGAAGCGGTGATCAGCTACACATTATACCTTCAGGAGATCGACGAAGGCCGCTCGCCCAACGTGCCTGCCCCTGCGATTGCCAAGCATTACTGGAAGATGGCAGGCGATGCGACGCTGCGCGATGTCGTCCTGCTCGTCCGGGCGGACGAGGCGCACCACCGCGACGTCAACCACGGCTTTGCCAGCAAGCTGGGCGGCAAGCCATTCGATCCGGGCAAGACGGCACCCTATCCTGCGCACGCCGATGACATTCGGTTGCAGGCGTAGGCAACCAAACGCGATAGCGGCATCCAACCCAGACCTTGTTAAAGTCCATATGTATGCGCTTTCCCGAGGGGAGGATCGCCAACGGCTTCCATTCTAAACTCGCCCAAACCTGTCTTGCTCTCAACATCTTCAAACGTTCGGAAATGGCCGGTTTAAACATAACCGGTCGTTCCCTTTAGCAGTGGCGAATGGCGGCTTTGTCCCACTTGAAGTCGGCGTCGGCTGCCGACCCACAATCGGCCGTTCAGACCAGCCACCATAAACGTCCGCTTGTGACAGAAGCTGCCGATCGGATACCGGTACCTATGAGGTACTTGGTATCAGCGGGCGTCATCGACCCGGCTAAGGTGGTGCGCACCGCGCTGCAGGATGCCGCGTCTGTTGCGGGTCTGCTGATCACCACCGCAGCGATCGTGACCGAGGCGCCAAAGGAAGACCGCACTGCGGCCTCCTCGCCGATGGACTTCTGATCGAAAGCTCATAGTGGGTCGGGGGCAGCTCGCAATCTGCTTCCGACCCAAGCCCGAACGTTCATGAACGCTAGGATGAACGGCGAAATTAGGCCAAATCTGTCATTGCTTGAAGAGCGCGCTGGTCGTGCCCCCAGAAGATGTTGATAGATTTCGCGGACAAAAGGAGCTGCTTCAGCCTACATCAAAAGAAGTTTGCGGCGATTGCTATCAGCAAAATCGAGCGAAGCCTGGTTCGATCTACAGCTGGGAAAACAAATCCCGAGTCAGCAGCGCCCGCTGCCGCAGCGGTGATAATTATCCCAATAGGCCCGATCACGCTGGCGCTGTTCGTTGCTGCGATTGTCGCCTGAACGGATGGCGCCAATGCCGCTAAATGGGATGGGAATGGGCTCGCGCCGCTGCGATGCGCGCGCGGCCATCTCGGCCTGCTGCAGCCGCTGTTCTTCGGTCAGACAGTTTTGCGGATTAAGACGGCAAAACGCCACCTCCCAGCTGTCATCCACCATCAACTGCATCGCGGCCCGCGCATCAGGCCGGATGATTTCTGAGAGGGTCGCTGGGCTGGCGATCCGGCTGCGCAGCGAATTGATATACACAAACTCGTAATAGGTCGGCGCTTCCTCGATATGGATCAAACGACCCCGGACGCGTTCGTCGAGATACAGCTTGGTGCGGCGCAGATCGCGGTTGCCGGGCTCCATTTCGCGCATTGCGGTCAGGCGATAGCCACTTCCCATAGTTGCGGCGCCATCTACGATCCGCTCGAGCAGACCGGAAAAGTCATCGAAAATCGGACTTTTTGGTGTCCACGGGCTGACGATCTGCGGCTTCAGCGCTGTGATGCGGCACATGGTTTCCGGCCCACCCTCCGGATCCTTGCCGTAATAGGCAGTAAACAGGATCGTCGTATTCTGCTCCTGTCGCATGTACAGCGTTTCGGAATTCGGCGCGAGCCGGAAGCCGTTTTCCCGCAAACGCGTTGCAAGATTGCCCTGATCCTCGCCCTCCCAGCACATATTGAAGCTGCCGAGAACCAGTTTCTCCTTGATGGTCAGCGCCTGCGCCTGGGCCGGTGCGGCGCTGCCGAGCCATGCCGTCGCCAGCACACAAGCGGCCCCGGCAATGCTCCGAATCACCGCGGTGTCCGTGCTGCTGTGGTCAGGCGGACCGCAGCCAGTGCCTGCTTTTCCACCCAACCCTTCTGCCCCGGTTGCGCACCGCAGAACACATCCAGCAAGTCCGTGCCGTCAGAAACCAGCACATGCCGAACGAAAACCTCGCGGTCGACCCCCAGCAGCTCGAAAAGCTTGCCCCGCTGGTCGAACGTCACCGCCTGAACTGGCGTGCCGTTCACCCCACCGGGCGAAGCGAGCGCGACAACCTTTTGCGACAGGACCGGCGATGCGCCGTCTGCAACCTGCGACACATAGGCACCGGGATCCCGCACCAGCGCAGCGGGTGCGTCTACTATCGCATTATCGCCGAGCGACCTGAAGGCTCCACGCACCAGCATGGCACCGCAAATAATCTGCGGCTGCCCGGGATAGGAGAACCAGCGGTCGCGCCCCAGAGCATCGCCATGCGGTTCAGTGAGCGTTGCGGGATAGACGATTTGCCAGCGCCCCTCGGGATCGGTAAACACCGCGTCCTGCCAGACATTGGGACCCTTCTGGGTTATGATCTGCCCCCATTGGGTGCGCGACGGTACTGGCCAGAGCGCTTCACCTGTTGCAGGTGTCTGAATGGCAGGCTTACCAGCCGAGTTGTCGAGATCGAACTTCTGCTGCAATGCCGACGCTGACGACGCCAGTCCCACCAGGCATGATGTCGCGCTTAGCACGATAAACGAGCGTTTCCATTTCCGATCTGTTATGCGTGCCACGAATTCCAATCCCTGCATTTTGCCATTTCGCCCCCGACAGGCTGTGCCAAAGTTTTGCCGCGTTAGGTCGAGTCCGTCAACGTGCTGAATGTTTTGGTTGACGCTCCAGCTATATTGTCAGGCGACGTTGCGTGAAGTCGGTTGTGGCCGCGCCTTTACGATCGTTGGATCTGGGACAAAAGCTAGGCAACTGCGCCGTTTCACGGCGCGCTTTGCCTCAGATGCACGTCCGGTATCGCAGACTTGCAGTCTAGCAGCAGCGGTGTCGCCAGTAGACTCTTCCATAGTCATACGCCTAAGGCCGGGTTGGCCGATTGGAGAACGCTCGGCAAGCCCAATTGCGCGACGCCTTTCGACCCAGACCCAGCCATTCACGAGCGCCGAGCTAAACGTCCGGTTCCGCCAGAAGCCGCCACGCTGCTTTCGATAGAGCGGCCCCGCCTGTGCATTTATGCCGCATGTCAACTGGGCCGGTTTGTCGTTGGCTTCTGCGCCCCGGTCTGCTTCGGCCGGATATAGACCTTCAAGCTGTCGCGCCTGACTTCAAAGGCATCTGACCTCTCAATGAGCGTCAGCAGCTTTGGGCATCCGTAGGTGCGAGGGTCGAAGTCGGGCATCAGCGCGGCAATACGTGTGCCGACCGCCCCAAGAAATTGCCATCCGTCGACATCATCGAACTGGCTGAGGGCGGTTCGAATAAGCGGTATCGCAGCAGTCGGAGGCATTTTGGATAATCCACCGGCCGACGCGCTCCCCTCGGCCTCTGTTCCAGAAAGCGCCGATCCATCGCCTTGGGGGAGCAGGTTCTCAGTATAAATAAACCGCTTGCACGCCCGGCGGAAGCTTTCAGGAGTCTTCTGTTCGCCGAAGCCATAGACATCGAGGCCTTGCTCACGGATGCGAGCGGCAAGTCGTGTAAAGTCGCTGTCGGACGATATCAGACAGAATCCGTCAAACCTGCTGCTGTGGAGAAGATCCATTGCATCAATGACTAAGGCGATGTCTGACGCGTTCTTCCCGACCGTATTGGCGAAATTCTGCTGGGGGATGATGGCGTAAGTGGCCAACACCTCGGACCAACCCTTGAGGCGCGCACCGGAGAAGTCGCCATAAATGCGCCGGGCGCTGGCCTCGCCTATGGTCGCGATCTCCTCGAAGATCGCCGCAGCCGCTCGCGGGGATGCATTGTCCGCGTCGATCAGAATTGCGAGCCTCTGGGGGCGGTCAAGTTCGATGGCCATAACACACGCTAGCTGATCTGTCCTAACGCCCTGTTACGACCCAACTTAAGTCGTTCACCCTCACACGCGCAAATGGCCGCTACTGCCAGAACCGGCCATTCCCGGTTCATCCGCCCCGCCTCACTGTGAACGTCCGCGAAAACCCATCCTTTATGGCGCCGCCTTCGAAATCCTCACGCGCCAGTGATACCGATCCGAACGGGAAAATCGGATAATCACCTACGCGGTCCAGTGCCGGGCGTTCGAGGCATGGCGGTTTACCTCGGCCATCCTTTCGGATAGTCTGCAACAAATGGAATCTTCCAATTGCCTTGCACTGCCTACTGACGAAATCGCGCATCCTTTGCACGAACACAGGGTCGTGTTTGCGGCCTTCATTGCGCTGTTCGTGGCGCTGGCAAGCGCACTGCTGCCTGGCAGTTTGCCGTCATCCCAGACCGTGGGCTCTGCATTTAATCCAGCGACCACCCAGGTCGCACTCGCGCGGAACGATTCCGAGGAAACTGCAAATCTTGCGGCAGTAGGCACGCGATCAGACACGATGGACCTTGGCGGTACGATGGATACCGCAGACCCTGGGTTGCCATCGTTGTCCTGGACGAATGCTCCAGCTTTCGCGGCGATGCTGCCACCACTAGTCCACTCAGCCAAAGACGATGCCGCAAGCGAACGCCGATTGCCCGGAGGTGGCCCTCGTGCTCCGCCTGGAGAGGCTTAAGCGAAGCGTCGTTTTGCTGCTGTTGAGGCACTCTGCGTGAAGCGGCAGTGCAATATGCCTGACGATTAAACTGCCGCTGGGTGCGATGAGCTCATCGGGTGTGGAAGCCAGCAGCACGACCTCTTCAATGCGTTCTCAAATGTGAGCTGTGTCGCGTGCAAGCCGGACTAGTACCGCCATCACGAATTAACGGCTCATTCGATTTCTCTCGATCCTGAGAGCACAATATATGCATCATGCTACCCCTTTGATCGGCACGATCGTCGCTGGTCTTGTCGTCGCGTTCCTGATGGGCGCGCTGGCCCAACGCCTCAAGGTTTCACCCATAGCCGGCTATCTGCTCGCCGGCGTATTGGTTGGACCGTTCACCCCAGGCTTCGTTGCCGATGCCAGCATTGCCAATGAGCTCGCTGAAATCGGCGTGATCTTGCTAATGTTCGGTGTGGGGCTGCACTTCTCGCTCCGCGACCTGATGGCCGTCAAGAACATCGCTGTGCCCGGCGCGATCGTGCAGATCGCGGTGGCTACGCTGCTGGGCATGTTGCTTTCGTGGTTCATGGGCTGGACGCCGATTGCCGGCTTCATCTTCGGCCTCGCCCTTTCGGTCGCTAGTACGGTGGTGCTGTTGCGTGCCCTTCAGGTGCGCAATCTGGTAGAGACAGAGCGCGGCCAGATCGCCATCGGCTGGCTGATCGTCGAAGATATCGTGATGGTGCTGGCACTGGTCATGCTGCCTCCGCTGGCGAGAATTGCAACCAACCCTGACGGCGCCGATTTCATGATGGTCGCCCAGCCCATGGCAGCAACCTTGTTCAAGGTTACGGGCTTTGTCGTCTTTATGTTGCTGATTGGCCGCCGGATCATCCCGCGCGTGCTTCACTGGGTGGTGCATACCGGATCGCGCGAGCTGTTCCGTCTGGCTGTGCTGGCCATCGCCCTTGGCGTTGCCTTTGGCGCGGCATTTGTGTTCGAGGTGTCATTTGCCCTGGGCGCCTTTTTCGCAGGCATGATCCTGGGTGAAACGGCACTGAGCAGGCGGGCTGCCGAGGAGACCTTGCCGCTGCGCGATGCGTTTGCGGTGTTGTTCTTCGTATCTGTTGGCATGCTGTTTAACCCGAACGTGCTCGTCGAACAGCCGCTGCCATTGTTTGCCACGGTCGCAATCATCATCGTAGGCAAATCATTGGCGGCGTTCGCTATCGCCAGGCTCTTCCGGAAATCGACCAAAACAAGTCTGACGATTGCTCTGAGCCTCGCCCAGATCGGCGAGTTCTCGTTCATTCTGGCATCGCTGGGCACAAGCCTTGGCGTATTGCCAGACGAAGCACGCGATCTGATCTTGGCCGGGGCGATCATCTCGATCTTTATCAACCCGTTCCTCTTCACGTGGGTCAGCAAGGCCTACGCTAAAATCGAGGCAAGCGACCCGTCTCCAGCCGCAGACACCAACCGAGGCCATATTGTCCTGATCGGCTATGGCCGGGTCGGCCAATACGTTGCGGCAGACCTATTGGAGAGCGGCACGGACCTGATCGTCATAGAGGACAGTCCGGAGAAGGTAGCCGGAGCGGTGCGCAAAGGGGTGGAAACCGTTCGCGGAAACGCGGTGGACGCCGGCGTTCTGGAAAAGGCTGACATCGATCAGGCAGCACAGCTGATCATCGCCATCCCCGAAGGCTATGAAGCAGGAGCGATTTTCCAGCGGTCGAGATCACTGAACTCGGACATCAAGGTGATCGCGCGTGCGCATTCGCGCGATGAATATGACCACCTCAAAAAACTGGGTTTGACGCAAATCGTGTTGGCCGAAGAAGAGACCGCGCGGCGCATGTTGGCTCTGCTCGGGACACCATAGGTTTTCAATACCAGCTGGCGACACCAACCAAGGCGCCACTCTCACCCCAATTTTGAATTGATACACAGGAAGTCATTACCAATGAACAATGACAGGCAAGCTGCGGGATCACGAACCGAGGCACATTTTGACAACAAAAATAAATCAAGGGTCAAACACTTGCTGGAGCGGTATCCAAACACCAGCCGTGACGAGAACGCCGAAATACTTGCATTCCTGAGCGATGGACCGTTGTTGGATATCGGTAGCCTAAAGGGCGACGAGACCGTGCGCTACAAGATCGCGGCCTTTGAGGATGAGCATCGAAAGGCGTTTCGGACAACACCGATGCAGATAGCCGTTTTGTTGGTGGTTTTTGTCATCGCGGCATTGGCTTGTTCAATGCTGTGGGACATTGGTCGGTAGTGTTCAAAATCGCCAACAAGCTTTCATAGAATCTAGAGCTGCCAACGACATCTATGGAGATCAACCCTCCAGAAAGGGCAACTCGCCGAACGACCCGAAACTGACGTGATGGCGTGGACGACTCCTGCACGAGCGTAGCTGTGCAATGATGGGCCGTTGTAGGTCCACGTCTAGGAGTCGGCAAATGAAGCAGGAGATTGTTACCGTCGGTTTGGATCTGGCGAAGAGTGTTTTTCAAGTTCACGCGATCGGGAGCGATGGCGCCGTCCTCATCCGGCGCAAGCTTCGGCGCGCAGAGGTAATCGGCTTCTTCACCGATCTGCCAAGCTGCCTTGTTGGTATGGAAGCATGTGCATCGGCCCATCATTGGGCTCGCGAGCTGATCGCACTGGGCCACGAGGTCCGGCTGATGCCGCCCGCCTATGTAAAGCCCTATGTAAAGCGTGGGAAGACTGATGCAGCAGATGCCGAGGCGATCTGCGAGGCGGTGACGCGACCGACGATGCGGTTTGTTGCGGTGAAGACCGTCGAACAGCAGGCGGTATTGATGCTCCACAAGAGCCGCGACCTGATGGTGCGGCAGCGGACCATGCTCATCAATGCCTTGCGGGGCCACCTCGCTGAGTACGGTATCGTGACGGGTATTGGTGCGGGTGGCGTAACCGCGATGCTGAAGGCGCTGCATGAGCGACAAGAAGAGCTGCCTGCCCATGCTCGTTCTGCGTTGCACGGGCTCGCTGCTCAGCTGAGAGCGCTCACCAGCGAGATCGATAGACTGGAAGCGCAAATCCTCGCGTGGCATCGCGCCGACGAGACGAGCAGGCGGCTCGCCACGATCCCGGGCATCGGCCCGATCACCGCGTCAGCTATATCGGCCGCAGTGCCAGATGCGTCTCTGTTCCGATCCGGACGCCAGTTCGCAGCATGGCTAGGGCTCACGCCCCGAGCGAATAGCTCTGGCGGCAAGGAACGGCTGGGCGGAATCACCAAGCAGGGCGACGGCTACTTACGACGGCTGCTTGTGGTCGGCACGACAGCGGTGATGCGTATGACGCGCAAAAACGCTGATCGGCAGCCTTGGATGGCGCAGCTCCTGGAGCGCAAGCCTGCGAAGATCGCGACAGTCGCGCTCGCCAACAAAACAGCGCGCATCGCTTGGGCGGTCATGTCGCGCAAAGAAGTCTACGCGGCTGAAACCGCGTGACCGTCATCCGCGCTGCCGTGTTACGCACGGGAGCAGGATGGCGCAGGAGTCGCTGAGTAGTGATGACAAACCGGTCAGACCGGGGGTCGGCAAAACCCAGGGGGTCACAGCGCTTCGAGCGCGATGACGTGATTAGGGAGCCAACCTGCGGACTTCATCAGGGCCAGCAGCCATGCGGTGCTGCACGAACAGGCCGAACACATGGATGCACCCGACCGGTGCTCATCGCTAAACAAAAGCTCTTGCGCCACAGGGGTCGTCCACACATGGACCTACAACGGCCCATCATTGCACAGCTACGCTCGTGCAGGAGTCGTCCACGACATCACGTCAAAACGACGCAGGCCAGCCTGAAAGCTGCCGGCCAAGACGCGGCCTAGTTGCTATCGTTGTGGGTGACCCGTTAGATGGTAACTTGGCGTCGGCTATGGCAATAATCTGCCGTTCGACACTTCGCTCAGGCAGGTCGGCAAAGTCCCACGAACGGGCATTCGCATTCGGCAGCAGTCGACCCAAAATCAGTCACTGAGTTAAGCGGAGGTCATCGTCCGCTTCCAACAGAAGCTGACGCTGGGGTGGCTCGAGGTTTAATGGGCGTTTGCTTTGAGACAGGTTTGTCCACCGCGTCAATGGTGGCCGTGAGGAGTATATGGCTTCATTGCTGCCGCTGAACCGTCCTATTCATGTCCAGCGAAGCGTTACGACCAACCCAGGCGCACTGTTCACGAACTCCAGGTCGCACCGATGCCAGTCGGCGATAGCGGCGACGAGGCTCAGGCCCAGACCGTCGCCGCCTGCGTTGCGTCCGGCAGCGCCGCGGAAAAACCTTTCAGTCACAAAATCGGCTTCGTCCGACGTCAGCCCCGGCCCGTCATCGCAAACGGAAAGAAAGGTCCCGTTCGGATCGGTGCCGGAGAGAATCGTTACCCGTCCCTGCGAATGGCCAAACTTTATGGCGTTATCGACAAGGTTGGACAGCGCCTGGAACAACAGGTCGGCGTCCGCGTCGATCGCCGCATCACCTTGGCTCGAAACGTTGATGGCGATGCTGCGCCGATCTGCTTCGGGCCGGTAATAGTCGTATACATCCTCCGCCAGCACCGCGAGATCGACGGACTTGATCCGGGCCTCATACCGTCGGCCTTCTACCCGCGAGATTCGCAGCGTCGCGTCAAGGATGCGGTTCAACCGTTCTGCTTCCTGCATGGCGGCGAACAACGATGATTTGCGCGGTTCAGACCCCAGCATGTCCAGATCGACGCGGTCGAGATGACCGATCAACCGGGTAAGCGGTGTTCGCAGCTCATGCGCAGCGCTGTCGGATACGCGCCTGACCGCCTCGAACAACATTTCGATGCGTGAGAGCATCACGTTCAGCGTGCCGGCAAGCCGATCGAAATCGTCACCAGTCCCCTTGATCGGCACGCGCTGACTCAGGTCTCCATCCATCACCGTAAGCGCAGCGCGGTTGATCGCCTCGAGCCGCTTGGTGATGGCCGCAGTCATCAGCAGCGCGCCGCAAATGCCCAGGAATATTGTTCCACCGATCAGCCAAAGTGCAGCAGCCCGCAGCTGCTCCTCGCGCGCCAGCACTTCATCGGCATCCCAACCGGTGAGCAGGCGGGCGCCATCTTCCAGCGCGCCGTCCCTCAGTATCGCGTAATGATCGATCTCCTCTCCTTCGACAAAATCATCGGCTTCGACCTCAAGCCACCGGCTCTCCTGCCTGCTCGGCCAACTTGGCAGGTTTGCTATTATCGTCCGACCGTCGCGACCGACCAGCGCAAAGAAATGATCGCGCCCGCCTGCCCCCTTTTTACGGGTGCGCAGCGCATCGATCAGGGCAGCCCTACCGCTGGTTTCGTCGATCGCCCGCATCGCCACGAAATCACGATCCGCCAGCACCCTTATCGCCAGGCGCGGTTGATGCACGCTGATCCAATAATAAGCTGCGCCCAGTAGCGTGACCGAGAAGCAGAATGTCCCTGCGTAAAGGATGGTCAGACGGACCGAGAGGCTCTTGAGGAGATATCCGGTCATTGCCGCACGATATAGCCCACGCCGCGCAGCGTATGGATGAGACGTGATCTGCCGCCCGATTCCAGCTTGGTGCGCAAACGGCTTACGTGCTGGTCGATGATGTTGGTCTGTGGATCGAAATTATAGTCCCACAAATTTTCGAGCAGCATCGACCGGGTCACCACACGCCCGGCATTGCGGACCAAATATTCGAGAAAGCGGAACTCCCGCTGGGTGAGGTCGATCCGCATGCTGGATCGTTGCGCAGTGTGTGCGATCAGATTGATTTCCAGATCCGCGAACCGCAGCAGGGTCTGCTCACTGGTCGCGCTTACGCTACCGCGTCGTACCAGGGCCTCGACCCGCGCCAGAAGCTCCGACATGGCGAAGGGCTTGGACAGATAGTCGTCCGCGCCTGCCTGAAGGCCCTTTACTCTCTCGTCCACATCGCTGAGCGCACTCAGCAGCAGCACTGGCGTTCGGTCGTCGGTTGCCCGCAAGACATTTACGATTTTCAGGCCATCGACCGATGGCAGCATGCGGTCGAGGATGATCAGGTCATAGACCTCACAGGTCGCTCGAATCAACGCCTCCTTGCCATCGGATTGCCATTCGACGACGTGCCCGCGTTCCTTAAGCCCGGAGGCGATGTAGCTAGCGACGTCATTATCGTCTTCGACAAGGAGTATGTGCATGGTTGCAGTCTGATCGTTCCGATATGCGCAGCCCGTCCAGCCAAGACCAGTTTGCTGCCCGTGTAAACCATCAATGTTCCTGATGGCATCGCCTGTCTGAGCAGGCACCCGGCTCGGTTGACGAACCTTTGCCCAAACGTTTGCAAAAACAAATGTTATAAACATCGTGGCATCAGGCGGATGCGTCATGCAATGATGGATGCACGCAACCTTCTTATCTGACTTGGCCGACCAAGGAGGCGCACGTTGTCACGACGCGACGGCCGGATGGACCGCCCTTGTACTAGCCGGTCAGCGCCCAGGTCTCGATCCGGTTGCGGCCCATTTCGGCATGCGGACGAAATCGCTTGTGCCCGTGAGCGGCGAGCCGATGCTGCTTCGCGTCTTGCGCACGATGCTCCACACACCGTGCATCGCGAGAGTGCTGGTGCTTGCGCAAGACATTGACGAGCAGATGGCTGATCCGGCGTTGCTGACCTTGAGGTCAGATCCGCGCGTGGTGGCTTGCAGATCAGGTTCAACCATCAGCGGGAGCGTGCTCGATGCCATCGGCAGAGGCGATGTCCGCTGGCCGGTCCTTGTCACCACCGCTGACAACGTCATGTTAACACCTGGGTCCGCATGCGAATTCATGCGCGGCCTGGCCGGGCAAGACGTTGGCATCGGACTGGTCGAGCGTTCCAAGCTTGAGGCGATGTGCGGCCAAAGCAAGCGCACATGGCTGCGCTTTTCCGACGGAGAGTTTACAGGAGCAAACCTGTTCGCACTCGGTTCGCCTCGGGTCGCTTCTTTGCTGCGATTCTGGGAGACCGCTGAGCGGGACCGCAAATCTATGCTCAAGCTCGCCGCGCGCTTCGGCCCGGTTCTGCTTATAAAGATTCTCCTGCGTCGCCTGTCCCTGCAGTCTGCTTTGGCAGCGGCCGGAGAACGGTTGGGGCTGGATGTCCGCCCTGTGTTGCTTACCGACGGACGCATGGGCGTCGATGTTGACAAGCCCGAGGATCATGCGCTTGTCGAAAGGCTGCTGGCCGAACAGATGGCGCACGGCGCATCCGATCAGCCGGGGCGAACCGTGAGGCCGTCCGGCGTGCCGGCCTGATGATCCGCTGACACCATGTTGCCAATCCCTGGGGAAGACCGCCTGTGAAGGCCATCGCGCTCTATGATCTGGACCGCACCGTAACGGTGGCTCCGACCTTCACGCCCTTTCTGGTGCACATGGCCGCGCGCGACGGTGGCTGGAGGATGGCAATGCTGCCGTTTTGGCTTCTGGCCATGCTGGGCTACAAGCTTGGCCTATATGGCAGGGATGGCCTCAAGCGCTTCGGTCTGTGGCTGATGGTTGGCGGTGAGGTTCGCAATCCGCGCTTGCAGCCATCGATCGATGCCTTTGTGGATCGGCAGATGGCGCGCAATATCCGTCCGGGAGCGTTGCAGCAGATCGCCAGAGACCGGGCGTCGGGCGTGCTGCTGGTGCTGTTGACCGCCGCACCAGAGATTTACGCCGCTGCAATGGCTGACCGGCTGGGTTTCGCGGTGTGTATCGCGACACGCCACAAGCGCACCGCCAGCGGCGCGTTGCTGGCCGAGATCGACGGCCGCAACAATTATGGAGCTGAGAAGGTCCGGCGGACGGAAGACTGGCTGCGCGAAAGTGGCCTCGATCGCGGTGAGCTATTGATCACGGCGTATACGGATCATGCCAGCGATGCGCCGATCCTTGATTTTGCCGATCAGGGCGTGCTGGTGGGGCGCTTTGCCAGGCCATCCGCACGCTGGCAGCAGGTGGGCTGGGGCAAATAGTGGATCGCAAGTCGCCTTTTCGTTGCAACGCGCCGGCCCAGGTGAGCGCCATGGGGCAAGTTCGCCCGTGAAACGCATCTGCTTCCTGTTTAACCACGACCAGACCCACCAGCTCGCGCACAGCCTACCCATCGCGGTGCAGATGCTGGCACAGGGTGACCATCAAATCGTGCTTGCCTATTCCAGCGACGTGATCGGCCAGGAACTTGCGCGGCTGGGCGGTGCCGCTCTGGCCGGGGCAAGCATGGTCCGACTGGGCGTGAAATCGTCGATCGCACGCCTCGCGGCCAAGGTGCTCGATCGCACCGTTCCTGCGACGAAGGCGCTGCTCTATCGCGACAATCTCGACTTTTTCCGCAGCTTCGATGCGCTCGTCGTTTCCGAAAAAACGTCGCTGCTGCTCAAGACGCGATATGGGCTCGACCGCCCAAAGATCATCCATACGCGGCACGGAGCCGGGGACCGCGCCATCGGGTTCAACCGGCAGAGCGCGCTGTTCGATCTGGTGTTGGTGCCAGGGGAGAAGATCCGTCAGCGGCTCATCAGGGAGGCAGGGCTTGCGCCGGACAGGATCGTGATCTGCGGATATCCCAAGTTCGATCTGTGCGCACACAACCGCTTTGTCGACAGCTTCCCCGCGCCTCAGCGACCTGTGGTGCTCTATAACCCGCACCCGTCGCCAAGACTGTCGAGCTGGCATCGCCACGGGGAGGCCGTGCTCGACGCATTTGCCGGTCAGGACCGCTACAACCTAATCTTTGCACCGCATGTGATGTTGTTTGCCCGCGAATGGACTGTGACCATCGATCCGCCCGCCGTGGCGCGCGTCCGGCCACCCGGACTTTCGGCATCGGTTTGCCCGCATATCCATGTGGACCTTGGCAGCGCTGCCAGCAGCGACATGTCCTATACCAACCGCGCCGATCTCTATCTCGGCGATGTCAGCAGCCAAGTCTACGAGTTCCTGCGCTCCCCGCGCCCGTGCCTGTTCCTGAACAGCCACCAGGTGGCTTGGCAGAACGATCCCAATTATCTGCATTGGACCGCCGGGCCGGTCATCGAGACCCCCGACCGCCTGATTGAGGCGGTTGACCGAGCGTTCGCAAGCAAAGCCGAATACCGGGCGCAGCAATATCGCCTGGTCGATGATACGTTTTCGGTCTCTGCCGAACCTTCCACCGTGAGGGCGGCGCGTGCCATCGATGCATTTCTCGCCTCAGAAGCGAACCGCTGATCATGGGTCGGATCGCGCGCAATCTCGGTCTGCTGATGTCCGGCAAGACGGTCGCTGGGCTGATCAGCCTCGTGTATATCGCTCTGTCAGCACGCGTGCTGGGCGTGACCGACTATGGCGTGCTCAATCTCGTGCATGGCTTTGCGACGTTCATGGGCGCGCTGATTGCCTTTTCGGGTTTTCACCCGATAGTTACCTACGGAACCCAGGCGCTGCATGAGCAGGACATGGCGCGTCTCAGCCGGTTGCTGGCGTTCATGACGCTGCTCGAATGCGCCCTTGCGCTGATTGCCATAAGCACGACGGCCGCGTTTGCCTATCCGATCGGTCTGGCGCTAGGATGGTCCTCAGACACCATCGCCTTTGCGCCGCTGTACAGCCTGGCCATATTGGCAACCGTACGCGCAACGCCATGGGGGCTATTGCAGATTGCTGGCCGATTCGATTTGATCGCCGCACATCAGGCGATGATGCCGCTGGTGCGCCTCACCGGAACGCTACTCATCCTGGCCGCAGGTGGCGGGCTTCAAGCGTTCCTGATCGTCTGGCTGGTGGCGTCCGTTGCAGAAGGTTTGTCGATGTGGGCCATCGCCTGGTGGGTGTGCCGCATCCGCGGCATCAGCCTCGTTTTGCCCGGCTATGAGACGCTGAGCTCGGCCATCGCTGAAAACCCAGGAATTCTTCGTTTCTTGACGATTACCAACTTCGACCAGACCCTGCGCGAATTCGCACCCAAGGCCATCCCGCTGATCATCGGCTGGGTCTCCGGCGCAGCGACAGCCGGACTCTATGCGCTGGCGATTCGCATCGCGGCGGTGCTGACCCAGCCTCCCCAGCTACTGGGACAGGCAGCCTATTCGGTCATTCAGGAGCAGGTCGCCGCCGGGCAGATCGACCGTGCGCGACGCACCATCAATCGCGCGGCTTGGCTGGTGCTGCTGGCGGGCACAGTGGTCGCGGCAATCATGAGCATTGGTGCGCGGCAGATCCTCGCACTGGTGGCAGGACCCGAATTCCTTGCCGGGGCAATGCTGCTTGTACTGGTTCTCGCGGCCAGAGCGGTCGCTGCGGCCACGCCGCTCTGGTCCACAGCGCTGACCTCGCTGGAGCGACCGGGCAGCAGCTTGCAGATCAATCTCGCCTGCAATCTGCTGACGCTGCCGCTGCTGCCGCTGCTGCTCAGCATGGCCGGCACTGAAGGCGCGGGTTACCATGCGCTGATCCAGGCAGTGGCCTTTGCCGGACTGCTCTGGTTCGCCACCCGGCAGGCGATTACATCAACCATCAAGGGGGCCAAAGATGCAACGGCTTGCTGATTTCTGGCGCTATGGCGTGCTCAAGACCTGGCGCAAGGCAGTGGCCGCGACAATGTCGCCCGTTTACGCTGCGCTGCATCGTTCGACCGACCGGGATCCCGGCGTCTTTGTCAGCCGCTATGGGGTGAAGATGACGGGCAATTGGCGCGACCGCACGTTCCGCTATTGCATGTTCGCAACTTATGGCAACGACCTTGCCGACATTCTCGCCGCGCAGGACCGGGATTTCCAGTTCATCGACATCGGCGCGAACCAGGGGCTTTACAGCCTGCTGGCAGGGATGAATTCGCGCTGCCGACGGATCGTCGCGTTCGAGCCCGTTCCCGCGACCTTCGCCATGCTGCGCGGCAACATCGCAATCAACAACCTTGCCGACCGCGCCAATCTGCACAAGCTGGCCATCGCAGCCGAGGCGGGGCGGACCGTCATCAAGGTGAATCAGGCGCATTCTGGGACGGCAAGCCTCGCCGACCAGTCGAGCTATGCCGTCAGCGAGGAGATCACCATCCAAACCATCAACGCGCCTGTGCTCGATCAAATCCTCAGCACCGAATGGCCAGGTATCGTCAAGATCGACGTCGAAGGACTCGAACAGCAGGTCATCACCGAACTGGCGCGCGCTCGCAGCTTCCACGCCGTCTCGGGAATTTTCTATGAGATCGACGAGCGCTGGAGCGATGCAACGGCTATCCGATCCCAGCTTGAAAGAGCGGGCTTTCGTAATTTTCGACGCTATGGTCGCGGTCATCATTATGATGTCTATGCCCAGCGGTAGAAGTCGTCCTATCTCAGCACACGTGATCTACGCATAAATAAAGCGTTGCCTTACATTGGCGGCAGTTTCGGTTCATTGGGAACGGCTGTTATGGGGCAACCCTGCCGTTCCGAGGCAACTATGCGAACGGCAGCTAAGTCCCATACCCGGCCTTTTCGCGTCGGCAGCTACAAGAAGTTTGGCGGCAACCGCTTTCAATGAGCGCTCTGCCTGTTGTAATTATCAAGACAGTGCGCGCCCTCCTCTGCCGGCGCTGCGTTCCGATGGCATCGGCCAATCAACCGTCAATATTGCAAATCTGCGCCCCATTATTTTAAGGGACTGCAGGGGGCCCACTGACCGTCTAACGGTCCAAGAACTTCGTACCGGTTCGGCGAGGGAGAGAATGCATTTCGCTCAGGCCATACCCTGGGCGATGTACTGTGCCGTTTCGATGGCCCGGATCTGGGCAAAGGTATTGCGACCGCTCGGCATGTTTTCGGGATAGGGCGGGTTCGCTGACACGACCCACTTCGCAATGACGTCGTTGTCGACCTGCTCGACTTTCAACTCTGGCAACATCATCAGCAAGGTCTCGATGCGAGCTTCGTCTTCGAGACCAGCCAATACCGATCCCGTCCTCGTAGGGCAGGATACCATGACCGCCCCACGGAGGGGGTCCAAGAACTGAAACAGCTCACCGGCAAAGCCACGCATCCCGGGCTGAGACGTATCCGTGAGCTGAAACAGGCGCGAATGCTTGCGAGACACCTTCCAAGACGATTCGGCAGGCTCAAGAGTAGCGACGGCGCACAGGTTGCCACTCATCGCACAGGCGACAATCCTTTTTGGGTTTGATGCAGGCTTAACGGACGGCGGGTCGTTCGATTTCGCGCCCTCCGTACCCGCATCGCCCGCCAATGACGGCAAAGTAGTTTCGCGATAGGGAGGATGCTCGTGCGCCAAAGGAGCGTGGAGCGCGGGCTCGGCAAACAGAGCACTGGTCGCTTCGCGCGTGAAATCGCGAGGAAGGGTGGCGTTAGAGCGAGCCTCCACCAACGGAAGGCTCACCGGTGAACTGACCGGTTCGGCAGTATCGAACTCATCTTCGGGCGCAGACGGTGCGGGAGGAATACCGTCGGTACGGGGCCGGCCGACCGGGGCGAAATCGCAGGTGAATGCATACCCGCCAAACAAATGGTTTGAGGTCAAAGTCATCATTCGCTCCCAAGCTTGAGGATTGCTGCGCCGGCGTCGCCGTGGGCTTCGTTCACGTAATGGCTAGTGGTGTGGAGGCCGGCGTGACCCAGTAACTTCTGCACAAGTGGCAGGGGTGCATACTGCGCCAAGGCGGTAGCGAAGGAGCGGCGACCCGACATGCCGGTGCAACCGCGAAAGCCCGCGCCGAGATAGAGCGCTGCATACCAGAGGAAAAGTGCGTCCGCCGTCTGGTAGCGATATTTGCCATCCTTCACCGTCCTGAACGCAACACGTTCCGCATCAGGGTAAGCGGCGACCAATCTTTCAATCGCCGCCTTCAGCTGCGGGTGCATCGGGATCTCGCGCCGCTTGCACCACTTCGAGGTCGCACCGGTTACAACCAAGGTATCGACCACAGTGCCATCAGCATTGAGAAGTGTGCGGGTCGTGAGGCCGGCTACCTCGCTCGGCCGCAAGCCCGCCCGATAAGTAGCCAACACCTTGACCGCGTCGCTCTCAGGAACGGTACTCAGTGCGTCGATCCGCGCCAACACGTGGGCCAGTTCGCGTTCACCGTAAATCTTGCCGGCGCGCTTCTTCCCAGGTCCCTCCCCCGGACGAACATAGGCCAACAGCGGCCCCTGCTTCACAGGGGTAAGCTGACTGTGTTCGCAATAGTTACCAGCATCCGCTAATTCCACTGCTGCGGCCTGATAGGGATCCCTATTCATATCGGTCAACTTCCCCACCGACGGATCCGACGTAGAGGCTGTGAACACAGCCCTGAGCATTTCATCAAATTGCATAATCATTCCTCTATTTAGCCGCTCCCGATTCGGGGCATGCCAAATGATTATGACAAAAATAACCAACGTCAATAAAAAATACGCTTTAGCCAAGTTGGTGTTTGGCCTATTACTTATTCTATAAGTAGTTTTACCAATTTTCCATGACTTAATTTAGATTTATGATTAGGCACACCGCAAGTCTTCGAGTCATTTTATTCACATTAGTGTACACATGCTGCTCATTATTTTGATCGGCAAGCAATTCCATATGACTTCCACGACTTTGCTATGCTTCGCTATGCAGCCTGATATCGTTCCAATGCGCAGCACGTCGGTGTTCGGTCATCGAATTTTCCAGGTGGGCAGCTTGGCGACGGCGGTGTCGGGCGCTCACAGATTGTATGGCTGACCGCCATTTTGAATCGCGGTGATACATGCTGCTCTTGCCGCGCGCGATCTGTGGCGCTTCGCGCCTTATGCATTGCTGGCGTCCTGTTAACCCATTCGGCGGCGCAGGTAATTAAGAGCCAAAAACGAGAGGCCGCCACTCGATCCATATTATGGACGGAAGCCATTTTATGGCGGCAGAAAGAACATGTTATACTCAACGGCTTAGTTGGTTAACGACGAAACCTTAATCCATAAGGTGACGAAAAAAGGTGAGAAAACCTTCATTCTCTATCTTTTGCGGTTTCCTCGCTTTCGGCCCGATTGAGCCCCTGCCCTTCCGGTAGACCTGGCAAGCGGAAGAAGTGATGGAACAGTCACTTAGCTCTCCCCGATCGCACCGCTTCGAACCAACGGTGGACGGGAGAAAAAGGTAAACTGGCGGTGAGAGACCACCGATCGAGCTGCTTGCACGGCCTCGCAAGGTCAGCCGAGAATGCCTCGTAATCAGACCTGCCGACAGAAGAATTAGGCAGAGCCCTCTCCGCCCAGCAGGGCGATCAATACCGGTGAACCTCGCGCTATCTTTTGAGGTCCATCAATTCTTTTCCAACCAATTCCACCCAACGTTAGAGAGGCGCTCATGTCTTATTACACGCAGACATCTAAACTACGGTCAAAGTCACTCTGGGAGTTTTTCCATTAACCTTAACGAACATTTTCTTTACTCTTGGAAAGAAATCCTTTCCTTGGTATAATCTAGCCGAATCGCAACTTGGTTAGGAGAAACAATCACAGATGACAGACTTCACGCATGGCACGATAACTGACAGAGAGGCCACTTGCTATCGCCCAATAACGAGCGCCTTCGGTTACGGGGCGACGCTCCATTTCCCAAGCGATCAAGCGTCGGCCGTCCGAATGGATGGCGTTCAGCTGTCAAACGAGCCGATCGTGCTGAAGGCCGAGGTTATGCGAGCCGTTGCAGCGCTCCAAGAATTGGGCCCCCTTCCGACTTTGCAGCCAGGTTCGAAGGCAGAGCGCCGGCGGCGCAAGGCGGCAGCAAAGCGTGCCAATACGCTCACCAAGCTGTCGATCAAGAAGGCGGAGGCCTACATCGCCGAGCACAGTCGCTCGCACGGAAGCGACTTGCTCAAGTTCAGGCTGTCCCTGCGGGGCGGCCTTCGTGCAGGCGAGATCTCCGCATTGCGCGTCGAAGACATGCTGAGCTCAAATGGGTCGATTTCAGACACAATCGAGGTGCGAACACTCAAACAGCGCTACAGCAATCGGACACGCCACGTGGATATGCACCCTGAGATTCGCGAGGCGCTCGCCCAGCTGCTTGCTGACCACCCGACCGCCACCCAGGTTGCCTTTTCGGTTGGAAGGGATGGCAAGCCACGGCACCAGAGTGCAAGTTGCGTCACCAACTGGTTTCACAGGCTTTATAAGAACGCCGGCCTGCTCGGCTGCTCTAGCCATTCCGGACGCCGGACCTTTGCGACAGATGTAGCGCGCCAGCTGCCGGCCCATCAAGGTTCGCTGCGGGACTTGCAGATCGTCATGGGGCATGCACGCATCGGTTCGACCGAGTGCTATCTGGAACCATCCGACAAGATGGGTCAGATCATCAGGAGCTTGGGCTCTTGATCGGGCCCGTCTTTCCAAGTCCGGGGGAGCCTACCGAACCCTCCCCGTACACGGGCGATGGGGTACAGGGGGCGGTGCTAATTTCGAACAACCGGCCGCGCCAATTGCAGCCGCTCAGCTTCCGTCTCACCGCCGCTGTACCTTCGGTGAACGTCGTGAGCATTGTCACTTTGAGCTGGACCGGCCGCTATCTGCGAGTGGTGCCGAAGGATTCGACATTCATACACCTCGAGTCCGAATCCCAGAGCGGCTTACGTCAGTTCAAAAACGATGTGTTCGAGTTCTTTTCGCAGCGCGATATCCCCCTGCTTTTGGTCCGTAAAGGACCAGCAACGGGACCTAATGCCATTGCGATGGGCACAGCCCGAATGGCGACCGTACTACTGTCGCTCCCGATATACTGCCCTGAACCAACTTCTCAGCGGGTCGTGGGCTGGCTCGGCCGCAACAACCCCCTCTTGCCTTCTGCCCAAAGTGGATACCCCGCCAAATTGCGGGGCTTGCAAGGTCGAGCGATCGAAACCGCCGCCTTCGGCATGGGCATAATACTCGAAACCTGCCAAACCGGCGTAACGCGGCAACAATTGACTCAAATTTGCGCTCAGGTGCTCGATGGGGAGTGAGGCCGTTCGCGCCTGCGTGGCGATCAACCCACTCGATACGCTTCTCCAACAGTCGGTGGTCGAGCAGATCGATATTCCGCCCCGGGAGGCCAGGTTTGCCGAAGCGCCCCCCCAGTTCGCCCATGGCAAACTGGGTGCCTGGCTGAAGCGCAGTCTCGGGGGCACGGATCTTCTCTACCTGCATCAGGCATTGGCGCTCGCGTCGGTTGAGCAAGATTTGAACGTGGTCGTCTCCACAGCGACCGCGTCTGGCAAATCGCTGGTCTTTATGGCCGCCGCGATCAGAAAGATCCTTTCGGGCAACTCTCGTGTGCTCGTATTCTACGTACAAAAGGCGCTTGGCAGCGATCAACTTGGCCGGTGGCGGCGGGAGCTGATAAATGCCGGGCTCTCACCCGATCTAGTCGCAGAGATCAACGGCGATATTGCAGTGACAGACCGCGAACATGTCCTGGACAAATCTCGGATTATTTTGGCGACGCCGGACGTCATTCACGCATGGATGATGCCCGCGCGAAGTGCTCCGTCGGTGGCCCGCTTTCTGGCCAAGCTAGATCTACTGATTCTCGATGAGGCCCACGTGCTCGAAGCGGTGTTTGGTTCGCACGCGTCGTTGTTCATCCGAAGGTTGAGGCTTGCTCGGCAGCTCGCAGTCACAAGCTCTGCACGGCGGACTTCTGGCTGCTTTCAGCTCATAGCGACCACCGCGACACTTTCTGATCCGACCGGGCATTTGAAGGCCCTGACCGGCTGCGAGTTCGTTTGTGTCGACGAGAACGATAATGGAGCTCCGAGCTACGGACTAACTGTGCTCCATCTTGAGGGGCCCGAGGTCGGCGCGCCGGCTGAGCGGCATTGCGCTGATTTGGTCGAGCAAGTCACCGACGGCCTGCAGGATGATGCAGCCCTCATCGCCTTTGCCGACAGCCGGCAAGGCGTAGAGAGGATCATCCGCCGGGTGGGCAAGAAGAGCGTCCTGCCTTATCGAAGCGGGTACACGCCCACAGATCGGCGTGCGATCGAGAAGCTCCTGCGCGAGAAGCGGTTGCGCGGCGTGGTCGCCACATCGGCCTTGGAACTGGGCATTGATTTGCCGCAGTTTAGCGTTGGCTTGACCGTTGGCGTCCCGCCGAACCGGAAATCACTGCGTCAACGAATTGGTCGGATAGGCCGCGCCCGGCGCGGCGTTTTCGCGGTCATTGCACCGGCGGCCGCATTCACGAAGCTCGGCAGTTCGCTTCGTGATTACATCACTGGACCGGTTGAAGGCAGCCCGCTGTATCTGGAGAACTCTTTCATTCACTTCCAGCACGCACGATGCATGCTCGAAGAAGGCACAGCGGAAGCTGCCAAGCAAGACGACCAAGAACTCAGGTGGCCACCAGCTTTCGTGGATAGGATTGCGCTCGCGCAGCCTGGGGCCGCGATCCCGAAAATGCTTGAGGAGACGGCGCTGTTCGGTCGCACGCGCCCTCACCTCGCTTATTCGCTTCGGTCGATGCCAGGGGAACAGTTCTTCTTGCGTCATGCGGTGACAGGCGAGACCATTGGCACGATCGACCACGAGAAAGCTCTGCGCGAAGCCTATCCTGGCGCGAGCTATTACCACTACACGAAGGAGTATCGCGTCGAGAATTGGCGCTCATTCGGTCATTGTAACGAGATCGAGTTGCGCCCGCAGCGAAGCATTGAGCCAACCCAGCCGCTGTTGAAAACACAAGTCAGCGTAGCTTGCGACCTCGAAGGCATAATTGACGGACGATATCTGGAATCGGATCGTGGTAGCCTCGCCGAAGTCCACCTTCATCTAACCGAATCTGTGGAAGGATACCGGTACGGCAGTACGGTGCTTCCATATAGCGAGCTCAGCCAGCGGGATCGCCGGCTCCGCCGGAAATCCCGGCGCTTTCCGACTACCGGCGTACTCATCCGGATCAACGAACCCTGGTTCGCAGGCGACGGGGATCATCAAGTAGCCAGCCGGCGGCTTATCGCGGACTCGCTGTTGGCGATGCTCGGCTCCTCGTCCACGGTTTCCGTTCGGGACCTTCGTGCTGCCCACATTGGCGTCGCGTTGCAGAACCGTGAAAGCACACGACGGGCAAATGACGCAGTTGTAATCTGCGATAACGTGGTTGGCGGTCTCAGACTCACAGAGCCGTTGATCACCAGCCTCCCGCTCATATTCGACCGGCTGCGCGTCGGAGCAGAGCAAGTTGGAGGTGACGCGCTCCTGCCGCTCGATATGGTGCACCGACTCATGCGCTGGCATGCTGAGCTTCGGTTGGCATCGCCTACCATAGCCGGAACAGCGGTCCAGACAGGAGAAATCGAAATTTTTTCGCCGGGCAGCATTGTATCGGTACGGGTCCGCGGAAGCTTCGAAGAGCGTAAAATTCTTGCGCCGGCAATGATTGCGACAGGCGCTGGAGAACAATTGATGTACCAATATGAAAGCGATGCTGGAGTTTTGGCATTTGTTGCCCACGACCAAGTGGAACCGTGTGGGGAAGATTGGTCTCGATCCACCTGGGATCCAGTGACAGGATCAATCCAAGAGCTGACCTGATCGGCCAAGGTTTCCTTGGAAACCTGTGCGAGGGTGGGTCTGGACTAGGGCATAAATGCCCGAACCAATGCACTTTTCAGCTGTGGTGGAGGTGACATTGGCGCATCGTCGGATTGGGCAGGAACGTCTTGGTTTTACATCGGAGGCGAAGTCGGCTTCGTCGCTCGATGGACTTTCCGGAACGCTCCACTGGGCCGAGATTGCGGTCCTACTCGCGGGCATTCATGCCAATGCCAAGGGGGAAGCAACTTTGCCGCAATTGGTGATGTTCAAGGCGTTGCCGCTGTCGATCTTGCATGACCTGTCGGATGTAAAGCTGGCCTAAGCGCTTGGTGACCGCGCCTCGTTCCGCCGGTTTTGCGACTTCTCCGGCACCTAGGCCACGCCTGAGCGCAAGGCCTTTGGCGGCTTCCGCGCAGCCCTGATTGCACAAGGACTGGATCGGTTAATGTTCAAGAGCTTGACCGTGCAGTTGAAGGCCAAGGCGATCACCGTCAAGACCGTGACACTAGTCGATGCGACGATCATTGCCTCCGCCAGCGAGGAAGACGGCGAGGCACACTGGATCAAGCACGAGGGAAAGCCTGCCGGCGCATCTGCACCTCCAACAGCCAAATCAAATCACACTTAGCAACGCCTCCTCGCCCTACCATTGAATCAACTAAAAATACCTTCCGCAAGTATTTCAATAGGTCCTGAGCCTAGCCCAAGCGTTGCGAATGGACACATTGTTTCCATGCCCGGATGTCGAGCCCAGCCAGACCGATTGGATGAGGCTTGGCCATTCCAAAGTCCATGCCTCTAAAGCGTGAGTCTGGCCGGGCTCGATTTCGTGCTTTAGCGAAACAGTCAGCAGCACAGATAGACTGCTCCCCGGCCGCCACCGTATCAAAGCGCAAGAGTGGCCTGCCGAGTTGTCCAAGGGAATTGGTGGCATTGTCACCGATCTGCAATTAGGACCGCTGCAACCGCGGTGTATGTGGCGGCACAGGCCAGTTCCGCTATCTGATGTTTGGTTGCCCGAAGCAGGGGCACCAGCATTTTCTCATCGAATGAGCAAACTCCAGCGCGACGCAGTCAACGTGGAACGTGTTTCCGATCAAAAATGCGGAGCCAGCCCGTCTGCCTATCGCTGGATAGGAACGCGATCTCCAACGCCTATATAATTGCACAAACATCAAGGCCGGACCCGCAAAGACGGTCAACCGGAAAAAATAACGGGGAGGATGATCATGAAAATTTCTAGCTTCAGACTGGCACTCGCATGCTCTGCTTCAGTGCTGCCAATCCTGGCAGCACCCGCGATGGCGCAGGACACTCAGGAAGAACAGGCTTCGTCACAAGGCTTCGAAACGATTGTGGTGACAGCCCGCAAAGTCGAGGAGGACCTTCAGTCCACGCCGCTGGCGGTAACGGCGCTTTCGGCCGAAGGGATCGAAACCCAGCAGATCGTGATGGTACAGGACATTCAGCGCGTTGCCCCCGGCCTGCTGACGCGTGGAGCGGGTACAGGACCTTCGGCCATCGTCACGTTTGCCATTCGCGGCAATGCGCAGAACAGCCCGAACTCGGTCTCGGACTCGGCGGTCGGCATCTATGTCGATGGCGTCTATCTGGGTCGTCCGATCTCGAGCAACGTCGGCGTTCTCGATGTTGCCAATATCCAGGTGCTGCGCGGAACTCAGGGCACGCTGTTCGGTCGTAACACGACCGGAGGCGCGGTCCAGTTCACCACCACGCAGCCCGACGGAGAATTCTCGGGCTACGTCAAGGGAACGGTCGGCAACTATAAAGCCCGCCAGATTGAGGCAGCGGCCACGATCCCGCTGGCAGGTGAAGAGCTTTCGTTGCGTGTCGCAGGTCGCTACGCTGAGCGCGGCGGCTTCGGGATCAACGTTCCCACGGGCC
Source organism: Blastomonas sp. RAC04 (assembly GCF_001713435.1). Taxonomy (NCBI): domain Bacteria; kingdom Pseudomonadati; phylum Pseudomonadota; class Alphaproteobacteria; order Sphingomonadales; family Blastomonadaceae; genus Blastomonas; species Blastomonas sp. RAC04. The sequence goes on from NZ_CP016460.1 coordinate 2,563,520, forward strand.
GCCCAATTGGCGACCTTGAGTCGGACGTTGCGACCCGCGCAACCTTGCGCTGGGCTCCGACTAGCCTGCCGCTGACGCTAACGCTGTCAGCAGATTACGTGAAATCGAACGACAACGGCACCTTGAACGCGTTGATTGCCGTGAAGCCGACCGGCCCTCTGGCGACATTGTTCCCAGGTCAGTTCTCGCCCAACTTTCTGCAGAACAGGCAAAATTACTATAACAATTTCGGAAACCCGCGCACGGGCAATGCCAATATCGATACGCCGCTGAACCGCAACAAGGCCTATGGTTTTGCCGGAACGCTCGATGTCGAGCTCGGCGAAATCAATCTCAAGTCGATTACCGCCTATCGCAAGGCCGATTCGGCCAACACCCTCGACCTTGATGGCACCCCCGCAGGGGCCATCGCCTTCAACTCTGCCTATCTGCAGGACCAGTTCAGCCAGGAACTGCAGCTCTCGGGTGCAATCGGCAACCTCGACTGGATCGTCGGAGCCTATTATTTCCGGGAAGAAGGCAATGAGCGCTCGGACTCGTTTGCACTTTACAGCGTACCCGCGCTCGGCGGCCTCAACCTTGCGCCATCGGGGCGTAACCTTACCGATTTCGTCTCCAAATCGACGGCACTGTTCGCACAGGTCAACTACGACATCACCGACAAGCTGAGGGCAACTGCCGGTTTCCGCTACACCTGGGACAAGCGCAGTGCGGTCGGCCGCGGGGTCAACAACATCCGTGGTGTGCCTGAACCGGTGTTTGCCGGCGGGCGGGTTATTGTCATCCAGCCCAACACCTGCCGAGTTGGCACGACTGCAGGCACAACGCCACCAGCCGCTTGCGCTTTCCCGCAAGAAGCAAGCTTCAGCTATCCTGCATGGACGTTCAGCCTCGACTACCAGGCAAACGACGACATCCTGCTTTATGCGCGCACTGGAGGAGCTTCGCTTTCCGGCGGTTTCAACACACGTCCGACGCCGGTAGGGGCAGAAGCCTTTTCACCAGAAGATGTCCGCGACATCGAAGCTGGCATGAAGGCTGAGTTCCTCGATAACCGGCTGCAGACCAATCTCGCCGTCTTCCATGTCTGGCGCAATGGTGCCCAGAATATCGTCAACGGGATCGTCAACGGCAGCATCAGCCAGTTCGCGCAGAACTCTGGCAACATCCGGGCTTACGGGCTTGAGCTTGAAACCAAGGCACGGCCCTGGCAGGGCATGGAGCTGATGGCATCGGTGTCGCGATTGAAGGCGAGCTACCAGAACGGCAGCTTCATCGATATCGGCACCAATGGCCTGTTCGATCGCAGCGACGAAGTGGTGGCACAGACCCCGAAATGGACCTTCACCGCAGGGGCCACCCAGGAAATCGAGACCGGCATCGGCAAGTTTGTCGCGCACCTTGATTATGCGTATATTTCTGCCCGCAACTTCGGCCAGGAAACGGCGGATCTGACCAACCCTGCGCTGACTGCGGCACAGCGGACGACGAGACTGGCCGATGCAGCCATTGCCAATGCGTTCGGTACGCTGCCGGGCTATGGCATCTTCAACGGTCGCCTGACGTTCGAGATCGAAGACCCGAATATCGAAATAGCGCTGTGGGGACGCAATATCTTCGGTACGCGCTACGCACAGAACCTGTTCAACAGCTATAACCAGCTGGGCTTTACCGCCACCAACGCTGGTGAACCGGGAACGTATGGGATGACTGCAACGTTCCGCTGGTAAGTCCGGTCGCTCGCAAGATCGGCGACATCACACTACAGGTCCAGACAGGCCGGGCAGCTTGCCCGGCCTGTTTTCGTTTACGCAAGCGTAAGCCTCGGCGGCCTGATGCCACCCCCGCACGCCAGCCACTTCCCTTCCCGTAGATAGGTGTTCGCAGCGGGTCATTGCTGCGGAGAAGGGGCCAGTCCCCGACTGTGAAGGTCACTGGCAAGGAGCGGCTTATGGAAGCCTATATCTACGATCACGTCCGCACTCCACGCGGCAAGGGCCGTCCCGACGGCGCGCTGCACGAAGTCACCTCGGTTGAGATGGTCACGCAATTGCTTGAGGCGGTACGTGAACGCAACAGCTTGGACACGGCGCTGCTGGACGATGTCATCATTGGCACCGCCCAGCCTGTGGGCGAGCAGGGCGGGGTTCTGGCCCGCGCCGCTGTGCTCAACGCCGATTATGCCCAGTCGGTTGGCGGACAGCAGGTACACCGTTTCTGCGCATCTGGCCTTGATGCCGTCAACTTGATCGCAGCGCAGGTGCACGCAGGCGTGATGGAAGCCGGGATCGGCGGCGGAGTTGAGAGCATGAGCCGTACGGTCATGGGCTATGACAGCGGCGCCTGGACGTCGGACCCGGCGGTTGCCTATCACAATTACTACGCCCCGCAGGGTATCGGCGCCGACATGATCGCGACGCTCGACGGTTTCAGCCGCGGCGATGTGGATGCCTATGCCGCCGAGAGCCAGCGCCGCGCCGCACAGAGCTGGGAGGAAGGCCGCTTTGCTGGCGCGATCGTTCCGGTCAAGGATGGGATCGGCGAGGTGCTGCTCGATCATGACGAACACATGCGCCCTGGCACCACGGCAGAGAGCCTCGGTCGGCTCAAGCCGGCGTTCGAGGGCATGGGCAAGGGCGGCTTCGCCAACATTGCCAAGACGCGCTATCCCGAGATCGAGGAACTGAATTACGTCCACCACGGCGGAAACAGCTCTGGCATTGTCGATGGATCGGGCGTGGTGATGGTAGGATCGAAGGCGTTCGGCGAGCGCGCCGGGCTGAAGCCACGGGCGCGCATCCGGACATACGCATCGATGGGTTCTGAACCCACGATCATGCTGACCGCGCCTGCAGACGTAACTTTGAAGGCGTTGAAGAACGCCGGGATGAGCGTGGCGGACATTGACCTGTTCGAACTCAACGAGGCGTTTGCCAGCGTCGTGCTGCGCTACATGCGGGTGCTCGATATCCCGCACGACAAGGTCAACGTTTGCGGCGGAGCGATCGCGATGGGCCACCCGCTGGGAGCCACCGGCGCGATGATCACCGGCACGGTGCTCGACGAACTTGAGCGCACCGGCAAGCAGACCGGGCTGATCACGTTGTGCGCCGCCAACGGCCTGGGCACCGCCACCATCATCGAACGCGTCTGACGCGTTACCTTTTTCAGGATACCCGATATGCGACATCTCAAGATCATCAGGGCCGATGACGGCTTAGCCACGCTTGTCATGGACAATGCCGATGAATCGATGAACCTCGTCTCCGATGCCTTCATCGCCGAAATGCTCGACGCCATTGCGCAAATCACCGCAGACGAGACGATCAAGGGCGTCATCCTGACGTCGGGCAAGCCGGCCTTCATGGCGGGCGCGGACCTCAAGCAACTGGTGCAGGGCCATGCGACGCTGACGTTGAAACAGGCCTTCGATTTCAGCCAAAAGGCCAGCGGCATGCACCGCGCGATCGAAACCTGCGGCAAGCCCTGGGTGGCAGTGATCAACGGTCTGGCGCTGGGCGGTGGCTTTGAGCTGGCGCTGGCCTGCCATTACCGCATTCTGGTCGATGATCCGCGCGCCGTGGTCGGTCTGCCTGAGGTCAATGTCGGGCTGCTGCCGGGCTCGGGCGGAACCCAGCGGATGCTTCGGCTGGCCGGCGTGCAGGCTTCGATGGACCTGCTGCTCAGCGGGCGGGCGGTTTCGGGCAGCGAGGCGTTCAAGCTCGGCATCATCGATGCGGTGGTCGCGGCCGACCGGATGGAAGGCACGGCACGCGCTTGGCTGACCACCAGCCCCGATCCGGTCAAGCCGTGGGACGTCAAAGGCTATGCGATGCCCGAGGCGCGCGGACTGATCGTGCCCGAATATTCTTCCAGCATGATGTTCGCCGCCGGATCGATCACAAAGGCGGGCTATAACATGCCGGCCCCGGTCGCGATCCTGTCGTGCATCTACGAAGGGTCGATCCTGCCGTTCGACAAGGCACTTTCGGTCGAATCGAAGTATTTCGCCAAGCTGCTCACCAATGCAGTATCGCGCAACATCATCCGCACCACTTTCCTGTCGAAGGGTGCAGCCGAACGCGGCGCGCGCAGACCCAAAGGGATCGCGAAGACCGAATTCAGCAAGATCGGCGTTCTGGGTGCGGGCATGATGGGCGCTGGGATCGCCCTGGTATCGGCGCAAGCCGGATGCGACGTTATCCTGATCGACCGCGATGTGGAAACGGCGACGAAGGGCAAGGCCTATTCGCAAACCGCGCTTGGCAAGCTGGTCGCACGCGGATCGATGACGCAGGACAAGGCTGACGGGACACTGGCACGCATTACCCCCACCGACGACTTCGCGCATCTCGCGGGATGCGACCTCATCATCGAGGCAGTGTTCGAGGACATCACCATCAAGGCGGAAACCACCCGCAAGGCGGAGGCGATGATGCCTGCAACAGCCGTCTATGCATCCAACACATCGACGCTGCCGATCACCGGCCTGGCTGAAGCATCGGCCCGGCCTGATCAGTTTATCGGACTGCACTTCTTCTCGCCGGTCGAGCGGATGGGCCTGGTGGAAATCATCAAGGGAGAAAAAACCAGCTCGGCGACGCTGGCGGTGGCGCTGGATTTCGTCGCCAGGTTGCGCAAGACGCCGATCGTCGTCAACGACAGCCGCGGTTTCTACACCAGCCGAGTGTTCCAGACGCTGATCCACGAAGGTGCCGCGATGCTGGCCGAAGGCGTCCCGCCGGCGGTGATCGAGAATGCGGCAAAGGCGGTCGGCATGCCGGTCGGGCCGCTCGCGCTGCTGGATGAACTGACCTTCGACCTGCCGTTGAAGATCGTCGACCAGGCGATCGAACAGGTCGGGGAAAGCTATGTGCTTCCGGCCGGTGTCGGGGTGCTGCGCACGATGAAGCAGCATGGCCGCTCGGGCAAGAAGGCGGCAGCGGGCTTTTATGACTATCCGGCCGAGGGCGGCAAGCACCTCTGGAAGGGGCTCGCCGAGATATTCCCGGCCAGCCCCAGCTATGACGTCGAGCAGCTGAAGCAGCGCTTCCTGTATGCCCAGGCGATCGAGACGGCGCGCTGCCTTGAGGAAAACGTGATCGAGACATCCGAAGACGGCGATCTGGGAGCCGTCTACGGCTGGGGCTTCCCAGCCTGGACCGGGGGCACGCTGTCGTACATCGACACGGTCGGAACCGCGACCTTCGTGCGCGAGTGCGACCGGCTGGCGCAGCAGCTGGGACCACGGTTTGCCCCGTCGGCCTGGTTGCGCGCGCGGGCTGCGAGCGGCCAGGGCTTTTACTGAACGAAAGGAACTGCGATGCGCCGTACCATCTTCGAACCCGAGCACGAACAGTTCCGCGATTCTGTCCGCAAATTCATGCAGACAGAAATCGGCCCACATGCAGACCGCTGGCGCAAGGCGGGCCAGGTCGACCGTGAGGCTTACCTGAAGGCGGGCGCCAATGGCTTTTTGTGCACCTGGGCGGACGAGGCCTATGGCGGTGCCGGTATCGACGATTTCCGCTTCGAGCAGATCATCATCGAAGAGAACATGCGCCACGGCGACATCGGCTTCTACATCAACCTGCACAATGATCTGGTCGCGCCCTATATCGCCACCCTGGGCAATGAGGAGCAGAAGGCGCGGTTCATGCCCGACATCGTTTCCGGCGAGACGATCCTCGCTGTCGCGATGACCGAACCAAGTACAGGCAGCGATCTTGCAGGAATGAAGACCAATGCGGTCGATATGGGCGATCACTGGCTGCTCAATGGATCGAAGACCTATATCTCAAACGGTATCCTTTCGGATGTGGTGGTGGTTGCAGCGCGCACCGATCCGCAAGCCAGGCACGGCCTCGGCTTGTTCGTGGTCGAGCGCGGGATGCCTGGCTTCGAACGCGGTCGCAGGCTCGAGAAGATGGGGTTGAAGTCGCAGGATACTGCTGAATTGTTCTTCAACGATGTCAAGGTACCCAAGGCCAATGTGCTGGGCGAGCCGACGATGGGGTTCAAATATCTCGCCCGTTTTCTGGCTCCCGAACGTCTGGTAGCGGCCATCGGCTTCATGGCCAACACGCAGGTCGCGTTCGATCTGACGCTGGATTATGTCAAAGAGCGCAAGGCCTTTGGCCGACCGATCGGCACCTTCCAGAACAGCCGCTTCGTGATGGCCGAGATGAAGGCGCAGATCGATGCGCTGCAATGCTATGTTGACCAGTCGGTGCTGTTGCTGAACGATGACGCGCTGAGTGCAGAGGATGCGTCGGCGGCCAAGCTGCTGACCAGCGAACTGGAGGCCAAGGTGATGGATGCGTGCGTACAGTTGCACGGCGGCGCGGGCTTTATGGAAGAGTACCGCATCTGCAGGATGTACCAGGATGCGCGGATCAGCCGCATCTTTGCCGGCACCTCGGAGATTATGAAGGAGATCATCGGTCGCAGCTTGGGCCTTGATGATCGCAGGCTTGCCTGATGCGCAGCCGCCACCTCGTCGATCCGCAGCTGCTGCCACTGATCGACAACTTCGTTCCTATGGTGCTCTCCGATGAGACCCTGCCCCTGATCCGCGCGGCCCTGCCAGCGATGGTCGCAGCCCAGCCGCTGCCCGATCTTCCGGTCACCGTCGCCCAAGTCCATATCGATTCCGGCGAGGATGGCCGCACGATCCGCTGCCTGCAGATCCAGCCTGAACAGCGCTCAGGGATTACACCCGCCATCCTGCATTTTCATGGTGGTGGCCATGTGCTTGGCGTACCGGAAATGGATCTGGCGCAACTGATGGGCTGGGCGAACGAGCTTGGGTGCCTGATACTGTCAGTGGACTATCGGCTAGCACCCGAGACCCCCTTTCCCGGCCCGATGGACGACGCCTATGCTGCGCTGGGGTGGTTGCACGAAGAGGCGCAAATGCTGGGGATCGATCCGGCGCGTATCGCTGTCAGCGGGACAAGTGCTGGCGGTGCCATGGCCGCCTGTCTTTGCCTGATGGCTCGCGATCGCGGCGAATTTCCCATCGCATTCCAGCATCTTGAGGCGCCTCGCCTCGATGATAGGCTGCCCCACCCTGCAAACCCGTTCACCGGCGAATTCGTCTGGACGGCTGAAAACAGCACCTATTGCCGCGCAGCCTATCTGGGCAACGGCGATCCGTCGCCCTACGCCTCGGCGGCGCGGGCCGACGATCTGAGCGGTCTGCCGCCAGCCTATATCGGGGTGGGATCACTCGATCTGTTTGTCGACGAATGCCTCGGCTACACCGCTCGCCTGACACGCGCGGGCGTTTCGGTTGAGCTGATCGTCTATCCGGGCTGCTGCCACGGCTTCAAGATGGCGCGCGACGCCCCGGTCACCTTGCGGGCGGAACGGGATAACGTCTACGCGCTGCGGCGCGCCCTGTTTGCATGACGCGCCCGCTCGATCTCGACAGGCTGCTTGCCTACAAGGTGCCCGATGCGCGGGATGACTATGATCCGCGCGATGGCATCATCTATGCGCTGGGGGTAGGCGCGGGCCTGCGTCCCGACATCGACGAGACCCGTTTTCTGTTCGAGCGCCACCTTGAGGTTTTGCCGACAATGGCGCTGGTGCTGGGCACGCCCGGCTTCTGGCCGATGGACCCGCAATCCGGACTCGACTGGCCCAATATCCTGCACGGAGAACAGCATCTGCGGCTATTTCAGCCGCTCGATCCCGCAGGGATGGTCCATGGCGAGACGCGAATTACCGACGTGGCCGACAAAGGACCTGGCAAGCCAGCGCTGATCCGCGCGACCAAGATTCTCAGGACACTGGGCGGAACCCTGATCGCCGAGGCGACCGAGACGTGGGTGGCGCGCGGTGCGGGCGGCTTCGGTGGGGAACGCGATCTGCCCGGTGAGGCTTTGCCCCCGGTGCCCGATCGGACACCAGACCTTGCTATCACTTTGCCGACCTCGGTCGTGCAAGCGGCAACCTACCGACTGTCGGGCGACCGCAATCCGTTGCACATCGATTCCCAAGCAGCCCGACAGGCAGGCTATGATCGCCCGATCCTGCACGGGCTATCGACCATGGGGGTGATTGCCCGCGCGTTGATCCATGCCTGTGCCGGTGGCGAAGCCCGAGCCTTAAGCGAAATCGCGCTGCGTTTTACCGCGCCGGTCTACCCCGGCGACACATTGGCCACGCACATCTGGCAGCAGGGTGATCGGGTGCGATTTCGTACCTCGGCGAACGAACGCGGGGTCGTGGTTGCGGACAATGGGAATGCACTGTTGGTCGGCTAACCGTCTTGCTGTGCACCATCTGCAGGCGGCATCTTGAAGCAATAGGCGCAGATCTTGTTGCCATCCGGATCAAACAGATAGGCACCATATGCATGAGGCACTGCGCCGCGCGGACCGGGTGTGCCGGCATCGCTACCGCCCGCTGCCAGCCCTGCGGCATGGAAAGCATCGACCGAAGCGCGATCCGGAGCCTTGAAGCCGAGCGTAATGCCGTTGCCCGGGCTGGCGGGTGCACCATCCAGCGGTTTCAGCACCAGAAACTCTGCAGCGCGCGCGCCATAGGCCAGCCCCTGATCGAGGAAATCGCCCAGTCTGCGGATGCCCAGCGGGGCCAGCGCCGCGTCGTAGAAGCGACCGGCCTGAATCACATCGTTGGTGCCCACACAGTTGTGCGTGAAAATCCCCATCAGCGTTCCTCCGCCTGCGCCGGTGCCCGGACCAAATAAATTGCCACAATCGCCAGCAGCGAGCCTGCCGAAATGATCAGCGAGACACCCTGCAACCCCACGCCGCCTGCAAAAAGCATCCCGGCCACTGCAGGCCCCATAACGGCCCCGGCCCGCCCGAAGCCGATGCCAAAACCTGTGCCCGTCGCCCTGACGTTCGGCGGGAAGGCCATGGCGAGCAGCGCGTAGAAGCCGACCGCAGCGGCGTTCGAGAAAAATGCTGTTCCCGCCGCAATCCATCCAAGCACCTGCAGATCTCTAGGTGCCATGCCGAAGATGTTGAGCATGACGAAAGCCCCGGCCAGCGCGCCAATTGTGGCCCAGCGCATTCCGGTCTTCAAGGCCACCAGCCCCAGTACGCCGCCGCCGACCGCTCCGCCGAGCATCGCGTTGGTCAGCACGCCTGCAGCCGCCCCCGGATCGAACCCCATGTCGACAATCAGCTTGGGCACCCATTTGACGAAGTAATAATACGCTGCGACGTGAGTGAGATAGGCAAGGGTCAGCAAAAGAGTCGTGCGGATGAGCGCTGGCCGGAAAATCTCGAGCAGTGCCGCCCGTGACGCACCGGGAACGACGTCCGGAAGCGCGGTCATGCGAGCGAGACCAAAGCGGGTCAGCACCCGGTTGATGCGCTCCAGCGCATTGGGCGGTCGGCGGGCATAGAGCCAGCCGGGCGATTCCGGGATGAGCCACAGCGCAAGCGGAATGCTGCCGGCAGTCAGCAGCGCACCCAGATAGAAGACGCTGCGCCAGTCTCCCCCGCCGAGCAGCGCGCTGACCCCAAGTCCGCCGAAGAACGCGCCCAAAGGATAGCCGATCACCATCAGCGGAAGCACCAGATTGCGGTAGCGGGCGTTGGAGAACTCAGCCACCGAGGCATTGAGCGCGGCCAACATGCCGCCAATGCCGAGCCCCGTGAACAGCCGCCATATCGAAAGTTGCAAGACATCGGTCGATTGCGGGGCGAGCAGCATGCCGCCCGCCATCACGACAAGGCAGCCGATGATCGTCGGCTTGCGACCGATCCTGTCAGCCAGCCCGCCCAGCAGCAGCGAGCCTGCCGCCATGCCTATCAGCTCCATCGACAGCACCCAGCCCAGCACATCGCGCGCCACGCCCCATTCCTTTGCGATGCCGGGGGCGGCAAAGCTGATCGACATGACATCGAAACCGTCGAGGGCGTTGAGCAGGATTGTCATGGCGATCGCGGCAATCTGCCACCCGCCCAGTCGCCCGGAATCGATGATCTTCTGCGGGGTGGGCAATTCGGCTCTTTCAGCCACTTGCGGCAAAGGATGTTCGTGATCAGTCATCGCCGAACCACCGGCCAAGAGCCCCGCCCCATCGTCGTCAATCCTGCTTCTGGTCGACCGGGGTCATGTTGCGCATGAAGGCATAGAAGTCAGGGCCAAGTTCAGGCAGGTCCATGCCAAGCCGTTCGGCAAGATACAGCGTCATGAAATTGGCATTCAACGATTTGTTGTCCGCTTCAATGTTGCCGATGCCGACCTGCCGATCAAACGCTCCAACCACCACCAGTGCCATGCGCAGCGCGACCACGACGTCGTAATACGCCATATGTTGCGCCGTGCGTCCGACCGCCGCTTCCCAGCTGGCAATGCTTTCCTCGCGCGTCGGCAGGCCCTCCAGACGGGCCACGCCAAAGCGGCGACTGAACAGGTCGTCGAAATAGAGCCACCAGGCAAGGTCGAGCTCTGACGGACCGAGCGCCGCCAGTTCCCAGTCGATCAGCGCGTTGACCCGGCCGTCACCCGAAAACATCACGTTCGAAGGCGTGCTGTCGCCCCACAGGACGTTGACGGTCGTATCTGCCGGCTGGTGATCGCGGATATAGGTCATCGCCGCGTCGACATAGGGCAGCACCCGGTCCTTACGGCATCCATGATACCAGGCCTCCAGATGGCCCAGGTACTGGTCGAGCCCGGGGGTGCCCCACTCCGAACGGGCCAGAAAGGCGAACCCGTCTTTCTGCCAGTCGATCTGGCTCATCTGGGCAAAGGCTTGGATTGCGTTCTGCCAGGTTGAGGCCCGTTGCTGTGGTGGCATATCGACCAGCCAACCGGTCGTGTTGTAGTTGGGCCGCTGGGTCGCTGACTGGCCATCGACGCGGCCCATCACCAGGAAAGGCATTCCGAGTACCTCGGGATCGAGCTCCATGCCGATCCACTCAGGCACCGGGGTCACCTTCAGCCGATCCAGCGCAGCCATCATGTTGCCCTGCAGTGCAAGGCTCGATCCCAGCACCACCTCGAAGCTGGTCGGCTGCCGGCGTACCACCAGGGTCCTTGCCTGCGCGCCCGAGGCTGTTTCGAACTCGACGTCCACAAAGAATATCTCGGCGGAAAAGCCCGAGCCGAGCGACACCTCCAGCGGACGGAGCCTGACGTTCTGCCAGCCCGCGACATGCGACTCGAGCCAGTCGCGAAGCCGCGCCTGCACCTGTGCCGTCGACAGTGCCACGGCTTATAGCCCCTTTGCAGCCAGCGCGCGCCGAAGCTCTTGCGTCAGCGGACCCATGTCGTTGGGTGACGCGCCGTGCAGCAGGATTTCATCAGCGCCCGCATCCAGATAGGCCATCAGCTGATCGGCGCACTGCGCCGCGGTCCCGACCGCCGCGCCATCATCGATCCAGTGCTGTGGCAGCAAGGCGCCGACATCGACCAGTTCCTGCCGAGTATAGGCCTGGTCGGCGGGTTTGCCGTTGAGGGCGGCGATCTTCGGGTGCGCGCGGATGAGGTCGAGCACCGATTTGTCCCACTCGTTGATCTCGACGATCAGATCGCCAAAGCCGGGCAGCTCGAAATAGGTGATGGCGCGACCGCGTACCACCGCATCCTCTTCATCCTTGGGGAGGTCGGGCGCCACGATGATGTTGTGATAGATGCGCACCGACATCGGGTCCCGTCCTGCCTTTTCGGCGGCATCGCGGACAATCTTGGTGCTGTTGCGAACGCCGGTGGTGGACACGAACGGATGCAGCAGCACGCCGTCACAATGCGTGCCGGCGAACTCGAGAGATTTTGGGCCGATCGCGGTAAAGATCACCGGTGGCTTTTTGCCCTCATGCATGTCGGTGAGTTTCAGCATCGGGAATTTGCCGAGCACACCTTCGTAGCTGACCGTCTCCCCGTCCCACAGCCGCCGCATGATCGAGATATAGTCGGCAAGCCGTTCCATGGTGATGGCAGGCGCGCCCAGCATCTGCATATAGGCGGGCACCGCGCGCGCGAACATGATGCTGAACCGGTCCGCACTCATCGCCTGCATCAGGTTTGCCACGCTGGCAGTCACGATGGGGTGCCGCATCGTGGCATAGAACGTACCGTTGATCCTGATACTGGACGTCGCCTGGCTCACGGCCCCTGCCAGCACGGCAGGCTCTTTCAATGCAAAGCGCTCGGATATCCAGATCGCCCCCAGACCGATGCGCTCGGCCTCCTGCGCCTCCTCGATGCCCCGCCGGGGATCGTCCACCCGGCCCGGGAGGATGTAGGTGCCGAATTTGTCGAATAGTGCCTGTGCACCGGGTTCCTGCGCCATCATCCAGCTCCTTGATTTTTCTGTGATCGTCCTGGGCCAGACATTGTCGCAACGTCTGAGCTGTCAACCTGTCGCAAGGCAGGACTGCACCCGTCTTTTGCCGCGATGATGTCAGGTCTGAAGGAGATTGTCATGGACGCATTGGCCCGCCTGCTCGACACCGAAGCGATCAAGCTGGTCAAGGCGCGCTATTGCCGGATGCTCGACACCAAGGACTGGGACGGACTTGCCGCCTTGTTCACCGACGACGCGGTGATGGACGTGGAGCAGGATACCGGCAACCCGCCCATGATGGGCGTTGCCGCCATTATTGACCAGATCAGGTTCGCGGTGGACCATGCCGCCACCAGCCATCAGGTGCATTCGCCCGAAATCACCCTGACCGACGCCGACGCCGCCACCGGGCTATGGGCGATGCAGGATCGCGTTGTCTGGAAACCGGGCACGTCACCGCTTGCCGGTGTCGGCTCGATCACCGGCTATGGCCAGTATCACGAGCACTACCGGCGCGAAGGGGGCGTCTGGAAGATCGCCGCGCTCAAGCTCACCCGCTTCCACGTCGACATGCACGCGGATTGACCTTCAGTCCCATTGCAGTTCGAGCGCGGGAACGAAGGTGATGTTGCCGACGAAATAGCCCAGATCGAAGCCGTCGCGGACACGGAACAGCGGCACAGCCTTGAGCATTTCCTCCAAGGCGACCTGCAATTCCAGCCGGGCAAGGTGCATGCCCAGGCATTTGTGAATGCCCCCGCCCAGCGCAATATGCGCGGCCTTGCGGTCGAAACGCACCTGCGAGGGGTGATCATGTATCTTGGGGTCCTGATTGGCCACCGGCGTGCAGACGGATACATATTCGCCCGGCATGATTTTCTGGCCGTGGATCTCGATCTCGCGCGTTGCGATGCGAAACGCGGTGACGGGGCCGAAGATGCGCAGGAACTCCTCGACCGCCAGCACGATGCGATCGGGGTTTTCGCGCAGTTCCTGCTGCTGCTCGGGATGCCGGGCCAGCCAGGCAAAGCTGTTGCCCAGCATCGTCGTGACCGTATCCAGCCCGCCCAGATATAGGTTGAAGCAGTGGCCCAGCACCTCCTGGTCGTTCCACTTGCGGCCGTCTTCTGCCTCGAAATCGAAGATACGGGTGATGTAATCATCCTGCGGGTTTGCCCGCCGGGCGGCGATCTCTTCGACCAGATAGTTCTTCACCGCACGCACGGCGTTGCTTCGCACCTCCCAATCATTGGTGTGCAGCATCTCCTTTTCCCATTTCAGGAACTCGGCCATCCGGTCCTGCGGCAGACCCAGCAGATCAAGCACGATGTAGATCGGGTAGCGCTCGGAGAACTCGTTGACGAAATCACAGCTACCACGATCCTGGAACTTGTCGATCAGATCGCGCGCGCGCTTGCGCAGGTCGTCCTTCATCGCAGCCATCTTCTGCGGCGAAAAATGCGGGTTCAGCGCCTTGCGATACGCGGTGTGCATCGGCGGATCGACCTCAGTGGGGATGACCAGCCAGTCTTCGCCGATGCCTTGTGCCCATTGGCCCATGCCGTTCTTGGTGAAGTCATCGGCATTGCGCAGCATCGCCATGGTGTCTTCATAGCCGGTGAGCAGCCAGCCCGGCTTGTCGCCGGGGAAGATGTTGGTGACATAGGTGATTGGCCCCAGGCTGCTGTGCATCTGCGGGATCAGCGTTTCCTGGGGACAATCCCTGACGACTTCGCGGGCAAAGAATGGCAGCCGCATGGCCTTGTCGGCGGGGACATGCGTCGGAAGCGTGGCTGGAGGCGGGAGAGTGGTGGTCACAGTTCGGTTCCTTTACCAGATGGTGCGCATGTGCGCGGCCAGCCTGCGTTGCCGCAAAGCCTCGGCGCGTTCTGCGCGTGAAACAAGGGTCGTGTCGCCCGGCAAGGTGGACACGACATCGGCCAGCTTCACCTTGCGCAGGGTCGGCATCGGCTTTTCATCCGCCTCGAACCAGCGGCCCTGCAAGGCACCGCTGCGATAGCCCGAGGTATCGAGCCAGTTGTGAACGCCGGGATCCCGCGCCGAGATCACCGTGCGGAACACGCCATCGCTGTCCACCACGGCCTGCGTGTCGTTCAGGCTCGACTGATTGTTGTACCAGTCGGTCGTTTCATACAGATCGTTCGTGAGGATGATCGACCAGTACCGGCAGCGCGACGGCACCTTGACCTCGGTGATAAGGGCTTCGTCGTCCGCAAGTTCGTAAGCGCCTTCGTAATAGAACTGCCCGGCCAGGCCCGACATCTGCGAGACATCAAACACCTTCAGGCGGTTGAGATACCCCTCGTCGCGCAGTTCCTGAACATGGGTTGGGAAGGCCAGCGCGCACACGGCGGTGATGCCGGGCATTTCGGCAAACCTGCGGTGCAGCTCTTCGGTCGCAGGCCGCCCCCTGCCCTCATCCACATCCAGCCGGACAATACCGAAACGCGGCTCGCGCTCGGCGCCCCAGTCGCATGCGACGATTCGGACCATCAGCTTTTCACATTGCGGGTCCAGTGCGAACCAGTCGCCAGCATGATCAGCGGGCCGCTCGGGCGACAGCAGCAACTCGAAATGCCCGTGGCTATCCAGCGTCAGGCTGTCGAAATCGATCTGGCCGAGCAACGGATGGTGCTTCCCGGTGCGCAATGTGTCTGGCCCCATCTGCGCCAGGATGATCATGCGCACGCTGCCGCGGTCGCCCTTGAGCAGATAGCTGCCACCTCTTTCGATCAGGCAGCTTTTGTAGATCGTGTCCGCATTCGGCTGGAAGATGTTCTGCGCGATGTTGAGCTCCGGCACGAACATCGGGTGCCGGCGGTCGCCCACCAGCGCGTCCGAACTGGCCCGCGCCAGTCCGGCGAGCAGCAAGCGCATCGATTCGGCCATCACCTGCGGGTCGTTCCGCAACCGCTCAGGCACCCGCGCGCGCATGGCCTGCCCCAAGGGACGGAGCCCGTCGATCAGCGCCTCCCATGCCAGGCCGTCGTCTTCCATCCATCCTGCTCCAAGCCGTGTGTCGTTGTGGTCTTTGCCAAGCTGCCCGCCAAGCAACCTTTCGCCCGGTAGGTGAAGAGTGATGGCTGTCGCGCAGACTGCAAGCCTCAACAGCGATCGGCGGTCCATGAAATCGACAGACATGATGCTCGATGTAACCTCGGCTGCGGGACTGGATGAACCGACCCGGATCGCGGCTACATTGCACCTGCCCGATGATATGCCGACCGGCCAACTGCACCTGATCTTCGCCATCCATGGCGGCGGTTACCGACGGCTTTACTGGCATCCCCCATTCGCCGATGAAAGCTACAGCTTTGCCCACTGGTTCACAGACCGGGGGAAGGCCTTGCTCGCCATCGACATGCTGGGCATGGGCGACAGCAGCACCCCCGAACCCGAGCAGCGTCTGAGCACAGAGATCATTGCTGCAGCGCATGCCGATGCATTGGCACAGGTCGTGGCAATGCTCGACCGGCCTTTGAGCATCACCGGTATCGGCCATTCGATGGGGGGCATGATGATCATCACCCAAGCCGCTGCATTTCCAGCCTTTGAGCGGGTCGCGGTCCTGGGCTGGGCCAACGAGCCGATGACGCTGGGCGATACTGACGTCGCAACACTGACCGCAGGGCTCGCTCCCGGCGGCTATCTGGCGACACCGCGAGAACCGATGCGCGCGCTTTTCTATGCGCCTGATGTGCCCGCAAGCCTGATCGCTGCCGATGAAGCGCATGGATCGACAACGCCAGCCTGCCTTGGCCGCGCGGCGCTGACACCGGGCATCGTTCATGCAGCAGCAGCGAAGATCGCGGTTCCGGTGCTAGTCGTACAGAGCGAGGTCGACACCAGCCCGTCGCCCGAGCGCGAACCGGGCTATTTCAGCGCGTCACCCGAAACAGAGCTGCAGATCTTAGCTGATGCTGCACATTGCCAGAACTTTGCCGGCACCCGGCACCTGCACTGGGCAGCGCTGGACGCATGGATCGACCGGAACCGCTAGAATTGTGTGCCGCGTAGCGCCGCTGCGGCACCGCCATCGACCCTGAGGTCGCATCCGGTGATGTAGGAGGCGGCATCCGACAGCAGGAACTGCGCCGCAGTGGCGATGTCCATCGCGGTGCCCCAGCGTCCGCACGGAGTCGCATCCACCATCGCCTGCGCCCGGTGGCCGCTCGCGGCTTCGCGGCGTCCCATCGGCGTCCAGACCACGCCAGGGGACAGCGAGACGATTCTCGCCCCACGCCTGCCCCAGCCGGGAGCGCTCTTCTCGCAAAGGCGAATGATGCCGCGCTTAGAGAGCGAATAGGCCTGGCCTTCGAGCGTCCCGCCATGCGCCGCTACCACTGCGGCAATGTGCGGATGCAGGCTGTCGTACAAGTCGGGCTGAAGCGGATCATCGAGTAAAGTCTGTACCGCTGCATCCTGCGGCCCCAGATGCCCGGCGACCGACGCGATCAGGACGCACGCCGATCCCGGTGCCAGCAACGGTTCGAGCGCTGCAAGCAGTCGCATCGGCCCGATGCTGTTGGCGCGGATGATCGCCCGCCAATCGGCCTGCACCGGCGAGAGGCCTGCTGCGTTGACGATCGACCGGATCGACCCGGTGCGGGCGCAAAGCTCAGCCAGTGCCTGCGCGGTATCGGCATCGGCCAGATCTCCGGGCAGGCAATCGGCGCGATGGCCCTCATCGGCCAGAATGGTATGCAGCGCGTGCAGCCGGTCACTGTCCGCGTCGGTCAGCACCAGACGGTGGGTATGCCCGAGCAGCCGCGCGGTGGCCGCTCCGATCCCGCCCGCTGCCCCGGTGATCACCGCGACCGGCCGTAACTCAGGTCCGGCCTGATGGGGATCGAATGCGTTCATTCTGGCTTGTCCTCAAGCGCCGAGATTTCCCCGGCAATTGACTTTGCTGCAAACCAGTAGCTGGCAATCGCGAGCAACAGGAACACCCCCAGCACCAGCAGCGCCTGCTGCAGCCCGGTTCCGGATGCCGCAGCACAGGCCGCAGGCGGCGGGCCAGACTGGATGCCGATGCAATCCGCCGCATAGCCCGGCCCGTAAAGACCGCTCGCCAGCCGATCGCTCATCCAGCCGAGGAAGACCGAGCCAAGACCGAGCCCAAACACCGTCTGGCCGAACGCGTGGATCGCCGCTGCGGTGGCGCGCATCCTGGGTTCGACCAGCCTTTGAGTCACCGTCATGATTGTCGGCAGAAACGCATAGAGACAGAAGGTCGCGGCAAACAGCAGCACCGCCATGATCCGCCAGTCATCCTGATAGATCGCCGTCAGAAACAGCGGGAGAGCCAGCGATGATGACAGCATTGGGAGCAGCCCATAGCGGCGGTGATCGTCCCTGGCATAGCGGTCTGCCAGAATGCCGCCGACCACACCGCCCAGCGCCGTTGCCGCACTGAACGTCAGCGCAAAGGTGATCGCCGCCTCCTTGAGGTCGAAACCGAACCGCCGGACCAGCAAGGGGATCAGAAACAGGTTCAGCCCGAACCCGACCAAGGCCACGATGCCGCTGCCGAACGTGAAGGTGACAAAGGCGCGCGAGCCCGATACTCGGCGCAGCACCACGGCGAACCCGGGTGCGCGTGCTTCGGCGTTCTGTCGGACAGGTTCCCGGATCGTCAGCCACAGCAGCAGCGCGAGCAGCAATCCCGGAGCACCCATCACTAGGAACGCCGCACGCCAGCCATGGTTCTGCGCGATCCAGCCACCGCCCAGTGCACCGACCGCGCCGCCCACCGAAACCCCCACCGCGATCAGCGAGAACACCGTGGCGCGCTTTTCAGGAACGAACCTGTCGGCGATCAGCGACACGACCGGCGGTGTGAAGCCGGCCTCGCCGATGCCCACCCCCATCCGCGCCAGCAGCAGATGCGTGTAGTTTCCCGCAACACCGGACAGCATTGTCATGACCGACCACACCGCGGTCGCAGTGGCAACGATCCCGACCCGGCTGATGCGTTCTGCCAGCCGCGCCAGCGGGATGCCGACGCCGCCGTAGAACAGCGCAAACGCCACCCCGCCCATGATGCCAAGCTGCAGGTCTGACAGGCCGAATTCGCGGCGGATCGGCTCCCCGACCACCGAGATGATCATGCGGTCGATGAAGTTGAACATGTAGATCGTGCCGAACAGGAGGATGAACCACCAGTCACGCCCGGAAAAGCGGTTCATGCGTCTGCCTTTGTTGTTCAAGCCTTATCTATGCGCGATAGCACGGCTGGACTGTCCGGCCAGCACAATCGCTGAAGGTCTTGCACCCCTGATCGCGCTTGCATGGTCCGGGCGCAGACACCACAGCATCACAACCCGGTCATACAGACAGGGTTGGTCCACCAACCTGCCCTCGGGCAGGTTGAGCGACCGCATTTGTGTGGCTGGCCATCGTTCCAACATTACCAAGAAAAGCGCACTCCGGAGGGTTTCATGGCAGGCAGGCTTCAAGATCGCATCGCAATCGTCACCGGCGCAGCGGGCGGAATCGGGGCTGCCACCGCAGCGCGTCTCGCTGCAGATGGCGCGACAGTGGTGATGGCCGATATCGATAAGAGCCGCGTTTCGCAGGAGGCCGCAAAAGTGCCCGGTGCTGTGCCGATGGCGATCGACCTCACCAGCGAGGCCGATGTGCAGGCTATGGTCAAAAGCATCGCCGCGCAATTCGGCCGTATCGACATCCTGCACAACAACGCTGCCATCCAGAGCGAGGCGCAACGCCAGCAGGATCTCGATGTCGTCAATCTCGACACTGCCGCCTGGGACATGGCGATGTCCGTCAATGTGCGCGGAGCGATGCTGATGTGCAAATACGCGATCCCGCACATGATCGCTTCTGGCGGCGGGTCGATCATCCACAGCGCATCGGGCTTCGGGGTTGCGGGCGAAGCGACGCTGACCGCTTATGGCGCGTCCAAAGCGGCGCTGATCCAGCTCAACCGCATGGTCGCAACCCAGTACGGACGCCAGAACATCCGCTCGAACTGCGTGGTGATCGGCTTCGTGCTCACCGAAATGGCAATCGAATCGACTCCCGATATCGTCAAGGACATCCTGGCATCGCACCATCTGACGCCAGAGCTCGGCCGCCCGGAAGATGTGGCCAATGTCGTCGCCTTCCTTGCCTCCGACGAAAGCCGATTCATCACCGGCGCAGCGATCCCGGTGGACGGCGGCTTTACCGCGCATCAGGCAAGTTATGCGGATTTCCAGAAGCTGTTCGCGCAGATGGGAAGCGGCAAGCTTTAGAGGGACATTTCGGCAAGCCGGTCCATGCCGCGCACTGGGTCGGTCATGCCATCCCATTTCACGTGCGCCTGGTGCATCAGCGCCAGCGAACCAAGCATGGCGGGCGAAAGCTCCATCAGTTCGGTATAGGCGCCGTTTGCAGCGCGCGTGTCGAACAGGCAGAAGCGCTCACCCGAAGGCATCGTGCCGCTAAAGGCGATTTGATGCCCGGCCGCCGATAGCCTGGCGTGGCCCACATCGAAATCGCAGCGCGGCATGACATGATGGAGGCACTCGCCCCGCTCGGCCAGAAAATCGCGGAAAGGCGAAGCACCGTCATTGGTCTGCTCAAGCAGTTCGATCAGCAGGCCGCCCGAGAACCCGAAGCCAACACGCATCGAGACGGCGGTCGGCGCGCTATAATAGAGCTGACCGGGCAACACCGGCACATCGAAGACGAAGAACGGCCCCACGCCCAGATCGCGCGTCCAGTGGCGCAATGCCGCGTCCAGATCACGGGTGACATGACACAGCTCGATGATCGCGCCTTCAGCCTGCATCAGCCCATCCTTGAGGATCTGTTCGCTCTGCAAACCCCTTTGCCCGCGCGGCGACTTGTGCCCGGCGACCGGAAAGGTCGATCCTTGGAACATGGGGAGGAATGGCGTCCAGCGCGACCAGCGTCACCTTGCGGATCATGCCGTCCAGCGGCGCATCCGACGGCACACCCTGCCAACGCGCCATCATCCAGCCTTCATGCAGTCCGCAGCAGTCGATCCAGTTGGCAATTCCCGGGTCGGCCAGCGCAATTGCATAAGTGACGGTGCCATCAGCGTTGGCGCATGTCTGGCTTTTGTTCAGGCTAGCCAGTCGCAGCATCGGGTCGGGCGCGATCGTCCAGGGGTCGGTAATCTGGAAACCGGTGTAATAGCTGCCCACCGGGTCAAGCGTCACCAGCATCGCTTCATTATCGCCAATGCGGAAGCGGCCCCCTGCCAGATACCCCCAGTTGCCATCGCGGCCATTGGGGCCGACCAGCCGGTTGGGCTCGGGATAGCCCAGAAAATCGTCCTTGAAGCAGCTCCAGAAGGCGACCCAGGCGGGCATGTGCTCGATGATCGCCGCGGCTATGGCATCCTCGCTGCGCGGCTGCCATCCGGCCGGAGGATCCAGCCGCCGCACGGCAACCTCTGCCGGGCGCTGGTTCCAGTCGACCTGGCTGTCGCGGGTATAGATCTGGATGCGACCCGGCTGGCTTTGCAAATGCAGCGGCCCGCCCGGCTGCGGCCCGACCGTCAGCGTCACCGCATTGTGTGGATCGCAGTGCGGCAGCAGCTGCTGCAGGGTCAGCGCACCGATATTGTGTCCAAGGCCGGCGTGATGCTCGGGCTCCATCTCGATCACGATGCTGAACTGCGGCGGATCAGCCGAAAAGCGGATGTCGATCTGGTACTGTCCACTGCCGTCGATCGGAATTTCGCGGTTGAAATTGTCCGGATTGTCCACCGCGACCGCCGCGCCGTGATAGACATGTCCAAACCAGTGGCGCGGCGGATTGGAGACGTTCCACACGACGCGCGGGTCGGCGGTATCGCCATTGGCCTCACGCATCGCCAGCGCCAGCACCCATTGATCGAGCGCGTTGTCCAGCCGAAGCGCACCATCGCCGGTCCGGCTGACCGGATCGGCCAACATGTGCCGCCTTGCAGCCTCACGCGCGGCGAGGACATCGGCGCGTTCAATCAGGCGCAGTGCCAGCATCTCGGCGGCCTGCTGGTCGCGGGTATACAGCGGGTTGGTCATGCGATCGTCCCGACGCGGCCACCTTCGACGAAGACCGTGCTTCCGGTGGTATAGCTCGACGCGTCGGAGGCCAGCAGGATCGCTGCCCCCACCGCCTCGTCGGCAGCGCCGAAGCGCTTGATCGCGTTGCGTTCCGCCAGGCCCAGTCCCTTGTGGATGTCGGCCTCCTGGCCATCGGGGCTCATCGAGCCGACACACAGGCAGTTGACGCGCGTATGGGGCGCCTGTGTCTTGGCCAGCTCGCGCACCAGAAACAGCAGCGCCGCCTTGCTCACGCCATAGGCCACCGCAGGCGGAATCGGGGTGAACCCGCCGCAGCTCTGCACCGAGATAATCGAGCCACGACCGTGCGCCTGCATGTCTGCTTCGGTCAATTGGATCAGCCACCAGGTCGCCATGACATTGACATCCATCGCGGTTTTCCAGACCGCGTCGGTGTTTGCCCAAAGCCCGCCATCATGGGCGTAGACCACGCCGGCGGCGGCATTGTTGAACACGATGTGGATCGAACCGAACTCGGCACGGGCGCGGGTGACGAGCCGGTCGAGGTCCGCCCTGCTGCCTGCGTCAGCGACAACCGCTAGCGCCCGTCCGCCACTCAGCGCGTTGATCTCGCCAGCGATGCGGTCAAGCCGATCCTGCGATCGTGCCGAAATGACAACATTGGCACCGAGTTCGGCGTATGCCTTGGCGACGTGCTCACCAACGCCGGGGCCGACTCCGGTCAGCACCGCAGTGCGCCCATCGAGGCGGAAGCGATCGAGAACGCTCATTGCGGCCTGCCCAGCAGACTGCCAAAGCGGTCGTAGTAATCTTTCATCCGCACGCGGACTTCGGCAACATCGATGCCGTATTGTTCGGGCGAATGCTGATGCCTGCCGATGCGCTTGGCTGCAGGATTGTCGGCAAGAAACCGTTCGATCCGCAGCTGGTGGGCCTCGCTGAAATCCAGCCCGAAGCGCGTGTGGATCCGCCGGATCGCGCCCATCGGATCGGCAACGACATCCTTGTGCGCCAGATCGATAATGCGGCTTTCGATGGCCGGATCGGCGCGTGCGGCGAGCGCGCGGTTCATCCCCGCAATCCATGTGTCCACGACATCGCGGCCGATGGCCGCCTTGTCCTTGTCTCCGCCGAACGCCGCCAGAAAACCGGCGATAAAGCTGGAGAGCGACGAGAATGTCAGTGCCGGGTCGCGGTGTGTCCATACCAGCATGGCGCCAGGATAGGCTTCGAGCAGGGCAGGAAGATCGAACAGGTGCTGCGGCGATTTGAGCGTCCAGCGGCCTTTGGGTCCCTTCCACTGGAAATTCTGCAGCAACCGTCGGTGCGAGACATACTGCCCCTCCACCCGGCCTTCGCGCAGCCAGCGCGCATAATCGGGCACACCAAGTTCGGCCGGAAAATTGGTGCTGCCGAAGTGGAATTGCATGCCGTGGTTGCATTCGCCTGGCTGGGTGCAATCGAAACGCTGGATGTCGAGAAGTTGCGGCGCGTGCTGCAGCCAGTTTTCGTACATCGCAGTGACTTCAGCGATGCGCGGGTCGGTATCGAAACTCGCCGTCTCGGTCGGCGGCCAGGGAATGTACCATTCCCATTCGCGCGGCGCCCGCGCCGCAGGGTCGAGGCACAGCAGATCATAGCTGATGGTCGTTCCGGTGCGTGGCAGGCCAACAACGATGAGCGGCGGATCGATCGGTTGCGCGGCAATTTCGGGGTGGAGGCGGTCATCCTCGACGAACCGCAGCCGGGTGCTGAGCTGCCCGACGATGTTGTGCGTCGCCAGATGGCGCAGTTGGTCATTGGGCTTCATCGCCTCGACCGCCACGACGAGCCGCTCGAAGCCGTCGCGCCAGCCGGTATCCGGACCGAGATCGGTCAGTCCAGTAGCCTGACGCGCTGCGGCTTCCAGCCCGGCGACGGTCAGCGGCGCACTCACCCCATCGCCTTTGCCATCATGTCCATCAGATCGGCGTAGTGCGGCTGGTGGATCAGCCCGCCACCCGAAATCGAAATGTTCTCGCCAGTGATGTACCGGCTTTCGTCCGAGGCCAGAAAGGCGACCAGCGCAGCAATATCATCGGGAGTCCCGAACTCGGGCGTCAGGACATGGCGCTTGATGATTTCCTTGAGCCCGGGCGCCGTCTTCTCGAGCGCCGCGGTCAGCACGACACCGGGCGCGACCGAGTTGCACCGGATGTTCTGGTGGCCGTGCTGGGTCGCTACGTACTTGGTCATGGTGATGATCGCGCCTTTGGACGCGCCATAGGCGATACGTGCCAGATCACCTGCCGAGCCGCTGTTTGACGCCGTGTTGATGATCGAACCGCCGCCGCCGCGGATCATGTGCGGGATCGCGTATTTGCAGCCGAGCAGATAGCCGCGCAGGTTGATGTCGATGATCTCGTCCCAGATATCGACCGGAATGTTGACCGCATCAGTATCGAGCGGATGCTTGGCCGGATCGGTCATCGCAGCGTTGTTGTGGAGGATGTCGAGCCGGCCAAAGTGGCTGACGGTGCGCTCGACCATCGCCTCGATCGAGGCGGGATCAAGGGCATCGAACTGGATCGCAATCGCGGCATCGCCCAGCGGATCGGCAGCAGCCTGCGCGGAATCGAAGATGACGTCGGCAATGGCCACCTGTGCGCCTTCGCTCACCATGCGCCGAGCAACCGCCGACCCGATACCGCCGCCACCGCCGGTCACGATGGCAACCTTGCCCTCCAAACGCTTCATGCCCCTGATCCTTCAGTAAACATCTTGTTGAATTCTACGAACCCCTGCAGCCGCGCCTTGCGGGCCGCCTCGACCTGCGGCTGGCTTTCCTTGCCCGGACCGTCGGGAACAATCTGCAGCGGCTCGCCTGCGAGCAGCCCTGCGAGCGCATTGTGCACGACATCGGCAGGATCGAACGCTGCCGACAGGTCAAAGCCTTGAGGCACGGTGCGCAGCAGCATCGGTGTTTTCATCAGCGGGGCCGCGATGCCGATGACGTCGATTCCGCGCTCGTTATACTCTGCCCACAGGGATTCGGCGAAGTTGATCTCGAACGCCTTGGTCGCCGAATACAACGCCAGGTTGGGCTGGCCGCCCAGCCCCGCGCCCGATGCCATCACGATGATCCCGCCGCTGCCGCGGGCCAGAAAGCCCCGACCAAAGCCATGGGCAGCATCGATCAACGTGGAGATGTTCATTCGCACCAGCCGATGGGCGCCTTCAGTCTCATCCTCGAAGAAACGGGCAAAATTGTCGGCACCAGCGTTGGAGACATAAAGGCCGACATCCAGACCGGCTGCAGCCTCCACGATCTTGAGCCCTGCATCCAGCTCCGCCAGGTCCAACGCCAGCGGGTGGACAGCGACACCGTATTCGGCAGTCAGCTCGGCCCCCAGCGCCTTTAGCGCATGAAGGCGTCGCGAGACGAGCAAGAGGTTGAACCCCATCGCGGCGAGCGCCCGCGCATAGCAGGCACCCGTTCCTTCGGATGCCCCCGCAATCACTGCCCAGGGTCCGTATCGCCGGGCGAATGCATCGGCATCAAGCGGCAGCCGGGCGAGCGACTGCACCGTCAATCTGCCTTCTTCATGGCCGCCACTCGCGCCCGCGCCGCCTCGATCCCGCGGAACAGTGCGGTGCAATTGCCCGCACCAGCATAAAACAGCATGAAAAGCGGGATCTGTTCGAGCTGCTCGTCGGTGAACTCTCCGTTGACCAGCGCCCCGGTCATCTGGATTTCGACCAGGTCTTGGCGCCCCAGCATCGCCGTTGCCCCCAGCACCATCAGCCGCTTCTCCCGGATGGTGAACGCTTCATTGCCCCACAGGTTGGCAAACTGGTTGCCGACGATTTCCTGGTTGAACGGCGAATCCTTGAACGGCTTGACCATTTCCGACGCACCCGGCCCATAGACCGCGTCGAACACGTCCAACCCTTTTTCCCAGTTCTTTTCTGTCATGGCTTCGTCCTTTGTTGGCCCGGGTAAATCACAGCGGCTGGCCGAGTGGATGTTCCAGCCCGGATGTGGACCGCGCATTGGCGCAGATCATCTCGACCATCGGCAGCCGCGCCCCAAATTTGGCAGCCTCCTCGATCGCAACTTCAAGATCCTTGACCATCAGCGACATGAAGTAGTTGCGGATGCCGGTTTCCTGCGCATCGCCCTCCGGATCGGGCCGCAGAACCATCGACAGTGCGCCTTCCAGCCCGCCGCCGGCATTCGGGTCACCGGCCAGCGCCATGCGCAGCTGGGTCAGATCGACGCCGTAGTTGCGGGCAATGACCGCGCCCTCGTATCCGGCGCGCATGCATCCGAAATAGGTGGTGTTGCGCGCGATCTTGGCTGCCATGCCGGTGCCCGGCCCGCCCATGTGGATGACCGATCCGGCAAAGCCATCGAAGATCGGCTTGGCAGCAGCCAGGTCTGCATCGCTTCCGCCGGCAAGGCAGATAAGGCCGTTCTGGCCCGATTTCGGCCCGTTGGTAACACCGCAATCGAGCAGGGTCACGCCGGCATCGGCACACAGTTGCTGTGACGTCGCCAGGTCGGTCATCGATATCGTGGACAGCAGGATCACCATCTGCCCCCGCTTGCCGGCCGCAAGAACACCATCCGGCCCGGACAGCACCGCGACCGTCTGTGCACCGTTGAGCACCGCGATCAGCACGCAGTCCGACGCTGCCGCCAGATCGCGTGGGGTAGGCGACATTGCAGGTGCGCCAGGCACAGCATCTGCTGCTTCTGCCCGCACATCGTAGATTGCCGCCAGCTGCCCGGCGCGCTGCAGGCATTGCGCCACGCCGCCGCCGATGCCGCCCAGCCCGATTACACCACCCGTTTTCATCTGCGTGTCACCCTTCATGCCACAAGGGCTGCGCGCAGCGCAGATTGCGCTTTGCCGTCCAGCCCGGCTTGTTCAAAATACGCGCCCATGCCATTCCATTTGCGATCGACTTCCGCCCACGCCGCCTCGAGATAATCCGGTCGGACACCGACAAGAGCATCGATCTGTCCGCGGCTTGGCAAAAAACCATAGCTGCCCATAAACCCTGGTTCGATCGTACCATCGCGCCACATGGTCTCGCCAAAGACGCGCGAGAGCAGATAGTCCTGCATGATGACCTCGCGCGGCACCTCCGCCAGTTCGAGCAGGAAGGCAATGGCAACCCCAGTGCGGTCCTTGCCTGCAGTGCAGTTGACCATCATCGGCGCACCGTCGCCGAGCAGCGGCTCGGCAATGCGCGTCCAGTGGCGGGCGAGCGCTGCGGGAATCGAGCGGTAGGTTTCCTTCATCGTCTCGATCGCGATCTCCGGCTCGGGCCCCTGGCGCAACCGCTCGCGGCCCTCATCGCCGAACACGCGCAGATCGGCATCGACCTCGAGACCCAGCCAGGTGCACTGTGCGCCATGCCAGTCATGCGGCGCTTCGGCACGCTCCCCTGCCGAACGAAGATCGACGATCGTGCGAATACCGAGCCCTGCAAGATAGCTGCAATCTGCCGAGGTGAAGTTGCGTGGCCCCTCGCTGCGGTAGACAAGGCCAGAGCGCACATGGCCGCCCGCCGCGGGGAGGTCCCCCAGGTCGCGAAAATTGAGGCTGATGGCCGGGCGCGTCATTCAGGCGGCCGGGTAGACTGGTATAGCACCGGCCATCTGCGTGTAGAAACCAGGATCAAACCAGACGTGCTCGACGTAGTGCCCCAGCGTTGCTCGCTCGTCGGTATAGGCAAAGCGCATCACCTCGCCCATGCCGCCGCGGTACACCACAGGATGCCGCTCCGGGTCGATCGACTCCATATGCGCATCGAAGTCCGCGAGCAAACCTTCGACACGGATGCAGACATGGTGAAACTTCATGGCAAAGCTGCCGTCGGCCGGTAGGCTTTCGGCATACATGGCATTGCCGTCCAATGGCTCGATCAGCTCGATCTCGGTGCCACCGACATTCGCCAGCGCAATCCGCAGGCGATAGGGGTGCGAGCACTCCATGCCCGGCGCATCGTTGGCGAAGACAAAGAACGCGGGCACGTCGAACGCATCGCGCCACAGCGCCATCGCCTGGTCAAGATCGCTGGTGACATAGGCAATCTGGCTATGCCGGGCATCGGGGCGCGCGAACACCGTCCAATCCTCCTAGTTGCTGATGATCTTGCCGCCATCGATGACCAGCGTATCGCCGGTATGATAGCGTGAAAGATCGCTGGCGAGATAGACGGCGGCACCCCACAGATCGTCGGGATTGCCGGCCCGGCCGAGCGGGGCCTTGGCCGCCACAATCTCGGCGATCATGTTGCCGATCGCCGGATCGGCCATTGTCATTTCTGTGATGATGAACCCCGGCGCAATGACGTTGCAGCGGATGCCGTGCGGGCCAAGTTCTGCGGCGATCCCCTTCGCCAAGGCAGCAAGCGCGCCCTTGGCCGCGCCGTAATGCGTCATCGTCGGCACGCCCTGGAAGATAGAGCCGCTGCCGCAGACGATCATTGATCCGCCACCCCCGCGTTCGACCATGTGCCGGGCCACCTCGCGCAGGGTAAACACCACCCCATGCTGGTTGACGTTGATCAACTGGTGATAGGTATCGGCATCCATATCAATGAACGGCTTCTGGCTGGCGATGCCTGCATTTGCGACCACCGTGTCGATCCTGCCCATGACTCGGATCGCCGATTCGACACCCGCCACGATAGCAGCCTCGTCGGTGACATCGATGCAATCTGCATGCACCCGCACGCCCAGTGCGCGCAGCTTTTCCATGGCACGCGCGTTGGCATCGGCGCGGCGACCCCAAAGCACGATGTCGCTGCCGGCGCGGGCAAGGCCTTCGGCAAATCCGAAGCCCAGGCCCGAATTGGCACCCGTCACCAGCGCCACCTTGCCGGTCAGATCGAACAGATTTTCGGCCATGCCGCGCTTGCATCCTCACACATGTCTTATGGCACCGGGCTACGCCTGTCGCAGCATCAGGCGGCATATCTTTTGGTAGGCCAACACCAGAATTTATCCCTGTCTAGGCTGGGCAGGCTGAGGGAAGGAACAAGGCATGGGCGAAAGTGCACGGCTAGGAGAGGTGTTCGACATCGTCGACATGCACGCACCCGTGCTCAGCGAGGTGCAGCAGGCGGCGCTGACGCAGGCGGCGCAGATGCAGTTCGACTTCACGTCGGAAGCGATATTGGACGCTGCCCGGACCGGGACCGGCCTTTCCGATTTCGGCGCCATGGATTTCGTCGAGCGTCTCGACCTGTGGTGCCAATGCGTCAAGGACGATGCCTTTCTGTCGCCGGTGTCGCATGCGGCGCTGTGGATGATGTTCGTGCGCTATGCGTCGGACCGGTTGCGGGTCGAGGATATCTGCAAGCGCCATCCCGAAATTCTGGACATCCAAATCGACCGCCCGATCATCGTCGCCGGGCCGCCGCGCTCGGGAACGACCCATCTGCTCGGCCTGCTGTCGGCGGACACCCGCCTGCGCTCGCTGCCATGGTGGGAGGCGATCGCGCCTGTACCTACCGAAGCGGATGCGCCCAACCCTGCAGATACCAACCCCCGCCGCTCCCGCGCCGATGCCGGATGGCAGCAGCAGGACGCGATGATGCCGCTGTTCAAATACATGCACGAATTCTCGCCCGATCACATCAGCGAGGATATCGAACTGCAGGCGCTCGATTTTTCATCCTATCTGATCGAATGGATGGTGCTCGCGCCGAGATGGCGCGATTTTTATCTGAGCCACGACCAGACCGGCACCTACGCCTATCTGAAAAAAGGCCTGCAGGTCCTTACGTTCCTGAAAGGCCCGAACCGCTGGGTCATCAAGTGCCCGCAGCACATGGAACAGCTGCCGGTGCTGCAAAAGACCTTTCCCGAAGCGACCTATGTCATCACCCACCGGGATCCGGTGGGCTCGATCCGCTCGACGCTGTCGATGTGGCTTTATGCTGCACGGATCCTGCGCACAAAAACCGATCCGCAAGAGCCCAAGGCATATTGGATTGATCGCTACAAAACCCTGCTGTCGCGGTGCGTGCGCGACCATGATTGCCTGCCCCCTGCGCAGACTATCGATGTCTATTTCCACGAATGGATCAAGAATCCCGATGCTATCCTGCACGAGATCTATCGTAAGGCCGGGATTACGCTCGACGATGCGACGCTGGCGACGCTGCATGCATACCATGCCGACCACGACCCGGCCGTGAAAGGCCGCGTGGTCTTCAACCTCGAGCGGGATTTTGCGATCACCGCCGACGAGATACGACAGGACTTCCAGTTCTACTTCGACAGGTTCCCGGTACAACGCGAAGTCCGCTAACTTTGCCCAAGGAGCAAGATTTCATGCCCAAAATCAATCTGGTCACGCGCGACGGCACGGCATCGATCATCGAGGCAGGCACCGACCTGACGCTGATGGAAGCGATCCGCGACAATGGCTGCGACGAATTGCTGGCGTTGTGCGGCGGCTGCTGTTCCTGTGCCACGTGCCATGTCCATATCGATGACGCCTTCCTCGCCCGGATCCCGGCGATGAGCGAGGACGAAAACGATCTGCTCGACAGTTCCGAGCATCGCAACGCCAACAGTCGGCTCTCGTGCCAGATCGCGCTGACTGAAGCGCTCGACGGCATCACCGTGACGCTGGCCAAGGAAGACTGATCATGTCCGATGCGCTGGCCGAGGTTCAGGCGTTCTTCACCGAATGGCGACCGACGCTGGCAGATATGTTGGCAGCGATGGATCGCCGCTTCACGAACGAGACAGTCTGGGAGAATGTTGGTCTCTCAAAAACCGTCGGATTTGCCGAGGCCAAGGCGTTCATGGACGGATTTGCACAAATGTATCCGATCGAAAGCGCCGAGGTGATCGTCCACCACATCGCTGCGCACGGTAATATCGTGCTGACCGAACGTACCGACAATTTCTTTGATGCCATGGGGCGGCAGATCGTCTCGGTCAAGCTGATGGGGGTATTCGAAATGGACGGGCCCAAAATCGTCGCCTGGCGTGACTATTTCGACACCGCCAAGGGCTTCTGAACGTGAACGCACCCCTTCCTGTCTGGGCCGAATTGCCCGTCCTGCCGGCACGCGAATTGGTGCCTTTGGTGCAGGCCTGGGAGGACGCTGGCGTGGAAGGGCTGTGGGCACCCCAGATCTTCGGTGCTCCCTTTGCCACGCTTGCCGCTGCTGCAGCGGTGACCCGGCGCATCAAGCTGGGAACCGGGATCGCGCTCGCCTTTACCCGCAGTCCGCTTGAGACCGCCTGCAGCGCCATCGATCTGGACCATATCAGCGACGGGCGAGTCGTTCTCGGGCTCGGCTCCAGCGCAGAAAGCCAGATCGAGGGCAGCTTCGGCATGGTCTATGGCAAGCCGCTCGCGCATATGCGCGAGGTCGTATCCCAGGTGCGTGCGGTCATTGCGCAGGGGCACACAGGGCAGCTCCAGCGGCTGGAGGGAGACTATCACACGCTCGATCTGTCGCATTTCCGGCTTATCGCGCCGCCGCGCCGCTCAGCCATTCCGGTGTATCTGCCCGCGATCTTCGAAAAGGCCTGCGAACAGGCCGGCGCAATTGCCGATGGCTTGCTGGGGCATCCTTTATGGACCACCCAATGGATTGCAGAGAAGGTTATCCCCCATCTCGAGGCCGGTCTGGCCAATGCGGGGCGCCCGCGATCAGCGGTCACGGTCAACCTGATGATCTTCACCGTGATCAACGAGAACCGCGCCGAGGCCATTGCCGATGCGCGGGCCAATCTGGCATTCTACACCCAGTCCCCGCAGTATCTTCGATATTTCGAGGGCATCGGTTTCGACAAGGAAGCCAGGGCCATCCAGGCAGCTTTTGCCGTGCAGGACTTTGACGCAATGACAAGAGCCTGTCCCGACGAGATGGTCAGCGTCATCAATATTCTGGGCAGCGCTGACGAGGTCCGCGAGTTGGTCGCGGAACGGGCAGTTTCGGTCGATGCCATTACCCCTGTGGTTCCCCAGTTCGGCATGCCGCTCGAAAAGGCAGCCGTCTATCGCCAGCGCATCGCGGATCTGTTCTATGGTTGACGACAGGGCCCCTGATCAACCGGCGTTGTGGTGGGCGGTCGCGCGGTCGGAAGAATTGTCGCAGACCAAGCCTATCAATGTCGATCTCGGCAATCAGCCGGTGGTGTTGTGGCGCGATGCGCAAGGCACAGCACGGGCGCTGGAAGATCGCTGCCCGCACCGCAGGGCTCCGTTGTCGCTGGGGTGCATTCTGGGAAGCGGCATGATCCAGTGCGGCTATCATGGCTGGACATTCGATGGTGCCACGGGCCATCTCAAGGACATTCCCAACCTCAAGAGCCAGCAGAAATTCCCGCCATTGTACAGGGCGGTGGCCTTTGCAGTGGCTGAAGCCGGTGGCTTTGTCTGGATCAGCTCTAACCCTGAGGCCACCGCTCCGCAGCTTGTCAGCAGTATCGATCTGCCGCTCGGCGGCACCAGCCAGCTTTCACTACCGCATACCGAGTTCCTCAACGCGCTTTACGATGACCCATCGCTGGTCATCGCCATCCGCGGCATCCGCTTCACCCCGTATCTTGCCACCGAACTGATGGAACAGAACGGCCTGTTGGTGATGGAACGCAACTGCCAGTGGGCCGGACCACGCTGGCCGGCACCGTTCATGCCAGAATTTCCGGTATCGCTGCGGATCGCGACCCAACCCGACACTGGTGAGAGCGAGCTTGTGCTGCGCGATGCCGCCTACAACGAACTGCTGCGCGTGATTGTCGCCCCGGTCCCTGCCGGACGAGGGGTGACGCAGGTTCGCTGGCGCGCAAGGCTTTCACCATCGCGCGCGGGCATGATGGCCCGCCTGTTGGGAGCAGGGGCCCCATTCTCCATCCGCCCGGCGGTCGATGGTGCCGCCTTGCGCGTGTTGCGGCCCTCGGTTTCGGTGCACGCCGAAGCCTTGCGACAGGACATCCTTGAGCGGCGCTCCGCCGCATTATTGCAGACTGATCCGGGAGATTGACCATGCTCGATACAGACCAGAATGCCGCCAGTGCCCATGATGGCTTGGCAGAAGCCATGCAGCCAGCCGCTTTCCAGAAGGCGGTCAACAGCTGGGTCCCGCATGACATTGTACTGAAAGACGCCTGGTTCCCGCTGGCCCACAGCTTTGCCGTCACCGCAAGGCCTGTCCGGCGCTCTGTCTATTCGCAGCCGTTTTTCCTGTGGCGCGAAGACGGGAAAGCGGTTGCGGCCGAATGTCACCCCCATGATGCCGACCGGGCCGATAGCAGTGCGTTCAGCGATGCGCGCGGCCGCTATCCCGTGCTTGAACATTACGGCTATGTCTGGGGATGGTATGGCAACCCTGCCAATGCCGACCCGGCGCATCTGCCCAGCATTCCCTATCTGCCTGATAACGGCAACCTACCGCGGCACATGCTGGGCACCGTGCGCTTCGATTGCTGCGCGCCGCTCAGCCTGGAAAACCTGATCGACCTCACCCACTCAGATTTCCTGCATGCCGATGTGGTGGGAGACGAGAAGATGGACAAGGAAGTGGTCGAAGTGTTCTATGACACCGAGACGATCACCATGGTGCGGACGTGCACCAACAAATCTGTCGCCCCGATCATGAAATGGTTCGGCGGGGTGAAGGACGATGTGCAGCAGGTTCGCCAGGTCATCCGCATCTATCTGCGCAGCCATGCCGCAATTGCTTATGGACGCTTCAGCCCGGGCGACAATGTGCAGCTGTTCCATCCGTGCGTGCCCGAAACCCGCGACCGCACCCGGCTGGATTATGCGATGAACACGTCGAACGTCAAAAAGACGAACCCGTTCCGCTACATGATGCCCAAGGCCAGCTACAAGGTATCGCGGCAGGACAGCTCGATGACCAGCCCGCAAAGCCCGCGCTACATGCACCCCGAAAGCCGCAGGGACCTGCACTCGCCGCTTGACGAGGCCGGGCAGAAATACCGCGTGCTGATGCTGGCGCTCGCAGAAAGGCAGGCGCGCGGCGACTTTGCCTATCGTGACAATGTCAGCGCCGATTGCAGCACCATCATCGGGTACGACGGCAAGTGAGCGGCCTGACCAACGCCGTCGGCGGCGAACGCAAATGGTGGGGCGTCATGCCCGTGCTGCCCGCTCCGGTGATGGGCGGCATGGCAAAACAGATGGAATCAGCAGGGTTCGAAGGTTGCTTTTCGCTGCAGATCTACGGACCGCCGTTCGTGCCGATGGCCGCCGTCGCAGCGATGACCGAGACGCTCAAGGTCTCGACCGGAATCGCGGTTGCCGGTACGCGCAGCCCGGTGGAAACCGCCTATGCCGCGATCGAACTCGACACCATCAGCCAGGGCCGCTTTGTCCTCGGGCTTGGCACGTCACTGCACAGCGCCCTGTCCGGCATCTATGGCGAACCCAAGCGCAAGCTGCTCACCCATCTGCGCGAGGTCGTCAAGGTGGTGCGCTATGTCAACGCCAACGCGCACAAGGGCATGGAGCCGGTCCATGGCGAATATTTCAACGCCGAATGGACCGAAATGATGCTGACCGCGCCCCCGGTGCGCGAGCATATTCCGATCTGGATTGCCGCGCTGAAGGACAAGCTGACCAGCATGGCACTGGAGATCGGCGATGGGCTGATGGTGCATGCGCTGTGGACGGTGGATTACACCGTGGGCAAGAAGCCTTTCATCGAGGGCGAGTTGGCGCGCTTTGGCCGCAAGCGCTCGGATGTCGAGGTCAACGCCTGGCCATGGGTGGCGATCAACGACGACAAGCAGCAGGCGATCGATGACAGCCGTGCCACCGTGGCGGGCTATGCCGGCTACAAGGAATACGAGCCGTTCTTCGATGCGATCGGCTTTGGCGATCTTGCGCGTGCATGCCAGCTGGCGGCGGGCGAGCATGGCGATGTTGCAGGCGTGATCGACAACGTCTCCGACGAGATGGTGCAGGCCTTCGTGAAATGCGGCCCGGTCGATGAGGTCCTCGACCAGATCGAACCCTTTTGGGACGTGGTCGATTCGCTGTGCCCGATGACGCCGTATCGCAACCTGACAATGGACCAGCTCACCGCCTACAATATGGGGATATATGCGATGGTGGCCGAAGCGCGGCGGCGCCAAGCGACCGGGTAACACGTCAACCGGCAAGACAGCTCAGGCCGCGCCAGCCACCGATTTGCCTGCAATATAGCCGGTGACCATCGCAGGGCCGATGTTGCAGCCATGCGCAGGCGATTTGCCCTGCCAGATCGAATTGGCATCCAGCCCTGCGGCCCAAAGACCGGCAATGGGCATGCCATCGTGGCCGATCACGCGGCACTGGACGTCGATCTTGACTCCCACGGTGGTAGACCCGTCGCCGGGGAAGATTTCGATGGCATAAAAAGGCCCTTCGCCCACCGGGCCGAAGCAGGCATTGGGCTTGTGCTTGGGATCACCGATCTCGATGTCGATCTGGGTCTCGCCCTTGCCGAACTGCGTGTCCCTGCCGGTGGCCGCATCGGCATTGACCTTCGCGACTGTCGCGGCCAGCCCCGCTGCGTCAATCCCGATCTTGCCTGCGAGTTCGGCCAGCGTTGCGCCGGTTTTCATGTATCCACAGGCGACCATCTGCTTGATCTTGCCGCCGCCGGGCAGCACCAGCCCCATCCCGTATTTCTTCACGAACGCCGCATTGGCGATGATGTGTGCCGGCACCGTGCCGGTCGCGTGCATCGCCTCGACAAAATGGACACTGGCCTCGTTGCCGAAGCGCTGCCCGGCGGCATTGACGGCAATGCAGCCGGGTTTGGACATGTCGATCAGATGCGCATAGCGCTCGACATAGCCATCGTCGCGGGTGCGCTTAGATACCACCGCCCAGACGGCGTTGACGTGGTTTTCCGCGCCCATCGCCGCGCCCGATGCGGTTGCCGCATTGATCCCGTCGCCCGTGTTTTCATAAGGCAGGATCGAGACGTGCTGTTCGGCAAACGGGATATACGCCTTGCGCATCGCGGCATTGGCGGAGAACCCGCCCGAGGCCAGAACCACGCCTTGCCGGGCAGTGATTTCGGTCGGCACCCCCTTGATCTTGGCGCGAACGCCTGTCACCCGGCCATCCGATGTCAGGAGGTCTTCCACCGGGCTCGCCTCGAACAGGTCTATTCCTGCATCCAGGCACGAATGCAAAAGCCGACCCGCAAGCGCATTGCCCATCGTGAGCCTCGAGCCGCGGCCAAGCTTGCGCTTGTCGAGCGCAAAGCGCACCGCGATCTTGGCCATGTACCACAGTGCCCCTGGAGACGGCAGCCTTGCGATATATTCGAGATCGAACAGGTCGATCATCATCCCGCCAGGGGCATTGAACTCCTCGCGCGGCTTTTGCAGCCTTTCAAAATTCTCGCCAAGTTGGGTTCCCACATATTCCGCCGGCGCCAGCAACCGGCCAAAGTCGACCGCGCCGGGAACATCGGGATACCAGTCGCTAGAAGGTGGAGAAATTTGAAAATCGACATGGCTGATGCTGGCCAACCACGCGACCATCTCAGGGCCATTGGCGAGATAGGCGTCGATGAGGTCGCGTTCCGCACGATTGCCGACCACACCCAGCACATATTCGCGGGCCTTTTCGATGCTGTCGTCAACGCCCTCGGCGATGGCCTGCGGGCTACCGGGAATCCAGATGCCGCCTCCGGAGATCGCGGTTGTGCCACCGAAATGCGGTGCCTTTTCCAGGACCGCGACCGAATGGCCCGCCTTGGCGGCAACGAGGGCTGCGGTCAGTCCGGCCGCGCCCGATCCCATGACGACGACATCATATTGCATCCCACTACCTCTCACGCGCACATGATCGCGCGCATCGCGCGATCATCGATGCCAAGCTGGCCCGCGCAATCGAGCGCATCCCAATATTCACGCCACCACGCAATCTTGCCGTCGCCATCGAGATCGAACACCCCCACGACGTGCGTGGTCGTCGCCTGACCGTTGGCGAGTTGCCTGACGGTATCGACCCGTTCGGTAAACACCGTATCGCCGCTGACCGCGACGTGAAGTATATCGCAGGCACAGTCGGCATAGAGCTTATACTGCCGCTCCATTTCCCCGCAGATGGCATCCGCGCCAATCCGCACCGGTGCGATCGGCACGATCGGCTGGTAACGGGCATCGGGTGCCAGCATCGATCGCAACGCCGCGCCATCCAGGTTGCTAGTATGAAACAGCGCCAGAAACGCGCGCACTGTCTGTTCATGCTGCATGGATCAACCTTTCTGCGCGCCGAAAAAGGCCGCAACCTTGCTGGTGTCGAAATATTCGCGCCCGTGGACAATCTGCCCGTCGCGCAGGACGAAGAGGTCATGATATTCGTTGGCGTAGATGCGATCGCCGAAATGCATTTCGGATCGCACCTCGGCGGCCACGGTGTCGCCTTCTGCCACCATGCCGATGATGGTAACGCGGCGCACGGAAGCGGTCAGCAGCATACCCTTGACCGCTTCGGTATAGGCCGCGCGGGTCATGTCACCGCCGCCTACGACCCACCATGTGCAATCAGAAGCCTGCAAAGCTTCGATAGTTGCAAGATCTCCGGCCTCGACCGCACCCAGAAACTGGTGAACGATCGCCTTGTTGGTATCTGCCTGTCCCATCGCCTGCCTCTCCCTTCTGGGCAGTGTCCTGCAGCAGGGCCGCTTTCGCGCCTTTCCTCTGGCAGGTTGCCTGCAGCAGACCTGTGCAATGTTCGACGGATACTAGTCGGTGGGAGCAGGATGGAATGACGTGACGACGGCCAGCGCGCCGCCTGGCATTTATCGCTGGTATGTGCTCGCGGTCCTGACGCTGGCGCAGACCTGCCATGGCATCGACCGGGCGATCATCGGGCTGGTCCTCAAGCCGCTGGGCGCAGAGTTTTCGATGTCAGGCGCGCAATTAGGGTTGCTCGCCGGGGTAGCCTATGGCGTGCCGTTCGCGATTGCTGCCATCCCGTTCGGCTATGCGGTCGACCGCATGAACCGCACCGCGCTGATGACCTTTGCGCTGGCGGCGTGGAGCGGCGCAACGGCGCTGTGCGGCGCTGCGACCGGCTTTTGGACCTTGGCCGCCGGGCGTGCGGCGGTCGGCGTGGCCGAGGCGGGTGGCTCACCAACCGGCATGTCGCTGCTCGCGGACTATTTCGGCACCGACCGGCGCGCGACCGCGATCGGCATCTGGTACCTCAGCGCGGGCGTAGGCTTTGCGCTCGCCTTTTTTGCCGGCGGCTGGATCGTTGCCGAACATGGCTGGCGCTGGGCCTTTATTGCAGCCGGAGTACCTGGCCTTCTATTGGCCCCGCTGCTCTACTTCACCGTTCGAGAGCCGGTACGCGGACGACAGGATGCTCCGCAGGAGCATGGCGATCACGCGCTGCGCGCGCGGCTGGGCATGCTTTTCGCCCGCCCGGGCATGACCTATGCCATTGCCGCGATCACCTGCATCGCCACCGGCATTTACGGGATGAGCACCTGGCTTGCGACGTTCCTGGTGGACAGCCATGGCTTTGGCTTACCGCAGGCGGGCCTGGTGGTTGCGATCGCCTATGGCATTCTGGGGTCGGTTGGCGGACTGACCGTAGGCTGGGGAAGTGACCGGATCAATGCGCGCCGCGGCGGCTTCGATCCCGCGCACACCGCCTTGCTGGCATCGGCGATCCCCGTGCTCACCGCCATCGCCGGTCTGCTCGCAGTCAGTGCGGGCAGCGCAACAGTCGCGGTGGCCTGTCTGATGGCGGCGGGAATGTTCAGCGCTTCTTACAACGGCCCAGTCTACGCTGTGATCGTGACGATTGCCGGGCCGCATCTGCGCGGCCTTGCGGTGTCTGCCGTGCAGATGAGCGCCAACCTGATCGGCGTCGGCCTCGGCGCCTGGCTGATCGGCATGGTCAGTGACCAGGTTGGCGGGAAGGACGGCGTCGCCTGGGGCATTGGCACTGCCATGCTGTTCTGTATCGCCGGAGGGGTCCTGCTGCTGCTCGCCAGCCGCGCCATCCGCCGCCACGACGCCACCCACCATCACGCTTGAACCAAGGACGAAATGATGAACGATCCCCAAGCAGCGCCGCAATATCACAACCCTGTCGTAGATCCGAACTGCGTGCCTCGCCCGTATCCTGCGCGCACCGACCATATCCCGACGACGATGAACCAGATCGATGCAGCCTGGCTCAGCCGAATGATGGGCTACAAATACGCCGGCGTGGTCGCGCGCAGCATGGAAACGGTCGAACTGCTCAACAGCCATACCACAAAATGGCGGATCAGGGTGGACTGGAACGATGCGGGAATCGCCGCTGGCCTGCCTGCCAATCTGTGCATGAAGGCCAACTGGTCGGGATCGTTCCACAATGTCGACATCCATGCCCTTGAGGCACGGTTCTATCACTTCATGGTGCATGAAATGAAGGTGCCGACCGCGCGCTGCTACTATGCGGACTGGGATGACGACGGCAAGGCGCACGGGTTCATCGTGCTGGAAGACCTGCATGACCGCGGCGGCAGGTTTGGCCACAGCACGCACGCCAATGGCGTCGAGATGATAATGGAGAATCTCGAGGGTCTCGCCAAGCTGCACGGCAGCCTTTGGGGCAGCGACAAGATCAGTCCGGCCAACGCCCCCTGGCTCCAGACCCAGATGGACACGCCGGTCGACAGCGATCAGGTGCGCATCATGTGGCAATGGATCGCGCTCAATCTGGAAGATCCCGCTTTTCGCGACATCGCGCCGCAGCATTATCTGGACGATCCTAAAAAGGTCGAACGCGCTTTCGACCGGCTGGGCGAAATCGAGCGCGCCAACCGCTCGCCGCACTGCATCGTGCTGGGCGACTGCCATCAGGGCAACACCTACATCCTGCCCGGCGGCGAGCGGCTGTGGCTCGACTGGCAGTTGGTCCGCCGCGGGCGTCCCTGGCGGGATCTCACCTATTTCATCATCGGCGCGCTCTCGATCGAGGAGCGCCGCAAGCACCACAAGGACATGGTCAAACAGTATCGCGAGTATCTGATCGCCACCGGCGCGCAAGGCGTGCCCGACTTCGAGGAGGCTTGGGAGCAGACCCGGTTGTTCGTGATGTACGGCCTGCAGGCGTGGGTCGCCAATCTTGACGCCTGGGGGCAGAACGGAGTGCCGATGAACGAGCGCTTCTTCACCGCTGCCGAGGATTACGGAACGTGGAAGCTGCTGGGAGAATGAGCATGGGACTGGTTGAAGGAAAAATCGCGATCGTCACGGGCGGCGGCGCCAATATCGGCGAGGCCTGTGCCAGGATGCTGGCAGCGCATGGGGCGCAGGTCGTCATTGCCGATGTCAACGCCGATGGCGCGAGACAGGTGGCGAACGACATTTGCTCGGGCGGGGGCAAGGCGGTGGCGCAGTCTGTGGATATTGCAGACGAAGACAGCATTGCGACACTGATTCAAACGGTGACCAGCCAATTCGGCCGGATCGACATTCTGCACAACAATGCCGCCAACACGGCAGCGGCGCAGATGATGCGCGACGGGGCGATCACGGCGATGGAAAGCGCGGTCTGGGATGCTGCCTTCGACGTCAATGTGCGCGGCACCATGCTGATGACAAAGCACGCGGTGCCGGCGATGATCGCTGCTGGCGGTGGGTCGATCATCAACACCGGCTCAGGGGTCTCGTTGCTCGGCGACGTACTCAACCCGGCCTACAGCGCTTCCAAGGCGGCCGTGAATGCGCTTACCCGCAATACGGCGGCGCAGTTCGGGCGGCTGGGCATCCGCTGCAATGCCGTGCTGCCCGGGCTGGTGCTCAGCCCTGTCGCCCGCGCGCAGATGAGCGAGGCCCAGCTTGGAATGATCCAGCGGCATGTACTGCTGCCGCGCGAGAGCGTCGCCGATGACATTGCAGGCGCGGTCCTGTGGTTGGCGTCAGACCTTGCCGGCTTTGTCACCGGCCAGATCATCTCTGTCGATGGCGGCATCTGCCACCATCAGCCGCATTATGCCGACATGATCGACATGATGGGCTCGGCGTAGATCAGGCAGGATCATGCCGCAGGTTCACACCAGCGGCATGATCTCCTCGGCTACCCATTGCTGGCGGTCGAGCCAAGCCTGGCTGTCCTGGATGCCGGGGGGCAACGGCACGATGGTCTCGGTAATGCCCAGCTGGGCCAGCCAGCCGATCTGATCGAGGATCTTCTGCTTGTCGGCCGTTCCAGGTGCCCGGGGATCGTCGAGAATCTCGTGATGCGCGCCCACGTTGAGCATTTCTAGCGCAAAGAATACGTCGATCGGGCGCCCGTCATATTCGGGCTGCGACTTGATGAAATCGATACACGCGGGAAAAGTCTCCGGCGGGGTGCGAAACGGCGACCAGCCATTGCCGAACTTGGCCACCCGCTTTTGTACCGCCGGAGCATCGCCGCCGAACCAGATCGGCACGGCCGGCTTCTGGACGGGCTTGGGCGCAAAGCCGCAGTTGCTGAAATTGACGAATTCGCCTTCGAATTCCGGCTCATCCATGGTCCACAGCGCGATCATCGCTGCGACATACTCATCCGCCATCTTGCCGCGCCTGTGGAAATCCACGCCAAGCATGTCGAACTCCTCTTTCAGCCAACCGACGCCGAACAAAGCCTCGGCGCGGCCGCCGGTCAGCCAGTCGAGTGTCGACCAGCCCTTTGCCTGCACGATGGGGTTCTGGAGCGGCAGGATCGTGACGGAGGAAGACAGCCGCAGGTTGCGCGTCTGCCCGCCGATATACCCCAGCGCCACGACGGTGTGGAAATACCAGTCGCCCGACAGCGCGATATGCTCTTTGGGGATGATGAAATGCTCGCCGAGCATGCATTTGTTGAACCCCAGCGCGTCTGCCGCCGCCATCAGCCGCCCGACGTCAGCTCCGGTCAACGCACCCTCCCAGGGCTGGACCATGGCGGCAACCTTCATGCTGTTTGGCACACCGATGTTCAGCTTCATTGCCAGCTTTCCCCTGTTCGAGATGACGACCGGCTTGTGCGGGCTGCGCCGCCGGATCGAACCTTCCCAAGGGCAGGACGATCAGACGGCAAATCCGCGCGCACGGATGTATCGGGCATCATCGGGGGTATCAAGATCGGCCATCAGGCCTTCTCGCTCGATCACGTTGATGTCGGGATATTGGGCGCAATGCCGGGCACGGCTGCGGGCGCCGAAGCGCATGTCGAACGGCCGGCCATCGGCAATGGCAAGCGCATTGCTGCCCTGCCCTGCCCGGTCGGTGGCCAGCGCAACGCCTCCGGCAGCCAACGCAAGCAAGGCATCGATATCCTCTACGTCCAGCAACGGCAGATCGGCATGCAGAATCAGAACCGGCGTATCACCCTGTGCGGCCCGCCAGGCGCCCAGCTCGG
Source organism: Blastomonas sp. RAC04 (assembly GCF_001713435.1). NCBI lineage: Bacteria > Pseudomonadati > Pseudomonadota > Alphaproteobacteria > Sphingomonadales > Blastomonadaceae > Blastomonas > Blastomonas sp. RAC04. The sequence continues at coordinate 2,605,243 of NZ_CP016460.1, forward strand.
GATTGAGGCCGCGCCCCTGATCGCGCATCCATCCGTGCGCCCAGCCTTCGGGCCGTGTCAGTGAAAGAATAGTGATCTGTTCGGACTCGAAACGGTCCTGCAGCACGGCCAGCACATGCCCCGCCATCCGTCGCGCCAGCCCAGTGCGTGCCGTTTCGTCAAGCACGCCACCCAGACGCGATTTGCAGTCGAGACCCTGCTTGATCGGCACACATATGCGCCATGCTGTCATCCGGAGCATCCTTCGGCCAGCGCCAGCGCGGCGCGGGCCACGCGGATGCGGTCATCGGCGGTATGCATCAGCGTATCGGTGCGCGCATGCGCGACACCGGCGGGGGCATCGTCATCGCCGTGGATGAGCAGCGCGTCGAGCCAACTGCCATAATGCCCAGCGATCGTGTGGTTGGTGATAGCAAGCCCGAGTTCGGCCATCAGCTTGGCGGTCGGCCCCTTGACCGCCGTACCACCGACCAGCGGCGAAACCGCCACGACCGGCGCCGGGGTTGCTACCAGCGCCGCGCGGATCGCCGGGATGGCCAGCAGGGGATCGACGCTGAGCCAAGGGTTGGACGGTGCAACCAGCACCGCATCGCTGGTCATGATCGCCTCGACCACCCCCGGTGCGGCAGCAGCAGCTTGCGCGCCATCGAACTGGACCGAGAGCAGCCTGGGTTCGCATCGCCGCTCGACAAAATATCGCTGAAACGACAGCAGACCTTCATCGGTATCGACGAAGGTGGCAACGGCATCGTCGGTCATTGGCAGGATGGTCAGCGCCAGATTCCATGCTGCTGCGAAGCTGGCGATGATGGACGTCAGCGTTTCCCCTGATGCCAGCGCGTGTCCGCGCAGCACATGCAGCGCCAGATCACCATCGCCAAGGTTGAACCAGTTCTCGCCGCCCAGCGAAGTCAGCGCTGCCATGAAGTTCCACGTCTCGCCCTCGCGGCCCCAGCCCAGAGTCTGGTTTGACCGCCCCGAAAGCGTGTAGAGCAGCGTATCGATATCGGGCGATACCGGCAGGCCGTAATGTCGGAAATCGTCGCCAGTGTTGACGATCGCCGTCAAGCTGTGCGGCGGGAGTATGCGATACAGGCCATTGACCAGCTTCGCGCCCCCCACTCCCCCCGTCAGCACAGTGTAGCGCGCGCTCATTGGAACAGGTCCTCGGCTTGCGGACGCAGGATCGTATTGCTCCCGCGCGCATCGTGTGGAACCTTCAGTCCGCGCACGATGCAGGCCGGGATGCCTTCTGCGCCCTCGCCCATCGCCAGACCCGCAGACGCCGCCACTGCGTCGGCAAAGGCGATATGGGTCACCTCCATGGTCCGCCCATCGCGATCGGGTGTGCCGCGCATGTCGAGCATCGCAGCCATTCCGGCGACCCCGATCGCGACGTTGACGGTGCCCAGTCGCCAGGGTCGCCCGAAGCTGTCTGAAATGATGACGCCGGGAGCAAATCCGAAAACATCCTGGCAGGCATCCGATATCCGCTGAGCGCTAGCATCCGGATCGACTGGCAGAAGCAGGACCTTGCTGCTGTTGCAGCTGCCGATGTTGGAGGCATCGATCCCGGCATTGGCCATAACATGCCCCAGCCGGTGCCGAGTGATCAGCACATTGGGTGCCTTGCGGACGATGGCCGACGATTCGCTCAGCACCACCTCGACCAGCGCGGCAGGCTTGTTGACCTCAAGCCCCAGCGTGATCGCCTCTGATGAAGGGCTGATGCCAGCCAGATCGACGAAACGGTCTTCCGCCTTGGAGACGATTTTCTGCGTCACGACCAGCACGTCATCCGGCAGCAGATGCACTGGACCTGCATGCAGCAGCGCCGCCAGCCGCCGGGACAGATCATCGCCCGCCGCGATTTCAGGCAGGCCTTCCAGCGGTAGGATCTGGATCATCGCTGGCTCATGCGAACGGCTGAAGCTCGCCGGTGATGCGGATGCCGGCGCCATCGACGCGATAGTTCTTGTTGATGAAGATCAGCAGCGAGGTCATCGCCTCGGCCGCCGCCGCATTGACCAATGCTCCGGCGTGGATACCGCGCAGGCCGATGGCATCTGCCAACGCAACCACTTCGGCCCGGGCGGCCTTGTCGTCACCGAACACCAGAATGTCGCAAGCTACGTCAATGTCCTGCGCCAGCTTATGCGCGGCGACATTGTGAAATCCCGACACCAGGCGCACGCCGTCGCCCAGCACCGCCGCTGCGCAGGCAGCTGCCGATCCTTCGGCGGGCAACTGAACGCGCATGACCTTTGGCGGCATCAGGGGCACGGTGGTATCGACCACGATCTTGCCGGCAACATTCGGCGCGATTTCGGCAAGCGTCTGCGCCTGCGCGGCAAAGGGCACCGTCACCATTACGATCCCGGCAGCGGCAGCGGCATCGGCATTGCTCATCCCGCGCAGGCCATGGCCAAGCTCTGCGGCCTTGTCAGCCGCAGATTGCGCGGTGCGCGAGCCTATCACGACGTCCTTGCCGGCGCGGGCCAGTCGCCATGCGAGTGCGCTGCCGAGATTTCCTGTTCCGCCGATAATGGCGATGGTCGTGTTCATGCTGCTGTCCTGTCGTTAGTCTGCATAGGCCATCTGCCCAATGGGCTGGCCATAAATCGTTTCGCGTTGGCGAAGGGGGCGTCCGAGCCGGGCTGCCAGTGCCTGCATCTGCGGGACATCGAAGATCTGGCCGTTTTGTCCTCCGGCGGCGCGCGTGATCGATTCGTCCATCAGCGTCCCGCCCAGATCATTGGCACCCGATTGCAGCATCGCGGCCGCGCCATCGGGACCCAGCTTCACCCAGCTCGTCTGGATATTGGGAATCGCCCCATCGAGCGCGATCCGTGCCACCGCATGCATCAGCACCGCCTCGCGCCAGGTCGGGCCGGATCGGGTTTCGCCGCGCCGCCAGTTGGGCGCTTCCATGTGCACGAACGGCAGCGGGACAAACTCGGTAAACCCGCTGGTTTCGCGCTGCAAGGTCCTCACCTGCAACAGGTGCTCGGCCCAGTGCTCATAGGTTTCGACATGCCCGAACATGATCGTCGCGGTGGACTTGAGGCCCACCGCGTGCGCTGCGCGCATTACGCCAAGCCACTGGGCGGTATCCACCTTGTCGGCACAAATGATCGCGCGGACGTCGTCAGAGAGTATTTCCGCTGCGGTTCCTGGCAACGTCGCCAGCCCTGCTGCCTTGAGATCCGCGAGATACGCCTTGTAGCTCATCCCGAGAGTCGTGGCACCATGGTGGACCTCGAGTGGTGAAAACGCATGAACATGCATTTGCGGCACGGCCGCCTTCACCGCCTCGACGATGCCACGATAGGTGTTACCGTCATAGCTGGGATGGATTCCGCCCTGCAGGCACACCTCGGTGGCACCGCGATCCCACGCCTCGCGGGTGCGCCGTGCGATCTCTGCATGGTCTATGTTGTAGGCTGGTCCGCGCTCGCGCCGGGTGCTGCCCTTCGAAAAGGCGCAGAAGCCGCAGCGATAAAGGCAGATATTGGTGTAGTTGATGTTGCGGTTGACGACATGGGTGATTGTATCACCGACCCGGTCCCTGCGCAGTTCATCGGCAAAGCTACGCACATGGTCGAAATCGCGGCCTTCGGCGGTGAACAGCCGGGCGATCTGCACCTTGTCCAGCTCCTCGCCCTGTTCCACCCGGCCCAGCGCCACGACGATCTTGGGGTCGCGCCCGGTGACCAAAGATGGCATCGCATCGGGGACTTCGTCGCCGGTTCCCGCGTGCCATTGCGTCTCGCGCACCAGCCCGCGCGTATCCACCGCACGGCGGATCGCGGTCTGCAGCGCTGGGTCCACCCACCGCGTCAGATCGCGCACATGGCCAGGTCCGATCGCCAGCCGCTGGCGCAGGTGGCGGCCTGCCGCTTCGGTCTGCGTCTCTAGCTTCTCGAGATGTGGCCATGGGGCTTCGGGATTGACATGGTCCGGCGTGACGGGAGAGACCCCGCCCCAGTCGTTGACGCCCGCACCGATCAGATCGGACAGTTCGCCCGCACGCAGATTGGGCGGCGCCTGGATTGTCATCTGCGGCCCCAGCAACAGCCGCGCGGCAGCAATCGTCCAACGGTGATCATCCAGCGATGGCTCGGCAGCCCCGACCATCCGCGTCCCTGGCTTGGCGCGGAAGTTCTGGATGATGACCTCCTGAATATGACCATAGCGCGCATGCAGGTCGCGGATCGCAAGCAGTGCCTCGATGCGCTCTTGCCGGGTTTCACCGATGCCGATCAGCAGGCCGGTGGTAAACGGGACGCTCGCCTCTCCGGCAAGCCGGATCGACTGCAACCGCGCCGCCGGACGTTTGTCGGGCGAACCGAAATGCGCCATGCCCTTGCCGCACAGTCTGTCGGATGCGCTTTCCAGCATCAGCCCCATCGACGCCGAAAGTGGTCGCAGGACCGCATAGTCCTGCGCCGCCATCAGCCCTGGGTTGAGATGCGGCAGCAGGCCGGTCTCCTTCAGCACCAGTGCCGCTGCATCGGCAAGATACTCAAGCGTGGTGGCGTAACCGCGATCCGCCAGCCAGCGTCGCGCCACAGCGAAGCGGGCTTCGGGCCGGTCGCCAAGCGTGAACAGCGCCTCGCGGCACCCGGCAGCCTCACCCGCGCGAGCTATGTCCAGCACCTGTGAAAGGTCCAGAAAAGGGGCTGCCAGCTGCGAAGGGCGCTGCGCAAACGTGCAGTAGTGACAGACATCCCGGCACAATTTGGTGAGCGGAATGAAGACCTTGCGCGAATAGGTACACACGGTGCCCTGCCCCGCCAGCGTCATCGCCTCGGCCCGGTTGAACAGCTCGCCCGGCGGCATCGCCTGCAGCCAGGCCATCCATTCGCGGGCTTCGTCGGGGTTCCATGGGGAGGTCATCTGCGTTCAAACTGCCTTTCCGGCGGCCAGCGGGTCGTGATTGGTAACCGTAAACTGCTCGCGAGTGCGCACGAGGGTCAAATCGCCGTGCGGTCGGCGCCCTTGAGATGCAATATTGCGCGCGCTTCGTCGGGGGTGGCCACTGAAAGACCCATATTCTCGATGATCTCGCGCGCCATCCTGACCTGCTGCGCGTTGGTCTCGGCCAGCTTGGCACGCCCGGCCCAGAGCGAATCTTCAAGCCCGACGCGGACATTGCCGCCCATCGATGCCGCCATTGCCACGATGCTCATCTGCCGTGCACCGGCCCCCAGCACCGACCACTCGTACTGGTCGCCAAACAGCCGGTCGGCGGTCCGCTTCATGTGCATCACATCGTCGGGGTGCGATCCGATTCCGCCCAAGATGCCGAAGCAGGTCTGGATGAACAACGGTGCCTTGACCAGCCCACGGTCCAGAAAATGGGCCAGATTGTAGAGATGACTGGTATCGTAGCATTCGAATTCGAACCGGGTGCCATTCGGCGAAAGCAGGTTCAGAAGATCCTCGATATCCTTGAAGGTGTTCTTGAAAACCAGATCGCGCGAACCTTCAAGCGTGGCGGGCTCCCAATCGTGCTTCCAGTCCTTGTACCGATCCAGCATGGGAAACAGCCCAAAGCCCATCGTTCCCATGTTGAGCGAAGCGACCTCCGGCTGGAAGCGGGTAGCGGGGCGTAGCCGCTCCTGCAGCGTCATCGCAGGGTGGCCCCCGGTCGTCAGATTGATGACCGCATCACACCGCTGCTTGATGACCTTGAGAAAGGGTTCGAACAGATCGGGGTCCTGGTCGGGACGGCCATCAACCGGATTGCGCGCGTGAAGATGAATGATTGCAGCCCCGGCCTCGGCTGCACCGATCGATGCTTCGGCGATTTCCTCTGCAGTTATCGGCAAGAATGGCGACATTGAGGGGGTATGGATCGCCCCTGTCACGGCACAACTGATGATCACCTTGCCTTTTGCCACATGCTTCTCCCGCTATCGCTTTGGCTTTGAGGCATTTCTAGCGGGCAAACCCGCTGCACCAATCTTCCCTTCGATAGGTTGGCGCAGCAGTTCGCCGATTGGTGTCAGGGCAGAATTCCCAGTTGGCGTGCCCGGATTGCCGCCTGCGGACGACGCCTTACGCCCAATTTGTCGTAGATTTGCTGCATATACCATTTGACCGTGCCTTCGGTCAGGCCGAGCCTGTCGCCGATTTCGCGGTTGCGCAGACCGCCGCTGACCATCGTCAGGATTTCCACCTCGCGCAGCGACAGGCCGCTGCCCATGCCGAAGTCATCGTCCTCAGCGTCGTCCTCGCTGATATGCGGCGTGCCGCGCAAAGCCGACACCAGCCGCCCCGCAAACCGATCGACTGGAGTGTCGAGCACCGGCCCATTGGCGTAGGATTCGATCAGCAGCGATGCAATGGCCTCGCCTTCGTCAACAAACGGACGAAGCCACCCGCCAGGCTCTGCAAGTTCCACTGCTGACCGAACCGAACGCCGCGCTTCCGAGCGATTGCCCGAAAGAACCGCTATCTCCGCGAGAAGCAGTTCGAATGTCACGGCGGACCGAACCGCCCCGCGCTTGCGGACGAATTCGAGCCAGCGTTTGGCAATCTTGCGCGATCGGACCAGCCGAAACCGTTGCATTTCGAGCCGCAGCCAGGCGATGGCCATCCATTCGTTGAGCCGCGTCGGATTGAGGGTCGGCACGGGTTCGCCCTCTCCGCTCAGATCGCTGGAGTGAAACAATTGCTCGGCCTGTTCCAGCTGCCCGGCCTTGACCAGCATCCGCACCTGTTCGGATAGAACCAGCGCGCGCAAGCGGTCGAGCCCGCATTCGATAGCAACCAGCTGCGCCTCTTCGAGCCCCGAAAGCGCGCTGGCGAGATCACCGTGTGCAGCGGCCAGGCGCGCGCGGACCAGAAACCCCGACGCCAGTTGATCAACGAAGCCCCATTGCCGGATCGATGGCAGATGATCCTCGACCAGACGCGCTGCCGATTCCAGCTCGCCACATTCGTAATGCAATTCAGCAAGCGGCAATGCCGGGAGCGCAGCGAGCCCAGAGATATGGCCGTCCATCCCGGTAGCCAGACTGTGGGCCTCGGTCAGGAACTGGCGCGCCATCTGCGTCTTGCCCTGTGCCACCAATGTCGGTGCGACAGATGATTTCAGTGCGATGGAGGCAAAATCCGATCCTGGTCGTCCCAGCGCCTTGCGCAGTTCCGCTTCAAGCCGCAGCATATCGTGGAAATGATAGAGCTCCCGGCGCGCGGACAGCAGCTGTGCCAGCAACGTGCAGCTCAGATAGGGGTGATCATCCCCCAGATCATCGAGCAATGCCTCGGACTCCCGCTCGACATAGTGCATGTTGTCGCGGGCGGCCTCGAGCATAATTTTGCGGTGCCTGACCCGGCAGCCCATCTGCCTGGCAGCATAATCGTCCATCTCGCCGCGCTCGACCTTGGTCGCAATCGCCGCTTCGGCGGCCTCAATCAGGCGCTCCGACGATTTGAACGCCAGCCGCCGGCTGCGACGCCACGACATGGCAAGCAGCAGGGAGGGGCAATTCTGCACCACTTCCCAAGGCAAATCGCTGGCCAGTTCATCGACCCTGTACAGCAAGCCGCCATAGGTCATCGGCTCGGCCAGCTGGTCCAGCTGCGCGCCCAGAAACGCTGGGTCCTTGCTCTGCATCGCATGGTCGACCGCCCGCTCGTAATTGTCGATGGAGACGTAATAGCGGCTGGCCCGGCGATGCAGTTCGGCCGCGCGTTCCGGGGCACGCATCATCAACCGGCCCTGCACCATCTCCCTGAACATGGTATAGTAGCGATAGCGGCTTTGCTCTCGGTCGAGATCGGCCAGAAATAGCCCGCGCTCGAACACCTCTTCGAGCATGGTCCGTGCATTGTCCTTGTTAACCACCGCGGCACACGCTGAAGGGCTGAGTTCTTCCAGGATTGACGTATCAACGATAAAGTCGCGCAATCCCTGGGGCAGGCCTTCGATCACCTCCTCGTGGAAGTAGCTCGCAAACTCGTTGCGAAGCCCGGTTGTACTGCGCTGTGCACTGTAATCCTCTTCCTGGTCTCGCCGCCATGCGTTGACGGCGAGCACCAGGCCAGCCGCCCACCCTTGGCTGTCCGCGATCATCCGTTGCATTTCACCTGCCGGAATGGCCGTCTCGCACTCCTGCTGGATCAGCCGCATAGCCTCATCATGGTCCAGGCTGAGGTGGCGAACGGTGACTTCGGCAAGGTGACCGAGCGAGCGCATTCTGGCGAGATTGATCCCGCTTTCACCGCGCGAGGCAATTACTGTCGTAAGGGAATCTCGCGCGCTCGAAATCAATTGGCCAATAAAGTCGCGCACATCACCGGTGAGCAACTGCGCGTCGTCGATAAAAAGTACCGGCCGGGGGCCCGACTGAACCGACAGCATCGCCAGCCAGCTCCGCGGGGTCAGTCCGGCGTTGAATTTTTCCGCGTCCAGCCCGGCACCAATACAGGCCATCTGCAGCGCCTCGAGAAAAGTGTCGAGCGAATCCACACCGGCTCGCGCCGCAATCCAGAGAACCGGTCGCCCGTCTTCTTTCAGAATGTCCGCCCAGCGCAGCATGGCTGTGGTCTTTCCGAACCCTGCCGGGCTGCTGACCGTCACGACCCGCGCATTCGCGACACTTTGAGACAGCGTTTCGATCGTCCCGCGCTCGACATAGCGGTGGGCCGCGCGCGGCGGCATGATCGTGGTCAATACCACACCCATTACAGACATCCTCTTTGCCTAGGGGACCGGGAAGTTTGCAAACTGCTCTCGTGTCCAACACCTTGTTTATCGGCCACTAAAAGCACGAGTGCAAGCATCAATTCCTACCCGTAGATAGGTGGCTAGCGCCAATCCCCTATCCAATCCATCGTGGCAACGCAGGCGCAATATCGACCTGAGCGGATGTGAGGGTGCCCGAGAATGGATTTTGAACTGCCCGAAGAGCACCGCGCATTTCGCGACATGGTTCGCCGTTGGGTCGATACAGAATGCCCGAAGGCCTGGGCGCGTCAGCTTGAAGCCGACGAACACAATTATCCCCATGCCTTGTGGGACAAGTTCAGCGATGCCGGCTTTCACGGGGTCGGAATTTCCGAGGACTTTGGGGGCCAGGGCGGCGATGTGCTGATGCAGATGCTGCTGGCGCGCGAACTTGCGCGTTCGCTCGGTGGTCTCGCATGGATATGGGGCATCACCTCGTTTGCCGGATCAAAGTCGATCGGGCTTTACGGTACGCCCGAGCAACAGGCGAAGTATCTTCCCGAAATTGCGGCTGGCAGGCTGAAAGCTGCGATCTCGTTCACCGAACCAGGCGGCGGCACTGATCTGCTCGGCGGCATGACGACCAAGGCAGAAAAAGCCGATGGCGGCTGGGTGATCAACGGTGAAAAGATCTGGAGCAGTTCTGCGCATGTCGCAGACTACCTGCTGTGTATCGCGCGGACCGACAGCAACGTCGAGAAAAAGCATCAGGGCCTGACCCTCTTCTGGGTGCCGGCCAAAAGCGAGGGGATCAAGATCACCCCGCTGGCAAAACTCGGCATGCGTTCGATGGGCAGCTGCACGGTTGTTTTCGACAACGTGTTCGTCGCCGATGCCGATGTTCTGGCGGAACCGAACCGGGCCTGGCACACGCTGTTGCCGACGCTCAACAACGAGCGCATCATGGTCGGCGCATTTTGCCTGGGGGTGATCGACGGCATTCTGGAAGATGCGCTTGCCTATGTCATGCAGCGCAAGGCCTTCGGCAAATACATCGGCCAGTTCCAGATTCTGCAGCACTACATCGCTGACATCGCCACGATGCAGCAGACCACCGAGTTGCTGCTCCACCATTGCGCCGCGAAACAGGTGCGCGGCGAGAACGTCGGCAACGAGGCGAACATGCTCAAGCTGTTTGCCTCTGAAAACGCCAACAAAGCCGCCGACATGGGTATCCAGATCCTGGGCGGCATGGGCTATTCGGCCGAGACCGACATGCAGCGGTACTGGCGCGACAGCCGGTTGTGGCGGATCGGCCCGGTCACCAACGAAATGGTCAGAAACGGAATCGCCGAGGCACTCGGCCTTCCGCGATCGTTCTGAATCTCCAGGAAAGAAAAACAGATGAAAGCCCTTTTGCAGGAAACCACCGAAGGCACACAGGCTGTGCGGGTCGCCGATGTCGAAACACCGCTGCCCGGAACCGGCGAGGTCCGAGTCGCTATCAAGGCGGCTTCGATCAACCATCGCGAGATGTGGATCGCGCGCGGTTTGTACCCGGGTATGAGCCTGCCATGCACGATGGGCTGTGATGGTGCCGGTGTGGTCGACATGCTTGGAGAAGGGGTGTCGAACGTAGCCATCGGCGACGAAGTCGTCATCTATCCGGGCATGGATTGGGGCACAAACCGTCATGCGCCGAGCCCAGCCTTCGGACTGCTCGGCATGCCCCATGCCGGCACCATCGCCGAATATGTCTGCGTGCCTGCCGCGCACGTAGCCCCCAAACCTGCGTTCATGACCTGGGAGCAGGCCGCAGCGACCGTGCTGACCGGCCTGACCGCGTGGCGCGCGCTGATGTTCAAGGGCCAGTTGACTGCCGGAGAAACCTTGCTGATCAGCGGCATCGGCGGCGGGGTTGCCACCTTCGGGCTCGCATTTGCCGTAGCGCTGGGGGCCAAGGCCTATGTCACCGGCGAGAGCGAAGCGGTGCTGGCAAGGGCGATGGAAATGGGGGCGGCGGGCGGCCTGCTCTACACCGATCCGGAATGGCGCAAGCAGATCGGCAAACTCACCGGCGGCATCGACGTGGTGCTCGATGGTGCGCCGGCACCCAGCTATGCCAATTATGTCCGCGCCATCAATCCCGGCGCGCGGATCGTGATCTACGGATCGACAGCGGGCGACAAGTTCGAGGTTACCGCAACCGGCATCTTCTTAAAAAGCGCCAGCATCGTGGGCAGCCAGGTCGGCGATCTGCAGGATTTTGGCGAGATGCTGGCCTTTGTCGGCGAACACCGGATCACCCCGGTTATCGAACAAACTTTCCCGCTGGCGCAAGCGCGCGAGGCGTTGCTCTACCTTGAAGAGCAGCACAGCTTCGGCAAGGTCGTGGTGACGGTATGAGCGGATTGTTCGAACTCACCGGCCACTGGGCGCTGGTCACCGGCGGCGCGCAGGGACTGGGGCGGATGATTGCCGAGGGCCTGTTGCGGGCCGGTGCCAGTGTGATCATTACATCGCGAAAGCCCGATATCTGCGCCGCAGCCGCAGCCGAGATGGCGGCGCTTGGGCATTGCATTGCCCTGCCGGCCGATCTGACCTCGCCCGAGGCTGCGGTTGATCTTGCGGCAAAGGTCCGTTCGCTGACGGGTGGAAAACTCCATATTCTGGTCAACAATGCCGGCAAGACCTGGGGTGCGCCGATCGATTCCTTCCCCGACAAGGCGTGGCCCGGAGTGCTGGCGGTCAACGTCCAGGCGCCGTTTACGCTGGTCCGCGAGCTTCTGCCCGAGTTGACCGCATCGGCCAGCGCCGACGATCCAGCCCGCGTCATCAACATAGGCTCGGTGGCCGGGAAGGCAGCGCAGGGGCTGAGCGCCTACAGCTATGCGGCAAGCAAGGCGGCCATCCACATGCTCACGCGCGACCTTGCAGGCGACCTCGCCGATCGGCACATCACGGCCAATGCGGTGCTGCCAGGCTATTTCCCTACCAGCATGACCGCGCACATGCGGGACGACGATGCTGTCGACCCCGGACTGCTCGCCAAGATACCGATGCGGCGCATGGGCCGCGCCGACGAGATCGCAGGCATCATCGTGTTCCTGTCCTCGCGCGCGGGCGGTTATGTCACCGGAGTCGAAATCCCTGTCGACGGGGGTATCATCGGTTGCGGCTGAAGCCCGAAAAACCAAAGCCACCTATCGTCTGAAAGGATGAACGCTTCTGGCAAATCGCCAGACGTGAACAGACAACAGCCTGCCAACTGATATCCGACGGAAAGACACAGCTTGACTGCGACCAGCGAAAACCCTGCCTTGATGCGCATCTCCGTCAGTCCGCTGGCGGACATGCTGCTCAACGCGTGGGACAAGGCTCCGGAGAAGGAGGCATTGGTCTTTCCGACCGGTCGCAAGACCTATGATGCCGTCGTGCAATCGGTCCTGCATCGCGCGCGCGGGCTCATCGGCCTGGGCATCGCACCGGGCGACCATGTCGGCATCCTGCTGCCTTCAGGGGCAGAATTCATCGAAACACTTTTCGCGGTGGCCATGGTCGGCGGCGTGTCTGTTCTGATGAACGCCCGTTACCGTGCGCCTGAAGTTGCCTATGTCGCTGAAAATGCCGATCTCGTTGCGATCCTCACCAACAGCCAATCCGACGCTCATGTCGATTTCGTCGCGCGCCTGACCGAGGCCTTCCCAGCGCTGGACGAGATCCGGGATCCACTGACACTGTCGATGGCAGCCGCCCCGCGGCTCCGGCATCTGGTGTTGTTCGGCGACAGGCAGGCCAGTGGTTTCATCGATCAGACCCAGTTCGATGCGGTTGCAGCCACGATAGACGAACGCGCCGTCCACAGCGCCAGGCTCAGCGTCCGACTGCGTGATACCTGCATGGTTCTTTACACCTCGGGAACTTCGGCAAACCCAAAGGGCTGCCTGCTGAGCCACGAGGCGATTTGCCGCGAGGCAAGCAACCTGGCCCGCAATCGCTGGGCTTTCCGCGAGGATGAGCGGGTCTGGTCGCCAATGCCGCTGTTCCATATCGCCGCGATGCTGGGCATGCTGGGCGCGATCGACGTCGGAGGGACCTTTATCGGCCAGCCGCATTTCGATGCAGGCGAAAGCCTGCGCCAGATCCAGGCCGAGAAGGCCAGCATGCTGTTCCTGCCGTTCGTGACCTTCCATCAGGCGATGATTGCGCACCCGGACTGGGATGCTGCCGACATGACCTCGGTCCGGCTGATGAACAGCTGTTTCAGCCAGATGCCCGGGTGGGTCGGCGATGCCTATCGCCAGAAGGCACCCAATGCGCTGCAGGTCGGCACATTCGGCATGACCGAGGCCAGCGGCATCGTCTCGACCGGCGGCTACGACATGGAACCCGAACTGGGCTTCCAGGCGCTGGGCTACCCCATGGCTGGGGTCAGAGTGAAGATCGTCGATCTGGCCACCGGTGAAGAGCTTCCGACAGGCGAACGCGGCGAGGTCTGGATCAAGGGCTACAGCTTGCTGGACGGCTATTACCGCGATCCGGTCAAGACCGCCGAGGCACTCGGACCCGACGGCTGGTATCGCAGCGGCGACATCGGCTCGATCGATGCGCATGGCCATCTGCGCTTTCACGGTCGGTTCAAGGACATGCTCAAGGTCGGTGGCGAGAATGTCGCCGCAGCCGAGGTGGAGACTGTGCTCGCCGCGCACGAGGGTGTCCAGCTGGCGCAGGTGGTCGGGCTGCCCGACGCCAGGCTTGCAGAAATTCCGGCAGCCTTCATAGAACTCTCAGGGAAATGCGATGTCAGCGCCGACGATCTGATCGCCTTTGCACGCACGCGCATCGCTTCATTCAAGGTGCCCCGGCACATCCGATTTGTTGACGAATGGCCGATGTCGGCCTCCAAGATACAGAAGTTCAAGCTCCGCCAGCAATTGATGGCGGAACTTGATCTTTCTGACTGAAGGAATGCCCATGCGCGTCATCATCACCGGAGCAGCCAGTGGCATCGGTCGCGCCGTGGCCGAGCGGCTCGCCGCCGGAACCGTGATCCCCGGCGGGCACAAGATGCTGCTGACGGACCGTGATGCTGTGGGTCTCGCCGCAGTGACCGATGCCATCGGCCCGGATGCTGCAGGCTGCGTCGCAGATCTGGCGGATACCGGTTGCGGCGACGCCATTGTTGCTGCGGCGATGGCCCATATGGACGGGATCGACGCGGTAGTCAGCAATGCAGGCATCATCGCTGGCGGCGCACTGACCACGCTCAGCGCCGAAGATTTCGACCGCGTCTATGCGATCAACACCCGCGCAACCTGGGCCCTGGCCAAGGCTGCACATCCGCATCTGGCCGCAAGCCGGGGCGCGCTGGTTGCTACTGCATCGATGTCTGCAAGCCAGCCGACACCGGGCCTGGGCTTCTACTCCTCCAGCAAGGCGGCTTTGGTGATGCTTGTTCGCCAACTGGCGCTTGAGTGGGGCAAGGATGGCGTCCGCTGCAACACGGTATCGCCCGGCCCCACCTACACACCAATGACCCAGACAGGGTATGACGACCCGCAGCGCCGGGCCCAGCGTGAATCGATGATCCCACTCGGCAAGCTGGGCACCGCAGACGACGTCGCCAACGCGATCCTCTTTCTCGCCAGCCCGCTAGCGGGACACATCACCGGCATCGACGTCGTGGTCGATGGCGGAATGAGCAACAACCTGATGCCCGCAACCGGCGGGGGCACCGGCCAGACGGCCAGCCGCTGATTTAACTTCGGAGAAGAACATGCGCCTAGCTAGAGTCACCAAGGACGGAAAAATCGGCCTCGCCGCCAAGACGGGCGATACTGTCACCATCGCTTATGGAGATGATCTGGCCGATCTTGACGCGCATATTTCAGCAGGCACCCTTGCCGAGGCAGGCAAGCAGGCTGCTGCCGGAGAGCCAGTCGACGAGGCAAGCCTCGCCTTTCTGCCACCGGTTATGCGGCCAGCTAAGATCGTCTGCCTCGGCCTCAACTACCTCGACCACGCAGAGGAATCAGGGCTTGGCATTCCGGAGCATCCGGTGCTGTTTGCCCGCTTCGCCTCCAGCCTGACCGGACACAAAGCGCCGATCATTTTACCGAAGGTTTCTGAACAGCTCGACTGGGAGGCCGAGCTTGCGGTCGTGCTGTCCACCGGCGGCAAGGACATTGCCGAGGCTGATGCGCTTGACCATGTCGCGGGCTATTCGGTGTTTAACGATGCGTCGATCCGCGACTATCAGCTGCGTACGCCGCAATGGACCGCCGGCAAGAATTTCGACGATACCGGTGCGTTCGGGCCCTATCTGGTGACGCCCGATGAGTTGCCGGCCGGGGCGGCAGGCCTGAAGATCGAATGCCGCCTGAACGGGGAGGTGATGCAGTCTTCGCACACCGGCAACCTGATCTTTTCGGTCGCGAGGACCATCCACCTTTTGTCCAGCTTCATGACGCTGCAGGCGGGCGATGTGTTGGTCATGGGCACCCCCGGCGGCGTCGGCGTGGCGCGCAGCCCGCAGGTCTGGATGAAGCCGGGCGATGTCTGCGAGGTCGAGATCGAAGGTGTCGGCCTGCTCGTCAATCCGATCGTCGCACAATAGCCGCACCGGCAGACCACCAAGGAGAGAACCATGCCGCAAAAGCGTGCCAACGCGCTGGCAATCCACTCGATCGACCATTTCGGGCTTCAGGTGCCTGACTTTGAGGAGGCGCATGCCTTCTATGATGCGTTCGGGCTGGACGTGCGCAGTTCGGACGATGGCTTGGGGCTGCATACATATGGCAATCCCCAATGCTGGGGCAGGATCACAAAGGGTCCGGTCAAGCAATTGCGCTATCTGAGCTTCGGCATTTATCCCGAGGACGAAGCCGCGATCGCGGCGCATCTGGAAAGTCACGGCGCAACCCGAATCGATCCCGTGATCGGAGCGCCCAAAGATGGACTGTGGATCGAGGGGTTCGATGGCCTGCCGATCAACATCCGGGTCGCGGACAAATGTTCGCCTGCGGACAAGACCAGGTTCGAGACGATTTCGTCTGCGGCTGGAACATCGGGCGCGGTATTCAATTCGTCAGCGCCGAAGACTTTGCCTCGCCATCTGTCGCACTTTGCCATCTACACCACCGACGTGATCGCAGCGACGCATTGGTATGAAACGATGCTGGGATTGCGCCTGTCCGACGGCAGCGGGCCGGTGGTCGCGTTTCTGCACGGCGCGCATGGCAGCGACCATCACCTGCTGGCGCTTGTCGGGTCGACCCATCGCGGCATGCATCACAGCAGCTGGGATGTGGCCTCTTTCCAGGAGGTCGGCCTCGGTTCCGCCCAGATGTTCCGCGCCGGGTTCAAGCAGGGATGGGGTGTCGGACGGCACGTGCTGGGCGGAAATTATTTCTATTATGCGCGCGACCCCTGGGGCAGCTATGCCGAGTTTTCGGCAGATATCGACTATATCCCCGCCGATTGCGAGTGGCCCGCCGCGCAGCACGATCCAAGTGACAGCTTCTACCTGTGGGGGCCGGATGTGCCGCCCGAACTCGTCGCCAATCTTGAACCGGGAGCACCTGCGTAATGGCAACCTTTCTCTTGATGCACGGCGGCGGAATGGGTGGCTGGACCTGGAAGCACATGCGTGCGGTGCTTGAGGCCGAGGGACACACCGTATTCACCCCGACTTTCACCGGCTTTGGCGAGCGTGTCCATCTGATCGACCGCGATGTCGGCAACGCAACGCATGTCACCGACATCGTCAATGTACTGCATTATGAAGACTTGCATGACGTGATCCTCGTGGCGCACAGCTATGCCGGTACGGTGGCACCGGGAGTGCTGGCACAGGCTGGCGAGCGCATCCGCCGCGTGATCTTCCTCGATGCGATCATCGCCCATGCGGGCGAGCGGATCCTGTCGCTGCTCGGCTTTGCCAGCGAGGCGGACATGGCCGGGCTGGATGCCCTGCTCGACAGCGGACAGGGTCCGGTGGGGTCGGGCGTCCACGAACAGCAGCGCGCAATGGCCAAGGAACATCCGCACATGATGGACCGGAATCGCGAGCAATGGCTGCTCGACCGCCTGTCAGATCAACCGATGCGGGCAACCTGCTGCGCGATTGCGGTGGGCGCAGAGAGCATCACGCACCCGGCTGATTATATCGCCGCACAGCACACGATAATGACCGCGATGCACGAACGCGCCCGAACGCTCGGCTGGCCGGTGCATGATCATCCGGGCGACCATGCCTTCAACGTTGGCGATCCTGAGGGGGTCGCCAAGATCATGCTGGAGATTATCGCTTGATGGACGCTGCGGGTCTTTTTTCGGTTGCCGGCCGAGTCGCACTGGTCACAGGCGGTAGCGCCGGCATCGGCCGGATGATCGCCACCGGTCTCGCAGCTGCGGGCGCTAGGGTCTATATCTGCGCGCGCGACAGCGACAAGGTTGCGCACGCTGTTGCCGACATTGGCGGGGACTGCATCGGCCTGACCGCCGATGTTGCAACCCTGGAGGGCATCGCCGAGCTGGTGGCGCAGATTGCGGCACGCGAGCCTGCGCTGCACATTCTGGTCAATAACGCAGGCACACTGACCGACGCACCCCTCGATGCCTTCAGCGAAGACCAATGGGATGATGTCATCGACCTCAATCTCAAGACACCCTTCTTCCTGATGCAGCAGCTTCTGCCGCAGCTGCGCGCCGGGGCCAGTGCCGATCGCCCGTCCAACGTCATCAACATCGGCTCGGTCGGGGCGCTCAAGATCGGCCCGCGCGAGGTTTACAGCTATCAGGCATCGAAAGGGGCGATTCACTGGCTCACCCGTTCGCTCGCCAAGAAGCTCGGCCCCCAGCATATCACCGTCAATGCCATCGCCCCCGGGTTCTTTGAAAGCGACATGACCGTGATCACCGACGATGCGATGCGCGCGATGGTCGTATCGATGGTGCCGCGCGGCCGCACGGGAACCCCAGAGGACATGGCGGGCGCCGCCATATATCTCGCCAGCCGGGCGGGAGCCTATGTGACGGGCAGCGTATTGCCGGTCGAAGGCGGGCTGGCGATATGACGGCGCCGCATTTCGTTGCGCTGGGCGGAACAACGCGCGCAGGCAGCTCGACCGAACGAGCACTGGTGGCCGCGCTCGGCCTTGCCGAGGCCCGCGGTGCCCGCACCACCCTGCTGGGCGCCGAGGCACTGGGCCTGCCGCATTATGCGCCCGAAAACGCCAATCGCACCGAGGCAGCCGTCCATCTGGTCTCCACGCTGCGAAGCGCAGATGCCATCATCATCGGCTCGCCGGGCTATCACGGCGCGCTGTCCGGGCTGGTGAAGAACGCGCTTGATTATGTCGAGGACACCAGCGGCGATCCGCGATGCTATTTTTCCGGCGTGCCTGTCGGCTGCATCGCGACCGCAGCGGGCTGGCAGGCGGCGGTTGCGACGCTCGGACAATTGCGGGCGATCGTGCACGCGCTGCGCGGCTGGCCAACCCCGCTTGGCGTGGCGATCAACAGCATACCGGCCAGCCCGGGCGAGGATGTGATCGGCGCGCCTGCAACCCGGCAGCAGCTCGGGCTGCTGGTTGACCAGCAGTTCGAATTCCTTCGGCGATAGGCGCACGAGTTTGCGCGCTTCCTTCCGGTCGATAGGTGCAGACCGGCGCTGCGGCTGTGAACCAGACTGCAGGAGAAAATGTCGACATGGATTTCAATCTTTCGGAGGAACAGGTCGCGTTCCGTGACGTGGTGCGTCGCTGGGTGGATGCTGAACTGCCCAAGGACCTCATGCGCACGCTGGAGGCCGATGAAGAAAACTACCCTTATGTCATCTGGGACAAGCTGAAAGAGCAGGGCTTTTTCGGCATCGGGATTCCAGAGGAATATGGCGGACTGGGCGGCGATGTCGTCACCCAGATGATTTTTGCGCGCGAAATGGCGCGCACCGCAGGCGGCCTGCTTTGGGTGTGGGGCCTCACATCCTTCGGTGGTGCAAAGACCCTTACCGTCGCAGGTACCGAGGAACAGCGCCGCAAGTGGCTACCGGAAATGGCAGCGGGCAACATGCGCGTTTCGCTGTCGATGACGGAACCCGATGGCGGCACCGACGTGCTTGGCGCGATGAAGACCTATGCCGACAAGGTCGACGGCGGCTGGGTCATCAACGGCGCCAAGATGTGGACCACGGGTGCGCGCGCGGCAGACCGTCTGCTGGTTTTGTGCCGGTCGGATCGCAATGCCGCCAAGAAGCACCACGGGCTGACGGCGTTCTTCGTCGATGCAAAGTCAGACGGCATTACCGCGTCGCTGTTGCCAAAGCTTGGCATGCGGGCGATGGGCAGCTGTTCGGTCACCTATGACAATGTCTTCGTGCCCGATAGCGATGTGCTGGGCGAACCGCACATGGCGTGGGGCGCGATGCTGCCCAGCCTGAACAACGAGCGCATCATGGTCGGTGCCCAGTGCCTCGGCGCGATCGACGGCGTGCTGGAAGATGCGCTTGCCTATATGAAGACGCGCAAGGCATTTGGCAAATTTATTGGCGAATTCCAGATCCTGCAGCATTATGTCGCTGACATCGCGACATCGCAGAAGCTGACCGAATTGCTGCTATACAACGTGGCGTGGATGCAGGCCCAGGGCATGCCGTGTGGCAACGAGGCCAACATGCTGAAGATGGTGGCCACTGAAAGGGCGGTCGAGGCGGCAGATCTTGGCATCCAGATCCTGGGCGGCATGGGCTATTCCGCAGAAACCGACATGCAGCGCTACTGGCGCGATCACCGCATCCTGCGGATGACTCCCATATCGAACGAAATGGTCCGCAACAGCATTGCGGAAAACCTTGGCCTTCCCCGGTCGTTTTGAAGTCGAGGCGTTTGACATGCAAGAGACCGAACTGCCCCCTGCCCCGGACGTCGCCGGCACATCGCTGGACGGCACGAAAATCTTTACGATCACCGCTGAAGAAAACGCGGCATTGTGCCGATCGACCGGTGTGGAACCGGCAGACGACGGCAGCGCGCATCCGATCTATTACTACATCGCCACCCAGGTCGCGATGGGCAAGACTGTCGCCGGGGTGTGCGAAACCTGCGAGTTCGATGTCGAGGAAGGCCCGATGATGGGATCGTCCGGCGTGCGTTTCCAGGCACCATTGATGGTCGGCGACAGCTACCGTGTAACCGGCGAAATATTGTCGCTGGTGCGCAAGCTGAGCCGCAAGCTTGGCGTCATGGATGTCCTCACCTACCGTCTGCGCCTGCACCGGCAGGCTGACGACACCTGTGTTGTGGAGACCGACAATGTCTGGGTCCTGCCGCGCAAGGAGCTTGCCGCATGACCCATGCTGTTGGTGATGCCCTTGCGCCGTTCGTAATTCCCGGCGTCAGCCCGGAGGCGATG
Source organism: Blastomonas sp. RAC04 (assembly GCF_001713435.1). Classification (NCBI taxonomy): domain Bacteria; kingdom Pseudomonadati; phylum Pseudomonadota; class Alphaproteobacteria; order Sphingomonadales; family Blastomonadaceae; genus Blastomonas; species Blastomonas sp. RAC04. Next base: position 2,625,335 of record NZ_CP016460.1, read on the forward strand.
CGGCAATGGTCGGTGTTTCTTGCCGACCCCAATCCGATCCATCTCGACGTCGAAGTGGTCAAGGCCAAGGGGCTGGGCGATCGCGTCATCAACCAGGGGCCGATCAACGTCGCCTACATGATGAACATGCTGATGACCGCCTTCCCCGGATGCACCATCGAAACCATGGACTCGCGGTTCCTCGACAATGTCTATGGTGGCGACAAGGCAATCGCATCGGGGAGCATCACCTCCATCGATGGCAACCGTATTTCGTGCACATTCACGCTCGACGTCGAAGGACGCGGCACCGTGAACGCCGGCACTGCAACTATTCTGATCCCGAGTTAAGGAGAGTCGATATGCCAAGTGGTCCTTTTGCACATGTATGCATGGTCGTGCGCGATCTTGAAAAAGCCATCGAGGACTGGACGAAGATCCTGCGCGTCCTTGATCCGCAGAGCCTTGAAAAGCGCATCGTCAAATATGACGAATTCTCCTCGGGCGATGATGCCGGGATGAAGTGGGCGACCTTCGTTAACGAACATTCGACCGAGATCCAGTTCATCCAGCCGGCGCCGGGCACCCCGATGGGACGCAGGCTCGACAAGGTTGGCGAACATGTCCACCACCTGTGCTTCACCACCGATGACGTCCCCGGCGCGATGGCAAAGCTCAAGGCCGACGGCATCCACCTGCCCGGCGATGGCGAATGCTTCAACGACCCAGACATGACCTGGCAGAAATGGAGCTGGGTCGGCGCCCAGAGCACCCACGGGTGCCTGATCGAGGTCGCTTCACCCTATGAAAGCCGCAACGACGGCAAATGGCATCATGCGCCGAACAAGTTTGCTTATGCAGGCCCCGGTGAACACCCCTCGCACGCAGAGACCGTCGCCATCGCGGCGGAATGATGTGTCGCCGCAGACCATCCGCCTGAAGGCAGACAGGGTGGAGCTTGCCGGAAGCGCCTTTGGCGATCCGGCAGCTTCCCCTGTGCTGTTCTTCCATGGCGGAGGTCAAAGCCGCAGCGCATGGCTCGGCTCGGCCATTGCAGTGGCAAAGGCAGGATATTACGGCATCAGCGTCGATCTGCGCGGCCACGGCGACAGCGAATGGGCGGCGGACGGCGACTATCTGCTCGATGCCTATGCCCGCGATGTCGAGCGCTTGCTGGCGCACTTCGCACGGCCCGTGACGCTTGTCGGTGCTTCGCGCGGCGGTCAGGCGGCACTGGTCGGCGGATCGCGTCATCCTGGGCGGGTACGCCTGATCATGCTCGCAGATGTCGCGCCGTTGATGGAGGATTCCGGCATCAACGGTATCCGCAACTTCTTCGCAGAAGGGGCAATCGGTTTTGCGACGCTCGATGAGGCTGCGGATTCGCTCTCTCGCAATCTTGACCAGCCAAGGCTGGTCGATTCCGCCAGACTCGCTCGCGCCATGCGGCAGGATCCCTCAGGTCACTGGCACTGGCGATGGGACCCGGCAACCGGCAGAGCCGAGTTCCTGCACCCGCCGAGCGAAGGCGAGGCTCTGCTGGCCGCCGCCGCACGGGTAACATCGCCCGTGATGCTGGTGCGAGCGGAGCATAGCCATCTGGTCACCGATGCCGGAGTGGACCGTTTCCGCGCATTGGCCCCGCAGCTCGAAGTCATCATCGCCAAGGGTGCCGGGCACATGTTCACCGCCGACCGTAACGATGCCTTTGCGGCGGAACTGCTGGCCTGCCTTGCGCGCATCCCCGAAGGAGTCCCTGCATGACCCGCCATGCTGCATTTGTGGTCGGCGCAACCGGCGGGCTGGGTGCGGCGGCGGTGACGGCGCTGGCGCGTGACTGGCCCGGTGTTGCCATCGGCTACCGGTCCAGCAAGGCAAAGGCCGAAGCGGTTGCGACCGGGATATCGGGCACATGCGAGGGATTGCCGGTCCATTGCGACCTATCGGACAAAGCCTCGATCGAATCGGCGGTGTTGCAGGCCCAGGCCCATTTCGGTGGCATAGGCACCATGGTGTTCGCCTCTGGCGTGGCTATCGACCAGCCGTTCGTCAGCAAAATCGACGAGAGCCAGTGGCGCGAGGTGATCGAAACCGAACTCATCGGGCTGACCCGCGTGGTAGCAGCCACACTGCCGATCTTCCGGGCCCAGAAGCACGGCAATTTCGTGATCGTCGTTTCGGTCGCGAATTATTGCTTTCCACCGGGCGATGCACTCTCCTCAGTTCCCAAGGCCGCCATGGAGGCGGTGGGCCGGGCGATCGCGAAGGAAGAGGGCAAGTTCGGCATCCGAGCCAACATGGTTGCGCCCGGCATCATCGATGCAGGGCTAGGCAGCCATTTCCTGGAAACGCTGTATTCGCCCGATATCTGGGAAAACCAGAAGAAATCGGTGGCGCTGCGCCGGTTCGGCAGTGGCGAAGATATAGGCGATGCCATCGCCTTCCTCGCCTCGAGCCGTGCGCGGTACATCACTGGTCAGACGCTGATCGTCGATGGCGGTTTCAGCCTCTGAACGAGCGTCGAGCGTCGAGCGCCGGGCGTTGTCGGCTAAAACAAAAAAGGGGGCCGGAGCCCCCTCTTCCTGACCAACCAGGCGTGGTCCTTATTTATAGGGATCGACCGGCTGCGGTGCCTTCATCACTTCCAGATCGATCAGCATCGAAAGCACATCAGAGATCGAGTAGATGTGGATGATCTTGTCGCCTTCGAACTTGATCCAGCTGAACCACAGCACATCGAGCTGGTTTCCGGTAGGCTGCACGCCCATATAGGGGCCACCGGTGTGCTTACCGTGGTGATGGCACAGCACGCAGATTTCATCATCGCCTTTGCCCCATGCCTTGAGCGTACGGTAGACGCTCGGCGGAAAGGTCGTGAACAGCGCGCGTGGCGAAGTGTTCCATTCCTCGAACGTACCCAGATCCGGACGGTTCGGATTGTCGTAGGTCATCTTCTCGGTGTCCATGAACTCGTCGAAGCCGCCCCAGTCGCCCACGTTGAGCTTATCGTGCAGGTCCATCCACTGATTGACCATGAAGGTCTGGCGGTCGGTCAGGCCATCGCAGATCTCGGCACGCTTTTCGGGCGAAAGCTTGAAATCATCGATGGTGAAGGGGGGAATGCGGCCAGCCATATTGGGTCTCCAGTAATTCTGCCGTGATGATGCGGCCGTGGGGAAGGTGCCGTCTGGTCCAGAAGGGCCAGCCAGCCAGTCAATACGCAAGCTTTTCCAGCCCAGCGTCACACTGCAACCTACCTTCGGGCAGGCCTGTAGCCTTGCCGGGTTGCTAGGGGAAAAAGCGAAAACAATCAAAATGCGGAGCTGGATTGCCATGACCCTTTCTGTGCAGGAGATGTCTGACCGGTTCGAAATCCAGGATCTGCTGGTTGGCTATTGCTATGCGGTCGATGACCGGGATTTTGACGCGCTCGACCAGTTTTTCACCGAAGATGCCATCATCGATTATAGCGAGATGGTGGGGATCAAGGGATCGCTTGCTCAGATAAAGGCGTTCCTGACGGAGAGCCTTGCACCGATCACCGCCGTGCAGCACGCGGTCATGACAACGCAATACCGGTTTGACGGCGACCGATGCGAAACCCGCACCGTGTGCAACAATCCGATGGTGGTGCCCGGCGATGACGGGCAACCGCAGACGATGTTCTTTGGCCTTTGGTACATCCACCAGCTGCGGCGGACAGAGCAGGGTTGGCGGATCGCCAGCCTTTATGAAAAGAAGTGCTTCAACCACAATCTGCCCGACTATATCCGGCAGCTGGTGGCATGACCGCGCCGGATATGGGTGAGCCGGTCAACCCGTGGATGATGGAGACCGGAAGCTTCTGGATCTGGGGCGCGCTTGCGGTCCTGGCGATCGTGTTCACCTTGAAGGACCGTCGTATCCCGTTGTTCGGCCTGGTGCTGGTGGCGGCAACAAGTGCCTTCTGGCAGGAGTTCTTCGGTGATTGGGGCGCCTATCTCGCCTGGAACCCTGCGTTTGCGCGGCTGCCGTTCTGGGGTGAGATGGCGTTCACCACCCCGGTCAAGCCGCTGTTCATTCCCTTCAGCTGGGGCTGGTGGTTTGCCCTGTCGATCCCCCTGCTGGTCGCGCTGACCCGGTGGCTCAACCGCAGGCTTCCCCGGTTGTCCACCACCCTGATCGCTCTGGTCATCGCAATGCCGCTGTTCCTGGCCTATCAGATCAATGTCGAAGGCAGTTCGGTCGCCAATGGCTGGTGGACCTATGATGTCGTCATCGGTCCGGCGCTGGAAAGCCCCAAAGGGCGCCTGCCGCTGGTATTCCCGATCCTGCTCGGGCTGTGGGCAGGACTATTCGTTGCGCTGCTTGCCCGGCGTAATCCGCAAGGCTTCATGCCGCACGAGATGTGGGCAGGTGCCGAGGAACGCACGGCCGGCTGGCGGCGCGAATGGACCCGGCTCTGGTCGATGGTCGCTGTGTTCCAGGTGAGCTTTCTTGTCGTCAACATAGCGCCGGCGGTGATCGGTCGGGCGCTGTTCGGCGGGCCCAGCGTGCTCGTGCCATGACAATCCTCAACCGCCTGCTTGCAGCGTTGCTGCTCCTGATGGGCGGGGCGCTTGTCTGGCTCGGAACGCAGCTTATCCTTGCGGGCGGGTCCCTCTATTATCTACCCGCTGGCCTTGCCCTGCTGGCGACGGCATGGCTGTTGTGGACCCAATCGGCGCGCGCCCTGCTGCTGTTTGGCGGGCTTTGGACTGTCACACTGGCCTGGGCGTTTTGGGAATCGGGCCTGAACGGCTGGGCCTTGGCGGCTCGGCTGGGATTGCTGACCGGGATCGGGCTGTGGCTGCTGACGCCGTGGGTGCGTCGCTCGTTGGGGGTCAAGCCTGTGACCGCGCTCAGTGGCGGCCTGCTCGCGCTTGCCATAATCAGTCTTGCGGGCGGAACCGGCTGGATCTTCTGGAACGACCGCATCACCGGCGGGACCGATCTTGCCGCATCCGGCGCTGGGCCTAACGACGCACGCGATGGCGAATGGCTGCATTATGGCAATGCGCAAGGCGGCAACCGGCATTCACCGCTTGCACAGATCACGCCCGCCAATGTCGGAGCGCTCCGCAGGGCCTGGACCTTTTCGGCTGGCAAGGAGCCCAATGGCGACCCTGCCCCGTTTGAGGCCACGCCGCTGAAGATCGGCGACCGGCTGTACGTCTGCACAGGCTATAACGACATCATCGCGCTGGATGCGGAGACCGGCAGGCAAGTGTGGCGCTTTGCCGCGCACGCCGACACCGATGGCATCTTCGGCCAGACCTGCCGGGGGATCAGCTATTACCGTCAGCCCGATTCCCTGCCCGGCGCTGCCTGTGCCGAGCGTGTCTACACCGCCACGATCGATTCGCGGCTGCTGGCGGTGGACGCTGCCACCGGCAAGCCCTGCCAGGGTTTCGGCAACAGGGGTGCGGTCAATCTGCTCAAGGGTATGAGCAAGGCTCCGACAGGTTACTACCACCTCACCTCCCCGCCAGCCGTCGTGGCAGGCAGGCTGGTGCTGGGCGGCTGGGTCACCGATGGCCAGACGACCGGCTCGCCCTCGGGCGTGATCCGCGCCTATGACGCTGTCACCGGGCAGTTCGCCTGGGCGTGGGATATGGGCAGCCCCGACAAGGCGACCGAGCCGGAACCGGGCGAGACCTACACCCCCGGAACCCCCAACAGCTGGAGCGTGATGAGCGCCGACGAGGCGCTGGGTCTGGTTTACGTCCCGACCGGCAATGCGACCCCCGATTATCATGGTGCACACCGCACCCCGGCCATGGAGAAGTATTCCAGCTCGGTCGTGGCGCTCGATGTGGCGACGGGCAGGCCGCGCTGGTCATTCCAGACCACGCACCACGACCTTTGGGACTATGATGTCGGATCGCAGCCGGTGCTGGTCGATCTTGCCGATGGCCGTCCGGCGCTGCTGCAGCCCACCAAGCGCGGCGAAATCTTCATGCTCGATCGGCGCACCGGCAAGCCCATCGCGGAAGTTACCGAGCAGAAGGTGCCGGTCAGCCAGGTTGCGGGTGAGCGATCCTCTCCCACCCAGCCGTTCTCGACCGGCCTTCCAAGCTTCGAAGGACCCCGGCCGAGCGAGCCGACGATGTGGGGGCTGACCCCGATTGACCAGGCCTGGTGCCGACTCCGCTTCAGGCAGGCTCGGTTTGAAGGGACGCTGACGCCGATCGGCGATGATCGTCCGACGATCACCTGGCCGGGCGCGCTGGGTGGCAACAACTGGGGCAGCGTTGCGGTCGATCCGAAAAGCCGCATCATGATCGTCAACTCCTCGCACGTGATCAACTACAACAAGCTTCTGCATCGCGCCGTCGCCGATGCGATGGGGCTGAAGCCCGTCGCCAAGCCCAGCTTCGAGAATGTCGCAGGTCCGGTTGCGCAGCAGGGCACTCCGTTTGCCGCCGCGATCGCTCCGTTCCTGTCGCCGCTGGTCGCCCCTTGCACCCAGCCGCCCTACGGCCTGATCAGCGCAGTGGACCTGAATAGCCGCACGCTGCTGTGGCAGAAGCCGTTCGGCACGGCGCGCGACAGTGGTCCGCTGCTGATGTCCACCGGGCTGCCCATTCCCATGGGCGTGCCCAACATCGGCGGTGCGGTGGTCACCGGATCGGGGCTGGCCTTCATCGGCGCGACGCAGGAACACAGGATCCGGGCGTACGACATCCGCACCGGCCGGGAGCTGTGGAAAGGCCGTCTGCCCGCAGGAGGCAATGCCACACCAATCAGCTACTGGTCGGCAAAATCAGGCCGCCAGTTCGTCGTGATTGCCGCTGGCGGCCATGGCGGAATCCTCTCGGGCTATAGCGACCAGCTCGTCGCCTTTGCCTTGCCCCGCAAAACCAGCCGATAAGGAGAACCCGCCATGTCCTGCAATGTCGTTGTGACCGGGGCGACCCGGGGACTGGGGCGCGGCATCGCCCGCGCGTTTGCATCCTGCGGCGCGATGGTCGGTGTGACAGGCCGAGACGCATCAGCGCTGGCCGATGTGTGCACCGAGATCGAGGCGCACGGCGGCAAACCCTTAGCCCTTGAGTGCGACCACCGGGACGACGGTGCGGTGGCAGCAGCCTTCGCCAGAGTGCGCGACGAGATGGGCCACCTCGATATTCTCGTCAACAATGCGGCGGCAGTGTACGGGCAAGATCTGATCGCGCCCGGACCGTTCTGGGAAAAACCTCTGCGGCTGGCCGAGATGATCGAGGTCGGCCTGCGGTCCAACTATGTCGCCGCATGGTACGCAGCACCGCTGATGGCGGCAGCGGGCAAGGGGCTGATCGCAAGCATATCGTTCTATGGCGCGGTCTCGTATTTTCATGGCCCAGCCTATGGCGCAGCCAAGGCCGGAACCGACAAGATGACCGCCGATATGGCGGCTGACCTTGCACCCTATGGCGTGGCGGCGGTGTCGATCTGGCCAGGCTTCATCCTGACCGACGCGGTTCGGGCGATGCCGCCTGAGATGATACCCGACGACCTGCGCGCCATGCTGCCGACCTGGGAAACCCCCGAATTCACCGGGCTGGTGATCGATGCGCTTTACCGCGATCCCGAATTGATGCCGCTGTCCGGCCAGGCGCTGATCGGGGCAGAGCTAGGCATCCGGTACGGCATTGCAGACAATGATGGCAAGCAGCCGATATCCTATCGCGCTAGCATGGGCGCGCCGCGCATGCCCAATTCTGCAGCAACGGGAGAGCAGCCATGATCCAGGCTGTGCTTGTTGTGATGACCAAGGCGCATCCGGGGCGCGAGGCCGACATGGACGACTGGTACACCAACATCCACGTCCGCGATGCCTTGCGCTTTCGTGGTTCGATTGCCGCCGAGCGGTTTGCGCTCAGCACCGCCCAGCCGGTCGCCCTGCTCGACGGTTTCGACTGGCAGTGCCTTGCGCTTTACGACGTGTTCGACGCCGAGCGCTTTTCGCGCGAACATTGGGAGAATGCCCTCACCAACCGGATGATGGTCAGCGATGCCATCGATGACAGCGTGCTCGAGGATTATCATTACTATCCGCTGGCGTTCCGTAACCCCGATCCGGAGACGCCGCACGGCGGCGGCATCGTGCTGGAACAGTTCAACGCCACACCGGGGTCCGATGATCGCCTGCGCGCATGGTATGCCGACCATTATCTTCCGCAAGCTGTGCGGCGGACTGGCGTCCATTCCGCAGCGCTGCTGATGTTTCGCAGTTATGGCCAGATGATCCCGACCAGCCCGGCATACCACTATGTCGGCATCTACAGGGTCAACGATACTGCGGCCTGGCGGGGATGGCAGGATGCACCGATGCTCGCCCAATCGCCGGAAATCGATCCGGCGACATTGCGGATTACCCATTGGGACAGGCTGACCGCGCGATTGACGAAGGACGACGTCGCCCACCCGACATCGCAGGCACTTGCCGCCGAGGAGCGCGCCCGCGTCCATATGGGTGACCGGGTGCTGACCGGAGGCACCGAAAAGCTCGGCGCGGCGTAAAGGGTGCGGCCAATCAGCCCGCGGTGATGCCGTTGTCGGCGGTGTAGATGGCGCCGTGGACCGACCGGGCGCGGTCTGAAGCGAGGAACAGTAGAGGCTCGACAATGTCTTCGGGCTGCGACGGGGGGCGGATGCCGATGTAGCGCGCGACCAGGCTCTGGTCGGCATCCGGCGGAAACTCCAGCCTCTGCACCATCTCAGTCAGCATCCCGCCGGGAGCCAGCGCGTTGATCCGCACAGGCTGGTGCATGAATTCCATCGCCAGCGATTTCGTCAGGCTGAGCAGCGCCGCCTTGCTCGCCGCATAGGGCGCGAGATAGGCCTGGCCTGAAAACGCCGCCGTCGAGACGATGTTGACGACGTTGCCGCTGCTTGCCAGCAAATGCGGCATCGCCGCCTGGATCATGAAGAACGGTGCAGTCACGTTGATGGCAAATATCCGCGACCAGGCGTCAGTCGTGACATTGCCGAGCGCATGAAAGTTCAGGATGCCCGCTATGTTGCACAGTATGTCCAGCCTGCCATAGGCCGCAATCGCGGCATCAACCGCGCTGCTGCAGTTCTCGGCCTGCGCCAGATCGCAGGCAAGCTGACAGGAATCCTCGCCCGCCGCCGCAATGCGCCGCTGCGTTTCGGCAAGCCCTTCGGCGTTGATATCTACCATGAAGACCTGCGCGCCTTCGGCTGCGAAGCGCAGGCTCGCCGCGCGGCCCAGGCCTGATGCTGCGCCGGTGACCAGCACCACCTTGCCACTGAATTCTGGTCCGCTCATGACTGTCCTTTCGGTGGATTGGTGCCAAAGGCGCGCCCGGCTTGCGGCCGTGCAAAGATCAGGCGAATCACCAGCGCCGCCGCATCTGGACGCTGCGGCGGCGCGCGCGCAGCTGGCGTTGTCGCTCGTCCGGGGCAACGACGGGAGTATCTGCAGGCAGGTGGTCGCGCAGGGCCGCTGCTTCGATCACACGCAGCGAAGGCGCTGGCCCGCTGCTGGCGCGGGTCCAGCGCAGCATGATCGCGCCCTGCAGGTTGCCACCGGTATCGAGCCAGTTCGGCACGCCCGGATCGTCCATGGCGATGACCGCGCGAAACCGGCCATCGGTATCAATTCGCGCCTGCCCGCCGTTGAGGCTCGACTGGCGGTTCATCCAGTCGATGCTGTTCCACAGCATGTCGGAGAGCTGGACATTCCAGTAGAGAACGGTTTCGGGCAGGTCGGTTTCCAGCAGCAGGACCTGACCCTGTGTGAGATCGAACAGCCCCTGGTAATAATGCTGACCGGTCACCCCGCCCCGCCCCGCCCAGTCGTCGTGCTCCAGCAAGTTCCACAGGCCCTTGTCGCGTTGCGACTTGATGAACCCCAGCGCCATGCCGGCCAAGCGGCGGGGATAAGCGGCGAGCGCTGCCAGCCGTTCGGCAATCTCAGGCGCAGACCATTGCCGGGGTTGATGCGGCTTGTCGGTGCGTTCGATCGCGATCCGCGCCTCGCGCCCCACGCCCCAGTCATAACATGCCTGACGAAGCGAGAGCGACCGCGCGGCAGGGTCCAGCCGGTGCCAATCGCCGGACCAGTCGGCGGGTCGCTCCGCGCTCAGCAGCAGCGAAAAGCGCCCATTCTCATCGAGCGTCAGGCTGTCGAAATCCAGCGTGCCGAGCGAGGGGCCAAGCGGTTCCATCACGCCCAGCCCGCCCGCCACGATGTCGAGATGGACGAACAGGCCGCTGCCCCGCTCCCCCGACAGGACATAGCAGCCAGCGCCGTCGATCGAGGCGGCCCCGTAGATGAAATCGGGATTGGTGCCGACGCAGTTGAGATGCGTGTTCACCGCTGGCACGAAATCGGGCAGGTCGGAATCGGCAAAGGCGGTGAACCAGCCTGATGCGAGCGTTAGCAGGAACAGCCGCTCCGCCTCTGCCGCTTGTTGCGGATCATCGGGATCGGCCAGCAGCCCCAGGAGGTCGGATGTCGCACCAAGGCTGGCGACGGTTTCGTCCCAGCAGCTCACAAATAATCGCGATAGGCAGCGATATAGTCGGCATAGACGCTTTCGACCTGTTCGCGGGTGAGACCATAATCTGCCAGCTCATAGCGGTGCTGGCCGTGCTTGTCCGCAGGGTTGGCGGCCCACCAGGTGTTGACGGCGTTCTCGGTCTCGGGCGTGAAATCCATCTGCGCATGCGCATAGATGCCCCGCACCGCGGCGACCGGATCGGCGACGATATCCTTGAAACGAAGATCGTGGACCTTGATCTGCGGGTTGGCCTTTCGCCACGCCATCGACCGGACCTGCCCGTCATGCCAGAGATGCAGCAGTTCCCGGCCCAGCGCCGGGCGGTCGATGTCCGTGAAGCTCACGCAGCGGATGACCTCGATAAGCCGAGAGATCGACGCCATCACGGTGGCCGGATCGCGGTGCGGCTGTACCAGCACAGCATCAGGATAGACCGACATCAGCTCGGGCAGATGATAGGCGTGTTCCTGCACCTTCAACACCCAACGCTTGCGCGGATTCTTCCACGCCAGGTGCTGCAACCACATCCTGTGTACCCGGTAGCCAAAACTGGTGTCCGCCTCGCGATACCAGGCATAATAGCCGGGCAGGCTGAACAGCATGCTGGGATTGATCCCCTGGAACGCAGTTTCCAGCATCATGCCACATTCCTGCGGTACGCGCGCGCCGATCGGGTGCGCTTTCAGCACATCTGCCCAGGCGCCCGTGAAGTTCGCAGCAACATAGGCATCGAAGCCATCAGCGCGCGGATCGGTATCGAACGTATCCGCTTCGGGCGGCGGCGATGGTGCGGCGACCTCCCATTGCAGCGGCGTTCGCACCTGCGGATCGGCACCGATCAGCGCATGCAGGATCGACGTGCCACACCGCGGCAGACCCAGAATGAACACCGGCCGGTCGATGACGACATCGGCGATCTCGGGGTGCTCGGCGCGATCGCGGGCGATGGCTGCCAGGCGTGCAAGATTGTCCTCGAACTGCGCCAGCGCCCGCTCCCGGCCAGCGGGCGATAGACCCCTCTCGTCTTCCAGCGCGGTAAGCGCTGCAGCCAGGCCTGGGCGGGTGCCGGCAGCCATCTCGCCATCCAGGCCTGCTGTGGCCAGCATGGCGTCGGCATCAGGTCGCTGCAACATCATCGATTTCCCCTTTGTCCGCACGATGCAATGCGCGCATGGTTCGCGGCCCTATCTGTGGAAAGGTCCCGGCGAGGAAGCGGGAGGCAATCTGCACCGATGGAAACGTATGACTACATCATCGTCGGAGCGGGCTCGGCAGGTTGCGTGCTGGCCAACCGGCTGTCTGCTGATCCCCGCGCCCGCGTGCTGCTAATCGAAAGCGGGCCCGACGACAGAAGTCCATTCATCCGCATGCCGCGGGGGATCGGAAAGCTGCTCGCTCCGGGCAATCCCCATGTCTATGCCTATCCGGTGACCCCGGCAGGCAACCAGCCGCAGGAAGTGTGGCTGAAGGGCCGGACAGTCGGCGGGTCGAGCTCGGTCAACGGCATGGTCTACATGCGCGGGAGCCCGCAGGATTATGACGATTGGGCCAGCGCCGGGTGTGAAGGCTGGGGCTGGGACCGGATTGGCAAGCAGTTCATTGCTCTCGAAGACCACGTGCTTGGGGCCGGTGATGGACGCGGCGCAGGCGGACCTTTGCGGATCTCGCAGCATCCTTCGGGCAACCCGCTGTGCGATGCCATGCTGACGGCAGCGGGCGAGATGGGGGTTCCGCAGGTTGCCGATGTCAACGCGCTTGATGTCGTCGCAGATCAGGGCATGGGATATCAGACGCTCACAACCTACAAGGGGAAACGGTTTTCAGCCGCTCGCGCCTTTCTTGATCCGGTCCGCAGCCGACCCAATCTGGACATCCTGACCGGCGTTCGGGTCGAACGCATCCTTTTCGACGGCACGCGGGCCAGCGGTATTACTCTCAGCGGCCAGACGATCGGATGCCGCCGCGACATCATCCTCAGCGCTGGCGCTGTCGAAAGCCCCAAGCTACTCGAGCTCTCCGGCATTGGCGCTGGCGCCAGGCTGCAGGCGCTGGGCATCGAAACGCGGGTCGACAGCCCGCTGGTCGGCGAGAATTTGCGTGAGCATCGCTATGTTGCGCTCGACTGGAAGGTGACGCGGGGCAGTTCCAACCAGAAGCTGCAGGGGCTCGGACTGCTGGCCTCGGTTTTGCGCTACTTCCTGCTGGGTTCCGGTCCAATGACCGACGCGGCCCACGAGATCGGGGGCTTTATCAAGACCCGACCCGAGCTTGACCGACCCGACGCGCAGATTGGGTCGATGCTGGTGACCATGTCGATCGGCCCGGATGGCGCGCCATTGCTCGATCCATTCCCCGGCATGCGGCTGCTAGGCTATTTCACCCGCCCGGAGAGTCGGGGCTGGACGCATATCACCTCGCCCGATCCCGACGCCGCGCCCGAAATACATGCCAACCATTTCGCCGAGGACATCGACCGGCAGACAGCGCTCGACCTTTTCAAATGGCTGCGGCGCCTGGGTCAGCAGGCGGCGCTGGCGGGCTGGATTATCGAGGAAACCGGCAAAGGTGCCGCTGCCCGGACCGATGAGGACATCATGGCCAACCTGCTGCAGCTGGGCGGCACAAGCTTTCACATCGCAGGGACCGCCGCGATGGGTGCCGACGCCGGCAGTGTGCTGGACCCACAACTGCGCGTGCGCGGGGTCACGGGCTTGCGCGTCTGCGATACCTCGGTGATGCCGACACTCGTTTCGGGCAACACCAATGCACCCGCCATGGCCATCGCCATGAATGCGGCAGACATGATCCTCGCAGATAGGGCTTCAGCATGACCGTACCGTTTACCGATATCGCAACGCTCTACATCGACGGCCAGCATGTCGCGCCGCAGGGTGGTCACGAGGCGGTCATCAATCCGGCAACCGAGGCAGTGATCGGCCATGCGCCGGTTGCCGACAGTGCCCAGGTCGATGCGGCGATCGCTGCGGCGCGTGCGGCATTCGATCACGGCCCATGGCCGCAGATGACGATGGACGAACGCGGCGATGTGCTCGACCGGATGGTCGCGGCGCTGCGGGCTCGCCAGGCTGACATTGCGGCGCTGATCGTCGCTGAGGTCGGCTGCGCGCAGGGCATCACCCATTTGATGCAGGTCGCCAATCCGATCAACCATCTGGCATCGACGATCCGCTATGGCCGCCGCGATGAAGCTGATCGGTTGCCGATCGACATCACACCCAACATGATGATGCCCGGCGGCCCGCAAAGCATCGGTGGCACCACGGTGGTGCGTGAGCCGTTCGGTGTGGTCAGCGCGATTACCGGGTACAACTTCCCGTTCCTGCTGAACCTGGCAAAGATCGGTCCGGCGTTGATGGCGGGCTGCACCATGGTCCTCAAACCCTCGCCGTTCACGCCCTATTCGGCACTGCTGTTCGGACAGATCTGCGACGAGATCGGCCTGCCCGCAGGCGTGTTGAACATCGTCACCGGTGGCACCAGTGAAGGCCAGCTGCTGTGTACCGACCCCAGGGTCGACATGGTGACCTTCACCGGATCCGAGGGGGTTGGTGCCAGCATCATGGCGCAGGCGGCACCGACATTGAAGAAGGTGCACCTCGAACTTGGCGGCAAGTCCGCGATGATCGTGCGCCATGATGCCGATGTGCAGCGAGCCGCTGCGATGGCCGTCGGCTTCTTGTCGGTCAATGCCGGTCAGGGTTGCGCAATTCCCACGCGGCTGCTGGTCCACAACAGCATTCGCCCGGCCTTTGTCGCCGCCGCAACCGCATTTGCGGCACACATCCGGATCGGCAATGCGTCCGACCCGGCCGTCACGATGGGGCCGCTGATCCGCGAAAGCCAGCGCGCCAAGGTCGAGCATTACATTGCACTCGGCAAGGCGGCGGGGGCTACATTGGTCTGTGGTGGTGGACGACCCGCCGGGCTTGATCAGGGATTTTTCACCGATTTCACTCTGTTCGACAATGTCACAAACGACATGGCGATCGCGCAGGACGAGATTTTCGGTCCGGTCGGCTGCATCATCGGCTTCGACAGCGACGACGAGGCGGTGCAAATTGCCAACGATTCGCGCTATGGTCTCAACGGCGCGATCGAAACTGCCGATGCAGCGACAGGTTATGCCATGGCGATGCGCATCCGCACCGGCAGCGTGGCGCTCAATGGCGGCACCGGCACGATGAGCTTTGCACCAATCGGCGGCTACAAGCGTTCAGGGATAGGCCGCGAATATGGGCCGCACTGGCTGCGCGAGTATCAGCACGAAAAGTCGGTCTTCTATCCCATCGGCTGAGCGGTGACAGGGGCGGCGGTGGCGGGTCAGAGCCCCTGCGCCGTCTCCAGCACGCCTTGGGCAAAACAGTCCATCGATGCCTCGCGCTGGGCGGGAGCACCGACACCCCAGGCTAGATCGACAACCCCCACCCCGCAATCGCGGATCGCCTCGAACCTGCCCTTGAGCGTATCTGGTCCACCCACGAAATAAGGTTCGAGTATCAGCGGCACTACCGGCGGACCGCCCAGCGTTTGCTGCTGTATCTGCGCCTGCTCGGTTGCCTTTGCGCCGAAGAACGCGCCCATCTCGTCGAACGCCTGCGCATCGCTGGGCGCCGCATACGCGATGCCGCGATACAGGATATGCTCCGGCCCCGGCTGCCAGCCGGCCTTGTCGGCTTCGGCATGATAAAGCGCAACCCAGTTCCGCACGGCGTCTGGCGGCGCGAACGAAAACGCAATGCCCATCCGCCGGGTGGCGGCAAAGCGCACCGACTCATCACTGTTGCCCGATCCGAAGACCGGTGGGTGCGGCGTCTGCACCGTTCGGGGCCAGACCGAGACCGTGCTGAACTGGAACTGATCACCATCCCAGGCGAATGGCGAATCCTCTGTCCATGCCTTGATGATGAGGTCGATGCCTTCCTGCGTCATCGCGCGAGTGGAATTGGCATCGGTATCGTAGGTCTGGTGCTCGTTCGGCGTACCCCGCAAGAACAGCACGACCAGCCGCCCGCCGCTCAGCATGTCGACCATCGCCAGTTCCTCGGCCAAACGAACCGGGTTGCTCAGCGGAACCAGCGGGCCCAGCAGGGCAAGCCTGGCACGGCTGGTCACCTGCGCCAGTGCCGCCGCCATCACACAAGGGTTGGGGGTCATGATGTAAGGCGCATAATGGTGCTCCGACACGCTGACCCAGTCAAAACCCAGAGCGTCGGCCTTGCGCGCCATGGCGAGGCTGTGATTGAACGAGGCCAAGGCGACGTCGCGCTGGCAATAGGCAGCTTGCGCTGGCCAGATCTCAAGTCCTGGGGCGGGCCCATCATAGCCGACCATGCACAGACTCGATACCAGCATCGGCAATATCCCCTCATTGCGCCCTGCCGACATGATTGCCGAGCGGGCGGGCAATACGCCTATCCAAAGAAGGGCGTTGCGGTTGGCGCAGCAGCTAGCCTTGGCTCCACAAAAGAGGGGAGTGCCGGATGAACCAGACCATGACGGCGGGATCGAGCCTGAGCGCTCAGGATGAGCGAGACATTCACGCCATTCTGGTGGCCTATGGGACATCGATCGATCAACGCGATTGGAAGCGATTGCGCGCTTGCTTTTCGGAAGATTGCGAAGCGGATTACGGCAGTTTCGGCAAATGGCACGGCGCTGCGGCGGTCGCCCAGTTCATGAAGCAGGTTCACGCAGACCTCGGCGCAACGCTGCACCGGATCAGCAACATCGAAATCCGCAAGGTCGATGGTCAGGTGAGCACACGCGCCTATGTCGATGCGTTGCTGATGCCGGTCCAGAACGGCGGGCCCATCCACCGCGGGATCGGATATTATGATGACCAGCTGATCCGCACCAGCGGGGGCTGGCGCATTGCGCGGCGGCAGTTCACCCCCGTGCTGATTGATTGAGGAACGCGCGCATGACCAGCCTTTCAGGAAAGACCGCCGTGGTAACCGGCGCATCGGCGGGCATCGGCGAGGCGACCGCGCGGGCGCTGGCCGGTGCCGGCGCGCGCGTGATGCTGATTGCCCGGCGGCTCGATCGGCTGGAGGCACTGGCCGAAGACATAGGCGCAGGAGCCTGTTGCCTCGCGATCGATCTGGCTTCGGTCGATGCGGCCCAAACGATGCTGGACGCGGCCACCTCACAGCTTGGGCAGGTGGATATACTGGTCAACAATGCCGGTATCCTGCGCACCAGCCATGTCGATAGCTTCGACCTGGCCCAGCTGGAGCCGATGATCGCGATCAACTACAGCGCTGTCGTGCGCAGCAGCATCCTGTTTGCAAGGGCAATGAAGCAACGCGGCAGCGGGCAGATCGTCAACATCTCCAGCATCGGCGCCAGTTTGTCGGCATCAGGCGCCGGGGTCTATGGCAGCCTCAAGCTGGCGCTGGATCGCTTTACCGACGTGCTGCGCATAGAGCTTGCAGGCAGCGGCGTCAGGGTCGGACAGGTAGCCCCGGGCACCACATCGACCGAGATTTTCGAGGATATGAAGGCCAGGGGCCAGCCGGGATGGGATGAATACATTCCCGCCATGGTGCCGCAGGACATTGCCCGCGCCATCCTCTTCATGTGCGAGCAGACCGGGAACGCCAACGCGGCCAGAATGCACATCTATGCCACATCGGAGGGGTTTTAGGCCCAAACGCCAGTCAGTCCAGCCGCGCATAGGCCGACAGATCGAACGGCGCGAACGGCTTTCCCTCCCTTGCCTTGTTCACCCATTCGGCATCCATCAGCAGCGCCCGGCCGAGTGCCACCAGATCGAACTCCCCGGCTGTGAAACGGCGGACGACTTCATCCAGGTTGTCGATGGCTAACGTCGGCTGCGCAAAGCTTGCGGCAAGCTCCCTGTCGAACCCGATTCCGCCCACCGTGATCACCGCCTTGCCCGAAAGCCTGCGGACCCAGCCAGCCAGACCCATCTCCGATCCGGCGAATGCGGGCGTTGAAAACACACGGGTGCTGACATCGAAGATATCCACCCCGGCTTCTGACAGCGAATCCGTGATAACTGCGAGCTGTTCGGGTGTTTCGGCCAGCCTCGCCTCATAGTCCTGCAGCTTCCATTGCGAGAGCCGGAACACGATGGGGAAGCCGGGACCGACTGCGGTGCGCACCGCCTGGACGACCTCGGTCGCAAACCGCGTGCGGCGCAGAATGTCACCGCCCCAGGCATCGTTACACGTATTGGTGGCTGCCCACAGGAAACTGTCGATGAGATAGCCGTGGGCGCCATGCAGTGCGACGCCATCGAAACCCACAGCCTTGGCGTTGGCGGCACTGCGCGCAAACGCCGCAATCACGGCGACGATATCCTCGTCGGTCACGTTATAGGGGTCCAGCGAGGGCGCTTGCGGGTGTGGCGGCGTACCTTCCTGCCGGATACCGCCCATGTGCCAGAGCTGTGGCATGATCTTGCCGCCGACTGCGTGCACACCGTCCACGACTCTTCGCCAGCCGCTCAACGCGCCATGGCCGTGCAACACGGGGATATCGTGCTCACCCATCGAACCATGACCGATCGCTGCTGGGTGATCGACACCCACGCCTTCGGTGATGATCAGACCAACGCCAGCCGCTGCACGGCGTGCATAATAAGCCGCAACATTTTCACCCGGCACCCCGCCTGGCGAAAATTGCCGGGTCATCGGCGACATCACGAAGCGGTTAGCGAGGACTAGCGGACCACAAGCGAAGGGCGAAAACAGCGGAGCCAAATCGTTGCGCATCGTATCATCCGTCCCTCGACATTCTGGGGAGAGATACCGCAGCCAGCGCCGCACAAACCTTCCGCAAGGCAGGAGCGATGGCGTGTCTTCAGGCGGCAACCAGAGCCAGCGCGCTTTGCGGACAGGCATCGGCGGCTTCGCGCGCTGTTTCCTCCAGCTCGGGCGGGACCAGATCGCTCTCGACAAACACGATGCCGTTTTCGTCCAGCTTGAACACCTCGGGGCATATGTCTGCGCAGACACCATAGCCGCAACAGGCTGGCTTGTTGATGACAACCTTCAGCGTAACCTCTCCTGACATATCCACCTCCTCGATCTGTTTTGTTGGAACACAACTTACAGCTTGAACACATTTCATTCAATATGTATAACCCGACTCAACGAAAAAACTGAACCAGAGAGGATGCATCATGCTGCAGAAAACGAGCCTGGTCCTTCAGGACGGCACGACGCTGGATGATCTGATCAAGCGCGATACCAACGAGGTGTCGCTGCGGGTGATGACCGACAAAGAGCTCTACGAACATGAGATGGAGCGGGTTTTCGCAAAGACCTGGCTGTTGCTGGGCCATGAGAGCGAAATTCCGAAGGCCGGCGATTTTGTCGTGCGCGACATGGCGGAAGACAATGTCATCGTGGCGCGTGACCGCGAGGGCAATGTCAACGTATCGCTCAACGTCTGCCCGCACCGCGGGATGCGGGTCTGCTTGGGTGAGGCGGGCAACAAGCATGTCCACCAGTGCATCTACCATGGCTGGGCGTTCAAGCCCAATGGCGACTTCATCGGCGCGCCGATCGAGAAGGAGAAGATGCACGGCAACAACGTCGACAAGGCAACGCTGAACCTGAAAAAGGCGCGTGTCCACCTTTACGGCGGCCTCATCTTCGCCACCTGGAATGTCGATGGCCCCTCTTTCGACGACTTTCTGGGCGACATGAAATACTATCTGGACCAGTTGTTCTGCCGCACGGACAGCGGCCTTGAACTGCTGGGGCCCCCGCAGCGCTTCGTTATTCCATGCAACTGGAAGATCCCCGGCGAACAGTCCGGATCGGACGGCTTTCACACGCTGACCCTGCACCGTTCGCTGATGGAAGGTGGCGTGATGGGCGGCACCGCCGAGACGATCTATGATCAGGCACCCGGGATGTATGGTGTCGATGTGTCGTGCGAACAGGGCCACTCGCTGCGCTGCCTCGAGGCGGAAAAGACGTTCAAGATGTTTGCCGATGTCCCGTTCGAGGGCAAATCGGTTGAAGAGCGGCTCAACCTGCTGACGCCCCCCGGTGTGACCAAGGAGATGATCCCGCAGCTGTTCAAGAACCTGTCTGCCGATCAGGTCGAGCAGCTGGCAACCATTCCGCCGCAGGTTGGCGGCATGTTCCCCAACATCTTGCTGGCCTTTATCTTCGCCCCCCGCACCGATGGCGGAGCATCGGGCGCACTGGCTCTGCACACCTATGTGCCCAAGGGTCCCGACAAGGTTGAGTTCGTCAACTTCATCTTCGCCGAGAAGGATGCGCCCGAGCAGATGAAGCGCGACATGCTGCAGAATGCCGTCCAGCAGACCGGCACATCGGGCACGATCGAGCAGGACGATGCCGATGTGTGGCCTGTCATCATGCGCAATGCGCGTGGTGGCGTGAGCAAGCACATGACGCTGAAATACCAGGCCCTGCACGGCCATGAACGCCCCGAGGGCTGGAAGGGCGAAGGCCTGCTCTATCCCGGCTTCACCAAGGACGACACCCAGTGGAACTGGTGGCTGGCCTACCACAAGCT
Source organism: Blastomonas sp. RAC04 (assembly GCF_001713435.1). Lineage (NCBI taxonomy): Bacteria > Pseudomonadati > Pseudomonadota > Alphaproteobacteria > Sphingomonadales > Blastomonadaceae > Blastomonas > Blastomonas sp. RAC04. Next base: position 2,645,389 of record NZ_CP016460.1, read on the forward strand.
GATGAGCGAAGCCTGAGCATCACGGGGAAACACGATCATGACCACAACCAGATCCACTGCCGCTCCCGATCAGACCACCATCCTGCGTGGGCTGGTGTCCAGGGCCCGGGTTCCGCTCGGCTCGGCGATCTACAATCGGTTGCTCGAGACTTTGTACGATGAAGCTGCCGCGCTCGACGAACGGCGTTTCGACGACTGGGTCGCGATGCTGGAGCACGACCTTGTCTACACCGCACCGATCCGCCTGACCCGTACCGGCCCCAACCGTGACCGCGATGTCATGCGCACCATGTACCATTTCCATGAGGACTACGGATCGATCCTGATGCGGACCGGCCGCCTGCAGAAAAGCGCCTGGGCAGAAGATCCGCCATCGCGTTGCCGCCGGTTCGTCACCAACGTGCGCGTTGGTGAATGCGAGACCGCAGGCGAATACGAGGTTGTCAGCTATCTGTTCCTCGAACGCAGCCGTGGCGACAATCCGGAGAACGAACGGATGACTGCGGAACGTCGGGATGTGTGGCGTGAGGTCGATGGTGCCTACAAGCTCGCCCGGCGCGAGATCATCGTCGACCAGTCGGTGCTGGGCATGTCGAACTTTGCGGTGTTCCTCTAACGATCATGTCCGCAGCAAGCGCCCCTCATGTTGTCGTCGTCGGAAGCGGACTGGCCGGGTTCGGGGTACTGCGCGAACTGCGCAAGCTCTCGCCTGAAGCCAGGCTGACGATGGTGACGCTGGAGGACGGGCATTTTTATTCCAAGCCGGCCCTGTCGACAGCGCTGGCCAAGGGCAAGACAGCGGAAACGCTGGTGACATCCCCTGCCGAAAAGATGATCGCGCAACTAAAGCTTGATGGGCGCATCGGACGCGAAGCGGAAGCGATCGACCGGGCCGGCAAGGCGTTGTGCACCACCGGCGGCCCCATTCCCTATGACGCGCTGATCCTGGCGACAGGAGCCGTGCCGATCCGCCCGCAGATTGCAGGCGATGCTGCCCATCGCGCGATCTGCGTCAACCAGCTCGGCCATTACGAGCGGTTCCGCAAGGAATTGCCTGACGGCGGGACCGTTCTGGTCATGGGCGCGGGCCTGGTCGGAACAGAGTTCGCCAATGACCTCGCTACCAGCGGCTTCACCCCGGTTGTCGTCGATATGTTGGCAATGCCGCTTGGCAGGCTGGTGCCTCCAGCCGTCGGGCAGCAGGTGCGCGACCGGCTGGTGGCGGCGGGCGTGACCTGGCATCTTGGCCGCAAGGTGGTGGCGATCGATTACCGCCAGCCCGGCCCCGGTTATAGCGTGACGTTGGATGATGGAACGCAGATCGCAGTCGATCTGGTGCTGTCGGCGGTCGGGCTTGCCCCTGACATCGCGCTGGCCCGCGAGGCCGGACTGGACACCGGCGCTGGCATCAAGGTCGATGATTGCGGCCGCACCAGCGATCCACACATCTTTGCATTGGGCGATTGCGCTCAATACCAGCATGGCCTGTCGGCGTATGTCATGCCCATCATGGCCGCTGCGCGGGCGATTGCCGCGACTGCGCTTGGCACGCCCACCAGCATCCGGTTCCCGCCACTTTCGGTGCAGGTCAAGACAACGTTGTTGCCGATCAATCTGCTGCCGCCTCCCTTATCCGTCGAAGGGGTCTGGACGCTTCTGGAAGACGATGCGGAAGGCAGTTGCCATGTCTACGTCGACGCGGCGGGAAGAGAGCATGGCTACGTGCTGACAGGGAACAAATGCGGTCAACGCACGCAAATGGATCAAAGGGTGGGAGAGTTCGCATGAGCGGTTTGCTCGAAGGCAAGGTTGCCATCGTTACCGGCGGCGCCAAGGGTCTGGGCCACGGCATCTCGCGAGCCCTTGCGAAGGAGGGTGCATCGCTGTTGATCAGCGGGCGAGATGGTGCTGCAACCGCCAAGGTTGCGACGGAGATCGAGCGGGACTTTGGCACAAAGGCCATCGGCATCGCTGCGGATTCCGGCGTCAAGGAAGACGTGGTTGGAATGGTGCAGCAGGCGGTCGATACCTTCGGCGGTCTCGACATTCTGGTCAACAATGCCTCGCTGCTCTCGGCAGGCGTATTGCTGGAACATAAGACCGACGAGATGCTGCGCCGTACACTGGAGATCGGCATATGGGGCAACTGGTGGGCGATGCAGGCGGCATTCCCGCACATGAAGGCGCGTGGAGGAGGCTCCGTCATCAATTTCAGTTCGATCGACGCGCAGACCGGCGCCTGGCTGCACAGCGATTACAACATAAACAAGCTGGGCATTGTGGGGCTGACCCGCAGCGCGGCGGTGGAATGGGGTCGGTACAATATCAGGGTGAACGCGATTGCGCCGACTGGCCTGGGGCAGGTGTTTGCCAAGCTGGTCGACGAGGTCCCCGGCTTCATGGAAACTGTCGTCGCCTCCAATCCGCTCAAGCGCGCCGGCGATCCCGAAAAGGATATCGGCCCGGTCGTGGTGTTCCTGGCATCGGACATGGCGCGTTTCGTTACCGGCGAGATGATCAACGTCGATGGCGGACAGAACCTTCCCGGCTATGTCAGCGTCCCGCATAACCTGGAAGAACTCGAAGGAAGCGCAGCATGAGGCTGATCGCCACCGAGATCGAGCCCGAGCCCGCCCCCGAGGTGGAGCTGTCACCCAGCGTGATCCGCATCATGAGCGGGGCGCTCGATGCGATTGCCAGCCGCGGCGTCAAACGCCTGTCGATGAGCGACATCATCGATGCCAGCGGAGTTTCGCGCGGAACCGTGTATCGCTACTTTTCTAACAAGGACGAGGTCCTTGTCGCGGTGGCGGAATATGTCTGCGTCGGCTTCGAGACAGGGATCCGCGAAGCAGGAGCTGGCATCGACGACCCGATGGAGCGTTTCAAGGCGGTGATGCGGTTCTATGGTCGCTATACCAACGAGAATTCGCCCGATCGGGTGTTCGAGGTCGAGCCCGCCTTCCACCTGTCGTTTTTTCGCAGCCGCTTCACCCGCTACAAACAGGCGGTGCTCGATGCGCTCGAACCTAGCTTCGACTATCTCGACGGGCTGCTGGACGAAGCGATCAACCGGGATGCCATCGTCGAGACGCTGGTGCGAAGCCAATTGAGCACGCTGCTGGTACCGGCCAGTCCGGAATGGAACCGCCTGTGGGATGACACCGCAGAAAACATCGAAAAATGGGCACTCAGGATTGCCGCGACATACGCCCAAAACTCGGCACGGAAAGGAAGCAACAATGGCTAGTCTAGCAATGATCAAGACCGAAGAGTTCTCCACGTTTGCCGATAAGGCTACTGCAGATGCCATGGTGGCCAAGGCCAAGGAACTGCGGCCGCTGTTGATGGAGCAGGCCAAAGACGGCGAGATGCAGCGTTCTCCCACCAAGCTGGTCGAGAAAGCGCTGTTCGATAACAAGATCCTCTATGCCCTGCTGCCCAAGCGGCTGGGCGGCGTCGGCCTCTCTCTCACCGATTTTTGCCGCATGCAGATCGAGATCGCCAAGGGTGACCCCGCGATCAGCTGGGTGGTGCAGATCATCAACGGGACCAGCTGGGTGACGAGCCTTGCTCCAGACAGCGTGCAGGATATCGTTTTTGCCAACGGCCCGACCACGGTTTGCGGCGCTTACAACCCCCCGGGCAAGGCCCGCAAGGTCGATGGTGGCTGGATCATCAACGGGGCCTGGCCATATACCTCCGGCTCACGCCAGTCGGTCTGGGCCCAGCAGGGTGTCGTGCTCGAAGGATATGAAGGCCCCGTCGTCCCCGGGATCAGCATGTGCTACATTCCCTTCAAGGACCTCACGATCAAGGACAGCTGGTATGTCACCGGCATGCAGGGCACCGGGTCGGACACCAGCATCGCCACCGATGTCTTCATCCCCGACGCCCAGATGGTGCTAATGGATGAGCGCGCCGGCCAGATCGATCGCACCAAGCGCAACTTTGGTGCGCCAACCGATCTTCTTCCCGTTGTTCCGGTGGTCCGCACCACTGGCATCGCCCAGTTGATCGGCGCGGTCGAAGCGATGCTCGAGATCGTCACCGGCGAATCGAAAAAGCCCGTGCTGACCACGACGATCGGCCCACGCACTGGTTCTGGCTCGTATATGCGCGATCTCGGTGAAGCGGCTGCCAAGCTGGATACCGCCAAGCTGATCCTGTTCCACCTGGTCGGCGAGCTCGACAATGTCGCGCGCGGCGAGATGGAACTTACCCTGGCGGACAAGGCCCGCCACCGCGCGCAGTGTGCACAGATGATCACCTTGGTGCACGGCGCCTCGGAATCGCTGATGTTCCAGGCGGGATCGTCCGCATTCTCGACTGAAAAGCCGATCAGCCGCTACTGGAAGGACGTCTCGATGGGGCTGCGCCACATCCAGAACATCCCGACCATCGGCTATGAAATATACGGACGCAACATTGCCGGCGGCGACATGATCTCGCCACCGGGAGCCTTCTAATCGGGCATCAGCCGGTGCCGGAAAAACGCGAGTATCTCATCCCGTGCCTGAACGGTGGGCTGTCCAGCCTCATCGATCAGGTGCAGGGTGACGACGCTGTGCGGCGTCTTGAGCGGGGCATTGGGGTTGGCCGCTGAATCGGGCAGCACTTTGCCAATGAAGCGATCGCCCAGCGCATTTTGGAACGCGGCAAACCGCTCGGCGCGGCAGAAGCTGTCGCCGTCGAAGCGATAACCGAGCACGGTCAGGTCTTCCGCCTCCATCCGCGCCTTGACCGCCGCGAGGTCTGCAGGGTCGATCGCCATACCGGCCGGGTTGTTGAGCGGCAGCGATGGCTGCGACATGACCGGCGCGAGCATCGCCTTTTCGAGCATCATCGACAGCGCGAAATTGCCGGTAAAGCACATGCCGATCGCGCCTGCTCCCTTGCCGCCGCATTCGCCATGCGCCTGCGCCGCCAACGCCCTCAGCCACTGCACGACGGGGCTGGTGTCGTTGCTGGCAAACGCCCTGAACTCGCGGCTGATGCAGACGCGGGCCAATGTGAGCATCGCCTTGCCGCTGCCCGGCAGCACGCCGTCCTCGCCGAACAGCGAGGGCATATACACGGTAAAGCCGGCATCACGCACCCAGCGGGCAAAGCGCGCCACATACGGGCTGATCCCCGGAATTTCGGTCATCACAATGACCGCGGGACCAGTGCCGGCGACGTAGACCCGCTTGGTCCTGCCCATCAGCGTAATCTGACGGATTTCGAAATCATCGAGGGGATCGCGCCGGCCCGGGTCTAAACTCGCCATGCAGACACCTCTTCAATCAAAGGATGCGGCATGCCTCGTCGAAGGGCAGCCGTGGATTGCGCGGATATACACTGTCTTTACGGCCATAGCCCAAAGTGCAAATGAAATTGGCCTGCCAGAGCCCATCGGGGAAGAATTCTGCGTTGAGCGCAGTGGCATCGAACCCAGACATCGGCCCGCAGTCGAGCCCGAGCGCGCGCGCGGCGATGATCATGTACGCGCCCTGCAGCGGCACGTTGCGCGCCAGAAGATCAGCGATAACCGCGTCTTTCCCTTCGAACACCGACTTGAAATCGCGCGACGGAAAGAGCGTGAGCATCTGGTCGAAAAAGCGGGTGTCGGCGGCAATGATCACGGTAACGGGTGCAGATTCGACCTTGGCGATATTGCCGGCATTGACGCAGGCGAGAAGCCGCGCCCTTGCCTGCTCCGAGGTCACGAAGACGAAACGCGCCGGGCAGCTGTTGGCAGCCGTGGGCCCCCATTTCAGCTGATCATACAGTTGGTGCAGCAGTGGCTCGGGCACCGGGCGTTCCTGATAGGCGTTGAAAGTGCGCGCCGAGCCGAACAACGCCGCCAAGTCCATGCCGTCAATCCCAAGCCAGCGGCAGTGTCTCCGGCTGCAAAATCCCCCCGGTATGCGTCTTGACGGTGCACCCATCCTGGATGCGGAAGGGCGGGATCGCAGCCAGGAACTCCTCCAGCGCGATCCGCATTTCCCGGCGCGCCAGATGCATGCCGACGCACAGGTGCGGCCCATAGCCAAAGCTGAGATAGCGAGACTTGCGGCCCAGTATGACCTTGTCGGCATCGGGATATTCTTCCGGATCGCGCCCCGCCAGGCTGGTCGGCATCGCGATCTTGTCCCCCGGCTGGAAAGTCACCCCGCCGATCGTCACTTCGCGGCTGCAGGTGCGGAAGGTTGTGACCGCCGGATACGCGCGCATCATCTCCTCGATCGCATCGGGGATCATCGCCGGCTTGGCGCGCAGCATTGCCTGGTCTTCAGGGTGGGTGGCCAGATGACGGAACTGCCACGCCATGTTGGTCGAGACGGTATCCATGCCGCCGATAAACAAGTTGAAGGTGAACCCGACCAGTTCGTCATCGGTCAGCGGCCTCCCATCGATCGGCATCGTCACGCCGTAGCTGATCAGGTCGTCGCGCGGATTGGCCTTGCGATCAGCGATCTCGCCCCGCAGATAATCGACCACCTTGCGCGTGCTGGCTGCGATGACCGCCAGGTCGTTGGTGTGGAGCAGCCCCATTTCCCATTCGAGAAACTCCGCCGTCATCTCCTGCGGCAGCCCCATCAGTTCAAGGAACACCTTGATCGGAAACTCGAATGCAAACTCACCCATGAATTCGCAGGACCCCCTGGCCTTGATCGCGGTGCAATAGTCGCGCGCATAGTCACGGATCTTGCGGTCCAGCTTGTTCATCTCCTTGGGCGAAAACAGCGGGTTCACCCATTTGCGGTACAACCCGTGCATGGGCGGGTCGGTTTCGGCCGGCAGCGAGCTCCAGCTTTCACCCACCAGCAGCGCAAAGGGCGCAAAATCCTTGTTGGAGAAGCTTTCGGTATCGTAATAGATCGCCTGCAGGTCCTTGACCCGTCGCACGATCCAGGCCGGCGTTCCGCCCGGATAGGCATCGAGCGCATAGAAGATCGGCGGCATTGTGCGGTGAATTTCGGGAATCATGCGATCGAAGGGGTTTTCCTCGACCAATCCGCCCATCTTTATCGGATAGTCGCGCACCAGATCGGCAGGCACATGCGGCGGAGCCTCGGTTACCTGTACACCCAGCATAAAAACCTCGTCTGTTGTCGATTTGTCCTATTGCCGTCTTGGCAGCTAAGGTGGCGCGCGGACCTGCTAAAGGATAGGTGAGCGACAACAATGTATTGCGGCGCCTACCTCCGGCAACTGTCCATTCGCGTTCCTGCCCGGCCATACCGCACGACAGGTTTTCGGTCGGGCAAAACCGTCTGAAACAGGCTTGCCATCTGTCCCAACCAGAAAGCCACAGCATGACCGTAAAGCTAGACCCGCTCGACCAGATGGTCGCCGATTATTCGCTGGTGACCAACGGCTATGCCGGCAAGGCTCCGAACAACCCCTATCCCATGCTCGCCGAAAAGCGGTCTACCTGCCCGGTGATGCACGGCGATATCCTGCAGCAGCACCAGGTGCCGAGCATGGCCGATTACATGATGACCGGCAGGCCCATCGTCAGCCTGTTCCGCTACAAGGACATTCACGCGGTACTGATGAACCCTGCTGACTGGCAGAGCTACATCGTCGGGGACGGGTTCGGCGCAGCAGTCGACAACATGCTGCTCACCGCGATGGACGGAAGCGAGCATGGCGCATTCCGCTCAACCCTGCAAAAGCCGTTCATGCGCCCGCAGATCCGCAAGCTCATCGATACTTTGATCCGTCCGGTGGTGATGAACGATTTCGTCAACCGATTGCGCCCCAACGGCAAGGCCGATCTGTTGCGCGAATTCGCGCTGCCGTTCCCGATCCGCGCGATCTATGCCTATTTCGGCTTTCCAGATGACAAGGATCTGCTCGCCAACCTTGCCAGCTGGGCAATCCAGGTAGTGGCAGCGCCGCAGTCCGACCCAGAGCTTGCAAAGATCACGGTGCCGCAGTCGATGGTTGCGGGACAGTCCATGTACGACACATTGCTGCCCGTGGTGCAGGCCTATCGCGCCCGCGGCGAGATGCGCGAAGACATATTGGGCTACATGATGCAGACGCAGCATGAGGGCCAGATGTTCACCGACGAAGAGATCACCGCCTATATCCGCATGCTGCTGCTTGCTGCGGGTGAGACGACGACGCGCAGCTTTGCCAACATGATGGTGCAACTGCTCGAAAATCCGGATGTACTCGAAGAGGTGCGACAGGATCGCACGTTGATCGCAAAGGCTGTGACCGAAACAATGCGCCGTGATCCTACGGCGGGCGCCTTGGGGCGGATTGCCGCGCGGGACATGGAGATTGACGGCATCACTATCCCCAAGGGAACCGCCGTGCTTCTGGCAATCACCGCCGCCAACCGCGATCCGCAAGTGTATGAAGCCCCTGACCGACTGTGGCTCAAGCGTCCGATGCGGCCGTTGCTGAGTTTTGGTTTCGGCCCGCACATGTGTATGGGAATGCACATGGCACAGGCCGAGATGGAGGTCGCCCTTGATGCGATGCTGGACCTCCCAAATCTGCGATTTGATCCGGCGTTTCCACATCCTGAAATTAGGGGCCTCAACCTGCGCGGACCGGACGCCATCCATGTCCTTTGGGACGCGTGATGTCAGGAAGAGCAAGATGGAAGGCAGGGCAACGCCTGCCGTCTGGTAAGGCCCACGCTTGTCTTTTCGGCTTTTTTGCAGTTAGGCTAAGGACCTCTATAGTTGCCACCCGCGGTGTAAGAAGATTTTGATCCGGGTGTGCGAGTGACCGAGTGAGGCCTTCTGTAAGGCCTTTGGTTGCGGCACTGCCGAACCGCTGGCCGGTATGGTGATCCGCGGATCAGATCCAATTCTCATTGGCGAGCTGTATCGCTCGCGCTCGCTGACATACATGCCGCTGTGCTCACCCTCGCTGAGGGAGGCGATGCATCTAGCTTCGCTGACTCGCGTGACTATGAGTTGGTCACCCCCGGCGATCCGAGGTTCCTCCCGGAGAAGCAGCATGCGGTGACCATGCCAAGATTCGCGGGGAGATGCGCGAGATTGCCGCTCAGCGCCGCCGCTTCGGTCCCCGACGTGTCGCCGTCATACTCGAACGCAAGGTCCACGTGATAAACCCTAAGAAGCTCTAACGACTCTATCGCGAAGAGGGCTTGTCGGTGCGGCGACGGCGCAGTCGCAAGCGGGCACGCGGCAGTCGGACGCCGATGCCTGTGCCGGTGCGTCCGAACGATCGCTGGTAGATGGACTTTGTGGCAGACAGCTTCGGCAAGTCACGTAGGCTGCGCATCCTGGCGATCAACGATGACGCCTGCCGTGAGAAACTGTGCTTGCTAGGCGCCACCAGCATCTCTGGCGCTCGGGTTGCCCGGGAGCTGGACACGCTGGTGCTGCTCTATGGCAAACCGGCTTGCATCATCAGCACGATTGGACGGAGTTTACGAGCCGGGCAATTCTGAGGTAGGCGAGCGAGAACCGGGTCGAGTGGCACTGCATCGATCCAGGCAAGCCGCAGCAGAATGCGTTCATTAAATCGTTCAACGGTTCACTGCGCGACGAGCTGCTCAACGAGGAGCTGTCCGACAGACTTGCCGATGCCCAGCGAAAGCTGGCGGTCTGGCGCTACGACCACAACAACGTCAGGCCACACTTATCCCTGGGGAACCGCACGCCCGCACAAGCTCGCCGGCGTGCGAGCACGAATATCAAACCGGCAGACTCTTGTTATGACTGTGGGATCAGCGGGGGGCAGATCGCCAGGCACACGAGGGAGCCGGAGAGAACCTCGCCGTCACTCATATCCGCAAACGCAGCATCCTTGAATCAGGAAGTGTGGGAAAATTTGTGGGAAAACTTACAATCAAGATAGATATAATATCTTTATTTTCAGTTCTTTACTTTAATTAATGTGTATCCCTCCGTCTCCGCCAATGGCTCCTTCTCGTCAGCAAAGACACCCGCTGCAACGTGGCGATCACATCGCAGCGGGGCGGCGCTCAGTTGCGGCTGGCGAGCAACGAGACGCGGCCGACGCGGTAGCCGCGCTTGCGCATTGCCTTGACATAGTCCTTGTCCGCATCGACCAGTTCGACGGCATATTCCTCCCACGCATCGGCGATGTCCTCGCGGTCGCTGGCGCGGCGCAGGTCGTGGTTGAGCTCCTTGTCTGCCTCGTTGACGTTGGCAAGATAGTTGAACCACTGCGCGTTGAAGACCTCCGAGATCGGTTCGCTGCGTATGGCCGGCAACGGGAACTCGGGGCCGGTGGAATATTGTGCGGTGGCCAGCGCAGGAACCCCGAGCGAAACCAGGCAAACAGCGACGGCAAGCAACTTCATCGAACTTCTCCTCATTGGCGTTGACGTTCCGAAGGGACAACGACGCGCGCGCCGCGTTTCATCCCGCTGCCGGAGAATTATCAGCGGCGGCCCGGCCGGCCCGGACGAGGCGCCACCCAGCCACCCGCCTGCCAGGCGCGCTCGGTTGCCGCATCGGCGACATCGCCCGCGCGCATCGCATCGACCGCTGCGAGCAGATCGCTCGCACCCGCCTGGCGATAGGTGGATTGCGCGGAACCGGCCACCGCCTGGCGCAGCGCCCAGCGATCATCCTGGCGGCAGGCGATCCCGGCAATGGCGGCGCTGTCGAAGCTGCGGCAGACCGCGCCCTGCCTGTCGCGGAAGGTGAGGCCGATGCGGATATCGGTTGACGCAGGCTGGGCCGATGCGAGCTGGCGATCCAGCGCGTCAGCTAGTCCGCCTTGCGCAACCAGCATCTCGCCCCGGACCCCGACCGGCCCAGCGCCGGTTGCCGTCTCGAGTGCCGTGTCGGGGGCCAGAAGGCGCGGGCCGATCACCAGCCCCAGCGCAAGGCTCGCGGCCATCGCGGCGAAGGTCGGCCAGCCGAACCGGCGCCGGGCATCGGACACTGGAATGGCGGCGACCTCCAGCGGCCGGGTCAGCCGCTCGGGAAGAGGTTCATCGAGCGCCGGGTCGAAATGCGCCTTCAGCCTGGTCTTGAGCGCTCGCTGCTGCGCGATCATCGCCGCCAGCGCCTGGTCCTGCTCTGCTGCGCGCTCGATGCGGCGGCTGGTGACCAGATCGAGCTCGCCATCGACATAGGCCATGATGATATCGTGATCGAAGGTCATGCGGCTTCTCCGAGCATATTGGCCAGAGCCTCGCGCCCGCGCCCCAGGCGCGAGGTCAGAGTTCCGACTGGAACCGAGGCGATGTCGGCGGCTTCGCGGTAGCTGTAGCCCTCGACGAGCACCAGGACGACCGCCTCGCGCTGTTCGGGCGGCAGCCTGGCCATGGCGCGATCGATATCGCCCAGTTCCAGTTGCGCTTCCATCCGCCGATGGCCGTCATCCGCGATCTGCACGGCATCGTCATCGATATTGGCAGTAGGGCCGCGCCGTGCATTCGCGCGATGGCGATCGATCCAGAGATTTCGGGTGATGCGGTACATCCAGCTATCCAATCGTGTTCCCGGCTGCCATTGCTGACGTGCGACCAAAGCACGCTCGACCGCCGCCTGGCAGAGGTCGTCGGCATCGGCGTGATGACCGGCAAGCCCCCGCGCAAAGCGTCGCAACCGCGGCAGCAGGGCAACCAGATCTTGCTCAAATGCCATTCTCGCGCTCCACATCGGCGGTTGCCATGCCGCATCGGGTCAGCCATTTTTTGTGGTTCATGCGGATGAAACGTCCCGGTTGATGCGTTTCATCCCCGGACCACGAAAAATTCGTGCAAGGACAAGGCGGAGGGATGGCCTCTGGCAGGGACGCAGCAGCATGATGGCAAAAATATGCAGGGTCATGGCGGGGGTGGCAATGGTCGCCCTTCCGGCGGCGGCGATGCCCCAGATCGGGCTGCCTTCGCTGCCCACGCCGCGCGGCGGGATCGACGGGCTTGCACGGCCCCTGCTCGACACTCTCGACCTCGATCGGCTGTCGCCCGATGCGGTGGCGCGGCAACTGCGCTCGGCAAGGCTTGATCGCCTGACCGGTTTTGTCCGCACCCATCGCGATCGGGTCGAGTTCGACGCGGTGCGCGCGCCTGCCCTGCGCGGCGTGCTGCTGGCGACGGGGGTGGCGGGCGCCGACCGGGCCAGAGCGATTGCGGCAGGGTACCGCATCATCGACGAAGAGGTCATCGCGGAGCTCGACCTGACCTTTGTCCGCTTCGCGCTTCCCGAAGGACTGCCGCTCGGCAAGGCGCAGCGCCAGCTGGCCGCGCTGATGCCCGCAGCCGAGATAGCAGCGGACAACCTCTATTTCCCCAGTGGCGGTCTTCCGCCCGCAGCATCTCTCGGCGCGCTGGCCGCTGCGCAGACAGGCGGGCCCGGCGGCGCGCGGATCGGCCTGATCGACAGCGGCGTGGGCCCACTCCCCGGCCTCAGCACACGGGTCGTGCAGAAGGGCTTTGCCACCGGCGCGCCCCGCGCGGGCGACCATGGCACCGCGGTGGCGGCGCTGGCGCTGGGCGCGGCGGGTTCGGGCAGCGCGCTCTATGCTGCCGATGTCTATGGCACCGATGCCACGGGCGGCACCGCCTCGGCAATCGCACGCGCGCTGGGATGGCTCAGCGGGCAGCAGGCCGCCGTGATCAACATCAGCCTGGTCGGACCGGACAACGCGCTGGTCCATGCAGCGATCGCGCGGGCCCAGGCCAAGGGTGCGCTGATCGTCGCAGCCGTCGGCAATGATGGCCCGGCGGCGCCGCCAGCCTTTCCGGCAGCACAGTTCGGTGTGCTCGCGGTGACCGGTGTGGATACCTCCGGCCGGGTGTTGCCCGAGGCGGGACGGGGAAAGCATGTCGCCTTCGCAGCACCAGGGCGCAGCCTGGCGCCCGCCGCAGGGGGAGGTAAGAGCGTCACGGTGCGCGGCACGTCCTTTGCCGCGCCGCTGGTCGCAGGCAGGCTGGCGCAGCTGTACCCCGCCCCTGCCCCCGGCCGAATCGAGACCGCCGTGCGCGGCCTGATAGGCCAGGCGCGCGATCTGGGGCGCAAGGGCCGCGACCCGGTCTATGGCCATGGCCTGGTCTGTGGCGATTGCGGCCGCTGACAAATTCCTCCCGGCCGGGGATGGATTACCCGAGCCGCCTCGTTGTCTCTCCAGCGGATGCCGTTCCGGCGCATCCGGCAAGCGAAGGAGATCAACGATGAAGCATGTTCTGAAGATGGGCTGCGTTGCAGCGATTCTCATGGCCGCTCCAGCTCAGGCGCAGTTGCTGGGCAGCGGCGGCCTGGGCGGTGGCGGCCTGGGCGGAGGCTTGGGCGGTTCGCTCGGTAGAACGCTGGGCGGCACCCTGGGCGGCACGATCGAGCGGCCGACCCGTGATCTGGACGCGAGCGTGGAACGCACCCGCCGCTCGGTCGATGCAACCGGCAACGCCAGCGGCGAGGCCCGCGGCGAAGCGCGCGCGCGCCGGCAAGTCGATGCCCGCAGCGGCCGCGTAGCCGCCGATGGCGGTGGCAGCGCCAGCGGATCGGGCAATCTTGCAGGCACTGGCGGACTGCTGGGCAACGGCATCGCCGGCGCGGTCGGCGGGTCGGGCGCGGGCAGCGCCAATGGCGGCGCCGAGGCGACGCTGATCGGAACCGACCGGGCGGGCGAAATCGCGCGCAGCGGCGCTGGCTCGGCGCGCAATACCGTTGCCGGTGCCCGCCAGAGTGCAGTGCAGCAACTTGGCCTCGCGCAGGCCGCCGCAGGTGGCGCTACCGGCCAGATCGGAGCGGTTGCCGGTCTTGCAGGCAATGCCGGTGGTTCGCTCGCGGGCAACGCAGGCGCGATCGCAGGCAGCGCGGGTGGCTCGGCCAATGGCAGCGGGGCATTGACCGGTTCGGGCGAAACCGGGCCTGCAACGCTCGCCGGGATGCCGGTGACGAACGCAAAGGGCCGTGCCATAGGATTTGTGCAGAGTGTGCGGACCGGAGCCAATGGCACTGCGGACATGGTGATGGTCGAGATCGGTGACCGCATCGTCCCGGTGCCCGCGAGCCAGTTGAGCGGCAACGGCGATGTGCTGGTCACGGCCATGTCCTCAGGGCAGCTCAAGGCAGCGGCAAAAGATGCCCGGCCGGGCGAAGCCCAGGCCGAGCCAGGCCCCGAATGACCTGCGGGTCCATACGCCGCAGCCGGTCAGGGGGTACTAACCCTGCCCGGTTGCGGCATCGCCCCTGCCGGGGTACCAGCGCAAGACGCGCACATCGCCCGCCATACGCCAGAAGGCCTGGCGCTTGCATGCGGGCCAGCATGCAGTGTCACCACCGCGTGGCGCACGCCTGCGGCTTTGGTGACGTGCAAGTTAATGGCGCGTTAGGGGCTGAAGCCCATTGTTCACTGCATGGGGGGCACATGCGGCCGGAAAACCAACATGACATCTCGCGCACCGCCTATCAGTCCTGAACAAACGATCCTCCAGCTGATCGCGAAATACTCGCGCGACGTGATCGCGCAGGTTCGCCCCGACATGACCTTCAGCTATATTTCACCGTCTGCCGAACGGCTGTTCAACCGTCCGACCACCCAGATCATCGGGCATCACATTGCCGAGTTCGTGCTGGAGGAAGACCTCACGCTGATCGCGCAGGCGACTCACCAGGTGGTCTCTGGCAAGGCGGACGACAGCGTCGTGACAGTGCGCGTCATCAAGGGCGATGGCGGCCTGATCTGGGTTGAAGTCGCATCGCGGCTGATGGACCAGACCGAAACCGGCGCCCCGGGCAACCGGGCGGTGATCATGCGCGATGTTTCCGAGCGCAAGGCGCTGGAAGATACGCTGCGCACCATGGCGCTGAAGGACGGGCTGACGGGGCTGGCCAACCGGCGCTCGTTCGACGAGACGCTGCTGATGGAGTGGAAGCGCACGGCGCGCGCGCGATCGCAGATGTCTCTTCTGCTCGCCGATATCGACGGGTTCAAGACATTCAACGACGCTTTCGGCCATCAGGTCGGTGACGATTGCCTGCGCAGCGTCGCCAACGCACTGGTATCGGTGGTGCAGCGCCCCGGAGACACCGTCGCCCGATATGGCGGCGAGGAACTGGCCATCATCCTGCCCGAAGCGGATGCACAGGCCGCCACGATCGTGGCCGAGCGCGCCAGACAGGCGGTCGAGGATCTGCAGATCCGTCATGCAGGCTCGAGCGGTCAGGTGCTGACGGTCAGTATCGGGTCGGCAACCGCGCGCGCCAGCCATGGCGGCTCTATCGGAATGCCGCAGGCGTTGCTGAGCTCGGCTGACCGGGCGCTTTATTCAGCCAAGGCCGAGGGGCGAAATTGCTGCAGGGCAGCCGTGTCGCTGGTCGAGCGCTAGGGGGCGCGTGCCGGTTGTGCGAAGTCCATCGTCACGTAGCACCAGCGCGAGACAAACAGACCGACAGCCGGTTTTTCCGGCATCCACCAGCCGACTTGCGGGCCGACCGCCGCTGATCATTGGCTGACCAGCTGGAATTTCGATCCGAAAACGAATACTGCCACCTTGATCAAGCGCGCCAAACCCTTTGCACCAAGGCCGCCCGGCTGTAGCGTCCCAATGGGCCTTGCGTTTCGACCTGTCAGGACGTTCGGGTTTGGTCGCTCGAGGCAGAATAACAGCCATCGACAGGCGACCCCTTCACAAGCACGAAAGAATATTCAGTGTCGAAAATCGTCAATGGCGCCAGCCTGAAACCACGGACCGGAACTCGGCCCAGGAACATCGTGCTGCTGCTTCACGGCTATGGTTCGAGCGGCACGGACATGATTTCGCTCGCGCCCCAATGGCAGGATGCGCTTCCCGATACATTGTTCCTTGCGCCGCACGCCCCCCAGCGCTGCGGAATGATGGGGGCGGGGTACCAGTGGTGGGGGTTGTCGGGGTTCGCGCCGTCGGCATTGGCGGCTGGCGCAGCATCGGCCGCTCCCGCCATCGACGCCTTCATCGACCGCAAGCTGGCCGAGTATGAACTGACCGAGGCGGACCTGGCCTTGGTCGGGTTCAGCCAGGGCACGATGATGGCACTGCATATCGCGCTGCGCCGACCAAGCGCGGTCGCTGCCGTGGTCGGCTATTCGGGGATGCTGACCGCAACGGCAGGGCTTGCGCACTCCGACTTCGCGAAGCCGCCGGTGCTGCTGGTGCATGGGACCGCCGATCCGGTCGTACCGATTGCGGCGCTGCATATGGCAGAAAGCGAGCTCAAGCGGCTTGGCGTCGCAGTCACGACGCACGTCTCCTACGGTGTAGCGCACAGCGTCGATCCTGTCGGTCTGCGACTGGGCCGGGATTTTGTCCGTGACGCCTTTGATCGGTCGTCCTGAGCGCCTTACATGACCAACGGAGTGGCATATCCCGTCAGCTCAAGATAGCCCCGGCCACCTTCGGTGCGGACCAGCCCCTCCCAATAGACCGGCAGACCGCTCGAACGCGCATCGAGTTCCTGGTCTGCGAACATGGGCGCGAGCGTCAGGCGCTTCTGGCCCTCAGGCAGCTTGATCGTCAAAATCTGCGCCACCGGATAGGTTGCTCCTGTCCGCTTCGATCGCCACGTCCGCGTTGGCGTGAAGGTGATATCGCCCGGCTTGAGGGTCACCGCTGTTCCGTTCGTGCGGCGGAATGTACCACCCGCCCAGATGCTGCGGCCATCTTTGCCCCGGATACGGAACGCCATCAGCGCTGCCCCATCGTCGAAGTTTAGCCCCGTCCAGTCCCAGCCGACCGCCGCTCCGCCCAGGTAGCGCGACGACCATTCCCGGTCGAGCCAACTGCGCCCCCTGACGGTCTCGGTCGATGAGCCGCGCGTGATCGTTCCTGTCGTCTCCAACTGCGGCAGCGAATAATAATAGCTGGCAGATTGAGGCTCGGGCCCCTTGCGGCTGTAGCCGCCTGCGCCCTGCAGGATCGGTCGCTGCGTGGGCGTGAATGTCAGCTTCAGCGCAAACCCGCGCGCGACGATCCGCGCCGAAAAGCGACCATCGGCCAACCGGGCCAATCGCCAATCCTTGATGCGAACATCGGCGTCACCAACCTTGGCTTCGGCAATGCCGAACCCGCCACGCGCCGCGCGCTGATCATGCAGGAGTTTGCCGATGGCTGGATCCGAAACGGCAGCGTGGGCAAAGAGCACCTGTCTCGGCGCAAACTTGCTGGGGTTGCCGGGATCGACCCGCGGCCGCGTGCGAAAGAACGTGATCTGGAACCCCAAATCCTTGCCTTTGGAGGTTTTGACTGTCCCCGTCACATACCACCATTCCGTGCGGAAATCCGGATGCGCGCCGTGATCGGCTGGAAAGGAAAAGGCACGGCCCGGCGTGACATCAGGATAAGACAATCCCGGTGTCTGCGCGACACTGGCAGTGGTCAGCGCGAGGGCTGCCAGACTGAGCGATGCTGCGCGGATCACCAGTCGGCCCTCACCGCGCGAACCGCATCCATCGATGCGGCGCGTCGCCCGGCAAGCATTGCCGTGATCGCCGAGGATACAATCAACGCCGTGATGACCGACAGCATCAGCGTCACCGGCAGCCGCGTCGTCATCGTCCAGTTGAACGATTGGGGATTGATGACATGGATCAGCACCTGGCTGATCGCGACGCCCAGTGTCACGCCGACCAGGCCGCCGACCGCGCCCAGCAAGGCGCCCTCGATCCCGAGCATCGCGACAATCTGTCCGCGCCCGACGCCAATATGGCGCAGCATGCCAAACTCGCGGGTCCGGGCACTGGCCTGCGCCGAAGCGGTGGTCGCAACGCCGGCCAATCCGACGATGACCGCAATCGCCTCAAGCACATAGGTAATCGCAAAGCTGCGATCGAAAATCGAAAGCGCCAGGGTGCGCAGGCTTGCAGGTTCAGCCATTGTCAGACGCGACTTCAAGGGCGGCGGGGCTGCAGCCCTTATGGCCCGCTGCACAACCTTTATATCCGCGCCGGGTTCCATCAGCACCATGGCATCGTCGCGGACTTTGTCACCCGTAAGCCGATCGTAATCGCTGGAATCGATCACCACCGCGCCTTGCTGCCTCGAATAGTCGCGCCAGATGCCCGCCACGGCAAAGCGGGCGCCGGTGCCAATCGGCAAACGGATCGCATCCCCGGGTTCGGCCGCCAGGATACGCGCCGCAGGTTCGGAGAGCCAGACCGCGGTGGTGCCAGGCGGCGGCATGACTTCCTCCCCCAGCAATTCCAGCGCCGCACCGTCGGTGCCGACCGGACGTGCGATCAGGCTCATCGGAGGCTCGCTCGGATCGAGGACGATGGGCACTTGCCGGCTGAACGCGATGGAAGCGATGCCAGGGATCGCAGCCATCCGCGCTTGCGATGCGGAATCAAATCCGCCCCAGCCCGGCTCCGACCGGACATACAGATCGCCCGACAGAATGTCGCCAAGCCATTGGTCGACCGCGCCGCGAAAACTGGTCACCATGACCGCCATCGCGATCATCAGCGCCGTACTTGCCACGATCCCGCACAAAGCGGTTGCGGCGGCGCTCGGTGCCCCGTGAAGATGCTGGATCGCCAGATCCGTCGGCACATTGCGGTGCAATGCACGGGCTAGCGGAGCAAGCAGCGCACGCGCAAGCCATGGCATCGCCGTGATCCCGGCGGCCAGCAAAAGCGCAACCGAAAGGTAGCCGAAGAGCGGCAGCCGTCCCACCGCAGGCAGCAACGCGGCCCCTATCCCGGCAACCAGCAGTGTGAGCGGCAACCCGCCGGCCAAATGATCACGCGGGTCGATGCTATCCCCGGCATTCTTGAGTGCGACGGCGGGGGCGGCACGTGCGCCGCGCAATGCCGGAATCAGGCTGCCCCCGACCGCCGCCGCAACCCCCAGGGCAAAAAACCCGGCAGCTGCCAAAGGCGCAAGGATGAGCGCAGGCGGCGCACCGTCGAAAATCCCGCTGCCAAGATCTCCGCCTAGGATATCGAGCGCGCCAGCAGCCAGACCAAAGCCTATCAGCAGGCCAAATGTAGCGCCGATCAGCCCGGCCAGCGCGCCTTCGATTGTCACCAATGCAACAATCCCGCCGCGTTGCATCCCGATCGTGCGGAGCAACGCGAAACTTTGCAGGCGCCGGGTGACCGAAAGCGATTGTGTCGAATAGACGAGGAATGTGCCGGTAAACAGCGCGACCAGCGCCAGCATCGTCAGGTTGACGCGATAGGCGCGCGAAAGACCATCGCTCTGTTGGGCGTCGTCATCCTGGTCGCTGACGATCGCATCTGCCGGGATCAGGGGCATCAGCCGCGAACGGACGTCGCCTGCCTGCACATCGGAGGTCAATTTGAGGTCGATCCGGTCGATCCTGCCCAGCCGCCCGAACAGCCACTGCGCGGCGGCAATGTCCATCATGCCGACGCGTCGCCCCTCGGCAATGGCCGGCAGCAGGCCGCGCACGGTCATCCGCTGCACCTGCCCATTGGCATTGATCGTCACACGGTCACCGATGCGCAACTTTCCAGCGATCAGCGCAGCTTGCGACAGGAACAGCGCGTCGCTGGCAAACACATCATCACCCCCGCCGCCCTGTTTTCCGCCACCGGGGCCGCTGGCGGGCGCACCGATCAGGCTGGGCGTCACCTCGGCCGCGCGGATGATATCCAGCCCGAGCAATGTGAAAGGCTCGCCGCGCGCAACCCCTGCCCTGAGCACGACGACCGGGCTGGCATCGGCGACCCCTTCAACCTGCAAAACCTTGGCATAAAGCGCTTCGTCAAAGCCAAGACGGCTTGCCGCCTCGATTTTCAGGTCCGCGGCACCGTTGACCGTGTTCACCGCCTGACCAAATGCCGCGAGTGCCGATCCGTTAATCAGATGCACCGCAAACCCCAGCGCGACCCCGATGGCAATGGCGATCACGGCAATCGCGATCCGCCCGGGATGCTGCCGCGCCTCGCCTGTGATCAGCCAGGCAAGCGCCCGGATCGAATTGCTAGACATTGGCGGGGGCCAGCCCATTCTCAGTCAAGACGAGCGTCCGGTCGGCGATGGCTGCTGCCGCGGCCGAGTGCGTGACCAACAAACCTGCCGATCCCGAATTCCGCGTCGAATCCGCAAACAGCTGCAAAATGCGCGCGGCCGTTTTGCTATCAAGGTTTCCCGTCGGCTCATCGGCCAGGATCAATGCCGGTCGATGGATCAGCGCCCGCGCAATCGCAATGCGTTGCAGTTCCCCGCCAGAAAGATCGCGCGCATAGTCATCGCCCCGGCTGCCGAAACCTACCATGTGAAGCATCGCATCCGCGCGCGCTGTGATCTCGCTTTTGTCACACGCCGCCAAGGCGAGCGGCAGCGCGACGTTTCGGCGCAGGGTCAAATATGGGAGGATATGAAAAGCCTGAAACACAAAGCCGATCCGGCGGCGGCGCAAATCGGTCAGCCCGCGATCATCGAGCAGGCCCAAGTCTTCGCCGCCAATCAGGATCTGGCCTTCATCATGAACATCAAGCCCCGCAGCGATGTTGAGCAATGTCGACTTGCCCGACCCTGACTCGCCGATGATGGCGACAAGTTCCCCCGCCGCAACGCTCAACGAGAGATTGCGAAACAGAACGCGACCGCCAGGAACGCTTTTGGTGAGCCCGCGCAATTCGAGTTGTGGGGTCAACGTTGGTCTTTCGGCTCTGTCGGGCTGGAGCGCATGATAGCGCATGGCCGTCTCGGACCGCCTTTTGGCATCAAACCCGTGCCCTGGCTAGATTGCCTTTCTGAGCACGTTTTGCAGATCATGCCGCGCGGTGCGGCCTCAGCCAGTTCAAGGCCGCTTACTGACCAAAACCTGCGCCAACCTCGCTGCCGGGTATCGGCAATGCCAGCCGCCATTGAGCGTTTCGATAGGTTTGATCTATCGCCGGGCCGCCAGTATTTCTTGTTCACCATCAAGGCCTGTAGCCTATCTTGCTACCTGTTGCAGTTATCATGCTCCTGTACGGAGGAACGATAAGGGCATCATGAGGACACAAATCAGACATTTCTGAACGGCTTGTCGGCCCCTGTTTTTCAATCGGGAATGACGTGATGTATCGGTACATGGCATCGGGCAATTCAGGCGGTGGCTTCATTCACGGCGATCAAGAAATGAGGTTTGGCGAGAGAAGTTTTTCTTGTGCCCTATCCCTGATCTGCACGTGCTGCATATTTTTGGCCCCCATGCTTATCTCTGTCGAGGGCCGCGCGAATATCATGAGCAGTGTGCAGGTTTTCGTCATCAGCGCAGAAGACGCGAATGA
Source organism: Blastomonas sp. RAC04 (assembly GCF_001713435.1). Classification (NCBI taxonomy): domain Bacteria; kingdom Pseudomonadati; phylum Pseudomonadota; class Alphaproteobacteria; order Sphingomonadales; family Blastomonadaceae; genus Blastomonas; species Blastomonas sp. RAC04. Next base: position 2,666,572 of record NZ_CP016460.1, read on the forward strand.
AGGGCCCATCGCAGAGTCAGCCGGGAAAAAGTACGATCAGCCAGAAGGGGTAGACAAGCGCCGGGATGACAATGCCGGGCAGCCAGAACCCCGGCCAGCGTCCACGATACCGGAGCCTCCGGCATTTCCACGGGTGCGCCATCCGGAGCCGATCGAACTACCGGACTTTTCCCAGACGTTGAATGCGGCTGCCGATATCCCGGACAGCATTTTCGACCAGATTCCTGCCCATGCAGGCAATGCCCTTGTGGATACGGGCGCGCCGAGCGTGTCCGGCGCTGGCGATGGCAGCTCCGGAACAGGCGAAGGGAGCAGCGGCTCCGCTGAGAGCGGCAAGGGGATGGCAAAAGTTTACACCGCGTCCTGGGCGCCAAGCATGGACTTCTCCAAGGACAACAAGTTCTACCCGCCCGGCGCTGCCGCTGCCCGTGTCGAAGGTGTGGCCTGGCTGAAATGCAAGGTGGTTCGCCGCGACCGGGTGCGCAATTGCCATCTCCTAGGGGAAAGCCCGCGCGGCTACGGTTTTGGCGAGGCTGCCTTGAAGACCGAACCGGGCCTGCGCATCCGGTTACACGATCGCGCTGGCCGGCGCGTCTTTGACGAATGGACCATTGTCACCTCCACCTTCAGCCTGGCGGACCTTGCATCGGACTAGCGGGAGCGCCGCACCACTTCGCTGGTGCCGACACTGGTCGTGGCGAGCCGTCATTTGCTCGTTTCAAAAGACTTCAGCGCCGCGGCCGCATTAAATTCAGAATTTGCTTCCATATTCTGAACAAGTTGGTAGAGAAGCGGGGCTCACGTCGCATGCGACGGATAATCGGCAGCATTATGCCACCTCTTATCCCTTTCTAGCACTACTTGAAGCCGGGATGCTCCGCTGTTGGCGCATGCCCGTCATACTTGGGATAAAGGCTTATCCATATGATTACCGGAACCGTGAAATTCTTCAACGCCGACAAGGGCTATGGCTTCATCGCGCCAAATGGTGGCGGCGACGACGCGTTCGTACACATTTCCGCCGTCGAACGCGCCGGAATGCGTACCCTCGACAAGGATCAGACCGTTTCTTACGAACTGGAAACCGATCAGCGCGGCAAGACCTCGGCAGTGAATCTTCAGGCTGCATGATTGATGCGGGGCAGTGCGGTCAACGCGGCCGCACTGCCCCGCTCCTTGTACCGAGCTCAGTTTTCCGGAGGCAAAAATGACTGATCCTAAAAATCGTCCGTTCCTTATCAACAAGGATGCCGATGGAAATGTCCGGCTTACGGTGCGCTCCACCCGCTACAACTCGCAAGGTTACCCCCTGGTGACGTCGCTGCTGCAGGACGAGCTGTTCAAAACTGCAACCGCAGCGCGCGCATTCGCACAGGAACATTTCGGTGCTCGCCCGGGCGAATACTCAGCAAAGTAACTGCTGGCTGCTCCGCCTCGACCGCGGTCCAAGCTGACCGCTTCAAAAACCTAAGCCATTCAGGACCTCTCGGCCTCGCCACCTCCTCAAGCTGGGGCAGGTCTCTGCCGATGGCGGGGTGTGGAGAGGCAGGAGCTGGCGTCCGAGGACCGGGTTGGCCAAGTCAGCCGCCGCGCATTCCACGATGAACCTGCCGGATGACCATGGCTATGGTTGGTGGCGGCAGACATTCGCGGTGCAAGGCCGGTCGATCGACACCTATTTAACCAGCGGCAATGGCGGGCAAATGCTGCTCGTGATCCCCGAGCTGGAAATGACCGTGATGTCCCAGGCAGGCCATTACAGCGACGCCCAACGCGTTCCGCGACCGGATCATGGGGACATTCATCCTTCCTGCAACAGCATCTGCAAAGGCGAGAAAACGACAGGCCAGCCGCGGCCGCAAGCTGGCTTTTAAGCCATCCACGGAACGGCTTGCAGGCTGCCTCGTAACCCTGTCTGGCGCGCCGGGTCTGCCGCACGGGTTTCAGTCGAACGAGGGATGCAATCACGATGGTCTCCGCAGCATCCGTCACGATGCCGTATTGCGGGCTGACCACTGCTGATCGCTGGTTGACCAGCTGGAATTTCGATCCGATCGTGATCGCCGCGATCGCAGCGGTATCGGTACTGGCCCTGCACGGACCCCGCAATCTTGGCGCGCAGCGCTGGACCGCGGTCGCGCTGATGGCGATGCTTTGGATCTCTCCCCTGTGCGCGGCATCCGCGACCCTGCTGTCGGTGCGCGTTGCGCACCATATGGCGCTGATGCTGCTGCTGGCGCCCGCGCTCGCGCTGGGCTGGCCGAAACTCCGGCTGGGCGATCCGCTGGCTTGGGCGATCGGCGCATCGCTGGCGCTGGCCGCGTGGTTCGTACCGTCCGTGTACAGCTTTGCCTGGCAATCGGATGCGGCATACTGGGCGCTGCAGCTGGTGATGCTCGGCGCGGCGTGGCAGTTCTGGGCGACCTGGTTTGCACCGGCCACCGATTCCCGGCCTCTGATCGCGGTTGCAGCTCCGGCGCTGCTGGCGATGGCGATGGGCTTTACCGGTGCGCTGCTGACTTTCGCCCCGCGCCCGCTGTTTGCCGAGCACATCTTCACCACCGTGCTGTTCGGTGTGTCGCCCCTGTGGGACCAGCAACTGGCTGGCCTGCTGATGTGGACCGCGGGCATGGTGCCGATGGCGCTGCTGGCGTTCGTGCGGCTGGGCAGGCTGGCGGGCGCTCCGGCCGAGGGCGCGCGATGCTGATCACCTGGTCGACCCTGATCTTCAAGGCGCTGCATATCTCGGCCATCGCCCTGTGGGCGGTGGGGCTGATCATGCTGCCGCTGCTGTTCCGGCGCTATCGTCCCGGGCTGAGTGATGCGGCCTATGCCCGTTTCCGCAAGCTCACCCATCACAGCTATGTCCGCTTCCTCACCCCCGTGGCGGTGGTTGCGGTCGGCACCGGAATCGTGCTGATCCTGATGCGCGGGATTTTCGAGCCTTGGCTGTACGCCAAGCTGGCGCTGGTCTCGCTGCTTGCGGTGCTGCACGCCTATATCGGCCACATGATCGTGCAAACCGCAGAGCCCCGCGGAACGGTGCGCCTGCCCTCACCCTATCTGGTGCTGGCCCCGGTGCTTCTGGTGCTGGTCGGCATCCTGGTGCTGGTGCTCGCCAAGCCGGTGCTGGCGCTCGATTGGCCGCAATGGATGACCCAGCCTCAATCCTGGTCGCTGCCGCGTTGGGTACCGATTTGATAGTCGAACACAAGCTTGCCGCCGTGCCAACCGGTAAGGCCCGTCATCAGGACGCACAGGGCAGAGAGCATCACCCCATAAGGCAGGATCGCGCCGACCGGGTCGCCCAGCCTCAGGCCCCAGTTGCCACCCAGCACCGACAGCAGGGTCATGGCGAGGATGAAATGCGTCCAGCTTGCCGCGCGCACCCGGATGCCCGGGACCGCGAGCAGTTCCACCGTGCCGACCATGCCGGCCAAAACGCCGAAGATGAAGCCCGATCCGATCGCCCACAGCGCGGCGCGCGCCCAGAACATGTCTCCGGTGGCCCAATAGAGCAGATCGGCGCCGAAGGTGCCGAACGCGGCGGAAATCGGAAAGGCGACCATCATCGCGTGCACCGGATGACTGGCAAAGGCGATCCGCGATTCGGTCTCGTCGAAGCTGCGGCGCGAAAGAATGGGGTCGGAGCGCAGGGTCTTGGTCTTTTCGGTCATCGCGCTCGTTTTTCCTGCAGCCGTTCAGCTCTTCCAATGCGCGCATGCCTGTTCGGTTCCCTTTTGCTGCTGGCCGCCTGCCAGGGTCCGCTCTCCACGCTCGATCCCGGCGGCCCGCAGGCGCGATCGGTTTTCGTGTTCACCTCGGCGATGGTTCTGGTCGCCACAGCCGCGTTCGCGCTGGTGATCGGGCTGTTTGCGATCGCGCTGCGGCGGGGGAAGCGGGTCAAGGGTGACGACGCTGCTTCGGGGACGCGCGCCGAGCGGCGATGGGTCGTGTGGCTGGGCATCACCTTTCCCATGAGCGTGCTCACCGTGCTGCTGGCGGCAACCTTGTGGGTCGGCGAAGGACAGTTCGTACGCGACGACCGCCTGCCGACCTGGCGCGCGACCGCGTCGCAATGGGGCTGGCAGTTCGCGCCGCTGGGCGCCGATGGCGTGCAGGGCGCGACCACCGACCGGCTGGTGATCCCGGCAGGCGAGCCGGTGATCGTCGAGATCGTCTCCACCGATGTGATCCACAGCTTCTGGGTCCCAAGGCTTGCGGGCAAGATGGATGCGGTTCCCGGCAAGCCCAACCGCCATCTGATCCAGGCTGATACCCCCGGAACCTATCTTGGCCAGTGCGCCGAATATTGCGGCGTCGGCCATGACCGGATGCGTTTCGAGGTGCTGGCCACCGCCCCGCGCAGCTCGGCAGCCGGGGGCCAGCCATGACGACACACCAGACATCTGCCCAGGCGCCCATGACCCCGCACGATCCCGCCGCGCTGCATGCCGAGCTCGACGCGGTGTGGCGCGGCCTGCCGGGCTGGCGCGGCTTTGTCTGCGAGGTCAACCACGGCGCGATCGGGCTTCGCTTCATGATCACCGCGATCGTCTATTTCGCCATCGGAGGCGTGCTGGCGATGCTGATCCGCGTCCAGCTGGCCAGCCCGCGCGCCGCCTTTGTCGGCCCGGACATCTACAACCAGCTGTTCACGATGCACGGCACGATCATGATGTTCCTGTTCGCGATTCCCAAGCTGGAGGGGCTGGCGCTGTATCTGCTGCCCAAGGTGATGGGGGCGCGCGACATGGCCTATCCCCGGCTCTCGGCCTTGGGCTGGTGGTGCTATGCGCTGGGCGGGCTGATCCTGCTGGTGGCGATGCTGGCAGGCGTCGCGCCCGATGGCGGATGGTTCATGTACACGCCCCTGTCGGACAAGGTGCACACGCCGGGGATCAACGCCGATGTCTGGCTGCTGGGCATCACCTTTGTCGAGATTTCGGCGATTTGCGCGGCGGTGGAGATCACCGTGTCGATCCTCAAGCTGCGCGCCGAGGGCATGGCGCTGACGCGGCTGCCGCTGTTCGCGTGGTACATGCTGGGCACGGCAGCGATGATGCTGATCGGCTTTCCGCCGCTGATCCTGGGCTCGATCCTGCTCGAGGTGCAGCGCGCGTTCGACTGGGCGTTCTTCGATCCGGCGCGCGGCGGCGATCCCATCCTGTGGCAGCACCTGTTCTGGCTGTTCGGCCATCCCGAGGTGTACATCATCTTCCTCCCCGCCGCGGGCGCGCTGTCGGTGATGATCGCGACCTTCGCGCGCCAGCCGATCATCGGCCATGCGATGATCGTCGCAGCGATCTGGGCGATGGTGTTCCTGAGCTTCGGACTGTGGGTGCACCACATGTTCACCATCGGCATTCCGCATCTGGCGCTGGCGTTCTTTTCCGCCGCCTCGATGCTGGTCGCGGTGCCGACATCGGTGCAGATATTTGCCTGGATCGGCACCTTGTGGAGCGGACGGCCGCGCTGGTCGCTGCCGATGCTGCACATCACCGGCTTCTTCCTCACTTTCGTGCTGGGCGGGCTGACCGGCGTGATGCTGGCCGCCATCCCATTCAACTGGCAGGCGCACGACACCGCGTTCGTCACCGCGCATCTTCATTATGTGCTGATCGGTGGCTTCGTCTTCCCGATGCTGGCGGCAATCACGTACTGGATGCCGCACTTCACCGGGCGGCGCGCAGTGCGCGGACTGGGGGCCGCAGCGTTCTGGCTGATCTTCATCGGGGTGCATGGCACGTTCCTGGTGATGCACCTGACCGGGCTGCTCGGCATGCCGCGCAGGGTCAGCATCTATCCCGACAATCCCGAATGGGAGCTGCTCAACCTTATCTCCTCGGTGGGCGGGTTCATCATGACCGCAGGCTTCGCGCTGTTCGCGGTCGACATGGGGCTGCAGCTCTTCATGGGGCGGCGCACCCGCCGCAACCCCTGGCGCGCGACCAGCCTCGACTGGGCGATGCGGCTGCCGCCGCCCACGTACAACCTCGCCTCTCTGCCCCGCGCGGACATGGAAACCGACGAGCGAACCCTCACCCCGTCGCGGCTCGATATGCTGGCGACCACGCTGGCGATGGGCGAAGGCATGCTCGCCGGCGCCCCGCGCGGGGTGCGCGAGACGCTGATCATCGACGCGGTCAGCGGGCGGGCAGAGGCGGTTGCGGTGCTGCCGGGGAACACCATGCGTCCCGCGCTTACCGCGCTCACCATCGGCCTGTTCTTCCTGGCGATGCTGGCGGGCTTCTACTGGGTCGCGGCCGCTGCAGTGGTTCTGGTCGCGGCGATGTGCGCAAGCTGGATCAGGCCGGTGGCGCCGATACAGGGCACAACCGCCGCTGTGCCCGAGACGATCGAGGGACTGCCCGCGAGCCCGTTCTATCGCCACGGCCTGGGCTGGTGGGGATCGGCGGTGCTGCTTGTCGCCAATGCCAGCCTTTTCGCATCGTTGCTGTTCGCGGTCGCCTTTCTCTCGGTGATCGCGCCGGGATGGGAGGGTGCGGTGCAAGAGAACCCGCACGGCGTGCTGCCGATGGCAGCGTTGCTGGTTACCGCAATCGGCGGGGCGCTGCTGCTCTGTGCGGGCCTGTGGTCGCAGCGTGCCGCAACCGCGGGGCAGCGCGCGCTGGCCTGGGCGGGCATGCTTGCGGTCGCAGCAGGCGCGCTGGCTTCGGGCGCGATGATGACCGGATCGCCTGCCGAGCACGCGCGCCATGCGGTGCAAGCCGCGATCCTGGCCTATCTGGTGCTGCACGCGCTGATTTTGGTGACGATGCATCTGGCCGCAGCGCGCGGGCACCGCATCGGTGTGCAGGCCGTCGCGACGCAGGGCGTGCTCGCGCAGTGGCATGGCTATACCGGGCTGGTCTCGCTGATCGGCGCGCTGGCGCTGGCGGTGGCCAAGCTGTGATGCGCAGGTCCGCGCTGACCAGGACGGCGCTCGCCCTGTTGTCGGGGCTGCTGCTCTGGGCGTTATGGTTCGTGCTGGCCTATGCGCTGCACGGCGCGCAATGCGCAGGCGCATTGGGCCTGTCGCGCACCGCCGGCCAGATTGCGCAGGTCAGCTTGTGGCTCGTCGCGCTGGGGGTGATCGCGCTGCTGGCCAGGCGCGCTGCGCGGCTGGATGTATCACCCGGGCTGGGGCGCACGGCCCGTTATCTCCAGATCACGGCAATCGGCGCGACCATCTTCGCCGGTCTACCGATCCTCGTTCTCGCCCCCTGCTGAGCGCTGGGCGATCGTGTTCCGGCTCAGCGTGCCGTGGCCGAAGGAAATCGCAAGGCCCAGCGCCGCGATCCGCACGGGAACGGCCTTGCTGGCCGGAGTTTTCGAGGTGCGATCGTGGTGCGACAGTGCGATCAGCGGGTTGAGCTCGGGATAATAGCCCACGATCGTCCCCGAAGGCAGATCGAACGGCACCACCTCCAGATTGTCGATGCGACGATCATGCCCGTCCTCGGCATCGCCCAGCAGCGATATCCGCTGCCCCGCGACCAGGCCTGCGGCGGCGATGTCTTGCGGGTTGATCAGCACGACATCGCGCGTCCCCTCGATCCCGCGCAGCCGGTCGCTATAGCCGTAGATGGTGGTGTTGAACTGGTCGTTGGAGCGGACCGTGACCAGCCGGTAGCGGCCCGGCATATCTTCCATATCGGTCGCAGCGAGCATCTGCGGCGCGGTGAACACCGCCTTGCCGCTGTCGGTCTTCCAGATGCGCTCGCGCGCGCTGTTGCCGCGATAGAAGCCGCCGGGCTCGAACATCCGGGCGTTCATGTCGTGGAATTGCTCGTGATAGGTCTCGGCGATCAGGTCGCGGATCAGGCCATAGTCGCCCGTCCATGCATCCCACCGCACCTTGGGATTGGTCTTGAGGGGATTGGCCTCGAGCGTCGCCTTGGCGATACCGGCGACGATCGCGGTCTCGGACATCAGATGTTCGCTGGCGGGGGTGCGATGGCCCCGCGACCCATGGATATGGCTGAAGCTGTCCTCGATCGTCACGGTCTGTGGGCCGGACGCCTGGATGTCTTCCTCGCTGCGCCCGAGACACGGGAGCAGATAGGCGGTGCGGCCGTTGAACAGATGGTTGCGGTTGAGCTTGGTGGCGATCTGCACCGTGAGCTGCAGCTGGCCCCAGGCGGGCTCGACCCGGCCCTGATCGGGAATGGCGCGCAGGAAGTTGCCGCCCAGCCCGATGAACGCCTTGGCGCTGCCGTCGAGCACCGCCTCGCACACCTCGACCGTGGTCATTCCGGTGTCGCGCGGCGGCTCGAAGCCGAACTGCTCGGCAAGCTTGTCGAGCGGCACCAGCTCGGGCTTTTCGGAAATGCCCACGGTGCGCTGGCCCTGGACGTTGGAATGCCCGCGCACCGGGCAGATGCCTGCGCCCTTGCGCCCGATATGCCCGCGCATCAGCAGCAGGTTGACCAGCATCGCGATGTTCTCGAAGCCATGGACGTGCTGGGTGAGGCCCATGCCATAGACTCCAATGACCCGCTCGGCCCCCAGATAGACGCGGCCCGCCTCCTCGATATCGGCGCGGCTCAGACCCGATTCCTGCTCGATCCGCTCCCAGGATGTCGCATCGGCCCTGGCGCGGAAGGCGTCGAAGCCGGTGCAGTGTTGGGCGATGAAATCATGGTCGATAACCGTCCCGCCCAGCGCATCGTCCTGCGCGAACACATATTTGCACAGCCCCATGATCGCGGCGATATCGCCACCGGCGCGGACCTGCAGATACTGACAGCTCAGATCGGTGTCGCTGCCGGTCAGCATCTGGCCGACGCGCTGCGGGTTGGTGAAGCTGAGCAGACCCTTTTCGCGGATCGGGTTGAAGGTCACGATCCGGCAGCCGCGCTCGACCGCCTTTTGCAGCGGGTGCAGAAAGCGCGGGCTGTTGGTGCCGGTGTTCTGCCCGAAGAAGAAGATCGCGTCGCATTCCTCGAAATCCTCGAGCACGCAGGTGCCGACCGGCGATCCGATCAGCTCGTTCAGCGTCACCGAGGTCGTCTCGTGGCACATGTTGGAGCTGTCGGGCAGGTTGTTGTGGCCATAGAGGCGCGCGAACAGCGCATAGAGGTACGAGGTCTCCAGGCTCGCGCGGCCCGATGCGTAGAACACCGCCGATTTGGGATCGATGCTCCTGAGCTCGGCGCCGATCGCGGTGAACGCCTCGTCCCAGCTGCATTCGACATAATGGTCGCTCGCCGCATCGAAGCGCATGGGATGGGTCAGGCGGCCGACATGCTCGAGATCATGGTCGCTCCAGCCGCGCAGTTCGCTCACCGTGTGCTCGGCGAAGAATTCGGGCGTGCAGCGGTGGCTGGTCAGCTCCCAGAGCGTCGCCTTTGCGCCGTTTTCGCAGAATTCGAACGCATGCGGGTGCTTGGGCTTGCCCCAAGCGCAGCTGGTGCACATGAAGCCGCCGGTCTTGTTCTGGGTCGCCAGCGTCGCCAGCGCGCCGGGGGACGACATTTCGCGCGCCATGGTCTGCACCATCCCACGCATCGAGCCCCAGCCGCCGGTGGATCCCTCATAGGAAACGGTATCGGGATGCTCGTCGGTGCCATTGTCGGGGCTGGTGTCGGTCGTCATGGCCGGGTCCTTTTCGGGAGGTCCCGTACCTTAAGCCCCAGATGCCGATGGGTTCCCTTTCGACACAACGCTTTACCCCGAAACGTCAGCGCAACCTGGCGATCGGAAACGGCAAGGCCCCGGACGGTTGCACCGCCGGGGTCTTGCGTTTTGGCGCGTCGGCCGCGCGCTTACTGCACGTCGAACCGGTCGGCGTTCATCACCTTGGTCCAGGCGGCGATGAAGTCATCGACGAACTTCGCCTCGTTGCCGCGCTCGGCATAGACCTCGGACACCGAACGCAGCTGCGAGTTGGAACCGAACACCAGATCGGTGCGGGTGGCGGTCCAGCGCTGCTCTCCGGTGGCGCGATCGGTGCCGACGAACTCCTCGTCGCTGCTGGTGTCGACCACCTTCCACGCCGTGCCCATATCGAGCAGGTTGACGAAGAAGTCGTTGGTCAGCTGCCCCGGCCGATCGGTGAGCACGCCATGCGCAGAGTTGCCCGCATTGGCGCCCAGCACGCGCAGACCCGCCACCAGCACCGCCATCTGCGGGATCGAGAGGCCGAGCAGATGCGCGCGGTCGAGCATCAGCTCTTCGGTCTTCACGCTCTGCTTGGTCGCCAGATAGTTGCGGAACGCATCCGCCCGCGGCTCGAGCGGCTCGAAGCTCTCGGCATCGGTCTGTTCGGCGCTGGCATCGCCCCTGCCACCGGTGAACGGCACACTGACATCGAACCCGGCATCGCGCGCCGCCTTTTCGATCGCTGCGCTTCCTGCGAGCACGATCGCGTCCGCCATCGACAGATCCCCGCGCAGACGATCGATCGTCGCCAGCACCGCTGCCAGCTCTTCAGGATCGTTGACCGCCCAGTCCTTCTGCGGCGCGAGCCTTACCCGCGCGCCATTGGCACCGCCGCGATGGTCCGACCGGCGATAGGTCGATGCCGATGCCCATGCCGCCTTGACCAGCTCGCTGATGCTGTGGCCGCTCGAAAGGATCGCTGCCTTGAAGCCATCGACCGTCGCCTGCGAAGGCACGGTGCCGGCGGGCACCGGATCCTGCCAGATCAGGTCTTCTGCAGGAACCTCGGGGCCGAGATAGCGGACCTTGGGCCCCATGTCGCGATGGGTCAGCTTGAACCACGCGCGGGCAAAGGCATCGTCGAGCGCCGCCTGATCGTCGCGGAAGCGTTCGGAGATCTTGCGATATTCCGGATCCATCTTCAGCGCCATGTCGGCGGTGGTCATCATCGTCGGCACGCGCTTGGAAGGATCGCGTGCGTCGGGGGCCATGTCCTCGGGGTCGGGGTTGATCGGCTGCCATTGCTGCGCGCCCGCCGGGCTGCGCACCAGCTCGAAGTCGTACTTGAACAGCAGCCGGAAATAGTCGCCGCCCCAGGCCGTCGGGTTGGGCGTCCATGCCCCTTCAATCCCCGATGTGGTGATGTGGCCATTGTTGATCTGCTCGGCATCGGTCGCCCAGCCAAAGCCCATCAGCTCCATCGCCTCGGACTCGGGCGCGCCGCTCAGCTGGTCTGCCGGCACCGCACCGTGCGCCTTGCCGAAAGCATGGCCGCCTGCGGTCAATGCCACGGTTTCCTCATCGTTCATCGCCATGCGCTCGAAGGTCAGCCGCATATCGCGCGCCGATTGCAGCGGATCTGGGTTGCCGCCCGGGCCTTCGGGGTTGACATAGATCAGCCCCATCTGGATCGCGGCGAGCGGGTTTTCCAGCTCCCAACCCTTTTCGGGATTGATGCGGGTTTCCGCGCCGGTATCGACCCAGGCTTCCTCGGTGCCCCAATAGACATCGCGCTCGGGCTCGAACACGTCCTTTCGGCCGCCGCCAAAGCCGAACACCGGGCCGCCCATCGACTCGATCGCGACATTGCCGGTGAGGATGAACAGATCGGCCCAGCTGATGTGCTTGCCGTATTTCTGCTTGATCGGCCACAACAGGCGCCGCGCCTTGTCGAGATTGCCGTTGTCGGGCCAGCTGTTGAGCGGGGCGAAGCGCTGCTGGCCGCTGCTCGATCCGCCGCGGCCATCGGCGGTGCGATAGGTGCCCGCCGAGTGCCAGGCCATACGGATGAAGAACGGGCCGTAGTGCCCGTAATCCGCCGGCCACCACGGCTGCGAGTCGGTCATCAGCGCTTTCAGGTCTGCCTTGAGCGCGGCATAATCGAGCTTGGCGAAGGCCTGCGCATAATCGAAATCCGGCCCCATCGGGTCGGGCGAGGTGCCGTTCTGCGTCAGGATATCGAGCTGCAGCGAGTCGGGCCACCAGTCGCGGTTGGTCCGCCCCAGCAGCGATCTGACGCCGCCATCCTTGTTCGAAAACGGGCAGTTGCCGCCCATTCCGCTTGTCTTCATGTCCATGGCTGCTCTCCTTCTGGATCTGATGGCGACCAGAATAATCCCTGCGGCGCGATCTCCCAAACAAGGAAAGCCCATCAGAGAGATAGAAAGGACCGATTGGGCCGATTGGCGAGGCCGCGCCTACCCCCATCCTTTGCTTGGCGTCGGTCCGAATTGAACCTAGGAAATGCTCTCCAGGGACCGATCGGCAAGGAACAGGCAGATGGATATCAGTCGCAGGCATCTGACCCGGCTCGCACTTGGTGCAGGTGCGCTGTCACTGCTGACCGGCGTTGTGCCGGGCTGGCTGATCCACGCTGCCACGGCGGCGAGCCCCGCGCCCGACCCGCTGGCGCTGGTCGACGGCGAACTGCGCGAAGCTGCGCGCGCGATGCTGGCGCAGACCTTCCCGCCGATCAGCCGCGAGACGCTACCCGCGGTGCGCGCATCCTGGGTGCCGCCGCCGCTATTGAGCGCGCCTGCGCCCTCCGTGACGGTACGGCAGGTCCCCGGCCCGCCGGGCGCGCCTGCCGTGGCGGTCGAGCTGATCGGAGCGCGCCCTGACTCCACCCCGCGCCCGGCGATCCTGCACATCCATGGCGGCGGCATGATCTCGGGCCGCGCGCGCAACATGACTTCGTTCAGCCAGACACTGGCGGCGGAGTTCGACGCGGTGGTGGTCAATGTCGATTATCGGTTGGCACCCGAAACCCCGTTTCCCGGCCCGGTGCTCGACAATTTCGCCGCGTTCGAATGGATGGTCGCCAACGCTGGCGAACTGGGAATCGACCCGCGGCGCATCGCCATCATGGGCGAGAGCGCAGGCGGCGGGCTGGCCGCGATGGTGGCGCAGATGGCGCGAGATTCGCGCACCATTCAACCGTGCCTGCTGGTCATGCTCTATCCGATGCTCGACGACCGCACCGGCAGCGCCCGCATGGTCCCGCCGCATGTCGGAACGATCGGCTGGTCGGCCGAGGCCAACCGTTTTGGCTGGTCGAGCTTTCTGGGTGTTCCGGCAGGATCGGACGGCGTGCCGGCAGGCAGCGTGCCTGCGCGGCTCCCCGATCTTGCGGGCTTTCCCCCCAGCTTCATCGGGGTGGGCACGCTCGACCTGTTCATCGATGAGGACCTGGAATTCGGGCGCAGGCTGATCGCATCGGGCGTGCCGACGCAAATGCACATCAGCCCCGGCGCCTATCACGCCTTCGATTTCGTGGTGCCCGAAGCGCGCATCGCGCGCGAGTTCACCCAGGCCTGGAAGTCGAGCCTGCACACCGCCTTCGGCTCGCAGGCCTGATCGCCTACTGCCCCAGATTGCGATCGAAGAATTTGAGGATCACGTCATAGGCCTGGCGTGATTCGGGCATGTCGGGCTTGTAGAAAAAGCCGTGGAACAGCCCTTCCCAGACATGCAGATCGGCATCGACCCCCAGAGCCACCATCCGGCTGTGGGTGTTGACCGCCGAGGAAAGCTCGAACCCGCGGGTGCCGGTGATGATCAGCGTTGGAGGAAACTGGCGCAGCACTTCGTCGGAAGAGCCCGGCGCCACCAGCGGATCGGTGGGGTCGGAGCCCGCGAAATAAGGCAGAGCGGTCCAGGGGGCATCGCCGCTTGGCGGCCATTGCGGGGCGGGCCGCGCCTCGCCCACCGCGGCGGTCATGTAATCGGCATCGCCGCCAAAGCCGTTGGCCGAGGTGGTGAGCCCCGCGCACAGGATGCCGACCGCGCCGGGTCGCGGAAGACCGTGCTTCTGGAACCATGCGGTGGCCATTCCGGTGAGCATTCCGCCCGCCGAGCAGCCGTAGATGCCGATATTGGCAGCGGGATAGGTCTTGAGCAGCTCGCGATAGACCAGGGCGACATCCTCGCTCGCCGCAGGGAACTTGTGCTCGGGCCCCTGACGGTAATCCACCGAAACCACGCGGATTTCGCCCATTGTCGCAACGGGGATCGACTCCAGTTCGGCGCAGGCGGGAAAGCAGCCCATGAAGCCGCCACCGTGCAGGTTGATCAGCACCCGCCGCGCGTTCCTTTTCGCGACTCCGGCCTTGGGCGCATAGTCGAACACGCGCACTCCGGCGATACGGCGTTCGATCAAGGTGTAGGCAAACATCGCCTTGGCCTCGGCGAGATAGGGCTCCATGAACACCGGAACGCCATTGTTCTGCTGCACCTGCACCGGATCCTGCATCGCCTTGAGATGGTCGGTGAGATACTGCTTCGCCTCGGGGCTGAGCATCGAGGACACCGGCACCGCCATCGCCGGGACGTGCACCGTGCCATCATCGTCGATCTTCACGGGTGGAGATGGCGCGGTCTGCGCCTGTGCTGACGGCAGCGGCGCCGCTGCGAGCAGCAGGACTGCCAGCCCCCGCACCGCACGGCGCATCTGCGCGATTGCTTTGACCATCATTTCGCTTCTCCCGATCGCCTTCAGGCCGCTTGCAACGCTGCTCGGACCCTTGCCTGTTTATCTGTCGGCAGGGATGTGCGTAATCGATTGCAATCTTCGCCGCAAGATGTATGAAAACGATTACACAAAGGGTGCGCCTCACAAGAAGGGCGACTCAGCGAGGGGGTTTTGAAGGTGACAATCACGCGCAGATCGTTCGGCATCGCGGCCCTGGGCGCAGCGGTCATGCCTGCGCTGTTCAATGCCAAGGGTGCTGCGGCGCTCGCCGCGACACCTGCGATCCCTGCCGGCACTGCCCCTGCAAAGATCGATCCGCTGGGGCTGGTCGACCCCGAATTGCGCGAGGGCGCCGAGCTCATCATGTCGCGCCCGCTGCCCGATCCGCTCGATCACGAGGCCATATTGGCGATGCGCCAGGGCGTCCCGCCACCCGCCGCGCCACTGCCCGCACCTGCCCCCGCCATCGAGATGCGCCGCATCCTCGGCACCAGGGGCCAGCCCGAGGTCAGCATTGCGGTGATCGGTGCCAGGCGCGATGGCGACAACCGCCCTGCGGTGCTGCACATCCATGGCGGCGGCTTCATCCTGGGCCGGATGCAGGACACGTTCGTCGCATCGCAGCAGCTGGCCGAAGAGCTCGACTGCGTGGTGGTCGAGGTCGAATACCGGCTGTCGCCCGAAACCGTGTTTCCCGGCCCGCTCGAGGATTGCCACACCGCATTGGTCTGGCTGCACGCCAATGCCGCCGAACTGGGCGTGAATCCCAACTCGATCGCGGTGATGGGCGAAAGCGCAGGCGGCGGCATGGCCGCGATGCTGGCGATCGCCGCGCGCGACCGCGGCAGCGTCCCGCTGTGCTATCAGGTGCTGATCTATCCCATGCTAGACGACCGCACCGGCACCACCCGGCGCGTGCCGCCGTTCATCGGCACCATCGGCTGGAACGAGGCAGGCAACGCGGTCGGATGGAGCAGCTTGCTGGGGGTGCCCGCCGGAAGCGATCGCGTGCCGAGCGGCGCGGTGCCTGCGCGCACCAGCGATCTGTCCGGGCTGCCGCCGACCTTTATCGGCGTCGGAGCGATCGACCTGTTCGTCGATGAAAACATCGCTTATGCGCAAAGGCTGATCGCGCACGCCGTGCCGACCCAGCTGCTGGTGGTTCCGGGCGCCTATCATGGCTTTGATTTCATCGCCCCCAGATCCCGCGCATCACGCACCTTCATCGCCTCGTGGAAACTCGCGCTGGGCGCGGCTTTCCGCGACCGCGCCGCCGCATCGGGCTGAGGCGCCACGATAAAGAGCCAGTTTGACACTATTTGCACAATCGATTACGCAAAAACCAGAACCTAGGGAGGATCTCATGAAGGCCAGTTTCCGTTTCCGTGCCGTGCGCACCCGGCTTGCAGGCGCCGCAGCGGCTGCGGCGCTGTTTGCCGTCCCGGCGTATGCGCAGGACAGCGCATCGCAGGACGATGATGCCCCGGCGGGCGGCGAGATCGTCGTCACCGCCAGCAAGACCGGCGCGGTCACGCTCGACAAGGTGCCTTATGCCATCCAGGCGTTCGATGGCGGTACGCTCAAGGAGCGCAACATCCGCGATGGCTCGGATCTCATCCAACTGATCCCGGGCGCATCGCAGGCGCAGGAAATCGGCGCGGGCTATCGCATCTTCTCGTTCCGCGGCTCGGGCGCGGGCGGCCCGATCGGCGATGGCCTGATCGGCTATTATCTCGACGACACCCCCTTTGGCGTGCCCAACAACCAGGCCGCGCCGCCGGTGCAATATTTCGATATCGAACAGGTGGAAGTGCTGCGCGGCCCCCAGGGCACGCTGTATGGTCTGGGCTCGTCGGCCGGCACGATCATCTATCGCACCAAGAACCCGGATCTGGACCAGGTGACCTATGCCGGCGAGGTCGAACTGTCGGGCACGCGATCGGCAGGCGATCCCAATTATCGCGGTGCGGCGGCGTTTTCGGTGCCCATTGTTCCCGGCAAATTGGGCCTGCGGATCAGCGGCGGCTATGACCGCCGGTCGGGCACTGCCGATATCTTTGCCGGTGCCCCCACCGGTGTCCCGCGCGAGCGCAACGCCAACGACGCCACCGCCAAGGACATCCAGGCGGTGCTGCTGTGGCAGGCCGATGACAAGACCACGGTGCGCACCCGCGCCTGGTATTTCAGCACCGACCAGAAGTACCTCAACGTCATCAACTCGCTCGATCCGCCGTTCGCCTCTTTCCAGGGCGATGTCGTCGGCTTCGACCGTCGCCGCGCCTGGTATGCGTCGAACACCATCACCCGCGAGATCGGCGATTTCACGCTGACCAACGCGACCTCCTACCAGAAGTCGCTTCCCGGCGGTTTCCAGGTCGGTCTCAACCTCGGCGCGCCGCTGGGCATCGGGGTTCTCGAAAATGGCGGCGATGCGCGCAACTTCGCCAACGAACTGCGGCTGGCGACCTCGACCCCCGGTCCGTTCAAGGGCGTTGCCGGGATCTTCTACCAGAACGCCCGCAGCCTCTATACCTTCAACCTGACCTTCCCGGCCTTTGCGCTGAGCGGGCGGACGATCACCAAGACCGAAAACGCGGCGCTGTTCACCGAAGCCAGCTACGAGCTGTTCGACGGCCTGATCACGCCGCTGGTCGGCCTTCGCTACTTCAAGGACGAGCGCGAATCGGATTCGATCTCGAACGGCGTTGCGGTGGCCAGCCGGGCCAAGCCCGATGCGCTGACTTGGCGTGCCAACATCGCGATCAATCCGTCGCCCGACTGGATGATGTTCTTCAACGCCGGAACAGGCTTCCGCAGCGGTATCCTGCAATCGCAGGCACAGGCTGATGCGGTGATCGCCGATGGCGTGCCCAGCGACATCTCGCTGACGCCGGACAAGTTGCGCAACCTCGAAGTGGGCGTGAAGGGATCGCTGTTCGATGGCGCACTGCGCGTTGCGGTCAGCCTGTACGACATCAAGTACACCAACATCCAGAGCGCCTTCAACACCTCGATCGGCCTGTCGGCGTTCGCCAATCTGGGCGACGGCAAGGCGCAGGGGATCGATATCGAGGCGACCTGGCGCACGCCGCTGCCCGGCCTCACGATCAACGCCATCGGCAACATCAACGATTCCAAGTTCACCCGCGTGCGCCCCGCCTTTGCCGGTGCCGATCCGCGCATTGCCAACGGGCTGAGGCTGCTCAACACGCCCGAGCACAACTTCCGCCTGGATGCGAGCTACGAGCGCAAGATCGGCAATGTCGAACTCTTCGCCACCAGTTCGGCCACCTTTATCGGCCGATCGCGGCTGGGCGATGCGGTGGTCGACGAGATCGATCCGTACGAGCTGTATCAGGCCAGCCTGGGCGTGCGCTTCGACCGCTATGAAGTGCGGCTGTTCGGCGACAACCTGTCCGATCTGCGCGGACCGACATCTGCCAACGGCCCGACGCTGCTGGCCGGGCCCCGCCCGCGCACCTTCGGCATCACCTTCCGCGTCAATACCAACTGACCAGCTACGGGCGGCGTGCTTCCGGCAACGGACGGCATGCCGCCCGCCGCGTCGCTGGAGGCCCATGCCATGCCCAAGCCGGAGGAAGCCAGCCTCGCATCGCCCACCGATCCCGATCGTCGCGGGATCATGACGGGGGCTGCGCTGGCCACCGGCCTTGCGCTCTGTCCTGCATCCGCCAGCCTGGCCGATGCCAAGACACCTGCCCCCGACCCCGCCAATCCCGAAATCAGCACCGACCCTGCGCAGGTCACCGCCAGGACCGCGAGCGGGCGGCTGCGCGGCTATCGCAAGGGGCGGGTCACGATCTTCAAGGGCGTGCCCTATGCCGCGCCGACAGGCAGCGCCAACCGCTTTCGCCCGCCCCGGCCGGCAGCCCCCTGGCAGGGTGTGCGCTCGGCGCTGCATTATGGCCCGATCGCTCCGCAGGACAAGGGCGCCGGACGGTTCAACGACGAAGAGGCCTTCATCTTCCGCTGGAACGATGCGGTCGAGGACGAGGATTGCCTGCGTCTCAACATCTGGACGCCCGGGCTTTACGATGCGCGCCGCCCGGTGCTGGTCTGGCTGCACGGCGGCGGTTTTGCCGCGGGATCGGGGCATGACATCCCCGCCTTTGACGGCGAGAACCTCGCCCGCACCGGTGATGCCGTGGTGGTTACGCTCAACCACCGGCTCAACCTGCTGGGCTTTCTCGATCTGTCGTCCTGGGGCGAGGGCTTTGAAGATTCAGGCAATGTCGGCATGCTCGACATCGTCGCGGCGCTCGCCTGGGTACGCGACAACATCGCGCGCTTCGGCGGCGATCCCGACCGCGTCACCATCTTCGGCCAGTCGGGCGGCGGTGCCAAGGTCACCGCGCTGATGGCGATGCCCGCCGCGCGCGGGCTGTTCCACCGTGCGGCGATCCTCAGCGGATCGTTCGCGATGTTCAACACGCCGGATCGCAGCGCACAGCTTTCGGCTTTGCTGCTGGCACAGCTCGGGATCGCCAGGGGCGATATCGCGGCGCTGCAGGCGCTGCCCTATGCCACGCTGCGCGCAGCCGCCGAAAAGGTCATGGCGAAGATCAACCCCGGGTTCGACGGCTTCATCGACGTGCGCCGCATCGCGCAGATGCTGAACTTCGCGCCGGTGGTCGATGGCCGCAACATCCTGCCGACACCCGGCGCGCCCGGCGTGCCGCTGACCGATCCCAAGGTGCCGCTGATCATCGGCTCGACGCTCAACGAGTTCGTCACCGGGATCAACCAGCCGGAGGTCGAGGCGATGACCGAGCAGGGCTTGCACGCGCGCGCCGAACGCTTCGCGCCCAGACGCGGCGATGCGGTAGTGCGCGCCTTCCGCGCCGCGAACCCCGATGCCCCTGCGTTCGACCTGTGGAGCCGGATCGCGACGGCTCCCATCCGGCAGGCGGTGATCGATCAGGCCGCGCGCCGGATCGCCGCCGACGCTGCGCCCACCTATCTGTACTGGTTCACTTGGGCGACCCCGATCCTGGAGGGGCGGCCGCGGTCGTTCCACTGCCTCGACATCCCCTTCTGGTTCGACAATGCCGCCGCCTGCGCGTCGATGACTGGCGGCGGGAGCGCCGCGCGCGCGCTGGCCAAGCAGATGTCGCAGGCGCTGGTCGCCTTTGCCGCCACCGGCGTGCCCAGCGCCAGCGCGCTGCCCGTCTGGCAGCCGGTGACAGCCGGGCGGTTTCCATCGCTTCGGCTCGACACCAGTCCGCGCATGATCGCGGAAATCGACGCGGCCGAGCGGGCCAGCCTGAAGTAATGGTATATCGGCCATTGGCCCGATGCGCAGCGGCGTGTAGGAAGTGTGCGGGGTGTCAGCAGCCTCTGCCCGCACCGCACGGGCGGATACGAAGGATCCGATGGTCAGCGTCAAGAATCTGAAGGAATTTTCCGAACTCGCCGGGGTTTCCACGGCGACCGCCTCGCGCGCGCTGACCGGATCGGGCCGCGTCAGCGAGGAGACCCGCAAGCGCATTGCCGCGCTTGCCGAGAAATTGGGCTATCAGCCCAACATCGCCGCGCGCAACCTGCGCACGCAGCGCACCATGACCATCGGCGTGCTGGTTCCGCTGGGCCACGAGGCGCTGCAGCACCTGTCCGACCCGTTCTTCAACACCATGACCGGCTTTCTGGCCGATGCCTTTGCCGAAAACGGCTATGACATGCTGCTCTCGCGCGTGCTGCCGCGCAACGACCGCTGGATGGACCGCTTCATCGGCAGCGGGCGGGTCGATGGCATCGTCGTGGTGGGGCAATCGGACCAGTTCCATGTCATCGAGACGGTATCCCGGCGCTACCAGCCGATGGTGGTGTGGGGCGGGCATTCGCCCGATCAGCACCATTGCTCGATCGGCTCGGACAACCGTCTGGGCGGGCGCATGGCGACGATGCATCTGGTCGAGCGCGGCTGCACCCGAATTGCCTATGCCGGGCCGATCAAGGGATCCGAATTCGGCGAGCGTGCCGATGGCGCACGCGCCGCGCTTATCGACGCGGGACTGGCACCGCTCGAGGAAATCCCGACCCATTTCGAGCCCGACGCTGCTTATGCCGATGTCCGCGAAAAGCTCGCGGCGCTGCCGCACATGCCCGACGGGATCGTCGCGGGATCGGATGTCACCGCGATCAGCGTCATCCGCGCGCTGCGCGATCTGGGCCAGCGCGTGCCCGAAGACGTCAGGGTGATCGGCTATGACGGCCTGCCGATCGGAGAGCATATGGCGCCGCCGCTCAGCACCATCGACCAGCAGCTGCGCCATGGCGCGCAACTGCTCACCGAGACGCTGTTCCGGCGGATTGCGGGCGAGGACACCGTCTCGCAGCAGATCGAACCGCAGCTGATCATCCGCGGATCGACCTGACACCAAGCGCTGGCGTCAGCCGACCACCCGCGCCGTTGCGCCGTCGAGCGCGATGCGAAAGAACGGCGCGGGGTAGCCCGCAAAATGCGCGCGGCGCTGCGCGGCGTCGACGATCAGCCCCATGTCGCGGATGCCGGGGAAGTCTGCGAACCCGATCACCTGCAGGTCGTCCAGCACCCACCAGCTGTATTCCTGCGCCGGACATTCGGGCGGGGTGCCTGCAACCAGCCCGGTGCCGTTGAGCAGCGTGAACGGACCCAATGGCGAAGGCGCCACCGCGCCATACAGCCCGGTGGGCGCCACGATGCCCTCGGCAAACACCCTCGCCTGGGTCGACCAGAACAGATAGTAGTGCCCGCCACGCTGGCGCATGTGCGGGCGTTCGAGCTCGTTGTTGACGCCCGCGGCGCTGAGCACCGGGGGCAGCATCTGCCACGCGCCGCCGGCATCGTCCTGCCGCGCGACCCCGATATTGCCCGTCCAGCGCGAGGACGAACGCGCGCACGATCCGGTTAAGAACAGGTAGGCGCCGCCCGTGGCAGCATCGCGGAAATAGCCCGGATCGCGAAAGCCCAGAATTTCGCCGCCGCGGCCTTCGGTCTGGTTGGCGACCTGATAGTCGATCCCGTCGGCGACCACGGTTTCCTGCGGTGCCGACCAGTCGGACAGGATGATCCCGCCATCGGTGGCGGCAAAACTGCAGCTCGCCTCGAACAGGCGCTGCTCCAGGCTGGGCCCGGGCACGTTGCGACGCCCGGCGGCGGTGAAATGGACGGTGAGCCGCGTGGCTGTGTCGTCGAGCACCGCCGATCCCGACCATTCGCGGTCGCCGGGGGTGAAGCCTTCCGGAAACACCGGCTGGTGCAGCGTCCAGCGGCCATGGCGTTCGCTGGCAAGATAGATGCGCGCGACCATGTGGCGGGAATCGGGATCGGGCTCGACGGTGGCTGCCAGCACCATCCACAAAGCGGCGCCATCGAAGCGCGGCAGGCGGCCATCTTGATGCTCGACCGGCCACATGTCCCACAGATCGAAACCCGGAACTCGCGCGCTGCTGTCCAGCGCGAAGGCGGGAATGGTGTTGGCAGGGTCGCGCATCAGCGTTGCCAGATCGCCCGCGGTCCAGACGGTTGGCGCAACAGATGTTGCAAGCACAACCGCTTCGTCTGTTGTGCCCACACCGGTTACCATATTCCAAATTCCCTTTGCCAGCCGCAGCAGGGGCCTGCCCCCGCGTAAACGTTACACCATATTCCGAAGGGGATGCCGCCCGGGCACCGCAGTTCAGTCACCCGGAAGCCGCCACTGCCCCCGTCAAAAGGCATATTTGCAAGACCCTCGCCCCTTGTCCGTCGCCCTTGCAGGCAACGCTTGTCGGCGACCTTAGGCAAGAGCAATCGATTGCGCAATCTTCTCTTTTGTGATCAAGCGTGCCACGATGATAGCAAGGACGAACCACCCCGATGCCCCGGCATCGATCCGCGGGAGAACGCAATGCGCTGGCAGGTCAACCGCAGGCAGATGCTGCTGGCGAGTGGAGTGTTGCTGATGAACGTGCCCGCACTCGATGCACGCGAGGCGCTGCAGATCCCGCAGGGCACCGGCCCGCTGCCGCCCGAATGGACCACAGCGCCATCGATCGCGCTGTGGGATGGCCCACCGCCCGGTGCCCCCGCCAGCGCGCCGGTCCGATCGGCCACGCTCGATCCGGCGTTCATCACCGGCGTCGCGCGCCCCGAGATGCGTGTCTTCCGGCCAGAGAAGAGCAATGGCCGCGCAGTGCTGGCCATCCCCGGCGGCGCCTATAATTTCGTTTCGATCCGCAACGAGGGGACCGATGTCGCCCGGGTGCTGACCGCGCTGGGTTATACCGTCTTCGTGCTGGTCTACCGCCTGCCTGGCGAGGGCTGGGCCGAGCGATGGAACGTGCCGCTGCAGGATGCGCAAAGGGCGATGCGGATCATCCGCGCGCGCGCGCAGAGCTATGCGATCGATCCGGCCACGGTTGCGGTGCTGGGTTTTTCCGCCGGGGGGCACCTCGCCGCCTCGTTGATCACCGCGAGCGAGGAACAGGTCTATGCTCACCGCGACGCGGCGGACAGTCTGGACGCAAGACCGATGTGCGCGGGGTTGATCTATCCGGTGATCGCCGCGAGCGCGCCGCACACCCATGGCTTGTCGGCCGAGACGCTGCTGGGCCCGTCGCCCGGCGCTGACCGCATCGCGCTTCGCTCACCGGCGCTTCATGTCGATGCGGCCACACCGCCCACCTTCCTGGTCCACGCGCTCGACGATACGGCGGTGCCCTATCCCAACAGCGCGCTGTTCATGGACGCGATGCTCGCCGCCGGTCGTCCGGTCGAAACGCATTACTTCGAGGAAGGCGGGCATGGCTTCGGCATCGGGCCGGCCAATGCTCCCGCAGGGCAATGGCCGGCCTTGTTCGATGCGTTTCTCAGGCGCCACGCC
This sequence comes from Blastomonas sp. RAC04, assembly GCF_001713435.1. Classification (NCBI taxonomy): domain Bacteria; kingdom Pseudomonadati; phylum Pseudomonadota; class Alphaproteobacteria; order Sphingomonadales; family Blastomonadaceae; genus Blastomonas; species Blastomonas sp. RAC04. The sequence continues at coordinate 2,689,792 of NZ_CP016460.1, forward strand.
GGATAGGCGCAGCCGCTAGAAGCCGACGCGCAGCGACACCCGGGCGTTGAGGGCAATCTTCTCATATTGCTCCTCGGCGCCGACTTCGCCCGCCAGCGAAAAGCCGCTCTGTCCGCCGACCAGCCTCAGCCCGCCGATCCACCCATCGTTGCGCGCATCGGGGAGCAAACTGAACGCCGCGCCGCCCTTGAAGCGCGCGGTGGTCGCGCCGAGCGAGCCGCCGATGATCTGGCGGCGCCCGCCTTCGATCTCGGCACGCAGCCACACCGCGTCCGCTGCCAGGCTGCCGAGGTCATAGCCCGCCACCAGCGTGCCGTTGACCGCGATCTCGTCGCTGCTGCGCTTGTCCACCGTCAGGTTGAACGCATCGCCGCCGCCGGTCTCGGCAAAGCCGTCCTCGTCGAGCCGGTAATAGTCGATCGAGGCCGAAGGCCGCAGCGCAAAGCGCCTGCCGATCTTCGCCTCATAGCCCAGCCCCGCCGAGGCGCTGTAGAGCTGGCCCGACCAGGTTCCGCGGGCATTGCGTTCGATCACATTGGTGCCTTGCGCAAAGGCGAAGCGGCGCGTGCCTTCAAAGTCGATCTGCGCGAATGAACCGCGGGCAAAGGCGCGCAGCGGGCCCCAGTCGCCGCGCCAGTGCGCCGCAAGCTCATACTGGTCAGACCGCACCTCGTTGCCGGTGTCCTGATCGTCGTTCTTGCCGTTGAGATAGGCGAGCGAGACGCCAAACCTGCCGACATCGCCTGCCTTGATCTCGGCCCCGCCGGTTGCACCCCAGCCGCTGGTGTCGAATGCGGCGGTGCCCCGGTTGGCCTTTTCGCTGCCCCAAACGGTCTGCTGCAGCCAGAAGCCCCAGCCGCCCTGATCGCTATAGGGCGCTGCGGTATCGGTGAGGAACCGCGCGGTCGCGCGCGAGCCCTGGGTCACGGTGGCGAAGGTTCCCCCGGCGTGATCGGGCAGCATCTGCTGCACCGCGGCGCCCGCCTGCTCGGCATTGGCGATCGACAGGAAGCTGTTTGCCACCTGCGCATCGCTGTCCAGCGCCTTGAACACCGCATCATAGGCGCGCGCCTGCGAGGCCGAAAGGCTGAGCTCGGTGGCGGTCTTGCGCTTGATGTCGACCGCAACGGTGCCCGCAGCATCATTGCCCGTCACGCTTGACTTGAACAGGAACGGCAGCGCGATGCTGGAGGCGACGAGATTGGCGCTGCCCGTCAGCCGGCCTGCGGACAGGATCTGGTAGGTCCCTTCAGACTGGCTGACATTGACCAACGTCACGCCCAGCCGCGAGCCTGTGCCAAAGCTGGCGTCACCTGCGACGTCGAGCCGGGTCGCGGTGCCCGCCTTGCCGTCGATGGTCACGCCGAGCATGCCCTGGTCGGTGACCGCGAGCGAGCCCAGCGTCACGGTTCCGGGGCTGGTGATGCCAAGCGATCCGCCCGCAACCGTCACCGCTGCCTGCCCGGCACCCGCCAGCATGCCGCGGAACTGCGCGGAGCCAGAGAGCGCGAGCGTGTCGGCGCCGCCGCCCAGGTCCAGCCTGCCGACCAGCGCCGACTTGCCTGCCAGCTGCACCGTATCGGCGCCGCTGCCGAAGGTCGCATCGCCGGTGAGCAGCGCTTCGCCGCTCGCCAGCAACCGGTTGCTGCCCGCACCGAGCTGCATCGCGCCGGTGATCGTGCCAGCCGACACCTCGAGCAGATCACTGCCCGATCCCAGCCGGATATCGCCGGTAATCGAAGGCTTGCCCGTGGGCGTCGCCGCGCTCTGGCGGATGGTGGCACCGCTGGTGTTGGCGGCCAGATCGATCGCGATCGCGCGGCCCGCTGCGGGCTTGGCGGCAACCGCGCTGATCGTGCCGCTGTTCTCGATCGTGCGCAGCGATCCCGACAGGTCGGCGATCGCGACGGCAGAACCCTCGCCCGCTGCGTTGGCGGTGATCCTGCCGCTGTTGGTGATCCCTGCGAGCGATCCGCCCGCATCGATCACCACCGCGCGCACCTGGTTGGCGGCAACCGAGCCGCCACCCGCCTCGATCGTGCCGGTGTTGCGCAATCCCGGCACGCTGGCGAGCGCGCCGATGCGGATCGCGGTGGCGTTGCCTCCGTTCGATGCAGCGGAGACCGCGCCGTTGTTGAGCACGCCGCCGGTGATCGTGGTGGCCTGGCCGAGGCCGCCGATCACCAGACCGTTGCCCGCGACATCCTTATAGACGCCGCTGCCCAGGATGCGGCCGTTGATCACCAGGCCGTTGCCCGCAGCCGCGCTGCCGCCCACCGCGCCGATGGCGACCGCGGCGGTCGCCGAGCCGATCTGCACGGCAGCGGCCGGGCCGAACGACGTGATCGTCGCGGTACCTTCCTTGTCGTCCTCGATCCCGTCCTTGTCCTCATCCTTGTCATCGGGCTTGGTGTTGGGCGGCGGTACATCGAGCAGGATGCCGCCTGCGACAGAACCTGCCACCTGCAGCGCCGGGCCGCCCTGCAGCAGATCGTCGGCATCGAGCTTGCTGACATCGGCAGGCGGGGTGGCGCTGCGATAGCCGGTGGAGGTGATGCTGCCCTGCACGGTGAGCGCGCCGCCGATCGGCCCGGTCAGCGCAACACCGATGGCGTTCGCGCCGACAGTCGCGATCGAGCCGGTGAGCGCGACATTGCCGCTGACCGCACCGGCGCGGATTCCGGCGGAATTGTCGCCGCGCACCGATACCGAGCCGCTGCTGGTCAGCGATCCGGTCAAAGGGCCCTCCAGGCTGATGCCCGCGCTCGAATTGCCCTCGATGGTGATGGTGCCAGCGTTGATCACCGATCCGGTGAGCGCGCCCAGGGTGCGGATGCCGAAGCGGTTCTGGCCTTGCGCAAACGGTCCGTCGAGATCGCCGTCATTGTCGGTGTCGGTCGGCGCAAAGGTCTCGTCGATGGTGATAGTGCCGGTGTTGCTGATGGTCGCGCTGGTCCCCGCGACCGCGACGATCCCGGCGGAATTGCTCGCATCGGTGGTCTGGATGGTGCCTTCGTTGGTGACATTGTGGTTGCTGTTGACCGTCACCGCAACGCCTCCCGATGCAGGCTTGATCGATCCAGCCGAGGTGATCTTGATGCTGTCGGCAGCGGCATTGTTGGCCGTGGCGGTGGCGATCGGCGTGGTACGCGCGGTGGTCACGCTGGTTTCGGCAAGCGCCGCAGCCTGGGGGAGCAGCAGCGATACGGGAGTCAAACAGGTACAAGCCAGCAAGAGGCGCATGATCGTCCTTTCAGGGTCTTTCAGGGAAGTGTGTGGGTTCACTCACCAAGACGCTGCGGACGAATCAGACCCGCATGGCACTCACCGAAAGGCTGCGCATATTCGGAGCAAAATTCTGAGAAATATGGATAATTTCTGTCAGAAGCTAAAGTCCGCGCCGATCCGGATGGTGCGCGGGCGCAGCGGCGTGGTCTGTTCGCCCCAGGGCAAGGTGAACGGAGATCCGAGCGCAAAGCGGTTGCCGCGGGCATCGAACAGGTTGGTCGCCTGGATCCAGAAGGTGCTGCGCTCGCGCGCCAGGCTGGCCGAAACGCCCGTGTCGAGCACATCGCCCTGCTGCACCCCCAGCACCGGCCCGATGCCCAGCCGCGACCGCCCGACATAGCGCAGCGATCCGCTGATGCTGAGATCGCCCGCAGCGCCCAGCGACGCGCGATAGCTGCCCGCCAGCCGCCCGGAAAAGCGCGCGACATTGGGCAGGTCATTGGTCTCTGCCACCACCGCGCCTGCTGGGATCGAGGCGAAATCGAAGTTCGCGCGGTTGGACGGCAGCACGAAGATCCCCGCCGCTGGCGTGACCAGACGGCTGTCGGCCCAGACCGCCGAGGCCTCGATCGAAACCGCGCTCACCGGGCGCCAGGCCAGCGTCGCATCCAGCGTGACGATGCGCCCGTTGCCGATGTTTTCTGTCGCCGGCAGCCCGTCCGCATCGATCAGATCGGCCTGGATGTTGCGCCAGCGGGTATAGGCCAGCGTCACGTCGCCGCTCAGCGTATCGGCGGAAAACGCAAGGCCCGCCTCCACCGCCGAGACGGTGTCGGGGCGGTAGCGGCGCACCATCTGGTCGCGCACGCCGATGCCCCCGGGGCGAAAGCCCTCCTGATAGCGCGCGTGCGCCGACAAACCGTCCGAAAAACGGTAGCGCAGCCCCGCCGAGGGAAGGAAGGCGGTCTGGGTGCGCCGCGCATTGCTGCGTGCCAGCGCGGCGACCGAGAGGAAGGGTGAATCCAGCGCTTCGCCCGACAGCCGCATATGGCTGAGCCGTCCGCCCAGATCGAGAAACAGCCGGTCGGTCGCGGGGATGGCGAGATCGGCATAGGCGGTCGCTTCGTCCACCCCGTTTTCGATCCCGGTGATCGCCGCTGCGCGCGCCACCTCGCCGCGCGCGCGGCGGATGCGGTAGCGGTTGCTGAGCAGGCTGGTGCCGACCAGCCAGCCGATCCCGCCCGCGGTCTCGCCCGACAGCCGAGTCTCGTTGGTGACCAGCCGCGTCTCGCCCCGCTGGCGGAACAGGCTGGGCGTCTGGCCGGGGACGCTGGCATCGAAGGTTTCGGTGAGGTCCAGCCCGGTCAGCGTCGTGGTCGAGAGCAGCTCGAAGCTGTCCCATTGCTTGCCCACCGCCAGCTGGCCCAGCCGGAAGCGACTGCGAAAGGGCTGCGCGAACGGGCTTGCCCGGTCGAGGCCATCGCCCAGCCGGTCGGCATATTGGCTGTCGCGCCCGTCGATATCCTGCGCAGCGGCCATCATGTCGATGGTCCATCCCGCACCCGGCTCGATCCGCGCCAGCACGCGCCCGCCCACGGTATCGACGCGGTTGATATCGTTGCGCCCGCGCAGGCGGTCGTCGATATAGCCGCCGTCGCGCGCGCCATAGACCACCGCGCGCAGGCCCACCGCCCCCTCGACGACGGGAATGTTGAGCATCGCGCTGCCATCGAACGAGGGATCGCCGTTCTGCGTGGCGGCGAGCGAGAGCGACTGCGCTGCCTGCCAGTCGCGCGAATCGGGGAGGTTGGGGAGCAGCCGGATCACCCCGCCCAGCGTGCCCGCGCCATAAAGCGTACCCTGCGGCCCCTGCCGTACCTCGACCGTGGCGAGATCGACCAGCCTCAGGTCCGGATCGGGCGCGTTGTAGTTGAGCCGCGCCGAACCCAGATACTGGCCGACCACCGCCTGGGTTGGGCCGTTGAAGCTTGAATCCGAAATCGCGCGCAGGAACAGCCGGTTGCGCCCCGGTCCAAGCTGGGTCGAGCCCAGAGTGGGCAGCCGTTCGACCAGCGCATCGGACCCTCGGCCCTGCTCGCCCAGCGCAAAGTCGCCCTCCAGCCGGATGTAGCCAAAGGTGTCGCGAGTCAGCGCCTCGGGCGGCGGGCGCTGCGCGGTGACGACGATTTCGTGGATCGGTTCGGGCAAGGACGAGGGCACGGCCATTGCGAGGCGGATCGGCGCGCCGCTGCGCCTCGCGGTGACCGGCGCGCGCACGATGCGCCAGTGATCGGCCGCCAGCCGCACCGCGCGGGCATCGCTGGCCTGCAGCAGCCGGTCGAGCGCCTCGCGCGTGGTCATGGTGCCGCGCAAACGGCGCACCCGGTGCGCGCCGATCTGCCGGTCGGTCAGGCCGATGCTGATTCCCGCCTGCCGCCCCAGGGCGATGATGGCGGTGTCCAGCCTGCCCGCCGCGATGTCGATCCACACCGGCGCTTCGGCCTGCGCGGGCGATGCCAGCGCCGCCAGCGGCAGCGCGAGCATCGTCAGGCTAAGGCAGCGCATCGTCGCTCACCAGCTCCCAGCCATCGGCCCGGCGCACCGCGCGGGTGCCCAGCACCGGCGCGATCGCTGCCACCGCGCCTGCGCCCCTGCCGCTGATCTGCACCACCCCGCTGAACGGGCGCGCGGCGATAGAGGGGTGAACCAGGATGCGCGTGCCCAGCCCCCGCTCCAATGCTGCGGCGACGGCGGCCAGGCTGGTGCCGGCAAAGCTCAGCCGCCCTGATCGCCAGCTGCCGACCTGGTCGGGCGCGATATCGGACAGCATGATCCCGCCGCCTGCGCCTGCCATGACCACGCGGCGTCCTGCGGGCAGGCGAACATTTTCCCGCTCGGGATTGACGATCACCACGCCCTCGGAAACCGCGACATCGAGATCGCTGCCGGTCCGCACGACATTGAAAGCGGTTCCGGCATCGACTAGCCGGACATCGCCCGCCTCGACGACAAACGGGTCGCGCGCGTCGTGCTGCACCTCGAACAGCGCTTCTCCGGTCTCCAGCCGGGCAAAGCGCGGGTTGCCGCGATCCAGCCCGAGCCGCGAACCGCCGTTGATCACGATCATGCTGCCATCGGGCAGATCGATGCTCCGCGTCTCGCCCATCGCGGTGGTGACGGTATAGGGCTCCGGGCGCATCTGCCAGGCCGGGATGGCGATCACCGCGAGCAGGCTGGCCGCCAGCGCACCGATCATCCAGCGGCGGCGCACGGTCTTTTGGCGCGGCCCGACTTCTTCGTCATTGGCCGCACGAGGCATGGCGGGCGCAGCCTGAGCGGCCAGATCTGCCACGCTCCCCGCCGCCGCCAGCGCCTGATCATAGGCAAGAGTGTGGCGCGGGTCGGCTTCCAGCCAGCGGGCAAAGCCGTCCCAATCGGAAAAATCCGGGTGCTGGGTCGCGATGGCCCAGTCGATCGCCTCGAGGCGGATATGGTCACCAGTGTCTGTCATCATGTCTGTCCTGGCCATAAGACGTCACGGCTGCGCTCAATCCACATCGAGTGTCTCCCGCCAGGCCATCAGCGCGCGATAGGCCTTTTGCAGATCCTTCTCCACCGCGCTCAGGCTGACCCCGAGATCCTGACCGATCTGGCGCTGGCTGACCCCCTCGATGCGGAACAGGCGGAAGACCTGCAGCACGCGGGCACCCTCTGCTGCCAGCACGGCTTCTGCCTGATCAAGCATGGCGCGCGCGATCAGCTGGCGATCGGGAAGCGGCGCGTCCGATGCCTCGCCGGTGCCGCCCTGCACCTCAAGCCAGTCGGCATCGCGCTGGCGGCTGCGCTGTGCCGAACGATAGCGGTCGTGCATCACGTTGTTGGCGGCGCGGAACAGATAGCTGCGCGGATCGGCGACCGGCCCGGTATCCAGATTGGCCAGCCGCAGCCACAGCTCCTGCAGCACATCTTCTGCCGCTTCGCCCGCGCCGCGGGCGCGCAGGAAGCGCAGCAACGGCTCGCGTTCGGCGATCAGCACGGCTTCGAGGCCTTGGCGGGACATAGGATACGGCAATCACATCTGCAGCGGAAGGAATGCGGGCACAGCCCATGCACCCAGACGCCGCCGCGCGCAAGAACCCGCACCCCATCTGTCCCCGTGTGCATTTTTTTCGCACATCCATGCGGGTGTGGCGGCGGCGCGGCGTCTTAGCGGCAGAACCGGCCAAGCCCCGGTCGGTTCTATCCGGTCATGGTGCCCCCCATCGACCGGCTGCACCTTGAGGGCCGGGTCGCGACCACTTCCAGCCCTCAAGGTGCCCTTTTGTTGAACGCCGGGCGAGCAGGAGACAGGTCCCATGCCCTATCTGCGCACGCAGCTTGGCGCACTTGCAGTGATGCTGGCGCTGGCAGGCAAGGCGGATGCCACGGGACCCGCCGACAAGGACATGTGGTTCGTGCCGCCAGTCGAATACGCTTCTGACAGCGACGGCGAAACCGGCACCCAGTGCATCGCGCTCCACCGCGTGCGCTCCACCCGCATCCTGGCAGGCGAAGGGATCGTCTATCAGATGAGCGGGCGCAAACTGCTGATCAACCGCGTGCGCCGGGGTGCGAGCCTGCTTAACCGCAACCAGATCCTGATCACCCGCACCTCCGGCGCGCTGCTGTGCGCAGGAGACATCGTCCAGCTCGCCGAAAGCTCGCCCGGAATCTCGGCGGGCTTCGTAGCACTTGGGCGATTCGAGCGATATCACCCTCCGGCGCGTCCCTGACCGCCTATCTGCCGAGCGCCCCCCATCGGCGCGGTCCGTCGCAATAGCACTTTGCAGACGCCAACATTACAGTTATGTGACCGTTTTATTACGCGCCATCCGTCCGCGGCGGCGTGATGCATAAGATATCCGGACCGGGGGAAGAGGGACATTGCCGAACCTTTGCCTGCGCAGCCCAGCGGCGGCGCGGCACTGCACCGGTGTTGCCAGCAGAAGGCCCGGCGCACCGAACCTGACCTTCACCCACCCGGACCGCCCAGGGGAACCACCATCCGCCAGATTGCCGCCCTGCCCTATCGCACCGACCGCGACAACGTCACCGCACCGGTCAGCATCCTGCTGATCACCTCGCGCGAGACCCGGCGCTGGGTGCTGCCCAAAGGCAACATGATCGACGGGCTGCAGCCGCACGCCGCCGCCGCGCACGAGGCCGAGGAAGAGGCAGGCGTCAAGGGCGCGGCCTGCCCGACCGCGCTTGGCAGCTATCGCTATCGCAAGAAGCGCAAGAACGGCGCGTCGCTGAACGTGGATGTCGATGTGTTTCCCTTTTCGGTGACCGATCTGCTCGACGAATGGGAAGAGCAGGACCAGCGCCAGCGGCAGTGGTTCTCGCTCGAGGAAGCCGCGCAGCTGGTCGACGAGCCCGAGCTTGCCGAACTCATCCGGCGCTTCCGCGCCAGCGAATCCGACCGGCGCATCGCCAAAAGCGGATTTGTTCTCGGCACACAGAAAGCCTCTCCGAAAATGGCCGTATTCCAGTGGGTTCAGGCGCTGCTTCCCAAGCAGGGCAATTTCTTCGAGCTGTTCGAGGCGCATGCGCTGACGCTGCTGTCGGGCTCCAACGCGCTCGCACGGCTGCTGGGCGGCGGGCCGGGCATGGCCGATCACATCCAGGAGCTCACCGAGCGCGAGCACGAGGCGGACCTCATCACCCGAGAGGTGCTGCAGACCGTTCGCCGCACCTTCCTCACCCCGTTCGACCGCAGCGCGATCACCAGCCTGATCGGATCGATGGACGATGCCATCGACGAGATGCAGAAGACCGCAGGCGCGATCGATCTGTACGAGCTCACCGAGTTCAAGCAGGAAATGAAGGACATGGCCGCGATCATCGTCGATTGCGCGCGGATCACCGTCGAGGCGCTGCCGCTGCTGCGCCAGGTCAACCGTAATGCCGGGCGGCTGCACGAGCTGACCGAACGGCTGGTGATCATGGAAGGCCATGCCGACGAGATCCACGCGCGCGGCCTGAAGGCGCTCTACAAGCAGCATGGCGAGGCGAACCCGCTGCGCTTTATCGTCGAACGCGAGCTGTTCACGCATCTCGAGCGCGTGGTCGACCGGTTCGAGGATGTCGCCAACGAGATCGACGGTCTCGTGATCGACCACGCCTGAGCGCCCCGCAACCTCCATGGAAACCACCATCATTGCCATGCCGCTGCTGATCGCGCTGATCGCGCTCGCGCTGGCGTTCGACTTTCTCAACGGGCTGCACGATGCCGCCAATTCGATCGCGACGGTGGTGTCGACCCGGCTGCTCAAGCCGGTGCACGCGGTGGTGTTCGCCGCGTTCTTCAACTTCGCGGCCTATTGGGTGTTCGGGCTCAAGGTGGCAGAGACCGTCGGCAAGGGCATCATCCAGGTCGACATCGTCAATCCGCAGGTGATCTTCGGCGCGCTGGTCGGGGCGATGTTCTGGAACGTCGTCACCTGGTGGAAGGGCATCCCCTCCTCCTCGAGCCATGCGCTGGTCGGCGGGCTGATCGGCGCGGGCGTGATGCGCGCCGGGCTGGATGGCATCGTGTGGTCGGGCGTACTCAAGACCGCATCGGCGATCATCCTGTCGCCAACCATGGGCATGATCCTGTCGATCCTGCTGGTGGTGCTAACATCCTGGGCGTTCATGCGCGCGACCGCAAAGAGCGCCGAGGGCATCTTCAAGCAGTTGCACCTGCTCTCTTCCGCCGCCTATTCGCTGGGCCATGGTGCCAATGATGCGCAAAAGACGATGGGGATCATCACCGTGCTGCTCTATTCGCAGGGCATGCTCGACGGCGAGTTCGCGGTCCCCGGCTGGGTGGTGCTGAGCTGCTACATCGCGATCGCGCTGGGCACGCTGTCGGGGGGCTGGAAGATCATCGAGACAATGGGCACGCGGATCACCAAGCTGTCGCATCAGCAGGGCTTCTGCGCCTCGTCGGGCGGATCGGTGATGCTGTTTGCCGCCACCGCGTTCGGCATTCCGGTCTCGACCACGCACACCATCACCGGCTGCGTCGTCGGCGTGGGCGCGGCGCGCCGCGCCTCGGCGGTGCGCTGGGGCGTGGCGGGCCGGGTGGTCGTCGCCTGGCTGATCACCATCCCCGCCTCGGCCGCAGTTGGCGCGGTGTTCTACTGGCTGACGACGATCTGGTAAGCCACGCTAGCGCTCCGGCCGGTCAGGGCTTGAGCGTCAAGCTCAGCCCCGACACGACCAGTTCGGCGCGATCGGCGATGGCGGCGACCTTCTGGTTCAGCCGCCCCGCCATGTCGCGAAACTGCCGCGCGAGCGCATTGTCGGGCACTATGCCCATGCCGACCTCGTTGCTGACCAGTATGACCGGCGAATGGGCCTGCGCCAGCGTGTCGATCAGCCGCTTGGACGCGGCGGCGAAATCATGCTCGCCCAGCAGCAGGTTGCTGGTCCACAGCGTCAGGCAATCGACCAGCAGTACGCGGTCTTCGCCGGTTTCGCGCGCGATGGCTTCGGGAAGGTCTACCGGGCACTCGACCGTGCGCCAGCGCGCGTCCCGGTCCGCCTGGTGCCGCGCGATCCGATCGCGCATTTCCTCGTCAAAGGCCTGCGCGGTCGCCAGATAGACCAGCTCTCCGGCATGGCTTTCGGCCAGACACTGCGCGCGCGCGCTCTTGCCCGAACGCGCGCCGCCGGTGATGAAGGTCAGCACCGCATCGATCCATTTTCCTTGCAAAACGTAAAGTCGCGCCATAATGCGGCGACGCGACAGGTTCCCAGAGATGGGATTAATAGGGAACGCGGAAGCAGGTATCCACCCCTGTAATCCGCGGCTGTCCCCGCAACTGTGACCGGAGAGCGGTCGCCCTATCATGCCACTGGATGCAACCGCATCCGGGAAGGCGGGGCGGACGTGTTGACCCGGGAGCCAGGAGACCTGCCTGACGCAGTCGGTCCTTTGCGCGGACGGGGTGTTCAGCGTGATCGAGGTTCATCCTCGCGTGACGACATCGATCGGGGTGGCGCGCGCGGGTGATAGGCCGGCGATTGCTCAGCTGTACCATTGGTGCGTGCAACCCCTTGTTGTTAGACAGGGGATACACATGCCTACATCGTTTCTGAAAACTACCGCCTCCACACTCGCATTCTGTACCGGCGTCTGCGCGCCTGCGATCGCGCAGGACAATCTTGCCGCAGCCGACCCGCGCGAACCCATCGTCGTCGTCACCGCCAACCGCACCGCGCAGCCGGTCGAGCGCGTCGGCCAGTCTATCAGCGTGGTCGATTCCGAAGAGATCGAACGGCGCCAGACCCAGTCGGTCGCCGACATCCTGCGCACCCTTCCCGGCGTCAGCATCATCCGCAACGGCGGCGTCGGCGCGACCACATCGGTGTTCATCCGGGGCGCCGAGAGCGACCAGACCGCCGCATTGATCGATGGCGTCAAGCTCAACGATCCCTCCACGCCCGGCGGCGGCTTCAACTTCGGCCATCTGCTCACCGGCAACATCGAGCGGATCGAGGTGCTGCGCGGCCCCTCCTCCGTGCTGTGGGGCAGCCAGGCGATCGGCGGGGTAATCAACATGATAACTCGCCAGCCGACCGAAGAGCTCGCGGTCAACCTGCGCGGCGAATATGGCTATCGCGACACCGGCCAATTGGTCGGCAACATCTCGGGCAAGGCAGGTCCCCTGTCGGCGAGCGCGGGCGCGGGCTATTTCCGCACCGACGGCATTTCGTCGTTCAGCGAGGCGCGCGGCGGGACCGAGCGGGACGGCTATGAGAATTACGGCGCCAACGGCAATTTCAACCTGGCGCTCAGCGATGCGATCTCGATCGATGCGCGCGGCTGGTATTCCGAAGGCCGGGTCAACATCGACGGCTTCCCCGCACCCGCCTTCGCCTTTGCCGATGTGAACGAGGAATCGCGCACCCGCGAGATCGTCGGTTATACCGGCATCAACGCTGCGCTGTTCGACGGACGGTTTCGCAACCGGCTGGGCTATGCCTATACCGACACCCGCCGCCGCTCGATCGCGCTCGATGGCCCTGCAACCGAGACCTTTGTCGGCCATGGCCGCAACGAGCGGATCGAATATCAGGGCATCTTCGACATCGCCGAAGGCTGGCAGCTGACCGGAGGGCTCGAGCGCGAAACCTCGCGCTTTTCCAGCAGCAGCTTCGGCGCAGCGCCCTCGCTGGGACGCGCGCGGATCGACAGCCTGTACGGCCAGATCGTCGCCACCCCCGCCAAGGGGCTGACGCTGACCGGCGGGGTGCGGCACGACGACCACAACCGCTTCGGCGGCGCGACCACCTTCGGCGCGAGCGGCGTATTTGCGCCGGGCGAGGGCAACACCGCGTTTCGCGCCAGCTATGCCGAGGGGTTCAAGGCGCCCTCGCTGTTCCAGCTGCAGAGCGATTTCGGCAACCAGCAGCTGCAGCCCGAGCGCTCCAAGGGCTGGGACGCCGGCATCACCCAGAGCCTGGTCGAAGGCCGGTTGCAGGCCAGCGCCACCTATTTCCGGCGCAATTCGAGCGACCTGATCATCTTCGTCTCATGCGTCGCGCCGCTCACCGGCATCTGCGCCAACCGGCCGTCGGGGACCTATGACAATGTCGCCCGCGCGCGCGCCGAAGGGGTCGAGATCGGCCTGACCATGCAGCCGGTCGATGCGCTACGGCTGCAGGCCAACTATACCTATACCGATGCCACCAACCGTTCGCCCGGCAACGCCAATTTCGGGCGTCAATTGGTCCGCCGTCCGCAGCACAGCATGACCGCGCTGATCGATTATCGCTGGGGCTTCGGGCTGGAGACCGGGGTGACGCTGACCCATGTCGGCGCGAATTTCGACAACGCCAACAACAGCCGCAAGGTCGAGGGCTATGTGCTCGCGGACCTGCGCGCCTCGTTCCCGCTGACCGAGCGGATCGACATCTATGGCCGCGTCGAGAACCTGTTCGACGAGCGCTACGAAACGGTGTTCCGCTATGGCTCGCCGGGCCGCGCGGGCTATGCCGGCGTGCGGTTGCGCTACTGATGAGGGACGCGCGCGCCCCCGACGATCTGGTCGCCGATTTCGCCCGGCATGGCGGTCGGATCGATCTGGCGCGCGCAGCCTTTCCGCAGGTTGCGGATTGGACCGACCTTTCGACCGGGATTGCGCCTTGGGCCTATCCGCTCGGCAATGCGCGGGATCAGGCCGAGCGACTGCCCGATCCTGCGCAATTGAAGGCGCTGGAGTTAGCCGCAGCCGCCTGCTTCGACGCGGACCCTTCGCGCGTCGTCGCGGTGCCGGGAAGCGATCTGGCGATGCGGCTGCTCGGCGTGCTGCTGGATGACAGGACATTGCCGCTGCAGCCTGCTATCGTGCGCCCAGGCTATTCGGGCCATGAATCGATGTGGGGCGCTCAAGCGGTAACACTCTGCAATTCCGACTCCGTGCTTGCTATGGCACAGACGCACGATGTGCTGGTGCTGGCCAGACCCAACAACCCAGACGCGGTGATCGCTGATCGCACGCAATTACAGGTTGCTGCCTCGCTGCTTGCGGCGCGCGGCGGGCATTTGATCGTCGATGAAGCTTTCGCCGATGCTGATGCGCATGACAGCCTGGCCCGCTGCGCCTGGCCGGGGCTGATCGTGCTGCGCTCGTTTGGCAAGTTCTTCGGCCTCGCTGGTTTGCGACTGGGCTTCGTTATCGCCCCGCCCAAAATTGGAGAGCGCCTGAGCGCGCTGATCGGCGACTGGCCGATCTCCGGCCCTGCGCTCGCCACCGGGCTTGCCGCCTATCGCGATACCGCTTGGCAGGACACGCAGCGCGCACGACTGGCGAACGCTTCACAGCGGCTGGCGGATGTGCTGACCGGCCAAGGCATCGAAATCGTTGGCCGTACCGCGTTTTTCGTGTTGATCAACACGCCGCAGCGTGATGGCCTGTTCATGCATCTGGCACAGGCGGGCGTGCTGACCCGGCCCTTTGCCCAGTCGCCCGACTGGCTGCGGATCGGTTTGCCGGGCAATGAGACTGACTGGACGAGACTGGGCGATGCGCTCGCCACATGGAGGAATGGATGACCGAGACGCCCGACGATTTCGCCCGCCACAACGCCCGCATGAAGAAGGTGCAGGCCGCACGCGAACGCATGCAAGCCAAGCGCACGCTCGAGCGCGGGCTGCTGATCGTCCACACCGGCAACGGCAAGGGCAAGTCCTCCTCCGCCTTCGGGATGGCGATCCGCTCGCTGGGCTGGGGGATGAAGGTCGGCATCGTGCAATATGTCAAAGGCGCGTGGGAGACCGGCGAGAAGAATTTCTTCCAGGCCAATGCCGATCTGCTGACCTTCGAGGTGATGGGCGAAGGCTTTACCTGGGACACGCAGGACCGCGCCCGCGACATCGAGGCGGCGCGCGCCGCCTGGGAGCGCTCGAAGGAACTGATCCTCGATCCCGAATATGATTTCATCATCCTCGACGAACTCAACATCGTGCTGAGGCAGGACACGCTGCCGATCGACGAGATCATAGCCTTCCTCAAGGAGCGCCCGCTGACCAAGCACGTCTGCATCACCGGACGCAGCGCCAAGCCCGAGCTGATCGAGATCGCCGATCTGGTCACCGAGTTCGAAGAGGTGAAGCACCCGTTCAAGGCCGGGTTCAAGGCGCAGAAGGGGGTCGAGTATTGATCCGCGCTCTCGCCTTGGTCCTGGGTCTTGCGGTCGCGGGTTGCGCGTCGCAGGCGGCTGACCGTGCGGCGCAGCCACCAGCGCAGGGGCGCGAGGCGCTGCCGCGCGTCGTCTCGATCAACCCGTGCGTCGATGCGGTGCTGATGCAGGTGGCAGATCCCGCGCAGATCGCGGCGATCAGCCATTATTCGCAGGACGAACGCGCCACGTCGATCCCGCTCGAACAGGCGCGGCGGTTCGCTGCGACGTCGGGCACCGCCGAGGAGGTGGTCGCATTGGCCCCCGACATCGTGATTGCCGGAAGCCATGTCGCGCCCTCGACCATTTCCGCGCTGCACCGGATGAACATTCCGCTGATCCAGATCGGCGTCCCCGAGAGCATCGACGAGAGCAGCGCGCAGGTCCGCACCATCGCCGCCGCCATCCGCCAGCCGGCGCGCGGGGAGGCGCTGGTCGCGCGGATCGATGATGCGGTGCGCGCGGCATCGGCAAGCAGCGCCGCCCCCTCCGGAGCCTTGATCTGGCAGGGCGGCGGTCTGGTGCCGGGCGATGGCACGCTCGCCAGCGAATTGCTGCGCGTCACCGGCTTTCGCAATCTGAGCGCGGATTATGGTCTCAAGCAATGGGACGTTCTGCCGCTCGAATACATGGTGGCAAAGCCGCCGCAGGTGCTGCTCTCGGTCGGCGCGCACGACCGCTCGGACAGGATGCTGGGCCATCCGGTGCTAGCCGGTCTGAAACAGCAGATCGCGGTGCGCCGATACCCTGAAAAGCTGCTGCATTGCGGCGGCCCGACGATCATCGATGCGGTGGGCCACCTCGCCCAAATCCGGCGGACGCTGTGACGCGGTCGCTGCGCATCAATCTGGCGCTGCTCGCAGGCATTGCCCTGGCCTTCGCGCTGTCGCTGATCGCGGGCAAGGTGTGGATCCCGCTCGACGCCTGGACTGCGGGCGATCCGCGCTGGCCGATCATCGCCGAGCTCCGCCTGCCCCGCACCCTGCTGGCGGCGCTGGTGGGTGCAGCACTCGGCCTGTCGGGCGCGGCGATGCAGGGTTATCTGCGCAATCCGCTGGCCGATCCCGGGCTGTTCGGTGTGTCGTCGGGTGCGGCACTGGGCGCGGTGATCTCGCTTTATTTCGGCTATTCCGCGTCCCCGCTGCTGCTGCCCGCCTTTTCGCTGACCGGCGCAGGCATCACCATGGCGATCCTTGCCTTGCTGGTCGGGCGCTCGGGCAGCGTCATCGTGTTCACGCTGGCAGGCGTGATCCTTTCGAGCGTGGCGGGATCGATGACCGCGCTGGCGATCAGCCTGGCCCCCACCCCGTTTGCGACCTCGCAGATCGTCACCTGGCTGATGGGCGCGCTGACCGATCGCAGCTGGGACGACGTCTGGCTCGCGCTGCCGCTGCTGGCGCTGGGGTGCGTGCTGCTTGCGTTCACCGGGCGTACGCTCGATGCGCTGACCTTGGGCGAATCCGCCGCGCGCTCGATGGGGGTCGATCCGCTGCGGCTGCAGCTGCTGATCGTAATCGGCGTCGCCTTGTGCGTCGGCGCGTCGGTGGCGACCGCAGGCATCATCGGTTTTGTCGGGCTGATCGTGCCGCATCTGGTGCGGCCGTTCGTCGGCAACCGGCCCTCGGCGGTGCTGCTGCCGTCGGCGCTGGCGGGCGCATTGCTGCTGTTGCTCGCCGACAGCCTGGTGCGCGCGGTGCCGACGGTGAGCGAATTGCGGCTGGGGATCGCGATGTCGATGCTCGGCGGGCCGTTCTTCCTTGTCCTGCTGCTGCGCATGCGCCGGAGGCTGGCATGAGCGTGCTGGCGGCTGAAAACCTGACATTGAAGCTCGGCGGACGCCGGGTGCTCGATGCGGTGAGCGCGCGCTTCACCCCCGGACGGGTGACCGCAGTTCTGGGGCCGAATGGCGCCGGCAAATCGACCCTGCTCTCGTGCCTTGCCGGACTGCACACACCCGAAACTGGCCAGGTGCTGGTCGGCGGCCATCCGCGCAGCACGCTCGGCATGCGCGATCTGGCGCGGCAGATCGGGCTGCTGCCGCAAGGCGGCGATGTGCATTGGGATGTCGATGTCGCGACCCTGGTGGCGCTGGGCCGCTACCCGCACCGCGCGCGCTGGGGCGAGACCGAGGCGGACCGCGCGGCGGTCGCGCTGGCCATGGCCGCGACCGATGTGACCCAGTTCGCTGCGCGCCCGGTGACCGCGCTGTCGGGCGGCGAACGCGCGCGCGTGCTGCTCGCGCGGGTGCTGGCGGGTGAGCCGCAATGGCTGCTGGCGGACGAACCGCTCGCCAATCTCGATCCCGCGCACCAGCTCGACACGCTCGAATGCCTGCGCGATGTCGCACGCGGCGGCGCAGGCGTGATCGTCGTGCTCCACGACCTCAACCATGCGATCCGGGTGGCCGACGAGGTGCTGCTTCTGTGCGATGGCCGCATCGTCGCTCAAGGCGCGCCCGACGACGTGCTGACGCCCGTGCGGATTGCCGAAACCTATGGCGTATCCTCGCATATCGGCACCACCCCCGACGGCGTGCGCTTCATCGTCACCACCCCGATGGCGCGGCCCTGATGCTGGCGCGGCCCGAACAGCTGCTGCTGGCGCTGATCGGCGAGGCCGCGATCGGCTATCCCGCCTGGCTGCTGGCGGTGATCGGCCATCCGGTGATCTGGATCGGCGCTGCCATCGCCGCGCTCGACCGCAGATGGAACACGGGCACCGCGCTGCGCCGCCGGGCGATGGGTGTGGCGCTGCTGGCGCTGGTTGCAGGCGGGGTCGGCGCGATTGGATGGCTGATCGAACGCTGGGCGGGCGACGGGCTTGCAATCGGTTTGGTGATCGTGCTTGCGACCACCGGCCTCGCCCAGCGCAGTCTCGACGATCACGTCCGCGCAGTCGCCCGTCCGCTGCTGCGCGTCGATGTGAGCGCGGCGCGCGCCGCTGTCGGACAGATCGTCGGCCGCGACACCCAGGCGCTCGATGAAAACGGCATTGCGGTCGCGGCCACCGAGAGCCTGGCAGAGAGCTTCTGCGATGGCGTCGTCGCGCCCGCCTTCTGGTTTATGATCGCGGGGTTGCCGGGGCTGCTGGTCTGCAAGGTGGTCAACACCGCAGATTCTATGATCGGCCACCGCGACGCGCGGCATCTGCATTTCGGCTGGGCGGCAGCGCGGACGGACGATCTGGTGAATTTCATCCCCGCGCGGATTTCGGGCGTGCTCGTGTGCCTCGCCGGGCTGGGAGGCTGGGCCACGATGGTGCGCGATGCGGGCCACCACGCCTCGCCCAATGGCGGCTGGCCCGAGGCAGCGATGGCGGGCGTTCTGCGGCGCAGGCTGGGCGGGCCTGTCAGCTATGACGGCGAGCCCGCGCACCGTGCCTGGCTGGGCGATGGCCCCGCGCCCGATGCCGGCGATCTGCAGCGCGCGCTATGGGTCTATCGCCGGGCATGCGTGCTCCTGTGGGCGATCGTGGGAGTGCTCGCATGGCTGCTGTGATGCTGCAGGGGACCGGATCGGATGTCGGCAAGTCGGTGCTGGTCGCAGGCCTGTGCAGGTTGCTCGCAAACCGTGGTCTCAAGGTGCTTCCGTTCAAGCCGCAGAACATGTCGAACAACGCCGCGGTAGCGCAAGGCGGCGAGATCGGCCGCGCGCAGGCGCTGCAGGCGCTGGCGTGCCGCGTGCAGCCGAGCATCGACATGAACCCGGTGCTGATCAAGCCGCAGTCCGATACCGGCGCGCAGGTGGTGGTGCACGGCAAGGTGGTCGGCATGCTGGGCGCAGCGGATTACCAGCACCGCAAGGGCGAACTGCTGCATGCCGTGCTGCAATCCTGGAATCGATTGAAGGCGGACGCCGATATCGTCATCGTCGAAGGCGCAGGCAGCCCTGCCGAGATCAACCTGCGCGCCGGCGACATCGCCAATATGGGCTTTGCCCGGGCGGCAGGCGTTCCAGTGGTGCTGGTCGGCGATATCGACCGTGGCGGCGTGATCGCCTCGATCGTCGGGACCAGGGCCGTGATCGACGCAGACGACGCCGCGATGATCCACGGCTTCCTGATCAACAAGTTTCGCGGCGATGTCCGGCTGTTCGACGATGGCTATACCGAGATCGAACGCCGCACCGGCTGGCCCGGGCTGGGCGTCATCCCCTGGCTCGCTGCAGCGCGGCAGCTGCCCGCCGAGGACGCGGTGGTGCTCGATTCCGCCGCCAGCAGTGAGGGCGCGATTACCATCGCGGTGCCGATGCTGTCACGGATCGCCAATTTCGACGATTTTGACCCGCTGGCGCACGAGCCCGGCGTGAAGCTGGTAATGGTCCCGCCGGGCCAGCCGCTCCCCGGCGATGCGGCTTTGGTCATCCTGCCCGGGACCAAGGCGACCATCGCCGATCTCGCCTTTCTGCGCGCGCAGGGCTGGGATATCGACATCGCAGCGCATGTGCGGCGCGGCGGCGGATTGCTCGGCATCTGCGGCGGCTATCAGATGCTCGGACAGAGCATCGAGGACCCCGATGGCGTAGAGGGTGTGCCCGGAAGCGTGGCGGGACTGGGCTATCTGCCGGTCGCCACCCGGCTCACCGGCGACAAGCGCGTGGTCGATGTCACGGGCACCAGCCTGCGCGACGGCGCGGCGTTCGCGGGTTATGAAATCCATGTCGGCCAGACCCGCGCGCTGGGCCCGGTGCAACCGCTGCTGCGGCTCGCCGATGGCGCGGTGGACGGCGTGATCAGCGCCGATGGCCGGATCGCGGGCTGCTATATCCACCGATTGTTCGATCACCCCGCGCAGCGTGGCGCGTGGCTGGCGCGGCTTGGCGCTGAGTCCGATGGCGTCGCGCAAGAGCACCGCGTCGATCAGGCGCTCGATGCGCTGGCGGCAGGGCTGGAACAGCATGTCGATATCGATCGGCTGCTGGCGATTGCGGGGCATCGGCCATGACTGAGCCGATGTTCGACGCCGCTTTCCGCGACCAGCTCGACAGCCTGCTCGCGTGGCGACGCGATGTGCGGCATTTCCAGACTCGCGCGCTTCCGCAAGGCCTGCTTGGCAGCCTGCTCGAGACCGCGTGCCACGGCCCGTCGGTCGGCAATGCCCAGCCCTGGCGCTTCGTCCGCATCGTCTCGCCCGAGCGCCGCGCCACGCTGGCGGACACAGTCGATGCGCAAAAACGCGCGGCGGGCGCGGGCTATTCCGCCGAGCGCAAGGCGCTGTACGACGGCCTGAAACTCCACGGCCTGCGCGAGGCGCCCGAGATCGTCGCGGTGTTCTGCGACGAGCAGGGCGAGGCCGGCCACGGGCTTGGCCGCGCGACGATGCCCGAAACCTTGTGCTGGTCGGTGGTGACCGCGGTGCACATCCTGTGGCTTGCGGCCCGCGCGCACGGCATTGGCCTGGGCTGGGTGTCGATCATCGACCCTGCAGGCATGAACGCGCTGCTCGGCGTGCCCGGAGATTGGCGCTTTATCGCGCTGCTGTGCCTGGGCTATCCCGAGCGCGCGAGCGAGACGCCCGAACTGGTCCGGCATGGCTGGCAGGACCGGCTGCCTTCTGAAATCACACGGCTGGAGCGCTGATGATCACCCGCGAAGACATTCAGGCAAAGCTCGATTCGCTCGCCAAGCCGGTGGGCAGCCTGGGGCGGCTCGAGGCGCTGGCGGTCGAGCTGGCGCTGGCGGGACAATCGCTCACCCCGCTCACCCGCCCGCGCCGCCTGGTGCTGTTCGCCGCCGACCATGGCGTGGTGGCGCAGGGCGTCACCCCCTGGCCCTCGGCGGTGACCACCGCGATGGTCGAGACGATCCTGAGCGGCAAGGCGAGCAGCACCGCGCTCGCCACCGCGCATGGCGTCGATGTGCGGGTGATCGATGCCGGGATGGCACAGCCACCGCGACAGCCATGGCCCGCGCACTTCAATCCACACACCGTTGCGCCGGGTACCGCCGATCTCAGCAGCGGCCCGGCGATGACTGAAGACCAGTTCGATGCCGCCTGGGCGCTGGGCGAGACAGAGGCGAAAAACGCGGTCGATGCGGGCCATCGCCTGCTGATCGCGGGTGAGATGGGGATCGGCAACACCACCGCTGCGGCCTGCATCACCCACGCGCTCGCCGGGATCGACGCCGATACTGCGACCGGCAGCGGCGCAGGCGCGGATGCAGCGATGCGCGGCATCAAGCGCGATATTGTCGCCGCTGCGGTTGCAAGGCTGGACGGTCGTACCGACAAGGCTGCGCTGGCGGCGATCGCGGGGTTCGAGATCGTCGCGATGGCGGGTTTCTATGCGCAGGCCGCGCGGCAGGGCGTGCCAGTGCTGCTCGACGGCTATGTCACCACCGCCGCCGCGCTGATCGCCGAGCGGCTTTGCCCGGGGACGCGTGCGGTGATGATCGCGGGCCATCTCTCAGCCGAGCCTGGCCACCGAGCGGCGCTCACGCAACTCGGCCTCACCCCGGTGCTCGAATGGCAGATGCGGCTGGGCGAAGGCAGCGGCGCGCTGGTCGCGCTACCCTTGCTCGACAGCGCGGCGGCGCTGCTGTGCGATGTCGCACGTCTCGCGGATATCGGGGCCTGACATGGACAGCAGATGCCCCGCCTGGGCGCCGCCCCTGCTCGCGATCCAGTTTCTCACCCGCATCCCCGTCCCCGGCACCGATCGGTTGAGCGCGCAGCAGGTCGCGACCGGGCTGGTGCAGGCGGTGGGCTGGTTTCCTTTGGTCGGCGCAGGCATCGGCGCTGTCACCGCAGGCGTCGCGCTGGCGGCGGACGCCTTCTGGCCGGCTTTGGTCGCGGTGCTGATCGCGCTCGCGCTCGAGGCGCGTTTGACCGGTGCGTTCCACGAGGACGCGGTCGCCGATTTCTGCGATGCGTTCGGTGGCGGCTATACCGCAGACGATGTCCGGCGGATCATGAAGGACAGCCGCATCGGCAGCTATGGCAGCCTGGGGCTGATCCTCGCGGTCGGCCTGCGCGCCGCGCTGACGCTGGCGGTGATCGAGGCCATGGCACCATGGGCGGCCTTCCTGACGATCGTTGCTGCGGCGACCTTCGGGCGGCTGCTGGTCGTCGTGCTGATGACCCTGGTCACGCCCGCTCCGCAGGGTACTGGGCTCGCCAAGGATGTCGCATCGGGCGTCGGGCCAGCGATTCTGCTGACGGCGTTGGCGACCGCGCTGCCCGGATTGCTGGGCTTTGCCGTGCTGAACCCTCTGCCCCTCCTGGCAGCATCGCTCGCTGCAGGCGCGTTCGCGCTCTGGTTCCGCGCGCTGCTGCTGCGCCGGATCGGCGGAAGCACCGGCGATTGCCTGGGCTTTGCGGCCTATGCCGGGCAACTGATCCTCCTGCTCGCGGCGACGACGGCGCTGTGATGCGCACCTTGCTACTGGTCCGTCACACCGAGGTTGCTCGCGCCTGGAAGGGCCGCTGCTACGGGCAAAGCGACATGGGGCTGAGCCGCGAGGGCGCCGCGCACGCCCGCGCGCTCGCCACCGAGCTGGCCGCATGGCACCCCGAAACCATATTGCATTCAGGCCTGCGCCGCGCGCGCATCCTGGCAGAGGCGATCGCAAATCTCGCAGGCGTCGGCGTTCACGCCATGCCCGATTGGCAGGAGCGCGATTTCGGCAGCTGGGAGGGACGCAGCTGGGATGCGATCTACCGCGAAACCGGCAATGCGATGGACGGGATGATCGACGATCCGCACCACTTCCGCCCCGGCGGCGGCGAGACCACGATGGAGCTGGCCCGCCGCTCGCTCGCCGCGTTCGACCGCCTGCCGCCCGGCCGCGTGCTGGTCGTTACCCATGGCGGCCCGATCGCGGCGATCCTGGGCATGCGCCAGGGTCTCGCCCCCCGCGGCTGGCCCGCGCTGGTCCCGCCGCCGGGGGGCTCTGTCGAGCTCGCCTGACCTCGCCTCGCGCAGTGTCACCCGCGCCCGGGCCAAAGCGTAACCGTTTGGTGCGCCGGGTCGAACATGGAGCGTACAACTCCCGAGGATGGACCCATCCATGAAGCTTCTCTGGATCACTGCCGCTGCGGTTCTCACCACGCTTGCCATCTCCGCCCTCCACGCACCATCTCAAGGGTCGGCGCTCGGCAATTCCGCGCCATCACCTGCAAGACTGGCGATTTCGCAATCGGGCCCCGTGGTCGCCGAGCTGTTCACCAGCCAGGGCTGCTCGTCCTGCCCGCCCGCCGATGCGGTCGCCGCAAGGCTGGCGCGCGATCCTGCCATCCTCGTCATCAGCCGCCCGGTGACCTATTGGGACCGGCTTTGCTGGAAGGACAGCCTGGGCCGCGAGGAGAACACCCGGCTGCAGCGCCAATATGGCGACCGTGCCTTTGCCGGGGCGAACATCTACACCCCGCAGCTGGTGATCGACGGCAGTGCGCAGGGCGTGGGATCGCAAGAGGCCAATGCGCGCAAGCAGATCGCGCGCGCGGGCGCCATCCGCAGGCGCAGCGGCGTCACCGTGCGCGTCGCCCGCACCGCCGATGGCGGGCGCAGCATCGTGCTGCAGGGCAGGCCGGGGACCGGCACCGAGGTGATGCTGATCTCCCTGTCCTCGCGAGAAACGGTGAACATCGGCCGCGGCGAGAATGGCGGCCGCTCGGTCAGCTACACCAATGTCGTGCTCGACGAGATCTCGCTGGGCAGCTGGAGCGACGGCGGCCGCGCGATCGTGCTACGCCCCGATCAGCTCGATACGCGCGGCGCCGACCGCCATGCGCTGGTCATCCGGCGCGGCGCGGGCGGCGCGATCATCGGCTCGGCGCTGATCTGAGCACGGGCCGGCAATAACCCTCTGGCGTAAATCGGCGATGCCGCTAGTTTCCCTGTCCGGGACACGGAAGGGATACACATTGATGACCGAACACGCTGCAGGGGTCGCGCCCGAGGTTACGGGATGGCGTGCATCGCTGCCGGTGGGCTTGCGGCCCTATACCGAGGCGGCTCCGCTCGCGGCGCTGTTCCTGGGCATGTCCTCGGGCTTTCCGTTCGCGATGATTGCCGCGACGCTGTCCACCCGGCTGGCGCAGTCGGGGATCGAAAAGTCCACCGTCACCGCCTTTGCGCTGACCTTCCTCGCCTATAACTTCAAATGGCTGTGGGCGCCGATCATCGATGTGGTAAAGCTGCCGCTGCTCGGCCGGATCGGCCAGCGCGTGTCGTGGCTGATCCTGTGCGCGGTGCTGGTGATGGTCAGCATCATCTATCTGGGCATTCTTGATCCCGAGGCCGATATCGGCAAGGTTGCGGTCGCTGCGATCCTCGTCGGCGTCGCCGGCGCGACCTTCGACATCGTCATCGACGCCTATCGCATCGAACTGCTCGAGCCGCACCAATTGGGCGTCGGATCGGGAATGAGCCAATATGGCTGGCGCATCGGGGCGGCCCTTGCCGGATCCTTGGCGCTGGTGATCGCAGCGCGCGCCGACTGGACCACGGCGTATATCGCGGTGTCGTTCTTCGGGCTGTTCGCGGTGATCACCGGGCTGGTGATGGGCGAACCCGCACGCCGGCATGAACCCAAGGCCTTGAAGGGCCCGGTCGCCGCCGCCATCGCCTATGTCAGCCCGCTTGCCGAGTTCTTCAAGCGATCGGGCGCGCTGATCGTGCTGCTGTTCGTGCTGGTCCACAAGATCGGCGACACGCTGGCCACCCTGACGCTGCGGCTGTTGTTCGAAGACCTGGGCTACACCAATGACGAGGTCGCGATCTATGATGTCGGCCTGGGCTTCTGGGCGCTGCTCGCGGGGATCTTCGTCGGCGGGTTCCTGTATGCCAAGCTGGGGATGAAGCGCTCGGTGCTGATCAGCCTGATCCTGATGGCCGTTTCCAACCTCGCTTTTGCCGGGCTCGCCAGCGCAGGCCACAACAACTGGGCGATGGCGGGCGCGGTCGGCTTCGAGAACTTTGCCAGCGGCATCGGCGGGGTGTGCGTGGTCGCGTATCTCTCGGCGCTGTGCAACCTCGAGTTCACCGCGACACAGTTCGCCTTGCTGTCCGCCGCGGCGAGCATCACCGGGCGGTTCCTGACCGGAACGCTGGCAGGCGGAATGATCGAGCAACTGGGCTTTGCCAATTTCTACCTCGTTACCACGCTGGCGGCGCTTCCGGGCGTGCTCCTGTTCTGGTGGATGATGGCGAGCGGGCTGGTCGATCGCTCGCTGGGCACCGCGGGCACCGAGGAGAGCGGGGAATAGCCCCGCAACCCACGCCGCGATCGGATCAGCGGAACGGCAGCCCCATCGACCAGCCGAACCGCATCGATTCGCGCCCCGGATAATCGGCAAGGCCGATCGTCATCGCCTCGTGCCCGCCGCTGGGCCGGGCGCGATAGGTGCGAAAGAGCCGGTCCCAGATCGACAGGCAGAAGCCGTAATTGCTGTCATGCTCGACCCGCCGGGTGCTGTGGTGCACTCGGTGCATGTCCGGCGTGACGATCACCAGCCGCAGCATGCTATCCAGCCACAAGGGCAGCGCCAGATTGGCGTGGTTGAACATCGGCAGCACCGCAAGCAGCAGCTCGAACACGATCAGCGCCCAGAGCGGCGCGCCCAGCGCCAGCGCCACGCCCAGCTTGAACAGCATCGACAGGCCGATCTCCAGCGGATGGAAGCGCAGCGCCGTCGACATGTCGAGATCGCGGTCGGCATGGTGCACGCGGTGCAGCCGCCACAGCAAAGGCAGCCGGTGCGTCGCCCAGTGCTGCGCCCAGACAGCAAGATCGAGCAGCAGGATTGCGATGAGCCCCTGCGCCCAGAAGGGCAGCCCGGTCTGCGGCAACAGCCCGAAATCAGGATGGAGCGCATAGCCGGTGACCGCGCCGAACACGCCGATGAACACCAAGGCCTGGACACCCCGCTCGATCGGCATGTTGACCAGCACAAAGCCCAGATGCGTGCGCCAGCGCTGCAAGAGCGGCATCCGGTGGCGGCGGCGCGGCCAGACCGCCTCTGCCAGCAGCAGCGCGAGCGCGGTGCCGATCAGCACCCCGCTGATCAGCCAGGGCTGGCCGCTGGCGATCATGAGGCTGTGGCGGTTTCCGCGACCAGCCCCTGTTCGGCCATGGTCGGATAGTCGGTATAGCCTTCTGCCCCCTGACCGTACCAGCGCTTGGGATTGTCCGGGGTGAGCGGCGCATCGACGGCCAGCCGGGCGGGCAGATCGGGGTTGGCGAGGAAGGTGCGGCCAAAGCTGATCGCGTCGGCGCGGCCCTCGGCCATCGCGGCAGAGGCGTTCTCCAGCATATAGTCGCTGTTGAGCACCAAGGGCCCCTTGAACACCTTGCGGATCTGCGGGCTGACCGGCGGAACGTCGCTGGCGCCGAAGGTGCCGGTGGCAGGCGGCTCGCGCAGTTCCAGAAACGCGATGCCGATGCTGTCTAGCAGGGCTGCGGCGGCGGTGAAGGTCGCCTCGGGGGTCGCATCGTTGACGCCCTGGGTTTCGCCGTTGGGCGACAGCCGCACCGAGACATGCTCGTGGCTCCAGACACCGACCAGCGCCTGCGTGATCTCGCCCAGCAGCCGGATTCGGTTTTCGATTGCGCCGCCATATGCGTCCTCGCGCAGGTTGGACGAGGAGCGGATGAACTGGTCGATCAGATAGCCGTTGGCGGCGTGGATCTGCACCCCGTCGAACCCGGCGCGGCGCGCGTTCTCGGTCGCGCGGGCATAGTCCGCGATCACGCGGGGGATTTCGTCCACCGGCAGCGCGCGCGCGGTGTCATAGGGCTTGGTGCCCTCATAGGTATGCGCGTGATAATCGAAGCGCGTCGCCGACGCCGAGATCGGCGGCTTTCCGCCGATGAAGTCCGAATGCACCAGCCGGCCCATATGCCACAGCTGGCAGATGATGCGTCCGCCCGCCTTGTGCACCTGATCGGTGATCGGCTTCCAGGCTTCGACCTGCTCATCGTTCCAGATGCCGGGCGCATAAGGCGTGCCCAGTCCTTCGGGGCTGATGCCGGTGGCTTCCGAGATGATCAGCCCGGCGCTGGCGCGCTGCGCGTAATAGTCCCCCATCAGCGCCACCGGAACATGCGCCCTGGTCGAGCGGCAGCGGGTGAGCGGCGCCATCAGGATACGGTTGGGGCAGGCAATCGCGCCCAGCTGGATGGGATCGAACAGATTTGGCATCGGGATCGTGTCTCCGTCTTTTTCGTCCCGATTTTGCCGAGACAGGATTTGAGGGATTGGCTAAGGCCCCGCGATGACAAAAGCAACCGAGCGCGGTGGCGGCCTTGCCCTGCTGGCGCTGATTCTGTCCAATGTGGCGCTCGCCTTCGGCCCGCTGTTCGTGCGGATGGCCGATACCGGGCCTGTGTCCGCCGGATTCTGGCGGCTCAGCCTGGCGCTGCCGGTGCTGGTGCTGATCGCGATGCAACGGCGCGAGCCGCTGTCGGGCTTTCGCCCGGGCATCTGGTGGATGCTGGCGCTGGGCGGCTTTGCCTTTGCGCTCGACCTTGCCAGCTGGAACTTCGGGATCGAACGCACCAAGCTCGCCAATGCGACCCTGTTCGGCAACATGGGCAGCATTCTGCTCGTGCTCTACGGCTTCGTCATCAGCCGTGCCTGGCCGCACAAGGCGGAGGCAGGAGCGGTGCTGCTGGCGATCATCGGCGCATCGCTGCTGATGGGAAGCTCCTACGAGCTCGATGTCCGCAATCTCGTCGGCGATCTGTTCTGCCTGGCAGCGGGCGTGCTGTATGTCGTCTATCTGCTGAGCATCCGTCATGTCCGCAACGATCTGGGCAGCTGGTCGGTGCTGGTCTGGTCGACCGTCTTCGGCATCGGCCCGTTGCTGGGGATCGCGCTGCTGCTGGGCGAGCCGGTCTGGCCGACCGACTGGACCCCGGTGCTGCTGCTCGCGGTCGTCTGCCAGCTCTTCGGCCAGGGGCTGATGGTCTATGCGGTCAACCATTTCTCGCCGGTGGTGCTGGGCATAGCCTTGCTCGGCCAGCCGGTGATCGCGTGCATCATCGGCTGGGTGGTGTTCGACGAGATCTTGTCGCTGGCGGACTGGATCGGCATGATCGCGATCGGCATCGCGCTGGTGCTGGTGCGCCTTCCCGAGGCACGCCGCGCCGCGCGACTTGCAGGTTCGGCTCCGGCTTCCTAATTGGAAGTGGACCCTAGGAGGCACTGCAAGCCGATGTACCGCCCGACAAAGCTCGATACCCTGCCCGCCGATGCCACGCTCGACGAGGTGCGGCTGTTCCTGCCGCCGTTCATCGCCGATGAAGCCGTATTCGATGGCTGGACGCCGGCTGCACGCGATGCCGCCGCAAGCGCCCAAGGCGTCGAACCGGGGCTTGCCCAGCTGGCCTTCGACCAGGGCGCGATGGACATGATCGAGGCGTGGATCAGCCACATCGACGCACAGATGATCGAGGCGTTTCCGCCCGAGCGGATTGCTGCGATGAAGATCCGCGAGCGAATCACAGCGCTCGTCGCGTTCCGGTTCGAGGCGGTGGCGCACCAGCGCGAGGCGCTGCGCCGCGCGACCGCGATCCTGGCGCTGCCTTCCAATCTGGGCCGCGCGGCGAAACTTTCGTGGCGCACCGCAGACCTGATGTGGCGGCTCGCCGGCGATACCGCCACCGACTACAATCACTATTCCAAGCGCATGATCCTCTCGGGCGTCTATGGATCGACGCTGATGGCGTTTCTCGATGACGAAAGCGCCGACTTCGCCGACACCCACGCCTTTCTGGGCCGCCGCATCGACAACGTCATGCAGTTCGAAAAGGCCAAGGCCAAGTGGACCAAGGGCGGCGAGAGCCTGAGCCTGACCCGCTTTCTGGGCCGTCTGCGCTACCCGGCGCGCTGACCGCGCCGCTACGCTGCCATATCCATTTGCAGGTTTGCGGCGGAACCGAAAACGGTGCATGAACCAGGCTGGTGAGAGCACGCGGGATCGGTGATGACAGCCTTCAATCTGTACAAGTTTCTGCACATTCTTGGCATCATCCTGCTGCTCGGCAACATCACCGTCACCGCCATCTGGAAGGTGTTTGCCGACCGGACACGCGACGGCAACATCGTCGCCTTCGGCCAGCGACTGGTCACCGGGACCGATTTCGGCGTGACCATTCCGGGGATCATCCTCACCATCGTCGGAGGCTATGGCGCGATGTTCGAGGCGCGCTACGGCTTTCCCGGCCCCGACTGGCTGCTCTGGAGCCAGCTGTGCTTCGTCGCCGCGGGCGTGCTGTGGCTGGGCATTCTGGTGCCGATCCAGATCAGGCAGGCCAGGCTCGCGCGAGGCTTCGCAGGCGCGGACACGATCAGCGAGGAGTATCGCGCGCTGGCGCGCCGCTGGCTGTTCTGGGGGCTGGTCGCGACGGTTCCGCTGGTCGCGGCGCTCTATTTCATGATCGCCAAGCCCTAGCCTGCCGAGCCTTAGCCGCGCGGCGCGATGGTCCGCCAGGCTTCCGCGATTTCGGCGAGCATCTGGCGGGCGGAAATCAGCATGTCGACCTTGTCGATGCTGATCGCGGCATTGATCCGGCGGCTGGCTTCGCGATAGATTCGCGCCAGCGCCAGCGCCAGTTCGCCGCCCTTTTCGAAATCGAGGCTTTCTTCCAGCGCGATGACGATCGCCGAGGCACGCGCGCGCGCCTGGATCATCGGAACGCTTTCGCCGCGCTGGGCATGGCGCACCGCAGCATCGAGCCGCAGCAGCAGTTCGTCGAACAGAATGACGACCAGATCATGCGGGCTGGCGCCCTCCACCCGGCTGGCGGTATCGACGGCCTTGTAGCTGCCCATGTTGCGGCGGGGGGAAATGAAGCTCATGATTGTCCCTTATCGTTTCTTGTTCTTAGTTGTTGTTGCTGTTCGACCAGACCGAAACCTGCTGCTCGATATAGCTCTGCGTTGAGCGCAGGATGGTGAGCTGGCGGTCCATGTCGCCGAAGGTCTTTTCCAGCTGCTCGCGATAGCGATCGCTGTCTTCCTGAACCTTTTCCAGCTGCTCGGTCAGATTGGCAGCAAGCTTCTTGAGCCGCTCCTGCGCGCCGGTGAGCGAGCTGCTGGGCGCCTTGAGGCTGGTCTTCACATCCTCGAACGCCTTGGCGAGACCGGGATTGGCCGCAGTGGGGGTCGCAGGCTCCAGCATCCTGGCGACGCCTTCGGGATCGGCGGCGAGCGCGCGATCGAAGCGGACGCTGTTCAGGGTAAGCGTTCCGTCACGGTTGGTGCTGACGCCGATATCGGCCAGCGACGTGTACGCGCCGGTGTCGGTCAGCGGCTTGGTCGTGAGCGATGCCATCGCGCGCATCATGTCGCGCGCCGCGCGCTCGCCGGCCAGCGGCCCGCCGCTCGCACCATCCAGCCCGGGCGCGGTCGCCTCGTTGAGCGCGCCGCGCAGGTTGTTATAGGCCTTCACGAACTCGGTCAGCACGTCCTTGATCGACGAGGTCGGCTGATCGCCGCTGATCACCACATTGGTGCCGGGAGCCGCCGCGAGCAGGTTGATCCGCACGCCGGGGACGGCGGTGTCGATCTGGTTGGAGCTGTTGACCACCTGGATGCCGTTGACGTTGACCAGGCTGTCGGCGGCGGTGGTGACCGAATTCATGCCCGCGCCGCCCGCCGGCGGATAGGCGAACGCATCGAGCGCCGCGCCGCCGCCCGATCCGGTGACGGTAAAACTGTTGGCCGATCCTTCGCGCCCGCGCAGCACCAGCCGCGATCCCGAATTGTCGGTGACGATGCTGGCGGTGACGCCGCCATCGGCAGCGTTGATCGCGTCGCGAAGGCCGCCCAGGCTGTTGTTGGTGGAATCGCTCGTGACGTCGAAGCTTCCGGTCGCGGTGGTGAAGGTCAGCGTCCCCTCACCCACCTGCGCATTGGCGGCATAGGACGATGCGGACACCACGCTCTGCGCCGAGGCGAGCTGACTCACCTGCACCGTGGCAGGCAGTCCCTCGGGCTTCTGGCCCGGAATGAAGCTGGCGGCAACGAGGTCGCCGCGGGTCGAGACCAGCGAGCCGGAGAATTTGCGGCCGTTGAGGATTTCGGTGAGCGCGGTGGAGAAGGTGTCGAGCGCCGAGGAGGCGGAGGCGAGCGCGGAAATCCGCGCCTGGTTCAGGTTCTGCCGCTCGCGCACCGCATCCTGTTTGGGCTGCAGCGATGCTGCCACCAGATCGTTGACCAGCGATGCGCTGTTCACGCCGGTAAAGCCAGTGATGAGATTCGAAATTCCGCTATTGGTGACCATGGCCGTGTCCTCTTGAAACTGTTAACGGCGCAGGCGAGCCGGGTTTAAGCGAATTTTCCGTCATTTCTGCGGCTTTCCGTCCATATCAAAAAGCATGTCGGCGGGCACCGCGAGGTCGGGTTGGCCAAAGCCGACATCCATCTTTTCGTTGATGCGGAAGACGAAGGCGAGCAGCGTCGCGACCGCCATGTACAGCCGCTCGTCGATGATCGCGCCCGGCTTGGAGGTGAAGTAGATCGCACGGGTGAGTTCGGGATAGCGCAGGATCGTGACGCCCTTTTCCATCGCAATCTCGCGCATCGCCTGGGCAATCGCCCCACGGCCACGCGCCAGCACCACGGGCGCCGCATCGCGCAGCCGGTCATAGCGCAGCGCGATGGCGAAATGGGTCGGGTTGACCAGGATCACGGTCGCTTCCTCGACCGCCTTGCGGGTCGATCCGTTGAGCATCTCGTACTGCCGCCGCCGCACCGCCTGTTTGAGCTCGGGCGAACCTTCGGTTTCCTTGTGCTCGTCCTTGATTTCCTGCTTGGTCATCTTGAGCTTCTGGTTGCGCTGGAACCATTGCGCGGGGACATCGATCATCGCGATCAACCCCAGACAGCCCGCCATCGCCATCATCGTCAGCGCGAACAGGTCGCCGAACGCCCCGATCCCGGCGCGGACATCGCCATGGCCGAGCTCGGCCATCTGCGGCAGCATCGACATGATCATCACCACGCCCACGGTGCCCATCAGCGCAACCTTGGCCATGGACTTGCCCAGCTCGATAAGCCCGTGCAGCCCGAACATCCGCTTGAAGCCCGCCATCGGGTTGAGCTTGCTGGCCTTTGGCGCCACCGCGCTCCAGCGGAAGCCCAGCGAGCCGAGCGACGCCGGTGTCGCCACCGCCGCCAGCATCAGGAACACGAACAGCCCGCCAAAGGGCAGCGCCAGCGGCGCCAGCAGCGTGAAGGTGCGCTGGCCGACGTTGAAATCGGTTGCATCGTGCAGATCGAACACCAGCCCGGTGCGCAGCATCGATGCGATCGCCGAGACCATGACATCGCCGAACAGCACGAAGGCGAAGGTGCCGCCGATCATGATCATCGCGGTGCCCAGTTCCTTGGACTGGAGCACGTCGCCCTTTTCCGCCGAATCGCGCAGCCGCTTTTCGGTTGGTGCTTCGGTTTTTTCACCGCCGCCGGGGGGCTGTTCTGCCATCGCGTCAGCCCTCCCCTGCCATCACTTCGGATTGCTCGAGGCCCAGTTCGATCGCTCGCATCATGCCATCGGCGAGCACGGGCGCTGCCATCGCGAGCAGCACGATGCCCGCCAGCACCGCGACCGGGATGCCGACAGAAAACAGATTGAGCTGCGGCGCCGAGCGCGCGAGCATCGCCATGGTGACCTGCACGATGATCAGCGCCGCGCCGACCGGTAACGCGATCACCAGCCCCATGGAAAACAGCGTGCCGCCGAATTCCACCAGATCGAAGATGACGCGCGGCGACAGAAACGCATTGCCCGGGGGCAGCGCCTCGTAGCTCTGCACGATGATCGCGATCAGCATCAGATGCCCGTCCATGGCGAGCAGCAGCAGCACCGCGACGATCGACAGGAAGCTGCCGATGACCGGGCTCGATGCGCCGCTTTGCGGATCGCTCATCGAGGCAAAGCCCAGGCCCATGGTGTTGCTGATCACTTCGCCCGCGACGAATGCTGCGGAATAGCCGACCTGGAGCGCAAAGCCGATCGCCGCGCCGCAGATCACCTCGCCCAGGATGAAGACAAAGCCCGAATAGCTGACCAGGGTGCTGTCGGGCAGGTTGATCGTGACCGAATTGGCCGCGGCAATGCCGATCATCGCCGATAGAATGATGCGCACCTGCAGCGGCACCGCGGTCGCGCCGAACACGGGCGCCACCATCAGCGCGGCACCGGGCCGGATCATCGCCATGATCCAGATCCACAGTTGCGCTTCGACAGTGGCGAACCCCGGTGCGATCACAGCAGCAGGTCCGGAATACGGCTGAAGATTTCGACGGTGAAGTCGGCGATCAGATAGAGGATCGATCCGCCGAACAGCGCCAGGATGATCGCGAGCACGACCAGCTTGGGCACGAAGCTCAAGGTCGCCTCGTTGATCGAGGTCGCCGCCTGCACCATGCCGAGCAACACCCCGACCAGCAAAGCGGGGATCAGCAGCGGGGCCGAGGCCAGCGCGGTTATCCACAAGGTCTGCTGCGCGAGGCCGATGAAATAGTCGGTCTGTTCCATGTCAGGATCCGGTCCAGGGAAAATCGGGGATGTGCACGATGGCGGGCAGGCAGGCGGGCATCGCGGTCACGTCACGAACGACCCGGCAAGCGACCCCATGGTCAGCGCCCAGCCATCGACCAGCACGAACAATAGCAGCTTGAACGGCATCGAGATGATCGTCGGCGACAGCATCATCATGCCCAAAGCCATCAGCGTGGAGGCGACGACAAGGTCGATGACGAGGAAGGGCAGGAAGATCATGAAGCCGATCTGGAACGCGGTCTTGAGTTCGCTGGTCACGAACGCGGGCAGCAGGATCGAGAACGGGATGTCCTGCGGCCGTGCGAACGACTTTTCCTTGGCGAGATCCATGAACAGCTTGAGGTCGGTCTGACGCGTCTGCTTGATCATGAACTTGTGGAATTCCTTGCCGGAAATCTCGATCGCGGTTTCCAGCTCGATTGTGTCGGCGGCATAAGGCGCGACGGCGCGCGAATTGATCTCGGTAAAGGTCGGCGCCATCACGAACATCGAGAGGAACAGCGACAGGCCGATCAGCACCTGGTTGGGCGGGGTCTGCTGCAGCCCCAAAGCCTGACGCAGGATCGAGAGCACGATGATGATCCGCGTGAAGCTGGTCATCATCAGCAGCATCGAGGGCAGAATGGTGAGCAGACCCATCAGGACGAGGATCTGCAGGGAGAGCGTCAGCGGCTTGCCGTCGCCTGCGACATCGTCGAGCGCGCGGCCCAGCGCCTCGGAGGCGCCCGGCGCTGCGACCGGGCCGGTTGCCTGCGCGAATGCGGGGGTGGCAAGGAGGATGGCGAGAGCCGCGAGCAGGATCGCGGCGATCCACCAGCCCAGCAGGCCCTTGCCTGCGCGGCGGCGCCGTGGTGTTGCTCCGCTCATGCTCCGCGCGCCTTGAACGCTGCGAGCAGGTCGCGCTCTGATCCGGCCAGCGTCGCCGGGGGAGGTGATACGCTGGCCGGACCGTTTCCGGCATCGGCGCGGGCGATCGTGTCGATCCGCGCGCGCGTCACCGAAACCAGAATTCTCTGCCCTGCAAACTCGACCACAGCGAGCTTGCCCGACACACCCATGCTGACCGTTTCAACGACCCTGAGGTCGCGCTGCGGGCCTGCCATATCGAGCCGGGCCATCATGCCGGGCTGGTACTTCTTGTACAGCCACAGGCTGCCATAGATCATGCCGGCCATGATCGGCAGCATGATGACGAGTTTGATGATGTAGTAAGTCATCGGTTCCGCTTCTTGTCCTCCGCCGCGCCGCCGGGTTTCCGGCGGGGGCTGGCGGGGACAAAAAGGGTCCCGTCAGACTCGCCGTTCGACCCGTGCCTGGCCGACGTTCTTCGTCACCACCTCGGCGACCCGGATTCCGAACCGGCCGTCGACAGTGACAACTTCCCCTCTTGCAACCAGCGTGCCATTTACGTTGATGTCGAGCAGCTCATTGGCCTGGCGGTCGAGTTCGACCACCGAACCTTCGGCAAGCTCCATGATTTCGGCGAGGCGCAGCGATGCGCTGCCGACCTCGACCGACAGCCGCACGGGGATGTCGGCAAGAAAGCGGTAATGATTTGCCGCCTCATGCAATCCGTTGCCGCTCAGGTCCACAGCCTCTGCAGGGGCGCCCAGCATCGGGGCTTCGCTCATGTCGCTCATGGATCCGTTATCCTTTTTCAATGGTTTCGATGCGGAACGCGGCAAGGCCGTTCTGTTCACCCAGGCTGCCGCGCGCGAACACGCGGTCACCGATGATCAGCGGCAGGTTGCGCGCCGGTGGAATGGGAATGATGTCGCCGGGCTTGAGGTCGGCGAGCTGCGGCAAAGTGAGCACCGGACGGGCGAGCACCGAGCGCGCGGGCAGGCTGACATCGGCGAGCACCACGGCCATCTGGTCGCGCCACGCCGGATCCGGCCCGCGCTCCTCGGCAAAGCCTGCAGGCGTCAGGCACTGGTCGGCGCCCTGCAGCCCGTCGAGCGGGTAGACGATCTCGATCTCGTAGCGGCTGTTGCCGGGCAGGGTCAGGCGAAAACGCTGGATCACCATGCGTGCCGCCGGCGCCGCGATCCGCGCGCCGTCGACGCTGCTCGAATGGCCCGCGGCGTGGCAGGCAAAGCTGCCGACCTCGTTCCAGGCCGCGCCCAGACGTTCGCCGATCGCCTTGGCCATGCGGCCGATCAGGCGGATGTCGGTCTGGGTGAATTCCTTCTTGGCGACAGCGCTATCGCGCGGCGCACCGCCGAAGAACGCATCGAGCATTGCCGACACCATCGCAGGTTCCATCCGCAGCAGCACGCGGCCCTTCATCGGGCTGAGCTGGAACTGGCTGATGCTGACCAGTTCGGGCTGGCGGTCGCACCAGGCATCGAACTGGGTAAATTCGGGATCGGGCGTGTCGACGCGCAGCTTGACCCCGGCAATCGGCTCGAGCGCATTGCGCAGGCCGACGCACAGCGAGCGCGCGACCCGGCGCAGCACCGGCACGACCGTCTTCTGGTCGGCATCGGCGCGGGCAAAGCTGTGCTCTGCCGGGCGACGCTCGGTCACCGGCGCGGCAGCCTCTTGCGGCGCTGCTTCAGCCGGGGATGCGGTGGTTTTGGCCTTGCTCATGAAATGCTGTCGTCCCGTCTCGCTGAATTCGGCTTCACTGAACCACGATGCTGGTGAAATAGACGTCCTCGACCCCGCCAAAGCCGGTCTTCTCGGTCAGCGTATCGTTGATGACCTTCTTGATCTGGCCCTTGAGCTGGTTCTTGCCCTCCATCGATTCGAGCTGCATCGCGTCGAACTCGCTGATCGTCATCAGCACGGCAGAACGCACGGCGATGTTGTGCTCGGTCAGCGCGGCGGTGATCTTCTCGTCGAAATAGGTCGAGACCGCGAGCGACATCTGGGCAAAGCCGGTGTCGCCGCGCAGATTGGCGGTGAAGGGTTCCTCGATCGGGAAATAGGTGACCTTGAACTTGGCATCGAGCTGGGTCGCCGATCCCGGGTTCTTGAGGCCCGCCGCCTTGGCAGACACGGTCGTGCCGTCCTTCAGCACCACTTTGGGGGCATTGGGGTCTTCATGCTCCCCGCCGCCGATCATGCCGGCCGCAAAGAAGCCCGCAGCCGCGCCGCCGCCGCCAAGCACCAGAACGGCGACGAGTGGAATCAGCAGCTTTTTGACCATGCCGCCCTTCTTCTTCGGTTCCTTTTCGGTTTCAGCCATCTGTCGATCCTTAAGAGAATGTCATGTGTTCAAAAGGTTAAGCGTAACGCACATTGCCGCGGGCGCGGCGCTGGGCGGGAGAAGTCTCTGCTTGCGGGTCAGCGGTCGTCTGGCGGGCAAGCGCCTCGCGGGCGCTGCCGGCTTCCTGTCCGGACTGGCCGCGCTGCTGCTGCGCAGATCCGCCTTGCGCGCCCGGTGACTGCTGGCGCAGTTCGACGGTGACATCGGCGCTGCGCTGGTTGTTGGCGCGCAGATCCTGCTCGAGCCGCACCTGCGACTGGACCAGGGTATCGCGCACGGCGTCATGCTCGGTCGTGATGCGGACATGGTCGCGCTCGGGTCCGGCCAGCATCTCGATGTCGATCCGGCCGAGATGTTCGGGGCTGATCTGCATCCGCACCATCTGGCCGCCACCCACCACGCGGGCGATCTGGGTTTCGACGTTGCCGACGAACCCGGCATCAAAGGCGAGCGTTTCCAGCGGCGCGGCCTGCGCGGCGCCGGTTGCGACAGGAGCGGTCAACCCCTGAACGGTGTTGGCGATGGCCGGAGCTACGACCGCGTTGAGCGCCGCAGCCCAGGAGGGCGGCACGGCCTCTGCCGTCTTAGCACCGACGGCATCCAGCATGCTGGCGGCCGATACCGGTTGCGCCGAAGGATCAGCCAGATCGAACAGCGCGCTCAAGGCCTGGGCAGGCCGCGCGGCCTGCGCTGCGGCCTGGATGGCGCGCTGGCCCGCGGCGGACACGGCGGTACGCGAAGAGGGCGTTGCAGTGCTGCGCTGTGGCTGCAGCGGGATCTGACCGGGCAGAACGATCTCAGCGGTGGCCGCTGCATCGGTCACCAGCGCCTGTTCGGGTGCGACCTTCGGAGCCTCGGTCTTTGCCGGCGATGCCGGGATGGCGACGGGCGCCGATGCGCGCTCTGCGGTCACGCCGCGGCCAGGCTGGGCCTGTGCGGTCGGGGCGGGCGCGGTGGTTTCGGCATTGCTGCCGACCGCTCCGCTCTGCACAGCATCGCTCTGCAACGACGACGCCGCGACGGTCTGAGGCGCTTCGGCTGGCAGCTGAACGGCCTGAGTCTGGGCCAGCGCCTGAGGCTGGGTCACGGGCTGGGCCTGAGTCTGAACGATGTCGTCACCCGCCATCAGCGGTGCGCGCGGAGCGACACCCTGGGGGGCCGCGTCAGTCACGGTGTCTGCGGCTTTCGCAGAGGGCACGGACCCGGTCACCGGCGCAGGCCGGGCGCTGATCGCGAACGGCACGCTGCCGGTGTCGGGAGCAGAGGCTTCCGGCCGCACAGGCGCGGGAACAACAGCCTCGATGGCAGGAGCAGCAAGCGGCACCGCATCGGCTGCGCCGGCAACCGGCTCATCCAGCCTGGCGGTGCGGCGCGGGCGCGCGGTGTGAGGATCTGCGGCGATGTCTTCGGCTGCGACCGCTTCTGGCAGTGCCTGCGGAGTGATCTGACGCAGCGCGGGGGTTTGCGGCGCGAGAACAGCAGCGGCGGCCTGTGTGACGGGAGCTTCCGCAGCGATCGGAGCCGATGCCGCAACGGGTGCAGCAGCAGGCTTCATCACGCCGCCCAGCACCGCCTCGATGATCGCGGTCGGGCTGGCATCTTCGGGCAGCGCGGGGATTTCGGGAGCCTCGGCCAGCGGCACGGCTTGCGCGACCGCAACAGGTGCGGGCAACAGCGCCAGCGCCAGGGCAAAGCCTGAGTCGCCTGCCCCAGCCACGGCAGCGCCCGCAGCCCCGGTGTCGCCCATGGCGGCATCGAGTCCGGTCATCTGCGCCAGCTGGCTGGCAAAGGGGTTGGCGTCAAGCATCATGCCCGACTTCACAGCAGGAAGCGTGCCAACTGAAAGCGACATCAGCGAAGATCCCGACAGCGCCTGCATCATGTCCTGGCTCATTCTTCGGTTCCTTTGCGGTTTCTGCGGCGGATCGGCAGCCGCGCGGCCTTGCGGTCGGCGGTGTCGTCGGCATGGGCGATCGCCCGGTCAAGCAGTCTGGATGTGGTTTCGCGGTCGATATAGGCGGCAGTGCGTTGCCGCTCGACCTGGGCAAGATGCTGCCGCGCGCGCACCAGCGCGGCGTTGATCTCGCCATCGGCGCGGATCAGCCGCTGCGCGAGCTCGAGCTGCGCGTGCAGCGCGGCGCCGTTCTGGCAGTGCGCCGCCTCGAACGCGCCGTCACGCAGCTTCTTCAGCCGCTCGGCATTGTTCATCAGCGTCGCCTCGTTGCGCATCGCATTGGCGGCAACGCCGATCGCGAGCTTCACCTGCGCATCGCGCACCGCGTGGACCCGCCGCCAGGATTTGGGCTTCAGGCTCATGCGCCAAAGCCCTGCATCAGATCGGCAACGCTGGCGTCGAGATCGACCCGGTCATGCGGCGCCTGGCGGATGAAATCGAGCAGATCGGGCCTGCGCGCGACCGCTTCGTCGATATTGGCATCGGTGCCTTCGCGATACGCGCCCATCAGCAGCAGATCGCGGTTTTCCTCGTAGGCCGACCAGATCCGGCGGAAGTTCGCCATCGCGCGGCGGTGTTCGTCCGAGATGATGTCGGTGGCGACGCGGCTCAGCGACTTGCCGATGTCGATCGCGGGAAAGATGCCCTGTTCGGCCATCGAGCGCGACAATATGATGTGCCCGTCGACGATCGCGCGCGCGCCATCGACGATCGGGTCGTCGAGATCGTCGCCATCGGCGAGCACGGTATAAAGCGCAGTGATCGATCCGCCGCTTTCGCGGTCGTTGCCCGCGCGTTCGACCAATTTGGGGATCAAGGCGAGCGCGGAAGGGGGATAGCCCTTCATCGTCGGCGGTTCGCCCAGCGCCAGCCCGATTTCGCGCTGTGCGTGCGCGATGCGGGTCAGGCTGTCGATGATCAGCAGCACCTTCTTGCCCTGCTTGCGGAAATATTCGGCGATCGCGGTCGCGCGATAGGCCGCGCGCAGCCGCAGGATCGGAGAGTGATCGGCGGGTACCGCGACGGTGACGGTGCGCGACTTCATCGGGCCGGCCATCTTGGTCTCGACAAAATCGCTGACCTCGCGGCCGCGCTCGCCGATCAGCCCGACGACAATCACGTCCGCCTCGGCAAAGCCGATGATCTGGCCGATCAGCACCGATTTACCGACGCCCGATCCTGCCGCCACGGCAATGCGCTGGCCATGGCCTGCGGTGAGCAATGCGTTGATCGCGCGGACGCCGAGGTCAATGGTCTTGGTGACCCGGCCACGGTTGAGCACGTTCTCGCGCTTGCCCGCAAGCGGCCAGCGATCGTGCGCGATTACCGGGCCAAGGCCGTCCAAAGGCTCGCCCATCGGGCCGATGACGCGACCGAGCAGAGCCTCGCCGACCACGGCCATGTTGGCCTGCGCGTCGGGTTCGACGCGCGCGCCGCTGCGCAGCGCGGCATCGCTCTCGAGCGGCACCATCATTGCGCGCGACCCGCGAAATCCTGCAATCTCGGCGCGGATGCGGCGGCCATCGGCGGCGCGGACCGATCCGCCATAGCCGATCGGGTAATCGAAGCCGGTGACTTCCAGCATCCCGCCTTCATGCGCGACCAGCCGGCCGACGCGGCGCGGGCCCGCGCCAAGCGCGGCGACCTTGTCGGTGAACTGGCGAACCGCCTCTTCCTGTGCAGCGATCATTGGTCCCCCTCCAGATCGTCGATCAGCCCCTGCAGAGCGTCGAGCATCGGCTGGGTTCCTTGCTCAATCCATCCATCAGCATGGTTAAGCGAAACCGTCCCGCGCCGGATCGTCGGATCGGGTGTCAGCACCAGGCCGCATTCGGCATCGCCCAGCAGTTTCATGTCCTCGGGGTGCAGGTGGAGCGCGCTGCCGCGCATGTCGCGGGTAACCAAAGTGGCGAGCGACTGGCAGTGCTTTTCCAGCACCGCTGCATCAGGCTCGGCAAAACCGCTCGAACGTTCAAGCATCTGCTTCATCGCGTGCAGCAGCATCGCGCACAGCCCCTGCGAGAGCTGGGGACGCAGCGCGGTGATCGCGGCGGACAGCGCCTGGGTGGCCGCATCGCTCGCCTGCTGTTCGGCTATCGCCTGGGCGATGCCATCGGCAACCCCCTGGTCATAGGCCTGCACCAGCAGCTCCTCGGGCGAAGGCCCCTGGTCGATCTCGGGTTCGTCGGCGAGGTCGTCTTCCTCGTCGAAATCGATCACCGGCGGCTCCGCATCAGCGCTGGCAAAGCCCGCCATCGCGGCAAAGATCGCCGAGGGCCGGAACACCGCAGGCGGCGCCTGCATGTCCCACACCGGCAGAAACTCCGCGCTGCCATCGGGACCGATGGTCATCGGACGATCAGACATATTCGTCGCCGCCTCCGCCGATCACGATTTCGCCCGCATCGGCCATGCGCTTGGCGGCCTGGACGATCGCCTTCTGCGCCTCGACCACTTCGGACAGCGGCATCGGGCCACGATCGGCGATATCGTCGGCGATCGACTGCGCGGCACGGCTGGACATGCAGCCGAACATCTTGTCGCGCAGTTTGTCTTCGGCGCCCTTGAGTGCGGGAACCAGGATTTCGGCGTCGATAGACCGCACCAGCGCTCCCAGATCCTTGGGATCGAGCCGGATGAGATCGGCAAAGACGAACATCTCGTCCTCGATCTTGCGCGCGATCTCCTTGTCGCGCTTGGTGACCGCACGGATGATCCGCGCGCTTTCGCGCTTGTTGATGATGTTCATGATCGCTGCTGCGTCCGACGTTCCGCCCGACGAGCTCGATCCGCCGCTGCGCTGGCCGGCACCCTGGCTGGCGAGCAGCGCATCGATGGTCTCGAGCGCCTCGGCGCTGACCGGACCCAGCGTCGCCAGACGGAAGACCACGTCTTCCTGCACGTCGGTGGGCAGCAGCTGCAGCACATTGGCGGCAACCTCTGGCTTGAGATACGACAGCACGACGGCGGCGATCTGCGGGTGCTCATGCTCGACCAGCAGCGCGATCTCGACCGCGTCCATCCATTTGAGCGCCTCGAGGCCGTTGCCCGACTTCTTGGGCGCGACGCGGGTGATCATGGTTTCGGCGCGGCGATCGCCTAGGGCGCGCTTGAGCATGCCCTCGATCTGCTCGTCGGCCTTGTAGCCCAAAGTCGTGCGGTTGCGCGCCTTGTCGATGAACAGGTCGAGCACCTCGTTGATCTCCTCGGCACCGACATCGGCGACCGAATACATGATCTCGCTGAGCTGGCGCACCTCGTCGGGCTCCAGCCGGGTCAGGATCTCGGCTGCCTGCTCTTCGGCGAACAGCAGCATCAGGATCGCGGCGGCATGATCCGAGGGGATCGGGCGACGGCCTGCGGGCGCGACGCCATCTTCGACCACGGCATCCAGGGCATCAGGCATCGACCGGCTCCTTGGCGGCATCGGCATTGCCCTTCAGCAGATCACGGACCACCAGGGTGGCGTGATCGGGGTTCTGCCTCACGAAATTCTGGATCAGCAGCGCACGCTCCTGATAGCTCGACGCGGCGTTGATCATGTCCAGCGTCACCGGCTCGTTGTCGTTGACGGTGCGTCCTGCGGCGCGCGGATCGGTTCCGTCACGGGCCAGCGCCTGGGCGAGCAGCCCGCTGGGGCCCTCCCCTGCGGCGGCAGCGGCGGCTTCCTTGTCGTCTGCCTTCTGCTTGGTGTAGCGCTTGAGCAGCGGGCGACCGATGCCGAAGATCAGCGCGAGCGCGACCAGCAGCGCCGAGACGTTGCGCACCAGCATGTTGAACCAGCTGGTTTCGTAGAACGGCTCTTCCACCGCGGTTACCGGCTCGAAGTTGCGCGACGAGATGGCGACCTGGTCACCGCGCGCGACGTCAAAGCCGA
Source organism: Blastomonas sp. RAC04 (assembly GCF_001713435.1). Classification (NCBI taxonomy): domain Bacteria; kingdom Pseudomonadati; phylum Pseudomonadota; class Alphaproteobacteria; order Sphingomonadales; family Blastomonadaceae; genus Blastomonas; species Blastomonas sp. RAC04. The sequence goes on from NZ_CP016460.1 coordinate 2,732,289, forward strand.
TCGCACCCTTGACCAGTGCCTCGATCGCGGCGATTTCGGCGGCGCTGCGCTCCTTGCCACCGGCCAGGTTCTTGACCGCGACGGCGACCGAGATGCGCGTGACCTTGCCCGAAGGCTCGCGGGTCACGGCGACCTGACGGCCGAGTTCGAAGTTGCGGTTGACCTGTTCGTTGCGGGTCGTGGTCTGGCCGGGGGCTGCACCCTCGGCGCCTGCCAGCTCCGCACCCGGTTCGGTGGCGACAGTCGGATCGGCGGGCGGCTGGTTGGCCAGCGCACCGGGCACACCGCCTGCGGGGGCAGGCTGGGCTTCGGTCGACGTGACCGTCTGTTCGCTGCGCACCCGTGCTTCATCGGCGGGGAAGGTTTCGGTCGTCGCCTGACGCTCGGCAAAGTTCACCTCGGTCGAGACTTCGGCAACGAAGTTGCCTGCACCCAGCATCGGGGTCAGCAGCGCGGTCAGCTGACGGCGATAGCGTTCCTCGATGGTTTCCTTGACCTCGATCTGGCGTTCGGCCTCGTCCATCGAGCTGCTCTTGGAGTTGCTCGAAAGCAGGCGACCGTTCTGGTCGACCAGCGAGATGTTCTCTGCCGACAGCCCGGGGACCGAGCTTGCCACCAGATGGATGATCGCCTGGACCTGCGATTCGGGCAGGCGGCCGGCATCGGCCAGCTGGAGCACCACCGATGCGGCGGGCTCGTTGCGATCACGGATGAAGATGCTCGGCGGCTCGACGGCGAGATGGACCCGCGCCGATACGACCGAGTCCATCGCTTCGATGCTGCGGGCAAGATCGAGTTCGCGCGCGGCGCGGAGCTTCTCGTTCTCCACCGCGCGGCTGGCACCCATCGGCATGGACGAGATAAGATCGTCGCCGCTGGGCGAGCTTTTGGGCAGGCCCTGCGCTGCGAGCGCAATCTTCGCCTTATGATAATCATCTTCGGACACCATGATCGTGCCCGAGCTTTCCTCGAAGCTGTAGGGAATGGTCGAGCTGTCGAGCGCGGAGATGACCGCAGCCTTGTCGCTGTCGGGCAGGCCGCGGAACAGATCGCGCTGCGGCGGCTCGCGAAGCGCCGCCCAGGCCAGGATCGCCAGCATGACGATGCCCAGAAAGCCGATCAGCGGCATCGCCTTGGCGACTGCCGGCTGGCTCACGAAGTTGCGGACCTGCGCCGGGATGGCAGTGCCACCCAGAATGCGCCCGGACGCGCCCGAACCTCCGGTACCGGCGACCAGCGCAGGCGTGGGGTTGTACGCGCCACCGTCGGATGGATTGGGGCTGATGGTAATCTCTGACATGGATTATACCGGCATGTTCATGATGTCCTGATACGCGGACAGCAATTTGTTACGGACCTGAAGGGTCGCTTCGAAACCGATCGACGCCTTCTGCTTGGCCATCATCACCGCGGCAATGTCGGTGGTCTGGCCCATTTCGTACGATGTCGCCGCGTTCGATGACGCGTGCTGCACCTGGTTGACCTGATCGAGCGCGGTCTTGAGCGTTCCGGCAAAGCCGTCCGGCTTGGTCTCGGTCGCCTCGGTGCCCAGCATCGGGGATTTCTTGGACAGCTGCTGCAGCGCGCTGTTCTGCTGGAGGATCGCATTGCGCGCCGCCATAATGGTGCTGCTGATGTTGCTCATGGCCTAGCTCCTCTCGCCCCGGTCACGCGGCAGCTGCCAGCTCGCGCATATTGGCGAGACGGTAGCGCAGGGTGCGTTCGGAGATGCCCAGCATGCGGGCGGTTTCGCGGCGGTTGCCGCCGTTTTCGTCCAGAGCCTGCTGGATCGCATCATGTTCGACAGCGCGCGACAGGCTGTGCAGATCGCCGGCGCGCATCAGCTTGACCGTGCCTGCGGCGGGCACCGGATCGGCGCGCGGGCCGAATGCGGCGGGCGCAGGTGCAGCGGCAGGCGCGGTGAACAGGCGTACCGGGGCAAGCCCCAGATCCTCGGCTTCGATGGCATCGCCATCGCGCAGCACCAGAGCGCGCTGCAGCACATTGCCCAGCTCGCGGGCGTTGCCCGGCCAGCTGTGCGCCTGCAGCGTTTCCAGCGCTTCGGCGCTCAGCCAGGCAAAGTCGCTGGCATCGTTCTGCATGCGGATGAGCATGGCGGCGGCAATGGCGCGGACATCCTGACGGCGATCGGCAAGGCGGGGGAGTGCGATCGGCATCACGTTGAGGCGCCAGTAAAGGTCTTCGCGGAATTCGCCCGCGGCCACCAGATCGGCGGCATCGCGGTTGGCGGCGGTGACGATGCGGACATCGACCTTGACCGAACGGGTCTCGCCGACGGGCAGGACTTCACCTTCCTGCAGCGCGCGCAGCAGCTTGGCCTGCAGCGCCAGCGGGAGCTCGGTGATCTCGTCGAGGAACAAGGTGCCGCCATCGGCAGCGCGGAAAAGGCCCTCGCCATCGGCCGATGCGCCGGTGAAAGCACCCTTCTTGTGGCCGAACAGGATGGCTTCCACCATGGTTTCGGGCAGCGCGGCGCAGTTGACCGCGATGAACGGGCCCTTGGCGCGGGGGCTCTGGTCATGCACGAGACGGGCCATGCCTTCCTTGCCGGTGCCGGTTTCGCCCTGGATCAGCACCGCAGCCTCGCTGCGGGCGATGCGCGCGGCATAGCCCATCAGCTTGGCCATTGCAGGCTCGCCCACGGCGGGACCGCGTCCGGCGCGCAGAAGTTCGGCGATCAGCGCGAGGCCGAGCGGCATGTCGTCAAAGCCGAAGGCGATGCGGGCGGGAAGACCGTTGGCGGCGCGCACCAGCTGCGGTGCGCCATCCGTGAGATCGACAAGAATGTCACGATGGCTGGCCGAGGCGATTTCCTGCGCCATCAGAACCTTGACCGCACCGGCGGTCGTGGCGACCGCAACCGGGTTGATCCAGGCTGATTTGAGCCAGCTTTCGAGCATGGGCAGGTTCGTACGAACGGCCTCGCTCAGTGTGCATTCGATCATATTTCAGTCCCCCGACTTAATGGATCGCGGAGACTGCCGTTAAAGAGAGGCCCCGCAGAGACTATTCTAGCAAGGCCTGTGCCAATTGCGGGGAATGGCCGGAAAGCGTGGCTCTGGGGCACCTGTATATAAGGCATCACCCGCCCGCGTCATTTTATTGACGCGAGCAGTCAAGGAACCGGTGACGGATTTTTGACACCTGCATGGGGAAAGTGTCGGCGGATTGACGCCCCTTGCCTTCCCTTTCGCACCGGCCCGAACGGACGTGTCGATTTTTTTTCTTAATGCCCCCTGCCCTGCACCGTTAACGCTTTCGAGGCCGCTTTGGTGGGACCGAGCCGCCCCGTTCAAGAACTGAAAGGAACAACAGATGACTGTTATCGGAACCAACGTCGCGGCAATGCGTGCATCCTATGCCTCGACCACTGCACAGAACAGCCTGTCCAAGGCAATCGACCGCCTGTCGACCGGCAAGCGCATCAACTCGGCAGCCGACGACGCCGCCGGCAACGCCATCGCCACCCGCATGACCTCGCAGATCCGCGGCCTCAACCAGGCTGTCCGCAATGCGAACGACGGCATCTCGCTGGCGCAGACCGCAGAAGGCGGCATGAACGAAATCGTCAACATGCTGCAGCGTATGCGTGAACTGTCGGTTCAGTCGGCTTCGGGCACGCTGCAGGACACCGACCGTGTCAACCTGCAGGCTGAAGTTGCCGAACTGATCCTCCAGATCGACGACGTCGCATCGCGCACCGACTTCAACGGCGTTGCCCTGCTCGACGGCACCAACGCAACCGTCGACGTCCAGACCGGATCGTCCTCGGGTGAAACCGTCGCCATCACGCTGACCGACGTCACTGCCGCTACCCTGGCCGTCGACGCGATCGACATCGGCACCGCTGCCGGTGGTGACGGCGCCCTGACCGTGCTCGACACCGCGCTCGACACGATCACGACCGCTCAGGCAACTCTGGGTGCCGCGCAGAACCGTCTGCAGGCAACCGTCTCCAGCCTGGTCAACCGCGTCACCAACCTCTCGGAATCGCGTTCGCGCATCCAGGACGCCAACTTCTCGGAAGAATCGACCCAGCTCGCCAAGGCGCAGATCCTGAGCCAGGCATCGACCGCGATGCTCGCCCAGGCGAACCAGAGCCAGCAGGGCGTTCTGAGCCTGATCCGTTAATCGGTCGGGAACAACAGACGACTTCAACCGTATAGGCTCCGCAACGGCCATTTTACGACAACTCACTGGCCTGAGCCTTTCGAATTCCGATCAACCCCCTTCCCCGTCCAACGGGAAGGGGGTTTTTCGTTGTTGGGGGTTGGGGCTTTAGACCCTCTCCCCTTGAGGGGAGAGGGTTGGGAGAGGGGAATGCGCTGGACGTTCAGCCCCTCTCAGCTGCGACTACGCAGCAAGCTGCCAAGTCTCGCTTCTCTCCCCCGGGCCGCAGGCGAGCGAAGCTCAACGGGAGAGAGCTATATCATTACCGCGTGCTTGCCAGCCGCTTGCGCAGCTTTTCCAGCGCGGCCTTCTTGATCTGGCAGACGCGCGCGGCGGTGATGCCGAGGATCAGGCCGATCTCGTCGAGGTTCATTTCCTCGATATAGTGCAGCTGCAGGATCAGCTTCTCGCGATCCTTGAGCGTTTCGATGCTGGCATTGAGCAATTGCTTGAGGTTGTCCGCCTCCATCCGGGTTTCGGCCGAATCCTCGTGATCGGCAAACCACATCGAATGTTCGGAATAGACCTCGTCCATCGATTCGAAGCGCACGTCCTGCGCGGCATCGGAGCGCATGCGGTATTCCGCCGCATCCATGCCCAGCGCTGCGGCCACTTCCGCCTCGGTCGGGTTGCGGCCCAGCTGGCGGACCAATTGCTCCTGCGCCCGGCGCAATTTCTTGCGGAAATCCATCGCCGATCGGCACATGTTGCTCGACGAGCGCAGATGATCGATCAGTGCGCCGCGAATGCGCATGCTGGCATAGGTCGCAAAGCCGTGGCCGCGATCCTCGTAATGGTTCGCCGCCTCGACCAGAGCGACCATGCCGATCTGGATCAGGTCCTCGATCTCGATCACGCCCGGCGCCATGCCGCGGACGTGCCAGGCCAGCTTGCGGACCAGGGGCAGATGCGCCTCGATCAGCTTGCCCGGCGCAATCGCGGCGGGTTTGCGGCCATAAGTGATCGTCTCGATGGGTATGTGCTGCATATTATGTGTCCAGCTTCATGAGAATGTCGGGCTGCGGCTCTGGCTATCAGCCGCGCGAGAAGGAATGTTCGGCCTGGGGCGCGCGGTATTGCGTCTGCCCGCCAACCGTTGCGACCACCTCGACCGGCTTGTCGTCGGGCAGCTCGCGGAACGAGAGCACCGGCGTATCGGGGAAGCGCGGGCGCAGCAGATCGGCGAGCGGCTTGCGCGCCAGCGGCGAGGTGACCAGCGCGTAGTTGCGCTGCTCCAGCATCAGCGGTCGTGCAGCCTGCTCGATCGCTCCCAGGATGCGCTGGGCAAGTCCGGGCTCGATCGGGAAGGCAGCATCGCCAGCGACGCGAAGCGACTGGGCGAGCAGCGTTTCGAGCTCGGCATCCAGCGTCACCACGGGCAAAGGCAGGTTCACAGGCACCAGCGACTGGATGATGATCGAGCCGATCCGCTGGCGGACGCCCTCGACGATCTGGGGAACGGTGGTGCCTTCGCCCGCCGCCTCGACCATTGCCGAACAGATCCGGCGGAAGTCGCGCAGCGGCACGCCCTCGCGCAGCAGCTCGCGGCACACGGCGGAGATAGTGAACAGCGAGAGCGGCTGCGGAGTAAGGCCGTCGACCAGCTCGGGCGAGCTTTCCTTGAGCGTCTCGAGCAGCTTCTTGGTCTCGTCCATGCCGAACAATTGCGCGGCGTTGAGGCGGACCATCTGGTTGAGATGCGTCGCCATCACGGTGGCGGCATCGACCACGGTATAGCCGGCGACGATCGCCTCGGCGCGCATGTCGGAAGAAATCCACACCGCATCCATGCCGAAGGTGGGGTCCTTGCACGGACGGCCTTCGATCGGGGTATCGATATCGCCGCTGTCGAGCGCGAGCAGATCGTCGGGCCAGATCTCGTCCTCGGCAACGATGGTGCCGCCGATGGTGATGCGATAATGGTTGGCGGGCAGGCTCATGTCGTCCTTGATCCGCACCAGCGGGATGACGAAGCCGAGTTCCTTGGAGATCTGCTTGCGGATGCCGGTGACGCGGCGCATCAGCGGCGCATCGCGGCGTTCGTCGACCAAGGGCACCAGGCCATAGCCGACATCGATCCCCAGCATCGCGCCATCCGAGACGTCCTGCCAGTCGATGGCATTGGGATTTTCGGGCGCAGCGGGGGCAGCGTCCTCGATCACCACCGGCTTGGGCCGCGACAGCTTCCACGCGATGAACCCGGCAACCGCAGCGGCGGGCAGGATGATCAGATGCGGCATCCCGGGCAGCAGGCCCATGATGCCGAGGATCGCGGCCACCGGCACCCAGGCCTTGGCGATGCCGAACTGGCCCGAGATCTGGCCGGGAAGATCGAACGGCGAATTGACGCGGGTGACGATCGAAGCGGCGGCGATCGACAGCAGCAGCGCAGGCACCTGCGCCACCAGCGCATCGCCGATGGCGAGCATGGTGTAGTTGGATGCGGCCTCGCTGATCGACAGGCCATGGCTGACCATACCCAGGATGATGCCGCCGACGATATTGACCACCAGGATCAGCACGCCTGCAACCGCATCGCCCTTCACGAACTTGGACGCACCATCCATCGAACCGTAGAAATCGGCTTCGGTGGCGACCTCGACCCGGCGGGCCTTAGCTTCCTCGGGCGTCATCAGTCCGGCGTTGAGATCGGCGTCGATCGCCATCTGCTTGCCGGGCATCGCATCCAGGGTGAAACGCGCCGAGACTTCGGACACGCGGCCTGCGCCCTTGGTGATCACGACGAGGTTGATGATCATCAGGATCGCGAACACGAAGATGCCGACGATATAGTCGCCACCGATCAGCAGGCTGCCGAACGCCTCGATGACATGGCCCGCCGCCGCGCCGCCTTCATGCCCGTTGACCAGCACGACGCGGGTCGAGGCGACGTTGAGGCCGAGGCGCAGCAAGGTCGCGAACAGCAGCACCGTGGGGAAGCTGGAAAAGTCGAGCGGCTTGGTGACGTTCAGCGCCACCATCAGCACCGCAAGGCTGATCATGATGTTGAAGATGAACCCGATGTCGAGCACCAGGGCAGGCACCGGCAAAATCAGGAACACCACCAGCAGCAGGGTCGTGAGCGGCAGGATCGCGCCGCGCGACATGGCAAGGATGCCACCGAGTTTGCTGACGGAAGTGTTGGGCGCAGGTGTCATGAAATTCAGGCTCCCATCGCGGCGAGCAGCATGTAAGCCAGCCGCGCATTGTCATTGCCGCCAAGGCTGGCGGTCATTTCGGGTCGGGCAGCGCGCGCATTGGCGAGCCGGACGTAATCTGCAGGTTGCACCTGCGGCAGGTCATTGCCTTCGCGCGGCAAGCGGCTGCCGCCGCCATTTGCCGCTCCGCCCAATTTGTCGGCAAAGCGGCCGCGGATCTCGGCAAAGCTGCGCGGGTTGCCCGAGCGGTCGTAGAAGATGGTGCGGTTGGCCTGGGCTGCGCGGCCGAACTGGGGCGCGGCTGCTGCATCGGGGTTGGCATCATGCGCGGCGAGGAACTGGCGGGCGCCTTCGGGGCCCAGGAAATGCGCGAGATACAGATCTACTGGCGCGGCCTGACGGCCCAGGCTGCCTTCTAGATACTGGCGGTTGTCGGAGGCAAATTCCCCCGCCATCAGCGCGGCAACCTCGGGATTCTTGCGCAGGGCAAGGATCGCCTGGCGGGTTTCGGGATCGGCCACGCGGTAACGGCCCTTGCCGTCGCGCTGGATGGCGTTTGCCGCCCAGTCCAGCCCGTGCTTGGATCCGTGTTTGTCGACGACGCCAAGCCAGCTCTGGTCGATGAACTGATACAGGCCGGTGGCGGACGAGGTCGAGGCCTTGGCGTCCGGATTCATGCCGCTTTCGATGCGCGCCTGGCCCATCAGATAGGTGAAATCCACGCCGGTGCGGCGCGCAGACGTGGCGATCGCGCGGGTAACGCGATCTCCATTGCTGCCGACACTGCCAAGATACGAGGACAAAACGAGTCTCCAGAGGTTCTGGAGATGTATCAGCAAGACCTGTGCCAATTTGTGGGGTGTGAGGGGCAGTCGGGCCAGGGGGGAGATCGCAGAGCAACTGTCTCCCCTACCGCTTGCGGGAGGGGCAGGTCCGGATTGCCGGACCGGGGTGGGCTGGGAGCACGGCCCTCAGAAGGATTCACATATTCTCAGCCCCACCCCGGCCTGCGGCCACCCCTCCCGCAAGCGGTAGGGGAGAGGGAAACAACACGAAAAAGCCCTCCATCCGGTACCGGATGAAGGGCCAAAAGCAGCGTTATATCAGAAAGTTACGCTCGGCGAACCGGCGCGCTGTAGGTGCTGTAGGCTTCCTCGCCCTGGATCTCCGCGACGCGGCGTTCGACATGGTCGCGCAGGAAGCGCAGCCGCTGGGCGGCGGCGGTGTTGAACTTCAGCAGGCTGTCGAGCTGGCTGCGGGTGCTGGTGTCCGCGCGCAGCACCCCCTGATTGCGCAGCGCGTCGGTGATGCCGCCCAGATCGCGGGTGTGCGCGATCATCGCGGCGGTATCGCCTGCATCCAGGGCTGCGATCAGCGCGCTTTGCGTGTCGGCGAAGCGCTCAAGCAGATCGCCCTGCATCAGTTCGCGACTACGCCGAGGTCGAGTTCGATCATCTTGGCCGCAAGCTTTTCGGCATCGATGACATAGCTGCCATTGGCGAGCGCATCGCGGATCGCGGCGACGCGGCCCTCATCGATCGGCGCGGACGATGCCGCGACCTGCGCGAAGCTGGTGGTGGTGGGCGCGTTGCGCACGGTGTTGTCCGTGGGCGCAGCGACGGCTGCGGCCTCTACGGACTTCTCGGTCGCACCGCTCTTGCGGGTCGCGCCGAGCGCCGGACTGCCATAGGCTGTAATGCGGGACATGGAATAAAGACCTCGTTCTAGCATGACTTACGTCCTTTAACGGCCTTGGCCTGAATTGCTTAAGGCGAATTTTTGACAAAAGGTTAACGCGGTCTGGCCCGCATTGGTGAACGGTTTAGTTACCAAGAATGGTGGCGCGGCCCGGTTCGATGATCCGCACGAAGATCGGCTTGCCCCTGGGTTCGTCGCGCACCGGAATAACCTCCCCCACGCGGCCGTCCTTGTCGGCGATCATCACCCGCGACAGCGAGAAGCTGGGGCGCTCGACGGTGAGCAGGATCGGCTCGCCGCGCTTGATGCCTTCCTGGCCCAGTCCTGCGGCCCCACGCTGCAGCGGCGCGCGCGAGGCGCTCGCCTGAGCAGGTTCGGCGGCAAGATCGAGCGGAACGCGGATGCGCCAGCCCAGCGTCGGGCAGCGCACCGCGGCAGCGCCCATGTCGGGGCCGGTGATCTCCAGCGCCACCGGGCAGGCCTTGAGCTTGAGGCGGCGGTCGACCAGCGCGCGTGCGCCGCCCGGCTGTCCGACCTCTGCGCCCATGGTGGCGGCGACGAGAACGTCGATCTCGCCCAGATTCTGCATCCCCGGTGTCTGGGGCTGCGCCGTGGCCGACGCGGATATGGCGAGGGCCGGGATCAGGGCCAGCGCGGCCAGTGCGGATTTGGGAGCGAACATAAGCGGTCCTTTGATGACTGTCGGAACAATCACAGCAAGGTCCGTGCCAGAATTCCGCTATTGCCGGGGCGCAGTTGCGCGCAGCGTGAGCGTGACATCGCGCTCGCTGCCGGCAGAGCCGGTGCCGGGGCGGGCCAGATCGGGGACCATCGCGCTGTCGGCGACGCCCTGGTCCGCGAGCACGCGCATGATCGCCGCAGTGCGCGCAGCGGCGAGCTCCCACCTGTCGAGCCGCGAGGCGCCCTTTTCGGCCACCACCGGCACCATGATGCCGATTTCGACAGTTTTGCTTTCGGCAGGGCGAGCCCTGACCCCCAAGGCAGTGATATCCGCCACGCCCTGATCGGTCAGCCGTGCCTCCTGCGGCTCGAACAGCCTGGCGAGCTTGAGCGTGACGCGCTCGGCCGATGCCGGTGCGCTGCTGCCGAAGCTGTCGGCCAGCGCTTCTGCCACCGCCGGGTGCCGATCGCCCACGCTGGCGATCATCGCCATCACCCCGGTCATGATCAGGGCGAGGTCGAGAAACGAGACGGTGGTGCGCTGCGCGGGGGTCATGACGGCACGGCAGGCGTCCGCACCGTGCGCGGCTCTTCGGTCGCGACGCACAGCCCGCTGGCGGTGATGTCGGGATATTCGCGACGGCCGATCTCGATCAGCCGGCGCGCGGCGTCCTCTTCCCAGCCGATCTGCTCGCTGGCGATCCGCGCCAGCCGCTGCGCGATCGGCCCTGCGATCAGGTTGGAGAGCACCAGCCCATATAAAGTGGTAAGCAGCGCCACCGCCATCGCGCGGCCGATCGAGGCGGCGTCCGAGACATTGCCGAACAGCAGGATCAGCCCGACGACGGTGCCCAGCATCCCCATGGCCGGCGCGCAATCGGCGACATTTTCCCAGAAGCGGACCATCGCGGTCAGCCGCGCGCGGCGATGCGCGCCCAGCCGCAGCATGGCTGCCTGAAAGCCGTCGAGCGAGCGGTTGTTGGCCATGGCATCGGCGGCGGCGGAGACGAACGCGCCGCCTGCCTTGACTCGGTCTGCGCAGCTGATGCCGCGGCTTTCGACCGTGTGCTCGATGCGCAGCACCGCGCGGTGCCCTGCATCGGCCTGGTCCTGCACCTTGATCCACAATTCGCGGCGCAGCGCCGAAAAGCCGCTGAGCGCCGCCGCCGTGCCGTTCTGCACCCAGGCGACGGCAAAGCTGCCGCCTGCGACGCAGCCCAGCGCCATCGGATCGAGAAAGGCGGCAATCGTCATGATCTGTCCTGTTCAACCCCCGATTGCGCAACCCGGCCAGAGCGGCAAAAACCTGCCGCCCGACCGGCAAAAACCTGCCGCATGGCCCTGGGCGCGCCCGGCTGGCCCGGCTGCGCACCCCATGAAATCCACGGAAAACCAAGCTTTCCGCAAAATGGCACGGCCATTGCTTACCCATTGGGCGACGCATTCTGTCCATCGCTTATGACGGCAGATGCAGCCATTGGTTAAGAGGATTGGTCCCATGGGGGCAGACAGGCTTTTTGGAATGCACGGCACGGCGCTGCAGCTGCGATCGCAGCGGCTGTCGATGCTGGCATCGAACATCGCCAATGCCGCGACGCCCGGATACAAGGCGCGCGACCTGGACTTCGACAAGGCGATGCAGCGTGTGCAGGGTGGCGACAGCCTGGACGCGGCGCTGGGCGACAATGCGGGCTATCGCGTTCCGCTGCAGCCTTCGATGGACGGCAACACGGTGGAGCTTTCCACCGAGCAGACTTTGTTTGCCGAAAACGCCATCGGCTATTCGACCACCCTGTCGTTCCTTGAGGGCCGCGTCGCGACGCTGACCCGCGCGATCAAGGGAGAATAAGCCATGCCAGGCCCCATGAACATCTTCGACATTTCCGGACGGGCGATGTCGGCGCAGCTGTCGCGGCTCAACACCACCGCGTCTAACCTCGCCAATGCGCGCACCACCTATTCGAGCGAGGCCGAGGCCTATCGCGCGATCAAGCCGGTGTTCAAGACCATCGAGGAAAGCCCCGGCGTCGCCACCGTGCAGGTCGACAAGGTGATCCAGTCGGACATCAAGCCGGTCAAGCGGCACGACCCGACCAACCCGCTGGCGGACGAGGAAGGCTATGTCTGGGATGCCGGTGTCGACGAGACCGCCGAGCTGATCGATATGCTCGAGACCGCCCGGCAGTACCAGAACAACGTGCAGGTGATGCAGACCGCCAAGTCGCTGATCCTCGATACCGTAAGGATGGGCAAATGACGACGATTGCAGGCGATTTTGCCACCACCCAGACCAAGACGCAGACGGTTGCCGCCAAGAACAGCCAGGAATCGCTCGGCCAGGCCGCGTTCCTGAAGCTGATGACCGCGCAGCTCAAGTTCCAGGATCCGTTCGATCCGGTCGACAACCAGGCGATGGTGGGCCAGATGGCGCAGTTCAGCCAGGTTGCCGGCATTTCCGAAATGAACGCCTCGCTCAAGGCCATCGCGGGCGGCTTCGGCACCTCGCGGCTGTCGGAGGCCGCAAGCTTCATCGGCCGGTCGGTGCTGCAGGATGGCGACACCGCGCATGCCGATGCCGAGGGCCGCTATCGCGGCGAATTCACCGTCAATGCGCCTGCACAGAATGTCGCAGTCGAATGGCTGAATGCCGCAGGCGAAGTGGTCCACACCCAGCAGCTGGGCAACGTCAATGCGGGCAAGGTGCCGTTCGAGCTGATCAGCCAGGACGACGCCGGAAACCCGGTCGATGTCGGCGCGCTCAAGGTCCGCGTCACCGGCGCAGCGCCCGCCACGATGTCGGTCTGGCTGCCTGTGACGGCGGTCGAATCCAGCAGCAACGGTGCAGAAGCCATGCTGGTGACCCCGGCAGGCAACATCTCCGCCGCCAGCGCCAGACGCATCGGCTGACAAGATTTCCTTCCCCTTATCCACGATCCAGATTTCACTGAGGAGTAAGCCCAAATGTCCTTCGTCACCTCGCTGAGCGGCCTGAAAGCGGCCCAGACCGATCTTTCGGTCGTTTCCAACAACATCGCCAACGGCAACTCGATCGGCTTCAAGAAGAGCCGTGCCGCCTTTGGCGATCTTTTCGCATCCGCGCCCACGCAGAGCACCAAGTCGGTCGCCGGCCAGGGCGTGCGCCTCAACGGCATCGTCCAGCAGTTCACGCAGGGCTCGCTCAACTCGACTGATCGCACGCTCGATCTGGCGGTCGCCGGCGACGGATTCTTCGTCGTCAAGGGCCAGCCCCCGCGCGAGGCACAGAGCTATACCCGCAACGGCTCGTTCTCGGTCAATGTCGACCGCGAAGTCGTCGACAACACCGGCAACAAGGTGCAGCTGCTGCCGGTCAACGCCGCAGGCCAGGTCACCTCGACCGCCAATGCCGACATGTTCGATTTCGTGCTGCCCCAGACCGATCCCAACGATCCGTCCGCCGTGCTCTCCAACATAACTGTCGCCGATGACGGCGCGGTCACCGCGACCTTCTCCAACGGCAGCCAGACCCGTCTGGGCGCGGTTGCGATGGCAAGCTTCGCCGCGGTCGAGGGCCTTCGCCCGATCGGCGATTCGCACTGGCAGGCAACCGGAGATTCGGGCGTCGCGCTGCTCAACCAGGCCGGCAACGGCCCGCTGGGCACCGTCCGTTCGGGCACGCTGGAAGCGGCGAACATCGACCTGACCGAAGAGCTCGTCGCGCTGATCGCGGCGCAGCGCAACTTCCAGGCGAACGCCCAGGCGATCGAAACCGCCAACAACATGACCCAGACGATCGTCAACCTCCAGGTCTGATGACGGCTGAGTGACTGACCTTTCCACCTCAAGACACGGTGCCCTGACATGGACAAGATGATCCACACCAACCTGAAGGCCATGCAGGGCATCATGAACCGGCAGACGGCCATCGCCAACAACATGGCGAATGCCGATACCACCGGTTTTCGTGCCGAGATCGTCAACGCCCGCGCGCTGTATATCCAGGGCGAAGGGCTCGACAGCCGCGTCTCCACCAGCGAGGCGGTGATCGGCGCGGACATGAACGGTGGCACGATCGAGAACACCGGCGGGGTGCTGGACATCGCGCTCAACGGCGATGCGCTGCTGGGGGTCCAGGCCGCCGACGGCGCCGAAGCCTATACAAGGCGCGGCGATCTGGTGGTCAACGAGACCGGATTGCTCACCACCGGCGACGGCCACCCGGTGCTCGGCCAGAACGGTCCGATCACCCTGCCCTCTGCCGACAGGATCACCATCGCCTCGAACGGGGCGATCTCGATCGTTCCGGTCGGCGGCGATCCGGCCCAGCCGATCGAGGCGGGCCGACTGAAGCTGGTCAGCCCGCAGGGCAGCGAGATCAAGAAGGGCCGCGACAACCTGTTTCGCGTGCCCGGCGATGGCGTGCTGCCCGATGACCCCGATGCCAGCGTCACCACCGGCGCGCTGGAAGGATCGAACGTCAACATGACCCAGTCGCTGGTCGACATGATCGAGGCCAGCCGCGCCTGGGAGACCCAGGTCAAGATGCTGACCACCGCGCAGGAAATGGACGATAGCGGCGCGCGCATCATGCAGATGCCCGCTTGACCCCCAACGGAGTGAATTGAGATGAGCAACGGAGCCCTTCAGGTCGCCCGCACCGGGCTGGACGCGCAGAACACCAAGATGCGCGTCATCGCCAACAACCTGGCCAACGTGAACACCACCGGTTTCAAGCGCGACCGCGCCAATTTCGAGACTTTGGCCTATCAGCAGCAGATCGCGCCGGGTGCGCGCGCCGATGCGCAGAACCGCTATGCCACCGGGCTTTCGGTCGGCACCGGTGTGAAGGTCGCCGGCACCAGCCGCATCGACACCCAGGGCTCGGCGCAGATCACCAACAACGCGCTCGATCTGATGATCGAGGGCAATGGCTATTTCCAGGTCCAGCTTCCCGATGGCAGCTTCGCCTTCACCCGCGCGGGCAATTTCAACCAGACCGCCGAAGGTCTGCTGGTCACGCCCGAAGGCCTGCCGGTCGTCCCCAACATCCAAATCCCGCCCGGCGTCACCGGAATCACCATCGGTGCCGACGGCATGGTCTCGGCCACGCTGGCCGGACAGGCCGAACCCAGCGAGCTCGGCCAGATCGAGATCGCCAGCTTCGTCAATCCGGCGGGCCTGCAGTCGCTGGGCGACAACCTGCTCGCGCAGACCGCAGCCAGCGGCCCCGCCGTCACCGGCGCTGCCGGGCTGGAGGGCCGCGGCAAGGTGCGCCAGGGCGCGCTCGAGGGATCGAACGTCAACATCGTCGAGGAGCTGGTCGACATGATCGAGACCCAGCGCGCCTATGAGGTCAACTCCAAGATGATCCAGGCGACGGACGAAATGCTCCAGTTCGCCAACCAGCAGATGGGTTGAGGATATTAAATGACGCGCAGCAACAATAACCACGGCATCGTGCCCCCTCTCTCCTCCCGCTTGCGGGAGGGGTGCTCGCAGGGCGCGTCGCAGGGGGACGCCCGCGCTTTTGCTGCGCCAGCCCTGCCCCTCCCGCAAGCGGGAGTGGAGAAAATGCGTTCGCCAGCTCGCGCCGGTATGGTCGCAGCCATCGCGCTTTCGCTCGTCATGTCCGCCTCCCCCGCCTACGCCAAGAAGAAGAAGCAGCCGATCCAGCCCGATCCGGAGTACGCACCGACCCTGTCGATGCCGCGTCCGGCGCCGGCTGTGCCCAATGGCGCGATCTTCCAGGCGAGCAACGGTTATTCGGCGCTGACCAACGGCGCGCGCGCCGGGATGGTGGGCGATGTGCTGACCATCGCTCTGGTCGAGCGCACCCAGGCGGCCAAGTCGAACGGCGCCAACACCGATCGCAACGGCAGCATCGGCATCACCCCGCCTGCCACCGGCCCGCTGAGCTTCTTCAACCCCAGCGATATCGGCATGGGCGGCAACACCACCTTCCAGGGCGCCGGCACCGCGCAACAGTCGAATTCGCTGCAGGGCCAGGTCACCGTCACCATCGCCGAGGTCTATCCCAACGGCACCATGCTGGTGCGCGGTGAGAAGCTGATCAGCCTCAATAGGGGTTCGGAGCATATCCGTTTCAGCGGCATCGTCCGCGCGGTCGATATCGGTCCGGAAAACATCATCCCGTCCTCGCGCGTCGCCAATGCCCAGATCATCTATGGCGGCAGCGGCGAAATCGCCCGCGCCAGCCAGAAGGGCTGGCTGCAGCGCTTCTTCGAAATCATCAGTCCGTTTTGAAGGCCACTGACATGACCCTTTCCTTCCCCCAAATGGTTCGCGCGCTGACCGCGCTGGCGCTGGCACTGCTGGCGGCCGTGCAGCCTGCTCATGCCGAGCGGATCAAGGATCTGGGCGGATTCCAGGGCCTTCGTGCCAACCAGCTCACCGGCTATGGCATCGTCGTGGGGCTTCCGGGCACCGGCGACGACAATCTGCAATATGCGACGCTGGCGATGCGCGGCGTGACCAACCGCTTCGGCCTGTCGCTGCCGCCGGGGCTCAACCCGGCCACCCGCAACGCCGCTGCCGTGATGGTGACGGCAGAGCTGCCACCGATGGCCAAGCCCGGCCAGCGCCTGGATGTCACCGTGTCCGCGATCGGCCAGGCCAAGTCGCTGCGCGGCGGCACGCTGATCATGATGCCGCTGCTCGGTGCCGACGGCCAGATCTATGCCATGGCGCAGGGCAACCTCGCCGTGGGCGGGCTGGGCGTGACCGGCGCGGACGGCTCCAACACCGTCGTCAACATTCCCTCGGTGGGCCGCATCGCTGCGGGCGCCACGGTCGAACGCGTGGTCGAGACCGGCTTCGAGCAGACTCCCTATCTGCTGTTCAACCTGACCGATGCAGACCTCACCACCGCGATGCGCGTCGCCGATGCGATCAACAGCCAGTTCGGCTATGCGCTCGCGGTCGCAAATGACGCGGTCTCGGTGCGCATCGCAGCGCCCGTCACCGCGCAGGAGCGCGTGCTGATGATGTCCCGGATCGAGAATATCGCGGTCACCCCGGCAGAGGCCGCAGCGAAAGTAATTGTTAATGCCCGCACCGGCACGGTCGTTATCAATGGCGCAGTGCGGATCAGCCCTGCCGCAGTCAGCCATGGCAAGCTGACCGTGAAAGTGCAGGAAGCCCCGACTGTCGTTCAGCCCGCGCCCTTCAGCGATGGCCAGACCGCCGTGGAACAGCGCAGCCAGATCGAAATCGAAGAACAGACCAACCCGGCGTTCGAGATCACAAAAGGTGCAAACTTGTCGGAGATTGTCGAGACCATCAATGCCATCGGTGCATCGCCCAGTGATCTGGCCGCGATCCTGGAAGCATTGAAGCAGGCCGGCGCTCTGAAGGCGGAGCTGGTGATACTGTGACCGTGATGCCCGCCTCTGCCGCGTTCCCGCTGGCCCGCACCAGCGCTGCGCTGCCGCTCGGCAAGCCCGCCGCGTCCGCTGCCGGTGCCGCATCCACGACCGCGTCTGCTGCAGCCGGTGCGACCGGCGATGCCAGGACGCAGGAACTGCGCAAGGCTGCCGAATCGTTCGAGGCGGTGTTCCTGCGCCAGATGATCGGCGCGATGCGCAGCGCCACCAAGGGCGACACGCTGCTGGGGTCCGACGCCGGCAACCAGTTCCGCGACCTCATGGATTCGCGGCTTGCCGACGACATGGCCGGCAAGCAGAGCTTCGGTATTGCCGAGATGGTGCTCAAGCAGTTCGGGGTGGATGACAAATGAGCGACTTGCTGGGCATCGGCCGTTCGGGCCTGCGAGCCTATGCGCGCTCGATGGAAACCGTGTCGCACAACATCGCGAACGCGGAGAACCCCGATTATGTCCGCCGCACCACGCTGCTTGCCGACGCAACCGTGTCGGGCAAGCTCAACCCGCTTTACAGCGCGCAGACCGGGCTCAACGGCGTACGGATCGACAGCGTCTCACGCTCGTCGGACGAGTTTCTCGAGGCGCAGGTCCGCCAGTCGGGCGCCTCGCGCATCCGCACCGAGACCCAGGCCAGCTGGATGGAGCGGATCGAGACCAATCTCGACAATGCCGGGTCCAATGTCGGTACCCGGCTCAACAGCTTTTTCGGTCGCGGCGAGGAACTGGCCGCAGCCCCGTTCGACAGCGCGCTGAGGCTGACCTTCCTGAGCGAGATGGAGTCGGTGGTCGATTCGTTCCGCCGCACATCGCGGAGCCTCGAGCTGACCCGCGACCAGGTGAGCCAGACCGCGGATCTCGAAGCGCTGACGCTCAATTCGGCGCTCGAGAACCTCAACGAGATCAACCTCAACATCACCCGCACCCCGGTGGGCACCGATGCGCATGCCGGACTGCTCGACGCGCGCGATTCGATGCTCGCGGTGATCAGCGAGAAGCTGGACGCCACCGTCGCGCTTTCGGGCAACGGCACCGCCACCGTGACCTATGACGGCCAGACGCTGGCCGGGGTCAACATCGCCTCTACCGTCACGGTCGCCACCAATGCCGATGGCAGCCTGGGCATCCTGATCGACGGCAACGCAGCGCGCTCGCCCAGCAACGGATCGCTCGCAGGGCTCAGCCGCGCGGGCGCGACCGCGCAGACCCGGCTGACCGAACTGGAGGCGCTTGCCCGCCAGTATGTCGACGACGTCAACGCCTGGCAGGCCAATGGCCGCACCGATGCAGGCACCGCAGGCGGTCCGCTGCTCGCGATGACCGGTGGCGTTTCGACGCTGGCAGTCACCACCACCGCGATCGCCGATCTGGCGCTGGCCAGCGCCGATGGCGCGCCCAACGGCAATCTGCTGAACATGCCGGCACTGCGCACCGCAGACGGCGTAGAGACGCGCTGGAACAATTTCATGGCAGGCCACGCCACCGCGCTCGCCTCGATCCGCAGCGAGGCCGCCGCCGCCACCGCGCTCGACAGCAGCGCGCGCAGGCAGCGCGACAGCGTGTCGCGGGTCGAGCTCGACCGCGAAGCCGCCGACCTGATCCGGCTGCAACAGGCCTATGAAGCGTCGGCCCGCGTGATCCAGATCGCGCGTGAAACGCTCCAGTCCATTCTGTCGATTTTTTGAGGCCGGGATAAGATAACATGGTCCAGTCAGTGAACCGCTACCGTGCTCCCGAGGCTGTCGCCCAGCAGATCCAGTTGAGCCAGCTGATCGCCAAGCAACAGGCGCTGGTGGGCGGCGAAAGCCGGGTCGCCCGGCCGTCCGACGATCCCAAGGCATGGCTGGAAGTCGCCAACATCTCGCAGTTCCAGACCAACGAAGCGGCGTGGACCAACAACCTGGGCCGCGCCGAAACCCGCGCGAGCCAGGCCGAGGCCAGTCTCAACACCATCGTCAGCGGCCTGATCCGCACGCGCGAGCTGCTGCTCCAGGCCAATTCGGGCACGATCTCTCCCACCGATCCGGAATCGCTGGCGCTGGAAGTGGACGGGCTTGCCTCGGACTTCGGTGATGCGCTCAACCAGCGCGACAATTATGGCGGCCAGCTGTTCGGCAGCGGTCCGCCGATCCGTGTGCCGATCAGCGACGGGCGCACCACGGTGGCGTCCCCCAATCTGGATACGGTGCGCGAGGGAATTCCCGTGGGCGGCGGGGCGACAGCCTCGCTCGACGAGATCATGGCCGCGACCGCAGACTCGATCCGCAATGGCGATGGCGCGGATCGCGCCGCGCAGCTCAACGCGCTCGATGGCGCGCTCAACCGGATGACCCAGCTGCTCACCCAGCAGGGCGTGGTCCGCACCACGCTGGAATCGACCCGCGACCAGCTCGAACAGAGCAAATTGTCGCTTGCCGGGCGCCGATCGGAGCTTTCGGATGCCAATGTCACCGAGGCTTTGACCCGGCTGCAGTCGCTGATGACCAATCTGCAGGCAACCCAGGCGGTTTACGGCCAGATATCGCAACAGAACCTGTTCGATTATCTCCGTTAACGAAAAATCGTTATTTATTAACCCTGTTTTGCCCTTAACCACGACTGGCGAAAGCCGTTCTACGATCTGAACGGGCCGATTTGCGGCCCAATTGCGCCACCTTCGTGGTGCGATTTATCGGATCGAGGGAACCGCCATGTTCGCTGCTATTGGCTTTGTCGTCCTGATTGTCATGGTGTTCGGCGGTTTCATCATCGCCGGGGGCAGCATGGGCGTCATCCTGCACGCCTTGCCGCTGGAAATGATGATCATCGGCGGCGCAGCTGCGGGCTCCATGCTGATCGGCAACTCCGGATCGCACCTCAAGGCCATCGGCGGCGGCGTCATGACGGCGTTCAAGGGCTCCAAATACAAGAAGCAGGATTTTCTCGACTGCATCTTCCTGGTGTCCAAGCTGATGAAGATGCTGCGCACGGAAGGCCCGGTGGCACTGGAACCGCATATCGAGGATCCGGCCAGCTCGCCGGTGTTTTCCGAATATCCCACGCTGCTCAAGGATTCGACGCTGGTCCACCTGATCTGCGATTCGCTGCGTCTGGTCGTCGTCTCGTCGGGCCAGCTCGATCCGCACGCGGTGGAGGACGTCGTCGATCAGGCGATCAAGACCCACCATCATGAAGCCATCGCACCCGCCGACGGCCTGCAGAACCTCGCCGATGCGCTGCCCGCTCTGGGCATCGTCGCGGCGGTTCTCGGCATCGTCAAGACGATGGGCTCGATCGACAAGCCGCCCGCCATTCTGGGCGAGATGATCGGTTCGGCACTGGTGGGAACGTTCCTGGGGATTTTCCTGGCCTATGGCCTGGTCGGTCCGCTTGCCAACCGCTGCCGCCAGGTGATCGAGGCCGATGGCGCGATGTACCACGTCGCCAAGCAGATCATCATCGCATCCTTGCACGGCCACCCGCAGCCGCTGGTTATCGAGGCCGCGCGCTCGAGCCTGGGCCATGCCAACCAGCCAACGTTCGCCGACGTGTTCGACGGCATGCGGGGTCGTTAAGCCATGGCCGCCAAGCGCAAGCCCGATCCGGTCGAGAATGTTCGCCCGATCATCGTCAAGAAGATCATCGAGGAAGGCCATGGCGGCCATCACGGCGGTGCATGGAAGGTGGCCTATGCCGACTTCGTGACCGCAATGATGGCGTTCTTCCTGCTGATGTGGCTGCTTGGCGCCACCGAGGAAAAGGACCGCAAGGCGATTGCGGACTATTTCGCGCCCACGATGGTGCAGCTGAAGAACGGTAGCGCGGGCACCAACGGCCTGTTCGGCGGCGAATCGATCGTCGACCGCGACAGCTATGCCAAGCGCGCGTCACAGACCGGCACCCGAGCGATCACCATTCCGCAGGATGCAACCGGCACCAATGACGACAAGGGCAAGGCGGCACGCAGCGCGCAGCAGGCGCAGTTCGAGCAGCTGAAGAAAGAGATCGAACAGCGCCTTGAGGCCCGCAAGGACCTGCAGAAGCTGATGAAGAACGTCCGCTTCACCGACACGCGCGAGGGCCTGCGCATCGATCTGGTCGACGAGGCGGACTTCAGCATGTTCGCATTGTCCACCGACGCACTGGTGCCCAAGGCCGCCGAACTGCTGCGCGAGGTGGCGCAGGTCATCAACGGCATGCCCAATCCGGTGATCATCCGCGGGCACACCGATGCGCTGCCTTATGCCTCGGGCAAGACAATGAACAACTGGATGCTCTCGACCGCGCGCGCCGAGGCGACCCGCAAGGCGCTGGTGGTGGGCGGGATCAACCCCGGCCAGGTCGCGCGGATCGAGGGTGTGGCCGACAAGGAGCCGTTCAACCCGCAGGACCGCAACGATCCTGCCAACCGCCGCATGTCGATCACACTCGCCTTTACGGGCAGCGCAGCCGGCGCGGCTGGTGCATCGGGAGCACCTCTGCCCGGAAGCTCGGGCGGATCGACCGCGCCTGCCCTGCCCTCAAGGCCGGTACCGGCACCGGTGCCGAAGAAATAGGAAGACTAAAGCCCGGCTGCGCGGCGCAGGGCATCGTTCATCCGGGTCTGCCAGCCCGGTCCGGCCGCCTTGAACTTCTCGATCACGTCACGATCGAGGCGCAAGGCCACCTGCTGCTTGGAATCAGCCTTGGTAGAGCCTTTCGGCCTGCCCGGCTGGCGCACGAGAAGCGCGATCCGTTCAGCGTCGAACAATTCATCGGCTGGCCGGGCAAGTCGGAAATCTTCCTCGGTCCATTCCGGATTTTCATCGAAATCGTGGGGAGGTTTAGGCTTGCTCATATCGGCGCATTTCCTTTTCATGGGCCCGGCGAAAACTGATCAGGCGAAATCCACCATCGGTTTGCGTGAAGACAATGCAGTGGCCCTGGCCATCGATCCGACCAAAGGCACGGTATCGGATCTCGCCATAGTCGAACCGGTCATCCACACGGATTTCGGGGTCGGTATCGAAACCTGCAAAATCTTCAAACGACAGCCCATGCTGGGCCACGTTCAGCCGGTCTTTTGCGGGGTCCCAGGTGATTTCCACCTATTTAATGTAGATGCAATTTAAGCCACGCGCAAGACGCGTCCATCGCCGTCGATCACACCACCCGCCCCGCGCGCCCGGCCAGTTCGACGACATAGTGCCAGGCGATGCGGCCCGAGCGGGCACCGCGCTGTTTTGACCAGCGCAGTGCGTCTTCGGTGTCGAAATGCAGACCATACGCCTGCGCATAGCCAGCGATCATCGCGAGGTATGTGTCCTGATCGCAGGCATGGAAGCCGAGGCTCAGCCCGAACCGGTCGGCGAGCGCCATCCGGTCGTCGACCGCATCGCGCGGGTTGAGCGGATCGTCCTGTTCGCTCATATGCCGCTCGACGATCGCGCGGCGATTGGAGGTGACGGCAAGACGGACGTTGCCGGGGCGTGCCATTGCGCCGCCCTCCAGCAGCGAGCGAAGCGACCGCGCCGCGCTGCTCGCCTCGGGCCCGTCGAAGCCGATATCGTCGATGAACACGACAAAGCGACGCTCGATGATGCCGAGCTGGTCGAACAAGGCGGGGAGCGTGGCGAGCGCGTCGGGTCCGCCGCCTGCCTGCACCAGCGCGATGGGTGCGTCTTTCGCCTGCAGCGCGGCGACCGCCGCCTTGACCAAGGCCGACTTTCCCATGCCGCGCGCGCCCCAGAGCAGCGCGTCGTGCGCAGGGAGCCCGGCGGCATGACGCCGGATGTTTTCGGCAAGGCTCGCCTTCTGCGCATCGATGCCGACCAGCCGGTCGAGGGAGACGGCCCGCAGGTCGCGCACCGCAAGCACGGTGGCCCCGCTCCAGACATAGGCAGGCGCGGCGTTCCAGTCTGTCGGCGGCAGCGGCGGCGGCGCCATGCGCTCGAGCGCAGCGGCGATGCGGGCGAGTGGGTCGGTGGGGTCAGTCATGTCCTAGTCCCCATTTTCGTCACCGCCGCGGAGGCGGGGGTCCCGCTGCCTTCTCGGCACAAAGCGCAGAAGCGGGATTCCCGCGTTCGCGGGAATGACGGGAAAAGGCGTTCGGAGACAGAAACCCCTCACCCCGCCAGGGCTTCGGCATCGAGCGCGTAAAGCAGCTCCGCGCCAGCCATCGCCGCGGCCTTCAGCCCGCTTGCCTCGGGCACCATGCGATCCAGATAAAAACGCGTCGTGACCAGCTTGGCGCTGAGGAAGTCGGCATTGCCCTCGCCTGCGTCCAGCATCGCCTCGGCGGCGCGTTGCTGCTTGAGCATCAGCCAGCCGCTCGTCATCACCGCCATCATCGTGCAATAGGGATAGCTTCCCGCGAGCCGGTCATCGACGCTCGCGCCCACCATGTATTCGGTGACCTCGGCGCAATCGCCCGCCAGCGCCGAGAGCGCAGGATGGTTGCCGCAATCGGCCTGCACATTGGCGATCAGCGAGCGCACGACATCGCCGCCGCCCATGCCCAGCTTGCGCCCGACAAGGTCCGCCGCCTGGATGCCGTTGGTGCCCTCGTAAATCTGCGCGATCCGGATATCGCGGTAATATTGCGCCGCGCCGGTCTCCTCGACATAGCCCATGCCGCCATGCACCTGCACGCCCAATGAGGCGATCTCACTGCCCATGTCGGTGCCATAGGTCTTGGCGAGCGGGGTCAGCAGATCGACCATGTCGCGCGCGCCGTCGACGCCCAGGTTCGCGCGGTCGACATAGCCCGATGCGAAATAGAGCAGCGCCCGGATCGCCTCGGTGCCCGCCTTCATCCGCAGAAGCATGCGCCGCACATCGGGATGCTCGATGATCGCGACGGGATCGCGGCCGCCACCGGCGCGCGCCGACTGCACGCGCTCGCGCGCGAACCACATCGCCTTCTGCGTCGCGCCCTCGGCGATCTGCACGCCCTGCAGGCCAACGTTCAGCCGCGCGTTGTTCATCATCGTGAACATCGCGCGCATTCCGCCGAATTCGGGGCCGATCAGTTCGCCGATGCTTTCCCCTTCCTCGCCGAACTGCAGCACACAGGTGGGCGAGGCGTTGATCCCCATCTTGTGCTCGATCGACACGGTCTTGACGCCGTTCGCCTCGCCGGGATTGCCGTCTGCATCGAGCCGGTACTTGGGGACGAGGAACAGCGAGATGCCCTTGGTGCCCGCAGGCGCATCGGGGGTGCGCGCCAGCACCAGATGGATGATGTTGTCGGCCATGTCATGGTCGCCGAACGAGATGTAGATCTTCTGCCCCTTGATCGCATAGGTGCCGTCGCCGCGCGGGGTGGCGGTGGCGCGCAAGGCCCCCACATCGCTGCCCGCCTGCGGTTCGGTGAGGTTCATCGTGCCGGTCCACTCGCCGGTCGCGAGCCTGGGGAGATACAGCGCCTGCTGCTCGGCGCTGCCATGATGGTGCAGGGCCTCGATCGCGCCGACGGTGAGGATCGGGCAGAGCGCGAACGCCATGTTGGCCGCGCCCAGCGAATCCAGCGCGACGGTGGCGAGCGAAAACGGCAGGCCTTGGCCGCCATGATCGGCAGGAGCGCTCAGCGCGCTCCATCCGGCCTCGACATAATGCTGATACGCGTCGCGAAAGCCTTCGGGCATCTTCACCGCGCCATCGATCAGCCTTGCGCCCACGGTGTCGCCGATGCGGTACAGCGGCGCGAACTCGCCCGCCGCAAACTCGCCCACGCCCTCGACGATCGCCTCGACCAGATCGGGGGTCGCCTCGGCAAAGCGTTCGAACGACGCCAGCTCCTCGATGCCGGTGATGGTCTTGAGCACGAACAGCTGTTCGGTGGTCGGTGCGCTGAATGTCATGTCTTTTCCCTGCTGTGCCTTGCGTCCTCGCGCTGTATAGGCACCAACATGCCCGCTTCCAAGCCTTCAGACACGCAGATCATGCCCGCCGACGACGCCGCGATCGGCCGAGCGGTGGCGATCCTGCGCGAAGGCCGTCCGGTCGCGCTGCCCACCGAAACGGTCTATGGCCTCGCCGCGGATGCCGCGCGCGCCGATGCCGTAGCGGCGATCTATCGCACCAAGGGCAGGCCCGATTTCAACCCGCTGATCGTGCACGTGCCGGATATGGACGCCGCGCGGCGCCTCGCCTTTTTCGACGAGCGTGCAGAAAAACTTGGCCAAGCCTTCTGGCCGGGTCCGCTGACATTGGTCCTGCCGCTGGCGGACGACGCACCGATTGCGCCTGCGGTGACCGCCGGCCTGCCGACCATCGCGCTGCGCTGCCCGGCGCACCCGGTGATGCGCGGCGTGCTGACCGCTGGCGGCATGTTGCTCGCCGCGCCCTCGGCCAACCGAAGCGGGGGGATAAGCCCGACCACCGCGGCGCATGTCGCAGCAAGCCTGGGCGATGCCGTTCCTCTGATCCTGGATGGCGGACCGTGCACCGCAGGGCTGGAATCGACGATAGTTGCGCTGCGCAACCTTGGGGGCGCCGCGGCAGGCTGGCAGCTGCTGCGCCCGGGCCCGATCGACCCCGCTGAAATCGCTGCGCTGCTGGGCGAGGCCCCGCTGCCGCTGACCGATCACGCGATCGAGGCGCCCGGACAGCTCGCCAGCCATTATGCGCCGAGCAAGCCCGTGCGATTGGGCGCGGCGCAGGCCGGGCCGGACGAATGGCTGATCGGCTTTGGCGAGGTTCAGGGCGACGACACGCTGTCTGCAGCCGGCGATCTCGCCGAGGCGGCGGCGAACCTCTATGCCGCACTGCATCGCGCCGATGCCTCACCCCGGCTGCGCATCGCGGTGGCGCCGGTGCCGGGCGACGGCATGGGCGCTGCGATCAACGACCGGTTGCGCCGCGCGGCCGCCTAGGTCCTGCGCCTGCCGGGGCAAACACCGCGCGCCCCGAAAACGGCGTGACGCGGCCTGCGCCGGGCATTAGGGTTGCGGCCATGGCAGACATCCAACCCGCAACCGCCACTCCGGCATCGCTTCAGGCCCCGGCCGAACCCGCGGTCATCCGCCGCGCCGATTACCAGCCGCCCGACTGGTGGGTGAAGACGGTCGCGCTCGAATTCGACCTCGATCTGTCCGCCACCCAGGTGTCCGCAACGCTGCAGATCGAGCGCAATGGCGATCACGAGCGGCCGCTGCGGCTGGACTGCGACGGCGCGCTGCCCGGCTCGATCAGCGTGGATGGGGTGGCAGCCAACTGGCGGCACGAGGGCGACGGGATCGCGGTCGATGTCTCCGCCCCCCGCGCCACCGTGCACCTCACCACGCAGATCGCGCCTGATACCAATACCCAGCTGATGGGTCTGTTCGCCTCGAACGGCATGCTGTGCACCCAGTGCGAGGCCGAGGGCTTCCGCCGGATCATCCCGTTCGTCGACCGGCCCGACAACATGGCGGTGTACGAGGTGCTGCTGCGCGCCGACAAGGCCCGCTTCCCGGTGCTGCTCGCCAACGGGGCGCTGGTCGATGCCGGCGATCTCGAAGACGGGCGCCACTACGCCCGCTGGCACGATCCGCACCCCAAGCCGAGCTATCTGTTCGCATTGGTCGCGGGCGATCTGGTGGCAACACGCGACCATTTCACCACCAGGAGCGGTGCGCCGGTCGACCTTGCGATCTATGTCCGCGAGGGCGACGAGGGCCGCACCGCGCATGCGATGCAGGCGCTCAAGGCCTCGATGGAATGGGACGAGCGCGTCTATGGCCTGGAATACGACCTGCCGGTGTTCAACATCGTTGCGGTCAGCGATTTCAATATGGGGGCGATGGAGAACAAGGGCCTCAACATCTTCAACTCGCGCTACATCCTGGCCGATCCCGATACCGCGACCGATTATGATTACGACGCCATCGAGGGCGTGGTGGCGCACGAGTATTTCCACAATTGGTCGGGCAACCGAGTCACCTGCCGCGACTGGTTCCAGCTGAGCCTGAAAGAGGGCTTTACCGTCTATCGCGATCAGTGCTTCTCCGCCGATATGGGATCGGAAGCGGTCAAGCGGATCGAGGACGTAAGGATGCTGCGCGCGACGCAGTTTCCCGAAGATGCAGGGCCGCTCGCGCACCCGATCCGACCCGACAGCTATATGGAGATCAGCAACTTCTATACCTCGACGATCTACAACAAGGGCGCCGAAGTCATCCGCATGATGGCCACGATGGCGGGGGCAGAGCGCTTCCGTGCGGGCTGCGACCTGTATTTCGCGCGGCACGATGGGGAAGCTGCGACCTGCGAACAGTTCGTCCGGGCGATGGAAGATGGTGCGGGGCTCGACCTTGGCCAGTTCCGCCGCTGGTACGAACAGGCGGGCACCCCGCAGGTGCAGGCGCGGCTCGAACATGATGCCGACAGCGCCACCGCAACGCTGCATCTGCGCCAGCAATTCTCGCCCACCCCAGGCCAGCAGGACAAGCCGCTGATGCCGATCCCGCTGCGCACCGCGCTGATCGATCGCGACATGAAGGCGCATCGCGGCGAGCAGCTGGTGATGCTTACCCAGAGCGAGCAGAGCGTGACCTTTACCGGCTTTGCCCGCCCGCCGGTGCTCTCGATCAACCGCGGCTTTTCCGCGCCGGTGACGATGGATGTCGCGCGGCGCAGCGGCGACCTGTTGTTTCTGGTGCGCCACGATGACGATCCGTTCGCCCGCTATGAAGCGCTGCAGCAATTGGTGATCGACCGTCTGATCGCGGATATCGGCGAAGAGGGCGCCGCAGCCGAGCGCGCCGCGGCGCTTGAGGACATATTGTCGGTGTTCGGCGATCTGGTCAGCGACCAAAGGCTCGACGATTCGATGCGCACCGAGATCCTGAGCCTGCCCACCGAGGCGTTCCTGGGCGAGCAGATGCTGATCGTGCGCCCCGAGGCGATCCATGATGCGCGCCGCGCCCTGCGCAAGGCGATCGGGACGCGGCTGATCGACCAATGGCGGATCGTGCACGAACGCGCCTCGGCTGTGCCCTATTCGCTTAGCCGCGAGGCGCGCGGCGCGCGCAAGATCAAGTCGCTGGCCTTGGGCTATATCGCCTCGGCCGAAGCCGCCGATGCCGCGACCATCGCCTTTGGCCAGTTCGCGCAGGCCGATAACATGACCGACCGGCAGGGCGCGACGATGGTGCTGGCGAGCATGGCCTGCGACGAACGCGAGACCGCGCTCGACAGCTTCTATAACCGCTATCAGGGCAATGCGCTGGTCATCGACAAATGGTTCTCGCTGCAGACCGGCTCGTCGCACGCCAAGGTGTACGAGCAGACGCTCGAGCTTATCCGGCACAAGGATTTCACGCTGACCAACCCCAACCGGGTGCGCGCGCTCTACTGGCCGTTCGTCTCAAACCAGGCGGCGTTCCATCATGCCAGCGGACGCGGCTATGAGCTGCTGACGGACCTCATCCTGCGGCTGGACCCGATCAACCCGCAGACCACCGCGCGCTTCATCGCACCTTTGGGTCGCTGGCGGCGGTTCGACGAGGATCGGGCGGCAAAGATGCGCGGGTGCCTCGAGCGAATCCTCGCGCAGCCAGGGCTTTCGAAGGACACGACGGAACAGGTGGTGAAGAGCCTTGAATAGGTCCTTCTCCCGGTGGGAGAAGGATACGAAGCCTTGCAGATCCTGAGCTTGTCGAAGGAGATGCTAGGCGCAGTTGGATGAGGGTGACGGGCGGTTGCTCTATAGCCGCCCTGCCCTCACCCAGCTTCGACTAATTCGCTGCGCTCATAAGTCTGCGCAGCCCTCTCCCTCCACGGGAGAGGGGTAACGGGAAACGCATCTTGACCAATACTGACCTCCCCCTCCTCACCTCGCCTGCCCTCGGTGCAATAGCGCACGGCTTCACCGGGCGGCGCGGCGGCGTTTCGACCGGGCTGGTCGCGGGGCTGAACGTCGGCCTGGGGTCGGACGATGATCCGGCAGCGGTGGCGCAAAACCGCAGGCTGGCGACAGAGGCGATCTTGCCCGGTGCGGCTTTGGTGACGCTGCATCAGGTGCACAGCGCCGATGTCATCCGCGTCAACGCAGCGATCCCCATCGATGACCGCCCCAAAGCCGACGCGATGGTCACCGACCGGCCCGGATTGCTGCTGGGCGTGCTGGGTGCGGATTGCCCGCCGATCCTGTTCGCGGACGAGCCGGCGCAGATCATCGGCGCGGCGCATTCGGGCTGGAAGGGGGCATTCGCCGGGGTCGGCGAGGCGACGGTCGCCGCGATGGAAAAGCTCGGCGCGGACCGGACGCGCATCGTCGCGGCGATCGGCCCATGCATCCAGCAGAAAAGCTATGAGGTCGATAGCGGCTTCTATGTCCGTTTCTGCGAGGCCGATCCCGAGAACGAGCGCTTCTTCCGCGAAGGCAGGCCCGATCACTACCAGTTCGATCTCGAGGGCTTTATCGCTGCAAGGCTCGCCGGGTGCGGCATCGGCACGGTGCATGTGAGCGGGGTGGACACCTATTCGGACGCGGACAGCTATTACAGCTTCCGCCGCGCGACACATCGTGGCGAGCCGGACTATGGCCGGCAGATGGGGGCGATCGGGTTGCGATCCTGACTCTCCCCTCCCGCTCGCGGGAGGGGTGGCAGAGCCGAAGGCGAAGCCGGGGTGGGGCTGCAGTCTTGCCTTTTCAGGCCCACCCCGGTTCTGCAAGCTGAACCTGCCCCTCCCGCAAGCGGGAGGGAAGACAAGAGGGAACACGTTCGCATTGACCAACATCTGGGGCCTCATCATCGGCATCGCGGGTTTCGCGCTGACCCTTGTCACGCCGGCGCCGGGCGGGATGGAACCGCAGGCGTGGAGCACCGCGGGGCTGGTGTGGTGGATGGCGGCATGGTGGATGACGCAGGTCGCGCCCCTGACCGTCACCGCACTGCTGCCGTTCGTGGTGCTGCCGCTGACCGGGGTGATGAGCGCCAACGACATCGCGGCGGAATATTACTCGCCGATCCTGTTCCTGATCCTGGGCGGCGCGTTTCTGGCGCTGGCGATCGAGCGGGTGGGGCTACACAAGAGGCTCGCACTCGCGATCGTCAACCGATCGGGGCACACCTCGGCGCAACTGCTGTTCGCGTTCATGATCGCGACCGCGACGCTTTCGCTGCTGATCTCGAACACCTCGACCACCCTGATCATGGTGCCGATCGCCAGCGCGGTGCTGCTCGCGGGCAATGTGCCTGAGGGCGAGACCGAGGGGCTTCCCGGCGCGCTGATGATGGGCATCGCCTTTGCCGCGTCGATCGGTGGCCTTGGCACCTTGGTCGGATCGCCGACCAATGCGATTGCCGCAGGTCTGCTCGAGAAGACCACCGGCCTGCAGATCGGCTTTGCCGAATGGGCGGCGTACGGCATGCCGATCGTGATCCTTTCGGTGCCGATCGCAGCCTATATCCTTGCCCGTGTGCAGAAGCTCAGCCGCCACCCCTTCGATGTCGATGCCGCGCGCAGCGCGATCGCCCGGCAGGACCAGTGGAGCGTTTCCGAGCGGCGGCTGGTGCCGGTGATCGTCTTGGTGGTGGTCGCGTGGATCCTGCAGCCCTGGTTCAGCGACATGCTGCCTGCAGGCGCGCTCACCGACGGAACGATCGCGGTGATTGCAGGGATTGCTTTGTTCATCCTGCCCGATGGCACCGGTCGCCCGATGCTGGTGTGGAAGGAGGCCAATCGCGCGCCGTGGGACGTGATCATGATGTTCGGCGGCGGGCTGGCGCTCGCGGCGGGGATCGGCGCGTCGGGGCTGGACAGCTGGATCGGCACCGCGCTCGAGCCGCTGGCGGGCGTGCCGCTGATCGTCATTGCACTCGCGCTGACCGCTTTGGTCGTGCTGGTCACCGAGTTTGCCAGCAATGTCGCCACAGCGAGCGGGGTGATGCCGGTGGTCGCGGCGCTGATCGTGACCCTGGGGGTCGATCCGGTGCTGCTGGCGATGCCGGTGGCGATGGCGGCGAGCTGGGGCTTCATGCTGCCCTCGGGCACAGGTCCCAACGCCATCGCCTGGGCCAGCGGCAATATCTCGCTGCCGCGCCAGCTGAAGGCCGGACTGATGCTCGATATCGCAGGCGTTCCCCTCATGGTCGGCACGATCTGGGTGGTTTCCTTTGTAATCAGTTGAGCGCTCGGGCATAGATGGCGGCAGAACAAGGGACGGGCCAAAGCCCCGCCCAGACCGCAGGAACCCAATCATGACCGACACTCCGATCAAGCCGATCACCACCCCCACCCCGCGCCGCAAGCCCAAGCCCAAGGTGGCCACTCTGGGTGGTCGCAAACTCAAGCCCGCTACATTGATGATGGGCCATGGCTTCGACCCGGTGCTCTCCGAAGGATCGCTGAAAGCCCCTATCTTCCTCACCTCGACCTTCGCGTTCGAAAATGCGGCGGCGGGCAAGCGCCATTTCGAGGGGCTGACCGGCAAGCGTCCCGGCGGCGCCGAGGGCCTCGTCTATTCGCGCTTCAACGGCCCCAACCAGGAGATTCTCGAAGATCGGCTGAGCATCTGGGACGATGCCGAAGATTCGCTGGTCTTCTCCAGCGGCATGTCGGCCATCGCGACGCTGCTGCTCGCTTATTGCAGCAACAACGATGTCATCGTGCACTCGGGCCCGCTCTATGCCGCGACCGAGACGATGATCGCGCGCATCCTGTCGCGCTTCGGCATCACCTATCTCGACTTCCCCGCAGGCGCGACCCGCGAGGAAATCGACATGGTGATGGAACAGGCGAAGGACATGGCGACCAGGCAGGGCGGCCGCGTCGCGATGATCTATCTGGAAAGCCCCGCCAACCCGACCAATGCGCTGGTCGATATCGAGGCGGTGGCAGCCTCGCGCGACGCGGTGCTGGGCGGCGAGACCCCGACCCCGATCGCGATCGACAACACCTTCCTGGGTCCGCTGTGGCAGCAGCCTTTGCACCATGGCGCGGACATCGTCGTCTACAGCCTCACCAAATATGTCGGTGGGCACAGCGATCTGGTCGCAGGCGGCCTTTCGGGCCCCAAGAAGTGGATGGATCCGGTGCGCGCGCTGCGCAACACCATCGGCACGATCTGCGATCCCAACACCGCCTGGATGCTGATGCGGTCGCTCGAAACGGTCGAGCTGCGCATGAACCGCGCAGGCGAGAACGCGGCAAAGGTCTGCGAATTCCTCGCGCAACACCCCAAGGTCGATGGCCTCGGCTATCTGGGCATGATCCACGATGCGCGCCAGCAGGACATCTTCGACCGGCATTGCTCGGGCGCGGGATCGACCTTCTCGCTGTTCATCAAGGGCGGTGAGGCCGAGAGCTTCCGCTTCCTCGATTCGATGGTGATCGCCAAGCTGGCCGTCAGCCTGGGCGGCACCGAGACGCTCGCCAGCCACCCTGCGGCGATGACCCACCTTTCGGTGCCCGATGCGCGCAAGGCGGCGCTGGGGATCACCGACAATCTGGTGCGCATCTCGATCGGCGTGGAAGACCCCGACGACCTGATCGCCGATTTCGAACAGGCGCTCGAAGCGGTGTGATCGTGTGTCCGGCCCTCGGCGTGTCCGGGGGCCGGACAGCTTTCAGCGGCCAATTTCTAGCGGATGGCGCGGTAGGGAACGCCGCCGCTTCCCGCCTGGCGTTGGCGGATCAGGCGGATATAGGTCGCGGCCAGTCCGCCGTTGATCCGGTCCCAGCTGTATTTCTCGCTGCGCCGAACACCGGCCATGCCATGCGCGTGGCGCAGTTCGGGATTGCCGCAATAGGCCTGCAGCGCATCGGCGAATTCCACCGTGGCCCCTGGGCGCACCAACTGGCCGGTCACGCCATGCTCGACCAGGCTTTCGCTGCCGGTCGCGCGCGCGGCGACCACGGGCAATCCGCACGCCATGGCCTCAAGCGTCACGTTGCCGAAGGTCTCGGTGATCGAGGGGTTGAAGAACAGATCCATGCTGGCGACCGCACGGCCCAGATCCGCCCCGCCCTGAAAGCCTGCGAACACCGCGCCGGGAAGCCGCGATTCGAACCAGCCGCGCGCTGGCCCCTCGCCCACCACCAGCACCTGATGCGGCACGTTGCGGCGGATCAGCCGGTCGATGGTGTCTGAGAACACATCGAGGCCCTTTTCCATCACCAGCCGTCCGAGAAAGCCGATCACCGGGACATCGTCCTTCAACCCCAGGCTGCGGCGCCAGTCCATGTCGCGCACTTGCGGGTTGAAGATGTGCTTGTCGACGCCGCGCGACCAGATGCCGACATCATAGCTCATCCGCTGTTCGCGCAGCACCTGCGCCATCGAATCGGACGGCGCGACGATGGCGTCGCACTTGCGGTACAGGCGGCGCAGGATCGCCTCGAGCACCGGCTCCAGAAACGCCATGTTGTAATAGCGCGGATAGGTCTCGAACCGGGTGTGCACCGACCCCAGCACCGGCAGGTTGTGCTTCTGCGCCCAGCGCACCGCGCTGTGCCCGGCGCTGTCCGGGCTGGAGACATGCACGATGTTGGGCGCGAAGCGGTTGAGGTCCTTCTTGATCGACGGCGGCAGCAACGTGGTGACGCGATATTCGCTGCGCCCCGGGATCGGCAGCGAGGGCAGGCTCACCAGATCGCCCGCAGGCTCGAACGCCGGGGTCTTGGTGGTGGGCGAATAGACACGCACCGCCGCGCCATGGTCGAGCAGCCAGCCCACCAGCCGGTTGAGCGCCTGGTTGGCGCCATCGCGCACGTAATTGTAGTTGCCGCTGAACAGCGCTATGCGAAGATCGGAAATATCCATGATCGCCCCGCCTTAGGCGCGCGCCGACCGAAAAGCCAGAGCGCGTGGGCCGCCGCTCACGCCTCTGCCACGGCCTGTTCGACCGGCGGCAGCAGGCGGATGCGCGTGACCCGGCGTTCGTCGCCATCGACGATCTCCAGCCGCCAGCCGCTTTCATGGTCTAGGATGCGTCCGGGCGCGGGCACCTCGCCCGCCAGGATGAAAGCCAGCCCGCCCAGCGTGTCGACATCCTCGTCGATCTCGCCCAGCGCGGAATCGATCAGCTTGGCGACATCGTCGAGCTCGGCGCGGGCATCCGCGTCCCAGCTGCCGTCCTCGCTGCGGGTCACCAGGGTCTCGGGCTCGTCGTCGTGCTCATCCTCGATGTCGCCGACGATTTCCTCGACCAGATCCTCAATCGTCACGAGCCCCTCGGTGCCCGAATATTCGTCGATGACAATGGCAAGGTGCGTGCGCGTCTGGCGCATTTCGGCAAGCAGATCGAGCACGCCCATGGTTTCGGGAACGAAGCGCGGCTGGCGGATCAGATTGTCCCAGGTGTCGGGCCGCGGACCATCGGTGGCGATGATCGGGAAGACGTCCTTGATATGGACCATGCCGACGATGTGATCGAGCGAACCTTCGTACACCGGTACACGGCTGTGGCCGTGTTCGGCAAATATCTGGACCAGCGCATCGAAGCTGGCATGCTTGTCGATGGCGATGATGTCGCTGCGCGGCACCGCGACATCGTCGACGTCGTGCTCGCTGAAGTGCAGCAGGTTGCGCAGCATCTCGCGCTCGACGCGGGACAGGTCTCCCTTGGCGGAAGCTCCGTCGCCATCGTCATCATCCTCATGCTCGTCGATGGCCTCTTCGAGCTGGGCGCGCAACGACTGGTCGTGGCTTTCTCCGAACAGCAGGGCCTTCAGACCCCGCCAAATTCGCCCCGTGCCCTCGTCGTTCGCAGCGGATTTACCGCCGCCATTACTGTCTCCGTCTGCCATGACTGGCTGTATCTTAACCCCGCTCTTGGTTGTTTTGGGAAAGCGCCACGCAATTACGCTGCGTCAATATGGATTGTCCAACCCCAGATTGGCAAGGGCTTTCACTTCCAGCTCCTCCATATGCACCGCACCGGCTTCCTCGATATGGTCATAGCCCACCAGATGCAGCGCGCCATGCGCGATCAGATGGGTGGCGTGGGCCGCGACCGTGATGCCCTTCTCCGCAGCCTCGCTGGCGCAGGTCTGGAAGGCGAGCATGATGTCGCCGAGCAGGACCTCGCCATCGTCGGTGTTGGCCAGCGCCCCCAGCATATCTGGTTCCAGCATCGGGAAGGACAGCACGTTGGTCGGCTTGTCCTTGCCGCGATAGTCGCGGTTGAGCGCGTGGACCTCATCATCGGTTCCGAAATGCACGCTCACCGAGACGGTGAACCGCGCATCGGCGAGGCTGCCATAGGGGCTGACCGCGAGGGCTGCGGCAACGGCGCGGGTGGCCAGCGCCTCCCAGTCGGTGTCCGACGGCCACAGCGGATCGGTGGAGGTTTCGGTTTCGATCATGGAATCAAGCCCGTCCCGTCATTCCGGCAAACGCAGGGGTGACGGGCTAGATGATGGGGACCGCGTGATGCGAGCCTCACGCATCCTTGCCCTCATAGGCCTCCACGATTCGGCCGACGATCGGGTGGCGGACCACGTCGGCGGCGGTGAAGCGCACCGTGCCGATGCCCTGCACGCCCTCGAGCCGGCTCACCGCATCGGCAAGGCCAGACGCGCCGACGCCGCCGGGAAGATCGACCTGCTTGGGGTCGCCGCAGATCACCATCCGGCTGTTCATGCCGAAACGGGTCAGGAACATCTTCATCTGCGCAGGGGTGGTGTTCTGCGCCTCGTCAAGGATGATGAAGCTGTCAGCCAGCGTCCGGCCGCGCATGAACGCCAGCGGGGCGATCTCGATCTCGCCGCTGGCGATCCGCCGCTCGACCTGTTCGGCAGGCAGCGTGTCGTAGAGCGCGTCGTAGAGCGGGCGAAGGTACGGATCGACCTTCTCCTTCATGTCGCCGGGCAGGAAGCCCAGCCGCTCGCCCGCCTCGACCGCGGGGCGCGACAGGATCAGCCGGTTGACGCTGCCGGTGATCAGCTGGCTGACCGCCTGCGCCACCGCCAGATAGGTCTTGCCGGTGCCCGCCGGGCCCAGTGCGAAGATGATGTCGTCGCGTACCAAGGATTTCATGTACTCGGTCTGCGTCGCCGAACGCGGCACGATGGTCTTCTTGCGCGTGCGGATCATGATGCCGGGCGGTTCTGCCACCTCGGAGCGCACAATGCCTTCGAGCGTCGGCTCAGCCGACATGCTGATCAGCGCCTCGACCGCGCCTTCATCGATATCCAAACCTTGCTCGATCCTTTTGTGCAGCCCTACCAGCACGTCGCGCGCGCGCGCCGCGCTTTCGGCCTCGCCCTCGATCTGGATGCGGTTGCCGCGTGCAGCGATATAGACGCCAAGCCTGTTCTCGATCGCGACGAGGTTCTTGTCGAACTGGCCGAACAGAGGGCCGAGCAATGTCGGCTCATCGAATTCCACCCCGATCCGCGCCTTGTTGGCGGGTTCGGGCCGGTTGAACGGGAAATCGGTGCCATAGACCGGGGAGAGCCTGGCGCTCTGCGGTTCGGGCTTGCCGCGAAACTTGCCGCCATCGCCGCCGCGCCGGTCGCCGCCGCTGCTGCCGCCCTGCTTGCGCGCCATCAGGCGGTCACCAGCGCAAGGGCCTGGCCCTCGAGGCTGTTGGGCCCGGCG
The DNA here is from genome assembly GCF_001713435.1 of Blastomonas sp. RAC04. Lineage (NCBI taxonomy): Bacteria > Pseudomonadati > Pseudomonadota > Alphaproteobacteria > Sphingomonadales > Blastomonadaceae > Blastomonas > Blastomonas sp. RAC04. Next base: position 2,768,887 of record NZ_CP016460.1, read on the forward strand.
GAGACAAGTTCGACATCGATCAGATCGCCGATCCCGGCGCCGGGCGCCACGACATGCACCGATTGCAGCCAGGGCGACTTGCCGACCAGCTGACCCGGCTTGCGGCCCTCGCGTTCGAGCAGCACGCGCGTGCGCTGGCCGAGGGTGGTCTGGTTGAAGGCCTGTTGCTGCTCGCCCAGCAATGACTGCAGGCGCTGCAACCGCTCGTCCATGATCTCGGGGCTGATCTGATCCTCCATGTCGGCAGCGGGCGTGCCGGGGCGCGATGAATATTTGAAGCTGTAGGCCTGCGCGTAATTGGCGGCGCGCACGATATCGAGCGTCGCCTGGAAGTCCGCCTCGGTCTCGCCGGGGAAGCCGACGATAAAGTCACCCGAAAGCGCGATATCGGGCCGTGCGGCCCGCACCTTGTCGATGATCGCCAGATAGCTCGCCGCATTGTGGCTGCGGTTCATCGCCTTGAGGATGCGATCCGAGCCCGACTGCACCGGCAGATGCAGATAGGGCATCAGCTTGTCGATATCGCGATGCGCGGCGATCAGGCCGTCGGTCATGTCGTTGGGATGGCTGGTGGTGTAGCGGATCCGCTCCAGCCCGGGCATCGCGGCCAGCACCTCGATCAGCCCTTCGAGCCCCTGGCTGCGGCCGCTGGCATCATCGCCCGTCCAGGCGTTGACGTTCTGGCCGAGCAGGGTGATTTCCTTCACCCCGCCATCGACCAGCGCCTTGGCCTCGTCGACCAGATCAGCGAACGGGCGGCTGATTTCGGCACCGCGGGTATAGGGCACCACGCAATAGGTGCAAAACTTGTCGCAGCCTTCCTGCACGGTGAGGAAGGCGGAAGGGCGCGGCTGGCGGGCGCGTCCGGGCAGCGCACTGAATTTGGTGACCGCAGGCATGTCGGTGTCGACCGCCGTTTTCCGGGTGCTGCGCGCCTGCTCGATCAATTGCGGCAGGCGGTGATAGGCCTGCGGCCCGACGACGATGTCGACGGTCGGTGCACGCCGGGCGATTTCCTCGCCCTCGGCCTGCGCCACACAGCCTGCGACCGCGATCATCGGCTTGGAACCGTCTTCGCGCTTCAACCGACCGATATCCGAATAGACTCGCGCCACTGCCTTCTCGCGGATGTGGCAGGTGTTGAGGATCACCAGATCGGCATCCTCGCGCTGCTCTGCGGCCTGCATTCCCTGCGCGCTTAGCATCTCGCCCATCCGCTCGCCGTCATAGACGTTCATCTGGCAGCCGAACGAGGTGACGAAATAGCGGCGGGGTCCGCCTTCCGCATCAGGCACGGAAGACGGGGGCACAAGTGTATCGGTGGATTGGCTCATGGATACAGCCGCTATACAGCCGGAATGCGGCCCAAGGAAGCAGAAAGCGCCGACTCGATGCGCACCCGCGCCTCGGCTGCGATCGCCTTGCGCCCGGGGAAATCGGCGGGGCTGAACGGCTCCAGGAAATGCAGCGTGACCTCGAAGCTGCCCTTGCGGGTGAACAGCCGCAGCGCGTTGTTGGGCGCGGTCTCTTCCCCCACCCAGGCGATGTCATGCGCCGACGCGCCGTAATCGAGGTACATCGGCTGAACCATCACGCCCGGCGGCGGCGGATCGAGCACCTGCAGCAGCGGCGACTTGAACGGCAGCAGGCTGCTGCCATCGGTGGTGGTGCCTTCGGGGAAGATCGTGATCGCCCAGGTCTCGCTCAGCGCATCGCGCAGTTCGTTGATCTGCCCGGCAATCCCCATGCGGTTGCTGCGCGAGACGAACACGGTGTCGTTGAGCTTGCACAGCCAGCCGACCACCGGCCAGCTCTTGATGCCGTCCTGCGCCACGAAAGCGCTGCCGTTGCGTCCGGCGATGACCGGGATGTCGAGCCAGCTCAGATGGTTGGCGATGTAGAACACATCGCGCTTGAGCGGTGTCCCGACGATCTTCACCCGCGCGCCGCAGGCACGGCCGACGGTGCGCAGGAACAATTTGGGCCAGGGATTGGAGAGCCTCAGCGTGCGCCAGATGTAATAGAGCGGAACCATCACCACCAGCGCCACCACGATCAGCCCTGCCCTCAGCGCCAGCCGCACCCGGCCGATCGGCCCGGGATCACGCCAGTGCAGATGCGCCATGTCGGGCGTATCGGGATACAGCGGCGGCGGAGGCGCGGGGGCCGCAAGAGCCTCGCTCATACGCGGTCAGTCTTTGCGGTCGATCGAGACGCCGTACAGTTCCATCCGGTGATCGACCAGCCGATAGCCCAGCTTTTCGGCGATCAGTTTCTGCAGCGCTTCAAGCTCCGGATCGACGAATTCGATCACCTTGCCGGTCTCGACATCGATCAGATGGTCGTGATGCGCCTCGGGCGCAGCTTCGTAACGCGCACGGCCGTCGCCGAAATCGTGGCGGTCGAGGATGCCCGCCTCTTCGAACAGCCGCACCGTGCGATAGACGGTGGCGATCGAGATGCGCGGGTCGATGGCGGAGGCGCGTTCGTGCAACCGCTCGACATCGGGATGATCATCGGCTTCGGACAGGACGCGAGCGATCACGCGCCGCTGATCCGTGATCCGCAGGCCGCGATCGGCGCACAGCGCCTCCAGGTCGATTTTCTGGCGCATGCTGCCCCTTTGACTGCCGTTGATGGTCCAAACCAGACCTGCTGCGCACTAAGGCAGCACCGTGACTGGCCGACGCGGACGATACCGCGCCTGCCAGCCAATTTATCGTGCATCGCAGCAATTGCAACCGCCAGCGGTGGCGGCGCGGCGCGAGCGGTTATTTTACCGGACGCTTGCCCGGCTTGCGGCCCAGACCAATCTTCTTGGCCAGTTCGCGGCGGGTGGCGGCGTAATTCGGTGCGACCATCGGGTAATCGGCGGGCAGGTTCCAGCGCGCGCGATATTCGTCCGGGGTCATGTTGTAATGGGTCATCAGATGGCGCTTGAGCATCTTGAGCTTTTTGCCGTCTTCCAGGCACACGATATAGTCGGGCTTGATCGAGGCGCGCACCGATACCGCAGGTTCGGGACGCTCGACTTCGGCCACCACTTCAGACGGCGACAGGCCATTGAGCGCACGGTGGACGTTTTCGATAAGGGTAGGAATGTCTGACACGGCAACGCTGTTGTTGCTGACATGTGCAGCCACAATGTCTGCTGTAAGCGTGATCAGCGTTTCGTGCATTTCAAATTCGGTGTCCGCCATAATGAATGATCCCGTTTCTATATTTTGATTAACGACCCTTAATCCGACACTATGTCCGGACGGGCGCGGTATGCAAGAACAGACTGCTGGCGTCAATGTCATTGTTGCCAGTCAGCGCCACTCGATTGGCAAATGTAACATGATAAGGAACCGATAATTTGCGCAACTACTTATAGTGTCAGGGCAAGTGTCAGTGCATCATAAAGCTTAGAATCGGCGCCCTTATAGTAATTCTTGCGCAGACCGACCTGAGTGAAACCAAATTTATGGTAAAGATGACTGGCAGGATTGTTGCTTCGCATCTCGAGAAAAATCCGGCCAACGCCTGCATCTTTCGCATTTTCAATCACTTGGGTGAGAAGCGAAGAACCAGCCCCAAATTGACGCCATTCTGGTATAACCGCAATCAGCAAAAGTTCTTCCTCGTCCCCGATGCGACGCGACATCGAAAAACCGATCGGCTCACCGGGCTGCGCTTCGGGCGGGCGCGGAAGAATTTCAGCGACGATCGTGTGCGTCAGCGGCATCGCCAGCATCGAGCGGGTCTGGCTGTGGTTCCATGCCTCGCCATAGACCGGATCGAACGCCGCCTGCATGACCTGCATGATCGGCCCGACCGCGGTGTCGGCCGCGAGGCCGGAAATCAGCTGATACGGTGGCGGATCAGCATCTGGGCTGCGGGCCCCGGCCATCACGCTCAAACCGGTGCGGCTGCGGGGGCAGGCGGCTGGACCGCCATCGGCTTGGCATCCGCGCCGCGTCCATAGACCGGATCGGCCGCCAGCGTGCGCGCGTCGGGCGCGAGCAGCAGCGCGGACCGTGCATCGGGCAGCAGCGGCTGCGCCGTGCCGAAACCGCGCGCGGCGACCAGCGCCTGCGCCATCGATCCTGCGACATGCATGCGGGTGCAGGCAGCCGCCGCAGCGTCCGGCGTCAGCGAGGCCAGCGCGCCGGTCGCGACACCCCGGGCATCGAAGCCCTGGACGAAATATTCCCCATGCCCGCCGGTCATCGCCACATCGACCCCTGCGCCATCGGCGGCTTCTGCCAGCGCCATCGCGGCGACCAGAGACAGCGTGGAATAGCCGCTGACCGGCACGTTCCACGCGAGGCCCAGCGCGCGCGCGGCGGCGAGCCCCACTCTGACACCGGTAAAGCTACCCGGCCCGCAGTTGACCAGAACCGCTGCGGCGCGGCCCTTGCCAGGCAGCCGCGCGATCATTGGCACCAGCCTTTCGGCATGGCCGCGACCCATCACCGCATGGTCGAAGGCGATCAGCGCCCCGCGGTCGAACAGCGCGACCGAGCATGCCTCGGTGGCGGTGTCGATGACGAGAAGGGTATCGGGTTCGGGTGCCATACCCGATCCGCGCTAGCCGATTGTGTTGAAGCGGTCAAAACCGGGGCGCGGGCTGCGGCCGAAAATCGTCGACGGATCGCCGTAGCCAAGCGTCGAAATGAAGTTCGACTTCACATTGGGCTGATCGGCAAAGAACGCGGCATCGACTGCGGCATTGTCGAAACCGGACATCGGACCGGTGTCGAGCCCCAGCGCGCGCGCCGCCATGATGAAATAGGCACCCTGCAGCGACGAGTTGCGCAGCGCGGAGTCGCGGCGGAACTGCTCCTTGCCCTCGCCGATGAACCAGCTGCGCGCATCGGTGTGCGGGAAAAGCTCGGGCAGCAGTTCGTAAAATTCGAGGTCCATGCCGATGATCACCGAGACCGGCGCTGCCATGATCTTGGTGGCGTTCGCCTCCATGCAGCACGCCGCGAGCTTGCGCTTGGCCTCGTCCGACACGCACCACACCAGCCGCGAGGGCAGCATGTTGGCCGATGTCGGCCCCATCTTCATCAGATCCCAGATGGCATGCAGCTGCTCGGTCGAAACGCTCTGGTCGGTATAGCCGTTATAGGTCCGCGCGGTGCGGAAAAGCTGGTCGAGCGCGCTGTCGTCGAGCGGTGCAGTCATGAAATCCGAAATCCTTGTTGCAGGCGTTAGGGGAGGATGATCGGCAGACGCGCGTCAGGCGGCGCGGACCTCGATCACCTCGGGCACATAATGCTTGAGCAGCGATTCGATGCCGTGCTTGAGCGTCGCGCTGGACGACGGGCAGCCCGAACAGGCGCCCTGCATCTGCAGATAGACTACGCCCTTGTCGAACCCGCGATAAAGGATGTCGCCGCCATCATTGGCGACCGCGGGGCGGACGCGCGTCTCGATCAGTTCCTTGATCTGCGCGACGATGTCCTCGTCCTCGGGATTGCTCGGCCAATCGGAATCTTCCGCCGGCACCGCAATCCCGGCTGCGGTTGCTGCGCGGAACAGCGGCATGTCCGCCGAGAAATGATCGAGCAGCACCGAAAGCACATCGCCCTTGAGGCTGGACCAGTCGGTCCCCGGCCCTGCGGTGACCGAAATGAAGTTGTGGCCGAAGAACACGCCGGTCACATCGCCAAGGCCAAACAGCGCCTCTGCCAATGGCGAGGCCACGGCCTCTTCGGGCGAGGCGAAATCGCGGGTTCCCATGTCCATGACCTTGCGGCCCGGAAGGAACTTGAGCGTGGCGGGGTTCGGGGTGGTTTCGGTTTCTATCAGCATGCCACGGTATCTGGGGCAGCGGCCCGCGCTTCGCAAGGCAGTTTTTCTTTCAGCCGCCCAGCCCCGGCGCCGCATTCGGCCCGGATTGCGCAGACCATCTGCCGCATATTCACTGGCCAGTCAGAATTGCGCTGCCTATACATTGCCGCATGACCTTTCCCCTGATGCGCCCTGCGCGCGTGGCCGCTGCGCTGGCGGCGCTTTCCCTGGTTCTTTCCGCGCCTTTAGTGGCCCAGCTGCCGGGCGAGCCCGTGGCCAGCGGCACCGACGAAAATGGCAAGCCGCTGCGGCCGCCAAATCTGGAACCCGGTGAAAAGACGCCCTGGCTTTACCGTGGCAGCAACGTGCCGGTCGACAAGGAATGGACCTTTGGCGAGCTGAGCAACGGCGTGCGCTATGCGGTGCGCCGCAACGGGGTTCCGCCGGGCCAGGTTTCCATCCGCGTCCGGATCGATGCCGGATCGATGATGGAGACCGATGCCGAGCAGGGCTTTGCCCATCTGCTCGAGCATCTGACCTTCCGCGGGTCCAAATATGTCCCCGATGGCGAGGCAATTCGCATCTGGCAGCGGCTGGGTGCAAGCTTCGGCAGCGACAGCAACGCCGAGACCACGCCCACCCACACCGTCTACAAGCTCGACCTGCCCGCCGCGACGCCCGCCGGGCTGGACGAGAGCATGAAGATCCTGTCGGGCATGATCCGCGAGCCAGGGCTGACCGCAGAGGCAGTGACCGCCGAGGTGCCGGTGGTGATGGCCGAGCTGCGCGAGCGTTCGGGCGCGCAGGTGCGCGTCGGCGATGCCACGCGCCAATTGTTCTTCGCCGGGCAGAAGCTTGCCGAACGCTCGCCGATCGGCAAGCCCGAGACGCTGAACGCGGCGACATCGCCAGCGGTGCGCGCCTTCCACGAACGCTGGTACCGGCCCGAGAACACGGTCATCGTGATCGCAGGCGATGTCGAGCCCGCAACGCTCGAGGCGCTGATCAAGACGCATTACGGTGACTGGAAGGTCAAGGGCAAGCAGGCCCCCTATCCCGGCTTCGGCGCGCCGGACCCGGCAAAGCCCGTGGCGCGCGCCATGGTCGAGCCGGGCTTTCCCTATCTGGTGAGCATGGGAATCCTGCGGCCGTGGAAGCCGGTCAACGACACGATCGCCTATAACCAGCAACTGCTCATCGACCTGGTCGCGACCCAGTTGATCAACCGGCGGCTGGAAGGCCGCGCGCGGGGCGGCGGCAGCTTCCTGCAAGCGCAGGTGAACGCCGAGGACGTCAGCCGCTCGGTCGACGGCACGTTCGTCTCGATCGTGCCGATCGGCGATGACTGGCAGGCTGCGCTTGCCGATGTGCGCGGCGTGCTGGCCGACGCCACCACCACCGCGCCCACGCCCGAAGAGATCGCCCGCGAAATGGCCGAGTTCGACGCCGCGCTCGCGGTGCGTGTCGAAAGCGCCGAGACCGAGGCCGGTTCCAAGCAGGCCGACGACATCATCGGCGCAGTCGATATCCGCGAAACCATCGCCGCTCCGCAGACCGCGCTCGACGTGTTCCGCGGGATGACCGCGATGTACACCCCCGAGCGGCTGCTCGAGGCGACCCAGCGGCTGTTCAGCGGAGTTACCACGCGTGCGATCCTGATCTCGCCCCAGGCCGTGCCCGAAGCCGAAAAGCTGCTCAACACCGCGCTCACCCGCGACGTGACCGCCGATGCCAGCGCCAGGCTGGCGGCCGCAGCGGTGACCTTCGATGATCTGCCCGACCTCGGCGCGCCGGGGAAGGTGACCCAAGTCACCGATCTGAGGATGCTGGGCATCGAGATGGTCGAGCTGTCGAACGGCGTGAAGGCCATCCTCTATCCCAATGATGCCGAAGTCTCCAAGATCATGGTCAAGGTCCGCTTCGGCAACGGCTATCAGGCCTTCCCCGCCGACAAGCCTTCGCTCGCCTGGGCGGGCCAGGCCGCGCTGGTCGCCAGCGGCGTCGGCGAGATCGGGCAGGAAGGGCTCGACCGGCTGACCAACGGCCGCCGCATCGGCTTCGGCTTCGAGATCGAGAACGACGCGTTCGCCTTCTCCGCCGACACCCGCCGGAGTGATCTGGCCGACCAGCTCAAGCTGCTCGCTGCCAAGCTTGCCGCGCCGCGCTGGGACCCCAACCCGGTGCGCCGCGCCAAGGCGGGGACCGAGCTGGCCTATCGCAGCTTCTCGATGTCGCCGCAGACGGTGCTCGAGCGCGATCTGAGCTATCTCACCCGCAACCGCGATCCGCGCTGGAAGGTGCCGAGCCCGCAGGATGCCGCCGCGCTGACCCCCGAGGCGTTCCGCGCCACCTGGGAACCCCTGCTCGCGCAGGGACCGATCGAGGTGCTGCTGTTCGGCGATTTCGAAAAGGCCGAGGCACTCGCCGCGCTCGAGAAGACCTTTGGCGCTCTGCCCCCGCGCGCAGCGGTTCCGGTGGTGAGCGGTGCCGATTCGCTTACCTTCCCCGCCCCCACCGCAGAGCCCGTCGTGGTGCGGCATGAAGGTGCGCCCGATCAGGCGGCGGCGTTCCTCGGCTGGCCGACCGGCGGCGGCATCATCGATGTCCAGGAAAGCCGCCAGCTCGAGATCCTGACCGCGATCTTCAACAGCCGCCTGTTCGATCAGCTGCGCGCGCAGGCAGGGGCAAGCTACGCTCCGCAGGTGCTCAACAACTGGCCGATCGCATTCGACAAGGGCGGTTATGTCGGCGTGATCGGACAGCTTGCGCCCGAAAATGTCGGCAAGTTCTTCGACATCGCCAACTCGATCGCAGCAGACCTTGCCGCCACGCCGGTGAGCGCCGACGAGCTGTCCCGGGCGACCGAACCGCTGCGGCAGCTGGTGTCGCGGGCCAGCACCGGCAACAATTTCTGGCTCAACCAGCTGCAAGGCGCGACCCGCGATCCGCGCCGGATCTCTGCGCTGCGCACGATCCTGCCGGACTACACCGTGACCACGCCCGAAAGGATGCAGGCGCTGGCCGCGAAATATCTGGTCAAGGACAAGGCATGGTCGTTCGTGGTCCTGCCCGAGGAGGCGCCCGCACCCACGGGTCGCTGAGGTCAGACCGAAACCAGACGTCCAGACGCAAGAACGCCCCGGCGGGATGATCCCGCCGGGGCGTTTTGGTGTTCAGGCCCGTGTTGCGGGCGGATTGTCGATCAGGACAGCTGACCGGGCATTTCGTCGGGGCCGCGGCCCGGCTCGATCACATCGGGCTGGACGGGGTCCATCTCGGGCGGCTCTCGAACCGGATCTTCCATCGGCGGGTCGTTGACGGGCAACTCGCTGGGGGTTTGCGGATCGATACGGTCAGGCGGGGGAATTGCAGGATCTTCGGGACGTGTAGCCATGATGAGGTTCCTTTCGGTGTCATATCTACGCCTGCCCGGTCACCCGGTTGCGCCATCGTGGCACCTGTCGCCATGAAAACCCCAGATTTGCCCCCCTTGCCCTTTGTGGCAACCTTCTTTAGACGCACGCGCTTGATTACCGCGACGCGGGCGTGGCGAAACTGGTAGACGCGCCAGATTTAGGTTCTGGTATCGAAAGATGTGGGGGTTCAAGTCCCTTCGCCCGCACCATCGTCCTGATGGCCGGGAAAGGGAGCAATCACCCTTTCAAAACATGGAAAGACAAGAGTTTAAGCCGATGCAGATTGTCGAGACGCTGAACGAAGGCCTCAAGCGGGCCTATACCATCACCATCGCTGCCAAGGATCTGGAAGCACGGGTGGATGCAGAAGTGAAAAAGATTGCCCCGCAGGTGCGGATGCCCGGCTTCCGCCCCGGCAAGGTGCCTGCGAATCTGATTCGCAAGATGCATGGCGAGTCGATTCATGCCGATGCGCTGAACTCGACCATCCAGGAAAGCGTCGACAAGGCGATTCGCGAGAACAACCTGCGTCCCGCCATCCAGCCTTCGGTCGATCTGGCCGAGGATTATGCCGCAGGCAAGGACGCCGAAATCAAGCTGTCGCTTGAAGTCTTGCCGCAGGTGCCTGCACCCTCGATCGATTCGATCACGCTGGAGCGGCTGACCGTCGAGCCCGGCGATGCCGCGGTGACCGAAGCGCTGCAGCGCATCGCCGATGGCCAGAAGAGCTACGAGACCGCCGCCAAGAGCTACAAGGCCAAGGACGGCGACCAGGTGATCATCGACTTTGAAGGCAAGGTCGATGGCGTTCCGTTCGAAGGCGGCAAAGGCGAAGGCATGGCCGTCGTCATCGGTTCGGGTCAGCTCATCCCCGGCTTCGAAGACCAGCTCGTCGGCCTCAAGGCCAATGACGAAGCCGTCATCAACGTGACCTTCCCCGCCGAATACGGCGCCAAGGATCTGGCCGGCAAGGCCGCGACCTTCGACATCGTCGTGGGCGAAGTGAAGAAGCCTGGCGACACCAAGCTGGACGACGATTTCGCCAAGTCGCTTGGTCTCGAGAGCCTCGAGCAGCTCACCGGCCTGATCAAGGGCCAGCTTGAGCAGGAACTGGGCGGCCTGACCCGCACCCACATGAAGCGTCGCCTGCTCGACCAGCTCGCCGAAACCCATGATTTCGAAGTCCCGCCCTCGATGGTGGAAGCCGAGTTCGAGCAGATCTGGGCGCAGCTGGAACAGGAAGCATCGCAGGAAGAAGACGTCGAGGCCGCGCGCGCCGAGATGGAAAAGGACCGCGAGGAGTATCGCTCGATCGCGGTGCGCCGCGTGCGTCTGGGCCTGCTGCTCTCCGAGATCGGCCAGGCCAATGGCGTGGAAGTCTCGCAGCAGGAAATGAGCATGCTGGTAGCACAGGCCGCGCAGCAGTATCGCCAGGAAGACCGCCAGCGCTTTGCCGAATACATTCAGCAGACGCCGATGGCCGCAGCCCAGCTGCGCGCCCCGCTGTATGAGGACAAGGTCGTCGACTTCCTGTTCGACAAGGCGACGATCACCGAGCGCAAGGTGACTCGCGAGGAACTGGAAGCCGCGATCGAAGCCGAGGAAGACGGCGGTCACGTCCATGGGCCCGATTGCGGTCACGACCATGGCCATGACGAAAAGCCCAAGGCCAAGAAGGCTGCTCCGAAGAAGGCGGCCAAGAAGGACGCCGAACCCGCTGCACAGCCCGAAGCCGAAGCTGCTCCTGAAGCTGCTGAAAAGCCCGCGAAAAAGGCGCCTGCCAAAAAGGCTGCTGCAAAGGCTGAAGAGCCTGCCGCAGAAGTTGCAGACGCCAAGCCTGCTGCAAAGAAGGCCGCTCCGAAAAAGGCTGCCGCCAAAAAGGCCTGACCATCACGCATTGCCTGACCCTCTCCCTTGATGGGAGAGGGTTGCGCAGACTTGGCAGCTCGCTGCCTAGTCGAAGCTGGGTGAGGGTGTCAGCGACGCTGGCGCTTCCCATCACCCTCATCCAACTGCGCCTAGCCGCGCTTCGCTCGGCAAGGCTTCGTATCCTTCTCCCATCAAGGGAGAAGGCAAGCCTGCTGTCAAATCAGCGCGGCGCCGCCATCGGGGCTTGAACTCTTGGGCAAACAGGCCGATTTAGACGGCTGATATACAAGAGCAGAAAGAAGGCCCGTTTATGTACGATACCGTCCGCGATGCTTTGGTTCCGATTGTCATCGAGCAGTCGAACCGCGGAGAGCGCAGCTTTGACATTTTCTCGCGGCTGCTGCGTGAGCGTATCGTGTTCGTCACCGGCGAGGTCGAGGACAACATGGCCTCGCTGATCGTGGCGCAGCTGCTGTTCCTCGAATCGGAGAATCCCAAGAAGGATATCTCGATGTACATCAACTCGCCCGGTGGCGTGGTCACCGCCGGCATGGCGATCTATGACACCATGCAGTACATCCGCCCTCGCGTGGCGACCGTGTGCATCGGCCAGGCCGCATCGATGGGCAGCTTCCTGCTCGCTGCAGGCGAACCCGGCATGCGCACCGCGCTGTCGAACGCCCGGATCATGGTGCACCAGCCTTCGGGCGGCGCGCGCGGCATGGCATCGGACATCGAGATCCAGGCGCGCGAGATCCTGCGCATTCGCAAGCGCATGAACGACCTTTACGTGCAGTTCACCGGCAAGGACCTTGCGACCATCGAAAAGGCGATGGATCGCGACACCTTCCTGGAAGCGCACGAGGCCAAGGAATTCGGCCTGGTCGATCATGTGATGGAAAAGCGCCCTTCGCCCTCTGAAGATTCAGGGAATTAACAGGTTTTGCATCCTATATCAGGATGCCCCGTTGCCTGTGCTGCTGCAGGTTCAGGCGCGACACCGATCGGCATGATCGGTGTTGCGTGTTGAATTCTGCGTTTTTGGCATTAGGCTGAAACGTCACGTTCCGGGCACCCAAGCGCCGGAACAGAAGGAAGAGCTATGACCAAGCTGAGCGGTTCCGATTCGAAGAGCACCCTGTACTGCTCTTTCTGCGGAAAATCGCAGCATGAAGTGCGCAAGCTGATTGCCGGGCCCACCGTGTTCATCTGCGATGAGTGCGTCGAGCTGTGCAACGACATCATCCGCGAGGAATCCAAGGCTGGCCTGGCTGGCAAGAAGGATGGCGGCGTACCTACCCCGCAGGAAATCTGCGACGTGCTGAACGATTACGTCATCGGCCAGAACCGCGCCAAGCGGGTGCTGTCGGTCGCGGTGCACAACCACTACAAAAGGCTCAACCACTCGGGCAAGGGCTCGGGCGAGGTTGAACTTGCCAAGTCGAACATCCTGCTCGTCGGCCCCACCGGCTGCGGCAAGACGCTGCTCGCGCAGACGCTGGCCAAGACCTTCGACGTGCCCTTCACCATGGCCGATGCTACCACGCTGACCGAGGCGGGTTATGTCGGCGAGGATGTCGAGAACATCATCCTCAAGCTGCTCCAGGCCTCCGACTACAACGTCGAGAAGGCGCAGCGCGGGATCGTCTATATCGACGAGATCGACAAGATCAGCCGCAAGGCCGAAAACCCCTCGATCACCCGCGATGTCTCTGGCGAAGGTGTGCAGCAGGCTTTGCTCAAGCTGATGGAAGGCACCACCGCCAGCGTTCCGCCGCAGGGCGGGCGCAAGCATCCGCAGCAGGAGTTCCTGCAGGTCGACACCACCAACATCCTGTTCATCTGCGGCGGGGCGTTTGCGGGTCTGGAAAAGATCATCGGTGATCGTCTGCAGGGCAAGTCGATCGGGTTCGGCGCGCATGTCGCCTCGCCCGAGGAACGCAAGACCGGAGAGATGCTCACCAAGACCGAGCCTGAGGATCTGCTCAAGTTCGGCCTGATCCCCGAATTCGTCGGTCGCCTGCCGGTCATCGCGACCCTGGAAGACCTGGATATCACCGCGCTGGTGCAGATCCTCAAGGAGCCCAAGAACGCGCTGATCAAGCAGTATCAGAAGCTGTTCGAGCTCGAGGACGTGGAGCTGAGCTTCACCGAGGACGCGCTCGAGGCGATCGCCAAGAAGGCGATCGAACGCAAGACCGGCGCACGCGGCCTGCGCTCGATCGTCGAGGCGATGCTGCTCGATACCATGTTCGAGCTTCCCGGCATGAAGGGCGTTGCCGAGATCGTGGTCGACAAGGATGTGGTCGAGGGCCGCAAGGACCCGATCCAGGTGTTTGCCGCCAAGGACAAGATCGAGGCGGGCGACGCCGCCTGATCGATCGATCGCTGCTTGCCGCGGCGATTCCGGACTGATTGAAAAGGGCGCGGGGGCTGACCTCCGCGCCCTTTTTGCATCGCCGGGCGCGAGTCGAGGCGTTCGCAAGTGCAGCATGCGCGGCCATGTCGCAAACATCGCCATTTTGCCGCGCAGAGGCGTGTCATTTATGCCGCAGTTGCGAACAAAACGTCCTGAAGCGTCAACAAGGGTCCCAAGCCCGATTGGCCTGCAGGGTGCCTGATGATTATTCAAAGTCCTGATTTATAACGATATATTGTCAGGGAAAAGCGGGCGTCGAGCCACTGTCATATCGTGACTTAAAACTGTCACATATCCTTCACATTGTTTTCGCTTTTATGTCCTTAGCGCCGACTAGTGCGCCGCTCATCTCTTGATTGTGAGAGCGCTTTCATAGCCGCCAGTGTCCACCGGGCGGCAAGAAACGGGGAAAAGACACATGCAAATTCGCTATTATCTCGCAGCGAGCGCTGCGGCGCTCTCGCTGGCCACCGTCATGGCGGCCCCTGCGCATGCTCAGGAAACGACTTCGTCTATCCGTGGTTCCGTCACCGGCGACGGCCAGCCGCTGGTCGGCGCTGAAGTCCGCGTCATCCACACCCCTTCGGGCACCGTGGCTTCGACCGTCACCGATTCGTCGGGCACGTTCAGCGCATCCGGCCTGCGTCTCGGCGGTCCCTTCACCATCGAAGTGAACGCGCCGGGCTTTGAACAGTCGTCGGTCACCGACATCTTCCTGCAGGCAGGCCAGCCCTTCCGTCTGCCGATCGAACTGCAGTCGCAGGCCGTCATCGTCGTGACCGCATCGTCGATCGCCGCATCCACCTCGCTGGAATCGGGCGCAGGCACCGTGCTGACCGCGCGTGACATCGCAGGCGTTTCGAACGTCAACCGCGACATCCGCAACCTGGCCGCACGCGATCCGCGCGTGAACCTCGATCCCACCAACGGCGGCGCGATCTCGATCGCGGGACAGAACAACCGCTTCAACCGCTTCACCGTCGACGGCGTCGCGTTCGGCGATCCTTTCGGTCTGGAAGCCGGCGGCCTGGTGTCGACCCGCGGTCCGGTTCCGCTCGATGCGATCGGCGAATTCTCGGTCGAAGTCGCGCCTGTCGACATCCAGCAGGGCTTCTTCCAGGGCGGCGCGATCAACGCGCAGCTCAAGTCGGGTTCGAACCGCTTCACGGGCCTTGCCGGCTTCTATTATGCCGATGACAGCCTGCGTGGCGACACCGCCCGCGGCCTGCGTCGTGCTGGTGCCTATGAATCGAAGATCTACACCGCGCAGCTCACCGGCCCGCTCATCAAGGACAAGCTGTTCTTCTCGCTGACCTATGAGCGGCTGCGTGACGTGGTGCCCGCACCCCTCGAACCGGCAGCTCTGGGCATTACCGATGCGCAGATCAGCAACATCTCGTCGATCGCGCAGAGCGTCTACAATTTCGACACCCAGGGCGTCGCCGGAAACATTCCGGAAAAGGACGACAAGTTCGTCGCCAAGGTGGACTGGAACATCGCCGACGGTCACCGCGCGACCTTCACCTACATCTACAACAAGGGCAACGTGACCGCTGGCCAGACCGGCATCGGTGCACTGGCGGCGACCAACCCGAATTTCGCCTTGCTCTCGAACAACTACAACCAGGGCGCCACCAACCACTTCGGCATCGTCCAGTTCAACGACCAGTGGACCGACAACTTCTCGACCCAGCTGCGTGCGTCCTACGCCGACTATGTCCGTCTGCAGCAGCCCTTCGGCGCCAATGCATTCGGTGAGTTCCGCACCTGCCTTGACCCGGTCTCGCCTGCTCCGATCACCGGTCAGACCGCTGCCCAGGCAGCCCTTGCCTGTTCTGCAGGCCAGCGCCAGCTGACCTTTGGTCCGGACGTCAGCCGCCAGGCCAACGAACTGGATGCTCAGTCGCTGAACATCGAGTTCCAGGCCACGCTGCAGCTCAACAACCACACGCTGAAGCTGATCGCCGAGCGCCGCACGCAGGACATCCGCAACCTGTTTGCACAGCGCGTCTCGGGCGCCTTCTACTTCGACTCGATTGCAGGGCTTCAGAACCGTCGCGCCAGCGAGCTCGACTTTGCCGTTCCGCTGCGCGGCGGCATCGACACCGTCACCGCCGAGTTCGAGAACAACAGCTGGACCTTCGGTCTGCAGGACACCGTTGATGTCACCGACACTCTGGTCGTGACCGCCGGTTTCCGCTGGGACCTGTTCGACACGCCGGATCGCCCTTTCGTCAACAACGACTTCTTCAACCGCTTCGGCTTCACCAACGCGCAGACCCTCAACGGTCGCCAGCTGTTCCAGCCGCGCTTCGGCCTGAACTGGAAGCCGACCGATCGTCTGACCATCCGTGGTTCGGCAGGTCTGTTCGGTGGCGGCAACCCCAACGTGTGGATTTCGAACAGCTATTCGAACCCCGGTCCGACGCTGGGCCGCGCGCAGGTTCGCCGTGTGCAGGGCCTCAACGGTGCACCTGATACCTTCGCGATCGCAGGCATCACCGGCCTGACCGCCGCGCAGGTGCAGGCCATCGGCGCTGCCACGCTGAACAACGTCTCGGGCGGCACCGGCATCCCGCAGGCACTGATCGATGCGATCCGCACCACCGGCACCGCACAGGCACCGACCAACGCGCTCGACCCGAACTTCAAGGTGCCCTCGCAGTGGCGCGTTTCGGGAACCATCGACTATAACGCCGATCTCGGCTTCCTGGGCGACAACTGGAACTTCGGCGTCGATGTGGTCTATTCGAAGGTGAAGGACGGTCTGGAATGGACCGACCTGCGCTCGGTCGCGACCGGCGTTCTGCCCGACGGCCGTCCGCGCTACAGCGTGCTGCCCGGCCAGGGCGCGACCACCAACACCGACATCCTGATGACCAACCGTGATCAGGGTTACAGCTGGAACATCGTGGCCCGGTTCGACAAGCGCTGGGACAACGGCCTGCGTCTGGGCGGTGCCTATACCTACCAGCGTGCCAAGGATCTCAACCCGGGCACCTCGTCGGTGGCGTTCTCGAACTACACCAACTCGGCGGCAGAAGATCCGAACTTCTCGGCTTATGGCATCTCCAACTACCAGCGTGACGATGCCTTCCGTCTGGTGGCCGGATATGACGCAAAGCTGTTCGGCGACAACACCACCCGGTTCGAGCTGTTCTTCAACTCGCTCTCGGGCCAGCGCTACAGCTACACCTTTGCCGACCAGGCATCGGGCAACAACCGTTCGGCGGTCTTCGGTACCACCGGCACCAACAACCGCTACACCATGTATGTGCCCAATGTCGCCTCGGCGACGGCCGACCCGCTGGTCAGCTATGCGGCTGGCTTCGACTTTGCCGGCTTCCAGCGCTTCGTCCAGGGTTCCGAGCTGAACAAGTATCAGGGCCGCATCGCACCGAAGAACATCGGCAAGAGCCCCCGCTACAACAAGCTCGACCTGTCGCTGCGTCAGGAAGTTCCGTTCGTGCTGGGTACCAAGCTCGAGCTGCTGGCGGACGTCGAAAACGTCCTCAACCTGCTCGACTCCGATTGGGGCACCATCCGTCAGGTTGGCTTCCCCTATTACGGCACGCTGGTGAACGTGACCTGCGCAACCCCGGCCTGCACTCAGTATGTGTATGCCAACCGCACCGGCACCACGTTCCAGCGTCCGGCCGAAGCGGTGAACTTCAACGGTTCGCTGTGGTCGGTTCGCTTCGGCGCACGCATCACCTTCTGATCTAGCCTATTCCCTTCATGGGAGAGGATCGGGGCGCGGTGGTTTCGACCATCGCGCCCTTTTTCTTAGGCCATGTCTCGAGCGTTACGGACACGAAAAAGCCCCCTGTTCCGTCTGTGGAACAGGGGGCTTTTTGATTGGCGAACGGTTGGGCTCAGCCCTTCAGATCGGGCGGAAGCGCTTCGTCCTTGAGCATAGCGACGACCTCGTCGAGGCTGAGGAACTGCTGCTGCTGCTGCCCCAGGCGGCGCAATGCAACGGTGCGCTGTTCGGCCTCCTGCTTGCCGACCACCAGGATGTTGGGGACGCGTCCGACCGAATGCTCGCGCACCTTGTAGTTGATCTTCTCGTTGCGCAGATCCTCCTCGACGCGGATTCCCGCCGCCTGCAGCGCTGCGACCACCTCGCGCGCGTAATCGTCGGCGTCCGAAACGATCGTCGCGACCACCGCCTGCACCGGCGCGAGCCATAGCGGGAACTTGCCCGCATAATGCTCGATCAGGATGCCGATGAAACGCTCGTAGCTGCCCAGGATCGCCCGGTGCAGCATGATCGGGCGGTGGCGGTTGCCATCCTCGGCGATGTAGCTGGCATCGAGCCGCTCGGGCAGCACGGTATCAGTCTGGATCGTGCCGACCTGCCAGGTACGGCCGATCGCATCGGTGAGATGAAACTCCAGCTTGGGCGCGTAGAAGGCGCCTTCGCCCGGAAGCTCTTCCCAGCCCCAATCTTCCGTGTTGCGGCCCGTGGCGGCGACCGCATCGCGCATCGACTGCTCCGACCAGTCCCACATTTCGTCGGTGCCGAAGCGCTTTTCGGGGCGCAGCGCGAGCTTGATGGCGTAATCGCCAAAGCCCAGGTCCTTGTAGACGACATCGAGCAGGTCGCAGAACTGGCTGATCTCCTGGACCAGCTGGTCCTCACGGCAGAAGATGTGCGCGTCGTCCTGCGTGAACTGGCGCACCCGCATCAGCCCGTGCAGGGCGCCGTGCGGCTCATTGCGGTGGCAGCAGCCCATCTCGGCGAGCCTGAGCGGCAGGTCGCGATAGCTCTTGATGCCCTGGCGGAAGATCAGCACGTGCGCGGGGCAGTTCATCGGCTTCAGCGCCATCCAGGCAGCATCATTCGACACCACCGGGCCTTCGTCCTCGGTGTTGGGCACCTCGTCGGGGATGACGAACATGTTCTCGCGATATTTGCCCCAGTGCCCGGACTGCTCCCACTGGCGCGCATCCATCACCTGCGGTGTCTTGACCTCGAGATAGCCCGCGGCATCGAGACGGCGGCGCATATACGCTTCGAGCGCCCGGTAGATCACGAAGCCGCGCGGGTGCCAGAACACGCTGCCGTGCGCCTCGGCCTGCAGATGGAACAGGTCCATCTCCGCGCCGATCTTGCGGTGGTCGCGCTTGGCGGCCTCTTCCAGCCGGACCAGATGCGCATCGAGCTGCTTCTTGTTGAGCCAGCCGGTGCCATAGATGCGCGAGAGTTGCGGGTTGCGCTGGTCGCCGCGCCAGTAAGCCCCCGACACGCGCGTCAGCTTGAACGCTGCCGGATCGAGCCTGCCGGTCGAGGCGAGATGCGGCCCGCGACACATGTCCATCCACTCGTCGCCCGACCAGTAGACGGTGATCTCGTCGCCCTGCGGCAATTCGGCGGCCCATTCGGCCTTGAAGGTCTCGCCCTGCTCGGTCCAGCGCGCGATCAGCGCGTCGCGCTCCCATACTTCGCGGCGCAGCGGCTTGTTGGCGGCGATGATGCGGCGCATCTCCGCTTCAATCACCGGCAGGTCCTCGTCGGTGAACGGGCGTTCCTTTGGCGCAAAGTCGTAATAGAAGCCATCGTCGGTCGAAGGGCCGAAGGTGATCTGCGTTCCCGGGAACAGGCTCTGCACCGCTTCGGCCAGGATATGCGCGAAATCGTGCCGCGCCAGCTCCAGCGCATCGGCCTCGTCGCGCGCGGTAACCAGCGCCAGCTGCGCATCGCCCTCGAACGGCCGCATGATATCGCGCAGCTCGCCATCGACCCGCGCGGCGATTGCCGCCTTGGCAAGGCCGGGGCCGATCGCGGCCGCGACATCCGCCGGAGTCGACCCTTGCGGCATCTCGCGCACCGAACCATCGGGCAGGCTGATCTTCAGAAGCTCGGACATATTGCGTGTCTTTCCTGTCGCTTGTTCCTGCGCCATGGCACAATCCGGCGCAGCCCAAAAGGGGCCAAGTTTCAGCGCCTGGGATGAAAAGGAAGTGCGAGGAGCCGACGCCAGAGCCACCCGCACCGGGCGGCTGGAACGTCGCAGCAATCAGCCCGCGACGAACCGCCCCCGGTTGCCCGGAGTGGTGGTAGTCGCAAGGGTTGTGCGGATGCTCGCCATGGGCGGGGTATAGCGGGGATTGGCAGGCGAGTCACTAGGGCGGGTGCGATCCCTTTCCCCTCCCGCATGCGAGAGGGGTGGCTGAGCCGCAGGCGAAGCCGGGGTGGGCGTGACCCGCAGCGAATTCCAGGCCCACCCCGGCCCGGAAAGCCGGGCCTGCCCCTCCCGCAAGCGGGAGGGGAGAGCAGTTGCACGACAAGCTCCCCAAACCTTTTATCAAGGATACTTGACATTCGCCCTGTAAAAAGACAATGCTCCTTTACATCGAATCAAGGGAGCTTGACCATGAATGCTTATTTCCATGCGCTGTGCTGGGCGCTTGCCATGATGGGGCTGGCGGTGCTGAACACCTTTGACGTGATCACCGACGGCACGGCGCAGGCGCTGTTCACCACGCTGCCGATCCTCGCGGTGATCTCGATCAACGCCAGGGGCCGCTGCGTGCGGCGCAAGGCCGCCTGACCGATGCGCGCCAACGATCATCCGGCGATGCGCCGCTACATGAAGCGCATCATCCCGATCACGATTGCCTATATCGCCGCCATTGCGCTCGCCACCGCGCTGGTGCCCGACAACGCCCCGGCGAGCGCGCTGACCATCGGGCTGGCGCTGCTTCCCGGGATGGCTGCGCTGGGCTGGCTGTGGGCGATGGGGCGGCTGCTGATCGAGCTCGACGACGAATATCTGCGGATGCTCGAGGTGCGCAAGTTCCTCGTCGCCACCGGCGCCACGCTCGCCATCACCAGCGTGTGGGGTGTGCTCGAACTCTATTCGCCCGAGGTGCCCAAGCTGGGGGTGTTCTTCGTCTTCCCGATCTGGTGCATCGGGCTGGCACTGGGCCAGCTGGTCAATCGCTTCGGCTTTGGCGATCCGGGGCCCTGCTGATGAAGAACCGGCTGAAAGTGCTGCGCGCCGAGCGTGACTGGACCCAGGGCGACCTTGCCGACGCACTTGCGATCTCGCGTCAGAGCATCAACGCGATCGAGACCGGCAAATACGACCCCTCGCTGCCGCTGGCCTTCCGCATCGCCGACCTGTTCGAGCTGCCGATCGAGGCGATCTTCCTGCGCGATTGAGGGGCGCCAGTTATAGCCCTCGCGCGAGATCTGTGGGCCCACGCCTCTCCCCTCCTGCCTGCGGGAGGGGAGAGGCAGGTGCCAGACACCCCTCTGGCCTCTCCCGGTCGGGTCGGTTAAGGCGGCGGCATGAACCATCCCAGCACCAGCTTCCTCGACCGCGGCGAACGCCCGCGGCTCGTTTATCACCACCGCCGCGCCGCGCCTGACAAAGCCGCGCTGCCGACTTTGGTGTTCCTGCCCGGCTATGCCAGCGACATGACCGGCACCAAGGCGCTCGCGCTCGATGGCTGGGCGCAGGCCGAGGGGCTGGCGATGCTGCGTTTCGATTATGCCGGATGCGGATCGAGCGGCGGGGACTTCGAGAGCCAGTCGCTGGCCGACTGGCGCGATGATGTGCTGGCGCTGATCGACACCGTGGTCAGCGGCCCGGTGGTGCTGATCGGCTCCTCGATGGGCGGCTGGCTGGCGCTGCTGGTCGCGCTGGCACGGCCGGCGCGGGTGGCAGGGATCGTCGGCATCGCTGCGGCGCCCGATTTCACCATGTGGGGGTTCAGCCAGGAAGACAAGATGACCATCCTCACCGAGGGACGGCTTGAAAAACCCAGCGAATATGGCCCCGAGCCGATGCTGACCACGCGCACCTTCTGGCAGTCGGGCGAAGGCAACCGGGTGCTGATCGGCGAAATCGCCATCGATTGCCCGGTGCGGCTGATCCAGGGGCAGAACGACCCCGATGTGCCGTGGCAATATGCGCTGGAAACGCAGAAGCAATTGCGCAGCCAGGACGTGCAGCTGTTGCTGATCAAGGACGGCGACCACCGGCTGTCGCGCGATGGCGACATTGCGCTGCTGATCCAGACCGTGGGCAATCTGCTGGGCAGCCTTGCGGGCTGAGCCACTGGCAGGGCCTTATCCGGCAAACCCTTCGCCCTGCGGCCAGCCGGGGCCGCGATAGGCCAGCACCTTGAACAGCGCGCCCATCTGGTCGGGCGAGACCAGCCGGTCGAGCGCATCCATCAAAGCCTGCGCCTGCGATGGCTGGGTGCGGGCCAGCGTCGCTGCGCGCTCGCCGATGCCCAGCGCCATCAGCCAGTCGCCCTGCCCAACCGGCCCCAGGCAATCGACATCGCCCGCCAGCGCGATCTGCTTAAGTTGCGCGAAATCGACCAGAGCGGTGAGATCGGCGAGGCCCGGATCGGCAAACGGATCGACCTTCTGGTGCGCGCGCACCGCCTGCAGCGTGCTGCCGGTCTGCGGCGTGCTGTATCCGTAATCGATGAACAGCGCGGTGCCGCTCTGCGCCTTCAGCCGCACCGCGATCTCATAGGCCATGCCGCTGGCCGCCGGGCAAGTTTCCAGGATCGTCCCCAACGGGCTGTCGGCAAGCGCGGCAGGGACCGCGGTGTCCATCGGCCGCGCACCCGCCACGGGCAGGAACCGCTCGCCATTGTGCAGCACCACACGCTCGCGCCAGCCCTGCTCGGCGCGGACGATCTGGCGGACCGGAAGCGCATCGAGAAATTCGTTGGCGACGATCAGCAGCGGCCCTTCGCGCGGCACGCTGTCCAACCCGTCGTGCCAGGTCGCCTGCGGGATCAAAGTCTGCTGCGCCTGGCGCAACCGGCTGCTGCCCTCGATCAGATGCACCGCCGGGCGGAAACCGAAGCGTTCGGCCACGCGCAGCGCATCGCTTGCCAGCGTGCCGCGACCGGGGCCGAATTCGACATAATGGCACAGCGCAGGCTTGCCCGCGCGCTGCCACTGGTCGGCGAGCCACAGTCCGATCATCTCGCCGAACATCTGGCTGATCTCGGGCGCGGTGATGAAATCGCCCGCGCTGCCCAGCGGATCGGCGCGGTTGTAGTAATGCGCGTTGGCCTCGGCCATGTAGTGCGCGACGCTGATCGGCCCGGTCGCGCCGATCAGCCGCCGGAAGGTCGCCTCAAGACCGGTGTCTTCAGGGCCGATGTCCTCTCGCGCGTCCACGTCGTCACGCCGTAACGGGCAGCGGCTTGGCGACGCGGTTGCGCGAGCTGATCATCAGATACAGGCCGATAAGGATCATCGGCACGGTGAGCCACTGGCCCATGCTCATGCCCGTGCGCTCGGCAAATTCGATCAGATGCGCATCGGGATTGCGGAAATACTCGACGATGAAGCGGCTGGCGCCATAGCCTGCCAGGAACACGCCGCCCAGGAAGCCGGGGCGATGGCGCACATCGGTCTTCCAGAACAGCACCGCCAGGATGATCGCCAGCAGCGCGCCTTCGAGCCCGGCCTCGTAGAGCTGGCTGGGGTGGCGCGGCAGGCCTGACGGATCGGTGGGGAAGATCACCGCCCAGGGCACATCGGTAGGGCGGCCCCAGAGCTCTGCGTTGACGAAATTGGCGAGCCTGCCGAACAGCAGCCCGAACGGCACCACGCAAGCGACATAATCGCCGACGCGCAGATAGCTCAGGCCGTTGCGCCAGACGAGATAACCGATCGCGACCAGCACCCCGATCAGTCCGCCGTGGAACGACATGCCGCCCTCCCACACCTTGAACACCGCAAGCGGGGTTTCGAACAGATCGGGCCGGTAGAACAGGACATAGCCCAGGCGCCCGCCCAGGATGATACCCAGCGTCGAATAGAGCATCAGGTCATCGGCATGACGCTGCGCCATCGGCGCGCCGGGCTGCCGGAGCATGCGGCCCATGTACCAATAGCCCAGCAGGATGCCGAACAGATAGGCAAGGCTGTACCATTTGAGCTGGAACGATCCGATGCTCAGCGCGACCGGCGAGAGACCCAGCTCCTCAAAGCGGATCGGAGCGGACGTTACGGCAGCGGCAATGTTGGCGGCAAGCGCTGAAATTGGCAGGATCAAGGCTTTTCCCCACGGGTTTTACTGTCCATAAGGCCAGTAGGTTAGAAAACGCCATAAGGGCTGTGGGCCTGAAGCGAAAGAGGAGAGATTTTGATGGCAACCGAGCTGGACCAGATGATGGACGAGGCGATCCAGGCGCTGACCGGCGAAGGCGGCATGCTGCCTTTGACGCATTTCGAGAAGTACGGCCAGCAGCTGCCCATGATCGCGTCGGCCCCGCCCGCGCTGTCGCATTTCTTCGCCTATTTCTGCATGCAGCATGCCGACACCGAATTTCTGGTCGACGGCGACACCCGCCTGACCTTCGGCCAGAGCTATGCCGCCGCGCGCCATGTCGCCGCCGCGCTGATCGCGGGCCATGGCATCGCCAAGGGCGACCGCGTCGGCATTGCCGCGCGCAATTCGGCCAACTGGATCATCGCCTATATGGGCATCTTGATGGCCGGCGGCGTCGCGACGCTGCTCAACGGCTGGTGGCAGGGGCCCGAGCTGTGTGCCGGGATCACCGATGTCGGCTGCAAGCTCGTGCTCGCCGATGACCGCTGCGCCAAGCGGATCACCGAATGCGGCAATATCGGCGATGCCCGCGTCGTCGTCTTCGGCCATGACGGCCCGCCCGAAGCCGGCCTTGCATCGGTGCTGGCGGCCGGCGGGGATGCATCGACCGAACTGCCCGAACTGACCGGCGATGACCTTGCCACCATCCTGTTCACCTCGGGCTCGACCGGCCAGTCCAAGGGCGCCTTTTCCGACCATCGCGGCGTGGTCCAGGGAACCTTCAGCTATGTCGCGCAGACGCTGATGGCGCTCAACATCGTCACCCGCCAGGGCAAGCCTCCCGAAGGCCAGCCCGCCACGCTGCTCAACGTGCCGCTGTTCCACGTCACCGCCGAGGTGCCGGTGCTGCTGCAGAGCTTCGTCATCGGGCGCAAACTGGTCCTGATGCCCAAATGGGATGCCGAAGAAGCGATGCGGCTGATCGAGCGCGAGAAGATCAGCTATTTCGTCGGCGTGCCGCTGATGAGCTACGAGATCGCGCAGCACCCCAACCGCGACAAATACAACCTCAAGAGCTGCGTCACCTTTGCCGCAGGCGGCGCGCCGCGTCCGGTCGAGCACGTCAAGCGGATCAAGGAGACGATGGACTGGGCCTTCCCGATCCTGGGCTATGGCCTGACCGAAACCAACGGCATCGGCTGCGGCAACTTCAACGAGAACTACATGGCCAAGCCCGACAGCACCGGCCAGGCCTCGCGCCCGCTGGTCGATCTTGCGATCCTCGACGACACCGGCCATCCGCTGCCCACGGGTGAGGTCGGTGAGGTCTCGATCCGCTCGATCGCCAATTTCCTGGGCTATTGGGACAACCAGGCCGCGACCAATGCCGCGATCATGCCCGACGGCTATTTCCGCACCGGGGACCTGGGCTATCTGGATGCCGACGGCTATCTGTTCATCGTCGACCGCAAGAAGGACATCATCATCCGCGGCGGCGAGAACATCAGCTGTGTCGAGGTTGAGGCAGCAATCTATGCCCATCCCGACATCGCCGAGGCGAGCGTGTTCGGCATCCCCGACGAGCGGTTCGGCGAGATCGTCGGCGCGGTCTATGTCGTGCGCGATGGAGCGAGCCTGACCGATGCGCAGCTGACCGAGTTCCTCTCGAGCCAGCTGGCCGCGTTCAAGGTTCCCGCCAAGCTCTGGCAAACCGCCGATGCACTCCCCAGATTGGGAACGGCGAAGATCGACAAGGTCGGCCTGCGCAAGACGTACCAGGCCATGGCCAAGGCAGGAGCCAGCAGCTGACCCTATTTCCGCCCTTCCCCCGTTTACGCCAACGCCCATGCCTGTGACCACCGTCGCCAACCAGCGCGCGATCATCGATCGACGCGCGCTCGATGCAAGCATCTGCGCGCTTGCCGAAGAGCGTGGCGACAAGGCGCGGATGGATGTGGTGGGGCTGCTGCGCGATGCGCTGGCGGACGGGCGGGCGGAGATCGCCAGCCGGCTGGTGGCCAACCCCGCAGGCGGGCACGAATGCGCGGCGGCGCAGTCCTTCCTGATCGACCAGATCGTCCGGCTGATCCACGATTATGTCGTTCGCTATCAATATCCGGTCGCCAACCAGAGCATGGGTGAGCATTTCTGCATCGCGGCGGTGGGCGGCTATGGTCGCGGCGAGATGGCGCCGCACAGCGATGTCGACATCGCCTTCCTCACCCCGATGAAGAAGAACAGCTGGACCGAGCAGGCGATCGAGGCGGTGCTCTACATCCTTTGGGACCTGGGGCTCAAGGTCGGCCATTCGAGCCGCTCGATCGACGAGATGGTCCGCCAGGCCAAGGGCGACCTCACCATCCGCACCGCCTTGCTCGAAGGCCGCTATGTCTGGGGTGACCAGGATATCTATCGCGAGGCATCGGTGCGCTTCTGGAAGGAAGTCGTCACCGGCACCGCGCGCGATTTCGTCTCGCAGAAGCTGGAAGAGCGCGACGCCCGGCACAAGAAGATGGGCGACAGCCGCTATGTCGTCGAGCCCAATGTCAAGGACGGCAAGGGCGGCCTGCGCGATCTGCACACGCTCTACTGGATCGGCAAGTACATCCACCAGGTGCGCTCTGCCGCCGAGCTGGTCGATGCAGGGTTGCTCACCATGACCGAGTTCCGCGGCTTCCGCCGCTCGGCCAACTTCCTGTGGGCGGTGCGCTGCCATCTGCACGACATCACCGGGCGCGCCGAGGACCGGCTGACCTTCGACCTGCAGCGCGAGGTGGCTGCCCGCATGCGCTTTGCCGACCGGCCGGGCAAGTCGGCGGTCGAGCGGTTCATGCAGTATTTCTTCCTCAACGCCAAACGCGTCGGCGACCTCACCGGCGTGTTCCTTGCGCAGCTCGACGACCAGTTCGCCGCGCGTGACCGGCGCTTCATTCCTGCGATCCTGCGCCGCCGACCGCGCAAGCTTTCGGGCTTCATCCTCGATCGCGGGCGGCTGGCGCTGCCCCGCCCCGATTTCTACCGCGAGGACCCGGTGCGGCTGATCGAGATCTTCCAGCTGGCCGACAAGCACAAGGTCGAGATCCACCCCAGCGCGATGCGCCAGGCGAGCATGGACGCAGGCCTGATCGACAAGCACGTGCGTGCCGATCCGCGCGCCAATGCGCTGTTCATGGATGTGCTGTGCAGCCCGCGCGATCCCGAACTGGTGCTGCGCTGGATGAACGAGGCGATGGTGTTCGGCCGCTTCGTTCCCGATTTCGGCCGCGTCGTCGCGCAGATGCAGTTCGACATGTACCACCATTATACGGTGGACGAGCATTCGATCCGTGCGATCGGCCTGCTCGCGCGGATCGAATCGGGCGAGCTCAAGGACGATCATCCGCTCGCCTATGACGTGATGCAGAAACTGATCAGTCGGCGGGTGCTGTTCGTCGCCACGCTGCTGCACGATATCGCCAAGGGCCGCCGCGGCGACCACAGCGTGCTGGGTGCCGACGTGGCGATGAAGCTGTGCCCGCGGCTTGGCCTTACCGAGGCGGAGACCGAGCAAGTCGCCTGGCTGGTGCGCTATCACCTCTTGATGTCGGCCACCGCCTTCAAGCGCGACCTCACCGATTACAAGACCATCGCCGATTTCGCCGCGATGGTGCAGAGCCCCGAACGGTTGAAGCTGCTGCTGGTACTGACCGTGGTCGATATCCGCGCGGTGGGCCCGGGCATCTGGAACAGCTGGAAGCGCCAGCTGCTGGGCAATCTGTTCGAATCGACCGAAGAGCTGCTGCGGCTGGGCCACAAGCAGCATGGGCGGCGCGAGCGGGTGCTGGCCAAGCAGGACGCGGTGCGCAGCATGGCGGGGATCGACGAGGGCCGATTCACCCAGATCGCGCGCAAGCTGGACGACGCCTATTGGATCGCCGAGCCCGAGGACATCATCGTCCAGAACATGCGGCTGATCGACGAGCACGACACCGAGCCGCTGACGGTCACGGCCGAATTCTACCCCGCGCGTGGCGCAACCTTGGTGACGGTGAGCGCCGCCGACCATCCCGGATTGTTCTATCGCATCGCCGGCGGCATCCATCTGGCGGGCGGCAACATCATCGACGCGCGCATCCACACCCGGCGCGACGGCATGGCGCTGGACAATTTCCTGGTGCAGGACCCGCTGGGCCGGCCGTTCATGGAAGAAAGCCAGATCACCCGGCTCAAGAACGCGATCGCCGATGCGCTGGCCAACCGGGTCGCGCTGACGCCGCGGCTGATCGCCCGGCCCACCGCGCGCCCGCGCACCGAGGCGTTCAATATCGCACCCGTGGTGCTGGTCGACAACAAGGCCTCCAACCGGTTCACGGTGATCGAGGTCAACGCGCTCGATCGGCCCGCTCTGCTCAACCGGCTGGCGTTCGCGCTGTTCGACCTCAAGTGCATCGTCCACTCGGCGCATGTCGCGACCTATGGCGAGCGCGCGGTCGATACCTTCTACGTCACCGATCTGCTGGGCGACAAGATCGACAGCAAGTCACGGCTGAAGACGCTGGAAAAGCGGCTGCTGGCCGCGGCATCCGAACAGGTGCCACAGGCGGTCGCCGCATGACTTTTCGGGCCTAGATCTTGCCGGTGAGAATGGCCCAGCCGGCCAGCGCGTTCATTCCGGTATAGACCAGATACGAGGGCAGCGCGATCGTGTAGCCCAGCGCGGCAAAGCTCAGCGCCGAGAGCAGGATTAAGAATTCGAGCAGATAGCTGCCATAGCCGCCCATGAACCGGCCGAACGCCGCGCGCATCTGCAGTGCCATCGGATGGTCCGATTCCATCGTCGCCTTGTGCAGCGCGAAATTGGCGATGCCACACAGGAAGATGATGAAGGTTGGCATAACGCCTTGTTAGCCAGCTTTTGGGAGGCTGCCAATTGTCGTAATGGCCGCGCCACATCCTGTCGCCGCTGCCGTCTTTGCGGTAAGCACGCACAGCGAGGACATCATCCCACCAGCCGGATGATCTCCGCGCTGGGCTTTTCCGCCAGCCGATAGACCGGCATCTCGCCGACGCCCTTGAGGGTCAGCATCTGCGGCAGCTCGAAATGCCGGTCGCCGCGGCCGCGCATCCAGGTGGTTTCGGAAACCGCGATGCCGTCCGGGTTGGCGGCGCCTTCGATCCGGCTGGCGATGTTCATCGTCTCACCCCAGTAATCATAGGCCATGCGCGTCTCGCCGATCACCCCGCCGACCACGGGGCCTGTGTGGATGCCGACCCGGATGTGCAGATCGATACCGGTGGCCGCGCGCAACTCTGGCAGCCCCGCGATCACCGCCTCGCCGAAGCGGATCGCGGCATCGGCGCTGTTGTGCGACGGGTTGTTGCCGCCGCTGATCGCGAGATACGCATCGCCGATGGTCTTGACCTTCTCCACCCCGGTATCGGCGGCGCATTTGTCCGCGAGCAGGAAGAAGCCGTTGAGCAGATCGACCAGATGCCCCGGCGAGATGCGCCGCGACAGATCGGAAAAGCCGCAGATGTCGATGAACACCACCGAGACATCGGGATAGCTGTCGGCGACCACCTGCCCCGCCTTCAGCCGCGCCGCGACCGCAGGCGGCAGCACGTTGAACAGCAGTTCCTCGGTCTTGGCGCGCTCGGCCTCCAATGCGTCGGAGAGCAGGAAGGTCTGCCGGTGTGCCTGCCCCACCGACCAGTTGAGCAGCACCATCACCGCCGCGCTGGTGCCATAGGCGAGCGTTGCATAGATGAACGGGATCATGTCTGCCTCGGTCACCAGCATGATGCCGAAATAGACCACGGCATGGCAGCCGAGCCAGGCGGCGAACCAGCGCACCTGCCCGGCAAAGGCAATGGCGGCAAAGGCCATCACGATCAGCCCGTTGATCGCGATCGAGGCGTGCAACTGCACCTGCGCGCGCTGCATCTCCTCGAACAGCAGCGCGTTTTCCGCCATGATCAGGAAGGCAACGCCAAGCAGGCTGGCAAAATCGATCATCGGGCGGCTGGCATAGCCGCGCCATGCGGTCGCGGCGGCATAGCCTGCCAGGATCACCAGCGCGGGCACCAGCATCAATGTGAAGCGCAGCTCGTCCTGGCGGCTGAAATATAGCGGATTGACCAGCGCATAGCCGACCAGCATCGCAGCGAGAAAGCCCGCAAACAGCCGCATGTGCACCACGCGCGCAGTACGCTCGCCGGTGACGAAGCGATGTTCGAGCGCCGCATCGAGGAAACGTCCGCTCAACGTGTGTGCCATATCGGGCGCGGTCTGGTCCTGCTGCATCATGCCCCCTCATAGGACGGTTCGGCCATCCGCATAGCGCAATAACACGGGAGAATTGACAAACCGGTAACGGCGTCCCAGCCCTTGGGGCAAAGACCACAAGAGGATGCCCGATGACCGACTTCGACGACTGGCGCGCGCGCTCGCCCTTTTACGACGAAAGCCACGAGGCGCTGGCGCAATCGGTGCGCCGCTTTGTCGAGCGCGAGATCGCGCCGCATATCGACCAGTGGGAGGCCGACGGCGAGCTGCCGCGCGACCTGCATCGCAAGGCCGCCGAAGCCGGTATCCTGGGTCTGCGCTACCCGGAAGCCTATGGCGGCCACAGCGAGGGCTTCGACATCTTCCACTCGATGACCCAGACCGAGGAGCTGGCCGCGGTGGGTGCGGGCGGATTGACCGCATCTCTGATGACCCATGGCATCGGCCTGCCCCCGGTGCTGGCGCTGGGCAGCGAGGAGCTCAAGCAGCGGATCGCGCCGCCGGTGCTGGCGGGCGAGAAGATCATTGCGCTCGGCATCACCGAGCCTTCGGGAGGATCCGACGTCGCCAACCTCAAGACCCGCGCCGAACGGGTGGGCGACCATTACGTCGTCAACGGCTCGAAGATGTTCATCACCTCCGGCATGCGCGCCGACTGGCTGACCTGCGCGGTGCGCACCGGGGCCGCGGGCGCGGGCGGCATATCGCTGCTGCTGATCGACATGACCGCGCCCGGCGTCACCCGTACCCGGCTCGACAAGATGGGCTGGCGCTGTTCGGACACTGCGGCGATCTATCTGCAGGACGTGCACGTGCCTGCCGAGAACCTGATCGGCCCAGAGAACGGCGGCTTCATCGGCATCATGCGCAATTTCAACAGCGAGCGACTGGGCATGGCGATGGGCTGCTGCGCCTATGCGCGGGTGTGCCTCAAGGAAGCGGTGGAATGGGCGCAGACCCGCGAAACCTTCGGCAAGGCGCTGGTCAAGCACCAGTCGATCCGCATCAAGCTTGCCGACATGGCGCGCCGCATCGCCGCCACCCAGGCGTGGGTCGATCAGTGCGCGTGGGCGGTGGAAAATGGCCGCGACCAACCGGCGGATTTCGCGATGCTCAAAGTGCAGGCGACGCAGATGCTCGAGATCGTCGCGCGCGAGGCGGCACAGGTGCTGGGCGGGGCGAGCTACATCACCGGATCGAAAGTCGAGCGCATCTACCGCGAGGTCCGCGTCAACGCGATCGGCGGCGGATCGGAAGAGATCATGCTCGATCTGGCGGGAAGGCAGCTGTTCGGCGGCAAATGATCCGGAATGGATGGTGCTTCGCCTTCAGTCGCTCCGATTTGGTCCCGCTTGAACTGGCGCAGGGCATGAGAACCAAGGCCTAATACTTCCTGAAACCCGGGGAGAGCCGCCATGCGTCTGTTGCAAGAAGAACAGTATATCTCGCGCATCTATTATGAATCGATGCGCGACAATTTCGAAGGCTATGCCTGGAAAGCAGAAGACGCCGAAATTGCAGACGGAGCAGACTTGAGCGAAAGCAACGCTATGAAACGGGCGATGCTGGCGGACCTGAAAACCGAGTTTGCCGCGCTCGATCCACTGCAGGGGAACAACCCGACGCTCGGGCAGCTGTTCAAGATCGAGCTGGCGCTAGTCTGGCTGGTGCCCAAGACCGCGCTGCAAGCGCGGTTCTGGACGATCGAAGACCGGTTCCGGCGGGTCGTGCCGACCAGCGTCATCGCCTCCTACGAGGCAAGCTTTGCTCCCGGATGGATCGATGCGCTGCCGGACGAAGTGCTGCGCCAGCGCGCGCGCAATCTGCTCGATGTGATCCACGCCAATTACCTGATCAACTTGGCGCGCGAAAACTCGATCCGCCGCTTGATGGTCATTGTGGGGGCATCGGCGGTTCTGGTCATGCTGCTGGGCACCATTTTCATTTCGTTGGAAGCCGAGATGGCGCAGCACGGGCTGGTTGCGATCATCGCGGCCGGCATGCTCGGCGCGATGATCTCTATTCTCCAGCGGTTGCAAAAGGCGACATCGCGCGATGCGATGGTCGAGGATGGCATTTTCGAGCTTATCGGTCTCAGGATCGGTTGGGTCAGCGTGCTGAGCTCCATCGGCATCGGCGGAGTGTTCGCACTGTTCCTGTATATCCTGGCCGCCGCCAATCTGCTGGAGGCGCTTTTGCCCGATTTCAGCGCGCCCGATACGCCCACCGGCCCCGGTGGCGGCAACGCGTTGGCGGCGGAAAGAAATCCAGCAAGCGACTCCATCGGCAGCGCGAGCGATCAGACAGCCAATGGCGTAGTGGATAGCGGCTCCGATGCCTCGTCGGCGGAGGGTGCCCCCGACTCCCAACCCGCAGCGCCCGGAGACCCTGCGCCCGCTGGCGAAGCCAGCCTCGCTCCGCAAATCGAGAAGGCAGGAAACACGCCGACTGCAGCCGACGTTTGCAAGGATGCGAAGGACGCCTGTCGCACCTGGGTCGAGCGGGTGACCCGATCGCTCGGGATGCACGACACGGCGCAGTTCTACAAGATGGTGGCGCTTGCCTTTGTTTCAGGATTTGCCGAGCGTTTCGTCCCTGACATCATCAACAAGCTAGCCAAGCAGAACCCGGCCGCCGAGACAGGCCCGGCGAGCCTCGCAGCATCTCCCGGAAACGCAAAAAGCGACAACACCGCCGCCACAGGATGATCTGACTCACAGCAAGGAGGACTCCCTGAAATTACAGGACAATGCTATCAGGCGAGTCGCCTGCATGTCCCTCCATGTTTCGGGAGCCTGTCCATGCCCAGTTTCACGTTTCGCAAAGCCGCGCTGTGTCTTTCTGCAGCCACCATCGCCGCGCTGGTCGCGAGCCCGGTCAGCAGCCAGCAGGCGGCCAGTCCCATTGCCCGCTATGATATGGATGTCGGCACCGTCACCGGGCTCGCCGCGATGGGCAGCGGCATGGGGGCTGGCCTGTCGATGATGTTCGGCGGCGGCGGCAACAAGCAGATGCACGAGCTGATCCTGCGGCTCGGGTCTTCCCGCGCCCCTGCTGCGGGCGCACCCAAGGCGGATCACTTCATGCCGCCCGTCGCCAGGCTTGGCGCATCGGTGCCGCTGCTCAGCCCCAAGCCCGGCACCCGCACCGACGATGTTCCGCAAGATCTCCCCAAGGATTTCCAGCGTCCCAAGGGGCGGCTGCTGATCTACTGGGGCTGCGGCGCTAAGGCAGGACCGGGCCAGCCGGTGGTGATCGATTTCGCCAGGCTGTCCGCAGGCCAGGTGCCGCCCGACCTGTTCGCAGGCGCGATGCCGATTGATCGGTCGGTCAGCCCGGGCAATTCGAAGACCTTTGGCGAATGGCCCAATGCCGACACGCGCAAGCTGGTGAGCGCGGACAGCTCGCTGCTGGGCGAACACCGCATCGCGGGCAATTATGCGCCCGAGATCAAGTTCGCGCTGGCGCAGGACTTCATGCCCGCGATCACCGGCAAGGCCAGCCCGATCGCGGGCGGGGCGACCCAGATCAGCTGGAACTCGGTCACCAGCGCGACCGGCTATTACGCCTGGGTGATGAGCGCCAAGGCCAACAACAAGGGCGAGTTCCAGGACATGGTGTGGTGGTCGTCCTCGGCCTCGCGGCAGTTCGGCGGGGCCTTGTGGGACTGGATCGCCCCGGCGCAGGTGGCAAAGCTCATCCAGCAGCAGGTGGTGATGCCGCCATCGCAGACCAATTGCACCGTACCGGCCGAGGTCACCGCAGCAGGCGGAGATTTCGCGCTGGGCAATCTCTATGCCTATGGCCCGGAAGCGAACTTTGCCTATCCGCCGCGTCCAGCCAATGCCAAAACGCCGTGGAAGCCCGAATGGACCGCGCGGGTGCGCTATCGCTCCAACTCGACCTGGCTGCTCAACGGCCCGGACATGGATGCGATGATGCGCGGCGGCGAGGAAGCCGAGCAGCCGCGCAAGAAGAAGAAATGCAAGGGCGGGCTGGGCGGCCTGCTCGGCGCGGTCACCGGGGATGGCTGCTGACCGATTGGCGCGGCTCTTTGTTCGTGCTATGTTCCACCTGCAGCCGATTCGGAACAAGGGGATGAACGATGAGCAGCCTGATTTTCTATACCAACCCATGGTCGCGCGGACAGATCGCGCGGTGGATGCTTGAGGAAGCAGGGGCGGCGTACGAGCAGCACATCGTCGAATACGGGCCTCAGATGAAGGGTGCGGCGTATCGCGCCATCAACCCGATGGGCAAGGTTCCCGCGATCGTCCATAATGGCAAGGTCGTCACCGAGTGTGCCGCGATCTGTGCGTATCTGGCAGAGGCCTTTTCCGAAGCAGGGCTCGCCCCGCTGCCGGACGAACGCGCCGATTATTATCGCTGGATGTTCTTTGGCGCCGGTCCGCTCGAACAGGCGATCATCAACCATTCGATGGGCTGGGAAAGTCCCGAGGACAAGCAGGCGATGCTGGGTTACGGCACCTATCAGCTGGCGGCGGACACGCTGGCAGACTGGCTGGAAGACCGCGATTACATCTGCGGCGAGCGCTTCACCGCGGCGGATGTCTATGTCGGGGCGCAGGTCGACTGGGGCCAGGCCTTTGGCACGCTGCCTGCTCTGCCTGCGTTTGCCGCTTATGCCGACCGGCTGCGGGCCCGCCCGGCCTATCAGCGCGCCAAGGCGGTCGACAATGCGCTGATCGAGGCGGCCAAGGCGGCCGTGAGCGAAGGCGCTTCGGCATGAGCCGCGCGGAAGGCGGATGCCATTGCGGCGCTGTGCGCTTTGCGGTCGATAGCGCGGGCGACACCGAGCCATCGCCCCGCACCGCCCTGTGCCATTGCGCGGATTGCCGCCGCTGCGCGGGCGCGCCTGCGGTCGGATGGACTGCGGTGGCCAGCTCGACCTTTACGGTGTTGCAGGGCACGCCTGCGGCCTACCGGTCGTCCGAGCTTGCCGAGCGTAGCTTCTGCCCACAGTGCGGCACCGGCCTGTTCTATATCAACGAAACCGTGCTGCCCGGGCTGGTCGACATCCAGACCGCGACATTCGATGACCCGGAAGCTTTTCCGGCGATGGCGCACATCCAGATGGCGGACGCGATCGGCTGGATGAAGACTGCGCACGACCTTCCGAAGTTCGATCGGTTCCCGGAATTTTAGCGACGGCTATTTACCTTCAATCCGGGGCAATGATCGAACTAAAACGCGCAGACTGTGCACTATCGGCATGCGCAACCGCGCACGCCTGAGCCAACCGGATGTTGCCTTCGGGCGACGCCGTCTGACAGAACGCTCTATCGACTTGTAATCGATCGCACTGTGGCTTCTTATACGGCCAAGCAACGATGGAGCAGCTGTGCGTATTTCGGTTTTTGTCGGTTGTGTTCTGCTGGCTACGGCGCAACCGGCGCTGGCGCAAAAGGATCAGGTCAAGCGTGGTCCCGAACCCGACTGGGTCCGTCAGTCCGAGCTCGCCGCGGTTCCCGAAGACGCTGCCGGTGCCGTTTTCGTTCGCCGGCAGGATGTGTGGGTGCACCTCGACACCAAGGGGCAGCAGCAATATCTGGGCTACCGGATCAGGCTGCTGCATTCCAACGCGCTGCAGCTTGGCAATCTGGCCATCTCGTGGAATCCGCAGGCCGGCGCGCCCGTCGTGCACACCATCAAGGTGCACCGCGACGGCGAAGTCATCGACGCGCTGAAGTCAGGAACCTTCGAGATCCTGCGCCGCGAAGATCAGCTCGAAGCCGCCAGCCTCGATGGCGTGCTGACCGCGGTCCTGCGGGTTGCAGATTTGCGGGTGGGCGACGAGCTCGAGTTCGCAACGACGATCCCGGTCGCCGATCCCACGCTGGGTTCGGCGACCTCAGGCCTGTTGACGCTGGCGCACAGCCTGCCATCGGGTCGCTATCGCATGGGTCTGAGCTGGATCGACGGGCAGGAGCCCCGGATCAGCATGACCGAAGACTTCAAGGCGGTCGCGCGGATTTCCGAAAGCGGGGTCAAACTCGATTTCGACGATCCGCCGGTCATGACCGAGATCAAGGACGCGCCATGGCGCTACCAGTGGCAGCGGATGCTCGAATTCAGCGATTATCCCGACTGGAACGCCATCTCGCAACATTTCGCGCCGCTATACGCCGCCGCCGCCAAGCTGCCCGCGGACTCACCGATCCGCCAGGAGGCGGCGCGCATTGCCGCTGCTCATGCCAGCCCGGGCGACAGGGCCCAGGCGGCGCTGCGGCTGGTGCAGAAGGACGTGCGGTACATCTATGTCGGGCTCGACGGCGGCAACCTGACCCCGGCGACCGCAGAGGATACCTGGAAGCGCCGCTATGGCGATTGCAAGGGCAAGACCGCGCTGCTGCTGGCGCTGCTGAACGAGCTGGGCATTCAGGCCGAACCGGTTCTCGCCAACAATACGGGCCTGGATGACGGCATCGACCAGCGGCTGCCCAGCCCGGGCCTGTTCGACCATGTGCTGGTGCGCGCAACGATCGGCGACGAGCAGCTTTATCTCGATGGGACCCTGCCCGACGTGATCGCTGCCGGCCCGCAGCCGTTCCTGCCCTATCGCTGGGTGCTGCCGCTGACGACTGCGGGCGCCTCGATCGAGCCGCTGGCTTGGAAACCGGCAAACCGTCCGCAGGAAATCTCGCTGTACGAAATCGACGCAACCGAGGGGTTTGATGCGCCCGCGCAGATACACAACACGATCATCACCCGCGGGCTGGATGGCCTCAAGCAGCATTTCCAGTATTCCGCGATTGCCCCGGCCCAGCTTCAGGCGGCGCTCAGCCAGCAGCTGGTCGGAGAGACGTGGCAGTCCATCGACAAGGTCGCGTGGCGCTATGATCGCAAGGCGCAGGCCAGCATCCTGACGATCAGCGGCAAGGGCATGGTCGACTGGAGAAACGACGGTGACGGGGCGCGTTCGACACCCCTGCCCGGCGGCGGTTTCAACCCGCCCGATCGCCGCATCCGACCCGCCGGACAGGACCAGAGCCTGCCCTACGCCAATTCTCCGGGGTACACCTGCCATGTCACGACGGTCCGTTTGCCCAAAACCGCATCGGAAAAGCACTGGTCGTTCAAATCAGGCTTCGACACCCGGATCTTCGGCAGGAACTACTATCGCGTGTTCGGTATCGGCGATGGCGCCATCCGGATGATCCGCAGTTCACGCACCGAACGGATCGAGATCGATGCCGAGACGGCGCGCACCGACAATGACCGCATCGCCAAGTTCGACAACTCGATGGGCTATGTCTTCTACGATCCGGCGGGCGTCGACATGCCGCCGTCGCGCGCAAAGCCGGTGCCTGCGACCTACGACATCGACTGGACGGCAGACAATGTTCCCTGCCTGCCTGCAGACACGGCGCCGTGACTGCCGAAGCAGTGGCAATGCAACCCCGGCATCACCCCGTCGGGCCGAACACCTTGGGGGTTTCGGCGCCTTGCTTGCGCTCCTTGTCGCTGGAGGTGATCGCCTCCAGAATTTGCGGGTTGCGGAAGTCGCCCTTGGCATAATCGCGCGCCGATTGGCCTGCGATCGTGTCCTGCTTGTCAGGGTTGGCGCCGTTCTTGAGCAGCAGCCGCACCATCGCCAGATCGCGCAATTGCACCGCGCGGATCAGCGCGGTCTCGCCCGAATTGTTGGGGTCATCCACCTTGGCCTTGCGGCTGAGCAGCGTTTCGGCGCCGTCGACAAAGCGCAGCGTGGTCGCCACCATCAGCGGGGTCACGCCGTTCTTGTCGCGCGCATTGGGGTTGGCGCCGCGCTGCAGTAGAAAGCCCATCCAGGTGAGGTCGCGCCGCGCGGTGACGATATGCAGCGCGGTCTCGCCGGTGCTCAGGTCCTTGGTGTTGACGACGGTGCTGCCCGGATCGTTGAGCGCCTTGGTGGCCTTGTCGCCATCACGGTCGCGCACTGCCTTGAGGAAATTGTAGCTGTCGGAAAACTGGGCGCTGGCCGCGGCCGGTACCAGCAGGGCCAGCGCCGCGAGGGCGGCGATCCACAGGCGGGAAAGGCTATTGAATCGGGCTGTCACAGGTTGCATCGTCCTTGAAAACTTGCGCCGGGGATGCGGCCAATGGACCCACGGACCGCCAAGCCCCCTTGAAAGCGGCTGCATAGCAGAGCACAGACAAACCTGTCATGAACAAAACCCCCAACCTCGCTCCCGCCCTCATCCCCGCAATCGCCATCGCGCTTGCCCTGTCCGCCGCGCTCGGCGGCTGTTCGGGCGCAGCGCCCAAGCCCGAGGCGCCGCTGGAAGGCGCACGCATCGGCGGCGCCTTCACGCTGACCAACCAGGATGGCAAGACGGTCAAGGATACCGATTTTGCCGGCCAGCACCGCATCGTCTATTTCGGCTACAGCTATTGCCCCGATGTCTGCCCGGTCGACCTGCAGAAGATCGCGGCGGGCTTTGCGCTGTTCGAAAAGCAGCAGCCCGAGCGCGCGGCAAAGATCCAGCCGATCTTCATCACCATCGACCCCGAGCGCGACACGCCCGCGGTGCTCAAGCAATATGTCGGCGCGTTCCATCCGCGGCTGATCGGGCTCACGGGCACGCCCGCGCAGATCAAGAGCGTCGCCGATGCGTATCTGGTGATGTACAAGGCGCAAAAGCCAGTCGGTGCCGATGCCAAGGGCTATCTGGTCGATCACAGCCGCCAGGCGTATCTGATGGGGCCCAAGGGCGAGCCGATCGCGCTGCTTCCCTATGACGGCAGCCCCGAGCAGATCGCTGCCGAAATCGACAAATGGACGGCCTGATGGCGGCTGGCCGCCAGACCTCCCAAAACGACGCGCCCTTTTGGGAACAACCGCTGGCGAGCCTCGACCGCGCACAATGGGAAGCCTTGTGCGATGGCTGCGGCAAGTGCTGCCTGCACAAGGTGGAGGATGAGGACACGGGCCGCATCCACCCCACTAACGTCGCCTGTCGCCTGCTCGACACCCGCACCGCGCGCTGCTCCGATTACCGCCACCGCCGCGCGCTGGTGCCCGATTGCCTGAGGCTGACGCGCGGCAATGTCGGATCGATCAGCTGGCTGCCCTCGACCTGCGCCTACAATCTGCGCGCGCAGGGCCTGCCGCTGCCCGACTGGCACCATCTGCTGACCGGCAGCCAGGCCGCAATGCATGCTGGCGGGCATTCGGTGGTCGGCAAGGTCATCTCGGAAGTGCACGCCGGGCCGATCGAGAACCACATCATCGAGACGGAGCTGTGAGCGCGACCCGCAGGATAGCGGCCCCGATCGCGCGGTTGTTTGCCCGCAAGCCTGCGCCCGCATCGCCCGAGGCGCCCGGGCGGCTGACGATCGGCGAACGCGAGTATGCGCTGGTCATCCGCCGTCATGCGCGTGCGCACAACATCCGGCTGCGCACCGATCCTGCCAGGGGCGCGCTGCTGATCACGCTGCCCGGCCATGCCAGGCTGGGCGAGGCGATCGCCTTTGCCCGCGCGCAGGCCGACTGGATCGAGGCGAGCTTCGCCAAGGCCGGCGCGCATGTCGCGATCGAACCGGGCGCGCTGATCCCCTATCGCGGCACAGAGCACCGAATCGACTTGGATGCACGCCATGGCCGCAGGGTAAGCATCGCCGATGGCACGATCCGTCTGGGCGGCGCAGCGGACCTGATCGACACCCGCCTCACCCGCTGGCTCAAGGCCGAGGCCAAGCGCCTGTGCGCTGCGGACCTCGCCGATTACTGCGCCCGCGCGGGCGTCCCTGCCCCGTCGCTTGCGATCAGCAACGCGGCGCGCCGCTGGGGCAGCTGCTCGGCTAACGGCACGATCCGTATCAACTGGCGGCTGGTGATGGCGCCCGACGAGGTCCGCCGCTCGGTCGTCGCGCACGAAGTCGCGCACTTGCGGCACATGAACCACAGCGCGGATTTCTACGCCTGGCTGGATGCGCTGTTCGAAGGCGACCGCAAGAGCGCCGACCACTGGCTGAAAGCGCACGGGCGCGGGCTGTATCTGGTGGGTGGGGGCGGGTAGCGCGAACGGCTGCGGACGCGCCGCAGCGTGGCATTAGAGGTTTCGTTCAACGTCCTGCGCGCCATGCAGCACCCGGATGACGAGGATTCTGTCTGCGGTATTGCGAAAATAGATGACGTGGGAGGAGACTCGACATTTGAACAGACCGGGTCGCACATCCACTGGCCTGCTTGACTTGCTGCCGCTGGCAAGTGCCTCGCAAGCGTGAACGATTTCATCGGTGTAGAGGTCTGCCTGGCTCTCACCCCATTTGTCGGCGCTGTAGTCCCAGATGGCTTCGATATCGGCTTCCGCGGCAGGCAGGAAGACGAACGTTTTCACCTGGCCGCCCGCTCAGCCCGCTTGCGCGCCTTCAATGCTTCAAAATCTATGGCACGCGGTTCGCCGGATTGTTCCCCGGCGATCAACGCTTCCTGCAATGCGCGGACCTTCGCCTCGTGCTCTTCAAGCAGCCGCAAGCCGGCACGCACGACATCGCTGGCTGAACCGTAACGCCCCGCTTGAACCTGTTCAGCGATGAATCCGGAGAAGTGGTCTCCGATTGTAACCGATGTATTGCGTGCCATGGCCTGTGCCTGTCAGGTTTCGATTCATACCTTGTTATACCAAAAAGTATTACAGCACAATCACACCGTCATCGAAGTCCCCCGGTAGATCCGCGCGCGATACCGTGAATCCTGCGCGTCAGGCAGCGGGGCGCCGACCAGCAGCACGGCGCGGGCAAAGCGCTTGAGCTCTTCCTGATGCTCCACCGCGTTGCGCGGTTCTTCGGAGCGGATGCGGCGGGTGAGGTTGATCTGGTTGGTGGGCACATCGTGCACCAGCCGCTCGTTTTCCACCGCCAGCGTTGCGGTGAACGCGTGCAGCGTCGTCTTGACGAAGTTGGCGAGCGCGAATGCCGGCCCGCTCTGGCCGAAGGGCACATCGGGCGAGACCAGCACCAGCTGGCACCCATCATAGAGCGAGGCCTTGCGGGCGATGCGGAAATGGTGGGTCAGGTTCTCCTCGCACAGGTCCCTGAATTCTGCAGGGTCGAGCATCGCGCCATCTTCGAACAACCGGTCGGGCAGGCCCGCCATCGGCGTCGAGACGACCGTGGTGGGCCGCCCGAAATCGGTCAGCGCCGTATCCATCGCGCCTTCGATGTCCGCGCCGCATACGCGCACCGTCACCTTGTCGGCGACCTCCGCGTCCAGCATGGCAAGCACGCCTGCGCCGCCTGCCTTGGTCCGGGTCAGCAGCACCATCCGCGCCACGCCCAGGCCGCCGATCAGATGGTTGGCCGTCTCGGCGATGTAATCGGCCAGATGCTCGCCGATGACCCACACCGTGGTGCCCTTCATCCGGTCGAGCCGCTCCTGCTTGGGGCTGCCGAACATCTCGCGCTCGGTATAGGAGCGTTCGACGCTGAGCCCGCCCGAGGGCATGAACGTCTCGCCGCTGACCGCGCGGTCCGCGAGATAGAACACGGTGGCCTGGGCCACTTCGCTTTCCTTGGGCATCGCGCCCAGATGCAGCTGCGAGAGCACGCCGCGCCCGACCTTGTCGGCTTCCTTGCCGATGCGATCCTGGGGAAGGTACGGCATGTCATCGGGCGGCGTGACCATCAGCCAGCCGGTGAGGCCATCGGCGGTGCCGCTGCGCGCCTGCCAGTCGGCATTCTGCAACAGATATCCCGCCGAGCGCAGCCGCGCGAGCAGCCGTCCCGCGATATCGGGGGTGAGCAGATAGCGGTCCCAGGTGCAGATGCCGTCGCCCTCGCGCGCGAGTTCGAGACACAGCAGCCGCAGCGGGTCGGGGGTCGAACGGTCGTGGCTGAGATAGCCGGTATCGTTGCGCGCCAGACGCCCGAGCACATGCGTCACCTCCGCGCCCTCGCGGATCGATTCGATGACGGCGGCATAGATCGCGTTCAGCCGCTTGTTCTCGAGGATCAGGCGCGCGCGGCGCAGGAAGAGGCCTGGCTTGCCGCCGGTGCCCGAGAGACGGTCGCCATCGACCGGGCCGGGCGCGATCGCGTTGACCTGGATTTCGGGACCGAGAAAGCGCGAGAAGCTCTCGACCATCGCGCGCTGACCCGCCTTGGACACCGCATAATCGGCGCGGTTGGGATAGGCGACCGCGAGGAACTTTTCGCCGCCGAAATAGCTCGAGACATTGAGGATATAACCCGATCCCTGGCGTTTCATGATCGGCACGACATAGTGCATCAGCAGATAGTTGCTGATGAGGTTCGCATCGAGCGTCCAGCGCCAGGTGTCGAGGGGCATGTCGATGACCATGTCCTCGGCGCCCGCGACACCGGCGTTGTTGATCAGATAATCGATCCGGCCGAACTCTTCCATCGTGGCATCGGCGGCGCGGCGCAGCGAATCGAAATCGCTGACATCGACATTGGCGATGAACTTGATCCGCCGTTCGACGCCCGAGAAACCGACATCCTGCAATTCGCCGACGATACGCTCGCGCGCGGCCTCGAGCTCACTTTCGCGCCGGGCGACCATCATCACCTTGGCGCCAGCCAGCGCGAGCAGCCGCGCGACCTGGCCGCCGATCCCGGCTGACCCGCCGGTGATAAGCGCGACCTTGCCCAGATGCAGCCCGGTGATGTTCTCGGCAAAGCCCAGCATCGCCTTGCGCGCGCCGGTTTCCTCACCGATGTTGGCGGGCAGGTACAGCGAGGTTTCGGTGATCTTCTGTTCCTTGAACACGATCCGCGTGGCGTGCCCGGCAGCAAAGCGGATATTGTCTTCCTCCGCGTTGGTATAGCGGATGATCTGGTTGCCCCAGACCGCGCGTTGCTGGCGGCCGTGCAGCGCCTCGACCCGTGATTCGTCGCGCCAGATGGTGATCAACTGCGCGATCGCAGCGGTCATGATCCGCCCGAAGCGGTCGCCATTGCCATCGGTGGGCGACGACATGAACACATAGCGCGGATCCTGCAGCAGATCGGTGCGCTGCTTCCAGTAGCGCGCCAGCGTTCGGGCAAGCGCGATCGCGCCCGACAGCTCGATATCGAGCAGCAGATCGACATCGGCATCGGTCGCGCCCGCCAGCGTTGCGGAGAACAGGTTGGATGCCTTGACCGGCAGGATGATCGCGCTGTTGATCGGGCCGTGCGCATCGGAAAAGGCGCGCAGTACCGCCTCCATCCCATCGGGTTCGGCGCGG
This sequence comes from Blastomonas sp. RAC04, assembly GCF_001713435.1. Classification (NCBI taxonomy): domain Bacteria; kingdom Pseudomonadati; phylum Pseudomonadota; class Alphaproteobacteria; order Sphingomonadales; family Blastomonadaceae; genus Blastomonas; species Blastomonas sp. RAC04. Next base: position 2,811,870 of record NZ_CP016460.1, read on the forward strand.
TTGAAGCGCATGATGTCGATGCCATCGCCCAGATTCTGCGCGCGCACCCGTGCCTCGGCCTGCGCGACATCGACCTGCCGCGTCAGCCCCAGCAGCACGCGCGCGCCCTGCAGCAGCTGAATCCGCGCGATCTCGAGCGCGTCTTCCCATTGTTCGCCCGCCGCGATCAGCACGCTGAGCCCGGTGCCGTCGAGCGATCGCATCGACGGGCGGGTCATATATGTCGAGCGCGAATCCTTGCGCACTTCCATGCCATGGGTGACGTCGATCTCGTTGCCGTTGAGCGCGGAGGATTCGTCGCTGGCAAGGAACAGGCAGGCATCGGCGATATCGCCGGGCACCGGCAGCGTCTTGGCGGGCTTGGCGCCGCCCATCGCGCGCTTCAGCGACATGCGGCCCATAAAATAGTCCGCGGTGGCGCCATCGCCCTCGCCCTGCAATTTGTCCATCGAGGCGAAGACGGTGCGGATGCGCTCGCTTTCGATCGGGCCGGGGAACACGGTGTTGACGCGGATGCCCTCGGCTCCGAGCTCCTTGGCGAGCTCCTGGCTGAGCGCGTTCAGTGCCGCCTTGGGCACCACATAGGCCGTGCGGCCATGATAGCGGGTGTGCGCGAAGATGGTCGAAATGTTGATCACCGATCCGCCCGCCGGCATGATCGGCGCCGCGGCCCGGGTCAGGTTCCAGCTGACGCCGAGCAGATTGCGCATCGCGTCGGCGACGGTTTCGGTGTCGCCATTGGCCTCCATCTCGGCCTTGGTCAGCGGCACGTTCTCGAGCGTTTGGCGAGGCCCTGCAGAGCCCGCGTTGTTGACCAGCACGTCGATCCGGCCCAGCGCCGCCTTGACCTCGCCCATCGCCGCGCGGACCGAATCGGGATCGCCGCCATCGAGGATGACGGTGAACACGCGCGCCTCGTCGACCCCGGTCTCGGCGAGCAGTGCCGCCTTGGCCGCCTCGAGCCGTTCGGCCGTGCGCCCGGTCATCACCAGGGTCGCGCCCTCGCCGATGAAGCGGCGGATGATCGCGCCGCCAAGATTGCCCGCAGCCCCGGTGACCAGGGCCACCTTGCCTGCCAGCCTGCCGTCAGTTGCGCCGGCTTTGGTCGCTTTGCTCTTGCTGCTTGTCATGTCGGTATTCCTCTGCCGCGCCGTGTCCGGCGGCTTATGTCTTTCAGATGTCGCCCAAAATGTCCTGAGACGCGGCCCAGTATTCGAGCAGCTCATCGCGGCTGCGCAGGCCCATCGCGGGCAGCGCGTGGTTGACCACATAGGTCGCGCCGGTGTGGCGGTTGTCCCACATCGCCTGATGCGCCTCCGGCAGCCCGTCCCAGTCGACCACCTGTGGTTCGGTGACACTGAGCAGCCCGCCTGCGATCATGTTGTTCATCATCGTCACCTCGTGCGCGTTGCACAGATGGGTGCCGAAGATGCTGGCGGTGGGCATGATGATCCGGCGCTGCCGCGTCCACACCTGCGGCGCGTAGAAGGTGTAGCGGCGGCCCGCCATCTCCTCGGCATAGACCACGCGCCCGCCGAACGGCTTGACCAGCGAGGTCGAGACCCCCAACGAATCCTGCCCGGCACGCTCGATCACCAGATCGGGCACCCCGCGCGGGTTCCCGGGCGAACTCAGGATGCGCCCGACCGCGGTGCCGAACGGCTTCATCGTATGCTGCTGATAGCTGCGCACACCTTCCTTGAACCGTTCGATATCCGTGCGGGCATCGGGCAGGCGTGGCAGGCTGTCGGGCCAGAGGAATTCGCTGTCGCGGCGCTTCAGCCCTTCGAGGCTGATGATGCCCTCGACCGATTCCTCGAGCCCCAAAGACTGCAGGAACTCCCGCTGGCCATCGGTGGTGGTGACGATCACGGTGCGCGCCTTGTACAATCGCGCCGCCTCGATCATCTCGAGCCCCAGGGGATCGGCCAGATCGCGGCTGCCGGGGCCGTAATACAGCAGCACCGATTCGCCGCCGCGCAATTGTGCACGGGCCAGCATGTCCGAGGGCGAGGCGCTGCCGGTCTTGCCCATGAAGGCGAAGTGATAGCCCGACGATGCGCCGTAGAACGCCAATGTGCCGTTCTCCTCGAGCAGCTGGAAGCTGCGCGGGAAGGCGGTCTCGCCTGCGTGGCTGACCACGAAATCGGCGAGCGATCCATCGTTGATAGCCCGGTATTCGTCGAGCAGCACCGATCCGTCCGCCTCCCATGCGCGCGCGGCATCGGGATCGTCGGGGACCGCGGTGAACAATGCGGCAAAACGCGGGTCCTTGCGGTTGAGCGCGCCGACCGCACCCTGTTCCTTGACGAAGTCCGCGCGGTCCTCGCTCGAGACAAGCCCGGTTGCCTTGAGCCCCGACTTGATGCTGCTCTTGAGCGCATCGAGCCCGGTGCCGGTGGCCGACCCTTCGACGAAGATCGTCTTGCCGGGCACGATCTGTAGTGTGGTGAACAGGCAGCGGGTGATCGTGCCCAGGTTGAGCACATAGGACCCCGCCTGTTCCAGCGTCAGATCGGGCGGTACGCGGTGAAGCTGCGGCCCCTGGACGTTGAGGAACTGCGCGTGGCTGCCGGTCTTGGTCTCGTAGCCCTGGATCGCGAAGCCTGCGAACATCGGATCGTCGCCCGCCTGCGGTGACAAGAGGTCCGAGGTGCCCGAATAGACGACGACCATGTCGCCGACGCGCAAGCGGCCCTCGCTTTTGACCTCGCTGCCCAATGCGGCGACCAGCGCCAGCCCGCCCGATCCGGTGATCTGGACGTCTTCGTCATGACTGTCGAAGGGCGAGACCGGGATACCGGTGAGCGCCCAGATGTCGTTGAAGTTGACCTCGCTGGTCAGCATGTAGACCAGCGCCTCGTTGGGCTCGGGCGCCACGACCGCCACGATATGCTCGCGCTCATGGGACGCCGGAGGCCCGAAGCGTGGGCTCCCGGTATCGGGGTCGCGACTGATGCCGAAGGCGAGCTGCTTGTGCGGGATCGCGGTAACGCCCGGATAGAACGGCGCACCGACGGGCAGCAATTGCCCCGATGCGATCATCTCGGCCTTGTTCGCCTCATGCTCGCTGTCGATCCACACCCCGTTGCGGCGCACGGGCAAAGGCGGGCTCTGCTTGTCCATGAACTGGCGGATGCCGGTCTTGCCGCCATCGGGATCGATGATCGCCTCGGCGAAATGCTCGCCCTCGCGCTTGAGGCCTGCGGCCATGCCCTGCGTCCAGCCGGTACGCACCGCGTCGAGCGCACGGCGCCCCGCTTCGCCGCGTCCGGCCCATTCGAGCTGCTTGAGGATGCGCTGTAGGAACGGGTCCTCGAGCACGGCATCGAGATCGATATGCGCGGGGTTGGCCCAGCGCTTGGTCATCGCCTTGCGGTCGGCAAACGCCTTGCCCAGCGGGCTTTCGGGCCCGTGCCGCGCAAATTCGCGCACCATGCCATGCGCGAGCGACAACACATCGTTCGAGGCATCCGCCACCTGTTCGATCGCGCCCATCTCGAGCGCCTCTTCGGCACTGATCGCCCGCCCGCCGAGGATCAGATCGAGCGCATCGCGCAGGCCCTCGCCCGCGCGGCGTTCGGCGAGCAGCCGCGGCAGACGCTGCGTGCCGCCATAGCCGGGGAGCAACCTGAGGTTGATCTCGGGCTGACCGAAGCGCGCGACGGGCTCGGCAATGCGGTAATGACAGGCGAGCGCGAACTCCATCCCGCCGCCCAAAGCCACGCCCTGGATCGCCGCGATGCACGGCTTGCCCATCATCTCGATCCTGGAAAACGCGAGCTGCGCATTATTGGGCAGTACGCCGGCTTCCTCGACGGTGTTCACCTCCTCGAGCATCTGGCGGATATCCGCGCCCGCGACGAACGAGGCGGTGCCCTGGCCGGTAAACACCACCGCGATCACATCATCCTTGCGCGCGAGATGCTCGACCACGATCACCAGTTCGTCGATCGCGCGTTCGTTGAGCGCGTTGACCGGGGCATTGGTGACGGTGACCGTCGCGACCCGCTTGCCGTCTCCCAGCTGGTTGTACTGGATCAGGAAATAGCGGTAGCGCTCGAACAGCGCCTGTTCCTCCGACAATTGCTGTTTACGCCGCCAGGTGGCGACCGCGGTTTGCAGCACGTCGATGCTATCCGGGTTGCGCAGCGTCGAGGTGTCGCCGATCTCGCCTCCCTCGACGATCGCGCGCACCATCCGGCGCATGTACTTGCCCGAGCGGGTTTCGGGAAATTCCGAGACCTCGAGGAAATCCGACGGCACCGCAACCGCGCCCTTTTCGGTGCGGACCAGATCGGTCAGGCGGCGGCGGTCGTCCTGGGTCAGCCTGCGGCCCGCAACAGCGGTGACGAACGCGATCGGCGTCGCGCCCTTCTCGCGGTGCGGCGCGCCGACGACGAGCACATTGCCCACTGGCGAATTGGGATCGAGCGTCTTGTCGCGCAGGATCGCGCCTTCGATTTCCTCGGTGCCGATGCGGTGGCCCGAGACGTTGATGACATCGTCCGATCTGCCATGCAGCGAAAACGATCCGTCCTCGTGGCGGATCGCAAAATCGCCCTGGGTATAGGCCCAGGTGCCGCGCCAGCGCTCCCAATAGGTGCTCGAATAGCGACCCGAATCACCCCGCCAATCGGGATTGACCCGGACACCGCCCGACGTCGATTCCAGCGTGAACCTGTCGGTATCGCCCCAGATGGTGCGAGTGAGATACGGGTACGGTAGCGCGATGACGATCTCGCCCTTCTCGCCGTTCTTGGCGCGACGCCATGGCACGCCGCCGCTGCCTTCGCGAACCAGCCCGAAATCGGCCTCGGGCGCGTCCGCGTCCTCGACCCACACATCGCCGACGATCCACGGCAGCGGATAGGTGTGCGCGTCGGCGCGCAGCGGGAAGTCAGTGTTGCCGTAGAAATGCGTCCAGGCGATGCCGCCATGCTCGGTCGCCCAATAGCTGTTGATGTACCATGGGGTGACATGCTCCATCGCGAACGCCTGCACCGAGGGCGAGGTGGGTTCCGCGCAGAAGGTCGCGACCTTGAGCGAGGACATGTCGTAATTCTGGATGTCCTTGAGGTTTTCGGGATCCTGCATCACGCTCTTGAGGAAGGTGACGCCGGCCTTGAAGATCTGCACCTTGTACCGCTCGATGATCGAGGCGAAGCGCCCCGCATGCGGGAACACCGGCGACCCTTCGGTGATGATCGTGGTCACGCGGCACAGCAGCGATCCTGCGATGAGATAGCTTTGGCCGGTGATCCAGCCCGGATCGGCCACGACGAACATGACATCGCCAGGCGACGCATCGAACGCCACCGGCATCGTCGCGGCAACACCCGCGCAATAGCCGCCGTGCACATGCACCACGCCCTTGGGCTTTCCGGTCGATCCCGAGGTATAAATGATGAAATTGGGGTATTCCGAATCGACCGGCAGAGGCCGCGATGCAGCCCAGATCGCGCGAACGAAATCCGCGTCATCCAGCGCCAGCAGCGCGGCCTCGTCGGCAACTTCGATCCCAAGCGCGCGCGCGGCATCGAGGATCTCCCCGCTCGCCTGGGTGGTGAGATCATGGCTCCAGTGATCGCGGCCTGCGTTCCACACCAGATCGGGCTGCGCAGTGTGGCGCACCACCACCACCGCATCGACACGCGGCGGCGAATCCACCAGCGCCGAAGCAATCGCCATCCGCAGGTTCGCGGCCTGCGCAGCCGACATGCCCGAGCCCTGCGCCAGATCATCGAGCGCACGGCCCACGCCGCGCATGACATCGGAACGCTCGACGGTCACCTCGCCATCGAGCAGCTCGGTCACCGCATCGGTGATCCGCTCGCGCGCAGCCGTATCGGCTCCTGAAGCGGGATCATCCAGCGCGGCTGCGAGCAGCTGCATCGCGGTGCCGACACCGATGAAATTGTCGAGTGCCGGGTCGGTATAGCTCGTCTTGAACGGCACCATCTGCGCGTTGCGATAGCTGCCATCGGCGGTGATCACTATGCGGGCACCGGCGTCGGCGATGCGGTCGGACAATGTCTTGTCGCTGAACCCGCCGAACACCGGCGTGTAGATGATCCCGGCGCGCTTGGCGCCCTCGGTCCAGTAGATCTGCGCGGGGATGCTCGGCATGTTGAGCGCGATGCGGTCACCCGCCTTGAGGCCCAGCGCGGCCAGCGCCAGCGAACACTTGGCGCTTTCCAGCATCAGCAGCTTGCGGCTGACCGGGTAGCAATCGACCGGGCCGCCGCGACCGTTGTCGCTCGACATGTTCCAGCGATCGCCCTCGAAGATCAGGGCAGTCTCGGCACCATGGCCTGCGAGCACATGCCGGTCGACCTCGTTGAACCCGCTGTTGGTGAACGCGCCTTCGAACCAGCGCCAGTTGGGCGCATCATCGGCGTTGAGGCCGCGCGCCCAGGGCATGTAATCCTGGCCGAGGTCGAGGCTGCGCGCCGCGCCGGTCGCGGCATCCCAGCCTGTCCACGCGTTGGCCTCGCGGTCGAAATACCCCCAGGCGCCAAGCTCGGGCAGGTACCAGCAGATCGCCGATCGCGCCTGATCGCCATGGAAGGCGCCCGGATCTGCGACACAGGCATTGCGCATGGCATTCCAGCTGGCCGAGTCGGTCAACGGGTTGCTGCGCGGAGGAATGGCGGGGGCGGCCACGGGAACCAGAGCCGTCAGCGGACGGGCCTGAACAGGCGGAAAACGGGAATAGAAGGCATGAGTTCGCAGCTCTCCTGCCGGTCCGGTCCCTAGCGATTCCCAAATCGCATGAGGTCGGCTTCGGCGAACGAAACAAATGTCTCCCGCCGTTCAGATAACATATTGTTTCAAGAAGCGGTAGAGGCCGTCTGCCCCATCACGATCAGCGTTGGTGCCAGCGCCCCACTGCGCGGCTCACCGCCTGCATGAGCTGCATCCGCGCAGGGATGCCTGCAGTGGTTTCCCCCAGCATGACCGCTACGGCATAGCGGGTTCCGTCGGGCGCGGTCATGATGCCGACGTCGTTGTATCCGGTGGAAACCGGCGGCAGATCCTGCCCCGTCCCGGTCTTGTGCAGGAACTGCCAGCCCGCAGGAACGCCCGCTTTCAGCCGATTGGGCCCGCTGCGGGTGCGGCCAAGCGTGTCGAGCATCAGACGGGTCGAGTTCTGCGAGAGCAATTCGCCACGCGCCAGCCGGGCCAGCGCATCGACGATGCCTTCCGGGCTCGCGCCATCGATCGGATCGGCGACATAGGCGGACAACAGGTTGCGGCGCCGGTTGAGCGGCACGCGTTCGCGCGCGGCCTGGAAGGCGCGTCCGGCCGAAAGGCTCTGCCGCCATTCGACGCCCGCGATCCCGCTCTGCAGCAGTCGCTCGCCGGGGCCGAAGCGGATGCTCGACAGGCCCTTGCGGCGCAGGAAATCGTTGACCACGCCGGGCCCGCCCGCGGTGCGCAGCAGCGCATCGTTCGCGCTGTTATCGCTTGCGGTCAGCGCTTCGTTGATCAGCGTGCGCACGCTCTCGCGCACGGTGCCTTCGCGCGCCACGCGAGCTGCCAGCGGCTGGTGGAACAGGGTGAGGTCTTCCGGGGTGATCGTCACCTCAGTATCGAGCGAAAGCTCGCCGCGATCGACCTTTTCGAGCACCGCCATGGTCACCCACAGCTTCGAGACGCTCTGCTGCGGAAACAGCTCGCCGCCGCGGTGGCCGACCACCCAGTCGCCATCGATCCGCCGCACCGCAATCCCTGTCTTGCCCGGGAAGCTGCGCCACAACTGCGCCAGCTCGTCGCGCAAGCCCTGCGGCACGACGTTGGTGGCGCGCGGCGCGAGCGGCGGCGGCACCGGCTGGACGCGCGCGGGCGCAGGCGCCGGACGCGGCTGCGCGACCTGCCGTGGCGTGGAGACGCAAGCAGCAAGCGCGACTGTAGCGAGGAACAGGGACAGCGTGCGGGCAAACATGCGGCGGCTTTCTGATCGGAATTCGTGTTGGCGTCAGGCTTGCACACCCCCGATGTACCGCCCGTGAAGCGATCTAGCCGCAGGTTCCCGCGCACAGGCACGTTTTGCGGTGAATGAGTCGCTGGGCGCGGTGAATGGCCTGGTTATCGCCCCTCCCGCTTGTGGGAGGGGAGGGTGTCAGGGCACCAGCACGGTGTCGACCGCCACCGGCAGGGTGTCCGGAAAATCGCTGTTGAAGTGGAGTCCCCGGCTCTCCTTGCGCTCGAGCGCGCAGCGGACGATCAGGTCGGCGACCTCGATCAGGTTGCGCAACTCGACCAGGTCGGGGGTGACCCGGAAGTTGCCGTAATATTCCTCGACCTCGCTGCGCAGCAGCTCGATGCGGTGGCGCGCGCGTTCCAGCCTTTTGGTGGTGCGCACGATGCCGACATAGTCCCACATGAAGCGGCGGATCTCGCGCCAGTTGTGCTGGACGACGACCTCCTCGTCCGAATCAGTCACCCGGCTTTCATCCCAGGGCAAGATCGCAGGCGGCGGGCCCAGCTCGTCCCAGTGCTCGATGATGTCGGTGGCGGCAGCATCACCGAAGACGAAGCATTCGAGCAGGCTGTTGGATGCAAGCCGGTTGGCGCCGTGCAGCCCCGACTGGCTGACCTCGCCCGCCGCATAGAGCCCGGGCAGATCGGTGCGGCCCTGAAGGTCGATCAGCACTCCGCCACAGGTGTAATGCTGCGCGGGCACCACCGGGATCGGATCGCGGGTGATGTCGATACCAAGCCCCAACAGCTTTTCGTAGATCGTCGGGAAATGCCCCTTCACGAAGTCGGCAGGCTGGTGGCTGATATCGAGATGGACGTAGTCGAGCCCCAGCCGCTTGATCTCGTGGTCGATCGCGCGCGCGACGACATCGCGCGGGGCAAGCTCCAGCCTGGGGTCGAAATCGCCCATGAAGCGATAGCCAGTCTCTGGGATCAGCAGATGCCCACCCTCTCCGCGCACCGCCTCGGTGATCAGGAAGTTCTTGACCTCGAGATTGTACAGGCAGGTCGGGTGGAACTGCATGAATTCCATGTTGGAGACGCGCGCGCCTGCGCGCCAGGCCATGGCGATGCCATCGCCGGTGGCGCCCCTGGGGGCGGTCGAAAACAGGTACGTCCGCCCTGCCCCGCCGCTCGCCAGCAAGGTGGCGCGCGCGGTCAGCGCCTCGACATGGCCGGTCGCGCGGTTGAGCGCATAACAGCCCCAGATGCGCTTGTCGCCGGTAGGGCTGGCGCAGTGCCGGTCGGCGATCAGGTCGATCGCGACCATGTCGGGCATCAGCGTGATGTTGGGGTTGGCCAGCGCCGCGCGTTCGAGCGCCTGCTGCACCGCCCAGCCGGTGGCGTCATCGACATGCACGATCCGCCGGTGGCTGTGCCCGCCCTCGCGGGTGAGATGCAGGTCATCGGCATGGTCGCCGCCGCCGCCGTTGCGGTTGAACGGCACGCCCAGGTCGACGAGGTGCTGGATAGCGGCAGGTGCATTCTCGACCACGAATTCGACCGTCTCGCGGCTGTTGAGCCCTGCGCCTGCGACCATCGTGTCGTCGATATGGTTGTCGAACGAATCGCCCTCTTCGAGCACCGCGGCGATGCCGCCCTGCGCCCAGGCGGTCGATCCACCCGAAATGTCGCCCTTGGCCAGCACCAGCACCCGGCAATGCCGCGCGAGGCTCAAGGCAGCGGTCAGTCCCGCCGCGCCCGAGCCGATGATCAGGACGTCATGTTGCATCAGCGATAACCACATGTGAGGAGGGAGCGATCCGGGGCGTCAGGGCTGGCCTGCAGATTGACGAACAATTCATACCCGTCCGGAGGACCAAGCGATACATCCTGGTTGATTTCGACCGGGAAGCCGCCCCTTCGCAGCGCGGACAATGCGGCGGGCGGCGGAACGGCAAATTCGAAACTGAGGTCGCCCGGATCGCCGCCTTCTGGAAATGTCTGATGAATGGCGTGGAGCGGCAGCCCGAGCATCGTGCCGGATACGCGAACGCTGAACGCCGTCCAGCCATCGTGCCGTGTCATTTCGATCCGTCCAAAATGACCAGCCAGCGAGGATGGCGCATCTATTTGGCCCGGCCGCAAATGCTTGTCGGGGTCGATAACGGCTTGAGGATCGACCACCACCATGGCTTGAAGAAATCGCGCCGTTTCCGGCCGGGGCCGGCACATGGCAGGGTCTTCAAAAGCAAGTAGGCCATCCAGAACCGCCGGACCCGCCATCTGTCGCTCGGCGCAGCCGGAGAGAAGCGCAGCACCCATTGCGATCGCCGCAATCCGTTTCACGCCACCGCCTTGGTGAGGTTGAGGAACACGTCCTCGAGATCGGGCTCGCGGGTCGAGACGTCGACGATGCCATAGCCTGCCTCGCGCACCCGGCTCATCACCTGCCCCGCGTTAAGCCTGTCCTTGCTGTAGCCGATCTCGACCATCCGGTCGGTGAGCTTGCTGACCTTGTCGAACGCCGGGTCTGCGGGAAGCGCGGCGATATCCTGGTCAAGCGTCAGCACGATGAGCTTGTCGCGCGCCATGCCGACCATTTCGGCGGTGGGCTTGTTGGCGATCAGCCTGCCGTGGTTGATGATCGCGATCCGGTCGCACAGCTCCTCGGCCTCTTCGAGGTAATGCGTGGTGAGCACGATGGTGACGCCTGCGCGGTTCAATTCGCGCACATAGTCCCACAGTTGCTGGCGCAGATCGATGTCGACGCCTGCGGTTGGCTCGTCGAGCACCAGGATCGGCGGCGAATGCACCATCGCCTTGGCCACCAGCAGCCGCCGCTTCATCCCGCCCGAGAGCGTGCGCGCATAGGCATCGGCCTTGTCCTCGAGCCGCACCGCGCGCAGCAGCTCTGCCGTACGCCGGTGCGCCTTGGGCACGCCGAACAGCCCGGCCTGAAGCTCGAGCGCTTCAGCAGGGGTGAAAAACGGATCGAACACGATTTCCTGCGGCACAATGCCGATCGACGCCTTGGCGTTGCGCGGATTGGCGTCGATGTCGAAGCCCCAGATGCTGGCAGAGCCCGAGGTCTTGCGGACCATGCCCGACAGGATGTTGATAAGGGTGGACTTGCCCGCGCCGTTGGGGCCCAGCAGGCCGAAGATCTGGCCGCGCGGGACATCGAAGCTCACACCGTCCAGCGCCAGCTTGTCGGGGGCCTTGCCTGCGCCTTTGTACACCTTGCGCAGATTGTCGATCGAGATGGCAGCCTGGGTCACGGCAAGCGGATTAGCCGCTCGGGTTACGTTGCGCAAAGGGAAAGGTGGAAGCGCGGCAGCCGAAACGAAATATGCAGGCCGCACGCAGCCTGCATATTTCGAAAACCGGTCACCAGCCGATCAAGCCGGTGCGAAACCGCCTTATTCGGCGACTTCGTAATATTGCGGCGCTGCCTCGTTGAGGATCTCGAGGATCTTCTTCAGAGCGGCAGGCTCGTCGGTCTTTTCCATCGCGGCCAGTTCGCGTGCGAGGCGGCTGGAGGCCGCTTCGAAGATCTGGCGCTCGGAATAGCTCTGCTCGGGCTGGTCGTCCGGGCGGAACAGGTCGCGGGTCACTTCGGCAATCGACACGAGGTCGCCCGAATTGATCTTCGCTTCATATTCCTGGGCACGGCGCGACCACATGGTGCGCTTGACCTTGGGCTTGCTTTTCAGCGTTTCCATCGCCTCGCGCAGCGTCTTGTCAGACGACAGCTTGCGCATGCCGATGCTTTCAACCTTGTTGACCGGAACGCGAAGGGTCATGCGTTCCTTTTCGAAGCGCAGCACGTACAGCTCGAGCTGCATGCCGGCAATTTCTTCCTTCTGAAGCTCCACAACACGGCCGACACCGTGCTTGGGATACACCACATAATCGCCTACATCAAAAGACAGCGCTTTGGCGGCCATTCAAAAACCTTTCTCAATTCAGGGGAAGCGGGAGCCTTTTCGAACCTGCGATCCTGCCGTCCGAACGGAATCTCCTCGAATATGTGCCGAAAGCGGGACACCAACACAGTGCCGCACTGCAGCACTGATGGGCGCTGCTTAACAGATTCGTCACAAAATAGCCACCCTGTAATGGCCATTCCGGACCCAAATGGGGTCTCGCAGGCCCAAAAACAAGCGGCGCTGGACGCGAGGACGCGCCCGACGCTACGGAATGTGAGAACGATTGCAGGCGATCAGGCCGCCCGAAGGCTCCCCGCCGACCGAGTGTCTACGTGCTCAGTCGCCCTCGCCGGGTTCGGGCGAGAAGAAAGCCTCGTACTTGCCGTCCTTGCCCTTGTACTCATCGGCGTCAGCGGGCGATTCCCGCTTTACGGTGATGTTGGGCCATTCGGCGCTGAACTTGGTGTTGAGCTCGAGCCACTTTTCCAGGCCGTCCTCGGTATCGGGAAGGATCGCTTCGGCCGGACATTCGGGTTCGCACACGCCGCAGTCGATGCACTCGCTGGGGTTGATCACCAGCATGTTCTCGCCTTCATAGAAGCAGTCCACGGGGCATACTTCCACGCAGTCCATGTATTTGCACTTGATGCAGGCGTCGGTGACTACATAGGTCATCGGCTGTGATCGCTCCCCTGAGTGGCTTGCCGGGCATCTCTCGCCCGTCTGGCATGGTGATTCTGCTGGCCTTGCTATTGCGATAGGCAGGTGGCGTCAATATCGCGCTGCCTCGGGAGGACAAAGCCTAGCTTTATCCCGTGGCGCGCCGGTCCTCGGGCTCGCGATAGCAGGCGATCGCCTCTTCGGCAGGGCCACGACGCCAGGGCAGATGGTCGATCTGCAGCACGAGCACGCGCGAACCCTGGGGGACGGTAAGGATGTCGCCGCAGCGCACCGCGTGATGCGCCTTGACCACCCGGGTGCCATTGGACCGGATCACGCCCTGTTCGGCGAGCGACTTGCCCTGGGACCGGCTGCGCACCAGCCGCAGATACCACAACAGCACATCCATCCGCATATGCCCGCCCGCACCCGAGCCCGATCCACCCGTTTCAGCCAATCGCCACCTTCCATTGTGCCAGTGCCGCAAAATGTCCGTCAGGCCTGGGCGGGGGCGCCGCCTGGACCGCCTTTTTCCGCCCAAGCCCGCGCCAGCGCCACAGCGCCGCAGCATCATCCCCGTTCGCCGCCGCGCCATCGCGGCGAAAGCCTGCCGCGCGCATCAGCCGCTCGGTGTTGGCGGCGGTCAGCCCCATCGAGATCGCCAGCGCAGGATCGATGACAAAGCTCGCCGCCTGGCCGCGCCGGTCGTGCGCGGCGCGGATCAGCTTTTCGGCCATGTCGACGCGCAGCGCCTGATCGCCCACCAGCCGATAGGCCGGGTGACCACCTGCCGGCAGCGAGCCTGCCGGGACCACCGTGCGCAGCGCGGCGACCTGCGCGTCTGCCGGCGGCGGCAGCGGGTCGCCCGCCTGCACCGCGCGCACCAGGCCAAGCTGCCGCTGGCAATCGGGCCGGATCATCGCGGCGCAGAACACGTCGAGGCTGCCCAGCCGCACCCCCAGCCGCTGCAGCACCTGCCGCGCGGCAGGATCCAGCGCGCTGATCAGCCCATCGGCCTGCACTCGCGGCATCGCGCCGCCTGCATCGATCAGCTGCACCAGCAGCGCGCGCAGCGGCCCGGAGCAGCGCTTGTCCTCTGCTGCGCGGGCCAGCGCGCGCACCGGCGCCAGCGGCGTTCCCAGTTGCGCCTCGAGCCAGGCCGCGACGTGTGCCAGCAGCGCCTCGTGATCGGCACGCGGCAGCGCCTCGAGCGCACGGTCGGGCTGGAACTTCGGCTGGGCGAGCGAGGCACCGCGCACGATCTGCCCGATCCGCTGCCCGCGCCACAGCAATGCGGGGCGCGCCTTGTCATCGGCTGCGATGACCAGGCTGCCGGGCGCATCGCCGATCAACTCGCGCGCGCGCCTGCCCAGCAGCCCGGGCAGATGCCGGTCGGCCGCGGCGAGCAGCAGCTTGCGGTCCGCCAGCCGCGCCTGTGCGTCGACGACAAAGGCAAAGCCGTTCAACTTGCCGATCGGCTCGCCATCGACACAGATCGCATCGCCCTCTTCCAGCGTCACCGGCAGCAGCGAGGCATCGCCGCCAAGGCCGCGCAGCAGCACGGCGGTGCGCCGGTCGACGAACCTTTGCGCCAGCGCCTTGTGCAGCGCATCGGACAGGCGCTCCTCTACCGCACGGGTGCGGCCTGCCATTTCCGCCGGATCGGCAAGCCAGTCGCGGCGCTGCGCGACATAGGCCCAGGTGCGGATCGCCGCGATGCGCGCGCCCAATTTCTCGACATCGCCCTGCACCTGATCGAGATCGGCGATACGCCGGGCGATGAAGTCCGCCGGGATATGCCCTTTTCCCTGCCCCAGATGCTGCCAGAGCTGGGCGACGAAACTGGCGTGATGCTCCGCCCCGCGATGCTGGAAATCGGGCAGGCTGCACACCGACCAGAAGCGCCGCACCGCGGCTGTCCCGCGCACGCTGGCGCCGACATTGGGATCATCGGCCAGCCGCCGCAGCACCGCAAGATCGATCGCCTCGGGCGCGGGTTTGAGCACCGGGCTGGAGGGCAAGCGTTCCAGATCGGCGATCAGGTGCCCCAGGCTGTCAAAGCGCGGCGCAGAATCACGCCAGAACAAAGATTTGAGCGGCGGGAACTGGTGCTGCTCGATCCGCTCGATCTCTTCGTCGCTGAACTGCGCATCGGCGCGGCCCGCGACCGATCCGAAGGTGCCGTCGCGCTGATGCCGCCCGGCGCGCCCGGCGATCTGCGCCATTTCGGGCAGAGTCAGCCGCCGCCGCCGCGCGCCGTCATATTTGTACAACGAGGCGAACGCGACATGCTCGACATCCATGTTGAGCCCCATGCCGATCGCATCAGTGGCGACGAGATAATCGACCTCGCCGGCCTGATACATCGCCACCTGCGCGTTGCGCGTCGCGGGGCTCAAGGCGCCCATCACCACTGCCGCCCCGCCGCGAAAACGGCGCAGCATCTCGGCGACGGCATAGACCTCTTCGGCGGAGAACGCGACGATCGCGCTGCGCGGCGGCAGCCGCGAGAGCTTCTTGATCCCGGCATAACTCAAGGTCGAAAAGCGCGGACGGGTAATGATCTCGGCATCGGGCACCAGCGTGCGCACCATGGGAGCCAGCGCTTCGGATCCCAGGATCATCGTCTCGTCGCGGCCACGCGCGTTGAGGATACGGTCGGTGAAGACGTGCCCGCGCTCGGGATGTGCGCCAAGCTGTGCCTCGTCGATCGCGACGAAGGCGAAATCGCGCCCGTCCTGCAGCGGCATGCTTTCGGCGGTGGAGAGGAACCAGCGCGCGCCCGGCGGGACGATGCGCTCTTCCCCGGTGACCAATGCGACCTCCTTGGGCCCCTTGATCGCGACCACCCGGTCATAGACCTCGCGCGCCAGCAGGCGGAGCGGAAAGCCGATCAGGCCGCTGGAGTGCGCGCTCATCCGCTCGATGGCAAGATGGGTCTTGCCGGTATTGGTCGGTCCCAGCACGGCAGTCACGGAGCCCTGCGCAGATCGGGACGAAAATCGGGTCATGGGAGCAGCCTCCACGCCTTACATCATGGCCGCCTCGCCAAGTTGCAAGCCCCATTCGGCAAGCCGTGCAATCGTCTGTGGACAGGTTCCGCCATTGGCCCGGCTTAATGCACCGCTCGTCCCGGCGAACGGGTTTTGTCGCGCGGGTTAATTTGACTTTAACCGGCATTCTCCACAAGATTTGCGGGCGAGGAAAAATCGCCATCGTGCCCGCCTGAAAGGTGCAGCACGGGAGGAATGGCGAAAAAGGGTCGGACTTGTTTCAGCAACGCGAACAGCTTTTGGGGGCAGGGGCCGCCACCGCCAGACTGTCGATGGCCGATGCGCTTCCGGCGCCGGCCATGGGCGTGCCCGGGCTTGGCCTCTGCTCGATCCGTGAGCGCTGGTCGCGGCTTGCAACCTTCATCCACGAGACCAACTGGACCCCGGATCTGGGCCAGAACATCGGCAGCCTTGAATGGTTTCGCGGACTGGCAACGCTCTGCCTGCTGTGCACCGGCGCCTATGCGGTGTGGCCGGGCATCCATCCGCTGGGCGCGGCGGCGATGGCCCCGGCCCCTGTTGCGCTGGAAGAATTGCGCAGCCAGATGATCATGCCGATGGCATTCGGCAGCGATACCGGACGCGCGATGGCGGCAACCGATGCGGTGGTCGCTTTGCGCCAGGCACCCGAGCGCCCGACGATCGAACTTGCCGCCGTCATCGGCCGCGGCGACAGCTTCATGCGCGTGATGCAGCGCGCAGGTGTGGGCAGCGGCGATGCGCAATCGGTCGCCAATCTCGTCTCCTCGGTGGTTCCGCTCGAAGACATTCGCGACGGCACCCGCATCGACATCACCTTGGGCCGCCGTTTTGCACGCAACCAGCCGCGCCCGGTCGAGACCATCGCATTCCGCGCGCGCTTCGACATGAACGTCGAGATCGTGCGGGCAGGATCCGAGCTCGATCTGGTGCGCAAGCCCATTCTGGTCGACGCCACCCCCTTGCGCATTCGCGGCACGGTGGGCTCAAGCCTCTATCGTTCGGCGCGCGCGGCAGGCGCGCCTCCGGGCGCGATCCAGGCCTATCTGCGCACGCTGGGCACCCAGCTTTCGATCGGCAACGATATCCGCGCGACCGACGAGTTCGACATCATCGTCGATTACAAGCGTGCCGCGACCGGCGAGGTCGAGATGGGCGACCTGCTCTATGCGGGTCTCGAACGCAGCGGCAAGCCGCGCGCGCAGATGCTGCGCTGGAAGGCCGGCAACGGCATGCAGTGGTTCGAGGCTTCGGGCGTGGGCGAGGAACGCGGCGAATTCGCCCGTCCCGTCAACGGCGCGATCACATCGGGCTATGGCTATCGCCGCCACCCGATCCTGGGTTTCCGCCGGATGCACAGCGGCATCGATTTTCGCGCCCGCAGCGGCACGCCGATCTATGCCACCGCCGACGGCGTGGTGAACTATGCCGGACGCAAGGGCGGGTACGGCAACTTCGTGCGCATCGCCCATGGCGGCAACATCGCCAGCGGCTATGGCCATATGAGCCGGATCGCGGTGAGCAGCGGCACCCGCGTGCGCCGCGGCCAGGTGATCGGCTATGTCGGATCGACCGGCCTTTCGACCGGCCCGCACCTGCACTACGAACTCTATCGCGGCGGCCGCGCGGTCGATCCCGGATCGGTCCGCTTCACCACCCGCGCGCAGCTTTCGGGCAGCGAACTGGCGAACTTCCGCGCGAGGCTGAAGCAATTGCAGGCCGTGGCACCTGGCGCCGCGCTGCAATCGCTGGCCCCGCCGCCCACCGCCCAGACCGCCGAGCCCAAGCGCGAGATCGAACGGATCGCAGGCACGACGATCGCGTAAATCTCGTTCCGGCTAGCTGCTAGCGCGGAACAAGATCGCCGCAACGCGCGTCGAACGTCCGGGCAAGCTCGGCCAGGCTGATGGAGCTGAGCCGCGCGATCAGCAGCTGTTCTGCCTCCTGCAGCGCACTGTCCAGCGCCTCGTTGACGACGCTCGCGACCTGACAGCCGGGATTGGCGTTCTCGACCCCGATGGCGAACAGCCGAGGTCCGCCGACCGCGCGGTGGACGTCCAGCAGCGTCACCGCGTTCAGATCAGTGGCGATCGCCCAGCCGCCGCCATGTCCCTTTTCCGATCTGACATAGCCCGCTTCGCGCAGGCCCGACATCGTGCGCCGGATCAGCACCGGGTTGGTATCGAGCATCCGCGCGATCGTCTCCGACGTCATCGGACCATCGTGCCGCGCCAGATGGATCAGCACATGCAACATCCGGGAGAGGCGACCGTCATTCCGCATGAAAACCACCTTGGTCGCTCGCAACGACTTGGCAAGCACCGAATTTCACGATACCTATCAGGTTACATGATTCGGAGATATCAGCAATGCAGGCCTTCAACAGGATCGATCACTGGGACAGCGCGGCGGAACGCTATGAACGCACGGCGCATCCCTATACCGCCAGCTATGTCGAGGCCGGGTTGGCGCAGGTGCCGCTGACCCCGAGGTCGCGCGTTCTGGATGTCGCGGCCGGCACCGGCGCGCTGGCGTTCGCCGCCGCAAGAAGCGGTGCCCAGGTGCTCGCCACCGACTTTTCCCCCGGCATGGTCGCCCGGATTGCGGCCAGGGCGGTGCCAAACGTCGAGGCGCAGGTGATGGATGGCCAGGCACTCGATCTGCCCGACGCCAGTTTCGACGCGGTCTTCTCGTTCTTCGGCGTGTTCATGTTCCCGGACTGGCGCAAGGGATTGGCCGAGATGGCGCGGGTCACCCGGCCCGGCGGATACGGCGTCGTGGCGGTCTGGCAGGACCGTGGCGCCGGTGCCTTCCTGCTGCTCGGCCAGCTTATCCGGCGCCTGTTTCCCGAAACACCGCTGGCTCCGATGCCCGAGTCGATGACGATCCTCAACACCGCCGAAGGGTTTGCCGCCGAACTGATCGGCGCAGGCTATCGCGATCCGCGGATCGAGTTTGTGACCCGCGATTTCGGTCTCGACATGACGGCGATGGATGAACTCGATGCCGCGTTCGACCCATCGCCCGACTGGGCGAATCTGGATCGAGCGCAAAAGGACATGATCATCTCGGAACTGCGCCGCATGGCAGGCGACCGGGCGGTGCTTCCAATACCCTCGACCGCGCTGATCGGCGTGGCGCGGCGGTGAGGGGCAGGGTCAGGCCTTCAGTTCCACCCAGGTCGGCGCGTGGTCGCTGGCCTTTTCGCGACCGCGATGGTCCTTGTCGACGCCGATCGCGCTCAGCCGGTCGGCTGCCTGGGGGCTGAGCAACAGGTGGTCGATGCGGAAGCCATGGTCGCGCTGCCAGGCGCCGGCCTGGTAGTCCCAATAGGTCCACACCCCGCCGGCCGGGCGCAGGGTGCCGATCGGGTCGGTCCAGCCATCGGCGAGAATGCGGCGATAGGCGGCGCGGCTTTCGGGCTGCATCAGCGCATCGGATGCCATCGCGCGCACCGAATAGGTGTCGTTGTCGCGCGGGATGACGTTGTAGTCGCCCGCCAGCACCGCGGGCACCTCTTCGGCTATGATCTGGGCTGCGCGTTTGCGCAGGCGATCCATCCAGCGCAATTTGTAATCGAACTTCGGCCCCGGCTGCGGGTTGCCGTTGGGAAGATAGATGCATGCGACGCGCAGGCCGTGGACATCGGCCTCCAGATAGCGCGAATGCTCGTCCTCGGGTTCGCCCTCCAGCCCGCGCTGCACCTCGACCGGCTGCGCGTCGCGCGCCAGGATCGCAACGCCGTTGAAGCCCTTCTGCCCGTGCCAGATCGCGCCATAGCCGAGCTTCTCGAACTCGGCCGCAGGGAAGCCTTCGTCCTGCGTCTTGATCTCCTGCAGGCAGGCGACGGCAGGCCGGGTCTCGTCCAGCCACTCGAGCAGACGCGGCAGGCGTGCCTTGATTCCGTTGATGTTGTAAGAGGCGATACGCAGCATGACCGCCTTCTTATCGGCGCGGCAGGCGCTTGCCCAGCGATTTAGCCCCTGTTCATTTTGCCCCGCCTAAGCCACCATGAACAGACAAGTCTGGGGAGGTCCATATGCGCCGTTCGTCACGTTTCTGGATGGGGCTCGGCGCTGCCAGCCTGTTCGCGCTCGCTCCGGCGCTGGCCCAGGACGCCGCCGATCCCGACGCCCCCAGCGCGCAGGGCAACGTTTCGGTCACCGTGTACAACGGCGGCACCTCGCTGGTGCAGGATATTCGCAAGCTCAACATCGCCAGCGGCACCAGCCGGATCGAATTCCCCGATGTCTCCGCGCAGATCCAGCCCGAGACGGTGAGCTTTGCCGCCGACGGCGCGACCATCGTCGAGCAGAATTTCGACTATGACCTGCTCACCCCCGGCAAATTGATGGAAAAGGCGGTGGGCGAGACAATCACCCTGGTGCGCACCAACCCGGCGACCGGCGCGGAGACGCGCGAGCGCGCCAAGGTGCTCTCGGTCAACCAGGGCGTGGTCGTCCAGATCGGCACCCGAATAGAGGTGCTGCGCGACGACGGGCTGCCGGTGCGGGCGATCTTCGACAAGGTGCCCGAAAATCTGCGCGCGCGCCCGACGCTCTCGATCACGCTCGACAGCCAGCGCGCCGGGGTACGCGATGCAGCGATCCGCTATCTCACCGGCGGCATGGGCTGGTCGGCGGACTATGTCGCCTTGTTCGACGAGGCCAAGGGCAGCATCGACGTGCAGGGCTGGGTGACGCTGTCGAACAGTTCGGGCACCACCTATCGCAATGCCGACACGCTGCTGGTCGCAGGCAACCCGCAGGGCGCATCGGGCTTCGGCGGAGGGCGTGGCAGAAATATCCGCAGCGCCGGCACCGAAACCGCAGACCGCGAGCGGCTGGGTGATTTCTATCTCTACCCCGTCGGGCGCACGACGATTGCCGACCGGCAGACCAAGCAGATCAACTTCCTCGATGTTCAAGGCGTGCCTGCGTCACGCGCGTATGAATATCGCGTCGGCTGGCTCGCCAGCATCAGCGAACCGCGCAGCGCGGATACCGTGGTCAAGTTCAGCTCGAGCAAATCGGGTGGCCTTGGCGATGCCCTGCCCGCAGGCTCGGTGCGCTTCTACCAGCGCGACCAGCGCGGATCGCCGCAGTTCATCGGCGAGAACGCGATCGACCACACCCCGATGGGCAGCGCGCTGGCGCTCAAGACCGGCGAGGCGTTCGACGTCAAGGTCAAGACCACGGTGATCGAGCGCAAGCGGCTCTCCGCTACCCGCTGGCAGACCAGCATGCGCTATGAACTGACCAACGCGCGCGATGGGGCCGTCACCGTCGACCTGATGCAATCGGGGCTCGATTTCGGCTGGACCGATACGCGGATCGTCACCGAAAGCGCCAAGAGCGAGCGGCGCAGCAGCAATGCGGTGGTGTGGGCGGTGCCGGTCCCCGCGAACGGCAGCGCGGAGGTCACCGCGACCTTTGAAACGCGGTATTGAGAGTGGCTAGCGAGTAGTATCATGCGCTCCCCTCATCCGTTTGTCCCGAGCCCTTCGGCGCCGCCTGTCGGCTTCGCTCAGGATAAACTTGAGCCTTTGGCTGAAGTCGAGGGACGCGCACGCTACCGGTTGCGCAAGGTCCCTCGACTTCCCGGCAAAGCCGGGAAGTTTATCCCGAGCGGCTGGCTTGCCAGCCAGCCGAGGGGCTCGGGAACACGGAATGTTGTGCTTGCGGTCTTGATGGCGTTGATGGGCATGGCCCTCTCCCCCGCCCAAGCCCAAACCCGCCCCGAGATCATCTCGCCCAGGCCCGATTCGGTCGCGATTACCATCTACCGCGACCCTGCGCGCGGCGATGGCGGGGGGATGAACCTCGATTTCCTCAACGGCTTCGCGGTTGTGACCGAGACCCGGCGGATCACCGTCCCCGCAGGCCCTGCGACCATCCGCTTTGCCGGTGTCGCCGAGGGCATGGTCGCGGTGTCCTCGGTGGTCCGCGGGCTGCCCGGCGGGATCATCGAGCAGAACCGTGACAAGAAATTGCTCTCCCCCGGAGCGCTGGTCGATGGCACTTTGGGCAACCGCGTGACGCTGCGCCGCACCGATCCTGCGACCGGCGCAGTGAGCGAGCGCGATGCGGTGATTCGCAGCGGATCTTCGGGTGGCTTGGTGGTCGAGACCGAAAGCGGCATCGAGGCGCTGCAATGCTCGGGGCTGCCGGAAAAGGTGATCTATGAAAACCTGCCCGGCGGGCTGTTCGCAACGCCGGTGCTGTCGGTCGACACCGTTTCGCCTCAAGCGGCAACGGTCGAGGTGACGCTGACATACCTTGCCGCCGGGTTCGACTGGAACGCCGATTATGTCGTCAAATTGGCCGACGACGGCACGTCGCTCGACCTGTTCTCCTGGCTGACGCTGGCCAACGGCAATGCCGAGAGCTTTGCCGATTCCGAGCTGCTGGTGATCGCGGGCACGCTCAACATCCGCCAGCCGATGCAAGCGATCGCCGACAAGCCGCAGGCAACGCCGTTGTACATCCGCTGCTGGCCGCGCGGCAGCACAGCTGCGGGCGTCTTTGACATCCCGCCGCCACCACCGCCCCCGCCACCGATGATGATGGCCCCCTCCGCAATGCGCACCGGTGCGGTGCGCGCCGAGGCGATGGAGGAGGTGATCGTGACCGGATCGCGCGTCACGGTGGCCGAGCTCGAAGCGCTGGGCGACTTGAAGCTCTACCGCGTGCCCTTCCGCTCGACCGTGGCGGCCAAGGGGCAAAAACAGGTCAAGCTGCTCGCCAAACAGAATGTGCCTGCACGGATGGTCTATCGCGGCAATGCGAATGGTTCTGACGAAACGCCCGAGCCGCTGGAGATCGAGGTCCGCATGGACAACAAGACTGCGACGGGCCTCGGCCTGCCGCTGCCATCGGGGCGTATTTCGGTGTTCGATGGCGCATCGGACAACGGCCTGCTGATCGGCCAGGGCCGGATGCGCGATTATGCGGTGGGACAGGAGGTGAAGTTCACCATCGGGACGAGTAGCGCGGTGCGGCTGGCGACCACGACACTGGCGGGATCAGGCCCAGAGGGAAGCGAAAACCGCAAGCTGGTGCTGACCAACGCCAACCCCGAGCCTGTGACCGCCGAGATCGATCTGGCAGAGATCGCCGAGGCCGATCTGCGCAAGGCTACGGCCAAGGTGGTGCGCAAGGACGGCAAGCACGTCTGGCAGGTGACCGTGCCTGCCAACGACAGTGCCACGATCAGCTACCAGCTGCGCTTTGTCGACGGTTGAGCGCGGTTACTTGGGTGCCAGCACCATCAGCATCTGGCGGCCTTCCATGCGCGGATAGGCTTCGACCTTGGCGACTTCCTTGACGTCTTCCTGCACCCGCTGGAGCAGTGCCATGCCGAGCTGCTGGTGCGAAAGTTCGCGGCCACGGAACCGCAGCGTCATCTTGACCTTGTCGCCCTCGTCGATGAACGAGTGAACCTTCTTCATCTTGACCATATAGTCATGGTCATCGATGTTCGGACGCATCTTGATCTCCTTGATCTCCTGCGTCTTCTGGTTCTTGCGCGCGGCATTGGCCTTTTTCTGGGCCTCGTACTTGTACTTGCCCACGTCCAGGAACTTGGCGACCGGCGGCTCTGCGTTCGGGGACACCTCGACGAGGTCGAGCCCCACGGCTGCTGCGCGCTCTATCGCATCATCGGTACGCAATACGCCCAGATTTTCGCCATTTTCATCGATCACCCGAACCTGGGGCGACTGGATAAACTGATTGAAGCGCGGGCCGGATTTAAGGGGCATGGCAAGGCCGCGACGGGGGGCTGGCGGACGTATAGCGAAATCTCCTGATGGTTTCTTGAGCGCGCCATATAAGCCAACTTGCCCGATAGATAAAGGCCCTCCTGCGCTGTTTGTGCCCCCCAGGCCGCATGAATCCGTGCCACAGTTGCAACCATGCCACGATCGGGCGCACATTTGGTGCTCGATGGCGTCGGCTGCGGCAGGCTGCGACTCGCAGCCATGCTTGCCGCGCGCGGCCCCCTTCCCCATATCGATGACCTGATCGGGGGGCGAAACGGAGACTGGAATGACACAGACACACACCGATGCCGCGACCGCCATCACCCATGAAACCACCGTATCGGGCGGACGCTTTGTCTATCGCGCCGATGGTGCCGAGGCAGAACTCACATATGCCAACACCGGTGCCAGCGCGGGCGCGACGCGGGTTATCGCCGACCACACCTTCGTACCCGATGCGATGCGCGGCCAGGGTGTTGCCGCACGGCTGGTCGACGCGCTGATCGCCAAGGCCCGCAGCGGCCATTGGACGATATTGCCGCGCTGCAGCTATGTCGTCACGGCGTTCCGGCGCCACCCCGAATGGAGCGACGTGCTGGCGGACTGAGCGCTGATGGGGGCGAAAAGCCGTCGCCTGCGAAATGGTGCTGCTGGGGAGGATTGAACTCCCGACCTCAGCCTTACCAAGGATGCGCTCTACCACTGAGCTACAGCAGCACACCATTTCGCGGACGGCTGCGAGGCGGAACAGATGCCTGCCCGCTCGCAAGGCCTGCGCCTATGCGCAGACGCCAAAGCTTTGTCAACCCTCGCAAGCCTTGCCAAATCGCAGACTGTCGCGTTAAGCCGACAAGGCCATGTCCGACACCCCGATCGAGCCCAAACCCCAGTCCAAAGCCCAGCCGCTTCCGCGCGCCGACGAAGCGCGCAAGGCGCGGCTGGCGGCGAATCTGCGCGCGAACCTGAAACGCCGCAAGGCGCAGGCGCGTGCGATGGATGGCTCCGAGGACTGATCCGGCGCGTCAGCCGCGCGCGAAAAACTGCAGGTGCACCAGCCGCCCGGTCTCTTGCGCCGTGCCGAATCCATCCGCCGAATTGTGGAAAAGCCACGGGCTGAACAGAAGCAGCCGGTTGAAGCGCATCGGCACCCGCATCACCCGCTCCCAGCGCGCGGGCAGCAGCGTATCGCGGTTGACGACATCCTCGACCAGCGCATTGATGTCCGCATAGCCGCTCTGCGCCAGCCCCAGCGGATCGGCGGGCACCTTTTCGAGGCCCGTGCGCTTGTGGCGAAAGAAATCTGTGCCGCCGCGCGCATCCTCGTTGCGGCTGAGATAGAGGATGCCGGAATAGAAGCACGGGTCGATGTGCACGCCGCTGACCCCGCGATCGCCCTTGAGCGTCAGTCGGCAATGGCCGTGGGTGGTGCCGGGCTGGGGCTTGAGCGGCACGCCGATGATTCGCGACACCGCCTCTTCCAGCCCCGCTATCGGCAAGGGCGCGCCCGACAGCGTTCCGGGATAGTTGCCGATCCGCGTCGCCGGATCATAGTCCAGCGCCAGCGCCGCGGCGCGCGCGGCGAACGGATCGGCCAGGAAATCGTCAACGATCAGGAGCGAAGGCAGCATGAGGGGGTGCATAGCCGTTCAGGCGCCATCCCGGAAGGGAGCATGGTTGCGCACGCCGTAAGCTGCGTTACACAGCGATCATGCGAGCCACGAACAGCCCTTCATGCGCATACTGATCATCGGCGCGGGTATATCCGGGCTTGCCGCCGCGCTGGCGCTGGCGCGCAAGGGGCACGAGGTCCGCGTGGCCGAGCGCGCCGATGGGCTGCACGAGGTCGGCGCAGGCCTGCAGCTGGGCCCCAACGCGATGCGCGCGCTCGGCGAGCTTGGGGTCGCAGAGGCTGTGGCGGTGGCAGGTCAGGCTCCGCAGGCGATCACGCTGCGCGATGGCCGCAGCGCGCGCGATATTCTCAAGATTCCGCTGGGCGATGCCGCGCTGCGCCGCTGGGGCGCGCGCTATGTGGCGGTGCACCGTGCCGATCTGGTCGCGATCCTGCATGCCGCTCTCGAGGCACTACAGCCCGGCGCGCTGGTCACCGGCTGCGCGATCGAGCGGATCGATGCCGATCGCGCCGAGGCGATGAGCGCAGACGGGCAGACGCTTCGCGCCGATCTGATCATCGGTGCAGACGGCATCCGCTCGCAGGTGCGCGCGCAGCTGTTCGGCGCCGATGCCGCGCGCTTTACCGGCCATGTCGCCTGGCGCGCGCTGGTGGAGGTGGCGAAGGACGATCCGGCTGCGCCCCCTGCGGGGGTGGGCGCCTGGCTGGGCCCGCGCCGCCATGCGGTCACCTATCGGGTGCGTCCGGGTCTGGTCAATTTCGTCGGGGTGATCGAACAGGCCGACTGGCGCGAGGAAGGCTGGAACCTGCCCGGCGACCCCGACCGGCTGCGTGCCGCGTTTGCCGGGTGGGGCGCGATCACCCGGCTGCTCGCGCGGGTGGATCAACCGCTGCGCTGGGGCCTGCACGACCGCAAGCCGATGCGCGCCTGGCACCGCGGCCGCGCGGTGCTGATCGGCGATGCCTGCCACCCGATGCTGCCGTTCCTGGCGCAGGGCGCGGCGATGGGGATCGAGGATGCTGTGACGCTGGCCGAACTGCTGCCGATGGCAAACGATGCGTCAGTGCTTGAGACGGCGCTTGGCCGCTTCTTTGCAGTGCGCCAGCCACGCACCGCCCGGGTGCAGGCAGGCGCGCACGCCAACGGCGTGGATTTTCACGAAGGCAATCCGCTGGCGACGCTTGCGATGCGGCTGCCACTGGGCCGCGCAGCCTCCGCCCGGCCCGATGCGGTGATGGCGCGCTGGGACTGGCTGTATGGCGGCGGGCCGGTGCCCCCGCTGCGCGGCTGAATGCCCCCACCTTGCCTAGCGAGTCGCTTTCCCGCATAAGCGCGGCGCACCCAGGCGATGGGGCGGCACAACGGAAGCAGCATGGCCGATCAACCGATGATATTCGTCCTCAACGGACCCAATCTCAACCTGCTCGGCCTGCGCGAGCCCGAAATCTATGGCTCCGATACGCTCGACGATATCGCCGACCGGCTGGACGACCGCGCACAGGCACTGGGCCTTTCGATCGACATGCGGCAGTCGAACCATGAGGGCCATCTGATCGACTGGCTGCACGAGGCGCAGGCGAGCGGGGCCAAAGCGGTGCTGCTCAACGCGGGCGCGTTCACGCACACGTCGGTCGCGCTGTATGACGCGATCCGATCGATCACCACGCCGGTGATCGAGGTGCACCTGTCCAACCCGCATGCGCGCGAGGAATTCCGCCATCTGTCATGGGTTGGCCGGGCGGCGAAGGGCACGATCTGTGGGTTTGGCGCAGCGTCTTATCTATTGGCGCTGGAGGCCGCCGCGCTGCTATGACCAGTTAACGGTTGTCATTGCCGCCTCTGCGCGGGCATAGCTCAACCCAGGATATTCCAGCGCGGTCGCCGCAAACAAGGCACCCGCGAACAAGAACCATAAGGGCGCAGGAACAGACAATGGCATCACCAAGCAGCAAAAGCGGCAATGCAAAACAGGGAGGCGGCATGAACATTGACAGCAAACTGGTACGCGAACTGGCAGAATTGCTGGGCGAAACCGGGCTGAGCGAAATCGAGGTCGAAGATGGCGATCGCAAGATCCGCGTTGCGCGCATGATCAGCGCCGCACCGGTGGCCAGCGTGGCCGTGGCCGCCGCACCCGCCGCTGTCCCCGCGCCCGCCGCCGCCCCGGCAGCCGCCGCTGCTGCGCCCGAAGCGCCCGCCGCACCGTCGATGGCCAATGCGGTCAAGTCGCCGATGGTCGGCACCACCTATCTTGCACCCGAGCCGGGTGCAGCGCCCTTCATCAGCATCGGCGCCGCAGTGAAGATCGGCGATCCGCTGCTGATCATCGAGGCGATGAAGGTCATGAACCCGATCACCGCCGAACGCGCGGGCAAGGTCACCGCGATCCTGGTGGAAGACGGGCAGCCGGTCGAGTTCGACCAGCCGCTGGTCGTCATCGAGTAACCAGCCCATGGCCATCAAGAAAATCCTGATCGCCAATCGCGGCGAAATCGCGCTGCGCATCCACCGCGCCGCGCACGAGATGGGTATCAAGACGGTGGCGGTGCACTCCACCGCCGATGCCGACGCGATGCACGTGCGGCTGGCGGACGAGGCGGTGTGCATCGGCCCGCCGCCCGCTGGGCAGAGCTATCTCAACATCGCCAACATCATTTCTGCCGCCGAGATCAGCCAGGCCGATGCGATCCATCCGGGCTATGGCTTTCTGTCGGAAAACGCCAAGTTCGCCGAGATCGTCGAGGCGCACAAGATCATCTGGATCGGCCCCAAGCCCGAGCATATCCGCACGATGGGTGACAAGGTCGAGGCCAAGCGCACCGCAGGTGCCCTCGGCATGCCTCTGGTCCCCGGATCCGACGGCGCGATCAAGGACATCCACGAGGCCAAGATCATCGCCGCGTCGATCGGCTATCCGGTGCTGATCAAGGCGGCATCGGGCGGCGGCGGACGCGGCATGAAGGTCGTCCCGTCCGAGGATCAGCTCGAGACGCTGATGCAGCAGGCGGGCAGCGAGGCCAAGTCGGCGTTCGGCGACGACACCGTCTATATGGAAAAATACCTCGGCAACCCGCGCCACATCGAGTTCCAGGTGTTCGGCGACGGCAAGGGCAACGCGATCCATCTGGGTGAGCGCGACTGTTCGCTGCAGCGCCGCCACCAGAAGGTTCTCGAGGAAGCCCCTTCGCCCGTCATCACCGCAGAAGAGCGCGAGCGTATGGGCGGCGTGGTGTGCCAGGCGATGGCCGACATGGGCTATCGCGGCGCAGGCACCATCGAGTTCCTTTGGGAGAACGGCGAGTTCTACTTCATCGAGATGAACACCCGGCTGCAGGTCGAGCATCCGGTGACAGAGGCGATAACCGGGGTCGATCTGGTGCGCGAGCAGATCCGCATCGCCGAAGGCCATCCGCTTTCGGTCAAGCAGGACGAGATCGAGTTTCGCGGCCATGCGATCGAATGCCGGATCAACGCCGAGGATCCGCGCACCTTCGCGCCCTCGCCCGGCCTGGTCAGCTATTACCACCCCCCCGGCGGCATGCATGTCCGCGTCGACAGCGGGCTGTACGCCGGATACCGGATCCCGCCTTATTACGACAGCATGATCGCCAAGGTCATCGTCTATGGCCGCACCCGCCAGGGCTGCATCATGCGCCTCAAGCGCGCGCTCGAGGAGTTCGTGGTGCAGGGCGTCAAGACGACGATCCCGCTGCATCAGGAGCTGCTCAAGCAGGATGATTTCCTGTCGGGCGACTATACCATCAAATGGCTGGAAAACTGGCTGGCCGAGCTGGACGCACAGGAAGCGGAACAGGCATAAACGCCCCTGACAGGGTGCCATGAGGAGAGACGGTGATGATGCGTTGGTCTGCAATGCTGTTGCTCGGAGTCACCGTCCCTCTGGCCGCGCAGGTGGCAACCCCCGACCGGCCGGTGACCGATCCGGCCAGCATCGCCTCGCCCGCCAATCCGCAGGCGCGGCCGGTGCCGATCGACGATATCGGCGCAACGCGTGGGCTTGCGGGCGTGACGTGGAGCGCGGACGGCAAGCAGATCTTCGTCTCGACCAACATCACCGGCAGGTTCAACATCTGGCGCACCGATGCCGCGGGCAGCTGGCCGGTGCAGATCACGCAATCGGACGAGGTGCAGTCCGGCCTCGTCGCCTCGCGCGATGGCCAATGGGTGTATTTCGAGGAGGATGTGGGCGGCAATGAATATGCCGATATCTACCGCGTGCCGACCGGCGGCGGCGCGGTCGAGCGGCTGACCCAGACCCCCGACATCGCCGAAAGCGACATGCTGACCAGCGCGCAGACCGACTGGATCGCGCTTTCGACCAAGCTTAAGTCCGAAGGCCAGTCCAACCTTGCGGTTATGGGCCCCGATGGCAAGGTGCGCAACCTGACGGCAGAGAAGGACCCGCAGTTCAACTGGGGCCCGGTCGCGTTCGTCGACAACGGCAAGGCAATCATCGCCAACCGCGCGCGGGTCGACAGCCGCGAGGGCGAGGTTTGGAAGGTCAGCATCGCCGATGGCAAAGCGGTCAAGCTGCTGGGCGCCAAGGACGTGCGCTACGAGGCTGCCGATGCCACCGCCGATGGCAGCCTGCTTGCCATCTCGACCAACGAGAAGACGGGGCAGGACCATGCCGGGGTCTACAGGGTCGCAGACAAGAGCTGGACCTGGCTCAAGCCCACGCCCTGGGAGCAGCTTGCTGGCGGCTTCATCGAGGACGGCAAGGCGCTGGTGGCGCGGACCAATGCTGATACGCGCTCGACGCTGACCCGCTTCGATCTGGCGAGCCGCACCGAGACGCCGTTGCCGCTCGACCCGGGCGTCAACAACCTCACCGGCGCGCAGCCGCTGTCGCCCGACGGCCGGATGCTGCTGACCACGCGTTCGGGCGCGGATTCGCCATCCAACCTGTATGTCGTCGATCTGGCCGCCAACACCGCGCGCCCCGCGACACAGCTCGCGATGGCCAGCCTGACGCCCGCGGTGCTGCCCAAATCGAGCGTCGTGACCTACAAGAGCTTTGACGGCACGCTGGTGAGCGCGGTGGTGACGATGCCGTTCAACCTCAAGCGCGACGGCTCCAACCCGGCCATCGTCATCCCGCATGGCGGCCCGACATCGGCGACGCAGGACGGCTTCAGCCAGTATGCCGCTGCCTTTGCCAGCCGCGGATATGTGGTGATCGCACCCAATTTCCGCGGATCGACCGGCTATGGCGATGCCTTCCAGAACGCCAACTACAAGGA
This sequence comes from Blastomonas sp. RAC04, assembly GCF_001713435.1. NCBI lineage: Bacteria > Pseudomonadati > Pseudomonadota > Alphaproteobacteria > Sphingomonadales > Blastomonadaceae > Blastomonas > Blastomonas sp. RAC04. Next base: position 2,842,077 of record NZ_CP016460.1, read on the forward strand.
TCTGGGCGGCGGCGACCTCAAGGACACGGTCGCGGCCAAGCAGTTCCTCGTCAGCACCGGCTATGTCGACAAGGCCAAGGTCGGCATCTTCGGCGGGTCGTATGGCGGCTTCATGACGCTGATGGCGATCGGTCGCACCCCCGACGAGTTCGCAGCGGCGGTGCAGTGGTTCGGCATCATCAACTGGAACACGATGTACCGCGATCAGGACGAGCGACTCAAGGCCTATCAACGCGGTCTGCTCGGCACGCCTGACGAGAACCCCGATGTCTACAAGGCGTCCTCGCCGCTGACCTATCTCAATGCCGCGAAGGCACCTTTGCTCACCATCCAGGGCGAAAACGACATCCGCGTGCCGCGCGGCCAGGCGCAGGAGGTCAACGATCTGCTCAAGGCCAAGGGCAACATCGTCGAGACCGTGTTCTACCCGCAGGAAGGCCATGGCTTCGACCGGCGCGAGAACCGACTGGATTCGTTGCGGCGGACGGTCGCCTGGTTCGATACCCATCTGAAGGGCAAGCCGGCGAAATAAGCGCGGTGCTTCCGGATTTCGAGCGATTGCCCGGTATCGGGGCAGGGAAATGCTGCGCTGCACAAAAATCGATTGAAACCGGACGTGGCTTTGATCATATTGTGGGCATGGATATCAACAAGACCGTGCTTGAGGCGATCGCCCTGCGCAAATGTCTGGAAGCGACCTACAACCGCACCCGCATCCGGCTTGCGCCGCACATTCTCTATACGCGCCACGACCAGCTGTACCTGGATGGCGTGACGCTGGAGCGCGACGGCAAGCCCCCGCGCGAGATCAAGGTCGGCGCGTTCAAGCTCGACGGCCTGAACGATCTCGCGCTGACCGATCGTCTGTTCGATCCCCAGCCGGTGTTCAACCCTCGCGAAGATCGCTACCAGGGCAACACGCTGTTCGCGGTCGAGATGGCCTGAGGCCTACTGCCTCTCGACGCTCAGCGAGGCGTCGTCGATCGTCAGGCTGAGCCGGCGCGGATCGCGCGCGGTGTCGATCAGGAAGACATATGGCCCGCTCTCGGCGAGGATCGCATCCATCGCCTTTTCGAGCGGGATCTGCACCTTGGGGATACGCTTGCAGTCGCACGATACCTCGACGACATTCTTTCCCGTCCGCACCACGGTGATCGTCACCCCCGATTTCGATGAGCCGCGCGCATCCGAGATGATGTCGCCTTCATAGGTGCCCGCGACCATATCGGCGAGATCAGGCTTGCGCTCGGGCGTTGCCGCGATGGCCGCCGACGCGGGCAGCAATGCCGCCAGCAATAGGGTCAGAACCCGGATCCAATATGCACGCATCGCCATGCCCTCCCTCGAACAGCGTTCACCAGCCATAGCCGCGATTGCGGCCCGCCGATTGGACAATCGCGTCACCTCTTCGACGCGACGCGTTCCACCTCGGTCATCACCCGCAGCACATTGCCGCTCCAGATCTTCTCGACCTCGGCGGGCGTCAACCCGCGCGCGAGCAGCGCCTGAGTAATCCGGGGAATTTCGCTGATCTGGTTGAGCCCGATCACCCCGCCACCGCCATCCCAGTCCGCACCGATCCCGACATGATCGACACCGACCAGGTCGATGCAATGGAAGATCGCCTGCATGTAGCGGTTGAAATCGGTGTTCGATCGCGGCTCGGCAGCGTTCGCTGCGGCCCATCGCGCCATCAGCGCAGCGCGTGCCTCGGGCGCCAGGTCAGCTGCGGCTGCCATCTGCGGGAGCAGCGCCTCGACCATCGGACGCGGCTTGTCGGGCGAAAGGAACAGGCTGTTGATCTGGATCACCCCGCCCTTCGCCGCGAGCGCCTTCAGCCGGGCATCGTCGAGATTGCGCGGATGATCATGCAGCGCCTTCGGGCCCGAATGCGACAGGATGATCGGCGCCTTTGAAAGCTCGAGCATCTGATCGAAGCTGCTGTCGGCCGCGTGGCTGGCATCGATGATGATGCCCAGCCGGTTGGCCTCGCGCACCCACGCTTTGCCAAGATCGCTCAGCCCGCCGTGCAGCGCCTCGCCATTGGTCGAATCGGCAAGCTGGTTGGTGCCGTTATGCACCGGCCCTGCCATGCGCAGGCCGAGCTGATGGAAGGCCTCCAGATTGGCAAGATCGGTGCCCAGCGGATAGCTGTTTTCCATCGAGATATAGACGATGCGCTTTCCGGTCGCGGCGATACGGCTGGCATCGGCGGCGGTGGTGGCGATGGCGAAGCTCTGCGGATTGGCGGCGACGAAATCGTGGATCTGGTGCAGACGTTTGAGCGCATGCGCCAGCGCGCGGGCATAGCCCTCCGCGTCATTGGGCCCCTGGTCGGTATAGATCACCCAGAAGCCGCCATCGAGCCCGCCCTCGATCATCCGCGGCAGATCGACCTGGGTGCTGTCGTGCAGCACATCGTGCCGGTCGGTGATCCGCCAGCCGGGCCGGTCCAGATTGGCGGGGCTGTCGAGATGGGTATCGAGCGTCAGCACGCTGTCGTGCACGCGCGCCGCATCGGATGCGTCCTGCGCGGCAAGCGGCCCGGCCAGACAGGCCAGCGCCAGAAACGGGAGGGTTCGCAGCGTCATGGTCCCTTTCAATCCGCCAGCGCCGCGGCACGCTTGCGCCAGTCTGCCGCCAGCTGCGGCAGATCGGCGAGCGCGCGCACCGCTTCGGGCTCTGCCTTGTACTGCCCGCCGACGAGCAGCTTGAACACCCGGTCGACGGTCCACGCAGACGGGCCCTGCTCGACCAGCCGCATGACGTCGCCCGACTGCACCCGCCCGGGCTCAAGCACGCGATAATAGAAGCCGCAGCGCGCGGTGCGCACGATCTCTGCCATCACCGATTGTTTGCCCGACACGCCAAAGCGGTGATCGAGCTTCCAGCAGGGCTGGCGTCCCTTGGTCAGCTCGACCAGCGCCTCTCCCAGCCGAAACCTGTCGCCGATACGCATATCGGTTTCGACCAGCCCGCGGGTCGAGATATTCTCGCCAAAGGCGCCGGGCTTCTGCAGCAATTTGTGCGAATCCAGCCGCTGCTGCCAGAAGCTGTAGTGATCGAAGGGATAATGGTGGATCGCCATGTCCGGACCGCCATGGTGGACGGTGTCGGCGACCGCATCTCCGACAAATCCAAGCTCGCCCAGCATTACGGGGCCGGTGACTGGTTGACGCGCGATGGCGCTCATCGTGCCGTCTTCACGAAAGGGGCGGGGCGTGCCGGTGAGCAGCGCCAGGATGCGGACCGCGTGCGAACTCATGCAGCAACCAAGCTAACCCCGTGCGCGGGGGGACGCAACGCAATTCAACCCCCGATGTGACGGGGTTTTACGATGCTGAACCTGTGATCAATCGATCGGTTAAGCTGGGGGTCAGCAAGAGGCTGATAGATGGGCAACATCACAACCGTCCTGTGCCGCGTGGTTGCCGACACGATTGCCCAGGCCATTTTCGAAAAAGGTCGACTATGGTCATGTCCAGTTCCACAACCACACATCCGCCCTCTCCGGCGATTGCCCCTGCCGAATATGCGCGCCCGCTGGGCCATCGCCTGTCGGGCAAGTTTCACCGCATGCCCCTCGTGCTTGCGGGGCTTGCCATCGCCAGCCTGCTGCTCCCGCTCGCGCAGGCCGACGCGGCGGTGATCGAGCCGGTCGCGCAGGATGCCGGCATCGCGGCACAGGCCGCGCTGCAGCCGGTCGCACAGCAGCGCGAGGGACGGCGCGGAGGCGGCGAATTTCGCGGCAATCGCGGTGGCGGCGGTCGCGAGTTGCGGGGCGGCGGCGGTGGCGGCGGACGCGAGTTCCGCGCGCAGAACCGCAGTGCCATCGGCAGCGCGCGCATCGCCACCCCGCGCGAATATCGCCAGGAACGACGCGGCGACCGCCAGGACTTCCGTCAGGAACGTCGCGGCGACCGGCAGGATTTCCGTCAGGAGCGCCGCGGCGACCAGCGCGACTTCCGTCAGGAACGCCGCGCCGATCGTCAGGACCTGCGCCAGGGCGAGGTCACACGCCCCGAGTTCCGCGCCGACCGGCGGGACGATCGCCGCGAATTCCATCAGGACCGGCGGGGCGACGTCCGCGACTTTCGCACCGACCGCCGCGATGATCGCCGCGACTTCCGCCAGGACCGCCGCGCCGACAACCGTGATTTCCGCGACAACCGGCGTGGCTGGGACGACCGCCGCGGCTACAGTAATCGCGGCTGGGACAACCGGGGCTGGAACAACCGCGGCGGGCGCGGTGGCAACTGGGATCGCGGATGGCGCAACGACCGGCGCTATGACTGGGTCGGCTTTCGCAACCAGAACCGCAATTTCTTCCGCGCGGGTCGCTATTATCCGCCGGTGCGGGGATGGGGCTATCGCCGGCTGGGCATAGGCTTCACGCTGGGCGCGCCTTTCTTTGCCAACAACTTCTGGATCAACGATCCATGGGCCTATCGCCTGCCGCCCGCTTACGGCCAGCTGCGCTGGGTCCGCTATTTCGGCGATGTGCTGCTGGTCGATATCTACACTGGTCAGGTCGTGGACGTAATCCCCGACTTCTTCTGGTAAGCACCTGACCCTTCGAGGCTGCGACACACCCCGCCCGCCGGAGCAATCCGGCGGGCGATGTCGTCTCCTCACCCTGGCCTGGCCCATGCGACTTGACTTGCCCGTAAGCCTGCGCACAACGACACGGCATGATCGCGGACTTTTTTCATCGCAGACAGCTGGCCCGGATCGGGCGCGAGGTCGGCGCCCGGCTGGATGCGCACCCGCGCGTGCAGCGCATCACCTTCGACGACGTCAAGGTACCGATGCAGGTCTATTGCTATCAGGACTTTCTCAGCAAGGCCGAATGCAGCGACCTGATCCGCATGATCGATGCCGATGCGGTGCCATCGGAGCTCTATCGGTCGGACCAGGAGAACGACAGCCTGTTCCGCACCAGCTACAGCTGCAATCTCGACCGCTGGCATCCCGATGTTCTGCGAATCGACGACCGCATCTGCGGGCTCACCGGCATCGATCCGCGCCGTGGCGAAACGCTGCAGGGCCAGCGTTATGCCAAGGGCCAGGAATTCAAGCCGCACCACGACTATTTCCACACCACCCAGTCCTATTGGCAGCGCGAGCGCAAGTCGGGCGGGCAGCGCAGCTGGACCGCGATGGTGTTCCTCAACGAACCCAAAGGCGGCGGCGAGACCGGATTTCCGCACCTCAGCTTCAAGATGATGCCGCGCACCGGCATGCTGCTGATCTGGAACAACATGGCGCCCGACGGGACCCCCAATCCGAACCTGCTGCACAGCGGCAACCCGGTGACCGCCGGCACCAAATACATCATCACCAAATGGTTCAGGCGGGGATTCTGGATGTGACGCGCGCCCGCCGTGGCTGGAACCATCGCGCAACGGATCGTCGTAGAAGCCCGGAAACTGGCCCCGATCTGCGGTTTTTTTGTCACGCGGGCGGCAATCGGTGAACAAAATTCTTCATCTGGCGTTCACAAATTGGCTTGCCTACTTTTCAACCTGTGCAGTCCGTCTATATTGTCGGGTGCTTGAGGGCGAATGTCGCCGAGCAAAAGGAGAGTTCATGTCCAGATTGAATGCACTGCGCTATTCCGGCGCCTTTGCCGGTCTCGCGCTGCTGGCCGCCTGCTCGGGCGGCAGCGAAACCCCCAAGGCAGAGGAAGAAGCCGCCGCACCGGCAGCTGAAGCCCCCGCCGCGACTCCGACGCCTGCTGCTGCCGAAGCACCGGCTGCTGACAACACCGATACGCTGGATGGCAAGAAGTTCGCCGACATGACCGGCAATGCTGCTGAAGGCGAGAAGGTCTTCATCCAGTGCAAGACCTGCCACGTCAAGGAAGCCGGCCAGAACCGCGTCGGCCCCTCGCTCGCTGGCATCGTCGGCCGCGCAGCCGGAACCGTCGAAGGTTTCAACTACTCGCCCGCCAACAAGAACAGCGGCATCACCTGGACCCCGGAAAAGCTGTTCCAGTATCTGGAAAAGCCCGCCCGCGTCGTGCCCGGCACCAAGATGGTGTTCGCAGGCCTTCCCGATGCGCAGAAGCGCGCGGACGTGATCGCCTATCTGCAGCAGCCCTGATCGATCCGATCAAGGCATCTGCCGACAGACAAAAGGCCGTCCCTCGCGGGGCGGCCTTTTTCTTTGGGCAGCGTCGCAACCACGTCAATCGTCACCCCCGCGAAGGCGGGGGTCCCGCTCGCTGGCGACGTTGGCGCCAAGGCAGGATTCCCGCGTCCGCGGGAATGACGATGCGGGTAGACTACCCAATCATGCCGCCACCGCACGCCGGGCCAGCTCGCATTGCGACCAGATGTCGCTCAGCGCATGAATCAATTTGTCGATATCGCCATCGCTGTGCACCGGCGATGGCGTGATGCGCAGCCGCTCGGTGCCCTTGGGCACGGTGGGATAATTGATCGGCTGCACATAGATGCCGTGGTTGTCCATCAGCCAGTCGCTGATGCGCTTGCACTTGTGCGGATCGCCGACCATCACCGGGATGATATGGCTGGGGTTGTCGAGATGGGTGATCCCCATCAGGTCCAGCCGCTTGCGGACCTTGGCGACGCGATCCTGATGGCGCGCGCGTTCCATCTGGCTGGTCTTGAGGTGACGCAGGCTGGCAGTGGCTCCGGCTGCAAGCGCAGGCGGCAGCGCGGTGGTGAAGATGAAGCCGCTGGCAAAACTGCGGACAAAATCGCACAGCGCCGACGAGGCCGCGATATAGCCGCCCATCACGCCGATCGCCTTGCCCAGCGTGCCTTCGATCACCGTGATCCGGTCCATCAGGCCTTCGCGCTCGGCAATGCCGCCGCCGCGCGGACCATAGAGGCCCACCGCGTGGACTTCGTCGATATAGCTCATCGCACCGTGCTTTTCGCAGACGTCGAGGATCTCTGCGATCGGCGCGATGTCGCCGTCCATCGAGTAGACGCTTTCGAACGCGACCAATTTGGGACGGCCCGGCGCGATGCCGGCGAGCAGCCGGTCGAGATCTTCCGGATCGTTATGCTTGAACTTGAGACACTCGGCGCGGCTGTGGCGGATGCCCTCGATCATCGAGGCATGGTTGCCCGCGTCCGACAGCACCACGCAATTGGGCAGCTTGGCCGCCAGCGTGCCCAATGCCGCCCAGTTGGAGACATAGCCCGAGGTGAACAGCAAGGCCGCTTCCTTGCCGTGCAGATCGGCGAGCTCTGCTTCCAGCAGCACATGGTGGTGATTGGTGCCCGAGATGTTGCGCGTGCCGCCGGCGCCCGCGCCGCACTGGTCGAGCGTGTCGTGCATCGCCTTCAGCACATCGGGGTGCTGGCCCATTCCCAGATAGTCGTTGGAGCACCACACGGTGACCTCGTCGGTGCCTTCTTCGGTATAGCGCGTGGCGTGCGGAAAGCGGCCGCGATGGCGTTCCAGCTCAGCGAAAATCCGATAGCGTCCCTCATCGCGGATCGTATCGATTTCGCTCTGGAAAAAGCCCTCATAATCCATAACCACTCTCCTTCTTCTTATCCTTGCTGGTTGCCGGGAAGTGCCCAGCGCCACAGCGCACCGTCCCTGAACGGCAGCGCGAGAAACAGGTGCTCGAGCGAACCCAGCGCTGCGAGCGTGAACACCAGGGTGGCACTGACCGCAGCGAAGCTGTCCGCCGGAGCAGCAAGCGAGCGCATCCCCAGATACATAGACAGCGCGAGCAGCGCCACAAGGCTGAATGCCAGCGCGCCATGCAGGCGGCGCGGGCCGAAATAGGTCTTCAGATACTCCAGATGCCCCGGCATGATCTCGTCGCTCATGTTGGGCACCCCGACAAACAGGTTGAGCTTGGCCGAAAGCCGAAGCGCGAACAGCAGCGTGAAGATCACCGTGCCGGTCGGGTTGGCGCTGTTCCAGGTTAGCGAAACCAGAATGATCATCACCGCGGCGATCGCCAGCTCGTGATAGATCAGCGTCGCCGCCGCCTCGGAAAACCGCCGCCAGCCGCGCGCCAGCGGATCGCTGACGGTCCGCCGGGGCCCGGCGACGATGCCGGTGAGGAAGGTCAGCTCAAGCCAGCCCCAGATCACCAGCGCCGCGCCAAAGCTGATATAGGCGTCCATCGCATCGGGGCCGGACGGGCCATGGCCATGCCCGACATAGACGATCACGCACAGGCAGATCCCGGCGGCAAAGCCTGCCCAGGAGATGCTGCGCGCAAAGGTCTGCTTGCCGCGGTTGGCGAGCCAGGCAACGACGCCCGTGCTGCCGAACCAGGCAAACAACACCACCAGAGCGGGCAGGATATGGCCGTACAGGCTCATGCCTTACCAGGCCGGCTGCAGGCGGATGGTGGCAGGCAGACGGTTGGGCTTGCCGGGCATGAAGTACATCCGGGCAAAGGCCGTGCCCGCACCGATCATGCCGCCGGCGCGCTGGACGAGACCGACGATACCACCCTTTGCCTTGCCCTCGGCGATCCGGTCCGATGCCATGCGCAGCTTTTCCATCTGCACCCGAAGCGCGGGGTTGTCGGTGTCGATCTCCACCGGAAAGACCTGGCGGCTGATCGCGGTGCAGATCTTGAACACCTCATAGTCATATTCGGTGGGTTTCACGCCCAAAGCGGCGTGGAACACCGGACGGCTGTGATCGCGCACGTACATCGTGGCATAGACCGACAGAATGAAGAACTTGATCCAGTACTTGTTCATGCCCTTGAGCAGCTTGGGATCGGCGTGCAGCAGCATCGCGAACGCCTCGCCATGGCGGAACTCGTCGTTGCACCACTGCTCGAACCAGTTGAAGATCGGGTGGAAGCGGTTTTCCGGATGCTTGGCCAGATGCCGGAAGATCGCGATATAGCGCGCATAGCCGATCTTCTCCGACAGATAGACCGCGTAGAAAATGAACTTGGGCTTGAAGAAGGTGTACTTCTTGGTCTTGGTGAGGAAGCTCAGGTCGATGCCGATCCCGGCGTCCTTGAGCACCTCGTTGATGAAGCCGGCGTGGCGGCTTTCATCGCGTGCGAGCAGCTTGAACAGCTTCTTCACATCGGGGTTCTTGGTCCGCCGCGCGATTTCCGCATAGAGGATGCAGCCCGAAAATTCCGAGGTCAGCGAGCTGACGAGAAAATCGATGAACTCGCGGCGCAGCTCGGGTTCGAGCGATTCGATAACGCCATCGAACGATTCGCTGCGGCGGAAATGCGCCTTGTTGGGGTCGCCTTCCATGTCGGCCATCAGCTGGTCCCACTCGGCGCGCACCAGGCTGACGTCGATCGCGTCGAGCGCGTCGAAATCGGTGGTGTAGAAACGGGGGCTGAGCACAGTCTCCTGCGTCGCCAGCTCCATCGTATCCGGAACATCCGGCAGCGACGCCCGTCCAGCCGCCCTGACCTTTGCCTGCATGTTCATTGCACCACTCCCGTTGTCATCTGAACAGCGCTCACCACCGGCTGGTGGTAAAGCTTACCTCGTAAAGTTCCTTGAGCTCGCCCATGGCGGTCAGCTTCGTCCATGCGCGCAGCAATGGACCTGCTGGCTGCACCGTTGCCATGCGCTGGATCAAAATGGATTCGCCAAAACCGACTATTATCGGTGCACCATGCACGCGCACCTTGTCGCCCGGCTGGATGGCGACATCGCCCTCCAGCTCGACATGCGCGTGAAAATGCGCCTCGCTTTGCTCCACCGCGATGCGGCAGGGCGTATCGAACGAAGGCTCGCGGAGCAGTCCCATCAGTTGGCGCCCCTCACTTGAGCAACGCTTCGAACGTGGTGCGATTGGTCGGCCCGAATGCGCCCAGCTCGACGATGCGGTTGGTCGCGGTGTCGGTGAGCGAGAGCGATCCGTCGCTCCAGTGGTTGAGCTCATAGGGCGCCAGCATCGGGATCGAGCGCTTCTGCCGCTCGCGTCCCATGCCGCGCAGAACGCCGCGAATGAAACCGCTGCCTTCCTCGCCATAGACGTGCACGGTAGCGCCGCTGGTCGCATCGGTGACCACCACGGTGCCCTTGGGGCCATCGGCGAACTGCAGCACGCGGCTCGACAGCGCGGTCGCTGCTTCCGCCGAACGTACCTCGCTGGCCGATGGCGACGGCGCGATCCAGCCGAGCTGGGTCGCGCTGGTCAGCGCCAGGGTCACCAATACCACGCCGCACGCCATCACCAGCGCGCCTTTGGGCACGGTGTTTTCATGGCTGTGCCCATGGCCGTTGTAGTTGTTGGCAGCACTGGGGGCGCTGTGCGGTGCGGTGGTCATGCGATGGCTCCCTGAAGCCCGGCGGGCATCGTTTCGGCAGATTTCGACGGGGCTTCGGCCGCGCGATCCACCGGTGCGATCGCAGCGACCGCGCGGGCAAGCCGCTCGCCGACCACGGCAGCATCGGGCAGCGCGCGCAGCATCGGCTGCGGGTTGCCGAGCTTCCACGGACGGGCATGCGGCCAGAGCACCAGATAGCCCAGTTTGTGCGGGCCGATCAGCTGCAGCGCCAGATCGCCCTCCACCGGACCGAGCGGACGCAGATTAGCGCCACCGATCTTGGCCAGCGGCAGGTTGATGCACATGTTGAGCGCGACGCCGACGCGCAGCACGACGCGCCTGCTGGTCAGCGTGTAAACCGTGGTCCGCGCGACCGCCCAGGCATAGAGCATCAGCAGACCGATGCCGACCGCGCCCGCGATGATCGTCGCGATCACGCCGCTGGTGCTGCCGTTATAGATCGCCAGAGCCACCAGGACCGCGAAGTACAGGCCGACGATGCGGGTGAAGAACGCGCTGCGGGCAAGCAGCCGCCATTCGGGCGAGCCCTGCCAGAGGAGCGTTTCGCCCTCCGGCAGCTCTCCGGGCAGACCCCGGACCGGCTCGTCATCATATTCGGTGATGATCATATCAGCGGCTCCTGCCGGGCGCGGTTAGCGTAGAGGTAACCGCCGCCGAAATATCCGGAGATCTTGTCTTCCTCATAGCGGCTGATCTGCCCGGGGGTCTCGACCTGCGGGCAACCGGCGAACTGCCCGGCGTTGATCGCGTCGACCACGATCTGGCGTGCGGACTTGCGGATCTTGGCCATCGGCATCGGGGCGAGCGCGTGCACACCCTCTGCGGTGACGACTTCAAGATAGCGCACCTGGTGCTCGGAGCGATCGACCCAGATTTCCGCCACGGTGCCTGCGACCGCGCCATCTGCGCCGATCACGGTCATGCCGCGCGGATCGGGATCGCCGCGTGCGATCGAGAAGCTGGGTTCAAGCGCCATCGGAACGATGCGGTTGTTGCCGAAGGCGTCGATGTCCGGAAGGCGGCTGCGCTCGGCATAGGCCGACGGGCCGATGCAATCGGTGAGCGGGTTGCCGGTGGGCACATAGGGTGCGCCGGGGAACGGGCTCATCCGGCGTCCGGCGATCTCGAACGGCTCCTTGCCGATGGTCGGCGTGCTGACCGTGCCGCGACCGAAAGGCAGCTTGAAGGTCTTGGGGGACGCGTGCAGCAGCGGCCCGCCCATGCCCAGCGAACGCCCGGTCAGGTCGTCCTCCAGTGGAAAGCCCTCTCGCCGGTCCTCTCGCCGAAGATAATAGATCAGACCGATGAAAAAGAGCACGAACGCCCAGAAAGCGATCGATGCGACATCGATATTGCCCACGATATTGCCGTTAAACATGGCGCTTACCTCTCTTCTTCAAAACCTTCATGTCGGAAACTCGGTGAGACCGAACCGCGATTGCGGAGCGGCGGTATCGACCTGTTGGCCCCCGACAAGCGGGCCAAGCACGATCATGGTAACAAGCAGCAGAATGATCTCGATCAGGTACACCGTGCCATAGCCGGTGGCGCGATAGGCCAGGGTCGCACCGATCTGGTCGGCCAGCGCGAGCGCGGAGACCCCGTCGCGGATCAGCCCGCCCGCCGCGATCGCCAGGCCCGATGCGCTGGCCTGAACCGCGCCCCAGGCACCCAGCGCGAGGCCAGATCCCTTGTGCTGGCCGCTGCCGGCGATGGCCATGATAGCGCTGAGCGTGCCGACCGAAAACAGTCCCGAACCGATGCCGATGGCAAGGGCGCCTGCAAACACCAGCGCGCTGGCATCGAGCGGCGCTGCAAACAGCAGCATCGCAAAAGCTAGCATGCCGACCACCGCGCCAAAGCCCGCGAGCCGAAGCGGATCCGCGCCCGCGCTGAGGCGGCGCGCGGCAAAGGCGAAGCTCAACAGCATGCCGAACGCCCACAGCCCGGTGAGGATCGTGGTGGCGCCCACCGACATGCCCAGCACCTCGCCGCCGAACGGCTCGAGCAGCACGTCCTGCATGCTGAACGCTGCGGTACCGCAGCCGATCGCGACCAGCAGCCGGGCGTTGCGGGCCTCTGCGGTGAATTCGCGCCAGACCACCGAGAATTTGGGAGTCGGGCGATCGGGCCGGGTGGTCGATGGCGCACGCGCCTCCTGCTTCCACAGCGCGATGATGTTGAGCGCCATGGTGAACATCGCCGCGCCCTGGACGATCGCGACCAGCCGGGTGGCGGAGAAATCGGCGAGCAATGATCCCATGATGAACGCGGCCATCATCATGCCCACCAGCAGCATCACGAACATCAGCGCGACGACGCGGGGCCGTGTTTCTTCGGGAGCCAGATCGGTGGCGAGCGCAAGGCCTGCGGTCTGCGTGGTGTGCATGCCGAGCCCGGTGAGCAGGAAGGCCAGCGCGCCTGCTATTAGTCCGACGGTGAACGTATCGCCGCGCGACAGCAGCAGCAGCGCGAAAGGCATGATCGCAAGCCCTCCGAACTGGAGCAGCGAGCCGAACCAGATATAGGGCACCCGGCGCCAGCCGAGCATCGACTTGTGGTTGTCCGACTTGTGGCCGATCAGTGCGCGGAACGGGGCGACCAGCAAGGGGATCGCGATCATCAGCGCGACCAGCCAGGCGGGCGTGCCCAATTCGACGATCATCACGCGGTTGAGCGTGCCGTTGAGCAGCACCGTCGCCACGCCGACCGTCACCTGGAACAGCGACAGGCGCAGCAGGCGGCCCATCGGCAGCTCCGCGCTCGCCGCATCGGCGAACGGCAGGAACTGCGTCCCCAGGCCCGCGAAGAACCGTGTCGAGGCGCCGGCAAGGCTCATCCGCGCGAGACCATCATCGCATGGCTGGTGTAGAAGCCGCTGACGATGCGTTCGCTCGCGGCGATGCCGTGGCTGGGGAGACGCTGGGCAAGCAGTCTCGTGAGCCTAGCTTCGGCAACCGGGACGATCGCGGGTGCGCGATTCGATCTGGGAAAGAGTTTCCCGGTGGCATGCATCGCCGCGAGCAGAGGTGTCCGCGGTGCGAAAGTGAAGGCGATGCTCGGCGCGCGCTGGGCCAGCGAGGCCAGCACGTCGACGATATCGCCGGTCTGATAGTGGATCAGCGAGTCCATCGCGACGACATGGTCGAACTGGCCCAGCGTGGGATCGAGCATGTCGCCCACCCGCCAGTCGATATCGAGCCCCGAAGGTGCCCGCTCGCGCGCGACCTCGACCAGCCCGCCCGAGATGTCGATCGCGGTAACGTGCGCGCCCAATTGCGCTGCCGCCACGGCGAGTGCGCCGGTGCCGCAGCCGGCATCGAGGATGCGCTTGCCGGTGAGGTCATAGGGCAGCCAGTCGAGCAGCATGGCGCGCATCCGGTCGCGGCCCGCGCGCACGGTGGCGCGGATGCCGCTGACCTTGGCGTCCGAGGTCAGATCGACCCAGTTCTGCCGCGCGGTGCGATCGAAATAGGTTTCGAGCCGTCCACGATAGGTGTCGTAGCTGGAGCGGGGGGCGTGGCTGGCCATCATTCGAATCCTAAGAATTCGAAGATGTCGCGGTCCTTCATCGGCATCGCGTCGAGCGCGTCGGTGCCCGCCCACAAGGTGGCGGCTAGCCGCAGATACTCGGTCTTCACCGCCTCGATCTCGGGAGTCGAATCCATCTCGAAGATGGTGCACTTTTTCAGGCGGCTGCGACGGATCGCATCGAGATCGGGGAAATGCGCCAGGCGCTTGAGGCCGGTCGCCTCGTTGAACCGGTCGATCTCGTCGGTCGCAGCCGAACGGTTGGCGATGACGCCCGCCATGCGCACGTCGTAGTTCTTCGACTTGGCCTTGATGGCGGCGACGATACGGTTCATCGCGAAAATGCTGTCGAAATCGTTGGCGGCAACGACCACCGCACGCTCGGCATGCTGCAGCGGAGCGGCAAAGCCGCCGCACACCACGTCGCCCAGCACGTCGAAGATCACGACATCGGCATCTTCGAGCAGATGGTGCTGTTTCAGCAGCTTGACCGTCTGGCCGACGACATAGCCGCCGCAGCCGGTGCCTGCGGGAGGTCCACCCGCTTCGACGCACATCACGCCGTTGAAGCCTTCGAACATGTAATCCTCGGGCCGCAGCTCCTCGGAGTGGAAATCGACCGTTTCGAGCACGTCGATCACCGTCGGCATCAGCTTCTTGGTCAGCGTGAAGGTGCTGTCATGCTTGGGATCGCAACCGATCTGCAGAACGCGCTTGCCCAGCAGCGAAAGCGCGGCCGAGAGGTTGGAGGAGGTCGTCGACTTGCCGATGCCGCCCTTGCCATAGACGGCAAACACCTTGGCACCGGTGATCTCGTCGCGCGGGTCGAGCGCAACCTGGGTGCTGCCTTCCCCGAAACTGGGCGGCGCGTGTCCGTGGTCCAAAAGGCTCATATCAATACTCTCCCGTCATTCTGCTGCGATCAGGCCTTCCAGCCTGTCTTCGATATCGTCCGCGGCGGCGCGAAGCGCTGCCAGGGTTGCGGCATCCGGTTCCCACAGCCGGCGGTCGCATGCTTCCAGAAGGCGTTCGGCAACGCGTGCCGAGGCCTTGGGATTGAGAGTGGCCAGACGCGCGCGCATGGCATCGTCGAGCACATAGGTTTCGCTGATCTGCTGATAGACCCAGGGCGCGACCTGGCCGGTGGTGGCCGACCAGCCCATCGTCGTGGTGACATGGCCCTCGATCTGGCGCACGCCCTCGAAGCCGTGCTTGAGCATGCCTTCATACCATTTGGGATTGAGCATCCGGGTGCGGGTTTCGCGGTCGATCTGTTCGGACAGGGTGCGCACCTTGGCCGGGCCTTCGGTCGCATCGACGATGTAGACAGGCGCTGCCTTGCCGCCGCGAGCGCGGGTGACCGAGCGGCTGACCCCGCCCAGCGCATCGACATACTGGTCGATATCGGTGACGCCCAGTTCCACCGAATCGAGGTTCTGATAGGTGAACTCGACCGAGGACAATGCGCTTTCGAGCAGTTCGCGGTGCTTCACCGGTGCGCCCGAGCGGCCATAGGCATAGCCCTTGTGGGTCTCGAACGCTTCGGCAAGCTCGTCGGGATCGGCCCAGGCACCGCCGTCGATCATCATGTTGACCTGCGCGCCATAGGCACCTTCGGCGTTGGAAAACACGCGCAAGCTCGCGGTTTCCATGTCGCAGCCGATCTTGGCGGCATGCGCCAGAGCATGCTTGCGCACGAAGTTGAGCGTTTCGGGCTCGTCGGCGGTTGCAGCCAACCACGCTGCCTCGGCGATCATCCGGGTCTGAAGGGGTAAAAGATCGCGGAAGACGCCGGACAGCGTGGCTATCACGTCGATGCGGGGACGGCCGAGCTCGGCCAGCGGGATCAGTTCGGCCCCTGCCAGGCGGCCGTAGGAGTCGAAGCGCGGGCGCGCACCGAGCAGGCACATGACCTGCGCGATCTGCGTGCCCTCGGTCTTGAGATTGTCGGTGCCCCACAGCACCATCGCGATGCTTTCGGGCACCGGATCGCCCGCTTCGGCATGCCGCGCCAGCAAAGCTTCGGCCTGGACCGTGCCGGTGGCGCAGGCAAACGCGCTGGGGATGCGGAAGGGATCGAACCCATGGGTGTTGCGCCCGGTGGGCAGCACCTCGGGGTTGTGCAGGATGTCGCCGCCAGGAGCCGGACGGACATAGCCTCCGTCGAGCGCGTGAACCAGCGCGCCGAGCTCGTCATTGGCCGAGAGCTTAGCATCGAGCTCGGCGCGAGTGGCGCCGTTGTCGGCAGCCGAGAGCGCATTGAGGAACGCCTCGCGCTCTTCGCCTTCGAGCTGGCTGCCCAGCACGTGCAGGCCGAAAGGGATCAGCGCACGTTCGAGTTCATAGAGGTTGCCCGCAAGCGCGGCGATGTCAGACCCATCGATATCGAGCGCGATCGCCGCATCGCGGATCATGATCTCGAGCGCGGCGCGTTCGACGCCCTCGCCTGCCAGCGCCCGCCAACGCTCGACCAGCGCCTTCAGATCGGCAAAGCCCTTGTACAGGCCGGCTTCGGCGAGCGGCGGGGTGAGATACGACACCAGGGTCGCACCCGAGCGGCGCTTGGCGATGATGCCTTCCGACGGGTTGTTGGCGGCGTAGAGGTAGAAATTGGGGACGGTCCCCAGCAGCCGGTCGGGCCAGCAATCGCCCGAAAGGCCTGCCTGCTTGCCCGGCATGAACTCGAGCGCGCCGTGGGTGCCGAAGTGGAGCATGGCATCGGCGCGGAACTCTTCGCGGATCCAGCGATAGAAGGCGGCAAAGGCGTGCGTCGGCGCGAAATCGCCATCGAACAGCAGCCGCATCGGATCGCCTTCATAGCCGAAGCTGGGCTGGACGCCGACGAACACGTTGCCGAACTGCTTGCCGAGCACATGGATCGACCAGCCATCGCTGTTCAGCTTGCCGGGCGCGGGGCCCCACTGCTTTTCGATCGCGCGCAGGTGCGGCTCGTTGGTGACATGGTCGTCGGTCGAGATCCGCACCGCGACATTGGCGTCCGATCCGAAGCGTTCAGAATTGCCCTTGAGGATCGCATCGCGCAGCCCATCGACGGTCGCCGGCGGCGAACAGTCGTACCCTTCTGCCGCCAGCCGGTGCAGCGTGGCGTGCAGCGATTCGAACACCGCAAGGTGCGCCGCGCTGCCGGTGGCACCGGCGTTGGGCGGGAAGTTGAACAGGATGATCGCCAGCTTGCGCTTGGCGCGCTGAGACCGGCGCAGCGCCACCATCCGCTCGACCTTGGCGGCCAGCATCTCGGCGCGCTCGGGACAGCTCTGCATCGCGCGCATCGCATCGGGGGCGGTGAACAGGCAGTGGCGTTCGCAGCCATCGCAGGGCTCGCCCGCGCCATCCGAGCGGCCACCGAAGACATGCGGCATCACCGCGCCATCGAGCTCGGGGATGGCGACCATCATCGTCGCTTCGAGCGGCAGCAGCCCCTGGTGGCGGTTGCCCCATTGCTCGAGGCTCTGGAACTCGATCGGATGCGCTGCGATGTACGGCAGGTCCATGCCCGCGAGCACTTCCTCGGCAGCAGCGGCATCGTTATAGGCGGGGCCGCCGACCAGCGAAAAGCCGGTGAGGTTGATCACGGCATCGACCACGGGCTTGCCATCGCGGACCAGGAACCGGTCCATCGCCGGGCGCGCGTCCAAGCCGCTTGCAAACACCGGGACGACATCGAGCCCGCGCGCTTCCAATGCTGCGATCACGCCATCGTAATGCGCGGCATCCTTGCCCAGCAGATAGGAGCGCAGCAGCACCAGCCCGACCGTTCCGGTCGCCTTTGGGTTGCGCGGCAGCGCTCTGGCATCCTCGGTGATCCGTTCCGCGATTGCGGGGTGATAGAGGCCAAGCTCGGGATATTCGCGCGGCGCCTGTGCGGGCGTGGTGCCCTTGAGTGCAGCGCGTTCGCCTGCGGCATAGCGGTCGATCAGGCCGCGGATCATCGAGACGACATTGTCGTCGCTGCCCGCCAGCCAGTATTGCAGCGTCAGGAAATAATGCCGCACGTCCTGCGCGGTGCCGGGGATGAACTTGAGGATCTTGGGCAGGCGGCGCAGCATCTTCATCTGCCCCGCGCCCGAGCTCGCACCCGGCTTCGAGGAGCCGCGCAATTTCTTGAGCAGCGCCAGCGGGCCGCGCGCGGGCGCGTCCATCCGATAGCCGCCCATGCGGGTCAGCTTGACGATATCGCCTGCGGACATCAGCCCCAGCATCGCATCGCACTGCTCGCGCCGGGCCTCCAGCGCGGGGTGGATGGCGCGGACATGGTCCTCGAGGAACAGCATGGTGGCGATGACGATGTCGGCGCGGGCAATGTCGGCGCGCGCGGCATCGATCGCACCGGGGTCACGGTCCCAGTCGGCGGCGGCATGGAAGCCGATCGACAGTCCCGGCATGTCCTTGACCAGCACCGCCTCGGCCCGATCAACCGCGCCCGACAGATGGTTGTCGAGCGTGATGAACACCACGCGGATCGCGGCGGAGCGGCCGTTTGCCGCCTGCAGATGAGCTCTACCGGGCATAATGCGCCTTTGCATCGTACAGCGTGTCTATCGTGATGGAGGCCAGCCCACGCTCAGCAGCATAAGCCTCAGTGTTGCGTCGCGCCTTGCCACGCACAAAGAAGGGAATTTTCTTGAGTTCGGTCTCCGCCTCGGCGGTCCAGCGGGTCAGCTCGAGCACGTCTCCATGGGCAGCAGGGCTATGGGCGGTGGGGATCGACGCTGCAGCTGAAGCCAATACCGGTTCATGGGCAGGTTCAACGTGACGGTCTTCCTGAGGAAGCGAAACGAGCGGGGCATTCTCGACAGTCCCATGCGCCAGATGGCTCGCGCCAGCGCCATCATGGAACTCCGGATCATCGCGGAACATCGTCAGCAGATGCTCTTCCAGCCCCATGACCAGCGGATGCACCCAGCTGTCGAACAGCACGTTGGCGCCTTCGAAACCCATTTGCGGGCTGTGCCGGGCGGGGAAATCCTGGACATGCACCGGGGCCGAGATCACCGCGCAGGGGATCGACAGCCGCTTGGCGATGTGGCGTTCCATCTGCGTGCCCAGCACCAGTTCGGGGTGCGCGGCGGCGATGGCGTCCTCGACCTCGAGATGATCGTCGCTGATCAGCGGCTCGACGCCATGTTCGGCGGCGGCAGCGCGGATATCGCGAGCGAATTCGCGGTTGTAGCAGCCCAGGCCGCAGACCACGAAGCCCAGCTCGTCGCGTGCCACGCGGGCAGCAGCGATGGCGTGCGTCGCATCGCCGAAGATGAAGACGCGCTTGCCGGTGAGGTAGGTCGAGTCGACCGAGCGGCTCCACCACGGCATCCGGGCTTCAGCCAGGTTCAGCGCGGGCGCCGGATCGACCTTGGCGAGGCTTGCGACTTCGCGGATGAAGTCGAGCGTCGCGCCATGGCCAATGGGGATGGTCTTGGTGAAGGGCTGCTTGAAGTTCTTCTCCAGCCAGCGCGCGGCGGTATCGGCGATTTCCGGATACATGACGATGTTGAAATCAGCATCACCGATCCGGGCTATGTCGGCCGCGCTCGCCCCCATGGGCGCGGTGACGTTGATCTCTATGCCGAGCGCAGCCAGTATCTTCGCTATCTCGACGATATCGTCGCGGTGGCGAAAACCCAGTGCGCTCGGCCCAAGCAGGTTCGCTTTGGGACGCGGAGAACCTGCCTGGCACGGTGCGGGGCGGGAGGAATCCCCGACCGCGAGAGTTCTGACAATCTGGTAGAAAGTCTCCGAGGCGCCCCAGTTCTCCTTGCGGGAGTAGCTGGGCAGCTCGAGTGGAATGACGGGAATGGGCAACCGCATCGCCTGGGCCATGCCGGCGGGGTCGTCCTGGATCAGTTCGGCAGTGCACGACGATCCGACCAGCAGTGCCGCCGGATTGAAGCGCGCCACGGCATCGCGCGCGGCGGACTGGAACAGCTCGGCCGTATCCTTGCCCAGATCGCGCGCCTGGAAGGTGGTGTAGGTGACCGGCGGGCGCTTGCCGCGGCGCTCGATCATCGTGAACAGGAGGTCCGCATAGGTATCACCCTGCGGCGCGTGCAGCAGATAGTGCACATCCGTCATGCCGGTCGCGACCCGCATTGCCCCTACATGAGGAGGCCCTTCATAGGTCCAGACCGATAGCTGCATCGCCCTATACCCTCAACACGTCGCGGCGGCGGATCGGCCGTGCGAAAAGTTCGGCAAGATCGCCAGCCTGGTCGAAACCGTGGATCGGCGAGAACACCAGTTCGATCGCCCATTTGGTGGTGAAGCCTTCGGCCTCGAGCGGATTGGCAAGGCCAAGGCCGCATACGGTGATGTCGGGCTTCGACGCGCGCACGCGGTCGAGCTGCTTGTCGACATCCTGGCCTTCGCTGATGACCGTTCCGACCGGCAGCTGCGCCAGTTCGGCGGCCATATGCTGGCGGTGAAGATACGGCGTGCCGACCTCGACCGGGATCATGCCGAGCTCGACGTGCAGGAAGCGCGCAAGCGGCAGTTCGAGCTGCGAATCGGGGAGGAAGAAGATGGTCTTGCCTTCAAGCCGCGCGCGGCTGTGCTCGAGCGCGCGCTTGGCGCGTTCGCGGCCCGGTGCCACGACGCTGCGGAAATGCATCTCGTCGATGCCGAAAGCCTTTGCCGCAGCGTGCAGCCAGTCGGTGGTGCCTTCGGCGCCGAACGGGAAGGCTGCGGGCAGATGCACCGCGCCGCGGTCTTCGAGCGCCTGGGCGGTTTCACCCAGAAAGGGCTGGGCGAGCAGAAAGCGGGTGTTGGGGCCGACCGCGGGCAGATCGCGCGATTCGCGCGCTGGCAGGCAGGCGACGCGGGTGATGCCGATGTCGCGCACCAGCCGCAGCAACTGGTCCTCGACGATGTCGGGCAGCGCGCCAACGATCAGCAGCTCCTGGCCCGAATCGGCGGTCTGGGCGGGCATGAACGGCACCAGCGAGGCAAGGCATGCGTCCTCGCCCTGGGTGAAGGTGGTCTCGATGCCGCTGCCCGAATAGTTGACGATCCGCACATCGGGAAGGAAAGCGCCCGCGAGCCGCTGCGCAGCGCGCGACAGATCGAGCTTGATCACTTCGGACGGGCAGCTGCCGACCAGGAACAAGGTGCGGATCTCGGGGCGGCGCGCGAGCAGGCGGCGCACCACGCGATCGAGTTCCTCATTGGCATCGGCCAGGCCAGCCAGATCGCGTTCCTCGATGATCGCGGTGGCAAAGCGGGGCTCTGCAAAGATCATCACGCCGGCAGCCGACTGCAGCAGATGCGCGCAGGTGCGCGATCCGACCACCAGGAAGAACGCGTCGGGCATCTTGCGGTGCAGCCAGACGATCCCCGTGAGCCCGCAGAAGACCTCGCGCTGGCCGCGTTCGCGCAGCACGGGCGCGGTGGAGCAGCCGATATCGGCGATGACGGGGGTGGGTGCGGTGGTGATCATGATGCCACCGCCAGCGTGCCGTGCGATTCGGCAGGCGAACCGGCACCCTGAAGCCGCGCGACTCGCAGCTTCCAGAGGAACTGTCCGGCGTTGATGACATAGGCGCCATAGCCCGCCAGTGCGACGCCCATCCGGGCCTCGACGCTGCCGATGCCGCCGAGCAGCATCACCAGATAAGCGGTGTGCAGCGCCAGCACGAGCATGGAGAACACGTCTTCCCAGAAGAAAGCCGGGGCGAACAGCCACTTGCCGAACACCACCTTCTCCCAGATCGAGCCGGTGATCATGATGGTGTAGAGCGTCAGCGTCTTGACGATGATCGACATGTCGGCGGCAAAAGCGCCCTCGCCTGTCCCGAAATAGCGCAGCACCAGCCCGAGGCTGACCAGGAATATGATGAACTGGATCGGTGCGAGCACACCCTGGACGAGGGTCCACACCGTCGAATCGCGGCGAGCGCGCTCTGCTGCGGTGTAGAGCGAAGCGCCCGCCGCCATCGTCCGGTGACCCGCAGGATCAGCCGTAAAGGTGCGTTTTTCCGCAGTTCCAGGCTGGTTTTCCAGTGGCATAAGCGCCGTTGCGTCTCCCGTCTCAAGAACTGAAACCTACCCCTCGCCCCGCAAAAGTGTCAAGTTAAATTGACGTATAGTTTTCTTGACAAAATGACGGTTGTCAGGCCCACTGGACAGGCGTAGGGTTAAGGCCTGGCGAGGGAACGGTCCAAGAAGTCTCCAGCCCGCGAGGCCGATGCACGATGTATCGACAAGACCAGGAGAGTCTGAATGGCCTCAGTTTTTGGCATCGATTTGATCAAGTCGACGACAGGACTGTTCCGCAACGCGCGTTTGCGTAAGAAGGCGTCGCCTTGGGATGGCGAGCAGACCGGCTATGCCCGGTTTGCCCGGCAACGCCCGAGCGACGATGTCGGTCGCCTTGTGGAAGATGAAATCATCCCGCGGCTGCTGATGGTGCACCAGGATGATCCACGAATGAGCCACTTCCCTGCCGAGACCCCTGCAACGATGACCCCGGGCGCAATGTCTGGCCATGGTGCAGGGCCGGACAACAATGGCTTTCGCGATGCGACCGGCACCCAGTCCAACGACAATGTGCGCGAGCAGGCGGCAGCGCCGAAGACCGCGGCTGCGCCTGCGCTGGTCCAGATTTTCGACGAAGCGGCGATCCGCGATTTCGCCTCGCAGGTGCTGATCCATGAAGTCGACGTGCTCGCCGACATGGTGAACACCTATCTCGACCAGAATGTCGCGCCCGAAGCGCTGTTCATCCAGCTGATCGCGCCGGCTGCGCGCGAACTGGGCGAGAAGTGGAATCGTGACGAATGCGATTTTGTCGATGTGACCATGGGCCTGTGGCGGCTGCAGTCGCTGCTGCGCACGATCGCGGTGTGGGCACCGCCCTCGCCCGGCTGGAACCTGCGCACCAACAAGGCGCTGTTCACCACCATGCCGAACGACCAGCACAGCCTGGGCACATTGATCATCTCGGAGTGCTTCCAGCGCGCCGGATGGGATGTCGAGACTCTGATCGAGCCGCAACAATCCGACATTTTGCAGGCTTTGGACGAAATATCTTATGATCTGGTTGGATTGACAGTCACCACCGACTTTTCTATCGCGGCGGTTCCCAAGCTGCTGACGGCGATGAGAAGCGTGTCCTGCAATCCCAATCTGGCAATCATGATCGGCGGTCCGGCCCTTGGCTATGATCCCGTGCGTGCGCGCGAGCTGGGTGCGGATGGAACCGCTGCCGACGCTGAAGCTGCGCTGCAACTGGCCGACGAACTTGTATCTTCCGGGGTTGAGCGCGCTGCTCTGACGCTTTGAAGTCCGCTCCCGGCGCGGCAATGAAAAAGGACGAGCTTTCCGCGATCCCCATGCCTTTTCGCGACCTCAAAGGCGTCGTCGGCACACTTGAAATCGGCGCGGCACTGTCACTGGTGCTGGCCGCAGGCGATATCGCCCTGGCGCTCGATTCTGATGGCGTCATCAGCGATGTTTCCGTGAGTGCCGAGGACATGCCAGATCTGAGCGCCTGGATTGGCAGGCGCTGGGAGGATACGGTTGCGCTCGACAGCAAGCCGAAGATCAACGAAATGCTTACCAGCCAGCCGTCGGAAACCCCCGATCGCTGGCGCCAGGTCAACCACCCCGGCCCCGATGGCAACTTGCCGATCCATTACCGCCTGGTAGACCTCGGCGAAGGCAATCCGCGCATGGCGATCGGCCGCGATGTCCGCGCCTGGGCCAGCCTGCAGCAGCGTCTGCTGCAGACCCAGCAGTCGCTCGAGCGCGATTACCTCAAGCTGCGCCAGACCGAGGCGCGCTATCGCCTGCTGTTCGACATGATCACCGATCCGGTGCTGGTCATCGATGCCAGCACCCGGCGGATCACCGCGGCAAATCCCGCAAGCTACCGGCTGTTCGCCGCCAAGTCGGGCTCGCTGGAGAATCGCGATCTTGCCAATGTCATCGGCGGCATCTCGCGCGATGACCTGATCGCCAGCCTGGGTGGCGCAACTGCGACCGGCGAGCGCTGCGAGATGGAAGTCAGCATCGTTCCGGGCGAACCGCCGATGCTGCTCACCGCTATGCCCTTCCGTCAGGACAGCGGCCGCCAGTTCATGATCCGCCTGACGCGCACCGGCGATATCGTCGGCGCCGATGGCGATCAGCGTCCGCTGCACGAGTTGATCGAGCGGATGCCCGATGCGTTCGTGCTGACGGATGGCGCGATGCAGATTATCACTGCCAACTCCGCCTTTGTCGATCTGGTGCACGGCAGTTCCAAGGAAGCGATCACCGGCCAGCCGCTGGGCCGCTTCATCGGCCGCCCGGGCATCGATGTCGATCTGATGCGCAAGCAGCTGGACACCCACGGCCAGGTGCGCAACGCCACCACCATCGTCCATGCCGATGATGCCATCGAGGAGGCGATCGAGGTTTCGGGCGTCAAGACCGACAGTCAGGGCGGGCATTACGGCTTTGCCATCCGCACCGTCAGCAGGCGTATGCGCGATCTGCCGCCCGCCGACCGCGACTTGCCGCGCTCGGTCGACCAGCTGACCGAGCTGGTGGGGCGGATGCCGCTGCGCGAGATCGTGCGCGAATCGACCGATTTGATCGAGCGCATGTGCATCGAGGCGGCGCTGGCCTACACTTCGGACAACCGCGCATCTGCCGCGGAAATCCTGGGGCTCAGCCGCCAGAGCCTGTATTCCAAGCTCCACCGCCATGGCCTGGGCAATCTGGTCGGGCGCAAGGACGAATTGAGCTAGGCACGCGCCTGGCGAGGTGCGCACGCACCGCCCGCCAACCGCTCCTTTCTTCGGAAGCTATCGGCCGATCAGCCCCAGAGCGTGGCGGATGAAGGCATCGCGATCGAGCACCCAGCGGGCATCGTCCGGCAACTGAGGGTCGGCATAGGTCCAGCCTTCGGGCGAATAGGGCTTGCGAAACGTCCCCCTGCTGTTGAACGCCAGCGACACCATGCGCTGCTGGGCGCGGGTCGTATGCTCGTTTCCCATCACGGTGGGCGTGCCGGGTTCGACGCCCAGACCCTGGGGGCGAAGCGCGAAGATATAGGGTTCGGTCCTGAAGCTATCGACCACCGTGTTCTGGAACACCGACAGATAGACCTGATCGAGCGCGGCCAGCGGCGCCGGCGGCATCCGCCATTCGGGGCTGACCATGATGTTCCAGGGGTAATGATCCGGCGCGCCATAGACGATCTCGGTGCGCAGATCGACCAGCGTGTCGCGCACCTGCTGTGCAGACGGCACGCGCTTCAGCCGCAGGTTGTTCGCCCAGGTGAACCCGAAAGCCGAGATATCGACCAGAGGCATCGCCGATGGCGTCGTGGCATTGGGCAGGTTGGCAACGGTGACATCCTCGTAGATGCGCAGATACGCCTTGTCTTTCAGCTGATGCCCGCTGGCGATATCCACCCAGCCCTTCTGGCCGTACCAGACCGAATTGCGGAAATGCGAAACCAGCGTCCCGTTGATATAGGTCGAATGCTCCTGATCGACATTGTCGCCGACATTGCCGCGGATCTCGCTGTCCTCGATGTACATCATCGTCTCGCCGCCGGGCACGAAGATCGCGTTCTTGCCGCCGAAGATTCGCGCGCGGCGGATCACCGCGGTGATCAGTCCGGGCCGCGTCACATCCAGCACCTCGAGATGCACCGCGCCCTTTGCCTCGCCTGCCCCCGGGAAATCGAGCCCGATGTCGCGCATCTCGAAATGCACCCGTTGGGGGCCCAGCTCGAACAGCCGCAGGTTGATCGAGGCCCAGGCATCGTCCGTACGGAAGGTCACCGGAACCCCGGGCACCGACGAGCGGAAGATGTATTGCGTGCCCTGGGTCGATCCGACGATCTGCGGCATCCACGGCGCAAAGGGATAGACGCAGGGCTGGCCGGCGCTGTCATAGGCTTCGTAGATGAACTCGAAGCCGCCTTCGACCCGGCCATAGAGCGACTCGGCAGAGGGCCCGGCATAGACCTCGCGCCGCGCCGCCCGCGAGGCATCGCACCGGATCCGCAATTTCACCGCCGGAGCGCGCAGCCCCTGCATCGGCATGTAGAACGGATAGGACTGATCGCGCTGCGCGGCGTTCGGCGGCTGCTCCGGCGCCGAGACGCTCTCGGTCGGCAGCAACGCCTCGGTCTCCAGCCGCGGTGCCGATGACAAGGTCGCGGGCCCGGCCGACGACAGCAGCAGCGCAGGTGAAAACGCCAACAGGATCGCCAATCGATGCAGAACCATGTCCATCTTTCCCGCTGCAGACACTTTGGTGCCTGTCTGTCGCCTTCAAGGCTAACCCCCGTTGCTTAACATTCAGGCCAATTGAGGCAAGTGCGAGCAGCAGTCGAAGCGCTCGAGCATCTGCGGCACAGCCAAAACTGTCCATTCTGATTGACACTTCTGTCCGTCAAGCATAGCCTCGCCTTTATGGATCGCTCTGCCAACATCGCCCGGCCCGTGCCGATTCCCGCAGCCCGCGACGTGCTTGAGCTGCTCAAGCCCGTGACGTGGTTTCCGCCGATGTGGGCGTTCTTTTGCGGGGTGATGTCCTCGGGCGCGCCGCTCAATGACCGCTGGCTGTTTCTGCTCGGCGGCGTGCTGCTCGCAGGTCCCATGGTCTGCGGCACCAGCCAGGCGGTGAACGACTGGTACGACCGGCATGTCGACGCGATCAACCAACCCGAACGGCCGATCCCTTCGGGGCGGATCGCGGGCCGCTGGGGGCTGTATGTCGCGCTGATCGGGTCGGCGCTGTCGCTGGTATTGGGCGCGGTGCTGGGCTTCTGGGTGTTCATCGCGACCATCGTCGGGCTGCTGTGCGCCTGGGGCTACAGCGCACCGCCGTTCCGCTTCAAGATGAGCGGATGGGTGGGACCTGGCGTCGTCGCGCTGAGCTATGAGGGGCTGAGCTGGTTCACCGGTGCGAGCGTGATGAGCGGCGGGCTACCCGACAGCCGCGTGCTGCTCGTCATCCTGCTCTACAGCATCGGCGCGCATGGCATAATGACCCTCAACGATTTCAAGGCGGTCGAAGGCGACACCGCGATGGGCGTGCGCTCGCTGCCGGTGACGCTGGGCGTCGCCAACGCCGCAAGGCTGGCCTGCGCGGTGATGGCGCTGCCGCAGGTGGTGGTCATCGCGCTGCTGCTAAACTGGGGACTGGCGATCTCTGCCATCGCGGTTACCCTGCTGCTGGCAATGCAGCTGGTGTTCATGCGCCGGTTGCTGACCGATCCCAACAAATACGCGCCGTGGTACAACCCCACCGGCGTGTCGTCCTATGTCTTCGGCATGCTTGCTGCGGCATTGGGCCTGGGGGGCTGGGTATGACCGCCGCCACAATCGCCACCGGCGCGCGCATCGGGCTGGGCTGGACGGACATCATGCGCATGGGGCTGGTGCAAGCCAGCATCGGCGCGATCGTGATGCTCGCGACGTCTTTGCTCAACCGCGTGATGGTGGTCGAATACGCGCTGCCCGCAGCTTTGCCTGCCGGCCTTGTCGCCTGGCATTATGCGGTGCAGCTGTCGCGCCCGATGTGGGGCCATGGATCCGACAAGGGGCGCAAGCGCACGCCGTGGATCATCGGCGGCATGGGCATTCTGGCGCTGGGCGGTATCGTTGCGGTCAACGCGACGATCTTGCTCCCCGTCTCGCCGATACCCGGCACATTGCTCGCGATCCTGGCGTTCAGCATGATCGGCGCGGGCGTCGGCGCAGCGGGCACATCCTTGCTCGCGATGCTCGCCTCGGGCGTGGTGCCCGAACGCCGAGCAGCCGCCGCCGCGATCACCTGGATCATGATGGTCGCAGGCATCGTGATGGCCGCGGCCACCGCCGGCAGCCTGATCGATCCGTTCAGCGAGCAGCGGCTCGCGATCGTCTCGGGCGGCGTCGCGCTCAGCGCATTCGTGCTCGCCTGCGTGGCGATCGCGGGGATCGAAAAGCGGCTGGTGCCGCCACCGCACCCCAACGCCGATGCGCCGACAGCCAGCTTTGGCGAGGCGCTGCGCGAGATCATGGGTGATGCGACGGCACGCCGCTTCACCATCTTCGTGTTCGTCTCGATGCTCGCTTATGCGATGCAGGACCTGATCCTCGAGCCTTTTGCGGGGCTGGTCTTCGGCATGACCCCGGGCGAATCGACCAAGCTTTCGGGGCTGCAGCACGGCGGCGTGATGGCCGGGATGATCGTTGCAGGCATCGGCGGCAGCGCCTTTGCCGGGCGGCGGCCATCCGATCTGCGCTGGTGGATTCTCGCCGGCTGCGGCGGATCGGCGCTGGCGCTGGCCGGGCTCGCGATCGCCGCGACCACCGCAGGCGCGGGCGCCTGGCCGCTCAAGGCCAATGTCGCGGTGCTGGGCTTTGCCAATGGCCTGTTCGCGGTTTCCGCGATCGGCGCGATGATGGGGCTGGCGGGTGCCGGCCAGCAATCGCGCGAGGGCGTCAGGATGGGTGTGTGGGGCGCAGCGCAGGCGATCGCCTTCGGGCTCGGCGGCCTGACCGGCGCGATGGGCGTGGATATCGCGCGCGGAATGCTCGCCAGCGATGGCGCCGCGTTCCAGTTGATTTTTGCTGGCGAGGCGGGGCTGTTCATCCTCGCTGCGCTTTTGGGGGTGCGCGTGACCATGCGCACTGCCGATCCGCTTATGGTGGCGGCGCCGGCCTGAGGGCCAGACAGGAGTAAGAGCAATGGCGGATGCGGATTTCGACGTAGCGGTCATTGGTGGCGGCCCATCGGGCGCGACCGCGGCCAACGATCTGGCCAAGCGCGGGCTCAAGGTGCTGCTGCTCGATCGCGATGGCCGGATCAAGCCCTGCGGCGGCGCGATCCCGCCGCGCGCGCTGAAAGATTTCGAAATCCCCGAATCGCTGCTCGTCGCCAAGGCGCGCGCGGCTCGGATGATCTCGCCTTCGGGGCGGCAGGTCGACATGCCGGTCGGCGATGGTCCCGAGGGCAAGGGCTTTGTCGGCATGGTCGACCGCGACGTGTTCGACGAATGGCTGCGCGCCCGTGCCGGGATCAACGGCGCAGAGCGGATCACCGGGACCTATGAGCGGATCGACCGGGACCAGGACGGCATGGCGGTACTTGTCTATCGCAGCGAGCGCGGCGGGCCCGACCGGCGGGTGCGGGTGCGCTCGGTGATCGGCGCGGACGGCGCGCGATCGGCGGTGGCCAGGCAGAACATCAAAGGCGCCGAGCAGGTCAAGTGCGTGTTCGCCTATCACGAGATCATC
This sequence comes from Blastomonas sp. RAC04, assembly GCF_001713435.1. Lineage (NCBI taxonomy): Bacteria > Pseudomonadati > Pseudomonadota > Alphaproteobacteria > Sphingomonadales > Blastomonadaceae > Blastomonas > Blastomonas sp. RAC04. The sequence continues at coordinate 2,871,129 of NZ_CP016460.1, forward strand.
AAGGCACCCGAGCCCGCGCTCGCGCACGCGACCGATTTCGATTCCGACCGCTGCGATGTCTATTATCAGGGCAAGCTCTCTCCCGATTTCTACGCCTGGGTGTTCCCGCATGGCGACACCGCCAGCATTGGCCTGGGCAGCGCCAACAAGGGCTTTCCCTTGCGCGAAACCACCGCGCTGATGCGCGAGCAGATCGGGCTGGCGGGCTGCGAGACGATCCGCAAGGAAGGCGCGCCGATCCCGCTCAAGCCGCTGAAACGCTGGGATAATGGCCGCGATCTGGTGGTCGCGGGCGATGCCGCAGGCGTCGTGGCACCGGCGTCGGGCGAGGGCATCTATTATGCCATGGCCTGCGGACGGCTGGCTGCCGACGCGGTGTTCCAGTTCCTCGTCACCGGAAAGCCGGCCGCGCTCAAACAGGCCCGCAAGCAGTTCATGGCCAAGCACGGCAAGGTGTTCTGGATCCTGGGAATCATGCAGTATTTCTGGTACTCGTCGGACAAGCGCCGTGAGCGCTTCGTCAAGATGTGCGCCGATCCCGACGTCCAGTACCTCACCTGGCAGAGCTACATGCACAAGGAACTCGTCCGCCGCAAACCGGTGGCGCATGCCAAGATTTTCGTGAAGGATATGGGACATCTGCTGGGGCTGTCGCGGGCCTGACATGATGGCCGGTGTGACGGCTACGTGATTTTTGCAGCTGGGAGGCTGAAGCCGAATGCATCGTGAAGGTTTTCTGCCCGTCATCCTGGCGGCGATGGCGGCATTGATCGTGGCCGCGGGCGGCGCGACGATCACCGATCTGGGGCCCTGGTATCAGGGGCTCAACCAACCGGGCTGGGCCCCGCCGGGCTGGCTCTACGGAGTTGCCTGGACGCTGATCTTCGCGCTCGCCGCATTGGCCTCGCTCGCCGCCTGGCGCGCCGCGCCGACGCGCAATGCACGCACCAATGTCATCGGGCTGTTCGCGTTCAACGGCTTTCTCAACGTGATGTGGAGCCTGTTGTTCTTTCGCGTGCAGCGACCCGACTGGGCGCTGATCGAGGTTGCGGCGCTGTGGCTGTCGATCGCAGTGCTGATCGTCTATTGCGGGCGCTTCTCGAAGCTGACCGCGTGGCTGCTGCTACCCTATATCGGCTGGGTCAGCGTCGCCGCCGCGCTCAACTATGCCATCGTCCAGCTCAACAGCCCGTTCGGCTGAGATGGACGCGGTATCCGCCTTTTTCGCCAGCGGGCATGCGGCGGACCTGATCCTTGCCGTGCTGGCGGCGGAGTTCGTCTGGCTGGTGATGCGCGGCGGCAAGCCGCTCGATGTCGCGCTGGCGCTGGGCCCTGCGGTGTTCATCGTGATCGCGCTGCGCGGCGCGCTGACCGGCGCGGATTGGCCGCTGATCGCGCTGCCGCTGATGCTGTCGTTCCCGGTGCACATCGCCGATCTGATGCGGCGCGGTATGTTGTCCAAAAGCACCTGACCCTCACCGGTCCCCTGCGCAGGCAGGGGCCCATCTCCTGCTGCCGCACAACGCGCACCACTGGCTGATCGTGGAGGGGTCCAGTGATGGGCCCCTGCCTTCGCAGGGGACCAAGAATGGACCAAGGCACGCCCTTTGGTACATGTCCATTGACCCTGACAATTAACTGTCAAACTTTATGGACACCTGCTAGCATCCTCTCATGAACCGCGCTTTTTCCGACGGACGTTCCCATGCGTCATGAGCCGATCATTGTCGTCGGCGCGGGCGTCGGCGGGCTGAGCGCGGCGGCGTTGCTGGCTGCGGCGGGCGAGCCGGTGCTGGTGGTCGAACGCCAGCCCACCCCCGGCGGCAAGTTGCGCGAGGTGATGGCGGCGGGCCGCCCGGTCGATGGCGGGCCGACGGTGTTCACGATGCGCTGGGTTTTCGACCGGCTGTTTGCCGATTGCGGCGGCGATCTGGCGACCGCGATCCCGCTCACCCCGGCGAGCATGATTGCCCGCCACGCATGGGGCCCCGAAGCTCCGTTTGATCTGCTCGCCGATGTCCAGGCCAGCGAGGCAGCGATCGGCGAGTATTTCAGCGCGAAGGATGCCGCGGGTTTCCGCACCTTCTGCGCCGAGGCGGCACGCATCTTCAACGTGCTGCGCGAGCCGTATCTGGAGGCACCCGCCCCTACCCCCTTCTCGCTGGTGACGCGCATCGGCCTCAAGCGCCTGCCCGAGACGATGGCGATCCGCCCCTATCAGGCGATGTGGAAGGCGCTGGGCCGGCATTTTGCCGATCCCCGGCTGCAGCAACTGTTCGGGCGCTATGCCACTTATTGCGGGTCGTCGCCCTTTGTCGCGCCCGCGACCCTGATGCTGATTGCGCATGTCGAGCAGGACGGGGTCTGGCTTGCCGACAACGGCATGCACTCGATCGCCACCGCCATCGCAGAGCTTGCCCGCAGCAACGGCGCGCAGTTCCGCTATGATGCGCCGATCTCCGAGATCGTGGTCGAGCATGGCCGCGCTGCAGGGGTCCGGCTCGAATCCGGCGAAGTCATCCGCGCGCGCGCGATCGTGTTCAACGGCGATCCTGCCGCGCTCAACATCGGGCGGCTGGGCGGTGGCGTGCGCCGCGCGGTGCCGCCGGTGCCGCCCAAGCAGCGGTCGCTCTCCAGCATGACCTGGCTGATCAACGCGAAGACCTCGGGCTTCCCTCTGGTCAGGCACAGCGTGTTCTTCTCGAACGACTACCGCGCCGAGTTCGATTCGATCTTCAAGCGCGGCCAGGTGCCCGAGGCGCCCACCATCTATATCTGCGCGCAGGACCGCGACGACCATTCGGCGCGCGCGCCGCCGGGGGCCGAACGACTGCAGCTTATCGTCAATGCGCCAGCCAATGGCGACACATTCCAAAGTTCACAGACGGAGATCGACCAATGCGAGAGGCAAGTTTTCGGCTTCCTGGAGGATTGTGGCCTGACGATCGACCGAACGGCGGACAACTCGCATTTGGTGACGCCAGCGGATTACGAGGGTTTGTTCCCGGCGACGGGCGGCGCGCTTTACGGCCGGGCGACTCATGGATGGAAGGCGGCTTTCCAGCGGCCAGGGGCAGCGAGCCGTTTGCCGGGGCTCTATCTGGCCGGGGGTGGAATTCACCCCGGCGCCGGGATCCCGATGGCGAGTCTCTCCGGCCGCTTGGCGGCAGAGCGGCTGCTTGCGGACCTGCCTTCGATGCGATCGTCCCGGCGGGTGGCTATGCCTGGTGGTACATCGACGCGCTGAGTGACGACGGCAAGCATGGTCTGACGATCATCGCGTTCATCGGCAGCGTGTTCTCGCCTTATTACCACTGGTCGGGGCGCGGCGATCCGGACAACCACATCGCGATGAACGTCGCGCTGTATGGCCCGCGCGGCGGCTGGTGCATGACCGAGCGGGGCCGCAGCCACCTTGCGCGCGATCACGACAATCTGGTGATCGGCCCCAGCTCGATGCACTGGGATGGCGACAGCCTGCGCATCGATCTGGCGGAGATCACCGCGCCGCTCCCCAAAAAGGTACGCGGCACCATCCGGGTGTTCCCCAAGGTGATGCCGCAGACATTGTGGCCGCTCGATGCGGAAGGGAACCACGCCTGGCGCCCGATCGCGCCGCGCGCGGTCGTCGAGGTCAAGCTCGACAACCCTTCGCTCAGCTGGAAGGGCGAGGGCTATATCGACAGCAACGCCGGTGTCGAACCACTCGAACGCGGCTTTTCCGACTGGCACTGGTCGCGCGCGCATCTGGCACGCGATTCGGTGGTGCTCTACGAAGGCCAGCGCCGCGACGATTCGCGCTTTGCCATGGGTCTGCGCTTTGCCGACAACGGCACGATCAGCGAGGTGGAACTGCCCCCAGAGCGCGTGCTACCCAAGACCCTCTGGCGCATGCCGCGTATCACCCGCGCCGATGCCGGGGCCCCGGTCGAAATCCGCCGCACCTGGGAGGACACGCCCTTCTATTCGCGCACCGCGCTCAAGACCCGATTGTTCGGCGAGCAGGCCGAGGCGGTGCACGAGAGCCTGTCGCTCGACCGGCTGGAAAAGGGGGTTGTGAAGCTGATGCTGCCGTTCAGGATGCCAAGGCGGGGGTGAAGCCCGCTCTCCAGAAGGAGCGGACGGGCTGAAGCAATCGCGCGAATTGCGGCGCAGACATTGCTCGCTGCGTTATCCGCCCAGTACCCGACTGCTTTTGTCCGGGAGAGCAATCAGGTCTTCCAGAAACAATGCGATCAACCCAGATCGGGATTCGACCCCTGCCTTGGAATAGACCTTTGCAAGCTGAGCTCTGACGGTACCAGCGGCTGACCCTCTTAGCCTTGCGATCTCACTGATATCACAGCCCTTCAGAGCGAACAGGGCGACATCAGCCTCAGCGGCTGTCAGCTGCCATTCCTCGAACCGCAGGCGGATCAGTTCGCCCAGCGCACCTTGCGCTGTGGCCACGGCAGCCTCGTCCCGACGTGCTGCGGTGATCAGGCCGCGCACTCGCATCGCGCCCAGGACCACTGCGGCTAATAGGGCAATAGCAGCGATCATCTCGATCGCCAGATGCAGGCCGATCCCGTCAGTCATTACGTCGCTTGCCAGATCGGCAAGGAAAAACGCACAGGCGAGCGCCTGCAAAGCCACTAGGATGCTGATCCCCGTGGCCTTGCGTTCGCGTATGCGTGTCCTTGCGCTCATTAGCCTTGCCTATCGCCCCAGCGGCGACATGGCCATCACAACCTGCTTGCCGCTGCGCCGTGTCTCGAACACCACGCCTGCCAGATGCAGGAGGATAAGGAGATAGAGCAGATTTGCGGCGGTCTCGTGGATTTCTCCGAGCATGCCCTCTTCGCCCTCTTCGACCTCTTCGACCTTGCTCTGCCGGCCGTGCCCCGCAGAAACGCTGTGCTGCTCCTGCTGATACTCGGTGCCAGCCCATGGCACAGGTCCGGCCAGGGTAATTCCGGTGGCGATAATCGTGAGCAGACAGCCCCAGATTGCAAAGACCATCATCGCGCCGAGCGGATTGTGCGAGGCATGGCGAGTAACATTTCCCGCCCGGATATCGCGCACATGTGCCAGCGCTTTGCGGGGACTCGGCCAGAAGGCAGAAAATCGCGCCTCGGCAGGGCCGACAATACCCCACAGCAGGCGCAGCCCGAGAATGGCCGCAAGACCATAACCCACCCAGATATGCGCGGCGGCGCCTTCCTCTGTCACGATGGCATTGGCTAGCACGGCGATGGCAATCGTCCAGTGCGTGATTCTGACGATGGGGTCCCAGCGACGGCCGGGGGCGGCGTGATCGATCATGACACTCTCCTTGCTGAAAGGTGTCAGCAACCGCCCTTCAATTCCGGGGAGCACAGCAAGCCGCTGACCCGCCACATCTCGCAATCGCCTCGCCGCAGCGCCATTGGCTCTCTGCTTATATTGCCGGGCATAAGCGACCGCTTAGGATGGCTGGACCCGCCATTGCCTTCGGCAGTCGATACCGAAGCGGCCGACCGATCCCAGCCCGCCAGCCAGCAAGCCTACACGCCCTGGTGTCTAACCGCCAAAGCGATGAAGACGAATCGTCTCCTGTTTCAGATGCTTATCCGTTTCCGCACCCCAGGTGCAGGCGGATCGACGGGAGCACCTGCAAAGCATTGCGCGATGGCCATCCACGCCGTCGCGTTCGCCCCTGTCACCTTGAGTGCGGTATCCGCGATGTTGCGCGTTTGCGTGACGACCTGGCAGAACTCCGCCGCATCGCCCTCGATCAACTCGCCGTCCGCCGGTTCGCCGAACGTCCAGACCTCGCCCGAAGGCGCGGTGAGGCGCAGCTGCGGGACCGGCTGTGGCGCATCCAGCCTGCGGTTCTTGAACGTCCAGCCATAGGTGTTGAGCCCCAGTACGCAGATGTTCTTGATCCCATCGCCATTCTCGCGCTCGACGCCCAGCACATCGAAAATTGCCTGCGCGTGCGCCCAGCTTTCCATCAGCCGCGCGGTGATCGACGACCGCGCGCTCATGCTCGGCCCCGCCCAGGGCACGCGCTGCGCCGGATCGGCTTGCGCGAAATCGGCGGCGGTGGCCCAGTAGGTCTCGGCCCAGGCGTCAACCAGCGCCTGACCGGCGAGGCCATCAAGCCAGACGCGCTCGAACGCATTCAGATCGCCGCCAGACCGGATGATCCCGCCGACCTGCCCCATGAACGCCTTGAACGCGTCTTCGTCCTTCAAGGACATCTGCGCCGCCTGGTTCCAGACATGCAGATGGCCAATGACATCGCCGATCGTCCAGCCCTTGAACGCAGTCGGCGTTGCCAGCGCGGCATCGTCGAGCGGTGCGAGCAGTGCATGGATGCGATCGCATTCGGTGAGGAAATCGTCTGCCTGCTGCATCACAAGAACCCCTTCAACTCGGCCATGAAGCGGTCGAACTGGTCGTGGTGCAGCCAGTGGCCCGCATCGGAAAACTTGGCGAGGCGAGCGTTATGGAAAAGCCCCATGCGGCCATCGGCCTCCGGGTCGGACGCCCAGCTCTTCTCGCCCCAGCACAATAAGGTCGGGCAGGTGATTCGCTGCCACAGCGCCTGCATCTGATCGGTGGTGATGTCGAGGATCGGCCAGACGCGGATGTGCGGATCGAACTTCCAGCTGTACGTGCCGTTCTCGTTGCGGATCACCGCATGCTCGCACAGGTGCCGCGCCTGCTCCGCGGTCAGATAGCTGTTTTCGGCGTGCATGCGCTGCAGCGCCTCTTCGAAGCTGGCATATTCGCGGTGCTTGCGCGCCGCCCGTGCCCGCTTGTCGGCAAACCATTTGCGCCAGTGCTCGTCGATCGGGGTCTGCGCGCGCTCTTCCACCATCTTGGGGCTGGGGCCGAGACCCTCGATCGCGACGATCTTGCGCACCTTTTCCGGGTACAGCCCGGCGTATCGCAGCGCAGTGTTGCCACCCAGCGAATGCGCGACGATCGTCACCTGTTCATAGCCGAACTGCTCGACCAGCTGCGCCAGATCGTAGACGAAGTTCATGATCGGGTAATTGCCGTCGGCGGTCCATTGCGAATCCCCATGTCCGCGCAGATCGAGCGCGATGACATGCCAGTCGGCCATCAGCTCGCCCGCCACCCAGTCCCAGGACCGGCAGTGATCCTCGCCGCCATGCACCAGGATCAGCGGCGGCTTGTCGGGGTTTCCCCAGTCGGCATAATGCAGCTTGAGCCGCTGCGAGAAAAAGCTGTGCGATGCAGGTCCGGTCAGTTTCATGCCGCAACCCTAAGCGGGTTTCACCGCAAATGAAAAGGGGCGGAAAAGCACCGTCGTGCTTTCCCGCCCCTTACCTTCCGGCACATGGCCGGTCGGCGAATGGATTGACGGATCAATCCAGACGCGCGAGTTCCTTCTTGGAAAGCGAGGTCGAAACCTTGCCTTCGTCTGCGGTCAGGGTCGCAGCGCCGATGCGCACGACCTTGCCCTTGTAGATGACCAGGGCCGAGCCGTCCTCGAGAACGCGGGTCACCTTGCCGACGCGCTTGCCTTCGGCGTCGTAGATGGTCTGGTTCTTCGAGATCAGGGCATCGTCCTGAGCGAAAGCGGGAGCAGCGGTAGCTGCGAGAAGCACGGCGCCGATCAGGGCGGAAGCACGAATGGTCATGGGTAGCATTCCTTTCAATCTTGGGGAGGGATTGGCCCCTGAACAGGGCTTTGGTTGGTTACACGCTGTACTTAAGTGCGCGATTGATAGGTTGCAAAGAGAAATGTTGCATTTGCGAATGCTATTTTTGCAGCTTCGGTTGCAGTTTATGCATGTTGCGAAAATATCGTTCTATACCAGTAGCTTGAGAACATCTTAATAATATTGCGATGCAACAAAGTTGCGCGGTTTGCCATCAGGGTGCCGCGTGCGCAGCAGCCAGCCCCCGCCTTCGCGAGAGTTGGGTGCCCTCCTGTGTGGAGAATTGGCTAGAGCTTGAGCATCTGCTTGCCGCGATTGGCGCCGGAGAACAATCGCTGCATCGTCTGCGGCGCGTTCTCGAAGCCGTGCTGGATATCCTCGCGATAGGTCAGCCTGCCATCCTTGACCAGCCCGGCCAGCCGCCTGCGGATCAGCGGGAATTCCGCCGCCCAGTCGAGCACGATGAACCCGGTCATCGTCGCGCGGCGGAAGATCAGGTTGAAATAGTTCTGCGGGCCGGCGGGCATCTGCCCGGTCTCGTAGCGGCTGATTCCACCGCAGATGACAACGCGCGCGTTCGTCGCGATATGAGCCAGCATGTCATCGAGGATCGCGCCGCCGACATTGTCGAAGATGACATCGACACCGTTCGGGCAATGCTGCTTGATCGCGGCCTTGAGGCCACCCGCCTTGTAGTCGATCGCGGCGTCATAGCCCGCCTCCTCGACCAGCCAGGCGCATTTCTCGGGCCCGCCCGCGATGCCGACGACGCGGCATCCCGCGATCCTGGCGAGCTGGCCGACGATCGATCCGGTTGCCCCTGCCGCGCCCGAGACCAGCACGGTATCGCCCGCCACCGGCTTGCCGATCTTGAACAGCCCGCAATAGGCGGTCAGCCCCGTGGTGCCGAGCACCGACATCATCGCGGTGGGTGGCAGCGCGGGATCGCACGGCACCAGCCCCTCGCCATCGGAGAGGTGATATTCGGTCCAGCCGGTCGATCCGATCACCATCGTGCCGACCGGGAATTTGCCGCCATTCGATTCGATCACCTCGGAAATCGCAGAGCCGCGCATCACCTCGCCGATCTCGGTCGGCGCGACATAATCGGCGATGTTCTCCATCCAGCCCTTCTGCGCGGGATCGAAAGCGAGATAATGCGTCTTGAGCAGCATCTGGCCGGGGCCGGGCGCGGACAGGTCCTTGGTCACAAGCTCGAAGTCGCTATCCTCAACCGGGCGACCGCGCGGGCGGCCTGCGATCAGCCATTGGCGGGTGGTGGTCATGATTGTCGTCTCCCAAAAATTTCCGGTCTCCCGCGACGGCGAGAGCCCATCTCCTAAGCTGTCACCCGGCACAACGGTCGGGAGATGGACCCCCGCCTGCGCGGGGGACCGGCTGATCTACGGCATTGCCAAGACTTCTCGCGTCAACCGATCTGCCGTTCGCCCTCCTGCCAATAGAGCTTGCGCAGTTCCTTCTTGAGCACCTTGCCCGAAGGGTTGCGCGGCAGTTCGGTGATGAAATCCACGCTCTTGGGGCATTTGAACCCGGCGATATGCTCGCGCGCGAAAGCGATCAGCCCCGCCTCATCGGCATTCTCGCCATCCTTCAGCACGACGATCGCCTTCACCGCCTCGCCCCAGCGGGCATCGGGCACGCCGATCACCGCGCAATCGCGCACGGCAAGGTGGTGATGCAGCGCGTTCTCGACCTCGGCGGGGTAGATGTTCTCTCCGCCCGAGACGATCATGTCCTTCACCCGGTCGAACAGATAAAGATAGCCGCCGGCATCGACATAGGCTGCGTCCCCGGTGCGGTACCAGCCATCGACGAACGCCGAGGCATTGGCGTCGGGCAGGTTGTGATAGCCCGCCATCACCAGCGGCGCGCGCACCCAGACTTCGCCCACCTCTCCCGCCGCGCGGTCCTGCCCGTCCTCGCCGACGATGCGCAGTTCGACATCGGGAAACGGCTTGCCGCAACCCGCCATGCGCGGCGTTCCCGCGACATCATGGTCCTCGGGCGGCAGATAGACGATCGTGCCGCTGGTCTCGGTCGCGCCGTACATCTGGACGAACTGCGCATTGGGGAACATCTGCATCGAGCGGCTGAGCACATCGAGCGGGATCGGCGAGGCGCCATAAGGCAGCACCCGCATCGAGCTGAAATCCGCGCCCTGTGCATCCGGGTGATTGAGGATCATGTTGAGCACCGCAGGCACCGCGAACATCTTGGTGATGCCGTGCTTCTGCACCGCCGCGATGATCACCGCGACATCGGGCTGAGCGAGGATCACCCCGGTGCCGCCGCCGTTGAGCGTCTGCATCACCCAGGCGGTGCCGCCGATATGGAACAGCGGCATCGCCACCAGCGAGACGTCGCTTGCCAGCCACGCCGCCCAGTCCTCGCCGATCTTGCGCCCCTGGCTGAGCGAAGCGGTGAGGCTGCCATGCGTCAGCAGTGCGCCCTTGGGGTGACCGGTGGTGCCCGAGGTGTACAACTGCACCGCAACATCGCCATCGGCCAGATCGGCCAGCGAGCGGTCCGGATCAAAGCCTTGCACCCACTGCCGGAAAGTCGCGCGACCCTCGAAATCGCCATCGCCCAGCAGGATCGTCGCCAGTCCCGCCTCGGCGCGCACCGCCAGCGCGTTGTCCAGCACCGCGCTCTGCGTCAGCAGGAAGCGTGCCCCGCCGTCCTTCACGATATAGGCGATCTCGCGCGGCACCAGCCGCCAGTTGACCGCGACCGTCACCGCCCCGATCCGCAAGCTCGCCATCAGCAGGATCACGTAATCGATGGTGTTGAGGCCCAGAAATGCCACCCGGTCCCCCTTGCCGATGCCGCTGGCCTTGAGCGCAGCGACGCAGCGGCAGACCAGATCGTCGAGCTGCGCATAGCTCAGCGTCTCGTCATCCTGGATCAGCGCGGGCTTGTCGGGCGTGGCGGCCGCGCCGCGCGCGACCATGTCGGCGATCATGCTCACGGGCCCTCAGTGCGCCAGCGCGCGGGCATAGAGATCGCCGTCTGCAGGGTAGAAATTGCAGTGGAAGCCGCTGGGCACGCGGAACGGCACCAGCACGCGGGCGATGGGGCCTGCGGCGATATCGAGCGCGTTGAAGATCGCAAGCTCGCTGCCCGGCGCATTGGCGCGGTGGACCAAGGTCATGGCATAGCCGTCCGCCTCACCCTCGGGCCCGGTCTTTGCGCCCAGCCTTGGTGCGAAGATCAGCTCGCCCGCCGCTGCACCCTTGCCGAAATGGTAGATGTCCTCCGTGCCGGTGACGGTGTCGAAGCGCAAGGCGGCATCCAGCCCCTCGACCCGGGCATCGCGCGATTCCAGGTTGATGTTGGCAAAGCTTTGCCGCGTCTTTCGCGTCATCAGCCGGTCGTCGGGACGCGGGAACTGAAGGTCGCGCTCGTTGAGCACTTCCTCGCGGATCACGTCGGTGTTGGCGTTGAGATCGATGGTCCAGCGGCGCAGGCTCTGGCGGGTGCCCGAATGCGTCGCGCGAACCCCGGTTTCGTCGGGGAACAGAGCGGTGCCGTTGGCGGCGGCGACATCGGCGATGATGCGGCCGTCCTCCTCCCAGACGTTGAGTTCGTGGAACATGTGGCGCGGCTCGTATTCGAACCAGCGAACATCGTCAGCGCTGCCGTGGCGCGGCATCAAGGCGATCTTCGACGGACGGTCGTTGACCCAGGCGGTCATCGGCCCGCCGCGCATGAACCGGCCGAGGTCCGTGTCGATCGGAAGCACCGGAAACACCACCCAGTTTTCGGTGACGAAGAAGGTGTGCATCAGGCTCATGTGCGGCACCGGGATCACCTGGCTGCGGGTGAGCGTGCCGGTGCGGTCGATCACGTCGTAGCGGATCTCCGCAGCCCCCATCGGCCCGTTGATCATCGCGCCGATGTTGATCATCTCGCCGGTGGCGTAATCGATCTTGGGGTGCGCGGAGAAGGTGGTGGAGATGGTGCCGCCATAATGATCCTCGCCGATGGTCGAAAGGTCGCGCGGGTTCAGCACCACCGGCGGCGCGCCCTCCATCAGCGCGAGCAATTTACCGCCATGGATGATGATGTTGGTGTTGGCGGTGTTGTAACGCTTGCCCTGCACCGAGGGGTCGGCGGTCATCGGATTGCCGAACACGCCGAACAGGCGCTCGCCTGCGGCCTTTTCGAGCTCGAACTTCTCGGTCCGCACCCAGCGGTTGCGCATCGAGACGCGGCCCTCTTCGATGAAGAAGCCATAGACCATGCCGTCGCCATCGAACCAGTGATACTCGTCGCCGCGCGTGGGGTGCAAAGGCTCGGGCCCGTTGCGATAGAACACGCCTGCGAGATCCTTGGGGATTTCACCCTCGATCACCAGATCGGGCGCGTCGGCCTCGAAACGGTTGGGGGCATGATGGCCGTGAAGATAGGGGTGAGGCGGAAAGGGCTTGGCCATATCTTGCGCGGTCGCGATCCCGTGTTGGTGTGGTCTAGGGACTGGGCCCGCCATCCGTGCAAATGGATGGCGGGCGACAGTATATCAGAATTCGAGCATCACTTCAGCGCCCAGCTGACGGGGCGGACGGACACCGGCAAAGGTGAACAGACCGGCCACCGGCAGCGTGCTGGACAGGCCGCGATTGTCGAGCAGGTTGCGACCGAACACGCTGAACGTCACGTTCGCACCGCCGAAGTCGTGCTTGTACGACAGGGTCGAATCGAGGATCTCGCGCTCAGAGGATTCGCAGCGGCGCTCGTTGGTGATGATGCCCTGCGCCTGCAGCGCCCCATCGGTGACGATGCAGGTCGCGTATTTGTCGACATAGCGGAAGATGGTGCTCCAGCGGAATTCGCCATCACCCACCGGGCGGGTGTAATCGAAACCGGCGGACCAGGCATATTTCGGCGCACGGCGCAGGTCGAGATCGGACACGTCGATGCCACCGCGCACGAAATTCTGGTAGTTGGCATCGAGATAGGTCGCCGAGAAGTTGAACGCGAGGTCATCGATCGGCAACGCGACAATTTCCAGCTCGATACCCTTGATCCGGGCCGAGGCGGCGTTCTCGACGATGGTTTCCTGCGCCTGGATGGCGTTGAACGGCGCCAGGGTGGGACGCACCAGCTCTTCCTGCTTGTCCGAATAATCGGTCTGGAAGATCGCGATGTTGGTGCGCAGGCGACGGTCGAGCCAATCCGCCTTCAGGCCTATTTCATAGGCATCGACGATTTCCGGCTGATAGGGGCCGATCGCGGTCGGCGTCGCGGCGCGACCATTGAAGCCGCCCGAACGGAAGCCGCGCGAATAGGACGCATAGGCCAGCTGCCCGCCTTCGAACTGATAGTCCAGGCTGGCGCGATAGGTGAACTCGCCAAAATCCTCCGCCCCGACGCACGATGCTGCAGTGATCCCGGCAAAGCCGACCGGGCAGACGCCGGTGGGGCTGAGCGCAAAGTTGGTGACCAGCGCCTTCTCGTCACGGGTGTAGCGGCCACCGACGCCGAAGGTGAGCTTGTCGGACAGCTTGAAGCGCGCATCGGCAAAGCCGGCATAGGATTTGGAATCGCCGATCGAAAGCTGGAAGGCGCTGGCATTGGGGCCGAGAAATCCGAAGAACGAGGTCTGGCGCAGCGTGTACTGGCTGTCGAAATAATAGGCGCCCAGCACGATATCCATCCAGTCGGTGACGTCGCCGGCAAAGCGGATTTCCTGGCTGAACTGCTCGTACTTCTGGATGCGCAGCGTATCGAAGAAGTTGATCGAGGCGGAGTCGAAATCCTGCCGCACGCTCTCGTTGTTCTTGCGCCAGCCGGTGACCGAGGTCAGCGTGAAATCGCCCAGCTCGATATTGATCGTGCCGCTGATCGCGTCGGTCTTGTTGCGCACCGGGGTCTGGATATTGCCAAACACGGTGTAGAGCTGGCGGCTGTTGGTGGGCGTGCGGTTGCACTGGTTGCCCGGGATCTGGAAGGCGCGGACCAGCCCGACACCCGGCACCGGCACCTGCAGGCAGATCAGGTCGCGGTCGTTGGACACGCTGGCGGTGGCGACCTCGCCGTCTTCCTCCATGTGCTCATAGGTGATCACCGCCTCGATGTTGTCGCTCGGCGTGATCAGCGCGGTGACGCCTGCGGTCCACACCTCGTATTCGTTGGTGCGGCGATTGTTCTGCGTCGCGTTGCGCAGATAGCCATCGGTGTTGTCGTAGAAGAAGAAGCCCTTGAGCGCGAGGAAATCGCCGATCATCGGGGTGTTGACGACAAGGCGTCCGCGAATGGTGTTGTACTCGGCATAGCCGATCGAGGCGCGCACGCCCCATTCGCCGGTGGGCTTGCTGCGGCGGACGTTGATCACGCCGCCGATGGTGTTGCGGCCGAACAATGTGCCCTGCGGTCCGCGCAGGATCTCGATCGATTCCAGATCGAACGCATCGAGCAATTGCCCGGTATTGGTGCCGATGAAGACATCGTCGACCACGACGCCGACCGCGGGATCGAAGCTCTTTTCGATATCCTCGAAGCTGATGCCGCGGATGGCGATGGCGGCAGCCGAAGGCCCGGCATTGACCGGATCGACCACCAGCCCGGGGACGCGGCCGGCAAAGTCGCGAAGGTCGTCCACCGCGCCGGTGGCAAGCGCCTGCGCATCGATCGCGGACACCGCGACGGGAACCGACTGCAGCGATTCCTCGCGGCGCTGCGCGGTGACAACGATGGTGCGAAGCCCGGTTTCCTGCGCTACCTCGGCGCCCTCTGGCGCCTGATCCTGCGCCAGCGCAGCCGAAGGTGCCGCCAGCGTTGCAAGGCCCAGCGCGAATGCCGAAACCGACAGATAGGTTGATACCTTCATCAATGCCTCCCCTTTTGCTGCGGTTCGTGTCCGCACCATTTTCTCATGTTGCGCAAAAATGACCGGCGGACAGGTTTGCCTCAAGTGTCAAAAATGACAGTCGCGGCCCTTACGGCATCGGTTAGGGTGAAGGGCATGAGAGCACGAGGCTGGCCCGCATTGCCGGCCCGGTCCGGCATGCCAGCCGGGCGCGTGCCCAGGGGAGATACCAGCATGCCGGTCCAGCGCAGCTTCTGCCGTTTCTGCCATGCCAATTGCGCGATCCTGGTCGAGACCGAGGGCGACACGGTCGTGCGCGTGTCGGGCGATCCGGAGGATCCGGTGTTCGGCGGCTATACCTGCATCAAGGGCCGCCAGCTGCCCGAGGCGCACCATCACCCCGAACGGCTGCTGGCTTCGCAGAAGAAGGGCGCGCAAGGTTTCGCCCCGATCGCAACGCAGCAGGCGCTCGACGAGATCGCAGCGAAGCTCAAGCCGCTGATCGAGGAGCACGGACCCGACAGCGTCGCCATCTATGCGGGCACCTATTCGTTCCAGAACTCCGCAGGCGTCGCCTCTGCGATGGCGTTTGCGCAAGGACTGGGCACCCGGCATTTCTACACCAGCGTGACCTTGGACCAGCCCGCCAAGGTCTACACCGCGTTCCAGTACGGCCAGTGGCAGGGCGGCGGGCATGTCTTTGGCGAGGCCGATGTCGCGTTCTTCATCGGCAACAATCCCATCGTCTCGCATTACGGCCCGCCCGGCGGCCTGCCCCCGTTCTCGCCATCGCGCCGGTTGCGCGATGCGATCGAGGGGGGCCTCAAGCTGATCGTCGCCGACCCGCGCACCAGCGATGTCGCCGCGCTGGCGCACATCCATCTGCCCGTAAAGCCCGGCGAGGACCCGGCGCTGCTCGCGGGGATGATCCACGTGATCCTGGAGGAGCGGTTGTATGACGAGGCGTTCGTGCAGGCCCATGTCGATGGCCTGGCCGAGCTCAAAGAGGCTGTGTCCGGCTTCCCGCCCGTGATCGCTGCCGCGCGCGCAGGCGTCAGCGAAGCGGACCTCGTCGCCGCCGCCCGGATGTTCGCGGGCGGCACCAGGGGCTCGGCCAGTACCGGGACGGGGCCGGAGATGGCGGGCAACGGCACGCTGACGCAATATCTGGTGAGCAGCCTCAACATCCTGTGCGGCCGCTTCTGCCGCGAGGGCGAGAAGAGCTCGATCCCGCGCATCTTCACGCCGGTCACCCCGCGCCGCGCGCAGGTCGCGCCGCCGATGAAATTGTGGGGCGAAGGCTTTCCCGCCTCGCGCTTCCGCGGCCTCACCCATCTGATGAGCGAGATGCCGTGCAACGTGCTGGCCGACGAAATCCTCACCCCCGGCCAAGGCCAGATCAAGGCGCTGATCTCGATCGGCGGCAACCCGATGCTGGCCTTTCCCGACCAGGACAAGATGGCGCGCGCGATTGATGCACTCGAGCTGTTCGTCAGCGTCGATATCCGCAGCGAAGGCGTCTCGGCGCGCCGCTCGGACTATATCCTCGCGCCGTTGATGTGCCTCGAGCGCGACGACATCTCGTCGCTGTCCGAATGGTGGTACGAGATCCCCTACGCGCGCTACACCGAGGCGCTGCTGCCGCGCCCGGGCGATCTGCTCGACGAATACGAGATGCTCTGGGGGCTCGCCAAAAGGCTGGGCACTGGGCTGCCGCTGGCGGGGGGCCCCTGCCCGATGGACGTGTGTCCCGACAAGCAGACCTTTCTCGACATGGCGGTTGCAGGCTGCGTGGTGCCGCCCAGCCAGGTCCGCGCCGACAGCCCCGATGGCAAGGCGGTGATCTATGACGACAAGCACCCGGTCGTCGAACCGGCAGAGCCCGGACACGAGGCGCGATTCGATCTGGCGGGCGGCGACATGCCCGCGCAGCTCGTCACTTATGGCCGCGACGATCCGGCGCGCCAGGGCTTTCCCTTCCGGCTGATCTCGCGCCGCAGCCGCCACCGCTTCAATTCGACCGGCGGGCACCTGTCCGCGCTCGCGGCCAAGCGCACCACCAACCCGGCGCACATCCACCCCGACGATCTGGCGGGCCTTGGCGTCGCCGATGGCGAGATGATCCGCATCGCCTCTCCGCATGGCGAGGTGCACGCGCTTGCCAAGGCATCCGATGGCCTGCGTCGCGGGGTGATCTCGATGGCGCACGGCTATGGCGACCCGGACTTCGGCCCGGACGCGGTCCCTGTGCGCGGCGGATCGACCAACCGGCTGGTCAGCGAGACCAGCGGCTTCGATCCGATCACCGGCCAGGCGCTGCAGAGCGCGATTCCGGTCAAGGTGATGCGTGTTTGAGGGTGGGCAAGTGCATTGCAGGACAAGCGCAGGATTGCGGGCGAACCCGTTCTACGCCATCACAAGCGCCATGACCTTCACCCCCGTGACCCCGTCGGATATTGCACCGGGCACCACCCGTTTTGTGCAGCATGAGGGTGCAGCATTTCTTGTCGTGCGCGA
The DNA here is from genome assembly GCF_001713435.1 of Blastomonas sp. RAC04. NCBI lineage: Bacteria > Pseudomonadati > Pseudomonadota > Alphaproteobacteria > Sphingomonadales > Blastomonadaceae > Blastomonas > Blastomonas sp. RAC04. The sequence goes on from NZ_CP016460.1 coordinate 2,888,133, forward strand.
TGGCGATGGCCGGGTCCATGCGATCGATGGCCTGTGCAGCCACGCGCTGCTGCCGCTGGCTGGCGCAAGGGTGCGGCGCGGGCATGTCATCTGCCCGCACCATGGCGCGCGCTTCGACATCACCACCGGCGCGGCCAAGGGCCCGCCCGCACACTGCGGGGTCTCGCATTACCCGGCGCAAGAGAAAAACGGCATGATCGAACTGGATCTGAACCCATGACCTTCGAAATCAGGAACAAGGTGGTGCTGATCACCGGCGCGGCTTCTGGCATCGGTGCTGCCACCGCAAGGCTGGCGGCAGAGCGCGGCGCGCATGTCATCGCCACCGATCTCGATGGCGCGCGGATGCAGGGCGTTGCCGCCGACTGCCACTGCATCGGCCTCACCCATGATGTCACCAGCCAGGACGACTGGGACAATGCCATCGCCGCTGCCGTGCACCATTACGGGCGGCTCGATGCGCTGGTCTCCAACGCGGGGATCGTCAACTACGAGCGTATCATCGATCTGGACATGGCGCGGTTCCGCAGGCTCAATCAGGTGCATGTCGAGGGCAGCTTCATCGGCTTGCAAAAGGCGGTGGCGCAGATGCGCGCGCAGGCCGGGGGCAAACCCGCCACGGGCAGCATCGTGCTCACCGCATCGGTGATGGCCAATTGCGCGGCGCCCGCGATCTCCGCCTATGCGGCCGCCAAGGCGGCGATGGCCAACATGGCGCGCGCGGTCGGGGTCGAGGTCGGGCGCAAGGGCGACATGATCCGCGTCAACGCCGTCTGCCCCGGCCCGACACGGACCCCGCTGCTCGAAGGCGTGATGCCCGCAGGCGCGATGAACGACCCCGCGCACTGGGCCGACGTTCCGCTGGGCGTGCCGCAGGAGCCCGAGGACATCGCCGAGAGCATCCTGTTCCTGATCAGCGAGGAATCCTCGTTCATGACTGCCACGCAGATGGTGGTCGATGGCGGATGGAGCCTGACATGACCCGGACCGCCATCATCACAGGCGCGACATCGGGCATCGGACGGGCGACCGCGCTGCGCCTCGCCCGCGCAGGCTTTCACATCATCGCCACCGGGCGCAGCCATGAGCGCGGGGCGGAGACCGTCCGGCAGATCAAGGCCGCAGGCGGCAGCGCGGAATTTCACAGCTTCGATGTGACGGCGGAAGGCGACTGGGCAGCGTTCGCCGACACGGTGACCAAGGCGCACAGATCGGTCGACGCGCTGATCAACTCGGCCGGGTCGTTCTTTTCCAAGCCCTTGCCCGACACCACGCTCGAGGAGTTCCGCGACCTGTGGACTGCGGATGTCGAAAGTGTGGTGCTGGGGACCAAATACGGCATGCGGATGATGCGCGATACCAGGAGCGCAGGCTCGATCGTCAATATCTCCTCGCTCGCCGGGCTGATCGGGCTCGACGATTGCTCGGCCTATTGCGCGGCCAAGGCGGCGGTGACGCATTTCAGCCGGGTGGCCGCCCTGGAAGGCGCGCAGATGGACCCAAAGGTGCGCGTCAATTCGCTCAATCCCGGAGTGATCTATACCGAGATGATCACCGGCGCCTATGGCGACAGCGACGAGGTCAAGGCCTTCGTCATGGACGGCAACGCGCTGCAACGGGTTGGCACTGCAGAAGACATCGCCAGCGCCGCGACCTTCCTCGCCAGCCCCGCAGCGCGCATGGTCACCGGCACCGCGATGCTGGTCGACGGCGGCCGCGGGGCGGACTGACCTTACCCCTTATTCCCTTTATCGGAGACATACGCAGACCATGACCAGCAACCGCCAGTTCATCCTCAAGCGCCGCCCCGATGGCGCGCCGGTCGCAGCCGATTTCGCGCTCGAGACATCGGCGATCCCTGCGTTGGAGGACGGCCAGTTCCTGATCCGCAACCATTATGCCTCGCTCGATCCCGCGCAGCGCGGCTGGATGTCCGATGCGGAAAGCTATATGCCGCCGATCCCGCTGGGCGCCCCGGTGCGCGCGACCACGATCGGCGTGGTCGAGGAAAGCCGCGCGGAGGGCTTCGCCAAGGGCCAATGGGTGCTGGGACTGAACGCCATCGAGGATTATTCGGTCGGCACGCTGGGCGGCTTCACCCAGCCGATCGACCCGCATGCGGTGCCATCGGTGACCAACTATCTCTCGCTGTTCGGCGCGGTGGGCATGACCGCCTATTTCGGCTTCATCGATGTCTGCGAACCGATGGTCGGCGATGTCGTATTGGTCAGCGGCGCTGCAGGAGCGGTGGGCTCGCTGGTCGGGCAGATCGCCAAGATCCTGGGCTGCACGACCATCGGCATCGCGGGCGGCGCGGAAAAATGCGCACGGCTCAAGGATCGCTATGGCTTCGATCACGCCATCGACTATCGCGGCAAGGACATGGCCGCGCTGGATGCCGCGATCAAGGCGGTGGCACCCGATGGCGTCGATGTGATCTTCGAGAATGTCGGCGGCGACATTCTGGACGCAGGGCTGATGAACCTGCGCCATGGCGCACGCATCGGGCTGTGCGGGCTGATCAGCGAGTACAACGCGCCCAGCCCCGTGGGTGCGCGCAACATCTGGCAACTGATCGTCCACCGCGCCTCGATCCGCGGGCTGCTGGTTGCGGACTATGTCGGGCGCTTTGCCGAGGGTGGCGCGAAGATGGGCGAATGGGCAGCATCGGGACGGCTGGTGGTCGACGAGCATATCGACGAAGGGCTCGACAACGCACTGCCCGCGTTCATGCGGCTGTTCGAAGGGTCCAACCAGGGCAAGATGATCCTCAAGATCGCCTGACGGCGCGCGACCCGACAGGCTGGACATGCGGCATGGATGCTGCGCAGATGGCCTGCCTCCAATCCACGAAGGAACGAGCATGAGCAGACTGAACGGACGCAAGGCGCTGGTCACCGGGGCCGCATCGGGGATCGGCGCGGCGACGGTTCGCCGCCTGCTCGCCGATGGCGCGACGGTGCTGGCCTGCGACATCAGCAGCGAGGGGCTGGCGGGCACATTCAACCACATCGCCAACCTGGCCGACCCCCAGGCGATCACGACGCTGGCGGCGGCCGCGCAAAGCCAGCTGGGCGGGCTCGACATCCTGATCAACAACGCCGGGGTGTGCCCGGTGGGCACGCTCGACGAACTGACCGATGACCAGTGGCAGTTCGGGCTCGACGTCAACCTGCTCGCGCCCGCGCGGCTATCCAAGGCGTGCCTTGCCCTGCTCAAGGCGTCCAGGGCAGGCCGGGTGATCAACACCGGATCGATCCTGTCACGCTATGGCGATGCGGGGCTGGGTGCCTATGCCGCGTCCAAGCACGCGATCCTGGGCTTCACCCGATCGCTGGCGATGGAGCTCGGCCCCTATGGCGTGACCGTCAACTGCGTTCAGCCCGGCTGCATCGTCACCGGAATGACCCGAGGCATGCTCGAGAACGGCGAGGCGGCGGATTATTATCGCGACAAGTCCGCGCTCAAGCGTCTCGGCCAGCCCGAGGATATCGCCGATGTCATCGCGTTCCTCGCCAGCGACGATGCGCGCTTCATCACCGGCCAGGGCATCATCGCCGATGGCGGGGTGATGACGCACAGCTGAGAGGGGCGGGAAGCGAGGCCAGCCTTCGCCCTTTTTGAACAAGCCTTCGCCTGAAGGCATCGGCCAGACCACGATGGCCGCTTTCGCGTGCAATATAGGCCGATATCTTCCGAAGCTGGGCCTGCGCCCTCGCACTGATGCGGAGCGAACGCATCAGACCTTCGCAGCTTTGGCTTCCCACGCATCGAGATCGGCCTCAAGCTGCGCTTCGACCTCTTCCATCGTGTGCCATTTGTCTTCGGCAATCGCCGCGTCGATCGTCTCGCGCAGCGCTGCAAGCTTGGCTTCGCGCTCCTCGACCAGCCGCAGCCCTTCGCGGACGATCTCGCTCGCCGAGCCATAGCGCCCGGTCTTCAGCAGAGCCTCGACATAAGTTTCCCAGCGTTCGCCGATGGATACATTCATGCGCCTGTTCCTTGTGCTGTTATCCCACCCATTTTATACCCCGATAACACAAATTGCGCAATTTTCGTTATTGCACGCCATTCGCCGCATCCTAGCATTTTCGACTATCGCCGCTCGCTGCAACCGCGGGCTATGACAGGGACATGACAGACCAGAAACGCGGGAGCAGGCAGTGACGGTGGCGGCAGAGCAGAAAAGCTTTTTCCATCCGGACGTGCTGTCCGACCCGTTCGCCTTCTATCAGGCGATGATTCCCAGCCAGCCGGTGTATCATGACGCGGCCAGCGGGCTGTATCTGGTGCTCAGTCACAAGCTTGTCAGCGAGGCGACCGCGCGCACCGACGAGTTTTCGAACAACTTTCAGGCAGTGCTCTCGGGCGCGCGCTCGGAAGACCCGCAGGTCAAGGCGATCCTCGAGGATGGCTGGCCGCAGGTCGATACGCTGCTGACCGCCGATCCGCCGGTGCACACGCGCTTTCGCAAGCTGGTCAATCTCGCCTTCTCCGCGCCCAGGGTGAACAAGCTCGAAGCGCATATCCGCGAGATCGCGCACGACCTCATCGACATTATGCTGGCCAAGGACGACATCGACTTCGTCCGCGATTTCGCGATTCCGCTGCCGATCCGGATGATCTCCGAGCAACTGGGGCTGACCCATGAGGATGCCGGCACGATCAAGCGCTGGACCGATGCGTTCGTCGACCGGCTGGGCGGCATGGTGCCGCTCGAGCGAGAGCTTCAATGCGCGCGCGAAGTGGTCGAGTTCCAGCACGCGATCAAGGCGCAGATGGACCTGCGCCGCGCGACCCCGACCGACGATCTGCTCTCCGATCTGGTCCACGCCCAGGTCGATGGCGAGCGGCCGCTGGACGATGGCGAACTGCTGTCGATCGTCCAGCAGCTGCTGGTCGCGGGCAACGAGACCACCACCGCGACGCTCGCCGAAGGGATCATCCTGCTGGCGCGCAATCCGGACGAGCTCGCCAAGGCCAAGGCCGACCCCAAGATCATCCCCAACATGATCGAGGAAATGCTGCGGCTGGCAAGCGCGTCGTCGGGAATCTGGCGGGTGATGAAGCAGGACGCCGAACTGGGCGGGGTGACGCTGCCCAGGGGCGCGATGGTGATGATGCGCTATGCCGCCGCCAACCGCGACCCGGAAAAATACGCAGACCCCGACGCCTTCATCGCCGATCGCGCCAATGCGCGCACGCATCTCGCCTTCGGGCGCGGCATCCATATGTGTGTGGGCAACATGCTCAGCCGCAAGGAAATGACCGTGGCCTTCGAGGAACTGCTGCCGCGCATCAGCGCCATCACACTCACCGACGAGGCGGCAATCGCCTATCATCCCAACATGATGCTGCGCGGTCCCTCCTCGGTGCCGGTGCGCTTCGGGCTGGCCTCATGAATTTCGATTATGACGAAAGCCAGTTGCTGTTCCGCGCCTCGGTCGAGCGATTTCTGGACGGCAGCGACATCGCCACGCGCAAGGCGCAGCGGGCGAATCCCGGCGGCATCGATCGTGCACGCTGGCAGGCGATGGCAGCGCTGGGGCTGACTGCGATGGCGCTGGACGAAGACAGAGGCGGGCTTGGCAGCAGCCTGATCGACCTCGTCGCCGTCGGCGAGAGCTTCGGCCAGCGCATATCCTCTGACAACTGGCTGGAGAACGCGGTGCTGCCGCTGGCGCTGGCGGGCAAGGCGTTGCGCGAAGGCGATCCCGTGATCGAGGCGCTGGCATCCGGCGAAGCGGTCGCAGCGCTCGCGTTGTTCGAGCCCGAGGGACGCCATGTCACCACACCGCGCAGCACCACCGCAAGGCAAAATGCGTCGGGCTATACGCTCAGCGGTGACAAGACCTTCGTGCTGGGCGGCATGGCGGCGGACTGGCTGCTGGTCAGCGCAGTGCTCGATGGCGAGCCCGCTCTGTTCGTGATCGCAACCGATGCGCCCGGCGTGTTTCGCCGGGGCTATCAGGTCATCGACGGCAACATTGCCGCAGAAGTGCAGCTGCGCGGGTGCGAGGTGGTACGCGACGCCCGGCTCGATATCGCATGGGCTGCGGTCGAGCAGGTGCTGTCCACCGCGCGTCTGGTCGCCGCCGCCGAGATGGCAGGCCTCGCCCAGCGGCTGTTCGACGACACGCTTGCCTATGTCCGCCAGCGCGAGCAGTTCGGCCAGCCGATCGGGCGCTTCCAGGCGATCCAGCACCGGATGGTCGATTGCTATGCGCTGGTCGACCAGGCGAAAAGCGCGCTGATCGCCGCGGTGACATCAGCCGACGCAGCGGCAATCGCGGGGATGAAGGCGATTGTTGCCGAAGCCGCGCTGCAGATCGGGCGCGAGGCGGTGCAGCTGCATGGCGGCATGGGCACCACCGACGAGCTCGAGATCGGCCATGCGCACAAGCGCGTTCTGCTGTTGTCGCAATGGCTGGGGGACCCGGCAAGCGGGCTCGACAGCTATGCGCCCAAGGCCTTGAGGGTGGCGGCATGAGCGCGCCCGCACCGGTGGCCGTGGGGCTGTGGACCGACGGAGCCGAACCGCAGCTGATCGGCGGGCGACACCGCGTCAGCGGCGAGATCGTCTTCCCGATGCCGCAAGGCGATGCCGCGCAGCATTTCGATGCGGTTGCGCTTTCGCGTACCGGTACCCTGTGGTCGTGGACCAGCCAGGATTTCCGCCCGAAATCACCGCCTTATGCCGGGCCCGAAGCGTTCACGCCGTTCCTGATCGGCTATGTCGAGCTGCCGGGGCAGGTGATCGTCGAGACCCGGATAGAGGGAGCCGCGCTCGCTGACTTGAAAATCGGGATGGCGATGGAAATGGTTCTGACCGAGTTCGCACCGGGACGGTCGACCTTTGCGTTCAAACCCGCAGGAGCAGGCGCATGACCAACGTCCAGATCATCGGTGCTGGCATCCACCCGTTCGGGCGCACCGACGGCCGGTCCGGGCGCGATCAGGGCGTGTTCGCGGTGCGCCAGGCGCTGGCGGACGCAGGGCTGGACTGGACCGATATCGAATGCGCCTATGGCGGCTCCGAAGGCGCGGGCAACGCCGATATCATGGTCAATGAGCTTGGCCTTACGGGACTTCCCTTCATCAACGTTTCCAACGGTTGCGCCACCGGCGGCAGCGCCTTGTCCTCGGCGCGCAATGCGGTCGCTTCAGGCCAATGCGATGTCGCGCTGGCGGTGGGGTTCGACAAGCACCCGCGCGGCGCGTTCAACGCCAAGCCCGGCGACTGGGGCCTGCCCGAATGGTATGGCGAAACCGGCATGATGCTGACCACGCAGTTCTTCGCGATGAAGATCCAGCGGTACATGCAGTTGCACGGCATCAGCCGCCGGACATTGGGCATGGTCGCGGAAAAGGCCTTCCGCAACGGTACCTTGTGCGAGCACGCCTGGCGGCGCTCGCCGGTCGACCTCGACACGATCCTCAATGCGCCGATGGTCAACGATCCGCTGACCAAATACATGTTCTGCTCTCCGGCAGAGGGCGCGGTGGCGCTGATCATCGCGTCGGAGAAGAAGGCGCGCGAGCTTGGCGCGGACGGGGTGAAGATCGCCAGCATCGCGGTGCGCACCCGGCCGCCCGGATCGTTCGAGGTGTTTGCCCCCGCGATCAGCGTCGAGCGCGGCGGCAAGCCGACCGAACTGGCCAGCAAGGCAGCGTACGAGGCGGCAGGGATCGGCCCCGAGGACATCGATGTCGCACAGTTGCAGGACACCGAATCGGGCGCCGAGATCATGCACATGGCCGAGAACGGCTTCTGCAAGGATGGCGAGCAGGAGCAGTGGCTGGCGCAAGGGCGTACCGAACTCAACGGGCGGCTTCCGGTCAACACCGATGGCGGCTGCCTGGCCTGCGGCGAGCCGATCGGCGCGTCGGGGCTGCGGCAGGTCTATGAAAACACCGTGCAACTGCGCGGACGCGGCGGCGCGCGGCAGGTTCCGGGCAGCCCCAAGACCGCCTACAGCCATGTCTATGGCGCGCCCGGCCTTTCCGCCGTCGCGATACTGGAGCGCTAGAATATGGGACTTATGCAGGGCAAGGTCGCGCTGATCTCGGGCGGGGCGGAAGGCATCGGCGGCGCGACCGGGCGGCGGATCGTCGCCGAGGGCGGCAGCGTGGTGCTGGGCGATATCCAGTTCGACAAGGCCAAGGCGCTGGCATCCGAGCTCGGCGAGCGCGCGATGGCGGTGTCGCTCGACGTGCGCGATCTGGCGCAATGGGAGGCGGCGGTGCAGGCGGCGGTCGCCACCTTCGGCAAGCTGACCCATCTGGTCAATGTCGCTGGAATTTCGGAGCCCGGAGCCGTGACCGATGTCGATCTCGATAGCTGGGCGCGCACCATCGACATCAACCTCAATGGCACCTTCAACGGCTGCCGCGCGGCGATCCCCGCGATCGCGGACTCGGGCGACCCCGGCGCGATCGTCAACATCGGCTCGATGCTCGCGCTGCGGGTCGGTTCGGGCTTTGCCGCCTATTGCGCGTCCAAGGCGGCGGTCACTGCGCTCACCAAGACGATCGCTCTCGATTGCGCCGAAAAGGGGCTGCCGATCCGCGCCAATACCGTCCACCCCGGCGCAATCCGCACGCCGATGTTCGAACGCTATCTCGAAGCGCTCCCCGGCACCGTGGAAGAGGTCGAGGCGATGTTCGCCGCCAACCACCCGATGGGCCGCGTCGGTGAAGCGGCCGAGGTGGTCAACGCCATCGTCTTTTTGCTGTCCGATCAGGCCAGCTTCACCACCGGTGTCGACTTCACCGTCGATGGCGGTGGAAATTTCCGCAGCTAAGGGGCAGATTGAGGCATGGCTGAACGGATCGATGCGCATTTTGTCGCGGCGGGAAAATACCACGACATAGACTTCGCCCGGCTCGAGCTGCTCAAACTGCTCGCCGAGCACGACAACATCCGCACCACCGTTGCGCATGACTACAACGGCGTTGCCGAGCGGCTGCCCGCGTGCCGTTTCCTGGTCACTTATACCTGCGACCTGATGCCGTCCGAGGCGGAGGCTCAGGCGATCGCCGCGTTTCTGGAAAACGGTGGCCGCTGGCTGGCGCTGCACGGCACCAACTCGATCCTGCGCTTCACCGATGCCGGTGTCGACAGCCCCGAGGAACGCCCTGATGTGATGCAGATGCTGGGCACGCAGTTCAAGGCGCACCCGCCGATCGGCGCGCCGTTCACGGTTCAGATCGTCGACGGCGACCACGACGTGACGCGGGGTATCGCCGATTTCGATGTGGTCGACGAACTGTATCTGATGAAACAGGTCAGCGACATCCGCACGCTGGCGCAGACGCGCTTTGCGGGCGAGGCGACCGGCTTTGTCGATGCGAACTGGCCCGAGACGATCGTCCCGGTGATCTACACCCGCGCGATCGGTGCGGGCGGAATCCTCTACAACACATTGGGGCATTGCCGCGGGCATTACGATCTGCCGGGCATGCAGGATTTCTACCCGCATCCCGAGAAATGCGCGTGGAACTACCCCATCTATTACGAACTCTTGCGCCGCAGCATCCTCTGGGCGACCGGAACTGGCGGGATTTGACGCATGGACATGGATTTCACCCCCGATGAACTCGCCTTCCAGACCGAGGTGCGCGACTTCCTAAAAACTCACCTGACCGAGCGCCTGATCGATGGCGCGCGGCGCACGCCGGGCGTGTTCGTCGAGCCCGACATCGGCCTCGAATGGCAGCGAATCCTGCATACGAAGGGCTGGTTGGCGACGCATTGGCCGGTCGAGGATGGCGGCACCGGCTGGACCCCGGTGCAGCGCTACATCTTCGAGAAGGAATGCGCTTATGCCGGCGCGCCTGCATTGCCGGTCCTCGGACTCAAGCTGGTCGGCCCGGTGATCTGCCGCTTCGGCACGCCGGACCAGAAGGCGCGCTTCCTGCCGCGCATCCTTTCGGCCGAGGATTACTGGTGCCAGGGCTATTCCGAGCCGGGATCGGGATCGGACCTTGCCAGCCTCAAGACGCGCGCGGTGCGCGAGGGTGACCACTACCGCATCAACGGCTCCAAGATCTGGACCACGCACGCGCATTACGCCAACTGGATCTTCTGCCTGGTCCGCACCGATCCGGACGTGTCGGCGCAGCGCGGCATCACCTTTCTGCTCGTTCCGATGGACCAGCCCGGCATCACCGTCACCCCGATCATCACCATGGCGGGCGACCATGAGGTCAACCAGGTGTTCTTCGACGATGCCGCAAGCAGCATCGACAACCGCATCGGCGACGAAGGCCAGGGCTGGACCATCGCCAAGTTCCTGCTCGAAAACGAGCGCGGCGGATCGTGCTTCGCGCCCAAATTGCTGGTCGATATCGACCGGCTGATGGTGGCTGCGGGCGGCGTGCCCAGCGGCACCAACGGCGCGGTCGCGCACGATCCGGTGATCGCGCGCAAGCTTGCCTCGCTGCGGCTGCGCGCGCAGGCGTTCGAGATCAGCGAGCTGCGCATCCTCGCCGAGATCGCCAAGGGCCGCCCGCCCGGGCCGCAGACATCGCTGGTCAAATTGTTCTCAGCGAACCTCAGGCAGGAGCTCGACACGCTGGCGATGGAGATCCACGGCCTCAATGGCCTGCAGCTCCCCGCCGAACGCCCGCTCTACGGCAACGAGGCACCCGAGCCGGTGGCATCGGTCGATGCGCAGATGGCCGCGGGCCGCTACCTCAACTCGCGCGCGTGGACGATCTTCGGTGGATCGGACGAGGTGCAGAAGAACATCATCGCCAAGACCGTGCTGGGGTTGTGAGCGAAGGCGGCCAGTTGCAACCCTCTCCCCTCCCGCAGGCGGGAGGGGCAGGCCCGGCTTCCCGGGCCGGGGTGGGCCTGAAACGGCATTGGTACTAGGCCCACCCCGGCTTCGGCTGCGCCTCAGCCACCCCTCCCGCGAGCGGGAGTGGAGAAAGAAAACAACAATCAAGGAGAGACCCCCATGGACATCACCCAGATCATGTACCGCCCAGGCCTGATGGCAGGAGAGCGCATCCTCGTTACCGGCGGCGGCACCGGGCTGGGCAAGGTGATGGCCGAGGCATTCGCCTATCTGGGGGCCGAAGTGCATATCTGCGGACGGCGCGGCGCGGTGCTCGAAGCCACCGCCGACGAACTGATGACCCGGCACGGCGGCACAATCGGAGCGCATGCCTGCGACATCCGCAAGCCCGATGCAATCGATGCGATGGTCGAACAGATCTGGACGCAGCACGGGCCGCTCACCGGTCTGGTCAACAACGCGGCGGGCAACTTCATCAGCCGCACCGAAGACCTCAGCGTCAACGGCTTCAATGCGATCTCGGACATCGTGTTTCGCGGCACTTTCTACATGACGCACAACATCGGCAAGCGGATGATCGCCGAGCAGATTCATGGCAATTTCCTCGCCATCCTCACCACCTGGGTATGGAACGGCGGGCCGTTCACCGTGCCCTCGGCGATGTCCAAGGCCGGGATCAACGTGATGACGCAGAGCCTCGCCACCGAATGGGGCCGCTATGGCCTCAGGTTCAATGCGATTGCGCCGGGCACCTTCCCCACCAAGGGCATGACCGAGCGGCTGTCGCCTGGCAATGCGCAAGGGATGCAGGGCCGCAACGCCGACCGGTCCAACCCGATGGGCCGGGTCGGCGCAATGCACGAACTGGCCAATCTGGCCGTGCTGCTGATGGCGCGCGGCGCGGACTATATCAACGGCCAGACCATCGCCATCGACGGCGCGGGCTATCAGGCCAATTCAGGCAATTTCTACCAGAGCCTGTCGCGGATGGACGATGCGCAATGGGCCGACATGGCGTCGCAGATTCGCGGCGCAAACGACAAGGACAAGGCCGCGCGGACCACCGATTGACCGCGTGGTGGCACAATATGTCACACTCCGCGCCAAAAGCCGCATGAATGCCAACATTCCGTAGCGTTGTACCCCGGTCTGACATACTCTTCGGGGCGGAGAGCAGGATCGAATCAAAGGCAAGACCATGATCGAGACACCACGTCATTTCACCGAGAAAGCAGAGGGCCGCAACAACCCGGTCAACACGCTGGCGCAGCGGGTGACCATCCGCCGGGTCGAAGACATTCACGATGCCGCGGTCGCGCTGCACGAGATGTCGCAGACGCGTGGGTTCAGGGTCGCCGCCTGCGACGACATCTCGTCCAAGGAACCGATGATCGATGCCGACGGAGCGATCATCAACGGCGAAATCTTCGGCTGGATGGCCGATGGCGAACGCTGGTGGGAGGATACAAGGCTGGCGCTCAACTCGCCGCTGCCGCGCGCCTGCCGCTACGAGAGCGAGCCGTTCTGGTGCAACGAGCACGGCATGTTCGGGCGCTGGCGCAACGAATATCTCGAAGAGATGGACCTCACCGATTTCCGCAAGCGATCGTTGTGCCATGCCGCGATCATGGTGCCGATCCACCTGCCCTTCGGCCAGATCGGATCGGTCAGCTTCACCCCGCTCGACAAGGACCTCACCGACCTTTCCGAGCCGTTCGAGAAGCACGCCGACCTGATGGCGGCGATGACGCGGCGGTTCATCGCGGGCTATGTCATGGTGATGCGCACCAAGCGGCGGATCCCTGCGGACTGCATGCTGTCCAAGCGCGAGGTCGAATGCCTGCGCTGGGCGGCGATCGGCAAGACCGACAAGGAGATCAGCATGATCCTCGACCGCAGCCACGCCACCATCCGCTACCACATCCACCGCGCGGGCGAAAAACTCGACGCGGTCAACCGCAGCCAGACGATCTTCAAGGCCGGGCAACTGGGGTATCTGGGCGCGAGCGATTGAGAAACGCAGCTCTCTCCCCTGAAGGGGAGAGAGCTAGGGATCACCCCAGCACCCGCACCGGCTCCGTCCCGTCCCAGCCCTTCGCCGCCTCTGCGATCATCGCAAAGAACCCCTCGCTTCCGCTCGCCGGTTGCAATATCTCGACAATAGCCCCCGCATTGGGCCGGGTCGATGCCGGGCCGCAATCGGCATAGACCACCGCGCCGTCCGCCCCCACCTTGCCCTCGACCAGCACCAGCCCGCCGCCCGCCTCGACTGCCGCGCGGGCGCCTGCGATGTCGTCGGTCAGCAGGCAGACATGATGCATCGCCCCGCCTGTTGGCAGATAGTCGCCGCGGTAGATCGAGGGCGCATCATTGTCCTGCCGGATCAGCTCGATCTGGACATCGCCCCATTGCGCCAGCGCGATGGTGAAGCGGCAGTCCGACGGCGCACCCATGAACCGCCCATCCTCGAGCACGATGTTCTCCATCACGAAGAACGGGCCGACCCCCATCGTTTGAGTCCAGTGCTTGAGCGCGGCGTCGAAATCAGCCGGCACGAACGCGATCTGCATCGGCTTGCCGATGGCGGAGATGGATGGATGGCTCATGGCGGCGCTGTCTCCACTGACTAAACCAATAGTGTCTTTGCCCTGCCCCTTTCTGGCATGGTGCCCGCAATTGCCATTGTCCAATTTGGGAGGGCCTTGCATGGCCGAGCGCGATCCGTCCGACAGCCTGACGCCCGACTGGGCGGCGTCGCGCAAGCTGCGTGCGCGCGAAATCCGCCGCAGGATCGTCGCCAATGTAGCGAACAAGACCACCGACATGGCCGATGGCCCGCTGCCGCTGCACAAGTCGGTCTATATCGATGAAGCCCGCTTCCAGGCCGAGCGCGAGCACCTGTTCCTGGGGCAGCCCTTGGTCGCGGGGCTGACCGGCGACATCCCCGAGCCCGGCGATTATCTGGTGTTCGACGCTGCAGGCCCTTCGATCCTGGTGATTCGCGGCAAGGACGGGGTGGTCCGCGCTTTCCGCAACCTGTGCACCCACCGGGGCGCCAAGCTGGTCGAACAGGCCGAGCCGTTCACCGGCAAGGCGAGCCGCATCTCCTGCCCGTTCCACGCCTGGACCTTCGACAACCTGGGCAAGCTCGTCGGCCAGCCGGGCAAGGCGGGTTTTGCCGATTGCGAGATCGGCGCGCGCGACCTGCTCGAACTGCCCTGCACCGAGCATCTGGGGCTGATCATTGTGCGCGCATCCGAGGGCGAACCGATCGATGCCGCGGCGCATCTGGGCGATTTCGCTGACCAGCTCGCGCTGATCGAATTGCACCGCGCGGTGCCGGTGAAGAAGGGCATCTTGCACGCCGAGTCCAACTGGAAATTCGCGCTCGACACTTATGGCGAGGGCTATCACTTCGCCGCCTTGCACGCCTCGACCATCGGCCAGACGCACTACAACGACATATCGGTGCTCGAACGCTTTGGCCGCCACCACCGCATCAGCTTCCCCGACAAGACGGTGGGCGATCTGGTCGGAAGAGACGAGGCCGAATGGCCCGACACCGAATATGGCGGGGTGCATTACCTGTTCCCCAACACCGTGATCTTCTTCGGCGCGGTGACCCCCGGGGTGTATTTCACCCAGGTGTTCCGGCTGTTCCCCGATGGCGTCGGCAAGACCCGCTGCCAGTTCGGCGTTTACGCGCCGTTCGGGATCATCGACGAGGCATATCGCGGCGTCTGCGAGATGGCATACGATGCCACTGCCGAGGTGGTGCAGACCGAGGACTATCGCGTCGCCAGCCACGGCTATGCGAACCTGAAGACCGCGCCTGAAGATTTCCACGTCGTGCTGGGCGCCAACGAAAGCGCACCGCAGGCGGTCCACCAGCATATCGCCGAGGCGATCGGGATGCCGATTTAGGCTTCCCTGACGCGCGAAAAGAACAGAACGAACGAGGAGAGTACCCCATGGAAGATGCGAGCCGGACCTACCCCGCCGACCGCTGCCCGGCGATCACCGTCGACGAGATCCTCGACCTCGACAGCCGCACGGTTCCTGACGAGGTGCGCGGCGACAACTGGCGCGATCTCGGCACCGAGCCGGTCACCGCCGAGCGCTACACCAGCGCCGCATTCTTCGAGGCCGAAAAGAAGCACATGTGGCCCAACGTCTGGCAGATGGCGGCGCGCGAAGACGAGCTGCTGCAGCCCGGCGACTATGTCGTCTACAACAATGTCGGCCGGTCCTATCTGATCATGCGGCAGGACGACGGGTCGGTGAAGGCCTTCCACAACGTCTGCCTGCACCGCGGTCGCAAGTTGCGCACCGAGAGCGGCTCGGCCGACGACCTCACCTGCCCGTTCCACGGCTTTGCCTGGAAGACCGACGGCGCGATCAAGCACATCCCGTGCGAATGGGATTTCCAGCACCTGAAAGAACGCGACATGAGCCTGCCCGAGCTGCGGGTCGAGCGCTGGCAGGGCTTTATCTACGTCACCGAAAGCAGCACGCAGGTGAGCCTTCGCGACTATATGGGCGCAGAAGTCTACGACCGGTTCAGCCGCTGGCGGCTCGATGAATGCTATACCGCTTTGTGGGTGGGCAAGGTCATCAACGCCAACTGGAAGGCGGTGTCCGAGGCGTTCATGGAGGCCTGGCACTCGATCGTCACCCACCCGCAGATCCTGCCGTACACCGGAGACGCCAACACCCGCTACTCGATGTGGGGCGACCATGCGAACCTCGCGCTCACCCCGTTCGGCCTGCCCAGCCCGCATCTGGCGGCGGACAACCTCAGCGAAGACGACATCATCGCAGCGTTCAGCCGCACATCGGGCCGCTCGGCCTCGCTCGAGGGTCGCAAGCTTGGCGATGGCGAGACCGCGCGCACCGCGATGGCCGAGACCAACCGCGCCAACTATCTCGACGCCCTGGGCTATGACAGCTCGGACATATCGGACAGCGAGATGCTCGATGCGTTTACCTACAACATCTTCCCCAACCTCTCGCCCTGGGGCGGGTTCGTGCCCAACATCGTCTATCGCTGGCGCCCCTGGCCCGACCAGAACGCGACGTTGATGGAGGTGCGGCTGCTGGGCCGCAAGCCCAAGGACGGCGCTATTCCCGAAGCCGCCGAAATGCGCTTTCTTGGACCGGATCAGCCCTGGGCAACGGTCACCGAATGGGGCGCGCTGGGCGAGGTCTTCGACCAGGATATGGAGAACCTGCCTTATGTGCAGGAGGGCCTGATCGCGTCGGCGAACAACCGCGTCGAACTAGGCCGCTACCAGGAAGGCCGCATCCGCCAATTCCACCAGACGATGGACAAGTATCTGAATGGACAGCTGCCGTGAGCGGCTTTCGGGGGGCAAGCGAAGATCAGCTCGCGATCCGCGCGCTGATCGACAGCTACACCGACGCGGTGTTCCGCCGTGACCCGCAGGACTGGGGCGCGACCTGGACTGAGGATGCGTTGTGGAACCTCGCGGGCACCGAGGTCCGCGGGCGCGAGGCGATCGTCGCCCTTTGGACGCAGGCGATGGCGGGCTTCCCGTTCGTGGCATTCTTCGCGCAGGTCGGCAGCATCCTGATCGATGGCGACCGCGCGACGGGCCGGGTCTACACCCATGAATATCTCGAACTCGCCGATGGATCGGTCAGCCGCCCGATCGGCCAGTACCTCGATGTCTATACCCGCACCGCCGATGGCTGGCGCTTTGCCGAGCGGCATTTCAGCATCCTCAAGGAGACACAGGCCAAATGAGTATTGTAATTGCTGGCGAGGTCGATTTTCCGATCGGGAACCGCGACACCGCGCTCGCTGGCGCGCGCGACCTGATCGCGATGGCGCTCGCCGAGCCCGGCTGCCGTCATTACGCCTGGACCGCCGATCCGCACGATCCGGGCCGGGTGCATGTGTTCGAGGAGTGGGACAGCGCCGACGAGTTGCAGTTCCATCTCGAAGGCCCCGCCTATCAGGGGATGCTGCTGCACCTTTCGCAGTTCACGATCCTGAACGCCGATACCCGCAAGTACCGCTTCGATCTGAAAGAGCCGGTGTACGGACCCGATGGCGTCGCCACCGCGCGCTTTGTGAGCGAGGCCGCAGCATGACCGACCTGACCGGCAAGACCGCGATCGTCATCGGTGCGGCGGGCGAGCACAACATGGGCCAGGTGATCGCACGGCTGCTTGCCGGCGCGGGGGCGAAGGTCATCGTTTCGGGGCGCAAGCGCGAACCGATCGAAGCTTTGGCAGCCGAGATCGGCGGCGAGGCGGTGACCTGCGACCTCACCAGCCGCGCAGACGTCGACGCGCTGTTCGATGGCGCCGCCGCGCGGCACGGCACCGTCGATATCGCGATCAACGCCACCGGCTGGGGGCTGATGAAGTCCTGGGCCGATGTGACCGATGACGATCTCGCGCAAATGGTCGCGCTGCAGTTCACCGGCGTCCACCACATGCTGAACGCGTGCCTGCGCACGATGACGAACGGCGGATCGGTCATCCAGATCTCGTCTGCCACCACGCAATGCCTGATTTACGACCACGCCGCCTATATCGGCACCAAGGCGGGGTCCGAGGCGCTGATCCGCTGCTTTGCCAACCAGTATGGTCCAAACGGCATCCGCGCCAATGTCGTCTCGCCGGGGCTGACCGCCACGCCGATGGCGGCAAGCGCGGTAGCGACCCCGGGGCTGGAGGCAGCGTTCGCGAAGGAATATCCGCTGGGCCGGATCGGCACCGCGGACGATATCGCGCACACCGTGCTGTGGCTGTGCGACGATCGCACCTTCGTGACGGGGCAGAATATCCACGCCAATGGCGGGCTGACGCTGCGGCGCAATCCGCGCCCCGAAGAGATCGGTGCCTCGGTGGGGGCTGCGATGGCCGCCCTGAACCCGCAATGACCGCATGAGCGGCCATCTGCTCTCGCTGGCATCGGGCGTTCTGCCTGAATTCTCGCCCGAGCAGACTGCGGCTGCAGCCATTGCCGCGGGATGGCCCGCTGTCGGTATCTGGGTCGAGCCATCGACCTGGACGGCGGCGACCGCTGCAGAGGTTCGCGCCCGCACCCGGGACGCGGGGACCGTGGTGCTCGATGTCGAGGTCGTCTGGCTGAAGCCCGGCGCGGACGATCCCGATCATCTGCGAATCATCGATGCCGGTGCCACGATCGACGCGCGCAACGTGCTGGTGGTCAGCTCCGACCCCGACCCGCAGTCCAGCGCCGACAAGCTGCGGCGGCTGTGCGAACACGCCGCCGATCGGGCGATGCGGGTATGCCTGGAGTTTGCCGCCTTTACCGAGATCGCCTCGCTCGCCGCCGCGCTCGATGTCATCAGCCGCACCAACCATCCCGCCGCCGGGTTGTTGATCGATCCGCTGCATTTCGCGCGCACCGGGGCCACTCCGGCCATGTTGCAGGGCGTCGATCCGCGCCTGCTGCCCTATGCGCAGTTCTGCGATGCCGCAGCTTTGGGGCCATTGCCGCAGGATGTGCCCGCCATCATCGAGGAAGCGCTCGACCTGCGGCTCGACATTGCCACCGGAGGCCTGCCGCTGCGCGCATTGATCGATGCACTGCCATCGGCAATTCCGCTCAGCATCGAGCTGCGGTCCAGGGCGCTCAGGGACGGTTTTGCCGATCCGGCAGAGCGCGCAGCCGCGCTGCTGGCCGCAACCCGTAGCGGCATGGCGGTGCTGCAACGCTGACCCGGGCGCAGCGGTCGCAACTTTTGGCTTAAAATCTGCGCATCTGCTGGATCATCGGCCACGTAACGTTATAGTGCTGCTCAATCTGCCCGCGCATTCGGGTCGCAACCAGGGGCCAATTATCACGTGAAGAAAGCTGCTGTCATCGGGTCGGGATTCGGCGGGCTGGCGCTCGCCATCCGCCTGCAATCTGCCGGAATTGCCACCACCGTTATCGAAGGCCGCGACAAGCCGGGCGGCCGCGCCTATTTCTGGGAAAAGGACGGCTTCACCTTCGATGCCGGTCCCACCGTGATCACCGATCCGCCGTGCCTCGAGGAGCTGTGGGCGCTTTCGGGCCACCACATCAGCGAGGACGTCGAGCTGATGCCGGTGATGCCGTTCTATCGGCTCAACTGGCCCGACGGCACCAATTTCGATTATTCGAACGACGAGGCGAGCCTGCGCGCCGAGATCGAGAAGCTCAACCCCGCCGATGTCGCGGGTTACGAGAAGTTCCTGACCTACAGTGCCGGCGTGCACGACGAGGGCTATCTCAAGCTCGGCCACAAGGCGTTTCTCGACTTTGCCAGCATGATCAAGGCGGCGCCCGCGCTGATGAAGTATCAGGCCTGGCGCTCGGTCTATTCGATCGTGTCATCGTTCGTGAAGAACGAGAAATTGCGCGAGGCCTTGAGCTTCCACACGCTGTTGGTCGGCGGCAACCCGATGAAGACCAGCTCGATTTACGCCCTCATCCACAAGCTGGAAAAGGACGGCGGCGTCTGGTTCGCGCGAGGAGGTACCAACAAGCTGATCGCAGGCATGGTCACGCATTTCGAGCGGATCGGCGGCACCATCCGCCTCAGCGATCCGGTCACCGAGATCGAGACGATGGGCGACAAGGTCACCGGCGTGGTGACCAAGAGCGGCTGGCGTGACAGCTTCGACGCGGTCGCCAGCAACGCCGACATCGTGCACAGCTATCGCGACCTGCTGGGCAAATCGGGCCGCGGCAAGCGCGCGGCGGCGAGCCTCAAGAAGAAGAAGTTCTCGCCCTCCTTGTTCGTTGCGCATTTCGGCATCAAGGGTGACTGGCCCGGAATTCCGCACCACATGATCCTGTTCGGTCCGCGCTACAAGGGCCTGCTCGACGATATCTATGACCATGGCGTGCTGTCCAAGGACTTCTCCTTGTACCTGCACCACCCGACCGTCACCGATCCCAGCATGGCGCCTCCGGGGCACAGCACCTTCTATGTGCTCTCCCCCGTGCCGCATCAGGGCAAGCTGCCGATCGACTGGAAGGAAATGGGTCCGATCTACGAAAAGCGGATCCTCGACGAGATCGGCCACCGGCTGATCCCGGATATCCACGAGCGAATCGTCACCAGCTTCCATTACACGCCGCAGGATTTCAGCAACGATCTCAACGCGCATCTGGGAAGCGCGTTCAGCCTCGAGCCGCTGCTGACGCAAAGCGCGTACTTCCGCACGCACAACCGCGACGATGCCATCCCGAACATGTATTTCGTGGGCGCAGGCACGCATCCGGGTGCGGGCATCCCCGGCGTGGTCGGCAGCGCCAAGGCGACGGCTGCATTGATGCTCGAGGATATGCTCTGACACTCAAATCCTCCTCGAGCTTGTCTCGGGGAGGGGGACCGCCGACCAGAGGTCGGTGGTGGAGGGGAGGCGGTGTTGCGCTTCGCCTCCAATGATGCACTATCCCGCTTCCCCTCCACCACCCGCTGCGCGGGCGGTCCCCCTCCCCCAGCAAGCTGTGGGAGGATTTGAGAACGGAGCAAATATCATGCACACCGGATCATGCCTCTGTGGTGCGATCATCTTCACCGTCTCGGCCCCGCTCAAGGGCCCGGATGCGTGCCATTGCGGGCAGTGCCGCAAGCAATCTGGGCATTACTGGGCCTCGACCGACGTCAAGCGCAGCGAACTTGCGATCACCGGCGCGGGCCATATCCGCTGGTACCAGTCGAGCCCCAAGGTGCGGCGCGGATTCTGCGGTACCTGCGGCAGTTTCCTGTTCTGGGACCCGCCACAGCGCGATTCGCTGGCGGTGGCGATGGGCGCATTCGATGCGCCGACTGGCACGCACCTGCACGTTCACATCTTCACCGCGGATCAGGGCGATTATTACGACATCGCCGACGGCCTGCCGCAGGAGTGAGCCCGAGTATGTGAAATGATCGGCTCCCCTGCGAAGGCAGGGGATCGAAAAACACTGTGCCGCTGCCAATTCGCCTTTGCGCCGGACCTGTCGAAGGCTAAGCGATCTTGCAGAATGCACACCTCCGATTGATCCGGGAACCTTTACCATGACCGCCCCCTTCAAGCGCCTGGCCATCTATTGCGGCTCCGCCACGCCCTCCGACCCCGTCTATATCGAGAACGCCCGCATGGTCGGCGCGACGCTCGCCGGGCGCGGGATCGGCGTGGTTTATGGCGGCGGGCGGCTGGGGCTGATGGGCGCAGTGGCCGATGCCGCGCTCGATCTGGGCGGCGAAGTGATCGGCATCATCCCCGAAGCTCTGGTCCAGGCCGAGGTCGCGCACCAGGGCTGCACCGAGCTGCACGTCGTCCCCGGCATGCACGCACGCAAGCAGAAGTTCACCGATCTGGCCGACGGCTTTGTCGTGCTGCCCGGCGGGGTCGGCACGATGGACGAATTGTGGGAGGCGATCAGCTGGTCGCAATTGGGCTATCACACCGATCCGGTCGGCCTGCTCAACATCAACGGTTTCTATGATCAGCTGATCGCCTTCAACCGCCACATGATCGAGGTCGGCTTCATCCGCCCGCAGCATGCCGACATCCTGATCGTCGACGAGACGCTCGACGGGCTGCTCGACAAGATGGAAGCGTACCAGCCGCACCGGACGATCTTCGCGATGACGGCGGATGATCTTTGAAGGATCGGGCGGGGCTGTGACTCCTTCCCCCACCCCCACCCCAACCCCTCCCCTCAGCGGGAGGGGCTTTGATCGCGCCGCCCTCGTCGCCTACGCCCGCGATTCGATCGCGCGCGGCTCCAAATCCTTCGCGCTCGCCTCGAAGCTGTTCGATGCCCCCACCCGCGAGCGCGCCTGGCTGCTCTATGCCTGGTGCCGCAAGTGCGACGACCTCGCCGACGGGCAGGACATGGGCCATGGCATGAGCGCGGTCACCGATGCGCACGCCCGCGTCGCCTATATCCGCGAACAGACCCAGGCTGCGCTCGCAGGCGCGCCGACCGACGACCCGGCCTTCGCCGCGCTGGCGGTGGTCGCTGCCGAGTGCCGCCTGCCGCACCGCTATATCTTCGATGTCATCGACGGGTTCGATCTCGACGCGCAGGAATGGCGCCCGCGCAGCGCAAACGACCTTTACCAGTATTGCTATCATGTCGCAGGGGCCGTCGGGCTGCTGATGGCGATCGTGATGGGGGTCGATCCCGAGGACGACGCCACGTTAGACCGCGCCTGTGATCTGGGGCTGGCGTTCCAGCTCGCCAATATCGCGCGCGACCTGTCCGAGGACGATTCGGTGGGGCGCTGCTATCTGCCGATGGAGTGGCTGGCAGAGATGGACATTCCGCCGGGCCAGCACATGAAACCCTGGCTTCGCTCGCAGCTGGTGCCGCTGGCGGCGCGGCTGGCGGATCGGTCGGAGGCGCACGAGGCATCGGCGCGGGTGGGGGCGGAAAAGCTGCCGTTCCGCGCGCGCTGGGCGGTGCTGGCTGCAGCGGGAATCTATGGCGACATCGCCCGCGAGGTGCGCCGCCGCGGCGCGCAGGCCTGGGATCACCGGGTGATCACCACGGGCGGGCAGAAGATCGGCTGGCTGGTGCGCAGCGGCTGGCAGGCGGCATCGCGTCCCGATCCGGTCAGCCGCGAGGGGCTGTGGACCCGGCCGCGCTGATCAGGCCGCGCGCGTCGCGGCAATCTGCTCGGCGAGCGGGTAGATCTCGCGGTGCTCCATGTCGATCCGCTGCGCCAGCGCCGTAAACACCTCGGCCGATTCGCTGCGGAACCGGGCCTGCTGCGCGAGCAGCACATCAGCGCGCTTCCAGCGATCGACAAAGTCCAGGAACACATCGGCCAGCCCGCCCATCTCGCGCCATGCGCGTTCGCCAATCTCCGCTGTGCGCGGGTGGCTCGACTTGCGCAGCGCCGGATAGAGAATCTCGTCCTCCAGCGCGAGGTGGATGCGCAGGATGCCGGTCAGCCGCGCCAGCATGAGCGTGATTTCGACCGCGCCGGGGCGGTCTGCGATGTGGGTGGACCGGGACTGGATGTCCTGAACGATGGCCAGACAGGCTTCATGCTGGGATTTCAGTTGAGCGGTGCGCCACATGGTGCGGTTGGTCCCAAAGGCAACTCCGGCAGGAGTGCGGTCACCAGAGCTAGCCAGACGTGCTTAACAATCTGCTAACCCCTGCCGGGGACTTCAGTTTCTCGCGGATCATCCCAAGGTTGACGCTTGCCAGCCAAACTGGTTGCATATAGAAACCCAATATGCGCTTTCCTTCCCCTGTCGCCGCCAGAATGACGCTGGGCCTGTTGCTGTCCTGGGCCGCGCTGTCGCTGGCCTCCTGCTCGGAAGAGAAATCCGCCTCGGCCGCTTCGGGCAGCGAGAAGGTCTATCCGGTGACGCTCGCGATCGTGCAGCCGGCGGCGACATCCAAGACCATCACCGCCGCCGGAACGGTGCGGTATCGCTACGAGACGCCTTTGGGCTTCACCAGCGCGGGCAAGATCGCCAGCATCCGGTTTGAGGAGGGCGACCGGGTGGTGCCGGGCGCGCTGATCGCGGCGCTCGATGCGACCCAGGTCAATTCCGGCCTCGAAAGCGCACGCGCCGAGCAGCAGCGCGCGCAGGCAGAGCTTGGCCGTTTCCAGCAGCTGTTCGAAAAGGGCTGGGTCACCCGCGCCCAGCTCGAGCGCAGCGAGGCAGCGGCGCGCGCGGCAACCGCGCAGGTGAGCAACGCAGGGTTCGCCAGCGGCACATCGCGGATCATCGCGCCATCGGGCGGGATCATTCTGGCGCGCACAGCAGAACCGGGCCAGGTGGTCGCTGCCGGCACGCAGATCGTGGTGCTGGGCGAAACCAGCGGCGGCATGGTGCTGCGCGCGCCGATGATCGACAGCGACATCAGCCGCCTCACCCCCGGAATGCCCGCGCAGGTGACGCTGTCTGGCCTCGCCGAAGGGGTGATCGAAGGCACGATCAGCGAGATCGACGCCCGCGCCAACCCGACCTCCGGCGCGTTCGAGGTGACCGTGGCGCTGCCCGCCAATCCCGGTCTGCGCTCGGGCCAGATCGGCACCGTGCAGTTCCGCGTCGCCGCCCAGCCGCAGGACACCGGCCTCGCCATCCCCGCGAGCGCAGTGTTCAACGTCCGCGCAGGCGAAGGCTTTGTCTATCTGCTCGACGCCAAGGCCAGCCGGGTGCGCGCGCGCGCGGTGCAGATCGGCAGGATCGATGACCGCCAGCTGGTCATCACCGGCGGGCTGAAGCCCGGCGACCGGATCGTGGCGAGCGGGCTTGGCCTGCTGGTCGATGGCGCACGGGTCAAGCCGCTGGCGACCCGCCAGCCCAGCCGGACCCGCCAGCCCGCGCCCGCCCCCATGACGGCCCGGTGACGCCTCCGGTGCAGACAGACCGACGCGCGCCATGAACCTTGCCGCCTTCACGATCAGCCGGTGGCAGCTCAGCCTGGTGGCGTTCATGCTGCTCGCCGCGCTGGGGCTCACCTCGCTGTTCACCATCCCGCGCTCGGTCGATCCGCATTTCCCGATCCCCGTGGTCACCGTGATCATCGCGCTGCCCGGCGCCGATGCCGCCGATATCGAGCAGACCATCGCCAAGCCGGTCGAGGAGGTGCTGCGCGGGATCGACGACATCGACGAGATCCGCACCGGAATCACCGACGGCTTCGTGACCATCACCACCGAATTCGACTGGAACGGCGACCCCGACCAGTATTTCAACGATGTCGTGCGCGAAGTCAGCGCGATCCGCAACCAGCTGCCCGAGGGCATCACCGAGCTGCGCTACCGCAAGGCGCGCACCACCGAGGCAGCGGTTCTGCAGCTCGCCATGGTCAGCGAGACCGCCAGCTGGCGGCGGATGCAGAAATATGCCGAGGATATCCGCGATACCTTTGTGCGCTATCCGGGTGTGCGCAACACGGTGATCGACGGCCTGCCCCAGCCCGAGGTGCAGGTCTCGATCGACAGCCGCCGCCTCGCCGAATTGGGGCTTCCACCCTCGGCCATCGCCGATGCGCTGCGCCGCGGCGGGGCGGAGCTTCCGCCGGGCGCGGTGGAGAGCGCCGGGCGACGCTTCAACGTCGAGGCCGGCGGCGCCTATCGTGATCTCGAAACCATCCGCAACCTGCCGATCCGCGCGGGCAACGGCACATTGCTGCGGATTGCCGATGTCGCCACGGTGGACTGGGGCAGTGCCGAGCAACTGTACATCACCCGCTTCAACGGCAAGCGCGCGATCTTCCTATCGATCCAGCAGAAGGATGGCTACGACGTCATCCGGCTGCGCGATTCCCTCGATGCCGAGCTCAAGCGGCAGCAGGCGGGCTTCCCGCCCGATATCCGGCTGGAGCAGATCTTCGACCAGAGCCGCGACATCGAATATCGCCTGCGCGAGCTCACCCGTGACTTCTCGATCGCATTGTTCCTGGTCATCTTCACTTTGCTGCCCTTGGGCTGGCGCGCCTCGGTTATCGTGATGATCTCGATCCCGCTGTCGCTGGCATCGGGACTGCTGGCGATCAGCGTGATGGGGTTCAACTTGAGCCAGCTCGCGGTCGCAGGCTTCATCGTCGCGCTGGGTTTGCTGGTCGACGATTCGATCGTGGTGACCGAGAACATCTCGCGGCACCTGCGCATGGGAAAGCGCCGGTCGATCGCGGCGATCGACGCGACGCGCGAGATCACGCCTGCGGTGCTCGGCTCGACCGGCGTCTTGATCTTCGCCTTCACCCCTCTGCTGTTCCTGCCCGAAGGCGCGGGCAAGTTCACCCAGTCGTTCATCTACACTATCATCTTCACGGTGTTCGCCTCTCTGGTGATCTCGCTGACGATCATCCCGTTCCTCGCCAGCCGCATTCTCTCGCGTGACGAGGACCCTGAGGGCAACGCGATCCTGCGCTGGCTGACCCACCAGATCGAACGATTGTACCGCCCGATCCTGCACCGCGCGCTGGACAAGCCGCGCCAGACTTTGTGGGCATCGATGGCGCTGACGCTGTCGGCGTTCGCGCTCATCCCGGTGCTGGGCTTCAGCCTGTTCCCTTATGCCGACACCGCCTATTTCCGGGTTACCGTCGATGCCGAGCAGGGCAGCGGGGTCGCCACCACTGATGCGCTGGTGAAGAAGGCCGAGGCGGTGCTGGCGCGCGAGGATGCCATCAAAGTGCGCGCCACCAATGTCGGCAGTTCCAACCCGCAGGTGTTCTACAACGTCTTCGCGCTCGATCAGCGGCCCAATTTCGGCGAGGTCTTCGCGGTGATGGATCGCTGGGATCCGAAGCAAAGCCCGCAGATGGTGCAGCGCATCCGCGAGCGGCTCGAGGCGATTCCCGGCGCGCGGTTCAATGTCGAGCTGTTCCAGAACGGCGCCCCGATCGCATCGCCCGTGGCACTGCGGCTGACCGGCGAGAATCTGGAGACGCTGCGCAGCCTGGCCGCGAAGATCGAGACGATCCTGCGCGCGACCCCCGGGGCGCGCGACGTGATCAACCCCGTTGCCACCAACGGCATCGATCTCGACGTCGGACTGGACGAGGCCAAGGCGGCGATGCTCAACATCGCGCCGGGCGAAGCGCGCCGCGCGGTCCGGCTGGCTTTGTCGGGCGAGAACGCTGCAGCCTTCCGCGATGAGGAGGGCGACAGCTACCGCGTCGTCGTGCGCCTGCCGCTCAGCGGTTCGCAGCCGATTTCCGCGCTTGACCAGATCTATGTCGCCAGCCGCACCGGCGAGGCGATCGCGCTGTCGCAGATCAGCACCCCGCGGCTGGAAAGCGTGCCCCCGCAGATCCAGCGCTATCAGCTCGAACGCTCGGTCACGATCACCGCCAATGCCCAGCCAGGCGCGCTGCCTTCGCGAATCAGCCAGCAGGCGATGGACAAGGTGGCCGAGCTCAAGCTGCCGCCGGGCTATCGCGTATCGGCAGGCGGCGAGGCAGAGGCGATCGCCACCGTGTTCGGCGGGCTGGGACCGATCATCCTGATCGCCCTGTTCGGCATCTTTGCGGTACTGGTTGCCGAATTCGGCCGTTTTCGCGAGACGATCGTGGTGGCAGGCGTCATCCCGCTGGGCACCTTTGGCGGTTTCGTCGCGCTGTTCGTCACGGGTGCGTCGCTGAGCTACATGGCGATCATCGGCTTTGTCGCCTTGGTCGGGATCGAGATCAAGAATTCGATCCTGCTGGTCGATTTCACCACCCAGCTGCGCCGCGAGGGCATGGGGTTGCGTGCAGCGATTGAGCGCGCGGGCGAGGTGCGCTTCCTGCCCGTGCTGCTGACCTCGGTCACAGCCATCGGCGGGCTGCTGCCGCTGGCGATCTTCGGCGGATCGCTCTATGCGCCGCTCGCCAGCGTGATCATCGGCGGGCTGATCTCGTCGACACTGCTGTCGCGCATCGTCACCCCGGTGATGTACCTGCTGATCGCGCGCGGCGGCGAGAAGGACGATGATGCGAAATCGGCGGCGGCGGCGCCTGTTGCCGGTTGAGGAACTTGTGCAGCGAGCATCGCGCGCTATCTAAAGCTCACACTCTCTCCCCTCCCGCATGCGGGAGGGGCAGGTCCGGCTTCCCGGGCCGGGGTGGGCCTGTAAGCACGAAAGTCTGCTCAGG
Source organism: Blastomonas sp. RAC04 (assembly GCF_001713435.1). NCBI lineage: Bacteria > Pseudomonadati > Pseudomonadota > Alphaproteobacteria > Sphingomonadales > Blastomonadaceae > Blastomonas > Blastomonas sp. RAC04. The sequence goes on from NZ_CP016460.1 coordinate 2,915,514, forward strand.
CCCACCCCGGCCTTCGGCCACCCCTCCCGCAAGCGGGAGGGGAGAATTGAAAAGGAACGATTTCACATGACGCAACAAACCGCCATCATCGCCGGAGGCTGTTTCTGGTGCACCGAGGCCGTGTTCAACGACGTCATCGGGGTGAGCAAGGTGGAAAGCGGCTATATCGGAGGTACGGTCGCAAACCCGACCTACAAGGCGGTGTGCGCAGGCACGACCGGCCATGCCGAGGCGATCCGCGTCACCTTCGATACCGAGCAGCTAAGCTATGCCGACCTGCTCGACATCTTCTTTGCGACGCACGATCCCACGCAGCTCAACCGCCAGGGCAATGACGTCGGCACGCAGTACCGCTCGGCGATTTTCCCGCTTGATGCCGCGCAGCAGGTCGAGGCGGAAGCCGCGATGAGCCGCAACCAGCCCAACTGGCCCGCGCCGATCGTCACCACCATCGAGGAGGCGACCACCTGGTATCCGGCCGAGGACTATCACCAGGAATACTGGAATGGCGAAGGCCAGCGCAATCCCTATTGTCTCGCCGTCATCCCGCCCAAGTTGCAAAAGTTGCGCAAGAGCTTCGCCGCACGGGTCAAGGGCTGACCCTGCCCGGCCTGCACTCTCCCGCCGACGCGGCACTGTCGCCTTGACAGTGCCGCACCGCGCTGCAAGGCAGGGCGTCGTCGGGGTGTAGACAAAAGGATACGACGTGAAGCCCATCCGCAAGGCTGTGTTCCCGGTGGCCGGTCTCGGCACCCGCTTTCTGCCCGCCACCAAGGCAATCCCCAAGGAGATGCTGCCGGTCGTGGACATCCCGCTGATCCAGTATGCAGTGGACGAGGCCCGCGAGGCGGGGATCGAGCAGATGATCTTCGTCACCGGTCGCGGCAAGAGCGCGATCGAGGACCATTTCGACATCGCGTACGAGCTCGAGCACACCATGCGCGAACGTGGCAAGTCGCTCGATGTGCTCGAACCCACCCGGCTTGGCCCCGGCAATTGCGCCTATGTGCGCCAGCAGGAGCCGCTCGGGCTGGGCCATGCGATCTGGTGCGCGCGCGACATCGTCGGCGACGAACCATTCGCGATATTCCTGCCCGACGAGTTCATGGTCGGATCACCCGGCTGCATGAAGCAGATGGTCGATGCCTATGCGAGCCTCGGCGGCAATCTGATCAGCGTGCTCGAGGTGCCGCGCGAGGCGGTTTCGAGCTATGGCGTGATCGCTCCGGGCAAACAGGACGGCGCGATCACCGAAGTGACCGGGCTGGTCGAAAAGCCCAGGGTCGAAGACGCTCCGTCCAACCTCATCATTTCAGGCCGCTACATTCTGCAGCCAGAGGTCATGCAGACGCTGAAGACGCAGGAAAAGGGAGCAGGCGGCGAAATCCAGCTGACCGACGCCATGGCGCGGATGATCGGCACCCAGCCGTTCCACGCGGTGACCTTTGCCGGCAGGCGCTATGACTGCGGATCCAAGGCGGGCTATGTCCAGGCGAACATCGCCATCGCGCTGGAGCGTGAGGACATCGGCGCGGAGATTCGCGCCTTTGCGCTCGACCTGCTGAAATAGCGGTTCAGCATCGGCTCAGCCGGGCTATAGCAGGCAGGCGCGCGGGCGCTCGATCTGCGCGCCGGAGGGTCGAATCGATGAAATTCCTGTATCCGCTCGTGTTGCTGGCGCCGCTTGCGCTCTCTGGCTGCATCGCCAGCGCCGTGGGTGCGGTGGTCACCGCCCCGGTCAAGATCGTCTCCAAGGGCGTCGACCTTGCCACCACCAGCCAGTCGGAAGCCGACGAGAACCGCGGCCGCGCGATGCGCAAGGCGGAAGAGCGGCTGGGCAAGCTGCAGCGCCAGCGCGACAAGGCGCTGCGCAAATGCGATGACGGCGACGAGCGCGCCTGCGCCGATGCGCGCAATATCCAGGACCAGATCGACGAGGAGCGCGACCGCTTCAACTGAGCCGCCGGCAATCCGGTCTGGCACGCACCGCGGCACTGGTCACGAATCGCTGAAGCCGATATGGGCAGAGCCGCGCCGCTTCGGTTCAAGGCGGCAGCGTTGATGAAAGGCCTCGATTTCCCATGGATGGACAGCAGCTTTTTTTCCTGATCGCCGCACTGGTGGTCGTCGCGATGATCGTCATCTGGGCGCTGGTCGGGCGCAGTGGTGGCACCGGACACCACGACGCCGGGCATGATCACGGCCATGGCCACGACGATCATGGCCACGGCGCGGTCGAAGCTCCGCCTGCGATCGTCCCGACGATGGGCGCAGCGCTCGATCCCACGGTCGCACCACTCTCCACCGCCGATGTCGACGCCCAGATCGCTGCCCAGGCCCAGGAAGCCCAGGCGAGCGGCACGCCGCGGATTGCCGCTGCCATCGGCGAGCCCGACGACCTGCGCAAGATCAAGGGCATCGGCCCCAAGCTGAACACGCTGCTCGGCGAACTTGGCGTGTCGCGCTATGACCAGATCGCAACCTGGACCGCCGCCGATGTCGCCGAGGTCGATCCCTATCTCGGCACCTTCAAGGGCCGCATCACCCGCGATGCCTGGATCGAACAGGCCGGCTTCCTCGCCAAGGGCGATATCGCCGGGTTCGAGGCGAAGTTCGGCAAGCTTTGAGGTTCATCCTCGCCGGGACGGGACCATCTTCGTCACCCTGAACTTGTTTCAGGGCCCATTTCTCCGGATTGTGGCTTCGGCTCTTGGGGGCACGATGCGTCCTGGAACAAGTCCAGGATGACGGCAACAGGCCGGGTCACCTGCCGGTGAGCAAACAAAAAGGGCCGGGTCATCGCATGATGACCCGGCCCTTTTGTGTTCAGTTCGAAAAGATCAGGCCAGAGCGGCCTTCAGCTTGTCGGCCAGGTCGGTCTTCTCCCAGGGGAAGAAGTCGCCTTCAGGCTTGCGGCCGAAGTGACCATAAGCAGCCGACTTCTGGTAGATCGGCTTGTTGAGGCCCAGATGCTCGCGGATGCCGCGCGGCGTCAGGCGAACGAGCTGCGGCAGAACTGCCTCGATCTTGTCGTCGGCGACCGTTCCCGTGCCGTGCGTGTCGACATAAAGCGACAGCGGCTCGGCGATGCCGATGGCGTAGGACAGCTGGATGGTGCAGCGGCGCGCAAGGCCGGCTGCGACGATGTTCTTGGCCATGTAGCGGCTGATATAGGCAGCCGAACGGTCGACCTTGGTCGGGTCCTTGCCCGAGAACGCGCCGCCACCGTGCGGCGATGCACCGCCGTAGGTGTCCACGATGATCTTGCGTCCGGTCACGCCGGCATCGCCATCGGGGCCGCCGATTTCGAACGATCCGGTCGGATTGACGTAGATCGCGGTTTCATCGGTGATGAAGCCTTCGGGCAGAACCTTGTGCATCACGGCGACGACGTGGTCGTACAGCTTCTTGTACTTGTCCGCATCGCCCTTGCCTTCGTGCCAGAAATAGCCCGGAGCGTGCTGGGTCGAGACGACCAAAGCGGTGGCGCGCACCGGCTTTTCGTCTTCATACGCCAAGGTCACCTGGCTCTTGGCGTCGGGCTCGAGGAAATCGACGACCTTGTTGTGACGATCGTGCGCGAGCTGCTCGAGGATCTTGTGCGAATAGTCGAGCGTTGCGGGCATCAGGTCTTCGGTCTCGTCCGACGCATAGCCGAACATGATTCCCTGGTCGCCTGCACCTTCGTCCTTGTTGTCCTTGGCATCGACGCCCTGCGCGATTTCCGAAGACTGGCCGTGCAGGTGGTTTTCGAAGCTGAAGGTTTCCCAGTGGAAGCCGTCCTGCTCATAGCCGATGCGCTTTACGGTGGCGCGAACGGCCTGCTCGATCTCTTCCTTGGCACCCGGTGCCCATTCGCCGTTTTCGTAGACGCCCTTGCAACGGATTTCTCCGGCAAGCACGACGCGCTGGGTCGTGGTCAACGTTTCACATGCAATGCGTGCATAGGGATCCTTGGAGAGGAACAGGTCGACGACGGCGTCGGAAATCTGGTCCGCAACCTTGTCGGGATGGCCTTCGCTGACGGATTCGGAGGTGAAGAGGAAGCTCTTGCGCATGGGTCGCCTTCTTGCTGGGGCATGCCGGAAAACCCCCCGGCAGGCACATATAAAGAATTCCTTATATGATCGCCCTTAACGACGGAATGCGCGCAGTGCAACCGCCAACAGCAGCAGCACGCCCGCAAACGCCAGCGGCACAAGGTTGCCCCACAAGGCAAACGGGGTCGGGCCGTGTGGGCGCGGCAGCATCGCATCGATATGGCCCGCGCTTTTGTGCGCGATGCTGTGGAGCAGCCGGCCATCGGCATCGATCACCGCCGAAATTCCTGTGGGGGTCGAGCGGATCACCGGCACGCCCTCTTCCAGCGCGCGCAGCCGCGCCTGCGCCAGATGCTGCGGCGGGCCCCAGGATCCGAACCAGGCATCGTTGCTGGGGTTGAACACATAATCGGGGCGGTTGGCGGCATCGACCACCTCGCCCGAGAAGATGATCTCGTAGCAGATCTGCAGCCCCATCCGCCCGAATGATCCGAGATCCAGCGTCTGCGCGCCGGGTCCGGGCGTGAAGCCGATCGTGCCGGGGACCAGCCGCGACAGGCCGATCTGGCCGAGGATCTCCTCATAAGGCAGATACTCGCCCCCGGGCACCAGATGGCTCTTGTCGTAGCTGCCCAGGATCTCGGCCTGGCTGGACAGCGCGAACACGCTGTTGGCCGAAGCGATCGGCTGGCCGTTGCGGTCGAAGTCCAGCTTGACCCCGCCGGTGACCAGCAGGTCGCCATCGTTGACAGTGCGAGCAAGCCGTGCGCGCACGCCCGCGGCGGTTTCCGGGTACATGTATCGGCGCGGATACCCGTCCTCGAGAAAGTCCTCGATCGCAGCCTCGGGCCAGAACACGATGCGCGGGCCAGCGGCCTTGCGATCGATGGTCTGCCGGGTCAGCCGACCAAAATTGCGCGCGGATTCGACCGGGTCGTATTTCTGGCTCTGGTCGTTGTTCGGCTGGACCACGGTGATCGGCGTATCGCTGAAGCCTGCGTTGCCGAACTGAGCGAGCCAGCCCGCGCCGGTCACCGCGCCGACGCCCGCCAGTATAGCCACCGCCGCGATGAACTGCCTGCGCGTGAGCAGCCATACCGCGCCCGCGGCCAGCACCACCAGCGCGCCAAGGCCATAGGTGCCCACCAGCCGCGATGCCCAGCCCGCCTCGAGCGCGGCCACACCCAGCGGGTTCCAGGCAAAGCCGGTGAAAACCCAGGCGCGCATCCATTCGGTAACCAGCCACAGTCCGGCAAAGGCGAGGACGAACGCCGTGTCTGCGCTGCGCTCCTCGCCTCGCGCCAGCCATCTGGCGAACAGCGCCGCAAATCCCGGGAACAGTGCCAGGTAGAGCGACAATCCGACCACCGCGACCCAGCCCAGCCAGGCCGGCATCGTGTCCTGATAGGTGAAGGCATGCGCGATCCAGTTGAGGCCGATGCTGAACTGCCCCACCGCGAAGAACCAGCCACGCGCAAACGCGCCGCGCTTTGAAGGTGCGCTGGCGATCAGGTGGATCAGCACCGCATAAGCGATCAGCGTCACCGGCCACAGCCCCAAAGGCGCAAAGCCGGTGGCAGACAGGGCGCCAGCCAGCAGCGCGAACGATCGGGGATGACGCAGGATCATGGCGGCAAGCCTATGCCCGGCCTGCGATGCGCTGACAATCGGCGTTGCAACGCGGCTGTCATATCGTGGCGGGATGCCTCGCGCGAAATCAGGTGACAGCATCGGGGCGGGTGCGCATAAGCGGCAGCATGAAAAGCCTGTTGCTGCTGCTGAGCCTGCAAACCGCCGCCGTTCCGGCTGCCCCCGCCGCCCCTGCGCCCGCGCCCGTTTCGGCTCCTGCGCTGACACCGGCGCAGCGCGAGGACCTGACCTGCGCGGCGGCGTTTGCAATCATCGCATCCGAACAGGCGCGCGGCGTGACCTCTGCGCTCGCCTATCCCACCCTGGTAGTGCGCGGCCGCAGCTATTTCGTCGCCACCGCCGAGCGGATCGTCACGGAGACCGCGACGGACGACGACGCGGTTGGGCTGGCACTTACCCGGATCGTCGAGGACCTGCAGGCCCAGGCGGCACAATCCAACGATCCGGCGGGCGTGGTCGATGCCATCATGACCCCGTGCCTTGCCAAGCTCGACGCTGCGGTGCCGCTGCCGCCGCCGCCCTCGATGCTGCAATGCGCGATCTATCTGCAGCTCGCCTTTGACGAGGTCGCTGGCCGCGAAGGCGATTCGGCGACCGCACGCGATCTCAAGACTCTGGCCACGGTGCTCGAATCGCGCGCGCGCGACGAGATGCGCGACGAAGGCCTCAGCGGCAACGAGGCCGACCGGCGCTTCATCGAGACCCGCGAGGCGATCGACGCGCGCGAAAAGGCCCGCGCGCCCGACGACGATGCCACCGATGTCGATTTCGAGCATTGCTTTACGCTCGCCAAGCCCGCCGAAAAGCGCTGATCTGCGGCGGTTGCCGCGCGTCCGGATCTGGCACAGCCCCCGCCTGCCCCCTGTCAAAAAATTGGCGTAATCTGTCACCCGGGCTGACGGCTTTACGCATCGTTAACGAATTACCCCTAAATCGTTAACCCAAGGCGGTAACGACCGCCATGAATGGAAAACGGGGCAAATTACATGGAAACGCTGGACGCACTGGCAATGGCAGACATGATCGTGGGCAACAGCACCGCGATCCGCGAAATTCGCGGTCTGGTCCGTTTCGCCGCAGAAACCCGCGCTTCCGTGCTGATCACCGGTCCTTCGGGCACCGGCAAGGAGCTGGTCGCACATGCCCTGCACCGCGCATCGTCGCGCGCCGCATCACCCTTCATCGCGGTCAACAGCGGCGCCATCCCGCGCGAACTGATCGAATCGGAACTGTTCGGTCATGAAAAGGGCAGCTTCACCGGCGCCATGGCGCGCCGCATCGGCCACTTCGAAGCCGCCAACACCGGCACCCTGTTCCTCGACGAAATCGGCGAGATGCCGCTCGACATGCAGGTCCGCCTGCTACGCGTGCTGGAGGACCACAAGGTCCGCCGCATCGGCAGCAACGACGACGTCAACGTCGATGTCCGCCTGATCGCGGCGACCCACCAGTGCCTGGAAAGCGCAATTGCCGAAGGCCGGTTCCGCGCCGACCTTTTCTACCGGCTCAACGTCCTGCCGATCGAACTCCCTGCGCTGGCAGACCGGGTCGAGGACGTGCCGATGCTGGTCCAGCATTTCCTGTCGCGCGGCTTTGCCAGCGACAACCCCCCGGTGTTCACCGACGAGGCGCTCGCCATCCTGATGGCGCACGACTGGCCGGGCAATGTCCGCGAGCTCAAGAACCTGGTCGAGCGCGCTGCCGTGTTCTTCCAGGGCATCGAAGTGGGCACCGACCAGATGGCGATGCTGTTGCGCCCCGCCCGCTCGGCGCGCGCCGCAATCGCCGCACCGGTCGCGGTCGAACTGCCCGAAAACGTGGTCGCGCTGGCCGCGCCGATGGCCCCCACCCCGCGCTTTGCCCGTCCGATGGACCTGCGCGAGCATCTGCAGAACGAAGAAAAGCGCGTCCTGATCGAAGCGCTCGAATCGACCGGCGGCGTGGTCTCGGCCGCCGCCCGGCTTGTCATGCTGCAGCGCACGACCTTTGTCGAAAAGATGAAGCGCTACCAGATCGGCCGCGAAATGGCGCTGAGCGCGTAAGAACGAGCCTCTCCCCTCCCGTTTACGGGAGGGGTGGCTGAGCCGAAGGCGAAGACGGGGTGGGCCTGCGCCAACGTCGTGCTTTCAGGCCCACCCCGGTTCAGCAAGCTGAACCTGCCCCTCCCGCAGGCGGTAGGGGAGATTCTCTTTAAAAATCCGCTTCTTCGTAGTGCGAGGGCGGCTTGATCACTTCCATCCGTTCGGCCAGCAGCGGACGAAAGGAAGGCCGGGATTTGAACTTCCGGTACCAGTCGGCGGTCTGGGCGTGCGCCAGCCAGTCGATCCCGCCGAGATAATCGGCAATCGAGATATGCGCAGCAGCGGCCAGGTCTGCCAGGCTCATCGTCGCGCCGCCGATCCACGCATTATGGTCGAGCAGATAGTCGATGTAATCGAGGTGGGTGTTCGCCAGCCGCATCGCCTCGCGCAGCACCCGGCCATCGGGCGGCTGGCGATAGATCAGCCGCTTGCGCATGCGTTCGTGCATCAGGGGCGCAACGACATCGCCGAAGAACTGCTCGTCGAACCACGCCACCAGCCGCCGGATCTCGGCGCGGTTGTCGGCGGACCCGTTGATCATCGGGTTCTTCTCGACCGTTTCCTCGAAATACTCGCAGATCGCCCAGCTGTCGCACAGGGTCTGGTCGCGATCGCGGTGGCGCATCACCGGGGTGCGCCCGGCGGGGTTCATGTCGAGAAATTCGTCGCGCTGTTCCCAGGGTGATTCGCGCACCAGCTCATAGCCGATACCCTTTTCCCCCAGCAGCAGCCGGACTTTTCGCGAAAACGGACACAAGGGAAACTGGAACAACTGCCACATGGCATTATCCATGCCCCAGCAACAGGCAGGCGTCCACAGCCGCGAACGGGCGAGCACTCATTTTCCCGGTGGAAAAAACCGATGCGCGAAAAGCGTCCGCCAGAAATCGCGAAGATGAACAGATTGTCATTTTATTACGACCAACCGCAGCAATCTGTCGATTGACAGCATCTTTCGTTCAGCTTGTAGTCCGCCTTGGCAGTCTAACCGGGTGGGGCGTCGGCGTTGAACCCGACGTCCAATGAAGGACACAATAATGAAGAAACTCTCCCCCATCAAACTCGCAGCCTTTGCAGCCTTTGCTGCGGCACCCTTTGCCCTGTCGGCGCCCGCAATGGCGCAGGACGCGCCCCAGACCGAAGTCTATGTCGGCGCGCAGGGCGGCTATCATGACCTGGGCAACAACCCGCTCGGCAAGGACGGCAGCCCGATCTATGGCCTGTTCGCCGGTGTCGACGTTCCCGTCGGCCCGACGCTGATCGTCGGTGCCGAAGGCAACTTCAACCTCGGCTCGGGAATCATCGACAGCGAATATGGCGCCACCGGCAAGATCGGCGTGCGTGTTGGCCAGAGCGGCCAGATCTTCGCGCGCGGCGGCTATCAGTGGGTCGATGTCGACGTTCGTCGTGCGACCGGCGTGAATGCCCCGGCCGGCTTCGATGACACCAGCGGCGACTATCTCGTCGGCGTCGGTGCCCAGTACAAGATCGGCGCCAACACCGCGCTGCGCGTCACGGCCGACACCCTGGGCTTCGACACCACCCGCGTAACCGGCGGCCTGGCGTTCAACTTCTGAGCGACGGCCTGCTGACCGCTATCGGGTAACCGACAGCGGCTCAAAACAGACCCCGCCTGCAGCCCTTTCCCCAAGGCTGCAGGCGGGGTTTCTGTTTGGGGTGCAGGTGCCTATTCGGCTGCTTCCATCGCCACCGCATCGCTGAGCGGATGGGCCAGCCGGGTGAGCATCTCCTTGGGGCAGACCTGCCAGAATTGCGGCAGATAGCGATCCCAGTTGCGCAGGATCTCCTGTGCCCACTGGCTGTCGGTGCCCTCGATATGCGCAGCGATCAGCCCCTTGAGCCGGTCTTCCCAGTGCGCGCTGTCGATCCGCTGCCACACGATTGATTCGGGATTGGCCTGGCCGGAGAAGCGATCATGCCGGTCGAGCACGAACGCCATGCCGCCGGTCATGCCTGCGCCGAAATTGCCCCCGGTCTCGCCCAGGATCACCGCGGTGCCGCCGGTCATGTATTCGCAGCCGTTCGCGCCGCAGCCTTCGACCACCACCTCGGCGCCAGAGTTGCGCACCGCAAAGCGCTCGCCCGCCTGGCCCGCGGCGAACAATTTGCCCGCCGTCGCGCCATAGAGCACAGTGTTGCCGATGATCGTGTTGGCATGGCTGACCAGAGGCGAGCTGACCGTGGGCCGCACGATGATCGTGCCCCCCGACAGCCCCTTGCCGACATAGTCGTTGGCATCGCCGAACACTTCCAGCGTGATCCCCTGGCACAGGAACGCGCCCAGCGACTGGCCCGCAGACCCGCGCAGCCGGATGCGGACATGCCCCTCGTCGAGCGCCTTCATCCCGTAGATTCGCGTGATCTCCGCCGACAGCCGGGTGCCGACCGCGCGGTGCGTGTTGCGCACATTGTACGTCAGCTGCATTTTCTCGCGCCGTTCGAACACGGGCTTGGCATCCTTGATGATCAGCGCATCGAGGCTGTCGGGCACCGCGTTGCGCCAGGTGTCGAGGTTGAACCGGCGCTGGTCGCTGGCGACATCCACCTTGGCGAGGATCGGGTTGAGATCGAGATCGTCGAGATGCTCGGCGCCGCGGCTGACCTGACGCAGCAGGTCGGTGCGGCCGATGATCTCGTCGAGGCTGCGGAAGCCCAGCCGCGCGAGAATCTCGCGCACTTCCTCGGCGATGAAGGTCATCAGGTTGATGACCTTTTCAGGCGTGCCGGTGAACTTGGCACGCAGCCGCTCGTCCTGCACGCACACGCCCACCGGGCAGGTGTTCGAATGGCACTGGCGCACCATGATGCAGCCCATCGCCACCAGCGAGAGCGTGCCGATGCCGAACTCTTCTGCCCCCAGGATCGCCGCGATGACGACATCGCGCCCGGTCTTGAGCCCGCCATCGGTGCGCAATTTGACACGGTGGCGCAGGCCATTGAGCGACAGAACCTGATTGGCCTCGGACAGCCCCATTTCCCACGGGGTGCCGGCATATTTGATGCTGGTCTGCGGGGACGCTCCGGTGCCGCCGACATTGCCCGAGACCAGGATCACGTCGGCATGCGCCTTGGCGACGCCGGCAGCAATCGTGCCGATGCCCGCAGCCGACACCAGCTTGACGCACACGCGCGCATTCGGGTTGATCTGCTTCAGGTCATAGATCAGCTGCGCCAGATCCTCGATCGAATAGATGTCGTGGTGCGGCGGCGGGCTGATCAAGGTCACCCCGGGGGTCGAATGGCGCAATTTGGCGATGTATTCGGTCACCTTGAAGCCGGGCAGCTGCCCGCCCTCGCCGGGCTTTGCCCCTTGCGCGACCTTGATCTCGATCTCCTCGCACGCGCCGAGATATTCGGCGGTGACACCGAAGCGGCCCGAGGCGATCTGCTTGATGCCCGAATTGGCGTTGTCGCCATTCTCGCGCGGCGAGAAGCGCTCGGAGGCCTCGCCGCCCTCGCCCGACACCGCCTTGGCGCCGATGCGGTTCATCGCGATCGCCAGCGTCTCGTGCGCCTCGGGCGACAGCGCACCCAGCGACATGCCGGGCGTCACGAAGCGCTTGCGGATCTCGGTGATTGCCTCGACCTCGTCCAGGGCCACCGCCTTGGGCGCGTAGTTGAACTCCATCAGATCGCGCAGATACACCGGCGGCAGCTGGCGCACGCCTTCGGCGAACTGGAGGTATTGCGAATAGCTGTCCTTGGCGACCGCGGTCTGCAGCAGGTGCATCAGGCCGGCGGAATAGGCATGCGCCTCGCCGCCATCGCGCTGCTTGTAGAATCCGCCGATCGGCAGCCGCGCGACATTGCTGTCCCACGCCGCGTCGTGGCGCAACTTGGCGTTGAGGTGCAGCGAGGCATAGCCTTCGCCCGAGATCTTCGAGGGCATTCCGGGGAACAGGTCGTTGACCAAAGCGCGGCTCAGCCCCACTGCCTCGAAATTATAGCCGCCGCGATAGCTCGAGATCACCGCGATGCCCATCTTGGACATGATCTTGAGCAGGCCCTCGTTGATCGCCTTGCGATAGTTGGCGATGCAGGTGTCGAGCGACAGCGCGCCGCACAGGCCGCGCGCCTGCCTGTCGGCGATCGAGAGCTCGGCCAGCCAGGCGTTGACCGTGGTCGCGCCCGCGCCGATCAGCACCGCGAAATGGTGCGTGTCGAGGCACTCGGCTGAGCGCACGTTGATCGACGAATAGGCGCGCAGCCCCTTGCGCACGAGGTGGGTGTGGACGGCGGCGGCGGCCAGGATCATCGGTACGCCGATCTGGTCCTCGTTGGCGGTCTCGTCGGTCAGGAAGATCTCGGTGCTGCCTTCGCGCACCGCCTGCTCGGCCTCGTTGCGGATCCGCGAGATCGCGCTGCGCAGCTGCTCGGGGCCGCCATCGGCGGGGAACACGCAATGGATCTCGGCGACGTTCGATCCGAAATCGGCCTTCAGCCGCAGCCAGTCGGCATTGGTCAGCACCGGGGTGTCGAGCACCAGCACGCGCTCGTTCTGGCTGTCCTGCTCAAGGATGTTGGCAAGGTTGGAAAAACGCGTCTTCAGGCTCATCACGTGCCGCTCGCGCAACGAATCGATCGGCGGGTTGGTGACCTGGCTGAAGTTCTGGCGGAAGAACTGCGCGATCGGGCGCGGCTTGGCGCTGACCACAGCAAGCGGCGTATCATCGCCCATCGATCCGATGGCTTCCTTGGCGTCCTCGGCCATCGGCGCAAGGATCGTCTCCATGTCCTCGATGGTGAGGCCGGCCGCAACCTGGCGACGGGTGAGTTCGGCGCGGGTCATGTCGGGCAGGCTGTCGGCAGCTGCGGGCGGCAGGTCGGAGAGCTGGCGGAAGCCCTTGACCAGTTCGCGGTAGGGCTGCTCAGCGGCGATCCGGTCCTTGATCGCACGGTCGTGGTAGAAACGACCCTCGTGCAGATCGACCGCGATCATCTGGCCCGGGCCAAGACGGCCCTTCTCGACGATGCTGCTTTCGGGCAGCACCACCATTCCGGTTTCAGACCCGATCACCAGCAGGTTGTCGTTGGTGACCGAATAGCGCAGCGGACGCAGCGCGTTGCGGTCGACCCCTGCGACCGCCCAGCGGCCATCGGTCATCGCGAGCGCCGCCGGGCCGTCCCACGGCTCCATGACGCTGGCCATATATTCGTACATCGCCTTGTGCTCGGGCGGCAGCACCTGGTCGCCCTGCCAGGCCTCGGGCACCAGCATGATCTTGGCGGTCGGCGCCTCGCGGCCGGAGCGGCAGATCGCCTCGAACACCGCGTCCAATGCAGCCGTATCCGACGCACCAGCGGGGATCACCGGCTTGATGTCCTCGCTGTTCTCGCCGAACGCAAGGCTCGCCATCTTGATCTCGTGGCTCTTCATCCAGTTCTTGTTGCCGCGGATGGTGTTGATCTCGCCATTGTGCGCAAGGCAGCGGAACGGCTGCGCCAGCCACCATTGCGGGAAGGTGTTGGTCGAATAGCGCTGGTGGAAGATCGCGATCCGGCTCTCGAAGCGCGGATCGGTGAGATCAGGATAGAACACCGACAGGCTCTCGGCGAGGAACAGCCCCTTGTAGATGATCGACCGGCACGACAGCGAACAGACGTAGAAGTCGTTGATCTGCGCGGCGATGACCTTGTTCTCGATACGCCTGCGCACGAGGTACAATTGCTTTTCGAACTCGGCGACGTTCTGCTCGTCGGGCATCGGCCCTGCGATCATGATCTGTTCGATCTCGGGCCGGGTGCGCTGCGCCTTGTCGCCGATCACCGAGATGTCGACCGGCACCTGGCGCCAGCCATAGATGGTATAGCCTGCCTCGATGATCTCGCTCTCGACGATCGTGCGGCAGGTTTCTTGCGCCTGCAGATCGGTGCGGGGCAGGAAGATCATGCCCACGGCGAGCTTGTTGGGGAGCACCTTGTGCCCCGAATCGGCGATCGCATCGTCGAAGAAGCGCACCGGCAGATCGACATGCAGGCCGGCGCCGTCGCCGGTCTTGCCATCGGCATCGACCGCGCCGCGGTGCCACACCGCCTTCAGCGCATCGATCGCGCTTTCGACCACGCGCCGCGAGGGCTTGCCATCGGTCGCCGCGACCAGCCCGACACCGCAGGCATCGGATTCATAGTCGGGCCGGTACATGCCCTCGCGGGCGAGACGTTCGTGTTCGGGAGTGGGATAGTGTGTCATGCGGCCACTTTCTCGCCCTTGGCTGCAACGGTCGTGCGCGCCTTGGCCTTCAGATATTTGTGCATATGTTCGGCGACATCGCGTCCGTCGCGGATCGCCCAGACCACCAAAGATGCCCCGCGCACGATGTCGCCAGCGGCGAACACCCCGTCGAGGCTGGTCATCATCGTCTTGTGATCGACCCGCAGCGTGCCCCAGCGGTTGACCGACAGCTCGTCGCAGCCGAACGCGCCTGGCAGATCCTCGGGATCGAAGCCCAGGGCCTTGATCACCAGATCGGCGGGGACAGAAAAATCGCTGTCGGGATCGGGCTCGGGGGTGCTGCGGCCCGAGGCATCGGGCGCACCCAGCCGCATCCGGCTGGCGCGCACCGCGCTGGCGTGCGGCGTGCCTTCGACCGCGACAGGCCCGGACAGCCAGACGAACTCGACGCCTTCTTCCTCGGCGTTCAAAACTTCGCGCTGCGAACCGGGCATGTTGATCCGGTCGCGGCGGTAGAGGCATTTGACCGACGCCGCGCCCTGGCGGACCGCGGTGCGCACGCAATCCATCGCGGTATCGCCGCCGCCGATGACGACGACGTTCTTGCCTTGCGCATTGAGCGCGCCGCTGTCGAATGCGGGGACATCATCGCCAAAGCCCTTGCGGTTGGAAGCGACGAGATAATCGAGCGCCGCCACCACGCCATCGGCGCCGATTCCGGGCACCTTGATGTCGCGCGCCTTGTACACGCCGGTGGCGATCAGCACCGCGTCATGACGCTCGCGCAGCTCTTCCATGCTCGCATCACGCCCGACGTCGAAGCCGTTGTGAAACACGATACCTGCGTCCTCGAGCCGCTTGACCCGGCGCATGACCACGTCCTTTTCGAGCTTGAAGCCGGGGATGCCATAGGTCAGCAGCCCGCCCGCGCGATCGTAGCGGTCATAGACATGGACATCATAGCCGCCCATGCGCAGATACTCCGCCGTCGTCAGCCCGGCAGGGCCTGCACCGATGATGCCCACCGACTGGCCGCGCGGACGCCCGACGGCGACCGGTTCGACCCACCCCTGCTCCCAGGCGGTATCGGTGATGTACTTTTCGACCGAACCGATGGTCACCGCGCCGTGGCCGGAGAATTCGATCACGCAATTGCCTTCGCAGAGGCGATCCTGCGGGCAGATGCGACCGCAGATCTCGGGCATGGTCGATGTCAGGTTCGACATCTCGTACGCCTCGCGCAGCCGGCCTTCTGCGGTCAGCCGCAGCCAGTCGGGGATGTGGTTGTGCAAGGGGCAGTGCGTCGAGCAATAGGGCACGCCGCATTGCGAGCAGCGCGCGGACTGCTCCTGCGCGGCGTGGCCATCGAAACGATCCGAGATCTCGTCGAAATCCTCGGCGCGCGCGTCGGCAGCGCGCTTGGGCGGGTATGACTGGTCGAGATCGACGAACTTGAGCATCGCCAGCTTTTCCGCTGCCATGGCCGCAGCCTGGGTTGCGCCGTGCGGTTGCCCGTTTTCCGGTTGTTCTGCCATATCCTACCTGTCGCGCTGATGGTTAGTCGGCGGCAGGGCTATGCGCCCGCCGCGATTGCCGCAGCTTTAGGTCATCGGATCGGCAGAGTCACGTACTTTTATGACAATAGGTAAGCATTACTGACTTTGTAATTTTGGACCATCTAGCTACAGGCGTATGTCCGGAAGCATGGCCACCTTTAAAGGGCCGAAATGCGACTATCGGTTGGCGAGCCACACCAGAGCCGCCACGCCTGCGATGATGCGATACCAGGCAAAGGGCACAAATCCGTAGCGGGTGATGATCTTGAGGAACGCCTTCACCACCACCAAAGCGACCACGAACGAGACGACAAAGCCGATCGCGATCGCGCCGAAGTCATCAGGGGTCAGCAGTTCGCGGTTCTTGAACAGCTGCAGCGCGGTGGCGCCGGTCAGCGTCGGCAGCGCCAGAAAGAAGCTGAACTCTGCCGCGGTCTTGCGGTCGACGCCCATCGCCATGGCACCCAGGATGGTCGCGCCCGAGCGGCTTACGCCGGGGATCATCGCGATGCACTGGACGAGGCCGATGCCGATCGCGGTCTTGAACGGAACGCCGGCAACACCGCCGGCATCGCTGGTCTTGGCGAGTTTCTCGACCACCAGGATCGCGACACCGCCGATGATCAGCGCCCAGGCGACCACCACCGCATTTTCGAGCAATTTGTCGATCTGATCGCCAAACGCCAGGCCCAGCACGACGGCGGGGAAGAAGGCGATCAGCAGGTTGCGGGTGAAGGCGACCGCCGAAGGCTCCCATGTCATCAAGCCCTTGAGCACATCCATGAACGTCCGCCAGTAGAGCACGACGATGGCGAGGATCGCACCTGGCTGGATCGCGATGTTGAACACCGCCCAGGCCTGGGCATCGAAGCCCAGCAGCTCGGTGGCGAGGATCAGGTGCCCAGTGGAGGAAACCGGAAGAAACTCGGTCAGGCCTTCGACGATTCCCAGCAAAATGGGGATGAGATACAGTTCGATCATCCGGCTGTAAGAGCGGCGGCAGACTGCCAAGTCAACCGGCTATCGGCCTTTTTGCATGGGCATCTGCCGCACGACAGATCGGTTTTCGAACCGGGCCGACGAACAGATGCTGACATCCGCGATCGCTTATGGCAGCATCGCTGCCAATAGATAGGCGCAGCAGCGCCAGGCGATCAGGATGGAGGATGACGATGAAACGGATCTGGAAAACCGGCGTGATGGCGCTTGCGCTCGCGACCCCGATGGCGGCGCAAGCGCAGCTCACCGACGCCGAGCGCGCGGCTGTGCTGGCGCGGCTCCCCGCCGATGACGGCAGCGACCTTGCCGATGCGACCCGCGGCAAGATCGCCGAGATTCCCGGCGGGCTGATCCGCACGTCAGATGGCAAGACCGTTTGGGATGCAGGCGCGTTCGATTTCCTCAACGCCGAAACCGCACCTTCGACCGTCCACCCCTCGTTGTGGCGGCAGGCCCGGCTCAACCGCATCCACGGGCTGTTCGAGATCGTCCCGGGCAAGGTGTGGCAGGTGCGCGGCTATGACATCGCGGTGATGACGATCATCTCGGGCAAGACCGGATGGATCGTGGTCGACCCGCTGCTCACCGAGGAAGCTGCGGCCGCAGCGATGCAGCTTGCCGAATCGAAGATCGGCAAGCGGCCGATATCGGCACTTCTGTTCAGCCACAGCCATGCCGACCATTTCGGCGGGGTCGGCGGGATCATCTCGGCTGACGAGGTGAAAAAGCGCAAGGTGCCGGTGGTCGCGCCGCACGGCTTTGCCGAGGAAGCGGTGAGCGAGAACGTGCTTGCGGGCAACGCGATGACCCGCCGGTCATCCTACATGTTCGGCACCGCGCTGGCCCCGGGGGTCGAGGGCCGGGTCGACAACGGCCTGGGGACCGGGCTGTCGGTCGGCACCACCGGGTACCTTTCGCCCAATATGCTGATCGGGCCCGAGGGTGGCCTGAAAATCATCGACGGCGTGCGCTTCGATTTCCTCGATGCCGCCGGGACCGAGGCGCCCGCCGAATTCCTGTTCTATCTGCCCGATTTCAAGGTGCTGCACACCACCGAGGTTTCGGTGAAGACGCTGCACAACATCCTCACGCTGCGCGGCGCGCAGGTGCGCGATGCGCTGCTCTGGTCGAAGATCATCGACAAGGCGCTGGTCAAATGGGGCGGCAGCGCCGAGGTTCAGATCGCGTCGCACAACTGGCCGACCTGGGGGCAGGCGCGGGTCGCGGGCTATCTGGAGAACCAGCGCGATGCCTATCGCTTTGTCCACGACCGCACCTTGGGCCGCGCCAACTCCGGCATGACGCTGCACGAACTTGCCGACGGCATCGCCGAGCCTTCGGCGCAGCAGCAGGCCTATGCCGCGCGCGGCTATTACGGCACGATCAACCACAACATGAAGGCGACCTATCAGCGTTATTATGGCTGGTGGGACGGAGTTCCGGCCAACTTCAATCCGCTTCCCCCGGTGACTGCGGGCAAGGGCTATGTCGAGCTGGCGGGCGGCGCCGATGCGCTGCTTGCGGCGGGCAAAAAGGCGCAAGGCGCGGGCAACCACCGCTGGGCCGCCGAATTGCTCAACCATCTGGTGTTTGCCGAGCCCGCGAACGCGGCGGCCAAGGCTGCGCTCGCCGACAGCTACGAGGCACTGGGCTTTGCTGCCGAATCGGGCATCTGGCGCAATTACTATCTCGCAGGCGCGGCCACGCTGCGCGGCACCGAACTGCCGCGCAAGGGCGCCAGCACCCAGAGCCGCAGCTTCATCAGCGCTATCCCCACGGCAGAGTTCTTCGATGCGCTCGCCACCCGCTTTGCCGCCGAACGCTCGGGCAACATGCGCGCCAGAATCAACTTCATCCTGCCTGACACCAAGGAGACGCTGGGCATCATGGTCAACGGCGATGTCGAGATCCCGCGCTATGGCGCAACGCTCAGCGATGCCAATGCAACCGTGACGCTGAACCGCAAGGACTTTGACGCCATCGTGCTGGGGGAAACCGATTTCCCGAAGCTGATGCAGTCGGGCGCGATGAAGATCGACGGGGATTCGGGGCTGTTCCTGCGCTGGCTGATGCTTCACCCGCCATTCGACCCGGCGTTTGCCGTGGTGACGCCATAGCGCGATCTCTCTCCCCTCCCGTTTACGGGAGGGGTGGCTGAGCCGCAGGCGAAGACGGGGTGGGCCTGAGATTAGCGTCGGAGCAGGCCCACCCCGGCCTTCGGCCACCCCTCCCGCAAGCGGTAGGGGAGAGCAGGCTGGCGTTAACCTAACGCTCGAACCGGTCGATCACCCACGTCTCGGCGAGCGCGGCCTCGGTCCATTGCGCCATCCATTCATGGCCCAGAACCGCCTCGCTGTACGCGCGGGCAAAGCCGGGGAGCGTAAACCCATAAGTTTCGAACCGGCTGACCACCGGGGCGAACATGATGTCGGCGGCGCCAAAGCTGCCGAACAGGAACGGACCGCCGCGCCCGAAGCGTGCGCGCGCCTCGGCCCAGAGCGAGAGGATGCGCATCACGTCCTGGTGCGCTTCGGGGCTGACGGGGACGTCGGTGTGCCGCGCGCGCATGTTCATGCTGAATTCGCGGCGCAGCGCCATGTAGCCGCTGTGCATTTCCGCCGCCATCGAGCGCGCAAGCCCGCAGGCGACCGGGTCCTTGGGCCAGAAGCGGTCGCGGTGGGTCTTGTCGGCAAGCCAGTCGATGATGCCGAGCGAATCCCACACCACCGCTTCGCCATCCCACAGCACCGGAACTTTTCCGGCAGACGGCTGGAACTCCTCGCGCAGGCGGGTCTCGGCCCAGGCATCGTCATACAACGGCACGACGATCTCTTCGAACGGCAGGCCGGACTGCTTGCACGCCAGCCAGCCGCGCAGCGACCAGCTCGAGTAGTTCTTGTTGCCGATGTACAGTTTCATGCCAGCCCCTGCCCCTGCCGCGCTGCTCACTCGCTGATCGAATCCATCACGAACCCGCGCAGCTCGTCAATACCCATGCGCTTTTCAGACGAGGTGATGATGACATCGGGGAAGGCGGCGGCGTGCTTGCGCGCTTCGGCGCGGGTGGCGTCGGCGACCTTTTCGAGCTCGCTTGCCTTGATCTTGTCCGCCTTGGTCAGCACCAGCCTGTAGCTGACCGCAGCCTCGTCGAGCATCTTCATGACGTCGAGATCGACCTCCTTGACCCCGTGGCGGCTGTCGATCAGCACCAGGGTGCGCTTGAGCACCGCGCGGCCGCGAAGGTAATCGTTGATCAGGAAGCGCCATTTCTTGACGACATCCTTGGGCGCCTTGGCATAGCCATAGCCCGGCATGTCGACCACGCGAAAGCGCACCGGATCGCCGATATCGAAGAAGTTGAGCTCCTGCGTGCGGCCCGGCGTCACCGAGGTGCGCGCGATCGCCCGCCTGCCCACCAATGCGTTGAGCAGCGAGGATTTGCCGACGTTGGAGCGGCCCGCAAAGGCGATTTCGGGCACCGAGGGGGCGGGCAGGAATTCGAGCGCGGGCGCGGACTTGAGGAAGGTCACCGATCCCGAGAACAGCCGATTGGCTTCCTGCAGCAGCGGATGGATGGTGGGCTGGGATTCGTCGGTCACGCGCCACCCTTCTCTTTGGGCATCTTGTCCTTCTCGGCCTTGGCGGCCTTGGCCGCCGCCTCTTGCGCCGCCAGCTCCTTCAATTGCGGATGACGGCTGTAGAGCCACTTCTGCTGCGCGATGGTGAGCACGTTGGACATTGCCCAATAGAGCTGCAGACCCGCGGCAAACGGCGCCATCACGAACATGAGCACCCAGGGCATGATCGAAAAGACCTGCTGCTGGACCGGGTCCATCGGCGCGGGATTGAGCTTGAACTGCAGCCACATGGTGACGCCCAGGATGATCGGCAGGATGCCGATGGCGATCATGCTCGGCGGATCGAAGGGGAGCAGTCCGAACAGGTTGACCGGAGTCAGCGGATCGGGCGCGGAGAGATCTTTGATCCACAAGACGAACGGCTGGTGACGCATCTCGATCGCCAGCAGCAGCACCTTGTACAGCGCGAAGAACACCGGGATCTGCAGGAACATCGGCAGGCACCCGGCGAGCGGATTGACCTTTTCCTTGCGGTACAGCTCCATCATCTCGGTCTGGAGCTTCTGTTTGTCGTCCTTGTAGCGTTCCTGCAGCGCCTTCATCTTGGGCTGCACCGCGCGCATCTGCGCCATCGAGGCGAACTGGCGCTGTGCGATCGGGAACATCAGGCCGCGGATGATGATGGTCAGCAGGATGATCGCCACGCCGAAATTGCCGACCTGCTCGAACAGCCAGTTGAGCAGCTTGAAGATCGGCTTTTCGAACCAGATGAACCAGCCCCAGTCGACCGCGCGGTCGAGCAGCTTGATGTCCTTGGCATCGACATAATCGTCGAGCAGTTCGGTTTCCTTGGCGCCGGCAAACAGCATCGCCTTGGTCTCGACCATCTTGCCGGGTGCCACGACCTTGCTGTCGAACAGCAGTTCGGACTGGTAGAGCTTGCCGCCCAGGCTGCGGAAATTGCCCGCCATCTGGCCGGTCGATCCGGGCGCGGGGATCAGCGCCGAGAGCCAGTAATGGTCAGTGAAGCCCAGCCAGTCGATGTTGCCGCCATATTCGACGAGCTTCTTGGGGTTCTCGTCGAGATCGTCATAATGCACGTCGAAATCGGCGACATCGTCGAACACGCCCAGAGGGCCGTTGCGAACGGTCCAGGTGCTGGGGTCGGCATTGGCGCTGGTGCGGTTGATCAGCCCCAAAGGCCGCACGATCGCAGGCGTGGCGCCCGAATTGATGAACCGCTGGGTGACGCTGATCAGATAATTGGCGTCGATCGCATAGACGATCTCGAACCTTTGCCCGGCCGGGTTGGCCCAGCGCAGCGTGACGGGAGTCGACGGGGTGAGCCTGCCGCCGCTGGGCGTCCACACCGTCTGGCTGGTCGGGGTGACGACACCCTCGCCGATCCAGCCGAACTGCGCGAAATACTGGTCTGCGGTACCGGCAGGCGAAAACAGGTGGACAAGGTCGCTGTCCTTGTCGAGCTTCTCGCGATAATCCTTGAGCACGACATCATCGATGCGCGCGCCGGTGAGGTTAATCGACCCGCCCACGCGCGGCGCATCGATGGCGACGCGCGCACTATCGGCCAGCACGGCCTTGCGGGTGCGGATGATCTTGGAGGCGCTGGCAGTATCGGGAACGGTGCCCGAAACCGCGCCCGAAGAGGCGCCGGGGGTGGCGGGATCGAGGCCCGGGCGCGGCGCATTGGCCACATCCTCGACCGTTGCCGGGCGCGCTGGATAGAACACCTCCAGCGCATAGGGCCATCCGAACAGAATCAGGGCCATCAGGGTGATGGCCAGGATGACGTTACGCTGATTCTCCACGCTTCAAACCTCGTTCCGGTAATGCATTCGGGGGCGCCTCATCTGCGCATCAGGGCACTGGATCATGGCCGTGCCCGCCCCATGGGTGACAGCGCAATAGCCGCTTCGTCGCCAACCAGCCACCCTTAATCGCACCATGGCGTTTGAGCGCCTGGATGGCATATTCCGAGCAGCTGGGATCATAGCGGCACGACGGCGGAAGGATGCGCGACGGGCCAAGTTGCCAGCCTCGGGCGATCCAGATCAGCAGGGTGCGCATCGGTATTCCATGCCCCCAAGCTCATGCCGAACCTGCCGCGCGCGGCCAGAGCTATCGGACCGGCATGCGATTCCAGGCGACCAACACGCGATCATCGGCTGCGCCATCATCGCCGCCGGGGCTTGCCGCGCGGCGGACGGCGGTCGGACGAGGCCTTGCCATCGCGCACCCGCTCGAGTGCGCGGACCAGATCGGCGTGCATGGCGGCAAAGTCGCGCGTCATCGCCTCGCCCCTGCCGATCAGCACATGATCGGCGCCGGGAAGGCCGTGATGGCCAAGCACCTGGTGCGCCAGCGCGCGAAAGCGCCGCTTGATCCTGTTGCGGACGACCGCGTTACCGATCTTCTTGGTGACGGTATAGCCGATGCGCTTTGCCGGGCTGTCGTCCTGGCGCGGCTTGACCAGCAGCACGAAAGCCGGGGTGCCGACGCGCAGGCCGCCATTGGCCGCGAGAAAGTCGGCGCGCTGGCGCAGCACAACGGGCGCGCCGGAGGTATCCGGAGCGCCCGTCGAATCGGTCGGACTGGAAGGTGTGTCAGCAGCCACGCCCGCATCCACGGACGCCGGTTGCTCCACAGCCCCGATCAGGCGCTCAGGCGCTTGCGACCACGCGCGCGGCGTGCACGCAGAACCGCGCGGCCACCCGGGGTTGCAGTGCGCGAACGGAAACCGTGACGACGCGCGCGCACAAGGTTGCTGGGCTGAAATGTGCGCTTCATGCGGCACTCCTGATAAAACGGTGTTGGTTGATGATTCGCCGCGTGCTGCAGCTTGCGCCGAGCCCGCGAAAGCAGGCCGCATACGGTCGGGGCCAACCAAAGTCAAGCAATCCGCACCCTGCCCCGCGCCATTTCTGGCAGAGCGGGACGAATGCTCAGCCCGCCGCTGCCTCGCATGCGGTCAGGATGCTCATCAGATTGCCGACCGGGCTGATATCGCGCAGCGACAGCGCGAACAGCCGCTGGATCGAGGCCTCGTCTGTGTGGCCCTTCTCGATGTAGCGTTCCGGGGTCAGCCGCGCCGACAGCCGGTCCGCCAATGCGGTCATCCGCTTGCCGAACGGGCTTTCGCCCGAATCCTCGAGCTCGCTCTCCGCCACGCCCGCCATATAGCCGGTGAGCGCATAGCATTGCATGTCGCGGGTGAACGGGTCGGCAGGCAAGGTGATGGTGCGCTTCGAGCTGATCAGCGGGTATCGCGCCGCACACAGCGGCAGGAGCTGCGGCGCATCGGTCGCCAGCGTCTCCAGATTGGGCGGGGTGAGCCCGACCAGTTCCTCGACCTTCTCGACGAAAGTCTCGGGCGTGTCGGCGGTCACCCTGCGCGCGGCATCGAACAGGAACCACGTCGCTTCGGCCACCGCTTCGGTCTGGCCGCGCCCGGCGAGCACTGCGGCATAGAAGCACATGATGCCCGCCGCCTGCGCATCGGCAGGCAGGGCAGGCGTCGCGGCGACCTGCGCCCGTGCCGGGGAGGCCGGCACCGCGCCAAGGGCCATCGCCGCGCCGATCAGCGCAGCGACAGCCCGTGACACGAACGGCTTCATGCAGCCAGCTTCCTCAGCACGTAATGCAGGATGCCGCCGTTCATGAAATACTCGATTTCATTGGCGGTATCGATGCGGCACAGCGCCTCGAAGCTGAAGGTCGAGCCATCGGCGCGGGTTACCTTGACGGTGACCTGCTGGCGCGGCTTGAGATCGGCAACACCTTCGATGGTGAAGCTGTCGTCGCCGGTCAGGCCCAGCGACAGGCGGGTATCGCCGTCCTGGAACTGCAGCGGAAGCACGCCCATGCCCACGAGGTTGGAGCGGTGGATGCGTTCGAAGCTTTCGACGATCACGGCTTTCACGCCCAGCAGGTTGGTGCCCTTGGCCGCCCAGTCGCGCGACGATCCGGTGCCGTATTCCTTGCCCGCGATCACTACCAGAGGCGTACCATCGGCCTTGTGACGCATCGCTGCGTCATAGATCGGCATCACTTCCTGGCCATAGCGGCTCATGCCGCCCTCGATGCCCGGGACCATCTCGTTCTTGATGCGGATGTTGGCGAAGGTGCCGCGCATCATCACGTCATGATGGCCACGGCGCGCGCCATAGCTGTTGAAGTCGGACTTGGCGACCTGATGCTCCATCAGCCACTTGCCCGCCGGCGAATCCGCCTTGATCGAGCCTGCGGGCGAGATGTGATCGGTCGTAATCGAATCGCCCAGGATCGCGAGCGGCTTGGCCTCGATGATGTCCCCCACCGGCGCGGGGGTCATGCTCATGCCCTCGAAGTACGGCGGGTTGGCGACATAGGTCGAGCCCGCGCGCCAGTTGTAGGTGTCCGAACCTTCGACGTTGATCGCCTGCCAATGCTCGTCGCCGAGGTAGACGTTCGCATAGCGCGCCTGGAACATGGCGCGGTCCATGCACGCCGCCATGGTGTCGGCAACTTCCAGATTGGTGGGCCAGATGTCCTTGAGGAACACGTCATGGCCGTCGGTCGCCTGGCCGATCGGGGTGGTGGTGAAGTCCTCGATCACCGTGCCCTTGAGCGCGTAAGCCACGACCAGCGGCGGGCTGGCGAGGAAGTTGGCGCGCACGTCGGGCGACACGCGGCCTTCGAAGTTGCGGTTGCCCGAGATGACGGCGGCGGCGACCAGACCGTTCTCGTTGATCGCCTTGCTGATCGGTTCGGCCAGCGGGCCCGAGTTGCCGATACAGGTGGTGCAGCCATAGCCGACGAGGTTGAAGCCGACCGCATCGAGATGCGTCTGCAGCCCGGCCTTGTTGAAATAGTCGGTGACCACCTGCGATCCGGGCGCGAGCGAGGTCTTGACCCAGGGCTTGGGACGCAGGCCCAGCTCATTCGCCTTCTTGGCGACGAGGCCGGCGGCAACCATCACGCCGGGGTTCGAGGTGTTGGTGCACGAGGTGATCGCAGCGATCATGACATCGCCATCGCCGATATCGAAGTCCTTGCCGTCCACCGCGACGCGGGTGTTGGCGCGCTTGTAGGTTTCGGCCATGTCCTTGGCGAAAACGTCGTCGACTTCGGTGAGATCGACGCGATCCTGAGGACGCTTGGGACCGGCAAGCGAAGGCACGACGGTCGACATGTCGAGCTCGAGCGTGCTGGTGAACACCGGATCGACCGCATCGGGGTGGATCCAGAACCCCTGCTCCTTGGCATAGGCTTCGATCAATGCCAGCGCGTCTTCGTCACGCCCGGTGAGGCGCATGTAATCGAGCGTCTTGTCGTCGATGCCGAAGAAACCGCAGGTCGCGCCATATTCGGGCGCCATGTTGGCGAGCGTCGCGCGGTCGGCGAGGCTCAGCGAAGCCAGGCCCGGGCCGAAATATTCGACAAAGCGGCCGACCACGCCATGCTTGCGCAGCATGTTGGTGCAGGTCAGCACCAGATCGGTGGCGGTGACGCCTTCGTTGAGCGCGCCGGTGAGCTTGAAGCCGACGACTTCGGGGATCAGCATCGAGACCGGCTGGCCCAGCATCGCGGCTTCCGCCTCGATCCCGCCAACGCCCCAGCCCAGGACGCCCAGGCCGTTGATCATCGTGGTGTGGCTGTCGGTGCCGACGCAGGTGTCGGGATAGGCGACGGTCGCGCCGGTCGCATCGGTGCTGGTCCACACCGCCTGCGCGATGTTCTCGAGGTTCACCTGGTGGCAGATGCCGGTGCCCGGAGGAACCGCCTTGAAGTTGTCGAGGCTCTTGGAGCCCCATTTGAGAAAGTCGTAGCGCTCGCCGTTGCGGTAATATTCGATCTCGACATTCTGCTCGAACGCCTTGGGGTGACCGAATTCGTCGACCATCACCGAGTGGTCGATGACCAGGTGAACAGGGACGAGCGGATTGATCTTGCTGGTGTCACCGCCCAATTTGGCGATGGCATCGCGCATCGCCGCGAGATCGACGACGCACGGCACGCCGGTGAAATCCTGCAGCAGCACACGCGCGGGGCGATACTGGATTTCCGCATCCGACGAGGGGTTCTTCTGCCAGTCGACGATCGCCTGCGCATCGGCCACCGACACGGTAAAGCCGCCGTCTTCAAAGCGCAGCATGTTCTCGAGCAGCACCTTCATGCTGAACGGCAGCCGCGAGATATCGCCGAGCTTTTCGGCGGCCTTGGCGAGCGAATAATACGCGATGGACTTGCCGCCCACCTCCATGGTCGCGCGGGTGCCGAGCGTGTCCTGTCCAACAGCGGTCATGTGAAGGTCCCTCCAAAAGTACCAGTTATATGTATGGCGCATTGAAAGCGCCGGGTGTGACGGTTCGCACCAGAGGCCGGAATGGGGACGCGCGCGACCATTTTTCTGCGCGAAACCGGCGGGCCGATGCTGAATCGGGTGTGTCGGGGGAGGCCTTAGCGCAAGGTTGTGCGGGGGGGAAGGGGTAGATGGGGTCGGCAGTGTGGGTTCGCGGCTCGCAGGCCTTGCGGCGGGCTGTCTTACGCTCCAGTTCCGCCCACCGTCAGCCCGCTGACCAGCAATGTCGGCTGGCCCACGCCCGCAGGCACGCCCTGGCCTGCCTTGCCGCACATGCCGACGCCTTCGTCCAAGGCAAAATCGTTGCCGATGCCGGTGACCTTGGTGAGTACGGTGGGGCCGTCGCCGATCAAAGTGGCGCCCTTGATCGGGGCGCCCAATTTGCCGTTTTCGACGCGATAGGCTTCGGTGCACGAGAAGACGAACTTGCCCGAGACGATGTCGACCTGGCCGCCGCCGAAGCTCTTGGCGAAGATGCCATTTTTCACGCGGCTTAGCAGTTCCGCCGGGTCGTCATTCCCTGCGCGCATGAAAGTGTTGGTCATGCGCGGCATCGGGGCGTGGGCGTAGGACTGGCGGCGGCCGTTGCCGGTGGGGGCGACGCCCATCAGCCGGGCGTTGAGCCGGTCCTGCATGTATCCGCGCAGGATGCCGTTCTCGATCAGCACGTTCTCTTGCGTTGGCGTGCCTTCGTCATCGATGCTGAGCGATCCGCGCCGGTCCATGATCGAGCCATCGTCGACCACGGTGACGCCATCGGCGGCGACGCGCTGGCCGACCCGGCCCGAAAACGCGCTGGTGCCCTTGCGATTGAAATCGCCCTCGAGCCCATGCCCGATCGCTTCATGCAGGATGATCCCGGGCCAGCCGGGGCCGAGCAATACGGTCATCTCGCCCGCGGGCGCAGCGACGCTCTCCAGATTGGTCAGTGCCTGCGCCAATGCCTCATCGATCGCGCGGTTCCAGGTCGCCTCATTGAACAGGCCGTCGTACAGATAGCGCCCGCCCATGCCGAAGCTTCCGACCTCGCGCCGCTCGCCGCTTTGCGCCACGATCGAGACGTTGAGGCGCACCAGAGGGCGGACATCGGTGGCGACAAAGCCATCGGCGCGCACCACCTCGATCACCGACCAGCTGCCGATCAGGCTCGCGGTGACCTGCGCCACGCGCGGATCGCGTGCACGCGCGGCGGCATCGATCTTTTCGAGCAGCGCGATCTTGGTCTCGAACGGGATGCTCTCGAGCGGGTTACCGTCGGTGTAGAGATGGCGGTTGTTCTGCCGCGGCGGGGGGGCCGCCTCGCCCTTTGCGGGATCGAGCAGTGTCAGCGTCTCGGCGGCGCGACGGATGCCCGCTTCGCTGACGTCGTTGGCATGCGCAAAGCCGGTCATCTCGCCCGAAACACCGCGCAGGCCGAATCCTGAGTCGGTCGAGTAATCGGCGGTTTTCAGCCGGCCGTCATCAAATACAAAGCTCTCGCTCGCGGCATATTGCAGGTAGAGTTCGCCGTCATCGCAGCGGGCGAGCGCGTCGCGGGTAAGGCGCTGCGCAGCATCGGGGTCGAGCGCATCGGGGCGATAGAGGAACGAGCGGGGGTCTGCGGTGGCGATCATGGTCATGCCTAAGCATATGCGGCATGCGAGGGGATTATCCAAGGGCGTGCCGAGTTTTCACCTTCCCGTCATTCCCGCGAACGCGGGAATACCGCTTTGCGACGACGCAAAAGAAAGAAGCGGGACCCCCGCCTGCGCGGGGGGTGACGAAATTGGGCAAGGCGTGGCGTGCGTCTAGCCGCCAAGTCGCTCCAAGGCCCGCTCGCGCCCGATCAAAGGCAGCAGTTCGCCCATGTCGGGCCCATGGTCCATTCCGGTGAGCGCGCGGCGAAGCGGCAGGAACAGCCCTTTGCCCTTGCGTCCGGTGCTGGCCTTGAGCACCTCGGTCCAGTCCTTCCAAACCGTCGGACCGAAGTCGATCGGTTCGAGCGCAGCGCGCGCCTCGGCAAGAAACGTCGCATCCTCTGCCTCGGGCGCAGGCGCATCAATCGGTCCCTCGATGATCCGCCAGTAATCGGCGACCTCGCCCAGATGCGCGATATTGGGACGGATCGCGTGCCACGCCGCCTTGTCGATCTGCGGCGGAAGCTGATCGGCGATCGCAGCGAACTCGGCGGTGTGGATCAGTTGGCGGTTGATCCGCTCGAGATCCTCTTCGGCAAAACGCGCGGGCGCGCGGCCGAAGCGGGCGAAGTCGAAGCTCTCGAGCAGCGCGGCGCGATCATGCAGCGGCTCGACCGGATCAGACGTGCCCAGTCTTGCCAGCAGCGCGACGATCGCCTGCGGCAGGATGTGCTTGTCGCGCAGGTCGCCGACACCCAGCGAGCCCAGCCGCTTGGAGAGCTTGCCCTCCGAGCCGACCAGCAGCGCCTCGTGCGCGAACGCAGGGGGCGTGCTGCCCAATGCGGTGAACATCTGCAACTGCACCGCGGTGTTAGAGACATGATCCTCACCGCGCACCACATGGCTGATGCCCATGTCGACATCATCGATCGCGGAAGGGAGCATGTACAGCCAGCTGCCATCGGCGCGGCGGATGACGGGATCGGAGAGGCTGGCGGCGTCGAATTTCTGAGGCCCGCGGATCAGGTCGTCCCAGGCGATAGGTTCGTCATGGTCGAGCTTGAACCGCCAGTGCGGTTTCAGTCCCTGCCCCTCGAGCTCTGCGCGGTCTGCATCGGTGAGATTGAGCGCAGCGCGATCGTACACCGGCGGCAGGCCGCGCCCCAGAGCGATCTTGCGCTTGAGGTCGAGCTCCTGCGAGGTTTCGTAACACGCATAGACCCGGCCCGCGTCGCGCAGCCGGTCAAAAGCCGCGTCGTACAAGGCGCTCCGCTCCGACTGGCGATATTCCGCATCGGGGGCGAGCCCCAGCCAGGCGAGGTCCGCGCGAATGCCCTCGACATACTCCTCGCGACTGCGCTCCTTGTCGGTATCGTCGATGCGCAGGATGAAGCGCCCTTGGGTCTTCTTCGCCCACATCCAGTTGTGCAGCGCGGTGCGGATATTGCCGATGTGCAGGTGCCCGGTGGGCGACGGGGCGAAACGGGTGGTGGTCATGCTGTCCGGAACCTGTTGGTGATCGGATAGCGCCGGTCGCGGCCGAAGTTGCGGATGCCCAGCTTGACCCCGGGCGGGGCCTGGCGGCGCTTGTATTCGGCGATGTAGAGCAGGCGCTCGATCCGCGCGACGGTATCGTGCTCGAAGCCGCGCGCGACGATCTCGGCGACGCTGAGCTCCTCCTCGATCAGGCCGTGCAGGATCGGGTCGAGGATTTCGTAGGGCGGCAGGCTGTCGTCGTCGCGCTGGTCGGGGCGCAGTTCGGCGCTGGGCGGCTTGGTGATCACGCGCTCGGGCATCACCGGGCCGTCCGGGCCCAGCGCCAGCGGCGGCCTGTGCGCGTTGCGCCAGCGCGACAGTTCGAACACGGTGAGCTTGTAGGCGTCTTTCAGCACATTGTAGCCGCCCGCCATGTCGCCATAAATGGTGGCATAGCCGACGCTCATCTCGCTCTTGTTGCCGGTGGTGAGCAGCATGTGCCCGAATTTGTTGGAGAGGCTCATCAATGTCACCGCGCGGATGCGTGACTGGATGTTCTCTTCGGTGATGTCGACGTCACGGTCGGCAAAGCTGCCTTCGAGCATCGTATCGAACGCTGCGACCGCAGGCTGGATCGGAATGCTGTCGAGACGGCAGCCGAGCATCTGGGCGCAGCCGGCGGCATCATCCAGGCTGTCCTGGCTGGTGAAACGGCTGGGCAGCATCACGCACCACACCCGCTCGGGGCCCAGCGCATCGACCGCGACGGCGGCGGACAGCGCGCTGTCGATCCCGCCCGAAAGCCCCAGCACCACGCCGGGAAAGCCATTGGCGTTCACATAATCGCGCAGCCCGACGATCATCGCATGATAGGCATCCTGCGGGAACGGATCGAGCGCGTGGATCTCGCCGGGAGCACACTGCCAGCCGCCTGCCCCGCGCGTCCATTCGGTGCGCACACTCGCCGCCTCCCAATCGGGCAGCTGATGGACAAGCGATCCATCGGCGTTGACCACGAACGAGGCGCCGTCGAACACCAATTCGTCCTGCCCGCCGATGCGGTTCAAGAACACCAAAGGCAGTCCGGTCTCGGCAACGCGCGCGCGCACCACATTATGCAGCCGGCGCTCATCCTTTTCGATCTCGTACGGGCTGCCATGCGGCGCGATCAGGATCTGCGCCCCCATCGCCTTGAGATGCCCGCAGACCTTGGGGAACCAGATGTCCTCGCACAAGGGCAGGCCCAGCATCACGCCGCGGAACGGCACCGGAGGCTGCAGCGGAGCAGACGCGAACAGCCGCTTCTCATCGAAGGTGCCGTAATTGGGCAGCTCGTGCTTCAGGCGCACCGCGGTGATCGCGCCGCCATCGAGCAGTGCGAGGCCATTGAAAAGCTGGCCTTCACGCGCGAACACCGACCCCACCAGCATGGCCGGGCCGCCATCGGCGGTGGCTGCGGCCATCTCGTCGAGCTTGGCGGCAGCGCGCGCGATCAAAGCGGGCTTGAGCACCAGATCCTCGGGCGGATAGCCGATCAGCTGCAGTTCGGGGAACACGACAAGATCGCTTCCCGTCGCCTTGTCCCGCGCCGCCAGCATGGCATCGGCATTTCCGGGGATATCGCCCATCGCCTGCGCGCACTGGACAAGGGTGATCATAAGCCGGTCGGTCATCCCTGCCAGATAGGCGGCAGGCGCAAGCGCGGCAACCGAATTTGGCGGACCGCCCTGATGGTCGGCGGCGCGGGCTTGCGTGTCACACACATTTCACGAAACTTACATCTTCCGCTTGCCGGGTCACTTGGCTAACAGGGCCAAATTCGATCCGCGCAACGGGGAAGCACGATCACATGAAAATCCTGTCTGGCAACAGCAACCTGCCGCTGGCGCGTTCGATCGCGGCCTATCTGGAAATGCCGCTGACCGATGCCAGCGTGCGCCGCTTTGCCGATGAGGAAATCTTCGTCGAGATCCACGAGAATGTCCGCGGCGAGGACGTGTTCGTGATCCAGTCGACCGGCTATCCCGCCAACGACAATCTGATGGAGCTGCTGATCTGCATCGATGCGCTGAAGCGCGCATCGGCGCGGCGCATCACTGCGGTGATCCCCTATTTCGGCTATGCCCGGCAGGACCGCAAGCCCGGGCCCCGCACCCCGATCTCGGCCAAGCTGGTCGCCAACCTGATCACGGTTGCGGGCGCGGACCGTGTTCTCTCGGTCGATCTGCACGCAGGCCAGATCCAGGGCTTTTTCGATATCCCCACCGACAACCTCTATGCCGCACCGGTGATGGCGGCGGACATCCAGGCGCGCTTCGGCGAACACCAGCTGATGGTGGTGTCGCCTGACGTGGGCGGCGTGGTGCGCGCGCGTGCGCTCGCCAAACGGCTCGACAACGCGCCGCTGGCGATCGTCGACAAGCGCCGCGAACGCCCGGGTGAATCGGAAGTCATGAACATCATCGGCAACGTCGAAGGCCGCTTCTGCATCCTGATCGACGACATCGTCGATTCGGGTGGCACCCTGTGCAACGCGGCGCAGGCGCTGAAGAACGCAGGCGCGGTCGACGTGGTCAGCTATGTCACCCATGGTGTGCTTTCGGGCGGCGCGGTCGCGCGCGTCAACAACAGCGCGCTCAAGGAACTGGTGATCACCGATTCGATCCAGGCCACCGACGCGGTGACCGGATCGGACCGCATCCGCAGCCTGCCGATGGCGGCACTGATCGGCGAAGCCATCCGCCGCATTGCAGACGAAAGCTCGGTCTCAAGCCTGTTCGATTGATCCGGCGACATGGCGTCGATCCGCATGGCTGCCCTGCTGCTGGCAGCGGTCGGGCTGGCGGGGTGCGCGCGCGATAACAGCGACGCGCTGGCGGTGTACCGGCCAGCACCCGGTATCACCGAGATCGTGTCCGGGCCGATAGAGGCAGCGCCGGGCCATCATCTCGTGATGGGCGACCTCAATATTCCGCCGGGCGCACCGATCCCACGCCATTTCCATCATGGCGAGGAGTTTCTCTACGTCATCGGCGGCAGCACGGTCATCGCCCGTCAGGGACAGGAGGCCATGACGCTGCTGCCCGGACAGGGCACCCGCATCGCGCCCGGCACGGTGCACTGGGGCCGCGCCGGACCCGAAGGATTGCGCGCCGTCTCGAGCTGGGTCGTGCCCGATGGCCAGCCGCTGCGCGTGCCCGTACCGGCACCTGAAGGCAGCGCGCGTTGACCGCTTTTCTCGATCGCTATCTCGCCCGGCTCTGGCTGTCGCAGCTTCCTTCGGTCGATCTTGCCGGGCTGGATTGCCTGCTCTGGGCGCAGCGGCTTGCCATTCCCTATGAAGCGCTCGACGCACGCCTGGGGCGCGGTGTGGACCTTGATCCTGCTGTCGTCGCGGCCAAGCTGCTGTCGGGCACGCGCGGGGGCTATTGCTTCGAGCTCAACCAGCTGTTTGCGCGCGGGCTCGAGGCGCTGGGCTTTGCCGTGGACCCGATGCTGGCGCGGGTATGGTTCCGTCAGGAGCCGGACGATGACGTTCCGCCGCGCACGCACATCGTGCTGGCCGTCGCGCTGGAGGGCGAGCGCTGGCTTGCCGATGCAGGCTTTGGCGGCGGGCATGTCCCGGCGATGCCGATCCGAGACGGAGCCGAGGCCGCAGGCAATGACGGTGCCATCCATCGGCTGAGGCGCGATGCGGAATTCGGCTGGATGCTCGAACGGCATTTCGCCGGGCAGTGCCGCAACCAGTACAGCTTTACCGAAGACACTGCGCTCGCCGCCGACATCGCGATGTCCAATCACTGGACCGCGACATCGCCCTGTTCGCGCTTTATCCGCAACGTGCTGGTCAGCCAGGTGACGCAGGACGGATTGAAAGCGATCACCAACGACCAGTTCAGCCTGCAACGGGGCGACACCACCGACCGGATGCAGATTACCGGGCCCGAGGCGATGCGCAGGCTGCTCGCCGACGAATTCGGTATCATCATGTCAACACATGACGTCGAGGCACTCGCCGCATTTTGACCCGGATCAGTCTGGCCAACCGCGGCCCGAAGCGATAGCAGCATTCCCATGATCCACAGCAAAGACATAGCCCTCGCCGAAAGGCTGGCCGAAGCCGCAGGCGAAGCCATCCGCCCGTTCTACCGGTCCACCTTCACCACCGACCGCAAGGCCGATGCCTCGCCCGTCACCGAGGCGGACCGGGCCGCCGAGGCCGCGATGCGCGCGATCCTGGATGCCGAGGCGCCGCGCGATGGCGTGATCGGCGAGGAGTATGGCGAAAAGCCCGGCTCGACGGGCCGGGTGTGGGTGCTCGATCCGATCGATGGCACCACCAGCTTCATCGCCGGGCGGCCGATCTTCGGCACGCTGATCGCGCTGATCGCCGAGGAGTGGCCGGTGCTGGGCGTGATCGACCAACCGATCGGGCGCGAGCGCTGGGTCGGCGCGACCGGGCGCGGCACCACCTTCAACGGCAAGCCGGTCAGGGCGCGATTGTGCCCCGAGATCGAGGACGCGGTGCTCGCCACCACCAGCCCGCACCTGTTCAGCGACCATGACGCGATGCACTTCATGGCGCTCGCCAAGCAGTGCGACACCAGGCGGCTGATCTGGGGCGGCGATTGCTACAATTACGCGCTGGTCGCGCAAGGCAGTGTCGACCTGGTGTGCGAAAGCGGGCTCAAGCTGCACGATTTTGCC
This sequence comes from Blastomonas sp. RAC04, assembly GCF_001713435.1. Taxonomy (NCBI): domain Bacteria; kingdom Pseudomonadati; phylum Pseudomonadota; class Alphaproteobacteria; order Sphingomonadales; family Blastomonadaceae; genus Blastomonas; species Blastomonas sp. RAC04. Next base: position 2,949,771 of record NZ_CP016460.1, read on the forward strand.
GCGCTGGTGCCGGTGGTCGAAGGCGCGGGTGGGCATATGTGCGACTGGAACGGCGATCCGCTGCACAAGAACAGCGACGGCCGCGTGATCGCGATGGGCGATCCCGCGCGGCTGGAAGACGTGCTTGCCGCGCTGGGACAGCACGATCATTGAAACATCATCCCCTGCCCCGCCATGTCCAGTGAGCAGGGCAGGGGAATGACGGCGCTCCACCCGGCAATGGGTGGAGCGCCGACCCTTATTGACCGGCGTTAGCGACCCGCTGTCCACCTGCCATCCGGGTATTGTCTTCGATCAGCTTGAGCGCTTCGGCCTTGGCCTTGCCTTCCGTCAACTTGCCCTCGACGATCTCGTCGGCCATCGTCAGCAGCCGCGCGCTGATCACGGTTCCGGCCTGCGCCTCTTCCTGGATGGCAATGCCGCCCTTGGTGGTCGCCACCTTGTCCCAGGCCGAACGCACCGCAGCCCAATAGCCCTTGGTCGCAGCCCAGTAATCGTCCGCCGCCTTGACGTTATAGCCGTCGAACCTGGTGTAGGTGTTCAGCACATACTCCTGCACGACGGGTTTGAGCGACCCCTCGTCGAGCCCCATCTTGATGTTGTCCTGCCAGTGAACCCAGCCATCGGGCGTGGTCTGGTGGCGGTTGATCGCGTAATAGCGGTCATACACCGGGTTACGCACCGCATCGCGGCGGGCGAGCGGACGCCAGGTCCAGTTGGACCGCCAGCGGCGCAGGCCACCCTGCTCCTCGAACTGGCCCCAGCCGGCATAACGCGGGCTGTCGTCAACCTGCCAGACGGTCTGTGACCAGCGGCCGCGGCGCATCTTTTCGGGCACGTCCTCCCAGGTCCAGGCATTGCGGTCCGAATAGACCAGCACCTTGGCGGGCTCATATTCCCAGTCCTGTCGCCAGTGCTTGGTGATATGCGGCTTGCCCTCGTGCTCGGAGACCAGAATGTGCTGCAGCACGATGCGGCGGCCGGTGTCCTCGATCACCCGCACCACCTCGTGACCGCCAGAGATCTTGCGGTCGAGCGGGGCATAGCCCTGTTGCCAGGGGGTGGCCTCCTGCATGTCGAAGCGCACCTTGAAGTTGCCCGCCATGGCAAGGATCTCGGCGCGGTCGGCCTCGAACACCGCAGCCTCTTCCTGCGCTGGGCGCTCGGCGATCGGCGGGTGCGCCAAAGAAGGTGCGGAGGCCAGCGCCAGCAGGCTGGCGGCGGCAAGAGAAACGATCGAAGTCTTCATCATCTGTACCCCTATTTCCGTATTGCTAACAATTTTGCGAATCAAAAGCGATAAGTCAACGAGACACTGCCGTTGCGCCCTGGCTGGGTGAAAGCGTCGGCGATCGTCGTGGTGCTGGCGAGGCCGCGGACATCCGACCACCAGGCGTATTTGGCGTTGGTGAGGTTGAACACCCCGCCGCGCAGCGTCACCGGCCCCAGGTTCACGAAAGCGGTGGCATCGAGAATGGTGAACGCGCCGGGGCGGAAGCACGACGGCGTGCACACCCCGGTGCTGCGCTCGTCGGACTTGCGCACGCTGTGCGTGGCGATCAGCTGCCCGCCAAACCGTCCCGCCTTGTCGCGCCAGCCGATCCCGGCGACCAGCTTGAGCGGGTCGACCGTGGCCAGCGGCACCCGCGTGCCCGCCGCAGGATCGATAACATCGCCCCTGGCATAGGAAATGGCCAGCTGGCCGGTGATGCCGTTGGTACCGCGCAGGTCCATCCGGGCTTCTGCCCCCTCCACCTTGACCCGGTCGAGGTTGATGAACTGGAAGATCGCGGGATTGGCGGGCGTGAAGCCGCCACCGACCACCTCCTGGCTGATGAAATCCTTGTACCGCGCCGAGAACGCCGTCGCGCTGAGGCTCACCGCCTCGCTGACGAAACGGATGCCACCCTCGATGCTCTCGCTGCGCTCCGGCCCCAGATCGGCGTTGGGCCGCGAGGTATAGCCCTGCCCCAGATTCTCGAAGAACTGGTTGACCTGGCTGGGCTCGGGCGCGCGGAACCCCTGCGCGTAGTTGGCGAACAGCCGCACCTCCTCGGTAAGCTTGAGCACCGCGCCCATCTTGGGGCTGACCCGCTCGCCCGACTGGCTGGTGGTGGCGAAGTTCGGCGGCAGCAAGGGATCGGCCTGCGGGGTGAGCTTGTAGTGATCGAACCGCAGCGCCGGGAACAGGGTGAGCGGCCCGACGCTGATCTCGTCGCCGAGGAACAGCCCGGTCAGCACATAATCGGTGACCGGAAACGCGCTCGATGGAAATACTTCGCCCGCAGGCGGCACGGTGCCGCCGCGCACGCCCTGCTGCCGGGTCCAGCTGGCATCGGCGCCAAAGACCAGCTTGTGCTGCAGCGGCCCGGTGGCGAACGCAGCGCGTCCTTCGGCAGCGAGCCCGTAGACGCGGTTGTCGAAGGTGTTGAGCCGGGTGCGGTCGGCCAGCGGGGTGCGGTCTTCCTGGGTGAACTGCCGGTCCTTGGCCGACTGCCAATAGGCACTGACCCGCGCCATCTCGAGCGTGCCCTCGCCCTCCCAGATCCAGTCGCCCGCCACGCGCCAGCGCTTGCCGGTGTCGCGCGCGACCAGATTGTCGATGGTCGCCGAGCGGCCCGAGAGCAGATCGGTGACCAGCGCATTGTCGAGATACTCGCCCGTCAGCCGGACCTTGTGCCCGCCTGCCGGGTCCCAGACGATGCGCGCGGTGGCGGCGTTGCTGTGGCCGTCCTGCGGATTGGGGGTGGTGCGGTTCGCACCCAGCACATCGTTGGTGCCGCGGTTGTCGAGTTCGTTGAAATCGCGGCGGCTGTAGGAGACCAACGCCGAGATGTCGCCGCTGCGGCCCGCGAGAATCGCGGTGTGCGCGAACTCGTCGTCCGCGCTGGCATATTGGCTGCGCACCAGCCCCGCGACCGCCTTGCCCTTGAGGATATCCTCGGGATCGCTGAGCGTGAAGCTGACCGCGCCAGCCAGCCCATCGCTGCCATAGAGCGCAGAAGCCGGACCGCGCAGGATCTCGACTGATTTGACGAGACCGATATCGACCGAATCGCCGCGACCTACGCTTTGCGCGCCGAAGCTGAAGCCCATCGGCACGCGCACGCCATCGACCTGGATCAGCACGCGGTTGCCGCCGATGCCGCGGATGGTGAAGTCCTCGTTGCCCGCTCGGCCCGTGCTGCCCAGCGCGGCACCGAAGCGCGCAGGCTGGCGGCGAACGCTGACCCCGGGCTCGAACCGCACCAGATCCTTGATGTCGGTGGCGAGTTCGTCGGCGATCTCCTCGTCGCTCTTCGACGAGATGGTAACGGGCGCGTCATCAATGGTGATCGGGGTGCGGGTTGCCGAGACGACGATGGTGCGACCATCGCTCCCGGCCTCGGCATCCGCGTTCTCGGTTTCGGCTGCGAGCGCAGAGCCCGGCTGCGCGGCAAAGGCGGCGCCGGGCGCGGCGCACAGGCCGACCAGCGCGACGGAACAGAACCAGCGTGTCATGAAATCCCCCATCTAATGCTATTGCTAGCGATTCGCATTAGCCTATGGCGTCTTTTCCTGCAGCGGTCAATATGGGCGGAGCGGAGGCTGCCGCAGGGCATGGCAACAGGATGCGCCACTCGGCACAGCAAGCGAGGTTACATCGGGAAAGAGTGCCAGGCGGTTATCCGCTGGCGAAGGCAGGTGCGAGGCGGGCGGCGATCAGAAGCGCTCGCCGGTCTTGCGGCGCTTATCGCCACCACCGTTTTCGTGCATGTCGACATCGGGATAATGGCACGGACCGTTGACGCTCTTGCCCACCACCAGGAACACGCAATCCACATCGCTCTCGTTGATCAGGCAATGGCCATTGCCATCGTTCTTGGGAAACGCAGCGACGTCCCCCGCCACCAAGGGCGTGCGCCCGTCATCGTCGACCAGCACCGCAGTTCCCGACAGGATCACCAGCAGCTCGTCCTCCTGCTCGTGCCAGTGCCGCTGCGCCGACCAGGCGCCGGGCTTGAGCACGACATGGCTGGCACCGAAATCGGTGAGCCCGGCGGCGGGAGACAGGCGGCGATACCAGCGCCCCTGCACGACATTGGCGAGGTGGTCGGGATATCCCGTGGCGTTGGTTTGCGGAACCGCTTGCAGGTCGACTTTGGGCATGCGGCGATGCTAATGCGGGCGCAGACAACAAGAAAGCCCCCATGACCGAAACCGCCACTCTCGCCGCTTCCCCGCTCGAACTTGCCAGCCGTCTGATCGCCTGCGAAAGCGTCACCCCCGCCACCGGCGCGGTGTTCGGCTGCCTTGAAAGCATGCTCGACCCCCTGGGGTTCGATGTCACCCGCTTCGTCTGCGGCGAGGCGCCCGACGGTCCGGTCGAGAATCTGCATGCGATCCGGCGGCCTGCGGGCGATGCGGGACGGCATTTCGCCTTTGCCGGGCATCTCGATGTCGTGCCGCCGGGCAAGGGCTGGGCCAGCGATCCGTTCGAGCCTGTGGTGCGTGGTGACCTGCTCCACGGACGCGGCGCGGTCGACATGAAGGGATCGATCGCAAGCTTCGTCGCGGCGGTTGCCGACATTCCGCGCGAGACCGGAACGATCAGCCTGATCATCACCGGCGACGAGGAGGGCCCTGCGGTTTATGGCACCCGCGCGCTGATCGACCTGATGCAGGCGCAGGACACGGTGCCCGATCTGTGCCTGGTGGGCGAGCCGACCTCGGTCTCGCGGCTGGGCGATATGGTGAAGATCGGGCGGCGCGGGTCGGTGAACATGTGGATTCGCGTGGCCGGCCAGCAGGGCCATGTCGCCTATCCGCACCTCGCCGACAATCCGATCCCGAAGCTGGTGTCGATCCTTGCCGAGATCGAGCAGGTGGTGCTCGACAATGGCACCGACTGGTTCCAGCCGAGCAACATCGAGACCACCGATCTGGCGGTGGGCAACCCCGCGCACAATGTCATACCCGCCGGGGCAGAGGCGCGGATTTCGATCCGGTTCAACGACTTGCACAGCGGAGCATCACTGATCGAGCTGATCAGCGGCATCGCCGGGGCGATGGGGGGAAGTGTCGAGGCGAAGATTTCAGGCGAGGCGTTCCTCACCCCGCCGGGCGAGTTGTCCAGCATGATCGCCGACGCCATACGCGCCGAGACCGGGCTCGAGACCGAGCTGTCCACCACCGGCGGCACATCGGACGCGCGCTTCTTGTCGCGGATCTGCCCGGTGGTCGAGTTCGGGCTTTGCAACGCGACGATGCACAAGCTCGACGAGGCGGTGGCGATTGCCGACCTGGACACGCTCGCGCGGATCTACCGCCGCGTGGTGCTGGGGGCTTTGGTGGGGACGAGCTGATCTTTCTCATTCCCGCGACCGCGGGAATCCCGCTTCTCCGTCAGCCTTGCGCAGAAGCGGGACCCCCGCGTTCGAGGGGGTGGCGGTATGGAACTGTGGTGAGAAGCTGCCAGGTCAGTGCGCGGCGTCGCCGCTCACCCATTCGACCCATTCGGGGAAGAACACCGGCGCGCGCAGCGACCAGCCGGGCGCGGTGGCGGCAGCCTCGCTGATCGACTGGAGCAGGATCTTGCGGCGGTCGGGCTGGATCTGCGGCAGCGCGGCCGCGGCGCAATAGGCCGATGGCAGCCAGGGCCGCACATCTGCGCCCAGCAGGCGTTCGTACAGGAAGCGGAACGACGAAAAGCTCTCGATCCGGCCCTGCGCCAGATCGAACGCCGCCAGCCGCACCAGCAGCGCCATGAAATGCTCGAACCCGTCCTCGTGCGGCGCATCGGGCACATTGCCGCGCAACAGCTTCAAATCCTGGTAGACGAGATAGTGCATGCGGATCGAGGCGGTTTCCTCGGCGTTGCGCGCCCAGCGCTTGAACGCATCCTCGCGCGCCAGCCCGATATCAAGCGCGCGCTTGATATAGCGCTGCGCCCCGGGCGAGAAACTTGCGAACTCGCGCAGTTCCGCCAGCGTCAACGCCGCCGATGAATTGCCCGATGCTGCGCCGGGATGGCTCGCCATGCCGCATTCTCCTTGCCTTTCCGCAAGCAGATGTGCCGCAGCGGAATGGGCAAGGTTGATCACAGCATGGTTAGGATAGGGTTAACCATGCTGTTTCAATCCTCCCCGAGCAGGCCGGGGGAGGATTTGTAGGTCACTCCGCCTGCCCCGAGAGCGCGTCGAGCATCGGACGGATCGGGCTGAGATCATAGCCTGCATTGGCGGCGACGCGGCTGAGCTCAGCCGGACTCCTGCCCTGCTTGGCCTGTGCCAGCGACCACAGAAGCGTCGAGCGGGTCCCCGAGCGGCAATAGGCCAGCACCTTGCCGCCGCTGCCCTCCGCCTTGCCCAGCGCCGCGATCATCGCATCGACCTGCGGGCCGGAGAACCCGGCATGGGTGACGGGAATGGCGACATAGTCGATCCCCGCCGCCTCGGCGGCCGCGGCGATGTCCGCGCCCTGCGGGGCCGACGGATCCTCGCCATCGGGGCGGTTGTTGATGATCATCGTCACGCCCTGCGCCTTGGCAGCGGCAACCTGATCGATCGAAATCTGCGGGGAAACCTCGATGGTTTCGGTCAGCGGAGTAAACATTTTCTGGTCTTTCATGGCGGAGGCGGCAGAGGCAGACGGGGCGGCGGAGAGCGAGGCGAGGATCGGCGGCATCTGGACCGGAGAGCGCTCGCCCTGGCTGCGGTCCTTGCAGCCGGGCAGTGTGGTGAGGCTGGCGGCCAGCATCAGCGACAGGGCAAGCGACCTTTTCATACCGTCTGTGCCTCTTCCTTCTCGCGCTCCAGCGCCTGGCGCTGCCACATCGCGGCGTAGAGCCCGCCCTTGCGGAGCAGTTCGCGGTGCGACCCCTGTTCGGCGACGCGGCCCTTGTCCAGCACGATGATGGTATCTGCATGGGTGACGGTAGACAAGCGGTGCGCGATCACCAGCGTCGTTCGCCCCTGCGCCAGCGACCCCAGGGTGTCGAGAATCTCTGCCTCGGTGGCGCTGTCGAGCGCCGAGGTCGCCTCGTCGAAGATGGTGAGCGGCGGGTTCTTGAGCAGCGTGCGCGCAATCGCGACGCGCTGCTTTTCGCCACCCGAAAGCTTGAGCCCGCGCTCGCCGACCTCGGTATCGTAGCCCTTGGGGAGCGATTCGATGAAGGTGCCGATCGCCGCGCCATGCGCCGCGCGGACGATCTCGTCCTGGTTCGCGCCCTCGCGGCCATAGCCGATATTGTAGCCGATGGTGTCGTTGAACAGCACGGTATCCTGCGGCACGATCCCCAGCGCCGCGCGCAGCGATCCTTGCGTCACCCTCGCGATGTCCTGCCCGCCGATCAGGATGCGCCCGCCTTGCGGATCATAGAAGCGGAACAGCAGCCGCGCGATGGTCGACTTGCCCGCGCCCGAGGGCCCGACGATCGCCAGCGTCTGCCCCGGCTCCACCTTGAAGCTGAGGCCGTGCAGGATCTGCCGGTCGGGATCATAGCCGAAATCGACATTCTGGAACTCGACCGAGGGCAGCGCGCTGTCCAGCGCCGGCGCGCCGGGGATGTCGACGATCTCGGCGGGCGTATCGATCAGGTCGAACATCGCGGCCATGTCGACCAGCCCCTGGCGGATCGTGCGATAGACCATGCCGAGCAGATCGAGCGGGCGGAACAGCTGCATCAGCAGCGTGTTGACCAGCACCAGATCGCCCACGGTGAACAGGCCCTGGCTCCACCCCCAGATTGTATAGGCCATCGCGCCCGCCATCATCAGGTTGGTGATCAGCGACTGGCCGACATTGAGCAGCGCCAGCGAGTTTTCGGACTTCACCGCGGCATTGGCATAGGTGCGCGCAGCATCGCCATAGCGCTTGGCTTCGCGCGCCTCGGCGGTGAAATACTTGACCGTCTCGTAGTTGAGCAGCGAATCCACCGCGCGGCCCAATTGCTTGCCATCGAGCGTGTTCATCGTCTCGCGCAAGTGGTTGCGCCAGTCGGTGACGATGCGGGTGAAGCCGATGTACAGCGCGACCATGGCCACCGTCGCCAGCACCAGGCCGATGCCGAAGTTGATCCAGAAGATCACCAGCACCGCGATCAGCTCGAGCACGGTGGGCGCGATGTTGAACAGCAGGAAATACAGCATCACGTCGATGCTCTTGGTACCGCGCTCGATGACCTTGGTCACTTCGCCGGTGCGGCGGGCAAGGTGGAAGCGCAGCGACAGCGTATGCAGCTGGACGAAGACGTTCTCCGCAAGCGTCCGCGTCGCCTCCTGCCCGACGCGCTCGAACACCACGTTGCGCAGATTGTCGAACAGCACCGATCCCAGCCGCGCCGCGCCATAAGCGAGCACCGCGGTGATCGCCACCATCGCCATGGTGGTGCCGTCGATGGTCATGCTGTCGATCGCGGCCTTGTAGGCAAAGGGCATCGACAGCACAGCCGCCTTGCCGAGCAGCACCATCAGCATCGCGCCGCAGATGCGCAGCTTCAGGTCGGGCCGGCCATCGGGCCACAGATAGGGCAGGAAGCGCGCGAGCGTCTGCCGCATCGCGGGCTGTTTACCGCTCGGAGCGGGAGATGCTGTGTGGAAGGACTGCATGTCTGTGCCTCGATAGGGTCGAACCCCCAAGGTTCCAAGCCCTCAGTCAGAAAAAGCAGCGATCTGGAGAGGTGAAACCACGTGTAACGGTGAAAAGCCGGGTTTCTTGGGCGAGACGCGGATTTTCATGTCACGTCCAATTGCAAAGTTACATTCAACTATATATCGTCTGTGTTTCACAAGTGCGGACATGATAAAGGTTCAGGGCGCTTCATCCGCAAGAAATGGCGACAGGCAACCCCGAAGGGACTGCATCACGTGAGCGCGCAACCTGACAGAATCGCTTTGCTAAGCGAACTGGCACTGGTGATGCAATCGCCCGAATTTGTGCGGTCTCCGGTCCTGCGCAGACTTCTCGAATATCTTGTCGATCAGACGCTCGCGGGCCATGGCGCGCGGCTGAAGGCTTACCAGATCGCGGTCGAAGGGCTGGGCCGCGATGACAGCTTCGATCCGCAAAGCGACAGCTACCCCCGCGTTCAGGTCGGGCGCCTGCGCAAGATGCTCGATCTGCATTATGCCGCGCTTACCCCCGACCAGGCGCATGGCCGCCAGCGCATCGCCATTCCCGTGGGCCATTACAATGTCGAGCTGCTGCCGCTGACCACGGTATCGCCCGAACGGGCAGGTGCAGGTCCGGCGGCGGCGGATCCCCAGACTCCGGCGAAAGGCGCTGCGCAGGCGGCCGATCCGGCAGCGGCAGCGACCCAGACGGTCCTGCCGACCCCGTCCTCGTCCGCATCCATGCTGCAGCCCGCCCCGCCACCGGTGCCGCAGGGAGTGGATCGCGGCTGGCTGATCTGGGCGTTGCCGGTGCTGATGCTGCTGGCACTGCTCTATGTGATCTGGCTGGTGGCGCGACCCGATGCGGCCGACCGCGATCTCGCACGGCGCGACATGCGCCAGCAGGTCGCACATGTCACGATCACCACCGATCCGGCTGCTGGCAATGACGATCTCGATACCGTCGCGCAGATCGCCGAGATGCAGCTGCAGCGCTTCGAAATGCTCGCTGTCAGCATGGGGTCGCATTCCGACAGTCCGGCGATGCGCGATGCCGCGCGCGAATATCAACTGCTGCTGCGCGGAGGCGGCCGCCAGCAGGGGGCCTCGCCCGAACTGCTGTTCCTCACGCTGCGGCATGGCGCCACCGGCACCACCTTGTGGTCGTACGAGCTGCCGCGCAACGGCAGCCGCCTGACCGCGCCGGATTTCGAGCAGGCAATCGGATCGGGTATTTCCGCCATCGCCCGGTCGGGCGGGCTGATCGCGCAGCACCAGCGCAAGCTGATCGGCGACGACACGAGCCCGGGCTATCCCTGCCTGATCCAGTATGATGCCTTCCGCCAGCAGCGCGATCCGGCGTTGCGCCCGGCGCTGGAAAAGTGCCTCGCCCGCTCGCTTGAGGCCTATCCCGACGAACCGCTGTTCCTGCAGGCGCAGTCCTATCTCGCGCTGTCCAGCCCGCAAGCCGGACGGCTGACGCCGCTCGTCCCCTCCAAGCGCGGCAGGGACCTGGCCGAGGCCGCGCTGCAATTCGATGGACGTTCGTCGCTGGCGCAGATCGCGGTGGCGCGCTCGGCGCTTGCGCGCGGCAATTGCCCCCGGGCGATCGCCTTTGCCCGCCGCGCGGTGGAGAGCAACCCGCTCGAGCCCGACACGCTGGGGCTGGCAGGCACCTTCCTGCTGTCGTGCGGGGACACGCAGGGCGCCGAGCCGGTGCTCGAGCGCGCGCTGACCATGAACAGCGAGCCGGGCGGCTATCAGATCGCATCACTGGTGATCACCCGCCAGCTCAACGGCAAGGTGGCATCGGCGATGGATCTGGCGATGCGTGCGGATTCGCGCGACAAGGCCACCCAGCCCAACTTCCTGCTTGCCAAGGCGCTGTCGCTGGCGGCCAATGGCCGGACGAAGGAGGCGCGGCGCAGCTGGGGCGAGCTGGAAAAGCTGGTGGGGGTCAATCCCGGCACGCCCGCCCCGGACATCCTCGCGCGCTTTGCCATTTCGCAATTTTTCAGCCGGCGCATGGTCTCCGAAGCCGAACGCGTCGGCCTGATCGCACCTGCAGCCTGACCCGCGAAGCGCGAAGCGCGAGCAGCAATCCTGATTAATGGGAAATTTCCCCAACTGTCAGCATCCGTTCATCTCGCAAAAACTCTGCTTCACAGTCAAGGCACTGATTTAGCTTTGTTTTTCAAACTGGCACGCCCTGTGCAATGTGTCTGGCATCTCCGGCCAACCCGGTCGGAACCGACAGAAACACATGAAAGGACGTACCCATGACCATCTTCACCGCCGCCCAGAGCCAGCTGATCGCCGCCGCTCTCGCCATCGTCTGCTCCAGCGTCTTCATCGCTGCCAGCGTCATCCCCGGCGCGATCGTCTGATCCGCGCACACCTCCACAACCCCATTATTTGAAAAGGACATTCTCATGAACATTCTCGCAACCGCTCTCGCCACGATCTGCTCTGCCGTTCTGATCGCCACCAGCGTCCTGCCCGGCATGATCGTCTGAACCACCCACACTTCCACTCACCAGATACAAGGAAATCCCGTCATGAACCTGATCGCTACCCTGCTCGCTGCCGTCTCGTCCTTCGTGCTCATCGCAGCCAGCATCGGCCCCGGAACGATCGTCTGATCGCCCGCAGGATCAATCCCGCACAAATCGTCAAGGAATATCCCATGTTTATCGCCGGTCTTGAAAGCATCCAGGGTCAGTTGTTCACCACCGTTGTGGCGATCGTGACCTCGTCGATGTTCATTGCCGCCAGCCTGGCGCCCAGCGCGATCGTCTGAGCCGAAGCGCGCTCAGCCCGATACGACGAGCGCCGCGAGCGCGCGGCCAGAGGCCCAGGCACTCTCGATCCGGGGCCCGACCAGCCAGTCGCCGCACAGCCCCAGCGATCCATCCCACAACGCCGTCCTGCCTGCAGAGCCCGACATTGCATAGCGCCAACGGTGCGCCTGCACCGATAGGGTCGCAGGCAACGCGCCACCGGCCATTGCTGCAAGCTCTGCCAGCAGCAGCGTGCTGACCGCCTCGGCTTCGTCTTCCAGATGCGCCGCCGACCAGTCGGGCGAACCCTGCACCACCCAGCTTTCCGGCCCGGTCCGTCCCGGCTTGGCGCTGTTGCGCGCCGCCCAGCCGATCGCACCGCGGGTGCGCAGACAATCGTCCGCGATGGCGACCGGCGCATCGAATGCGGCCATCACCGTCCAGCAGGGCTGAGAGTGCGTTGCTTGCGCCAGCTCCGCCCAATCGGGCTGATGCACCGCCACCAGATCCGCCACCTGCTCTGCCGGAACCGCGACGATCACCGCATCGGCGGTCTCCGCGCCCTCGGAATGAATGAGGCTCCACCCGTTCACCTCGCGCGCAATGCTTTCGATCCGGCAGGTCCAGCGCACGTTATGGTCCGCAGCCAGCGCCTTGATGATCGCGTTCATCCCCGGCGTACCGACCCAGGCATCCGCGCCCGCAGCCGGCCAGCGCGCCGCGGACCCGCCTGCCTGCCAGCGGGCCACCTCGGCGGCAAAGTCCGGATCGCGCGCGGTGAAATATTGCGCGCCATGGTCGAAGAACGCCATTCCCAGCGCGGTCTCGGTGCGGCGGGTCGACATCCGCCCGCCCGGGCCGCGCGCCTTGTCGAACAGCGCAATTTCGTGCCCGGCGTGCTTCAGCGCGCCTGCCGCGGTCAGCCCGGCCAGCCCCGCTCCAATGATCGCGATCTTCATGTCGGTTATCTCCGCAGCAGAAACACGGCGTGTTCGGCGAGCAGATTGGCCATGCCGCGCGAGGTCTGCTGGTCGCCCGAGAGGAACCATTCGCCATCGCAGGTCCAGCCGCGCTGCGCGATCAGCTCGCGGAAATCGTCGATGGTGACATGGTGGATGTTGGGGGTTTCATACCAGGCTTCGGGGATCAGCCGGGTGACCGGCATCCGTCCCTGGGTGAGCAGCGACATGCGGATGCGCCAGTGCGCGAAATTGGGGAAGCTGACGAACGCCTGCCGCCCGATGCGCAACAGCTCTTCGAGCACCTTGTGCGGCGCGCGCGCGGTCTGCAGCGTCTGGCTGAGAATCGCATAATCGACGCTGTCGGACGGATAGTCGACCAGATCGGTATCGGCATCGCCCTGGATCACCGAGAGCCCGCGGGTCACCGCCGCGCTGACGTTCGCCGGGTTCAGCTCCAGCCCGCGCGCGCGCACCTGGCGGCTGTCGCGCAGCGCCGCCATCAGCGCGCCGTCGCCGCAGCCGACATCGAGCACCCGCGCGCCCGGGGTCACATTGTCGGCGATGATCCGCAAGTCCGGGCGCAGGCCGGTCACGTCGAAGCTCCGGCGCGCAAGAAGCCGTCGACGATCCGGTTCATCTCGGGGCATTCGAGCAGGAACGCATCATGGCCGAAGGGCGAGGACAGCTCGACAAAGCTCACCTCGGCGCCCGCAGCATTGAGCGCGTGAACGATGCGCCGCGATTCGGCGGTGGGATAAAGCCAGTCGGTGTCGAAGCTGATCAGGCAGAAGCGCGTTTTCGTCCCCATGAACGCGCGCGCCAGCACGCCGTCATACGGCAGCGCGAGATCATAATAGTCCATCGCGCGGGTGATGTAGAGATAGCTGTTGGCATCGAACCGGTCGACGAAGCTGATCCCCTGGTGGCGCAGATAGCTCTGTATCTGGAAATCGGCATCGAAGCCGAAGCTGCTGCCCCCCGTCTGATTGGCGCAATCCTGGCCGGTCTTGTCCTGCAGCCTGCGCCCGAACTTCTCGGTCAGACCCGCTTCGGACAGATAGGTGATGTGCGCCGCCATCCGCGCGACCGCGAGCCCCGATGCGGGCACATCCCCATCGGCATAATAGGCCCCCTTGCGCCAGCGCGGATCGGCCATGATCGCCTGGCGCCCGACCTCGTGGAACGCGATATTCTGCGCCGAATGCCGCGCGGTAGAGGCGATGACGAGCGCGGCGCGCACCCGGTCGGGGTACAGCACCGGCCAGCTCAGCGCCTGCATGCCCCCCATCGACCCGCCGATGACGGCCGCGAGCGTTTCGATGCCCAGATAATCGAGCAGCAGCGCCTGCGCGCGCACCATGTCGGCGATCGACAGCACCGGAAAATCCATGCCCCAGGGCTCGCCGGTCGCGGGGTTGACCGTCGCGGGCCCCGACGAGCCCATGCAACTGCCGATGACATTGGCGCACACGATGAAATCACGCGCGGGATCGACCGGCTTGCCTGGACCCACCAGCCGCTGCCACCAGCCGGGCTTGCCGGTGATCGGGTGGGTCGACGCGACATATTGATCGCCGGTGAGCGCATGGCAGATCAGCACCGCGTTGCTCTTGTCCGCGTTCAGCGTGCCATAGCTTTCATAGGCGATCTCGACCGGCGCCAGCGCCGCGCCGCAATCGAGCGGCAGCGGACCGAGCAAAGTCACCCGCCGGTCCAGCCCGAAACGGGCGTCATCAAGGGGAGCAGAAGCGCTGGCCATGGCCCGTGCGATTGGCGGCAAGGTGGGCGGCTGTCAATGGGGGGAGGATTGGAACGAAGCGGTGGCGCCAAACCACCCTCGTAACCCTGAACCTGTTTCAGGGCCCATTTCTCCTCACGCGGCTTCGGTCCATTCGGCACGATGGGTCCTGAAACAAGTTCAGGATGACAGAAGGAGGGGCGCGCGGCGCAGCCTCACCGCACCCTGTTCTGCGTCCCCATCCCCGCCGTGATGAACAGCGCGGTCGCGGTGCCGTCGACATCCGCGGTATGCCACACCCCCGGCGGGTTGATCGCATAATCGCCGGGGCCAAGCTCGAGCGTCGTCACCGTGCCATCGGGATGTTCCTGATGCAGCGTCATCCGCCCCGCGGTGCACAGCACCACCTCGTCGCCCGCCGGGTGCATCTCCCACATCGTCCAGGGTGCATCGAAGGTGAACTGGGTGACCAGCCGCCCCTCGATGCCGTCGCTCGCGGTCCGTGCCTCGTAATCCTGGTACCATTCTGCCGCTCCATCCATCGGCGGCAGCGTAATGGCCTTTGCGCCAAGGCCCAGATGGACCGGATGGGTGGATATGGACCGCACCGTCATCGCATCCCCTCCTGCATCACCCTGCGAAGAAATTGAGCTCCAGCAACACGCCATTGGGATCGAGCGTGAAGATCTGGCTGAGGCCGATCGCATTCACCGTGTTGACCGAATACTCCGCGCCCCTCGCCTGCAGCCGCTGTTCCATCGCGTCGAACCCTTCGCAACGAAAGGCGATGTGGTGGATCGACCCGGTGGGCCCCGGCGCGACATCGCGCGGAAAGGTGCGCGGGCAATCCACGCTGTTGATGTGCACCACCGCCTGGCCATTGCGGTCATACGCCCATTGCGCGTTGTCCGGCGTCAGCGGCGGCGGCGCGTCGCGGATTTCGAGGTCGAGCAGCTCGGCATAGAAACGGGCGGTAGCGGCCAGATCCTGCGCGATGATGTTGACATGATCGAGCCGCTCCACCGTCATCGCGCGTCTACTCCCACACCGCTTCGGGCGGCAGGCTCATCAGGATGGCGTCGATATTGCCCCCGGTCTTGAGCCCGAACAATGTCCCCCGATCGTGGATCAGGTTGAATTCGGCATAGCGCCCACGCCACACCAATTGCTGGTGCTTATCGGCGGGCGTGAATTCCTGCGCCATCCGCCTGCGCACCAATGCGGGAAAGATATCGAGAAATGCGCGCCCGACGTCCTGGGTGAACGCGAAATTGGCATCGAACGTCGGCTGGTCGGTGCATTCGAGATGATCGTAGAAGATGCCGCCTACGCCGCGGTGCACGCCGCGATGGGGGATATAGAAATAGTCGTCGGCCCAGGCCTTGAACCTGGCATGATAGTCCGGATTGTGCGCATCGCACGCAGCCTGCATCCGGGCGTGAAAATCATCCGTATCTTCGGCGTAAGGCAGCGGCGGGTTGAGATCGGCTCCTCCGCCGAACCATGCCTTGGTGGTGACAAGGAAACGGGTGTTCATATGCACCGCGGGTACGTGCGGATTGGACATATGCGCGACCAGGCTGATTCCGGTTGCAAAGAATCGCGGGTCCTCGCCCGCGCCGTTGATCGATTTGGCGAACTCCTCGCTGAACCGGCCCTCGACGGTCGAGACGTTGACTCCCGCCTTTTCGAACACCTTGCCCTTGATCAGCCCGCGCACGCCGCCGCCGCCATGCGATCCATCGGCCTCGGTCCGGTCCCATGCGGAATAATCGAACTCGGCGTCCGAGCCCGCCTCGCGCTCAATGGCGGTGAATTCGGCACAGATTGCATCGCGCAGGCTTTCGAACCAGCCCCGCGCCGCCACTCTCTGTTCAGTCCAATCGGTCATCATGCTCCCCTGCGCTGGCGTACGCCTTCATGCATCGCCCAGCTGCCGTGTCTGCCGCAGCGCCTCGCCAAGCGCAATCCCGGTTGCAACCGATATGTTGAGCGATCTGAGGCCGGGCGCCATCGGGATGGTGGTGGCAAGCTCGCACGCATCGCGCACATGCGGCGGTACGCCGGCGCTTTCCGACCCCATGAGCAGGATGTCGTCGTCGCGGAATTCGGTGCGATAGATGCTGGCGGGCGCATGCGCGCTCATCAGCACCAGCCGCGCGCCCAAGCCCTTGCGGAACGCCTGAAACGCCTCCCAGTCGGCATGGCGGCGCATTTCGGCCAGCGGGCCATAATCCATCGCCGCGCGCTTGAGCCTCTTGTCGTCGAACACGAAGCCGCACGGTTCGATGATCTCTACCGGAACCGCCATACAGGCGCCCAGCCGCAAAATGGCCCCCACATTTCCGGCGATGTCGGGTTGGTACAGAGCGATGCGCATGCCCCTGCTTTAGCGCTGTCGACGGCCAAGTCACGCAGCCGATGGGCCGGTCGCGCAATTTTGTGCGCGCCATCATCCGTCATTCATGAAAACTATGCTGCGCCGCGCCAATTTCGTTGTTGGCAAAATGACGTTTTTGCGTCTATCAGGCCCCCAATCATGCGGACGGGCGAAGGGCAACGCCGTGCCATGCCGCTTTCAGCATCGAAAAAATCAATCAACTTTTCAATAGCTTGAGGGTCAGGTTAGCGACATGGCAGAACAAGTAACCATGAATCAAGACGGTAGCGCGGCCATCGAATCCGATGGTGTCCGTCGCCGTGACTTCATCAACATTGCAGCGGTCAGCTTTGCAGGCGTTGGTGCAGCCACGGTTCTTATCCCGCTGATCACGCAGATGGCGCCCAGCAAGGACGTCCTCGCCCAGGCCTCGACCGAAGTCGATGTTTCGGCGGTGGAACCGGGCCAGGCGATCAAGACCGTGTGGCGCAAACAGCCGATGTTCATCCGCAACCTGACGCCGGCCGAAATCGACGCCGCCAACAAGGTGGACGTGAACTCGCTGCGCGATCCGCAGTCGCTCGCCGACCGTACGCTGGAAGGCAAGACCAACTGGCTGGTCACGCTGGGCGTGTGCACCCATCTGGGCTGCGTGCCGCTGGGAGCGGCGCAGGGCGAGGTGAAGGGCGAGTTCGGCGGCTATTTCTGCCCTTGCCATGGTTCGCATTACGATACCGCTGCACGGATCCGCAAAGGTCCGGCCCCGACCAACCTTGTCGTGCCGGAATATGAATTCCTGTCTGACACAGTCATCAAGATCGGTTGAGGAGCATAGAAGATGAGCTTTTCCTGGGCCAAGCATTACGAACCGAAGTCCGATCTGACCAAATGGCTGGATCAACGCCTGCCGCTGCCGCGGCTGGTCTATGGCGCGATCGGCGCCGGCTATCCGGTTCCGCGCAACCTGAACTATTTCTGGAACTTCGGCGTTCTCGCCGGGGTCGCCCTGGTCATGCAGATCGTGACCGGCATCATCATGGCGATGCACTATGCGCCCAACGCGCTGGTCGCCTTTGATTCCACCGAACACATCATGCGCAATGTCAACTGGGGCTGGATGCTGCGCTACGCGCATGCCAACGGCGCCAGCTTCTTCTTCATTGTCGTGTACATCCACATCTTCCGCGGGCTGTATTTCAGCTCGTACAAGGCCCCGCGCGAAATGATCTGGCTGCTCGGCCTGGTCATCTTCCTGCTGATGATGGCGACCGCCTTCATGGGCTATGTGCTTCCCTGGGGCCAGATGAGCTTCTGGGGTGCCAAGGTGATCACCGGCCTGTTCGGCGCGATCCCGCTGGTCGGCGAGCCGATCCAGACCTGGCTGCTGGGCGGATTTGCGCCCGACAACGCCGCGCTGAACCGCTTCTTCTCGCTGCACTATCTGCTGCCGTTCGTGATTGCCGGTGTCGTTATCCTGCACATCTGGGCGCTGCACATTCCGGGTTCGTCGAACCCCACCGGTGTGGAAGTGAAGTCGGAATCGGACACCGTGCCGTTCCACCCCTATTACACCGCCAAGGACGGCTTCGGCCTCGGCGTGTTCCTGATCCTGTTCTGCTCGGTGCTGTTCTTCGCGCCGAACTTCCTGGGCCATGCGGACAACTATATCCCCGCGAACCCGCTCTCGACGCCCGCCCACATCGTTCCCGAATGGTATTTCTGGCCGTTCTACGCGATCCTGCGCGCCTTCACCTTCGACTTCTTCATCGTGCCGGCCAAGCTGCTCGGCGTGCTGGCGATGTTCGCCTCGATCCTGCTGCTGTTCTTCCTGCCCTGGCTGGACCGTTCGCCGGTGCGTTCGGGCAACTATCGTCCGCTGTTCAAGATCTTCTTCGTGATCCTGGTGCTGGACGTGCTGCTGCTGGGTTATCTGGGTGGCGCGCCGGCTGAAGAGCCGTTCGTGATGCTCAGCCAGCTGGCTTCGGCTTATTACTTCGCGCACTTCCTGATCATCCTGCCGATCATCGCGAAGATCGAAAAGCCCAAGCCCCTGCCCTTCTCGATCACGGAAAGCGTGCTCGGCCGGGACAGCATCGGCACCGCTGGCGGCCCCGCGCTGCAGCCCGCCGAATAACGCCAGACGCTAAAAGGAAAGTCATTCGACATGATTCGCATTGGTGCATTTTTGGTGGGGCTGTTCTTCAGCGGCTGGCTGCTGGTCTCGTTCGGTGTGGGCGCGGTCGCCTATATCAGCGAGCCGCCGCAGGAAACCGCAGAGCATGCCTTCCACGAACACCCCAAGAAGCTGTCGCTGAGCAGCGACGGCCCGATGGGCAAGTTCGACCGCCAGCAGCTGCAGCGCGGTTTCCAGGTCTACAAGGAAGTCTGCTCAGCCTGCCATTCGATGCGGCTGGTTGCCTTCCGCAACCTGGGCGAGCTTGGCTATAACGAAGACGAAGTGAAGGCGATCGCCGCGAACTGGCCCGCCCAGACCCCGTCGATCGATCCGGCCACCGGTGAAGCCACGACGCGCAAGCCGCTTCCGGCCGACTTCATCCCTTCGCCGCATGCCAACGAAACCGCTGCCCGCGCAGCCAACAACAACGCCCTGCCGCCTGATCTTTCGCTGATCACCAAGGCGCGTCATGGCGGAGCAGCCTATATCTACTCGCTGCTCACCGGCTATCAGGAACCGCCGGCGGAACTCGCCAAGCGCTTCCCCGATGCCATGCCGGGACCGGGCCTGAACTATAACCCCTACTTCGCGAACCTGAACATCGCGATGGCCAACCCGCTGGGCAGCGACGGTATCGTCACCTATTCCGACGGCACCAACGCCACCCGCGAGCAGATGGCCAAGGACGTGGCAGCGTTCCTGGTGTGGACCGCAGAGCCCACGCTGGAAAAGCGCCACCAGACTGGCTGGGCCGTGCTGATCTTCCTGATCATCGCGACGGGCCTGGGCTATATGGCCTATCGCAACGTGTGGGCGGGCGTGAAGCACTAAGCTTCGCATCGCTCCACCGCAGACAACCGATCCGGCCCGGAAGTGCAGACTTCCGGGCCGGATTGCGTTTGGGGGATGCAAGCGGCGGCTGTGCGGTGCGCTGCGGGGCGTGATGCCTGGCAGGCGCGGACGAACAGGTAATGCTGTGCGCCGGGGCCTTGGCCTCTCTCCTCGACGCGGCGAGCGAGGGAGCCGGGCGCGAACAGCGCATCGGGTGGCGGATGATGTGGGACTGGGCTCGGTGGCGCCGGGACCAGGGGTCCCTCTCAGCTTTCGTGCAGCGCCTGCCGCAAGCGCTTGCGGATCAGCCAGTCTTCCAGGATCCGCCCGGCGACGAACAACACGGCAAAGATCGCGGCGAAGACATAGGCTGCGGTCGGCGAATGCTTCTTGTCCTTGGCCTTGTCCTTCGCCTTGTCCTTTTCGTCCTTTTTCGGCTTTTCGGGGGCCGGTGCGCCAAGGAACTGATCGATCGGGTTCAGCGTCTGGACCTTCTTGTCCTTCGCCTCCTGCTTGGCCTTTTCGGCTTTCAGTTCGGCTTCGGTCGGGGGGCCTTCCAGCACGCCGATACCGACGATCATCTGGCCGAAGGCGATGAACAGCAAGGGCGCGAGCAAGCAAAACAGCAGCGCGCGGCTGTACAGCCGATAGCGCAGCACCGCGCCGTCCGCGCCCTGTTCGATCTGCAGCGCTCCTGCATCGAAGATCGACATCCTGTCCTGCGCGGCCTGGTCCTTCTTGGTGAACACCAGGGTCTCGCCGCTGCGCTCGCAGCTGGTGCCGGGCTGCTGCAACAGCGGATCAAGCCTCGCAAACGCCTCGTCCCCCGACTGGCCCGGCGGCAGGGGAACGCTGCCCCGGATGTTCCAGAGCCAGTCGATGAAGCGCAGGTTCATCTGAAATCCCTGCAACAAGGGTGTCTGAGGATGAGGGCTATGGTCGCCGAGCGACTGGGCCTGGTCGATCATTCCGCCGCAATCGCATTGCTGTCGGCAAAGGGCGCGTCCGGCGTGGCCTCGCGCTTGCCGAAGCGCTGCTTGGTCGTCTTCCAGCCTTCGGTGAAGGGGAACAGCATCTGTTCGCGGATCGACATGCGGCGGCCGCCTTCCATGCCCAGCAGTTCGGCCTCGCCATCGACACAGGTGCCGAAAATCCGGTCGATGAAGATGAAGTTGCTGGCATAGTTGCTGCGCGTCGCCTCGAAATCCTGCGAGTGGTGCAGGCTGTGATGCTCGGTGGTGTTGAACAGGAAGCGCCACCAGGCCGGCGTGTTGAACCGCACGTTGATGTGTTGATACACCCCGATCGACATGCCGATCGCGCCAGCGAGCAAGGCTGCCCGCGGCAGGAAGTCGAACAGCCCGCCAATGCCCAGGCCGATCAGGAACAGCTCCACCGGGTTGCCCACCGCGCCCTTGTTGATGTTGAGCTGGGTGATGTAGTGGTGCACCGAGTGGGTCAGCCACAGCGGGTACCAGTTGTGCATGCCGCGGTGCATCCAGTACTGGCCGAAATCGAACATGAACAGGATCAGGAACGCCTGGACCAGCAGCGGCAGGCCGGTGAACCAGCTGAATTTGCCCCAGTCATAAGTGCTCAGCAGCGATTCGATCAGCACATCGCTGCCGATGTAATTGTCGACCATGTTGAGGATGGTATAGCCCAGCCCGACATAGAACAGGTCGGTGACCAGCTCCTTCCAGGTCAGCTGCCAGCTTTCGAAGCGCGGGTTGACCCATTCGAGCACCAGCAGCAGCACGCGGAACGCGATGCCGATGCCGATCGCGGTCGAGGCCTTGGCGATCGAGTTGGGGGCGTAATACCAGAACAGCACCATCGCGAAGAGAACCGCAGGCTGGAAATAGGTGAAGACGAACTGCTTGACCGGCCCGCCCTGCACCCGCGGGATGTTTTCCCATCCGATGGTGACCGGCGATTGCCCGCCGATGATGCGATTGCCTACGCGAACTCCGTCCATATGCCTGTACTCGCAGTTGCTGACCCGGTGACCTTGGATAAGCCGCAGAAACCCGGGGCATCAGGATGATGAAATTCAACTTACCGTCGTGAAAACCGCCCCATCACGCCAGATGGCAATGCGGTATAGATCCCATAGATCTGGTCTATGTCGTCACTCCCCACGGGCGCCCACCGGCATGATGATGAAGTGGTCGTGCACCTGGCCCTGGTCGGGCACGTCGAGCCTGGCGGTGAGCCCCTGGCGCAGCTCGGCAATCGCGGCAGCGGGCAGTTCCAGCGCATGTTCGTCGGGGTGGCTTGCCGCCTCGTGGGCATAATCTCGCCCCGGCGTCCGGGTCATCTCGATATGCGCGCCCAGCACCGCTCGGATCGGGTGCCATTTGGCAAAGGCCGCCAGCCGGTCGATGCTCTTGCGGTTGTCGTTTAGGAAGTTGACCGGAATGTAGAGCCGTCCGGGATAGAGCGTGTCGCCCGAGATCAGGAGTTTGAGTTGCGGATCATAGACCATGATCGCGGCGGCCTGATGCCCGGGGGTTGCCAATATGCTGAGCGCGCGGCCACCCAGATCGAATGTCGCAACATCCCCGGGCCAGGGATCGATGCCGAAGAACGCCGCGACATCCGCCGGCTTCAACCCGACGACCACCGTGCCGGGCCGCTTTGCGAACGCGGCGTCCGCAGCGATATGGTCGCCATGGGAATGGCTGTGCGCGACGATCAGCGGGATCGCGCTGCGCTTGTGCGCGATCAGCCATTCGGTGATCAGCCGGTCGACGGTCGGCACGATCTGCCCGCCGTCCGCGCCGCTGTCGATCAGCAGCACCTTGTCGCGCCCGAACAGCAGATAGAGGAACGGCGCCTCGAAATTGCTGTGGACCGACTGGCGGATGACGAAGGTATCCGCGTCGAGCGCCTGGACCTGGGTGGCGGGTTCCGCGCCGTTGGTGCCGTCGATCCAGCGCTCGGCAAACAGCCGGGTAGGCGCTGCGGTTTTTGCCCCGGCTGGCGGGGTGCCTGCCAGACACCCCGCCAGCAGAACCGCCGCGCCCAGCCTGATGAAAGGTTGCAGACCCGACACCCGCGCGGCTCAGTACTTGAACCGCGCTTCGATGCCGAAGGTGCGGGGGTTGATGACATTCTGCCGGAAATAGCGCAGCCTCACGCCATCGTTCAGGCCGACGCGTGACCGGTCATTGGAAACCGAGCCGACCGCATATTTGTCGAAGATGTTGCCCGCGAACACGCCGATGCTGAACTTTTCGGTGTCATAGAACACCGATGCACGGTGCGTGGTGAAACCGGGCAGCTTGTCGCCGAAGGCACGGTCCCAGCCAATACGGGTGACGACGCTGCCGCGATAGGTTGCGGTCCAGTCGGCAACGATGCTGCCCTCACCCAGGGGTGCCGTATAGGTGGCCCCGAGACTGCCGCTGTTCCTTGCCGATCCGGGCAGGCGGTCGCCCGCAAGCGCATCCAGCCGGATGGGACGGCTTGGATATATTCCGGCGGGACTGTTGACCGCGATAAGCGCGGGAACATCCTGTGTGAGCCTCGCATCCAGATAGGCATAGGTTCCCTGGATCGACACACGTGGAACCGGCCGCAGCTGGAACGAGGTTTCAAATCCTTCGGCCTTGCCCTTGCCGCCATTGACGGTGATCCCGACAACCCCGTTGATGGTCGCAGAACCGACCTGAATACCGTCCCAGTCGATCGTGAACGCATTGGCGTTGACCGTCAGCATTCGGTTGAACAGCTGCGCGCGGACGCCAATTTCAATGTTCTTGGTTGTATCCGGCAGGAACTGTTCCTCCTCCGGCAGAGCGCACACCGCCTGTTGGCCTGGTACCAGTGGTCCGCAGGGTGCCACAGAGTTGGGACCGCCAACGCGATAGCCCTTGCTGTAGGTGGCGTAGAGCATGATGTCGGGCGTGAAGTTGTAGGAACTGTTGAACTTCCACACCCAGCCATTCGCCCCGGCATCTCCGCCAGCCGGCGGCAGATCGAAAGGACTGATGGGATCGCCCAGGATGGGCAGCACTGCGCGGCCCGCAATGGACGAAGTATAGTCATAGTAGCGCGCGCCTGCCGTTACCTGCCATTCAGGCGTGATCCTGAAGGTGCCCTCACCGAAGATCGCCTTTTCGGTCACTTTCGACCGGGTGAAGGCTGCATATTCGACCTCGTCTGGATTGGGCTGCGTTCCGAATGCTATGAAAGGGTGGTTGGGCAGGCGTTCACGACCAAAGCTGTCGAGCCTCTGTTCGTTGTAGAAGCCGCCGAGCACCCAGTTGAACGGGCCGCCATGACGCGAGACGAAGCGGATTTCCTGGTTGAACTGCTTGCGGCGATTCTGGTTCTGATTGAAGCCGGCAAAGGCCGGGAACGATTCATAGCCATAATCGAGGTCAAGCAGCAGGTCGGTAATGTCGCTGCTCGTGTTGTTCTTGACATCGGTATAGGCCGTGGTCGCGACCAGATCGGCAATATTGCCGAGATTGGCGTTGATCTCGACGCTGGCAAGGTGTGCCCGGCGCTTGACCGGTTCGAGAAAGCGGACCGCGCTTTGATACCGACCGGTGCCAAACACGCCATCGCTGTTGTACTGGCCGCCATCGGTCTTGGTCTGCTGGAAGGCGTAAGTGAGGATGACCTTGAAGTCTTCACTCGCCTGATACAGCAACTGGTTGCGGGTGGTGATGGTCTTTTCGAAATTGACGTCGTTCTCGCGCCGCAGATTTGCCGCATAGCCTGCCGGGGTGACAAAATTGGGCCCGTTGGGCTGGGGCAGCGAAATGCCGGGACGCTGCACCAGCAGCGGATAGTCGATAAAGCCGGGGTCGAAATAATATCCCGTGGCTGACCGAAACGCGAGGTGATCCTTGATGATCGGGATGTTGATAACCGCGTCAGCCTGATACCCCAGATCGCCGCTATGCTGCTTGGCGTAGAAGCGGCCGTGCACCTCGCCCTCGAAACGATCGAGGTTGGGCCGGTTGGGGATGTTGCGGATGGCACCTGCCAGGGTGCCGAGGCCGTACAGCGTCCCTTGCGGACCCAGCAGAACTTCCACGCGCGCAATATCGATCAGCTTGAAATCGTAATAGAGCGGGACTTCTCCCAGATAGATGCCAAGCGCGTTGTCGAAGGAATCCCCGGTCGCGCTCGAATCAGACGCATTGAGGCCGCGCAGCACGATGCTGCCGGTGGAACTGGGGCCGGTATCGACGATGGTGATACCCGGTGTGAAATCGGAGATGTCGCGCACGTCATCGATCCGCTGCTTTGCCAGCTCGTCCGCGCCGATCGCGCTGATGTTGATCGGCACGTCCTGCAGCGAGGTCGCGCGCCGGGTGGCGGTGACGACGATGGTGTCGGCACTGTTCGGGGCTTCGGATTCCTGTGCGGAATCCTGCGCGAACGCGGGACCGGTGCCAAAGCCCATCAGCATGGTTGCGCCAAGCAGTGTGTTGCGGAACATTTTTCGTGTCATTCGGACCCCCCTTATCGGTGAGCCTTTCGTGTGAATGACATCCTTCCCCTCTGGCGCTCTGGCTAGGCCGGCACCTTGTCGGCCGTGTTGCGGCCCTTGTTTTCGAGACATAAATCGCCCCGGCCGCTGACCGCCGGGTATCTGGCAAGGTGCCCTCCAAGGTCACCATGACCGCTTGCCAGGATGAGGCTGCAGATCCGTGCACCCGGCTGATACCCGGCGGCGTGCATCAGCAGCACATCGCCGAAAAGAGCATCAACTGAGGCCTGGCCTTGGTCCACTCACCCTCGCTTGAAACTATCGGTTTTCTTTCACCCGCCATCGCAGAAACGATGTGCTTAACGGTATGGATATTACGTAATGCGTCAAGCGTAATATTTTTGCACCTGCTCAGTATGAACGAATTCCATGCTGCAGCGCACAAAATGACGCTTTTCCAAGCCGTTGCCCTGTCTCCGCATATTTCCGGAAATGCCCGTTTGCGGCATGGGGCTTGCGCACAAGATCGCCGCACCGAATCACTTTGGCCGATTTGCAACACCCGGCCACCTTCGACTCGCCACGGCGGCTATCTCCCGAATTTGCGGGGAAAACGGTCTACCGGGTGCGCTGCTGCAACAGCTCAGGCAAGCTGAGACACCGCCTCCGACGTGCAGCGCGCGCGCCATCTTCGGTATTACGCTTTTTTCTGCGGGTAATATTTTTAGATGGACAACCGCCACAACTGTGCGATGCTGCACTGCGAAAGGGGATCGAATCATGATGAGGCTTTTGGGCAAACTCGGCACTGCAGTGCTGATCGCAGGGTCTCTCATGCTGGCAGCCTGTTCGCAGGGCCCCGATCCCAAGACTGAAGCAAAGACCGAGTTCACCATCGGCTGGTCGATCTATGCCGGCTGGATGCCCTGGCCCTATGCGCAGCAGGCCGGCATCGTGAAGAAATGGGCGGACAAATACGGCATCACGATCAACCTGGTGCAGGTCAACGATTACGTGGAATCGGTCAACCAGTACACCGCGGGCAAGTTCGACGGGGTGACCGTCACCAACATGGACGCGCTGACCATCCCGGCAGCCGGCGGCAAGGACACCACCGCAATCATCGTCGGCGATTATTCGAACGGCAATGACGGCATCCTGCTCAAGGGTGCAAATTCGCTCGCCGCGCTCAAGGGCCGCCAGGCCTATCTCGTCGAGCTGTCGGTCTCGCACTATCTGCTGGCGCGCGGGCTCGACAAGGCGGGGCTGAAGTCCCCCGATGTCAAGACCGTCAACACCTCGGACGCCGATATCGTCGCCGCCTTCGGTGCGCCCGATGTCACCGCGGCGGTCGCGTGGAACCCGCAGCTTTCGGTGATGAAGGCCGAGAAGGGCGTGAACCTGGTGTTCAGCTCGGCCGATATTCCGGGCGAGATCCTCGACCTGATGGTGGTCGACACCGCCACGCTCAAGGCCAACCCCAATCTTGCCAAGGCACTGGTCGGCATCTGGTACGAAACCGTCGCGCTGATGCAGCGCCAGGATGCAGAAGGAAAGGCCGCGCGCGCTGCGATGGCCAAGCTTTCCGGCGCCAGCCCAGAGATGTTCGACAGCCAGCTGGCGACGACCTTCCTCTATGCCGACTCCAAGGCAGCGCTCGCCGCGACCACCTCGCCCTCGCTGGTCGAGACGATGACTTTGGTGCGCAACTTCAGCTTCTCCAAGGGCCTGTTCAAGGGCGCGAGCTCCGCCGACGATGTCGGCATCGGCTTTCCCGGCGGCAAGACATTGGGCAATCCCGACAGGGTGACGTTGCGCTTCGACGACAGCTTCATGAAGCTCGCCGCCGACGGCAAGCTCTGATCGGTCGGCGGACGGCAGGAGAGACAACGGGCATGCGCTGGGTCAACCTTCATCTGAGCCGCGGCCAGCGCGTCCTGCTGGGGGCAGCGCCGATCGTGCTGCTGATGCTGGTCTATCTGGTGATGGCGGCGCAGCGCCATGCCGACAACCCCATGGACAAGATCCTGCCGCTACCCGGCGCGATGATCACCGCCATGTCCGCGCTGATGTTCCAGCCGGACCAGCTCACCGGGCAGTTCACCTTCTGGGTCGACACGCTCGCCAGCCTGCAGCGGCTTGGCCTGGGCCTGGGGATCGCGACGATCACCGCGCTGGTGGTCGGGCTGGTGCTCGGCGTGCTGCCACCGGTGCGCGCGACCTTCGGCCCGCTGGTCACCGGCATCGCGGTGATCCCGCCGATCGCATTGCTGCCGATCCTCTTCATCGCCTTGGGGCTGGGCGAGACCGCCAAGGTGGCGCTGATCGTCATCGGCATCGCGCCCGTCATGGTGCGCGATATCGCAGCGCATGTCGGCGCGCTGCCGCCTGAGCAGATCATCAAGGCGCAGACCCTGGGCGCAAGCTCGTGGCAGATCATGATCCGAGTCGCGCTGCCCCAGGCGATGCCGCGGCTGATCCATGCGGTGCGCATGGCGCTGGGTCCGGCCTGGGTGTTCCTGATCTCGGCAGAAGCGATCGCCTCCGACGTCGGGCTTGGCTACCGCATCTTCCTGGTGCGCCGCTATCTGTCGATGGACGTCATCATCCCCTATGTCGCGTGGATCGCGTTGCTCGCCATTCTGATGGATGCGGCGCTGACCTGGACCGGCAGGCGGGCGTTTCCCTGGGCGACGGGAGCCAGCCATTGACCGAGCCTGTGCTTCCCGGCCCGATCCTCAGCCTGCAGAATGTGTGGGTCGAATATGGCGACAAGATCGTGCTCGAGCGGGTCGATCTCGATATCGCGGCGGGATCGTTCGTCTCGATCGTCGGGCCCTCGGGCGCGGGCAAGAGCAGCTTGCTGCGGATCATCCTGGGCCAGGAGCGCCCGACCCGCGGCGCGATCGCGCTCGATGGCGCGCCCCTCGCGCCCGAATGCGGACCCGATCGCGGCGTCGTCTTCCAGCGCTATTCGGTATTTCCGCACCTCTCGGCGCTGGGCAACACGGTGTTCGGGCTGGAGTGCGCGCAGGCACCGCTCTCGGCGCGATTGTTCGGATCGGCCCGCCGCGCTGCGCGCGCCGAAGCAGAAGCGATGCTCCACGCGGTGGGCCTCGGCGATTCGATGCACCTGTATCCCGCGCAGCTTTCGGGCGGGATGCAGCAGCGGCTGGCGATCGCGCAGGCGCTGATCAAGCGCCCGCGCATCCTGCTGCTCGACGAGCCATTCGGCGCGCTCGATCCCGGCATCCGCGCCGACATGCACAAGCTGATCCTGTCGCTGTGGCGCGATTATCAGCTCACCATCATCATGGTGACGCACGACATCCGCGAGGCGTTCACATTGGGAACCCGCGTGCTCGCGCTCGACAAGCGCCGCCACGATCCGCACGCGCCGCACCGCTTCGGTGCCACCGCGGTTTACGACATCGCGCTGCGCAAGGACCCCGAGCCTGAACCCGAAGCTCCGCCGATTCCCCTGCCCCAAGCCCAACCACAAGAGAGTGCCTGACGTGAGTACCGAACCCACAAGCCTTGCCCGGCTCTCGATGAGCCTGCCCGGCGAGCTGTTTCGGCAGCTCGACAACATGGTGGAGGAACGCGGCCTGCCGTCGCGCTCGCAGCTGATCGCCGAGCTGATCCGCCACGCGCTCGCCGAGCACGAGGCGTACACCCGCCCCGACGAGATGCTCGCGGGCACGATCACCATCGTCTATCGCGGCGACCGCGGCCGGGTGCGCCACCAGCTCGCGCAGACCCAGGCGGAATACCTCAAGGAGGTCATATCCTCGCAGCACGTCTTCCTCGAGGACGACCAGTCGCTCGAGGTGCTGCTGGTGCAGGGCCCAGCCGTGCGGTTGAAGGATCTGTGCGATGCGCTGCGCCGGGTGCGCGGGGTGCATCAGCTCCAGCTGGTCACCACCACTGCGTTGCTGCCGCCGCTCTATGAGCCCGATGCAAACCTTGCCGAAGGAGCCGCCGCATGAGCGCTGTCCTTGCCGATCCGAACGCAGCGCGCGAGCATGCCCGGTCCATGGCGGGCACCAGGGTCGAGGCGATGCCGCTGCTGCCGCCGGTCGCCGCCGACCTGCCCGAGGGCGTCTCGCCCGACGATCTGGTGTGGGAAGAGACGATTGCAGCAGGCGGCTATGCCACGCGGCGGCTGGCGCGCGGCACCCGGTTGCGGCTGATCGACACCGGGGGCGATGCCTGCGCCGCGCTGCAGCTGTTCAACGCCGAAATGCCGACCGAACGGCTCAATGTCGCCGACACCGTCAAGGTGCAGTGGAACGCCTATCTGGGCGCGGGCAAATTGCTGCTATCGGATATGGGCCGGGTGATGATGAGCATCCTCGAGGACGACGCGGGCACGCACGATGCGTTCTGCGGAACCTCGAACGCTGCCACTAATGCCGCGAAATACGGTGATGGCAGCAACAGCGGTCCGCATCCCAACGGCCGCGACCGCTTTCTGCTCGGCGCCGCCAAGCACGGGCTGCAGCGGCGCGATGTCCATCCGTGCATTACCCTATTCAAGGGCGCGAAGATCGCCGCCGACGGCGCGATTCTGCCCGAGATCGGCCCGTTCGCAGGCGGTCGCAGCGTGACCTTGCGCGCCGAGATGGAGGTGATCGTGGTCATCGCCAACGTGCCGCATGTGCTCGATCCGCGCGATGCCTACACCGTCACCCCGTTGCGCGCGACCGCCTGGCGTGGCCCGGTGACCACCGAAGACGACGCCATCCGCAATGCGACGCCCGAAGGCCAGCGCGCCTTCCTGAACGTCGAAGACTATTTCCGCCGCTGAAAGAAGGAGCCTGTTCCCATGAGCGTCGATCCCCATCTTGCCGGGCTCACCGGCCCGGTCGTCCATGACTGCATCGTGCCCGCGCGCGCGCCCTGGCTGCACCCCATCGCCGCCGGGCAGACGCTGCGCATCGTCGATCTGGAAGGCAACCAGGCGGTTGATTTCCTGCTCTACGCCACCGCCGATGATGCCGAACGCTACAGCGCGCAGGATACGGTGGCGGCGCAAGGCAATTTGTTCCTGCGGCAAGGCACCGTGCTGCGCTCCAACGAGGGCCGCGCGATGATGACCATCGCGGCCACCTCGGTCGAATATCACGACACCATCGGCGGCGCGTGCTCGTGCGAGTCCAACACGCTGCGTTATGGCCACCACACCAAGTCCGAACACGCCTGTGTCGAGAACTTCCTCAAGGCGAACCTGTCGGAAGGCCGCGGCAAGCGCGACATCGTCTCGAACATCAACTTCTTCATGAACGTGCCGGTGGAGGAAGACGGCGCGCTGGGCATCGTCGACGGCATCTCCGCCCCGGGGCTGACGGTCGATCTGCGCGCCGAAATGGACGTGACCGTGGTCGTCTCCAACTGCCCGCAGATCAACAACCCCTGCAACGGCTTCAACCCCACGCCCGTGCGCATGATCGTCACCGCATGAGCTTCGACACCGTCCTGATTGCCAACCGCGGCGCAATCGCCACGCGGATCATCCGCACATTGCGCAAGATGGGGCTGCGCTCGGTCGCGGTCTATTCGGAGGCCGACGAGGATTCGCTGCACGTCGCCCAGGCCGACGAGGCGGTGTGCATCGGTCCGGCGCGCGCGTCCGAAAGCTATCTCAACGTCGCCGCGATCCTCGAGGCTGCGCGCCGAACCGGCGCGGGCGCGATCCATCCGGGCTATGGCTTTCTCGCCGAGAACGCCGAGTTTGCCGAAGCCTGCGCGCAAGCGGGAATCGTGTTCATCGGCCCGACGCCTCAAAACATGCGCACCTTCGGGCTCAAGCACAGCGCGCGCGCACTCGCGGCTGCGCATGGCGTGCCTCTGGCGCCTGGCACCGATCTGCTCACCGACGAGGACGAGGCCGCGAGCGCCGCAGACTCAATCGGGTACCCGGTCATGCTCAAGGCGACTGCAGGCGGTGGCGGGATCGGAATGCGCATCTGCGAGGACGAGGCCGCGGTGCGCGAGGGCTTTGCTGCGGTCCAGCGCCAGGGGCTGGGCAATTTCGGTGATGCGGGCGTGTTCCTTGAACGCTATATCCGCCGCGCGCGGCATATCGAGGTGCAGATCTTCGGCGATGGCTCGGGCCATGTCGTCGCGCTGGGCGAGCGCGACTGCTCGCTGCAGCGGCGCAACCAGAAGGTGGTCGAGGAAGCTCCCGCGCCGCTGCTGCCAGCCGAGGTCCGCGCCGACCTGATCGCCGCCGCCATCCGGCTGGGCCAGGCCGCGAACTACCGCTCTGCAGGCACCGTCGAGTTCCTCTACGATTCCGAGCGCGAGCAGTTCTTCTTTCTCGAGATGAACACCCGGCTGCAGGTCGAGCACGGCGTCACCGAGGAGGTGATGGGGATCGATCTGGTCGAGTGGATGGTGCGCGGCGGCGCGGGCGATTTCGCGTTCCTGTCCGATGTGCCGAGCCAGCCCAAGGGCCATTCGGTGCAGGTGCGGCTCTATGCCGAGGACCCCGCGCACGATTACCGCCCGACATCGGGCACACTGACCGCGGTCGCGTTTCCCGCCGATATCCGCGCCGAAACCTGGGTCATGGCGGGCAGCACGGTCAGCGTCTGGTACGATCCGATGCTCGCCAAGCTGATCGTCCACGCCGATACGCGCGAATCGGCCGTCACTGCGATGCAGGCCGCGCTCGATGCGAGCCGCGTCGATGGCATCGAGAGCAACCTGCGCTGGCTGCGCGCTGTCGTGCGCTCGCCCGCCTTCGTCAGCGGCGAGGTCTCGACCCGCGCGCTCGATTCCATTGAATATCACCCGCGCAGCATCCAGGTGGTCAGCGGCGGCACCGCGACCACGGTGCAGGACTGGCCCGGACGCCAGCGTCTGTGGTCGGTCGGCGTCCCGCCCTCGGGCCCGATGGACGATCAGTCGTTCCGGCTGGGCAACCGCTTGCTCGGCAATCCGGAAGGCACCGCCGGGCTCGAGGTCACGATTTCGGGCCCGACTTTGACCTTCAACGCGCCCGCGCGCATCTGCCTGACCGGCGCGGATTTCGGCGCGACGCTCGATGGCGTGGCGGTTTCGCGCGGCGAGGCCCTGGACATCGCTGCAGGCCAGACTCTCGCGCTGGGGCGCGCCACGGGCGGCGGATTGCGCGGCTATATCCTGCTCGCCGGCGGGCTCGATATCGCGCCGTATCTTGGCAGCCGCAGCACCTTCGAGCTCGGCCAGTTCGGCGGCCACGCCGCGCGCCGCCTGCTCGCGGGCGATACGCTGCATCTGGGCGATGAGCCGACTGGCACGCCCCTGCCCCGCGCAGCCATGCCCGCGCTTCCCGGCGAATGGACGCTGCGCGTGCTTTATGGCCCGCACGGTGCACCCGATTTCTTCACCGATGACGACATCGACACCTTCGTCGCGGCGCAGTGGCAGGTGCACTACAACTCAAATCGCACCGGGGTGCGGCTGATCGGCCCCAAGCCGGTCTGGGCACGCAAGGATGGCGGCGAGGCGGGGCTGCACCCCTCGAACATCCACGACAACCCTTATGCCATCGGCGCGGTCGATTTCACCGGCGACATGCCGATCATCCTCGGCCCGGATGGCCCGTCATTGGGCGGTTTCGTCTGCCCGTTCGTGGTGATCGCGGCGGACCGCTGGAAGATCGGCCAGCTTGCGCCCGGCGACACCCTGCGCTTCGTTCCGGTCAACGCGCACGATGCGTTTGCAGCCGACAGCCTGCAGCGGCGTCTGCTCGCCACCGGCGACGGATGCGAGCTTGGCCCCGCACGGCCTATTGCGACGCTGTCGCCCATCCTGGGAATGATCCCGCAAGGCCCGCAGCGCCCGCGCACCGTCTATCGCCAGCAGGGCGACCGCAATATTCTGGTCGAATACGGCCCGATCGTGCTCGATATCGAGCTGCGTATCCGCGTGCAGGCGCTGATGACCGAGCTCGAGCGGATGGCGCTGCCCGGCGTGATCGATATCGTGCCGGGCATCCGCTCGCTGCAGTTCCATTTCGATGGCGCGACGATGACCCAGGGCATGGCTCTGGCCGCCTTGATGGGCGCGGAGGAACGGCTGGGGGACCTCGAGGATTTCACCATCCCCTCGCGCATCGTCCACCTGCCGCTGAGCTGGCGCGACCCTGCGACCGTCGAGACGATCGAGAAGTACATGGGCGCGGTGCGCGACGATGCGCCGTGGTGCCCCGACAACATCGAGTTCATCCGCCGGATCAACGGCCTGCCAGATGCGGCGGCGGTGGAGAACCTGATCTTCGAGGCGAACTATCTCGTACTGGGCCTGGGCGACGTCTATCTCGGCGCGCCGGTCGCAACGCCGGTCGATCCGCGCCACCGGCTGGTCACCACCAAGTACAACCCCGCGCGCACCTGGACCCCGCCCAATGTCGTGGGCATCGGCGGCGCGTATATGTGCATCTATGGCATGGAAGGCCCCGGCGGCTATCAGCTGTTCGGGCGGACGCTGCAGGTGTGGAACACCTATCGCCAGACCGACGCGTTCATCGAAGGCAAGCCCTGGCTGCTGCGCTTCTTCGACCAGATCCGCTTCTATCCGGTCAGCGCCGATGAGCTCACCGAATGGCGGCGCGACTTCCCGACGGGAAGGCGCTCGATCCGCATCGAGCCATCCGAGTTCCGGCTGGCCGACTATCGCGCATTCCTCGCCGACAATGCCGATGCGATCTCGGCCTTCGAGCAAACCCGCCAGGCCGCGTTCGACGAGGAGCGCGCCGACTGGCAGCGCCGCGGCGAGTTCGACCGCGCCGATCCTGCCGAGGCCGAGACGGTCGCGGCGGGCGCGGTCGAGGTTCCCGAGGGCGCCGATGTCATCGAGGCCCCGTTCGGCGGCAGCGTGTGGAAGATGCTGGTCGCGGTGGGCGATACCGTCGAGGCGGGGGATGCGATCGCGATCATCGAGGCGATGAAGATGGAATGCCGCGTCGACAGCCCCGGCGCAGGCACCATCAGCGCGCTGTATGCGCAGGAACGCCAGTCGGTGCAGCCCGGCGCGCCGATCCTCGCGCTGACGAGGCACGCATGAGCGCGCCGGGTCGCCACAGCGCGAGCACGATCGCGCAGGCGGTCGCCAGCGGTGCGACAAGCGCGGTCGCCATTGCCGAGGAAACGCTGGCGCGGCTCGATGCCTATGACAGCATCCAGCCGCAGATCTGGATCAGCCGCGCATCGCCCGAGGCGCTGATTGAGGCGGCGCGCGGAATCGATGCGCGGGTCGCGGCGGGCGAAACATTGCCGCTCGCGGGCGTGCCGTTCGCGGTGAAGGACAATATCGACGTCGCCGGGTTCGAGACGACCGCGGCGTGTCCGGCCTTCGCGTACCAGCCGGACGCCTCTGCCACGGTCGTCGAGCGGCTGCTGGCGGCGGGCGCCTTGTGCGTCGGCAAGACCAATCTCGACCAGTTCGCCACCGGTCTCAACGGCACGCGCAGCCCTTATGGTAGCCCACGCAACGCCTACAACCTTGCCTATGTCAGCGGCGGATCGAGCTCTGGCTCGTCGAGCGCGGTCGCCGCCGGGCTGGTCGCTTTCGCGCTGGGGACCGATACAGCAGGGTCAGGCCGCGTGCCGGCAGCGTTCCAGCACCTGATCGGGTTCAAGCCCAGCAAGGGCCGGTGGAGCAACCGGGGCGTGGTCCCTGCCTGCCGCACGCTCGATTGCGTCACGGTGTTTACCGACGACACGACCGATGCCCGGCTGATCGACGGCGTGGTCGCGGGATTTGATGCAGCCGATGCCTGGTCCAAGGCGCTCGCCGACCGCCCGATTGCGCGCAAGACCATCGGCGTGCCGCGCCGCGACCAGCGCGTGTTCTTCGGCGATCCGGAATCCGAATATCTCTACGATCGCGCGCTGGCCAGGCTTTCCGTGCTCGGCGACATCGTCGAGATCGACTACGCCCCGCTGCAGGAGGCCGCGCAATTGCTCTACAGCGGGCCCTGGGTCGCCGAGCGCACTGCGGCGATGGAGAGCATCCTCGCCAGCAACCCGCAAGCGATCGATTCCACCGTGCGCGAGATCGTCTCGGTCGGGCTGGAAACGCGCGCGGTCGATCTGTTTAACGGCATTTACCGTCTCGCCGAATTGAAGCGCCACGCCAACACGCTGTGGGAGAGCATCGACCTGATGGCCTTCCCCACCACCGGCACAACCTACCGCGTCGCCGAACTCGCCGCCGCGCCGATCGCGCTCAACAGCGCGCTGGGGTTCTATACCAATTTCGTCAACCTGCTCGATATGGCAGCATTAGCCATTCCGGCGGGCACCCGGGCCAACGCCACCGGCTTCGGCATAACGCTGATCGGCCCGGCGGACACCGACCGCGCGCTGCTTGATGTCGCCGACGCCTATCTTTCCATCGCCGATCTTCCCCCACCACCCCCGCTCGATCTGGAGGGCAAAATGCAGACCGTGAAACTCGCCGTCGTTGGCGCGCACTTGAAAGACATGCCGCTGCACTGGCAGCTGACCTCGCGCGACGCGACCTTCGTCGGCGCGTTTCAGACCGCGCCCGAATACCGGCTCTATGCCATCGCCAACAGCACCCCGCCCAAGCCCGCTTTGGTGCACAGCCCCGACGGCGCGGGAATCGCGGTCGAGGTCTACGAGCTGGGCATCGCCGAATTCGGCAGCTTCGTGGTCGAGGTTCCCCCGCCGCTCGCGATCGGCACGGTGACATTGGCCGACGGCACTTCAATCAAGGGCTTCGTGGCCGAACCGCGCGCGATGACCGGGGCGCAGGACATCACCCATCTGGGCGGATGGCGGGCGTATATCGCGCAAATGACCTGATTTTTTCCGGCAACTCGAAAGGGCAAACGATGCAGAAACTTCGCATGACGGCCGCAGCACTCGCAGCGGGGATTTCCGCCCTCTCACCTGTGGCACAGGCGCACCCCGAGCAGGTGATCGACGTGCCTGGCTTTGCCGATTTCCTCGTGGTCGATGGCGACAGCGTCTGGGCGACCAACGATGGCCGTGTCGAACGCTGGTCGCGCAAGGGCAAGATCGCAGGCGTTGCCATGTCCAAGCCCTGCGGCGCGATGGCGATCCTGGACGGCTCGCTGTGGGTGGCCGACTGCAAGGAGAAGGCGCTGGTCCGGATCGAAACGCAGACCGCACAGAAGGTCGCGACAATTCCGACCGGCCTTGCCAGCACGGGCGAATTGAATGTGGTCGCAGGCGCAGGATCGATCTGGGTGGCGAGCGATAATGTCGCGGGCAAGGTTGCGCGCGTCGACCCCGCCACCAACACCGTCATCGCCAGCATCACCGTCAGCCCGGGAACCTGGTATCTCACCTATGGCTTCGGCGCGGTATGGGCGGTGAGCAGCGAGAGCAAGACAGTCCAGCGCATTGATCCTGCCACCAACACGGTCACCAAGACGACTACGCTGGGCAATATCCCCGGCTTTCTGACCGCGGGCGAAGGTGCGGTGTGGGTGCAGGAACAGGGCGACGGCACGGTGGCGAAGATCGACCCCGAGACCGGCGCGGTGCTGGGCCGGGTCAAGGTCGGCGCGGTGCTCAAATATGGCGATATCGATACCGGCGCCGGGATGGTGTGGCTGCGCACCACCGAGGACCAGACCTTCGTCGCGATCGACCCGAAAACACTCGAGGTCGTCGCCAGGCTGGGCGAGGCGGAGGGCAGCGGCGCGCTGCGCTATGTGTCGTCCGGGACCAGCACCGGCCTTTGGACATCGGCGCACGACGTGCACACGCTGACCTGGTGGCCCGAGCCGATCCTCACGCCAAAGCCCTGAAACGCAAAGCCTTGAATCGCAAGGCCTGAAACGCAAGGTCTGCAACGGGTACCCTCGCCCATCCGCGACCGGGTGCTCCCGGCCGCGGAACGGGCAGGAAAGGATCAGCGCAACGCTGCGACCTGGGTGGCCGAGGTGCTCGCGCGGGCAAGCCGGGCTTCGATCTGCGCGCGGACATCGGCGGCCACCGACACGCGGCATTCGCGAGTCTTGGCCTCTGCTGCGAGATGGACATTGGCGAGACGCTCGCCGCACACCGCGCGCGCGGCCTGATCGACACGGATCGCGAGACGCTGCTGGCCATCGGCGGTCGACAGATCAAGCCCCTGCAGGTTGAGGATCGCCTTGTCCTTGGCGAAGGGGTTTTCGGATGCGGTGTTTTCGGATGCGACAGCGGCGCCAGCCGAAAGCGCGAAGGCAAAGGTGGCGAGTGCCACAAGGCCGGTTTTCATGGTTCATCTCCTTGCGAGTGACAGATACGGCTCTGCGGCCGCTGGCGCACTGTATAGCGCCACGCAAGGAAACTTTCAATATAGTGCGCAGATTTGTTCTTTTATTACTTTGCGCTGACCCCGTTATTACTTCACCCGAACCACCAGCATCGCCAGATCGCGCTTAGGCGCCAGCATCCCTATGGGCAGCGGAGCCTCTTGCGCGACATCTGCGACCGCCACCGAAATGCTCTGCGCATGCGGCGGTGACCACGCGCGCACGGTGCTCACCGGAACCCGAACCCGCCAGTGGCGCGCGCCCTGCGTCTCGACCTCATGGCCGTTGATGCGGATCTGCGCAGTCGCATCGTCGCGTCGCCCCGTGACCTGCAGGCAGCTTTGCGCGCCGCATGCAACCAGCCGGGTGGCAGGCCCGTGCCCGGCCAGCGCGGGGGCGGATATCGCCAGCAACGGGCTCAGCGCAAGCAGGGCAAATCGGGTCATAAGCGGGGTGCTCCGTGTCATTCGGTGGCGATGCCGTGCTGTTCGAAAAAGGCGCGGACGGGCTCCAGCACCTCGGCATGCCGCTTCCAGCGGGCGACCGAGTCGGAGTAGATCGGGCGGCGGACCTGCGCGGCGCTGGGGGTCGAGACGGGCGCTGCGTTCTCGTGAAAGCTGAGGCAGCGCTCGGACCAGTCGAGCCCGGCATGCTCGATCAGGCGGCGGGTCTGTCCCTGCTGATCGGCGATGAGGTCCTCATACGCGACTTCGAGCACCCGCCCGGGCATCTCGCGCGCCCACAGCGCCATCAGCCGGTCGAAGCGGACATAATAGGCCGCGATATCGAGCAGGTCGTAGCTGTAGTCGTAGTAACGCGAGCTGATCGCGAACAGGTTGCGGAAGTTGGCAAGCACCGTGTCCATCGGGTTGCGGCGCAGGCAGATGATCCGGGCCTCGGGAAGCGCGCGCGCGATGAAGCCGGCATACTGGAAATTGCCCGGAAACTTGTCGGTGAAACGCAGCGACGGGTCGCGGCGGTGATGCCGCGCGCGCTTGAGATAATCGTGCCCGATCCGACCCATGTCGGCCCGCGAAGCGGCCGCGATGGTCTCGGCGTCCAGAACGGTCCGGCTGCGCGTCGCCGCTGCCATCTTCACCGCCAGCGGCATCGCCTGGAGTTCGCCTGCGCTTTCCACGCCGGGGTGCGAGGAGACGATGCGGTCGACCAGCGTGGTGCCGGTGCGCGGCATGCCGATGATGAAGATCGGTGCCTCGCGCGAGAGCGCGGCGGCAGGCGCGGCGCGCACCGCCGGCCAGTGCGCCTCGATCGCATCGAACGCGGCGGCGTCGCGCGCGAAACTGTAATCGAGCGTGCGGCGGTGCTCGTCATTGGCCGCGCACAGCATGTCGAGCGCCTGGTCAGGCTCGCCAATATCCTCGAGCTCCTTGGCCAGCGCATAGCCCAGCAGCAGCCGGTCGCGGCCGTCTCGCGCCTGGGCATGGATCCGGCCCAGCCGCGCAACATGATTGGCCCCGGCGCTTTGCTTGCGCAGGCTGGAGAGCAGGTGGTGCGCGCGGGCATGGCCGGGCACCATCGCGATCAGCGCTTCCAGCGCCGCGTCGGCGGCATCCACCCGGCCCAGAAAGTTGAGCGTGACTGCATGGTTGTAGCGATATTCGCTGTTGCCCGGCTCCAGCGCGACGGCATGGGCAAAGTGCACCAGCGCTGCGGCATGATCCCCCAGCCTTGCATAGACGCAGCCCATGGTATCGCGGCTGAGCGCGTCTTCGGGCGGCGCCTTTTCCGCCGCACGCAGGGTGGCCGCCGCATCGCCGTCACGCCGCACCAGGCAGAACAATTTGGCGAGCTGTGCGCAATATTCGCCGCGTGGGTCGAGCGCCACCGCGCGGTCGAGATGCAGCACCCCCGCCTGGATCCGGCCCTGGCTCGATTCGACCACACCCAGCAGGAAATGCGCCTCGGCATCGCCGGGGCTGTCCGCCAGCAGCGCGCTCGCCAGCGCGTGGGTTGCCTGCAGGTCTCCCTTCGCCAGCGCCTGGCGCGCCGCATCGATCCGCCGGGAGCGCGTGACGATCATGCCGCGGCAGCGCCTCCCGTGCCAGCTTCATCCTGCCCGGACGGGCTGCGCGCCGCCCCGGTCGGCGTCCCGCGCCGCGCCTTGATCCGGTCGATCAGCGGCTGGAACGGAAAGATCGTCTGCTCCCAGATCGAGAGCCGCCTGCGATCATCCTGCCCCACCAGAACCCCTTCGCCCTCACGATAGGTGCCGAAGATGCGATCGAGCAGGATCAGCGAATTGCCGTAGTTGCAGCGGGTGTTTTCGTAATCGGTCGAATGATGCAGGCTGTGATGGCGGATGGTGGTGAAGACGTAAGAATACCAGATCGGCGGGTTGGACTTCACATTGGCGTGCGCGAAGGTCGCGATGACGTTGAGCGTGTTGAGCCCCGCAAACAGCGCGGTCATTTCGAAGTCGAACAGCGCCAGCACGCTCAGGCTGATCAGGAACAGCTCGATCGGGTTGCCTACCGCACCCTTTGCGGCATTGAGCTGGGTGATGTGGTGGTGCGGCGCGTGGGTCAGCCAGAACGGCGTCGAATTGTGCATCAACCGGTGCATCCAGTACTGGCCGAACTCCAGGATGACGATGACCATCATCACCTGCACCAGCCAGGGCACCTGCGCCATCCAGGTGGTGGATATCCCCAAAGCGGTCTTGGCCGCGAGCAGCGGGTCCTCGGCCAGTGTCTTGCTCAGCCAGGCGATCACCGTCGCGCTCAGCACCACGTAGAACAGGTCGGTGAAGAATTCCTGGGCATTCATCCGCCAGCCGCTGTGCCGCTCGTGCACGAACTCAAGCAGCAGAACGATCACCGTGATCGCCGAAGAGGTGATGATCAGCGTCCACGGATTGCCGGTCACCGCCTTGGGCGCATAGGCCCAGAACAGCAGCACCAGCGCGATCATGAAAGGCGGGACAAGGTTGAAAACCCGGTCCTTCAGGGTTTCAGAGGGGGTGACGATCGATGACATGCCGCAGCTCCGTTGTGGCGGAGAAGTCTGCGCTGCAGTGCATCATAAGGGCAGGGGCAAATCCTGAATGAAAGACATAGATACGATCTATGCCCGGCGCAGCGCCCTTACCCTGCGAAAGACCTCGTCCCAGAACAGTTGCGTCGCGGTGTCGCGCGCAGGATCGGTGCGTGCGAGCAGATAGATGTCATAGCTGGGCTCGACATCGGCATGCAGCAGTGGCCACAGCCTGCCTTTGGCCACCTCGCCTTCGGCCGCCAGGATCGGCAGGAACCCGATGCCGACGCCCAGGGTGATCATGCGCTTGGCCTCGTTGATATCCTCGGCCAGTCCGCTTGCGCGCGTGCCCAGCCGGTTGCGGCGGCGCAGATGGGTGATCAACTCGATCTCGTCCTCGCCGGTGAGCACGAAGCGCTCGTCCTTCAGGTCGCTCAGTCGGCTGACGCGATGCCCGAAATAGGGGCTGCTGCGCGAGCAATAGAGCTGCTGCCGCTCGACCAGCAAGGGCTCGTACATCAGGCTGCCGCGCACCGAGCTGTCATAGCTCACCCCGATCTCGACCTCGCCCTGTTCGAGCGCGTCGAGCACCTGCCGCCAGGGCGACACCCGGATCTCGATATGGATATCGGGGTTGCGCCGGTGGAAGCTGGCGATCGCCTCGTCGAATTCGGGCGAGACCAGCCCCGAGACGATCTGGATGCGGACGAACCCTTCTACCCGCTTGGTCGCCTGCGCGATCTGGTGCGGCATCATCCGCGCCGATTCGAGCATGTCCTCGCACAAGGCCAGCATCGCCTTGCCCGCGGTGG
The DNA here is from genome assembly GCF_001713435.1 of Blastomonas sp. RAC04. Classification (NCBI taxonomy): domain Bacteria; kingdom Pseudomonadati; phylum Pseudomonadota; class Alphaproteobacteria; order Sphingomonadales; family Blastomonadaceae; genus Blastomonas; species Blastomonas sp. RAC04. Next base: position 2,990,770 of record NZ_CP016460.1, read on the forward strand.
TCATCTCCACCCCGGTGGCGGTGCGGTGCAGCAGCGTGGTGCCGACATGCTCCTCGAGCCGCTTGAGCGCCGCGCTGATGCTGGGCTGCTGGCGGTTGAGCGTGCGCGCTGCCGCACCGATTCCGCCCGCGCGGACGATGTCGACAAAGGTACGCATCAGGTTCCAGTCCACCCGGCTGGCGAATTTCTTGTCGATCAGCGGAATGCGGTCGCTCATTTCGGTGATTCCCCCCGGAATTGGTGTCGCCGAGGCCGAGCATAGATGAAATCGATGGGATTCCAACAATGTGCTGTTATACCGCTATGCCCCGCAGATCCTCGCCCACACCCCATAGCCGCGGCGGCTGCCGATCCGCGCATAGCATGACCATGCCGCAACAAAGCGCGCATCCTGGCGAAGGAAGGCGAGATAGTCGAAAGGCTCGCCGCCGAAGAACAATTTGCGCCGGTTTTCGTCGATGAACACCCGCTCGGGCCGGTAGGCGATCAGGTCATCGACCATATTGCCGCGTGCCTGGTCGAGCACCTCGGCAAGCTCGCGGCACACCTGCCCGGCACAGTCGCCGCGCTGCAGCCGAATATGCGCGCCGGGCACCAGCCAGTGCGCGGGATAGCGGCTTGCCCAGCGGGCGGAGGTCCGGTTGACCAGCGGGAAGCCCGCCGCCACATCCGCGCTCAGCACCGCGATCCGCATCCCGGGCTCGGGAACGAACGCGGCGAGATCGTCCGCCAGCGGATTGCGATAGGGGCCACGGGCGATCTGGTTGCCGAGCGCCAGCAGCACGACCGCGCCGAGCAGCACCGCGAGCAGGCGATCATTGCTCCGCCAGGCCCGGCGCTGCGGAACGATCCACGCCACCACCAGCAGCAACAGCGCGGCAAGCGGCAGCACGTGATAATCCCAGCCCTTGTTCTGGATGACATAGCAGGCCAAGGCACCCGCCGCGCCGCCAAGCAGCGCGGTCAGCACCGGATCGAGCACGCTGCGGTGGCGCAGCGCGATCCATGTGGCGATCAGCACGGCGCCGATCTCCGGCCGCAGCCACAAGGCGAGCGGATGGCCGTCATAGGCGGCATAGACCAGCCGCGCGGGCGGCACGATTTCGCTGAGATAGGCGGGGTGGACCAGCACGATCAGGCCGACATAACTCAACAAAGCGATGCCAATCACCAGATTGGGCAGGTCGAACAGCCGCTGCCATTGCCGGTCGCGCGCCAGCCTGGCGAGGATGATCCCTGCGGGGACCAGCAGGAAATAGGGCTTGAGCATCAGCCCCAGCGCCGCGGCGAGCGCGATCGCAATCCGCTCTGCAGGAGTGCAACGGGGCCCCTGATCGCCCAGCGCCAGCACCAGCAGATAGGGCATCGCCAGCATCAGCATCAGATGCTCGCGCTGGCCGAACTCGGCGATCGGCAGCACGAAAAACGTCGCCAGCACCGCTGCAAACAGCATCGTCCGCTGCGCCCCGGCCAGCGCCGAGCGCGCGAGCAGACGGATGATCCAGGCCGCAGACAATGCGCCGATGACAATGCAATAGGCAGCATAGGCCTGGCTCGCAGTCAGCGGGAGAATGCGCAAGAGCAGCACGGCTGGCGCAGTCAGATAGAAGCTCAGCGGCGGATTGATCTCGACGATATCGCGGTAGAGTTGCGCGCCATCGAGCCACATTCCGGTCGCCACCAGATACCAGCTGGCATCATGGTTCAGCGCGAAACGGGGATAGGCGAGCAACGCGGCCAGCACGATGATCGCGAGCGCGAACCACTGCAGGCGGGTCGAAGCGTCAGTGCGCATCCGGCACCGCCGCGAATGCCCACAGCTTGGCGAGCAGGAAGGTCGCAGGCGGAACGACCAGCACCACCAGCAGCAGATAGACCCACAGCGCCAGGCCCAGTCGCTCGACGCAAAGGAGGATGAGGCTGCTCACCACCAGGCTGAACAGGCTGACCAGGCCATAGCGGCGCGCGCTGCTCGCCCAGCCGCGGTTGGTGCGGAAGGTCAGCCGGGCATTGCCGAGGAACGAGACGCCGAAAGCGCCTGTGGCCCCAAGCAGATTGGCGAGATAGGGGTCAGTCCCCGCCCGGATCATGGCCCAGGCGATCAGCACATGGGTGAGCGTCGCTGCGATCCCCACCGCGCCGAACGAGAGCAGCTCGCGCAGCCAGGCCATGTCACTGTCGCGCAGGGCGCGCGACCGCATAGAGCGACAGGCCGATGGGCAGGCCGATCCGCCCGACCAGATGCCTTTCCAGCCGGAAGACACCGCCGAGCAGCCGGTTGAGCCAGGGCCCTGGCATGGTGTCCGGCTTGCCCGCAGCCCGGGTCAGCCGCGCGGCGAGCCGCTGCGCCATCGCCAGCGGAAACAGCAGGCCGTTGAAATAGCCGATGCTGGCAGGCGCATAGCCTGCCTCGCGCAGCAGCCGGTCCAGCCCCGCGCGGGTATAGCGCCGGTGGTGATGATGGATTGCGTCATGCGCCGACCACAGCCAGGGCAGCGCGGGCACGGTGATCAGGATGCTGCCATCGACCCCCAGCCGCTGGCGCAGCGCGACGAGCGCGCCATGGTCGTCCTCGACATGCTCGAGCACGTCGAGCATCGCGATCAGGTCGAACCGCTCGCCCTCGAACCCGATCCGGTCGGGCAGCAGCCCCGGCGCCACCTGGCGTGGTGCACGAAGCGAGGCATAGGCGCGCGCGTCGTCATCGAGCTCGAACGCGTCGATGTCACCGAACTGGGCCAGCATGGCGAGGTTGCCGCCATAGCCGCAGCCGGCCTCGAGGATCCTGGGCCGCTCGGGCAGGCGCGCGAAGGTGCGGATCAGCCGCGCGACGATTGCCCGGCGCCCGACAAACCACCAGTGCCGGTCCTGCAGGTCGCGCAGCGAGTGATAGGCAGCAGCTTCCACCGGATCAGAACCCGACCTTGTCGGCAACGATGTACAGCGGGCGGCCGCGCACCTGCTTGGCGATGCGGCCGATATATTCGCCCATCAGCCCCAGGCTGAGCAGGTTGAGCCCGCCCAGCATCAGCACCGCCGCCATCAGCGAGGCATAGCCGGGCGTATCGACACCGAACAGCACGGTGCGGATCACCAGAAATCCGGCATAGCCAAAGGCGAGCAGCGAGATGACGCTGCCCAGGATCGTCCAGATGCGCAGCGGGAAGGTGGTCGATGCCACGATGCCGTCAATCGCCAGCGCGAGCAGCTTGGAGAATTTCCATTTGGTGTCGCCCACCGCGCGCTGCGGTCGGACATAGTCCAGCGTCTCGGTGCGAAAACCGATCCACGAGAACAGCCCCTTGTTGAAGCGGCTGTGCTCGGTCATCTCGTTGAGCGCATCCACCGCGGCGCGGTCGAACAGCCGGAAGTCGCCGACATCCTCGGCGATCGGATGGTCGGCGAGCGAATTGATCGCCTTGTAGAACAGCTGCGCGCTCGAGCGCTTGAACATGGTGTCGCTGCTGCGGTCGCAGCGGCGGGCGTTGACCACCTGCACGCCCGATTGCCAGCGATCGATCATCGGGCGCAGCAGTTCGGGCGGGTCCTGCAGATCGACGTCCATCGGCACCACCGCATCGCCGCGCGACGCCTTCAGGCCGGCGCTGAGCGCGGCCTCCTTGCCGAAATTGCGCGACAGCTGGACCAGCTTAACCCGCTTGTCGCCGGCGCACAGCCCGCGCAGCACGGCGGCCGTGGCATCGGTGCTGCCATCGTCGACGAAGATGATCTCGAGCCGTGGACGGTCTTCGAGCACCGGCCACTGGCTCTGGACCATGCCGTCGATCGCCTGGACGAAGGGGATGACCGCGTCCTGCTCGTTGAGCACCGGAACGATCAGCGACACCAGCGGCCGCGTCACCGCCTCGGGCGCCGCCTCGAAGGTCAGCCCCTCGATCATGTCGCGATCCCGCACGGGGCAGCACCGCCGGAAGACGCGGCCCTGCAAGGGTATTGCTGGCTCATCAACGCCATGGGTGGTCCGCCGTTCTGGTCTGGTGCCAGGCTAGATAAGCGGATCATGGTTACCGAAAGGTAAAAATGCAGCCTTTGTGCCGCGTTCACGCCAGAATGGCGGGCATCGCCGGACCGCCTTGGGGCCGCACCTATTTGCGGCGGTAGCGGAAGTACCACATTTAATTTATTCAATCAAGCAATGATATGATTTAACAACGAAAACCTTTAATGGAAATAGTGCCGTCACTCTCATGCAATCACCGGGCAATCACCATTTAGACAGGCTCTAGACTCATATTTTCATCACTAAAAAATGTAGATTTTTCCTCAATTATTTATATCGATCTGAGTAGATTTAACTGACTTGGTTGCCGACTTCAATTGCATTGAAAGCGCCTTGACAGCGCATGCCTTACCAAGCGCTGGGGAGCTGCCTCATTGGTGTTTTGCACTCGCATCAACGGCACGGCTGACGCTTCTGAGTTTCCGCTCGTTAGCGTTTCTGGCACATTTATTGATCGATTTATTGTTTTCCTCCCACAGCACCGCCGTAGCCCGAATCGTCGCCCACCGATCCGGCTTGGCTACCGATAGCAGCCGCTCTCCTGCCCTCCAGCCGTTCTGTGCAACGCATGCATTACCCGCTGCTCAGGTCAAGGCAGCCTTCAGGCGCAGCCCAGTCGGTCGGCAGCGGGATTGCAAAACCATCTATCAGCTCTGGTATCAGCGCGAGACCGGCAGTCCCGACAAGAAACTAGTTTTGCTGCTGAACCGCCCCCACCGAGGCCATCCCACTATTGAAATCCCCGACAGCATTTTGCATATCCTTACGGATATTGCTTATCGCCGCATCGGTTTCGTGGCGAACTCGTCGCCCCGAAGCCGCTATCGCCCCGCGCATGCCCTCACAGCTCTCATGAATCAGCGCCAGGTCCGCACTGTAATCGCGCGCCAGCAAATTCTGCTGGGGCTCGGCAAAACCATCGACCGCAGCCGTGACGCCCGCCAGCGCCTGCTCCAACAGCAATTCGTCAGCGGAAGGATCAAGATCAGCATCGTCCATACCACAAGCCTACATCCCCATGCCAAGCCCGCGCGAGAGGCCGAGAGATTTCTGGAGGTCCTGAGACAGCGTTTTTGTGCTCATGGCGTCCAGTCCCAGCTGCGGACGCCGATTTGCCAGCACCGACTCTAGCTGCGGATCGCGCTCCAACCCCTTCGCCATGCCGACCAGCGAGGCCCGGACCTTGTCCGAAGCAGCCGCGCTCCCGCCCTTGCGCAGCACCCGATACTGCTCGGACTGCCGCTGCCACTGATCAACAAACGCATCAGCCCGCCGCTCATTGGCGGCGGCAATGCGCTGCGCCTCAATACGCAACCGCGCCTGCTGCTCCATCGCCTGAACCGCGCGATCCGTTCGGCCCTTCACCGCCTCAGGGATCAGGCTGAGATCCCGGTTCACTGCCTTGCGCAGATCGCCAAAGCTGTCCGGCCTCAGCGCGTTGAGCTCCGCCCCGGCTTTGTTCAGCGCAGACCTCTGCGACGCCAGCGGCTCAAGCCCCTTGTCGCGCATGGCGACAATGTCCTGCGCGACCCGAGCGAACCGCTGCACGGCTTTATCGAACACCTGCTTGTCGCTTGCCCTTTCCGGCAATGCCACTTTTGCCCTCGCCTGCGCGACCGGCTCGCGGCGCGGCGCGGTAGCCGCACCCTTGAGGAGATTGGCCAGATGATCGCTGCGGCTGACCTTGAGCCCTGCGAACATGTTGCGGCGCGGCTGCTGCTGAGCCTGAGACGGTGCAACCGCCCTGCCTTGCTGTTGCTGCTGGGCAGCGATCTTCTCGGGCTGCCGCGCATAATCGCTCGCCATATCTTTGCCACGCTCCCGGCTGAGTGTGCGGGTGAGCGCCTTGCGATCGGCAAAGTCATCCTTGCCATAATGCAGATCGACCTGGGAGCGATGCCGCGACAGCGCAACATAGGCCCCATGGCTATCCATGCCCGGCGTCGCCAGCAGCTTGACCTGATCGACGGTCATGCCCTGCGCCTTGTGGATGGTAGCAGCATAGCCGTGATCCAAATGGGCGTAGTCTTTCAGATCGAACGCGACCGCTTTGCCGTCATCGAGCTTCACCGCCATGCGCATGGCGCTGACGCTCTCGATGGTGCCGAGCGATCCGTTCTTCACGCCCAGCGACCTTTCGTTCTTCAGAAACATGATCCGGTCTCCATCGGCAAACTGACGCGCGCCGCGCTCGACCTTGAGCGCAACATCCTCGCCAAGATCACCGCTGGCACGAACTTTCTCGCGAACAGCCTCGTTGAGCGCCCGGACCTCGTCGTTGGTATGCGTGAGTATGATCCGGCTGGCATCCGGGTTAGCCTGCCGGTCCCGATCCCACGCATCGACCAGCGCAGCGCGTGCAGCTTCGCGCGTCTCGGCAACATGGGCATGTCCTGCTTCCTCATAGCGACCAAGCGCCTCGCCGGTTCGGCCGGTGGCAAGCTCGCGCGTCGCCTCGCGCTGCCAGTCGATCTGCTGTCTGCGGATCGATGCGATCTCCACCGCGCCATGACGCTCAGCCGCCGCCCGGAACGCAGCCCCTGCCTCAATAGCCTGCAGCTGCTGCGGATCGCCAACCATCACAACCTTGGCCCCGTGCTGCTGGGCATGTGACACAACGCGTTCCATCTGCCGCGTGCCCAACATCCCGGCCTCGTCGATGACAAGGATGTGTTTGCTGGTGAGCAACTCCCTGCCCTGCCCCCATTGATGCTCCAGACTGGCGAGCGTGCGCGACGGGATGCGCGAGCCATGCTCCAGCCCTTCGGCTGCGATGCCCGAGAGTGCTGCCCCCTGCACCGTATAGCCAGCGCGCTCCCATGCCTCGCGCGCAACCCCCAGCATCGCGCTTTTCCCCGTTCCGGCATATCCAATGACGTTGCTGACGCCCTTTGCGGATGTGACATGCTCCAGCGCCCCGCGCTGCTCAGCTGACAGGTCCATGCCGCGCGCCTTGGCGTTGGCGAGTGCAACTTCGCGGTAGCGATCGGGCACCGCATGGCTGCGCCGTGCTTCGAGCCGGATGGTCGCATGCTCAAGCCGCTGTTCGGTCTCGAGCATATCGCGCGAGGTGAACCGGTCGTTGCCTTTGCCATCCTTCCCCAGCGCAATGAGTTCTGGCGCGTTCTTCACCGCCGACATCACAGCATCGAACTGCTCCTTGTCGGCGCTGTGCCGGTGCGCGAACATCGCAAGGTCGCGCGTCGTGAACGTCGCCTGCTGATGCGTGATGGCGCTCAAAGCAATGTTCGGATCGGCGATGATCTTCTCACCGTTGGCCCGCGCAATATCGGCATGCTCTGCCAGCCGCTCAGCCGAAAGCCCCTCACCCGCCATGCGCGAAGCCGCAGCGCCGATCTTCGACTGCGGCTCCAGGTCGATGCCCTGCGCCGCCAGCGAGCGGTGATCGATCCGCGCATCTATATCGAGCTCGGCCATGCGCTGGTTAGCATGGGTGGCCCAGGCTTCGCGCCAGTGGGTGAGCAGTTCAGTCCGGTTCCAGTCCCGCACTTTCGGGCCGAACGTGGCATTGCCATCCTCGCCGACAACGATTTCGCGCATGGTCAACATTACATGCGCGTGGGGCTTGGCCTCGCCATCTGCGCCGATGTCCCAATGGACATTGAGATCGGCGATCATGCCCCGATCGACGAACTGGGCTTTGACAAAATCGCGCGCCAGCTCGGTCGCCTGTGCCTGGGTCATCTCGCGGGGCAGAGCAAACTCGATCTCGCGGGCAAGTTGCGCGTCCTTGCGAACCTCGGCCGCCTCGACATCGTTCCAGAGCTTTTCGCGGGTCTTCCAGGTTTCATTGGCCCCGTCGGGCAGCATGACCTCACTATGGACGACACCGGCCTTGTTGGTGAAGTCGTGCGTGCGACCGAGCCGCTCGTCGTGCAACCGCTCGCCAGCGCGATAGGCCGCAGCGGCAAGCGCAGACGAACCTGCAGCGCGGGAGATGGCTTTGGCCGAGAAGTGATAGATCGCCATGGCGACATTCCATTTACGGCATTTAGCGCACGTCGGCACGACGTATAAGCGCGCCCTCCACCGTTCTGGTCGCGCTCGAGATGACGGGGTCTCACAGCGACCCAGCCTGTTGTCTGCGGGATGGGAGAGGGATAGCTGGTAGGTCCTTCACCGACAATTGAAGGATCGAACCCCATGCGAAAACCACGTGATTACGACGCAGAGCTTCAAGCCCTCAATGACAAGGCCAAGCAGCTCAAGACACGCAAGCAGACCCAGCTTGGCGAGCTCGTCATTGCCACCGGCGCCGATGCGCTCGGCACCGAAGTGTTGGCTGGCGTTCTACTAGCAGCAACCGGGAACGATGATCCGTCACGAAAGGAGGCATGGCGCAAACGCGGCGCTGCGTTTTTTCAGGGAGCAACCAGCACCCGCCGATCAGCTGGCAAAAACACTCGCGGCACACAAGCGGTCGATCCAGGCGCGCAACCGGCTGCTGGCGCACAGGGCACGGCATGACATGCGCGAATGGCGGGTAAAACGGCGCGAACGGACACGGCAGCTCATCGAGCTTGGCGGACTGATCGCCAAGGCAGAGCTCATCGACCTGACCGATGACGATCGTGCCGCGATCTTCGGGATGCTGATCGAAGCGGCCACGAAGCTCAAAGGCGACAATCGCGATCAGCAGCTGCTGCTCTGGCGGCGGCGAGGCGCGCGGGCGTTCGCGCAAAACCAGTTGGCGGAGCCATCATGATCGCGCACATGTCCAGCCGATTAATCAGGCAGCAAACGAACTTTCGCTGAGCGTGCTCGAACGGGCGCTGCAATGGGTGAGCCAGGATCTGCTTTCCGCTGCCATTGTCGTCCTGGCGCGGACCGAAGAGACACTCTCCACAATGATCTTCAGTTCACTGGCCGAAAGCGAGAATGACCAACCTACCGATTGAGAAACTTTATTGCGTATCCGCCTGCTTCAACCTGTCACCGCGACCCTTAGTCCCAAGCCCAATTTCCTTAGCCAATACACGCCTTCGCTCTGCATAACTGGGCGAAACCATCGGATAGTCTTTGGGCAGATTCCATTTTTTACGGTAATCGTCCGGCGTCATGCCGAACTTCGTCCGCAGGTAGCTCTTCAACAACGTGACCTGTTTACCGTCTTCGAGACATACGAGGTATTCGGGTTTGATCGACGCCCGGATCGGGACGGCTGGCTTCTGGTCGGGCCGTGGTTCCGGCTCCGCTTCCTGACCAAGGCCGGAAAGCGAGGCGTGGACGCTGCCGATAAGCCCGGCGATATCAGATATCGCGATGCTGTTGTTGCTGACATGTGCGGCAACAATATCAGCCGTTAGGGCGACAAGCACGTTGGCATCAACCATGGACAGTCCTCTTCGATCAGTAGCTTCCTCATTGGCCTTTTGTTCAAGCAACGCAATACTAGATGAACAACTACTATGCACCCCATGGCCAAGTTATACGACGCAGACAACGGGTCGCGGCAGCCTGGGCTCAGCAATGAGGTGAAGCGACACTACCTTGCTATATGGTGACACTAATGGCTCCAGCGGGTCCCCGCAGCGACGAGGCCGACAAAAATCATACAGACGCTGATTGCCATCAGCCCAGCCACAATCTGGTCTTGCCAAGCCTTTTCGAAAATCGCGGCCTCTATGCCCCGCCCGAGAGCAAAACCCGGCGTCAGCACGAGTCCCACCCACACCACGGCAGACATGATGTTCCAGCAATAGAAGCGAGGCGCATCCATCCGCGCCACCCCTGCCACCAAAGGCAGCATCGATTGAAAGGGACCGAGCACATAGCGCCCTGCAACCAGCGATACGCCGCCCCAGCGACGAAAAAACAGCCGCGCCCTGGCGATGCTACGGCGATGCCGCGTCATCGCGGACAGACGCCAAGCATGGTGGCCCAGCCGCTCACCGGCGCGCCAGGAAAGGAAGTATCCCGCACTTGCACCTGCAATCCCGAACAGCACGACCGGAGCTGCGTCGACTCGGCCGCTACCCATTAGCACGCCGACCATGAACAATATCGGGGTTGCAGGGATGAAGACGCCGATGACGGCGAGCGATTCGCCAAAGGCGATCAGCCCGAATGCGGGGCCCGCCAGCCAGCGGTGATCGGTCATAAAGTCCGACAGAAGCTGGAGGAGGCCGTTCATGGTCCGCGCCCGAGGATCAGAGCGAGAGTTTCTTGAAGATCGGCTCGGGCATCGCGCGGATAATCGCCATGACGAGACGCCAGCGGCCCAGGGTGTAGATCACGTCGGCCTTCTTGGCCTGCGCCTTCAGGATCGCGTCGGCGACCTGTTCGGGCTCGGCGGTCATCACCGGCGACAGCTTCATGCCTGCGGTCATCTGGGTGCGCACGAAGCCGGGCTTGACCGTCATCACGTGCAGCCCGGTCTTGGCGTGCGCGTTGCGCAGGCCCGAAAGGAACGCGGTGAATCCGGCCTTGGCCGATCCGTAGATGAAGTTTGAAGCGCGTCCGCGCTCGCCTGCGACCGAGCTGATGCCGATGATGCAGCCATCGGGCACGTTCGCCATGCGGCGGGCGGCGGCGAGCAGATAGCGAGCCGGGCCGTTGTAATTGCTGTCCATGACCCTGGCCGCAATGTCGTCATGCGCCGCCGATTCGGCCTGATCGCCCAGCAGCCCTGCGACCATCACCACGGTGCCCGGCACCACGCCCAGCAAATCGAAGAACGCGTCCGGCGCGCCATCGGTGATATCGACGTTGACCGAGCGGACCTTGGCCTGGGTGCGCAGCGCAAGGTCGGTCGCATCGGCACTGATGTCGCCGCGCGCGGCCAGAATGACCTCGCAGCCCTTGGCGGCATAGCCCCTGGCGAGCGCACGGCCGATGTCCGAACGGGCACCCAGAATGAGGACAGGAGAAGCGAGCATCTACAGACCCAATCTTTGTGAAAGCAGCGAGGAGAAGCGCCGGTCGAGCCCGTACTTCGAACGAAGGTTACGAAATTCGTCGAGCCTGGGATAGCCAGCGGCAAAGCGCTCGGGCGAGACCCGCGCGTCCTTGGTGAGATACACGCGCCCGCCATGATCGGCGGTGATCGCATCGAGCCGCTCGAGCAGCGCGAAATTGTCAGGGGTCGCGGGGAAGTCGAGCGCCAGCGTATAGCCTTCCATCGGGAAGCTGAGCATCCCGAACGAGCCGGGCCCCATGCGCTTCAACACCGCGAGGAAAGATCCGGCGCCCGCAGCGGAAATCGCCTCGAGCAACCGGCGCATGCCCTGTTCGCTTGTCGCGAGCGGAAAGGACGGACTGGTACTGCACAAAGCCCTGGCGGCCGTAGATCCGGTTCCACTCGAAGATCGCATCGAGCGGATAGAAATAGGGATCAAGATCGACCACCGCGTCGCCTGGGCGCTTCATCGCATAATAGAGATGGTTGAACATCCGCACGTTGAAGCCGCTCAAGGCAAAGTTCGGAAAATCGATCGGGATCGTCTTGGGCTTGCGGTTGGGGCGCGCGAGCGGCACGGCGCGGCGGGCGGGGTCGAGCTCGTCCAGCCTCGCATGCTCACCCAGCAGGATCGCCGAACGGCCAAGGCTCCTGCCGGTCGCCATGCAGTCGATCCACGCTACCGAATAGGTCGACCCTTGCGATTGTTCGAAGACTGCGAGCGCCTGTTCGAGGTCAGGCACGCGGATCGTGCGCTGGCGCATGAATGCGGTCTCGATCTTCAGCATCCGGAACGAGGCGCGCACGATGATTCCGGTCAGCCCCATGCCGCCGCAGGTCGCGGCGAACAGATCGGTGTTCTGGGTCGGCGAGCAGCGCTCCACCCGGCCATCGCCAAGGTCGATATCGAACCAGTCGACATGCTCGCAGAACGAACCTGCGACATGGTGATTCTTGCCGTGCACGTCGCTGGGCGATCATGCCCCCTATGGTAACCTGCCGTGTGCCGGGAGTGACTGGCGGAAACCAGCCTCGGGGAACGAAGGTTGAAAACGAGATCGGAGAGCAGTACGCCCGCCTCGCAGGTCAACGCGCCGGTTACGTCGTCGAACGCAATCAGCCGGTCGAGCCTCAGCATGTCGATGGTGGCATCTGTGTTCAGGCTGGCATCACCGTAAGAACGGCCGTTGCCGCGCGGTATACTGCTGGGCAGCGCATACAGCGTCGCGTGAAGTCCCTGCGGGTTTGCGGGCTGCCACACAGAGCACTTGCGCACCGGATAGCGGCCCCAGCCGGAGAGGGATTCGGTATAGGGCATCATTGGAAGGCCACAGATGCGTCAGTGGCGGGCAGACATATGCGTGTCATCACGCCGGCCTTGGCTGCGTGAACACATAGCGACGATCGAGCTGGTACTTGATCGCATAGCCCAGCACCAGCCCGGTCACAGCTCCAGCCTCGCGTGCCATATGGGTCTGCCAGACCAGCCAGGCCACTGTCTCGAAACCCCAGAATATCAGCGTGGTGACGACCCCGGTGGCGGCATATAACCCGAAGGTTCCGGCCTGCCCGCCACGGACGTGGGCGGCACCTGCGAAGATCCATGTTCTGTCGAGCGCGTATTTGACCACCAAGCCGATAATCGTACCACCCGCCAAGGCTGGAATATAGGCGTTCGGAAAGACCGCCAGCGACAGCCGCTGGGTGGCGAGGTTGGCCAGGATTGCAAGCACTGCAAACCCCGCGTAGCGAAGCAGCAGTGCCAGGCCCGTCATGCCACCGTTCCTGCAAAGGCCAGCAGTCCCACTATCAGGCCGCAGCAAAGGCTCGTGCGGTCGCGCATCGCGAACACGACGGGATCATCATGCATCGCGCCACGATGGGTCATCAGCGCGATACGGTTGCTCCAGAAAAGCAGCACGAGACAGACACCCCAGAGAAATTCCGGATGACGGTAGAGCTGCTGGACAGGCTCCGAATTGGCATAAAGCGCAAGGACCAGGACAGATACCAGGCCAGACGACACCATGATGTTGCCAACGATGCTCCGGTCATCGACGCAGTAGCCTCGGCCCGTCGCGATCGATCGGCCCGTCGCAGCCCCATCGACCAGCTCTGCGTAGCGCTTCACCGCTGCCAGCGAGAAGAAGAAGAACATCGAAAAGGCAAGCAGCCAGAGCGACGAGGGCACGCCGGTTGCCGCGCTCCCTGCCAAAACACGCAGCGTATACAGCACAGCGAGCGCGCAGATATCGATCATGGCAAGCCGCTTGAGCTTGACCGAGTAGATGATCGTCAGGGCGCTGTAGAGACAAAGGACAGCAAACAACTCGATCCCGCCTGCCAGGGCCACAAGCGCGCCCGCTGCCCCCAGAACCGGGACCATCCAGGTGCCGTGGACAAGACGGATGCGGCCCGATGCGAACGGCCGCAGGCACTTGCGCGGGTGTGCACGGTCAGCTGACAGGTCGAGCAGGTCATTGAGAATATAGGTGGCCGATGCCACAAGGCTGAAGGCCAAGAAGCCAAGCACCGCCTGAAGCGCGGTGGCCAGCCCGAACTGGTGTGCGGCCAGCATGGGCAGGAACACCAGCACATTCTTGAGCCACTGATGTGGCCGCATGGCCTGTATATAGTCCGCCAGCCTTGCTTTGCGGGCGGGTAGATGGATGGCATCGGCAACCAGCCGCTCGACCTTCGCTTGAAAGGCTTTGCTTGAGTTGATGGTGATGGCCCCGGCGGCACCCTGCCACACGGGAAAGTCGGCAGGTGCATCGCCAATGTAGCTGTACCCGCCAGGCCCGAATGTCTCGTCCAGAAACCGGGCCTTTCTGGCTCCGGTCAGATTGATGCGGCCTGATGAACCGTGTGCGGCATCGAAGATACCCAAATGCAAGGCGACAGCGTCGGCCATCGCCTGGGTCGCACCTGTGACCAGCGCAACCCTGCCACCACGCTCACGCCATTGCTCGATCAGCGCGAGAACTTCAGGATTATAGGGTAGCCGCGCAGGATCGATCGCACTGATCTCACCCAGCTTCTGCTTGAGTGCCAGCCTGCCTCTTGCCAGTGTCCGCACAGCCTCGATCGGCGTCTGCCACTTGACCGACCAGGCGAGCCAGAAATTCTCCAGCAGGGAGTCGGTCTGGATCAGCGTGTCATCAAGGTCCACGACGAGCGTCAACTTGCTGGGATTCCAGTTTGCGATGCTCATTCCGGCCTCTTGATCTGCTTCAGGCGAAGGCTTCTTGCCTGCAGGCCTTCACTAGATGCACGATGCCTTAAATATAGTTAACAAATCGCTTTCGCGCGCTGGGTCTACCTAGAGTTGCGAACGCACAACGCCATAACGATCACCCCAACGATCACGGTCAAAAAATTAGCCACCGAATTTGGCTCATAAGGGATCGAAAGTCTGAACACTTTTTTTTGCGTCAGCCAAGGCCAGACTGTGCACCCCTGTCAGGGGCAAAAAACGGGGCGATATAGTCATTCCACTGCCCCAACGCCGCGGCCTTTTCCTTTTTCCAGTCATAACGCTGATAAATGCCAGCAACGCCTGCACGTGACCCGCTTACGTGGTTAAGGACCGCTTCTGTGACTTCAAAACGAACTCCAAGGCGCTGAAACCCAGTCGCCAGCGTACGCCGAAGATCATGCAATCGCCATGGCGCGACAGGTTCGCCGCCATCTTCGGCTATAAGTTGATCGATCTCCCTTTTGCCTTTCGAGTATGCAGTGAATGGGGCTCCTGAAGAGGTGGTAAAGACTTTGCCCTGACGCGGCCAGATCTCGGCTTGAGCGACCGCATCGAGAACAGATACGGCCAAAGCGTTTAGCGGAATCATGTTTGGCTCGCCATTCTTCGTTCGGCTTCCAGGAAGCGTCCACATGAGTTCATCTCTGTTGAGTTCGCTCCATGTAACCGATGACACTTCTTCCCTTCGCTGCCCAGTGAGGATCAGGAGGCGAACGATTGGACCGAAACAACGGTGAGTGCGAAATGTCTGTCGCCAAACGCGCCCGAGTTCCTCGTCAGATAGCCATCTATCTCGCGGCCTTACTGGGGGCGGCGTTTCCATACCATCCATCGGACTCCGCTCAATATCGCCACGGTTAACTGCCCACCGAAACAACCTTCGCAAAACAGCAAAAACATTCCGTCGATTGGCTACCTGATGCGCAGGCATCCGGTCAAAAACCGTTGCCACGTCGGCTCGCTTGATTTTGGGTAGTGGTTTGTTGCCGAGGACGGGTTTGACATAGAGCCGAAGGCTGCGTTCCACGCAACCATTCCAGCTATTGCTCAGACACGCTTTTTGGAACCCAACAGCGTAGCTTGAAAATGCCAAATTCACCGCTTCCTGTCGCCTTTGCTTATCAGCTTCTACAGGATCGATACCCTGCGCGATTAGCAGCGAAATTCGGCGCGCCTCCTCTCTTGCTGTGACCGGCGTCCATGGCGACCCATGGGATCCGATGGTATAACGTCGAGTTGTGGATTCTCGTCCTCCCATCCGAAACTGCAGGATGTAGGAAACTGCACCCGCGCGCGTGATCCTAACGCCAAATCCCTTGATGGCATTATCCCAGAGGAAGCCCTCTGCGCAGTTTGCGATCAAGGCATCAATTGTCCGTTTCGTGATTTTACCGCATGCCATTTCCTGGTCTCCAAACCCGGCGTGCAGCAATCATCCAGCAATCACCGGGTAATCACCGAGGCGGGAAATTCCGCCGAGACCTGACAACTGTAGCGCACTCAAGCATTTGAGTTAACACGACATTTCTACGCCACAGGTACCTTCAGGTACGCCGATACCTGAAGTACCACATTTAATTTATTCAATCAAGCAATGATATGATTTAACAACGAAAACCTTTAATGGAAATAGTGCCGTCACTCTCATGCAATCACCGGGCAATCACCATTTAGACAGGCTCTAGACTCATATTTTCATCACTAAAAAATGTAGATTTTTCCTCAATTATTTATATCGATCTGAGTAGATTTAACTGACTTGGTTGCCGACTTCAATTGCATTGAAAGCGCCTTGACAGCGCATGCCTTACCAAGCGCTGGGGAGCTGCCTCATTGGTGTTTTGCACTCGCATCAACGGCACGGCTGACGCTTCTGAGTTTCCGCTCGTTAGCGTTTCTGGCACATTTATTGATCGATTTATTGTTTTCCTCCCACAGCACCGCCGTAGCCCGAATCGTCGCCCACCGATCCGGCTTGGCTACCGATAGCAGCCGCTCTCCTGCCCTCCAGCCGTTCTGTGCAACGCATGCATTACCCGCTGCTCAGGTCAAGGCAGCCTTCAGGCGCAGCCCAGTCGGTCGGCAGCGGGATTGCAAAACCATCTATCAGCTCTGGTATCAGCGCGAGACCGGCAGTCCCGACAAGAAACTAGTTTTGCTGCTGAACCGCCCCCACCGAGGCCATCCCACTATTGAAATCCCCGACAGCATTTTGCATATCCTTACGGATATTGCTTATCGCCGCATCGGTTTCGTGGCGAACTCGTCGCCCCGAAGCCGCTATCGCCCCGCGCATGCCCTCACAGCTCTCATGAATCAGCGCCAGGTCCGCACTGTAATCGCGCGCCAGCAAATTCTGCTGGGGCTCGGCAAAACCATCGACCGCAGCCGTGACGCCCGCCAGCGCCTGCTCCAACAGCAATTCGTCAGCGGAAGGATCAAGATCAGCATCGTCCATACCACAAGCCTACATCCCCATGCCAAGCCCGCGCGAGAGGCCGAGAGATTTCTGGAGGTCCTGAGACAGCGTTTTTGTGCTCATGGCGTCCAGTCCCAGCTGCGGACGCCGATTTGCCAGCACCGACTCTAGCTGCGGATCGCGCTCCAACCCCTTCGCCATGCCGACCAGCGAGGCCCGGACCTTGTCCGAAGCAGCCGCGCTCCCGCCCTTGCGCAGCACCCGATACTGCTCGGACTGCCGCTGCCACTGATCAACAAACGCATCAGCCCGCCGCTCATTGGCGGCGGCAATGCGCTGCGCCTCAATACGCAACCGCGCCTGCTGCTCCATCGCCTGAACCGCGCGATCCGTTCGGCCCTTCACCGCCTCAGGGATCAGGCTGAGATCCCGGTTCACTGCCTTGCGCAGATCGCCAAAGCTGTCCGGCCTCAGCGCGTTGAGCTCCGCCCCGGCTTTGTTCAGCGCAGACCTCTGCGACGCCAGCGGCTCAAGCCCCTTGTCGCGCATGGCGACAATGTCCTGCGCGACCCGAGCGAACCGCTGCACGGCTTTATCGAACACCTGCTTGTCGCTTGCCCTTTCCGGCAATGCCACTTTTGCCCTCGCCTGCGCGACCGGCTCGCGGCGCGGCGCGGTAGCCGCACCCTTGAGGAGATTGGCCAGATGATCGCTGCGGCTGACCTTGAGCCCTGCGAACATGTTGCGGCGCGGCTGCTGCTGAGCCTGAGACGGTGCAACCGCCCTGCCTTGCTGTTGCTGCTGGGCAGCGATCTTCTCGGGCTGCCGCGCATAATCGCTCGCCATATCTTTGCCACGCTCCCGGCTGAGTGTGCGGGTGAGCGCCTTGCGATCGGCAAAGTCATCCTTGCCATAATGCAGATCGACCTGGGAGCGATGCCGCGACAGCGCAACATAGGCCCCATGGCTATCCATGCCCGGCGTCGCCAGCAGCTTGACCTGATCGACGGTCATGCCCTGCGCCTTGTGGATGGTAGCAGCATAGCCGTGATCCAAATGGGCGTAGTCTTTCAGATCGAACGCGACCGCTTTGCCGTCATCGAGCTTCACCGCCATGCGCATGGCGCTGACGCTCTCGATGGTGCCGAGCGATCCGTTCTTCACGCCCAGCGACCTTTCGTTCTTCAGAAACATGATCCGGTCTCCATCGGCAAACTGACGCGCGCCGCGCTCGACCTTGAGCGCAACATCCTCGCCAAGATCACCGCTGGCACGAACTTTCTCGCGAACAGCCTCGTTGAGCGCCCGGACCTCGTCGTTGGTATGCGTGAGTATGATCCGGCTGGCATCCGGGTTAGCCTGCCGGTCCCGATCCCACGCATCGACCAGCGCAGCGCGTGCAGCTTCGCGCGTCTCGGCAACATGGGCATGTCCTGCTTCCTCATAGCGACCAAGCGCCTCGCCGGTTCGGCCGGTGGCAAGCTCGCGCGTCGCCTCGCGCTGCCAGTCGATCTGCTGTCTGCGGATCGATGCGATCTCCACCGCGCCATGACGCTCAGCCGCCGCCCGGAACGCAGCCCCTGCCTCAATAGCCTGCAGCTGCTGCGGATCGCCAACCATCACAACCTTGGCCCCGTGCTGCTGGGCATGTGACACAACGCGTTCCATCTGCCGCGTGCCCAACATCCCGGCCTCGTCGATGACAAGGATGTGTTTGCTGGTGAGCAACTCCCTGCCCTGCCCCCATTGATGCTCCAGACTGGCGAGCGTGCGCGACGGGATGCGCGAGCCATGCTCCAGCCCTTCGGCTGCGATGCCCGAGAGTGCTGCCCCCTGCACCGTATAGCCAGCGCGCTCCCATGCCTCGCGCGCAACCCCCAGCATCGCGCTTTTCCCCGTTCCGGCATATCCAATGACGTTGCTGACGCCCTTTGCGGATGTGACATGCTCCAGCGCCCCGCGCTGCTCAGCTGACAGGTCCATGCCGCGCGCCTTGGCGTTGGCGAGTGCAACTTCGCGGTAGCGATCGGGCACCGCATGGCTGCGCCGTGCTTCGAGCCGGATGGTCGCATGCTCAAGCCGCTGTTCGGTCTCGAGCATATCGCGCGAGGTGAACCGGTCGTTGCCTTTGCCATCCTTCCCCAGCGCAATGAGTTCTGGCGCGTTCTTCACCGCCGACATCACAGCATCGAACTGCTCCTTGTCGGCGCTGTGCCGGTGCGCGAACATCGCAAGGTCGCGCGTCGTGAACGTCGCCTGCTGATGCGTGATGGCGCTCAAAGCAATGTTCGGATCGGCGATGATCTTCTCACCGTTGGCCCGCGCAATATCGGCATGCTCTGCCAGCCGCTCAGCCGAAAGCCCCTCACCCGCCATGCGCGAAGCCGCAGCGCCGATCTTCGACTGCGGCTCCAGGTCGATGCCCTGCGCCGCCAGCGAGCGGTGATCGATCCGCGCATCTATATCGAGCTCGGCCATGCGCTGGTTAGCATGGGTGGCCCAGGCTTCGCGCCAGTGGGTGAGCAGTTCAGTCCGGTTCCAGTCCCGCACTTTCGGGCCGAACGTGGCATTGCCATCCTCGCCGACAACGATTTCGCGCATGGTCAACATTACATGCGCGTGGGGCTTGGCCTCGCCATCTGCGCCGATGTCCCAATGGACATTGAGATCGGCGATCATGCCCCGATCGACGAACTGGGCTTTGACAAAATCGCGCGCCAGCTCGGTCGCCTGTGCCTGGGTCATCTCGCGGGGCAGAGCAAACTCGATCTCGCGGGCAAGTTGCGCGTCCTTGCGAACCTCGGCCGCCTCGACATCGTTCCAGAGCTTTTCGCGGGTCTTCCAGGTTTCATTGGCCCCGTCGGGCAGCATGACCTCACTATGGACGACACCGGCCTTGTTGGTGAAGTCGTGCGTGCGACCGAGCCGCTCGTCGTGCAACCGCTCGCCAGCGCGATAGGCCGCAGCGGCAAGCGCAGACGAACCTGCAGCGCGGGAGATGGCTTTGGCCGAGAAGTGATAGATCGCCATGGCGACATTCCATTTACGGCATTTAGCGCACGTCGGCACGACGTATAAGCGCGCCCTCCACCGTTCTGGTCGCGCTCGAGATGACGGGGTCTCACAGCGACCCAGCCTGTTGTCTGCGGGATGGGAGAGGGATAGCTGGTAGGTCCTTCACCGACAATTGAAGGATCGAACCCCATGCGAAAACCACGTGATTACGACGCAGAGCTTCAAGCCCTCAATGACAAGGCCAAGCAGCTCAAGACACGCAAGCAGACCCAGCTTGGCGAGCTCGTCATTGCCACCGGCGCCGATGCGCTCGGCACCGAAGTGTTGGCTGGCGTTCTACTAGCAGCAACCGGGAACGATGATCCGTCACGAAAGGAGGCATGGCGCAAACGCGGCGCTGCGTTTTTTCAGGGAGCAACCAGCACCCGCCGATCAGCTGGCAAAAACACTCGCGGCACACAAGCGGTCGATCCAGGCGCGCAACCGGCTGCTGGCGCACAGGGCACGGCATGACATGCGCGAATGGCGGGTAAAACGGCGCGAACGGACACGGCAGCTCATCGAGCTTGGCGGACTGATCGCCAAGGCAGAGCTCATCGACCTGACCGATGACGATCGTGCCGCGATCTTCGGGATGCTGATCGAAGCGGCCACGAAGCTCAAAGGCGACAATCGCGATCAGCAGCTGCTGCTCTGGCGGCGGCGAGGCGCGCGGGCGTTCGCGCAAAACCAGTTGGCGGAGCCATCATGATCGCGCACATGTCCAGCCGATTAATCAGGCAGCAAACGAACTTTCGCTGAGCGTGCTCGAACGGGCGCTGCAATGGGTGAGCCAGGATCTGCTTTCCGCTGCCATTGTCGTCCTGGCGCGGACCGAAGAGACACTCTCCACAATGATCTTCAGTTCACTGGCCGAAAGCGAGAATGACCAACCTACCGATTGAGAAACTTTATTGCGTATCCGCCTGCTTCAACCTGTCACCGCGACCCTTAGTCCCAAGCCCAATTTCCTTAGCCAATACACGCCTTCGCTCTGCATAACTGGGCGAAACCATCGGATAGTCTTTGGGCAGATTCCATTTTTTACGGTAATCGTCCGGCGTCATGCCGAACTTCGTCCGCAGGTAGCTCTTCAACAACGTGACCTGTTTACCGTCTTCGAGACATACGAGGTATTCGGGTTTGATCGACGCCCGGATCGGGACGGCTGGCTTCTGGTCGGGCCGTGGTTCCGGCTCCGCTTCCTGACCAAGGCCGGAAAGCGAGGCGTGGACGCTGCCGATAAGCCCGGCGATATCAGATATCGCGATGCTGTTGTTGCTGACATGTGCGGCAACAATATCAGCCGTTAGGGCGACAAGCACGTTGGCATCAACCATGGACAGTCCTCTTCGATCAGTAGCTTCCTCATTGGCCTTTTGTTCAAGCAACGCAATACTAGATGAACAACTACTATGCACCCCATGGCCAAGTTATACGACGCAGACAACGGGTCGCGGCAGCCTGGGCTCAGCAATGAGGTGAAGCGACACTACCTTGCTATATGGTGACACTAATGGCTCCAGCGGGTCCCCGCAGCGACGAGGCCGACAAAAATCATACAGACGCTGATTGCCATCAGCCCAGCCACAATCTGGTCTTGCCAAGCCTTTTCGAAAATCGCGGCCTCTATGCCCCGCCCGAGAGCAAAACCCGGCGTCAGCACGAGTCCCACCCACACCACGGCAGACATGATGTTCCAGCAATAGAAGCGAGGCGCATCCATCCGCGCCACCCCTGCCACCAAAGGCAGCATCGATTGAAAGGGACCGAGCACATAGCGCCCTGCAACCAGCGATACGCCGCCCCAGCGACGAAAAAACAGCCGCGCCCTGGCGATGCTACGGCGATGCCGCGTCATCGCGGACAGACGCCAAGCATGGTGGCCCAGCCGCTCACCGGCGCGCCAGGAAAGGAAGTATCCCGCACTTGCACCTGCAATCCCGAACAGCACGACCGGAGCTGCGTCGACTCGGCCGCTACCCATTAGCACGCCGACCATGAACAATATCGGGGTTGCAGGGATGAAGACGCCGATGACGGCGAGCGATTCGCCAAAGGCGATCAGCCCGAATGCGGGGCCCGCCAGCCAGCGGTGATCGGTCATAAAGTCCGACAGAAGCTGGAGGAGGCCGTTCATGGTCCGCGCCCGAGGATCAGAGCGAGAGTTTCTTGAAGATCGGCTCGGGCATCGCGCGGATAATCGCCATGACGAGACGCCAGCGGCCCAGGGTGTAGATCACGTCGGCCTTCTTGGCCTGCGCCTTCAGGATCGCGTCGGCGACCTGTTCGGGCTCGGCGGTCATCACCGGCGACAGCTTCATGCCTGCGGTCATCTGGGTGCGCACGAAGCCGGGCTTGACCGTCATCACGTGCAGCCCGGTCTTGGCGTGCGCGTTGCGCAGGCCCGAAAGGAACGCGGTGAATCCGGCCTTGGCCGATCCGTAGATGAAGTTTGAAGCGCGTCCGCGCTCGCCTGCGACCGAGCTGATGCCGATGATGCAGCCATCGGGCACGTTCGCCATGCGGCGGGCGGCGGCGAGCAGATAGCGAGCCGGGCCGTTGTAATTGCTGTCCATGACCCTGGCCGCAATGTCGTCATGCGCCGCCGATTCGGCCTGATCGCCCAGCAGCCCTGCGACCATCACCACGGTGCCCGGCACCACGCCCAGCAAATCGAAGAACGCGTCCGGCGCGCCATCGGTGATATCGACGTTGACCGAGCGGACCTTGGCCTGGGTGCGCAGCGCAAGGTCGGTCGCATCGGCACTGATGTCGCCGCGCGCGGCCAGAATGACCTCGCAGCCCTTGGCGGCATAGCCCCTGGCGAGCGCACGGCCGATGTCCGAACGGGCACCCAGAATGAGGACAGGAGAAGCGAGCATCTACAGACCCAATCTTTGTGAAAGCAGCGAGGAGAAGCGCCGGTCGAGCCCGTACTTCGAACGAAGGTTACGAAATTCGTCGAGCCTGGGATAGCCAGCGGCAAAGCGCTCGGGCGAGACCCGCGCGTCCTTGGTGAGATACACGCGCCCGCCATGATCGGCGGTGATCGCATCGAGCCGCTCGAGCAGCGCGAAATTGTCAGGGGTCGCGGGGAAGTCGAGCGCCAGCGTATAGCCTTCCATCGGGAAGCTGAGCATCCCGAACGAGCCGGGCCCCATGCGCTTCAACACCGCGAGGAAAGATCCGGCGCCCGCAGCGGAAATCGCCTCGAGCAACCGGCGCATGCCCTGTTCGCTTGTCGCGAGCGGAAGGACGGACTGGTACTGCACAAAGCCCTGGCGGCCGTAGATCCGGTTCCACTCGAAGATCGCATCGAGCGGATAGAAATAGGGATCAAGATCGACCACCGCGTCGCCTGGGCGCTTCATCGCATAATAGAGATGGTTGAACATCCGCACGTTGAAGCCGCTCAAGGCAAAGTTCGGAAAATCGATCGGGATCGTCTTGGGCTTGCGGTTGGGGCGCGCGAGCGGCACGGCGCGGCGGGCGGGGTCGAGCTCGTCCAGCCTCGCATGCTCACCCAGCAGGATCGCCGAACGGCCAAGGCTCCTGCCGGTCGCCATGCAGTCGATCCACGCTACCGAATAGGTCGACCCTTGCGATTGTTCGAAGACTGCGAGCGCCTGTTCGAGGTCAGGCACGCGGATCGTGCGCTGGCGCATGAATGCGGTCTCGATCTTCAGCATCCGGAACGAGGCGCGCACGATGATTCCGGTCAGCCCCATGCCGCCGCAGGTCGCGGCGAACAGATCGGTGTTCTGGGTCGGCGAGCAGCGCTCCACCCGGCCATCGCCAAGGTCGATATCGAACCAGTCGACATGCTCGCAGAACGAACCTGCGACATGGTGATTCTTGCCGTGCACGTCGCTGGCGATCATGCCCCCTATGGTAACCTGCCGTGTGCCGGGAGTGACTGGCGGAAACCAGCCTCGGGGAACGAAGGTTGAAACGAGATCGGAGAGCAGTACGCCCGCCTCGCAGGTCAACGCGCCGGTTACGTCGTCGAACGCAATCAGCCGGTCGAGCCTCAGCATGTCGATGGTGGCATCTGTGTTCAGGCTGGCATCACCGTAAGAACGGCCGTTGCCGCGCGGTATACTGCTGGGCAGCGCATACAGCGTCGCGTGAAGTCCCTGCGGGTTTGCGGGCTGCCACACAGAGCACTTGCGCACCGGATAGCGGCCCCAGCCGGAGAGGGATTCGGTATAGGGCATCATTGGAAGGCCACAGATGCGTCAGTGGCGGGCAGACATATGCGTGTCATCACGCCGGCCTTGGCTGCGTGAACACATAGCGACGATCGAGCTGGTACTTGATCGCATAGCCCAGCACCAGCCCGGTCACAGCTCCAGCCTCGCGTGCCATATGGGTCTGCCAGACCAGCCAGGCCACTGTCTCGAAACCCCAGAATATCAGCGTGGTGACGACCCCGGTGGCGGCATATAACCCGAAGGTTCCGGCCTGCCCGCCACGGACGTGGGCGGCACCTGCGAAGATCCATGTTCTGTCGAGCGCGTATTTGACCACCAAGCCGATAATCGTACCACCCGCCAAGGCTGGAATATAGGCGTTCGGAAAGACCGCCAGCGACAGCCGCTGGGTGGCGAGGTTGGCCAGGATTGCAAGCACTGCAAACCCCGCGTAGCGAAGCAGCAGTGCCAGGCCCGTCATGCCACCGTTCCTGCAAAGGCCAGCAGTCCCACTATCAGGCCGCAGCAAAGGCTCGTGCGGTCGCGCATCGCGAACACGACGGGATCATCATGCATCGCGCCACGATGGGTCATCAGCGCGATACGGTTGCTCCAGAAAAGCAGCACGAGACAGACACCCCAGAGAAATTCCGGATGACGGTAGAGCTGCTGGACAGGCTCCGAATTGGCATAAAGCGCAAGGACCAGGACAGATACCAGGCCAGACGACACCATGATGTTGCCAACGATGCTCCGGTCATCGACGCAGTAGCCTCGGCCCGTCGCGATCGATCGGCCCGTCGCAGCCCCATCGACCAGCTCTGCGTAGCGCTTCACCGCTGCCAGCGAGAAGAAGAAGAACATCGAAAAGGCAAGCAGCCAGAGCGACGAGGGCACGCCGGTTGCCGCGCTCCCTGCCAAAACACGCAGCGTATACAGCACAGCGAGCGCGCAGATATCGATCATGGCAAGCCGCTTGAGCTTGACCGAGTAGATGATCGTCAGGGCGCTGTAGAGACAAAGGACAGCAAACAACTCGATCCCGCCTGCCAGGGCCACAAGCGCGCCCGCTGCCCCCAGAACCGGGACCATCCAGGTGCCGTGGACAAGACGGATGCGGCCCGATGCGAACGGCCGCAGGCACTTGCGCGGGTGTGCACGGTCAGCTGACAGGTCGAGCAGGTCATTGAGAATATAGGTGGCCGATGCCACAAGGCTGAAGGCCAAGAAGCCAAGCACCGCCTGAAGCGCGGTGGCCAGCCCGAACTGGTGTGCGGCCAGCATGGGCAGGAACACCAGCACATTCTTGAGCCACTGATGTGGCCGCATGGCCTGTATATAGTCCGCCAGCCTTGCTTTGCGGGCGGGTAGATGGATGGCATCGGCAACCAGCCGCTCGACCTTCGCTTGAAAGGCTTTGCTTGAGTTGATGGTGATGGCCCCGGCGGCACCCTGCCACACGGGAAAGTCGGCAGGTGCATCGCCAATGTAGCTGTACCCGCCAGGCCCGAATGTCTCGTCCAGAAACCGGGCCTTTCTGGCTCCGGTCAGATTGATGCGGCCTGATGAACCGTGTGCGGCATCGAAGATACCCAAATGCAAGGCGACAGCGTCGGCCATCGCCTGGGTCGCACCTGTGACCAGCGCAACCCTGCCACCACGCTCACGCCATTGCTCGATCAGCGCGAGAACTTCAGGATTATAGGGTAGCCGCGCAGGATCGATCGCACTGATCTCACCCAGCTTCTGCTTGAGTGCCAGCCTGCCTCTTGCCAGTGTCCGCACAGCCTCGATCGGCGTCTGCCACTTGACCGACCAGGCGAGCCAGAAATTCTCCAGCAGGGAGTCGGTCTGGATCAGCGTGTCATCAAGGTCCACGACGAGCGTCAACTTGCTGGGATTCCAGTTTGCGATGCTCATTCCGGCCTCTTGATCTGCTTCAGGCGAAGGCTTCTTGCCTGCAGGCCTTCACTAGATGCACGATGCCTTAAATATAGTTAACAAATCGCTTTCGCGCGCTGGGTCTACCTAGAGTTGCGAACGCACAACGCCATAACGATCACCCCAACGATCACGGTCAAAAAATTAGCCACCGAATTTGGCTCATAAGGGATCGAAAGTCTGAACACTTTTTTTTGCGTCAGCCAAGGCCAGACTGTGCACCCCTGTCAGGGGCAAAAAACGGGGCGATATAGTCATTCCACTGCCCCAACGCCGCGGCCTTTTCCTTTTTCCAGTCATAACGCTGATAAATGCCAGCAACGCCTGCACGTGACCCGCTTACGTGGTTAAGGACCGCTTCTGTGACTTCAAAACGAACTCCAAGGCGCTGAAACCCAGTCGCCAGCGTACGCCGAAGATCATGCAATCGCCATGGCGCGACAGGTTCGCCGCCATCTTCGGCTATAAGTTGATCGATCTCCCTTTTGCCTTTCGAGTATGCAGTGAATGGGGCTCCTGAAGAGGTGGTAAAGACTTTGCCCTGACGCGGCCAGATCTCGGCTTGAGCGACCGCATCGAGAACAGATACGGCCAAAGCGTTTAGCGGAATCATGTTTGGCTCGCCATTCTTCGTTCGGCTTCCAGGAAGCGTCCACATGAGTTCATCTCTGTTGAGTTCGCTCCATGTAACCGATGACACTTCTTCCCTTCGCTGCCCAGTGAGGATCAGGAGGCGAACGATTGGACCGAAACAACGGTGAGTGCGAAATGTCTGTCGCCAAACGCGCCCGAGTTCCTCGTCAGATAGCCATCTATCTCGCGGCCTTACTGGGGGCGGCGTTTCCATACCATCCATCGGACTCCGCTCAATATCGCCACGGTTAACTGCCCACCGAAACAACCTTCGCAAAACAGCAAAAACATTCCGTCGATTGGCTACCTGATGCGCAGGCATCCGGTCAAAAACCGTTGCCACGTCGGCTCGCTTGATTTTGGGTAGTGGTTTGTTGCCGAGGACGGGTTTGACATAGAGCCGAAGGCTGCGTTCCACGCAACCATTCCAGCTATTGCTCAGACACGCTTTTTGGAACCCAACAGCGTAGCTTGAAAATGCCAAATTCACCGCTTCCTGTCGCCTTTGCTTATCAGCTTCTACAGGATCGATACCCTGCGCGATTAGCAGCGAAATTCGGCGCGCCTCCTCTCTTGCTGTGACCGGCGTCCATGGCGACCCATGGGATCCGATGGTATAACGTCGAGTTGTGGATTCTCGTCCTCCCATCCGAAACTGCAGGATGTAGGAAACTGCACCCGCGCGCGTGATCCTAACGCCAAATCCCTTGATGGCATTATCCCAGAGGAAGCCCTCTGCGCAGTTTGCGATCAAGGCATCAATTGTCCGTTTCGTGATTTTACCGCATGCCATTTCCTGGTCTCCAAACCCGGCGTGCAGCAATCATCCAGCAATCACCGGGTAATCACCGAGGCGGGAAATTCCGCCGAGACCTGACAACTGTAGCGCACTCAAGCATTTGAGTTAACACGACATTTCTACGCCACAGGTACCTTCAGGTACGCCGATACCTGAAGTACCACACCTCGTGTCCCTGCGCGCGCGCCTTGGCCTCATAGCGGGTTTCGGGCCAGCCGCCGGGGCGGACGAGAAAGTCCCTGGGCCGCTCGCACAGCCAGTCGAATTGCGGATGGCCGTTCATCACCATCATCGCATGCGCGACATAGATCGGGTGATCGGTGCCGAAGCGGAATTCGCCGCCGGGCTTCAGCTTGGCCGCGATCAGGTTCACCGGGCCCGAATTCATCATCCGCCTTTTGGCGTGGCGCGCCTTGGGCCAGGGATCGGGGTGGAGCAGATAGACGAAGCACAGGCTTCCGTCGGGAACGCGCTCGAGCACGTCGATCGCGTTGCCCATGTGCAGGCGGATGTTGGCAAGCGTGTGCTCGCGGACATGCTGCAGCGCGCCGACCACACCGTTGAGAAACGGCTCTGCCCCGACAAAGCCGTGATCGGGCAGCATGTCGGCGCGATACGCCATATGTTCGCCCGCGCCGAAGCCGATCTCGAAGTGCAGCGGGCGATTGTCGCCGAACAACCGCTCGGACGTGATCTCACCGTCTTCAGGCACGGTGATCTGCGGCAGCAGCCGTTCGACCAGATCGGCCTGGCCGATGCGCAATTTGTGGTTCTGCTGGCGGCCATAGAGCCGCCGCACGGATACAGGATCACCGGGTTTGTACGCAGTCATGCGCCATGCGCTTAGCGAACGACGCTCGCGATGCAAGCGGCTATCGCCCGGCGCGCATGGGTGATTGACGTTTTCTATCGCTGTGCTGCGACGGTCCGAATGGCTTGCGGCTTGTGCCAAAGCCGGGTCTTATTTACAGTCGTGTCAATGACTGACAGCGCCCTCCCCGCCTCGCCCGGGTCCGTATCGAGCGACCAGCCGATCTGGACAACGCATTACAACCACCCTTGCGCGTGGGACCAGCACTTCCCGCCGCTGTCGCTGCCCGAGATGCTGTTCCGCTCGGCCGAGCGCAAGGGAACGGCGCCTTTGCTCGATTTCATGGGCCGCAAGTACAGCTACGCCGAAACCGCGCAGGGCGCGCGCCGGGTAGCCAAGGGGCTGCAGGCAATGGGCGTGGGCAAGGGCGACCGCATCGGGCTGTTCCTGCCCAACGTGCCGCATTATGTCGCGGCCTATTATGGCGCGATGGCGGCAGGAGCGACGGTGGTCAATTTCTCGCCGCTCTATACCGTGGACGAGCTGGCGCATCAGGTCGCCGACAGCGGTACGACAATCCTGTTCACAATGTCCGCAACAGCCTTGCTGCCCACCGCGCTCAAGGTGCTCGACCAGTCGGGGCTGGAGCGGCTGGTTGTGGGCTCGGTCGCAGGCGCGCTGCCGGCGGGCAAGGCGCTGTTCTACCGGTTGTTCAAGGGCAAGGAGACCGCCGAGCGGCCCGACGACCCGCGCATCACCAGTTTCTCGTCGCTGATCGACAATGACGGGGCGTATGCCCCGGTGCCGATCGACGCGACAACCGACATCGCGCTGTTCCAGTACACCGGCGGCACCACCGGCACCCCCAAGGGCGCGATGCTCAGCCACCAGAACCTCTCGGCCAATGCCCGGCAGGTCAATGCGATCGATCCGCGCAAGGACGACGCCGACGACCGCATCCTGGGCGTGCTGCCGTTCTTCCACGTCTTTGCCAACACCTGCGTGCTCAACCGCACCGTGCTGAACGGCGGCGAGATCGTGATGCTGCCGCGCTTCGAGGCGGTGGCGGCGCTGAAGGCGATCACCCGCACCAAGGTTACCGCGCTCCCCGGGGTGCCGACCATGTACCAGGCGCTGCTCGACAACCCCCAGATCGCCAAGACCGATTTCGCGTCCTTGCGCGCCTGCATCTCGGGCGGCGCACCGCTCGCGGCAGAGGTCAAGGCGCGGTTCGAGGAGGTCACCGGCGCGAATGTGGTCGAAGGCTATGGCCTCACCGAAAGCAGCGGCGTGGTTTCGACCAACCCCTATGAAGGGCTCAACAAGCCCGGCACCATCGGCCAGCCGCTGCCCGGCACGATCGTGCGGCTGGTCGACAAGGAAGACCCCACGAAGCAGGTCGCCCCGGGCGAGCCGGGCGAGATCATCTTTGCTGGCCCGCAGGTGATGCGCGGTTACTGGAACCGGCCCGATGCGGATGCCGAAGTGTTCATCGGCGAATTCCTGCGCACCGGCGATGTCGGGCAGATCGACGAGGACGGCTATATCCGCATCGTCGACCGCATCAAGGACATGATCGCGGTGGGCGGGTTCAAGGTGTTCCCAAGCCAGATCGAGGAGGTGCTGTATCGGCACCCTGCGGTCAAGGAGGCGCTGGTGATCGGAATCCCCGATCCCTATCGCGGCGAGAGCCCCAAGGCGTTCGTCGCGCTGCAGGACGAGGCCGAGGTCGATGGCCCGGCGCTGATGGCATGGCTGAACCCGCAGCTTGGCAAGCACGAGCGCGTCGCCGCAGTCGATGTCCGCGATGCACTGCCCAAGACGCTGATCGGCAAGCTGGACCGCAAGGAGCTGCGCCGGGCCGAGGGAATCACCGCCTGATCGCCCGGACGGCGGTCAGGTTAACGCCCCTTGCCAAGCTGTCATGTGAGTGACACACTCATTCTGGTGCAGATTTTCAGACTCTGCCCGAGGCAGTCATGGGGGACATGATGACCAATGCTATCGAAAGGCGGTTCGAGGCCGCGCGCTACAATTCCACGCACGTCAAACCCGTCACGCCCGAGACGGTGTGGGAGCGACGAATCAGCAACCATGTGGCCTATGCGCTGCTCGCCTATACCGGCCTGCAGATCTTCGTGGTGATGGGGGCGATCAAGGGCGAGGGCATGTCGATCCTGCCCTATCTGGGTCTGGTTGTGCTGGTCGGCCTTGTCATCCCGCTGTGCCGACGGGTGGAAAAGCGCTGGCAGACGCTATCGCGCAGCGATGCGTCCGAAGCCACGCTGACTGTGGCCTTCCGCAGTGACCGGCTGGGCATCTGGCTGTTCGCGATCGGCTTTCCCTTTGCCTTTGTGGCACTGGTCAAGGGCCTTGCGGCGCTGTTCTGAACCGCGCCGGTTCGATTGACCAACGTACACCGGCAGCTTAAACGCTGCTGATGCAAACCCCCGAACAAGCCAGGGATCTGGCGCACGATCTGGTGTCCCGCGCGCTAGCCGCCGGAGCCAGCGCGGCCGACGCCGTCTTCGCCTGCGATGCCTCCACCGATGTACAAATCCGCCTGGGTGCGCTGGAAGACGTCCAGCGGTCCGAAAGCGCCGCGATCGGCCTGCGGGTGTTCGATGGCAAGCGCTCCGCCAGCGTATCGGGCGCGGATGTCACGGCTGCGGGCCTTGCGACATTGGCAGAGCGCGCGGTGGCGATGGCGCGGCTGGCGCCCGAGGATGCCTATGCCGGGCTGGCGCCTGCCGAGTTGCTGGCACGCGGGCCGCTTCCCGCACTCGATCTGGACGATGAGCAGGACCCCGACCCTGCGCTGCTGCGCGATCTGGCCGAGCGCTGCGAGGCGGCGGCGCGCGCCGTGCCGGGCGTCACCAATTCGGAAGGCGGATCGGCAGGCGCGGTGCGCTCGGTCATGGCGCTCGCCACCAGCCACGGCTTTGTCGGGAGCTATGGCGGCAGCCGTTATGGCATAGGCGCCAGCGTGCTGGCCGGCGCGGAAGGCGCGATGGAGCGCGATTCGGCATCGCACACGGTGCGGTTCCTGAGCGATCTGGAATCGCCCGAGGCCATCGGCCGCCGCGCGGGCGAGCGTGCGGTGGCGCGGCTGGGCGCGGGCAAGATCAGCAGCGGACCGATGCCGGTGGTGTTCGACCGCCGCGCGGGCGGATCGCTGATCGGATCGCTGATCGGCGCGATCTCGGGCAGTGCGATCGCGCGCAAGACCAGCTTCCTGCTCGACAAGCGCGGCAAGGCGATCTTCGACAGCGCGGTGACCATCCTGGACGATCCCCACCGGGTGCGCGGGCTGCGCTCGCGCAGCTTTGATGGCGAAGGCCTGCCCACCCGGCCCTGGCGCGTGATCGACCAGGGCGTGCTTACCGGATGGATGATGGACAGCGCCGCTGCCCGCCAGCTCGGCGAAGCGCCGACCGGCCATGCCGCGCGCGGGATCAGCGGCGCGCCCGCCACCGGAGCCAGCAACCTGCATATGGAAGCAGGGCACGACAGCCCGGAGGCGCTGATGGCGGGGATCGCAACCGGCATCTATGTCACCGAACTGATCGGCATGGGGGTCAACGGCGTCACCGGCGATTACAGCCGCGGCGCGAGCGGTTTCATCATCCGCGATGGCCAGCTTGCCGAGCCTGTCAGCGAGATCACCATCGCGGGCAATCTGATCGACATGTTTGCAGCGCTGGTTCCCGCAGACGATCTCGAATTCCGCTATGCGGTCAATGTGCCGACGCTGCGGATCGACGGCATGGTCGTGGCGAGCAGCTGAGCGATGGCGGGGCGGATCACAACAGGGCTGATGCTGGCCGCCAGCCTGGCGCTGGCATCCTGCAGCGGGTGGAGCGACAAGGGCCAGCCGCCGCGCACCGACGATCGCATCGTGGTGCAGCCGCAGCCGTCTTTGGTCACGGTTCCGGTGGAGGCCGAGCTCGGCGATCTGGCCCGCGCAATGGAACGCAACGTTCCGCGCCAGCTGTGGCGGATCAACCAGCGGGACCAGATCTGCGTCGCCAGCAAGGGGGTCGATCTGGGGATCGCCACGGTCAAGACACCCAAGATCAAGTGCAACATCGTCGGCGAGGTTACCCGCGGATCGATCCGTGTCGGCGGATCGGGCAAGGAGCTGCGCTTTTCCTTCCCGCTCACCGCGGTCATTCGTGCCGAGGACATCGGCGGGATCCTCAAGCGCGAGACCGCCACCGCCAAGGCGATGGCGCATGCCGTGGTCCGGCTGGAGCTTGAGAAGGACTGGACCCCGCGCGGCACGGTCAAGCTGAGCTATGACTGGCTGACCGAGCCGCATGTCGATTTCATGGGGCAGAAGATCAGGCTCACCGAACCGGCCGAGCGCGAGCTGGCGCCTATCATCGCGAAGCTGGAGCGCGAGCTGCCCGGCGAGCTGGGCAAGATCGGCATCCGCCGTCAGATCGGCCAGGCCTGGGCGAGTGCGTTCACATCGGTGGTGCTCAACGAGCGCAATCCGCCGGTGTGGATGCGGATCACCCCGCGCGAGCTGCAATATGGCGGCTATGAGGTCGCCAACGGCCGGCTGCGGCTGCGGCTGGGGATGCGCGCGCTCACCGAAACCTATGTCGGCAAGCGCCCGAAGCCTCGCCCTGCGACCGCGCTGCCGCCGATGGTGCCGCTCGCGGGCACACCGGGCGAGCTTGCCTTCTTCCTGCCGGTGTTCGCCGAATATGGCGAGCTCGAGCCGGTGCTGATCCGCGCGCTGCGCAAGCGATCAAAGCGCCCGTTCATGGTGCCAGGGCTCGAGCCGGTCGATGCGACGTTCAAGGCGGCGACGATCTATGGCACCACCGGCGGGCGGATCGCGGTGGGGCTCACTTTCACCGCGCACGAACGCGGCAGCAGGACCCCGACATCGGGAACGGTTTGGATGACCGGCAAGCCGGCCAACGCCGAGGATTCGCGCCGTGTGGGTTTCACCGATTTCGGCGTCACCGGCACCACCGACATGACCGGGGGCGACCTGATCCTCGACATGATGAACGCGCCCGGCGTCGCGCCGATGATCGCCGAGCTGCTCGCACAGAATTTCGAGCGCGATTATGCCGAGCTGCTGGGCAAGGTCGACCAGGCGATCGCCGCCAAGCGCAGCGGCGACATCGTCATCCACGCCGATCTGAAACGCGCGCGCACCGGGCAGCTTCAGGCCGCGGGCGCAGGGCTGTACCTGCCGGTCTGGGCCAGCGGCACCGCGAGCGTGACGATCGCGCCCTGAGGCCCGGTCAGCGCGTCAGGCGCGCGGCGTGCCAGCGCAGATGGTCTTCCATGAAGGTCGAGATGAAATAGTAGCTGTGATCATAGCCCGGCTGCATCCGCAGCGTGAGATCGATCCCGGCCTTTGCGCAGGCCTCGGCCAGCAATTGCGGCTTGAGCTGTTCTGCCAGGAAATTGTCGGCCTCGCCCTGATCTACCAGAAGTTCAGGCACTCGCGCGCCATCCTCGATCAGCGCAACCGCATCGTGCGCGCGCCACGCCGCGCGATCGTCGCCCAGATAGCCGCCCAGCGCCTTCTGGCCCCAGGGCACCTGCGAGGGCGCGACGATCGGCGCGAACGCCGAGATCGCCTTGAACCGTTCGGGCAAGGTCAGGCCGATGGTCAGCGCACCATGGCCGCCCATCGAATGGCCCATGATCGACTGGCGCGTCATGTCCGCGGGGAAGCAGTCGCCGATGATCGCGGGCAGCTCCTCGGTAACATAGCTCCACATTCGGTAATGCTGCGCAAAGGGCTCCTGGGTCGCATCGACATAAAAGCCTGCGCCCAGCCCGAAATCATACGCGCCGTCCGCATCATCGGGGACACCTTCGCCCCGCGGGCTGGTGTCGGGCGCGACGAAGATCAGCCCGAGCTCGGTGCAGGTGCGGCGGAACTCGCCCTTTTCGGTGACATTGGCCTGGGTGCAGGTGAGACCCGAGAGATACCACACCACCGGCAGCATCGCGCCCTCGGCATGATCGGGCACGAACACCGAGAAGGTCATGTCGGTGCCGGTGACCTCCGAGGCATGGCGCAGCACCGCCTGCTCGCCGCCGAAGCTGCGGACGCTGGAGACGGTTTCGACCGCGACCGGCATCAGTAGACCACCACCGAGCGGATCGACTTGCCTTCGTGCATCAGGTCGAACGCGGTGTTGATCTCTTCCAGCCCCATGACATGGGTGATCATCGAATCGATCTCGATCTTGCCGGTCATGTACATGTCGACGATCTCGGGCACGTCGGTGCGGCCCTTGGCGCCGCCGAACGCGGTGCCGCGCCAGTTGCGCCCGGTCACCAATTGGAACGGACGGGTGCTGATTTCCTTGCCCGCCTCGGCCACGCCGATGATGATCGAGGTGCCCCAGCCGCGATGGCACGCCTCGAGCGCGGTGCGCATCACCTCGGTGTTGCCGGTGGCATCGAAGGTGTAGTCCGCGCCGCCATCGGTCATCGCCACGATCTTGGCGACGGTGTCCTCGCGGCTCATGCCACGCGTGTTGAGGAAGTCGGTCATGCCGAACTTGCGGCCCCATTCCTCGCGATCGGGGTTGAGATCGACCCCGATGATCTTGTTCGCGCCTGCAAGCTTGGCCCCCTGCAGCACGTTGAGGCCGATGCCGCCCAGGCCGAAGACCACGACATTGTCGCCCGGCTGGACCTTGGCGGTCTTGGTCACCGCGCCCACCCCGGTGGTGACGCCGCAGCCGATATAGCAGGCGCTCTGGAAGGGCGCGTCCTGGCGGATCTTGGCGACCGCGATCTCGGGCAGCACCGTGAAGTTGCTGAAGGTCGAGCAGCCCATGTAATGATAGATCGGCTGACCCTTGTAGCTGAAGCGCGTGGTGCCATCGGGCATCAGCCCCTTGCCCTGCGTCGCGCGGATCGCGGTGCACAGGTTGGACTTGCCCGACAGGCAGGTTTTGCACTTGCCGCATTCGGGCGTGTACAGCGGGATGACGTGATCGCCAGGCTTGACCGAGGTCACGCCGGCGCCGATCTCGCGCACTATGCCCGCGCCTTCATGGCCCAGCACGCTGGGGAAAATCCCTTCCGAATCGAAACCTTCGAGCGTGTAGGCATCGGTGTGGCAGATGCCGGTTGCCATGATCTCGACCAGAACCTCGCCCTCTTTGGGGCCTTCCAGATCGAGTTCGACGATTTCGAGCGGCTTCTTCGCTTCAAAGGCAACGGCGGCGCGGGTCTTCATGGGGCGAGGCTTTCCTGGCAGCGTGAGGGGTGACGGCATCCCCTATCATTGCCCCGCATATGCGTTAATATGCTAATTGATAAATAGACTATGGCAGAGGTGGGATAATATGTCGCAATGGGACGGCATCGACGAGTTCATCGCGGTCGCCACCACCCGCTCGTTCACGCGCGCCGCCAAGGCGATCGGCATGTCGCCCACCCATGTCAGCCGCGCGATCAGGACGCTCGAGCAAAGGGTGCAGGCGCAGCTGTTCCACCGCACCACCCGCACCGTGCGGCTGACCGACACCGGGCGCGTGCTGTTCGAACGCTGCGAGCGGATCGCGCAGGAACGCGACGAGGCGATCGCGCTGATCAGCCAGCAGGGCGAGCCGCAGGGCGAATTGCGCGTGACCTGTTCGACCGCGCTGGGCGAGCGCTTCGTCGCCCCTATCCTGCGCCGCTTTGCCATGCCGCACCCCAGGCTCAGCATCTCGATCGACCTCACCAACCGCGTCGTCGACCTGCTCGCCGAAGGCTATGATCTGGCGGTGCGCACCGGCCACGCCGCCGACCCTCGGCTGATCAGCACCCAGGTCGCCTCGCGCACGCTCTATACCTGCGCCGCGCCCGGATATCTGGCGCGCGCCGGGACCCCGCGCGAGGTCTGCGATCTCGAGCAGCATGAATGCATCATCGGCACGAGCGCGGCCTGGCAGTTCCGCCGGGCGGGCGCAGAGCTGATCCACACGCCGCACGGCCGCTTTCGCTGCAACAGCGGCCATGCGGTGATGGAAGCGTGCCTTGCCGGGATGGGGATCTGCCAGCTGCCCGATTTCTACATCCTGCCGCATCTGCGCGACGGATCGGTGGCGCTGGTGCTGCAGGACTTTCAGCCCGATGACGAGCCGGTCTGGGCGGTCTATCCCCAGCGGCACCATCTGCTGCCCAAGATCAGCCGTGCGGTCGAATGCCTGCAGCGCGAGCTTTCGGCAGCGGTATAGCGGGGATGCAGCGCGGTTGCGCCGCAAATGCGACCCGCAACGCCCGACAACTCGACCGCCATGCTGGCTTTGCCGCGAGCGCGGCCTATATACACGCACAACCGGAGGCAACCAGCCGCCGGACGACCGGACAGGGACATGCTGCTGAACCTCAGCCACACCATCTTCAAGGGCGACGACGATGCCGCGCGGCTGGCCGCGCTGCGCGCCTATAAGCTTGACCCTGATGATGGCGATAACGCGCTGTACGCCGATCTGGTTGCCATTGCGCAGGCGCTAGGCGGATGCGAGTCCGCGTTCATCTCGATCGTCGAGGAAGAGCGGCAGTGGTTCAAGGCGGCCCGCGGCATCACGCTCACGCAAACCCCGCGCGCCATCGCCTTTTGCGACCATGCCATCCGCTCGCCCGAGGTGATGGTGGTGCTCGACGCCACCACCGATCCGCGCTTTGTCGACAACCCGCTGGTCACCGGACCGCCAAACATCCGCTTCTACGCCGGCGCGCCGATCATCAACGCAGATGGATATGCACTGGGCACCTTGTGCCTGTCCGACAGCGCGCCGCGTGAGCGGTTCGACGATGCCCCCCTGCTGGCGGCGCTGGCGCGGCAAGTCGCAGCGCTACTCGAACTGCGCAAGCAGCTGATCCATCAGCAGATCGCCGCAGACCTCGCCGCCGACCAGCGCGACCGGCTGTGGGATTCCTCGCTCGACATGATGCTGATCACCACGGTGACCGGCACCTTGGTGGCGGGCAACCCGGCCTGGGAAAAGGCGTTCGGCCCGGTACCGCTTGATGGCCGCGCGCATGTCAGCGACTATTTCACCGACAGCGCGCAGGGCGACCTGATCGCCGTTGCGAGCGGCGAGAGCGATGTCCAGACCGAGCGCGAGATGCGCGGCGCCGACGGACAGACGATCTATGCCAGCTGGAGCCTGGCGCGCGAAGGCGACCTGATCTTCGGCATCGCGCGCGACATCACCCGTGCGCGCGCCGCCGAGGCGCAGCTGGCGCAGGTGCAGCGGATGGAATCGATCGGCCAGCTCACCGGCGGCATCGCGCACGATTTCAACAACTTGCTCACCATCATCTCGGGCAATTTGGACATCGCGCAGAAGCGCATCGCATCGGGCCAGGTCGATCGCGCAGGCCAGGCCATCGCCAATGCCCGCGACGGAGCAAACCGCGCCGCCAACCTGACGCAGAGGCTGCTGGCCTATGCCCGCCGCCAGTCGCTCACCCCCACCAAGATCAAGCCTGCGGACCTGATCCGCGATCTGGTGCCGCTGGCATCGCAGGCGCTCGACGACCGGCACGAGCTCAAGGTCGAATGCCCCGACAGCCTGTGGCCGATCATCGTCGATGCCAGCCAGCTCGAAAACGCGCTGCTCAACCTGGTGGTCAACGCGCGCGATGCGATGGATGCGCCCGGCGAGATCACGGTGCACGCCGCCAATGCCGAACGCACGCCCGAGGATGCCGATGACGGTCATGGCGCGCCGCCGGGCCGCTATGTCCGCTTCTGCGTCAACGACACCGGAAGCGGCATTTCGCCCGAGGTCGCCAAGCACATCTTCGAGCCGTTCTTCACCACCAAGGATGTCGGCAAGGGCACCGGGCTGGGGCTCAGCCAGGTGCAGGGGTTCGTCGCGCAATCGGGCGGATTCGTGACGCTGGACACCGCGCCCGGCGAGGGCACCACGGTCATCCTGTGGCTGCCGGTGGCCGACGACGCCGAAAGCCGCCCGGACCGCGGTTCAGCTGGCAGTGCCGACCCGGCCTGTCACGAGGATTGCACCATCCTGCTCGCCGAGGACAATGCAGCTTTGCGCGCGCATGTCTGCGATGTGCTGCAGGAAGCGGGCTTCAAGGTGATCGATGCCGAGGACGGCCAGGCCGCGCTCGACCGGGTGGATGCCAGCGGTACCCAGCCCGATCTGGTGCTGAGCGACATCACCATGCCCAGGATGGACGGCAAGACGCTGGCGGTCGAGATCCGCAAACGGTGGCCGGAAATGCCGATCGTGCTGATGACCGGCTATGCAGGCGGCGCACTGGACGGCGACTGCCCGCACAACCTCCTGATCACAAAGCCCTTTGCGCCCGACGATCTGGTCGCGCTGATCCGCAGGACACTGTCTGCGGTCCCGGCGATCTGATTGGCCCAGCCGTTACGACGATGACCTAATCTCCCCTCCCGCAAGCGGGAGGGGAGAGTCTGTGTCAGCCCACCACGCCCGACGATGCAAGCAGTGCCAGTGTCAGCAGGTCGCCAGCGGTCGATGACATCGCGGCGATCTGCACCGGCTTTTCCATGCCGATCAGCATCGGTCCGATCATTGCGTCACCGCCCAGCTCGCGCAGCAACTTGGCCGAGAGGTTGGCCGATTGCAGCCCGGGCATGATCAGCACGTTCGCCGGTGCCGACAGGCGGCAGAACGGATAGTTCGCCATCAGCTTGGGGTTGAGCGCGACATCGGGTGACATCTCGCCTTCATATTCGAACGTCACCCCGCGCTGATCGAGAATGCTCACCGCGTCGCGGATATTGTCCAGCCAGCGGCCCGAAGGATTGCCGAAGTTGGAATAGGACAGGAACGCGACGCGAGGCTCGTGCCCCAGCCTCTTGGCGACCTGTGCGGTGTTCTCCGCGATGCAGGCGAGTTCCTCGGCGTCGGGGCGCTCGTTCACCGTGGTGTCGGCCAGGAACACGGTGTGGCTCTTGCCGACCATGACATGGATGCCGAAAGGGGTTTCGCCGGGCTTCGGATCGAGCACCCGTCGGATCTCGCGCATCGACTGGCCGAAGGTACGGGTGATGCCGGTCAACATCGCGTCCGCCTCGCCCAGATGCAGCAGCGCCGATCCGAAGATGTTGCGGTCCTGGTTGACCATGCGCTTGACGTCGCGCTTGAGATAACCGCGCCGCTGCAGCCGTTCGTACAGCACATCGACCATGCGCGGCACCAGAGGCGAATTGACCGAATTGTGCACCTCGAAGGCCATCGGATCGTCGACCGCGAGTTCCTTCAGCTTGTCGCGCACCCGCTGTTCGCGGCCGACCAGCACCGGCGTACCATAGCCGCCATCGCGGAACTGGATCGCGGCGCGCAGCACGACTTCCTCTTCGGCCTCGGCAAACACCACACGCTTGGGATTGGCGCGGGCATCGCTGTACACCTGGGTCAGCACCGCCGTGGTCGGGTTGAGCCGGCTCTTGAGCGAATGGCGGTATTCGGCCATGTCCTCGATCGGCTTCTGCGCCACGCCGGTGTCCATCGCCGCCTGCGCCACAGCCGCCGACACCCGCTCCATCAGGCGCGGGTCGAACGGGGCGGGGATGATGTAGTCGACGCCGAACTTCTGCGTCGCACCGCCATAGGCCGCAGCAACTTCCTCGGGCACCTGTTCGCGCGCCAGCTCGGCGATCGCCTTGGCCGCGGCGATCTTCATCTCCTCGTTGATTGCGGTCGCGCGCACGTCGAGCGCCCCGCGGAAGATGAAGGGGAAGCCCAGCACGTTGTTGACCTGGTTGGGATAATCCGACCGGCCGGTGGCGATGATCGCATCGGGGCGCGCCGCCTTGGCATCGGGCGGGGTGATCTCGGGATCGGGATTGGCCATCGCGAAGATGATCGGCTGCGGCGCCATCTTCATCACCATCTCGGGCTTCAGCGCGCCTGCCGCCGAAAGCCCGAGGAAGATGTCGGCACCGTCGAGCGCTTCTTCGAGCGTGCGGCGATCGGTCTTGGCAGCGTGCGCGGACTTCCACTGGTCGAGATCGTCGCGGCCCTGATAGATCACGCCCGAACGGTCGCACATCAGCACGTTGTCGTGGCGCACGCCCATCGCCTTGATCAGCTCGGTGCAGGCGATCGCAGCGGCGCCCGCGCCGTTGACCACCATCTTCACATCGGCAAAATCGCGGCCCGTCAGATAGCAGGCGTTGAGCAGGCCGGCAGCCGAGATGATCGCGGTGCCATGCTGGTCATCGTGCATGACCGGGATGTTCATCCGCTCCTTCAGCGCCTGTTCGATGATAAAGCAGGCGGGCGCGCCGATGTCTTCCAGGTTGATGCCGCCGAAGCTGGGCTCGAGCAGCTCGACACATTCGATGAAGCGCTGGACGTCCTCGGTGTTGACCTCGATATCGATCGAATCGACATCGGCGAAGCGCTTGAACAGCACCGCCTTGCCTTCCATCACCGGCTTGGATGCCAGCGCGCCGAGATTGCCGAGGCCCAGGATCGCGGTGCCGTTGGAGATCACTGCGACGAGGTTGCCCTTGGCGGTATAGTCATAGGCCTTGGACGGATCCTCGGCGATGGCGCGGACGGGAACCGCCACGCCGGGCGAATAGGCAAGGCTGAGATCCCGCTGGGTCGCCATCGGCTTGGAGGCGATGATCTCGATCTTGCCCGGGCGGCCCGAAGAGTGAAAGAACAGCGCCTCGCGCTCGGTGAACTGGACGTTGGTCTTTTCGGTCATCGACAGGCCCTTGGCTGGCGGACGCATTGCTGCGGCCGCTGGTGGTTTTCCGCTATCTTCGCGCCGGTTTCCGGCCTGATTGGTTGAAGACGCCCCTGCAGCCATGCATAGCCTTGCCCGACGGGCTTGGGCAAGCTTTTGCGCCCTTTTATGTTGCGCAGCATCCTCTTCCCGCCGCCAGCCCAGCCACCGGGGTGCCGCTACGGTGCCGGTCGCCCGCACCCCGCCCGCAGCGATGCGCGCGCGAAGCCCTTGCCGATGGCGAGCACGCCCGATAGCCTTGGCGGCCTGCCGCGCACAAGGAGCCTGTATGCCGCTGATTTTGACCGAGATCACACAGGGCGTGGCGGTGGTGACGCTCAACCGGCCCGAAGCGATGAACGCGCTGTCGGCCGCTCTGCGCGCAGAGCTCGCTGCAGCCATGCGCGCGGTGGCCGATGACGATGCAGTGCGCGCGGTGATCCTCACCGGCGCGGGCACCCGCGCCTTCACCGCCGGGCTCGACCTGAAGGAGCTGGGCGCGAGCACCGCCGGCCTTGGCGCGGCCAACGCCACCGATCCCGCCGAGAACCCGGTCAAGGCCGTCGAACAGTGCGCCAAGCCCGTGATCGGGGCGATCAACGGCGTCGCGATCACCGGCGGGTTCGAGCTGGCTCTGGCCTGCGATGTGCTGATCGCGTCGACCAACGCCCGCTTTGCCGATACCCATGCCCGGGTCGGCATCATGCCCGGTTGGGGGCTGTCGCAGAAATTGTCCCGGATGATCGGCATATCGCGCGCCAAGGAGCTGTCGCTGACCGGCAATTTTCTGGATGCCGCCACCGCCGAACGCTGGGGGCTGGTCAACCGGGTGGTCGAGCCCGATGCGCTGCTCCCCGCCGCGATCGCCCTGGCGCGGGACATGGCGGGAATCGACCCGGGCATGAGCGCTGCCTACAAGGCGCTGATCGACGATGGCTATGCCCTGCCGCTAGCCGGCGCGCTGGCGCTGGAAGCCGAGCGGTCCACCGCCGCCAACGGTCAGGTGCGCCCCGAATCGGTCGAACAGGCGCGGTTGGCGGTGATGGCGCGCGGACGCGATCAGGCCTGAGCGGGTTGCGCCGTCGCCAGGTTAACCGAGCGATTAAATAGCGATTGACGTTTACGTTAACGTGGCGCTAGACCCGCTGACGTGCTGCGCGGCATGAATCGCGCGCCAACAGACAACCGGAGAGATGCCATGTCGCTCGATGCCCTAGCCCGCACCGCCTATAACGCCGATCACGAGGCGTTCCGCCAGACCGTCCGCCGCTTCATGCAGGAAGAAGTCGCGCCCAATGCGGTGAAATGGGACGAGGAAAAGATTGTCCCGCGTGAAATCTGGCCCAAGGCAGGCGAGCTCGGCATGCTGTGCCCCACCGTTCCGGAAGAATATGGCGGCCTGGGCCTCGACTTCGGCTACAACGCCATCGTCAACGAGGAAGCCGCATATTTCGGCGGATCGCCTTTGGGCTTCTCGCTGCAGTCGGACATCGTGGTCAACTATCTCGTCCAGTACGGCTCGGAAGAGCAGAAGCAGAAGTGGCTGCCGCGTCTGGTTTCGGGCGAGACGATCACCGCGATCGCGATGACCGAGCCGGGCACGGGTTCCGACCTTCAGGGCATCCGCACCACCGCGAAGAAGGATGGCAACCACTACGTCATCAACGGATCGAAGACCTATATCACCAACGGCCAGAACGCCGACCTGATCCTGGTCTGCGCCAAGACCGATACCGAAGTGCAGCCCGCCTGGAAGGGCGTGTCGATCATCCTGGTCGAAGCCGATCGCGAAGGCTTTGCCCGCGGCCGCAACCTCGACAAGATCGGCCAGGACGCCGCCGATACCTCGGAGCTGTTCTTCAACGACGTCCGCGTGCCGATGACCAACTGCCTCGGCGAAGAAGGCAAGGGCTTCATCTATCTGATGAGCGAGCTGCCGCAGGAACGCCTGTCGATTGCCGTTTCGGCCCAGGCTTCGGCGCAGAAGGCCTATGACGATACCGTCGCGTTCGTGAAGGACCGCAAGGCGTTCGGCAAGACCGTGTTCGATTTCCAGAACACCCGCTTCGTGCTCGCCGACCTCAAGACCAAGCTGCAGGTCGGCTGGGCGCATCTCGACTGGGCGCTGAACCGCCACGCGACCAAGGAGCTGACTGCGGTCGAAGGCGCTGCCGCCAAATTGTGGCACACCGAGCTGCAGTGGGAAATCATGGACAAGTG
This sequence comes from Blastomonas sp. RAC04, assembly GCF_001713435.1. NCBI lineage: Bacteria > Pseudomonadati > Pseudomonadota > Alphaproteobacteria > Sphingomonadales > Blastomonadaceae > Blastomonas > Blastomonas sp. RAC04. Next base: position 3,033,768 of record NZ_CP016460.1, read on the forward strand.
CCTGCAGCTGCACGGCGGTGCGGGTTACATGAACGAATATCCGATCGCCCGGGCCTGGCGCGGGGCGCGCGTGACGCGCATCTTCGGCGGCACCAGCGAGATCATGAAGGAGCTCATCGGTCGCTCGCTGTAAGGCACGACCGGAACTTCCCTTATGCCCAAATCAGAAGCCTGGCAGCGCGATCCGGAAAGCTATCCGTTCAGCACGGTAACCGAGACGCGCTTCCAGGATCTGGACCCGCTCGGCCATATCAACAATGTCGCGATGGCGGCGCTGTTCGAGAATGGCCGGGTGCGGTTCAACCGCAATCTGGGGCTCGAACGCCGCCAGCCCGGCGAACGCTGGCTGATCGCCTCGGTCGCGATCGACTATGTCGCAGAAGCGCATTTCCCCGATCCGGTGGAGGTGATGAGCGGCATCTTGCGGATCGGAACCTCAAGCTGGGACATCTGCTCGGCCGCGTTCCAGAACGGCGCGTGCGTCGCGACCTGCGTCACGACATTGGTGCTGACCGATGCCAACGGATCGAAGCCGATCCCGGCTGCGCTGCGCAGCTGCTACGAGACGCTGCTGGTCAAGCGCGGCTAGCGCGCCGCCCGCCGCTCAGGCGAGGCTGACGGTGTAGCCGAGATACACGCAATAGGCCGCAACCAGGGTCAGGCCCTCGATCCGCCCCAGCCTTCTGCCGGTCAGTGCCAGCACCATGACCAGCACCGAGGTTGCCAGCAGCACCCACAGGTCGAACCCCATGATGCTCGCCGGGACAGCGGTCGGTGCGACCACCCCGGTGATCCCCCCGATGAACAGGATGTTGTAGATGTTCGATCCCAGGACGTTGCCCAGCGCGATATCCCCCTGCCGGCGATAGGCCGCGATCACCGATGTGACCAGTTCGGGAAACGACGTGCCTACCGCGACGATGGTCAAACCGATCACCGCATCGCTGATTCCCAATTGCTGCGCGATCTGGATCGCGGCATCGACCAGCACCACGCCTCCTGCCACGATCAGCGCCAGCCCGACAGCGAACAGCGCGAGCGCCGTGGCCAGGCTCGCGGTCGGCTTGTCGTGCGGAACCAGCGCAGGATCGACCTCTTCCATCGCGATCGCACGGTCATAGGCAGCGCCATGCGGGGCGCCCGCGCGCTCCTGACGATAGGCAAAATAGATATAGCCCGCCATCGCGCACAGGAAGGCAAAGCCCGCAGCGCGCGACAGCCCGACGCTCGCGCCTGCTGCGAGCAAGGCCATGGCGGCGAGCGTGGCAACCCCGCCATCGCGCCACAGCGCCTTGCTCTGCACCGCGATCGGGGCAATCAGCGCCGCCGCGCCCAGAATCAGCAGCGCGTTGGCAATGTTCGATCCGACGATATTGCCCAGCGCGATGCCCGGCGATCCGGCCAGGCTGGCCTGCACGCTGGCGGCGAGCTCGGGCATCGAGGTTCCCATGCCGACGACCGTCAGGCCGATGAGCATCGGCGACAGCCGCAACCTCTCGGCGATCCGCACCGCGCCGCGAACCAGGATGTCACCCCCGCCGATCAGGAGGACAAGTCCGAGCAGCAAAAACAGCCCCTGCATCATCATCGCGTGGCATCCCCTCCCGTCGTCAGGCTCCCGCGTTCTTCCTAAAAGGCCGGACGAACCCTGTCACGCGGGTTCGCGTTCTGGGCAGGCAGGCGCCGCACTGCCTGCGGCCAGGACCGCTCCTGCAGATATCGGGAAGTGTCGGAGCGGACTAGAAGACGAACTTCAGCGCCGCGAAGCCGCCGACGAACAGCACGCCCACCGCAGTGGTGGCGAGCGCGAAGTTGCGGTCGATCCAGTCCTGCATCGGCTGGCCGAACTTCCACAGCAGCGCGCCGACCAGGAAGAACCGCGCCGAACGCGCGATGATCGAGGCTGCGACCAGAACGTAAAGCTGCATCGCGGTTGCGCCGGCTGCGATGGTGATCACCTTGAACGGCAGCGGCGTGAAACCTGCGAGCAGCACGATCAGCCAGCCCTGTTCGTTGAAGCTGGTCTTGAATGCCTCGAACTGGCCGTCCAGCCCATAGAAATCGAGGATCGCCCGGCCGATGGTCTCGAACAGGAAGAAGCCGATGGCATAGCCGAGCAGCGCGCCCAGCACCGATGCGATGGTGCAGATCAGCGCGTACTGGAACGCCTTTTGCGGCCGCGCCAGGCACATCGGGGCGAGCATGACATCGGGCGGGATGGGAAAGAAGCTCGATTCGATGAAACTGATCGCGGCCAGCCAATAGGGTGCCTTGTCGTGCGCCGCCTTGGCGAGGGTCCAGTGGTAAAGCCGTTTGAGCATGAAGAGAGCCGTTCCCGCAAAACACGCGCCACACAGCGCCGCGCCGCTTAGGACCAGCACGGGTTCGAACGCAAGCTCTTTGCGGGACTCCGATCACCCCGGACCAGACGAAGCCGGGCCGGGAAGCATGTGCTCCCCGGCCCGGATTTCGTTCAGTGATGGTCGCTCAGGCGATCACCAGTAAGGCTTGACCGCCCAATAGTCGTAGACGCTCGACTGATAGTCGCGGTTCATCGCGCGGTCGCGGTCCGAATCCGAGAAGCTCGGCGCGTTCTTGAGCTGGTCCGAGGTCACGTTGACCAGATAGCCGCCGAGGTCGGTGTCATAGCTGAACTTCGACCAGGGAAGGCTGTGAAGCTCGCTGCCGATGCCGAGAAAACCGCCGACAGACACGATCACGTCGGTGACTTTGCCTTCGCGCTTGCTGATCAGCATGTTCGTCACCGAACCGATCTTTTCGCGATCGCTGCCATAGACGGCGGTGCCATCGACCTGATCGCTCGAGATGGTTTCGTTGCCGCTTGCGAGTGTGGAAGCCTGCATGTTCATGGGAATTGCTCCTTCTGCCTGTCTGCCTCGTGCCCTGCCCGACATCCCTGGATTGACCGGGTCGGTATCGGGGCTGCTGACCGGGCCAAGAGGCGGTTTGGGGGCGGCCCGGCCAGCCCCCCACCAAGGGATGAACCGGCAAAGGGTTGCTCGGCTGGTCGCAAAGCGAAGCATGCCTGCCGACGGGCTTCTGTTTTGCCGGGGGCTGCGCTAGACCGGGATCAACGATCTTGAAAAAGCACGAGGTTTCCCGGTTGCAGACCGGGCGCAACTGACGGAGCGACAGGAATGGCAATGGGGCAGCCGGGAGAGCATGATGCGGACGGGAGCCTGCGCGACTGGATGCAATCGGGGCTGTTCGCCAATGTCGACCAGGCTGCGATCGATGCACTGAGCCAGAAGGCGCACCGGCTGGAAGTTCCGGCGGGCGCAACGCTGGTGCGGCAGGGCGATGCCGCCGATACGCTCTACTTCCTGGAAACCGGACGGCTGCGGGTGCTGATCGAAACCCCCATGGGCAGCAAGGCGGTCGCGCAGATCGAGGCGGGCGAGCCCGTTGGCGAGCTCGCCTTTTTCGGTGGCGGTACCCGCACCGCAACGCTGCAGGCCAGCCGTGACAGCGTGGTTATGGCGCTCGACCGGGAATGCTATGACATGGTGGTCGCCGCCTATCCGCAGCTGGTGCCGGCAATCCTGACCGCGGTGACCCAGCGGCTGGCCGCGGTCACCGCAAAGACCCCGCCGATGGAGGCACGACTGCCGCGGGTGATCGCGGTGGTCCCCAGCGGGGGCAGCCGGACCGATCCTGCGCTGCTGCGGCGGCTTGCCGATGCTATCCGCCGCACCATTCCCGACGACCGCCAAGTGATGCTGGTGCGCGAGAGCGACGTGCCGCCGGGCCCGGCCAGCGCCTATCAGGCCTGGCTGCGCGAGCACGAGGCGCGGCGCGGATACCTGCTGATCGATGCCAGCGGCGATGCCGAATGGGGGGCGCTGGTGTGCCGCAACGCCGATGGCCTGCTGATGGTCGCCGATGCTGGCTGCAGCCCCGCGCTGGCGCCGCTCGAGATGGCAGGCTGCGCCGCGATCGAGCCGCCCAACCGCACATTGCTGTTGGTCCGCGAACGCGCCGATCAGCCGGTGAGCGGCACCGCCGCGTGGCTTGCCGGACGCGACCCGCATCTGCACCACCATGTTGCGCGCGACAGCGAGGCGGATTTCGAGCGTGTCGCGCGGTTCCTCACCGGACGCGCGGTCGGGCTGGTGCTGGCGGGTGGCGGCGCGCTGGGCTGCGCGCATCTTGGCATCGTGCGCGGGCTGCAGGAGGCGGGCGTGCCGATCGACCTGATCGGCGGCACCAGCGCAGGCGCGGCGATGGGGGCCGCGATCGCGCAGGGGCTCACCGTGCCGCGCACGCTCGACCAGATGGAGGCGATGTTCATCGATGCCAAGGCGATGCGGCGTTTCACCGTGCCGATCCATTCGCTGCTCGACCCGGCGGTGTTCGATGCCGAGCTGGAAGAGCGCTATGGCAATGCCGATATCGCCGACCAGCCGATCAACTTCTTCGCGATCTCGACCAACCTGTCCACCAACGACCTGCACGTCCACCGCCGCGGCCCGTTATGGCATGCGGTGCGCGCGTCCGGATCGCTGCCCACCATCCTGCCGCCTTTCATCGATACCGATGGCAACATCCTGGTCGATGGCGGGGTGCTGGACAATGTGCCGGTGGTGACGATGCGCGCGCTCAAATCGGGCCCCAACATCGTCGTCACGCTGGGCGAGGCGGGGCAGACCTGGCGGATCAAGGCCGCCTATCATTCGCTGCGCCGCCGCGGGCAGCTGATCCGCGACCTGTTGCTGCGCCGCAAGTCGGACAGCGATTTCCCGTCCATCGTCGAGATCATGCAGCGATCGATGGTGGTCGCCAGCCGTATCGCCTCGCGATCGATGCTGCGCGAGGACGACATTCTGCTCAGCCCGCCGATCGTCCAGGGCATGCAGATTCTCGACTGGCATCTGGGGCGCAAACAGGCCGAACAGGCCGCACGCTATGTCGCCGAGGAAGTAGTGGCAAACCCTGCGCTCGCAGCGTTGCAGTCGTCCGGGCGCTGACCCGCCGGTCGGCGGGGACTCGCGCGGCCTTCGGGATCATCCGGCTGCTCGGGGGCCCTGCCGGGCGATCGCGGTGTCGAACAGCTTTTGCGCGATCAGAACCGCCGTGGGAGCATTGGGCGCGGTGGCGTCGGCACCAACCTTCGCCGCCAGCGCGGGATTGGCGGTGAAGATCGGGCCGCCGACCATGATGCCGATATGCGGATTGCACGACTGCTGCCGGATCCGGGCGATCGTCGTCGTGAGGCTGTCGATCATCTGTTCCGAGCCCGCTGTCAGCCCGGCGACCGCGAACCAGCTGCCTTGAGTCGCGTCCGCGATTTCCGCAGCGCTCGCCGAGGTTTCGGTCCTGACCTTCCAGCCCGACGCCAGCAGAAACCGCTCGACCATGGTGACGCCGAAGAAATGCTGGTCCCCGGGCGTCATCGCCATCAGCACCGCGCGCCGGCTGTCGAGCTGGGGTGCGATATGCGAGTTGTTGAAGGCCGCGAGCAGCTTCTGCAGCCGCGCCACGCCCAGGGTCACGTCGATGAAATCGCACAGGTCATGATCCCACATCTCGCCCAGATGGCGCGCGGTGGGCTCGAGCAGTTCGACGAACAGCGCGTCCATCGACAGGCCGCGATCGCGCAGCAGCGTGACATAGCTGACGGCAGCCTCCAGATCGCTGCCCAGGATGATGTCGGCGAGCCCCGTGATGTCGTCGCGGTCGGGCGCCAGCGCCTTGACCACCACCTCGACCGGAGGTGCATCGGGAACGACATCGCTGTGCAGTCGCAAAAGCTGGGGGATCACCCGGTCCGAGATCAGTTGGGCCAGTTGACCCTGACGCCGCGCCAGATCGTCGCGCCGGTAGATCTCTGGCGCGATGAAATGCGTTTCCAACTGGCGCAGGCTGCCGCGATCGATCAGGGGGAGGGCTGCTGATGCGGCTCGTACCATAAGGTCTCCTGTTGATCCGACACGTCGCAGCCTGTGGGATAAAGACACCATAAAGCGCGCGGGCTGTCGAGACCTATCGTCTGCCTCGGCGCATTTGCACGATCGCGCGCACCGCGCCCCACGCGCCGGCTGGGACGCGGGCGCGCAGCCGATAGATGGCGTCTATCAAGAACGCGCCATCATTTCGTATTTCATCGATCAGATTTTGTGGCATCAAGGCTTCCAGATTGAGCGGGCCGAAGCGGTTTCCCCGAACCCATTTGCCCATCCCTGCTCAATGCCTGCTGTGGCTTGAATGACACCCACCAAGCCCACAGACAGGGTGGCGCATCGACTTTCCAAGGGTCGCAGCTTTGGAAGGCTGGTGCGTCACCCGACCAGGGTCGGCAATGCTCCCGCGCCTGCATCATCGCGCATCATCCCGATAATCGGTTCAGCCCGCCATCGGCGCGGCCAGCCCTGCAAACGCGGTGAGGCCCAGGACCCCGCCGGCAAGCAGCAGCTCTGCCACCAGGCTCGCCCGAAGCTGCGCCAGCCCTGCCCTGCTCATCGCCGGTTCGCGACCTGACGCGCCTGCGGATTGCGCCGCGGCCCGGGCGTGGCGGGCCGCGCAGCCGAGCATGAACGCAACCAGCACCAGCTTTGCGACCAGCAGCCAGCCATAGGACGTCTGCAGCACGGCCAAGCTGTTTTCGATCCCGAAGATGAAATGCGCATTGATCGTTCCCGTCAGCGCCACCACCGCGACCAGCGCCAGCCCCAAGGGCGCAAAGCGGTGCAGGACATCCAATAGCGGCTCCGGTGGGATGCGCGCAGGATCGCGGTGCGCTGTCCACACCAGCCGCGAAAACCATCCGATCGCACCGATCCACAATGCTGCCGCCAGCAGGTGAGTCGCATCGTTCAGCCGGTGCGCCAGCCCCGGCCAGCCTTCGCTCGCGGCAGCATGACCGTTCCAGGCAAGCGTGAGCAGCGTCAGCGCATACAGCCAGGCAGCGATGATCTGCGATCGCCGCGCTGGCCTCCCCAGCGCCAATACGGCCGCAGCCGCCGTTGCAAGAGCCGTTCTTGCCAGAAACGCGGTGCCCATGTCGGTCGTCATCACCATGGCCATGATGGTGGCCCCATCGAGATCACCGAGCGCCTGCCCCATCATCCGGGCAATGCCCACCAGCATCACCGCAACCGTGATGCAAGGCGCAGCCAGGGCAGCGAGCATGGTGACCCGCCCGGTCGCGGGCCGCAGGAAAGGCGTGAGCCCCTGCAGCCCGACCACGCGAAACGCCAGCGATCCGAACAGGCCGAGGAGCACCGCATACTGCGCGAACCGCAGCGCCGGGAACAGCCAGTCGGCGGTCATCGGATCAGCTGACGGTGAAGCTGACCGCGCCCTTCATCCGGTGCCCGTCCGCACCCGCCGCCTGCCAGCGCACGTCGTAGCTTCCGGCGCGCAGCGGCTGGCGCAGGCTAAGGGTCAGCGTCTTGTTGCCCTCGGACCAGCTGGAAGTGAAGTTGCGGATGACCATTTCGCCATGGTTCTTCACGCCCGGCATCGCGGTCATCACGATGCTGGTGGCGACCGTCGGCGGCAGCAGCGCTTCGCTGAAGGTCAGCCTGACCTGCCTGGGCTTGGCGACGGTTGCGCCTTGCGCGGGCGACGAGGCCACGACCTTGGTGTGTGCCATCGCCGGCATCGACGTGGCGAGGGGCGCGGCGAGCGCCACGGCGCCAGCTGCGGCAAGCGCGAAAAGCGAATTCAGACGCATCATGTTGTCCTTCCTGTTCAGAACCAAAGCCTGATACCCGCGACAAAATTGGTGACGCTGGGGTCCTCGCCGCGCGCGCGGGCGAAATCGGCGCTGCGGCCGGCGCGCCACGTCTGCTCCACGCCGATATAGGGCGCGATCTCGCGGATAATCTCGTAGCGCAGCCGCACGCCGACCTCGAAGCTGTCGATGCCTGCACCGATGCCGAGCTGCGGCACATCCTGCGCGGAAAGGTTGAGCTCGGCGCGCGGCTGGATGAGGATGCTCTGCGTGACTCGCTGGTCGAGCTCGGCCTCCAGCCGCGCGGTAAGGTCGCCGCGATGCGAGAGGAACAAGGCGGCATCGACCTCGAACATGTACGGCACCAGGCCCTGGATCCCGACCACCGCATGCGTCGTATCGGGTCCGGCCAAATCCTGACGGACGCCCGCCTGCAGATCGAAGAACGGCGCGACAGCGCGCGAATACAGCGCCTGGATCTCGAGATCCTCGATCGCCTCGCCAAAGCTGCCTTCGCCCTCGCTCTTGAACCAGAACTTGTGCGTGGTGCCGCCATAAAAGCCCTGCAGATCCCACAGATAGCCATCGGCCCCATCGCGCACCTGCATTTCGGCACGATCGGCCTGGAACCAGAACAGGTTGTAGTCGCCATGCGTCTGCTGGAGGTCGAGCCGCGAGGCGCGCATCGCCTCTGCGCCCCAGATGGCGTCGGCCGCGCGCGGCGGACCGCTTCCGGCTTGCGGCGGTGGCGGGGTTTCCATGTCGGGCCCGGGCGATGGCGGCGCTTCACCGCCAGAGGTGTGATCCATCGCGCTGTGGTCCATCGTGCCATGATCCACGGCTCCATGATCCACCGTGCCATGATCCATGGCTCCATGATCCATCGTGCCGTGGTCCATGCTTGCGGGGTCACCGGGCGCAGCTTCGGCCGCCGGCATAGCGTGCCCGGCATGCGGGTCCGGCTCTGCTGTATGCGCGGCTTGATCCTGCGCGCGGACAGGCGTCGTCAGCGCAAGCACCGCGAGGGATGCTATCGCAAAGCGGATCAAGACGCCGCCTCCGGGCCCATCACGGTGACGGTCTGCATCATCCCGCCGTGCATGTGATACAGCAGGTGGCAGTGGAATGCCCAGTCGCCCGGCTCGTTGGCGGTAAGGTCGAACTGCGCGCTCGCACCCGGCTGGACGATCATCGTGTTCTTGCGCGGCTGCAACGCGGCGGGCTGGCCGTTGACCATCTCGAAGAACATTCCATGCAGATGGATGGGGTGCGCCATCATGGTGTTGTTGACCAGCTTCACCCGCACGCGCTCGTTCCAGGCAAAGCGGATCGGAACGTCGCTGACTGCGGAATACATCCGCCCGTCGAACGACCACATATAGCGCTCCATGTTGCCGGTGAGGTGAAGCTCCAGCAGCCGGCTCGGCTCGGGCGCATCGGCGGCGGGCTCGGCGGCGGCGAGCATGCGGTAGGTGAGCACGCGGTGCGGAACATCGCGCAAACCAAGCCCCGGATCGCCCATCTTGTCGACCGGGGCCATCGAGACCATGTCGATGCCGGGTCCGATCGCGACATCGGGTGGCAGCAGCGCAGTATCGCGCATCTTCATGCCCTGCATGCTCATGCTGCCGGCATTGTGGTCCATCGCCCCGCCATCCCCAGCGCCGTGATCCATGGTGCCATGGTTCATCGTGCCGTGATCCATCGCGCCATGATCCATCGCGCCATCATTGTGGTTCATGCCCATGTCGGCCATGGTCAGCAGCGGCGGATCGCGCAGCGCTGGGACCGCGGCGCGCAGCCCGGGCGCGCTTGCCAGCATCGCCAGCGCCATGCCCGAGCGGTCCATCGATTCGGCCACGATGCTATAGGCAGACGCCGAGCCCGGCTCGATGATCACGTCATAGGTTTCGGCGGTGCCGATCTGCAGCTCGTCGACCTCGACCGGGCGGACCCGCTGGCCATCGGTCGCGATCACGGTCATCGGCAGACCGGGGATGCGGATGTTGAAGAAGGTCATCGCAGCGCCATTGATGATGCGCAGGCGGATGCGCTCGCCGGGCTTGAACAGATATTCCATGCCCTCTTGCGGGCCGCGCCCGTTGGCAAGGAAGGTATAGGTCTTGCCGCCGATGTCGGCGATGTCGGTGGGCATCATCCGCATCTGGCCCCACATCCGCCGCTCTTCGCCGGACATCGCGTAATCGTCGGTCATGGTGTTCTGCTGGCGGTTGAAATAGCCCTCGCCAGTCCGCAGCCGCTTCATGATGAAATGCGGGTCGTGGGTGGTGAAATCGCTGACCAGCAGGATATAGTCGCGGTCGACGGCGATCGTCTCGCCGCCTGCGGGCTCGATGATCAGCGGGCCGTAATGGCCCGACTGTTCCTGCAGACCCGAATGGCTGTGATACCAATAGGTGCCGGACTGGCGAATCGGGAAGGTGTAGGTGAAGGTCTCGCCCGGCCTGATCCCCGGAAAGCTGACCCCCGGCACGCCATCATACTGGAACGGCACCAGCAGGCCATGCCAGTGGACCGAGCTGTCCACGCCGAGCGTGTTGGTGACGTTGAGCCGGACCGTATCGCCTTCCTTCAGGCGTATGAGTGGACCCGGCACGCTGCCGTTGACCGCGATCCCCGGCCCGCGCCGCCCCTGGACAATGCGATGCCCGCTGCCGATTGACAGGTTCACCTCCGGGCCGCGAACCTCGTCGAACCCCGCAGGAATGCGCGGACCGCCGCTGCCATGGCTGCCGCCATGCATGCTGTGACCCTGCGCCCAGGCGGGCACGGCGAGCACGCCGATGCCGCCGCCAATGCCGGTGAGGATGGAACGTCTGGAAAAATCTTTGCTCACTGCTCTTGCCTATCCTTTCGGTGGCAAATACTATACCCCCCTATGGTATTCAAGCCAAAATCGGAGTCTAGACGATGGCAAAGGACAGAACGGCAATCCTCAACCGCCTGAAACGGATCGAGGGCCAGGTGCGCGGGATTTCACAGATGGTGGCGGAGGACCGCTATTGCATCGACATCCTCAACCAGATGCAGGCGGTCAAGGCCGCGCTGTCGAAAGCGGAGAGCGAAATCCTCAAGGATCACGCCGCCTGCTGCGTCTCGGAGGCGATCGCTTCGGGCGATGCCGCCGAACAGCGGATCAAGTTCAACGAGTTGATCGACCTGTTCGAGAAGGTCAAGAAATGACCAGCACCAAGACCGCCGTGCTGTATCGCATGGTGATGGACAAGCACATCTGCCCCTATGGCATCAAGAGCCGGTATCTGCTCCAGAGCCAGGGCTTCACGGTCGAGGACCATTGGCTCAGGACCCGCGAGGAGACCGACGCGTTCAAGGCGCTGCACGGCGTCAAGACTACGCCACAGACCTTCATCGACGGCGTGCGGATCGGCGGCAACGACGATCTGCGGCGGCATCTGGGCAAGCCGGTCAAGGACCCCGATGCCATATCCTATGTGCCCGTCATGGCGCTGTTCGCAATGGCCGCGCTGATGGCGGGTGCGATCAGCTGGCTGACGATGGGCACGATACTGTCGCCGATGATCCTCGAGACCTTCATCGCAGTGGCCATGTGCCTGCTTGCGGTGCCCAAGCTGCAGGACCTCGATTCCTTTGCCACCATGTTCCTGGGCTATGACCTGCTCGCGCGCAGATGGCTGCCTTATGCCTATCTCTATCCGTTTGCCGAGGCGCTGGCGGGTGTGCTGATGCTGGCGCGCGCGCTGGACTGGGTGTCGATCCCGACCGCCCTGTTCATCGGGAGCGTGGGTGCGGTATCGGTTTTCTACGCGGTCTATGTGCAGAAGCGCGATATCAAGTGCGCCTGTGTGGGAGGCTCCTCGCGGGTGCCTTTGGGGTTCGTCTCGCTGACCGAGAATGTGATGATGGTGGCGATGGCGCTGTGGATGCTGCTGGGCGACCGGATGTGAGAGCGCATGCGGACTGCGCCACGAAAAGGCGATTGGCATGACGCGGCAGAGCAGATAGTCTGCGTCACAGCCCAAGGCAAAACCCCAGCGGCGCGCATGTCGCGCCCAAGGAGAGCGGACCGTGTTCAAGATTGCAAAGATTGCTGCCGTCAGCCTGATCGTGTCATCCAGCGCGGCGTTCGCTGCGGCCCCCGGCCCGGTCGGGCAGCTGCTGGCCGCCGGATGCTGCGCGATTGGCGCGTGCTGCGGCCTGGGCTTGGGTTGCTGCGCCTGATCGCGGGTGCCTCGCTTTAACCAAAAGAACCGCATCAGCCCCGAGCAACGGGCCGTCTTCCCCCTCCGGCGGTCAACTTCCTTCGCCTGACGGCATTGCAGCAAGCGGAGTCTTGTCGCTGCTGCTGAACCGCCCCTCCAGGATCGCGCATTGCCGGACCGGGGACACACGCCCGATCGTTCCCGCTTTGCCATGGAGAAGAAGTCGATGGGCCGCACACTGCGTCTGGTACATTACTGGCTCACCGCGTTCACGCTGGTCACCGTGGCGATGGTCGCGATCACCGGCGTGCTGCTGTCACTCAAGAAGGATTTCGATGTCCTGCAGCCGCCGTCCGCCGAAGCGAGCGCGCCCGGCCTGCCTGCAACTCCGCTCGATCGGCTGCTTGCAGCCGTCGCCACCCAGCCCGGCAGGGGTAAGGTCGGCTGGCGGGATGTCGATCGCATCGATGTCCGCCCGCGCGATGGCCTCGCCAAGCTGATCCTCAACGACCGCACCGAATATCAGGTCGATCTGCACACGCTCGAGGTGCTCCAGACCGGCTATCGCACCTCAGACTTCCTCGAGACGCTGCACGATTTCAGCTTTCTGGGCGACTGGGGTAAGTATGTGCTGTCGCTGCCCACCGGCATCGCGCTGCTCGTTCTGTGGGGCACGGGGGCGTACATGTTCATCAAGCCGCTGCTGGTGAAGCGCCGCAAGCGCCGCGCCCGGGCGCTTGCGGCTTCGACCTGACCGGACACCAGCCGCGCGGGCAGAACGCCACCCGCCCGCCCTGTCTCACTCGGCTTGCGCAGCAGGCGGCGGGACCTCCTGCTGGCGGCGGACGATTTGCGCCAGCCCGGCGGCCCCGAGCGCGGCATTGAGCGTCGGCAGGGTACCCCCGATCAGCCGATCGAGCGCCGCCAGCTGCGCATCGAGCTGGCCTGACAGGGTCGCGAACACCGCCAGGCTCTGGTCGGTCGGCCGCGCCTCGGCGCTTTCTGCCACCCCGATCAGCCCGGCGAGCTTGTCGTTGAGCATGATCGGATAGTTGAGCGGATCCTGCCGCGAGCGGTTGCGCACCTGATAGAGCTGCGCCTCGATCGCCCCCAATTGGGTGTCGAAGTCTGAGAGCTGGCCGCGCAGTGCTGCATCAGCTGCGGGATCGGTCGCGGCTGCAGCGGTCTGCTCCTTGATGCCGCGGATCAGCAGCACCGCCGCATTGGCCTCACTCACCCGCTGGCTCACCCTGCTGGAAAAGTCGAACCGGGCCTGGAGATCGGCCTGCGTCACCCCGACAAGCCGCGGGTCCGAGCGGATCTCGAACGGCTGGGTGAAGACCTCTCCATCCACCGTCAGCCGCGCCTGATACTGGCCGGGCACCGCCGTGATGCCGCGGTTGCGGCTGGTCCACAGGATCATCCCGGGGAAATCGGTAAAGCCGGGATGGCGCATCTTCCAAACGAATCGGTTGAGGCCGGGTTTCATCGTCGTGGTCGGGGCCGGGCGGGGCTTGAACGGATCGTCATCCTCGTCTTCGTCCTTGTCGTCCTTCTTCTTGGGGTCGACAGGGTTGCCGGCAAAGCTCTGGATCAGTGCGCCATCGGCTCCCAGGATATCGAGCGCCAGCTGCTTGGGCCGCGCGGGCAGGAAATAGTCGATCGCGACGCCCTCGTCGACATCGCGCACGGCAGGCGCGGGCGCGAACAGGCGCTCGCTGCGCGGCGCACCGTTCTCGAGCTGGCGCAGCACGCCGATATTGTCGAGCACCCAGAACGAGCGGCCGTGGGTGGCGATCACCAGATCGTTGTCGGTCACTGCCAGATCCGAGACTTGCACCGCAGGCAGGTTGCGCTGCAGCTTGCTCCAGCGCTTGCCCGAATCGAACGACACCCACACGCCGCGTTCGGTGCCGAGATACAGCAGGCCGGGGCGCTTGGGGTCTTCGCGGATGCTGCGCGCCATCTCGTCGGCGGGAATGCCAGCCGTGATCGACGTCCAGCTGCGGCCGTAATCGGTGGTCTTCATCACATAGGGCGCGAAATCGCCCATCAGGTGGCGGTGGCCGGTGAGGTATGCCGTGCCATCGGCGTGCGGCGAATCCTCGATCGTGGTGATCTTGAGGTTCGCGGGCAGCCGCCGGGGCGTCACGTTAACCCAGTCGGTGCCGCCATTACGGGTGAGGTGGACCAGACCATCGTCCGAGCCCGCCCAGATCAGCCCGCGCTCGCGCCGCGAAGGGGCCAGCGCGAACACCGTCGCATAGGTTTCCACCCCGGTCTGGTCGAGTGTGATCGGTCCGCCCGATGCGCCCAGTGTCTTGGGATCGGCGCGGGTCAGGTCGGGGCTGATTCGCTCCCAGCTCTGCCCTTCGTTGCGGGTGCGCCAGACATGCTGCGAGGTCACATACAGGCTCTGCGGATCGTGCGGATCGAAGACAATCGGGAACGTCCACTGGAAGCGTTCGGCGACATCGCTTGCCGAATAGCCCATCGGGTTATCAGGCAGCACGTTGATCGCGCGGCTCTGTCCGGTCCTGCGGTCATAGCGATCGAGCGTGCCGCCATAGCTTCCCGCATAGAAAATCTCGGGGTTGGCGGGATCGTTGGTGACATAGCCGCTTTCGCCGCCGCCTGCGGCAAAGCCGTACTGCCCGCCACCCAGCGCATTGACGTGCTTCCAGTCGCGCGAAGGCACGCAGATCGTCGAATTGTCCTGCTGGCCGCCGCAGACGAAATACGGGAAATGCTTGCTGATCGAGACGCGATACATCTGCGCGGTCGGATAGGCCTGTTTGGTCCAGCTCTCTCCGCCATTGACGCTGACATTGGCGCCGCCGTCATTGGCCTCGATCATCCGCTGGTTGTTGGCAGGATCGATCCAAAGGTCGTGATTGTCCGAATGCGGGGTCTTGATCTTGGTCAGCGTCTTGCCCGCATCGTCCGAGCGGAAGAACTCGACGTTGAGCGCATAGACCCGGTCCTTGACAACCGGATCGGCAACGAGGCGGGAGTAATAGAACGACCGCTGGCGCAGATCGCCGCTGTCGTTGGCGCGCCGCCAGCTGGCACCGGCATCGTCCGAGACGTAAAGCCCGCCTTCGCTGGCATGCTCGATCATCGCATAGACGCGGCTCGCATCGACCGGCGAGACGCTGACCCCGATCTTGCCGATCAAACCGGTCTGCGGCATCCCGGGCATCCGCGTCAGTTCGCTCCAGGTCTCGCCGCCGTCGCTGCTGCGGAACAGCCCGCTGCCCTCCCCGCCCGAGCTCATCCCCCAGGGCTTGCGCCAGGCTTCCCATAACGCCGCATAGATCGTGCGCGGGTTTTTCGGATCGATCGAGATATCGACCGCGCCGGTCTTTGCATCGCGGAACAGCACCTTGCGCCACGCTTTGCCGCCATCAGTCGTCTTGAAGACGCCGCGTTCGGCATTGGGTTCGCCATAATGGCCGAAGCCTGCGACATAGGCGGTGTCGCAATCCTTGGGATCGATCCGCACCCGGGCAAAATTCTGCACGTCGGCCAGACCGATCTTGGTCCAGGTCTTGGCGGCATCGGTCGATTTCCACACGCCGCTGCCGGGCAGGATGTTGCCGCGCAGCTGGGTCTCGCCGGTGGTGAGGTAGACGATATCGGGGTTGGCCTCGCACACCGCGACACCGCCCACCGCTGCGGTATCGAGCTTGCCGTCGGTCATCGGCTTCCAGCTGACACCGCTGTCGGTGGTCTTCCAAAGCCCGCCGCCTACGGCGGTAAAATAATATTCGTTCGGACGCGCCGCGCTGCCGGTGGCGGAGATCGAGCGGCCGCCACGATCGGGGCCGATGTTGCGCCAGGTGAGCGAGGTGAAATAGGCCTGCTCGTCGTCGGGCAGCGGGGTTTCCTCGGCCTCCTCGGCCACCTTCAGCTCGTTGGCGTCCTGCGCCAGCACGGCGCTGCCGGTAAACAGCCAGCAGGCAAGCCCGATAAACCCTGGCACACGCTTCATTTGCTTCCCCATTTTTTTCGACAAAGCGGTCTGCTGCGCGCGCAACGGACAGGCCCGGTGGTGTTCTCGTGGCGTGACCATCGCGGTCATTCCGGGAAAAATCAAGGCAAGTCACAGCCTTGGCACGCCGAATGCGCGATCAGTATTCGGGCAGGGCCTGCGCTGCAAATCCCCAGCCCTGAAGGTCGGACCTGGCCGCCCGCTCGAGCAGCAAGCTGCTGTCGTCGATCGTGTACTGGCTCGCGCTCTTCGCTTCTGCCAGCGCTTCCCAGCCGATCGGCACCGCCACCGGCGCATGCGGGCGGGCGCGGGCCGAATAGGGCATCACGGCTGTGCTGCCCCGCTGGTTGCGCAGCCAGTCGATGAAGATCCTGCCCTTGCGCTTGGCCTTGCTCATGGTTGCAACAAAGCGGTCGGGCTCGGCCATGCTGAGCGCTTCGGCAAAGTGGCGCGCAAAGGCCTTGTGCGCATCCCAGCTGTGCCCGGGATCGAGCGGCACCACGACATGCACGCCCTTGCCGCCGGTGAGCATCGCAAAGCTGACCAGGCCTATGTCGGCAAGATGCCCGCGAATATCGAGCGCGGCCTTTCTGACATCGGCAAAATCGAGACCCTCGTCGGGATCGAGATCGAACACCATCCGGTCGGGATGCTCGACCGCCGCAATCTGGCTGCCCCAGCCGTGGAACTCGATCGTCCCCATCTGCACACAGGCCAGCAGCCCGGCGGCATCCTCGACATACAGATAGTCTTCGTGCCCGCCGTCCTTCTCGCGAATGCTGATATGGTGGACATGCTCGCCGAACGAGCCCGAATCATGCTTCTGGAAGAAGCACGCCTTGGCGCGCCCCTGCGGACAGCGCACCAGGCTGATCGGGCGGCGCGCAGCATGCATCACCATGACCGGAGCGACCGCGGCATAATAATCCGCAAGGTCGCCCTTGGTCTTCTTCGCTTCGGGGAAGATGACGCGATCGCGGCTGGTGATCGTGACCACATCATGGTCGGCTGGCGCGGGCCGTGCGACCTCCGGGGTCACATCGCGCGCTGCCTTGTCGCCGCGCAGGCCCAGAAAGCTCGCATGGCGGACCACGCCGCCCGCGGTGAATTCCGCAAACGCGATCTCGGCGACAAGCTCGGGCTTCAGCCAGTGCGCATGGCGGGCGGCGGCACCCTCTACGGGCAACGGCGCGGTCTTGCGGGCGAGTTTCGCGAAGCTCCGCGCAAGCTCGTCCATGCTATCGGCGCTGAACCCCGTACCGACGTTGCCCTTGTAGACCAGTGCATCGCCCTCGTGCTGCGCGAGCAGCAGCGAGGCGAACGGCCGCCCCTTCGCCCTGGAGGGGTTCCAGCCGACGATGACGAACTCCTGGCGGCGGGTGCACTTCACCTTGACCCAGTTGGTCGACCTTTTGCCGGCATAGCCCGATTCGGCGCGCTTGGAGATGATCCCCTCCTGCCCCGCACTGCACATTGCGGCGTACAGCCTCTCTCCGGCACCAATGACATGATCGGCCACCGCGATCGGCGGGGCGGCATCATGCAGCAGCGCTTCGAGCCGTTCCTTGCGCTCGAGATTGCCCAGCGTGGTCAACGACTTGCCGTCCTGCTCGATCAGGTCGAAGGCGAAGAACTGCAATTCGGTCTTTGCGTCCTGCGCGCCCTTGCCGCGTTTGAGAACGGCCTGCAGCGCAGAGAAATCGGGGTTGCCGTTGGCGTCGAACGCGACGATCTCGCCATCGATCAGGCAGGGCGGCAGATCGAGCGCGGCGATGTGGGCGACCAGCGGCGCAAACTTGTCGGTCCAGTCCAGTCCGTTGCGCGTGTAGATGCGCACGTCGCTGCCCGCTGCGGCGACGGCGGCGCGATAGCCGTCATACTTGATCTCGTGGATCCAGTCGTGCCCGGCAGGGACGGCATCGACCAATGTCGCCAGCTGCAGGGCACGGAACTTGGGCGGCGTGCCCTTGGACCGGCGTTTGGATGCGGGTTTGGCCGTGCTGGCAGGCTTTGCGCCCAAGTCTGGTTTCAGGCCTTCTTCCCCCGCAGCGATCTGCGCCATCGTCCGGTCGCTGAGAACGCTGGTGAGCGCGCGGCCAACCAGATCATCCGTGCCACCGGCCCATCTGTCGGCGATCTTGCGCAGCAGCCAGTTCTCGCGCTTTTCGCCGGGGCGCGGCTTCATTCGCACCAGCAGCCATTCGCCCTTCATCCGCTGGCCGTCGAGCGTGAAGTGGAGATGCCCCTCCTCGATGTCGTGCGCGCTTTTTCCGGCGATCGGTGCCCAGCTGCCGGTGTCCCACAGCATCACCGTGCCGCCGCCATAGGCACCCTGGGGGATCACGCCTTCGAAATCGGCGTACGACATCGGATGGTCCTCGGTGCGCACCGCCAGCCTTTTGTCTTCAGGATTGGCGCTGGGCCCCTTGGTGACCGCCCAGCTCTTGAGCACGCCGTCGATCTCGAGCCGCAGATCGAAGTGCAGCCGCGTGGCATCATGCTTCTGCACGATGAAGCGGTTGCCTGCGGCCTTCGACACCTTGCCGGCGGGCTCAGGCGTCCGCTTGAAATCGCGCTTGGCGTTATAGTCGGCAAGCAGATCGGCAGCCTTAGCCATGTCAGGCCCGCTTGCGCGTCGGCGCCTTCTTCGCCGGGGTCTTGGCGGTGGCTGCGGCCTTTTTGGGGGCAGGCTTCTTCTTGCCGTCGACCGAGGCCTTGAGCGCTGCCATCAGATCGATGACATTCGATCCCTTTGCGCCGACATCGGGCTCCTCGACATCCTCGAGCACCCGCTTACCCTTGGCCTTGGCCTTTTTGGCGATCACCCGCTTGAGCGCATCGACATAGTGGTTTTCATAATCGCTGGCATCGAACTCCCCGGACTTGTTGCCGATCAGCGTTTCGGCCAGATCGAGCAGGTCGCTGTCGGGCTTGGTCGAACCGACCTCGCGGAAATAGTCCGCTGCTTTGTTCACTTCATCGGCATAGCGCAGCACTTCGAGGATCAGGCCGCGGCCGCAGGGGCGCAGCGCAACCAATTGTTCCTGGCCGCGCAGCGACAGCTGGCCCAGCCCAACCTTCTTGGTCCGCTTCAGCGCCTCGCGCAGCACGATATACGCCTCTTCGGCAAGCTCGTCGGCGGGCACCACATAATAGGGCTTGGTGTAATACAGCACGTCGATGGCATTGCTGTCGACGAATTGGACGAGCTCGAGCGTCCGCTTGCTCTCGAGCTTCACCGCCGCGATCTCCTCGTCGTCGAGCAGCACGTAATTGCCCTTGGACAGCTCGAAACCCTTGACGATGTCGTCGTGATCGATCGCCCCGATGCCGGGAACGACCTTCTCGTATTTGACCGGCTTGCCACTGGGCTCGTGGATCTGGCGGAAGCTGACAGCGGCCCCGGATTTGGTGGCCGAATAGATCTCGACGGGGATGGACACCAGCGCGAGGCGGATATGTCCCTTCCAATAGGCACGTGCAGCCATGGTGACCTCGCAATGACGTAAAACGCACATATGCGCGAGTGTGCTACAGGTTCCGTCCGGGCAGATGACAGGCCCGGGGCCGAAGCGATCAGACCGCCGCGCCCACCACTCTGCCGATGCCTGCAGTCAGTGCCATGGCGATCGCGCCCCAGATGGTCACCCGCGCACTCGCGCGCCACAGCGATGCGCCGCCAGCCCCGGCCCCGATCGCGCCGAGCGCCGCGAGAAACAGCAGCGAGGCGACCGCGACCGCCAGCGTCACGCTGGCTTGCGGCGCGATCATCGCGGCGGCCAGCGGCAGCGCAGCACCCACCGAGAAGGTCGCAGCCGATGTCAACGCGGCCTGCTCCGGGCGAGCGGTGGTGAAGGCGGAGATACCCAGCTCGTCACGGGCATGCGCGCCGAGCGCATCGTGCGCCATCAGCTGGCGGGCGACGATCCCTGCGGTTTCGGCATCGAGCCCGCGGCCCATATAGATGCCCGCAAGCTCCTCGATCTCGGCATCGACGTCGCTTGCCAGCTCGCCGCGTTCGCGTTCGATATCGGCGGTCTCGGTATCCTGCTGCGAGCTGACCGACACGTATTCGCCCGCCGCCATCGACATCGCGCCCGCCACCAGCCCGGCAGCGCCCGCGATCAGCACATCGGAGGAGGCGGCAGACGCCGCCGCCACCCCGATGATCAGGCTGGCGGTCGAGACGATGCCGTCATTGGCGCCCATCACCGCGGCGCGCAGCCAGCCGATGCGCGAGACCAGATGGCGTTCGGAATGATCGTGCAGTCTGCTCATGGTCGGTGCCCTTCCGGCGCGGCGCTGGTCTCGGCGCCTGCCTGGCAGGCGCTATAGATCATCGCAGAGCGAGATGCTGCCGTTATTCCGGCGCCCCCCCGACCGCCTGGTACAGGCCGACCAGGCTCGAAAGCTCGTCGGCCCGTGTCTGGATCAGCGAAAGCTCCACGCTGAGCAGCGCCCGCTGCGCATCGACCTGCTCGATATAGGTCGTATAGCCTGCACGATAGCGGTTCGAAGCATGCCGCAGCGCGTCGGCCACCGCTGCGCGCTGCGCCTGCAATGCGGTTTCCTGGTCGCCCAGATTGGCAAGCACCGCCATGCGGTCCTCTACCTCGCGAAAGGCATTGAGCACGGTCGAAAGATACGCCCAGGCCGCCTGATCGCGCTGCGCCGTCGCGCCCTCGAGCTGCGCGGTCAGCCGGCCACCCTGGAAGATGGGAGCCAGGATGCTGCCGCCCAGCGACCAGATTCCGATCGGGTCTGCCAGCAGGTCCGACACCGCCAGCCCCGCGCTCGCACCAAGGTTGATCGAGGGCATGAACTGCGCCCGCGCCGCGCGCATCTGGGCATCGCCCGCCGCAATGCGAAATTCGGCAGCAGCCACATCGGGTCGGCGGCGGAGCAGTTCGGATGGGAGCGTCGACGGGGGCGCGGGCATGCGCAGCTGGTAGAGCGTGCCGCCGCGCGAAATGGCCCCGGGCAGTTCGCCGGTGAGCACCGAGAGCATGTTCTCCTGGCGCGCGATCTGGGCCTTCAGCTGCGGCACAAGCTGGACGGTCGCCTGATATTCCGCCTCGGCCTGGCGCAGTTCGAGCTGCGAGGTATAGCCGACCTCGGCGCGGTCGCGGGCGAACTTGAGCGCCTGCTGGCGAGCCTCGACGGTCTCGTCGAGCACCACCAGCCGGGCATCGAGCGCCAGCAGGGTGATATAGCCGGTGGCGGTCGCCGCTGCGACCGACAGCCGCGCCGCCTCCTCATTGGCCTCGCTCGCCGCGACATTGGCCTCGGCGGCATCGACACGCGCGGCGTTCTTGCCGAACAGGTCGATCTCGTAGCTCGCGCGAAACACCGGTTGCGCGACGATCTGGTCCAGCCCCTGGCCGAAGGGCGAGACCTCCCGCCGCACCGCGCCATCCACCCCGACCCCGAGCGTGGGCAGCAGGAACGCGCGCGAGCCGCGTTCGGTGGCGCGCGCTTCCTCGACCCGCGCCGCAGCGATCCTGACATCGGGATTGGCGAGGCGTGCCTTTTCGACCAGCGCCGACAGCTGCGGATCGCCAAAACCCTGCCACCATTGCGCTTCGACCGGCGCCGTCACGCCGAGCTGGGTGCGCCACTGGGCAGGCGCGCTCACCGATGCCGCCATCGGAGCATCCTGCAGCGCAGGTGCACAGGCGCCAAGCAGCAACAGGCCGGAGACGGCCGCGAGAAGCACTGGACGCATCGCCGTCACTCCCCGGTGTGCACGGTTGCGATGACCGACATGCCCGGGCCCAGCCGCCTGGCGGGCTTCTGGCCGGGATCGAGCACGATCCGCACCGCGATCCGCTGCGGAACCTTGACGAAATTGCCCGCGCCGGTGTCGGGCTTGACGATGCTGAACTCGCTGCTTGCGGCGGGCGAGACGCTCTGCACGCGCCCGGTCAGCCGGGTGCCGCCCAGCGCATCGACCTCGAGCGTCGCGCGCTGGCCGACCGCCATCTTCTCGGTCTGGGCTTCCTTGAAATTGGCGACCACCCAAAGTTCGTCGGGGACGATGTACATCAATTGCGTCCCGGCGCTGACCAGCTGGCCTTCGCGCGCGGTGATCTCGCTCAGCCTGCCCGAGCGGGGTGCGCGGATTTCGGTGCGCGACAGTTCGAACGCCGCCAGATCGCGCGATGCCTGCGCGCCTGCCACCTGTGCCTCGAGCGCGCCGCGCCCGACGCTGACCGAGCGGATGTTCTCTGCCGCGATCGCCCGCTGCGCTTCGGCCTGGCGGACGCCGGCCTGCGCCTGGCGCAACGCGGCGAGCGCCTGGTCCCGCTCGCGCAGCGAGACCGAACCTTCATCGACCAGCTCGGCGATGCGTTTCATATCCGCCTGCGCCTTCAGATAGCCCGCCTGTGCGCTGGCGACCGAGGCATCCTGCAGCCTGAGCTGCGCCTGGGCGGACCGGAGGCTCTGCTCGCTGTTGGCCAAAGTCGCCTGTTGCGCGGCAATGTTGGCCGCGCCCTGCTGGACCTTCTCGCGATAGGGTGTGGCATCGATGCGCGCCAGCAGCTGGCCCTTTTCGACCCTCTGGAAATCGGCGACCCCGACTTCGACCAGATAGCCTGCGACCTGCGGGCTGACGATGGTCGTGCGCCCGCGCACATAGGCGTTGTTGGTGGTCTCGTCCCCCCCGGCAAAGGGCGGCAGGCCCCAGGCAAAGAGCGCCGCCAGCACACCCAGAACGATCAGAACCAGCGCCACGCCGACGCGCTGACGCGACACCTGCGGCGACCAGCCCTTTTCGGGCTGCGCCAGGGGGGCTTCGGTTTCAGTTGCCTTGGGCGCCGTGTCCTGCGGCGGAAGAGTGGAGGCTGTCATGGGTTCGTCCTTGCGCGCATGGCCTCGATAAAGGCCAGTTCCTTGGCGAGCGGATTGCGCCCGCGAATCCTGTTGATCACCCAGGGCACGAGCAGCGCGACGAAGGTGATCGCCGAAAGCGTGCCGATGAGAAAGAAGACGTCGTTGAAGGC
This sequence comes from Blastomonas sp. RAC04, assembly GCF_001713435.1. Classification (NCBI taxonomy): domain Bacteria; kingdom Pseudomonadati; phylum Pseudomonadota; class Alphaproteobacteria; order Sphingomonadales; family Blastomonadaceae; genus Blastomonas; species Blastomonas sp. RAC04. The sequence continues at coordinate 3,056,664 of NZ_CP016460.1, forward strand.
GAGCACTGCCGCCTCGCGCCCGATCTGCTGCGATATGCTGGCAGCCGTGGTCTGCTGCACCAGCGCCGGGTCCTGCTGCAGCGGCGCGGTGCGCTGCGCGACATTGGAGACCGCCTGCGAAAGCTGCGCGTTGCCCAGCGCCAGCGTCGTCCCGGCATCGATCAGATGCGTCTTCAGCCGGATCGTGTGAAACGCAGAGAGCAACGCGATACCGGCCAGGCCGCCGACCGATTGCGACAGCGAGAAGATGGCGATGAAGCTGATGATGTAGTTCTGCCCTGCGGCAAGCGCCCTGAGCATGCCCTGCATCAGCACCGGCCCCATCGCGAACACCGCTGCAAAGGCGATCGCGGCTTGCGACAGATACAAGTCCTGCGGGCGGGTCATCACGCCCGCACGGGTATCGGCAAAGGCGGCGACACAGATCACCAGCACGGCAAACAGCACCGGCCGTGCGAGGTCCTTGGGATCGAGCCGGATGACCGAGAGCACCACGCCGGCGACCGTCGTGCCGGTGAGCACCCAGAAATAGCCGGTCAGCTGCTCGTTGCCATAGCCCAGCGCCACGAACATCCCGCTGGCGCCGAAACCCTGTTCGGCGACCAGAATGCGCACCGTCGCACCGATTGCCGCAATTCCCAGGATCGCCCGGCTGGACAGCCAGCTCAGATCGAGCATGGGGCTCTTGCGGTTGGCCTCGATCAGCAGGCAGCCGCCCAGGCCGATGATCGCCAGCGCGGCGGCATAGCCCAGCCAGGGAGCGTCCCACCACTGGATCCGCCCCTGGATCAGGAACGCGCACAGCGATGCCACGCCCAGCACGAACAGCGCGATGCTGGGGATGTCGAGCTTCTCGAAGGTCAGCTTGCGCACCCCGGGCGGGAGGCGCAGCAGATAAACCAGCCCCAGCCCGAGCAGCGATAGCGCAAACTGGAACTGGAAGACGCGGTCGATATCGCCATCCACCAGCAGCGCGGGCGACAGCGCGCGGGTGAGCGGAAAGGCGATCTGGGTGAGGCCAAGCGACAGCACCAGCCCCACCGTGCGCAGCGCGGGCGGAAGGCCCTGCATCAGATAATAGATGGTCAGCGCAGACAGGCCGCTGGCGGCGATCCCGGCGACGGCGCGTGCGCCAAGCTCGGCATGATAGCCCGGCCCGATCAGCTGCACCAGATTGGCGGTCACCAGCCCCGCCATCGCCCAGCGCACGAACAGCTGGATGCCGAATTCCTGCCGCACCCGGAAGAGCAGCATGCTCATCGAGGCATAGGTCGCGTAGAACGCCACCGTCATCCAGCCGGCTTCGACCGGGGTGAGCGCAAACTCGGCCTGCAGCGCGGACGTGTTGGCGAGCTGAAATCCGTTCTGCGCCCCGCCCACCAGGCCGATGAAGATTCCAATGGCGAGATACGCCGCCCGCCGCCTCGCAGGGTGGTCGGGGTTGGCGGGCGACCCCGGCAGAATAGGCATCTCGTGCGGTTTGAACGCATAGCCATCTGCAGCGTCGACCAGAGGGCGCGGGGTCTCAGCCACAGCGCAGCGCCGCATCGATCAGCGTGGTCTCGAGCGCCCCGGCAAAGGCGTGCTCGTCGCCGACACCTGTCACCAGCGTTGCCAGCCGCTCCCGCCGGGCGACGGCGCTGGCAGCCGAATAGATGAAATTGGCGACCCGGAACTGGAGATAGGCCTGCTCACCGGGACACTCGGCCACTGTCGCTTGCGCCAGATCGTAAAAGCGCTGGTGCAAGGGCCCCGAAAGCTCGCGCAGCAGCCACTCGGCACGGACCGTGTCGGTGGTGGTGTCGCGCAGGATAAGACGCGGAACTTCGGGATGCGCCAGCAGATGCGCCACATAGGCCGCCATCGCGTTCTTCAGATCGGCGCGCGGATCGGCGGCGCCTGCCTTGTCCCTGGCCGCCGCTGCACCCAGAGCATCGTGCAGATCGGACGCGGCGCTTGCGACAATCGCCTTCCACAGCCCCAGCTTGCTGCCGAAATGATAGGAGACCAACGCGACATCAACCCCTGCATCGGCGGCGATCTCGCGCAGCGGTGTCGCCTCATAGCCCTGCCTGGCAAAGCGCAGCATGGCGGACGTCTCCAGCGCCTTGCGGCCCTGGCGAGCATCATCCCTGGGTCTGCCGGCGCCTTGTCTGCGTGCCATGAGCGAATCCTGCGTGCGGTGCGAGCGAGGTCGTCGCGCCTATTTCAACACCCGTTGAATACGTCGCCAGCCCCTCGAGGTTCCCGCACAGGCCCGAAAATTATAACATGGGTTAATCTTGAGGCGCGATTTGGTTGCGAGGCCGTGCAATCGGTCGAAAATCGAACGTTATCCGCATCGGCAAGGGCAACGTTTTGTGCAGCGCAGCGTAACCATCCTGACATCTCAGGAGGCGCAGCATGTTTTTTGCCCATGGGTCCAAGGGCGAGGACCAGCACAGTTCGACAATCGTCTCGTTTCCCCGCCGCCAGCCCCAGCGCTGCGTCACGATCATCAGCACCTATCCGCCCCGCAAATGCGGGCTTGCAACCTTTGCGGCCGATGTCGTCGAGCAGATCGGCGCGCATTTCGATAACGTGAAGTTCAACATCTGGGCGATGACCAATGGCGATGCCGCCATCCCCGAGGGCGTGAACGCGATCTGCAGCAGTGATGTCGAAAGCCATCGCGACGCGGCAGCCGCAATCAACGCCACCACCACCGATGCCGTCTGGGTGCAGCACGAGTTCGGCATCTATGGCGGGCCCGACGGCGAAATGATCATCGATCTGGTCGACCGGATCGCAGCCCCGCTCATCATCACCTTCCACACCGTGCTCGAGGACCCGTCGGACAACCAGCGGCGGATCATCGACCATCTTGTCAGCAGGGCATCGAGGATCATGGTGATGAGCCCCCTGTCGCGCGACCGGCTGACCGAGCGGCATCATGCGCCGCACGAGATCATCGACGTGATCGAGCACGGCGCACCCGACCGTCCGTTCGGCAGGGAACAGCAGTTCAAGGCCGAACGCGGGCTGGGCGATCGCCCGGTGCTCACCACCTTCGGCCTGCTCGGCCGCGGCAAGGGGCTTGAAGCCGTAATCGAGGCGCTGCCTGCCATCCTGCGCAGCAACCCCGACATCTGCTATCGCATCGTCGGAGCGACGCATCCCAATCTGGTCGCCAGTGAGGGCGAGCGCTATCGCGAAGAGCTGATGCAGCGCGCCGAACAGCTGGGCGTGGCGCACGCCATCGAATGGGAAAACAGGTTTCTGAGCACCGACGAGCTGCTCGATCAGCTCGAGGCCTGCGACATCTACCTTACGCCCTATCCAAACCTCCAGCAATCGACGAGCGGTACGCTGAGCTACGCCGTTGCACTCGGGAAGGCGGTTGTGTCGACGCCGTACATCCACGCCCGCGAGCTGCTCGCCGGTGGGGTGGGCGTGCTGATCGAGCCGCAATCGGTATCGGGAATCGCCGACGCTGTCTGCTCGCTTCTCGCCGACCCCGGCACGCTGGCGGCGCAGAAGCTGCGCGCCTATGATCGCGGCAGGCAGACCATCTGGCCGCGCTTTGCAGAAGCGGTCGAGCAGATGATCGAGCAGACCGTCGCGCGCCCGCTTTCCAAGACCGCGCTGGTGCAGCCAAGCTTCGACGGTGTCCGCCGGATGAGCGATTCAACCGGAATGTTCCAGCACGCGCTCGGGATGATCCCCGATCGCAGGCACGGCTATTGCCTTGATGACAATGTCCGGGCGCTGATGCTCCTCAACGTCACTACCGCGATCGGCACCAGCGAGCAGACCGATCGCTCGACGGTCTGTGCGTCGTTCATCCAGCATGCCTGGAACCCCGACAAGGGTCTCTTCCGCAATTTCATGGGATTTGATCGAAGCTGGCTCGAGGATTTCGGATCGGAAGATTCGAACGGCCGGACCGTCTGGTCGCTGGCGCACACCGCGGTGAACAACCCCAACAGGGATATCCGCGAATGGGCAACCCGTCTGTATGACGAGGTTCTGGATCATTGCGCCACCCTGGACAGCCCCCGGACGCTGGCGTTTATTACCCTGGGCGCTTCGGCCATGCTCCAGGTCCGGCCCGCGCATGGCCCGTCGTTGCGCGCAGCCGAACGCGGCGCCGGGATCCTCGCGCATCTTGCGGGGCAGTCCCGCCGTCCCGACTGGACCTGGTTCGAAGCGATGCTCGCTTATGACAACCCGCGCATGCCCCAGGCGCTGATCGCGGCAGGAATGGCGCTTGGCCGCAACGACTGGCTTGAGATCGGGCTCGATACGCTGCGCTGGATCTGCGAACGGCAGATCGCCGCTGCCGGTCATTTCCGTCCCATCGGATCGGAGGGGTTCGGCCAGGATTATGGCCATATGCCGTTCGACCAGCAGCCGCTCGAGGCGCAGGCCGCGCTGGATGCGTGCGCTGCGGCATTTGCGGCAGACGGTGGGCCGCATTGGCGCCGCTACGGGCTGGCCGCGTGGAACTGGTTCTTCGGTGCCAACGACAGGGGCGAGGTTCTGGCAGATCCGGTCAGCGGACTGTGCAGGGATGGCCTGAACCCGCGGGGCGCCAATCTGAACTGCGGCGCTGAAAGCATATTGGCGTTTCAACTCGGTTATCATTCCATGCTAGCGCTCGTGCCAGATGAAGGCCAGCATTCGGGAGACGCGGTTGAAAAGCTCAAGAAACAGGTATCGCGGGCCCTTGCATATCCATGACCTGAGACTGAGCGCCGACCCGTCGCGGGTCGTGCTGCGCCCGTTCCATCTGACCTGGCAAGCCCAGCAGGCCGAAGACAACCGTGCATTGAAGCTGGTTGAGAACATCACCGCGCTCGGCGAAGACGAGGTCACCGCGGAGTACGGAAAGGTGCTTGCCGATTTCAAGGATCGGCACTGGCAGACCGAAGCGATGTTCGCCGAGCGGTGGCAGGAGGTGCAGGCAGCTCTGGGCCTTGGCCAGACCGACTTCTCGCCTGCGCGGCAGAAGCTGATCGGGGCATATTTCTGTCACGAATATGCCTATGCAGCGGCCGCGCTGATGAACCCTTCGATCGTCCCGCATCCCGATCAGAGCGGGTGCGAAAGCGGTGCGGTGCGGTTCATCATGTCGCTGCGTGCAGTGGGTGAAGGCCATATCAGTTCGATCGCCTTCCGCGAGGGCATCGCATCGGCGAGCGGCGGCATCGATCTGTGGCCGCAGAGCTCGTGGGCGACCTCGGTCGAGCTGGACAATGCCAGCCTGACCGACGGCGACAGCGCCGTGACCGTGCATCGCCATGCGGACAGCAGCCTTTCCAACACCGTGATCTTTCCCGTGACCGAGCAGCAACGCAACGGGCTGGAAGACCTGAGGCTCGTGCGCTTTCGTCACGACGACGGCAGCTTTGAGTGGATCGGAACCTATACCGCGTATTCGGGCGCGACCATCCGGTCGGAGCTGCTTCGCACCACCGACTTCAAGCAGTTCGTGCTCGAGCCCATCGAAGGCAAGGCCGGCAGAAACAAGGGCATGGCGCTGTTCCCCGAGAAGATCGGGGGGCAATATGCGATGATCGGACGGCAGGACGGCAAGAACCTGTTCCTGCTCCAGAGCCCGCGGGTGGATTGCTGGGAAGACGAAGGCCGCCTGATCATGGAGCCTGAATTCCCCTGGGAATTCATCCAGATCGGCAACTGCGGGAGCCCGATCCGCACGCCGCATGGCTGGCTGCTGTTGACCCATGGCGTGGGCGCGATGCGCAAATACGCGCTTGGCTGCGCGCTGCTCGATCTCGACGATCCCTCGAAGGTTATCGCGCGCACCACCCAGCCGCTGCTTACCGCCGAGAATGCGGACCGGTCGGGCTATGTGCCCAACGTGATCTATACCTGCGGCGCGATGCTGCTGGAGGACCAGCTGGTCATTCCCTATGGCATTTCGGACAGCTCGGTGGGGTTCGCCAACATATCGCTGGACGACCTGCTCAAGACCATGCGGTGATGCGCAGGGCGTGTCAGGAGCCTTGCGAGAACCAGCCGCTGCCCTTCAGCCGCTGCTGCATCGCCCGGCTGACCGGCACCTGCAGCCCCGAGCACAGATCGAGCATCATGCGGCCTGCGCGCTGACCGCCTGAGGTCACCGCGGCGCGTGCGACCCACCAGCTGCGGTGGACCCGCGCCCCAGGCGCATCCTCCAGCAAGGCGCAGGCATCGGTCATCCGCATCAGCACCAGATTGCTTCCCGCATCGGTATGGACGCGCAGATAATGGTCTTCGGCCTCGATCGCCAGCAGCCTGGCGCTGCGCAGATTGACCGGCAGCTTTTCGGCCAGCAATGGCGGGATCGCCGGAGCAGTTTCGGGCTGGGCGCTCTGGATCGGGACCGGCTGTGCGGCATCCGGGAGCGCCATGGCGGGTTGAAGTGCGGGCGCCCTGGGCTGGATATCGGCATTGGCGAGATAGTTGATCGCGGTCAGCACCAGCGTGATCAGCAGCACCGCCAGCCAGAACTGGAGCACCAGCATCGGCGTGATCATCTCCACGCCGAAGAACAGCGCGCTCACCACGATCACGATGAAGCTGTGCGGGAGCGACACCAGCAGCGCCACCAGCGCGATCTCCAGCCAGCGTCGCGATTCCAGGCCGCCCCAGCTGCGCACCAGCGCCGACACCCCCATCCCCAGGAACGATCCCGGCATGATCACCGCGGCCCAATAGGCAAGGCGAAGGCCCAGCGGCGCCTCGCCCGTGCCCAATGCGCCGAGATAGGCCAGAACCGCCGCAGCCGCCGCCGCGATTCCAAGCCCGCGAAACGCCTGCGTCTGCAGGGAAAATGCATTTGGCGAAGCGCGAACTGCAGAGGCTTCGTTCTCACGCATCAAGGCTCGCAACTCACGTATCCAGGGAAGACCGACGGGTGATAGCCGGGGCAGGAGGAAACGGTCAATGGCGGCACCGCCGTCATCACCCTCAGGAGACCCGACCCATGAAGACCTTTTTCGCGATCGCAGCGCTTGCGGCAGCCGGCATGGCCAGCGCGCAGGCGCCGCAGCCACAGGCCCCGCAGATGGCCGCCGCCAACCCCAGCGCCAGCGCCAGCCTCACCATCCGGTTCGAACAGATCACCGCTCCGACCGGCCGGATCCTGATGAGTGTCTATGACAGCGAGACAGCGCACGACAAGGGCGGCAAGCCCGCACGGGTGGGCATGGTCGAGGTCGACGGTGCCACCGCCACGCTGACGCTCACCGGTCTTGCGCCGGGCCGCTATGCGATCAAGGTGTTCCACGATGTCGATGGCGATGGCCAGATGAAGATGAACCCCTTCGGCATGCCGCTCGAACCCTTTGCCTTTTCCAATGGAGCAAGGCCCGAAGGCGGGCCAGCGCTGTGGAAAGCGGCGAGCTTTGACGTGCCGACAGGGGCCAGCGAAACCCGGATCAGCTTCCAGTGACCGCCGCCAGCCTGAACCGCCGGGATCTTCTGCTGCGCGGAGGCCTTGCCACCGCCGGCGCCATGCTGCCCGGCTGGGCCGGCACCGCGATGGCGGCGACGCAAGCCCCGGCGCTGCCCGACTGGACGCTGGGCGTGGGCGACATCCTGTCGGACATCGCGCCGCAGCCGCTGGTGCGCGTCTCGGGCCGCGCACCGGCGCTCAAGGGCACGCTCTACCGCAATGGCCCCGCGCGCTTCCGGCGCGGCGCGAGCGCGGTCGGACACTGGTTCGATGGCGACGGGCTGGTGCGCGCCTGGCGGGTGAACGGCGACCAGGCGAGCCTTGCAGCGCGGTTCGTCGACACCCCCAAGCGCCGCCTCGAAGAGCAGCTCGACCGCATCGTCCAGCCCGGCTTCGGCACGCCGGCAGGGCCGGGCGCGAGTGTCGGCAGTCCGGACGATACCAACCCGGCCAACACCCATGTGATCGCCGCAGGTGGCCGCCTGCTGGCGCTGTGGGAGGCAGGGTCCGCCACCGCGCTCGACCCGGAAACGCTGGCGACGCAGGGCATGGTGACCTTTCGCGACGATCTCGCCAGGATGCCGTTCCTCGCGCATCCGCGGATCGAACCTTCGGGGCAGATCTGGAACATCGGGTCGGGCGGCGACAGCGCCTATGTCTGGAGGCTCTCGGCCGATGGCAGTTTCGAGGCGGGTCAGGCCATCGCGCTGCCAATGGCAAGCTATATGCACGACTTCACCGCCACCGCCCGGCACCTCGTCATCCTGTGCCAGCCCTGGGTATCGGACCAGGCCCGCCTGCCGTTCTCGCAGAGCATGAGCTGGCGCCCCGAGCGCGGATCGCGGGTGCTGGTTCTGGACAAGGACGACCTCTCGCGCCGCCGCGAATACGAGCTGCCGCCATTGTTCTTCTTCCATCTGGGCGATGCCTGGGAGGAGGCCGACGGCACCATCCGCTTCGATGGCTGTTTCCACGCCGACCCGACCTTCGCGTTGCTGGGCGCGCCGGGGCTGGTCGAGGGGCGGCACGAATATTCAGAGAGGCCCGAGCTCACCCTTGTGACGCTGCACCCCGATGGCCGCGCCGACATGAAGGCTGCAGGGATTTCCGCCGAGTTCCTGCGCAGCGCGCCGGAGACTGCTGGCCTTCTGCGCCACCAGACCATCCATGTCGGAGGCTATCGCACCGACCGCCCCTTCGCGCGCAGCATCGGCATCTGGGACTGGCGGTCCGGCCGCGACGACAGCTTCGATTTCGGTGCCCGCCAGCTGGTGGAGGAGTTCGTCCCCGCAGGCCGCCACCTGATCGGCACCACGCTCAACCTCGACGCATGCGCGACCGAGCTGCACGTGTTCGACGCCCGCAAGGTTGCCGACGGCCCGGTGGTCACCTGGCGCAGCACCGTCCCGCTGCCGCTGAGCTTCCACGGCAGCTGGGTTTCGGGCTGAGGCAAGCAGGGGCCGCCTCAGAGCGTCAGCACGGCAATCCCGGCGGGAGGAATCAGGCTTTCGCCCAGCACCAGCCGGCCGCCGATGCCATCGGGGATCGCGACCGGGGTTGGGGCATAATTGAACGCAAAGACATGGCTGGCCGTGCGGCGCAGGCGCAGACCCTCGGGCAGCGCCACGGTGTCGACGCCCGCCTCGCGCGCTGCAGCCTGCAGAACGGGCGCGAGAATGTCCGGCTCGGGCCAGGCGGCAAGATAGCGTCGGTTGCCCGATCGCCAGCAGGCGACGGTTCCGTCATCGGCGACGAGCTCTGCTGCCGCATCGGTTTCCAGATGCTCGATCCAGCGGCGCACCGCCCAACCCTGGCCCGGATGCACCAGCCCCGGTCTCAGGCTCTCCACCCGCACGACTTTGGCCGGGAAGATCGCGCCGGGCGGCAGGCCATCGGGTATCGCGAAGTCGGCCGTGCCGCTTCCCGATCGCGGGCCGATCACGACAGGGCCTTCAAAGGCGGCGAGGTGCGCCAAAAGTTCGTCGGGCACCACCGGCAGGCAGGGCACCACGCACATCGCATAGCCTTCGAGCGGCGCATTGGCCGGGAGGATGTCGACATTCAGACCCAGCTGCCGCAGCGCGCAATAGGCATCGAACGCCGCCCACAACGCGGACAGCCCCGCACCCTGCGGCTGGATCGTTGTGATCCAGTCCGAATCATAGGAGAAGATCAGCGCGACGCTCTTGGCCGCAGCGGACATCGGACCGATCGCGGCGATGTCGCGCGCGGCCTGGGCCGCTTCGGCATAGGCGGGCGCGGGGACATCGTCAGGGCGCAAAAGACCAGCGTGCAGCTGTTCCTGGGCAAAGGGTGCCTGGCGCCAGCGGAAATAGCTGACCAGCTCGGCGCCATGGGCCAGCGCCTCGAGCGTCCACAGCCGCACCATGCCATCCAGCGGCGCCGGGTTGTGCCGCGCCCAGTTGACCGGTCCGGGCTGCTGCTCCAGCACCCACCAGCGGCCACCGCGCGTGCATCCCCGGTACAGATCGTGATGGAAGGCGGCGATATCGGGGTGGCCCTGCCGCGCATAACGCAGTCTGTCTTCCTCGCTGAACCGGAAGCTTTCGAGAAAGCCCAGCGGATAGCTGTCCCAGCCCACGGCATCGAGCGACTGCGCGACATCGTGATGATCGAACTCGGTGAAGAACCCCATGAAGTTGTGGGTGATGTCGCGCCCGGGGGACAATTCGCGCAGGATGTCCACCTGGATCTGGTTGAAGCGGACGACCTCGTCCGAGGCGAAGCGGCGGAAGGCGAGCCAATGCGCCGGGTTCGCTTCGGTGACGGTCAGGTTGGGCAGGTCGATTTCGTCGAAACTGCGATATTCCTGGCTCCAGAACACATTGCCCCAGGCGCGGTTGAGCGCTGCGACATCGCCATAACGTTCGGCCAGCCAGACACGGAACGCCGCCAAGGCAGCGGGTGAAAAGCTCTGCACCGTGTCGTGGCAGCCATATTCATTGTCGGTCTGCCACGCGACCACCGCCGGATGGTGACCATAGCGTTCGGCCACGGCGCGGGTGATGCGCGCGGACTGCTTGCGATATCCGATGTGGCTGAAGCAGTAATGACGCCGCGACCCGAAGCGCCGCGGACGACCGTCGCGGTCGACCGCGATCATGTCGGGCATGGAATCGACCAGCCATTTGGGAGGCGTGGCCGTGGGCGTTCCCAGGATGACGCCAAGCCCTGCGGCATGCAGCGTTTCGATTGCCCGGTCGAGCCAGGCCCAATCGAACCGGCCGGGCTCGGGTTCGATCCGGCTCCAGGCAAACTCGCCGATGCGCACCCGGGTCAGCCCGATCTCGCGCATCCGCCGGGCATCGTTAGCCCATTGCGATTCGGGCCAGTGCTCGGGATAGTAGCAGACGCCAAGCTTCATCAGCTGCGGCTTCGGGGATGGGCTATCGGAGATCATGGCTGCGCGGTTGCTCTCTTGTGGGGCCGGGGATTGCGAACAGACGATATGGCGATTTGGCGCGCGCGCCACGTCAAAAAGGCGTCTTGGCTGCCGGGTACTCGGCGGTCAGCCGCGCAGCAGGCGGGCTCCGGCGGACGGAATGCCCCGGAAATGGGCCTGTGCCGGCAGGCCCGCGCGCTGCCAATGGTTGGCAATCGCGCGATCCACTGCAGGCAGCCGGTCTGCCGCGATCACCGCCACGACACAGCCGCCAAAGCCGCCTCCGGTCATTCTGGCGCCGCCGTCCTCGCCGATCGCGGCGTTCAGGCTGTCGACCAGCGCATCCACCGCCGGCACGCTGACCTCGAAATCGTCCCGCAACGATGCATGCGATTGCCGCATGGCTTGCCCAAGCTCCGCCAGATCGCCGCGCGCCATCGCCTCGGCTGCGCTCAGCGTGCGCGCATTTTCGGTGACGACATGCCGCGCGCGGCGATAGACGGTGGCATCGCAGCTGGCCTCGCCTGCCTCGAGCATCGCCAGGTCCAGGTCGCGCAACGACCCGACGCCGAAATACTCCGCCGCCTGCCGGCACTGGGCGCGGCGCTCGTTATAGGCGCTGTCGACGAGCCCGCGCGCCACGCCCGAAGGAACGATGACGATCGCGGCATCGGCGGGAAAGGCAACCGGCTTTGCGCTCAGGCTGCGGCAGTCGAGCAGCAGCGCGCCGTCCTGCTCGCCAAAGGCCGACGCTATCTGGTCGAGCAGGCCGCAGGCGCAGCCGACATAATGATGCTCGGACCATTGCGCGACGCGGGCCAGCACGCGCTTGTCGGGCGCCTGCGCACCCGCCACAGCCGTCAGCGCAAGGCCCAGCGCAACCCCCAGCGAGGCGGACGAGGACAGGCCGTTGCCCTGCGGCACATCGCCCGAAAAGGCGAGCTTTGCCCCGCGCACCGGCAGGCCGAATGCGGGCAATCCGGCAGCGATGCCGCGGACGTGATTTCGCCACTCGCCCTGGGCCGCGGTCTCGATCGGCGCATCGATACGGACGTCATCTTCCGCCATGTCCAGGTCCGCGGCTCGCGCGATAATGCGCGGCTCCTCCAGCGGGCTTGCGGCAACCACGGTGCCGAACTGCAGCGCGCAAGGCAGGGCAAAGCCGTCGTTGTAATCGGTATGATCGCCGATCAGATTGACCCGGCCGGGGGCAAAAGCGAGGATCGCGGGATCATGGCCATAGGCGCGGCGAAACGCGGCGATCGTGCGTTCGACGAGCGGGAATGTGTCGCTCATGCCGGGGTCGCCTTGCGGTAATGGACCGGGCTGACGGCGCGCAGCCGCTCGGCAGCCTGTTCGGCGGTCAGATCGCGCTGCGCCTCGGCGAGCATTTCATAGCCGACCATGAACTTGCGAACGCTGGCAGACCGCAGCAGCGGCGGATAGAAATGCGCGTGCAGCTGCCAGTGCGCCTGATCGCCCGCGCCGTAGGGCGCGCCGTGCCAGCCCATCGAATAGGGGAACGAGCAGCCGAACAGGTTGTCGTAGCGCGCGGTCAGTTCGCTGAGCAGCGCGCCCAGGCTGTCGCGGTCGGATGCCTCGAGCTGCTCGATCCGCTGGACGGCAAAGCGCGGAAGCACCAGCGTTTCGAACGGCCAGACCGCCCAGAACGGGACGATCGCCATCCAGCGCGCGTTTTCGATCACCACGCGCGGGCCGCCGGCCTCGCGCGCGGCGATATCGCCGAGCAGCGTCCGCCCGGTCCTCTCGAAATAGGCCCGCTGGCGCGCATCCTCTCTCGCCGGTTCATCAGGCAGATGCGCGCTCGCCCAGATCTGTCCGTGCGGGTGCGGGTTGGAGCAGCCCATGGCCGCGCCCTTGTTCTCGAAGATCTGGACCCAGGCATAACGCTGCCCCAGCTCGGCAGATTGCTCGGCCCAGGTATCGATCACCGCGCGCAGTTCCGCAGCGGGCAGCTCGGGCAGCGTCAGCGCGTGGTTGGGGGAGAAGCACATCACGCGGCATTCTCCCGAGACCGGCTCGGCCACCAGCAACGCGTCCGGGTCGGGATCTGTCGCGGCCAAGGCCTCGGCGACGGGCATCAGCGCGGCGAAATCATTCTCGAACACCCAGGGTCCGGAGTAATCGGGATTGGTTTCTCCATTGGCGCGGGTGTTGCCCGGACAAAGAAAGCAGGCCGGATCGTGCGCAGGCAGCACAGCAATGTCGGGCGCCTCGATCTGGCCCTGCCACGGGCGCCGGGTGCGATGCGGCGAGACCAGCACCCATTGGCCGATCAGCGGATTGAACCGGCGGTGCACGGCTGCAGCATCACCCATCGCGTCTTGCTCCCGGACCGACATAGCGGGCGACGTTGCCGAAAATCACGCGGTTCGATGTCAGCGCCACGATGACCGACGCCACCAGCACCATGAGCATCACATCGATATAGTGCAGCCCGCTCCAGCCGATATGCTGGTAGAAGGTCTCGCCGGGATAGAGCATGTCGGGCTTGTACAGCACGAAGGTGTGCAGCGCGTAGCTCGCAACCCCGAACACCAGCCCGATGATCGCCGCGCGCGCATCGACATTGGCGAACAGCAGCCCGGCGATGAACGCGGACAGCACCGGCATCGACGACAGACCGTTCAATTCCTGCAACAGGTTGATGATGCTCTTGGCGTTTTCGAACGCAGGGACCAGCAGGATCGAAGTGACGGTCAGGACCGCTGAGGTCCAGGCGGCCAGCTTCCAGTGGCTCTTGACCGACCGGATGAACTTGTCGTGGAAGTCGATCGCATAAAGCGCGACCGAGCTGTTGAGGATCGCACTGGTGTGCGCGATCACTGCCGCCGCCATCAGCGCGGCGAACGCGCCCGACATCCACGGCGGGAGCACATGCGCCACCACCCGGCCATAGCTTGCATCGCCCATCGGCCCGAACAGCTTGTATCCCACCACCCCGGGCACGACGACGATCACCGGAATGATCAAGATCCGCACCACGGCTGCGGCCATCACGCCCTTTTGCGCTTCGCGGATGGTCGGCGCGGTCATCGCCTTTTGCGTGATGTTCTGGTTGGTGGACCAGTAAAAGATCTGGATGAACAGCATCCCGGTGAACAGGGTGTGGAACGGAATGGGCGAGTCCGTATCACCAACCATCGATATCCGCTCCGCCGGCACCCCGCTGACCAGATCGAAATCGACCGCGTTCAGGGCCAGGATGACCACCAGCATCGCGACGGCGAGCACGCCGATGCCGGAAAAGGTATCCATCACCGCCACGGCCTTGAGGCCGCCGGTGATGGTGTAGATGGCCGCGATGATGGCCATCGGCGCTGCGAACCACAGCAGCGGCCAGTCCACACCGAACATGGATTTGAGGAAAAGGCTGCCCGAATAGAGCGCTGCGGGAAGGTAGATCAGGATGTTCCCGAGCAGGAAGATCGCCGAGATCACGGTGCGGATGCTGCCGCCCTCATAGCGGCGCTCCAGAAGCTCGGTCACGGTGGTGCACCCCTGGCGATAGTAGATCGGCACGAAGATGAACGCGAGGATCATCAGCCCGACAAAGCCCGAAATCTCCCACCAGGCGAGCAGCAGCATCTGGTTGCCGTTCATGCCGACAAGCTGTTCGGTCGACAGGTTGGTGAGCGTGATCGAGCCTGCCACGTACAGCCAGGTGAGGCCGCCGCCGGCGAGGAAGACCTCCTTGCCCGATCCGTCGTGCGAGCCGCCAATGCTGCGGACCTTCCACCAAGTCGCCAGCCCGATCAGCGCGGTGATCGCAATGAACACCGCCACCTGGCTTCCCTGCACCATGACCTCCGGCAACAGCCCTCTCCCACCCTTTTCTTGCTCATGCCGGTCCAACAGGTTTAGATCAAGCAAGGCCTTGCGCCGTTCATTGACTGTCATTCCATCAAGGCCACCTTTCATGTCCAGCCTCCCCCCGTGCGCGCGTCTCGATGGCGACGGTCTCACGATGGTGCTCGATCTGCGCGCCGGTGCTGCGGAACCGGTCTATTTCGGGCCGACCCTGCCGATGGCCGAGGATCTTGCGAGCCTGTGCGATGTCCTGCGGCGCGGGCGGCATGCCTCGCAGCCGGACCGCCCCGCGCCGCGTTCGCTGCTGCCCTTTGCGGGAGAGGGACATCTTTGCGCGCCGTCCATCGTCATCCAGCAGCACGGACGCCCGCTGACGCCGCGGATGCCGGTGGTCGCGATCACGCAGCGCGACGCCGGGCTGTGCCTCGAGCACCGCGATGACGCCCTGGGCCTGAGTGTCCAGATCGAGCTTTCGATCGTTCACGGCGGGCTGGTCGAGTTCGGCACGCAGCTGCGCAATCAGGGCACGCACCCGATCGGGCTGATCAGCCTGGCATCGCTGACGCTGCCATTGCCCAGCTGGGCCAGCCATATGGTGCGCTATGCAGGCCGCTGGTCCGGCGAGATGCAGCAGCAGCGGCTGGCCCTGCACCAGGGGGCGATCACCAGCGCGTCCTATGGCGGGCGACCCGGTTTCGGCGGCGGCAACTGGGTGCGGATCGAAGGCGACAACGCAGGCGAAGTTCACGGCGACGCGCTCAGCGCGCATCTCGCGTGGAGCGGAGATCATGTGCTGTCCGTCGAGCGCAATGCCGACGGCGATGCCACGCTGACCATGGCGGCGCAGCTGGAGCCTGGGGAAATCATGCTGGCGCCTGGCGACACGTTCTGCGCCCCGCGCGCGCTGGTTGCGGTCAGCGCGCAGGGCATCGCCAGCCTGCGCCATGCCTTTCACGCGCATGTGCTGGGCGCGGTCGCGCCGGAGATAGCGGCATCAACCCCGCGCAAGGTCCATCTGAACAGCTGGGAAGCGCTCGCCTTCGATCAGAGCCTCGAAAAGCTCTGCGCGCTGGCGGACCGGGCGGCGGCTCTGGGGGTAGAGCGGTTCGTGCTCGACGATGGCTGGTTTGCCGGACGCCGCGATGACACCACCAGCCTGGGAGACTGGGTGGCCGATCCCGGGATCTTTCCCGGTGGCCTTGATCCGCTGATCGATCATGTCCGCGGGTCTGGCATGGACTTCGGCCTGTGGGTCGAGCCCGAGATGGTCAGTCCCGACAGCGCCTTGTACCGCGCGCATCCCGATTGGTGCCTGCACCTGCCTGATCACCCGCGGCTGACCCAGCGCAACCAACTGGTGCTCGATCTGACGCGGCCCGAGGTCTCGGGGCATCTGTTGGCCAGTCTCGACCGGCTGCTGGCGGAACATGATATCGCCTATCTCAAATGGGACCACAATCGCGATCTCTTCCCGCTTGCCGGCAAGGGCCATGCGCAGGTGATCGCGCTTTATGCGCTGCTCGACCGGCTGCGTACCGCGCATCCGCAGGTCGAGATCGAGACCTGCGCGAGCGGAGGCGGACGGGTCGATCTGGAAATTCTCGAGCGGTGCAGCCGCTTCTGGGCCAGCGACAACAACGATCCTATCGAGCGGCTGCAGGTCAACGCCGGCTGGTTCGATTTCCTGCCGATGCGCATCGCGGGCAACCACGTCGGGCCCAGCCCCAACCCGATCACCGGCCGGCAGGTGGCGATGGATTTTCGCGCCAAGGTCGCCATGTTCGGCCATATGGGCGTCGAGGCGGACCCGGGCGCGATGTCGACCGAGGACCGCCAATGCCTCGCCGCGCACATCGCGCTCTACAAGCAATGGCGCGATGTCCTGCATTCCGGGCGCTTGTGGCAGCTCACGCCTGCCGGTGCGGGTGTCCATGCGCTGCTGGCGATGCACAAAGGCCGGGGGATCGCACTGATCGCCCAGACGCGCCAGGCCGCCACTTATGATGTGCCCCACATCCGCTTTGCCGGACTGGACGATGAAGCGCATTACCGCGTCGCGCTGCTGCCGCCATATTGCGAAAAGGCCAGGGCGCAGCTTTCGCACGCCCGGTCCTATGCCGAAGGCGTTGTCCTGTCGGGCCGCGCGCTGCGTCTGGCGGGCATCAGCCTGCCGCTGCAATATCCCGAAACGGCGTGGCTGGTGTCGGTGGAGATCGCATGAAACCCTTGCCGCATGAACAGCCCTTGTCCTCATCGCTTGCAGCATGGCTGACAGTGGCGCTGGCGGGGGCCGTCGCCCCTGCGCTGGCGATGCTGTTGCTGGCAGACGCGCCCGCGCCGACCCCGCTGGCGATGGTTGCAGGACCGATCCTGGCGGTGGGGCTGATGGGAGCCGGGATGATCGCTGCGGCGGCGGCCGGGCGGCTGTGGATCGGCATCGGTCTCGCGCTGGTGGCTGGCGCGGGGCTGATCGGGCTGGCGCGAGCGCTGGGCATGCCGCCCTTGCCGCACCCGATGTCGCTGGCGCTGGCCGTCATCGTCGCGGTGTTCAGTTTCGCCGCGCGCGGCGCGCTGTTTGCCCGCTCGGCAGCCGACAAGGGCTGGTGGATCGCCGTGTTCGTGGTCGGCGGCGAGGCAGCGATGCTGGCAACCGCCTTGGCCATGCCGGGCGCGCTGCCCAAATGGCTGCTGGTGCTGCTGCCCGCGCAATGGGCCAGCGTAGCGATCCAGACCGCACTCACAGGCTCCGGCACACGTGTAGCCGCCGCGACGCTGATTGCCTTGGCGGGCACCGGCGCGGTCACCTTGCTGGTGGCCAGGCTGTGGCCGCGCCGCTGGCCCTATCTGCTGATGTTCTCGGCCTGGCTCGGCCTGTCCGCGCTGGTCTGGCACTGGCCCGGCCCGCCGGTTCCGCGCGCCGAAATCTCAGCCGGGCAGGCGGTTACAGCAACGGCTGATAATGGACCTGCTCGGCCAGCCTGTCGGGGTCCGTCAGGGTCAGCCGGCTGTTGACCAGGCTGATCGCATTGTCGGCGCGCATCTGCTGCAGGGTGCGGTTGACATGGACCGAGGAGATTCCCACGAGGTCGGCAAGCAGCTCCTGCGTCAAAGGCATGCGATAGGCGTTGCGCGACCCCATGCCCCGGATGTCCAGCCGCTCGCCCAGTTCGAGGAACAGGTGCGCCATGCGCTCATAGGCGTTGAGACAGCCGAGCCGGAAAATGCTGTTTTCGAGCTGCTGTTCGAACAACGCGCACTCGCTCTGCGCGACCTCGCTGTCGGCAGTGGTGGTGAACTCCACAAACGAGGCCCGCGTCACCGACATCACCGAATGATAGAAGCTGGGCTGGCTGTTGCGCCACACGCCGATGATCTCTCCCGGCAGATACAGGTTGGTCAGCTGCCTGCGCCCGTCGAGCGTGATGCGATAGCCCGCGCACCAGCCTTCCAGCAGCAACCGCGGTCGCAACAGCGTGTCACCCTGCTGGATGAAATCGCACCGCGGGTGAACGGATGTCTGGCAGTGGCGGTTATGCGCGGGCAGGTGGGCAGGCGCGTGAACGGATATGGACATAGACTCGACTTTCGCTAACGATCCCTCCTGTTACAAACTTTCACCTTGTTCATCCGGCTTCGTTATACTGGTTTAGGTCCAGCGCCTGCGTGCGACGAACCGAGAGAGAAAGCCCCGAAGGCCGTCCATTCCTGCTGCCGCCTGAGGCAGCGATCATGCTGCTCTCGCCAGGCCCCCGAAGCGTTCAGCTTCCCACCACCACGCCGCCATTGGGGTGCAGCACCTGTCCGCTCATGTAGCTGGAATCCTCGCAGGCCAGGAACAGGAAGCACGGGGCAACCTCGTTGGGCTGGCCTGGGCGGCCCATCGGAGTGGATTCGCCGAAGTGCTCGAGTTTCTCCTCGCTCGCGCCGCCACAAGGGTTGAGCGGGGTCCAGATCGGGCCCGGCGCGACGCCGTTGACGCGGATGCCCTTGTCGGCCAGATTCTGGCTGAGGCTGCGGGTGAAAGCGGTGATCGCGCCCTTGGTGGATGAATAGTCGAGCAGATCGTCCGCGCCCTTGTACATCGTCACCGAGGTGCAGTTGATGATTGCCGCCCCCGCCTGGAGATGCGGCATCGCCTCCTGCACCATGTAGAACATGCCATAGACATTGGTCTGGAAGGTCCGCTTGAGCTGCTGGTCGGAGATGTCTGTCACATCCTCGTCGGGGTGCTGCTCGCCTGCGTTGTTGACCAGGATGTCGAGCTTCCCAAAGCTGCTGATCGCCAGATCGACGATCCGGGCAGCCTGCGCGCGATCGCCGATATCGCCCGCGATGGTCACTGCCCTCGCACCTTCCGCCTCGACCATGCGCGCGGTGTCCTGCGCGTCTTCATCCTCTTCCAGATGCGAGATGACGAGATCGGCGCCTTCGCGCGCGAACAGCACTGCGACCGCGCGGCCAATGCCGCTATCGCCGCCGGTGACGATCGCCACCTTGCCCTTGAGCCGCCCCGATCCGGGATAACGCGGCTGCCATTCGGGCTTGGGGTCCAGCCTGGCCTCGAGGCCGGGCAGCTGCGCTTCGTCCAGTTTTGCGATGGTGTCGGTCATGGTTCGGTCCTTGTGTTGGGCAACGGGCGCATCGTGCGCGGCGGGCGGCATCGTGGGCCTCCCCCCGATGCCGCCCGCTCGCTCGATTTTACTCTCGATGCCTGCGCCGGGTTGCGCGCTGCGGGATCAGGCGCGCGGATAAGCCGTCGGAGCGATCACGTCGTGATCCCTGCGACGCGCACGCGGTATGGTGTTGGTGCGGGGGGCTGGCAGCGCCAGGCTGAGCAGCACACCGACCAGCGGCGCGCCCATGATCCACAGCGGCAAGAGCGCCATTCCGAAAATCGAGGTCATTTGCTGTACTCCTTGCAGGGGCCGGAGCGGATGATCCGCTCCATGCCGCTGCAAGGCTGAGCCATGCGCCGAGCCCCACCCATAACATGGGTCAATCCGGCAGGAATTTAAAAGCCGGCGGTTGCCTCACCTATGTAAGACCGCAACCCCCGACCACGCGCTAGACGCCGGATCCTTCCCCATCTGTGCGCGCTGGGTTTCCCCGATCCAGGCCGCACGTCCGTTCCGGAGTCCCCCGATGCACCGCCCGTTCCAGCACAGCAACACCCCTGTTCCCTCGACCCGCCCGGTAATCGTCTGCTTCTCGCATCTGCGCTGGGATCTGGTGTTCCAGCGGCCGCAGCACATCATGACGCGGCTCTCGCAGGGCTTCGACATCGTCTATTGGGAGGAGCCCCGCGTCGATGCCGATTGCCTCGCGCCGACGCTCGAGCGGACCCGGCCGCACGAGGGCGTGACCCGGCTGATCCCGGTCATCCCGCAATCGCTCGACGCGCAGCAGACCACCGAGGCGCTGGCCGTTCTGCTGCGGATGGAGATGACCCGCCACGCCGCCCCGCACATATTCTGGTACTACACCCCGATGATGCTGGCGTTCGGCGAACAGGTGCACAGCGATCTGCTGGTCTATGACTGCATGGACGAGCTCGCCAACTTCGCCTTCGCGCCCGATGGCATCGCCGAACGCGAGGCGCTGCTGCTCGAGCGGGCGGATATCGCGCTGTGCGGAGGACGCAGCCTGTACGAGGCACGGCGCGAGCGTCATCCTGACCTGATGTGCCTGCCTTCGGGCGTGGACATCCAGCATTTCGCAGCCGACCCTTCAGTTACCGCTGATCCCGACGACCAGGCCCTGCTGGCGCGGCCACGGCTGGGCTTTTACGGTGTCATCGACGAACGCATGGATCTTGGCCTGCTGGCCGAAATGGCGCGGATGCGCCCGGCCTGGTCGTTCGTGATGATCGGCCCGGTGGTCAAGATCTCGCAGGACGACCTGCCCCGCGCAGCCAATATCCACTGGCTGGGTGGACGCGATTATGCCGATCTGCCAGCCTATGCCATCCATTGGGACATCGCGCTGATGCCCTTTGCGCTCAACGCCTCGACCCGCTTCATCAGCCCGACCAAGACGCCCGAATACATGGCGTGCGGGCTACCGGTGGTATCCACCCCGATCCGCGACGTGGTCGACACTTTTGGAAGGCTGGGCAGCGTCCGCATTGCCGGGACCGCGAGCGAATCGGTCGGGGCGTGCGAAACTCTGCTCGGCGCGCCCGGCCACGTCCGCGCCCAGTGGCGCGAGGAGGCGCAGGCCTGCCTTGCCGACAAGAGCTGGGACGGCATCGCCGCGCGCATCGCGGCCAGAATCACCGACGCCCTTGCTGCCCGGCAGGGGGCGCAGCGGTCCACTGCGGATGTTGCCGCGACACGGCTTCCCGGGCGCAGGCATTACGACGTGCTGGTGGTCGGCGCAGGCTTTGCCGGCGCGGTGATGGCCGAGCGGATGGCCAGGGGCTCGGGCAAGACCGTGCTGGTGATCGACAAGCGCGACCATATCGCGGGCAACGCCTATGACCATCATGACGACGCCGGAATATTGGTGCACAGATACGGGCCGCATATCTTCCACACCAACAGCGGCGACATCCTCGATTATCTCACGCGCTTTACCGGATGGATTCCCTATGAACACCGCGTGCTGGCAGCGGTCGACGACCAGCTGGTTCCCATGCCGATCAACCGGACGACGCTCAACATGCTCCATGGCCTGAACCTGCAGGATGACGAGGCTGCGGCCGAGTATCTGCGCTCGGTCGCGGTCGATGTCGGCGATATCCGAAATTCGCGCGATACCGTGGTCTCGCAGGTGGGCGAGGATCTGTATGCCAGGTTCTTCGAGGGCTATACCCGCAAGCAATGGGGCGTGGACCCGAGCCAGCTCGACAAGTCCGTCGCCGCGCGGGTGCCTGCGCGGACCAGCTGCGACGACCGCTATTTCACCGATCGCTACCAGTGCATGCCGGACAAGGGCTATACCGCCATGTTCAGCGCCATGCTCGATCACCCCTCTATCGAGGTGATGACGGGGCAAGGATATGCAGATCTACCGATGGAGCTGAGCTGGGATCATGTCGTGTGGACCGGGCCGATCGACGAATATTTCCATCACCGGCTGGGCAGGCTGCCCTATCGTTCGCTGCGCTTCGAGCACGAGACGCTTGATTGCGCACAGGCACAGCCGGTCGCGGTGGTCAATTATCCCGATTACGACACGCCCTATACCCGGATCACCGAGTACAAGCACCTCACCGGGCAGCAGGCGGCCAGGACCAGCATCACCCGCGAATATCCCGCCGACGAGGGAGATCCTTATTACCCCATTCCCAATCCCGCAGCGCAGGACATGTACCGACAGTATTCCAGGCTAGCCGGCGATTGCGAGAACGTGACCTTCGTCGGTCGGCTCGCCACCTATCGCTATTACAACATGGACCAGATCGTGGGCCAGGCGCTGGCCACCTGGCGCAGGCTCGATGCGCGCTGGCGGCTCGATGCGCTGGCCGGGCTGGGCGTGGTAGCGGCCGAATGAGATTCGGGACCGCTGCTGGCCATGCCCATATGAAAAGTCTGGCGGTGCCGTCTCCGGTGCAGGACTGGATAGGCTGCGCCCAACGTGCGCCCTATTTCGAGTCCGAGGGGGGACGAAGCTGGACCCCGGTGGGCTATAACGAGGCGATCACCTGGCCCAACCTTGCCTTGCTCTACCGCCGCCGCGACCCGGCGGTGGTGGAGCGGCACTTTGCAAGGTTGCGCGATTCGGGCGTGACCTGCCTGCGGCTGATGCTCGACTACAACCAGGTGCGCCACCGCCATTTCGAAAGCCGTTGCGGCCAGTTTGCGCCCGCGATGGTGCAGCTGTGGGATGACCTGATCGCGCTGGGAGAGCTGTACGGCATCCGCTATCTGCTCACCCCGTTCGATACCTTCTTCATGGCGCGACGGTGGCGCACGCATCCCTATTCGCGCGCGAATGGTGGGCCCTGCGGCACAATCGGGCAGATGTTCACCTGCCCCGACACGCGCATGGCGATCAAGAACCGCCTGGCCTTCGCGACCCGCCGCTGGGGACACAGCGGCGCGATCTTCGGCTGGGATCTGTGGAACGAGATCGACACCAATTATGCCGGGGGCGACATCGCCACCTGCCATGCGTTCATCAGCGACATCTCGGCAGCGCTGCGCGCCGAAGAGATGGCCGCGCACGGCCGCTGCCATCTGCAGACCGTGTCGGTGTTCGGCCCCGCGCTCAAGGCCCGGCCACAGCTTGCCGAGATCGTCTTTCGCCACCCGGCGCTCGATTTTGCCAGTGTGCATCTTTACGAGAAGGGCACGATCGACGATCCGCGCGACACCCTGAGCCCGGCCAGGGCCACCGCGCGGCTGATGACCGAGGCGCTGCATCACTGCCCTGCCGACCGCCCCCTGCTCGACACCGAGCATGGCCCGATCCACGCCTTCAAGGATCGCCACATCACGTTGCCGGACGCGTTCGACACCCGCTATTTCCGGCGTATGCAATGGGCGCATCTGGCAAGCGGCGGTGCGGGCGGTGGCATGCGCTGGCCCAACCGCCACCCGCATGTGCTGACCCAGGGGATGTACGACTCTCAGAAGGTGCTGGGCGATTTCCTGCACCTGATCGACTGGCCGCGCTTTCGCCGCGAACCGCTCGGTACCCGGCTGACGGTACATGATTTCAAGGGGCTGGCCACGGGCTGCGGCGACGGCACCCAGGCGGTGGTCAGCCTGATGCCCGATCAGCACGCCTGCGGCATCGCGATAACGCTGGACATCGCGGCGCTGCAGCCTGGAATCTACCGCGTCACCAGGTTCAATCCGATCAGCGGAGAATGCGAATCGAGCCAGCACCAGACCAGCTCCAATGGCGATCTGGCGGTGCTGGTCGGCTCAGCCGCGCAGGATGTGGTGCTCGCGGTCGCCCGGACCGGTTGATCCCGGCAGGCATCGGCGTTGCCCAGCGATCAGCGCATCATACCTTCGCGTGGCTGGTCACGCGCGATCGTCAGCCGAGAAATCAGATCGACCATCCGGGCAAAGCCATGCTGCGATATCGGTTTTTCGAAGCGCTGGACGTTTTGGAAACTGCCATCGATCACCTCTTCGCCATAACCGGTGCAGAACAGGAACGGGACGTCGTCGGCGCGCAGCCGCGCGGCGAGCGGAAACACCGTCGTACCGCGCAGGTTTATGTCGAGCACAACGAAGTCGACCCTTCCGCACGATTCGTACAGCGCCATCGCGCCATCGAGCGTTGCGGCAGGCCCGATAACCTCAGCGCCTGCGCTGTGCAGCCGGCGCAGGAAGTCGTCGGCGATCAGAAAATCGTCTTCCACCAGAAGAACGCGGCATCCGTGCAAGGACTGGCTCATCATGCACCACCTGAACTATCGAACGAACACAGGGCAGCACATGAAGGCGTTGCCCCATGGGCAACATACTCGCGATATGTGCGTAGGTTCCAGCGTACCGCAATATCGGAGCCAATGCGTTGACACCGCACATAACCCACAAGCTGCGCGGGTTCGAGGAGCTGCAGGACCCCGCCGAGCACTGGCTGGCAGAGCTTGCCGGTCGCAATCTGCGCGAAGTCCCCGCCAGGGCGGATCTTCTCCGCCAGGGCGATTGCACCGGGCCGATGCACATCCTGATCCAGGGCTGGGCGATCCGCTACAAGACGCTGGAGGACGGGCGCAGGCAGATTCTTTCGATGCTGATTCCCGGCGACCTGTTCGACATCAACGGCTTCATGGCCAGTTCTATGGACCACAGCATCGCCGCTTTGACCGGGGTAACTCTGGCCAGGCTCGACAACGACTTTCTCGATATCGCTCGCCGCGAGCATTCCAGCCTGGAAAAGGCGCTGTGGTGCGACATCCACGTCACCGCCGCGATCCAGCGCGAATGGTCGACATCGCTGGGCCAGCGCACCGCGCGCGAACGTATGGCGCATCTCATGTGCGAGCTGTATCTCCGCCAGCATCAGGCGCAGCTCACCCAAGGCAGGTGCTGCGCCTTCCCGCTCACCCAGATCGAGCTTGCCGAGGCGCTGGGAATGACGCCGGTGTACGTCAACCGTACGCTGCAGGACCTGCGCCGCGAGGGCCTGGTCCAGCTCGAGCACCGGACGCTGACGATCTTCGATCTGCCGCAGCTCAAGCGCGTCGCGCTGTTCGACAGCGGCTATCTCAAGATCTGTGACGATGATGGCGGATCGGCGCCCGAAAAGGAGAATGACTATGCCCTCTAGCTGGTCAGGCCCGCTGCAAACCCTTCATCAGGTCATCGACACATTGCCGCTGCTGGTCTGGCGCGCCAGCCGTGACGGGAGCTGGATATGGGCCGGACCGCAATGGCAGGACTTCACCGGGCAGGAGCAAGACGATTATCTCGGCGAGGGATGGTTGGAGGCTGTCCATCCCGATGACAGGCAGACCGCTAGGACCGCGTGGCGGACGGCATCGGACCATCACAGCTTCGAGGTCGAGTTTCGGGTGCTCAACAGCCGCGAGCAGCGTTATTACTGGCACAAGACCCGCGCAGCGCCGGTACTGGGCGAGAATGGCATGATCCTGGAGTGGCTAGGCACCTCGACCGATGTCGATGATATCCGGCGGCTGCGCGACCAGGAGCGCAGCCTGCTCGCCGAACTGCAGCACCGTGTGCGCAACATGCTGGGTGTTGTGCGTGCGCTGGCCCGGCGGACCGCGGACCATTGCGCGACGACCGAGGAATTCCTGCTCAAGTTCGAGGGGCGGATCAACGCCTTTGCGCGCACCCAGTCGCTCTCGACACATTCGCCCACCGGCCTGGTGAACCTGCGCGAAATCGTGTTCGACGAGCTGCTGCTCCACCATCTGCAGGATGAAAGCCAGGTCAGCGTGGATGGACCGGACGTGATGCTGGGGATCAAGGGTTCGAACCTGCTCGGCCTCGCGGTGCACGAGCTGGCGAGCCATCTGGTGGCGCACGGGCGGATCGACGACGCGCCTTTCGCGCTTGCGATCAGCTGGGCGATCGAGCCGGACGGGGCGCCGGGGTCCGCCGATCCGTCTGCTGAACCGCAGCTGCGCCTCACCTGGACGGTGCAAGCCCAGGGCCTTGGCGATCCCGATGTCGCACTCGACAGCCTGGCGCAGGACGTGCTGCATTCGGCGCTACGCTACGAACTCGACGCCCGGACCCACGTCGAACCACAGCCCTCGGGTCTGGTGTTCGAGGTCAAGGTTCCGCTGGCCCGCGTGCAGGAACGCGACAGCTGAGATTTGCCTGAGGACCACCACCCTGGCCTTGGCATTGCCAGAATTGTTATTGGAGATTGAGGTGATAGCGGTGTGTGGTGAGGATTGAGTGAGACGCGTGGTGGCCCCGGAAGCTGGGTGCTTTCGGGGCTGGTGGTTGTTGTTGGTGCGGGTTTTGTGTGGTGTGCGAGGTTTGGAGATGGGCCCCGGATCAGGTCCGGGGCAGCGAATTGCTAAACTCGCTGTGCTCATTGAGCAATTCTGCTGGTTGCGGGAGCAGGATTTGAACCTGCGACCTTCAGGTTATGAGCCTGACGAGCTACCGGGCTGCTCCATCCCGCGCCACCAACTGAGCCCTTTTGAGGGCTGAGCCCTAGAGGGCCGAAAACCGCCCGCAGCATATTGCCGGGGGCGGTTGTTCGACGATCATGAATGGGTTTTTCCATATGCACCGGCTTCAATGCCTGGCGACGCCCTACTCTTCCAACGCTTAAGCGGTAGTACCATCGGCGCAGTCAGGTTTCACGGCCGAGTTCGAGATGGGATCGGGTGGGGCACTGACGCTATGGCCACCAAGCAATGAAGCAGGTGCATATGGTTTTTAATCGATGCGGTTATACATTCAGATTTTGAAGACGATTATTCTTGGCGAATATCCGGCTTAATCATCCTTACACCAATGTTGTCATTGATGGTGGAACTCTCAAGCGCGAACAGAGTGATTAGGACCGGTTAGCTCCATGCATTACTGCACTTCCACACCCGGCCTATCAACGTGGTGGTCTTCCACGACTCGATGATAACTTATCTTGAGGGAGGCTTCCCGCTTAGATGCTTTCAGCGGTTATCCCGTCCATACATAGCTACCCTGCTGCACTCCTGGCGGAATGACAGGTACACCAGAGGTATGTTCAACCCGGTCCTCTCGTACTAGGGTCAACTCCTCTCAATTATCGACGCCCACGGCAGATAGGGACCAAACTGTCTCGCGACGTTCTGAACCCAGCTCACGTACCACTTTAATTGGCGAACAGCCAAACCCTTGGGACCTGCTCCAGCCCCAGGATGTGATGAGCCGACATCGAGGTGCCAAACGATTCCGTCGATATGAGCTCTTGGGAATCATCAGCCTGTTATCCCCGGCGTACCTTTTATCCGTTGAGCGATGGCCCTTCCACGAGGGACCACCGGATCACTATGACCGACTTTCGTCTCTGCTCGACTCGTCAGTCTCGCAGTCAGGCGAGCTTATGCCATTGCACTCTAACAGACGGTTTCCAACCGTCCTGAGCTCACCATCGCGCGCCTCCGTTACTCTTTAGGAGGCGACCGCCCCAGTCAAACTACCCGCCACAGAGGGTCCCTGCACCGGATAACGGTGCGAGGTTAGACATCAGAAAACAACAGGGTGGTATTTCACCTATGGCTCCACGACAGCTGGCGCCGTCGCTTCAAAGCCTCCCACCTATGCTACACAGTTCTTTCCTAATGCCACTCTGAAGCTGCAGTAAAGGTGCACGGGGTCTTTCCGTCTAACCGCGGGTACTCCGCATCTTCACGGAGAATTCAATTTCGCTGAGCATGTACTGGAGACAGTGGGGAAGTCGTTACGCCATTCGTGCAGGTCGGAACTTACCCGACAAGGAATTTCGCTACCTTAGGACCGTTATAGTTACGGCCGCCGTTTACTGGGGCTTCAATTCAGAGCTTGCACTCCTCCTCTTAACCTTCCAGCACCGGGCAGGCGTCAGGCCCTATACGTCGTCTTGAAGCCGACTTAGCAGAGCCCTGTGTTTTTGCTAAACAGTCGCTACCCCCTGGCTTGTGCCCCCTACACACGGTTGCCCGCATGTAGGGCCTCCTTCTCCCGAAGTTACGGAGGTAATTTGCCGAGTTCCTTCAGTACACTTCTCTCAAGCGCCTTGGTATACTCTACCATCCCACCTGTGTCGGTTTAGGGTACGGTCTATACGGAGGGGCTATTTCCTGGGACAACTTCGAAGCCAGACCAATCCAATAAGGCCTGACAACTTACGCCATCCGTCACACACCTCCAGGCCCACGAATATTAACGTGGTTCCCATCGACTACCCCCTTCGGGCTCGTCTTAGGGGCCGGCTTACCCTGCTCAGATTAGCTTTAAGCAGGAACCCTTGGGATTTCGGCGAGAGGGCATCTCACCCTCTTTATCGCTACTCATGTCAGCATTCGCACTTCCGATACCTCCACGGTCGGTTACCCTCCCGCTTCATCGGCCTACGGAACGCTCCGCTACCGCTTGGATCAAAAGATCCAAACCCTAAGCTTCGGTACGTATCTTGAGCCCCGTTACATTTTCGCCGCAGGATCTCTTATTTAGACCAGTGAGCTGTTACGCTTTCTTTAAAGGATGGCTGCTTCTAAGCCAACCTCCTGGTTGTTTTGGAAATCCCACATGC